>NZ_CP094712.1:0-2520325 GCF_025558325.1 Staphylococcus schleiferi
ATGTCAGAACAAGAAATTTGGGATAATGTTCTCAACTTATGCAAAGAAAATGTTACTAATGTTTCATATGACACTTGGCTCAAAGACACAACATTACATGCTCTATCTAATAAAGAAGCTGTCGTTATTGCTGCACAGCCATTTATTGCAAATTGGCTAACGACCAATTATACAGATCTCGTCAAACAATTTTTAGAAGCTGTAACGGGACACGATATTGAGAACATCAACTTCATTACTGAAGAAGATTTAGCAGAGCTCAATGTCGCGTCATCCTCTAAAAATTCAGAGCATCATTCGCATGTTGAACCTGTCGTGTCAGGTGAGCAATTTAACACGAACAATACATTTGAAACATTTGTCATCGGTCCCGGCAACCGCTTCCCGCATGCTGCGAGCCTTGCTGTTGCGGAATCACCGGCAAATGCCTATAATCCGCTTTTCATTTATGGTGGTGTAGGTTTAGGAAAAACGCATCTGATGCATGCGATTGGTCATTATGTCCTGGAAAATAATCCTGATGCGAAGGTACTTTACACATCAAGCGAAAAATTTACAAATGAGTTTATTCAATCCATTCGTAACAACGATACAGAGTCATTTCGTGAAAAGTACCGCAATATCGATGTTTTATTAATTGATGATATTCAATTTATTCAAAAGAAAGAACAGACACAGGAAGAATTTTTCCATACTTTTAATGACTTGCATCAAAACAAAAAGCAAATTGTCATCTCCAGTGATCGTCCACCGAAAGAAATTTCTACTTTAGAGGAACGTCTAAAATCCCGCTTCCAATGGGGGTTAATCGTTGATATCACACCACCAGATTTTGAGACACGGATGGCCATTTTACAAAAGAAAACAGAAGAAGAAAATCTAGATATTCCTATCGAATCTTTAACTTATATCGCAAATCAAATTCAAACGAATATTCGTGAACTTGAAGGTGCTTTAACGCGTGTACTCGCATATTCAAAATTACAAGGTAAACCGATTACGACCGAATTAACCTCTGATGCTTTAAAGGATATTATTCAAGTTACAAAATCTAAAAAAATTACGATTCAAGATATTCAAAAAGTTGTTGGTGAGTATTACGGCGTACGTATTGAAGACTTTGCAGCAAAGAAACGTACAAAATCGATTGCCTATCCAAGACAAATCGCGATGTACTTATCGCGAGAGCTAACTGTTTTTTCTCTACCAAAAATTGGAGAGGAATTTGGAGGACGCGATCATACGACAGTCATTCATGCGCATGATAAAATAAAAAAAGATATCGAAAATGACCCTACATTACGACAAGAAATAGAAGGTATTGAAAAAGAGATCAGAAGTTGATTTGTGGATAGTGGGCAAAAGTTGTACACATCATACACAACTTATCCACATGTGAATAACCTTTGATATCAATCAATTTTATGAGTTATCCACTAATCCACAGCCCCTATGACTATGATTACGACTTTAAATAATAACTATAACTATTATAAACGACTGAAAGGAGTTTATAGAATGATGGAGTTTTCTATCCAAAGAGATTATTTTATCACTCAATTAAACGATACATTAAAAGCCATTTCACCAAGAACGACATTACCAATATTGACAGGTATTAAAATTGATGCCAAAAACGAAGGCATTGTCTTAACTGGATCAGATTCAGAGATATCAATTGAAATTACAATCCCGAATCAAGTTGATGGAGAAGAAATTGTTAATGTGACAGAGCCAGGTTCTGTCGTATTGCCAGGGCGTTTCTTCGTTGACATTATTAAGAAATTACCAGGTCGAGAAGTTAAGCTTTCTACAAACGAACAATTTCAAACATTGATTACATCAGGTCATTCTGAGTTCAATTTAAGTGGTTTAGACCCTGATCAATATCCATTGTTACCACAAGTATCTAGTGAAGATGCATTGCAATTACCAGTCAAAGTATTGAAAAACGTGATTGCACAAACTAATTTCGCAGTGTCCACCTCAGAAACACGTCCAGTTCTTACAGGTGTAAACTGGCTTATACAAGAAAATGAATTAATATGCACAGCGACTGATTCACACCGCTTGGCTGTAAGAAAGTTGAAACTTGAAGACGAAGAAATTGGTGATAAAAATGTCATTATTCCAGGTAAAGCTTTAGCAGAATTAAATAAAATTATGACAGAAAGCGAAGAGCATATTGATATTTTCTTTGCATCAAACCAAGTATTATTCCGTGTTGGTAATGTAAACTTTATTTCACGCTTACTAGAGGGACACTATCCTGATACATCACGCTTATTCCCAGAAAACTATGAGATCAAATTAGCATTAGATAATTCTGATTTTTATCATGCCATTGATCGTGCTTCTCTTTTAGCAAGAGAAGGTGGTAACAATGTCATTAAATTAAGTGCAGGCGATGAGCAAGTGGAACTTTCATCTACATCACCTGAAATTGGGACAGTGAAGGAAGAAGTTACTGCAAACGAGGTTGAAGGTGGCAACTTAAAAATATCTTTTAACTCTAAATACATGATGGATGCTTTAAAAGCGATCGATAATGACGAAGTTGAAGTCGAATTTTTCGGTACGATGAAACCATTTATTTTAAAACCAAAAGATGATGACACCGTTACACAATTAATTTTACCGATACGTACTTACTAAATAATTTAAAAAGCCTATGATACAAAACGCAGTTGGACTTAACCAACTGCGTTTTTTGTGTGACTTAATAGCTCAGTTTCCATACGTAAAGTTAGTAAAAAAATAAAGTCATTTGAATCGTTCGCGCGTGTAATATTCAAAGCAGCCTGATTTTAGTATAATTAAAAGATAATGTGATGGAGGATTGGAATATGAAAAGTAAATGGCCTTTAATTTTAACAATTATAGTGGTACTCGCAATTGTAATAGCAATCATTATTAGAATGAGTACACATAATTCAGACCCTAATGCAGCGCGTCAAAATGAAAAAGAAATGGTGACAGATACCCAATCAAAACCACATCAAGGCGCAAAAGAGAATAAAATTGTAATTGTGGAATATGGTGATTTTAAATGCCCTTATTGTGGTGCATTTGAACGTAACATTAAGCCACAACTACAAAAAGAATTTATTGATACGCAAAAAGTACAATTTCGCTACGTTAACGTTTTAATACATGGAGAAGAGTCTGAATTAAGTGCAAAAGCTGCATTAGCAGTAAATCAGATTGCGCCGAACCAATATTGGGCGTTTCACAAACTTTTATATCAAGGTCAACCATCGAATAAAGATGACGTGACTACAAAACATTGGTTAACAGATAATTTTATTCAACAACAGCTAAAAAAATTAGACTTGTCACCTAAACAATTAGAAAAGATTACTTCGGCTTATCGAGACAAAAATGGAGAAATCGCTAAAAAAGCGCAAAACGATAATAACTTAGCTAAAAAGTATAAAGTGCCACAAGTGCCATCGTTATATATCAACGGTGAACCGATAGAAGATACTACGGATTTTGACACGATTAAATCTAAAATTGATCAAGTGATTAAGGATCAAAAGTCCTAACACATGATGGGTCATTCATCATTTGTTCCACATGAAACTTTTACTCGAAAATTGCCTTCTGTACATGAAATTTTTGCGATAAAACGGTATAATATATAGGTGAGCAAATATGAATGGAGTGATTAAATTGGCTGAGGAAGTAATTGTTGATGGTGAACTCACTTTAGGACAATTTTTAAACTATGAAGGCATCATTGAATCAGGAGGACAAGCGAAGTGGTTTTTAAGTGAATATGATGTTTTCTTGAATGGCGAGCATGAATCGCGTCGTGGCAAAAAGTTACATGACGGGGACCGTATAGAAATTCCTGAAGTAGGTTCATATATCATCAAATTCGGTGAGCAATGAAACTTAAAACACTCCAATTAGAAAACTATCGAAATTACGAAGAGATATTGCTTCAATGTCATCCTGAAGTCAATATTTTAATTGGTGAAAATGCACAAGGAAAAACCAATCTATTGGAATCTATTTACACCTTAGCCTTAGCGAAGAGTCATCGTACGACGAATGATAGGGAATTAATTCGTTTTAATACTGAGTATGCTAAAATAGAGGGTGAGCTCAGTTTTCGCCATGGTACGATGCCGCTCACAATGTTTATCACGAAAAAAGGTAAAAAGGTAAAAGTAAATCATTTAGAGCAAAGTCGTTTGACGCAGTATATAGGCCATTTGAATGTGGTCCTTTTTGCGCCTGAAGACTTAAATATTGTCAAAGGCGCACCACAAGTGAGAAGACGTTTTATCGATATGGAACTTGGGCAAATTTCAAATTTATATTTAAATGATTTATCGCAATATCAACGTATTTTGAAACAACGCAATCACTATTTAAAGCAGCTGCAATTGAAACAGACAAAAGATACAACGATGTTAGAAGTACTGAATCAGCAATTTGCTGAATATGCAGTGAAAGTGACACAACGCAGAGCACAATTTATTGCAGAACTAGAAACTTTAGCAGAGCCCATTCATTCAGGTATTACGAATGGTCGCGAAGCTTTGACATTAAAATATTTACCTAGTATCAAAATTGAAGACACCTCGCAAGCAGAGGCAGTCTTAATTCAAAAAGTACTCGAAGACCTTCAAAGTCACCAGAATCGTGAAATCGAGCGCGGTGTGAGTTTAAATGGACCACACCGTGACGATTTAGCTTTTCAAGTGAATGGCATGGACGCACAAGTTTATGGCTCTCAAGGTCAGCAACGGACAACAGCGCTTTCGATTAAGTTAGCAGAAATTGAATTAATGAATCAAGAAGTGGGGGAATACCCCATTTTATTACTTGATGACGTTTTAAGTGAACTAGATGATGCACGTCAAACGCATCTTTTAAGTACAATTCAGCATAAAGTTCAAACATTTGTGACAACCACTTCGGTAGATGGTATTGATCATGAAATAATGAAAAACGCGAAGATATATCAAATTGCACAAGGAAATATTAAGCAGTAGGAAGAAAGTGAAGGTGGGAAGCATTGGCTGATGTGAACAACTCGGAAAATTATGGTGCGAGTCAGATTCAAGTTTTAGAAGGACTTGAAGCGGTACGTAAGCGACCAGGTATGTATATTGGTTCTACTTCAGAACGTGGTCTACATCATCTTGTTTGGGAAATTGTCGATAACAGTATTGATGAAGCACTTGCAGGATATGCAGATGATATTGAAGTGATCATCGAAAAAGACAATTGGATTAAAGTTACAGATAATGGACGCGGTATTCCTGTCGATATTCAAGAAAAAATGGGACGTCCTGCTGTAGAAGTTATTTTAACTGTATTACACGCTGGTGGGAAATTTGGCGGCGGTGGCTATAAAGTTTCAGGTGGTTTACACGGTGTAGGTTCATCTGTTGTAAATGCATTGAGTGAGACGTTAGAAGTTTACGTTCATAGAAATGGACGTATTCATCATCAAGCCTACCACATGGGTGTACCTGCATTTGATTTGAAACAAATTGGTGATACAGACCAAACAGGGACAGTGATTCGTTTTAAGGCAGATGGCACGATATTCCAAGAAACGACAGTGTATAACTATGAAACTTTGCAAAAACGTATTCGTGAATTAGCCTTTTTAAATAAAGGTATCCGTATTACGCTCAGAGACGAGCGTGACGAAGAAGAAATTCGTGAGGATAGTTACCACTATGAAGGTGGAATAAAGTCGTATGTCGAGCTTATAAACGAGAATAAAGAGCCATTACATGAAGAACCTATTTATGTTCATGAGACACGCGATGACATTGAAGTCGAAATCGCTATTCAATATAACAGTGGTTTTGCGACAAATTTACTGACTTACGCGAATAATATCCACACATATGAAGGTGGGACGCATGAAGATGGCTTTAAACGTGCGTTAACGAGAGTATTAAATAATTATGGATCTCAAAATAAGTTAATCAAAGATGAGAAAGAACGCTTGTCAGGTGAAGATACGAGAGAAGGTTTAACTGCTATCGTTTCCATCAAGCATGGAGATCCTCAGTTTGAAGGACAAACAAAAACAAAATTAGGCAACTCTGAGGTTCGTCAAATTGTTGACCGCGTATTCTCGGAGCTTTTTGAACGTTTCTTATATGAGCATCCACAAATTGGACGAATTATTATCGAAAAAGGTATTATGGCTTCTCGCGCACGTATCGCTGCGAAAAAAGCGCGTGAAGTCACACGTCGTAAGTCTGCACTTGATATTTCAAGCTTACCAGGTAAGTTAGCAGACTGCTCAAGTAAAGATCCATCTGAAAGTGAGATTTTCTTAGTAGAGGGTGACTCTGCCGGGGGGTCTACAAAATCAGGTCGAGACTCACGTACGCAAGCAATATTGCCTTTAAGAGGGAAAATTTTAAACGTTGAAAAAGCACGTTTAGATAAGATTTTGAATAACAACGAAATTCGTCAAATGGTCACTGCATTTGGAACAGGTATCGGCGGAGAGTTCGATATCTCAAAAGCCCGTTACCACAAGATTGTCATTATGACTGATGCGGATGTCGATGGTGCGCATATTCGGACGCTTTTATTGACGTTCTTTTATCGTTTTATGCGCCCACTTATTGAAGCTGGTTATGTTTATATCGCACAACCGCCATTGTACAAGTTAACACAAGGGAAACAAAAATATTATGTCTTTAATGACCGCGAATTGGATAAATTAAAAGAAAGACTTAATCCAACGCCAAAATGGTCAATTGCACGTTATAAAGGTTTAGGGGAAATGAACGCAGACCAATTATGGGAAACAACAATGAATCCTGAAAACCGTGCAATGCTTCAAGTGACTTTAGATGATGCAATCGAAGCGGATCAGACATTTGAAATGTTGATGGGCGATGTCGTCGAAAATCGTCGTCAGTTCATTGAAGATAATGCCGTATATGCCAACCTAGATTTCTAGAATGAGAATTGGAAAATGAGAAGGAGGATATCTTGATGGCTGAAACACCTGAATCAAGAATTAATGAACGTAATATCAGCAAAGAGATGCGAGAATCGTTTTTGGATTATGCCATGAGTGTTATTGTGTCTCGTGCTTTGCCAGATGTCAGAGATGGTTTAAAACCTGTACATCGTCGTATTTTATACGGCCTCAATGAGCAAGGTATGACGCCAGACAAACCGTATAAAAAATCTGCCCGTATCGTAGGGGATGTAATGGGTAAATATCATCCACATGGGGACTCTTCTATTTATGAAGCAATGGTCCGTATGGCACAGGATTTCAGCTATCGTTATCCACTTGTAGATGGACAAGGTAACTTTGGTTCTATGGATGGTGACGGCGCAGCAGCAATGCGTTACACTGAAGCGCGTATGACAAAACTTGCCTTAGAACTGTTGCGTGATATTAATAAAGATACGATTGATTTTATTGATAACTATGATGGAAATGAACGGGAACCAAGTGTATTACCTTCACGTTTCCCAAATTTATTGGTTAACGGAGCTTCAGGGATTGCGGTAGGTATGGCAACGAATATCCCACCACATAATATGCGCGAAGTCATTGATGGTGTCCTAAGTTTAAGTCATAATCCAGAAATTACCATTAATGAATTAATGGAAAATATTCAAGGCCCAGACTTTCCAACGGCAGGCTTAATTCTAGGTAAAAGTGGTATTCGACGTGCATATGAAACAGGCCGTGGCTCTATTATTATGAGAGCAAAAGCTGAAATTGAATCACGTGGTGGAGGCCGTGAACGTATTGTTGTGACGGAAATTCCATTCCAAGTCAATAAAGCACGCATGATTGAAAAAATTGCTGAATTAGTACGCGATAAAAAAATTGAAGGCATCACAGATTTACGTGATGAAACGAGTTTACGTACAGGGGTTCGTATCGTTATTGATATTCGTAAAGATGCGAATGCAAGTGTAATATTGAACAACTTGTATAAACAAACGCCCCTTCAAACTTCATTTGGTGTTAATATGATTGCGCTCGTTAACGGTAGACCGAAATTAATTAACTTGAAACAAGCGTTATATCACTATTTAGAGCACCAAAAAGAAGTAGTTCGTCGTCGCACAGCTTATAACTTACGTAAAGCAAAAGACCGTGCTCATATACTAGAAGGTTTAAGAATTGCACTAGACCATATCGATGAGATTATTACAATTATTCGAGAATCTGAAACAGATAAAGTGGCAATGGAAAGCTTACAATCACGTTTTGAACTTTCTGAACGTCAGGCACAAGCAATTCTTGATATGCGTTTAAGACGTCTGACAGGCTTAGAACGAGATAAAATTGAAAACGAATATAACGAACTTCTTGCCTATATTGAAGAATTAGAAGCAATCTTAGCAGATGAAGAGAAGTTATTAGCACTTGTTCGTGAAGAGCTTACAGAAATCAAAGAAAAATATGGCGATGATAGACGTACTGAAATTCAACTTGGCGGTATAGATCAACTTGAAGATGAAGATCTTATTCCAGAAGAACAAATCGTTATTACACTGAGTCATAATAACTATATTAAACGTTTACCAGCATCAACATATCGCTCACAAAATCGTGGCGGTCGTGGTGTACAAGGTATGAATACGTTAGAAGATGATTTTGTGAGTCAGTTGGTTACAACGAGTACACACGACCATATCTTGTTCTTTACGAATAAAGGTCGGGTCTACAAACTCAAAGGTTATGAAGTGCCAGAACTCTCACGTCAGTCTAAAGGTATTCCTATTGTTAACGCGATAGAACTTGAAAGTGACGAAAATATCAGCACAATGATTGCTGTTAAAGATTTAGAGTCTGAAGAAGACTTCCTTGTATTTGTAACGAAAAAAGGTTTAATTAAACGTTCTGCATTGAGTAACTTTAACCGTATCAATCGTAATGGTAAGATTGCGATTAAATTTAGAGATGATGATGAGTTAGTAGCTGTACGTTTAACTGATGGCGAAAAACATATTCTGATTGGTACAGCAGATGCCTCTCTTATCCGTTTTAAAGAGACAGATGTTCGTTCCATGAGTCGTATCGCAGCGGGTGTCAAAGGGATTAAGCTTCGCGATGGTGACGAGGTTATTGGCTTAGGCGTTACGAATGAAGAAAGTAATGATGAGATTTTAGTAGTCACTGAAAAAGGTTACGGTAAGCGTACCTCTATTGAAGAGTACCGTTTGTCTAACCGTGGTGGTATGGGTGTTAAAACTGCCAAATTGACAGAGCGAAACGGTCAACTCGTATGTATTGCAACTGTTGAAGGTGATGAAGATTTAATGGTTGTTACAAACCAAGGTGTGATTATTCGTATGGAAGTGAGCGATATTTCAGTGAATGGACGTATGGCTCAAGGTGTACGTTTAATTCGCCTAGATGATGAACAGTTTGTATCTACAGTGGCTAAAGTGAAAAAAGAACCAGAAAATCTTGAAGCGGAAAATGATGAACTAGAATCAGAGACAGAGACTGTTATTGAAGACGATGTACCTGGTGCTACAATTCATACAGAAGCGCCTGAAGTGAGCTACAACGACACAGAAGAACGAGAAACGTTAAGACAAGATTTTATGGATCGCGTTAATGAAGATATTGAAAATGAAGATGAATAAAATCAGATAAATTAAGAAGCGACGATGATTCTATTGGGAATCACCGCCGCTTCTTTTTTAATTGAACAGAGTCATGAAAACAGCATCAAAGGATTTCGACCACTTCATGCATTAACGAAGAATGATATTTTAATCTTCCAATTGTTTCATTGCGTATGGAATTTCGTCAATCATTCTTGAAGGGGGTACAACATACATCTCCTGAGAAAGTTTTTCTCCTATATAACTATGTGTGTATGTGGCACTGGTAATTGCATCAACAAGATTGTCAAATTGACCTACAAAGCTTGTTATCATTCCAGCAAGGGTATCCCCCATTCCGCCTGTCGCCATCGCAGGGTTGCCAATTTGTAATTGATATTCTTCGTCTTTAAAGAAAATTTCTGTTCCATGTTTCTTTAGGACAACTGTGCCCCCAAGACGATCGACGGCTTCTCGGTTTCGTTCATAAGTTTGTTCTTCTATTGGAATGCCACTCAAACGCTCCCACTCTTTCTGATGTGGTGTGTAGATGACATTGCAAGCTGGAATTTCAGGTTTTAATTTACTTACAATTGATATCGCATCGCCATCCACAATGAGCGTATGGTGGGGTTGAATATTTTGTAAAAGAAATGTCATAGCATTATTGCCTTTAAAATCAAGACCCAAACCTGGACCAATTAAAATACAATCTGAAACTTCAATCATCTTTGTCAGTTTTTTCGTATCATTAATATCAATGACCATAGCCTCTGGACAGCGAGAATGAAGTGCAACATGATTTGTTGGATGTGTTGCGACTGTAATTAATCCACCACCACTGTAAACACACGCACGTGCTGCAATCATAATCGCACCACCAAGATTGGCATTGCCACCAATTAAAAGTATACGACCGTAATCTCCTTTATGCGTATCACGCTTACGTTTAGGTATGCTGACAGCTGACAATGTTTTCACGTTTGTGACCCTCCTATCTGGAATTTCCATTATTACAACAAGATATATTATACCTGGTTTGTACTTTCGTCAATACCAATTCAAAGCTTCTAGAATGCGGTCATGCTTACCGATAATAGGAAAGGCTGATGTCATGCGGTTAGCCTTTAGATATTTTTATCATTTTGAGCTCAAAATGCGGAATAGAATTGATATATCGCTATCCTCAAATGAATCTCGTCTCCAGTTCATCCTTGTACTAAAATGGATGATTAAGCTTCTTCTCATTTGTTTAACACGTTAAAAGATTAATTTAATACCATGTTACGAATATTATGAAAACTATTGTTTAAGCGATTTAAGAATCCTATACTGATTATTAAGTGTGATGGGGATGGGACAGCATCAAAATTGAGTAGACGAGCTAAAAGATGTCCGATGCGCATCAAAAGCTAATATATGATAGGGGTGGATAATGATGACTTTACGTCTAAATGGGGATCAACTCACAATTGAAGCGATTCGCCAATTTCTAGCTACTGGAGATCAAATTGAAATTAGTGAAGAGGCACATGCGCGTGTCAAAAGAAGTCGTGCGATTGTGGAGCGCATTATTGCAAATAAGGAAACAGTATATGGGATTACGACAGGCTTTGGGTTATTCAGTGACGTATTAATTGATCAACAAAAGTATAATGAATTACAAGTCAACCTGATTCGTTCACATGCTTGTGGGGTCGGTCAACCTTTTGCACAACGCGTCGCTTTAGTAATGATGGTCTTGCGTCTTAATACTTTATTGAAAGGTCATTCTGGTGTCACAACCGACCTTGTTGATCAGCTTGTCTTTTTTATTAATAATCGGATTATTCCAGTGATTCCGCAACAAGGTTCTTTAGGTGCATCGGGTGATTTAGCACCATTGTCTCATCTCGCTTTATCTTTAATCGGGGAAGGCAAAGTTGAATATCAAGGTGAGATTTTAGACAGCTCGAATGTCTTAAAACGCCTTGACCGTGCTCCTTTGGCACTTCAAGCTAAAGAAGGCTTAGCATTGATAAATGGAACACAAGCCATGACTGCACAAGGTGTGATTACATTTATTGAGACAGAGAGTCTTGCATATCAAGCAGAATGGGTAGCTGCTTTAACACATCAAGCTTTGAATGGTATAACAGATGCATATCATGAAGCGGTGCATAGAGTGCGTAATTTCGAGGAACAAGTCGCGGTAGCAGGACGGATGTTAGACTGGCTGGAAGGTTCCCAATTGACTACACGCCAAGGGGAAATTCGTGTCCAAGATCCTTACACATTACGTTGTATTCCTCAAATTCATGGGGCCAGCTTTCAAGTCTTCAATTATGTACGTGAAAAATTAGAATTTGAAATGAATGCGGCAAATGATAATCCGCTTATCTTTGATGAAAATGATGAAACCCTCGTAATTTCTGGTGGTAACTTTCACGGTCAACCTGTCGCATTTGCACTCGACTTTTTAAAAATTGGAACAAGTGAACTCGGTAATGTGTCTGAAAGACGTCTTGAACGATTAGTTAATCCACAATTGAATGGTGGGCTACCTCCTTTCTTAAGTCCTGAACCAGGTCTACAAAGTGGTGCAATGATTATGCAATATGCTGCAGCCAGCCTAGTATCAGAGAATAAAACATTAGCGCATCCAGCGAGTGTCGATTCTATCCCATCGTCAGCTAACCAAGAAGACCATGTATCAATGGGAACGATCGCCTCACGCCATGGTTATCAAATTCTAGAAAATGTACGTCGTGTTATCGCAATTGAGGCAATTATTGCGCTTCAAGCCGTAGAGTTGAAAAATGTATCTCAATTATCGCCTAAAACCTATGAAAAGTTTACGGATTTACGTAAAATCGTCCCTTCAATCAAAGAAGATCGTCAATTCCATCGAGATATTGAAAATGTAGCAAATTATTTACAAAATGTGGCATATCAGAAATAAGCTTGCTATTCAAATTTTTCTTTGATATATTAAATGTAAATTAATAGAGTACATTGTTTGTGGAATAAGTAATATAGGAATGGAATTAGAGAGTTTGTGGTTGGTGAAAACAAATGTACGGCACTATATGAAATCTATCCACGTATAGAAACAATTCGGGTCAAACCGTTAACTTTTGTAAGAGTGCAGACATATGAAGATGTCTGTTAAATAGGGTGGCAACGCGTCAAAACCACGTCCCTTGTGTTGAGGGATGTGGTTTTTTATTTTCGTGATGTTTCCTCATCTTAAATTTTAAAAAACTTGTGAAAGGAAGTTGGCATATGTTAGACATTAAATTATTTAGAAGTGAGAAGGAAAAAGTTAAAGAGAAAATTGCTTTAAGAGGTATGGATCCTGCTGTTGTGGAAGAAGTTTTGACTTTAGATCAACAACGTCGTGACTTGATTCAACAAACAGAAGATTTAAAAGCAGAGCGTAATAAAGCATCACAACAAATCGCAGAAAAAAAACGAAACAAAGAAAATGCAGATGATGCGATCAAAGCACAACGTGAAGTAGGGGAGAAAATTAAAGCGATCGATGCACAACTTAAAGAAGTTGACGATACATTAAAAGACAAACTTTCTCGTATCCCTAACCTTATTCACGATGATGTCCCTGAAGGTAAAGATGACAGTGAAAATGTTGAGTTGAAAAAATGGGGCACACCACGCGAATTTAATTTTGAAGCGAAACCCCATTGGGATCTTGTAGAAACTTTAAAAATGGCTGACTTTGACCGTGCAGCACGCGTATCAGGAGCACGCTTTGTATACTTAACAAATGATGGCGCGAAATTAGAACGTGCTTTAATGAACTTTATGATTACGATGCATACGACACAACATGGTTATTCAGAAATGATGGTACCTCAACTTGTAAATGCTAAAGCAATGTATGGCACAGGACAATTACCAAAATTTGAAGAAGATTTATTTAAAGTAGAAAAAGAAGCTCTCTATACAATTCCAACAGCAGAAGTGCCATTGACAAATTATTATAGAGATGAAATTATCCAGCCAGGTGTCTTACCTGAAAAATTCACAGGTCAATCTGCATGTTTTAGAAGTGAAGCGGGTTCTGCCGGCCGTGATACACGTGGACTCATTCGTTTACATCAATTTAATAAAGTAGAGATGGTTAGAATTGAGAAGCCAGAAGACTCATGGAATGCTTTAGAAGAAATGACGACTAATGCTGAAGCGATTCTAGAAGCACTTCAATTACCTTATCGCCGTGTCATCTTGTGTACGGGAGATATCGGATTTGGTGCAAGTAAAACATATGATTTAGAAGTTTGGTTACCAAGTTACAATGACTATAAAGAAATTAGCTCTTGTTCAAACTGTACAGACTTCCAAGCGCGTCGTGCTAACATCCGTTTTAAACGTGATAAAGATGCGAAACCTGAATATGTTCATACATTGAATGGTTCTGGTTTAGCGGTAGGTCGTACATTTGCGGCTATTGTTGAAAACTATCAAAATGAAGACGGTACGATTACTGTACCAGAAGCGTTAGTGCCATTTATGGGCGGTCAAACTGTGATTGAACCAAAATAATTGTGAGATGATTGAATACGCATCTTTAGGGTAAATACTCTAGAAATGCGTATTTTTTAAGGAGGTATTTTAATGGCACATTTTAAAGTTGATCCAGCACATAGTCATGTCGGTTTTGCGATTCAACATATGATGGTGAATACATTGAAAGGTCAATTTCATGACTACCAATTTGAGATTGAAGGCGATTTAGATCAGCCGACATCTTTACAAGCTAAAGGTACAATTCAAGTGAACTCTATCGATACGTATGTGAGAGATCGAGATGACCATTTACAAAGTGAAGACTTTTTTGATGCAAAACAATACCCAGAAATTAAATTTACAACGAAAGCGATTGAGCCAGCGGGAGATCACTACAAAGCACAAGTTGAAGTGACATTTAAAGGACATACTCAAGATGAGGAATTCGAGCTTTATGTCAATGGTTCAGGTAAAAACCCTCTAAGTGGCGATACAAATGCAGGGTTCACCTTAAAAGGTGAACTTAACCGCGAAGACTACGGTCTTACTTATAATGCACCTTTAGAAACAGGCGGTGTCTTTATAGGTAAAAAAGTTAAAATCGAACTTAACCTTGAAACAGTTGTAGAAGGATAATTAAGATTATCGTTTTATTAATGATATAAAATTTGAATTGGCGTTTAAGAAATATACGTCTTGATATTTGTTAGAGCGAGACAACGAAATCAAAATGGTTTCTGTCTCGCTCTATTTTTGAGCATGTAAATAGATAAAATGATATTATAACAGCTTTTACAACAGTTAAAAAATCTGAAAATTTTTTTTAAACCCCTTTGTTAAGCCTTTTTAATACAATCGTTAGACTTCGGACACTATGACGTTAGACTAACCTGATAGAGAATTTGATAATCTTGTATTATAATAAGATTAATTTTTTTAGAAGGGATGTGTCATGGTGTCGCATACAACTTTTAAGCAAGGCGTACAAGAATGTATTCCAACTTTGTTAGGCTATGCAGGGATAGGATTTTCCTTTGGCGTTGTCGGTGTTGCTTCTGGTTTTGGCTTACTTGAAATCGTGATGTTATCGATGCTTGTTTATGCCGGAGCTGCTCAGTTTATTATTGTCGCTTTAATGGTTGTTCATACACCAGTTTGGATTATTGTACTGACAACGTTAATCGTAAATAGTCGCATGTTCCTATTGAGTATGACACTAGCAAATAATTTTAAGCAGGAAAGTTTACTTCATAGAGTTGGGGTAGGCGCGTTACTCACTGATGAGACTTTTGCTGTGGCCATAACGCCTCATTCAAAAGGTCTCCCCATAACACGTAATTGGATGTATGGACTAAATTTAACAGCCTACTTATTTTGGATTTTTGTCTCTATTTTGGGGGCGTTACTTGGCAACTTTTTTAAAAATCCAGATGCATTTGGTTTAGATTATGCCATTATAGCGATGTTTGTATTTTTAACGATTGCACAATTTGAAGGAATCACCAAGTCAAAGATGCGTACTTATTTGTTATTGATGCTGATTGTCATTGTTATGATGTTATCGCTAAGTATGGTCATGTCTTCCTATTTAGCAATTTTATTCGCGTCTACTATCACTGCAGCAATAGGGATGGTGATTGATCGATGACACTTTATATCTTATTGGCAATTATAGGTTCGGGAATTGTCACTTTACTTTTACGTATTACACCGCTTGTGATGATTTCTCGTGTACAGCTTTCTGATAAAGTTTTAAAATGGCTCACTTTTATTCCAATCACCCTTTTCACAGCTTTAGTCGTGGATGGTTTAATCCAGCAACAAAAAGGTGTGATGGGTTATACATTAAACTGGAACTTTGCCTTAGCGCTAATACCCACTGTTATTAGTGCTTTTTGGCTTAGAAGTTTAACAATAACAGTTATTGTAGGTATGATTAGTGTCGCATTATTGAGAATAGCCGGATTATTCTAATAATCGTTTGCATGTCGATAATGAATGAGGTATGATAAAAAACAAAAATATACTTATTAAGAGAAGTTGAGGGATTTGGCCCTGTGACGCTTCAGCAACCACTTATTGATAAGTACGGTGCTACAACCAACCATTGCGGATGATAAGTTAACATAGATGTGCTTACAAAGGTTGTATTACCGTTATTTCGGAAATACAACCTTTTTTGAATTTTAGAGGGAGGGCATACTAAAATGATGAATTATCGAGTTGACACATTAGAGTTAGGCGCTTTTACAACTGAATCTGGAGAGAAAATTGAAAATTTAAAGCTTCAATATGAACATGTAGGTTACCCAGGTCAACCTTTAGTGCTTGTTTGTCATGCGTTGACAGGCAACCATTTAACATATGGAACAGAGGAAAATCCAGGGTGGTGGCGTGAGATTATTGATGGGGGTTACATGCCGCTTCATGATTATCAGTTTCTTACTTTTAATGTTATCGGTAGTCCATTCGGTTCTAGCTCACGTGTAACAGATCAAAATTTTCCTCAGCACCTTACAATGCGCGATATTGCCCATGCGCTTGAAAAAGGAATTGAAGCTTTAGGCTTCCGTAAAATTGATGTACTCATAGGCGGTTCTTTAGGCGGTATGCAAGCACTTGAGCTCCTTTATCGGCATAAATTTGAAGTAGAAAAAGCAGTGATTCTTGCAGCGACCGCAAAGACATCTTCGTATAGCCGTGCATTTAATGAAATTGCGAGACAAGCCATTCACATAGCAGGTAAAGAAGGTTTAAGTATTGCGCGTCAACTCGGTTTCCTGACGTATCGATCATCTAAAAGCTATGAAGCCCGTTTTACACCTGATGAAGTCGTCACATATCAAAAATATCAAGGTGATAAATTTAAAGAACAATTTGACTTACAGTGCTATTTAACATTGCTAGACGTCTTGGATAGCCATGATATTTATAGAGGAAGAGAAAATGTGGACAAGGTGTATCAATCATTGAATACAAAAGTGCTGACACTTGGTTTTACCGATGATTTGTTGTACCCCGATGATCAAGTTGCTGCACTTGGTAAGCACTTCAAATACCATCGTCATTTTTTTGTGCCTGATAATGTTGGGCATGATGGCTTTTTGCTTAATTTTAATGACTGGGCGCCCTATTTATATCATTTCTTAAAAGTTTCGCGATTTCGACGCTAATTTTAGACGATAATGTTATCTATTTGTTATAATTGCGTAAACTAGAAATACTAGACAATAAGCTGTATTTTAGGGATAATAGCTAAAATATAGCTTTTCTTTGTGTTTGAGGAGATGTAAAGATATGTCATCTAATCAACACAAATTGTATTCATATTACAAAGCTTGTAAAATAGAAGTTATAGAATAAATTAGTTTGGAAGTGGCGTCTTTGTTTTCTAAAATCAAGCCTAAAGAAACCCTAGTAGGTACAATTGTTCTATTAGCGGTAGCTTTAGTACTGCATTTTATGCCTTGGTCAGTAATGATTATCGCATGTTTTGCAACCTTACCAGGAATCATATTATGGTACCGTTCCATTCATTCTTTTGGATTGGCTACTTTAATTACGATATTACTCTCAACATTAACGGGCGACTTGTTTGTAATGACCTTTATGATCATTTTATTAGCATTGAGTGCAGTGATTGCACAATTGCTTAAGCAACGTGCCTCAAAAGAACATATTTTGTATGTCGCAACACTTGTGACGAGCATCATTACAATCGGTGCTATCATGATTTTGCAAGGTTTAAAACAATTACCATATGCACAAGTGTTATTAGAGCCTTATCAAAAAATCGTTAATCAAATGATTGAGATGCAAAATTTAGATCAACAGGCAAGAGAGGTTTTAAATAACTCTGTGCATCAGTTGGCAGTTCAATTGCCAGCTATGATTGTTGTGACGATTGCAATTTATTTAATCATCACGTTGATGATTATCTTTCCAATCTTACGTAAATTCAAAATTGCAACGCCTGTTTTTCGTCCATTATATTTATGGCAAATGAAACGTTCTCTATTTATTATTTACGCCATTGCGTTGTTGTTCAGTGTGACAACAGAACCTGCCACAACAATCAATAGTATCGGTATTAATTTTCAAATTGTATTAGGTTTCTTATTAGTCATTCAAGGTTTAAGTTTTATACATTACTTTACTACAATAAAACGAATGCCAGTTGCTGTGTCTGTCATCTTTATTGTGTTAGGTATTATTTTTTATCCAATGACACGTTTGATTGGTTTATTAGATCTTGGGTTAAATTTAAAAAGTATGATTAAAAACGATAAGAGGTGACAAACAAGATGAACCGTCATTCAATGAAGAAAGCACTGATCGTTCCATTCCTTGTAATTACGATGACAGCATTGATTATTGTAGGTGTGTCCTTTTTCTTTAATCGCTTTTTGGCTTTTATAGCTGCTATCATTGTTTTTGTGATGCTCATCGTCAGTTTGTTCATTTTTAGACGGCTGTATCGCCGCTTTGATCGTTATTTAGATGATTTGAGCGGAAAGGTGTCGCTCGCAAGTGATAGAGCTGCCAAAACGATGCCTATGGGCTTAATCGTATTGGATGAAAATGATCGGATAGAATGGGTCAACCCTTTTATGACCGAACGTTTTGATCGCAATGTGATTTCGGATCCTATTAATGAAATCTATCCTAATATTTTAAAGCAGCTTGAAAAAGCAAGAGAGATAGAGATGCAAGATGGTGCATACCATTATCGCGTGAAGTATTCAGAAGATGAAGGAATTTTGTATTTCTTAGATTCAACTGAAGAAGCTGAAATACAACAAGCTTACGATGATCAACAGCCAATTATTGCAACGTTGTTCTTGGATAACTATGATGAGTTAACGCAAAATATGAATGATACACAACGTTCAGAAATCAACTCTATGGTCACTCGTGTGATTAGTCGATGGGCACAGGAACACGATGTCTTTTTCAAAAGGTACAGTTCCGATCAATTTATTGCCTATATGAATCGTCGTATTTTACGAGACATTGAAGATACGAAATTTGATATTTTGAGCCAGCTTCGTGAAAAAAGTGTGGGTTATCGCGCACAATTGACACTCAGTATTGGTATTGGGGAAGGCTCTGAAAATTTAATTGACCTTGGAGAACTGTCACAATCTGGTCTAGACTTGGCATTAGGTCGTGGTGGAGACCAAGTTGCGATTAAAAATATGAACGGGAATGTTCGTTTCTATGGCGGTAAGACTGACCCGATGGAAAAACGGACACGTGTAAGAGCACGCGTCATTTCTCACGCATTAAAAGATATATTATTAGAAGGCGACAAAGTGATTGTAATGGGTCATAAGCGCCCAGACTTAGATGCTATCGGTGCAGCAATCGGTGTGACACGCTTTGCAATGATGAATAATCTTGATGCCTATATTGTGTTAAATGATTCCGATATCGATCCAACACTTCGCCGTGTGATGGATGAAATTGATGAAAAACCAGAATTAAAAGAACGTTTCATCACATCGGATGATGCATGGAATATGATGACGTCTAGAACGACTTTAGTCATCGTAGATACGCATAAACCAGAGATGGTGATTGATGAAAATATTTTAAATAAAGCCAATCGTAAAGTCGTAATTGACCACCATCGTCGTGGTGAAAGCTTTATTTCCAATCCTTTACTTATTTATATGGAACCTTATGCAAGTTCGACGGCAGAACTTGTTACAGAGTTACTCGAGTATCAACCGACAGAACAGCGTTTGACGCGACTCGAATCAACAGTGATGTATGCAGGTATTATTGTCGATACACGTAACTTTACATTGCGTACAGGGTCACGTACTTTCGATGCTGCGAGCTATTTACGTGCACACGGTGCAGATACGATATTAACGCAACATTTCTTAAAAGATGACATAGAAACGTATATCAATCGTTCAGAGTTGATTCGTACTGTGAAACTACAAGAAAATGGCATTGCGATTGCACATGGCTCGGATCAAAAAATTTATCATCCAGTTACAGTTGCACAGGCAGCGGATGAACTGTTAAGTTTAGATGGAGTAGAAGCATCCTATGTTGTAGCAAGACGCGAGGAAAACTTAATTGGTATGTCAGCGCGCTCACTTGGTGAATTCAATGTTCAATTGACGATGGAAGCACTCGGTGGCGGTGGTCATTTAACCAATGCAGCAACACAACTTGAAGGTGTGACTGTGGAGGAAGCCATTGAAAAATTACAACATGTGATCAACGAACAAATGGATAGGAGTGACGAATCATGAAAGTAATTTTCACACAAGATGTTAAAGGTAAAGGTAAGCAAGGAGAAGTTAAAGAGGTACCAGTTGGTTACGCGAACAACTTCTTAATTAAAAATGGCTATGCAGTTGAAGCAACACCTGGAAACCTTAAACAATTAGATCAAAAGAACAAACGTATCGAAAAAGACAAGCAACAAGAACTTGAAGATGCGAAAGCGTTAAAAGAAAAATTAAGTGAACTTGAAGTCGAAGTTAAAGCGAAATCAGGTGAAGGCGGCAAATTATTCGGTTCTATTAGTACGAAACAAATTGCTGAAGCACTTAAAGCGCAACATAACATTAAATTAGATAAACGAAAAATGGACTTACCTCAAGGTATTCACGCGCTAGGTTATACAAATGTGCCAGTTAAACTTCATAAAGAAGTGGAAGGTACAATTCGTGTACACACTGTAGAGCAATAAGCATAGAAAAAGCTGGGACGACAGAGTCACCAGCTTTTTTATATCATATCCCTTTATCACGGCATCTAACGGACAACCATTGCCGGAATGTATGGTTTATAATAGAATATGTTAAGATATGTAACAAATATGAGGAGGTCCTCGGCATGGATGAAATGTTTGAACACAATCGAATGCCACACAGTCATGAGGCAGAGCAGTCTGTCTTAGGTGCAATCTTTTTAGATCCAGAATTGATGTCATCGACACAAGAAGTGTTGTTGCCAGAGTCTTTTTACCGTGGCGCACATCAACACATTTTCCGTGCCATGATGGATTTAAACGAAGATGGACAAGATATAGATATTGTGACTGTCCTTGATCGACTAACACAAGAAGGTGTTGTGAATGAAGCAGGTGGACCACAATATCTCGCTGAAATTACAACGAATGTACCGACAACGCGTAATATTCAATATTATACGGATGTCGTTTTTAAAAATGCGATTAAACGTAAGTTGATTCATACAGCAGATAGCATTGCGAATGATGGCTATAACGATGAATTAGATTTGGATACAGTCTTAAACGATGCTGAACGTCGTATTCTAGAACTCTCTTCTACACGTGAAAGTGATGGTTTCAAAGACATTCGTGACGTATTAGGACAAGTTTATGACAATGCGGAACAGCTCGACCAGAATAGTGGGCAAACACCAGGGATTCCTACAGGGTATCGCGATTTAGACCAAATGACGGCAGGATTCAACCGAAATGACTTAATTATTCTCGCAGCCCGACCTTCTGTAGGTAAGACTGCCTTCGCTTTAAATATTGCGCAAAAAGTTGCGACACATGAAGACCAATATACAGTGGGCATTTTCTCGCTTGAAATGGGTGCAGACCAACTTGCGACACGTATGATTTGTAGTTCTGGTAATGTCGATTCCAATCGTTTGCGTACAGGGACCATGACTGAAGAAGACTGGAATCGATTTACTGTGGCAGTGGGGAAATTGTCACGAACTAAGATTTTTATTGATGATACGCCAGGGATTCGTATTACGGATATTCGTTCGAAATGCCGCCGTCTTAAACAAGAGCACGGTTTGGACATGATTGTAATCGACTATTTACAATTAATACAAGGCAGCGGTTCTCGTTCATCAGATAACCGTCAACAAGAAGTTTCTGAGATTTCTCGAATGCTTAAAGCGATTGCGCGTGAGTTAGAATGTCCTGTGATTGCGTTGAGTCAGCTTTCACGGGGCGTAGAACAACGTCAAGATAAGCGACCAATGATGAGTGATATACGTGAATCAGGGTCAATCGAGCAAGATGCGGACATTGTCGCATTCTTATATCGTGATGATTATTATAATCGTGGCGACGGAGATGATGATGACGACGATGGTGGTTTTGAACCGCAAACGAATGATGAGAATGGAGAAATCGAAATTATCATTGCAAAGCAACGTAACGGTCCAACTGGAACGGTCAAATTGCATTTCATGAAACAATACAATAAATTTACGGATATTGATTACGCTCACGCAGAGATGGGATAAAAAAATAATTAGCTTAAAAACCGTACGAAAAACAATTTTTTGTTTTTAAAGTACGGTTTTCAGTTTGGTTTCTTTGCTTATATTTATCGTAAGTTAGGATTTTAGAAATTGTATGAAATGGCATTCAATGCTTCTATTACGCATGGTTCTAGGTTTCGCATTACTTTATATCATATGCTAGATGTCATCATCTAGGTGATACAATAATGTTCGTTTTTTGATTTGCAATCATACTGTGATACTGGTAGAATACTCTTTGGTTAATTGAGAAAACTTGGAGGTGCTCTTATGTCATCAATCGTAGTTGTTGGGACACAGTGGGGAGACGAAGGAAAAGGTAAAATTACAGACTTTTTAGCGGAACAAGCAGATGTTATTACACGTTTTTCAGGTGGTAACAATGCAGGACATACCATTAAATTTGATGGTGAAACATACAAATTACATTTAGTACCATCTGGTATTTTTTATAAAGATAAACTTGCAGTGATTGGTAACGGTGTAGTTGTTGATCCTGTTGCGTTATTAAAAGAATTAGACGGTTTAAATGAAAGAGGTATTTCAACAGATAATTTACGCATCTCAAACCGCGCACACGTCATCCTACCTTATCACATTAAGCAAGATGAGCTTGAAGAAGCGCGTCGTGGTGATAATAAAATCGGTACGACTAAGAAAGGTATTGGCCCAGCATACGTAGATAAAGCACAAAGAATTGGAATTCGTGTTGCAGATTTATTAGATAGAGAAGTTTTCGAACAACGTTTAAAAGAAAATTTAGAATATAAAAATGATTATTTCCAAGGCATGTTTCATCAATCTGCACCATCATTTGATGAAATCTTTGAGACATACTATCAAGCAGGGCAACGTCTTGCACCTTATGTGACAGACACTGCAAAAGTGTTAGACGATGCATTTGTAGCTGATGAGCGCGTTCTTTTTGAAGGTGCGCAAGGGGTGATGTTAGACATCGATCACGGAACATATCCTTTTGTAACATCAAGTAACCCTGTAGCGGGTAACGTGACAGTTGGTGCTGGTGTAGGGCCAACAAATGTATCAAAAGTAGTTGGCGTATGTAAAGCATACACTTCACGTGTAGGTGATGGGCCATTCCCAACAGAATTATTTGATGAACAAGGGCACCATATTCGTGAAATCGGACGTGAATATGGCACAACAACAGGTCGTCCACGCCGTGTAGGTTGGTTTGACTCCGTTGTATTACGTCACTCTCGTCGTGTAAGTGGGATTACAGATTTATCAATCAACTCTATCGACGTCTTAACTGGCTTAGAAGAGGTTAAAATCTGTACAGCTTATGAATTAGATGGAAAAGAGATTACGGAATACCCAGCAAACTTAAACGACTTAAAACGTTGTAAACCTATCTTTGAAACATTACCAGGTTGGACTGAAGATATTACAGGTGTACGTAGTTTAGACGAACTACCACAAAATGCACGCCGTTACTTAGAGCGTATTTCAGAATTATGTAACGTCCATATTTCTATCTTCTCTGTAGGTCCTGACCGCAATCAAACGAATATCGTTGAAAAATTATGGTAAGTATTTAGACTTCGGTAAGTCTATCGGCAACACTTCGGTAAGACTACCCCCCTTATAAATTAGTCTATAAAAATCAATTATAAAAGCGACAAGCGAGGGTCTTTTGAGGGGCCACTGCTTGTCGCATTTTTGTTTATTCATCTTTATAGTGATCTTTAATATAAACTTTCGTCATCGCAATCCCGATCCAACTGATGAGAAGGACAGGTAGGATAACGATATTCAATAATGCGATATTCAGAGAATGTGTGTTGATTTTTAAGGTACTAATAAAAGCCATCGTCCCTTTTGATGTAACAATAAATTGATAAAGTGTAAAGAGTATGGTGGTCCATTGAATAAAATACTCTAAAATTTCAATTAACGTTTCGTTATAGGCATTCAATCGCATCATATAACGAACAAAGAAAAACTGTAAAAAACCACCAGCCAAAATAGAAATAACTAATATATTAAATATACTCCCTTTTTCATGTAATAGAAAAGCGAATAAGATATAAACAAGACCGCCCGCTATCGCAAGTGATAATAAAGCTGTAACCATAAGGACAAGACTGACACCACATGCCTTCACAAAGAGCCAGTCATCTTTGTATGTCCCAGACATATAACCAATTAATAGAAATAAACCTAAAATAATGATGACATTGATGATAATCATTGCGATTCGACTAATCTCCTTCTCGTTTCTCGATGATCGCCATATGTAAATCGTGAACCATCGCAATCAAAGGACGGATAATCATTTGAATACTCCCAATTACAAATAAAACGGTACCGTCAAAGACAGTTGAATCAGAAAAGAAGAGAAAACTTCCTATTAAAAAGATAACGCCTAGTACGACATCATTGAGTTGGTACAATGCTTTATAAATGAGCGAACGGCTATTTTGATGTGCTTGTAATCCAAAAGGGATTTGTGATTTCTTTTTCTTCATCGTTAACCTCCTTTATCATTAACATTAATGAATATCACGTTTACGATGATTACCGCCACGAACTTCAGAAACATTACCTATAGATAAGAATGCGGTTTCATCAATGGCCATGACAATCTCTTTTAATTTTGCTTCTTCTAATCGTGTAATGACACAGAAGATGACACGCTTATCTTCTCCTGTATAAGCGCCTTCTCCTTTTAAATATGTGACGCCACGACCGAGACGTGAGTTAATAGCTTCTCCTATTTCTTTATAAGCATCACTAATAATCCATATTGATTTCGATTCATCAAAACCAAGTAAGACGGTGTCAATCATTTTAGAAGCGATAAAATAAGCTACAACACTGAATAAAGCACTCTCCCACGTAAAAACAAATCCGGCAATACCAAATATGAAGAAATTAATAAACATCACGATTTCTCCAACTGAAAATGGTATTTTCGAATGAACTAAAATCGATAAGATTTCTGTACCGTCGAGGGATCCCCCATACCTTAAGACAATACCGACACCGACACCTAAGACAGCCCCACCAAAAATTGTTACTAAAAATTTATCATGTATGACAGGATCAATTGGATGCAAAACGATAGTGACAATAGATAAAACAGAAATCGCATATAAAGTTGAAATCGCAAAAGTTTTCCCTATTTGTTTATAACCTAAAAAGAAGAAAGGTAAATTCAGTATAAAAATGAATATCCCTAACTTGAGCCCTAATAAATGAGAAAGGATAATTGAAATCCCTACAATGCCCCCATCAAGCAAATGATTTGGAACGAGAAAAAGTTCAAGTGCGACACCCATCAATACTGCACCCAATGTCATAAAGAAAAACTTTTTAAAAAATTGAAGTTGCTTTTTTGGCTTTTCTTTCGTGTATGGAACGGCTGATTCTACTTGTTTTTCCATATGTTGCCCCCTTTTAAACATTATATGAAAAATTATACAAAAAAAATTCAAAAAAATCTTGTCAACTTGATTTCCTGATGCTATAATCAATCTTGTGTTTAAGAAAGGCTCCTTGGTCAAGCGGTTAAGACACCGCCCTTTCACGGCGGTAACACGGGTTCGAGTCCCGTAGGAGTCACCATGAAAAATGGTCCCGTAGTGGAGCGGTTTAACACGCCTGCCTGTCACGCAGGAGATCGCGGGTTCGATTCCCGTCGGGACCGCTAAATCAGGCTAAAACAGTGGTTTTAGCGCAAACGAAAGTCATTGAAGTTCATGTAAGTGAACCGCAATGGCTTTTTTTCATAAATATAAATGTGTATCAAAATTGAGATACTTTGTGGCTGTACACTTTATATGGTGGTTATGTGTCTATAATAATTAAGTCGCAAACTTCCGATTGCTTCTTCGAGTCTCGCTTTCCCAGGCGCCTTACCTCAACTAATTTTGGCTTTTATTGTAGCTCATAAGAAGCCAAAATGGATTTTCGGTTTCGGCTCTATGCCTCGGGAGTCTCGACTCGGTACGCAATCTATTTAAGCAATTTCACTATTGAAAAGTGGCATTGCTTTTTTCTTTGGTCTTTTATACAGTCTAAAAATGAAGAACCTACTTTGTTAAGGTGAGTGACGTGTTTTTTTCAATAAAAGTGTATAGAAATGAGGATGATCGCTGTGTTTAAAAAAGAAGTTCAACCCACTGAGAAGATATTATTTATTAGTGGTTTAGCTATTGTGCTTATCATTGGTATATTAGCATTATTGGATGTCGTGCAATACAAAAATCATGTGATATTCTTATTGAATATCGTTGGCTTATTATTGATGACACTCTCTGTCGTGCGTATACAGAAAAAACTCGGTATCTTTTGTGGCATCGTCATTGTTTTATTAATCTTAATTCATTTTATTTAAATAGAAGTTATCCTACTCAGGCAGTGAAGCAGTCTTAAAAGAGGCTGAGGCACTGCTTTTTTGTGCATTTAAATGCAGGTCATTGTCATCCGCATTCGTTTTATAGAAGCAAATAGTTAAATAGATAGAATTCACAAGACTTTAGTGATACATTATAAGGTATAGGATTATGCCAGTTTGTAACGAATAATCATTGCAATTTTAAGAAATGGGGTCATGTTTTATGGCAAGAAAAGTGGTCGTAGTCGATGATGAGAAGCCAATTGCAGATATATTAGAATTCAACCTCAAAAAAGAGGGATATGACGTTTTTGTTGCTTATGATGGTAACGATGCGGTGGATTTGATTTATGAAAAAGAGCCGGACATTGTTTTATTGGATATTATGTTACCAGGACAAGACGGTATGGAAGTGTGCCGTGAAGTTCGCAAAAAATTTGATATGCCCATCATCATGTTGACTGCGAAAGATTCAGAAATCGACAAAGTGCTTGGCCTTGAATTGGGTGCAGACGATTATGTGACTAAACCATTTAGTACACGCGAATTGATTGCACGTGTAAAAGCCAATTTACGTCGTCATTATGCCCAACCGAGCCAAGAAAATCATATGCAAACAAATGAAATTACAATTAAAGATATTGTGATTTATCCAGATGCATATTCTATTAAAAAACGCGGTGAGGACATTGATTTAACACACCGTGAATTTGAGCTTTTCCATTATTTATCTAAACATATGGGACAAGTCATGACACGTGAACATTTACTTCAAACGGTTTGGGGTTATGACTATTTTGGTGATGTGCGCACGGTTGACGTTACCATTCGTCGATTACGTGAAAAAATTGAAGATGATCCTTCTCATCCAGACTATATCGTGACACGTCGTGGAGTAGGATATTTCTTGCAACAACATGATTAGAGGACGCGCAATATGAAGTGGTTAAAACAATTTCAATCCCTTCACACGAAACTTGTTATTGTCTATGTCCTATTGATTATTATTGGTATGCAAATTATTGGGCTATATTTTACAAATAGTCTCGAAAAAGAAATGACAGAGTCATTTAAAACGAATATATCTCAAAATGCAAAACAAATTGAGCTCGGTATTGAAAAAATATATGCGGATGATAATGAATCCGGAAATATTCAAAAAGATATTCAAAATTTATTAAACGAATATGCAAATCGCAATGAAATGATAGAAATTCGTTTCATTGATAAAGACCAAATTATTATTGCGACATCGAAACAGTCAAATCGTACAATTATTAACCAAAAAGCAAATGAGAGTTCGATTCAAAAGGCCTTATCATTAGGTCAAGAGAACTCCGATACCGTTTTAAAAGATTATGGTGAAGGTAAGCAACGGGTATGGATTAAAAATATGCCTGTAAGTACGAATGACGGTTTAATTGGTGATATTTATATTGAATCTAACATTAACCAAGTTTATGACCAATTAAATGATATCAACCAAATTTTCATTGTAGGTACAGGGATTTCTTTAATTATTACAGTCATTTTAGGTTTCTTTATTGCGCGTACGATTACTAAACCTATTACAGATATGCGTAATCAAACGGTCGAAATGTCAAAAGGGAACTATACGCAGCGTGTGAAAATCTATGGTAATGACGAAATTGGTGAACTTGCACTTGCTTTTAACAACTTATCGAAACGTGTGCAAGAGGCACAAGCGAATACAGAGAGTGAGAAACGACGCTTAGATTCTGTTATCACACACATGAGTGATGGTGTCATCGCCACAGATAGACGTGGGCGTGTGCGTATCATTAATGACATGGCACTTAAAATGTTAGGTAAGTCTAAAGAGGAAGTCTCAGGACACTTTATTTTTGATGTCATTGATTTAAGTGAAGAATTTACGCTCGAAGAATTAAATGAAAACAATGATAGTTTCTTATTAGATATTAATGAAGAAGAAGGTATCATTGTTCGCGTTAATTTTAGTACTATTGTTCAAGCAACTGGCTTTGTGACAGGTTATATCGCTGTGTTACATGACGTTACAGAACAACAACAAATTGAGCGTGAACGACGCGAATTTGTGGCCAATGTATCGCACGAGTTACGTACACCGTTGACTTCAATGAATAGTTACATCGAGGCCCTAGAAGAAGGCGCATGGCGAGATGAATCGATTGCACCTCAATTTTTATCAGTCACACGTGAAGAAACGGAGCGGATGATTCGATTAGTCAACGATTTACTCCATCTTTCTAAAATGGATAACGAAACAGAACCTATTACGAAAGAGATTGTCGATTTTAATATGTTTATCAATAAAATTATTAATCGACATGAAATGGCTGCGAAAGATACGACTTTTGTCCGTGATATTCCTAGAGAAACCATTTTTACGGAAATTGATCCAGATAAGATGACACAAGTGTTTGATAACGTGATTACGAATGCGATGAAGTATTCTCGCGGTGAAAAACGCGTAGAGTTCCACGTGAAACAAAACACAGTGCATAACCGTTTAACAATTCGGATCAAAGACAATGGTATCGGGATTCCAATTAATAAAGTCGATAAAATCTTTGATCGTTTCTTCCGCGTAGATAAAGCAAGGACACGAAAAATGGGGGGTACAGGTCTCGGATTAGCGATTTCTAAAGAGATTGTCGAAGCGCATCAAGGTCGTATATGGGCCAATAGTGTTGAAGGACAAGGTACATCGATTTTTATCACACTTCCATGTGAAACAATAGAAGATGGTGATTGGGATGCGAACTAGAGAACTGATTAAATCTATCATATTAGTGTCACTCGTTCTTTCCAGTGTAGTGCTTACAGTTATGATTTGGAATTTTTCGCCAGATTTAACGAACATTGACAACCCGCAAACAAAAGATACACCGAAAGCGATCGGTACGCGATATGACAAGCAGTTTAATCAGGTCATCACGCCTTTACAGCTCGTACATGTGGATCATGATCATTTGAAAGGAATGCCTGCAAATAAAGAAGTTAATGAGATGATGTCTCTATTTCAAAAACATCGCATTATTGAAGTTGAAGATATCCAAAATGATCAAGTCGTGTTATTGAAAGATTTGAGCCATCATTTTGTCGTGTTAGACTTCCCGACAGACATACCGCTATCCATGTATCTCAACGAAGTCATTGAGATGCCAGCAAAAGTACCGGCGAATTTTAAATTTAATCGTTTGATATTGGATATTGATGATCATCAGCATGTCGTTTTATATGCGATGCAACCGAACCATCAGCGTGCTATTAAATTAGAAACGAATCTCGATACGAAATTGATTCAACAGAGAATAGATCATATGCATGATGAATTAGAACCTTATTCGGATATCGTAACAAATCGAAGTACAGTCAATAAAGCAACGTATTTATACGCTTTAAAAGCACCGAAAGATTTGAAATCTTATCGCACGATTTTTAATCATATTAATGTAGAAGATTTGAACTCGATTCTCTTTGATGACACGCCGATTGTACGTACTACGAATAGTGGTAACACAACGTACAATAACAATACAGGGGTTGTGAATTACAATGCGGAGAAAGAAACGTATGACTATACGAACCTGTCCGAAGATGAGCATAGTACACGCGATATGAATATTAGCTTACCACGTGCATTTGACTTTATTAATAAGCATGGGGGCTTTACAGATGATTTCCGCTTGTTTAGTGCGAATAGCAAGCAAGGGGAAATTATGTATCAAATGTTTCTCAACGGACGACCGATATTTTATCCAAACCAATTGAATGAAATTCGTGTACTTTGGGGTGAGCGTGGATTATACGAATATAGTCGAGGTCTCTTAAAAACAAATGTGACTATTGATAATGGTGATGAACCGAAATCGATGCCAGATGCGGAAGATGTACGTTCTACATTAGCAAGTAAAGGCAACATTGATTTGACGAAAGTGGAACAAATGGTGGTTGGCTATAAAATGAGTGCCATTCGTGGACCTCAAGATCGAATTGAAATTCAAGAAGGCAGCCAGTTTACGCCAACGTGGTATATTAAATACAATCATAAATGGTACGAATACAAAGATGGGGAGTTGGTGGAAACATGAACTGGAAACGCACTAAAACGTTGTTCATACTTGTCTTTCTCCTCGTCAATGTGTGTTTAATTTTTGTTTATCAAGATAAAGTGAATAAATCTAAAATTAGCGATGCCGAACATGATAATGCGGTCAACTTTGAACGCGAAAATATTAAACTGCCAAAAAGTATGCCTGATGTGAGTCATGTCAAAATGCAGTTGGTTACAGCACGTTCTAAAGACTTCAAAGAAGAAGCAGAAGATAACAGCAAAGCTAAGGTCAGTAATCACGGCCATACCTTATCTAAAGAAATGGACGAACGTGTAGACGTCAAAGTTGATCCGATTTCTCATTTAAAACCTTATATAGATGATAAAATCTATAAAGGAAATGAGTACCAGTACCATGAAACCAGTGACGGTCAAATTAAATACGAACAAACGTATAGAGGCTTTCCGATTATGAATAATAATCGCGCAGAGTTGACTTTTGAGGTGAAAGGTGACAGTACAAAATCATATGAACAGTCCACTATGGAAGACATCCTTCCGTCTAAGGGGACCAATAATGAGCCTAAAAAAGTCATACGTGCAAGAGAAGCATTGGAAGCACTTTACTATAATCAGTATTTAAAACATGGTGAAGAAGTCGAAAGTATCCGTCTCGGCTATTACACTGTTGTAAAAGAAACGAATATTCAAGTTTTACAGGCCAACTGGGAAATTAAAGTTAAAGATAAAAACGGGGTGCATACATATTATGTAGAAGCTGTATCCTCGAATCCACAAATTATAGAACAATAGAAAGGGTGGTCACTTGATACGAATGAGTGTACTCGCAAGCGGTAGTACCGGCAATGCGACATATGTAGAAAGTGAACAAGGCAGCTTGTTGGTCGATGTCGGACTAACAGGGAAAAAGATGGAAGCACTTTTCGATCAAATCGACCGAAAAATTTCAGATTTAAGCGGCATTCTCGTGACACACGAGCATAGCGACCATATTAAGGGGCTCGGTGTCATTGCACGTAAGTTTGGTGTTCCAATTTATGCGAATGAAAAAACATGGACACGTATTGATAAAAAAGATTCTAAAATTCCGCTAGACCAAAAGTTTGTATTTAATCCATATGAAACGAAGTCTATTGCAGGTTTTGATATAGAATCATTCAACGTTTCACACGATGCGATTGATCCACAGTTTTATATCTTCCATAATAATTATAAGAAGTTAACGATGATTACGGATACAGGTTATGTCTCTGATCGCATGAAAGGTATGATTCGTGGTAGTGATGCCTTTATATTTGAAAGTAATCACGACGTCGATATGTTAAGAATGTGTCGTTATCCGTGGAAGACGAAACAACGAATCTTAAGCGATATGGGCCATGTGTCAAATGAAGACGCAGCTCACGCAATGAAAGATGTCATCACAGGTCAAACGAAGCGGATTTATTTATCGCATTTATCACAGGATAACAATATGAAAGATTTGGCACGAATGAGTGTCGGACAAATCTTGCAAGAACATGATATTGATACTCACAATGAAGTGAAGTTATGTGATACGGATAAAGCGATACCCACACCGATATATACATTATAATGAAATAATTGATAGATAGAAGCACATGAATTTCAAGTAAAAGTCTTGAGGTTCATGTGTTTTTTTATGTTGTTTACAGATTGAAAATTTTAAGCTTCAATATTTGAAAAAATTTTCCTTCCTAAAATGATAGGGAAGCATCTATTTGAGGCTAGTAAATTTTGATGAAAATTTAAAATGTTATCTTTATACAAAGTGTTTTAAAGGGTAAAGATCATATAAAGCTATGAAATGAGGGATGAAATAATAGGAACACGAAAGAGTGTCTGCGGAAGTGAATAAAAGTTCAAAATGTGGCGCACTTATCCCCAAATGTGTGCACAAAGTATATGACTTACACACAATTCACATATTAATAACGTAGTTACTAACAAAGTTATCCACATATCAACAGGTTTATACACAATGGAAGGATGCAATTTCTAAAATACTGTGTACAAACTTTATGCAAAAAACGTTATAATGGGTATAAACATGTGAATAACTGAATAACTTGAGGATAACTTTACGTTTATTCACAATGGAGGTCAAAATGAAAATTACTGTTGTCGCAGTTGGAAAACTGAAAGAGAAATATTGGAAGCAAGCCCTTGCAGAGTACAGCAAAAGACTAGGGGCATACACAAAATTAGAAATAATTGAAGTTCCAGATGAAAAAGCACCTGAAACGATGAGTGATAAAGAAGTGGAACAAGTGAAACAAAAAGAAGGCCAACGTATTTTAAGCAAAATCAAACCACAATCTACAGTCATCACATTGGAAATCGAAGGTAAGATGGTTAGCTCTGAAGCCTTATCCACAACATTAAATCAACGTATGACGCAAGGCGCGAGTGACTTTACCTTTGTGATAGGGGGATCTAATGGCTTACATCAAGACGTTTTAAACCGAAGCAACTACGCATTGTCATTCAGTAAAATGACATTTCCTCATCAAATGATGCGCGTCATCTTGTTAGAGCAAGTATATCGAGCATTTAAAATAATGAGGGGAGAAGCGTATCACAAATAAAACTAAAAAATAGGTTGTATATAACTCACTTTGAAATTGATTGAATATATAGTAACTTTAATAGAATGCAGCTATTGTGGCGTAGAATATGAGAATCAAAAAATGATTAATATAGTTTGAAGAGACTGAGCATAAATACTAGAAAAATGGCCAGTAAATGAGTTTACTATAAACTCATTTACTGGCTTCTCTAATAATTATCAAGACAATTTGCGTTTCTAGGCATACTTTGAAATGCGCTATTTTCTTTAAGAATATTAATATATGACTTGTGTTGGTAATGATAACCTTGGTTAGAGTGTATTGTCATGTGATAGTTAAGATTAGATCTTTTAATTAAAACATTGTTTTAAATATCGATGACAAGGTCTAATGTAGGACGTGTAGATATAAGGTTCGGAATTATATAAATCTATAAAAGGAGATAAATCGAAAACCTTTATACCCTGGGTGGGTATATGTTATAGTATAAGTAACTTTACTATAACATTTTCATTAGGAGGGGTTAATTTGAATAATAATGGTGAAGAGCATAATCATCAAAATCACATGAATCATTCCAATCAAATGCATCATGATAACCATGCCTCACATCATCATCATAGTGGCCATGCACATCATCATGGAAATTTTAAAGTTAAGTTTTTTGTTTCATTAATTTTTGCAATACCTATCATTCTTTTATCGCCACTGATGGGTGTTAACTTACCTTTTCAATTCACATTTCCAGGTTCTGAATGGGTAGTGTTAATATTAAGTACAATTTTATTCTTTTATGGTGGTAAACCGTTCTTGTCTGGTGGTAAAGATGAAATTGCTACAAAAAAACCAGGCATGATGACCTTAGTTACCCTAGGTATCTCAGTAGCTTATATTTATAGCTTGTATGCTTTTTATATGAATAACTTTAGTAGTGCAACTGGTCATACAATGGACTTTTTTTGGGAATTAGCAACCTTAATTTTAATTATGCTATTAGGACATTGGATAGAAATGAATGCTGTCGGAAATGCTGGAGATGCTTTAAAGAAAATGGCAGAACTGTTACCTAATAGTGGTATTAAAGTTATGGATAATGGCCAACGCGAAGAAGTTAAAATATCAGACATCATGACTGATGATATCGTCGAAGTAAAAGCCGGAGAAAGCATTCCAACAGATGGTATTATCGTTCAAGGACAAACATCTATAGATGAATCCCTAGTCACTGGAGAATCTAAAAAAGTACAAAAAAATCAAAATGACAACGTCATCGGGGGTTCTATTAATGGGTCTGGAACAATACAACTCAAGGTTACAGCTGTGGGAGAAGATGGATATCTTTCTCAAGTTATGGGACTTGTTAATCAAGCACAAAGTGATAAATCTAGTGCTGAATTGTTATCTGATAAAGTAGCGGGTTATTTATTCTACTTTGCTGTAAGTGTTGGCGTGATTTCTTTTATTGTCTGGATGCTCATTCAAAATGATGTTGATTTTGCATTAGAACGTCTTGTAACTGTGTTAGTCATTGCTTGTCCACATGCTTTAGGCTTGGCAATACCTTTAGTCACTGCACGTTCTACTTCAATTGGTGCACATAATGGTTTAATTATTAAAAATAGAGAGTCTGTAGAAATAGCTCAACATATCGATTATGTAATGATGGATAAAACTGGTACTTTAACTGAGGGTAACTTTTCTGTGAATCATTATGAGAGCTTTAAAAATGATTTGAGTAATGATACAATATTAAGCCTTTTCGCCTCATTAGAAAGTCAATCTAATCACCCATTAGCTATAAGTATTGTTGATTTTGCGAAAAGTAAAAATGTTTCATTTACTAATCCACAAGACGTTAATAATATTCCAGGTGTCGGATTAGAAGGTCTAATTGATAATAAAACATATAAAATAACAAATGTCTCTTATCTTGATAAACATAAACTTAATTATGACGATGACTTGTTTACTAAATTAGCTCAACAAGGTAATTCAATCAGCTATTTAATTGAGGATCAACAAGTCATTGGCATGATTGCTCAAGGAGATCAAATTAAAGAAAGCTCAAAACAAATGGTAGCTGATTTACTATCAAGAAATATTACACCAGTCATGCTTACAGGTGACAATAATGAAGTGGCACACGCTGTCGCAAAAGAATTAGGTATTAGTGATGTCCACGCACAACTCATGCCAGAAGATAAGGAAAGCATTATAAAAGATTATCAAAGTGACGGTAATAAAGTCATGATGGTCGGAGACGGTATCAACGATGCGCCGAGTCTTATAAGAGCCGATATTGGTATAGCAATTGGTGCAGGCACAGATGTTGCAGTGGATTCAGGTGATATCATACTTGTTAAAAGTAATCCATCAGATATTATTCATTTCTTGACCCTTTCAAATAATACTATGAGAAAAATGGTGCAAAACTTATGGTGGGGTGCAGGTTATAATATTGTTGCTGTACCTTTAGCAGCTGGTATTTTAGCATTTATCGGCTTGATTTTATCACCTGCAATAGGTGCTATTTTAATGTCACTAAGTACGGTTATTGTTGCAATTAATGCCTTTACATTAAAATTAAAATAAAAGATAGGAGTTTTATTATGATTAAAAAATTATTTTTTATGATATTAGGATCATTACTAATATTATCAGCTTGCTCCAATAATGATGAAAAAGATAAAGACACTAATGACCAAAAAAGTGAGAGCCATATGAAGCATAATGATGAAAGTAAAGTTCCAGAAGATATGAAATCGACTAATGAGGGTGAATTTAAAGTGGGAGATAAAGTAACGATTACAGCAGGGCATATGCCAGGTATGAAAGGTGCAGAAGCTACTGTAAAAGGTGCGTATAAAACATATGCCTATGTTGTAAGTTATAAACCCACAAATGGAAATGAAAAAGTAAACAATCATAAATGGGTCGTAAACGAAGAGATTAAAGATGCACCTAAAGATGGATTTAGTAAGGGCGATACTGTTAAATTAGAAGCAAGTCATATGTCTGGTATGAAAGGTGCTACAGCCAATATAGATAACGTGAAAAAGACTACTGTTTACGTAGTTGATTACAAATCCAAAGATAATGGTAAAATCATTAAAAATCATAAATGGATGACAGGAAATGAGCTGAAAGCACGATAAAAATCTAGTTCTAAATTGAGAAATAAATAGATATAAAAATATCCTCCTTAATCAATAATTTAGGTTGTATATTTTTAACGGTTGGTGAAATATTCACTGACCGTTATTTTAATTTTTGATATTAAAAAAGCACAAATATCTCTATAATTGTAAGTGACCAAACCAACGATTAAGGAGATATTGTGCCTATGTGTAATGATATATCAGAAATGCTTGGAATTAAAGTCAAAAATTTAAAAATCACTCAAAATCTAGGATTAGATGTACATAAAAACGTAAAGGCATTATTATACGAAGGCCAATTGACATATCATCCCAGTGCTTGTGCGTGTTGTGGAATTAAAAATGATGCCCATTTAATTATTAAACATGGCTTTCGTAAAACGAAAGTTTATATGGGATTAATTTTTGAAAGACCTGCCTATTTAAAATTGAAGAAACAGCGCTTTTACTGTAAAGCTTGTCAACAAACCTTTACAGCTCAAACACCCTATATTCAACCCCGATGTACCATCTCAAATGAGGTCAAACGCATGATGACCCGGAAACTATCTAAAGTCATCTCTGAAAAGGATGTCGCTGAAAGTCTATGTGTATCACCTTCAACTGTCCATCGCCATTTAAAAGAGGTAAGTGATTCGGTGAAGACGCAGGCACATCATGTTTTACCGGAGCACTTAGCTTTTGACGAATTCAAATCAACGAAAGATGTCGAAGGTGCGATGAGCTTTATTTACTGTGATAGTGTAACCCATGATATCATCGATATTTTACCTGATCGTCGCAAACATAAATTAGAAGCCTATTTTTTAAAGTTCTCTAGAAAGCAACGTGAAAGAGTGAAAACCATCTCTATAGATATGTTTCCACCTTATATCGCACTCATTCAAGACTTATTTCCTCATGCGGAGATAATTATGGATCGCTTTCATATCGTGCAGGCTATCAATCGTGAAATCAATCGATGCCGAGTTCAAGTTATGAATGGTTTTAGGACAAAAGATAGACCTCAATATAATAAATTAAAGCGTTATTGGAAGTTACTATTAAAAGCGCCCTTAGATTTAGATCGAATGATATATCAGTCATACGGACTTTTTAAGTCTTGGCAGAGTCAATACAGTTTAGTTCAGTATTTATTGGAGCTTGATGAGAGGCTCAAAGAGACATATGAAACGGGGCATCGTCTTTTAAGTGCTCTGAAAGTAAACGATATCCAGCAATTACGCTTCATCTTACAGGATTCAAAAACAAAAGATATTTCACAAGGACTCAAGCGCGTCATTCAAACATTCATCAAATATTTGCCCTATATCTCAAATACGATGCGTTATCCACATTTAACGAATGGGCCAATTGAGGGCATTAATAATAAAATAAAACTGATTAAACGGGTTTCTTATGGTTATAGAAATTTCTGGAATTTTAGGAATCGAATCTTAATCATTTCCAAGGTATTTGTAAGTGAATATAAAAAACGCATTAAACAACAAAATAACGTTGCTTAATGCGTTATCGTCTCGCCAACCGACGTTGACAAAGAACCAATAAAGAGTCAATAAACAGACTTATTTTGCCTTTTAGTAGGATAATTGACATAAATACAAACAATATTGTTACTCGTGGTATTAAACTACTAGATTTAAGTAATAATAAAAAAGTCGACATTAAATTCTCTACCCGTAATAAAAGCGACTTAGTTTTGGATTTAAGCCAGTTAGACTCTGAAAATGAGTATTATTTCGAATTCACTTATAGACATAATAATAGTAGCTCACTATCTTTTAAATTTAAAATACTATTAATAAATTTTGAAGAAAAATTGATTGGACACATTAAAACTAAATATAATTTGAAATATGATAATAAGGATAAAAAGGTTGAATTTAGTATAGCTGGAGTAAATAGCTTGCTGAAATTAAATGAATGTAATGAGCATAAAGTAGTAGTAAATGAAGTTGGAGAAAATTATTCGCCACAAGATTATTCCAGTTATGATTTTTCACCCCTAGTAAAAAAGGATAATGATAACATTTATATGGTTTTAAAAATTAATAACGTATCCTATAAATTCAAGTTGAAAGAAGTTCTCAATAAGCCTGTTCCTTTGAGTAGCATAAGTCTATTAAGGTTAATATATAATCAACAAGTATCTGGAAGTCTTGATGAGAATTTAGTTAAAGTAGGTACAGAAGAGTTTTACCTATACAATGATTTTAAAGAAACTATAAAAATCGAAGATAAAATGATTAAAGAAAATTATATGACCATTAGATTTGAAAGCGATATAATGACTGGGAAACAGCTTGAACTAGATAATCAAATTTTAGAAGCCTATACAAATTTTTGTGAATTAATTTTATCCAAAAATACATTACCAAGTTTATTATATTATGATCAAGAAGTAATAGAATGTGCAGAAAAATATTGTAAAGCTGTTGAAGAAGTTTTAATCGGTTTAAAAGATAATGAAAAAATCATTGATAAAAAGGTATTAAACCTCCATGAATTAGGAGTTGTTTATAAAAACGAAAATATCTATTTATCAGCGCTACACCCTTTAATTGTTAGATATGAAATTGAAAAAACTAAATCTTTTATGCAAGGTGTTACAAACGAAAAAGTCTTTGTTAAGTATAATCCTTCAAGTTTACTGCCTTATTATGTAGATAATCAAAGTAATTTTTATTTTTCAGAAGTATCTGATTCCAACTTTAGATGGCTAATATATAAGCCATATGAATCTTCTAATAAAATGACTTCAGAAAAAATGAGATATATTATAAAAACAAGAATGTTTGATTTTAAGGTGCATTTTAATTATTTATTCAGTGTTAATCCAAATTTTTCGTTTAAGGTTAAATTTTCTGGAATAAAAGATAAAAAGGTGGCTATACAAGGGATAATAGATTATATATTTGAAGAGCTTAAAGGTGCTTCTAATTTATATAAAGTTAACTCGATAGATGCTTATTTTGACAAAAGCGAAAACATTGATGAGATATTTAATTTTTACAATATTTTATCTTATAATGAATTGAATGATTTATTTGATATTTCTGTACCAAGTAAAGTCAAAAGAAAGTTTGAAGAAGAAGATGTTATTGAATTATTAAAAAGAAAAATTAATATTTTTACTACTAATAACAAGATATTAACGCATATAACATTTTTTAATTTTAATCAGCCACCTAAATTTAGTTTTAACAATTTGAATGAAATAGAATCATCTGTTACTAACAAAGGCTTACTTTCTAGTGTAAGTTATACTCAATTGGGCGATACTTATCTCTCTGGGTTTGGTATTAAGGGAATTTCAGATGATTACTTATTAATTAATAGTGCAAAACTTTGGAATAGCTTTGTTTCGAATAATCAAAATCATCATTTAAATCCTTATAAAGTTAATGAGGGTATTGTTAATAATATTAGTAGTATTGAAAATCAAAATTTAGAAGAAGTATTCAATAACACCAACTGGGTTACCTTTATAGACCCATCTGTAGATTTATCCTATTTTAATAATGAAGATTATAATCTATATATTATTCACTATAATGATCAAACTTCTTCCTTTAATTATGAGTCTATAACTGTAACAAATAATACTATGCAATACAGTAATATTTTAAAAGAATTTTTATACAAAGTTAATGTTAATTATGAGCCTAAAAATATAGAAAACATTATACGTTCCTTTAACATCCTAAACGGCGAATGGTTATTAAAAGTTATTGGAAGTAAATCATCACGTGGACATGCTACTAATAATTCTGTAAAAGAGAAACTAAGTATTGTTTCTGCATACAAACAAGTTTTAGCAATTTTAGATAATGATTATATTAAATGGATACCTATTTCTTTAGAAGAAATAATAAGGGTGAGTAGACAACAAGGTCTTGAATCCAGTTCAGACATTTTTTCGGCAAAAGAATTAAACTATCAAGGATCTATATCGGATGATTTATTATTTATTGGATTGGAATACGACAAGTCTGAAGTAACTGTTCACTTTATGCCAGTAGAAGTAAAAGTTGGAATAAACAATAGTAATGTTGTTTCTAAAGCTAAGTCTCAAGTCTCACATTTATATAATTTATTAAATGAAGAGATAATAATTGATTCAGAAGAAAAGTTAAATCAAAATTTTTATAGACAGTTTTTCTTAAATCTTTATTTTGGTAACTTAAAAAAATTCCTGGAAAATGGAGTTATTGATAGCGAAGACTATCTAAAGATTTTTAACGACAAATCAACGATAATGAATAATCAAATTAAGTATTCAAGTGCAATTAATGAAAATTATGGTAAAGGTATGATTGTACTATTTACAGAAGAAAATCCATACAGAAAAGTATTGATAGATCAAAAAGATAAAGTCATCGAAGTTCATTATAATCAATTAGATGCCTACGAAGATGCAGAAAAATCATTAAGCAAAGTTAAGAAAGAAGTGGCTAGTGGTACTAAAGGTATAGATTTAAAGCTGTTGCTTTCGCAGTATGTTGATGAAGTTAAAAACTCTAATAATATATATCCAATAGTTGAAGATGAACACAAACCATTGAAAGAAATCAATGACAAACTAAAAGAAATAAATGTCGAAAGTAGCGAATTAAATTTTGAGAAAGAAATATTAGGCAATGAGAAAGATAAAAACAAAGAAGAGTATTTATTAGATATAGAAAATGAAAATAGAGATTTGAAAAATATACGTATCCCATTGGGTAGTATAGTGGGGAGTAACCAAACTTTATACTGGGAATATGGCAATCCTAAATTATCAAATAGACATCTATTAATAAGTGGTAAATCTGGCCAAGGAAAAACGTATTTCATGCAATGCTTATTATATGAGATGGCAAAAGCTAAGATTGATAGCTTAGTTATTGATTATACCGATGGATTTTTATTACATCAATTAGAGAGTGATTTTGTGGAAACTTTAGGTGATGACTTAGTAAATAAATATATTTTTAAAGATAAGTTACCAATTAATCCTTTTAAAAAGAAAGAAATTGATTTAGGTGGTTTTAAAGTTCCTGAAGAAAATGATGATGTAGCAGATAGAGTTGTTCAAAATATAGACTTTGTATTTAATTTGGGTATACAACAAAGTAGTTTATTGAAGGAAGCTATTATAGAAGGGCTAAATATATACGGAGAAAGTTTTACGTTTACTAAACTTAAGAATCGACTTATTGAAAGTGAAGATAACTCGTCATTAAAACTTGTGGGTAGAATAAGTAAATTGCTCGATAAGGATCCATTTTTATATGACAAAAATAACTTTTCTTGGAATCAAATATTTAGCAACCAAGGAAAAGTGCATATTTTTCAATTAAAAGGTTATGTAGCAGATATTCAAAAAATTATTACAGAATTCATTTTATGGGATTTATATAATTATACTGAAAGTAATGGCGATAAGGACACGCCAATACCAGTATTGTTGGATGAGATGCAAAATCTTAACCATAAAGAAAGTTCTCCTACCACAAAGATATTAAAAGAAGGAAGAAAGTTTGGTTGGTCTTCATGGTTAGCTACACAATCAATAAGCAGTATAAAAAATAGTGGGGATATTTCTTCTTTATTTAATGCTGCTCTTCAAATACACTTTGCACCTCCTGAAGATCAAATTAATTTTATAAGTAAAATGATTACCTCAGATAATAATATAAGAAAGCAACTAGAAAATGATCTTTCAAAATTAGGTAAAGGCGAATGTCTAGTTAACGGATATGCAAATATCAACGGTGAGCTAAGAAAAATAGTGGAAAAAATTAAAGTTAGCCCTTTTAGCAAAAGATAATTTATCATAAGATTATAATTTTATTTTAATTATAAAACGAGCTGAATTTTTTTGAGTTGTAGAAAATGTCTTCAAATATGAAGGTTTTGAAGGCTGTTTACTACATAAAACCATAATTTATAGTATAAGTAGACATGCTATACTGATTTAATAGATTGGACTGATGGACTTAGTGATTCAATTTCATCAGTCCGATTTTTTTCTATGAGTAAAAAAATCAATCAGAAAAGCTTTTTAAAGACAAAATATTCAATTCTCTAAAAGTACCAAAAGAAAGTCGTAAATGGGATTGCCTGAATCGCATTTCTCAATCGCATCAAAAAAGCTAATTTAATACTGCACTTATAAACTCTTTTAAGAGTTTATTTTGGTTGTGTAAATGGCGGTTAAAAAATGTAGGAAAATGACGGAATAAAAATGCTGTTTTTCCCGCATTTTTTAATTATTTTTCTCTTATAGCTTATAGATTTCCTTGCTAATGAATAGAAAAGAAATTACATTCTATTTCAAGTATTAAATATATGAAAAGTGATTTACCATTTTCAAACTGCTAGAAAGTGATAATCTCAATTCACCATAATTATTGATGTATTATACTTTGCGATATCGTTTAAGGCCAATGATATTTAAAGCAATAAATAAAATGATGAAAACAAAAAGTATAAGGATGTCGAACCAAATGTTAGACCATCCTTGGCCCTTAATCATAATGTTAGTTAAAGCATCACCAGCATAGCGCAGTGGAAATAGATATCCAATATTACTTAACCAAGATGGCATATTTTCTAGTGGGAAGATACCCGAAAAGAATACTTGTGGAATAGCAACAATAGGGATAAATTGAACCATTTGGAATTCTGAGTTAGCAAATGTGGAAATAAATATTCCCATTACTAAAGCGGTGATTGCTAATAAAATATTGACGAGTAAGACATACACTAGACTACCTGCTAAATTGATACTTAATAAATAGATTGAGAAAAATACAATGATTAAAGTCTGAATGATAGCGAAGATGCCATAGCCTAGCAAATAACCAAAAACAATTTCACTTCTTCTAATTGGTGTAGCAAGTACTCGTTCTAAAGTTCCAGTTGTGCGTTCTCTCAATAAGGCGATACCTGAAATAAGAAAAACGAATAAAAAGACAAAGAATCCCATAAGAATTGGAAACATTTTATCAAAATAGTTGCTATTCTTATCCCCGTACAAATAACGATTGTCTAATTGAATGTCTTCAGAACCTTTATTTTGACTGGATTGTGGTAAGGAATTCAAAACTTTTTTTACATTATCCATTTTATCTTTTTGAATAGACTGATGGAGTAATTGCTTAATTGAACTGGATTTACTTGGATCTTCATTGGTATATATGACATGTAAAGTCTGATGCTCTTGATAAATAAATGCATCGAGATGATGTTGTTCAATTTTAGACTTAATTTTAGAATTAGACTTAAAATCTTTCAATTTAATGTCATCATTTGTGATGTGATCAGTGATTTTGTTCGATACAGAGTCGGCCACTCCAATTTTTAAAGATGTGTCTTCATCAGAATTAAAGATAAAATACATTAATGTAAGCACTAATAATGGTGCTAAGAACATAAGTGCTAATGTACGTTTATCTTTAAGTAATTCAATTGTGACACGTTGAATCATTGCTAAAAGCTTCATTAGTGTTTAACCTCCTCTGCTTTTATAAAGACTTCTTCAATCGTTTTAACTTTAAATTTCTGTTTTAATTCTTCTGGTGTGCCTAGTGCGAAAAGCCGACCTTCTACGATGAGTCCTATTTTGTCACAACGCTCTGCTTCGTCCATAACATGCGTTGTTATTATGACGCTTTTGCCTTGTTGAGTTAAATTCTTCAATTGACTCCATATTTGTTGTCTAAGTTTAGGATCAATGCCAACAGTAGGTTCATCTAATATAATAAGGCTCGGATTAGATAATAACGTAATTGCCAACGATAAACGACGCTTCATACCTCCTGAAAAGGTGTTTACTGTTTTATTTAATACATCTTCTAAGTTGACCAAACTTAAGTTTTTAGAAATACTTTCTGTTAATTGATTACCTTTAAGTCCTGCGAGATGACCAAAAAAGTTTAGATTCTCTTTTGCAGATAATGATTCATAGAGTGAGTTAGATTGTCCCATATAGCCAATATGGCTTAATACACGACGGTGTGGCATGCTATGATTAAATACTTCTGTGCGCCCTGAATTTAATTTTTCCATCCCCAGTAAGCACTTAATTGTGGTAGTTTTACCAGATCCGCTTGGTCCGATTAGTCCTAATAACTCTCCTTCTTGAATATTCAAACTAATATCATCTAAAACTTTATGTTTATCATAAAACTTAACGGCATTGGTTATTTTCGCGATAGTCCGAGCCATGTTATGACCTCCTTATTTGACACTGTGTTTAATTACTGTATATTCAATATAAATTATTTTTCTTAGATTGAACGCGTAAATTTGAAATAATCAGACATATCATTCATAAATGTTCAATAATGTTTAGGAGAGGTTAACTCATGTATGAAGAAATCATTGATAAACGTGTGTATAAAACGTTAATGAAAATTGAAAAAGGTATGATTCTATTATTAAAAACTAAATCTTATAAGGAGATAACTGTCAAAGATATTTGTCGTGAAAGTAATATTAGTAGGGGGACTTTTTATCAACATTATCAAGATAAAGAGGACTTCCTGTATCAATATCAAACATCAGTGATGAAAAAGGCTAAAAGAAAGTTGAAAGACGCTCAATTTGATCAGCGACTGCAATTTTTTGAATATGTATTAAATTTTTGGATTCATGATGGAGAATTATTACTGTTACTCCTGAAGGATCATAGTGCTTATATGATTCACCAAGATATGAAGAAGAATCTACAACAAAATATTGAAGTTCGTTTAGTACCGATAGTGGATACGTCTTCACTAACAAATAAAGAAAAATATTTTCTTATCATATTTATGAGTAATGCAATCTTTGGTATTTTACAAGATTGGGTCCAAAGAGGAGGAATAGAATCTCCTAAAGAATTGACAGTTATTATAGATAAGATTTTCAAAACAGTATTTGTTTAATGAAGATGGTTGTTTGTCACAAATACAAGCCTATTACGGTGGTTATGTAAATTAATAGATTCACGTAATATTAAAAAATACAGATTGCTTCAAGGGAAAGAAAAAAATTGGAGATATAATCATTAAATAAGCATAAATTTCCTGGGAAATAAGAGCTATAAGTACATACATAGTTCTTTTTTACTATATTATAAAGACATTAGATGGTGTGAAACGCTTTAACAGGTTATGTTGATTATAAAGGAGCTGTTATATGTGGATGTAGGCAATCAGATTAGATATTACAGAAAAGAAAATAAACTATCTCAAGTAGAATTAGCAGAAAAGATCTATGTATCAAGCCAAACCATTTCTAATTGGGAGAATGAGAGAAGTTATCCTGACCTCCATAATTTGATTGCGCTTACTTCCTTGTTTAACGTTTCTTTAGATGAACTTGTTAAAGGAGATGTTTTAAAAATGAAGAATGCAATAGATCTTAGTAATATGGATAAGTATGCAAAATTAATGATATTGTTTACAGTATTGAGTGCTATTGCACTAGGGGCAGCCTTAAAATTTAGTGATGGATGGTTTGGGTTGCTAGTTCCAGCTATTTTATGGATAATTTCGTTTTATTTCTCTTTAAAGATTGAGCGACTGAAGAAAAAATATGATGTTCAAACGTATAAAGAAATCTTGGATTATATGGAAAATGGGGAGAAGAGAACTATAGTGTACAGAAACAACACAAAATACTTTATTGAAAAGACAGTAACAGTTATAAGTTTTGTAGCAATCTTTTTAATTCTAGTATTAATCAGTATATTTTTATTTGATTTATTATAAAGGAACACCTGATAAATCTTCATTTAATATTTTACCAATCACAAAAAACACTTCCACTCAATTTTTCACTTTATGTGTCCTGTGTAATGGGGGATATCAAAATATGACTGGTGAGTAAAATCTAGAGGTTAATAAATGAAGTATTTTAATCTAAAACATTATACCGCTATACCCAAAAGCAACAGATGACATCATCTGCTGCTTTTATTTTCTTTCCATATGTTCTTCTATCTCTTCTAGTGTTACGACCGTTACTATAAGAATGATGTTAACTATCGTTGTTCCATAAGGGATATCTGGAACATTAAACCATAACAAGTCATAATCAAAGAAAAAATGTCCTATCCAATAGATAAATCTGGCTATTAGGAGAAAGTATAGGACAGCGATAAAGAATTTTACAATCTTTAACAAAATAGTTTAACGCACTGCTATCATCTTCAAAGTTCAAGTTTATTGGCTTAGTAGGTAAATTTTGTAGCTTCTGTCTTAACGAATGCTGAGAATTTCACGCGCTGACCTTTATAGTCCTGAGAAGAGATACTTTGCATCAATGTCCCGAATGTATTCTCATTATACGAAGACGCTTCATGAATTGATGCAGATTGTTTGCCACTATGGTATTCTCTTGAATCAAGCTTTACTTCATACATTTGAGGTGCGGTTCCAGAAATAATCCATCCTTTAATATCTTCTGTTGTCATATCTACTTCCTTCTCACTAATTTATGAAATACCCCTCATTAACTTGCGATGGTAAACCGTAAACTGCTTTAAAGCTTCTAGAGAACGCCTCTTGAGACTGAAAATTAAGCATAAAGGCGATATCGATGATACTCATATCTGTATAGAGTAGATAATGTGATGCATGAGCAATGCGTCTACTTGAAATATAATTGTAGAATGTGTAGCCTGTCTTTTTCTTGAAAATTCGCATCAAATGAAACTTAGAATAACCCGTCATCTGTACATAGTCATCTAGACCATAGTTCTCAAGTAGATTCTCTTCAACAAGCTGAATAATTTTATGAATACTTTCCTCATCTATACCTTACCACCTCATCCATATTGTAATAGAAATGAAAATATTGTTTTTGATAAATGTTGCTATTCATTACAATAAGCACGTTTTCAATATTTGTTATACTGTTATCCGGTATATTATCGGAGCAATAATAAAACAATTTATCTTTTCAAAGCAATTAGAAAACTTCTTATGAGCATTTTTCAATATATTCATAAGACCTATTTTTACTATTCTAATGATCATAAAATGACGCTGTTAAAAGATAGATTACAATTACGAACAAATTGATATATATTAAATAATATATATGCAAATGGTTATTATAGACATATAATTAAAAACCACATTATTTTACAAAACCTTAATATTGAATTTTAATTTTATTAAAAAAGAGATGATACACTATATATAGATTGATTAAAGGGGGGAATTAAAAGTGGAAAATATTTCAAAATTAGGTGAAGCAATTGCTAACACAGTATCAGCTGCTCAATCAGGTGATCACTTTGAATTAGCTAAAAGCATCGTGAATATCGTTGCTAGTGCTGGTGGCATTCTTCAAGATGTTGCACATGCATTCGGTTATTAAGTTGTAGCTTACATAGTTATTCTTATGTAAGATTTACAAAAGAAGGCTAGGTACTTTTAAAATGCCTAGCCTTCTTTTTACAACTAAAAAAGGTTGTATAATTTTTGAACTGAACCCCTCGTGTTGGGCACATAAAAGAAAAATTAATTCATTATTTTAAGTTAGTGTACGATTTTCCATTTGTGCTTCGAATGCATCGAGTAGTTCGCGTGCTTCAGCGATAGATTCAGTATTCATCAATTGATGGCGAAGTTGGCTCGCCCCTTTAATATCACGCACATATATTTTGAAGAATCTACGTAAACTTTTAAATTGACGGTCTTCATCTTTGTTATATTTTTGAAATAATGATAAATGTAATCTCAATAAATCTAATAGCTCTTTACTAGTGTGTTCACGGGGCTCTTTTTCAAAAGCAAACGGATTATGGAATATGCCTCTACCAATCATAATGCCATCGACACCATATTTTTCGACAAGTTCAAGCCCTGTTTGTCGATCTGGAATATCGCCGTTAATCGTTAATAATGTATCTGGCGCAATCTCATCACGTAAGTTCTTAATGGCTTCAATTAACTCCCAATGTGCATCAACCTTACTCATCTCTTTACGTGTACGAAGGTGGATGGATAAATTTGCGATATCTTGTTCCAAAACATGTTTTAACCAATCTTTCCACTCATCTATTTCGTAATAGCCTAGACGTGTTTTAACACTTACCGGTAGCCCACCTGCTTTAGTAGCTTGAATAATTTCAGCAGCAACTTCAGGTCTTAGAATAAGTCCAGAGCCCTTACCTTTTTGGGCGACGTTTGCTACAGGACAGCCCATATTTAAATCAATACCTTTAAAACCCATTTCAGCTAAGCCGATACTCATTTCACGGAATTGTTCAGGTTGATCGCCCCAAATATGTGCCACCATTGGCTGTTCGTCTTCGCTAAAAGTTAAGCGACCACGAACGCTGTGGATGCCCTCTGGGTGACAAAAACTTGCAGTATTCGTAAATTCAGTAAAAAACACATCAGGTCTTGCTGCTTCACTCACAACGTGACGAAAGACGATATCCGTCACATCCTCCATAGGTGCCAAAATAAAAAATGGCCGCGGCAATTCACGCCAAAAATTTTCCTTCATAATATATTTAAACCTTCTTCTTTATTAGTATCTCGCATTTTTACGCATAATGATATTACCACAGAGAGTAAATATATACAAAATGAATGTGTCAAATAACTAGGTGCAAGTCTAATTATTTTGATTTACTACTTATTTTTCAATCTATATTAAATTTGTAGATTTTTAAATGGCCATGTTCAAATAGTTTTATGTTATAATGAGATTAATAAAATAGTTCTCTTATTAAGAGTGAGTGGAGGGATTTGGCCCTTAGAAACTCCAGCAACAGCTAAAATGCGATGTGCTAATTCCAACAGTATTTAATACTGAAAGATGAGAAGATGTGTAAAGCTCTTCTTAATTTGAAGAGCTATTTTATTGTATATCATTTTAAAGGTGGTTATATGATGAAAACGTGTCGTGAACTATATGCAGAATTAGAATATTGGGACCAGTATCAACCTAATAACGCTTCGAGCAGTATCTTAAAACAAGCCATGCGTAATCAAATTAAGTCTCAAATTCGTGACCAGATTGATGTCTATAAAAATAAAGATACCATTCTGAAAATCACAAATTAGTCTCCATAGTCATTGTTAAAGATGGAAAAATAATAGCTCTATGATGATTTTAACAATCATCTTAGGGCTTTCTTTATAGTCAAAACAGAATCCATTTAAAAAAATACAAATTTCTAATATAGTGTTTTCTTTTAATGAAAAAGATACATTCTAGATATTTTTGAATGTTGAAGGGTATAATTTGATACATAATGATTTTAAGCCTTTTCCTTCATGTACTTAAAATACATAGGCTGTTATGAATCCAAAGGGGGCACTTATGTTTCTTGCATGGAATGAAATTAAACGAAATAAGCTGAAATTCAGCTTGATTATTGGTGTGTTAATGATGATTAGTTATTTGCTTTTTTTACTGTCAGGTTTAGCGAGTGGCTTAATGAATATGAATAGAGAAGGTATCGATAAGTGGCATGCAGATGCGATTATTTTAAATAAAGATGCTAACCAAACTGTGGAACAATCTGTGTTTAATAAAAAGGATGTTCCAGAATCGTACAAACAACAAGCAACCTTAAAACAGTCAGGTGTCATTATTTCAAATGGTAGTCATAAAGAAAACGCGTTGTTGTTTGGTGTGGCTGAAAATTCTTTTCTAATACCCAAAATCATTGAAGGCAAGATGTTTAAATCTAATGATGAAGTCGTTGCGGATCAAACTTTAAAAGAAAAGGGATTTAAAGTAGGCGATCAATTATCACTTTCAAAATCTGACGAGAAGTTAAAAATAGTGGGATTTAGTGAAAGTGCGAAATATAATGCTTCTCCAGTGCTTTTTTCTAACCAAAAAACGATACAGAAGATTAATCCGACTTTAGATGAATCTAAGGTTAATGCAATTGTAGTACGTGATCAAAATTGGCATCAAAAAGATTTAAATGCGCATTTAGAAGCGATTGGGATTGATAAGTTTATTAAAAACTTACCCGGCTATACAGCTCAGAATTTAACTTTAAACTTTATGATTTCATTTTTATTTATTATTTCAGCAACTGTGATAGGTATATTTTTATATGTCATCACTTTACAAAAGACGAATTTGTTTGGTGTTTTAAAAGCACAAGGATTTACAAATGGTTACTTAGCCAAAGTGGTTTTATCACAAACCTTGATTATTGCAGTGATTGGAACAGTGATAGGGCTTATTTTAACTTTAATCACAAGTGCATTTCTACCAAGTGTTGTGCCTATTAAATTTAATATCGTCACATTACTGATATACGGTGTTGTGCTTATCGTTGTATCACTATTAGGAAGTTTATTCTCAATCTTAACGATTAGAAAAGTGGATCCACTAAAAGCTATTGGCTAAAGGAGTGTGTAAGAAATGTTAGAATTCAAAAATGTGACGAAATACTTTCGAGATGGTAATAAAAAAATAGAAGCTGTCAAACCGACTTCCCTTAAGTTTGAATCAAACGAACTTATTGCGATTATTGGACCCTCAGGCTCTGGGAAAAGCACATTTTTAACGATGGCAGGCGCACTCCAAACGCCATCTTCTGGTGAAATTCTCATTAATGGTAAGGAAGTCTCAGGGATGTCTCAAAAAGCCTTGGCGCATACACGGATGCAGGAGATTGGCTTCATTTTGCAAGCGACAAATCTTGTGCCATTTTTAACGGTAAAGCAACAATTTCAATTATTAAAAAAACAGAAAAAAGACGTGTTAAGCACACAAGAATATCAACAATTGATGGCACAATTAAATCTTGAAGACATTGAAAATCAATTGCCTAGTGAAATATCTGGAGGTCAAAAACAGCGTGTCGCAATAGCCAAAGCATTGTACACCAAACCCTCAATTATATTAGCTGATGAACCGACAGCCTCTCTAGATACACAAAACGCTATGGAAGTGATGAAAATATTAAAAGAACAGACACAAGAAAAAAATAAAACATGCATTGTCGTGACACATGACGAACGGCTTACGACATATTGCGATAAAGTTTACTATATGGAAGATGGCGTCTTATCAGCAACTTAAATCTATGAAGGGTCAGAGTAGATTATAATGGTAACGATGGATTCAAAAATCAACAAAAAAGCTATGAAAAATCTTGCGTTTGAAGGTTTGAATCTAATGATAAGAAATTTAGCGAGATATAATAAGATAAATATGTGATAGCGATGAGACAATCACTAACCAATGAATTACGCGTATCTAATGGTTTAGAGGGTTTAAAACTACATAGGTTCTAAGTTGTGAATGGTACGCTGAGATGTCTATATTTATGCTATGATAGACCTTGAGGTGAACGTGATGAATATTAGTGATATCGCAAGACTTGCGCAGGTGTCGAAGAGTACGGTGTCTCGATATTTAAATGGCGGTTCAATTAGTGAAAAGACGCGTCAAAAAATTGAGCGTGTTGTGAAGGAGACGGGTTACAGTCCGAATCAATTTGCACAAAGTTTAAAGGCAAAGCGTACACAGATGATGGGCGTGATTGTACCTCGTTTGAGTTCTTATGCTTCGAACCAAACGTTGTACGGGATTGAGACGTATTTGAGAACTAAAAAATATCAAACCATGATCGTCAATACCGATTTGGATCAACAGCTTGAGATTAATGCGATATACACACTTGCGAAGAATAAAGTGGATGGCATTATTTTATTTGCGACGACACTTACAGATGCACATGTGAAGGCGATTCATACGGTTAATGTGCCGGTGATATTAGTGGGGCAGTCTTATGAGGGGATTCCTTCGATTGTCCAAAATGATTATGAAGCAGGCCGGTTGATAGGGCGTTACTTTGGATCGGGTCATTTTAAACGCATTGCCTACTTTGGTGTGGATGCGTCCGATAAAGCGGTTGGGATCCATAGACGTCGGGGTGTCTTAGATGGGCTAGCGGAGTCGGATCAACAGGCTGATATTTATACGACATCGTTTAAATTGAGCGATGCACAGGCGTTAGCAAAATCAGTGATTCATGAATACGAAGCGGTGATTTGTGCGACAGACAATATCGCATTAGGTGTGTTAAAAGTAGCACTGGATTTAAAAATGGATGTGCCTAAGTCATTGTCAATTTCTGGATTCGGTGGTTATGAGACAACATCGATTGTCACACCTATGATTACAACAATTGTTTTTCCTTACGAAGAGACAGGTCGTATTGCAGCATTGTCTATGATGAAATTGTTAGAAGGTGAAAAAGTACCATTAGTTCAGCGCATGGATTTCTATATCGACGAAAAAGAAAGCGTTGACATTTATCGTTATAAAAAGTAAAATTCGCAGTGTAAAGCATTTTACTTTTTTTGAAATATTTTGGTACCGGTTCCAAAAAAAGAGGTGCGAGATGGAGTGGACGAGAGCATTAAAGTATAGAACATTGGAAGATGTGCCAGCTGAAGAGATGGAACGACTGACAGAGAAGGTCAAACATGCGAAGTGGCGCCAAGCTTTTCATATTCAACCTATTTCAGGGTTATTAAATGATCCGAATGGGCTTGTCTATCATGATGGGCTATACCATATATTCTACCAGTGGCATCCTTTTGGTGCGGTTCATGGAATGAAGTACTGGTATCATGTGACATCCCCTGATTTAGTGCATTTTACACAAATTGGTCCTGCAGTGAAACCTGATACCGTGTATGATTCACATGGCGCATACAGCGGATCGGCCATAATTGTTGATAATGAAGTGAAACTGGTTTATACAGGCAATCATAGAACGCAATCATGGACAAGAGTTCCGTATCAAGTGGTGTCCACGTTAAAGGGACAAGAAGCCGTTGATAAGCAAGCAATGATAGAAGGACCGCCAACAGGGTATACAGAACACTTTAGAGACCCCAAAGTGTGGTATGACGAAAAGCATAAAAGTTATTACTTTGTTATAGGCGCACAACGTGAAAATATGACGGGTGCGATTGTCGTTTATGCCTCTCAGGATTTCAACAATTGGCATCAAAAAGGTGAACTAAAGACAAAATATCCATCGTTCGGTTATATGTGGGAATGTCCAGATTATTTCAATTTAGACGGGCACGACATCGTTCTATTTTGTCCACAAGGTGTAGCACAACAAGGCGATTCTTTTCGAAATATTTATCAATCCGGTTATTTAATGGGGGCTTTAAATTTTGACACACTTGAATTGATGCATGATGACTTTAATGAATTAGATCATGGATTTGATTTTTATGCGCCTCAAACGATGATGGGTGCGAATGATGAAAGAATTTTAATCGGTTGGATGGGGTTACCCGATACGACATATCCGACAGACCAAGATGACTGGGCGCATTGCTTAACAATTCCAAGAGTCTTGTCTGTGCAAAATCATCATCTCGTTCAGCAGCCGATTAAAGCACTTCAACAATTAAGACAATCGAAAGTACAAGCTGCTTTTGATATATCAGATTCATCTTTAACGTTACAACAATTCACTGGAACGCACTATGAGCTAAGTATCGATGTTTTAGAAAATAAATCAAGAGGGTTCCATATGGATATTAGACAATCAGAAGAGGAATATACGCGGCTGACGTATGAATCCGATATGCAACGTTTTACGCTTGATCGAACATGGAGTGGGCAATTACCAGGTCAGGTTGAGGGTACAACCCGTTCAGTTACGTTGTCGGATGCACTTTATCGTTTACAAATTTATGTCGATACATCGAGTGTAGAAATTTTTCTTAATGATGGCTATGCGGTAATGACATCTAGAATTTTCCCGAAAGTCTCATCAGATGGGATACGTATTCATTCTGAAGGTGGCCATGTGATGCTTGATATTACAAAATATGATTTGAAAGAAGGGCAATAATGGCAAAATTATATGCAATTGGAGAAGCACTCATTGATTTTATTCCACAGACACGAGACGTTGAACTGAAAGATGTGAAAGGATTTGAGCCTCAAGTGGGCGGGGCACCTGCAAATGTAGCCAGTTGTGTTTCACGACTTGGCAGGGAATCAGCACTGATTACGCAATTAGGTCAAGATGCATTCGGAGATTTAATTGAGGAAACGCTACAAAAGCAAGGTGTAGATACCACTTCTATTAGTCGGACAGATGAAGCGAATACAGGGCTCGCATTTGTAAGCTTAACCGCGTCAGGAGAGCGTGATTTTGCATTTTATCGTAAACCATCAGCTGATATGTTGCTTGAGGCATCAACACTTAATTTGAATTTTCAAGCAGATGATATTCTTCATTTTTGTTCTGTTGATCTTATCCCTTCGCCAATGAAAAAAGCGCATATCGAAGCGATTGAACAAATGGAAAAAGCCAATGGCACGATTATTTTTGACCCGAATTTAAGATTTCCGCTATGGCCTTCTGTCGATGAATTGAAAAAGACAGTTTTAGCCTTTATGCCAAAAGCCCATATCGTTAAAATCGCAGACGAAGAACTGGTTTATTTAACAGGAAGTGAGGATGAAGCGTCAATTCAACAATTGTTCAAAGGGAATACGCAAGTCATCATTTATACAGAAGGGGCAAAGGGCGCATCCATTTATACACAACAAGGCAAGATTGCCCAACATAAAGGATATAAATCAAAAGTGCAAGATACGACGGGTGCAGGAGATGCATTTATTGGCGCAATCATTTATCAGTTATTAACCGGACAAGCCCGTAATCAATCATTTGACTATATTCAACAAAACGCACAGTCTATGTTGTCATTTAGTAATGCTGTCGCTTCATTATCAACGACAAAGGAAGGTGCTATCGGAAGTCTACCTACGCTCGCAGAAGTTAACGAATTCATGAAATCATAAATAGAAATCTAGGAGGCGTTGTATCATGGCCATGTCAGATAAACAAATCGCAAGACAAGTCATAGAGGCTGTTGGAGGGCAAGAAAATATCAAGTCGATTGCACATTGTGCGACACGACTACGCATCGTACTTCATGACAAAGAAAAAATCAATCAAGATAAAATTGAGCAAACCGATAAAGTGAAAGGGGCTTTCTATAACTCAGGACAATACCAAGTGATCTTTGGTACAGGGACGGTAAATAAAATTTATCATGCGGCTGAAAGTTTGGGGATAGAAGGTCATTCAGCTAGTGAAGTGAAGCAAGAGGGCGGTCAACAAGGCAATATGTTCCAACGCGCGATTAGAACTTTTGGAGATGTATTTGTTCCAATCATCCCTGTACTAGTTGCGACAGGTTTATTTATGGGATTGCGTGGTGTGCTCGTCAAAGAGCAAATTTTGTCTTGGATGGGGATGACACCTAAGGATATCTCGCCGAATTTTATTCTGTTTACCCAAGTCTTAACAGATACAGCTTTTGCATTTTTACCAGCACTGGTGGCGTGGAGTGCTTTTAAAGTGTTTGGCGGCAGCCCCGTACTTGGTATTGTATTAGGACTTATGCTTGTAAACCCAGCGTTACCGAATGCTTATGCAGTTGGAGAAGGTTCCGCGGCCCCGCTTAAATTTTTGGGTCTCATTCCTGTCGTAGGGTATCAAGGCTCTGTACTACCGGCCTTTTTTGTCGGTCTTATCGGCGCAAAATTTGAGAAGTTTTTACGTAAACGCATCCCAGATGCTATCGACTTAATCGTGACGCCTTTCTTAACATTGCTCGTTATGATTACATTAGGTCTTTTTGCTATCGGGCCTATATTCCATGGATTAGAAACAGTTATTTTAGCAGGTACGAAATGGGTTCTAGACTTACCGTTTGGAATTGCCGAATTGCTTATAGGCTTCTTCCAACAAATTATCGTTGTAACGGGTGTGCATCATATCTTTAACTTTATGGAAATTCAATTGTTAGAAGAATTCAAATATAATGAATTTAATCCGATTATTTCAGCAGCGATGACTGCACAAGGTGCTGCAACGGTTGCAGTGGGGCTTAAAACACGTCAAAAGAAATTGAAAGCTTTAGCTTTACCTTCAGCATTTTCAGCTTTCTTAGGTATTACAGAACCGGCGATATTCGGTGTAAATTTAAGATATTTTAAACCGTTTGTTTGTGGATTAGTTGGAGGTGCTGCTGGCGGATTCTTGGCATCATTATTCCATCTCAAAGCTTCTGGAATGGCAATTAAAGTACTACCGGGTATGTTGTTGTTCATTAAAGACATTGGACAATTGCCTTTATATATTTTAGTACTCATCGTCTCATTTGCGGTTGGCTTCATACTGACTTGGTTCTTCGGATACAGTGATAAAATGGCAGAAGAAATTAAAGAAGCCAAAACGCTATCATAAATATAGACCTTCCACAGATTAGGGGATATATTTATTTAACAATATGCGTTTTTAGCTCATTTAAAAAGACGGAAGTGGGATAAGCATCAATGAGATGTCGTTATCTCACTTTTTTAATTTTTAACTGCACAGGCACCTCGTTTATCTAAAAAATGGTGAACACACCTCAAATTTTTTGGAAAAATTTTAAAAAACGAGGTGCTTAAACGATTATTATTTCAAAAAATTAATTAAAGATAATTAAATTTTATAAAATAATGTTGTTAATTTTCGCCTGTTTATATGACTTTCTAACTCTCTCCACTTAAAAAATTATAGTCAAAGCGCTATAAATAAGCTTTAGTTAAAAAATCCTCTAATGAACCCAATGAAGGCGTATAGAGCTAGCTCAACTCATATATTCTCTTTCTTTTTTTACCCTGAATAATTACATTATTATATAAAAATAGTAATTGAGAAAATGTTTTTTAGGCTCACTTAAATCAAGCTTAATTGAATGAGAAGATTATTAAATTTTTGACCATTTTTTAGAGCTGATTTCTTTTAAAAATTTATGTTAGGTGCTAAATTTAAAACAGCTTTACACAAAATATATTTTTGGGGTGATTTAATGAGTATTAAAAACGTAACAGTTATGGGTGCTGGCGTATTAGGGAGTCAAATTGCGTTTCAAGCAGCCTTTCATGGTTATGATGTAGTCATATATGATATTAATGAGGAAGCGGTTTCTGCAGGGAAAGCTAAGCTCGATAAATTAGTAGGCATTTATGGAGATTACTTCAATAATGTTGAACAAGCTGAGCAATCTATCAATCGCTTAACATTAACATCAGATCTTAAAAAAGCAGTTGCTGATGCCGATCTAATGATTGAATCAGTTCCTGAAGTTAAAGAAATCAAAATTGATTTTTATCAAAAAGTAGCAGAAGTTGCACCTGAAAAAACAATTTTTGCGACAAACTCTTCTACAATGTTACCAAGTGACTTTAGAGAGTATACAGGCCGTCCAGAAAAATTCTTAGCACTGCATTTTGCTAATGAAGTATGGAAAAACAATACAGCTGAAGTGATGGGGCATTCTGAAACGGATAGAAAATATGAAGAAGAATTACTTGATTTTTCTGGAAAAATTGGAATGTTACCGATTCACGTTAAAAAAGAGCAACCGGGTTACATCGTAAACTCTTTATTAGTACCATTACTTCATGCGGCTGAACTTTTATACGCAAATGGTATCGGAGAAATTGAAGATATCGATCGCTCTTGGATGGCAGCAACAGGCGCACCAGCAGGTCCATTTGCGATGTTAGACATCGTCGGACTTACAACAGCTTACAATATTGCTAAAATGGCTTCAGTAGACAACCCACAGATGGAAAGTGCCGCTGCAATGTTGAAAAAATATGTGGATGCTGGTAAATTAGGAACTTCAACAGGTGAAGGTTTCTATAAATATCCAAACCCAACATATCGAGAGTTCTTTAAAAACGCAAACGACTAATAAGTCGAATTGTCATATCAAAATATTGGAAAACTTGCACTAATTAAATTGTGGCACAAAGCATGTGTCCAATCATTAGGGAGTGAAACAATAGAAATGGATTTCATTTCGTTGTTACACTCTCTTTTTTTTGTGGATGTTTTAAACGCTGTACGATTGCGTATAATGATTTACAATGAAATTGAATGATACTTAATCAATCGATAGCAACGAACTATGTATAAAAATAGATTAAAGGGTGAAGTGGATGCGCAATGACTTTACATTACGTTTATTAGAACAAGCAGGTATTTCTGAAGGTATGCACGTCTTAGATGCTGGATGTGGACCAGGTGAAGTAGAGCCTGGGACATAAATACCAAAATAAATAGCTCGAAGATGATTTTGATAAAAATCGTCTTCGAGCTTCCTTTTTATTGTCATGCTTCGTATTATATAGGCTCGCTTTCCGAGGGGACAGCCTCAGCCTGTAGTCTTCGGCTCGTCCTGTTCCCTCAGGAGTCTCGCTATAAATACTTCGCTTATATATGTAATCATTCACCATTATACTTAAAAAATTAAGGCACTTTCGTATAATTTAATTCATCACAACAAAAACTAAATTAACGAGGTGCCTAAGGAAATGAGTCGCATCTAGTGCGGCTAAACTGATGATAAAAGGAAAAAATCCGAGATTTTTCGTTTTTTACGAAAATCTCGGATTTCATCGATTATTAAGACAATTTTGTCTCAGGCTCGAAGTAACGGTATTCATTCTAGAGAGGGTTGGCGATACGGGGAGTGTTACAGGTATAGATGTGAATCAGCAATTGTTGGATATAGCCCGTTCTCAAAACCAATTTGATAATGTGTCATTTTTAAATAGGGATATTTATCATTTAGAAGAACTTGGCACTTACGATGCGATTGTAGGACGTCGTGTGTTGATGTATTTACCCGATGCGGTGAAAGCGATAAAAGCACTGGCTCAACATCTGACAACAGGGGGTGTGATAGCTTTTCAAGAAAGTGACGCATTAAATTCAGGCTATGGTGGAGACGCCCTCCCTTTACATCAATTAGCTTTAAAACGTGTTTTACAGACGATAGAACAAGAAGTAATATTCATATCGGGCAACAACTTTATGGAAAGTTTGTAGAAGCGGGTTTTGAAGCACCCCATGTGATGTCAGAAGTTGTAGTACAATCCACGACCTCGGGCAGTGATTTGTATTGGCTTACTGAAATGATGTATCAAAGAATGATTCAGCATCAAGTCATCGATGAATCATTAGATTTAGCCCTATTGAAAGAGCAAATGGAACAAGAATTAAACGTAACGAACGCCGCCTTTATTAGAGATGTCGCATTTGGTGTCTGGAGTGTTAAAGCCTAATTTCATTAGATTTAACTTTAAAACAATGTCTAAGTTGGATTTTTCCCGGGAAATGATTTCATAAGAAGGTTATCAATTTATTGGATGCGTCAGTGAAGGAATTTGCAATAAAGAAATAAAGGGGGCTTTGTATGCGACTAGGTGTGATACTTAATAGAGTTTTTAGAATGCAACATAATCCATTATTTGAATATGTGATTCAGCATCAACATGAGATAGATCAGCTTTATTTTATTTTACCGATAGAAAATTTATCTGATGCAGCAAGTGTGAAGCGTGATGATTATGAAAAAGTGGTTAAAGGTTTTGTACATGCTTTAAATCAACATGAGATATACCCCCATATTCTTAATTATGACCAATTAGGTGTGCTCGTCGATAATTTAGCGTTATCTCACGTATTAATGCCTCAAGATATCATGAGTTATCATCAATCGGTTTATGACTATCCTCATATGAAACGTACTTTTGAAAAGCATCAAGTTAAAGTTATCGGGCAACGCGTTAATCACTATTTTCAACCCTCACAAACATTGAATCAGCAACAACAACCGTATAAAGTGTTGACTAGTTTTTATAAAGCGAATCGTAAAAATTTAGTACATAGCCGTTATAAAGCGGATGCACACAAGCAGGTCGCCAAAATTGCAGAAAAAGGCACAAATCAGGTGCATTTGCAGATCAATGATAGTGAAAATATGGAAAAAAGCGCCCGTCAAGATTGGGCGGCATTTTTAAATACAGATATATCTGATTATAAAAGGCGTACAGATGATATTTCACAAGATTTTGTAAGTGGTTTAAGTCAATTTTTAGCGTATGGCTTACTCGATATTCGTGAGGTTATTAATGATTTGTTAGCAGGTTACGATAGTGATGAAATCAATTACGAAGCGTTTATAAGAGAAGTGATGTTTCGTGAATTTTATTATGTATTAATGACAAAATATCCACAAACGGCAACTCAATCTTTTTCTGAAAAATATCGAGGAATGCAGTGGTCGAACGATCAATCTCGCTTTGATGCGTGGAAAAGTGGACAGACGGGCTATCCGATTGTGGACGCCGCAATGAAGAAGCTCAACCGTACAGGACTGATGCACAATCGTTTGAGAATGGTTGTTTCTCAGTTTTTAACGAAGCATTTATTTATTGATTGGACTTGGGGTGAAGCATATTTTAGACAGTATCTCTTAGACTATGATAATGCCTCGAATGTACACGGTTGGCAATGGTCAGCGTCAACGGGTACAGATGCCGTACCTTATTTCAGAATGTTTAATCCTATACGTCAAAGTGAACGTTTTGACCCGAATGGTTATTTTATCAAAACCGAATTAGGCGTATTAGACGATGTGCATCACAAATGGATTCATAATCCAACACAATACAAAGCGCAAATAAAAGAAAATCATAACATTGAAATTGGTAAAGACTATCCCGAAGCGATTGTAGATCATAAAAAAAGCAGGGATTATGTCATGCAGCAATTTAAAAAAATAGGGCCAAGTAACGGAACTTAATTTTGATATTTAACAACATAAAAAAGGGGACAGCCATCTATACGATCACTGTCCTGCTTTTTATCTATATCTTATGTTTTGCTTTCTAATTTCCTTTAATCTTATTACAAATTACGTTCAATTAAAGCCGAGACACAAGTGAAATATGCTGAAGAGTACGGGAGAAAGTCAGATTGAGTGAAAAATCGAGACGTTTGATTATCCAGTGCGACGCCATTAATTGTCTCAATTTGACCTTTCGAAAATTTGCTAAAGTCATCTTTATTAATTCGGTATAATGATTGTCAATCTAAACGAGAAGGCAGTGAGATTAGCCGAAGCCAAAAATACACCAACACTTCAACTGTGTAATCGTACAATCAAGCGTTGGTAAGTTAAAACGGGGCCTCTAGGCAAGCGCGTTTAAGCATGCATGAATATGATGATGTACCGTTCCCATAATTTTTTACAGTGAAGGTAAAGTTTCTGTTCTAAAAAAATTCTAAGCACTTTTAAGTTCACGCATAAGGTCATCTTTAATAACTGGACCGAGCGTTCTAGAAAATGTATTCGTCATATGACTGGAGTCAAAGAAAACAAATACATTTCCTCTTACAGGCTTGAAAGTGTGGTTAGGCACAATAAAATTGTTATAATCATAGATTTTTGCACCTGTATCTTCCATTGGTTGAAAGTTTTTATCCGGAAGTTGTTTGGAAACATCAATGGTCACATTTTTATTTTTTTCATAAGCTTCGATTGCATTGACATCTAATCTTGGTGTATCACGTACTGCAAAGATAGGTAAATCAAGTGATTCTAAATAACGAAATGCATCAATGAAGCCTTGTGGGACGTCGGTTTCTTCGTCATTTCCGACATCAGCTGTAGTAAATACTAAATCATAGTCATCCTTATGTTTTTTAATATAATCTTTTGTGTTTTCCATCCATTTTTGGGACAATGCATCTTGTTCACCCATTGTAAAACGAGCATTCGCTTTGCAAAGGTGCGTGATTTTGATTTTTTCTTTTTCAGCAATTTGTTGAAGTGCTCCCAGCCAATGACTCGAATGGGAACCGCCGACTAGCAATATATGATACTCATAAGCGTCTTTTTGCCCATATGTTAATGGTTTGACTTTTGCACCTTGGTAAATCATGCCTCCATCATCATAAGCATCAGATTTATCATTAGTAATATATTTAATATGAGGCAAGATTTTCTTTTTATTTTGGTAATCTGCTTTGGCTGTTGCACCTGGAAAAGCATGATTTGGCGGAAGGTCTTTTACATACGTAGGATTATTCAATTTGTAGTTAAATCCAAGGGTTCCAATCAAGCATAATACAACAGTAAAAAAAGCACCTAACCTCATAAACACGGGCTTACCGAAACTATGTCGTATAGGCTTTTCAACTAAATTTGTTGTGATAGCACTCAGCGCTATACTTAATAAAATGATACCAATACCGATAAGGGTAGAAATATGTGTATCAACGGTATATTTATAAAACGATAATAGCACCCAATGCCATAAATAAATTCCGAAAGAAATGCCACCTAGCTTCATGAGGATTGGGCGACTTAATAAAGCTTCAACCCCAAAATGTGATGGATCATTGCCAGATAATAAGATGAGTATTGCACATGTCATCGGCCACAATGCAACATAACCAGGAAACATTGTTGATACATCAAAAATAATACCGGTGAGTATTAATCCCACTAATCCTATCCATCCCAGTATATTCGAAAGCATGACAGGAATTTTTATTTTGAAAAGGTTAAGGTAAACTAAACCCCCTAATGCAAATTGCCAAACACGTGCGACTGGATTAAAATAAGCAAACTGTTGATTTGTACTCGTTTGAAATATAGAAAACGTGAGTGAACTTAAAAAAAGGACAATAAGTATGATGTTGATCGTTGTGTGAATATGTATCGTTTTAAGCTTCTTCCATAATAAAACGATAAATGAAAATAATATAAACCATATAACATAAAATTGACCTTGAATAGACATTGCCCAAAAATGTTCTAAAGGCGTTTTCGCTTGTTCGGAATTTAAGTAGTCCGTATGTGAAAAGGCAAGCTGTAGATTTTGATAATAAAACAATGATGCGATTAATTCTTTTATCGTTTTACCGTAGATTGAACTTGGAATAATCCAAAAGGTAGCGATAGCAACAACAGTTAAGATAACAAGTACGTTAGGAAGCAATCTCTTCAGTAATCCACCGAAATACTTGGAAAAAGAAAGATAACCTTGTTTGTTGATTTTAGAAATGATCGACGCAGTGATTAAGTAACCTGAAATAATGAAAAATACATCGACACCGCCTGACACTCTACCTAACCAGATATGATAAATTGCCACTAATAACGCAGCAATAAAACGTAATCCTTCAATTTCTGTTCGAAATCTCTTCTCAATTTGTAAAAATTGTCCGTCCATTCTTGCACTTCCCTTACAATATCCTATGTATAAACATCTTATCAAAAATTAGATTTAGTTTTTATAACAATAGAAACTTTTAATTAACTTTACTTTTTATTAACATAAATTTAACACAATTAAAAAACAAGGTTTTTGTTCGATTAGTAATGCTGGGTCCAACGTGTCTCTATTTATGAAAAGACACATAGTTCTAGTGATGGACGTTAATATGAAAAAAGGCAATTATATTTGTCAAGATAACGAAAAATGTAATTGTCAGTTAACGGATTTAAAATATTTCAATGACCTTTTAGAAAAACTTGATCAATAAATACTTTTCGAATAAGGCAGTTAAATAGTTTCATATGGAGTGGGTCAGAATCTATTTTTGTTTACCGCTTATTAATAAAAGGGTTTGTTTCCGTCAATTTAGCGGAAACAAGCCCTTTTGTCATGCCATAAAATATATAATTATCTTAATCATGTTATATTTTTTAAAAAGTTTTGAAATTTGTCAATAAATGGCAGTGATATTTATTATTAAAGTGAGATAATATACTTGTGACTCAATATAAAACGCTTTCATATAATTATTTATGCTATTTTGAAAGCAAATTAATGATGAGAATTATTTTTTTGCCTGTATAAATATACCTTCAAACGCAGTGTTTATCGTTTTTTTCACAGAAGTTGAGTTTTTGTTTTGAACTGTTTATGTTAAGAAGTGTTTAAATAATAAGTACTAATATTTTGAAAATAGTTAACAAAATGTTAACAATTTAAATAAAAAACTTAATGTATTATAAGGTTAAACCGGGTATATATAATAGGGCGGAAAAAAGGGTAGGACCCCATTCGTAATCATTCTATCTGTTGTTTAATGATAATTTGGTTTCAAATCAGATTATTAATTATAACTATTTTGGAGGGATTCGTATGTCAAAATTAATTTTTCAATCACCAGGAAGATATGTACAAGGAAAGGGCGTTATTAATTCAATTGCTGAAGAAACAGAACGTTTAGGTACACACGCACTCATTATTTCAGATCATATTGTTTGGGATATTGCCAAAGATCAAATTGAGAAAAGTTTTTCTAACAACAAAAATGTGAAATATGATTATGAAGTATTTAAAGGTGAATCTTCAGAAGATGAAATTAATCGTATTGCCGAATCTTACAAAAATTCTGGAGTCGATGTTGTCATTGGTTTAGGTGGCGGTAAAGCACTAGATACAGGTAAAGCTGTAGGTTATGCATTAAAAGCAAGTGTCATTGACTTTGCTTCTACAGCTTCAATGGATGCACCTACTGCTGCGGTTTCAGTTATCTACAGAGAAGATGGTGTGTTCAGTGGTTACCAGTTTTATCCAAAAAACCCTGACACAGTTATGGTAGATTCTGAAATTGTTGCACAAGCACCCGTAAGACTATTTGCTTCAGGTATGAGTGATGGTTTAGCGACATTGTTAGAAGTTGAATCTACATTGCGTCGTCAAGGTAAAAATATGTTCCATGGCCGTCCTTCATTAGCAAGCTTGGCAATCGCTCAAAAATGTGAAGAAACTATTTTTGAATATGGTCACAGTGCTTATGCTGCTATTGAAAAACATGTTGTATCACCTCAAGTTGATGCCGTAATTGAAGCGAACACTTTACTTTCAGGTTTAGGTTTTGAAAATGGTGGTCTTGCAGCGGCACATGCAATTCATAACGGTTTTACAGCACTTCAAGGAAACATTCATCACTTAACACATGGTGAAAAAGTCGCATATGGTATTTTAGTCCAATTAGTATTAGAAAATGCACCAACAGAAAAATTCTTAAAATACCAAAGATTCTTAAGTAGCATTAACATGCCAACAACTTTAGAAGAACTTCACATCGACGATAAAAGCTATGAAGATTTAGTAAGTGTAGGTGAACGTGCATTATCGCCAGATGATACATTTGCTAACCTTAGCGATAAAATTACAGCAGATGAAATTGCAGATGCTATTTTAACAGTCGATGAACTGTCTAAAAGTCATTTCTATTCAAAGGAGTAATTTGAGTATGAAAAAATTAATCAAAGACAAAAACCAAATCCTAGCTGATATGCTAGATGGACTCATCACAACGAATCCGGATGTGGAATTAATTTCAGATACGGTTGTTGTGAGAAAAGATAAAAAGCAATCAGGTGTTGCCCTCGTATCTGGCGGTGGTAGCGGTCACGAACCTGCACATGCAGGCTTTGTTGCACGAGGCATGCTAGACGCTGCAGTTTGCGGTGAAATCTTTACTTCTCCAACACCAGATAAAATTCTTGATGCCATTAAAGCCGTAGACACAGGAGATGGTGTTTTACTCATCATCAAAAACTATGCTGGCGACGTAATGAACTTTGAAATGGCTCAAGAAATGGCACAAATGGAAGACATTCAAGTTGAAAGTGTCATTATTCGTGATGATGTTGCGGTCTCTGATCCAGAAAAACGCCGTGGTGTCGCTGGTACAGTTTGGGTTCATAAATATGCAGGTTATTTAGCTGAAAATGGTTTTTCATTAGCAGACATTAAAGCAAAAGTTGAAACAGTCATTCCGAAAATTAAAAGTATTGGTATGGCTTTAACTTCACCTATGGTACCAACAACTGGTAAATACAGCTTTGATATCGACGATCAAGAAATGGAAATCGGTATTGGTATTCATGGTGAAAAAGGATTACATCGAGAAGCGGTTCAACCGATAGATGTTATTATTGAACGATTATTAGATGCATTATTAAAAGAAGTCAAAGAGAAAGATATCATTGTAATGCTCAATGGTATGGGTGGTACACCGTTATCAGAATTAAATATTGTGGCTAAATATTTAGATGCACAATTGAAAGACCACAACTTTGACGTTAAACAATGGTTCGTAGGCGATTACATGACTTCTTTAGATATGCAAGGCTTCTCAATTACTGTTGTTCCATATAGTAAAGATTTAGGTGAAGCTTTGGCTGCACCTACAGCAAGTCGATACTTTTAAACGAATAATCAATGTTTTAAATTTTTGAGGTGACTTAAATGAATGTGCAAGAAATGAAAACAAGATTACTCAATTTAGCAGATCAGTTTAAAGAAAAAGAAGAAGAATTGACTGATTTAGATAGAGCGATCGGTGATGGTGATCACGGCGTGAATATGCTAAGAGGTTTTGAACATTTAAAAGATAAAATCGATGATAAAGACATGAAATCATTATTTAAATCTACAGGAATGACATTAATGTCTAACATCGGTGGTGCGTCTGGACCTTTATACGGATTTGGTTTTATTAAAATGGCGAATGAAGTGCAAGATGAAATTGACAATGAAAATTTAAAACAAGTCATTACTGCATTCGCTGAGGGCATCCAACAACGTGGTAAAGTTAAATTAAATGAAAAAACAATGTATGATGTCATTGAACGCACAAGACAAGCATTAGAAAATAACGAAAACGTCGATTTTGAAAAGTTACAATCTTATGCAAATGAAACAAAAGACATGATAGCAACCAAAGGACGCGCTTCTTATTTCAATGAAGCATCAAAAGGCTACATTGATCCCGGCGCTCAAAGCAGCGTTTATATCTTAAACGCAATTATAGGGGGCGAATCATTATGACATCTATCGTTATTGTCAGTCATAGTTACAAAATTGCAGAAGGTGTAAAAGAATTAAATGGCCAAATGACAGACAACAGCGTCAACATCGTGGCAGTAGGTGGCTTAGAAAATCAAGAAATAGGAACAGATTTTAATCGTATTTTTTCAGCAATTAACAATTTAAAAGATGATGCGTTATGTTTCTATGATATTGGTTCAGCAGGTATGAACCTTGATACAGTTTTAGAAATGTATGAAGGTCCACATCGCATTGAAAAAATTGAAGCACCTATTGTAGAAGGTAGTTTTATCGCAAGTGTCGCAATTAAATCAAACATGAGTATGGATGATGCGATTGCAGAAGTTAAGACACAGTATAAATAATGCGAATATTTAACGGTTTTATATAAAATATTAAGTCATATTTACACACTTTGTATACAGAGCAGTGAGACGGAAATGAGAGAAATTGAATTTCTGCCTCACGCTTTTTTTATTTAAAAATTGAACCACAGCGGTCATCGCAGCAACTGAAACAAGCGTTAGCGTGTATCAATCAGTACGAAACCGATACAATGGGATAAAAGAGATAAGGCAAATGAGGAGGGGATTGTCATTTCACGTCGACATGAAATTGAAGTACTGTGGAAAACGTATAAGTATGAGGTTATGTGGCATCATCAAAATAGTTACAACCTTATTAGAACAACGTTAAAAGGCGACTGCAATTATGATGAAGTAAAAGCGTTGATTGATCAAGCTTTGGCAATTGAGCCGACGAAAGGGTCAGTTATCAATGCATTGAGTCATATGTGGGGCTACTTCAAAAAAGTGTGTAGACCTTCAGAAAGATATTTATATGAATCGTTAAAATCACATTATTTATTGGGTCAAGTTGAAGAAAGAACGCTCATTCTTTTTCTTTATTGTATGGCAATGACTTATGATGTGCAGTATATTAAAGCGTCTAGTATCATCAAAAATTTTCCCAAAATGGATGATGAATCAGCATCATAACACGATGGATGCGATACAAATGAGGCGTGACAAGACGACATAAAAAATCCCCTCTCCAAAACTTTTTTAATGGAGAGGGAATATTCGTGCGTTGATAATCTTTCATCATCAGTAAGTTGAAACATAAAATTTAGTTATTTTCGAAAACATCTTTTAAAATTTTGCGTTGGTATTTTTTCTTAATGATTAAATATAAAATACCTTCAATTGCTAAATACAGAATGCTACATGTTAATCCAATGCCATAATACGAAGTGATTGTATATTGATCAATGTACAAGACGATAATCCATGTCACAAATAAAGCGACTAAGAATGGAAGTACAAAAACCCATCTTATCGTACTTGCGAGAACTTTTTTTATAGATTTTTTGGTCATACCTATCTTCACCATAGCCTTATATTTTTTTATTTCTTCTTCTGCTAAGTTGTAGAGTCTTGAGTAAGTGATACTTGCGATACCTATTAAAAAGGAAAAACATAAAATACCCCCGACATAAGCAATAATATGTCTTTGTATTTTTTCAAATTGATAGTATGAAAATGCAGAGGTTAAAGTTTCTCTATCCCCATTAATTTTAAAATCGTTTTTGAGCGTAGCATCAGACTCTGTTTTCCAGTTTTTGATATTGAAAGCAAAGAATCTATCATTTACAAATTTATGCTTTAAACTTTGGTATTTTTCATCAGCTACAATTGTTACACTTGAGAAATAGCCAGATAATGCAATGAGACGTTTATCCGATCCTATTTTTTTAGAAATCCCTAAATGTTTGTAATCTTTACCTTGCATCTCACCGAGCGTTGGCACGTTCTTTCCATCAACACCCACGATAAAATATTCATTATCTTTTAATGACAGATGCTTTCGATTCAATAGCGTGGCAATTTTGTTATAAGTTGAATTAGATAAAATCACATCTCGATGTTTTTCATCGAAATTAAGAAAATCGACACGTACTTTTTGAAAGCCTTCTTTATCTTTTAACTTGTCTGTGATCAGTTGGGACTGGCTCAAATCATCAATTTTTTTATCCCAAGCGGTGTACATATACGAATAGGGCATGATTTTTTTAGTGGTGCTGTCAATAGTTTTAGGTGCGCCAATAATATAAATTAAGGAAGATAACGTGATCGTAAACAGCAACATTGTCATGGTCATCGTTTTTAAATTTGTGTTAATGCGATATTTAAAATTACTCATTTTCACTAACCCCTCACCTTGATATTGTCGTTGTGTTACTTTCATCAGAAATGCATACACCATAAACATGAGATTGAATAGTAAATATGTGAAAATGATAAAAGTTATTAATAAGAAAGGATACTCTAAAATATCAAGTTTATAGTTGTAATAAATCGTTAAAGGCAAAAAGACCGAGAATAAAAATGCTACAAAAAGAATGTGATTCCTTTCAGCTGTCTCTTCTTTTTTCAATAAGCTAATAATCTTTTGCTTTCTTAAAATGAGAGGGGCAAAGATAGAAATTAATAAAAACAAGCCGCCCATTAAACAAAGTGTGTATAAAATGGCAGTTAATGGAAAATAAAAATCTAAGTTTAAGCCCCCGATGATTTTTTCAGCAATCATCAGAAATAGTTTTGAGAAGATTAAACCGAGTGTCATCCCAAAAAGTAATGAAAAACCGGAAATAATCCCATTTTCATAGAATATAAGTTTGAAAAATTGCTTTCTATTTGCGCCGATAATATTTAATACAGCAAACTGCTTACTCCGCTGTTTTAAGAAATTGCCAATTGAGAAAAGTATAAATACGAATGAAAAGAGCATCGTCGTTATGAGCCCGAGATGTAAAATTAATCCAATCGTACTATCTTTGTCGACAATTTTTAGAGAAGGGTGAAAGGTCAAATTCGAAAATGTAAAAAATACAAAGACCGAAAGGACACAACTCATAAAATGGTAGATATAAGTTTTAAAATCACGACTAATATTTTTAAATGCGAAATTAAGTAAAGTCAACTTCGTCACCGCCTAAAAATGTCATCGTATCTAAAATCTGCTTTTTATAAGCAAGCGCATTATTTTTATTAATCATCTCTTGGTATATTCTTCCGTCTTTAATGATGCATGCTCTGTCAGAGTAAGAAGCGATGAGCGGGTCATGCGTGACCATGATAATAGTGACATTCACAGTGTCATTCAATTTTTGAAAGAGCTTCATCACATCTTTTGCTGATTTTGAATCTAAGTTACCTGTAGGCTCATCAGCCAGTAGAATCGCGGGAGAATTAATGACTGCCCTTGCAATCGCAGCTCTTTGTGCTTGTCCACCAGACACTTCATAGGTCCTTTTATCTAAAATATGATTAATATCTAAAAGACTTGCGATTTCTTGTAACTTTAGATGCATTGTTTTCGCGTCACAACCGTCTAACGTGAGCGGTAAAATAATGTTTTCTCCGATCGTTAGCGTATGGATTAATTTAAATTGTTGGAAAACAAAGCCGAGCTCGCGTCTTCTAAAGTTAGCTAAATCGTTATCGCTCATTTTATGTGGGTTAATGCCATTGATTTCGACCGTACCATTCGTTGGACGATCAATGGTAGAAATTGTATTGAGAAAGGTACTTTTCCCGCTGCCACTTGGTCCCATAATTGCGATAAATTCACCTTTTTCAACATTCATACTGATTTGATCTATTGCGGTAAAGGGGACGGTACCCCTATATGTTTTTTCTAAGTTTGAAACTTTTAATACCATATCGGTGTCTCCTTATCAAGTTGATTTTTTATCTCTATTTTTAGGTTAAGCTGATCATTAAACAGAATTGTCATTTTTCACTTATTATTGATAAATCAATCTTAACAAGCGATGATTATAAAAAAAATCCAATAACATTACCTTATCTTACAATTTGGTAATGTTATTGGCGTTTTAAGTGAAAATACGTCTGTTATGCGGTTGTACGGTAAACAGTTTAAAATTTAATAAAAACGGTTGTGCCTTGATTTAACTTAGATTCAATCGTCACGTCGTGGTCTAAATATTCAATAATTCTCTTAACAATATACAGACCAATACCACTAGAATCTGCATTATTTCTTCCATTCTCGCCGACATAAAAAAGGTTGAAAATTTTAGCTAATTCATTGTCTTGTATCCCCATACCATAGTCTGTAATCGAAAGTGTCACAGTATCATTATTTTTCTCAGTTACAAGACGGATAGGTTGGTCCGCATCACTGTATTTGATGGCGTTTGTCAGTATTTGAGTGATAATCAACTTAAGCCACTTAGCATCAGAGTACACGTAAGTTTCCTCAGGTATATCAAGTTTAGGGTAAATTTGAGAGACGATAAAATAATCTTTTAAGCTATTGATACAATCTTTGCAAACCGCATTCAAATAAACTTTTTCAGCGACAAAATCATTTTTGAAATCATCTAGCCGATAAATATCAAGCATTTGATCGAGATGATACTGCACTGTATTAAGATTTTGATTAATAATTTTAAATGTTTCATCGTTATGATGATTTTCAGAAATTAATTTCATGACAGAAATCGGCGTTTTCATTTGATGGACAAATCGATACATCAAGACCTTTTGTAACTTTTTATCCGCTTCATATTTGTTAGATTGTTCACGTTGAAGTTTAATGAGATGCTGAATCTGCTGATTGTATGTTCTTTCAAATGAACCTCTTGGATTGTATATTAAATATTCATTGATGTTGTCAGTTTCTAAAAACAATTTTTTATACACTCTGCCTCTGCTATAAAAGCGTAAGAGAATATAGAGCACGAGTACAAAAAGAGTTAAAAAACTAAAGTAAAAAGTTTCTTTGAGACTCATCCCTTTTATAAAAAATAAAAAGCTAAAGAAAGCCGTTTGAACTAAAAGTGTGATGACTAAGAGAGGCAAATAATCCTGGACGAAACGCTTTAAAGCAGGGCTATTTCTTTTCATATTCTGCCTTATACCCCATGCCACGGACAGTCACAACTTTAACGTCTGAGCCAACTTCCTGCAATTTTTTTCTCACTCTATTAACGGTAACATTTAACGTGTTTTCTTCCACAAAGATTTCATTATCCCATATTTGTGATAAGATTTTTTCACGACTGACGATATTAGGAAAATTTTCAAATAACACTTTGATAAGAATCGATTCATTTTTAGATAAATTCACTTGATTGTCGTTACAATGTAAGCTAAAACGGTCAGGATTAAAAGTACAATCACCACAAGTGATATTCGATTGATTACTCGCATAGTCACCATAGACTCTTCTAATTTGAGAATTGATTTTGGCTAATAGCAAGTCATATGAGAATGGCTTGGTTACATAGTCATCGCCACCACTCATAATGGCTCTAACTTGATCAGTGTCGTCAGATCGAGCAGATAAAAATAAAATCGGTACAGTCGTATATTTTCTTATTTCTTGTGCCCAGTAAAAGCCATCGTAAAAAGGAATGTTGACATCCATTAATATCAAATCAGGTTGATGGGCTTTAACGGCTAGGTCTATCGTTTTAAAATCTTCACAAAGGATAGCTTCATAATTATATTTTACTAAATGTGTCTGAACTAATTTTGATAGGACGGGGTCATCTTCTATAATAAAAATTTTATAATTCATTCAAATCCTCCAATGAAATACTACGTTATTCATTTAATTATAAAATTAAAAAGGGAAATTTTACAAATATGATGAGTAGAAAGTATATAATATAAATGTATCTTTATCCAGTCAATAATTGCCATTTTATCATTGAAAATTTGTTCTTAGATTAGTTATAACGATATTTTATACACGTCCCTTTAGGATGATGAGGGAAGACTGACCGCACGATTGTTAACCGTATTTTCAACTTTTGTCACAACATCAATATGAATTTAAACGCTATTTTGCCCTGTGTTTGACGTAGATAAAGATATAATCACTTTCACAAGTGAATTGTGAATCGGACACATCATAAAAAGAAAGAAGTGTGTATAATGAAAAAAATTGATTTACATGCGCATTATTTTTCACCGGGTTTTATAAAGTTTTTAGATGATTATTTTGATGGCAAAGGTGCTGGTGTTGCGACACCTTATTTTTCCATCGAAAACTATTTGGCATTGATGAAGAAGATGACTATTGATTATGGTATTTTATCTATTTCAGGGCCACATCAAAGTGTGGCGCCAGATCATGAGATGTTGGATTTAACAGAAGAAATGAATGCATATGGGGCCCAACTCGTATCTCAATATCCTGATAAAATAGGCTTTTTTGCTTCGCTTCCTTTACCTTTAGAAGAAAGTATTCAAATGATTGATCGCGCGCTAGATGAGCAACATGCGAAAGATTTTCTCTTACCGACAAATGCACGTGGCATTTATCTGGGTGATCGACGTTTAGATCGGATATTTGAAAAGTTAAACGAACGTCATGCGGTTGTTGCCATCCATCCGAATGAACCACAACCGATGAATGATGCTATTAAAGCGAAAGTGCTCACACCTTTAATGGAGTTTTTCTTTGATACTACGAGAGCGGTTGTGTTTATGAATCAAAATCGGACCTTTAGTCGTTATCCGAATATTAAATGGATTGTGCCGCATAGTGGTGCATTATTGCCAATCATTGTGCAACGCATACAAATGGGTAATGCTATCTTTCATTATGACGAGCAACCAGATGATTTTGCACAAGTCATGCAACATTTATATTTTGATTTAGCGGGGAAAGTATTACCTTATCAATTAATGACATTACTAGAAATGACAGATGAAAATAAAATTGTCTATGGCTCAGATACACCGTATACCATAGAAAAAGTAGTGACGTCGCTTGCAGATGAAATAACGACAACCTCACTATTATCTGACGAACAGAAAGAAAAAATGCTGTATCAAAACGCAGCTACATTATTGAACATGACAGATCACCGTTAAAATTATAAAAAATGGAAATAACCAAGCAATGATTTTAAATCAGCCGACATGGACTCAATACAAACAGTAATGCAATTCTCATATTGTCTTAATAAACTTTACTTTAAATTAAAATGCGATTGCTAAGATGGCATTGTATATAACCAAAAGACAATGGGAGGTTCTTTATGAGAGGATTTAAAAGAAAGTCGCTCGTATTGAGTGCTGTGATGAGTGCAAGTATGATTGTAACAACGGTGGTACCGAGTTCTGTTGAGGCAAGCGCAAATAGCGGGGAAGCGCAACCTCAAGGGAAGAAGATTCAATTACAACATCAGAAACCTAAAGTCGCTGACGTCCCGACGAATAATCATCCGAATCGGATTATTACCAATATTAATGGAAAAACAAAATCTGAAATGGGATTTAGTTGGTATACGACGAATCAGTTCAAAGATGCTAAAGTATGGGTTTCTCAATCGAAAGATTTTAAACATGCGAAGTCTTTTAAAGCGAAGTCTAAAAAGGTGAATTCGAAATATCTTGAAAGAGATAAAGCGGGGAATATCATTTTTAAAGATATTGAAAAAGATGATGAAGGTAAGCCAGTTAAGAAAAATGGAAAACCTAAAGTGAACGGTTATTATACAGACAAAAATGTAGGGGGTCCAGCGTGGACGAGTGGGGATCAACATGGGGAAACCGATTTGATCAACACGCCTGAATATACGTATAAAGCTAAAGCGAAAAATTTAAAACCGAACACACAATATTATTATAAAGTAGGTAGCGAAAAAGGAAGTAAGAGCCCAGTGGGTACATTTAAAACAGCTGGTAACAAAGGTGATGCATTCCGTTTCGTTCAATACACGGATACCCAAAATGCATTTTGGAATGAACACGTTAGAAATGAAGCGGCATTTGGTGCGGATACATTGAAAAATGCGATAAAAACAGCTGGAAATCCTAATTTTGTTTTACATACAGGTGATTTTGTAGAAACAGCTCAAGTGGAAGATGAATGGAAAGATTTATATGAAAAATCTCGTCCATCATTTATGTCGCGACCTGTCGTTGCGGCAGCAGGGAATCACGATGAGTATGCATTGAATGAAGATGACGATAAATTGTTAGGTGCTTTTAATGACCATGTGAATGTTCCTGAAGAGAATCATGCTGTGAATGGGGGCTCATACTACTCATTTGATTATAATGGGGCACATATGGTAGTTGCGAATACAAATGACAATAAAAAGTCAAAAGATAATCCAGATGAAAAAGCAATGGGTAAAGCACAAATGAAATGGATTAAAAAGGATATTAAAAAAGCCCGACAAAATGGCGCGAAATGGATTATTTTGAATTTACACAAGCCAATGTATTCTAAATCATATCATGCACTTTCAGATAAAGATGTGAAGAAAGTGAGAGACGAATTAACAAAAACAATTGATGACTTAGATGTGGATCTTGTGTTACAAGGTCACGACCACGTGTTGTCACGGACGTACCCTTTGGAACATACGTCTACTAAAAATAGTTTTGTGAATGCGAAAAAAGAAGACGCAAAACAATTTGTAGGTCAAGACCATGTGACTTATTATGATCATCCTAAAGGTGCGGTCTATGTGTTGCCAAATACGGGCGGAACAAAAGAATATGATAGTATTTATGATCGCTCATTGGCACATATTAAAAAAGTTAGACCTGAGCTTTCATGGTTAGATCAGAAGAAATTAGATCATTACAATAGTTTATTTAAAATAGGAAAACAACCACAAAAAACAGATGCTTTTAATAATAAGCATGAAAACAATAGAGATTCTTCTAACCAAAACTTCTCTGTTTATGAAGTGAAAGGAAACCAACTCAAAGTGAAAATTTATCAATTAAGCGGTGATATAAGTAAAGGCGAACAACGTCATATTCAATTGGTAGATGAATTTGGGATTAGTAAAGACTAAGTAGAAATCTATCAGTGTTTAAATGTAGCTTGTTGCTACGTTGAGACACAGTAGATTGCCTTGGAAAAGGAGCCGAAGTCTGTATGAAAGCACGTATGAAAGTGATGTGGATTCCGTTGTGTTGTATGGTCTTGCTCATGGGTTGTAGTCATAGCCCAGTGGAATCAAAAAGTGGCGCAAAGGATAAAGCCACAACAGCAGTTCAACAAAATCAACCACAAGCGTCCAAATTTTCAGATGAAAAGAAAAAGAAAATCAAAGCGGAAGTCATTCAAAAGTTATCTAAAATGGCAAAAGAAGACGGAAGGGCAGTCTCAAATCGTTATTTCAGTACAAGTAGTATTTCAACTGGTGACTGGTATGCGATGACAGATCAAGGTGCAATTCAAATTAATGATAATGGAAAGCCGGGACGTCAGCATTTTGATTTTCATGCGGTAACCGGTGCGGTGGTTTATACTTCTAAAGATAAAACGACTGGATTTGATTCGTCCGCGTCTGACTTGTCGAATATTGAAGGTTATGGCAAGGTGGCAGATTTAAATCAACCCATCACTAAATATATTTTCACTGAAGAAGGTCAAGTTTATGAATATACCTTTAAAAATGGGAAGGACGTGACGCTTTCTTCAGGTTTTGCCCCAAAAGATCATAATGATAAAGATCCAAACTTGGCACCGAATGAACAGTTTAAGCGTACGCAAAATAAAGCATTAAGTGCGTTTTATCAACGCTGTCTTCAGAAATAATTCAATATGTTCGATTGATGAAACGGCTGGGACATCAATTCCGAAATAAATAGCGCTCAGATGATTTTAATAGAAAATCGTCTGAGTGTTATTTCGTTTATGATTAAACTTCGTCTTGTATGACTTCGCTTTGCGAGGGGACAGCCCAGCCTTCTTTATTGTTATAGAACAACAAAACTGTGCAGTCGGTGCGTGATGCGCCGACATACACAGTTTAAAAGTGCTTTATTTTAGTTTATCTGTCCCAGTATCTTGCTCTAGCGAAAGCTTCAACAATGACTTCTGGTTCATTAGAGATAAAGACACCTGAAGCATGAATATTTACTTTTGAATGACCTAGTTTTTCTGATGCTGAGCGGTCGACAATGACCGGTTTATGATGTTTGTATGTGAGTTCAACAAATTCTTCAACTTCAGGTAATAAATCTGAGTCATCTGACAACACAAAGACACTATCAAAAAGTGTTGGATGCGCAGTATCAAAGGTTTCAGTGATACCGAAGTCTTCGCTAATGTTTTTAGGTTGTTTTCCTACAAAAGCATAATTGAGTTTATTTTCAGTGAATGTTTTCGCAAAGGCTTTCAACGTTTCTTCGCTAATATCACCATTAATTAGAACAGCAACGGAATGGCCAGGTAATGGAATATCGAATTTTTCCATTGTGAGTTTACTATCTTTCACGTCTGATTGTACTTCTTCATTTTCTTCAGGAACTTCGACACCAACATTCGCAGCGACACGTTCTGCTAATGTACGGTCAACTTTATTCAATTGATTAACCGCATTTTGTTTTACCATCACTGATTTACATTTACCAATTTCAAATGAAAAACCATCTACTGTATGGTCATATTCAGGTTGCGTCAAACTATTTAAGTAAAGTTTAGCTTGGCTGTAGTAGTCTTTGAAACTTTCACTCCGTTTTTGAATTTTACGACCTTCAACTTTTTCTTGATAATGTTCATAGCCACCTTCTTCTCTAGGTGTCGTATGGGGGTCGTTATTATTCAAAGCATTTTTGTGATAAGCCGTTTGGCCAACATGAACATTCATTTGATGCATTGCATCTCTTTGATTGTTTGTGACTTCATTGACAGGGCGGTTGATAGGAATTTGGTTGAAGTTAGGACCCCCTAGTCTTGAAATTTGTGTATCGGTATATGAGAATAAACGGCCTTGTAAAAGAGGGTCGTTTGAAAAATCTATACCCGGTACAATATGTCCTGGATGGAAAGCAGCTTGTTCTGTTTCATCAAATACATTCGATACGTTTCGGTTGAGGGTCATTTTTCCGACGATTTCAACAGGAACTTGATCTTCTGGCCATATTTTAGTTGGATCAAGAATATCAAAATCAAAGTCAAATTCTTGTTCCGGTTTAATAATTTGAAGACCTAATTCCCATTCAGGGTAGTCGCCCTTTTCGATGGATTCATATAAATCTTTACGGTGAAAGTCGATATCTTTCCCTGATAAAATTTGAGCTTCGTCCCATACTAATGACTCTAAACCGTGTGTAGGTTTCCAGTGGAATTTTACAAAATAAGATTGGCCTTCACGATTGACTAAACGGAAAGTGTGCACACCGAATCCTTCAATTTGTCTAAAGTTTTTAGGGATACCACGGTCACTCATTGCCCAAACTGCTGTATGTGTTGATTCAGGATTTTGAGCGAAGAAGTCCCAAAATGTATCATGTGCGGAACCACCTTGAGGAACTTCGTTGTGGGGTTCAGGTTTTACCGCATGGATTAAGTCTGGGAATTTAATTGCATCTTGAATGAAGAAGACAGGGATGTCGTTCCCTACGAGGTCGAAAATACCTTCGTCCGTATAAAATTTTGTTGCGAAACCACGAACGTCTCTGACAGTGTCAGGTGAACCTTTCGAACCTTGAACAGTTGAAAATCTGACAAACACCGGTGTTGTTTTTTCAGGATGAGTTAAAAAGTCTGCAGAAGTGTACTCAGATAAGTCTTTATAGACTTTGAATTCACCGTGAGCACCAAAACCACGGGCGTGGACAATTCTTTCTGGAATACGCTCATGATCAAAATGCATTATTTTTTCTCTAAAATGGAAGTCTTCAAGTAAGCTTGGACCACGTTCCCCCACGGTTAACGTGTTTTCATCCTCGCTTATTTTGACACCATTATTGGTCGTCATGGCTTTTCCTTCATTGTGCTTTTCTACATGTTTTAGTTGATCTGTCTTTTTGTTTTCCATTTCAACTCTCCTCACATATTAAAAATACGTACACTAACCCTCTTTTCCATTTTTAGTGAAATTTGAAACATTTTATCCGAATAAAAACGGCTCACATAAAAGATTGTATGCGAACGATTTTAAGCGAGTAGAAAAGATTGAACATAAAAAAGGAATGAAACGAAGAAATCAATTCGATTTCTCGTCTCACTCCCATTCAATGAAGTAATGAACACGAGGTGGTCAGTTAGGGCGATTAAAATTTTTTCACGGTTAGTAATAGATAAATGAAAAACGGTGCGCCGAAGCTTGCGATGAAGACACCTGCTGGTATTTCTTTCGGTAAAAAGAGTGTTCGACCGACAAAATCTGCGACCAATATTGAGATAGCACCAATCAGTGCAGACATCAGTACTTGTTTAAACGTACTTTGTTTAATGAGTGTTTTAGCAATGTGTGGCGCAATCAAACCCACAAAGCCAATGTTACCAACAAAACTGATTGCAACAGAAACAAGGACGGTAGAGATGATAATTTGGATAAGGCGTGTTTGGGTTAAGTTAAGGCCTAAGCCAATGCCAATAGCGTCGTCTAATGCTGCAACTTTCATTCTTGGAATAATGAGCGCTAGCAATGGCACCATACATAATAGAACAATCAATAATATCGTAGCGTCTTGGAAAGTCCCACCGTAGAGACTCCCAACTAACCACGTATAGGCTTTAGATGCTGACAATTGTTTGGCTGTGAGCATTAAACCTTGTACGAGCGCAATAAAGAGTGTTTGAAGCGCAATCCCAATAATAATCAATGTGGAAGGGCGAATCGTACGCTTAATCTGAAAAGACAATAATATGAACATCGCAATGGCACCGCCACTGACCGCAAATACGGGTAACCAGTGAATGCTTAAACTACTGAAAAAGGTAATAAAAAACACAGCGCTTAAGCTGGCGCCCCCTGTGACACCTATAATGTCAGGAGAGGCGATGGGGTTTTTCAAGACATTTTGTAGTAATAAACCACTGATACCAAATGCAGTTCCGGCTAAAATCGCTAATGTAATACGAGGTAACCGAAGCACTTCTAGTGTAAATTGGTTAGCACTTTCTGATGGATGAATCAAATATGCGATGACCTCTGATAACGGAATATATGTCGGTCCAATCATCATACTTAAAAGTACAAGAACGATCAGCGCAACGGTAATGCCAATCAGACGAAAGGTTTCTTTCAGTTTTAATGTTGGATTCATAGGCGATAGATTCCTTTCCGCATAAGATAAATCAATACACTTGCGCCAATGACGGCTGTGACAACACCGACCGGCAGTTCTAATGGGCGAATAATCATTCTCGCAACAATATCAGAAATGATCATTAAACAAGCCCCGACAATAGCCGAGTGAGGGATCAAATATTTATAGTTTGGTGGTAATAGCGCTTTACTAATATTTGGGACAATCAATCCGATAAATGCGATAGAACCCGCTAAGGCGACAGATAGGCCAGCAAGGGAACTGATTAAAAGTATCAATAGCCACTTTGTCGCTTTTATATTTTGACCTAATCCAGTCGCAATCTCATCACTTGTCATCAAGATATTAATGCGTGAAGACATACAATAAGCAATACATATGAGAACGATAAGGAAGGGGATGATCCATTTAATCTCCCAAATATTACGCAGTGAAACGGAACCTGCAAGCCAAAATAGAAAGCCTTGTAAATTGGTTTCACTCATAATTAATATGCCTTGTGTAAAGGCGGTAAAAAGCATTGCGATAGAGGCACCTGCTAAAATCACACGTTGTGGTGAAAATTGTGTTTGTCGAAACATTCCTAGAGCAACGACTAGAAACGTGACGAGCATTGCGCCAATAAATGCAATGACAATTAATGCTTCAAATGAGCTCACTTGAATAAAAGTAATACTAAATACGATAAAAAAAACGGCACCTGCATTGACACCAAAAAGTCCTGGAGATGCAACCGGATTTCGTGTGAGGACTTGCATTAAAAGTCCTGAGACGGATAAAGCTGCGCCTGTCAGTAGTGCAATGAGTGTGCGAGAGGCACGAGCGCCTGTAATCAGTGTATGTATATCGTTGTTTCTGTCAAAGTGGAAGAACGCCTGTATCAACTGTGATAGTGATACAAGCGTATTCCCAAGCATTAAACTCAGCACGGTTACAACGATAAGACATAAACCTGCAATCAAAAGATGTTGCGGAGGTTTAAGTGACATAGTGTAACTCCTTATTTCATGACATTATTTTTTAATGTCTAATTTTTCGTATAAGTCATCGATTAATTTTAATGATGATTGATAACCACCTGCTAAATTCCAAGTGATTTCATCGACGTTTTTAGCAACGTGTCCTTTTTTAACAGCGTCTAGGTTTTTCCATTCATTGCTTGAAGTCCACTCGTCTTCTGTTTGTTTAACGAGTTTAGCATCTTTTGCAGTAGGATCAGATTTGAAAACGAAAATTTGATCTGCATCCATCAAAGGAATACTCTCTTTAGATGTTAATTGAATAATGTCTTTTCCTTTATCCACTTCTTTTTGTTGTGCTTCTGGGCGTTTGAAACCTAAGTCGTGTAAAATGTCACCTGCATAACCACTTGCATAAATACGCGTATGGTCAGCACGGAAGTTCACAACTGAAGCAGAAAGTGGCCATTTGTCACCATATTTCGCTTCTGCATCTTTCTTAAACTTCGCTACTTTATCATCATATTTTTTCAATAATGCATCTGCTTCTTTTTCTTTACCTAAAGCTTTACCCATCATTTCTGTCGTGTCTTTAAATTTATAAACAGTGTCTTGAGAAATTGTAGGGGCCATTTTTGAAAGTTGGTCGTAAACTTTTTCATTACGCACTTTTGAAGCAACAATCAAATCAGGTTTTAACTTTGCAATTTCTTCTAAATTCGGTGCAGGCTCTTGACCTACAATCTTTGTATTTTTTAAATCATCTTTCAAATAATCATATTTAGGTTGTTGTGCCCATGATTCTACAGCACCAACGGGTTTAACACCTAAAGCAACGGCAACATCAGTTGCACCTTGGTATAACGTAACGACTCTCTTAGGCTCACCTTTTATTTCAGTTGTACCTAAAGCGTGTTTAATTGTAACCGCATCGTTCTCTTTTTTCTCTGTCTCTTTTTGAGAATCATTGCCACATGCGGCTAATACAAGAATGAAAGCAAGCGCCATCATCAAGATCTTAAATGTATTCTTCATGAGTTGTCGGAATCCTCCTCCTATATTATGACAATGAGAATCATTATCAATTGTATTATGGATGAAAGTTACCTTTAAGTCAATACAATTTTTTAAAAAAAAGAAAATATATAAATGTTTGACATGAATATTTTGAGAAAATATAATACAGCCTATCGATAATGATAATCATTATCAATTGAATTACACAATATAATTTTAGGAGGAATGTTTTTGTTTAATAAAGCTGAACCGCACCAAGATACATTGCTGTCTTGTATCGGCAATACACCGATGGTACAACTTCAAAAAATGTTTCCAGAACATGATGTGTTTGCCAAATTGGAGTATATGAATCCTGGTGGAAGTATGAAAGATAGACCGGCCAAATACATTATTGAACATGGATTAGAAACAGGACGCATTGATTCGTCCACACACTTAATCGAAAGCACTTCTGGAAATCTCGGCATTGCTTTAGCCATGATTGCCAAGATTAAAGGCTTAAAGTTAACGTGTGTCGTTGATCCTAAAATTTCACCCATTAATTTAAAAATTATCCAGAGTTATGGTGCAAATATAGATATGGTTGATGAACCAGATGAACACGGCGGTTATTTAATCACGCGTATTAAGAGAGTGAAGGCGCTGTTGCAACAAGATGACAATGCCTACTGGATCAATCAATATGCGAATGAATTGAATTGGAAAGCACACTATCATGGGGCAGGCAGTGAAATCGTTGCCGCTATGGATAGACCCATAGATTACTTTGTGGCGCCTGTCAGTACGACGGGAAGCATTATGGGGATGAGTCGAAAAATTAAAGCGCATCATCCGAATGCGCAAATTATCGCTGTCGATGCGAAAGGTTCTGTTATTTTTGGTGACACCCCATGTCATCGAGAGCTACCGGGTATCGGTGCTAGTCGTGTGCCTGAAATTCTTAATCACGCAGAGATTGATGATGTCATTCATGTGGATGATTATGATTCAGCGCTCGGATGCCAGCAGTTAGTCAATGAAGAAGGTATTTTTGCAGGAGGCTCGACAGGTTCAGTCGTTTCTGCGATTGCACAGCTGACGCAACGTATAGAACCGCGCAAAACAATTGTGACGATTTTTCCAGATAGAGGCGATCGTTATTCAGATTTAGTTTATTCAGAACAATGGTTAGAACAATTAAAACATAAAAAGGAGCACATCACGCATGAATAACGAATTATTATATTTAAATCGTACAGATATCCAAAACTTAGGAGGCGATCACTCACAAATCTATGTTGATGCATTGACAGAAGCACTCACTGCGCATGCTCATGAAGATTTTGTCCAGCCTTTAAAGCCTTACTTAAGACAAAATACAGAGAACGGTCATATCGCTGACCGTATTATCGCGATGCCAAGTCATATTGGCGGCGACCTTTCAATTTCTGGAATTAAATGGATTGGTAGTAAGCATGACAATCCGTCAAAACGTCAAAAAGAACGTGCAAGTGCGGTTATTATTCTTAATGACCCTGAAACGAACTATCCTATCGCAGTGATGGAAGCAAGTTTGATTAGTAGTATGCGTACGGCTGCTGTTTCCGCTATTGCTGCAAAATATTTAGCTAAACCTGGTTTCAAAGATTTAACAATTATTGGATGTGGCTTAATTGGAGATAAGCAGCTTCAAACAATGCTTGAACAATTTGACAGTATTCGCAATGTATACATATATGATCATTTTGATAAAGCAGCGATTCAATTTATTGAAAAATGGGAAGCATTGCGTCCGGATATTACATTTATTAAAGCTGAAACAGCAAAAGAAGCAGTCGTGCAAGGTGAAGTGATTATTCCATGTACAGTGACGGATCAACCTTACATTGAATATGAATGGCTTCAAAAAGGTGCATTTATTAGTAATATTTCGATCATGGATGTTCAAAAAGACGTATTTGTTAAAGCTGATAAAGTCGTTGTCGATGACTGGTCACAATGTAATCGCGAGAAGAAAACAATCAATCAACTCGTGTTAGAAGGTAAATTTAGCAAAGAGAAACTTCATGCTGAATTAGGACAGCTTGTGACAGGTGAAGTTGTAGGAAGAGAGAATGATGAAGAAATCATTTTATTAAATCCAATGGGTATGGCGATTGAAGATATTGCAAGTGCGTATTTCATTTATCGAGAAGCGAAAGCACAAAATGTTGGAACATCATTGAGTTTATATTAAGGGGTGTTCACTCATGAATGTGCAAAAAATACGAAATAATGAAGCGCTAGCGCAACAAACGATTTTAAAGGATTTGGTAGATGCGCTTTTATTCGAAGATATCGGTGGATTAGCGTCTAAGAGTGAGGTTGTGACGCATGGCAACCAATTGTTTATACATTATGGCACAACAGAAAGATACTTAAGCATTCCTGTTTATATGAGTGGGTTAAATCTGTTTCGTTATGCGCCGGGTGCTGTCCTTCTCTGTCAGCATGGCCAAGAAAAAACATTGCATGCTGTTGAATTATGGGATCAAATCGTCGAAATGAATCCATCAGAAGCAAAAGCGTGGGAATGGCGACGTTTTAGACAAGGATTACAAGATGCCGTACAGCAATTAACAGGACAACTGAAGGGCATGAACTTGTCTGACCATCCGTTTATTAGAGCCGAGCAATTAGCGAGTTTTAAAGATCGCCCATTTCATCCTGTGGCGAAAGAAAAACGTGGATTTCGCGTAAGTGACTATGAAAAGTATCAGTCAGAATTTCATCAACCGATTGCACTGAATACGGTAGCAGTTCATAAGGACTTCGTATTAAATGGTCAAAAAGCAGATGCCCAACGTTATCAGGATTATTTTGGTGCAACGCTAGACCCATGCAAAGCAGAACTTCAAGAGAGCGGTCTATTAGAGACAGCGTATATAATCTTTCCAGTTCATCCATGGCAGTATGAACATGTGCTTCCTGTTGAATTCGAAGCTGAAATAGAAGCACAACAAGTGGTGCGCTTAAAGCATACGTTTGGACGTTATTTATCCTCTTCTTCTATGAGAACGCTCATTAATCTGGAACAACCGTTTGAACATTTGAAAGTGCCACTATCCATTCAATCTTTAGGTGCACTTCGATTAACACCGACACGTTATATGAAAAATGGCGAAGTGGCTGAACAATTATTACACACGTTGATTCAACAAGATGACCGACTTAAAGGTCATGTATGGCCATGTGATGAGACGGCATGGTGGTCTTATTTATCGTCAGACGGTGATATTTTCAAAGATCAGTTAGGACATTTGACGATGCAATTCAGACAATATCCTGAAGCGATTAAAAATGATGTCGGGCAACAGTTGATTTCAATGGCAGCGCTTGCTGCACACGATGATTCACTGTACCGCATGATTTTAAGGCAGCCGCATGGGTCACTCACACAGGCACAAATCATGGATCTATTTGAAGCGATTACATCGTCATTTTTAGAGATGACATGTTCATTTATGAAGTCGGGTGCCTTACCTGAACTTCATGGACAAAATGTACTCATTGCATTTAAAGATGGCAAAGTTTCAAGTTTCGTTTTACGTGATCACGATACGGTACGAATCTATCCGGAATGGTTAAAACAGCAGCACATTGAGGTTCCTCAGTATACCGTACGTAAAGATACACCGAATACACTCATCAATGAAACGTTAGAAGATTTCTTTGCTTATTTCCAAACGTTAGCGGTAAGTGTTAATTTGTACGCCATTATTGATGCATTAGTCCAAGTCTTTGATATTGCAGAACATGACTTAATGACTATTTTACGCAATCAATTAACATATTGGGTTTCAACAATTGAATGGTTGCCTGAAGATAAAGAGAAAGTCGAAGCTATTTTACTTGAGCAACAGACATGGCCATTTAAACGCATTATATTGCCATTGTTATTGCAAAAAGAATCGGGTGGAGGGAGTATGCCTTCCAGTTTAGGTCGTGTGCCCAATCCTATGATGAAACATGAATAGTGAAAAAATTTGGAACACCAATTTTAGAATGCTGTGGGTAAGCCAGTTTATTTCCATAGCAGGGTTAACGGTATTAGTGCCTTTATTACCTATTTATATGGCGTCACTGCAAGATTTGAGTGTCGTAGAGATTCAGTTTTGGAGCGGTATTGCCATTGCTGCACCGGCCATTACAACAATGATTTCCTCCCCTTTATGGGGCAAGCTCGGTGACAAAATCAGTCGAAAATGGATGGTTTTACGTGCGCTTTTCGGTTTAGGCATTTGCTTATTATTAATGGGGTTCTGTCAAACGCCCTTACAATTTGTCATTGTGAGATTGTTACAAGGTATTTTTGGTGGTGTCGTTGATGCATCTAGCGCCTTCGCAAGTAGTGAAGCACCACCGGAGAAGCGGGGTGCCGTGTTAGGCAAACTGCAAAGCTCTGTCAGTGCGGGATCACTGATAGGGCCCCTCATCGGGGGTGTGCTTGCGACGCTACTCGGATTCCAAGTGTTATTAATAGGTATTGCCATATTCACTTTTGTTATTTGTGTATTAGGTGTCTTCTTACTCAAAGAAACAGCACACATCGCTATTACTTCATCGCAAAAGGTTCAGACGAGTGTACGCCGTTCTATTCAATGTTTATTGTCATCCAAAGTAACGAGTCGTTTCATCGTTGTAGGCATTTTGGCAAACTTTGCCATGTACGGCATGTTGACGGCATTAGCACCTTTAACATCAGAAGTGAATCAAACAGCTGTCGATCATCGCGCCGTTGTCGGTTTCTTGCAATCTGCTTTTTGGACGGCTTCAATGATGAGTGCACCGTTATGGGGTTATTTTAATGATCGTTCCTATGTCAAAAGTGTTTATATCACTGCGAGTGTTTTATGTGGTTTGAGTGTTGTCTTACAAGGCATTTCACCAAACGTATGGATACTCGGAATTACGCGTATTTTGCAGGGACTCACATATAGCGCACTCATTCAAAGTGTGATGTTTGTCGTCGTTAATGCGAGTGATCAACGTTTGAAAGGGACTTTTGTAGGTTCGACGAATAGTTTGCTCGTGTTAGGGCAGGTGTTAGGTAGTTTAGGTGGCGCCGCGATTACAAGTTATACGCAACCAAGTATGACCTTTATTGTCATGGGCTGTGTCTTTATCATGAGCAGTTTAGTTTTATGTTCATCACATATTAAAAATCAGAAAGTCGATTTGACTTTAATGAAACTATGGGAGGCAAAGGAAAAACGTGCAAAAGCATAATACAAAGAACATCGCAACGCATGCTGCATTAGAAAGAATATTGAATGTCTATTTTCGAGAAAATGGACAGTATCGGGAGTCTGACCCTTCTCATCAATGGACAATTCAACTGAATGAGGCAGGTAAATTGATGGGCCAATTCAGTTACTGGTCACCGATGGGCCATCATATGTATGAAAATCACATCACGTTACACGATGGTGACACAGTATCGCAACTGACGCCAGTCGAAGGAATCCAGCTTATTTTAGAAAAAATGGTGGATGAGACGGATGAAGACCAAAGTGAAATCAAACAGCGTTTGGAAGCAGTGCAGACTGATATTGATAATAGTATTGAACGCACAGCTTGCTATTTAGCCTTTCGTGAGTCTCAACATCATGAAACGCGTTACATTCAATCAGAACAGTCGCTCTATTTAGGTCATCCTTTTCATCCTACGCCTAAGAGCGCAACAGGATTTTCACAAGGAGACATTCAATCCTATGCGCCAGAGTGTCATGTGTCATTCCAATTGTTTTATATTGCAGTCCATCAATCATTGCTCCTTGAACGTTATGTGACAGGACATCAGTCAGGGGTGGATACGAAATTACATCAGTTGTCTAAAATCCCTAAATCAGACATTGGCAAAGACTTCAAATTACTTGCTGTGCACCCTTTCCAAATTGATATTTTGAAACAAAATGGACTGTTCAAAGTATGGTGTGCAAAAGGGTTAGTCCGTGTTTATGGACCATGTGGTGATGAAGTTTACCCGACTTCCTCTGTGCGCACAGTTTTTGCGAAACATTTGAACTTTTATTTGAAGCTACCGATTCAAGTGAAAATTACTAATTTTGTAAGAACCAATGACTTCGAACAAATTGAACGGACATTAGATGCCGCAGAAATCATCGCAACAGTTAAACGCTCTTACGAAACTGCAGCCTTTAAGCTGATGTTTGAAGAAGGTTATCGCGCTTTTAAAGCAGATTCGCAAGCCGACAGTCATCTTTTAGAAAATAGCGCCATGATTGTAAGAGAAGGTATTGAAAGTTATCAAACTGAACAAGATATTCACGTACTTGCGAGTTTAGTCGAAACGTTACCAGATAATGCGACATCGCTATTAAGTCAGCGTATTGAACAGAGTGGACTTACGAGTGAAGCATGGCTTGCTGATTACTTAAATATGACGTTACGACCCATGTTGAAACTGTTTTCAGAGACAGGGATTAGTTTAGAAGCGCATGTTCAAAATACACTGATTGCATTAAAACAGGGTCGTCCACATACGTGTTATGTCAGAGACTTAGAAGGTATTTGTGTATCACGTGAACTTGCACAACAAGCGAATATTATTCCTAATATCGTTCGCGAAGAGAGTCCAGTAGTCTTGTCGCATCAAGAAGCGTGGCATCGCTTTAAATATTATATTATTGTCAATCAGCTTGGACATCTCATTTCAACGATTGGAAAAGCATACCATAATGAATCACAACTTTGGTCTGTAGTACGCGAACAGTTCATCCAGTGGCAAGCGAGTGGCAATGAAGTGATGCAAGCGTCTATTCAAGATTTATGTGACACACCATTTTTTGAAGCGAAAGCGAACTTAACAAGTAAATTGAAAGATTGTGGCGAAAATCCAATTTACATCGAAATACCGAATCCGATTTTTATAGAAAAGGAGGATCACCTCGTTGGATAGTATCGTACAAAAAGTAAGAACACGCATTATGAATCAACTGATAACGTCATTAATTTATGAAGATGTCGTACAGTATGACGTTGTATCGTTTAAAGACTACAATCGTTACACACTTAAAGGAACGGATGTCAGCTATCAAGTTGATATTCAAGCTTCATTGAGCTTTGGACGCTTAACGGTTGTTTCTCCTGTATGGTTGCGTGATGCAGACGGTCAAACGGAAACACTAGATTATGTAACGCTGTTAAGAACAGTTGATTTTACATTCGAAAAAGATGAAGCAAAATTAGAACACTTTATCATTGAATTGCTACAAACCGAGCTTAAAGACATCCAAGCTTGGCGCTATCGCATGGCACATCCCGTTGAAAAGCTTGTCACTTATGATGATTATGAAGCTTATGCGATGGACGGACATATGTATCATCCGAGCTATAAATCACGTTTAGGTTTTAGCTTAGAAGATAACGAGACCTATGGCCCAGATTTTCGACCTACATTCCAACTGCATTGGGTGGCTGTAGATAAACATAATATAGAAGAAACTGTTTCACAGTCGATAGAAGTGAGTCAGCTGTTACAAACACAACTGGGGTCCGACACTTATGCGAAATTTGTGGAAACAATTCAATCACATGGCAAAGACGTTGACGATGTTGCCATCCTACCCGTGCATCCGTGGCAGTTTGAACGTGTAATAGAAGTTGAATTTGCGGAGGCGAAATGGCAAGGCGAATTGTTGTACTTAGGAATGTCAGAAGAAAAGTACACGCCACAACAATCTATTCGCACGTTAACGCCACAACAACCGGAGCGTTACTACTTAAAAGTACCGATGAGTTTGACGAATACGTCGACAAAACGTGTTTTGGCACCGCATACGATTGAAAATGCAGCACAGATTACAGATTGGATTAAAAAAATTCAAGCGCATGATGTCTATTTAACAGAAACTTTAAAAACAGTCTTTTTAGGCGAAGTATTGGGTCAAGCCTATCTGAATAAACAGGCCACAGAGACAAAGCAAGCTCACGTATACGGCGCGCTTGGGGTGATATGGAGAGAAAATATTCACAACTACCTTGGATCAAAGGAGTCTGCGATACCATTTAATGCACTTTACGTTTTAGATGCGCAACAGCAACCGCTCATTCAAGCATGGATTGCGCAATATGGCTTAGAAGCATGGTTAGAGCAATTTTTCAAAGTTGCGATTGAGCCAATGATTCATATGCTTTATTATCACGGCATCGCTTTTGAATCACATGCGCAAAATATGATGCTCATTCATGAAGATGGATGGCCAACGCGCATTGCATTAAAAGATTTTCATGATGGCGTCCGCTTTAAACGTGCGTTACTGAGTGATATTGCACAAGATCCAAAGTTAAAAGAGATGCCAGAGTCGCATAAAAAGATTAATAGTAATTCATTTATTGAAACAGAAGATGAAGCATTAGTCAGAGACTTTTTGCATGATGCCTTTTTCTTTATCAATATCGCTGAAATCGCCCGGTTTATCAATGCCCAATATCAGCTAGAAGAACGCAAACAATGGGAGAAGATTGCACAAGTCATCAAAACGTATCAAAATCGTTTTCCAAATCTTCAAAATTATGCGCATTTTGATTTGTTTGAACCAACAATTCAAGTTGAAAAATTGACGACACGGCGTTTGAGAGATGATTCGGAAATGCGTGTCCACCACGTGAATAATCCGTTAGGAGGCGTATAAAGTGCAACGTTTATCAGTGAAGACAAGATTAGCCCAAACTGAAGCATTGTATGGCTTGTTTAATTCCATTCCTGACCCGTTAATGATTGAGATCATGGCGGCGAGTGGCTTTGACTTTGTCATTATTGATACGGAACATGTCGCGATTAATGATGAGACATTAGCGCATTTGATACGGACAGCAGAAGCAGCGCATATCATTCCAATTGTGCGTGTCACACAAGCGATTGAGCGTGACATTATTAAAGTATTAGATATGGGCGCAAGAGGTATCATTGTGCCTCATGTTAAAGATAAGCAAACCGCTGAACAAGTGGTGAAGTTGAGTCGTTATTACCCGCAAGGTATGAGAAGTTTGAATGGCGGGCGCATGGCACAATTCGGCGAGATTCCACTTGATGAGGCAATGAAGCAAGCGAATGCCCATATTATGGTCATAGTTATGATTGAAGATATCGAAGGTGTAGAAGCGATTGAAGAGATCGTACAAGTCGACGGTATCGATATGATTATCGAAGGGGCTGCCGATTTATCTCAATCTTTAGGATTGCCTTGGCAAACAACGCATCCAACAGTACGGGATTATATTACGCGTGTATTTGAAGCGACACAAGCCCACGATAAGCTGTTTTGTGCATTGCCGAGAACGCAAGCCCATATTAAAGAATGGCAACAAAAAGGCGTGAAAATGTTTGTTTTAGGTGACGACCGCGGTAAAATTTATCGTCATTTTAAACAGACTGTTGGAGAAATCAAAGAGGTGAACATAGATGGAGAAAATTAACGAGACGATTGCGACAATACAGGCGGATGCTCCGGTTTGTCATTATATTTATGATGTGGACGCTTTAGCAGCACATGTCCAAGCTTGCGTGCAGTCTTTACCTGAAAATTGTGAGATGTATTATGCAATGAAAGCGAATAGTGAAGCACCGATTTTAAGCGCGATGTCTCAATATGTCGCTGGTTTTGAAGTGGCTTCTCAAGGCGAGATTGAAAAGGCACAAGCTCACGTAGCATCCAACCATATCATTTTTGGTGGCCCTGGAAAAACAGATGCTGAATTACGTTATGCCATCCAATCTGGTGTGCGTCGGATTCATGTTGAGAGTCTCTATGAACTCCAACGACTTAATGCCATATTAGAAGAAGAAAATCGTCAACAATCTATTCTATTAAGAGCGAACTTGTCAGGACCTTTCCCAGAAGCGACATTACACATGGCTGGGCGCCCGACACAGTTTGGTATTTCAGAAGAGGAGATGGATACGGTTATCCAAAAGGCACTCGCTTTACCATATATTCATTTAGAGGGCTTTCATTTTCATTCCATCTCGAATAATTTAGATGCTGAATTACACTTGCGCGTGATGGCACTCTATTTTCAAAAAGCGAAATCTTGGGCAGAGAAACATCAGTTTGAACTCCAACACATCAACTTAGGTGGTGGCATTGGTGTCAACTATCAGGATTTAAACGCCCAATTCGATTGGTCTCATTTTGTCGCAGGGTTTAAAGCGGTTATAGAAGCTTATGAGATGCAAGATGTCACATTGAATTTTGAATGTGGCCGCTATCTGGTCGCACATATCGGTTATTATGCGACAGAAGTTTTAGATATTAAGAAGGTCCATCAAGAATGGTTTGTCATTTTAAAAGGTGGCACACAGCAGTTTCGACTTCCCGTTTCATGGCAACATAACCATCCATTTGAGGTCTATGCCTCTCCATTGGAACGTTACGCTTTTGAAAAGATGAATCTATTGAATGATGCTGCGACATTAGTCGGTCAACTGTGCACACCTAAAGATGTTTTTGCGAAACAAGTGGACATCACAGAAATCGCAACAGGAGATGTCGTCGTTTTCCAATATGCCGGCGCATATGGTTGGTCCATCTCACATCATGATTTTCTGAGTCATCCACATCCTGAATTTATATATTTATCTCAACATTAAAGGGGGGATCATATTGAAAGACTTACATGAATCACTCAAATTAATAGATGTCGATCAAATTGACATTCATGAGACGTATGAACCTTCGCGTTTAGAGAAAACAAAAGAGAGTATTGAAGCGGATCAGTTTATCCGTCATCCCATTTTAGTCGTTCCAATGAATCAAGGACGTTATATGGTGATTGATGGCGTTCATCGCTTTACAAGTTTGAAAGCATTAGGCTGTAAAGTGATTCCCGTTCAAGTGATTCATCAAGCTCAATATTCTATAGAAGCATGGTGTCACAAAGTGCCATGTGATCAACTCACGTCCATTCTAAGTGCGGAGTCTGATTTACCTTGGACTACTGAAATTCGTTATACGACACCATTTATTACCATGTGTTATGAAGATATTGAGCAATACTTATATCCTGAAGATTTGAGCACGAATAAAATGAATATTTGGGAAAAGGTCGTAGAGAGTTATAGTTCGACATGCCAAGTAGAGCGTGTTTTACAGGATGCATGTACATGTATTACACCTCAGGAAATCTTGATGAAATATCAGCCGTTACAGTTTAGTGAAATTGAAGCGATTGTCCGTAAAGGTAAAACAGTCCCTGCAGGTGTTACACGTTTTAACATTGCGGGCCGATGCTTGAATCTACAAGTCCCTTTGAAGTTGCTCAAAGAAAAATATAGTGCGTCACAACTCAAAGCGTGGCAACAGTTTTTACATGATAAAGTCACTCATATGCGTTGCTATAACGAAAAAGTTTATTTGATAGAGTCTTAATCTATATAGGTAAAGTTGACTACAGCGAGCTACAGGTCAAAAATCGAGTAAGCTGTAGGGCACTTTACATATAGAAAATAATAAAATCTGCCTTTTTTAGTTCACTCATCGTATATTTGACAAGCGAATGGATTATGATACTATCAAAAGATAGACACAATAAAACAAAACTGTCAAATGAATCGTGCGGTATCTTTTACGCTAAGTAGATACAACAGGTCATATGTCAACAAATTAGGAAAGGCAGATTGAATGATGAAAATCAAATACATACTGTTATTAGGTTTAACTACAGTCTTATTAGCAGGTTGTGACTACTCAAAAAGTGAAAACAGAACGGGCTTTTTCTATAACACTTTTGCGCAACCGATGGATCATTTATTACATTGGTTAGGTAATCATCTTAACCATAACTATGGACTTGCGATTATAATTATCGTCCTTGTTATACGTTTTGTAATGTTGCCATTTATGTTAAGCCAGACTAAAAATGGTCAGATGATGCGTAGAGTAATGGAAATTGCTAAACCAGAAATGAATGCCGTACAAGAAAAGGTTAAACGAGCACGTACACAAGAAGAAAAAATGGCCGCTAACCAAGAAATGATGGAAGTTTATAAAAAATATGAATTTAATCCGTTTAAAAGCATGTTAGGTTGTTTGCCAATTTTAATTCAAATGCCGATTTTATTTGGCTTATATGTTTCTTTAAAATGGCCATCACACGGTGGTATTACGGAGCACCCGAATTTCTTATGGTTTAATTTAACGCACCCCGATATTCTGATTACAGTTATTGCCGGTGTCCTTTACTTTTTACAATCACTTGTTAGCTTAGAGACTATGCCAAAAGAACAACGACAAATGGGTTATATGATGATGATCATCTCGCCTATTTTTATCGTTTATATCTCATTGACTTCTGCCTCAGCACTAGGTTTATATTGGTCTGTGTCAGCCTTGTTTATGATTGTTCAAATGTTTTTGGCAAACCGATATTATGGGGCCTATGCCGAACAAGAAGTTAAAAGAATTAAAGCGAAATTAGATAAAACATCAGGTAACAGTAAAAAAGGTAAAAATACACAAGTCGTTTCTAAAAAGAAAAAATAACAAATTGATGAAAGCAAAGCTTGGTAGCAGATTCAAATGTTACTAAGCTTTTTTAAATGGATTGATGTGGCGTGCTGGGCAATAAAAAATGAGGGGATGGGTACGTAAATAGAAGACGTGCTCTACAAAAAAATGAAATCCATGCAGATGTGTGACAAGTTTGTTTCATTTTTTTAAATTTTAAAATAATAGTTTTCAATTTCTACAAAAGAAAGTTTATGTATTTATATATAAGTGTTATATTTTAATACATAGACTTGTTAAAGAAAAAATAAATTGTTTAATAGAGATAGAGGAGTGTAATAAATGAACATGGTCGCACTTTTAATTGGTTTAGGACCGCTGATTGGTTGGGGTCTTTTTCCTACGATTGCATCAAAATTTGGAGGCAAACCGGTCAATCAAATCATCGGAACGACGGTTGGGACATTGATTTTTGCGAGTGCTTTTTACATATTTTCAGGACGTAGTTTTCCAACAGGAATGGATCTATTTTTTGCATTACTTTCAGGTGCAGGTTGGTGTTTTGGTCAAATTATGACATTCAAAGCTTTTGAATATGTTGGTTCTTCTCGAGCAATGCCTGTCACTACAGCTTTCCAATTGTTAGGTGCATCACTTTGGGGTGTATTTGCATTAGGGAACTGGCCCGGTTTAACAAACAAACTGATTGGGTTTGCCGCTTTAGTCGTTATTTTAATCGGTGCCCGCATGACTGTTTGGAGTGAAGATTCTAAAGAAGCAAGAAATAATGACTTGAAAAAAGCTGTCGTTATCTTATTAATTGGTGAAATTGGATACTGGCTTTATTCAGCAGCACCGCAAGCGACAGATATCGGAGGTAAAGCCGCATTTTTACCACAAGCAATGGGAATGGTGCTTGCTGCCGTCATTTATGGCTTAATGACAATGAAAAAAGATAATCCTTTCAACAAAAAGGTCACTTGGCTACAAATCATTTCAGGTTTCTTCTTCGCTTTTGCCGCGTTGACATATTTAATCTCTGCACAACCGGACATGAATGGTTTAGCAACAGGTTTCGTATTGTCTCAAACATCTGTAGTTTTAGCGACATTAACAGGTATTTATTTCTTAAATCAACGCAAAACTTCAAAAGAAATGTTGGTCACTATTATTGGTTTAGTATTAATCTTAGTAGCCGCAACGGTAACAGTGTTTATTAAATAATAGCCAGAGGTGAGGATAATGAAAAAATCAACTATGCTCAATAGCCATGTTTCTCAAGCCATCGCAACGATGGGGCATTTTGACTTATTAACAGTCAATGATGCAGGGATGCCGATTCCAAATGATGAGAGAAGAATCGATTTAGCCGTAACAAAAGGATTGCCCGCTTTCATCGATGTATTGGCAGCTGTGTTAGACGAATTGAAGATTCAAAAAATCTATTTGGCGGAAGAAATTAAAACGCATAATGCTGCACAATTGAAACAGATTAAAGCATTGATCGATCAAGATGTAGATATTGCGTTTATCCCGCACTCAGAAATGAAAGCGTATTTGAGTCATCCGTTGAATAAAGGCAATATCCGCACAGGTGAGATTACCCCGTTTTCAAATATTATTTTGGAATCTAATGTCACATTTTAATTAAAACTTTTAGAAGTCCTTCCAAGTCATTCGTTTTGAATGTTATTGGAGGGACTTTTTTAGGTTCGCTTGAAATGTCCAATTGTTGGCTGTTTAGGCATTGCGTCAATCTCCATAGCTTTAAGATATTAAAATTCAAAAATCAAATTACTATAATAAGTAAAATAATTGTGTAAAATGTATTGACGAACCAGAAAGAAAACGGTTACAATTAGTGTGAAATCAATCACAAAGGAGTTGTAGGAGTAATGCAAAATTTAAGAAATAGAAGCTTTCTCACTTTACTTGATTTTTCAAAGGAAGAAGTTGAGTTTTTATTGAACCTTTCTGAAGATTTAAAAAGAGCGAAATACGCAGGTATTGAGCAACAAACATTGAAGGGAAAAAATATTGCATTAATTTTTGAAAAAGACTCAACACGCACACGCTGTGCTTTTGAAACAGCAGCCTATGACCAAGGGGCACGTGTCACATACCTTGGCCCTACAGGCAGTCAAATGGGCAAAAAAGAAACAGTTGCGGATACAGCACGCGTATTAGGTGGCATGTACGATGGTATTGAATACCGAGGCTTCTCGCAACGTACGGTTGAAACGTTAGCAGATAAATCAGGTGTCCCTGTGTGGAATGGTCTTACAGATGAAGATCACCCAACGCAAGTGTTAGCCGACTTTTTAACCGCGAAAGAAGTTTTGAAAAAGCCTTATCATGACATGCATTTTACTTATGTAGGAGACGGACGTAACAATGTGGCGAATGCCTTAATGGCAGGTGCAGCGATTATGGGCATGCGCTTCCATTTAGTATGTCCGAAAGCATTAAATCCAACAGATGTATTATTAAATCGTTGTAAAGCACTTGCTAAAGAAAATGGTGGCGAAATTGTAGTGACAGATGATATCGATGAAGGCGTAAAAGGTTCAGACGTAATTTATACAGACGTTTGGGTGTCTATGGGTGAGCCTGACGAAGTTTGGAAAGAACGTATTGAATTATTACAACCTTATCAAGTCAACCAACAACTCATTGAAAAAACACGTAATAAACATGTCATTTTTGAACATTGCTTGCCATCATTCCATAATACGGACACAAAAATCGGTAAAGAAATCTATGAAAAATATGGTTTGAAAGAAATGGAAGTTACAGATGAAGTGTTTGAAAGTAAACATTCAGTTGTGTTCCAACAAGCTGAAAACCGTATGCATACGATTAAAGCAGTGATGGTCGCAACTTTAGGAAATATTGGATAAGGGAGGTCTCACGGTATGGCTAAAATCGTCGTCGCACTTGGGGGCAATGCTTTAGGCGACTCCCCAGAAGCGCAATTGGAATTGGTCAAAAGTACTGCAAAATCATTGGTTGCATTGATTGAAAAGGGTCATGAAGTTGTAATTAGCCATGGTAACGGGCCACAAGTAGGCAGTATAAATCTCGGATTAAATTATGCAGCCGAACATGAACAAGGTCCCCCTTTCCCATTTCCGGAATGTGGTGCCATGAGCCAAGCTTATATTGGCTATCAACTTCAACAAAGTCTTCAAAATGAATTACATCAACTGGGTATTCAAAAACCTGTCGTTACGCTCGTTACACAAACATTAGTCAATAAAGATGACGAAGCATTTAACCATCCAACAAAACCGATTGGCATGTTTTATGATAAAGCACTCGCAGACACGATTGCTCAAGAATGACATTATACTTTTGTAGAAGACTCTGGACGAGGCTATCGTCGTGTTGTGCCGTCACCTGAACCGATTGAAATTGTAGAGCTTGAAAGTATTGCCGCTTTAATTGATCAAGGCAATCTCGTTATATCAAGCGGTGGCGGGGGCATCCCTGTCGTAAAAAATCAAGATGGCACACTGCATGGAGTGGATGCTGTCATTGATAAAGATAAATCAAGTGCCTTATTAGGAGCCAAGTTACAATCTGATCAGCTGATTATTTTAACAACTGTTGATTATATCTATTTGAATTATGGTAAAGCGGACCAAGAGGCATTGAAAAATGTAACTGCTTCTGAAATGGAACATCATATTAACGAAGGCCACTTTGCGCAAGGAAGTATGCTTCCAAAAGTAGAAGCTTCCTTAGCTTTTATTAAAAATAACCCTAAAGGTGAAGTAATTGTCACGTCATTAGAGCGATTAGATGACGCATTAAACGGGCAAGTGGGCACAGTCATAAAAAAATAAATTTGTGACCACAAGATGCGCGATGGAATGCACAACCGCACAAGTCTGAACCGTTTGTACAATACCGTCATTGTCACAACGTGTTCAGGCTTTTTTAAGTGTCAAAACAGAGGAATTGTTTAAAAGCCTAACGTGAGGATAATCTAATTTATTGAAAATTGACATGTTAGGGTATAAGTAGATAGGACTTTAAATGTATGCAGTCAAATGATTCAAGCGCTATATGTAAATGAAGGCGTAGAATGGGTGAATACACCTGCACGTCTATCGTTCAAAGATGACTCGAATCAACGCATCGTCTACTTCCCATTTCTGAACGGCGCCATAATGTAAATATAAAGAAATGGCCTGTATATGCGTTTTGCTGAATCTATTTTTTCATATTGAGATAAGCAAAAGCGTCGATTCATTACGAATTGTCTTATTTTATCATCTTCCTACAACATAGAATCTTCATCATTTGATAGTGTTTGAATTCTATTTTTATCGCCGCATTGCGGCATCTTGTCAAAAGGAGATGACCATCATGGAGGATACGAATCCACCTGTGAACATGAAAGACAAAAATCAATCACATGATTATGACGCAACGCCACATAAAAAGAAATTTAAACTCAAAATGCCGGGTGCATTTGTGATTTTATTTATCTTAACCGTTGTGGCTGTACTTGCGACGTGGATGATTCCAGCGGGGGCTTATTCAAAATTATCGTATGAACCTTCTTCACAAGAACTTAAAATTGTAAACCCTCATCAAGAAGTTAAGAAAGTGCCAGCCACGCAACAACAATTAGATAAAATGGGCGTAAAAATTAAAATCGAACAGTTCAAATCTGGCGCGATTAACAAGCCTGTTTCAATCCCAAATACTTATGAACGTCTTAAACAAAAACCAGCAGGACCGAGTGAAATCACGAATGCAATGGTCAACGGGACAATTGAGGCTGTAGATATAATGGTCTTTATCTTTGTGCTCGGAGGCTTAATAGGCGTTGTCAGTGCCAGCGGTTCTTTTGAATCCGGATTGCTCGCTTTAACGAAAAAAACTAAGGGACATGAGTTTTTACTGATTTTCATGGTTTCTATTTTAATGGTCCTTGGTGGGACACTTTGCGGTATTGAAGAAGAGGCTGTTGCTTTCTATCCAATACTGGTGCCAATATTTATTGCGATGGGTTATGACTCTATCGTCTGTGTTGGGGCTATCTTTTTAGCCAGTTCGATAGGGACGACCTTTTCTACGATTAATCCATTCTCAGTCGTCATTGCTTCTAATGCTGCAGGGATTACCTTTACTGAAGGGCTCTATTGGCGCGTTGCTGGCTGTATCATCGGGGCTATCTTTGTAGTCGGTTATTTATATTGGTATGCTAAAAAAATCAAAAAAGATCCCAAAGCTTCTTATGCATACGAAGATCGAGAAGCGTTTAATGAACAATGGTCTGTTATGGGGAAAGATGAACACGCCGATCATTTTACTTGGCGTAAAAAAATCATCTTAATCTTATTTGTGATTCCATTTCCATTAATGGTTTGGGGTGTCATGACACAAGGTTGGTGGTTCCCTGTTATGGCTTCCATGTTTCTTGCAGTGACGATTATTATTATGTTTATTGCAGGTACAGGTAAGCACGGATTAGGCGAAAAAGGAACCGTTGATGCTTTTGTGAAAGGGGCATCAAGCTTAGTAGGTGTTTCACTCATTATCGGACTCGCACGTGGAATTAACTTAGTGATGAATGAAGGACTTATTTCAGATACGATACTCCATTTTTCATCTACACTTGTTCAACATGTGAACGGTCCGTTATTTATTATCATTATGTTAATCATCTTCTTTTTCTTAGGTTTTATTGTGCCATCATCATCAGGTCTTGCTGTCCTTTCAATGCCTATTTTTGCACCACTTGCTGATACAGTCGGTATACCACGATTTGTCATGGTGACAGCATATCAGTTTGGTCAATACGCGATGCTATTTTTAGCACCAACCGGACTGGTCATGGCGACATTACAGATGCTCGATATGAAATATTCACATTGGTTACGTTTTGTGTGGCCTGTCGTCGTATTTGTTTTCGTATTTGGTGGTGCGATGTTAATTACACAAGTTCTCGTTTATTCATAAAAAATAAACCGGTGGAGGCGGAAATCGAGTGCCTTCATCGGTTTAATGTTTTATTTAGGCTTACCCGTCATCATCATTTTAATCATCACAGCGCAGTCATATATATGTGCTTATTAGTCCAACTGTTGTAGCGCTTCAACGACACCTACCATATCATCGTGAATGACTAAATTAGCGTGACTGTCATAAGGGGTAGGATCTCTGTTAATAATCACAAGGTTTTCTCCTTCAAATTCGGAAATCAAACCTGCTGCAGGTTGGACAACAAGTGATGACCCTAACACGACGAGTGTATCCGCTGCTTTGATTTTAAAAACTGCATTCAATAAAGTGGACTGATTTAATGCCTCGCCATAAAGCACGATGTCAGGACGAATTGGACTGCCATTACGCTCACTTTGGTATAAATTTTTGGCGATAACCTCTTCTTTCGTATAAGTTTCATTGCCTTCTACTGCATAAAAACGATTTAACGTCCCGTGCAGTTCGTCTACATTGTGACTACCAGCGTCTGTATGCAATCCATCGATATTTTGAGTGATCACACCGAGTGAACATTGATCTTTTTCTAATTGTGCAATCCATTGATGGACAGGATTAGGCGCTTTATCCGCAAATAATAAATATTGATGACAGAAATCCATAAATCCAATTGGATCACTGTGTAAATAATCCGCACTCAACAAATATTCAGGAGAATACCCTTTTTTAGAAATTTCATCATATAAACCTCCGATAGAACGGAAATCAGGAATACCACTTGCTACAGAAACACCAGCGCCAGTGAAAAAAACGATTTTATGAGACTGATTCATGATCGTTTTTAATTTTTCAATGCTTTCATTCATACCTTTTCACTCCATATCAATAAAATCTCTTTGCTTAGCGTTAACATTTTAATACGTTACGGTAATAATATAGTCATTTTAACAAATATGTTATTTTTAAGCGAAAAGCGTCCAGTAAGAGGATATTAAAAGGGGAATAAAAAGGTGTAGAGCCAATCTGAGGTTTTTTTGAGCCGGTTCCTTTATACTATTAAAAAAGAGAGAATAGAGGTCATGACATGAAAAAGAAATGGATTTGGGGTACCACTGTTTTAATCGTTGTCTTAATCGTTGGATTGTTTGTTACGGTTTCGTTTAATCGCCATCAGGCTAATTCTAAAAATCACTATAATACGAAACTTGTGAAAAGTCAGACACCCACATTATTTTTACATGGCTATGGCGGTAGCATTAATTCTGAAAAATTTATGGTTAAAGAGGCAAAAGATCAAGGTGTCACAGATGATGTGATTAGAGCACAGGTCTCATCCAAAGGCGATGTCACGCTAAAAGGAAAATGGTCAAAAAATGCAGTAAATCCAATTGTGCAAGTTGAATTTGCTGATAATAAAAACGAAGATCCTGAAGAAAATGCAAAATGGTTTAAAAATGTGCTCGAAAAACTGCAAGATGAATACCATATTAATAAATTCAACTTTGTAGGTCACTCAATGGCGAATATGTCGTTTGCGCATTATATGTTGTTATATGGTGAAGATCATTCATTGCCGCAATTAAATAAACAAGTCAATATAGCGGGAACATTTAATGGCGTTATTAACGTCAATGAGAAAGTTAATGAAATTAGTGTAGATAAAGAGGGTAAACCAAGTCGGATGAATCCACCTTATCAAAAGTTACTTAAATTGAAATCGATTTATAAAGGTAAAGATATTGGCGTATTGAACATTTATGGTGACTTGGAAGACAGCACGCACTCTGACGGCAGTGTGTCCGTAAGTTCTGCAAAATCTTTAAAATATCTATTAGGCGATAGTCCGAAATCATACAAAGAATTAGAATTCAAAGGAAAAGAAGCAGAGCACAGTGAATTACATGAAAATAGCGATGTTGCCGATCAAATCATCCAATTTTTATGGGGAGAAATGTAAAAAATAAGTAGGGTGAGAAAATAAAATAGGCAGCGTTTTTAAAGGGGGGATCTTGATGAAAGAACAAGAATATAAAATTCTTTCTTTACTTCATCAAGAAAAAAATTTAACTAGAGTAGCAGAAAAATTATTTATTTCTCAACCTGCTTTAACCTATAGAGTGAAGAAAATCGAACAAGAATTTGGCATCTCACTAACAAAGAAATTTGGTAAAAATATTGAATTTACTCCTGAAGGTGAGTATCTTATTCAGTTTTCAAATAAAATTTTACATGATATACAAAATTTGAAAAATAGTATAAGTGAGATTAAATCGTCGATACCTAATAGTTTTAAACTAGGTGCAAATCATAACTTTATTAAGTATCATTTACCTTTTATTCTTAAAGGATTCCTATCAATAGAGCCTAATTTAAAAATGAATATAGATAGTGGTTGGAGCTCAGAAGTTATGCAAAAATTGGAAAACAATGAGTTAGATGTCGCTATTATTACTGGTGATTATCAATGGTGTGGAAAGAAAATATTTTTAAAAAAGGACCCGATTACTTTAATAAGTAGTAGACCAATTAATTTGGATAGTTTACCAGAAATACCTAGAATTAATTATAAGCCACAAAAGAACTACAAAGCATATGTTGAGTTGGAGTATTCAATTACTAAGTTAATTAATGATTGGTGGCAAAGTAGATACAATGTTGAAGGAAATATAGTGATAAAATCAGATAAAGTTGAACTTTGTAAAAAACTGGTCCAAGAGCAGATGGGATATTCTATTATTCCATATACTTGTATTGATAAAAATGAAGAATTTTATCAATATAATTTAGTGGATAGAAAAGGTAGAGAATTATATAGAAAAACATGGTTATTTTATAGAGAATCTGCAAAAGAAAATAACCATGTTCATAATTTTATAGAATATTGTGAAAACTACTTTTGCTAAGGGCCATAGTTTATCAATACAGCAATGATTAGAAATATTGCACCTACAAGTGTCCACCATAAAACTAATGGAAATGCAAATTTTAGCCACCTAGTCCAAGGAATACCACCAATCGCAAGTACAGACATTAGAACACCGGAAAAAGGGGTAATTATATTCGTTATACCGTCTCCAAGTTTAAAAGCTAATACAGTTGTTTGTCTTGTTAAACCTATAATATCACCTATTGGTGCCATTATGGGCATAACGATAGAAGCTTGCCCGCTACCTGAACTCACAAGAATATTAAATAACCAATTGAACGCAAACATCGCTAGAGCTCCAACCATTGTAGGTAGTTCTTGCATGTGTGCTGTTGCGATATGAGTTATGGTATCTAAGATATTTGCTTCTTTAAAAATAACTATGATTGATCTAGCAATTCCAATAATAATTGCGCCATATGTTAATTTTCTGACACCTGTCATGAATGTATTAACAAAATCATTCGGTTTAATTTTATTAATTACTGCTATTATTATTGAGTTTAATATGAATATGCCAGCCAACTCATTTACTGACCATTCATATTTAAATACACCGAACAAAAAGACCGCTATACCAGCTATAAAAATAAAAATGGTAAGCATATGCTTTTTATTAAATTTTTCAAATTCATAATTGGTGTCAACAACCTCTACAGGAAATGGATTGTCTTTTAATATGCTTTTTGAAGGATCCATGCTAATTTTTTTAGTGTATCTGCAAATATATATGATTGTAACGGTAATGAGTGCGAAGAAAATGATGATTCTAAACCAAGCACCTGAAAATAAAGGAACTCCAGCTATTTTTTGTGCTACACCCATAATTGCTGGGTCAAACGTTCCTACAGCGCCGCCTGCAAAATTTCCAAGATATACCATTGAAACACCTACAACGGCATCTAAATTCATAGCTCTAGCAAGCATTATACCAATAGGAATAAATGCTATAACTGTATTTCCAGATACGCCTACTTGATGCATGATACCAAATAGAGAAGCGATACTTATAATTAATAAATATTTTCTACCTTTAGTTTTATCTACTAATGCATTTATCCCACTATATGTGGCACCAGTAGAATCTATGATGGCTATAGCACCTCCGATGATTAATACTAAAAATATAATATTTGCACTTTCAATTAACCCTTGAGGAATCGCAGTGATAAAATCAATAATACTTGTTGGATTTTTAGTGGTTGAGTGAAATGAATTAGGAATTATTTCATGGATTCCCTCTATTGTTTTTCGTTTGTATTTTCCTGATGGCAGAATATAAGTAAGTATAGCAGCAACTATAGACATTATAAATATGATTATAATGGCATCTGGAAAGGTTTTTCCATCCTTTTGTTTCATTGGCAAACACCCCAATCTTGTTAAACCTCTTTTTTTGCTTTAGCAAACTCATTTTTAATTTTTAATCGTAAATTGTTATCTGTTAAAAAGTCTACAATTGTATAACTTAAAGCTTTACTAGCTATGCGAATCGCATTATAAGCTTCTAGAGTTTTCCCAGCTTTTACCCAGGCATCAGTATGGTTTGGTGTATTGAAAGGAACAAAAGCTGTTCTTAAACAAGCCCCGGGGACATCATGGGTCACTAAACTGAAATCTGTCGATCCAGTTTTTTCTCTAGGAGCTGTTATTTGTACAGCGCCGACTTCCTGGGCATTTTTCAAAAGTACATCATTTAATGACTGAACATTAACTTTACTTTCCAGTTGTTTTAATATTTTTATTTGAACTTGTGTTTCTGTTGCTAAAGCTGCACCTTCAGCAACTTTATATACTCTCTTTAGTACTTCGTTTAAATTTTTACGTTTCTCTGCTCTAATTGAAAACTGTGCGGATGCTTCATCAGGAACAATATTGACAGCTTGACCTCCATTTGTAATAATACCGTGCATCCGAACATCGCTAGTAACATGCTCGCGCAAGTATTCGATGCCGTTAAATAACATCATCACCCCATCTAAAGCACTTCTCCCAAGTTCAGGTGAAACTGCTGCATGTGAAGGTGTTCCTTTGAATTCAAAATTTATTTTATTTATAGCTAAAGATTTAACATCTACAGTGGTTCTATCGCCACCATGCATCATTAGAGCCAAGTCTAGCTCTTTAAATATCCCTTCTTTTTGCATTGGAATTTTTCCACTAGTCGTTTCTTCCGCTGGGGTTCCAATGACCTTTAGTATAAAATTTAAATCTTTGCATGTTTTTGCTATAGCAACAGCTGCTCCTACAATTGAAGGGGACTGTAAATTGTGACCACAACCATGCCCTAAACCAGCTAATGCATCATATTCACAAATTAAGCCGATAGTTAAAGCTTTATTTGTTGCATTATGATTTTTAAATGAAGCGATGAAAGCAGTTGATAAATCAGATATATTTTTTTGTATAGAAAAACCATATTTTTCAAGCAATGATGTGATTTTATTAACAGCTTCAAATTCTTGATTTCCTAACTCAGGGTGATCGTGAATATAGTCGTTTAGTTCAAATAATTCCTGTTCAATACTTTTTAATAAATTATCAATTCTATATTTATGGTTCATAGCTCCACTCCTTAAGAAAGCGCTTTCTTAATATAAAGTTATCATTTAAATAATATAGAGTGAAATTCAAATTTTTTAAGTAACTATAAAATTATTCTATAGTTAGTAATGTTTATCTGAGAGTAATTAGTAATTGATTTGACTCAAAAAAATCCCTTGCTATTTATTAAGCAAGGGAAATTCATAGAGATTTGTTATTATATTAAATCATAGACTTGTAATACTTTCGTAAGGATCGTTTCGATGTACGATTCGTTAAGTACATCTGGTTTAATTAGAATGTTAAAGTAAATGGGTGAGAAAATAAGATCGATTAACATATCCTCATCTTCACTATGAATATGTGGTTCAATAATTGATTTTAAGATGGCACGCTTTTTCAAGAAATATTCTTCCATAAAGCGCGCTTTCGCATCTGTATCGTGATGACTGACTAAAATTTCAATTACAGCCGTGCCAATAGGTGTCTTATATATGTTCATCATTGTCACGAGAAAGCGATACAAATCATCATATAAATTTAAATACGCTGGATGAAATGTTTCCGCACGTTCTAAAAATAAATCCATAATAATAAATGATTTGTCAGGCCAACGACGATAAATCGTTGCCTTGGAGACGCCTGTATTTTCTGCAATTTGATCGATTGTAATTTGATTTAAATTATAGTCGACGAGTAACCGTTCAATTTCTGCATAAATTTTTTGATTAACCGTGGGATCTTTGGGTCTTCCGGCCATAATGACCTCCTTTGCTTCTATGTCCTACCCATTCTACAATTTCTAATATTATCACTGCACTTATAAACCACGCAACAAATCCTACTGCGATACTCACCAGCCAAAGATGTGTTACTTTTAACATTTCCCAAGTTACAACAATATCAACGAGCACACCTATCATACCAAAAATTGCCCCCCGACTGACATGCGCTGCAACAATATCACCAAATTCCATTCCATCCAAATACATAGATACGAGGAAAACAGCAGGGAAAGTAGCGAAAATACCGCCAAACTCTTTCCAAGGTAAAACTTGAGAAACGATGTAACTTAATACGACTGTAAAGCCGCCTACGATAAATTTGATTAAAGCCGATTTCACTATTTTTCGCGCTCCTTATATGAGATGTTGTATACCGAATAATGCACAAGAGAGGACGAACCAACACACAACTGAAAAAGCAGCCCCTTTTTGAAAACCATGCTTATGAATATAAAGGGCAGTGAGGCCGACTGTCACAATGCAAGACAAAATACCTAAAATTGCGCCAGAACTTAGATGAATCGACATTTGCACTAATGTATCACCCTGATGGTCAATCGCTAGTGCAAAGATCGCAGCTAAGAAAACAGCCGGCATTGTCGCAATGACGCCGCCCATTTTTCCACCTGCTTTTCCAGCAATAATAGAGGCTAATGCTACAGCAAAGCCACCAATTAAAAAGCGTAGTAGAATACTGGTCAAAGAAATCCCAAACATGAACGTGCGCCTCCTTAAGACACAATTATTAAACGAAACGTTTCGTTTAATAATATAGTAACGCGCATCATTTCTAATGTAAAGAGATTAAGAGAAGTGACACGGAATAGGCATAATTAAGAGATGTTGCTGTTCGATAATAATAAACAGTAGAACAAAATTTATAGATTTACTATTTACATATTTGGTTTACTTTGATATTTTTGTAGTATACACTACATTAATTTATTTGATGTAGTTTTTATTTCAAATAAAAGGGAAGCGATTTCATAAAAAGGGGGAGAAGGTTATTAAGCAGAAATTAAAGATGCCAAATACATTTGTCATTTTATTTGGTCTATTACTTATTGTGTGGTTGCTAAGCTTTTTAATTCCATCAGGTGAGTTTGCTAGAAAAGGGGCAAAGAAAGAGGTCGTTGCTAATAGTTTTGAGTATATCAATCAAGTGAGACTTAATATTTTAGATTTATTCATGACCATTCCTAAAGGGATGGTTGTCACAGCAGATTTGATATTTTTAGTTTTGATAATGGGCGGTGCTGTTGCAGTTATTGAAAAACAGGGGACTTTCAATGCTGCAGTTTCAAAACTGGTTGATAAAACGGGTGGTAATAAGTATGTGCTCATTATAACAATCAGCATATTATTTGGAATCATACACGGTTTTGGGGTAAGCGCTAATGCAGTTATCGCTTTTATTCCGCTAGGTATTATACTTGCACAAAAGTTAAAGCTTGACGCTATTGCAGGCGTTGCCATTGTTTATTTAGGTTACTATGTGGGGGCAGTAGCGCCAATATTTGATCCGATTGCTCTAGGGGTAGCACAGACAATCGCAAAGCTTCCTATTTTTTCTGGTGTGATGATGAGGGTCTATATTTTTATCACAATAATGATTGTAACATTGATCTATCTTTGTAGATATGTAAACAAAATTTCAAAGAATCCAGATGATAGTTTTATGGGAGAAGAAAAATTCTCAAGTGAAATTATGGCAAATGATGCTGAGAAAGAGATTCCTTTTAATTTAAAGCATCAATTAATTGTATTATGTTTCTTTCTCACTATCGGTCTTTTTGTATATGGTTCATTACAACGAGGATGGGGCATACAACAATTATCAGCACTTTTCCTTATTGACGGTATTTTGACTGCAATAATCGGAAGAATAAAGCCGAATGAATTTGTAAGTACGTTTATGGAGGGAGCCAAAAACATTTTATTTGGTGCTTTAGTGATTGGGTTTGCGCGTGGCGTAACTGTCATTATGGAAGACGGTAAATTCATTGATACGATTGTACATGCAGTCTTTGTTCCACTTAGTCATCTCTCGCCTATATTAGGTGCTGTTGCAATGTTTTTATTCAATTTGATTTTTAATTTAATTTTACCTTCTGGTAGCGGTCAAGCAGCCGTCGTTATGCCACTGATGACACCTCTTTCAGATGTCATTGATGTGACAAGGCAAACGGCAGTTATTGCATTTAAAATGGGAGATGGTATTACCAATATGATTACACCCGTCTCTGGAACACTCATGGCAGTACTCGCTGTTGGTGGTGTGCCATTTGGTAAGTGGTTTAAATTCGCGTTTCCACTAGTCATATATTGGTCAATTATTGCTATTATATTTGTAGTGATTGCTGTAATGACAAATTATGGACCATTTTAATATTGAATTTGTAGAGGTGATGTTGGAGTGAAGGAAGTTACGTTTCAAGACCCTAGTTTATCTACTTATGATATATATACATTTGGCAATGATAATGTAGGGCCTCAAGTATTCATAACGGCTGGCATACATGGCGTTGAACAGACGGCGATTTATGTTGCCTATCGATTAATAGAACTACTGCCAAAATATCAAGTAAAGGGCTCTATTAAAGTGATTCCTATTGTGAATAAACCAGCATATTTCAACAGAACAAGAAATTCTCCGTACGACAATTTAGACTTAAATCGTGTTTTTCCAGGTGATGAAAAAGGGACGCAAACGATGCAACTTGCACATTCTATTTGGCGGGAAACTAGAAGTGCAGACTATATTATAGATTTACATTGCTGTGGACAGCACGGTTCGAATTACGTAATGAGTTTATATCAAAATTACGATGCGCAATATGAATTAGCACACCAATTAGGTATTCGACATGTCGTACGTTCTGGAGGGGCATCTGGCCAACTTTTTTTAGAAGCTTGTAAATACGGTCAGCAAGCAGCGCTATTAGAGTTAAAAGGTGGTCAACCTGATGGAATGATTGATCTTGAGACATCGGAATTTGCAATCAACCGTTTACTTCGTTTTTTATCTTTAGTAGATGCCATTGAAATAGAAAATATTAACAACGATATAGAAAATTGTGTCTTTCATGACAAAATAGAGACCATATGTGCAGATGAGCATGGCTTTTTCAATCCTAAATGTCAATCAGGTCATCATTATTTAAAAGGTGAGGTTTTAGGAGAGCTCAATCAAAAGCCAATTGTTGCCCAATATGATGGTTTAGTCACAGCGGTTAATTATCCAAGATATACATTCACAGGTGAGCGTATGATAAGATATGCGAAATTAAATAAAGAGAAATAAAGGTGACGATACATGACACAGTCAATTACGACAAGAATTGAGGAAAAATATAACACACTTTCAATAGGTAAACAGAAAGTTGCTAATTTCATATTGGATCATTTGAATGAGAGTTCGTATTTAACATTAATCCAAATGCAAGAAAAAATAGGAGTTAGTGAAGCAACGATTATTCGATTTGCATACACAATTGGTTATAGTGGCTATTCAGAAATGCAGTCTGCTATACGTGATAGTATATTTCATTCAAAAGAAAATGATGATGTGGGCGTCAATTCATTTGAAAGCATTGAAAAAGATATTGAATTAATTAGAGAAAGCGCCCAAAAAATAAGTGTAGAAGTTTTAGATCAAATTGTAAGGTATCTCCATGATGCCCGAAATGTATATATTGTTGGACGAAATACATCTAAAGCTACTGCCGAATGGTTTAGTTATGTCTTTGGTATTTTTAAACCGAATGTCATGAGGGTGCAATCGGAAAACTTGAGTCGTTATCAGTTAGACATGTCTGAGAAAGATGTGCTTGTGACGATATCTTTTCCAAGGTATCATCGCGAAACTTTTAAATTTTTTGAATATGCAAAAAAGCAAGGACTGACAACTATCAGTGTTACAAATAATAGTTTGTCACCTTATTTTCGATCTTCAGATATCACAATACTTGCGAAAACTAATAGAGATATAAGTGGTTATAACGAAATTGCGCCAGTCATTAGTATTTTAAATTTAGTTTTTAATCATTACAGAGATCAATATAGTGAAGAAGTTCGAAATCGCATTCAAAGATTAGAAGCACTCAATGACGAATCCGACAATTTAATTGAATAGGAGGAAAAATGATGGATGTGATTGAAACATATTTAACTAACCATGAACCAGACATCATCAATGATATAAAAACATTTGTGAAGTTAGAGTCACCAACACTGGATAAAACTGCAGTAGATGAAGCAGGTGCTTGGTTATGTCAAAAGATAGTTTCTTATTTAAATATAACTCCGGAAATAATTAAGCAAAAGAAAACGGGGAATCATATTCGCTTTTCATATGGAAAAGGTGAAGAACAAATTTTAATGAGTGGCCACTTTGACACGGTATGGGGAAAAGGAGAATTACCCTTGGTTGAAAAAGGTGACGTCTTATATGGCCCCGGTGTGATTGATATGAAGACCGGCGTGCTTCAAATATTATGGGCACTCAGAGCGTTGAAAGAAACTTCGACAAGTGTGAATAAAAAGATAGTGGTATTTTTTAACGGAGACCATGAGGGTATAGCTTCTCCTACATCGAGAAGTTATATTGAAGAAGAAGCACGCAAAAGTGCCTATGGCCTTGTCGCAGAAGCGGCGACAGGAGAGTCAGGCGCATTGAAAACATTTCGAAAAGGAATCTATCGATATCAGATACATTTTAAAGGCAAAAGTTCACATGCAGGGAATGATCATGAAAGTGGAGAAAGTGCTATCCAAGAAGCTGCTTATCAAATTATTGATTTAGAGAAGATGACACAATACGAGGAAGGAACAACAGTGAATGTAGGGAAGATTATAGGCGGAAGCGGTATTAATGTTCGCCCGGAAAGTGCAACCATCGAAGTTGACGTACGTGTCGTTAATCAACAAATGGGTGAAAAAGTTGATGAACGTATCAAGCAAATTCGACCATACAATCCAAAAATAGATATAAAAATTGAGGGTGGCGAAGTCCGTCCTGTAATGATTAAAACAGAAAAAACGGAGGCTTTATTTCAAAAGACGAATGAATATGCGAGTTTATTAGGGTTTGAATTGAGTCAAGTTGCAGTTGGTGGTGGTAGTGACGGAAGTTTTATTGCTGCACAAGGGACACCGACCATAGATGGCCTTGGCGGTGTAGGTGGCGGTCCACATGCTAGAGATGAACATATTAACAAGTCATTTATTGTGCCAAGAACTTGCTTATTAGCACTGTTAATGCAGAACTTGTGATAGTACCATCATCTTGATATGTAGTATTTGTGATATCGGCTTTCTGGTACACAATCAAAAATCTGCTGTTTGGTGAATAAATGTACATGAATAAAGCAGTCTGATGAGGTTTCTCATTAGACTGCTTTATAATGTTACCCAAATTATTCCTGTGCTTGTGTCTGATGGGCTTCGTTCATTTTCATGGCTTCCATTTGAAGTTGGGTCACTTGGCTTAGACCGGCTTTCATTAAGATAAAAGTCAGTAACCAACCTAATGTTATGAGTAAGATTGATTTAATGATACCGTCTTCTGCAATGGGCATGTCCCATACTGCATGTAAGGTTACAGCTGAACCAAAGAAAAAGAGGAAGCGTTTATCTGCGAGATGTGCCCAATTGAATTTTTGACTCCCTTTAGTAATGACAACGGCAGCGCCAACAATAGCGGTCCAAACGTTGTGAGAACCAATGCCTGTCTAAGCACGTAACCAGATCACTTGCGTCATGACGTCAAATCCTTCAGGAATGAATCTAAAAATGTAACCTGCTGATTCAAATACTTCAAATCCTGTTCCAACAGCAGCACCAATTAATAACCCGTTTAAGATTTTGTATGTATTCATGCGTTGAATGAAATATATCGTCACGATTGCTTTCCCCATCTCTTCGACAATCCCGATAAGGATGGCACTAAAAATAGTGATATCATCAGAAACTGGCACAAATTCGTATAACGTTAAAGTGCTGATAAGTGACAATACGCCACCAATGAAAAAGATTTTAAAGACAATGGCGATACTGATATTTTTAAATGCGTTAGATTCAAAAAAGAAAATTAATACAGGAAGAGGGACAGTAAGTGCACCGATAAAAATTAAACCACCTATGCCGTTAGGATTTCCAAAAAAAGCGACCATTATCCATAACAATGCAAAAACAGTGGCAAGGCCAAGAAATATTCTAGAGAATAGGAAAGGTTTCGCCCATTCTTTTGATACTTCATCGAGTTGTGGCGTTGTATATTCAGTACCCGCAATAAAGACTTCGTCCATTTCTTGCTTTATGTGGGGTTTGAATACTTCTGAGAACATATCAGCGAGGTTGATTTTTAAAACTTCATCATTTCCCGCAAGTTTACCGATAGAACGCGTTGTGTTATTAAATAAATTTTTGAATTCTTGTGTTAAGCTAATATTATCAATCGTTTTTTGTTCAATGGTTTCTGTATCTTGATGGTGTTGTTCCTTGGTATGCGATTGAGGTGCATCAAGTGGTTGTTCACTTTGTTGACTTGCATCTTTTTGTTCGTGAACCTCTTGATTTTCAGGATGATCTTTCAAAAGTATCGACTCCTTTCAAATAAATTTATTATATCACAAGCATTATATGTGAAATTTAAAAGGGAGTCTATTAATAGATTATTAAATATGACAGTATTCAAAAAGAGATTTACTTTAATATCAAAATTTTAGAAATTATTAAAATCTAGGCAATCACGAGATGAGTGGTGCGTGTTATAGAATATATAGTGAGGATTGGGAGGGGTACAATGGAAACGATATACTTAGCAGGAGGCTGTTTATGGGGCGTCCAAGCTTTTATTAAGACATTACCTGGCGTTGTAGCAACGGAAGCTGGGCGTGCAAATGGGACGACGCAAACACTTGATGGTCCGTACGATGGTTATGCGGAGTGCGTTAAGACGACATTTGATCCGGATCATGTCGATGTTCCGGAACTGATGGCCTATTTGTTTGAGGTGATTGATCCATATAGTGTCAATCATCAAGGTGAAGATAGGGGTCCCAAATATCGGACGGGTGTATACAGTGAAGAGGCCAAGCATTTAGAGTGTGCACGTCAATTTATTGCACGCCGACCAGACCAAGCACGTATTGCGGTAGAGGTCAAACCGCTATCCAACTATATTGCCAGTGCTGAGATTCATCAAGATCATTTAGATAAATTTCCACATGATTATTGTCATATTCCACAACATTTAATGAAAAAATATCAAAATTGAAGTGTTGAAACGAGATGAAGGGATGGATGTCATGTTGACTTTGTAAAGAGACGAAATGCATGTCTTAAAATCGATGTTAAAGTCATCATTATACCCATCCTTTATCATGTGCTTTTTTCCAAGCATCGAAGCGGTTATCAGCTTCCAATTTATCAATAATTGTCGATGTGTAATTCCGAATGGTACCATCAGATAAATATAAAGTTTCGGCAATTTCACGGCTTGAAAGCCCTTTACCAATTTCTTTGAGCACAGATTGTTCTTTTTCTGTCAGTGGATTGCGTTCCGAAAAGATGGTTGTCATCAATGCTTCACTATATTCTTTTTGACCTGACATAACGTTATCAATCGTATGGATGAGTTCATCGATTGACCGTTCTTTTAATACATAAGCATCAACGTCATAAGCGACGGCTTTTTCGAAATAACCCGGCCGTTTAAATGTCGTCACGATAATGACTTTAATAGGGATGTTTTTTTCCCGAACTTGTTGTAAGACTTCTAAGCCTGTTAATTCTGGCATCTCAACATCTAAAATAAGAACATCAGCCTCTGTTTCTTGCGCTGCTTTGAGTGCGCTTTTACCATCTCCAACATCTGCAATGACATGAATGTGTTCATGCATTTCGATGAGTTGAACCATGGCTTGTCTTAACATTGTTTGATCTTCAGCGATGATCACATGAATCATGATAGAAATCCTCCCCCATGAGGTATTGAAATTGTCATATGCAAACCAGCATGATTTTCTACTTCTAAAGTTCCTCTTAATAAAGCAACACGGGCTTCGATACTTTCTAAGTGCACGCTAGTATCAGTGAGACCTTTTCCATTATCATGAATCGTTAGCACAATCTCTTTATCACGACGAGATAATGAGGCACTGACTTTTGTCGCTTCAGCATGCTTAATGACATTGTTGATGGCTTCTCGGAGAATCATCGTTAATAAGGCTTGTTTCGTCGGAGACAATGATTGAGATAAGCTTGCATTGTCAAAATGAAATGCCAAATTCGCATTTTTTAAGAGTGTTTCTAATGCGGTCACTTCTTCAACGAACGAGCGTGTCTTTAAGTTATGAATAATTTCTCTAATTTGAGTTAAGGCCTCTTTTGAAATTTGATTGACTCCTATCATTTCAGCTTTGGCTTGTTCAAGGTCTCGGTCGACGAGTTTGATCGCAAGCTCCGATTTTAAGCTTAGACTCGCAAAGACATGACCTAATGTATCATGCAAATCTTGACCAATACGATGGCGTTCTTGATCAGCGATTAATACGTTAATGTGCTCATTTTGTGCGTTAATCTTTGATTGATACGCCTCCTCTGTCACACGTTTAAAATTCGAGAACATAATCAAATTCATGACGAAATAATAAATGATTAACATCACAATATAAAATGGCTCCGAATAATAAAGAAATGTCACGATAAGACAGAGGAGCATGGTTGCTAAAAAGGTGAAATATTCTTTAGACCATAGCTTAACGCGAAAAGTTAAAGGAAGCGCAAAAACACTATAAAATAAAAATAAGGACGACGTGGGATTAATTGCATAAACAAAATAAATAATCCCTAAATAATGTAGGACAAGTAAAAAATAAGACGTCCAAGGTTTTAAAGCGCGATGACCGATAATCAACGTCGTATAAACAATACCAAAGATGATAAAAACAACAATCAGGAGCAGGGTGTTACCTTGATTACGATTTAAGAATAAGGCAAGAAATGGAAATAACAAATAGATTAAGCTGGATAAATGACCCGCGTCTAGATCTAGTTTCTTCATTGAGACACATCTCTTCTTTTTTGAATATATAAAGCGATACTTAAGAAAATCATACTATATAGAAGTAATATCATGAAAGCGCTAATTGCAAAAGAATCATTTTGTCCTAAATCGGTTGCCAATTTTTTTAAATGATACGTAGGTGTCAGATGGGCAATCGGTTTCATAAATGATGGAAAGGTGTCAATCGGAAACCAGAGGCCACCTAAGACGGCTAAACCTAAATATAGAATATTACCGATACCACTCGCTTTCTGGGTATCGTTGATTTGTGCTAATAGCACGCCAAGTGATAGAAACAAACTTGCGCCAATCCATAGAACGAGGCCTGATAAAATCCATTGACTGAAGGATAAATGAACGCCTTTATAAAAGGCAGCAGTCCCAAATATAATAAAAATGGCTAAAATGAACTGAAACATCGTTTTAACAATTTTTACGCTGAAATAGTCAAAGGGTTTGAGTGGCGTAGTCATCAGGTTTTTATACCAACCTTTTTTGCGTTCATCGATGAGTTCAAGTGGAAATGAGAATAAGCAGAAACTCGTTAAACTGAAGGTCGTCATGCTATACATAGCATTTTTATTAATTTCAGCCATCTCAGCTTCAGGTGCTTGGATGATTGATGTAAATAATAAGTAAAATGCTAAAGGTATAAAAATCGATAGTATCAATCTTGTTTTAAAACGGAATAGTAGACGTAATTCTGATAATAAATATGCAAAACGCATCATTGATCCTCTCCTTGTTTGTCCTCATTAAAAATAATCTCAAGCAATGAATTTTTGCGAATTTCGATATCATCAAGGTTCACATTTAAAGCAAGTAATTTTTCAAGAACTTGTTGGACATGATTCGTCTTAATGTGTAGACGTTGTTGCACATGCGTTATTGTTTCATGTGGAAATTGCTGTTCAAGTGCTATATGTGGTGCAGGAATATCAATTATCGATAAATGTTGTTGCTGTTTAATATTTCCCGGGGAATCATTGAATACAATTTGACCTTTGTTGAGTACAATCACTTGATCAGCCATTCTTTCTACCTCTTCGATATAGTGAGACGTGTAAAAGAGCGTCAGTCCCTCTGCTTTTAATTGCGAAACGATTTTCCAAAAATGTTGTCTCATTTGGACATCCATTGCACTTGTAGGCTCATCAAGAATAAGGCATTGGGGTTTGCTTATCATAGTTAAAGCGAAATCTAGAATACGTTGTTGCCCACCTGACAGTTCAGTCGCAAATTTTTGTAACTCTACATCGTTAAAGCGCGTGATATTTTGGAATTGTGCTAAAGAAAGCGACTGAGGATATAATTTTGAAAACAATTGATAAAGCTCTATGACTTTCATACGTTCAGGGAAGGTTGTACGTTGGAAAAGCACGCCTAACCGTTCAGGATGTAATAAGTGTGAAGGATCTTTAATCATGCCACTATCGGCGTGTCGATCACCAATCAATAAATCAATCAGTGTGGATTTACCTGAACCATTCGGACCAATTAATGCAGTACAAATGCCTTCTGTTATCGTAAAAGAAACATCATTGACTGCTTTTTGTTGCTGATATTGTTTCGTGATATGTTCGATTTGAATCATAACCCTGCACATCCTTTGAATAAGTTAACTTAATTGTAAAAAAGTATGGGATTTCTTGTTAGTGAGGATTGTCATCACTGCAGCATGACATTTGTCATTATTTATATTGGGGAAGGATAATGTGAGGATGAATATTTGTATAAAAGAAAACCCAAGGTATGGAAACACCTCGGGTTGATTTAGTTTGTTCTTGCTTTGAATGTTAATACATTTATAGGCGGCTATAAAGAAATAGGTAATTAAAAGTCTAAGGGAGATATGAAATTTATTTGTAGTGAGCTGCTTAATTAGACAATAAAATTCCATGTAAAATTCTGATAATTATTGTTAAAATGACTATAAATATATAGATTCTTGGGGGATGCGCTAATGGATAGATTAGTTAATAATACATTGTCTGCTTGGATACTAATAGAGATGCTACATCCTGGCGAGTTAGAGGATATAAAATCATATTTAAATAAAGATCTTTTTTTGTTAAATGAACAGCAAAAGGCAGTACATGATTTTGAATCTTTTTATCCTATATGGGAAGACGAACGTTTTCAGCTTAACCAATTAAGTAGCAGTAAAGGTGAAATACAATTTCAACTTTATAGACATTGCTTTAAGTTTGGGGAAATAGAACAATATATTCGAAGTATTTTTAATGATGAAGAGATTTATAATCCAGATAATAGAAACTGCTATGGATATACCTTCATGATTGATAATGAAGGATACGTGTTAATGGATACGCTCCATGTTCCAATGTTAATGAGTGCATTAAAGTATCTTAAAAATGACAAAAATATCCTAATTGAAGAGACCTACCAAGATCATTTTGAAAAATTTAAGCACAAGTGCGAAGAAATTATAGGAAATAATAAGTTAACTAAAGAAAAACTACACAAACTTGATCAATTATATTCCAAATATTTTGCTTTGTTTGAAACCAATTATCAAGGTTTTTTTAAGCAAGCGATAGGTATAAAATATGTCACTCCAAATGAACAGAGCAATGAACTAAATAGCTTTTATATTAGTGATATGGAATTTGCAAAAAAGGACCCTAATAAAACATTGACCCGATACATTCATGGCGTTAATGATAAAGATAAGAAAGTCATTGATGAGAATAAAGAATATATAGAGCGTTATCTAAAACCAGATTTTTATCCTGATGGGCGTTGGCCTTCTCTAGTAGAACACCGTTTATCATTGATGCAACAAGTTGCTGTAAATCAAATAACACATGATCAAATGAAAATAAGTTCTGTAAACGGTCCTCCAGGTACGGGTAAGACAACGTTATTGAAAGATATATTTGCGCATAACATAGTTGAAAGGGCCAAGACTTTTGCTGAACTTAATAAACCGAGCCAAGCTTTTAAATTCCAGAAGATTCACGAAACAGATCAATTCCCAACTGCTTTTCTAAACGATGTCCATACACACTATAAAATGGTAGTTGCGTCAAGTAATAATGGTGTAGTTGAAAATATATCCAAAGATTTGCCTAAAATATCTGAAGTGATAAGAAGGGATATCTCCTCAAACTTTCCAGAGTATGAAGAAGCTTATCAAAATGTTGCGAAAGAACTTAATATATTTAGTGAAATTGCTGAAAAGTTAATCGGTGAAAAAGCATGGGGGTTATTCTCAGGCGTTTTTGGTAGGAAAGCAAATATTGATAGTGTAATGACACAAGTCCTTACTAGCTGTGAATCAAAAACATTAAATAAAATTTTAATTGATGCGTATAATTCTGTAGATATTAACAAAGAGTGGAAGGATGCTAAACAATCGTTTCAAAAAACTTTAAGTAAAGTTAAAGTGTTAAAAAAAGAAATTAACCAAGGTATAAAACACTTTGCTGATTTTAGAAAAAGTGAAGAACAGTTTATAAAATACCAACAAGAATTAGTAGAACTGAATGATGAAAACAAAAATAATAATATAGATTCCTTAAAACAACGAAAAAAGAATTTAGAAAACCAAATAACAAATGTAGATACACAAATTAATGATTTAAAAGAATATATTCAATTGACAAAAAATAAAAATTCATTCAAAGATAAGTTAAAGCAATTTTTAGGAAGCAATTCTAGTGGTGCTAAAGACATAGATTATGAGCAAAGACATGCAGATTTACTGAGAAAAAAGATTCAATTTAATGACGATAAAATAAGAATAGATACTGAGATAACTATGGCAGTGAATGAAATAAATGAAAGAGAAAGGCGCATCAATCGGATAGAACAAAATTTAATGCAGCTTCGCAAAAATCAGCAGGGCTATTTAAACTTTATAAAAGAACATCCAGATGTCGTGGTGCCGGATATTGAATTTTGGAGAAGCGGAAATGAAGCATATAATATGCGTCAAGAGAAAGTATTGTGGACTTCAGATGAATTACAATTTGAAAGAGGATTATTATTTTTAAAGGCGATTGTACTTCACAAATTGATTTTAATAGGGAATGCTAAATCTATTCAATCAGGGTTATATGATTTTCAGCGACGTTATGAATATTTAGATGCAGCACCTGAGAAAGTAGAAAATGCATGGAACGTAATTCACCTTGTTTTTCCGGTCATTAGCACTACTTTTGCAAGTTTTAGATCAATGTATCAAACGATGCCTAAAGATTTTATAGACTACTTATATATTGATGAAGCAGGGCAAGCTATTCCTCAAGCTGCAGTAAGAGCGATACAACGTGCGCAACACTTGGTGGCAGTTGGAGATCCCGTCCAAATTGAACCAGTGGTAACTATAGATCGTAATTTGATTGACTCTGTAAGGAAAGCATTTAATGTACCTGAGCGATTGGTGAGTATTGAATCTTCAGTTCAAACATTAAGTGATGGAGCAAATATCTACGGTTATTGGAAAGGTGAAGAGGGTGAAAAGCAGTGGATTGGTGTACCTCTGTGGGTGCATAGAAGATGTCTAAACCCAATGTTTACTATTAGTAATAAAATTGCATACGAACAAAAGATGGTGTTACCAGAATATATTAAAAGTAACGAGTTAGAAGGAAAGGTTGGCAGGGTTTCATGGATAGATGTTAAAGGAAAAGCTAATCCAAAACAATTTGTGAAAGAACAAGGTATAGTCGTAGTAGAAGAACTAAAAAAAGACTGGGTTAAAGCTATGAAAAGTGGCAAACAGGAGCCCAATGTGTTTATTATTACACCGTTTTCTAGAGTCAAAAGTGAAATTATTACTTTTGCCAAAAAAGAGTTGAAACCATTAGTTAACCAAAACATAAATGTTAAAAAGTGGTTACATGAATCTATAGGTACAGTTCATACATTCCAAGGGAAAGAAGCAGATAAAGTTTATTTTGTCACTGGTACGGATGATACGCAAAATACTGCTATTCAATGGTCATGTCAGAAGCCTAATCTAATTAATGTTGCTGTAACAAGAGCTAAAAAAGAATTTATTGTTGTTGGTGATAAGAAACGTATTAGTCAATTTAGATATTATCAAGCGATAGATAAAGAAATAAATATATAATTTGTGTAATGATTCTAAAAAAACAACTGGAGAATATAGAGTTGAAATGAAGCGGAAAAGTAATCGTTATTTATTTCTAGATGTTTATAAGAATCTATTGTATTTAAAATAATAGTCATGATTAAAGGAGGAGTTTATGGGCGTTCTTTCTCACATGAAAAGCATGCAGGCAGAAATGTCTGCTGCTGAAAGAAAAATTTTTCAGTTTATTTATAATAATAGTGAAAAAATAGCTAGTATGACAGCAAATGATATTGCTAAAGCATCTGGCGCAAGTAGTCCTACAGTTGTACGTTTTTCTAAAAAAATGGGTTATAACAGTCTTACGGAACTTAAAATTGAACTTTCTGCCGAAACAAAAAAAGCGCCTAGTATGAATTCTTATAGTGATGTCGACAGAGACGACTCTTTTCATAGTTTGAAGAATAAACTCGCTAATAATGCACACTATACAATTGATGAAACCACAGCTTTATTTAATGAAGAAGAATTTATAGATGCTTGTAAGTTCATTGAAGAAAAAGAGTACTGCTACGTTTTGGGTATTGGGGCTTCTAGCTTAACTGCAATGGACATTGTTCAAAAATGGGGAAGATTAGGAAAAAATGTAGTCAGTGAACCAGACTATAATACTATATTACCGCAGCTCATTTTACATCAGAAAGAATGTGTTATTTGGCTAGTTTCAAACTCTGGTATGACTTCTGAGTTAATTTCACTTGCTGAAACCGCTAAGGATTTAGAAATTCCTATTATTACATTGACACAATTTGGACAGAATCCATTGTCTAAACTCGCTGATGTTAGTTTAAAAACTTCGCGGCCAATGGAATCAATTTATCGAAGTGCTGCAACAGATTCTATTTTGGCACAGTTTATTACTGTGGATCTATTATTTTATGTTTATATAAGCCGAAATCAGGAGAATGCTGAGAAAATATATACAACCCGTTCTATAGTAGAAGCGTATAGGAAAAAGTATTTTTAAAAGAGATTTGGCGCGAACTTAATAAACTGTAAAAACGTATAAGTAAGAAAAAATGAATTTAAATTGAAAACAAATAAGGGGCTATTGTTCAGCCCCTTATTTGTTTTATTTAGTTGTAACACTAAAAACAGTATCTTTCGAAGTAACTGCTCCATGTTTTTCTAGTTTATAAGAGTCTACTTTTGTCATATTAGTAATAACAACCAAGATTGATGTATCTTTTTTCGCTTCTTTAATGGCGTTTAAATCGATTTTCGCTATTTTAGAATCTGTCGTAACCTTTTGACCTTCAGTTACTAATATTTCAAAAGGTAAACCATTTAATTCAACAGTATTAATTCCCATATGTAGCAACACTTCTAATCCATTGTCAGTAGTGATACCAATTGCATGTTTAGTGGGGAAAATAGTTGATATTGTACCACTTACTGGCGAAAAAATTTCTTCATTTGTTGGTATAATGAAATAGCCGTCGCCCATCATTTTCTTCCTAAAAGCTGGATCTGTTGATTCTTCTATGGGATGAATAGAACCTGTTGTTACAGCATTGAAAATTTTAGTTTTGTGATTATTAATTTTATTATTATTAACTTGATTAATTGAATCAGTACTTATTTTACTATGCATTAATGATTGTTCCTGTAGTTTATCTTTTGGTATGCCTAAAAAGTAAGTTACTACAAAACCTCCGATATAAGCGGAAAGTAGACCTAATATATAGCCTATCCAATGATTATTAGAAATCAATGGAATAAGCGCAATACCAGAAGGCCCTATTGCAATTGAGCCAATACCACCAATGGCACCTATAACTGCGCCTCCGATGCCCCCTCCAATACAAGCTGTAATAAATGGGCGGCCTAATGGTAATGTTACACCATATATCAATGGCTCCCCGATTCCTAATATGCCAACGGGTAATGCGCCTTTTATCATTTCAGTTAATTCTTCATCTTCACGTAGTTTAACCCATAAAGCAAGTGCAGCTCCCACTTGGCCTGCACCAGCCATTGCCAGAATAGGAAGTAATAATGTCATACCTGTTTCATTAATCATTTGAATATGAATAGGTGTTAAAATTTGATGTAAGCCAAACATAACCATCGGTAGAAATAGAGAACCTAATACAAATCCTGAAAATGGTCCTCCTACTGATAGTACCCAGTTGATCCCTCCCACTAAAATGTTTGAAAGTAATCCAGCTAATGGCATAATCAAGAAAATTTCAAGTAAACCTATTATTAATAAGGAAAGAGTAGGTGTAAAGATAATATCAACAGAATCGGGTATAGTTTTATGCAATTTCTTTTCAATTATTGATAACAACCAGACAGCAAATATAACACCTATAATTCCGCCTTGGCCAGCTGTTAATGCATCGCCTGTAATAAGGTTTTTAATGGCTTTGTCGGCATTCATACCTGTAAGTGTTACTACTGCTCCAATAACACCACCGAGAGTTTGGTTAGCTCCAAAAACTTTTGCTGCATTTATCCCTGTATAAATGACTAAATATGCAAACATACCATTTTTAAGAATATTCATAATATCTACAAACTGTTGCCAAGTTGCGGCATTTATTGTTCCAGCAGTAATCAAATTATTCATTACTGCGGCAATCCCAGCTATTAAACCTGAACCGACAAACGCAGGAATCATCGGTACAAAGATGTTTGATATATCTTTTAAAATAGCTTTTAATGGAGAATTTTTTTGCTTAGCTTTTTGCGCTGCTTTTATTTTTGCTGCTTTAGCATTAACTTTTTCTTTTCCAGAACTTTTTTTGATATTTTCTCCCAGCTCTACACCAGCTAAACTAACCATTTCGTTAGCTACTTTAGTGACCTTTCCAGGCCCTATAATAACTTGTAATTGTTCGTCAAATATAACACCCAACACGCCTGGTATACTTTTCAGCCTTTTTTGATCCACCTGATTGCTGTCACGTATATTCATTCGAATACGAGTCATACAATGATTAACAGTTTGAACATTTTCTAAACCCCCGGCACCCTCATATATTCTTTTGGCAAGTTCATTCAATGTCAATTCTTTTCTTCCCATGTAATTCCCCCTTATTTAAATCGTATTTTTGATAAACCCGTTTGCTTTGGCTAATTTTTGCGTCGCTTCCTCTTTATTACAGTTTGTTAAAATCATAACAATAGCTAATTTTACATTTTGATTGGCTTCTTCAAAGTAATGTGTTGCTGTGTCGTAATCCACTTCCGTTGCTTGCATAATAATTCTTTTAGAACGTTCTATTAATTTTTTATTCGTTGGCTTAACATCAACCATTAAATTTTTATACACTTTTCCTATTCCAATCATACTGACAGTAGAAATCATGTTAAGAACCATTTTTTGCGCGGTTCCTGACTTCAAACGTGTTGAACCTGTTAAAATTTCTGGTCCGCAGTCAATTTCAATTGGCAAATCTGCAAATTCACTTATTTCTGAATTTTTATTGCATGATAAAGAGCCAGTATGTGCACCTATAGATTGGGCATAATTTATTCCACCAATGACGTAGGGGGTCCGACCACTCGCTGTAATGCCTATAACCATATCTTTTGCTGTCAGATTAAGGTGCATTAAATCTCTTTTACCTTGGTCAATATCATCTTCTATGCCTTCTATAGCAGAAACCATGGCTTTATTTCCACCAGCAATTAATCCTATAACCATATCAGAATTCACTCCAAAAGTTGGTACGCATTCTACGGCATCTAATACGCCCAATCTACCGCTAGTACCGGCACCCATGTATATTAAGCGACCATTATTTTTTAAAGTTTTAATTGCGGCATCTGTCAAATTTTCAATTTGAGTTAATTGTTCAGTAATGGCTAGTGCAACTTTTTGATCTTCCTGATTCATCTTTTTCAGTGCTTGACGGATAGTCATTTCATCTAGATTGTAGCTATTTTCATTTCTTAGTTCCGTTGTTAAGTTATCTAAGTTAATCATTTTAATCCTCACTTTCAATATCGTTTTTTAGCAATGTGAATTTCTGACCACCTTTGATATGTGGGATTAAACACCAATCATTTTGACTGATTTGACCCACTACATTAATTTTTTCATCTGCTGGTAAAGAACGTTTAGTAATTTGAATCTCTCCCATATACCGTAAATACTGTGAATTATCAATGGTTACTGAACCAGTGTCACGTTTGATATTAAGTAAAGGTTTAATATTCGGAATTTTTTTCTTGCGAGAATATGCGCTACGAATCACATCTCTTGATTCATCAAGGCGATTTATATGTTCTCCTAGAGTAAAATCGATTTGATTATTAAATGGATCTACATGCAATAAAATATTTTTTTCCATTATATAGTTAGCAAATTGCTTTATTACAGTGTCAGAAAGACCAGGATCACCTATAAAAATTTTATTTGTATCAGATAATAAGTCGAGGGAGGCGGCAAGCGGATGATAGTCACGATGTTTTTCTAGCGTTGGTAAACCTTGATATAGAGGGCCGCGTAAGTTATTATCACCTGAAACGAATGCTTGTGACTTAAGGCCAAAACTTTTTAACCATTTTGCTTTTTTACGATACCACTCTTCATCTAGTCCTGTTTCAGGTCGAGGATAATAATTGTGCCAGGCTTCTAATTGATCAAAGTTAGCATTAGCTAATTTCAGTTCTTGAATGTCATTTTCAGTTATGGTTGAAGCATTTAAAGCAATCGTTATTTTATTTGATAGCTGAGCTATACATTTATTACTAATATGATCATCAGCACGTAAACCTGTTACACCAATAGAGCGTATTTCATTAATATTACTCATAGAAAAACCAGCTTTTTGTAAAGATGAGCTAGATATATCAACCATCAAATCTAAATTTAATGATTTGGTAATATTACCTAATTCAATTAAGAGTTTGCGATACTGAGTGTTATTATCTTCTGGTATATGCAGGGATGTGAAAACACCTGTGAACCCAGAATGAGCCATCTTTTCGATGTATTGTTTTGTTTCAGAAGATAGCGGTTTGTTTAAAAATACTGAGAACCCGAACATAATCTTTTCCTCCAACACAATATATTTTGAGAAATGCGCAATCTTTATTGAAAGCCCTTACATAATTATAAGTCGATTATAATACTTAGGTTCACCTTATGCAATGAAATTTCTTTATTTTTAATTTATAGTGAAATATTGTTTCTGAAATAGACCTCTACGCTGTTTATCAAAAATATTAAGTCTAGTTTTTGTTGATAAGCTATTCTGAAAAGGATGGATCGTCCTTGATTTAAACCTCTAATAGCTGAGTTGAATGTTATCGTTATGTGTATAATTTTAATTTTATTTTTCATTTACTTTAAAGTTATATAAAATTATTTATTTTGAATTGTAAATGTGACATAAAGTTTTTATGATACCAATGTAATCCATTTTATGGCTTCATATCACTGAGGAAGAAGGGATTTTATGGTGCTTTATGAAAATGCATCGATCACACAACATTATGGGCCAGATTTATTCAATCGAGACCCCTCTATACCACCACATACATATGTGGTGCATTTACCTAAAAGTATGGAAGTGCAACGATTGCTATATGCGTTGACACAGTTAGTACAAACCCAATCATTACTGAGGGCCTCTTTTAAGTATGTAGAAGGTGAGTTGAAATATCAGATTCGTCAATTTGCGCCATTTATTGAAGTGGTTCATGAAGATTGTGTATCATCAGATTTAGACTTTGAAAGTGATTTGGAACAAAATCCATTTGATCTAACACTTCCTACAACTGCTCCGCTTTTCACTTTCAAAATCATTTGTTTTACCGATTGTACACTCCTCCAATTCAATGTGAGCCCGCTTATTTTTGATGCGGCGTCAATGCCTATTTTTTTAAGTCAACTAAGTCACTATTATGAAAAACCTTTTCAATTGATTACTTTGACCCAAAGTTTTACTGAATTGATTCAACAAATGCATCAATTACGTCGACTGCCTTCGTTTCAGATGCAACTGCAGCAATGGCAAAGTCATCAAGGTGTAAGAGATACCTATCATGCCTATATGCCTGTTCAAAGTTTAACGGATCAACACCATACACAATGGCAAATGGTTAAGATTCAACATGATGAATTGAGTCTTGATGATATTTATAGCGGTATTATACTTGCGAATCATTTTATTGGGCGTAGCGAAGATGTCCATGTCGGTTTAACGACAACACGAACGCCATCATTCGATGAAGGGAAGGCGATTGGGCCACGTATACGGATTTTACCGGGTTGTTTTCATGTTGACCGCACACTTTCTTATCAACAGTTCAAGACACAGCTTTCCAGTCGAATGAACACGATTGTTGATGAAGAGGTGTTACATTTAACAGATTTAATCGAGGCACGTACCGGCTTTCCGTTTGAAACGTTAATTCATTCAGAACCTATTCATTATACATTTGAAATAGCAGGCGAAGTTTGTGAAGCTGAACGCTTAAAACCGATTGAGACCGAAGCAGCGCTCGATGTATATGTTCAAGAAGTCGAGAATGGTTATGTCGTAAAGATGTTATATAACCGCAATCAATATGATGATTTAACAATTGAAACGTATGCAAATTTGATTCGTCATTTATGTCTTCAAGGTGTGACGCGTCCAGAAGTGCCAATGAACACCTTTTCGTTAATGACGACAGACCAAGACGAGTCGCTATTACAACAACTGTTGCGAACAGAATCTGCGACTTTTGCGACGGTACCTGAGTTGTTTGCCGAACAAGTCCAACGTCATCACGACAAAATAGCAGTTAGATTTGAAAACGACAGCTTAACGTATGCGCAACTTGATCGGCTGACGAACCAAGTTGCACGTCAAATACGTGCACGTGGGGTGAAACCTAATGACTATATCGCGGTGATGGCAGAACGCAGTATGGAGATGATTGTAGCAGTTTTGGGTATTGTGAAGTCTGGCGCTGCGTATGTACCGATTGATCCGGATTATCCTGAAGCGCGGATTCAATATATATTAGAAGATGTGCAACCGGCTTTATTAGTGTTACATCAAGTCGAATTGGATACGACGGTGCCAACTGTGTCATTGAAAGATTTGCAGGTTGGTAGTGAAGCTGCAGTACCTGTCGTTAATCATAGTGATGATGATGTGTATGTGATTTATACGTCTGGAACGACAGGTCAACCGAAAGGCACACGTATTATGCATCAGAGTGTCGATCGCCTTGTTAAAGCAGTCGATTATGTCACGTTAGATGAAACGACAAAAATTCTGTTATCTGGAACCATTGCGTTTGATGCGGTGACATTTGAAATCTATGGTGCTTTATTAAATGGGGGCGAACTGGTCGTCTTGTCTAAAGACCAATTATTAAATCCGAAAGCGCTCGGACAAGCGATTCGAAAATATGAGATTAATACAATGTGGCTAACAGCATCGCTCTTTAATGCGACTGTGAGTACACACGTTGAAGCACTTGAACCGCTCTCCTATTTATTAGTTGGGGGTGAAGCGCTGACGCGGAAGTGGGTTGAGCTCCTACATCAGCGACCAAAGCATCCTCAAATCATTAATGGTTATGGCCCTACCGAAAGTACAACCTTTACAACGACCTATGCAATGCCTGAAACCATTCCTGCACGCATACCGATTGGAAAGCCTATACGTGAAACGGATCTGTATATTTTACAAGGAACACAGCGCTGTGGTGTCGGTGTCCCGGGCGAGTTATGTATCGGTGGCGCAGGTTTAGCGAAAGAGTATCTTAATCGTCCCGAATTAACAGCATCACGCTTTATCGATTATCCGTTTGGCACTGGAAAAGTGTATCGAACTGGCGATTTGGTTCGCTTACAACCTGATGGTGAAATCGATTATTTAGGGCGTCTAGATAAACAAGTTAAAATAAGAGGATTTCGTATCGAGTTAACAGAAATTGAACGTGCCATTGAGCGTATCCATGGCGTTAATAAAGCGGTTGTCGTGATACGAGAGATAGAAGGGGATAAACAGCTCTATGCATTTTATGAAGGAGAACAAGAAATTTCGAATCATACGATGACAACCACGCTCTCTGCGCAAATGCCGAGTTATATGGTGCCGTTGTCTTTCCAACGCATTGATCAAATACCGATGACTGTCAACGGAAAATTGAATACGCAGGCCTTACCTGATCCCGAACTGCGACTTCAAAGTGATTATGCAGCGCCACGCAATGAAATAGAACAAGTTTTGTGCCATATCTTTGAAGAAGTGTTGCATATTGAACGTGTGAGCATTCATGATCACTTTTTTGAATTAGGAGGACATTCGTTAAAGGCAACCTTAGTCGTGAACCGTATCGAACGTGAATTACATAAGTCCATGACAGTAGGCGATTTGATGAAATATCCTACAGTGGCCTTATTATCAGCACGTTTAGAAGACGTGTCCGAAACACATTCAGAAATGATACCTATCATTACATCGAATCAGCAGGCGTATCCTGCGAGTGCGGCGCAAAGTGGTATGTATTTCTTATGGCAGCTGAACCCGGATGATACAGTTTATAACGTTCCATTTATATGGCAATTAAGTGCCCCGCTAGATATTGCGAAATTACGCCATGCGGTGAGCCAATTGATTGAACGGCATGAAATTTTAAGAACGCAATTCGGAATGGAAAATCAACAAGTCTATCAATATATTCAAGACTGTTATACACCTGACTTTGAAGTCGTCACATTAGATGAGCAAGACCCTCAAGTATTGGTAGAACGTATGGTACAGCCATTTGATTTAGAACATGACCGGCTTTTACGTATACGTTATATTCAAACACCAGAAGATGACTTTTTATTTATGGATACGCACCATAGTGTTAACGACGGCATGAGTCAGACTCTCATTTTAGATGAGCTGAGTCAACTATATCAAGATAAATCATTGCCTACGATGACGCATCAGTATAAAGATTACAGTGAATGGATCAAACAACGTGACATGACAGACCATCATGCGTATTGGCATCAATTATTAGCAGAAACGCCCCCAACGTTAGAGCTCCCACTGGATTATCCAAGACCTCATGTCAAATCAACAGAGGGGGATATGTATCAATGGCAGTTAGATGAAGTGCTAAGCCATAAAATTAGACAGTATGTTCAACAACATGATGTGACTGACTTTATGTTTTTTATGAGTGTCATTATGGTTTTATTAAGTCAATACAGTCGTCAAGAGGAGATTGTGTTAGGAAGTGTGATGAGTGCGCGGACACATCCAGATACGGAACGCATGTTAGGGATGTTCGCGAACAGTGTCGTGTTCAAAGGTCAACCGACACGCAATAAACCGTGGCTGACATTTTTAGAAGAAATGAAAACGATGAGTTTAGCGGCTTATGCGCACCAAGACTATCCATTTTCTGTCTTAGTGGATGAATTAATCGCGCAACGTGATGCATCACGACACCCATTTTTTGATGTCATCGTTGTGCGTCAAAACAATGAAGTGCATCATGCGCATTTTGGCCATAGTCGACTCACACATCAACCACCGAAAAGTACCACAGCGAAGTTTGATTTGTCTTTCATTATTGAAGAAGTGCATCATCAATTTGTTTGGAATATTGAATATCGGACAGACCTGTTTCAAAAAGAAACAATCCATCATATGTGTGATCAATTTGAAGTGATGATCCAGACAATATTGGAGCAAGACTTATTACGCATTGGTCAATTGCCTATTGCGCGACCCGACATGCGTCAGTGGCTTGAAACACATGTGACACCAAAACCGATGGCGTATCCTGAACAGGAGACTGTCGGCAGTCGAATTGAACAGTTGGCGCTACAAACACCAGAGGCTACAGCGTTGATTTTTGACAACCAACATCATTCGATACATAGGTTATATCGACGTGCATTAGCTATTGCGCGTCATTTGTACGAACAAGGTTGTCGTAAAGGAGATCGTGTGGCGCTTCTCATGACAAGGGGCCCAGAAATGATTGAAAGTATGATTGCTGCGGCATGGCTGGGTTGTCCTTATGTGCCGATTGATCCAGATTATCCGGCATCACGGATTGACTTTATTTTGAAAGATGCGGAAGTGAAACATATTTTGACGAATGCGCCAGCACACTCTACAACTGTGACCAATTCGGATGTGAGAAGTTGTGTTATACGAGAAGATGATGCACAAGTGATTCAATCAAGTGAACACGTGGAAGCGAACGATGTATTGTATATGATTTATACATCTGGAACGACAGGTCAACCAAAAGGCGTACAAATCACACATCGTAATGTAATGAACTTAGTCACAGGTTGGTCTCAATATATACAACTGACGTCTCAAGATGTGTTATTACAATACGCCAATATTGTGTTTGATGCGTCTGTGATGGAGATTTATTGTGCGTTATTCAATGCATGTCCTTTAGTGATTGCTTCTGAACGAGAAAGAAAGGACATTTTCGCTTTAGAACACTGTCTCCGTACACAACACGTCACTGTTGCTTCGATCCCCGCACAACTATGCATGATGATGACCGACTATCATTTACGTTGCTTAGTGACAGGAGGTTCTGTGAGCACGCCAGAACTTGTTGATAGGGTTCGACCGCATTGTGAAATGTATGTCAATGCCTATGGACCAACCGAATCCACAGTGATTACAACGGCATGGATGGATGACGGCAAGTCCACATTACAACGCGTTCCGATTGGACGACCAATCCCGAATGTACAAGTGTATATTATGTCTGAAGGACGACTATGTGGTGTGGGTGTACCTGGAGAGCTTTGTATTGCGGGTGACAGTTTAGCAAAAGGTTATTTAAACCGTCCTGAAGTTAATGCACAAGCTTTTATTCCGCATCCTTGGGGTGATGGACAATTATATCGCACGGGCGACTTAGCGCGTTATTTAAATAATGGTGAGATTGAATTTTTAGGTCGCATCGATCAACAACAAAAACTGAATGGCTATCGTATTGAATTAGAAGAAATTACAAATCAAATGAACCAAATCGCAGGTGTTTTGGATAGTGCAGTCACAGTGGATCGTACACGTGCACATCCATTTTTAGTGGGCTATTATGTAGCTGAAACAGAGCAATCTGATGTGATACGACGTGCACTCACAGATCAGTTGCCACAGTATATGGTGCCACAGGTGTTCATTAAATTGGATCAATTGCCTTTAACGCCTAATGGAAAATTAGATACGAAAGCTTTACCTGCTGCGGATTCACAACAAGTCCGTACGTTGACCCCACCACGAAATAAACAAGAACAACAATATGTCGATGTATTCGAACAAGTATTAAATGTGAGCCCGATTGGCATTGACGATGATTTCTTTGAACTCGGTGGTAACTCACTTGCGACGATGAAAGTCGTGATGTTGCTGAAACACAAAGGAATTGAAACGTCGATGCAAGCTATTTATGAATACAAAACCATCCGTGCGTTAATAAACCAAAGCGAATCGACACAGTTAAATGTCCCGGGAAATATTGACGCCTTGCAAACGATGATTGCGACTAATCAAACGCCTTTGTCAAAAGTGTCACAACAATCTTTAGGAACAGTATTACTGACAGGTGCCACCGGATTTTTAGGTGCTTATTTACTTTATGAACTAACTGAGCGCCACCAACGTGTGCATTGTCTTGTTCGGGCAGAAAGCGCATCACAAGCCCGTGACCGTTTAATCGACAATTTGAATCATTATTTTGAGCCATCGACGTGTGAAAAAATGATGCACAACGTTGACATCATATATGGTGACACAAACCAAGATTTCACACAGTTAGCTACGTCTATCGACACGATTATTCATGCGGCGGCGCGAACAGACCATTTTGGCGAAGATGAAGACTTTTATGAAGCCAATGTCAAAAGTACAGCACAGCTTATCTCCTTGGCCAAACAAGCTCAAGCTCAGCTGATTTACATTTCTACATTGAGTGTGGCAGGCACCTTTTCTGAAGAACAAGAAGACACGCAATTCTCAGAAACAGCCATTTTTAAAAACCAACAGATTACGTCACCTTACGCACGAAGTAAATTTTATGCCGAGCTTGAAGTATTACAAGCCATGCGAGAAGGATTAAAGGCGAAAATGATGCGTGTAGGAAACTTAACAAGCAGTAGACACGGCAACATCACCATGAAAAATATGCGGACAAATCGCTTTTCTATTGTTATGCATGACTTACTTCAACTCGATAAGATAGGGGTATCTGCGGCACAAACACCAATTTCATTTTCGTTTGTTGATGAAGCGGCACAAATGGTTGTACAATTCGCGGAAATCCAACAAAGCACGTACAACATCTTTCATATTACGAATAACCATGAATATACAATGCAATCGATGCTTGAAAAGCTAACAAATCGCACAATTAAGGTGGTGGATGACGCAACATTTGATCAATATGTACATGATGCCGGTTATTATGCATGGGTGGGATTAATGCATCACGATGATAAGCTGAAACCTGCCATTATCACGCAAGATTTTACACAGTCTGTCATGAACGCACTGGATTTAAGCTGGTCAGAACTATCAGAAACATGGTTAGCCCGTTGGCAACAAAGACTTAACGACACATTCAAGTAGGTGAAATGTAATGATATTAATTGTTAATTTAGAAAAGATGACCACAGCCATAACGAAACAACTTGCGCATAAACAATATCTGTTTAAAAGAAATCATACGAAACACCACTATAAAAGTAATGAAAATCAGCACTGTATTGGTGAACTACTCGTGCATTACGGGTTAAAAACGATGTATCAGCTCGACCCTTTAGATTGGCAGTTTAAATTTGGTGCCTATGGTAAACCTTACATTGACACACCGCAGCCGGTATTTATCAGTTTGTCGTATAGTGGTAAGTATGTCGCTTGTGCATTTGACCAAAGTGAGATTGGCTTAGATATTGAAAACCTCAGTACAATTGAATGGCAACGATTGAAAATGCAATTTACAAATGAAGAAGCACAATGGATTGATAATGAAACACAATTTTATATGATTTGGACGCAAAAAGAAGCTTATGCCAAGTTGACAGGGAAAGGCCTATCAGAAGGTGTTGCAACAAATAATGTATTAGAACCCCTTTATTTTCACGGACAACCTGTCGCATTTCAAACACAGATTAAAGATACTTTGATGATCCAACTTTGCCAAGCAGCGCCCTGTACACAAACGCCAATGATTGAAGTCGATGTTGCGACATTACTGAAATAACCATCTTTATGTAGCTCAACGCGCTATGACCATTGACACAACTTCAATCATTTCAAATGTTGAAGCGGTCACATTTTGCACTTTTAATGACAGTGTGAAGTGTGACTGCTTATTGTCAAAATAAAGTGGATTATTATATGATTTGATTAATAGTGAATTGTAGAAAGATAGCAGATGAGAAAGGGTGTTTCATATGAAACAACATGAAGTGGTGGAAGTAAAGAATGCAGTGGAAGACGCATTGGTAGAGGTACAAAAAGTAAAAAAGTTAATCAAGGACGTCCGTATTTGGAGTGGGTTTGATATGTTAGGAAATAGTTCAATCCATAGCTATTTCAAAAGAAGAAAGATTAAAAAAATGAATACGCATCTATCGCAATTACAAACGCAATTGCAAAATACAGTGCCCATGCTTAAAAATATGGATGAGGATTTAGTATTAGCGATTTCAAATAGTGAAAAAGATCAACTGTATGATGTTTGGTGGGATAATATCTTCACAGATGCTAAAGTACATGGCGAAATCAAAAAAGTGAAAAAGAGTGTCGAACAATTAGAAATCGCTTTAAATCGCATTTTAGCATCTTTGAATTAAACAATTACGCATAGTTCGGCATACATAAAAATTACACTTTTATAATCATAAAACACTTGACTTTATATTGTTTTAACGTAATATAATTAATATAAATATGTTATATGATTTATTAATTATTAAAAAATAATATGAAGGAGTGGAATTTATGCTGAAAATGCTCTCTGCGTTATCGACGTCTCTCACATTGTTGCTCATGCCAATGGTTTTTGCCCCTACGACTTATGCCAGAAGTTTGTTTTCCAGACCGTTACCTTCTTCTACCGTTGCTCAAACTGCACCTAAAATGATGTTAATGAATCACGATGAGAATGACAGTCCGCATCAAGATGCAACTGAAAACAAAACACCCGCAACTGAAAGTGCTCATCAAGATCAACAGAATCGCACCTTGCCTCCTTTTTATTACCCCAATGTTAATGAATATATAATAGAACATCATCTGCCTCACTCAAAAATTGTAAAAGATCCAAGAATGAATACTTTACCACATCTCAATTACAAATATGGAACTTATATCGGTGTTGTGATTCACGAAGTGGGTGAAGATAACCGGACACTTCAACAATGGGTCGATCGAATGTACGCTACATATGAAAGAGCGTTTGTACATGCCTTTGTAGACAATAAAGAAATTCATCTCACTGCACCATCAGAATATTACGTTTGGGGTGCAGGCAAACAAGCTAACCCGTATTTTTACCAAATCGAAGTTGTCAGAATGTATACTTTTGATGATTTTGCAAGATCGGTCAATAACCAAGCGTGGCTCGCAGCGTATATGTTAAAACAAAATCATTTAACACCAACACTCGCTGACGATCAAGAAGGCGTGGGCTCCGTCATTAGTCACAATGCAGTTCGAAAATATTGGGGCGGTACAACACACGTTGACCCAATAGCATATTATGCAATATGGGGATATGATATGCATCAATTCTTTGATTTGGTGAAGTATCATTATAATCATATGTAAAAAATAAAATATAGCTATCTTATCGTATTAGAAAAAACTTTTGTAAGCCATTAATTTAAAGGTTTGTTGCCTGATTTTTTAGGTAGCAAGCCTTTTTAATGTCTATTTTTTTTATGCGATGGTCTTTATTAAAACTACAACTTTTTTCTTGATTTAAAATGCTATAAACTTATCGTTAAATAAAATTAATAAAGGTGTGGTAAAAAATGAAAAAAATATACAATATTATCACAACAGTTCTTATTTTGATCTCTTTAACGATTATTATGACCTCCATCTTTGTGCATAATGAACAATATCAAACGATGATTAATACCGTCTTGTTCATCCTTGTTATATTTATAGGTATATTCGCCGTTACAGTTAGAATCATACACGACAAAACTAAAAAATAAAGAAATCGCATGTTGTTTTACAAATCATTAACTTCATATTGCGATGATGCCTGGCTTTATTCTCTTTTTTGTCAACAAGGAATCGGATTGCTCTTAAAAAGGTAAAATGAAAGGAAATGACACAAATAATGTGTTTTGCGCTATAATTTAAAATAAAGCGTCAATTTATTATACAAGCACCATACGAGGTTAGAAAATAAATCGTTTTGGAGATGTAAGATGGAAGCATTATTTGAGTTAATTAAAAGTCTTTTGTATATTATTGTGTTCATTCCTTACTATTTCATTGCTTTTGGGGTAGTAATGTACGCATTAATACTATGCTTATTGATAGTGAGAGAACCGATCAAGAGATTTTTCGATCGCCATTACTATGGTGAAGATAGTGATCAAATTTCATATGCAGCGGGGCCGTGGTTCATTCTTGCATGCGCTGTGTTAATTAGTTTCATAATTATTGTAGTATTACTTTATATTTTTGCACTTCTCTTAGGAGAAGTTCTGATATTTATTTTATTTGTTATTGGTGTGTGTTTGTTGTATAAAAAATTTAAGTCAGGGTTTAAATAGAGAGGGTTTGAGTCTGGATGGCATATCAAAGTGAATTTGCGTTAGAGAACGATGTATTAAAACAGTTAACTCAGATGGGGTATGAACAATTAAATATTCATACACACGATGAAATGTTACAAAATTTTAGAGCAATTATTAATGAGCGTCATATAGAAGCACTCAATCATCAACCATTAACAGATACTGAGTTTGATCGTTTAATTACAGATATTAATGGTAAATCTGTGTTTGATAGTGCAGTTATTTTAAGGGATAAGTATGTACTCAAACGAGACGATGAAACGGTTGTTTATTTAAGCTTCCTTGATCAAAATAAATGGTGTCAAAATAAATTTCAAGTTACAAATCAAGTGAGTGTGAAAGATACTTATAAAAGTCGATATGATGTGACAATTTTGATAAATGGTTTACCATTAGTTCAAATTGAACTTAAGCGCAGTGGTGTCGCTATTTCAGAAGCATTTAATCAGGTAGAACGTTACCGCAAACAAAACTTTACTGGCTTATTTAGATATATCCAACTGTTTGTGATTAGCAACAAGATGGAAACACGCTACTATGCGAATAGTGATTTAACGATATTGAAGAGTCATATGTTCTACTGGAGTAATGAAAAAAATGAAAGAATCAATCATTTGAAGCGTTTTATTGAGGACTTTTTAGAGCCGTGTCATCTCGCTAAAATAATCAGTCGCTATATGATTGTTAATGAGACTGATAAGATTCTTATGGCTTTACGTCCATATCAAGTGTATGCAGTTGAAAAATTGATAGAGCGTGCACTTGAAACTAATAACAATGGTTTTATTTGGCATACGACAGGAAGCGGAAAAACTTTAACCTCTTTTAAAGCGAGTCAAATCTTGTCGCAACAAGAAGGTATTAAGAAAGTCATCTTTTTAGTAGACCGAAAAGATTTAGACAGTCAAACGTTGGCTGAATTTAATAAATTCCAAGAAGATTCTGTTGACTTAACAGACAGCACGCGTAAATTGTTAAAGCAACTAGGGGATGCAACATTACCATTAATTGTGACAACCATCCAAAAGATGGCACATGCGATTAAATCGAATGACCCGGTTATGAATCAGTACGAGCACGACAAAGTCGTATTTATTATAGATGAATGTCACCGAAGTCAATTCGGTGAAATGCACCGCTCAGTTAAACAACATTTTAAAAATGCGCAATACTTTGGTTTTACTGGTACACCGCGTTTTGAGGAGAACAAGAGTCAAGATGGCCGTGCCACTGCCGACATCTTTGATAAATGTTTGCATCATTATTTAATTAAAGATGCGATAAGAGATGGTAATGTTCTTGGTTTCTCTGTAGATTATGCACGTACATTTGACCCTAAAAAAGACTTAGAAGAAGAATATGTTAGTAAAATCAATGAAAAAGAAGTTTGGATGGCGGAAGAAAGAATCAGTAAAATTACTAATCATATCATTGAAAACTATGCTAAAAAAACAAGAAATGGTCATTATACCTCTATGCTCACAGTACAAAGTATTCCGATGGCTATTGCCTATTATGAAGCTTTTAAAAAAGCAAAAGAAGCAGGTAAACATAATTTAAATGTCACAACCATTTTTACATTTCAACCTAATGAAGATTCAAATGAACAAGAAGATTTTGTACATTCAAGAGAAATGTTAGATCGCGTCATGGTAGACTATAATGCAATGTTTGGGACAAACTTTAACACGGATTATTTTGATGGCTTTTTCTCTGATGTCTCTAAAAAGATGAAGAAAGTGATACCTGGAGAAAAAATAGACATTCTTATCGTTGTTGACATGTTTTTAACAGGATTTGATAGTAAAAAATTGAATACGCTTTATGTTGATAAAAATCTAAAATATCACAATTTGATTCAAGCTTATTCAAGAACGAATCGTGTTGAAAAAGAAACAAAGCCTTATGGTAATATTGTTTGTTATCGTGACTTGAAAGTGGAAACAGATCAAGCGATAGAAATCTTTTCACAAACTGATAATACAGATACTGTACTCAGTGGCTCATATGAAGAATATCTAGCTGACTTTAAGGAAATATTGAAGCAATTATTTGCGCTGGTTATCACACCCGCTGATATAGATCAGTTAGAGCGAGAAGATGACCAAAAAGAATTTGTATTGATATTTAGAGCTTTAGCAAGCTTATTGTTAAAATTAAAAACGTTTGAAGAGTTTGAATTTACACCAGAACAGTTGGGAATTAGCGAGCAAACCTTTGAAGATTATAAGAGTAAGTATTTAAACTTATATGAAAAAGTAGTGAAAAGTAATAAAGAAGAGTCTGAGGGTGTTTCTATCCTTGAGGATATTGATTTTAAAGTAGAAATTCTTAGAAATGATTTAATCAATGTACAATATATTATGAACTTAATTGGTCAGATTGAACTTAAGGATAAAGTTGAACAAGAACGTAATCGGAAACAAATTCACCAATTATTGGATCGTGCAGATGATGAACAATTACGTCTAAAAGCAGATTTAATCCGTCAATTTTTAGATAAAGTTGTGCCAACATTAAAAGAAGGTACAGATGTGAATGAAGCTTACTATCAATATGAAGAAGCTGAAAAGCATAAAGAAATTGAAGCATTTGCGGAAGATAAAGCATATCCGTATCAATTGTTAGGTCATATTATCGAAGAGTATGAATATAGTGGCAGTATTAATAAAAATACTATTGATGAAGGATTGAAGAACCAAGGTGGATTTTTAGCAAGAACGAAAACAGCGAATAAAATCAAAAGCTTTGTTATGGAAACAGCACAAAAATATAGCAGCATAGAATAAATTTTAAAAATAACTGCAGTTTTACTTTACTGCAGTTATTTTTAGGTGTATACTTCATGTAGTAGAATAAAACTTCAAGGAGATGAGTGCAATCAAACCGTTAATCCGATATCACAGTGGGACGATTATCAATCGCTTAACCCCCGTTGCAGATGCACTTGGCACGCCGATAATGATTTATGACCAAAACATGATGGACGAGGATTTAGGTAAATATACCCGGCATCCAACTCAGCCCAAAATGATAACTTTGGAAGAAGGGCACAATGCGAAATGTATTGAAGCAGGACAGATCGTTTTCAATATGATTACTGGAGAATGTGTCATTGTAAGTTCTAAGTATTCAGGGGCAATCTTACCGTATAACTATACACATATTGAAGTAGATAGAGATAGAGTTTATCCACGCTATCTTGTGTATTGGTTAAACTACTCACCGAAAGCATTAAAACAAATCAAGCTTTATCAACAAGGTGGAAGCATGATTAAAAAAATTACGCATAAGCAGTTACAAGCATTAGAAATACCGTTGCCTTGTATGCACCAGCAAGAATTAATAGGAAACTTAGCACATAGCAGAGTGAGATTAAAATACTTAAAAGCTAAAAGAGAACATCTGATGGATACTTATTTAAGAGCGATTTTATTTAGGGAGGAACATTAATATGTCAATTACGGAGAAACAACGTCAACAACAAGCGGAATTACAGAAAAAATTATGGAGTATTGCGAACGATTTGCGTGGGAATATGGATGCAAGTGAGTTTAGAAACTATATTTTAGGGTTAATCTTTTATCGCTTTTTGTCTGAAAAAACAGAAGTTCAAGTTGATGTTTTACTTGAGGGAGAAAACATGACTTATGAACAAGCATGGCAAAATGAAGATTATAAAGCAGCATTAGAAGCAGAATTATTAGAACGTATCGGTTATGTGATTGAACCACAAGACTTATTTAGCACTTTAATAAAAAAAATTGAGAATCAAACATTTGAAATAGAGGACTTGCATAAAGCCATCAGTAAAATTGAAACTTCTACAAGAGGCCAAGAGAGTGAAGACGATTTTGATCATCTTTTTGATGACATGGATTTAAATTCTTCGCGTCTAGGGAATACAAATGCTGCACGTACAAAATTAATTTCTAAAGTCATGATGAATTTATCTACTTTACCATTTGTGCATAGTGATATCGAAATTGATATGTTAGGTGACGCATATGAATACTTAATTGGCCAATTTGCAGCAACAGCAGGTAAAAAAGCAGGAGAGTTCTATACGCCTCAACAAGTTTCTAAAATATTAGCTAAAATCGTAACTGCAAATAAACAAGACTTAAAAAATGTTTATGACCCTACATGTGGCTCAGGTTCTTTATTATTGAGAGTGGGACGAGAAGCGAATGTAAGACATTATTATGGTCAAGAATACAACAGCACAACATTCAACCTCGCTCGAATGAACATGTTGCTACATGACGTGAACTACAATCATTTCTCTATTGAAAATGGTGACACATTAGAACATCCAGCAGTATTGGAAGAAAAATTTGAAGCGGTGGTTGCTAACCCACCATACAGCGCAAAATGGAGCGCAGACCCATCATTTTTAGATGATGAGCGTTTTAGTAACTATGGTAAATTAGCACCAAAGTCAAAAGCGGACTTTGCCTTCATTCAACATATGATTTATCACTTAGATGACAATGGTACAATGGCTGTTATCTTACCACACGGTGTGCTTTTCCGTGGCGCTGCAGAAGGTGTAATTAGAAAGTATCTCATTGAAGAAAAAAACTATTTAGACGCTATCATTGGGTTACCAGCAAACCTCTTTTTCGGTACGAGTATCCCTACAGCGATATTAGTTTTTAAAAAATGTCGTGAAAAAGATGAAAATGTCTTATTTATTGATGCATCACAATCATTCGAAAAAGGGAAAAATCAAAACCATCTTTCAGATGAAGATGTGAATAAAATTGTCGAAACGTACTTAAAGCGTGAAGACATCGAGAAATACAGTCACGTTGTTACTTTAGATGAAATTAAAGAGAATGACTATAACCTAAATATTCCAAGATACGTGGATACTTTTGAAGAGGAAGAGCCTGTTGACTTAGAGGCAGTTCAGCAAGAAATCAAAGCAGTGGATGAAGAAATTGCATCATTAGAAAAAGAAATTGCAGGTTACCTCAAAGAATTGGGAGTTGAGATGCATGACTAATGAAACAAAAAATGTGCCTGAACTAAGATTTCCTGAGTTTGATGGTGAATGGGAGAAAAAAGTTCTTGGTGAAATAAGCAATAGAGTTAAACGTAAAAATACCAATTCTGTCTCTAAAATGCCCTTAACTATTTCAGGGGCATTAGGTTTAGTAGATCAGGTTACATACTTTAGTAAGTCAGTATCTGCTAAAAACTTGGATAATTATACGCTGATTAAAAATGGTGAGTTTGCATATAATAAAAGTTATTCGAATGGTTATCCATTGGGTGCAATTAAAAGATTAGAGAGATATGATCAAGGTGCATTATCAACGCTATATATTTGCTTTAAATTTAATGATAATCAAAGTTCAGAATTTATGAAACATTACTTCGAATCAGATAAATGGTATAAAGAAGTTTCTCAAATAGCTGTAGAAGGAGCCAGAAATCATGGTTTACTAAATATTCCAGTAAACGACTTCTTTTCTATAAATTTGTTTACACCAATGTTGCTTGAACAACAAAAGATCGGTGAATTTTTTAGCAAACTCGATCATCAAATCGAGTTAGAGGAGAAAAAATTAGCTTTGTTAGAAGAACAGAAAAAGGGCTATGTGCAAAAGATTTTCTCACAAGAATTAAGATTTAAAGATGAGAATGGAAATAATTATCCAGAGTGGAATGAGCAAAAACTTGAAGAATTAGGAACATTCAATTCTGGAGTTGGATTTCCAGAAAAATATCAAGGCGGAAATTTAGGAATACCATTTTTTAAAGTTTCTGATATGAACCTTCCCACTAATAAAACTCTTATGAATATGGCCAATAATTATGTTACTGATCAACAAATAAATGAAAAGAAGTGGAAAGTTATAAATGATGTGCCAGCTGTAATATTTGCTAAAGTAGGCGCAGCTATAATGTTGAACAGAAAAAGAATGGTGATAGAACCATTTTTAATGGATAACAATACAATGAGTTATTCATTTTCGACTCATTGGGATACAAACTTTGGAAATATATTTTTTCAAACTTTAAATTTACCAAAATATGCTCAAGTAGGTGCTTTACCATCCTATAATTCTAAAGATATAGGCATTATTGCCGTAAATCTTCCTTCATTAAGTGAACAGAAAAAAATAGGTAGCTTTTTTATTAAACTAGATAGTTTTATCGAAAAACAATCAGCTAAAGTTAAAAGATTGAAAGTGAGAAAAAAAGGATTTTTACAGAAGATGTTCGTTTAATTCTGATAAGGGCCTATTATGTTAATTTGTTTTAATTAAACTGAGAATGAACAGCATCTTAAAGTAGGGTTTAATGTAAAAGCTTTATTTTGGAAATAATGAACAGGAATAAAAAAGGGTGCCATTGATGACACCCTTTTTATTATGTGTTCTTTTCCATTGCTTTGATTTTGATGCTGTTTTTAATGATGAGGTACCCAATATAGATCAAGACTAAAAGAGGAAGGAGTCTAAGTAGCGCAAATGGCAACTCAAATAGTATTGCTTTCCACATCAGGTCAAAAGGCATTTCAAACAAACCAGGTGTTAAAAATAAATGGAATATGCCACTTTTTAAGTAGAAAAATATGATAAAGAAAAAAGGAAGCATTATAGACAAGTAAAAGGTCTGTAGTCGTTTGAAATATTGGATTTGTGATGTGGTGTCAGAAAATAAAACATCTTGACCTTCTTTTTCTTTTTGCCAGTATTGATTGTCAGTGCCATATTTATGGCCATAAACATGTTGCCAACCACAGTCTTCGTGTAGCGCAATGTATTCGTCATACTGCTTTTTGTTGAGTGAACGATAATCAATTCTAGTCACATATTTTTTCTCTGTCTTTCTAAAAGTGCAGATGCCCCATGAGCTATGCGCTATTAATTGATAGCCTTTCTCTAGTTGTGCATTAATCCATGCTTCTTCTTTAATAGGATTCATAAAGATTTTAAACTTCCTCATTCTTCTCACTTCCTTTTTTTGTAGATTTCGGCCATTCTTAATAATCTTTTGTTTTCTATTGCTAAAATATGTTCGCCTAATTCAGTAATTTGATAAACTTTTTTTCGCTCTTTGGGCGGGCTGATTAATTCAATGTATTGGTGCTTTTTTAAGTTTTCAAGTGCGCCATACAATGTCCCTGCTGCGATATTGACTTCTTCCTCACTTTTTTCTTTGACAATTTGCATGATTTTATAGCCATGAATGGGTGTTCTGACGGCTAAAAGAATATAATGCATCGTTTCAGATAGAGGCACTAGCGGATAGCGTTTCATGTTGTCACTCCTTTTAACTATATCGTCGAACTGTATAGTTAAATTATATAGTAAAACTTTATAAAGTTCAACTGTATAAATAGTCTTTATTAATAGCAATGGGGGAGGAAGTCATTGAACACTGTCAGTTAGAAGTGAAGTAACGCTAATTTCTGGTTTTGTTAATGATGAATAATACTTGATTGTTTAAAAGGATAGAAATAATATTTTGCTAGCTGTTTGAATAGATAGCATTATATGATTAGACAATTATATTTATAGATTGAATCGCGACAAGTGCCATTAACTCACTTTTTATTATAAGAGTGTTGACGGGTTTCTAAAAATCAACTATCTTATATTATAAGATAGTTAGAATAGGTGATGGACATGTCTGTATCTAATCAAATGATGAAAGGGCTTTTGGATGGCGCGATATTAGGTTTAATCGCGCAAGGAGAAACTTATGGGTATGAAATTCTAGAAAAATTAAAAGATAACCAGTTTCCAGAAATTAGTGATGGGAGTATATACCCTGTATTATTACGATTAAGTCAGAAAGGATATGTGCATACAACAACAAGAAAATCAGATAATGGTGGACCGAAGCGAAAGTATTATACGATTTCGGAAAGTGGAGAAAAAGAGCTTGAACAATTCAAAGTAAAATGGCGTGATTTGAATACAGGTATGAATCATCTTTTTGGGAGGGTGTAAGAAATGTTAAGTAAACAGTCAGAAGATTTTTTAGTTAAACTTAGAGTTGAACTTTTGTTTAGAGGTAAAAAGGAAGAAGATATTGAAGAAATTGAAGCAGAATTAAGAGATCATTTAGAAACTGCAGAAAAACAAGGTGAAGATGTCCATGCAATTATTGATACGCCAATTAAAGCCTATGCTGACCAGTTTTCAAAGCATTTGCCTTTTATCAATCTTTTGACTAAATATGTTACCTTTTATGTCTTATTTCTGTTCGCACTGTTTACAGTACCTGATTTATTCGCACAGTCTTATACTTTAACAGTAAGTACCATTTTAAATGCGATTTTTACTTTTTTAATCACTGTCATACTTGGCCTATATATGATTCGGAAGTTGATATTGACATTTGGTGACAGTAAAAAAACATACATTTTTGGAGCGATGGGAGGCATTCTGATATTTGGTTTAATCGTATTGAGCACATTTTTAGCACATCATTTTCCATTGTATGAGATTGTTACATTGAATCAACAAGAAAGTAATATTGTAGGTATTATCTTGCTTATACTAGTTACGATTATTTGTTTCATATTAAAACAAAAAATTTACGCGTTCATTTTACTCTTAGTTTGTCTACCTAATATGATTGCTTTAGTAACGACACAAAATGGCTCACAAATAGAGTATCTCATTATTTCGTTTTCTTTAATTATTGCCCTCAATTTTGCTTTTATTGTCTATACCTTTTATCAATTTCGTAAAGATTCAAAGAATAAAAATTAAATATTGTTAAAAATAACTAATATCAAAAAAACCGCTCATGTGATGTGAACTTATCACAATTGAGCGGTTTTTAATTTTAATCTAATTGATAGCGATGGACGAATAGTTGTCGCACAAGATCGATTGTCATCATCCAAACGATATGACCGAATAATTCAGAGAGATGCTCTTGGAAAGGTTGATCCCAAGGCGCAGGAACGGTATGCATAATCGGCATAATGATCAAGTGGAATAACACCCAAATCACAATACCAAAGACAGCCCCTTGTCACATTGCCATATACGCATACTTTTTAACTAAGAAACAATAGATAATGGCAATGACAATGGAAAAACTAAAGTGAACGATAAAGCTCACCCAAGGTAATGACATGCCGGAGAATGTATACGTTTGATGTGTGAAATCGTGACTGAATCCTAATTGTTGCAATAATTGTTGAGGCGGATTCGTCGCGTTTCTTTCAGGTGTTCGTGGTGGAAACATGACTTCCCAACCTAATTTTACAATACCAGACAGTAAACCACCGATAATACCTGTATAGATGAACATACCTATGTGTCTTTTATTCAACTGAAAGACCTCCTGTTTATTTATCTATATTTAGTATAGTACTACGTGAAAATGTTCTCAATTCATTTTGAATAAAAATATTTGTCTATTTAATAACAGAATATGTATATTGTGGGACGATTTATACAATAGTAGGATTCATTTTTCATTCACTTGTAAAATACTTCCTAAGTCTCATGATGGCTTGAACTTAAACCTATATTATTAAACAGGACATATGAAAAAGGAGCATTTTATGGAACCTACAAAAAAGAGAATTGAAGTTTTAGATTATTTAAGAGGATTTGCTTTACTTGGTATTATTTTTGCGAACATTGTTTCGATTATACATGTGACAGAACATACAGGAAATGTCGACATTGTGTATATGAAATATTTAAATATTTTGGTTGAAGCGAAATTCTTTTCTATCTTTTCATTATTATTTGGTATCGGCTTTTATATCTTTTTTCACAATGCGAAACAAAAAGACGTCAATCCGTACTTTCTTTATTTAAGAAGAATCCTAATCCTATTGCTATTGGGTTTGATACATCAAATCTTCCAACCCGGAGAAGCATTGTTTTTCTACGCGATTGTGGGTTTACCTCTTTTACTTTTTACATTTGTAAATAAGCGTATCAATCTCGTCCTTGGACTGATTTTATTGGCGTTAGGCGTCCTAAGCGGTAACAAAATCACTTTTATACCGGGACTATTTATACTCGGTTATACAATTGGGCAATATGACCTTCATAAGACGATCTACCATCATGCGAAAGCACTGCGTATTTCATTATTGTTATCAACAATAGGTTTTATCATTTCTATGGTTATTTTACAACTCTATTATGTCGCACCAGCTTATGATCTAGTGGAATCTACAATGTCAAATGAGACTTTTGTTAAGAAGTATGAGACTTTTTCAAATCTCATCGTCTATACTGCACCGTTTATTTCACTATTCTATGTGCTAGTGTTTGTCTACTTATTAAAATTTGAAGGTGCGAAAAAAATATTGCGACCACTCAAATATTACGGTCAAATGGCTTTAACGAATTATTTATTGAATACATTTTTAATTATTATTGTCGGCAAATTTGTTACATTAACCTTTGCACAAACAGGGTTAGTCTGTGTCGCGATTTTAGCTGTACAAATGGCCTTTTCAATGATTTGGCTACGCGCATTTAGATACGGACCGATTGAATACATTTGGAGAATGGGGACTTATTTACAAGTCTTTAAAATCAAAAGAAGTTAATATCGATGTAATTGAACATGAGTATTAAAGAAATGGGTACAGAAGTCGCCGTGATTTTGGTACGATACGCAATGAGTCTGGAATATAAATCTCAAAATAAATAGAGCTAAGATGATGTTTAATTGAAAATCATCTTAGCACTTCTTTTTTATGATAGAACTTCGTAGATTATGACTTCATTTTTCGAGATGACAATTTCAGCCTGTAATCTTTGGCTCGTCTTATTTTTTGATGCTCTAGCTTGGACATATCGGTACTTTAAGAGTAACAATTCAAAATCGAAATAGTTACACTTATGATAAAGACAAAAAGAAAACCGTTAAAAAGCCTCTAAAATTAGAGGTTTTTTTCAATAAATTTTTATTCGTTATTTAAAATATACTTAACAACATCAACATGTAAGTTACTGTTTCTATAACCTTCCAAAACATCGTTAACCTGTCCCTTTGGAATATTAGGAAGATTTCTAATCTCGCATAACTTCGACTCAAATTCACGCTTTGTCACTTTTTTATTTTCTGTTGTTAACATAAATAGATAATTATTCAACTTTTTAATCTCATCAACATTATAACCATAACGTAATAAAACTAAATCTTTAGTTTTCAAATTAGGAGCTAGTTCCTCTTGAAGTACATCTATAGACTGCTTAATCAACAAAAGTCTAGATTCTAACTCTTCGTTATTCATTAAAATCACACTCTCTTATATTAAAGTTTGACCCACTTGAGATACCCCAAATCCAATACTACGTGCAGAAGAATCTTTAATGCCAGTATTCATAAGGGCTTGAGCAACTTGTCCTCCTACATTACCCCAAGTCGCCTCTTCTTGTTTTAAAATATTATTTAAAGTTGGTACTATATATTTATCCCGACGCTTTTCTAATACAGAATCCTAAATATTTTCTAAGCTAATGCTATCTTGATTATTCGTACCCTTTTCTTGGTTTGACAGAGAATTGAAAAAGCAACTTGTTTATAATCGTTTCAAAACCTCAAACCGCTCCTTACTTTTTCCGTTTTTTTGAACTACGAGCTGAAACAATTGTGACTCCTAAAAATCCAATGAATCCATTAAATAAAGCCGGTAAGAAGGTCATATGTCCTATAAAAAGACCGATTAAAAAATTAATACCCCAGTTATTAAAGAAATTATCCATTGTTCTAATTTCATAAATTTAAAAACTCCTATCTACTCAAAACAGGTTAGTAAACAACATTGCTTGATTTCCATTACTTTATTGACATTAAGTCTCTGAACCTTTTAATAAATTTTATCACAATAGTTATGACTTTACAGGTCTATTTTTCGTCATAATAATTGATTTAAGTTTATAAGGATACACACTTCCATACCACAAAAATAAACTGTGCAGTCGCGTTTTTAAACACGACTACACAGTTTTTTAATCCCGTTTATTATTTTCTAGGTTGTCTCTCTCTTTATGTGTAATATTGGAAAATGTTGAAACTTAGTTTGATTTTCTGCTACGGCCTAATAATAATGAACCGAATGCTAAGCTTAATCCACCTGCAAGTGTTGTACCGAATAATGCAGCATCGCTTTCGCCACCAGTTTCAGGTAAAGCTTTCATTTCGCTGTTTGCTTTTGCATCTTTGTTTTCGTTCATCATTGCTGGTTTGTTGATCACAAGTTCTTGACCAGGCATGATGACATTTTTGTCTGCTAAGTGATTGTCTTTAGCAATTTGGTCAGCAGTTGTGTTGTTTGCTTTAGCGATTTCGTTTAAAGTTTCACCAGGTTTAACAACGTGAGTTGAAGCTTTTGGCATTGCTTTGTTACCAGAATTGTTCATACCGTTGTTACCAGATTGTTCTTTAGCTACGCCCATGTCTTTGTTGTCTTTTTTACCAGCTTGGTCAGCTTTGTTACCTTTGTCGGCTTTGTTGTCTTTGTCGTCTTTGTCGCCTTTGTCTTCAGCTTTGTTACCTTGGTCACCTTTGTTGTCTTTGTCGCCTTTGTCTTCAGCTTTGTTACCTTGGTCGCCTTTGTTGTCTTTGTCGCCTTTGTCTTCAGCTTTGTTATCTTGGTCGCCTTTGTTGTCTTTGTCGCCTTTATCTTCGGCTTTATTACCTTGATCGTCTTTGTTGTCGTTTTGTCCAGCTTGGTTATCATTGTTGTTGTTATCAGATGGGTTTGTTGTACCATCATCTTTTTTAGGTGCTTGGCTGTCGTTTAATTTTTTAGCTTCAGCAAGGATTTCTTTACTTACGCTTGGGTCATCTTTAAGGCTTTGGATGAAACCATTACGTTGTTCTTCAGTAAGGTTAGGTAAGTGTAAGATTTCATAGAATGCGTTTTGTTGAGCTTCGCTATAATCAGGAGCAGCTTGGCTGTCGTTTAATTTTTTAGCTTCAGCAAGAATGTCTTTGCTTACACTTGGATCATCTTTAAGGCTTTGGATGAAACCATTACGTTGATCTTCGCTAAGGTTAGGTAAGTGTAAGATTTCATAGAACGCATTTTGTTGTGCTTCTGTGTAATCAGGAGCAGCTTGGCTGTCGTTTAATTTTTTAGCTTCAGCAAGAATATCTTTGCTTACACTTGGATCATCTTTAAGGCTTTGGATGAAACCATTACGTTGATCTTCGCTAAGGTTAGGTAAGTGTAAGATTTCATAGAACGCATTTTGTTGTGCTTCTGTGTAATCAGGAGCAGCTTGGCTGTCGTTTAATTTTTTAGCTTCAGCAAGAATATCTTTGCTTACACTTGGATCATCTTTAAGACTTTGGATAAAACCGTTACGTTGATCTTCGTTTAAGTTAGGTAAGTTTAAAATTTCGTAGAACGCATTTTGTTGATCTTCATTAACATTAGGTGCAGGTTTTGTTGGTGCTTGCGCAACGTTTACGTTTCTAGCTTGGATTAAGATGTCTGCACTTACGCTTGGATCGTCTTTAAGACTTTGGATAAAACCGTTACGTTGTTCTTCAGTAAGGTTAGGTAAGTGTAAGATTTCATAGAATGCATTTTGTTGGTCTGCACTGTGATCAGGTGCAGGTTGTGAACCAGCTTGGCTGTCGTTTAATTTTTTAGCTTCAGCAAGAATGTCTTTACTTACACTTGGATCGTCTTTAAGACTTTGGATGAAACCATTACGTTGGTTTTCATTAAGATTAGGTAAGTCTAAAATTTCAGCGAAAGCATTTTGTTGAGCCTCAGCAGTATTTGTAGCATTCGCATTGTTTTCTTCTGCAAATGTAGGAGAGCTTACTAATAAAGAGCTCGCGATTAAGCAAGATCCGACACCGATAGAAAGTTTACGAATACTAAAAAAGTTTTTATTTTCCATTGATTACAACCCCTTATAAAAATAAAATGTATAATGTAACGCTTACTATAAGACTACAATATAACTATAAAAATGTATAGTGCAAATTTAAAAATATATGACAAATTAACCTAGCAACATCAGATTGGGGTTAATCGATTTTTATAAAAAATCTATATTTATTAGAAATATACTGTTGCATAACACTGTATTTTAAAAGTCTAAAAATTGTACAATATAATGAAGGAACATGTTCAAATTTTTCCCATTAGTTCATGTTATGTAAATTTTTTGTGAATAAAATGAATGCTTATTGCATAAATTTTGAATTTAAAAAAGTGCAAAAAAGAGCACCGAATAGACTTTGGTAGGGGTCTATGCGGTGCTTTAAATCTTTACCAAGACATTTGAAAAAAGATCGTAAATGGTTAGTTTTAAGGTATAAACTATGAATCATACTGCATTTATATGCTTTTTATTCGAATTAGACTGCTATCCATAACCTCACATAACATATACTTTTTGAAAAATAGTAACAAATTTCCTCTTTTTATAAAAAATATGCACTCCTTTAAAAAATTTATGTCCCCTTTTCTAATCACTTCTTCCATCTTTATTTTTCACACGTGATTTTAACTAAGTGAATGATGTCAAAAAGGTTGTGACAAACTCACTATTTCTTTATATTGAGCCCCCGTTATAAAAGCCCTTACAATTTATATAAATTGAATTAAAGAAGGGGTGTATTTATGTCAAAGACTGAAGAAAAGAAAGGAATGGGGCGCAAAGTACAAGCTTTCGGTTCGTTCCTCAGTAGTATGATCATGCCAAACATTGGTGCTTTTATTGCCTGGGGATTTATCGCAGCCATTTTCATCGATCATGGTTGGCTCCCTAATAAAGAGTTAGCACAGCTTGCTGATCCTATGATTAAATATCTCATTCCATTATTAATTGCATTCAGTGGAGGTCGTTTGATTCATGGGATACGCGGAGGAATTATAGCAGCGACTTCTACTATGGGGGTCATTGTTGCATTGCCTCAAACGCCCATGCTGTTAGGTGCCATGATTATGGGACCGTTAGTCGGTTGGCTCATGAAAAAGGTAGATGAATGGATCCAACCACGCACGCCTCAAGGTTTTGAAATGTTATTCAATAACTTTTCTGCTGGTATTTTGGGCTTTATTATGACGATTTTAGGTTTCGAAATTTTAGCACCAATCATGAAATTTGTGATGCACATTTTATCCGTTGCTGTTGAAGGATTAGTGCATGCGCACTTACTTCCAATCGTGAGCATTATTGTAGAGCCTGCGAAAATTGTGTTCTTAAATAACGCAATCAACCACGGTGTTTTCACACCATTAGGCGCCGACCAAGCTGCATCTTTAGGACAATCCATTTTATATACGATTGAGTCTAATCCGGGTCCCGTTTTAGGCGTGCTTGTGGCCTATATGATTTTTGGAAAAGGCACAGCGAAAGCAACGTCTTATGGTGCAGGTATCATTCACTTTTTAGGAGGGATTCATGAGATTTACTTCCCTTACGTTTTAATGAGACCGATGTTGTTTTTATCCGTTATTTTGGGCGGAGTGACAGGTGTGGCAACTTATCAAGCAACAGGCTTTGGTTTTAAAAGTCCAGCTTCTCCAGGGTCATTTATCGTCTATTGTATCAACGCTCCAAGAGGCGAGTTTTTACACATGTTGCTCGGTGTATTTCTAGCTGCGGCAGTTTCATTTATTGTATCTGCATTCATTTTAAAATTTACGAAAGATACGCAACAAGATATTGAAGAAGCTACAGCACAAATGGAAGCAACGAAAGGAAAAAAATCACAAGTTGCTTCGAAATTAACTGGCGCTGAAAGTAAAAAAACTGAAGAAGCTGACAAAAAGGTAGATGAAGCCAACGCTGAAGAGGGATTACTTCATCAATACAATACAGAACAAGTATCGGCCCATGACTATCATGATATCCATCATATTATTTTTGCTTGTGATGCTGGAATGGGATCAAGTGCAATGGGCGCAAGCATGTTGAGAAATAAGTTCAAAAAACAGGGACTTACAGATATTCATGTCACAAATACCGCTATTAACCAGTTGCCCAAAGATGCCCAACTGATCATTACTCAAAAAACATTAACTGACCGAGCAATTAAGCAAGTACCGACAGCCATTCATATTTCAGTGGATAACTTTTTAAACTCACCAAGATATGAGGAGTTACTGAACAATTTGAAGAAAGATGAATAACGACCAAGAGGGGGACACGACAATGTTTTTGAGCTCTCGAGAAAAACGTATCATTGAAATTCTAATTAAATATCGTGAAACCTACATTCGAATTTATGATATTGCACAGCAACTCGGAGTATCCTCTCGTACGATTCATAGAGAATTAAAACACGTTGAATCTTATTTAGAAACATTTGCTATTGTATTAGAACGTGTGTCTAAACAAGGGATTCGTATCGTGGGCCATGAATATGACATGAAACGTCTTTTTAAAGATGTGTCTGAGAACACAGCGATGGATTTATCTCTAGAAGAGCAAAAAGTGATTATCTTATATGCACTTATTCAGACGAAAGAACCGATTAAACAATTCAGTTTAGCAGAAGAAATTGGTGTATCGATTCAAACGTTATCCAAGCTCCTGGATGAATTATCACAGGATATCCATTTATATCAATTATCGATATCACGAAAACGTGGTGAAGGTATCCAATTACTGGGTCCAGAGTCAAAGAAACGTGAATTTCTAAGTCAGTTAATGGTCAACAAACTGAATAGTACGAGTGTTTACTCTGTAATTGAAAATCATTTTGTATATCAATCTTTGCATCAATCTCAACAATCATTAGTTAATTTAGAACAGATTTTTCAAGTAGAACGAATCCTTATGGATGATTTAGGTCGACTTCCGTATTCGTTGACTGAATCCAGTTACTTGTCATTAACCATCCACATCGTTTTAGGGATTAATCGTATGAAAAATGATGAGTACGTCGCAATTAATGATGAGATTTATGACAGCGTGAAGACGACTTTAGAACAAGAAATCGCCCGGGATATAGCGAGTCGATTAGAGGAGATTTATGATGTGAAATTTAATGAAGCAGAAATCACCTTTATTACGATTCATCTACGAGGGGCTAAAAGGAAAGATTTTAGAGCTGACAAGTCAGAGCAGAGTGATTTAAAAACCATCATCCAATTTGTAGATGCTGTTGAACAAATCTCTGGTCAGCATTTTGAAGATAGAGCGAATTTGATTGAAGGTCTTAAACTGCATATTCATCCAGCGATTAATCGCTTAAGTTCCAACATTGAGACGTATAATCCGCTCACCCAAATGATCCAATACAAGTATCCATTATTATTTAAACAAATTAAGCAGGCGCAAACGATCGTATGGCCTGAACTGGTGTTTCCAGATAGCGAAATTGCATTTATTGTTTTGCACTTTGGCGGCTCCATTAAGAGACACAAAAAAGCGCCTTTAAATCTATTGGTGGTGTGTAGCAGTGGTGTAGGGACAAGTCGATTACTAGCAGCACGTCTTAAAAACACATTCAGAGATATTGAACGCATCACTCAAGCGTCGGTAAGTGATTTGAATCATCTCAATTTAGAAAGTTTTGACGGTATTATTTCAACAGTCAACTTGGATATCAAACAGCCTTTTATTACTGTGAATCCATTATTGCCTGAATCTGATATCACGTATGTTTCACACTTTCTAAAGTTAAATGCAACGCATCATTCGAATCATGAGACGCATACAAAAATATTGATGAAAGATAACGAAAATTTAATCAATACGATGCGTGATGCCGTGCATTTGATTGATTCGATGAAAATAGAGCATCGACAAGTCGATAACTGGTCGATGTACATTGCCAACCATTTATTGAATGAACAAGCGATTCCAGATGTGAATCAATTTAGTCAATACTTACAAGAAAAAATAGCTAATCATCCGGGATGGTTATTAGCCCCATATCCTGTCGCAATTCCGCATTTAAGGGATTCTATCATCTTGAAACCGGTCATTTTAGTCACCATTTTAGATACACCGATTAAGATGTCAAACATGCAAGCGGATGATTTCAAAGTGAAGTATATGATTAGCATGTTCATACCGGATAACGAGGAGATGGCGCAGTTAGTCAGTCAATTTATTGAAGAAGTGGGTAAACATCTCGAGGATATTGAGACATTTATGAAAGAACCAGAAAAATTAAGGACGATTTTAAAATCTAAAATTTCAGAAAAGATAAAAAATTTTATGTAGGAGTGTTCATAAAATGAGTGAACTATTTAGTAATGAGAATATTTTTATTAATGTCGCGGTATCGAGTCAATCTGAAGCGATTGAATTGGCAGGACAAGCGCTAGTGAACAGCGGATCAGTGACGCAAGATTATATTCAAGCAATGAAAGAACGTGAAAATGTAGTATCTACATTTATGGGAAATACTTTAGCCATTCCACATGGTACAGATGAAGCAAAAGAAAGTGTCCTACATTCAGGTTTATCTTTACTTCAAATTCCAGACGGTGTCGATTGGGGTGGCGAGGAAGTTAAAGTTGTCGTTGGGATTGCAGGTAAAGATGGTGAACATTTGGATTTATTATCTAAAATTGCGATTACGTTTAGTGAAGAAGCTAATGTTGAACGTATTGTGAATGCCAAATCAGCCGATGAAATTAAAGCGGTTTTTGAGGAGGCAGATGTATAATGAGAGCAGTACATTTTGGTGCAGGAAATATTGGACGTGGTTTTATTGGTAAAATTCTTGCAGATAACGATGTGAAAGTCACGTTTGCAGATGTGAATACAGAAATTATTGACGCTTTAGAGAAAGAACAACAATATCATGTCATCATTGCCGATGAAAATAAAACGACGGAAAAGGTTCAAAATATAGATGCGGTCAATTCTTCAGAGCCATCTGAAAAATTGAAAAAAGCGTTGCTAGATGCGGATATCATTACTACAGCAGTAGGGGTTAATATTCTGCCAATAATCGCAAAAACAATCGCGCCGTACTTAAAAGAGAAGACGAATCACGTTAACATTGTTGCATGTGAAAACGCGATTATGGCTACTGATACACTTAAGGAAGCGATTTTAGCACATACGGGGCCTTTAGGTGAGCATATTCATTTTGCTAATTCAGCAGTCGATCGAATAGTCCCTTTACAAAAGAATGATAATATTTTAGACGTTATGGTAGAACCTTTCTATGAATGGGTGATTGAAAATCAAGCATGGTATGGTGAAAAGTTAAATCATATCAATTATGTAGATGACTTATCTCCATTTATTGAAAGAAAACTAATGACTGTGAATACGGGTCACGCTTATATTGCTTATGCAGGGCAACATGCGCATTTTTATACTATTTTAGATGCCATCAATGATCCGACGATTGAAGCGGAACTTAGAACGGTACTATCTGAAACAAGTTTGTATATTACTGAAAAGTTTTCGCTTAAAGCGTCAGAACAACAAAATTACGTTGAGAAGATTATTCGGCGCTTTAAAAATGCTTATCTTTCTGATGAAGTCACACGCGTAGGCCGTGGTACGATTCGTAAAATTGGACCTGAGGACCGAATTATAAAGCCATTAACCTATTTGCACGACAACCAATTAGCATATAAAGGGCTTGTTCGCGCTGCAGCATTGTTATTGGCTTATGAAGATGATAACGATAAAGAAACATTAGAAAAAAATCAATATATCAAAAACCATGGACCGGAGGCATTTTTAAAAGAATATGCACAGGTGAATGAAGCGATTGCGAAAGAAATCGCGCAACAATATAGGGAGTTAGTTGTCGATTAGAATGAATTCAGTTAAGCAGTCCAATTAACGATGAAGGCCTAGACAGATGCAATCCCATTTTGGAAGATTGTACAAGTCTAGGCTTTTTTGCAATAAACAAGCCCCTATGAAGCGGGTTGCGTAGGTTATTGCAATCCACGTACTGCTTCAAGAGGCACGTTTATCAAAGTCGACATCATTAATATATTCAGTTAGTTGGTATCTCTTTCGTCAAACTATTCCAAGTATGGCTTTGCTAATCATCCAATTCTTTTGATCTTTTAAAAGGAGGTTTTGTGTTTTTAGTTCGTTTACAATGTGTCCTGTCGTTTCTCGGGAAACACTAGCTAAATCGCTGACCATTTGAATTGTTAAAAATTGCTTAATTTCATAAAACTCTTCATGGTCTTCCCCAATTGTATGGCATAAATAAATAAGTACTTTCTTTACACGTGCTTTAGCGCTTTTTGCACTGAGTGCCATGTTATATTCTGTTAATTGTTTTTCATTTTCGCAAAGGTATTTATACATTTGAATAAACACTTTATCGTGATTTCGACATATATATTCAATCAATTCAATCGGCACAGCCATTACGATACTATCGGTGAGTGCAGTACACATTTCATTTGTCGTTTTATCTTGAAACAGGTTGTGAATAGGATATAAATGTTCGCCTTTATTTAATACACGATTGACGTCTCCATTCACGCTATAGTGTTCTCTTAATATATAACCATCGATTAAATAATAGATATGTGTCAGTTCATCAGATGAATAGTAAATCACCTGACCTTTATTGTATTGTCTGACGATAAACTCATTTTTATACGGCTGTAATGCAACCGTTGGGATATTGATAAAGGCAGCAAACTGCTCGAGATAGGTATTCACATTGTTTTTAATGAGTGAGTTATCAATTGTTGAGTGATCATACGGGTTTTGCCCCATAAATTCACCACCTCATAGCTACTTATAAATTTGTGTGCCGACTTCTCCTTTGAAGGCTTCATAGGCTTTATCTAGGTTCGTGATGACCGCACGACGTCCTTCTCCGTTTTCAACAAAATCTATAGCCGCTTCAATTTTAGGTAACATAGAGCCTTCTGCAAATTTACCTTCTTGTGCGTAGCGTTTTAAACTTTCGACATCGATGTCAGTGAGTTTTTCTTGATTAGGTTCATTGAAGTTAATATAAACATTTTCAACACTTGTTAAAATCATGAGGGTATTGGCATCGATGAGTTGCGCTAAACGTTCACTTGCAAAGTCTTTATCAATAACAGCTTCTACACCTTCATAAGTGTCGCCTCTTTTAACAACAGGCACACCGCCACCACCACAAGCGACAATGATATTGTTATTTTCAACTAAAGTACTAATTAATTCATGCTCTAAAATGGATATAGGTAGGGGAGACGGAACGACTTTACGGTATCCTCTACCGGCATCTTCTTTATAGACGGAATTAGGGTATTGTGCTTTTTGTTGTTCAACTTGAGCTTCTGTGTAAAAAGGCCCAATAGGTTTTGTCGGGTTTGACATTCTTGGATCATTTTCGTCAATTTCCACACGTGTTATCACTGTACCCGCTTTCCGATCACTATTAACCTCTGCTAAAACTCGGTTGACTTCTGTTTCTATCCAGAAACCAATCATCCCTTGTGTCATGGCACCACAGACATCTAGTGGCATCGCAGGTGTTTGTGGACTGTCAGCAGTCGCTTGTTGAATTAAAAGACTGCCAATTTGTGGTCCATTGCCATGGGAAATGACAATATCGTAGTCTGTATTAAATAACGGCTTTAGTGTTTGCATTGTTTTACGTATAGCTTGTTTTTGTGTTTCTGCAGATCCATCTGTCGTTTGGATGGCATTACCACCTAAAGCAATGACGATTTTTTTATGCATGAAAATCACTCCTCATTAAAATACGTTGACGGCACCGCTTAATAATCTCAAGATGCCGATAATGGCTAAAATGATAATAATGATAAAGAACAAATAATCGATTCGTTTTAAAGGTTTTTGGTTATTTCTTTGTACAATTGTGTAAACGATAAGGCCAGGGATATATAACAGCATCGTTAATAAAAAGTAATCTAATCCCGCTGCGTATACGAGCCAAACGGTATAAATAGAAGCGATGATACCGATGACCCATTGTTTCGTTGTTGCACGTTGCTTCGTTTGAATCGTATATTTCACTTGATAAAAAGCACTCAACATGTAAGGAATGAGAATGGCACTTGATGCAAGTGAAAAGGCAAATTGATAAGCGCTTTGTGTGAAAAGCATACTGATTAAAAAGATTTGAACTAATATATTAGTAATGAGTAATGAATGGACAGGTGCTTTGTTTTCATTTTCTTTAGCAAACCATTTAGGAAATAGGCCATCTTTCGCAACGATAAAAGGTAATTCGCCCGCTAAAAGTGTCCAACCTAGCCATGCCCCTAATACTGAAATGATGAGGCCAATATTCACTAGAACAGATCCCCAATGACCGACAATGTGTTCTAACACTGCTGCCATAGAAGGGTTGGAAAGTTCAGAAATATGGTTTTGTTGAATAACCCCTTGTGCTAATACGGTCATTAAGAAATAAATAATCAACACAGAAACTAAACCAATAACGGTTGCAGAACCGACATCTTTTTTATGTTTAGCACGTCCAGAGAAGACGACAGCGCCTTCAATCCCAGTAAATACCCATACAGTGACGAGCATTGTACTTTTAACTTGAGAAAGCGTGTCCCCCCAACTGAACATATGTGCTGGGCCACTTGTCATGCCAAAAATACCTGCTTTGAAAGTCTCAAAGTTAAAAGCGACAATCATACAAACAAGTACAAGTAAAATCGGAATTAATTTTGCGATGGTCACAATGCTATTAATCAATGCTGCGGTTTCGACACCTTTTAAAATAAGATAATGCACGCCCCACAATAAGATTGAGGCAATAATAATAGAAGGTAAGGTATTGCCTCCTTTAAACATTGGGAAAAAGTTACCCACTGCGGACATGAGCAACGTCGCATAAGCCACATTGCCTAAAAAGGCAGCAAACCAATAGCCCCAAGCACTTGAAAAGCCAATAAAATCACCAAATCCTGCCTGGGCATAACTGTAAATCCCACCATCTAAGTCGTGGCGCTCATTAGTTAAGTTCTGAAAGACAAAGGCAAGCGAAATCATGCCGACTGCTGTAATTAACCATCCAATAATGATGGCCAATCCGCCAGCTTCTTTACCCATATCTGAAATGATGTTAAATGCACCGCCACCAATCATCGAGCCAATGACTAAACCAATTAAGGAGGTTTTATTTAATTTGTTTTCATCTGTTCCACCCATATGTCATGTCTCCTTTAGATAGATTAAAAAGCCCAGTACAAAACTTATTTTAAAATATAATAATAGTATTTTATTATGATAAGAATCACTGGGCTTTTTATCATATCATATCTATTGAATTAACCTAGCGTTGCAGCCATTACAGCTTTAATGGTATGCATGCGGTTTTCAGCTTGATCAAACACTTTCGCATGTTTGCTTCTAAAGATTTCATCTGTCACTTCCATTTCAGACAAACCATATTCATCTTTAATTTTTTGACCATATTCTGTATTTGTGTCGTGGAAAGCAGGTAAACAGTGTAAGAAAATTGTGCTGTCTTTACCTGTTTTGTCAAATAAAGCTTTGTTCACTTGATAATCTTTTAGTAATTTAATACGAGATTCAAATTCACTTTCTTCACCCATTGAAACCCAGACGTCAGTATAAATAACGTCAGCACCTTTTACGCCTTCATCAATATTATCGGTAATTGTGACTGAACCGCCATCTTGTTTTGCACGACGTTCAGCAATATCAATATAATCTTGAGAAGGGAATAAAGATTTAGGAGAGCAGATGGTAACATCGACACCTAACATTGGCCCTGCGACAAGTAGTGAATTTGCGACATTATTGCGTCCATCGCCGACGTATGTGAGTTTTATACCGTCTAAATGTCCAAAGTTTTCTTTGATTGTCATATAGTCTGCTAACATTTGTGTTGGGTGCCAAGCATCAGTGAGTCCGTTCCATACAGGGACACCTGAAAATTCTGCTAATGCTTCCACTGTATCTTGAGAAAAGCCGCGGAACTCAATACCGTCAAACATACGGCCCAATACTTTTGCTGTATCTTCGACAGATTCTTTTTTACCTAATTGAATGTCGTTTTTACCTAAAAATTCTGGATGTGCACCTAAATCGATTGAAGCAACAGTAAATGCAGCACGTGTCCGTGTTGATGTTTTTTCAAATAATAAAGCAATATTTTTACCTTCTAAATAGCGGTGTGGGATGCCTTGTTGTTTATAAGATTTTAAAGTCATCGCAAAATCAATTAAGTCTGAAAATTCTTTTTTAGTAAAATCGTCTTCTTTAAGTAAATGTCTACCTTTTAAATCTAATGGTTTTTGAATATCTGTCATTTTAAAAATCCTTTCTTAATTTGATAATGAATGCTTAAATGTCTTCTCTAAATAAAGGTTGGCTCATACATCTAGGGCCGCCACGACCACGTACAAGTTCACTACCTGTGATTTCAATGACTTTGACCCCTTTATCTCTTAACAATTGGTTTGAAACGTAGTTACGATCATAAGTGACCACTACGCCAGGACGAATTGTCAACGTATTTGAACCGTCATTCCACTGTTCGCGTGCGCCGTCGATTACGTCACCGTTACCCGTAGGAATAAATTCAATGTTATCGACATGTAAAGCGTCTTCTAATGTTGCTTTAAGTTGGCTTGAATGAGAGATTTTAATATCATGTGTCGCTTCATCTTTTTCGATTGTAAAGATATTCATATGATTTTCTTCTTTGAAAATCGCCGCATGCATTGTAAATTTGTCGTAGTCTATCATTGTAAAGACAGTATCTAAATGCATGAAACTACGGCTGTTTGGTATTTCAATTGCCAATACTTTTGTAAAAGTCGATTGATCATCGAATAAAATTTGGCGTGCCAAACGTTCGATAGCTTGTGCCGAAGTCCGTTCTGAAATACCGATCGCTAACACTTCTTTTGAAAGGATTAATTCGTCGCCACCTTCGATATTGAATGGTGAATTTCGATCCAACCAAACAGGAACGTCCGCATCTTTGAAACGTGGATGATGTTTAAGAATATAGGTCATAAAAATAGATTCTCTACGACGTGCTCTCCAATACATTCGATTGATTGTCATACCGCGTCCAATAGAAGCTTGAGGGTCTCTTGTGAAATAAAGGTTTGGCATAGGGTCTAAATAGAATGGGTATCTATCATCCATGTATTCAACAAGGTGATTGGTTTCGAGTTGAATTTCTTCTTTACGCACACCCGCCATAATTTTATCTACAAGGTCTTGGTCGCTTAATGTTTCAAAGAGTGTTTTAATTTCTTTTTCATGGCCGAGAACTGTTTTTTGAGATTCAGCCAAAATATCATCAATAAACTGTTCGCGTACGGCTTTATCCGCAATGGCTTCGGCGGCTAATTTTTCGAGGTAAACAACTTCAACCCCTTCATCTCTTAAAACTTGCGCAAATTTATCGTGCTCTTCTTGCGCGACTTTCAAATAAGGAATATCGTCAAATAATAAGCCGCTGAGATGATCAGGTACAAGATTTTCTAATTCTTTGCCTGGTCGTTTGAGTAAAACGGTTTTTAATCTGCCAATTTCACTATTCACTTGGATTGGTCCTTTTTCCATTGTTATTCCTCCTTTGCTTGATTACATCCAAAGTATAAAACGCTTTCAGTTATCCAGTTGTGAATGTTTTCTCAATATAAATGTCTAAAACCTCATACAAATGATTTATTCAATACACAATAATGATAACTTATGCATACTTTACCCTTTTAACATGCGTATTTATGAATAATAAGTTAATATTAAATTAAGAGATATGTATAATATTATTCTTTATTCAAAAATGTGTATGTATAATCATCAATCTTTTGAAAAGAGATGTTTATTGATTTTTTGTAAGAAGATGAAGCCACTTAAATGTTTGACAGCGAGTGAGGGTTCATGTGAGATGTCAGAAACTTCACATTTACTAATGAGATGTTTTGTTATGGTAGAGATACACAGTTATTTGTCAGCGGGATTATGAGGCAAAGGAGTTTAAATGCATGAAAAAAAGAAAAAGATTAGACTTAGTATCTATGATTGTAAAAGAGCATAACATTCATTCAAAAGCAGAAATTGTGGATTATATAGAACAACATTTTGGGATAAGGTATAGTGTAGCGACAATTAGTAGAGATTTAAATGAATTGAAGATTTATAAAATGCCATCCGCGCATCAAGAGCGATGTTATCAAAAGTATAATGAAAATGCGCAAAAAGATGCCAAAGCGAAATTGATTAACTTTTATAAAGATGAGATTGCCTCTGTCGTGATTAAAGACACGTACTTAATTATTAAAACAGCACCGGGTTTTGCGCAGAGCATTAATTACTATATTGATCAAATGGAGTTAAATGAGGTGCTTGGAACAGTTGGGGGTAATGATACGATTTTAGTTCTTACGGCGTCAGCTGAGCTTTCAAAATTTGTCCATTATAAGCTTTTTAATCAAACTTACCAAGATGCGAATTTAACGCATTAATCCGTCGATATGACGAGAAACGAATCGCGCCACGGCAGTCACGTGCCCCATGATTATTCAATGAAATGGGGCACACATAGCGATGTAGAGGCTGTTTGGATTTTTTAATTCAGACGTTTCATGTGCGTTGCTCTCATGCCACATATCAAGTTGACGATATCATTTTTAACAGTCGTGAGTGTCTGTTCAGCATGCGCGTCTCTAGACCAATTGAAGACGACACTTAAAACGCCGCCGGTGAGAAAATGATTGTAAATCGTTGGGCTCACATCGAAACGCCCACCTGTTCGTATGTCGTATTGAGTCTGCTTGTTAATGGCTTGATAAATTTGTTCATAAATAATACGTGACGTCTCATCATACAAATGATGCGTCACTACACTGTTGACGATCGCTTTATTATCATTAATAAAGGTTAATAAGTCATGGATATAACGCTCAAGGAAAGGCTTCGGGTCTTCAAAACGAATATCGGATAAATGAATTTGTCTAAAACGATTCAAGACGTTTTCAATCGCATGATTCAATAGATGATACTTATCCTTGTAATGTCGATAAAATGTTGAACGACGGATAAGTGCGTAGTCACACAAGTCTTGTATTGTAATGTGTTCAAATTCTTTTACTTTTAACAGTTCCGTAAATGCATTCATAAGTGCGTTTTGCGTTTTAATTACGCGTAAATCCTGTTTATTCATCTTTTAACACCTCAGATATCGAACAATTTCTTGATTTTGTCATTTAAGTTACAAATAGTGAATATTGGCGCCTAATTGGATGTGGTCTGTTGATATAATAATATTGAAGGAAATTTTAAAATGAAGGAAGTCATTTATTTTCCTGTTTGTCTTTTATTATACTGATTTTTAATCCAAAAAAGGAAGTGTTTACTATGTATTATAGTAAAGGTAATTATGAAGCATTTGCACGCCCAAGAAAACCTGAAAATGTAGAAAACAAATCTGCATATTTAGTTGGATCTGGCTTAGCCGCTCTAGCAGCAGCTTGTTTTCTCATTAGAGATGGACAGATGAAAGGCTCACAAGTTCATATTTTAGAAGAGTTACCTAAGCCTGGCGGCAGTCTTGATGGTGACGAACTTCCTAATAAAGGCTACGTCGTACGCGGTGGTAGAGAGATGGAAAATCACTTCGAGTGTTTGTGGGATTTATTCCGTTCAGTTCCTTCCTTAGAAGTTGAAAATGCTTCAGTTTTAGATGAATTTTATTGGTTGAATAAAGAAGATCCAAACTATTCACGCTGCCGCATGATTGAAAATAGAGGACACCGTGTTGATACAGACGGCGATTTTACACTCACACAAAAAGCAATTAAAGAAATTGTCGATTTATGCTTAATGAATGAAGAAGATTTAAATGATATCAAAATTACAGATGTTTTTTCTGAAGATTTCTTAAAATCTAATTTCTGGGTTTATTGGAAAACAATGTTCGCATTTGAACCTTGGCATTCTGCTATGGAAATGCGTCGCTATTTAATGCGCTTTGTTCATCACATTGGCGGACTTGCAGACTTTAGCGCGCTTAAATTTACAAAATACAATCAATACGAATCACTCGTATTACCAATGGTTGAATATTTGAAATCACATGATGTTCAATTTGAATATAATATCAAAGTAGAAGATATTAAAGTAGACGTTACGACTTCTCAAAAATTAGCACGAGAAATTCTTATTAAACGAGATGGCAAAGATGATGTCATTCCATTAACGCCTAATGACTTAGTGTTTGTAACGAACGGTAGTATTACAGAAAGCTCAACTTATGGTGATAATGACACACCTGCACCTATTACAGATGATATTGGTGGTAGCTGGTTATTATGGAATAACTTGGCAAAACAAAGTCCAGAATTTGGTAATCCAGAAAAATTCTATAAAGATTTACCAAAAAGAAGTTGGTTCATTTCTGCGACTGCGACAACAAACAATAAAAAAATCATCGGTGCCATTGAAAGACTCTGTAAACGTGACCCGCTTTCTCATAAAACAGTAACGGGTGGGATTATTACGGTTAATGACTCATCATGGCAAATGAGCTTTACGGTCAACCGTCAACAACAATTTAAAAGCCAACCTGATGATCAAGTAAGTACTTGGATTTATGCTTTATACTCTGATGTTGATGGCGATTATATTAAAAAACCAATTACAGAATGTAGTGGTAGTGAAATTTGTCAAGAATGGCTCTACCACATGGGTGTTCCTACTGAAGAAATTGAATACTTGGCAACTGAAGAAGCCAATACCATACCTGCGTATCTGCCTTATATTACATCTTACTTTATGCCAAGAGCAGTAGGTGACAGACCATTAGTTGTGCCACATCAATCACGTAACCTTGCTTTTATCGGTAACTTTGCAGAAACTGAAAGAGATACTGTGTTTACAACAGAATATTCAGTTAGAACTGCAATGGAAGCTGTATACCAATTATTAGATATTGATAGAGGGGTACCAGAAGTTATTGCTTCTGAATTTGATTTACGTGTGTTAATGGATGCAGCATACGAATTAAATGATCGTAAAAGCCTACAAGAAATCACAGAAAATAGTAAAATTCAAAAAGTTGCTTTGAGTGGTTTCTTAAGAAAAATTAAAGGCACTTATGTTGAAACATTGCTTAAAGATCATCACTTACTATAAAAGTGTGGCAGTGATTTCAAAAGTAAATCATATTTAAGAATACAAGAGCTTATTCATTGATTACATCATGAGTAAGCTCTTTTTATGCTTTTAAAAGTATTTGATTAGAAAAGGGATGGATGATAAGCACAAGTCTTAATTGTTAATGTTGTTAATCAAATAATTTAAGAATATATTTGAAAATATAATTATTAACAGTTATATTTATTAAAGTAATACACAGGATAGTGTAAAAGGAGAGAGTCAGTAATGAAGAAAATTTTTTATTTTTTAATGATGGCTTTAGTGCTTGTCGTATTCACCGCTTGTCAGAAAGGAGAGCATCACGAAAAGCAAGTCAAAATCGTTGAGTACTTTGATTATAAATGTCCTTATTGCAAAGTGTTCGATCAGAAAATAATGAAAGAAATAGAGAAAAAGTATGGAACAGATCGAATTCAATATCAACTGATAGATGTGGCATTTTTAGGTGACGATGCGATTGAGGGATCAAGAGCGGCACAAGCTGTAAAAATCGTAGCGCCACAACAATTTATGACATTTCATCATCATTTAATTGAGCAACAACCGAATCACGAAGGGAAATGGTTAACGCACGATAAAATCGATGAGCAAATCGATCGTTTATCCATTAGTAAAGAACAAAAAGATAAAATTAAAAAGGAATATAAAACTGAAAATAGTGAGGCATGGAAACGTGCAGAAAAAGATATTATTAGAGCAAATAACGATAAAGTCAAATTGGTACCTACTTTAAAAATTAATGGTGAAGAAGTGAGTGATCCGTTAAATAAAGTTGAGGTATTTCAAAAAATTGATGATGCATTAAAAGCATAATACCATTTTAAATATTCGTGAGCGCTAGGATAATATATACATGTCCTAGCGTCATTTTCATTTTTAAAATAAGCAGGAGGCGAGGATGATTCCTAACCTTCTGCTTTATTCTTTTTATAATGACCGCACAAGCTTGATTGAAGTGTGTCTTTCAACCAGTTATATGAAGTTGAGTCTTCCCGTTTAAAATACGTCTATTTTACAATTTTGTTTATTAAATTTTCTGAAATAAAGTGTACTTATCATTTTAATTTACTATTTATATATAACTATCCATATAGAAATTTATAATATTCATACGCTATTAATACTATTAATTAAAACTGAAAAAAATTTTAAGATTTTGTTGATAAAAAGATAAAAATATTATATTCTTTAAATAGCAGTAAAATAATTGAGAAGGAAGTTGAGTACAATGAATAAATTTCTTTTAAGGACGGCAACAGTTGTTTCTTTGTCTTTTATGGCATTCACGCAAGCTTCTTATGCATCAAGTCACACTGATTACAAAATCATAGGTGAGGACAGTCGTGTAAAAGTAAATAATACAACATTGAATCCTTATCAATCGATTACTTTTATTGAATCTAAATTTAATAACGTTTATGAAGACTGTAGCGGTACAGTCATTGCGCCTAATAAAGTGATTACGGCTGCGCACTGTGTTTATAACCCTCAATATGGTGGATTAACAGAGCAGTCAAAAATTACGCCTGGTTTAAACGGCAAAATTGCACCGTTTGGTCAATTTGAATCTAATGATATTAAAGTGCCACAACAATATAAGGATCATCAAGAAGATCAATACGACATTGCTATTATTGATGTCAAACCTAGAAATGGTGTTTCAATCGGAAATGTCGTTAAGCCAATTCAAATGGAAGCCTCCGATAATAGTAAGAATAAAGAAGTAGAAATTACAGGATATCCGTCAGATAAGTTTGAGCAATTACGTGTTCAAACGCAATGGTCATCTTCATCATTAGTTGATTTTCAAGATGGAAATAAAGCTTATTACACAGCAGACACCATTTCTGGAGAATCTGGGGCACCTGTCTTTAATAAACAGACAAAGAACATCATTGGTGTACATACAGGTGCTGTAGAAACAAGTGCAGGTTTATATAACAGAGGCACAACATTTACAAAAAACATTTTAAAATGGGTGCAACAAAACTTGTAGTAGAAGCGGGATTCGATTAGATTCGGTTACGCAAACGTAGAATAACTCAGTTAGCTAAGCCCTTTTATTTAAAGGCTTTTCCTAGGCAAAATCTATATAGGGCAGTCTCTATAATCAAAAGTGGCCTCATATTGTTGACCATAATCAACAAATAACCGAAGCGGGGCAAACATATCAAATCATGGTTTGCCCCAACGCATTGGCCGATGCAAATTGTACTTTGTAATATAATTCAATTTAAAAGAAAGAGGAATGTCAAATGAAAAAAACGATAGCTCAAACTTTATCAGTCGCATCTTTATTATTTATGACACTTACACAAGCATCATACGCAGCAGATTTTACGAATTATAATGTGATTGACAAGGACACACGTGTCAGAGTAGAGAATACAACAGTCAAACCATATCAAGCGATTACATTCTTAACAATGGCATGGGATAATGACGGTGCCGCTTGTACAGGTTCTGTCATCGGGCCGAATAAAGTCCTTACTGCAGCACACTGTGTATATGATCCGAAAAAAGGAGGACTTGCTAAAAGTACAACGCTAGAACCTGGTTTAAATGCAAAATACCAACCGTATTCTAAATTTATCTCAACGCATGTGAGAGTGCCACAACAATATATAGAAAAACAACAAAGTGACTACGATATTGCAATTATTGATGTCCAACCCAGTGCAGGTGCTTCTATCGGTAAAGTTGTGAAACCTTTCGAATTAGAGACTGCGAATGACTTTACTGGAAAAGACTTTGAAGTTGCAGGCTATCCATCAGACAAGTTTAAAGTTTTCCCAGGACCAACAATGTGGAAAGATATAGGCGTCGTTGATAGACAAGAAGGCAATAAAGCATACTATACTGCAGATGCATCACATGGACAATCAGGCGCACCGCTTTTTGATAAAACGACACATAAACTCTTTGGCGTACATACAAGTTATGTAAAAGGTAAAAATACTGAATCAAACAGAGGCACAACACTTACTGATGAAATTTATAACTGGGTTAAACAAAATCTGTAAGTGATACAGTAGTCTTGAAGCATAAATTGATCTGATGAATGTTTCTTAGTTAAGATTACTCGGGTAAGAAAAAACAAGGTAAGCGGCAACCCGAGTACCCACATTCATTTAAGAGCGTATTCAGCACAGCGTTTTGGTGCTGAATGCGCTTTTTAATTTCTAAAATGAAAAAACGATTCGTGATGGCTCACCAACCGTTAAAATACGTTAATATTTAGTTTTGGGAAGCAGAAGATGTGTGGGATGCGGCATCATAAGGGTTTTCAAAAAATGCGGCCATAGTTTCAGCGCCATTTTCTGAAAAGAAGCGTTCTAAATTTTCTTGGGATTCTTGAGCATGTCCTTTTGTGATCTCATTCATTTGTTGTTCATAATGTTGGAGTATATCCATGACATTGTCGTGTGTTTTAAATGCTTCAGCTAAAAGGTAAGCATCATAGAGTGCCATGTTGACGCCTTCACCAGCAAATGGACTCATCAAATGCGCGGCATCACCGATTAACGTAACGTGAGATTGCGTATCCCAAGTGAGTCCAACCGGTAATTTATAAATACGACGGAATTTAATGTCATCATAACTGTAACGAATATAATTTTTTAATTCGTCGGCCCAATCCTCAAAATCAGCGAGCAATTTTGTTTTTAAGTCTTCTAATGGGAGATGTCTGTATTGATCTAGTGTGTCATAATGCGTTTTGAAACTGATATATGCCATGATGCGACCATCACCATTACGTTGGCCTAAAATCGCACGGTCACCACCGAGCCCCATCACTTTACCGTTTTTATTAAATGCAAGTAAGTCTGGATGTTCCTGTTCATCACTGTTCATTTCAACCATAGAAATACCAGTATATTCAGGTTCAGCATCAGTTAAATACGGGCGTACTTTAGAAAATGCACCGTCAGCACCAATAACTAAATCAGTCACCGCTGTCTCACCATTTTCAAAATGGATAATCGTTCTGCCGTCATCTTGCTGCGCCATACTTTTAAGTTGATAGCCATATTGAATATGAGACGGGTCAATTTGTTCCAAAATAATATCACATAATTGGCCACGATCGATTTCAGGTCTGCCCCCTTCACCTTCAGCGTCCTCATCATATAAGATTGTGCCGTCTTTTTTGACGATGCGTGTATCTTCGCCATCATAACGTGCATAAGTTCGAAAAGCTTCAAAAATCTGTGCTTCTTTTAAAGGAAGTTGGCCACTATCTTCATGAATATCTAAAGAACCTCCTCTATCACTATGCAAATTTCGATGACCACGTTCATAAATTGTAAAATTGTAGCCTTGTTGTTGTAGGAGGCGCCCAAGCATTAATCCACCTGGACCACCACCGACAATCGCAATATGTTGAAGATCTTGTTTTAACATTTTTAAACCTCCTATTTTTCGTCGTCTTTTTTCTCTTTAAATGACTCAAGTTGCTTTGCTGTATCTTGAATAAATTGTTCAAAATCGGCAAGTTGTTTCTCATCTTTCATTGCATGTTGACCTGCCAACATAAAGGATCTAAATAGTGACTGTAATGATGAGCGAAGTTCTGTTAACTTTTCTGTGTCCATCTCTTTAAATTGCCCCATACGTTTAGCATATTCGTCGTAATGAGGTTGTTCCTTTAAAAATTCGATGCCTTCGTCTGTAATGGTATAGACTTTTTTCTTACCTTCTTTTGAAGTAGATACAAATTCACGGTCTTCTAACATTTGAAGTATAGGGTAGACACTTCCTGGACTTGGGGAATAAAAACCTTTAAATTGCGCTTCAAGATCTTTAATAATTTGATAGCCATGTTTAGGCGAATCCATTAATAATCTCAAAATCAAAAATTGTAAATTCCCTTTCTTAAAAAATCGATCTCTTCTTTGATGTGCATTAAACATTCTGTCAAAACCATCTTGTTGATGTGGCATAAACATTTTAATTTCCACCTTTCCTTTTTCGATATATCGAAATAATAAACGATATATCGTTATTAGTCAAGAATGAACACTTATATTTTTTTGAGCGGGATTATTTTTAGTGGAAACACTATGAGCGTGAGCGGTTTGACCACGTTTAACAATACATGTATACGAAAATGGATGTGAAACAGCGCGTTATGCTCAAAATTTGAGACATCATGCATAAAATCATAAGCATAAAGGCGTAGGTCTGTTTGATAAAATAAAAAAGGGTGGTGAATACAATGCGATTTGCAGATCAAATTAAAAAACTAAGGATTGAACATGAACTTACACAAGAAATGCTAGCAACAGAAATGCATACGACGAGACAGACTGTTTCCAAGTGGGAACAAGGGACAATCGAACCCATTATCCAAATGTTAAATAAGCTTGCCTCTTTTTTCAATGTCAGTTTTGATGAATGAGTGAATGGAAATGAATTGGAAAACAAGGGAAACAACGGGACGTCTAATACGGTTGAAAAACCAATCAACGGCTGGACTTTTCTTGCACAAAAATGGTGGTTTGTACTACTGATTGTCATTATTATTTGTGATAGTGTTTTTCCGCAAAATTTAGCTATATAGTGGCATTTGTTAGATTTAAAAGGCGTCGAGTATCTATTACACGGCGTAACTTACGGTGTGATATTTATCCTTTTAATAAAACGATTGATACATAAAGGTTTAAAAAAGATTGGCTATATTTTAGAGTAAAGCGATTCAGTGGATTACGATTTTGTATAATATTAGGTCTTTTACTGCCATTTATTGTTATCGCCACTTAGATTATATTTGTGCCTGGTTTTTTCTACTGGACACAGATTGATAAAATAACGGATTACAGTGCTATGTTGATTGAAGCTGTTTTTATTGGAGGAATAGTGGCACCTATTGTTGAGGAAATGATGTTCAGGGGCGTGCTGTTACAATATATTGAAGTTAAGACAAACCGTGTATGGGCAATAGGGATAACATCTGCTTTATTTGGCTTTATTTATTTATTCAATGGCAAGTTAGTCGGCTTGGATTTTGTATTATTAATAGTTGGGGGTACGATGGTGGGTGTCATGTTTGGCATTACTGTGTATACATTCAATTCAATTTGGGCAAGCGTGATCTTGCACGCGCTATGGAATCTCACGGGTGGCCTCTTTCAGATAGTGACAGCTAAAAGCGACAGTGGGCTAGGTCAATATGTAATACAAGTCCAAAACCCATTAATCACTGGAGGTCAATACGGTATAGATGCTTCAGTCATTTCAATACTTGGATATGCTGGGGTCATTTTAATGATGTTATATCGACAGAGAACAGCCAAAGTGAATATGTAAATTAACTTTTAACAGAGCCGGGGCGGGACAACGAAATCAAATAGATTTCTGTCCCGCTCCCTTTTTCATTAAATAAATGGTTGGTTTTGTTGTGTAAGATAGAGCATTTTAATTGTAACTACAATATCTTTTTTAGTTTACAATTAAACTATTATATATAAGATTTGTAATAGTTTCTTTTTAAAGTAGTAAAAATATTTAAGTCAATTTTAAGATAATATTTAATTTTTGGAAACAGCGCTTTCAATTGTTGACGTTATTCTATGATAGTTTTAAAGTTTCTTAATGTCAGGGAACGAAAGGTTGTCTGATAATTTATAGATAGGAAGAAGGCTTGTACATACCTAAAAAAGGTCTATATGAAGTAAGTGTCGTGCCGCTTTGCATTTAAGACATTGATTTTAAAATTTTCTTAGTTTAAAGGGGAATTTTGTAATGAAAAAAACGTTAAAAGTCGCATTATCAAGTGCAGTAATCTTATCGTCATTTTCATCAATCGCACATGTCGCACATGCAGATCAACAACTCGGTCAAGCTTCAGCGCAACAAATAGCGCAAAAAGAAAGTGACAGCAATGCAAGCCATTATATGGATGCAAATCATGATTTAAGAAAAAGAATCATGGCATTAGTCGGAGCAGCAGAAAATACTGATACGAACTATTCACATAATTATAGCTACATTGATGATATTGGTGATCATAGAGGCTATACTGCGGGTGTCATTGGCTTTACTACTGGTTCTGATGATATGGTGCATCTTGTTAAACATTATAATCAAATCAATCCGAATAATAACTTAAAAAAATATTTGCCAGCACTTGAAAAGCTAGCTCAAGCACAATCAGAATCTCATGAAGGATTAGATGGGTTCGAGCAAGCATGGAAAGATGCAGCAAAAAATGATAGAGCAAATTTGGTGAAAGCACAAAATTATGTATTAAAAAAAGATTATATGGATGAAGCCGTTCAAGCTGCTAAAGAAGATGGCTTATCTCAACTAGGTCAATATGTATACTTTGATGCAATTGTAAAACATGGTCCAGGTGAATTTAAAAAAGGTGGCTACAAAGGAAAAGATCCTGCAGATTGGAGTTTCGATGAATTACGCGAACGTGCGATGGATAAGAGCGGCGGAAAAACACCTAAAACAGGTGCTAAAGAAGCAGATTATTTATATGCGTTTTTAGACGGCCGCTTTAAAGCGACTCAAAAAGAAAATGAAAATAATGGTAGTAAGGATAACGATGTCTTTGATCGATTGAAAGTACAACAACAATTTATAAAAAACCAAAACTTTGATTTAAAACTTCCTTTAGACTTCAAAATGAATGGGGAACAATTTCATTTAGACCAAGATGCCATTCAACATTATAGTAATGAAGATATAGATTTTGATCATGCTTAATAAAAAAGGAAAAGGTGACTATCAATGAAAAAAACGATGTTGACTTCAATTTTAGCGGCAACAACTCTATTAACATTATCACTGCCAGCACATTCTGCACATGCAGATGAAATGGGGCGTTTACAAACGCAAGGTAAAGAAATTCAAAAAGATGGACAAAACTTCCAACTTAAAGGTGTCAATGCGGGTAATGTATTTACAACTGAAAAATGGATGGGCGGCTATCCGAGTGCTGCAAATATCAATGGCGGCTACAAAGCGGTATTTGATGATATTCAAAGTAAAGTAAATTCGTCTGAAAAGGCACACCAAATCTTAGATCGATATGCGCATAACAGATGGGACGACCAAGATTTTCAAAACGTTAAAGATATGGGCTGTAATACAATACGATTGCCAATTAACTATATTAACTTAACTAATTATCAAAAAGGCATGAATCCGAAAGATGTTAAAATGAGAGACCATGCGTTTGATGAAATTGACCAATTTGTAGCTAAAGCGCAACAACATGGTTTATACGTCATTTTAGATATGCATGGTGCGCCAAATTCACAAAATGCACAAGAACACTCTGGCGAAGCACAAGGTGATAAATCAGTGGGAAATTTCTGGAATGACCCAGATGCACAAGGTAAAACAAAAGAAATTTGGTACTATATTTCACAACATTATAAAAACAACAATGCTATCGCTGGATATGATATTTTAAATGAACCTAAAGGGCCTGCAGGTCACAGTGATGGCCAAGTGCAACAATTTTATAAAGATACTTTAAAAACAATTAGAGGAAACGGCGATAACCATATCGCATTTTTAGAAGCAGTATGGGATCCGCAAAATATGAAAGACCCTCAATATTTTGGTAAAAATAATAATAATATTGTATATGAATATCATAACTATCCATATGGTGACGGTGCACAATCACATAAAGGTATTCGAGAAAACTTCGACAATAAAATTAATAGTATTAATAAAGCAAATTATAATGTGCCAAGTTATATGGGTGAGTTTAATGGTAACGCGGCAACAAATGATCTGCATATTGCGCCAAATGGCAATGACTTCAAATATATTTTGAAGAAAATGAATGAGAGTCATATGTCTTGGTCGATTTGGAATTATGATAAAGAAGGTATTAATCAGCAAGATTCTTCTTGGGGCGTAGAAAATTTCAAAGGCATTCAAACAGATATCAACTCAAACGATTTCGGTAAAAAAGAACAACCACAAAAAAATGAAACTGTTTTTAATGCAGTCAAAGAAGCTGCACAACAATCATAGCGCTACACAATGAATAATCAGATAATCAGACTTTATAGCAACTAGAAGCGTGGGCAAGAGTCTGGGACAAAATTGTCTCAGTAATCGATGAAATCCGAGGTTTTCGTAAAAAGCGAAAAATCTCGGATTTTTTCCTTTTACCATCAGTTTAGCCGCACTAGATGCGACTAATTTCCTTAGGTACCTCGTTAGTTTAGTTTTTGTTGTGATGAATTAAATTATACGAAAGTGCCTTATTTTTTTAAAGGATAATGGTGAATGATTACATATATAAGCGAAGTATTTATAGCGAGACTCCTGAGGGAACAGGACGAGCCGAAGACTACAGGCTGAGGCTGTCCCCTCGGAAAGCGAGCCTATATAATACGAAGCATGATAATAAAAAGGAAGCTCGAAGACGTTTTTTATCAAAATCATCTTCGAGCTATTTATTTTGGTATTTATGTCCCAGACTCTTGTCCGTTTTTTATATTTAAATGGATATTTCTCCCTACTGTTGAATCCGCGATAGTATCAATTCTGCATTTTCTTGTGGGATATACCATTTGTTAATCATAATTGGAGCTTGGTTTTGAGCATAGATGGTTTCAATGATTAACCAACAGTTTTTGCCCCCTTCAAAGGTATGATTTTGATATTGAAAACTTGGTGAAGAGGTGATACTGATTTTTAAATCGGATTGTGTTGAATTTTGATAAATCGTATTTTCCACAAAATCACGCATTGCTTGTTCACTTTGCGTATTGATTTTAAATGTATCAATCACATGTAGTGGAATAAAACTAAAACAAAAGGCAGCTGAAGCTTCATATGAACTTTGTGCATGTTCATAATAACGTTCCATCGCAATAACAGCTGTAGGATGGTTTGGGAATAAGTGGTTGGTATATTCGCTTTCGAGGTCGACACGATAATGCATAGAAGCCAGTGATACAGGTTGTATTGAAACCTGTTGAAGCGGATGTTTTAACAGACCCATACTTGAAGTTTGGTGTGCCACTTTTTGACGGAGAACAAAATGACCTTTTCCACGTGTACTTTCCACGATACCATCTTCTACTAAAAGTTTGATCGCTTGTCGCAATGTCATTCGGCTCACTTGGAATCTTTGACATAGCGTCATCTCTGTAGGCAACGCCTGCCCACTCGGATATTTGCCGATTTGAATTTCTTCATACAATGTATTATAAATCGTTAAAAATTTAGGCTGTGATTGCGACGCCATGAAACAAACCTCCAGTTCAATCATTCTCTTCTATCATCATACAACACTTTAAAGTTGAAGTGGACCAATAAATTTGATTGAACTATGAAGATAATGGCATGAATCATAGGCAATAGGAAAGAGCCAAAGCGGGAAATGACACCTTGATCTCTATCCTGGAGACTAAAAATGAATCTTAATCGTGATGTTCTTAATTTTGTCATAAGCTAAGTATTGAAAGCGTTTTAAAATAGGTTTATTATATAAATGGGTATACAAATAGACAAATTAGTATACAAGTTTGTTGAAGGCGTTTTAAAGCTAAGTATAGTGTTAAATGTTATTCGCGAAGTGGTGGGTCACGTGACATGACTTGGTGAATAAAAGTGTTGTTAAGTGTAACGTACAATATGTTTGAATCATGGAAGCAAGCCTGAAAATAAGGTTAGAAAATCGCTTAGCTTTAAGATGTCTTCCACAGATGTGTCATTCAGTCAGTTATTGCCATTTTAAAATAGAGAGACTTTTTTGTAGGTGAAAGTGTGTATTGGTCTCAGACTCAAGGAGCGAAATGACTATGGACTATTCTAAAGTTAAAAAAGCAGTTCCCATTTTATTATTTCTATTTGTGTTTAGTTTAGTGATTGATAATTCTTTTAAATTGATTTCAGTCGCGATTGCAAATGATTTAAACATTTCTGTAACGACTGTAAGTTGGCAAGCCACGTTAGCAGGTCTTGTTATTGGTATTGGTGCAGTGGTCTATGCATCGTTATCTGACGCGGTCAGCATTCGTACGCTGTTTATTTACGGTGTTTTTCTTATCATTACAGGTTCAATCATTGGTTATATTTTCCAACATTATTTTCCAATGGTTTTGATTGGACGCATTATTCAAACGGCCGGACTAGCAGCAGCTGAAACACTTTATGTCATCTACGTGGCAAAATATTTATCAACAGAAGATCAAAAAACGTACTTGGGTCTAAGCACAAGTAGTTATTCGCTATCTCTTGTGATTGGGACTCTATCAGGTGGCTTTATCGCGACTTATTTACATTGGACCAATATGTTTTTAATTGCGCTAATCGTTGTGTTTACATTACCATTTCTTTTTAAATATTTACCTAAAGAAAAAAATACAAATAAAGCGCACTTAGATTTTATAGGTTTAATATTAATTGCAGCTATTGCGACAACAGTCATGCTGTTTATTACACATTTCAATTGGCTATACATGATTGCTGCTTTAGCAATTATTATTATCTTTGCATTTTACATTAAAAATGCACGCCATCCATTAGTGGATAAAGCATTTTTTCAAAATAAACGCTATACGTCATTCTTATTTATTGTTTTCATTATGTATGCAATTCAATTAGGTTATATTTTTACATTTCCTTTTATCATGGAAAAAATTTACGAGGTAAAATTAGATACAACGTCATTGTTACTTTTACCGGGTTATGTAGTCGCAGTGGTTGTCGGAGCATTGAGCGGTCAAATTGCGAAATTTCTTAGCTCAAAACAAGCAATTATGACTGCGATTAGTTTAATTGCTTTGAGTTTGATTTTACCTGCATTTGCGGTGGGTCATCACATTATCATTTTTGTTTGTTCCATGATATTCTTTGCAGGTAGCTTTGCATTAATGTACGCACCACTTTTAAATGAAGCGATCAAAACAATTGATGTTAAAGTGACAGGGGTAGCGATAGGTTTTTACAATTTAATTATTAATGTAGCTGTCTCTGTAGGGATCGCGTTAGCTGCGGCATTAATTGACTATCAACCTTTAAATTTCCCGGGAAAAGATGCGATGAATACGCACTTCGGAATGATTTTAATTATTTTAGGGCTACTCAGTGTGGTTGGACTTATTCTATTTACCATCCTTAATCGCTGGACACAGTCAAAAGTGACATCCCACCACGAACAATAAAAAGAATGAAAAAGAGAAGGAGATCAAATTATGAAATTTGAAAAATATATCGATCATACATTGTTAAAACCAGAATCTACACGTCAACAAATTGATCAAATCATTGAAGAGGCCAAAACGTATCACTTTAAATCGGTTTGTGTCAATCCGACGCATGTTCAATACGCTGCCGAACGTCTTGCAGATAGTGACGTGCTTGTGTGTACGGTGATTGGTTTTCCATTAGGTGCATCAACGACAGAAACGAAAGCTTTCGAAACCGAAGATGCTTTACGTAAAGGTGCAGATGAAATCGATATGGTCATCAACATTGGCGCTTTAAAAGATGGACGTTACGCTGATGTACAGCAAGATATTGAAGCTGTGGTCAAAGCGGCTCAAGGTCATACGGTTAAAGTCATTATTGAAACGGTTTTACTGACAGATGAAGAAAAAGTGAAAGCCTCTGAATTAGCACAAGCAGCAGGTGCACATTTTGTGAAAACATCCACTGGCTTTGCGGGTGGTGGTGCCACACCTGAAGATGTGAAATTAATGAAAGAGACTGTCGGGGATGCATTAGAAGTGAAAGCCTCCGGCGGTGTGCGTAGCTTAGAAGATTTTAACGCAATGGTTGAAGCGGGTGCCACACGTGTGGGCGCAAGTGCAGGTGTTCAAATCATGCAAGGATTAGAATCCGACGCAGACTATTAAACGATAACAATGTTAAATTAATCAATGTAGGAGTGATTTATATGACAGCACCATTTCAACGTGTACATTTGATTGTCATGGATTCTGTTGGGATAGGAGAGGCCCCAGATGCGAAAGATTTTAACGATGAAGGGTCCCACACACTGAAACATACGTTAGAAGGATTTGACCAAAAATTACCGTATCTCGAACAATTAGGTTTGGGTAATATTGATGCCTTACCTGTCGTAGGGGCAGTTGCACATCCCAAAGCGTATTATACGAAATTAAGCGAAGCTTCAGTCGGTAAAGATACGATGACAGGTCATTGGGAAATGATGGGCTTGAATATCATGCAGCCGTTCAAAGTGTATCCAAACGGTTTTCCACAAGAATTAATTGATGAAATCGAACGAATCACGGGACGTAAAGTCGTTGTGAATCGACCGGCTTCAGGTACACAAGTGATTGATGAGTGGGGCGAACATCAAATGAAAACAGGCGATCTGATTGTATACACATCCGCAGACCCTGTGCTTCAAATTGCCGCACATGAAGAGATTATTCCACTTGAAGAACTCTATGACATTTGTGAAAAAGTACGTGAATTAACAAAAGACCCGAAATATTTAGTCGGTCGCGTGATTGCACGTCCATATGTTGGTGAACCGGGACACTTCACAAGAACAAGTAATCGTCATGACTATGCCTTAAAACCTTTTGGCCCAACAGTGATGAACACACTTAAAGATCATGATTACGATGTCATTGCCATCGGTAAAATTAATGATATTTTCGATGGCGAAGGTGTTACAGAAGCCGTACGTACGAAAAGTAACATGGACGGGATGGACCAACTGATGCAAATCGTACAAAAAGACTTTAAAGGTTTAAGTTTCTTAAACTTAGTCGATTTTGATGCATTGTATGGGCATCGTCGTGATAAACCCGGTTACGCGCAAGCCTTGAAAGACTTTGACAATCGTTTACCGGAATTAATGGCTGCGATGCGTGAAGATGATTTACTCATCATTACAGCTGACCACGGCAATGATCCAACGGCAGAAGGCACAGATCACACACGTGAATACATTCCAGTGTTGATGTACAGTCCGAAATTTAAAGAAGGTCAAGCGCTCGATACGGATACAACATTTAGTTCAATTGGGGCAACCATTGCAGATAACTTTGGCGTACCGCTTCCAGAATTCGGTCGCAGTTATCTTCAAAAATTACAATAACAGTGATGCGTGTCAAACAATGAAATTAAGGTTTGACACGCATTTTAATGTTGTTAAATGGACATACAAACCAGTTGGATGACAATTGTTATTAAAAAGGTAGAAAATTTTATATAATGAAAGTAAGTGGCACGGCCTGAATAACAATTTATGGAGGCGATAAAGTGTTAAAACTTGCAGATTGGAAAGAAGAAAAAGGAACATTGCATCGATTGGCTCAAATATTAGGTAAACATAAGCTCGCGAGCGCCTTCCAAGAACCGCAGTGGGCACATGTAGTTTTAGATATTACTCCAAGTGGGTTTTCAACAGGTATTTTATTCTACGCTGAACATACGTATAATATTCAAGTCGATTTAGTACAACATCGCATTATAGTTGAAACAGATCAAGGACGAGATAGCATCCCATTAGAAAATGGAACGAGCATCCAACAATACTATGAAGGCATTCATCAGTTGCTTCAAAAATTTGAAATTGATGTAAAAATCAATCAAACCCCACAAGAAGTCGAAGATCAAACGCCTTTTAATCAAGATGCGCATCACTGTCACTATGACCCTGAGAAGAGTAAACAAGCATTAAATCTAATGAAATTCGCAACACGCACGTTATCCTTCTTTGTGGCGCCTTTCCGTGCACGCAAAGTTAAACCTGGTCTTTTCTGGGGTACATTTGATATTTCATCAATTATTAACTATAACGCGATACATGAAACATTCAAACCATCTCAAGTCATTGAATATGCCGCTTTTGATGAACATTTTATAGAATTTGGTTTTTGGTTTGGTGACGATCGCTTTGAAGGTCCGACATTCTTCGTCTTGCCTTACCCATTTGTAGACGCTAACTTCAAGTTCGATCAACCTTTAATTGAAGATGCTTACTTTGACAAAACGCTCACTGAGCTGATTTATGAATTGCCTGAAACATCACAAGAAACATTAAAATTATTGAATCAATTCTTTAATCAAGGTTTCCACATTTTCAAAGATTATTTATCATGGGAAAACTGCCAATACTATGAAATCCCATTAAAAATGCAAAATAACCAAATCCAACAACAACCTTATTAAACCATAATAATCAACAAATTAAGCACAGAGTCACAAAAAAGCCCGTCTCATGCATTTTATACAATGCAGGGACGGGTTTATTTTTTGGCAGTATTGTTCGCATATCTTCAATATTTTGCTTTAAACCATAGCAAAAGTCCTTAACAATAAATTATAAATTTTTACTACTTGTTTTATCCCTAAATATTTGTATAATTTAATTATAAAGATTAGTTTTCATATAGTTTTACTGAAATTTCACTTAAAAGGAGGATGAAAATACACGGTTGTAAGTGAAGTTAAATTGTAAGTTCATAAATGTTATTAGCAGATTAAAACGTAGTGATCATGCAGACGCACTATTCAAAATTGATTTGTATTTTATTGTTATGCAAAAGATAAGTAATAAACCTATGTTTTAAAAATTTAAAGATGTTGAATTAAAGAGGTCTACTTATAAAAGACATGAAGATCCAATAAATGGGCTAGAGTGTCACTATTAAATCAAAGGTTAGTTAACTGGTTCAAAGCAAATAAGTAAATATTTTAAGTAACTATCAAAATAATATATTTAAGGAGAACATCAGTATGAAAAATAAATTACTTATAGTTATCAGCGCTATCTTTTTAACTTACTTTTTTATTATTCCAAATGCAATCGCTTCAGAAGATAATAGAGAATTAATTACAGATGTATTTAAAGAAAAAGGAAGTATAAATACAGCCAAATATGAAGGCGTAGATGGGCATCACTGTACAGCGGTTATGTTGACACCAACTGTAGGGTTAACTGCTAAACATTGTAAAGACGGTGAATTTGAAGAAGGAAATATAGGAAAAGTTTATCCAGGAGAATCAGGATTAGCTACAGAAGCAGGGAATATAACAGTGAGTACATTTAATCCTTATAGCACAGAAGACATTGCTTTAATTAAAGGATCAAACCTTACTCCTGCTTATAGTTATTATATGAAAGACGTAAAACTTTCAGTAAGAGGTGTAAAACCTTCAGATTTAAATGGAAAAAGTGTGTATTCAATAGGTTATCCTGCTGAAAAAAGTGGTTACAAGCAATATAAAACTAGAGGGAAAATAACATCTGTTAACGGTGAAAAATCTATACAAACAACTTTACAATCTAGTGCTGGTCAATCAGGTTCGGGAGTATTTTTAGAAGAAAATGATCAATTGATAGGCATACTTGTGCAAGGTAATCTTGATGGTTCAAATGTAGTTTTGATTAATTCTCAAATTTCAAATTGGATTCAAACAAAGAGTGATTATTTGCCTTTTTAGGCTGTAATGATAGATACAAACAAAAATAGCGAAATTAGACTTTCGATTCAAAAAAGCCCGTCTCATGCATTTTATATAATGCAGGGACGGGTTTATTGCGTTCCAAAAATTTTTAGATGACACTTTAACAATGCCAACTGTGACTGTGTTTTATTTTTCAAAAACGTCATGGTATTCAGTTGTTTTCTCTAAAACACTTTTAGCGAATGGGCAAGTGGCATGAATTTTAATATTGTTTTCACGCGCGTAATCAACGGCTGTTTGAACTAATTGTTTACCTACACCTTGACCTTTTAATTCGTCACCGACTTCAGTATGATCGATGATGATCCGACTGTTTCCAACAGGGACATAGGTCATTAAAGCTTGTAAATGATTTTCGTCTTCACCTACATAAAACTTATTATCTCCATGTTTAATTTCTGCCATACAATCATCACCTTTTCTTTTGTTATATACTTTATATACCACAAATCACATGAACTATGCACTAAAATACACTTACCCGTGTTGTACGGAGACAGAAACAAATTTTTAGGAAAAGCGTGATGCTTTCGCTTTTCACTTATTGCCTTAAAAGGTGTGTAATTCAACAGAAACTATGCCAAATGTAAGAATTATGATAAAATAAATTTATCTTTAATAGGTCAATATAATTGACTTACATAGTAATACAGTACAATCAACAGAGGAGTGAACAGTCATGTATAAAATTGCAATTGCAGGCGCAGGTGCCATGGGTGGTAGAATAGGGACTTCTTTAAAAAAAGCAGGTTACGATGTGACTTTGATTGATGATTGGGCTGAACATGTGCAGCGCATTAACAGCCGAGGTATGGAAATCAAAACTGAAAATGAAACGTATACCGTTGAAATTCCAGCCGTCTTGTCAAAAGATGTGTCAGAAACTTATGATTTAATTATTATTTTAACGAAAGCGATGCAATCTGAGGCAATGTTGACACGTTTGAAAGAAGCGGGTGCCATTCATGAACAAACAGCTATCTTGAGTATGATGAATGGTTTAGGTCACGATGAGCGTTTGTCAAAATTTGTACCGATGTCACAAATCTATTTGGCAGTGACAATGTGGACAGCCGGATTACGTGGGCCGGGTCAATTATTATTAGAAGGTGAAGGTGCTATTGAGTTTTATCGAGCAAGTGGTGATTCAGATGAACAAACAGAAATCATTTTCAAAGCATTGGATGAGGCGGGCTTACACCCTCACATCAACGACAATGTTTTTGAAGCGATATGGTCAAAAGCTACTTTAAATAGTGTCTTGAACCCTTTATGTACAATTTTAGATAAAACCATTTATGATTTCGGAAGCTATGATCATTCACGGAACATGATTGTACCGATTATCGATGAAATTGTGGCTGTCGCTAAAGCACGAGGTGTCGAATTAGATAAAACAGCATTAATTCAAAAAATTGAAGGGGCTTATCCAAAAGAAAAACAAGGTTTACATTATCCATCTATGCATCAAGACTATAAAAATGGTCGTCTGACAGAAATAGATTATTTAAATGGTCAAATTGCAAAATACGGAGAGGCGCTTCAAATTCCTACACCCGTCAATACAATGTTGACACATCAAATTCATCAATTGGAAATGAAACATAACCAAGCATAAGTGTTTTATCATAAAAAGAGGGATTGAGCAGTTGTATTGCTGCTCAATCCTTTTTTTAATGCATATTAAAGTGATGTTATCGTAATCTCGTTTGGTTTTGATGGGCTAATAAAGTATATGTTGTTTCAATATAAGGGATATGGAGGCCATATTTTTGACCTTCACGATAGATAAAGCCTTGAATCGTTTCTACTTCAATGGGTTGTTCGCTCATTGTGTCGTAATACATACTTGTAGCTGTGTCATCATTAAAGATTTGATAAGCTGCCATCACGTCATCGATAAATGAATCTTCATATATAACGCCAGCTGCATTTGCGACTTGTAAGCCTTCATTTAAAAGATTGCGACACAATTGTTCCATACGTGAGTCTTTTAATAAGCGTGCCGTATCACGACCTAAAGCGGTTAACGTGTTCATTCCAAGATTGAAGATGAGTTTAAACCAGATGGCTTTATCGATATCATCTTCTAAGATAAGAGATAACTGTGAATCTTGAATCTTTTCTGCGAATTGCTCTGTAAAAGCGTCACGGCGCAAATGAATTTTATAATCTTTGAAGTGTTTAACGACGTTGTCTTGTTTGGCACCACTAATATAAACGACGGCTTGATAAGCATGGTACGCTTCTAATTTTGGAAGTAAACCACTGCCGTTTTGTGCAAGAATAACGCGTGATTCGGAATGCGTGATGTTTTTAAGATCATCTAAAATGTTATCTATTTGATGTGTTTTCACTGCGATAAAAACAATATCATATACATCAGTGGCTTCTTTAAGGGCATGAACGTTGACTTGCTTCGTTTCAGATACTGCTTCGTCGACGTAAGTGACAGTTTTATTTTGTCTACCGAATAAAGTGACATCTTGTGTGTCGAGGGCGGATGCAATGGCTGTACCCACTGCACCTGGGCCGATAATCGCTATTTTTGTCATAATCACTCAACCTTTTCTGTTTAATACATACGTTGATTTTTATTACTATTAGGGTTATTACAAATTTAATGTATTATCTTTATATTTATTTGTAAAGTTGAAAGCTTTCGAATCTGTGGACATTTAAAATAAGAAAGACGTAAGATAAAAACGTAATGAGTCATAAAGGAGTGAGTATTTTGGCACGATTAGAAATCAACTATCTTTCTGAAACGATTGGGATGCATCAATCTTTAACGGTCATTTTACCTGATGACAAAAGCTACGTTCAACCCAATGTACAACCTAAACTATTACCGTCATTATTACTATTGCATGGCTTATCAAGTGATCACAGTGCTTACACGCGCTTTACAAGTATTGAACGCTATGCCAATGCGCATCAACTTGCAGTGATTATGCCCAATGCAGACCATAGTTTTTACACTAACATGGTCTACGGACATAGTTATTATGATTATATTCTAGAAGTTTGGGATTACGTGCACCAAATTTTACCTTTGTCTAAAGCACGAGAAGATAATTTTGTAGCAGGTCATTCAATGGGTGGCTATGGTACGATTAAATTCGCTTTGACAGCAGGTGAAAGATTTGCGAAAGCCGCGCCGCTCTCTGCTGCTGTCGATGTGAAAACACTTGCCCATTATACTTTCCCTGATTTCAAGCCTAAAGCGATTGCGGGTGAAGTCACAAAAGTTGAGGGGACACCTTTTGACCCTTACTATTTGGTAGACGAAGCGGTTAAAAAGCAAAAACAAATCCCTGAGTTTTTAATGATGTGTGGTACAGAAGATTTTCTTTATCAGAGTAACGTTGATTTTGTGCATTATTTACAACAAAAAGGTATCAGTTGTGACTTTAAAGACGGTACAGGTCGCCATGATTATGCTTACTGGGATAAGGCCATTCAAACTGTGATAGAGACTTTTATGAAAGACCATCATACGCGTGAAACGAAATAACAAAAAGAAGCACCTCAAAAGATCATTTACAGAAGATTTTTTGAGGCGCTTTATTTTTATATGAAGAGATGCATCACATTAACGCTTGTTCATGATGCATATGAGCTTATAAGATTATTGCAGTGATTTTGTATGGTTCTGATGACTTTCAGGATAATAGTTAAAGAATCTGAAAAACTTCACGCTTAAAATTGATTTAATAAAGTAGTCTAAACCAATTTTACCGCTATTATAGCCACCCATGAAAATAAAAATACTAATCAAAATGTAAAGTGGGTTAACTGATACAGTGCCTGCGAATAAGAACATGAAATTGAGTATTAAACCAACAAATGCACCCACTGAAGTGAATAAACCTAAGATTAATAATAAGCCTACAATGACTTCTAAGAGTGGGATGAGTACGTTAACTAAAGGTGTCATAGGTAAGACGACTGTTTTAAGAAACCATGTATAAATCGGGTATTGAACACCTGCTTCAGACATGACTGGATGTTGTACGGCATTTTGTAGAAAGCCGCCTGCATTAAAACCACCACTCAACAATTTTCCGAGCCCCGCTTTGAACCAGCTAATTCCTAAATATAAACGAAGTAATAACAAAATTACACTCGCAATTTTACTTTGTTGTAGCCATTTAATCATAATAAAGACCTCCCAATAGATTTAGAGATACAAAATGATTCTAGTATAATATTTATATCTCCTTTTTAATTTAATTATACTCAGTTGTGAATCAAATCACAACATTAAAATAGATTTGTTCACAAATCAGTCAAAAACTAAATTTAAATATTTATCATTTTTGGTTTTGATTGAAAATATCTGTGGTACGACAAGAAGATAGAGTAGGAAGGCACATCAATTTAAATATAGGAAGAAAGACTAACAAAGGCGTGAAGCGGAAATCTTTTCTCTTTTCCGTTCCACGCCTTTCTAAATCTAAAATTAAGGGCATTTCTATACGATTCTTTTAAAATGATGAGTTTCTGCACTGTAGGCGCAAATACATAGAGGTTTAAAAGTATGGTGATTTATCAGTGCGCAACAGGGCTTTGTACCCTCAATATGAGGAAAGGTTTGTCCCATTAGATTGAATCACCTCATGATACCAGTAAAAAGAATCTTTTTTCAAACGTGCTAATGAGCCATGCCCTTCGTCATCTTGATCAACATAGATTAAACCATAACGCTTTTTCATTTCTCCAGTTGTAAAAGACACAATATCGATAATGCCCCAAGGTGTATAACCGAGCAAGTCGACGCCATCTTCACCAACGGCTTGAATCGCAGCTTCAATGTGTTGTTTTAAATAATCGATACGATAGCTGTCATGGATTTCATTATTTTCGACTTGATCAACAGCACCGAATCCATTTTCTACAATAAATAAGGGGAGCTGATAACGTTCGTATAATACATTGAGCGTATAACGCAAGCCTATCGGATCAATCGCCCAGTCCCAATCACTTGATTCAATATAAGGGTTATTTACAGCGTTAGGTAAAGTGTGATTCATAATGTTATTTTCAGGTGAATCTTCGGCTTGATGTTTCACTGCAGTAGACATGTAGTAACTAAAACCGATGTAATCAACAGTCCCTTCTCTTAATAGAACATCATCTCCTTCTTGCCAACCGATGTCATAACCTTGTTTTTCAAACATTTTAACAGCGTAATGAGGATAATAGCCTCTAACTTGAACGTCTGGAAAGAAAAAGCGTAAACGATTTGCGATTTGTGCTTCCATCATATCTTTAGGATGACAAGAATAAGGATAAATAGGGATATGCGATATCATTGCGCCTATTTGAAAGTTTGGATTAATTTGCTTCCCAATTTTGACCGCGCGTGCACTTGCAATGAGTTGATGATGTGCAGTTTGATATAACACTTCTTCAGGATTGTCTTCAGGGTTGAGCTGAACCCCTGAGTTGGTCCATAAAAACAGAGGATTTTGTACATCCATTTGGTTATTAATTTCATTAAAAGTCATCCAATATGTGACTTTATCTTGATAGCGTTCGAAGACAACTTCTGCAAAACGGGCAAAGCAATCCACGACTTTTCGATTTCGAAATCCGCCATAGGTGTGCGCAAGGTGGAGGGGCATTTCGAAATGAGATAAAGTAATGACGGGTTCAATCCCGTTCTCGATAAGTGTGTCTATGACTTTGTCGTAAAATTGTAAACCAGCTTCATTAGGAATCGTTTCATCGCCTTTTGGAAATATCCGCGTCCACGCAATGTAAGTGCGTAAGCATTTTAAGCCTAATTCTTTAAATAACGCGATGTCTTCTTGATATTGATGATAGAAGTCGATACCGAAATGATTAGGATAATAAGCATCAGGTTCCACATGTGTTGTAATTCTTCTTTCCTTACCATGAGCACCTGCAGTGATGACATCCATGACACTGAGTCCTTTGCCATCTTGATCATAGCCGCCTTCAAATTGATTGGCTGCGAGTGCACCGCCCCACATGAAATTTTGAGGTAATTGACCCATTTTCATACCACCTTTTCATATAATAGACTAAAGCATATTGTTCAAAGTTATTATAATTGTACCGGTACAATATGTAAAGGTCGTTCTTATTTTTAGAAGCATGCTATAATAAATCGATGTCTATTGAAAAGAGGGATTCAGATTGTTGAAGTATGAACAAATTGCACAACAAATCAATACATTAATTGAAAGTTCGAATTATCAGCCAGGTGATAAATTGCCGAGTGTGACGGCATTTAAAGACATGTACGACGTAAGTAAAAGTACGGTTGTTAAAGCGTTGACCTTGCTCGAACAAGATGGACGTATTTATCAAGCGCAAGGCAGCGGTATTTTTGTAAGAAATTCTAAAAGTAGCGATTATATCAATGTGTTTAAAACGAATGGATTTTCAAGTCATTTAGCGGAACACCATATGACAAGTGACGTTATCAAATTAGAATTAGTGACAGAGGTACCTAAGTCCGTGATGCAAGCACTTAAGTTAGGACCTGGGGAGCAGGTTTACTATTTGGAACGCGTGCGCTATATGAATGGCTTGATATTGTGCATCGAATATTCTTACTTTAATAAGCGCATTGTAAAGTATTTAAATCAAGAGCTTGCAGAAGGTTCTATTTTCAATTATTTACAAAACGATTTACAAATACGCCTTGGCTTTTCGGATATCTATTTCAATGTGGATCAACTCGATGAGAGGGAAGCGGATTTATTACAATTAAAAGCTGGCGCACCTTGTTTACGTTATCATCAGACATTTTACACATCTACAGGCCAACCTTTTGATGTTTCTGATATTACCTTTCATTATCAACATGCCCATTTTTATATTCCAAGTAAAAAGTAAATATGCGGGTTTAAAGTGAGTGGGTATTACGAAAATATGAACAACTGATAAAAGGATACGTCCAGGTTTTTCAATCAACGGAGAACAGTCTGAGTCATCATTGATATTGATAATTATTATCAATTGTAGCATACTTAGTTTATATAAGAAGTTCATGTATTAAACAGGAGGATGTCTATGATGAAAGATGTGACTATTATTGGCGGGGGTCCTGCGGGGTTATATGCGAGTTTTTACGCGGGGTTAAGAGGATTATCCGTAAGGCTCATTGATGTTCAAGATAAATTAGGTGGCAAAATGAACATTTATCCTGAAAAAATTATTTGGGATATTGGTGGTCTGGCACCGAAGCCTTGCTTTCAAATTATTCAAGATGTTGTTCAACAAGGACTTCATTTTAATCCAGAAGTCTGTTTGGAAGAACGTGTAATAGATATTACTAAAAAAGAGGAGCAGCATTTTGAAGTGACTACAGAACAAGGTCACGTTTATTCTTCAAAAGCGGTTATTGTTGCGATAGGTGGCGGCATCATAAAACCGAAGCAATTAGAAATTAAAGATGCTTCCAGATATGAACTGACAAACTTGCATTATACGGTTCAAGCTTTGAAACATTTTAAAAATAAAAATGTGTTGATTTCAGGTTCAGGTAATTCTGCATTAGATTGGGCCTGTGATTTGTCAGGTTATGCGAAAAGTGTCACTTTAGTTTATAGAAAAGATGAAATCCGTGGTTATGAAGCGATGAATCAAATCTTAGAAAAATTAGATGTTGAAAAAATGCCGAATACACACATTAAACAATTAATCGGGGATCAAGTACAGAACCGAATCAAAGAAGTGATACTTGAAAATTTAGAGACAGGTGACACGACGATAAAAAGTGTTGATGATGTGATTATTAGTCATGGCTTTGATCGAGAAAGTACATTGTTAGAGGCATCGACAGCACAATTAGATATGTTTGATTCCTATCGCATCAAAGGATTTGGGAATACGTCAACAAGTATTCCTGGTATTTATGCTTGTGGGGATATTGTCCATCACGATGCTAAAGTCCATTTGATCGCAAGTGCATTTAGTGACGCTGGGAATGCTGCAAATTTAGCAAAGCAATATATTGACCCTGAAGCTAGAAAAGAAGGTTACGTATCAAGCCATAACGAAGCTTTTACCGAATCGAATAAAGTGATTATGAAAAAATATTTATAAAGGATAGAGATTACGCGTGTGAAGTGTTACCTTAATGACAAGCTATTTTAAAGCGCTAATCCCCAAAAACAATTCTTGTGTGATGATGTTTTTCTCACAAGAGTTGTTTTTTTATTTATTAAAACATAAGATGTAATATTTTTATTTATCTCGTAAAAAGGCGCTATGACAAGGCTCTGCCAAGAAACAATAAAAAAATTATAATAAGCGAAGTTCTTTTATTTGATTTATCTTTGGGGATGGTTTAAGCTTTAATCAATCGTGCACGATTGGAATAGGGGGAGATCAATTGTCTAGTGAGGAGATGAAGCTAGCAAATCAACTGTGTTTTTCTGCTTATAACGTAAATCGATTATTTGGAAAATTTTATGAGCATCAGCTCAAACCGTTTAAATTAACGTTTTCTCAATACCTCGTTTTATTAACGTTGTGGGAAGATAATCCCCAAAATCTGCAATCTATAGGGAGAAGGTTAGATTTAGGGAGTAATACGTTAACACCCTTGTTGAAGCGTTTAGAAGCTACTGGATGGATAAAGAGAGAAAAGTCAGAAACAGATAAGCGACATTTGTTGGTGAGTTTGACTGAAAAAGGGCACAGAGAGCAAGAAGCAATACATGAAGCAATTTCCGAGTGTATAGCCTCAAAATTTGATTTAGATGAATACTTAAAAGCAAAAGAAACAATGGATAAACTAGAGGAAACTCTAAAAAATATTACAAAGGATGAATAAGAATGAAAAAATATGACGTAGTATACTTAGGTAGTGGTCACGCAGCATGGCACGGTGCAATTGCATTAAAACACGCAGGTAAATCTGTCGCAATTATTGAAAAAGATCGTATTGCGGGAACATGTACAAACTATGGTTGTAACGCAAAAATCTTGTTAGAAAATCCATTTGAAGTATTAGAACAAGCGTCTCACTATCCAAACATTATTAATACAGAAAACTTAGAAGTAAACTGGGAAAATCTTATGAATTATAAACATTCAGTGATTGACCCAATGGCAGGTACAATGAAAGCAATCCTTGAACAACAAGGTATTGATATTATCGAAGGTGCTGGTAAAATCGTTGATGCACACACAGTTTCTGTTAATGGTGAAAACTACGAAGCTGAAAATATCGTTATTGCTACAGGTCAACATAGCAACGAATTAAACATTGAAGGTAAAGAATTCACAAAAAATAGTAGAGACTTCTTATCACTTGAAAGCATGCCAAACAGCATTACTTTCATTGGTTTAGGTATTATTAGTATTGAGTTCGCTTCAATCGCAGTTAAAGCAGGTGTGGAAACACACATGATTCATGTGGATGATCAACCATTAAGAGGCTTCTACTCTGCACACGTTGAAAAATTAATGGACAAATTAAAAGAAGAAGGCGTTCATTTCCACATGAGCGAAAATGTAGTTGCTGTTAAAGAAAACGGTACAAACTACGATGTTGTGACACAATCAGGTTTAACAATCCAATCTGACTACGTTTTAGATGCAACTGGACGTATGCCAAACGTTGAAGGTATTGGTTTAGAAGAAGTAGGTATTGAATACTCTAAATTCGGTGTAAAAGTTGACGAATATCTACGTACAAATGTACCTAACATTTACGCAAGTGGTGACGTTATTGAAAAAATGATTCCAAAATTGACACCAACTGCGACATTCGAATCTAATTACATCGCAGCACACATTTTAAAAATGAATGAAATGCCAATCCAATACCCTGCAATTCCATCTGTATTATATTCACTTCCAAGATTATCTAACATCGGTGTAGGTATCGAAGAAGCGAAAAATAACGACGAATACAAAGTGATCGACATTCCATTTGGTAAAAGAATGGTATTTGAATACAAAAATGAAACAGAAGCAGAAATGACAATCGTATTAGATAGCGAAAAACGCCTCGTTGGTGCGGCTATTTATGGTGACGACGCACCTGATTTGATCAACTTGCTTACATTCATTGTTAACCAAAAACTGACTGCAAGAGACTTAAATCAAATGATTTTTGCATTCCCAGGTTCTTCAAGTGGTGTGTTAGATCAATTGAAATTAGCGATGATGCTTTAATTAAATGCATATAAAAATGACTGAAATTGCACGGATGAGACAACCGAAGAGAGAGAAAATGTTTCACGTGTGACATCTATCATTTGTTTATTAATTAAAGATTATGAGTTATGAAAGACAGTGCGTGCACTCGCACTATCGCCCTAGATAAGGTAACGCCTTATCTAGGGTTTTTTATATTCTTCAAAAGTGGCTGGGCATTCGTTATGAGAACATGAGTCAGCAAGATTTGTTTGCTTTTGCTTTTCTTGTGCGTTGGATTGAGGCGTAATAATCAGTATGAGATTACATCAACCATCATTGGACACTATATTTTGGAATGAGAACAAGATTCATATTATACGAAAAGTGTATTTAGATGCAATTTGGGTATAGGTGTTGTGTTATCAAATTTAACAGCGAGAACATGTTGCTTTACTTTCGTTATAATCCGATGTAGTATAATTATTATACTAGGTATTGAATGATATGACTGTCATTTATGAATTAATACAGGTATGTTGTTTTAAAACCCATGAATGGAGTGTTTGCATTGGCGAAAAAGTATACCGGATCAGATATCAATGTCTATTTTGAGCCTAAACGATGTGTACATGCGACGGAGTGTGTTCGTGGATTAAGTCATGTGTTCGATGTCAATCAAAGACCGTGGATTAATCCGGATAACGATACTGCAGAACATATCGCTGAAGTGGTTGAGCGTTGTCCAAGCGGTGCGTTAACTTATGAGCTGGCTTCAAATGAGGTAGAATCACACGACGAAACGAGAGTCACTTATGGTGACAATGGAGAGATTTTCTTATATGGAGATTTTTCTCTTGTTAAAGACGGGGAAGTCATGCATTTAAATAGAGCCATTTTAACAACAGATGAGACTAAAACGGATGATCCGCCTTTTTATACGAAGAGCTTTCAAGGACAATCGGATAAGTCTCGTTACTACAAATCAATTCAAGATGACAATGAGAAGTAATGACAAAATACTGTGAACAGAAAAAGGAGGATAACAAAATGGAAGCAATTAAAAATATCCATCATATCTCAGCAATTGTAGGACATCCAAAAGAAAATAAACAATTTTATCAAGAAGTTTTAAATTTACGTTTGATTAAAAAAACAGTGAACTTTGACGATCCAGGCACATATCATTTATATTTTTCAAATGATAATGTAGACCCAGGTACAGTGATTACGTTCTTCCCATGGGCGAATGCCAGAGAAGGTCGTGTCGGAAGCGGTCAAGTAGGTCGTATTGCATTTAGAATCCCTAAAAATTCTAAAGACTATTGGATTCAACGTCTTAAAGACCATCATGTAGAAGTGACAGAAACATCTTTATTCCAAAGACCAACAATTGAATTTGAAGATATTCATGGTCTTGATTTAGCATTAGTGGAAAGCGATGAAGAAAGTGAGACGAATAGTATTTTAGGTTTTCATGGTTCCGTGTTGCTATCACTTCGTCCTATTGAAACATTAAAAGAATTAGTAGACGATTTAGGCTTAGTAGAGCTTGAACATACTGAAGATGCGTTCCACTTTGAAACAGTGGGCGAACTAAAACACCATATCATTATTCCGAAAACACCAATGAGAGAAGGCCGTTGGGGTGTAGGTACAGTACATCACATCGCGTGGTCTGTGGATGATGAAAATGTACAAAAAGATTGGCAAAACTATCTAGTGGGCGAAGGTTACCACGTGACTGAAGTAAAAGATAGAAATTATTTTAAAGCGGTATACACTAAAGAACGCGGTCATATCATTTTTGAATTTGCGACTGTTGGACCAGGTTTTGACCGTGATGAACCTAAAGATCAATTAGGTCAAAAATTAATGTTACCACCACAATTTGAAGCAAACCGTGAAGCGTTAGTTTCAAAATTACCAGAATTAGATTAACGATTGTAATATTTAAAAGCCGAGACTTTTTTCTAAAGGGAAAAGTCTCGGCTTTTTTATTTTAATTTATTAGGAATTTATACAAACGAAGTATTTATGACGAGACTCCTGAGGGAACAGGATGAGCCGAAGATTACAGGCTGAGGTTGTCCCCTCGGAAAGCGAAGTCATATAATACGAAGTTTCATCATAAGAAGAAAGCGCTAAGACAATTTTCTATTAAAAATCATCTTAGCGCTATTTATTATGGGATCGATGTCCCATCTTTTTTAACGTTCTTCAGCATTTTATGACTAAAAGTGATACATCGACAATAATGGGGCGTCCGAGACAATGCAGTTTTGGTATAGTTGAATTGGGCTGCGTCCCTCATCGGTTTTATGAGGGTTAAGAGTCGTTTACGGATAAAGGTGTAGCGATGTCCCAGGCGCCCCGAATTTTAAATTTGAATAGGTGATGCTGAAAAATCGTTATGCTTCACAATCATAAGCGGCTTGAATAATACCTTTCAGTTCGCTGATTAAAGGTTCTTTTGGATTGGCAGTTGTACATTGGTCTTCATAAGATAATTCAGCCATACGATCAATTGTTGCATTGAGTACTTCTTCTGTCACACCTTGTGATTTTAAGTTCATTTTTATTCCGACTGAATGACCTAACTCATATACAGCTGTAGCAAGTGCTTCCACAAGTTCTTCTGTTGTATTCCCTTTGAGTCCTAAGAATTTAGCGATGTCTGCATAGTCTGTATCCGCTCTGAAAAATTCGTATTTAGGGAAAAGTGTGTGTTTTTGCGGATCTCTAGCATTATAGCGAATAACATGTGGCAATAAGATTGCATTTGTACGTCCGTGTGGAATGTGATATTCTCCACCGATTTTATGTGCAATTGAGTGAGAGATACCTAAAAATGCATTGGCAAATGCCATACCTGCCATTGTTGAAGCGTTATGCATTTTTTCTCTTGAAATTTTATCCCCTTTTTCGACAGATGATTTTAAATATTCAAAAGTCAGTTTAATCGCTTGTAAACTTAAGCCTCTTGTATAATCAGATGCCATAACAGATACATAAGATTCAATGGCATGTGTTAAAACGTCCATCCCTGTATCTGCAGTTACACTTTTTGGCACACTCATCACAAATTGCGGGTCAACAATTGCAATGTCTGGTGTTAGCGCATAGTCAGCGAGAGGGTATTTCACATGTGTTTCACTATCTGTGATAACAGCAAATGGTGTCACTTCTGAACCTGTACCTGAAGTTGTAGGGATACAAATGAATTTTGTGTTTTCAGGTTTTCCAATTTTATACGTACGTTTACGGATGTCTAAGAATTTTTGTTTAGCGCCAAAGAAAGATGTTTCTGGGTGCTCAAAGAACATCCACATTGCTTTCGCAGCATCCATTGCAGAACCCCCACCAAGCGCGATGATTGTATCTGGTTTGAAAGTTGTAATCATATCGAGACCTCTATACACAGTATCTGTAGAAGGGTTCGGTTCAACTTCACTAAATACTTTAATTTGTGGTTCGATTTTTCTACGTCTGAGGACGCCTTCCACTAAAGAGGCATAGCCGAATTCCACCATACCTGGGTCACAGATGAGTACCACGCGTTCTACTTTATCCATTTCAGCTAAATAAAGAAGTGCATTTTGTTCAAAATAAACTTTTGGTGGTAATTTCACCCATTGCATATTGTTGCGGCGTTTTGATATCGTTTTAATATTAATTAAGTCTGTTGCAGAAACGTTATGAGAAACTGAGTTTTTACCATATGAACCACAGCCTAAAGTTAAAGAAGGAATTAATTCATTATACATATCACCAATACCTCCAGCAGATGATGGTGTATTTACAAGAATACGACAAGCTTTCATTCTAAGACCAAATTTTTCTTGGAGTTGTTCATCTTCAGTATGAATTACAGCTGTATGACCTAAGCCACCTAAATGTAGCATCGCTTCACATAAATCAAAAGCGTGCTCTGTTGAAGTTGCTTTGACCATCGCAAGGACAGGTGAGAGTTTTTCTTTTGATAAAGGATAGTCTTCACCGACACCTTTTAGTTCAGCGATTAACATTTTTGTGCCTTCTGGTACTTTAATTCCGGCCATTTCAGCAATTTTTACAGCTGGACGTCCTACGATGTCAGGGCGTACTGCAGAGCGGTCTTCCTTCATCACAGCTGCTTCTAATTTTTTGAGCTCATTATTTTTCACAAAATAACATTGATGTGCTTCGAATTCTTTTTTAACTTCTTGATAGATGTCTTTATCTACTATTGCAGCTTGTTCTGATGCACAAATCATCCCATTATCAAAAGTTTTAGAACCGATGATATCGTTGACAACACGTTTAATTTTAGCAGATTTTTCAACATAAGCAGGGACGTTACCCGGTCCAACACCTAAAGCAGGTTTACCTGTTGAGTAAGCAGATTTAACCATTCCTGAACCACCTGTTGCTAATACTAATGCGATGCTTTCATGGTTCATTAATTGTTTTGTCGCTTCAACTGATGGATGTTCAATCCATTGAATACAATGTTCTGGTGCGCCGGCACGGATGGCTGCTTCTAAAACAACTTGAGCTGCTGCTTTTGAAGATTGTTGTGCACTTGGGTGGAAAGCGAAGATGATTGGGTTACCTGTTTTAATCGCTATGATTGCTTTGAAGATAGTTGTTGATGTTGGGTTTGTTGTTGGTGTTACCCCACAAATGATGCCGACAGGTTCAGCGACATATGTTAAACCTCTTTGGTCATCTTGATCAATGATACCGACAGTTTGATCATCTTTAATGGAGTTCCAAATATACTCAGATGCATAGAGGTTTTTAATGGCTTTGTCTTCGTATACACCACGTCCTGTTTCTTCACAAGCATGGCGAGCAAGTGCCATATGTTGATCCACCGCAGCCATACTCATTTCATGAACGATGTGATCAATTTCAGCTTGTGATTTTTTTGAGAGTCCTTCAAGGGCAGCTTGGCCGTTTTGAGCGAGCAAATGAATCATTTCAAAAACTTCTGTTTCTTGTTTCTGTTCTTTTACTACTGTAGTCATATTGAATACCTCCCACTATATTGTGAATAATTTCACAATCATTATAGTATACTCTTATAAAAAGGTAAAGGTTTTTCATGTGAAGAAAATAAATTTTTAATAGAAAATAAGTGAATTATTATTATAATATGCATAGAAAAACGTTAGCATATAAGCATTTTTATTCTTAATTTTAAATTTGTTAAAAAACTGTGAATATTTTAAGAGTTTCGATTTATTTATGAGAACGGGCTATGTTACTATTGGTTTATAGTAATCATTTAAAAAAATAAAAGGAAGATGGTTATGGAAAGCAATGTGAAGTATCATAAATTTATTATTCCGATTGTGGTAGGTTTGTTAATTTGGGCATTGACGCCTTTCAAGCCTGACGCAGTGGATCCTCAAGCATGGTATATGTTTGCGATTTTCGTAGCAACGATTATTGCTTGTATTACGCAGCCGATGCCGATTGGCGCTGTTTCAATTATCGGTTTTACACTGATGGTCGCTTGTGGCATTGTTGATATGAAAACGGCTGTGCAAGGGTTTGGTAACAATAGCATTTGGTTGATTGCGATCGCGTTTTTTATTTCAAGAGGTTTTGTGAAAACAGGGCTAGGACAACGGATCGCATTACATTTTGTTAAAATATTTGGTAAGAAAACCCTCGGCTTAGCTTATTCGTTAGTCGGTGTGGATTTGATTTTGGCACCTGCAACACCTAGTAATACTGCACGTGCAGGGGGAATTATGTACCCTATCATTAAATCCTTATCGGAATCATTTGGTTCGTCACCAAAAGATCATACGGAACGTAAAATGGGGGCTTTTCTTATTTTTACAGAGTTCCAAGGTAATTTGATTACAGCAGCAATGTTTTTAACAGCTATGGCGGGTAACCCATTAGCACAAAATCTTGCAGAGAGTACAGCTAAAGTACAAATTACATGGATGAATTGGTTTTTAGCCGCTTTAGTACCGGGTTTGATTTCTTTAATTGTTGTGCCGTTTATTATTTATAAAATCTATCCTCCAACGATTAAAGAAACACCAAATGCCAAAAGTTGGGCAGAAAAAGAATTAGAAAAAATGGGGAACATCGCATTACAAGAAAAGTTTATGATCGGAATTTTCTTAATTGCGCTTGTTCTGTGGATTATTGGAAGTTTTGTACATATTGATACAACGCTCACTGCTTTTATTGCATTATCTTTATTACTTTTAACCGGTGTTTTGAATTGGAAAGATATTCTTAATGAAACAGGGGCTTGGAATACTTTAATATGGTTCTCAGTACTGGTACTTATGGCTGGTCAATTGAATGAATTGGGCTTCATTCCTTGGTTGAGTCATGCGATTGCGCACAGCCTAGGTGGACTCAGCTGGCCTATTGTATTGGTTATTTTAGTCATCTTCTATTTTTATTCACATTATCTATTTGCAAGTGCGACTGCACATGTCAGTGCGATGTACGCAGCGTTATTGGGTGTCGCAATAGCAGCGGGTGCGCAACCATTGTTCAGTGCTTTGATGCTCGGCTTTTTTGGTAACTTACTTGCATCCACAACGCATTATAGTAGTGGACCTGCACCTATTCTTTTTGCGTCAGGCTATGTCAGTCAACAGCGTTGGTGGACGATGAACTTTATATTAAGTATCGTTTATTTTATTATTTGGTTAGGTATTGGCTCGCTTTGGATGAAACTGATTGGCATTATGTAAGTTGAGGCTTGCGATACCAATTACACAGCTATACAGCGTTTGAAGATGCGTCTTCAGCTGATACTTCGATCTTGAAAATGAAAATATGCTCTTTTCAAAGTGAACATTGAAAGCATGGGAACTTTGAAAGGAGCATATTTTTTATAGATAAGTGAGCCACAACGCGTGTTTGAAGTTGTGGCAACTAATGATGGCTTTGTTTTGAGCGCAAATCGTTGATGCGTCATCTTTTATTATGATTGAACGTCAACGATAAAGCCTTGTTGTTGTAGGTCACGAACGGCATTATCAAGTATTTTTTCGGAATCTGCTGAAATGGTATGCAAATGAATCAAGTCTGTTAGTTCTGCTAACATTGTGCCTTGATATTTTGCCATATCCTCAACAAAGGATTGAATATTTTCAATGGATTCAATCATCAATTCAGCTTGAATCGTACCGTAAATAGGGTGTTCGACAGAGACATTATCAATCATGGCACCATTTTCAACAATGGTTGTTAACTCTTTTTCGATTTGCGTGTGGTCATGCTCACACATGATGACACGTTTAAACGGTCTACCTTGAGGTTTATCATTGAAGAAATAACCTTTACTAGTAGAGTGAATAGGATAATTTTGTGTTTTTAAGTGAGAAATATCTTTAACAATTATTTGTCGAGAAACGCCAAACATTTCACTAAGATATGCGCCTTTAATGGGTCTATCCGAATGTTTGAGAAGCTCGACTATTTTTTTGCGTCTTTTTTCAGCTGGACTCATGGATGGGCACCCCTTTGAAAATATGATCAATTTGACTAAAGCACTGATCAATTTCATCGATTGTCGTCTCTTTTGAAAATGAAATTCTAATATATTGATCAGGTTCTAGTTGATCATTTTGAATTTTATGAATCAGGCCTTGACTCAATAATACCCCATGACCACAGGCTGTTCCAGTGGAAATGCATATATTCCGACTAGACAGTGACTGCATTAACCATTGACCTTCAAAGTGAGGTGTCATTAAACCTAAAATATGGGGTGCTTGCTGTTTAAACGTTAAGACTGTGAAACCAATCATTTCAGCGCGCTGTTTTGCATAGTGGTGGAGACGTTGTAAATGGTCGAAATGCGACGTTAAGGTCAAAGCCTTTGTCAGCGCAAGGATACTAGGCAAGTCTAATGTGCCATTACGTGTTCCCTGTTCATGAAAATAATGTGGATTTAAAGGACGGACATAAGCGTGAGATATGGCGAGTACACCGCTCCCTTTTGTCCCATGAAATTTATGCCCAGAAAACGAATAGGAAGTACAGATCTGATCGAGTGATGGGCGTTCAATCTTTTGTACGGCTTGAACACCGTCCACATGGAAAGGAATATGGTACTGATGTGCCAGTTTCGCTATCGCTTCAATAGGTAAGATGTAGCCTGTTTCAGAATTAACGTGCTGTGCGATGACTAATAAAGTGTCTTGATTGAGCAACTGTTCGAGCGCAACGATATCAATCTCAGCCTGGTCGTTTAATGGCATTTGAACGACTGTAATTTGAGGTTCGTATGGTGCCAGTGCAGCCCATATAGAAGGGTGTTCATAAGGGGAGACTACGACAGTCCCTTGTTCGTGAGACGCTAAATAATTTTGTATCGCGATTAAGTTGGCGTGTGAACCACTTGTCGTAAAAAGGATCTCTTTCGTCGTATTAAAGTAGCGTTGAATATAAGTCCGACATGAATGGAGTGTTTCTTTTATCATTTCTCCGCCAATGTGTAGACTTTCGCTATTAAAGTACATTGAGGCTTGTGCTTCTTGATAGAGCGATAGCACTTCAGAATCAGGTTTAGTTGTCGACGCATTGTCTAAATAAATCATTATTTTTTCCTCCACTTGCATTTATCGTTTTTTTGTGACAAAATCAGTGCGTATACAAATGTTAACATATATGTATATATTAGTGTAAATATAGGTGTAAACAAATTGCGTGTTATTATTGTTGGTAGTGGTATTGCGGCTTTATCATTCATACGCGCTTTGAAATCAGACATTGAAGTGGTTTGTGTGACTAAAGATCACCTGAGTCAGAATAATAGTTACTTTGCACAAGGAGGCATTTGTTTTTCAAAATATGAAGAAGATCAAGGTGAACAGCATGCGCGTGATACGTTCGAAGCGGGTGCACAAATGGGAGATCTTCACATGCTTAAAACGGTGATCCAACAAAGTTATCCGCTCATCGAACAGTTGATAGATGAGGGTTTACCGTTTGATAGAGATGAAATGCAACACTTGCTTTATGGTATGGAAGGTGCACACCAGCTGCCTAGAATTTTACATGCAGGTGGTGATCAGACGGGTTATTTCATCGCACAACATATGGTTCATCATTTGAGTCATCCACGTCTCACAATTTACGAAGCGATGGAAGTCATCGACCTTGTCAAAAATAGTCATAATGAAGTGTGTGGTGTTTTAGCTATCGATGAAAATCAAATTCAGCGCATGATTGAAGCTGATGCTGTGGTATTTGCATCTGGAGGTGTGAGTAATGTTTTTACGACGCATTCGAATGTGTCTGAGAGTGTGGCGACCGGTGCTGTGATTGCTTTACGTCATCAATTGACACTAGAAAGTATGGAGATGATACAATTTCACCCAACCTTGTTGGGGACGCCTGATCAAGCTTATGGTCTCGTCTCGGAAGCTGTACGTGGCGCGGGAGGCGTGTTAATCAATGATGAGAATGTTGCATTCATGGATGATATTCATCCTATGAAAAGTTTGGCACCTCGAGATGTGACGAGTCGTGCTATCTTTCAACAACAACAGCAAGGTCACCAATGTTACATCGACATCAGTGAAGTGGCACATTTTGAACAACGCTTTCCTACCATTTTTAAAGCAATCCAACGGGACATGCCTCAAACATTAGCAGAAAAAAGAATCCCTATTACGCCCGGTGCGCATTATACGGTAGGAGGGATTCAAGCAAATATTCATGGTCAAACGCAAATCGAGAATGTATTTGCGATTGGGGAAGCCGCGTGTACTAATTTCCATGGTGCGAATCGTTTAGCGAGTAATTCATTGTTAGAAGGCTTAGTCATGGGAGCGAACTGCGCGGAAGTGATTAATCAACAGTTGGTATCTGTAGATTGGGAACCACAAGAACAAGTGTGTCATATTCCAATCATTGAGCGACAGCATGTGCAAAAAGTACAACAATATAGCTTTGAAGTTTTAGGTGTCGAGCGTGAACAAAAAGCGATGGCACACTATTTGCAAATGATTGAAACGTTATTAAATGATGCACCCCAAACAAGCACAGTAACGCATGAAATATGGCAAAATTACAGTATTCTCAAGTTGTTACAGACGATATGTCATTCCGCATTAAGGCGAGAAGAGTCAAGAGGTGTACATTATCGAAAAGATTATCCAACACGTGAAACAGCATGGCAAGACAAAGTGATAGAAATGAATAGGGGAGGTCAAGAACATGTTGAATCGGTTGTCCGTCAGAGAAAAAATCAATCAATATTACATTGAAGATAACCAACAGGGAGATTTAGCGACGCGCATTTTTGATCGTTATTCAGAAGGCACACTCATGATTAAAGCGAAAGAAGCGGGCATATTTTGTGGGGAAGTCATCATTGCAGAAGCTTTTGCATTACTCGATCCAACGACTGAAGTGGATCAAAAGATTAAAGATGGTGCATCAGTGCAGGCTGGAGATGTTATCGCAGAAATTACAGGCACGATCCCGACACTTTTAACGATGGAACGTATCGTATTAAATTTAATACAGTGCATGTCTGGGATTGCGACGATGACACAACGCATCTCACAACAAATTGCCCATACCGATGCACGCATTGTCGATACACGTAAAACAACGCCTGGACTAGCAATCTTTGAAAAGTATGCGGTAACCGTTGGAGGCGGATTGAATCATCGACGTTCGTTGAATGATGGTTTGATGTTAAAAGATAATCATATTGATTTTAGTGGCTCCATGAAAGAAGCGATTGAAAAAGCTAAAGGCTTTTTAGGACCAATGGATAAGCTAGAAGTTGAAATCGAAAATGAAACGATGTTGAAAACAGCGATAGCAGCAGGTGTAGATGTCATTATGTTTGATAATCAACAACCCGAATGGATACAGCAACATATTCATCTCGTTCCAGACTTTATTCAAACAGAGGCTTCGGGCAATATCAACGAAGAGAATGTTGTCGCGTATGCCAAAGCGGGTGTTGATTTTATTTCTATGGGTGCTTTATTTTATGCTTCAAAAGCGCTTGATATTTCTGCAAAGGTTGTGATGTAAATGTTTAATCCGATGTTAACAGCGACAAAATCTATTCCTGAACACTATTTGCAAATGACGCAGGAAGAGTTGAAAAATCATATTCAATCGATTAAAGACACGTTGGGAGACCGTTTGTTTATGCCGACACATCATTATCAAAAAGATGAAGTGGTTCAATTTGCTGATATTACGGGTGATTCATTAGAGTTAGCACGTATTTGTAAAGCAAACACGCAAGCGGAATATTTTGTATTTAACGGTGTGCATTTTATGGCAGAAACGGCAGACATACTCACAGACGACCATCAAGATATTTATTTGCCCGATTTATCTGCAGGGTGTTCCATGGCGGATATGGCGAATATTCAACAAGCGCTTCATAGCTATGATGTCCTCACACAACACTATCATCTAGATATTTTGCCACTCACTTATGTTAATTCGACAGCAGCCATTAAGAAATTTGTTGGTGAACATGGAGGCTCTTGCGTCACAAGTGGCAATGCAAAATCAGTTGTCAAATGGGCGTTGCAACAAGGTAAAACGATTTTGTTTTTGCCTGATCAACATTTAGGTCGCAATACGGCCTATGATTTAGGTGTACCTTTAGAACACATGGCAGTCTGGGATCCAATAAAAAAACAATTAGATTATGATGGACGTCATGATCAATTGCGTATTGTATTGTGGAAAGGACATTGTTCTGTTCATGAGAAATTTCATAAAGCGCATATTGAAATAGGGCGTGAAAAAAATCCAGAAGTGAACGTGCTCGTGCATCCAGAATGTCCGTTTGATGTGGTTCAAGCAGCTGATTATGCAGGTTCGACACGTTATATTATCGATAAGATTAAAAATGCACCAAAGGGGTCGCATTGGCTTATTGGAACAGAGATGAATCTTGTAGAGCGATTGAAAAAGACGTATACCGATCTGCATATTGAATCGTTAAACCCACTGATGTGTGCGTGTCTGACAATGAATCGCATTGATTTACCTCATCTTGCGTGGTGTTTAGATAAGATTATGGATGGAGACCGAGATCAAATTATTAAGGTAGACCAAGAAACTGCAAAGTATGCGAAACAAAGTTTAGATCGTATGCTCAGTATCACATAAAATAAGAGATAAAACATAAGCGTCTGAATCATTGGCATATCACTTGAAAAGTGCAGTTACAATCCGGATTCAGACGCTTAGCACGTTTTAGTCATAAAATGCCCGTTTCAACGCATTGACACGATCATGATAGATTTGGCGTGCCACACGTGCTTCAGGAATGAGTTCGCCAAGATGAAATAAGCCAGGATATACATGCAGTTCAGTCGATACACCTGCTTGTATTAAACGCTGTGCATACTGAATTGCTTCATCGACAAATAAATCTAAGCTGCCTACCGTAATCAGTGTCGCAGGTAATTGTGACACATCTTGTCTTTGCGCAGGGACTGCATAAGGTGGAAGCGTTGTTTTTTCGAATGCTTCGCCGAGATACTGTTGCCAAGCAAATGCATTCATTTCATATGTCCAACCGTAATGACCTACATAAGGGTTAGCGGGACGTTGATAGGTTGTCGCAATGTCCAGCATTGGAATATGCAAATTTTGGAATACGATATGGATTTCATGACGGTCTTGTGCGAGTTGTGCCAAGCTAGCAGAGAGTAATCCGCCTGCGCTACTACCGCCAATGGCAATGCGTGACACATCGATATATAGCGCATCCGCATGTTGAACGAGCCACTTTAACACACCATAACATTCATTTAATTGCCCGGGAAATACGGTTTCAGGGGCAAGGTGATAGTCAATAGACACAACGAGACAACCAAGGTCGTGTGCAAGACGTGCATTGTCTTGATTATCCAAATGGGCACCACCAGAAATTGTGCCACCGCCATGCATATAGAGATAAACAGGCCGTCGTTGTTGACTTTGATGGGGGTTGAATAGCAACACATCTACCTCTCCTGCTTCAGTCGATAAAGTTTGCTTATCAATCGTTACATCCAAGTTGGCGTCAACTGAGGTCTTGGCATGGCGAAGTACTTGATCACGATAAGCTTGCAAAGTTTCGTCTGAAAGTGTGGCGCCATACATTGTTGAGGCCAAGTCACGTAAGTCACGATCCAATTTATCTATATAAGGCAATTCCATGTTTAAGGCTTCCTTTCTCTCTATTCTGTTTCCTCAGGTTCAAAAAATAAAATCGGTGTATGCGTAATGTTAAAATAATCAGCTAAAAATTGACGATAGTTTTCTCGAGTCACGGGATGTTTTTCTTTTTTACCTTGGTCAGTCACTGTTAAATTTCTTCCTGTCATCGTTACATGACCTGTTTCCCAATTTTTAACAAGTAAAGGGTCCGTTACAAAATGTGAATCTAAACTTGTTTGGTTATAAACCATGGCATTTTCAAAGTCTCTAAATTTTAAATAATGATCAACCGCACGATATTGAATGACCCATTGATCTTTCACTTTTTTAAGTAAATCAAATGTTGTATCATCGATATATTTGATTTTATAAACCTGTCGTTTTGCTGTATCTTCTACAATATCGCCATTAAGTGGAACCGCCATTAAAGGGGATTCGCCAAAGCCGGTTTCAACTAAATAACGTGATCCATTGAGTGTTGCAATGGTTGTCATATGAACATTTTCAGCAGCCCATCCTTTTTCTTCACCTTGATTAACAGTAGCCGCAATGAAATGCATATCATAGCCGTGCTGACTCAAATATTCATATGTGAGTCGATTGTTTTCATAACAGATTCCCCCTTGATGACGTTCTGTTATTTTTTGAATCATGGATGCATTATTCACAGCAAGAGGTAAACGATTTTGAACATTGATATTTTCAAACGGCACATGTAACACATATTGACGAATATAATGGTTCAAATTCTCTAACGTCGGTTCGAAATGAGCGGGCTTATTCAAACCGATAAATGTTTCTAACTTCGTAAAATCATACATCTTCATTAACTCCCTTCAAAATGACGCGCCCATATTTAACAGATGACGCTAAAAAACGTCAATGTCATATGGATTATCTAAATACCCAACAAAGTAGATTAGAAAACGGAACTAATTCCGTTTGGTAAGTACAATAATACATTGTATATAAAAATGAAAATGTATTGCTCAAAGCGATGTTTTCGAGATTAATGATAATGACAACTTTATGATTAGATATAAAAAAGAATGCATTTTATGCACATGGATTACGTAAGCACAACGATAAATAGGCGACATAATCGCACTAAAAACCCCTCACTTTGCCAGTAGTGAGGGGTTTGATGCATCAAATGCAGATATCTTTGTTAACTGTACTATAACAATACTTAGTAGAGAGGTGCAAAGCATGTATTCAGACTAATGAGGCTAAATTGAATTTCTAATGGAGCTGGGACAAACCTAACTTGAGATAGCACTTTTGGCAATAAATATTAAAAAACTAAACAGGTAAGTGCAATTTTTGAAAGGAACTGGAGGCCCTCAGCCCATGTCTAAAAATGTTTAAGAATGCTGTTTTTGCTTTTTACGACGTGTATGGTGAAGTCCTAATACAGTAGTGAAAAAGCCAATCATTACCATGAGTAATGGTGGTGTTGATGTTTTAGATGATGCACCTGTATCTGGAAGTTGTGCGTTAAGTTGTTCAACACGCATTTGGTCAGCTGATGCTTTAATGATTGTATTTGTACCTTGCGTTGTATGTTTTACAACTTGCCCATGATTTTCAAATGAGATGGTTGTTGATGTACGGACATAAGACGGATCCGTTGAAATTGTTGCGACACCGTTTTGTTTCTGTTGTGCTGATGAAATTTCAGTGTCTGTTGAAGCTGATGATTGTGCGTTGTCTGTTGTCGATTCATGTTGATCCGTTGTTACCTTGTGGGATGGTGAGCTTGATTGAGCTGTTTCTCCAATAGGTTCCTGTTTTATTTGCTGACCAGTTGGTTTATTAGGGAGCCTTGTGTTGTCAGTAGAACCATCGCCACTCGGATGTGAAGGGTTGTCTGTTGAAGGATTGTTATCGATAACTTCATCGATTGGTCGGATAATCAAATTATCGAGAATAAAATCCTTTGTTCCTTCAAAATTGACTTGCCCATTATCTTTGACACCTCTTGTATCAGGTTGAACGTCTGTCGAATATATGCCAATCCATGTTTGTCCATTTTCGTTTCCAGTCACTTGGAATGTCACACGTTGTGCATGGGGATGATCGATTGTATTTTTTAATGGTGTAACTTTGAAATTTCGATTCTTTGAAATATCATCGTGACCTACTGCAAAAGCGTAACTATTATCAGAACCAGATTCGTAATCAAATGAGACTTCATATGTTTTACCGGGTTCGAAATAGAAATTTTGAGGAATTGTCTGAATGACCATTTTATTTTTGCCTGCTTGCCCATTCACTTTAAGTGACCAATGTCCTTGAATGACATCGTCAACGCGTTTATGGTTCCATCCTCGTTGTGTATAAGGTGCATTTTTTTCGGATAAGTGTGTGCGGTTATCTTCTACCCCTTCAACTTCAGAAACAACAAATGGGAATAACCCTTGAGGGACAGTTTCGAAATCTTGTTGAAAAACGCCGTCACGCATAAGTATTGAAGGATTTTCAACGATACGAATATCATCCAGATAAGTAGCCCCTTTACCTGCTTCTCGACTGATAATGAAATCAACTTGTCCATCTTGAGGTGCGACAAAAAACAAATACATATTTTGGAAGTAGCTACCGCCGTCTTTATAAGTTTCTGACGCTTTACTTGTATTATGTGCATCCGCTTTGACGTAGTTTTGCGCAATCGATTGTTGCGTTTGGTTTGTCGCTAAAACTTGGCCTTGGTGTGAAACTGCAATTTGTGTTTGAGATTTACTACGGTTGTCGACTCCGATGTAAAGTGCATAACGTTGGCCTGGTTTTAAATCTGTAAGTTGCTGTGTTAACTGAGTCTTTTGTTTCGGGCTGTCAATCTTAAGTAGATGATTGTGCGCTACAGATTGATTGATACCCACTTGTTCGACATCACCACTGATATGCCATGCATCAAGTTTTTGTGAATTGAACCCAGCATCTTTAATATGCATGCCTTCACTCCAATTGACTTCTTGTTGTTTCGGCTGTGGAACTTGATAAATCACATAAGGCGTTTCTGCTTTGATATGATCCAGTTTAATATGATTATTTGTGACAGGGATGATTTTCATGTTTGTTCGTCCTGTTTCAGTCAATTCATATAAAATGACTTGATTCGTGTGCCACGAATCAGGAAGTTCCCAACTTGATGAACCACCTTTTTTATTCCAATGATAGAGCTTTTGTTCACTTCCTGTGAGTGGTTGTCCATTCGCATCCCAATTCCAAGGAATGAGATAGTTGTCGCCATCTAATACAGTGTGACCATTGAGTAAAATGGTGCGTGAACGATAGTTGTTAATATCATTTTCATAGTCATTTGACTTGCGTTGGACAGTGACTTTGTCGCCTGTATTGTTCTGTAAATCAACTGTCATTTCAGGCGTCCATTCAATCGTTCTTCCATTTGCTGTCATTTTGACAGGGTGGCCATTTTCAATACGCATGACTTTATAATGCTGTAAAAATTTAGTGGGGACGTCGACGTCAAAGATATTTTTAATATAAGTCTTAAAATCATTTCGTCCTTGCCAACCTTCAAAGTCTTTCATGTTATAGCCACCTAATAATGGGAAATCTGCTGCTCCTGAATGTTCAGCATGATTTGCTACCCATGAATCTTTTTGGTGGTTACGTATAAAACGTGCGACTTCAGAATTAATGCCCTTATTTTCGTAAGTTCCATATGCTATATCTGTTGCCCAGTGTTGGAAGGTTGAATCGTATTCCATACCATGTCCCCATTCGACACCGACGCGCCAGCCTAAGTCATTAATTTCTTTAGCTAATTGATGAGAAGGCCAAGCAGAGTTATCTCCAGATTGTTGGTTACCCCATACATCGACATAAATAAAATCAAGGCGTTCTCCAACAACATCTTTGAGTGCTTGGAATCGTGCTTGACGTTGGTGGGTTAAATCATAATCAGCATTAATATTAAAGCCTTGATCGAGCCAATTCCAACCGTAACTATAAGTGCCATCTTCATTTTTCTTTAATAAATCAGGATTGAATGCTTTAGATTCTGGATATGTTTCTGAAGCGTTGATATGCACACCAAAGCGTGCCCCATACTGTGCGCCTATGGATAGAAGGGTATTCAAATCTTCAGCGCCGCCCATTCGTTCACCGATATGGCTATAATCTAAATGGCCTGAGTCATGGCCCTCGCTGTTATAACCTTTTAATAAAATAGATTGCCCCAAACCGTCAGTGTTAAGGTAAAACTTTTTGACACCGTCCAATGTTTTTAGGAAAGGATTTTGGGCTTGTGACCCAAAATTCATTGCAATACGATAGCCGACTAAATCAGGAACTTCTTCATATTTGAATGGATTATTCATAATGTCACGGTATGCGATGGCGCCATCTTGCCAATCGATTTTCCCATCATGGTTTTCATCTTCAGCAATGGCGATTTTAATATGTGGTAGTAAACCTTGTGTTTTAGCATCTTGGTGCGCAAGAGAAGGTTGTAAAATCCATGGTGTGGCACCTAAGCCTACAGATACGCCCTCTTTTGTTTGAACGCCAGTGGCTGTCACACGAATAAAGTCTTGGTTACCACCGACACCAATTTGTGCGTTACTCCATAACCCAGCACTATATTGATTGTTTGAAACGAAACCATACATCATCATGTCACTAAAGTTGGGTTCGAATTTGTCATCAATTGTGTATAATCGGTCACCACTCACCATAGTGTTTGTTGACATTTTTGTAGTTTGCAGTTGAGCCTGTTTTTGTTGGCTATTGACGGAAACAAGTGATTGATTCATAAAGCCAAATGAACGTACGATAACGTCTGGATTGTTGCTATGATAATCTGTCATTTTTAAGTCAATTGTACGATCAATAACGGATAACTGAAATTTAAAATCGCTGTTAATAGCATGATTATCATCTTTTGCGTGTAGGATGTATTCAGCGGTATGGTCATTTAATTTCTTGTAAGACACAGTAGGCTTGATGATTTCTCCGTTGACAATAATTTGAGATGAATCTACTACTTGTCCGGGAATCGTTTTGCCATTCTTCAGTTTATATTGTTTAATGGCTGGGAAGTTTTGATCAACTTCAACTTTCATTTGTTGGGATTGTAATGTATCTAGAGAAGATACGATATGCGTAGTTTGTGGGTGTGTACTACTGTTTGTTTTGCGTGCAGTCGCTGTTTGGTTTTGCCGTGAAAGGGGTGCAGCTGTCGCTTGAGGACGGCGCATTTCTTTAGGACTGTGCGATAGAGGGGCTTCGCTAGGTGTTGTCGGTTGCGCTTGGACAACATCAGAATGGTGAACAGGTGCGTGTAAGGAAGAAGTATTTTGTGCATTTTTTGCTGAAAGCGATGTCGCCTGTGTATGAACTTGCTCATTTTGCGAAGACTTACTCTGTGTGATCTGTTTGGGTTGAGTTCGCCGTTTTATCTATTTGCGGCTTTGCCTGTTCTGTGGGGCTGATGGCCTGAGCGCCTAAAGCTTGAGTGTCAGCTGTTTTTGTTTCTGTTTGTGAAGCATTTAATCTCTCTTTTGAAATATGACCGTCAATAGTTGCTTGTGGGCTAACGTCAGTATCTTGATTTGCTAGGTCATTTTTCAATTCAGAAGCTGACGCTGTTGCGGATGCGGAAATGAAAAATGTTAGTCCGAGTAAAATCGATGAAGTCCCAATGGCATACTTTCGAATACTGAAAATTTGTTGTCTATGAATCATTTTTTACCACGCCTCCTAATAAGTCATTGGCTTGAATATATAATTTATTTCACTTTTTGTAAACCCTTACAATACTGCCGTTTCAAGCTTTTAGAGAACAAAAGGAAAAATTTTAATACCAGTTTTTAGGGGGACTATGCTGTGTGAAAAAGGTGTAAATTGTACGCTGCTTCTTTAGTTTAGTGACTTTTGTGAAATGTGAAAAAAGTAGAAAATGATTAAGTGGTTATAACCACTAATACATCTCAAAAAAATTTAAAATTTTATTTTTTTTAGTGTGAAAAGATAATGAAAAGTATCTAAATGTTCAAAATATCAATATAAAACAAAAAAGATTTGTTGCGTGGAGATGACTAATAACCAGAATAGCTCTTGACAAAATGGCAAATTTACATTTATGCTTTAAGTGGTTATAACCAGTAGGTGGTGAAGGTCATGTCAGAGAAAATGCCCTTGTATTATCAAATTTATCAAGGGATACACGAGCGTATTAAATCAGGAGAATTTAAGGAGGGAGATAAGATACCTTCAGAGCGCAATCTGTGCGAGCAATTCGGTGTAAGTCGTATTACAGTGCGCGAAGCATTAGAACGTTTAGAAAAGGATCGGATTATTAAACGTGAACATGGTAAGGGATCATTTGTACTGGGAAGTCAATATAATCAATTTTTGAATGAGCTTTACAGCTTTAAAGATGAAATTGAGAAGAATGGTGATAAGGCAAGTACGAAAATGTTAAGCATTAAACTCATCCCATCTACGCCATTTTTACAAGAGAAAATGCAGTTAACCCCTTATCAATACGTTTATGAATTAAAGCGCATACGCCTTTCTAATGATGTGCCTTTAATATATGAAATTAGCTATTTACCGATGCGGTATTGTGAAGGATTAGAGCAGTTTGACTTCAATAAAGTTTCGCTATATGAAACACTCAATCAACATTATGGGATTCAAATTACGAATGCTTATGAAAATTTAACAGCGAGTAAATTGAGTCGTGAAGATGCCAAACTGTTGAATGGTGTCGTTGATGATAGTTGTATGTTTATCGAACGCTTTAGCTATATGGACGATGCGGTGATTGAATTTACGCAAAGTGTCGCAAGCGGCCATAAATATAAATATACGGTCAAGTTAATGTAAAAGAATGAGTCAAGGAGGGATTGTTGTGTTACATGATACACATACTTATCGTGAAATTAAGCAACAACCAGCAACTTTAAAGAAAACATATGATTTAGTGCAAGCGCAACAAGCACGATTTGAAAAATTTATTGCCAAAATAGAGCAAGAAAATCAAGATAAAAAATTAAAAGTACTCTTTACGGGTGCAGGTTCAAGCGCTTATGTGGGTGATGTAGCCCGCATGGCACGTCATACCGATGTCTTACCGAATTTTGAATTTGAGTCAGTTCCGACAACGCACTTTGTTACGGACCCACAACTTTATATTGATCAACAAACGGCATATCTGTTAGTGTCTTTTGCGCGTTCTGGTAACAGTCCAGAAACAAAAGCAACAGTTGAGATTGCCAACCAACTTTCGAGCCATGTTTATCATTTGTTTATTACAAATAATAAAGATGGATTTTTAGGGGCTTATCATGAAAACGCTAACAATGTCTTTAAAGTGATTTTACCTGATGAAACGAATGATAAATCTTTAGCGATGACTTCTAGCTTTTCATCCATGTTATTCGCGAGCTATTTATTATTCGGTGGTAAAGTGAGTCCAAAATTCTTTGACATTGCGGCATCTAATTTTGATTGGCTAGAATCTCAAGCCGAAACAGTGAGTCAGTTGGATTTTTCGAAAGTGTTCTATGTTGGAACAGGTTTAATTGGCGAACTTACAAAAGAAGTGAGTTTAAAACTCAATGAATTAACGGCAGGTCAAACTGAGATTGCACGTGAAACGACACTCGGCTTTAGACATGGTCCGAAAGCAGGATTAAGTGCAGATGCCTTTTTTATTATGTTGCGCAGTAATCAGCCTTATCGTCGTCAATACGAAAAAGATTTAATCCAAGAAGTTGGACAAGTCAAAGATCGCTATCAAACTTATATTTTAGATGCGCAAGTAAATGATGATGACAATGCAGTCAAATTACCTCAGTCTGAAGAGCTCACAGATATGGAATTAGCATTGCAATATTTGATTTTTGGGCAATTGCTTGCAGCTAAACGCTCCGTAGCACTCGGTTTAAATCCTGATAACCCAAGTCCTGATGGCTTTATCAACCGTGTTGTTAAAGGTGTCACGATTTATCCGGTTGAGGGTTGAGCCTATGATTGCAACACATACTTTTAATCCCTCTGTTGATATCACGTATATGATTGATCCGATTGAAGTTGGAGGCGTCAATCGTGTCAAACAGAAAATCAAAAACCCTGGTGGGAAGGGGATAAATGTCACTAAGGTTTTACATCAATTAGGTGCAAATTACTGTGCATATGGTTATTTAGGGGGCGCCAATGGACAATGGATTGCTAAAACATTGCAAGATATGGGTGTCGTTTCAGCATTTACTTCTATTCATGGGGAAACGAGACAAAGTCTAGCAATCAATGATGGTAATGGTCAAACAGAAGTGTTGGAAGCGGGACCATTAATTACTGAATATGATCAGCAACGTTATTATGAAATTTTGAACGAGCGTGCACAAGAGGTCAAAGTGATGACGGTGAGTGGGAGCTCACCTCAATTTGAAGGCCGCTCAAAATTTGAACATGTCGCTCACATCCTAAGTGCCTTTCAACATAGTTATAATATTGTGGATACGCATGCAAGCGAACTTAAATTATTGTTGGAAGCCGATTTACCGGTACATTGTATTAAGCCGAACCAGGCAGAATTTGAGATGTTAATCGGTAAAGAACAGCTCACGATTGCAGAATGTGCACAAATGCTACAAACACATGCTTATTTTACAGAGATGGATGTTTTTCTCACATTAGGTGCAGCGGGGGCACTGGTCAAATGGGGAAATACAATTTATCGCGCAACGTTGCCACATAAAGAAGTCATCAATCCTGTCGGCTCTGGGGATTCAACTGTTGCTGGTATTGCATACGGTGTTTATGAAAATTTAGCGCCACAAGATTTAATCCGTCAAGCTTTAGCATGTGGAACGTCAAACGCATTACAACAAGCCACTGGACATATTGATATTGAACAAGTCAATCAAATTAAATCTGAAATAGAAGTGGAGAGATATGAATGGGAAGAAAAGATTTAAGTCGGTTAGTGGATGACAAGGGGATATATGCAGCCATTGCAGTGGATCAACGGGGCGCATTAAGAAAGTTACTTGGGGATCAAGCGAGTGATCACAATTTATCACTTTTTAAGAAACTGGTATCGGAAGTTTTAACACCGTATGGATCTAGTTTTCTAGTAGATCCCGAGTTTGGCCTAGAAGCAGCACAGGCGAATGCTGCGACGTCAGGTTTAATCTTATCTTATGAGCAAACCGGTTATGACAAGACAAGACCGGGCCGCTTACCACGTTTAATTGAAAATGCAAGTGTGAAACGCCTCAAAGATGCAGGAGCAGATGCGGTTAAATTTTTACTGTACTACGATGTAGATGAATCTGATGACATCAATACGAAAAAGCAAGCCGTGATTGAGCGAATTAGTGCAGAATGCCAAGCAGAAAACATACCATTTTTACTCGAAATTTTAACTTACGATGACACGATTGGTGATGAAAAAGGGGCTGAATATGCTAAAGTACGTCCGCATAAAGTCAATGAAGCAATGCGTGTGTTTAGTGAGCCTAGATTCCAAGTGGACACTTTGAAAGTTGAAATTCCAGTTAATATGAACTTTGTAGAAGGCTTTGGTTCAGAAAATTTAATCTCACAAAGTGAAGCGGCTGAAGCATTTAAAGCACAAGACGATGCGACTGACTTACCTTATATTTATTTGAGTGGTGGTGTGTCAGCACAACTGTTTATGGACTCATTACAGTTTGCAGCGGACCACGGTGCTCGCTTTAATGGTATACTTTGTGGTCGTGCTACTTGGAAAGGAGCAACACGTGTACTCGTTGAAGAAGGTGAAGCTGAAGCAAAGGCATGGTTGGAACATGAAGGACTTGAAAACTTAAAAGCACTCAATGAAATGAATCAGAAAACAGCAACATCTATTCAACTATAAATGAGGTGATGATGTGAGTCGTTTCGAAATCAATGAGACATTTGTGTTAGATAAAAAGCCGTTCAAAATATTATCAGGAGCCGTTCATTATTTTAGAATACCTAGAAAAGACTGGCAACACTCTTTGTATAATTTGAAAGCGCTCGGCTTCAATACAGTGGAAACCTATGTACCGTGGAATTTTCATGAAACCCAAAAAGGAAACTTTGAATTTGAAGGGAATAAAGATTTAAAATATTTTATCGAACTTGCACAACAAGAAGGATTATATGTGATTGTGCGTCCTTCACCATATATTTGTGCAGAATGGGAATTTGGAGGCTTACCTGCATGGTTACTGAATGACCGGACGATGCGTATTCGCTCTCGAGATCCACAATTTTTAGCGCATGTGCATCGTTATTATCAAGTTTTATTTAAAATATTGACGCCCCTTCAAATTGATCAAAATGGCCCTATCATTATGTTTCAAATCGAAAATGAATACGGTTCATATGGGGAAGATCATGAATATCTTCGAGCAATCGCTAATATGATGCGTGAGGAAGGTGTGACGGTTCCGTTCTTTACTTCAGATGGCGCATGGGACCAATGTTTGCGCGCAGGAAGTATGATAGATGACAATATTTTACCTACTGGAAACTTTGGATCACGAACTATGCAAAATTTCCAAAATCTAAAGACTTTTCACGAGGAACATGGAAAGACATGGCCATTAATGTGTATGGAATTTTGGGATGGCTGGTTTAATCGTTGGGGTGAAGCGGTCATTAAGCGAGATAGTGATGATCTTGCAAAAGAAGTAAAAGAGGCAATCAAACTCGGCTCAGTAAATTTATACATGTTTCACGGTGGAACGAATTTTGAATTTTGGAATGGGTGTTCAGCGAGAGGAACGAAAGATTTACCACAAGTGACATCCTATGATTATCATGCCCCATTAGATGAGGCGGGCAACCCAACACCTAAATATTTTACGTTACAAAAAATGTTAAAAGACGTCTTGCCTGATGTAAAACAACATGAACCGAAAGTCAAAACATTTATGGCCAAGAAAGATATCCCTTTAACAAATAAAGTTAATCTTTTTGAAGTTTTAGAAGAGATATCGACAAAGACGACGAGCTTTTATCCGCAATCTATGGAAGAGGCCGGTTCGGGTTATGGTTATATGATGTATCGTACGATCCTCACGCGAGCGACTGAGCAGGAAAAGTTAAGAATTGTCGATGCAAGAGATCGCGTTCATTGTTTTATCGATCAAAAATGTGTGTATCAAGCGTATCAAGAAGAAATAGGAGACGCCTTTGAAGTCAATTTGACATCAAGTCAGCCACAAGTGGATATTCTCGTTGAAAATATGGGACGCGTCAACTATGGCTATAAATTATTGGCACCCACACAACGAAAAGGGATAGGTCAAGGACTCATGCAAGACCTCCATTTTGTGCAAAATTGGGAGCAATTTGACATCGATTTTTATAAATTGAAAAATGAACACTTTCAACGCCCATGGTCAGCACATCAACCAGCATTTTATCGCTATGAATTTGAGCTAGAAACACCTGATAATACGCATATTGATGTAAGCGGTTTCGGCAAAGGTGTTGTGCTTGTTAATGGATTTAATATAGGTCGTTATTGGGAGGTTGGCCCTTCACAATCGTTGTATATTTCAAAAGCATTTTTAAAGCAAGGTAAAAATGAAATTATTGTTTTTGACTCTGAAGGAAAATACTCAGAATCCATTGACCTGATTCAAAACCCTCAATTTTCTAATATATAAGGAGAGATTATTATGGCAATTATAGGAACTCGTATCGATGGTAGATTAATTCACGGACAAGTTGCAAATTTATGGGCAACTAAATTAAATATTAGCCGTTTTATGGTAATTGATGATGAGGTGGCACAAAGCGATATTGATAAGCAAGCTTTGAAACTTGCAACACCGGCAGGGATTAAATTAAGTGTTTTACCTATTGAAAAAGCAGCAAATAATATCAAAAACGGTAAATATGATTCACAGCGCGTCATGATTATTGCAAAGCGTCCTGATCGTTTTGTTGAATTGGTCAATCAAGGTGTCGCTATTGAAACATTAAACGTAGGAAATATGTCACAAACAGATGAAACACGTGCGATTACAAACTCAATTAATGTGACAGATGAAGATATCGAAAACTTTAAAAAGTTAGATGCACAAGGGGTAAAAATTGTTTCTCAAATGGTGCCAAATGATAAGGCAGTGAATTTCTTTACATTAGTTAAAGCGTAAAAATAGGAGGTGTTTCCCATGGAAATATTATGGTGGCAAATCGTTTTATTAACTTTGTATGCAGGTTATCAAATATTAGATGATTTACAATTTAATATTTTTGGTCATCCTGTTTTCGCGGGGATTATTTCAGGATTAATTATGGGCGATGTCACAACGGGTTTAATTATCGGTGGCGGGATGCAGTTAACGATTTTAGGTGTTGGGACATTCGGTGGTGCTTCAAGAATTGATGCAAACTCAGGCACGGTGCTTGCGGTTGCATTCTCTGTTGCACTCGGAATGAATCCACAACAAGCACTCGCAACACTTGCTGTGCCTGTAGCAAGTTTAATGATTCAAACGGATATTTTAGCACGTTTTACGAATACGTTTTTTGCACATCGGATTGATCGAAAAATTGAACAAATGGATTATAAAGGTGTGGAACGTAACTTCTTATATGGCGCAATCCCATGGGCATTGTCACGTGCGATTCCAGTGTGTTTAGCGCTCGTATTTGGTGGCGGTGTAGTTAAAAATATTGTGAATTACTTGAATGGTGATCTTAAATGGTTAGGTGACGGTTTGACTGTTGCGGGGGCAGTGTTACCTGCAGTAGGTTTTGCGATTTTATTACGTTATCTTCCATTGAAAAAACATTTTCCATATTTCATTTTAGGGTTTATTATCACTGCCTTAGCTGTGACAGTCTTTAATGGATTGAGCGGTTTAGGCACATCCGTTGCAACGTTAGATAAGAAATTTGATATGACATTCTCATCATTACCGATGCTTACAATTGCTGCCATTGGTTTTGCACTCGCAGCGATCGAATATAAACGCACATCACAACCTAAAGTCGCATCAGGTAGCCCAAAAGCGCATAGTGAGACAGATGCGGATGAGGAAGGAGAGATTGACGATGACGAATTATAATAAATCGCAAGAACACAATTCAGAAACAGCAGTGGCAACGCAAAGTAAATCAGGCAAACCGCTCACAGGACGTCCACCACAAACACCGTATCGATTAACGGATAAGGACTTTAGACAAATCAACATGCGTAGTCTCTTCTTCTTTCAATGGGGTTGGAACTATGAGCGTATGCAAGGAAGCGGTTATTTATTTACCATTTTACCGCAGTTGCGTAAAATTTATGGAGACGATTCTCCTGAACTGCAAGAAATGATGAAAACGCATGCACAATTCTTTAATACAAGTAACTTTTTTAATACAATTATTACGGGTATCGATATTGCGATGGAAGAAAGAGAGCAATTCGCAGCTAAAGAATCTGTCAAAGGGCTTAAAGTTGGCTTAATGGGACCTTTCGCTGCAGTAGGTGATGCGATATTTGGTTCACTGGTGCCGACAATATTTGGTGCAATTGCTGCCAACATGGCACAAGATGGAAATCCATTTGGCGCATTACTCTGGTTTGTGGCAATGTTAGCGATTATCGTATTTCGTTGGAAACAATTGAAATTTGCTTATAAAGAAGGGATTTCGCTCGTTACAACAATGCAACATCGTTTGGAATCATTAACGAATGCAGCCACACTCCTCGGTGTGTTTATGGTCGGTGCTTTAGTCGCAACGATGATACGTGTCAAATTTGCATGGCAACCTAAAATCGGTGATCTCACTGTTAAAATTCAAGATAGTGCGGACATGATTTTACCAAGATTATTACCTCTAATCATTGTATTTGGTGTTTACTGGTTATTAGGACGTAAAAATATGAATTCTACACGTGCCATCTTTATTGTAATTATTGTATCGATTGTTTTATCTGCACTCGGTGTGATTACCAACATTTAAGGCGAGAGGAGCACTTGGAAATGGAAAAATTAATTCTAGTTAGCCATGGGACTTTTTGTGAAGGCATTAAAGACAGTATAGAAATGATTCTTGGACCTCAAGCACATCTTTATACCGTTGCTTTATCTCCGCAAGAAGGGCCGGAAGACTTTGAAAAAAACTTTATGGCGCATATCGAAGCAGGCGATAAAGTAACCGTTTTTGCGGATTTATTAGGCGGTACACCATCTAATACTGTGGCAAAAAAGATTATGAATGGTGCGGATTATGATTTGTATGTTGGGATGAATCTACCAATGATTATCAGTTATATCAATGGTCAAATGATTGGAGAACAACCGGATTACGTTAAAAAAGCGCAAGAAGGTATTGTTAATGTAAACACATTGTTAAATCAAGATGATGACGACGATGATGAATAAGCGCATCAAATTTAAGTAAAGAAGGTATACTATGGCATATGCAATTATTAATGGCGTCATTTATACAGAAGACGAAATCATTTCTAACGGGTATCTCGTAATAGAAGCAGGTAAAATTCGTGCAATTGAAAAAGGATCCTATGATGGGGATTTAGAAGTTTTAGATGCGAAAGGTCATCATATTTTACCGGGCTTTATAGATATTCATATTCATGGAGGTTATGGCGAAGATGCCATGGATGCTTCTTATGACGGTCTAAAACATTTAGCTGAACAGTTGTTATCTGAAGGAACGACATCCTTTTTGGCAACGACAATGACACAATCGCAAGAAGCCATCGACAAAGCTTTAAAAAATATTCGCACGTACTATGAACAACAAGATCGTGAAAATGCAGCTGAAATCGCAGGGGTTCATTTAGAAGGCCCATTTATTTCTGAAAACAAAATTGGTGCGCAAAACCCGGCATTTATTCAACGGCCAACTGTGGCATTGTTACAGCAATTCCAAGAGACAGCAAAAGGATTGATTAAAATTGTCACAATTGCACCAGAAGTAGCGGGTGCTACTGAGGTGATAGACACATTAAAAGATGACATCATTTTTTCAATGGGACATACAGAAGTGGATTTTGACGCGGCAAATCAAGCAGCAGATACCGGTGTTCAACACGTCACACACCTTTATAATGCGGGTGTCGGTTTTCATCATAGAAATCCAGGTATGTTTGGTGCGGCTTGGACGAATGGAAAACTAAGTACGGAATTGATTGTAGATGGTGTGCATTCTCATCCAATGTCTGTTGCGATTGCATATCAACATAAAGGCGCTGAAAAAATGTATTTAATTACCGATGCAATGCGTGCCAAAGGAATGCCGGATGGCGACTATGAATTAGGTGGTCAAAAAGTTATCGTTAAAGATAACGAAGCACATTTGGAGACAGGCTCACTTGCAGGTAGTATTTTAAAAATGAACAAAGGTTTACAAAATTTAATGCAATTTACAGGTGACACATTAGCTCATTTATGGCCAGTGACGAGTTTGAATCAAGCGAAAGCATTGAAAATAGATGACCGTAAAGGCAGTATTGCTGTAGGCAAAGACGCTGATTTGGTCATCGTTGACGATGAAATTACTGTTTATCAAACCATTAAGCAAGGTCGTGTGCATCAATTCAAGTCGTAGTTAGCAAGAATAAAATGGCTGTACACTTTATATGGTGGTTATGTGTCTATAATAATTAAGTCGCAAACTTCCGATTGCTTCTTCGAGTCTCGCTTTCCCAGGCGCCTTACCTCAACTAATTTTGGCTTTTATTGTAGCTCATAAGAAGCCAAAATGGATTTTCGGTTTCGGCTCTATGCCTCGGGAGTCTCGACTCGGTACGCAATCTATTTAAGCAATTTCACTATTGAAAAGTGGCATTGCTTACTTTATGAATCACACGTTTTACAGAAGATGCAAAAACGTTACAATCACTTGCGATATCAGTTTCTGAGCGAACTTGTGTTGTTTTATCTATAATGGCTTTCTGAACATGGTTTGAGATAAAACAGTTATCCTCAACAACATTTGTTTTAGAAGTAAAAGTCCGATCACAAACCCTACATTTAAAACGTTGTTTTAACAGATTTAAATACACTGCTATCTCTTGGAATCTTAAAAAAGTAATTCACGATAAACGTTTTCCGTGTTTGTGTATTCGGTTTGGATTCGTATGATAACAGTGAGGACAAGTCATAGGCTTGTATGAAAGGGTACCAAAGATGACGTTAGATTTCTTACCTCTAATAACTACATCTTCTTCAACTTTAGTGATTTTAATATTATTATCTTTAATTTTTAGTAACTTTAATATATCATTACACATAGGCGCAATATGTCTCCTTTATTTTTGGTTTAGTCACTTAAAATTATAGAGGCATTTGCGCTATTTTTGTACAAAAAAGCAGGATGACTTATGTCATCCCACCATAAAAAATGAAGAACCAATAAAATCCGAGATTTTTCGTAAATATAAACGAAATAATCTCGGATTTTGTTTTTTTATGACAATGTGTCGCTATATTTATGCCTTAATATCGAATGTGATATTTTTCAAATCTTCTGTGCTGATGCTGACATTTTCACGATCAGATTGTAAGGCTTTATCAACTTCTAATGTATAACGGTTACCGTCTTTTGTATGAATGACAATCGTACCTGTTGGTAATTGATTGCCTTGATACAAGCCGTAAGAAACATTCGCAAATCGAACGATATGATCTAATTCTTTAAGTGTAATAGGCCCTTTATCTAAAGTAATTGTACGTTTTGGAGTAAAAATCTTATTATTTACTGTAAATTTGCCTTCTAATTCTAAGCGGATTTCATTTTCTTGTAATGTATGGTTTGAAAGAACCCAATTGTTATTAATGTTTGTTTTACCATTAATTGTATCTTTACTATATCTTTCAAATAACTGTTGAACTTGTGATTTTTGTGCAGCGTGTTCTGTTGCAGGCGTAGATGAGTTTTCAGCAGCAAAAGTCGTACTTGTATAACTTAGAACGCTCGCTGCGACAGCGCTTGAAAGAATAAGTTGCTTCAATTTCATAGATGTTTCCTCTTTTCATAGATAGATATATTCAAATTTTACCGGGCACCTTGCAAAAATACTATTAATTATTCGTTAAAAATCTCTTATTCCCTATTTAATAAACCTTAAAAGAAAATGTGACTTTTCTAAAAATCTATGAAAATTTACTTAAAATGTTGTTGTCAAGAGGAATCACTTCGTATATAATGAAAGCGGTTAAATGAATAGCGTGTTACTGTGAAAACAGGCATGAGCAAATTGACGGCCATAATGATATGGCTTTGTTTGCCCATGCCTTTTTGTTTGCCAATTTTTACATATAGGGGTGTTTTAAATGATATTCAAGCGTTTTTTTGGTCAACTTCAACGTATTGGTAAAGCGTTGATGTTGCCTGTAGCGATTTTACCAGCTGCGGGGATTCTTCTTGCACTTGGGAATGCTATGCATAATGAACAGTTGGTCGCACTTGCACCATGGTTAAAGTATGATGTCTTTGTCATGATATCGTCAATCATGGAGTCAGCGGGGCAAGTCATTTTTGATAACTTACCACTGTTATTTGCGGTGGGGACTGCTTTAGGATTAGCTGGCGGTGACGGTGTAGCAGCGCTAGCGGCATTAGTCGGTTATCTCATTATGAATGCAACAATGGGAAAAGTGATGCATATTACGATCGATCAAATCTACTCATTTGCAGATGGTGCGTCGACTTTAAGCCAAGCGAATAAGTTACCACAACATGCACTGATTTTAGGGATTCCTACACTTCAAACGGGCGTTTTTGGTGGGATTATTATCGGGGCATTAGCAGCATGGTGTTATAACAAGTTTTATAATATTACCTTGCCTCAATTTTTAGGATTCTTTGCCGGCAAACGTTTTGTACCGATTGTGACATCTGTGGTAGCGATTATTACGGGTATACTGTTAAGCTTTATTTGGCCACCAATCCAAGAAGGTTTAAATGGTTTATCGAACTTCTTATTGAATAAAAACCTTGTATTAACGACATTTATTTTTGGAATTATTGAGCGTTCCTTAATTCCATTTGGTTTACATCATATTTTCTATGCACCATTCTGGTTTGAATTTGGTCATTATGTGAACCACGCAGGTGAAACAATTCGTGGGGACCAACGAATTTGGATGGAGCAATTGAAAGACGGTGTTGCATTTACAGCGGGTGCATTTACAACAGGGAAATATCCGTTCATGATGTTTGGTTTACCAGCGGCTGCCTATGCAATCTATCGTCAAGCCCGTCCAGAACGTAAAAAAATCGTTGCGGGTTTAATGTTATCAGCTGGTTTGACTGCTTTCTTAACAGGGATTACAGAACCACTTGAGTTTTCATTTTTATTCGTTGCACCTATTTTATACGTAGTGCATGTATTTTTAGCCGGTTCTTCATTCCTCATTATGCATTTATTAGATGTTAAAATCGGTATGACATTTTCGGGTGGTTTTATCGATTATGTTTTATACGGTTTACTGAATTGGGATCGAACACATGCCTTACGTGTGATTCCAGTGGGCATTGCTTATGCATTTATTTATTACTTTGTGTTCTCATTCCTTATTAAGCGAATGAATTTAAAAACACCAGGGCGCGAAGACAAAGTGGAAGAGCAAAGAAGTACAACGGTAGAGCGTTTACCTTTCGATGTGTTAGATGCAATGGGAGGTAAAGAAAATATTAAACATTTAGATGCATGTATTACGCGTTTACGTGTAGAAGTAAATGACAAAGCAAAAGTCGATGTCAACGCACTTAAAGGATTAGGTGCAGCAGGGGTGTTGGAAGTCGGCAATAACATGCAAGCGATCTTTGGACCAAAATCTGATCAAATTAAACATGATATGGCACTGATTATGAAAGGTGAAATTACAAGTCCGACTCAAACAACCGTGACAGATGATATCGATACGGATGTCGTTCAAATTGAAGGCACAAGAAATGTCTCAGTTGTTGCCCCTGGAGATGGTAAAATCGTCCCATTATCCGATGTACCGGACCAAGTATTTTCACAAAAATTAATGGGCGATGGTGTCGCATTGATTCCGCAGAATTCAGAAATTTGCGCGCCTTTCAATGGAACAGTGAAAACGATTTTTCCAACTCGACATGCGATTGGTTTAGAGTCAACAGATGGTGTGGAACTGTTGATTCATATCGGTATCGACACTGTAAAATTAAATGGTGAAGGTTTTGAAGCATTAGTCCAAGTGGATGAAGAGGTTGTAGAAGGTCAGCCGCTTATGAAAGTCGACTTGTCGTATATTGAACAACATGCACCAAGCATTGTCACACCATTAATTGTAACGAACTTAGACGGTGGGACACTTGAATTTGAAGCGGATCAAGAAGTGAAAAAGGGACAAAAATTATTTACAGTTACGCATGACGATGTAGAATAATGACAAGTGGCTTCATTTGTGAGGCTATAAAATAACAGACACCAGACGAGGTTGGGCTATAGAATTTTTAATCGTCTTGCCTCGATGAACGCGCATGCTTAGGGGGTGAAGTCTCTACTAAATTTGGCTTAATTGTAACAGAAACTTGATGAAGCCAAATTGGATTACTGACTTTAGCGCTTCCCACAAGCGTCTTGTTCATTGTGGCAAGCATAGCATAATAATGACCTGCACTTTCAATGAATATCACACATTTGTCTTGAAACAATTGAAACAGTTGTAGAGAAGACGTCGTCTAATTAAAGAAGTAAGCACCTCAAAAATCGTTTAAATGATTTTTGAGGTGCTTTCTTTGGAATTTGAAGTCTAAATCTCGTTTCGTTTTTATCATTTAGGCTGTTTTTTATTGGGTGTGAGGTTGTGATGAAGGAGTTGTGACATATTTGTGATTAATTTCACAAAACTATTGTAAAAGACAAAATTTAGGATTATGATAAATTCGAATAAAACGAAACGCGTTTCATTTTGAAAGGATGAAGGAAATGAATAAAGTCAGTATTGTTGGTGCAGGTGCAGTTGGGGCGACAACGGCCTATTTATTGTCTCATACAGAATGGATCGACGAAGTGGTTTTAGTCGACTTGGATAAAAATCGTGCTACGGGGCAAGCCCTCGATATGATGCATGGTGTTGGGGTGTCGACTTCAAGAAAAGTGACGGCAGGGGATTATGCAGATACAAAAGATTCAGACATTGTGGTTATTACGATTGGGGTACCAGAAAAAGTCGGTGAATCCAGACTTGTCCCCATGCAAAAGAACGCAGATATTTTGAAAGACATCGTACCGCAAATTGTGAACTATAGCCCTAAAACCAAAATTATAACTGTCAGCAATCCAGTCGATATATTAGCGTACATGACTTATCAAGTGGCGACTATTCCAGCTGCTAATGTGATAGGTTTAGGGACTTTATTAGATACTTCAAGATTAAAATATATTTTGAGTGACTACTTCAATATCAGTCCACAAAGTATTACAGCTTCTATTGTAGGGGAGCATGGGGATGCACAAGTCGTATTGTGGAGTCAAACACGCATTGGTGGCTTGTCCGTGCAAGATTTTGCTCAAACACAAGGTATGACCTTGCCACATGATTTTACCGAAGTCATTGAACAACGTGTTAAAGAGACGGCTTTTGATGTTTGGCAAATGAAAGGGCCAAATTGTTTTTGTGTTGCAGATGCGATTAAATGCCTAATTGATGCGTTATGTCATTCAGAACGACGTATTTTACCTGTATCTCACTTATATCAAACCAAAACAGGGAAAGAAGTTTATATCAGCCTACCCAGTATTGTCAGTCACCAAGGTGTAGAACAACGGTTACCGCAGTTGTTAAATGAAAAAGAGCATACCCAGTTATATGCTTCATGCGACGTAATGAGAAGCTACATTGATCAGTTAAAATGATCAGGTTTACGATACTAATAATAAGGAAGTTTTAAATATGAACAAAAAAGCTAATGCAACATTATCAGGGACTCGTGATATTAAAAATTTCATTAAATTTATTGTTGCAACGTTAATCGGGATTATAATTGTTTTAATTCCATTCTCATTTGCCAATGGTGTAGATACGATTTTGTTCCATTATATCAAGGCCTTTGTAGCCGCATTTCAATTTCCAATCACGTTACTCATCGCCCTTATCTTTTGCATCAGTACGTTAATGGCTGTCATTGATCAAATTTGGAAACCCGATTTTATTCGACAAAATCGCACATTAAAACCTTTGTTTTCAACAACACCTTTTTATACAGTCAACCGTATATTAGGAACATTGATTACACTCATGTGTTTATTCCATATTGGACCAGCATTCCTTATCTCTGAAGACACAGGGACAACGATGGTGAATTTAGCTGTTCAACTATCAGTAATTGTGCCCATTATGCTTCTATTTCAAACGTTTATTCTAGAATTTGGCGCTATGGAGTTTATTGGAGAGCTGATTGGTTTTCTTATCAAGCCTATTTTTAAAATCTCTGAAATCTGTGCAGTAAGTGCAATCAGTGCTTGGGTTGGACCGGGTAATGCGGCCATCTTAGCTTCGAAAGAGCTTTTTGAAAAAGGTTACTATACGGTTAAAGAAACAGCGATTTTAGGTAGCCAGTTTTCTACGTCGAGTATTGGTTGGGTTGTCCTCGTCTGCAGTGTGTTAGACGTCGTTGATTACTTTGGATATATCTTTCTTGGAATTACCATTATTGGAATGATTGTTGCATTCATATGTGTTCGTATTCCACCGATTTCACAGTATCCCGACACGTATGTAGACGGTACGGTTAAAACAGAAGAATCAACAGCGACACATCATCAAAAGTTTAAAACAGCCACTGAAATGGCTACAAAACGTGCCTCTGAAGTGACAGCGAGTAACTTTATCAATAAAAAAGACAATATGATGTTTTATGTTGTTTGGTTAATGCCGATTATCGTATGTTGGGGCACACTGGCATTAGCAATTTCGGTTTATACACCAGTCTTAGCATGGATTTCTTATCCGATTCAGTGGATTTTACAGGTTGCGGGTATTCCTGAAGCTGCAACAACAGCGAGTGCAATTATGTCAGGCTTTGCAGATAATTATTTGCCAGTTATTTTAGGTTCACATATTACAGAAACATCAAGTAAAGTTGTTATCGCAATGATGAGTATTTTACAATTAATCTTTTTATCTGAAATTGCGACGTTACTGACTTCAGCGAATGCGATCAAAAAGTTTTCACATATTGTTATTATTTTCTTGGAAAGAACGTTCATTGCACTGCCTTTTGTGATATTATTTGTTAAACTTTTATTTTAGTCATTGCGTGAAAAAAAGGAAGTGACTTAAGTTGGCAGATTATACTCCGATTAAAACGGTGGTCCAAGCATTCGAAATTTTAGATTTATTGTCAGATAAACAAAAGATGGGCATCAGTGAAATGGCAAGGGTGCTCAGCTTACCTAAAAGTACCATCTATAGAAACTTGCGAACGCTTTCCGATTTGGCCATTGTAGAACAAGATGCGAATGAAAATTACCATCTCGGTTACAAAATTTTAACTTATCAAAATCAAATTAAAAGTACAGATGCACTCGTGAATCAATTGAAGCCTTTTATGCAAAATTTAGTTCGAACAACTGGCGAATCTGTAAATCTTGGGATATTACTTGAGGATGAGGTACTAATTTTACACACCGAATATGGGGATCAATACACATTACAAACCCATCTATCACCGACAACGCCACTGCATTGTTCAGGGATTGGTAAATTGTTTTTGCATACATTGTCTGATGAAAAACTTAAAGCTTATTTTTCTAGGGCTGAACGACGAACGATTCATACGATAACAGAATTGGAATCATTTAAAGCTCATATGGCAGCACGTACAGATGTCCATTTAGCAGTAGATAATGAAGAATACGAATATGGTTTAATGTGTATCGCAACGCCAATTTTAGATGCACATCATCAAATCCGTGCAGCACTAAGTATCTCAGGTCCGGTCAGTCGTTTAGAACATAAAGGTTTATCCACGATTAAAACAGCACTATTAAATGAAGCTCAAGAAGCGATTGATTATCTTCAAAATATTGGTTATTGGAAGTAAAAGTTACCGATACAACCATTTGAAAAGTGTGACAAAAGTAACACACCCATCTAAGCAAGGGGGTAAGTTTTTTCTGCTTAGTATGGGTGTGCTTTTATTTTTTAATATTTTAGACGGTGCTATGTTTAATTTAATGAGTTAAGAGGTTCATTTAAGAATGTTGTGTCTTTTTCTGATAGTAATAAATCGGAATGCCTAACATTGTGACCCCGATACCTACGATTGCAAGAAGGGGCTGTGTAAATAGGGTATTAAGCAAGACAAAAGTACCTGCTAAAAGCGCAATCGCTGGTATAACGGGGTACAATGGCACTTTATACGGACGATGTAATTGAGGCTCTCGTTTTCTCAGAATAAATACTGCTAAGAAAGCCATACAATAAAATGTCCATATGACAAATATGAGCATATTTGTGATTGTGTCAAAAGCACCCAAGAGCATCATAATCGATGCAATGATGATTTGTATGATACCACCTAGCCATGGTGTGCGTGATGGTAATAAGTCTAAAAATAAACGCTTAAACGGAAGTTGATCGTGCTCTGCCATGGCATATGGAATACGCATCCCTGTCATCGTATAGCCATTCATCGTGCCATAGACAGAAATCAAAATACCGATTGTGACTAATTTTCCGCCACCTGCACCAAATAATATAGAAGACGCTTCGCTTGCGGCATTCAAATTGCCTTCAATTTGGTGAAGCGGGAGAGTCATTAAAAAAGTTGCGTTAATGAGTAAATAAACAATCATAACAAGACCGATACCGAGTGCAATGGCACCTGGTAAATCTTTTTTAGGGTTTTTCATTTCCCCGGCAATATTACCGACGTGGATCCAACCATCATAGGCAAACATGGTTGCAAGTAGGCCGGCACCAATCGCTTCAAACCAGTTAGAGTCTGTACCATTTACAACAGGAAAGAGTGAAAATGAGACATCACTACTATGAAAGAAACCAATGATGACAATAAGTGCAATTGGGATTAACTTGATGACGAGTGTGATAGATTGTAAAGTCCCGCCTGCCTTAGAGCCAAGAAAATTAATGAGTAGTATGGATACTGCACTGATGATAGCAATTGGTAATAACAATGATGTCGTTAAGTGCATTAAATTAATAATTTGAGTTGCAAATATAATCGCAAGTGCGGCGATATTCGCTGGAAAGTATATAAATGCTTGCGCCCATCCAGACAAAAATCCCCAAAAGTCTCCATATGTGTATTCAATATATTTCGTGAGGCCACCTGTCTCAGGAATTGCTGCTGCGAGTTCAGCGCCGGTCAAGCCTGCGCATATCGTCATAATACCGCCTAGCAACCATACAAACAGGGCCATACTTGTAGAGCCAGTGACTTCACTCACACTTGATACTTTGAAAAATACACCCGCGCCAATGACTGAGCCCATCACAAGTGAAAGAGATGCGAAAAAGCCGATGTTTTTCTTTAAAGCTGTATCTGTACTCATGCTGTTGCCTCCAATTCTCTTGTTAGGATGGACTAACCTACGACACCTTTACTTGTGTCAGCAGGTTTTAATAAGTCATCGATAATATGTGAAACGCGAGTGAGGTCAACGTTACCACCAGAGACTAAAGCAACAATGTTTTTACCTTTAATCCAACGTGGATCGATTTTACCACTTAATAAAGCGGCCGTTGGTAATGCACCTGCGCCTTCAGTAATGATTTTTGTTCGTTGCATTAAATGGCGCATTGCGTTTGCGATTTCATCTTCTGAAACTAACACAAACTCATCGACTAGTTTTTCAACCACAGCATAAGTTTTGTTACCAGGGATTGCAACTTCTGTCCCATCTGCAATCGTGTGTGCAGTGAATTGTGAAGTAATCTCTCCTGCTTTAATCGATTCCGCCATACCGTGTACATTTTCAGATTGTACACCAATGATATGAATGGACGGATTGAATGATTTTAAAGCAGTGGCGAGTCCAGAAATCAAACCACCGCCGCCAACAGGGACAATGACAGTATCGACGTCCCAAATTTGATCTAATATTTCTAGGCCAATTGTGCCTTGACCTGCCATGACTTCACAATCGTCATATGGATGCACAATTGTTTTACCTGTTTCTTGTGCCAACTGCTCCATATAAAGTCGTGAATCATTAAAAGTTTCGCCTTTGAGAATGACTTCAGCGCCGTAGCCTCGGGTGGCCTCTTGTTTTGAAATCGGTGCTTCTTCTGGCATCACAACAGTCGCTTCAATACCGAGGAGTTGCCCAGTGAGCGCAAGGCCTTGTGCGTGATTGCCGGCAGAAGCCGTAATAATACCTTTCGCTTTTTGTTCATCTGTTAAATGCAAGATTTTATTAAGGGCACCTCTAAATTTGAACGAGCCGGTGTATTGCATATTCTCAAGTTTTAAAAAAACGTTGCCACCTGTAATATTGTTACTTAGAAACATTGATTTGATGAGGGGTGTTTCACGAACGTAATCTTGGATTTTCATTTTTGCTTCTTTAACGTCTTGAATATTACAGTATTTCTCAGTTTGTATCATGACAGCATTTGTTGCCATAATCATCAACCTCTTTTCAAATTTATAATGGACGCGCTAGATGAGATCTTCTAATTTTTCATACGGCATATCATGTGATTCGGCCAAGCCTTGATTTGTAATGTGGCCTTGATAAATGTTGACGCCGGATGCTAAAACAGGATTTTCTTTAATTGCTTGTTCAATGCCTTTATTGCTAATTTCAGATAAGAAATCAATGTTACCAGCTGCTAACACCATTGTTGAGGTACGAGGGACAGCGCCAGGTTGGTTAGGTACAGCATAGTGAATGACACCATCTTCAACATATATTGGATCACCAATTGTTGTTGGACGAATGCCTTCCACGGTACCCCCTTGATCAATGGCAATATCAACAAGAACAGAGCCTTTTTTCATACGACGTACCATGTCTCTAGTGACAAGTTTAGGTGGTTTTGAGCCTGGGATTAAAATTGTTGAAATAAAGACATCAGCTGTTTGGATTTCACGAGCTAAGTTGGCTTCATTAGATTTCACGACAGTGACGTTATCGTTTTTGAAGTGTGATTCAAGCCAAGCGATACGTTCATCTTTTAATTCAATAATGACAACTTCAGCTTGTAGACCTAAAGCAATTGTCGCTGCATTTAATCCCGCAGAGCCTCCACCAAAGATAACGACTTTACCCGCAGGAATACCTGAAATGGCATCAATTCCAGAAATTAAAATACCTTCACCTTGGTGTTGTGCTTCTAAATAATAAGCCCCCATTAACATCGAACGACGACCTGCAATTGCGCTCATAGGTTCTAATAAAATGGCTTTTCCATCTTGTTCAATGGTTTCTCCACCAATCGCAGTAACACCTGCGTCTTGCATCATTTCAACTGTTTTTTTAGATGATGCAAGGTGTTGAAAACCCCAAATGACTTGTCCTTTTTTGAAATATTGGAATTCTTTTTCATGAGGCTCTTTAACTTTAATAATTAAATCAGCTTCCCAACATTTTTCATGTGAAGCAAGTATTGCACCTGCAGCTTCATAAGCTTCATTTGTAAAACCAGAACCTGCGCCTGCATCATACTCAACATAGACTTCATGTCCTTGTTCTTTAAGAATTTGAGCATTTTCAGGTGTACAGCCGACACGACCTTCGCCAGCTTTTAATTCTTTGACAATACCAATTTTCATGCAAACCACTCCTAGTGATGAAATTGAAACTGAATTTTGATTAAAATGATAAATAAATATCATGTTTATATTAAAAATTACGTTATAAAGTGTCTATAGCTATAGAACATGTGAATTAATTCACGTAAATAGTAATCGCAAAGTTGTGCAATGTCAATTAAAAATACAATAAATTTAAAATGAAAATATAATCAAAATCATCTGAATGTTCGAATATTTTATTGAAGCCTTGATAAGATTGCTTACAAAATGTTTCATAACAAAATATTTAAAAGAATAATATTGCTATATAACTGTATTTCTAAAAGATACTGCAAGATATTAAAAAAGTTTTGTGACTATTATATTTGTCATTTTGACAATGATAATGTATATTTAAAAGAGGAGCGAGGGACGATGAGAAATAGATTAAAAGAATTAAGAGCAAGAGATGGCTATAACCAAACACAATTAGCAAAACAGGCAGGTATCTCAAGACAAACCGTTTCTTTAATAGAGCGGAATGAATTTACACCCTCGATTTTGACAGCAGTTAAAATCTCCCGTGTATTTAAAGAACGTGTCGAAGATGTATTTATTATCGAGGAGGAAAAATGATGAAAGTGAAGCGATATATATTATTAATCCTTTTAGGAGCGGTTATAGGAGGGATAATGGGAATATCAAGTGACTGGATTGATTTTAAAAGATGGATGAATACCAATCAATTCGCAACGCCCTCATTTATCATGTGGATGACCCTCATTTTTTCAGCACTTATTTTGCTATTGACGCTTATTCTGGCCAAAGTACAACATGAAGCGATCCGCTATAAAAAACAATTTTCTAGTCATATGGGTGGGGAACAGACCGACCAGATAGAAAGAAAAGCAAATATTAAGTTTCTCACTGCATCAGTCATTGTGTATGGACAATATGTATTAAGTTTTATCAGTTTATTACTTTTAGTAATTGGAGGTGCTGATAGTGAGGGTTTACTTATAGGGATGATTCCCTTTTTGCTTGTATCAGTGCCAGCGGTGATGCTCGGGGTGTTTCAAAACCGTTTTGACGCTAGAATGCCGAAGTTAGGTGAAGCGAATTATGTTGAAAAAAGTATGCAGATAATGGATGAAGGTGAACGTCACATTACCATTGTATCGATGTTTAAAGTGTATCACTTTAATATTTCTTTACTATTCCTAGGCATATTAATTTTAGTGTGGATTTCAATTGTTGGAAATTATAATCAAGCACCGGGTATCATTGTTTTGATTATCCTTTTTGGATACAATGTATTTGGTTATTTATGGAAAGTGAGTCGCTTTTATCGTGAATAGGGGGAAGTGTGCCGGGGGACTGACCGGACACTGAAGTCACTCTAAAATAGCATAATAAATAGGGCTAGGACGCGTTGGCATCCTAGCCCTAAAAAATGCTTACTATATAAATGATTCAATAAAAGTTCAATTTATGATGCAATAGCTTAATGACTAGAAAGGATGACCTTTAATGTGCCTTCTTTGGCAGCATTGCTGAATACATCATAAGCTTTTAACATTTCATCAAGTTTGAAGCGATGTGTGATGAGCTTTTCAGGTTGGACTTTACCTGACTCTACAGTTTTTAATAATAAAGGTGTTGAATAGGCACTGACAAGACCTGTAGTAATAGAAATATTTTTGATCCACAGCTCTTCTAGGTGAAGGTCGACTTTTGTACCGTGTACACCAATGTTAGCGATGCGACCGCCTGGACTAATAATCTCTTGGCAAAGCTCAAAAGTGGCTGGAATACCTACTGCTTCCATTGCGACATCGACGCCACGGCCTTCAGTTACCGCTTTGATTTTTTCCATCACATTTTCTTTTGTGCTGTTGATTAATTGTGTTGCACCTAAATCTTTGGCAGCTTGCAGACGATTGTCATCTAAATCAATCATAATGATTTCTGCTGGAGAATAAAATTGCGCTGTAAGAACGGCTGATAAACCAATCGGACCTGCACCGACGATAGCAACCGTGTCACCTGGGTTGACATTAGCGCTTAAAGTGCCAATTTCAAAACTTGTTGGCAAAATGTCACTTAACATAACTAAAGCTTCCTCACTTACACCATCTGGTACACGATGTAAACTGTTATCAGCATGTGGAATACGAACATATTCCGCTTGTGTACCGTCAATCAAGTGGCCTAAAATCCAACCGCCATCTTCACAGTGTGCATAAAGTTGCTTTTTACAATAGTAACAAGAACCACATGCAGTCACAGCTGAAATAATAACTTTATCTCCTTTTTTAAATTGTGTCACAGAGGTACCTACTTCTTCCACAACACCGACACCTTCATGGCCTAAAATCCGACCATCAGTCACCGCTGGGACATCACCTTTTAAAATGTGTAAATCTGTTCCACAAATCGTTGTTTTTAAAATCTTAACAATAACATCCGTTGGCTTCTGCAGTGTTGGTTTTTCAACTTCAATCCATTCTTTTTGGCCGGGTCCACGATATACAAGGGCTTTCATTATGGAATCACCTCTTCATAGATTTGCCTTCATTCTGGCATATTTTCAGAAAATTTTCAACTTTTAATTGTATCAGCTTAAATATAATTTATTGTATATTTTAATAATAAAATTAATCAATCTCTATTAAATCAAATACCATTTATAGAGTGAACCTGCGCTACGATAAGGATGCTCGATTTCGATGATGATTTGTCAAATTGAAAACCAGATCAACCCAAATAAGATTAAAAATTTGTCTAATTTTTAAATTTTTTTCGGTGCACTAAATATTAGTGTAGAAAAGTAATACACAGAACACGGATGAGTGAAAAGAGAAGGAAGTTAACATTGAGAGGTAAGATGAAACGTCAGATAAAAACGGTCGTTCCAATGCGATATTCTAAATATAGTGTAGAGAAATAAGGTTGGACACAGTTAAAAATATTAGGAATGAGTGTAACAATCACAAAAAAGAGGGTGCAATGCGGATTGCTGACAAGTGATTTTTAAAAGATGTATTTGTGAAAAAATGAATTAAAAGTTTATTTAAAATAGTAAAAAAGTAAAATGAGTGAACAATACTTTTATTTAAGCTTAAAAATTTGTTTGCAATATAGTATAAAAACGCTTACAATTCTATCGATATAGTCATCTAGTCATTAGATGTCTATTTAAGGAGAAAGAGATATGAGGGGGATCCAAAAATGAATACCTTATTAATGATTGTGGCGTTAAGTGCTGTTATTGCGCCATTTATATGTTTGGTATTATTACGTATGTCTGCACTTGTGGGGATGACGATTAGTGCCATAGTTGTCACTGTATTAGGGTTCTTTGTATGGGGAATCGATGCAGGTGTCATTGGTGCTTCTCTATTACAAGGGACACATAAAACATTAACGATTATATTAATTTTATTCGGTGCATTAACTTTATTAAATACATTAAGAGAAACAAACGCTGTCGCACGTATTAATGCGAGTTTTCAAAGCATCTCAAGTGATATGCGTATTCAAGTGATTATCGTTGCCTTTTTATTTGGTTCACTCATTGAAGGGGCATCAGGATTTGGGACACCTGCAATGGTGACGGCGCCTTTAATGGTGGCTTTAGGCTTTAGACCTATTGTCAGTGTCACAACGGCATTGATTGCGGATAGTATTTCCGTTTCATTTGGTGCAGTAGGGACGCCAATATTAGTCGGTTTAAGTACACTTAAAAATGCGGATGATACATTGTTTTCACAAACTGCGATTCACATTACACTGATCGATTTATTAAGTGGTGTCTTTATTCCATTGATGATTGTAGCGACAATGGTTATCTTTTTTGGTCAATCTCATAAGTTAAAGGCGATTTTAGAAATGGTACCTTGGACGTTAATTGTAGGGGTAGCTTACGCTGTTTCTGCATGGGGATATGCAACTTTAATCGGTCCAGAATTTGTATCGATTTTAGGTTCATTAACTGCTTTAGTTGTCGCAGTACTTATGACTAAAAAAGGTTGGTTCGTACCTAAAAATGAATGGAAAGACGCATTAGTGGAGGATCATATCGAAGCAGATTTATCTCAACCACATGAAATGAATTTGTTTTCAGCATGGTCACCGTACTTAATTGTGGTCGCTTTATTACTCTTAACACGTATTGTAGAACCCATTAAAGCTTTTACAACGAAGACGCTCGATTTATCATGGAACCATATTTTAGGTTACGATACAATCTCGTCTAGTTGGCAATTATTGTATTCACCAGGAACTATTTTATTTATAGCAGCAATCTTTGCGGTGATTATTCAACGTAAATCATTTAAAAACTTAGGGAAGGCGTGTAAAGATTCTGCCAAAACGATTCGCACAACAGGGATTACACTTGTCGCAACTTTGGCAATGGTCCATGTCTTTAGTAACTCAGGCTTAAATACGAAAGAATTGATTAGTATGCCGGAATACATAGCGAATGGTATGGCGCATACGTTTGGTGATATGTGGCTCTTTGTTGCTCCGTTTTTAGGCGCACTGGGATCATTCATCACAGGAAGTGCAACCGTTTCGACACTGACTTTTGCGCCAGTTCAAGCCAATATTGCGCATACGATTGGTGCAGATCTCTATACCGTTTTAGCCGCACAAGTCATTGGTGGTGCAGCAGGGAACATGATCTGTGTCCATAACGTTGTGGCGGTATGTGCGGTGGTCAATATGGCAGGTAAAGAAGGCGGCGTCATTCGTAAAACGTTAGGACCTGCACTCCTTTATTGTGCACTCGTTGGATTGAGTGCCTACATTTTCGTTACATTTTTCTTTTAACTCATGAGTGCAATAGATCGAAGGCACAGTGATTCCAATTGAGTCGTCTGTATAGACGTCATGAGGTAAAACATTAGAATAGTTGTCTTTAAGTGGCTGTGCAAACACTTGTTCAATTTGCACATTATCTAGGCGGGACAATGAAATCAAATCGATTTCTGTCCTGTCTTTTTTTATACCTTTATAAAAGGAAAAGCGCTTAATTGTAAACTAAAATATATAATAAGTTTACAATTAAAAGTGGAATGATTAAGATATGGTTTGTAAAGATTTTTTAAAGAGGTGAATGAATTTGAAACTTTTTGTGACTGGAACAGCCACAGATATTGGAAAAACATATGTGACAAAGCATTTATTTCATTTTTTACAGCGACAGGGGTGGCGTACGACAATCTTCAAGCCCTTTCAGACTGAGATGCTAGCTGATGGCACTTATCCCGACTTAGAAAGTTACAAAAGGGACTGTGGTTTGAGTTATGAAAGAACGTCACTTTATACATTTAAAGATCCGGTTTCTCCACATTTAGCTTTTAAGCGTGAGCCGCAACAGCATTTTGATCTTCAATCCGTTATTAATCGTATCCAAACGTTAGACGCACAGTTTGATATTGTCATTATTGAAGGCGCAGGTGGTATTGCTGTTCCGATATACGAAGGAGAAACTGAATTTTATATGACGACAGATTTGATTCGTGAAACAGCAGATTTAGTTCTGACGATTTTACCTGCGCAATTAGGTGCCATTAGTGATGCTGTCGTTCATCATCATTTTATCCAGTCGATGACCTTACCACCGACGTTATTTATGCTCAATCGCTATCAACATCGTCCATTAGAACAAGATAATTTAGAAACGATAGAAAAAATAACAGGTCAATCACTTGAAGTGTTCCCAGAAAATGGAACAGCATTAGACTTTTCAGAATCTTTCTTATCAAAAATTAAAGGAGCGGTTAATGATGAAACATAAGGCATTAGTTCAAAAAGATTTAGAGTATGTATGGCACCCTTTTACGCAGATGGGGGTGTATGCTGAAAAAGAACCCATTATTATCGAAAGCGGCAAGGGAAGTTATTTATATGATACAAAAGGACGTCGTTATTTAGATGGTTATGCTTCTCTATGGGTTAATGTACATGGCCATCAAAATCAGCAGTTAAATCGCGCAATTCAAAAGCAGTTAAAGTCCATTGCGCACTCAACCCTTTTAGGTTCATCCAATATTCCTTCCATCAAGCTTGCGGAAAAGTTAGTCCAAATCACACCTGAACGGTTGAAAAAAGTGTTCTATTCAGATACAGGGAGTGCAGCTGTTGAAATCGCTATTAAAATTGCATATCAATATTGGAAAAATAAAGACCCTGAAAAGTATGCGAAGAAAAATAAATTTCTGACCTTACATCAAGCTTATCATGGCGATACGATTGGATCGGTGAGTGTTGGTGGAATTGATACATTTCATCGCATTTTTAATGACTTAATCTTTGAAAATATCCAAGTACCATGTCCCTCTTTTTATCATAGTGATGCTGAATCAGAAGCGGCGATGACAGCGCGCATACTCGACCAAATCGAAAAGCTATTACAAACGCGCGGTGATGAAATTGTGGGGTTTGTTATTGAGCCATTAATTCAAGGTGCAACAGGCTTATTTGTGCATCCTAAAGGCTTTTTGAAAGCTGTGGAACAATTATGTAGAAAGTATGATGTGTTACTAATTGTTGACGAAGTGGCAGTTGGTTTTGGTCGTACTGGCAAGATGTTTGCATGTGAGCATGAAGATGTGCAACCTGATTTGATGTGCTTAGGCAAAGCCATCACAGGAGGCTATGTTCCGCTTGCTGCAACGTTAACGTCACAAGAAATATATGATGCCTTTTTAAGTCATACGCATGCTGAAAAGACATTTTTTCACGGTCATACGTATACAGGAAACCAAGTCGTATGTGCCGTAGCATTAGAAAATATTAAATTATTTAAAAAGCGTCATCTCATATCGCAAATTCAAAAAACGTCACAAACGCTTGCACAACAGTTACATACGTTATCGACGCATCCTTATGTAGGAGATATTCGAGGCAGAGGTTTGATGTATGGTGTAGAACTCGTCGCAAATAAAGAACAAAAGACGCCGTTAGCAATAGAAAGTGTAGAAGCCATCATTGATCAGTGTAAACAAGAAGGGCTGATGATTCGAAATTTAGAAAATGTCATTACATTTGTGCCCGTTTTAAGTATGTCGAACAAAGAGATTAAAAAAATGGTGCGCATTTTCAAAAAAGTGCTTTTAAATCAGTATCGTGTTGAATCGGAGGGAGGCGCCTCTCGATGAACTTAGAACAAAAGCTAGCCAAAATTAAGGCACAAGGTCATTTTAGAGCACTCAAACCCGTTGAACGGTTAGAAGGAAAATGGCTGACAATGAACGGACAAAAGTTACTCAATTTTACTTCCAATGATTATTTAGGCTTAGGTCAAGCGCCCTTCTCTCTCAATGTTACAGATGAAAAACATTTAGCTGCCATTGAAAATTTGGCGAGTTCAAGATGGGTCAGTGGCAACGCTGAAATATATGAAGTAATCGAAACGACAATGAGCCAATATTTTGGTTTTGAAGCAGCGCTTATAACGAATAGTGGTTATGATGCCAATTTAGCTGTATTTCAAGCTTTTCAAGATGAATCTGTTGTTGTGTTTTCTGATGCAGAGAACCATGCGAGTTTGATTGATGGTATTCGCTTAAGTCGTATGGATAAAGAAATCTATCGACATCGAGATGTGCAACATTTGGAAAATTTGTTGGCACAATATCCAAAATCAAAGACCAAAATCATTGTGACAGACAGTGTGTTTTCAACGAACGGTGGACTTGCGGATTTACAACAGCTTGTTCAACTAAAAAAGCACTATCCGAATACATGGCTTTTTGTAGATGACGCCCATGCATTTGGATTAAGGTTGCATTCATATTATGAAGATATTGATATTTTAACGACCAGTTTATCGAAAGCAGTAGGTGCACATGGAGGCGCGATATTATGTTCCGCATTGTTTAAAACAGTATTGATTAACACTGCACGGGCACTCATTTATTCAAGTGCACTGCCACTCTTTAATTTATATCGCATTCAAAACAATCTTAGCTTGATGTTGAAAGATACAGAGCGAAGTCAAAAGATACAACAGTTAAGTCAAAGTTTTAATGAATTACATGCTGAATATACGCAAAAACGCTATCCAGAGATGGCTTTGTCTCCAATTAAACAAATCCCATTTACTGATAATACAAAGGCTGCAAAGGCACAAGAACAATTGAACGCACAGGGCATATTATTAAGCCTCTTTCGATATCCAACAGTCCAACAGCCCATTTTACGCATTTCACTTTCTTGGTTACATGATAAACATGACATTGAGCGACTTTTTGAAGTCATGGAACAAATTCAGTGAAGGAGGCCGAACATGTACAGTGTAAAAATGAGAGCCAATCAAAATGAGCAACATACAAGCGGTGCAGAAACGATTTGTGAAAAAGAGCAGATTGTTGATGTGATTCAAACATTTTTTGAAAAGGGATTTCATCATGAAAATGGAGAAGCGGATTTTTTAAATTTAAAAATTGAAAAAGTGACTCAACCATTAATGCGTCTACCGGCATTATCAATCATCGATCGTCCAAATGATAAGATTGCGCAATTATGCAATGAAAATGGTATTACACAAGAGGCGTTAAATAAAGGGATGGCATACATTTTTAATTCGATTCAATATTCGGGGGCGTTGATTTTAAGTGCACAAACGGGAGAACGACTAGATCGAAGTGGTGACAGAGGTATACGTGTCACACAATTTTGCTTTGATGACCAAGGACCTCAAACCTACACGGCTCGAGTCAAAGATGCACTGGCTATTGCAAGTTGTACGACTGCTTCGCCCTATGTCAAAGGGGAACTCTGCGTATCCGATGATTTGAACTATACAACGGGATATTTTGCGACACGTCGAACAGGCTATCATCGGATTCATCAAATCAAGGCAGTAGGGACGCGTCAAGGTGGACGTATTATTTTTGTTGATGACCGTATTCATCTTGAACACTATGTCACTTTTTTAGAACAGCAGCCGAAACAAATTACGACATTGGATGGCTCAAAGGAAAAATAGGAAACGCAATAGATAGCCGCTGTTCTTGATTTTTTAAAGGTACTTTTCTGACTCAAAGTGACGCATACCATCTATAACACTATTGATACTGATACACCATATTATTCTAAAAATCGACGTCTTATCCTAATACCTAAAAAGAGGCCTATAAAAAAGTATAATACTGTGGCAACTTGTATTTGCCAATGAGCAGTAATATGGAGTGCTGGCAAAAGAACAAAGAGCACGATATAAACAAAAATCATATAAGAAATAAAAAATAGGAAAGTGAGTATTCTTTTTTTCATTTTAATCTCTTTCATTAGATAATGATGTCCCATGATACTTGAATGATTTGAATCATACCATAAGGCAAAAATAAAAATACTTTAAGTATATTTTAAACAATTGAGAACGAAAATAAAAGATGCGCTTAAGTAGTAAGATTCATACTTATCGCGCATCTTTTTAGCGTATTTTATTATGCTTGACTTTTATTTAGTTGTACGACGTTTAAGAAGAAGTAAACCGCTACCTAAAGCGAATAAAACGCCACCAATGATTGCAGGTGTAGCAGAAGCCGTTTCACCTGTTGCTGGTAATACTTTTTGACCTTGAGATTTGTTCATGCCCATAGCCATGTCTGCTTTAGTTGGTTGAACGAAACCACGATCGTTTGCTGGAGAATAGTCTTGCTTCATTTCGTCTTTAGTTGGTTGGACAAAACCACGATCATTTTCAGCTAAATAACCTTTTTTCAACTCGTCATTTGTTGGTTGAACGAAACCATGATCATTTTCAGGTGTGTAGTCCTTGTTAGTGCTATAATTCGTCGGTTGAACAAAACCGTGATCATTTTCAGCTAAATAGCCCTTTTTCAACTCATCGTTTGTCGGTTGAACGAAACCATAATCGTTTTCAGGTGTATAGGCTTGATAGATTTCATCGTTTGTTGGTTGAACAAAGCCGTGATCATTTTCAGCTAAATAACCTTTTTTCAACTCGTCATTCGTCGGTTGAACGAAACCATGATCATTTTCAGGTGTGTGGGCTTGATAGATTTCATCGTTTGTTGGTTGAACAAAGCCATGATCATTTTCAGCTAAGTAACCTTCTTTCAATTCATCATTCGTCGGTTGAACAAAACCAGGGTCGATCACATGTGCTGCTTGATTGTTTTGTGATGAAGCCTCTGTAGTTGATGCCTCTGCTGAACCAGGTTGTCCCGCGAGGACTAACGTCGATAATAAAGCTGTTGAACCGAGTAAATATTTCATTTTCATTTTTCATAACTCCTTTATATTAACTTACAATGATATGGGAATAGTGATGCTATTAAATATTGAAGTGGTATAGGTTTAAGTATAAAAAGAATGGAATAACTATGGGAGTTTTTAAAATAACTAAATTAATAACATTCTATCCTCTTGTTTGCAATATAACACAAGTGTATATAAAAATTCATTTATTTGAGTTGTGTTTAATGAAAAGTTAAGAAATATGTTACTTTCAAAAAGGGATTCTGAATCAATTATTAAAAATTTTATGTTTTAAATCATAAAAAAATCCCTTTTAGCCGAAAGATTTCGAGCTAAAAGGGTGAGGTGAATCAGGTCGTTTCATATTAATTAGAATGTTTTAGCAACTTCTTGTGCTTTTTGGATTGCAGCGTTTTTGATTTCTTCGCTACGTTCTGGTTCAGCGTTGTGACCTTCGATGATTACTGTTTCATAAGAAGGCACGCCATAGAAGCCCATCATTGTTCTTACATATCGGTCACCAAGTTCTAATTCTGCACCAGGACCTTCAGAATAGTAGCCGCCACGTGCTTGAATGTGCAACGCTTTTTTGTCAGTTAATAAGCCTACTGGACCTTCTGAAGTGTATTTAAATGTTTTACCAGCAACAGAAATGGCATCTAAATATGCTTTAAGTACAGGAGGAATAGATAAATTCCACATTGGAGAAACAAAAACATATTTATCTGCGTTGATAAATGTTTCTACAATTTCATTTAAGCGATTTACTTTACGACTTTCGTCTTCAGTTAATTGTTCGCCATTTTGTAATTTACCCCAACCAGAGAAAACATCTGCATCAATTTGAGGAATATCTTCTTTAAACAAGTCGATGTGTACTACTTCATCTTCAGGGTGTGCTTGTTCGTAAGCTTCTTTGAATGCTTTCCCTGCTGCCATAGATGATGATACAAGTTCATTTAATGGATGTGCTGTAATGTAAAGTAATTGAGTCATATTTAATACTTCCCTTTCTTTATCGAATTCATAATCTCATTATAACAAGTATAAAAAATATATCAACAATAAAATCTCGAATTCGTAATATTTTTTGCCTATCCATCAAAAAAAGTGTCTTATCATAACTGATATGACGGTATTTTTCCTTAAATGTAAAGTTTTTGTTAAGGGTGAAAATTGAATAAATTACTTTGGATGTGGAATGGATATTGAATATTCCAAAGAGAGTTTCCTTTAGCTGAGAGCCAACAATGTTTGCATTTTTTTATAATCTGTACCTATAATGGACACGATTCAAAGTGTAATAAGAAATAAGGAGGTCTTCAAAATGAAGGTCGGAATTATCGGTGCAACAGGCAAGTCAGGTCGTTTGATTACAGATGAAGCGCTAAAAAGAGGATTAGATGTCACGGCAATCGTTAGAGATGCATCTAAATTAGAGCAATCTGAAGTAAAAGTATTGGAGAAAGATATTTTTGATTTGACGACTAAGGATTTATCCGTGTTTGATGTTGTGGTCAATGCGTTTGGCACGCCGATTGGACAAACACAGCCGCATATTGATGCAGGATGTGTACTCATTGAAGCTTTGAGTGGAACAGAAACACGTTTAGTCGTATTAGGGGGTGCAGGCAGTTTATATGTGGATACCTCACGTAAGCAAAATGGCTTTTCAGCAGGCACTGTTCCAGATTTTGCATATGAAATCGCGATAGGACAAGCTAAAAATTTAGAGGATTTACAAGCAACTTCGAATTTAAATTGGACATTTGTGAGCCCATCAGCATTTTATAATCCAGAAGGGCCACGTACAGGTCGATATCGTATCGGTGGAGATGTCATGTTATATAATTCAGATGGCGAAAGTTATTTAAGCTATCCTGATATGGCACTTGCAATTGTCGATGAAGTTGAAAGTGGCGATCACAATCGACAACAAATGACTGTCGTTAGCGAAAAGCATATTTAGCATAAATATGGAGACGAAAATGAATCCCAAAATAAATAGCGCTAAGATGATTGTGAATAGAAAATCGTCTTAGCGCTTCTTTTTTTATGATTGAGATGGTGTGTATTTTCTTTCCACAATAAAAAACTGATAAAGCTGAAAGATGACGATTAAGCTCATTGTAATTGTGATAACAATGATATAAGGGATAAAGCTATGTTCGCCTTGTAAGCCAACAAGCGGTGTGGCAATCGCGCCGATAAAATATTGCATGAGTCCAACCAAACTTGATGCACTCCCAATGCCTTTTTGTTGACCTTCCATCGCAATTGCAAAGCCTAAAGTTCCAATACCTGCCACAGGGGCAACTATAAGTAAGAATGCTGGCAACAAAATCCATAGGCTAAGATGATTAAGAAGTGCAACAATTGCAATACCAGTTCCAATTAATTGAATCATTGAATAAATGCGAAACAGTGTGTGCTGATTGATATGCTCGACTAATCGGCCTGTTAATTGTGCTGTCCCAATTAACCCAATACCTGTCAAAGCAAAAATATAGCTATATTGTTGGGCAGTGAGATGATAAATATTTTGCATAATAAATGGAGAAGCAGCTAAATAACCGAAAAACATGGCAAAAGTAAACCCTTGAATTAACATCGGAACAACAAATGAACGGCGCGTTAACAGCAATTTAAAGTCAGCTATGACACTTTTGAAGTTACCTTGACGACGTAGCTCGGGCGGTAGCGTTTCATCAATTTTGAAGTGGGCACCTAGCAGCATCAGTAATGCCAAAATAGCAAGTATCCAAAAAAGTATTCTAAAATCACCAAAGCTCAAGATTGCGCCACCAAACATAGGCGCTAAAACAGGTGCAGCACCATTGACAAGCATGAGCATAGCTAAAAATTGTGTGAGTGCTTTTCCTTTATATAAATCTGTCGCAATTGCCCTTGCTAAAACGATACCCGCACCTCCAGAGACACCTTGAATAAATCGGAAAATGATAAGCAGTGTAATGTTAGGTGTAAGTGCGATTGCTACTGAAGATAAAATATAAACGATTAAGCTAGTTGTTAAAGGTTTTTTACGTCCTGTATTATCCGAAAGTGTCCCCAGTACAACATTTCCTACTGCAAGGCCTACCATAAAAAATGTGAGTGTGAGTTGTACATGGGCCGTAGTGGTATTCAACATCGATTTGACTTCAGGTAATGCAGGTAAATACATATCAATTGAAAGCGGACCAAATGCAGATAGTCCGGCCATAATTAAGATGAATATACGTGATATACGTTTTTCTTTCATCATTGTTTCTCCTTTTTCTATTTAAGATTTGACGCCCTATACCATAAAAAGAACACGGAAATCAAAGGGGAGACTTCCGTGCTGAATGCTGTTTCATGTTGTTGTTTTGAATCCCTAAATTGAACTTATGGCGCATTACACCATTGCACCTCTATGATATTGATGATCCTTCAAAATGTTGCATAAATTAAGACTGAACACCACGAACAAAAATTTTCAAGACGCGGTCAACAAATTGTTCTGAAGGAATCTTTTTAACATAATGCTGATATTCAAAGACATCTGCAGAAAATGAATTCAATAATAAATCGGCATGAAAATCAGGATCCGATACAATGTTTAATTGTGTGATACAGGCCACTGCTTCATCTTTCAGCTTTAAATAAAAAGGTGTTTGCATCATGACACGATTTTGCTTATCTTTGCGTTCTATTTCTTTGAGTAAGTCGACGTGATCTTCCATCAGTTGAATTAACGTTAAAAAAATAAAACGAAGTACTTCTTGTTGGTCTGAAACACGTTGCTTTTGTTGCTCAATTTTTTCGAACATCGCTTCAATGTGATGTTCAAGTAAGGCATGACAAATCTCGGATTTATCGGAAAAATGACGATAAAGTGTGCCGGTACCAATTTGAGCTGTTTCTGCTATTTTTTTCATGCTGACCTTTTCGACTTCATTATTGTTAAAGAGTGTTTGTGCGGTTTTCATAATCAGTTGTTCATTTTTAATCGCGTCACTACGTTTGGCCATGCTCTCCCTCCGTACGTATCATTGTTTGTCTTAGACGAGATTAATTATAAATGAGATGGGTGTCCGCTTACAAATTTTCTGCTCCAACAAAGATTGTAGCCATTCTTTTTGATGTGAGGTATTTGAATCGTAAAGGCTTAAATCTTTTTTACTAAGTAGTCAAAGAAGGTTAGAATGCGTTTATTTTTAACGGAGAAAAGTGTATTTAATGCTTACAAAAGTCTGCAAATAAAGAAAAAGCTAAAAACGTGATAGACACGCTTCTAGCTTTTTCTTTCATCTAATATTTTTTTTGCTTATGATTGCGCAATATTGACTAAAATTTTAGCTTGAGATTTATCGCTGACTAATTGTTTAAATCCTCTTTCAACGATATCTTCAAGTTGGATATGGTCAGTGACCACACCTTTTACATTTAAGTTGCCTTCAGCCATTAAATCAATAGTTTGTTGGAAAGTCGTTGGTGTATATGCAATTGTTGATGTTAGTTTCACACCAGTATTTGTTAATTGCATTGGATGCCATTCAATCGGTCTACCAAAAATAGAAACGATAACGACAGTACCACGTGGTTTTGTAATATTGATTGAATCTTTCAATGTTTGTGCCACACCTGCAACTTCAAATGTAACATCTACACCATTTTCAGTATGTTCAGCAATGTAATCTTCTACATTTTCTTTACCGGAATTAACGGCATGCGTTGCGCCAACTTCTCTCGCTTTAGCTAAACGTTCTTCAGATAAATCGAAGACAAAGATTTGGCTTGCCCCAGCTGCTTTAGCCGCAATAACGTTTAGTAATCCGATAGGGCCCGCACCAATAATGGCAACCGTATCTCCGAAGAGAAGGCCACTTTCTTTAACGGCTTGTACTGCGACAGCTGTTGGTTCTACAAGAGCACCTTCTTCATCTGAGACATTGTCAGGCAAGCGGTAAATGTTTTCTGCAGGAACATTGGTATATCTTGCAAAACCACCGTCAGAACCTAAGCCAACAAAACTGTATCCATCATACAAATCAACGTTTTCTTCTTTTTCGTGTTTTGAAACGGTAGGGTTAACGACAACACGTTCGCCAACTTCAAAATCTTTCACGTCTGAACCCAATTCGTAAATAACGCCAGCAAATTCATGTCCCAATGTTACAGGGGCAGTTTGTCCTAGGAATGGATCGGGTTGATCAGTCGAAATAAAGATAGGCCCCTCTAAGTATTCGTGTAAATCTGTACCACAAATACCTGCCCAATTGACTTGAACTCGGACTTCGTTAGCACCTAATGGTCGAAGTTCGCGTTCCTCAACACGTACATCTTTTTGTCCGTACCAAACTGCTGCTTTCATCTTAAGCACCTTCTTCTATAATATTTACACCTTTATTATATTCCTATTTTTTGCGGAAAACAATGGTTGTAAATAATAAATTCAAAATTATATAAAAAATAATGAATTGTCGGAAATAAAAAATGAGATTTATTTAAGTTGTGCTTCAATAAAGGGGAGAAATGCTTATTTTCGATAATTATTAAAAATGGATAGTAGCATTGCGGGGCTAGATTAAGCATAATTTTTAAACAGCAAAAAAGGGGCAGGACGACGTATTTAAATGTACGACAATCCTGTCCCCTAAAGCGTTAGGTTATATATTATTATTTAAGTAAGTGATCGTATTTAGATGTGTCTAATCCTTGAGATTTTGCTTTTAGGATGATTTCTTGAACGCTGTGTAAACCTTGTTTGTCAAAGTAATCTTTTACACGTTGTTTTGTTTGAGGATTTGCGTTTTCATCTACTAAGACATCGATATATGTGAGTTCATGTTCTAATAATCTTGAATCGTCATGTAAAATAATACCGTTTTGAGCGATGACACTTGCGTGTGCATTTTGGCTTAAAGCAACTGCTCCTGTAGATAAAATACCAACTGCTAAAGTTGAAACTAATAATTTCTTCATATTATGCAACTCCTTTAAATTTATATACACAATATAACACAGTTATATGGTAAATATTACATTACTGAGTATATTTAATAATCGTTAATAATTATTTAATAATTGAGCAAAATACTTGCATTGTTTTATCTAAATAAGTTATGGAGTTGTTTTAATAAAAGTTTTTAAAATAAAAATATGTCACATAAACATGAATGATTCAAGGTTTACGGGGATATTTCAAGCGTTTTTGATAGAAAAGATCTGATAAAAAACTGATAATGTATGATCTTATTATTATTAGGTCAAAACAATATTAAAACCGAATTCTTAAATGTATTTTCGGTGGAAAAATAAAAATAGGCGGCTGGTCCTCTTCTACGATTATCTTTAGAGTAGAAAAAGTCAGTCGCCTATTTGGGATGGGAAGACAAAAAATTGATGGTCTAGCCCAACCCGAAGAACACTTTATTTAAAATAGCTTTAGTCTATAGGAATATTTTTATCAGTTTGATCATTACGCATATCTTTAGGAAGTCTTACATTAAGCATGCCATTTTGATAAGCTGCTTTAATTTGAGTAGCATCCACATGATCAAAACTAAATTGACGTTGAACATTGCGATAGCTTCGTTCTTTATGGATGATGCGTCCTTCCTCATCTTCGTTGTTATTTTCAACTGTATTTTGTGCAGCAATTGTTAAAATATTGTTTTCAAATTGCACGCGAATATTTTCTTTGTCCATACCAGGAAGTTCAGCTTCAACGATGTAGGCATCATCTAATTCTTTAATGTCAGTCGTAATGGCAGCTTGTGCAAAATTGTCGTCGAAAAAATGACGGCCAAAGTCTTTAAAAAAGTCACTTGGTTCCATATTGAAAAAAGAATTATTGAAAGGTTTCATTTCAAATGCCATAGTCCATCTCTCCTTGTATTGTTCATAATGATTTGAGAAAGGCACTTCATGAAGCTTTATCAAGCAAGCGCCTTTAACTTTATGGTTACAGTATACACCTAAAGTCAAAGATAGTCAAGGTCAAAGTTTGATTAAAAGTATTCCGTATATTTCTCAGTTTCAAAATTAAAACTACGCGTGATACTGAGTGTTTTGGGTTGAGCTGGTATTTAAATGATAAGTTCAAGATGAAATGATATGATGAAAGTAACTACAAATGGATGGAGGGGTCGTTTTGAACGTAAGATATCCAATTGGTCAGTTAAATCTACCTACATCAATCACATTGAAGGCGATTCATCAATGGTTAGATGAGATTGAAGGTTATGTACAAAATTTAAAGGAAGTTGTTGGGAACCTTAGCGAAAAAGAATATCACCAAACATATCGTGAGGGTAGCTATACAGTGAGACAACTTGTCCATCATATCGCAGATTCACAAATCAATATGTATTATCGTTTAAAAATGGCATTAACAGATAATCAGCTGAAAATTGCAGAGTTCCAGCAAGATGTGTGGGTCCAGTTACCAGATTATCAACTTCCTGTAGACATCTCTATACAACTTTTAGAAATGATTAACAAACTTATTATAGCGATTGGCCGACAGTTATCAGAAAGTGATTTAACACGTACTTTCTTATTAGAAGGTACAGGTGAAATTTCAGTAGGGGAAACAATCGCAAAGTTATCTTGGCACGAGCGCCATCACTTGGCTCATATTCAAATAGCCCTCGGCAAAAGTGAGGTATCTTTATAACATTGAAGTCACTTTTAATAAGGTTAAAGCCATTTTATGATGTAATTTTCTATAAAGATTAAGAGGGATAATTGAAAATATTTAGCCTATTTTATTAATTAGCATAGACTGAAAATTCATGTTTGAATCAATGCATTGTCACAAATAGTTTTTAATTTGGGGTATAATTACTTTGTAATTAATTTAAAGTAATGCTATACTAGATTAAAATAATTCTAAACTAGAGGTGTGGATAACATGAGCAATAACAACGAATCGAAATTGACGGGCTTATTCGGTCATCCTGTGGGTGATCGTGAGAATTCTATGACTGCTGGACCAAGAGGACCTTTATTGATGCAAGACTGGTACTTTTTAGAACAAATGGCACACTTTGACCGCGAAGTCATTCCAGAACGACGTATGCATGCGAAGGGTTCTGGTGCGTTTGGTACATTTACAGTTACGAACGACATCACACAATATACACGTGCCAAAATTTTCTCAGAAGTGGGGAAACAGACAGAAATGTTTGCACGTTTTTCAACAGTCGCCGGGGAACGTGGCGCAGCTGATGCTGAACGTGATATTCGCGGTTTTGCTTTAAAATTCTACACTGAGGAAGGAAACTGGGATTTAGTGGGGAATAATACACCTGTTTTCTTCTTCCGTGACCCTAAATTATTCGCAAGTTTAAACCATGCTGTTAAACGTGATCCTCGTACAAACATGAGAAGTGCTCAAAATAACTGGGATTTCTGGACATCATTACCTGAAGCATTACACCAAGTAACAATTTTAATGACTGACCGTGGTATTCCTAAAGGATTCAGACATATGCACGGGTTCGGTTCACATACTTATGCCATGATCAATGCGCAAAATGAACGTGTTTGGGTGAAATTCCACTTTAGAACACAACAAGGTATTGAAAACTTATTAGATGAAGAAGCGGCACAAATTATCGCTAAAGACCGTGAATCTTCACAACGTGATTTGTTCAATGCGATTGAAGAAGGCAACTTCCCGAAATGGAAAATGTATATCCAAGTGATGACTGAAGAACAAGCAAGAAATCATAAAGATAATCCATTTGACCTTACAAAAGTGTGGTACAAAGGCGAATATCCATTAATTGAGGTCGGTGAATTCGAATTAAACCGCAACCCTGAAAACTATTTCATGGATGTCGAACAAGCTGCTTTTGCACCAACAAACATTGTACCGGGTATTGATTTTTCACCTGACAAAATGTTACAAGGTCGTTTATTCTCATACGGCGATGCACAACGCTATCGTTTAGGTGTGAACCACTGGCAAATTCCAGTGAACCAACCTAAAGGTGTAGGTGTAGAAAACATCTGTCCATTCAGCCGTGATGGTGCAATGCGTTTCTTAGATGGTAACCAAGGTGGTCAAACACATTACTATCCAAACAGCTACGGTGCGCATGAAAGCCAACCTGAATACAAACGTGCACCTTTAGAATTGAATGGTACGGCTTATGAGCACGACTTTAGAGAAGATGATGACAATTACTTCGAACAACCAGGTAAATTGTTCCGTCTCCAATCACCAGAGCAACAAGAGCGTATGTTTAAAACAACAGCAAGTGAAATGGAAGGCACAACAGACGAAGTGAAACGTCGTCACATTAAACATTGCTATCAAGCAGACGTCAACTATGGTACAGGTGTAGCGAAAGCACTTGGCATGGAAGATCAATTAGCGAGTATCATTGCTGAAATAGAAGCTTAAGTTTGTCCAGTTAAGGACGGTGGGGCTAGACTTTAGCAAGAGTAGAACGGTTTGCGAAGGTCTTTTTATATAGGTTTTTGCAAGCCGAGTCTCTTTGACGATTATGCAAATTTTTGAATGATTTTAAGATGAGACAGCGGGCACTTCATTTCAAGGTGATGGCACGTTGGTAGATTTAGAGGTTTAAGTGATGGGCTTCTTAATGTCACTTCACTTTTGTAAGCTATTTTTTAATGAGAGGTTATGACATGATATTAGATAAGATTAATCCTGATGATTTGTTTCCTACCGAGCGTGTTGAAACTTCTGTATTAGGTAAAATGCCATACACTGTTAAAGATATGACAAAAATTTATGACGCAGCTTATGTGGCAACAAATGAAAGACTAATATTGAACGTGGACATGGATGGTCAATTTTATTACCGTAATATTCAGTTTAATGAAATTAAAGAGATTAAATCGGACGAACATGAATTAAAAATTACATTTGATTACGGTGTCTTTACTTTAAAAGAATGTAACGCCGATGAAGTCAAAGCAATGTCAGATTATTTACACGCGAAAATGTAACAGAATGACGAATGACAAAGTCATGAACTTTGTACGAAAGATGTTTAAACCTTATAACAAAGGTTATTTGAATAAGTAAGAGATTTTATAAAAAACTAAACTAAAACAAGAAAGGTGCTGTTTTTCAATGGCTCAAGACAAAAAACAAGTAGTTGAAGACTTAAACTTACAATTATCAAACTTCACTGTATTATGGACTAAAATTCACAACTATCACTGGTATGTTAAAGGACATAACTTCTTCGCATTACACGAAAAATTTGAAGAACTTTACAATAAAGTTGCAGTTTATGTCGATGAAATTGCAGAACGTGCATTAGCATTAGAAGGTAACCCAGTGGGTAAAATGAGCGAAGTTTTAGAAGTATCTAGTATTGAAGAAGCTGAGTACGGAATTAGCGCAGAAAAAATGGTAGCGCAATTAGCAACAGACTTCGAAACAGTTGTAAAAGAATTGAAAGTCGCACAAGGTAATGCAGAAGAAGCTGGCGACGATCGTTCAGCTGATATGTTTATTGAAATTGCGACTGAATTAGAACACAATATTTGGATGTTAAAAGCATATATCGGTTAATATCAGTTTGAATTGCACGAACGAGAAGTGCAGTAAAAGAGAGAGCCAAACTTTCCTGACAATAGGAGGTTTGGCTCTTATTGTATTTACGATGTATTTGAGAACATCTAAAAATTAGAATGAGTAATGAAAGGTACGGTATGAAATAAGTAGCATCATATAAATAAGCAATCAACACAGTTCAAAAAGCTTAATATGATTCCAATAAGGGAAAGGATAGATAACAGGGCAAAGACAGGAATTAAATGATGGGGTATCATTTAAGACTGATTGCCGTGTTTAAGGTAGCGCTAAATAAAAACGTTAATGACATTTAGGTAGTGTTTTAAAAGTGAAATTGAACCTATAAATATTCAGAATTTTCAAATTGGCATAATACTTTCACTTAGAAAAGCGGGCAATTTTAGAGATTTATATATTCATTTTCAAAAGTTTTCTGCTATTTTGCTCGTTTAGGCTGCCGTACGTTGTCATTAAAAACAAAGAGAGTTGAAAAAGATGGGGACAATTGATTTTGTAGTGTTTATTGTATATTTTGCTGTATTAATTACGATTGGTGTTTTAGGGGTATTAAAAGCGAAATCCTCTGAAAAGTATATGGTCGCTGACCGTAACTTAGGATTGTTTATGTTATTTGGTTGTTTAACCGCAGTGTTTTTAGGAGGTTCATCGACGATTGGATCGTCACAACTCGGTTATGAAATTGGTTTCTCTGGATTTTGGTTTGTTTTTGCCTTAGGTGTAGGGATTACCATTTTTGGTCTGTTTTTATTGGATCGTATTATGGATTTGCGCGTGATTACCATCAGTGAACTGTTGTACAAGTTGTTTGGACATCGTGTACGAATTATTGGTGCGGTTGTTACAGCGATGTATACTTTAATGATTTGTGTGACACAAGTGATTGCGATGGGCTCTGTCGTTTCTCAAATTTTCCATTGGCCGATGCTGACGTCTATCCTTGTGGGTGGTGGCGTAGTGTTTATTTATACGATACTTGGAGGCATGTGGACGCTCTCCATCACAGATGTAATACAATTTTTGGTCATGACCATCGGGATGTTTTTAATTATGTTGCCGATTAGTTTATATAGTGTCGGAGGCTTGCCATCTTTACTACATCAAATGCCAGCTTCACATTTAAGCTTTTTTAATATCGGCTTTGGAGAGATTGTAAATTATTTTATAACGTATACGCTCGGTGTCATGGTGGGACAAGATATTTGGCAACGCTTTTTTACTGGGAAGACGAAACGTATCTCTAAAACATCAGGCATCCTTGTAGGTATCTATAGTGCGTTATACTCTATTGTCATGGTCATTATCGGAATGTGTGCCTATGTTTTATTTCCGCATATTCAAAATACGCAAAATGTTTTTGCGCATATGGCTTTTGAAACGTTACCATCGGGGTTACTAGGTATCGTTTTTGCGGCACTAATCGCAGCAATTATGTCAACGGCATCAGGAACTTTATTAGCATCAGCAACGATTATTTCTAATGACTTACTCAAGCCTTATTTGTTTAAAAACATGGAAGATCAACAATTTTTAGGTGTGACACGATTGACGACATTTTGTTTAGCTGTCGTGGCTATTATCATATCGATATGGGTCAAAGAAGTTCTCGTGGCGATTGATATCGCATACGCCATTTTAACGGGAGGCATGTTTATGCCGGTCGTATTAGGCTTGTTTATGAAGTGGTTAACACCAAAAGCTGCTATCTCTGCCATTATTGCGAGTGTAGTATTCATTTTACTTTCAATTTTCATTGTGGGTCCACAATCCAAATCGACGATATTTTATGCCATCATTATCAATGCTATAATATTGATAGTTGTATCATATTTTGATTCGAAAAAAGGTCAATATGATAGAGGAAAAAACGGACGTCAAGCAACATGATAGATTGATAACGTAAGGGGCGTGTGGCAATGCATTTATTAAATGATCATATTCAAGATATTGAAGTACCGGGAACGAGACAATTTGCGAATAGAGTAGATCAGTATCCAAATTGTTTAGATTTAACACTTGGACAATCTGATTTTCCTGTTGCTTCCTATGTGCAAGAAGCAATGGTGGAAGCGATACAGGCGGGTCAACTTAAATATACACATAACAAAGGATTAATCGAGCTGAGAAAGGCGATTTCTGAGTACAACGCGTCACGATTTGGTGTTAAATATGATCCTGAGACAGAAATCGTCGTTACAAACGGTGCATCAGAAGGGATTGACGATGTACTGAGAACAATATTGAATCCTGGAGATGAAGTGATTTTACCTGGACCGACCTATTTAGGGTACGAACCAATTGTTAAATTGCAAGGGGCAGAAGTCAAATGGATCGACACTTCTCACACAGGATTTGTACCGACGGCAGAGGCGATCAAAGCAGCTATTACACCGAAAACAAAGGCGGTTATGTTTAACTATCCGACAAATCCGACAGGGATGACGCTTTCACATGAAACGATTCGCGACATTGTAGCTGTATTAAAGGATACGTCTGTGTTTGTAATTACAGATGAAATCTATAGTGAGAATGTATTTGAAGGTCGACATCATTCATTTATGGAGTTTCCTGAGATTAGAGGGCAGCTTTTTGTTGTGAATGGTTTGTCTAAATCACATGCGATGACAGGTGCACGTGTCGGTTATGTGTTATCGACACCTGAGTTGATTGAAGAAGTAACTACAGTACATTTGTATAATTCTATTTGTGTCGCAACGCCGAGTCAATACGGTGCAATACGTGCTTTAAAAGAAGGGGACCAAGATATACAGAAAATGAACGCAGCTTACCGTGAGCGACGTGATTATATTTATGCGCGCTTAGTTGATATGGGATTGCCTGTGACGCTTCCACAAGGAACATTTTATATTTTCCCTGATGTTTCTGCTTATGATTCAGATTCCTTCCGTTTTTGCAATCAATTGTTAGAAACGGAACAACTGGCCATTGTGCCCGGGAAATCATTTTCGGATTATGCGGAAGGCTACGTCAGACTTTCTTTTGCGTGTGATATGGAGACCATTAAAGAAGCGTGTGATCGACTCGAACATTTTTTAAAACATTATGATGAATAACGAACTTAAACTAGGTTTTGTATACTTTTAGTGCGGAGATGTGAACGGCGCTCAAATGTATTTCAACACCTAGTTTTTTGTTGTACTTATTTTGATTTAGGTATTGTCGTAAAGGATGCTAAATGAACTTGAAAATGTGTGGTTTTAAGGAGGTTCAGTATGTCATAGGATGGACAAGTTTTTCGCATTGCAATCTCCTAGAAGAAAGGCTATAATATTAAATCGTAATTATTTCGATTTGGAAAGAGGGATTGTAATGCGCAAACAACATCGTCGCGTGATGATTATTGGTGCAGGTGCAGCAGGGATTGGGATGGCAATAACAATGAAAACATTTCAAATGGAAGATGTCTGTGTAATAGAAAGTGGTTCGATTGGTCATTCCTTTAAAAATTGGCCGAAATCTACACGCACGATTACACCTTCGTTTACTTCAAATGGTTTTGGGATGCCTGATATGAATGCCGTTGCAAAAGATACGTCACCGGCTTTTACGTTTAATGAAGAACATTTATCAGGTGAAACGTATGCATCCTATTTAGAATTAATCGCCAAACATTATGAACTTGATATTCAAACAGAGACACATGTGCATGCAGTGAATCTGGTCGATGGTGTCTATGAACTCGAAACCTCTCAAGGTACGTTTACTGCAGATTATTTATTTATCGCAACGGGAGATTACGCATTTCCAAACCAACCATTTGAACATGGCATTCACTATAGTGAAGTTTCTGATTTTACTACATTGCCTGGTAAAGCTTTTACCATTATTGGTGGGAATGAAAGTGCATTTGATGCAGCGATTCATTTAGCTGAAAAAGGTGCAGAAGTTTCCATATATACAGATAGTACAGGATTTGATGCTGAGGAAGCGGATCCAAGCATTCGTTTATCTCCTTATACACAACAACGTCTTAGAAAAGTTGTGCAACAAGGTGGCTCGATTACGATGAACGTCCACTATCGTGTCGAAGCAATCCACTTTAAAGACGGTCAATATGTGATTCAATTTGCTAATGGTAAAACGGTCAATAGTACGACTGAACCCATTGTCGCAACAGGTTTTGATGTGACGCGTAATCCATTAGTTCAACAACTTTTCACTGTAAAAAATGGAGAGGTAAGTTTAACAAATTTAGATGAATCCACGCGTTATCCTAATGTCTTTTTAGTAGGTGCGACAGTCAGACATGCAGATGCGATTTTATGCTATATTTATAAATTTAGATCACGTTTTGCAGTATTAACACATACTGTGATGCAACGAGAAGGTTTACATGTGAACCCGGATGTAGTTGATGACTATAAAGCAAACCAAATGTATCTCGATGATTATAGTTGTTGTGGTGTGAATTGTTCATGTTAACCGTTGTTTATGATTTTAAGAAAAATCAAATGCCAGACATTCCTGAGGCGACACATGCGTTTGTCGTTAAAGGTTTTAATCATCTTGGTCGATTAGATCAACAACAATTGAGACAGTATATTGTAAAGCATAAATTAAATCTTTCTTTGAACGAAAGCGTCACGCATACGTCTGATGAGACGAGGCATGTGGTCACACATTTGCAAGAATTTATGCAAGCCCGTGAAAATCGACGTCCACAATGGTATCAAAGTCTGATAGGCTGGCTCGCTATCTTTTTCATGTTTGCATTTCCAGTTTATATCGCCTATCATTTTTCAGATTGGCTTCAAAATCAGTATATTGCGCCATGGATTGAGCGCATCTCTCAATATGACTTCTTTCAACAAAGCGTTGTGCAAGCGTTGATGTTTGGGGACTATGGTGTTTTATCTTTAGGGACATATTCGCTCGTATGGGCATTGCCTGTCGTGATTTTGTTGAGTTTTTCTACAGCACTTATTGAACAGAGTCATGTTAAACAGTATATGATTTGGTCGATTTCACCAACGATGGAAAAAATGGGTTTAGATGGTACAGATATTATTCCTGTATTAGAAGGCTTCGGTTGTAATGCAGCAGCGATTGTTCAAGCCGGTCATCAATGTCGTGCATGTACGCGATCAAAATGTATGAGTCTGATTAGTTTCGGTTCTTCATGTAGTTATCAAATTGGTGCAACATTATCGATATTCAATGTTTCACACCACTCGTGGTTGTTTGCGCCGTACTTAATGCTCGTATTTATCGGCGGTGTCATCCACAACAAAATTTGGTATCGAGATGAAACACCGTTTATTCCTTATAGTGTAGCAGTAGGTCAAAAAATACAATGGCCAGATTTAAAAAATGTGGGATCACAAATGTGGGAAACGGTAAAAATGTTTATTTTCCAAGCGATGCCGATATTTATTGGGATTTGTTTAATCGCTAGTACATTAGCACTCACACCTATTTTGACAATGATCTCAAAAATATTTGTACCGATCTTAATGTTATTACATATTCCGCATGACTTATCAGTGGGTATATTATTCTCCATGATTCGTAAAGATGGCATGCTCCTCTTTAACATGGGTGGCGGTAGTGTGATACAAAGCCTTTCCGCATGGCAAGTGCTATTACTTGTCTTTTTCAGTTCAACATTTACGGCTTGTTCTGTAACAATGACTATGGTCATGCGCCAACTTGGTCTTCGAGAAGGCGGCAAGATGATTTTGAGACAAATGGCAACGTCGGTATGTTGTATTGCTTTATTAGGGGTTATCACTTTTGTAGTTTTACAATGGACATCTATTTTATAAGATAAGTATAGAGAACAAAAGTCGGCATCTGAAGTTTCACGGATGTCGCTTTTGTTCTTTTTTATTGCGGAGTCACTTTTGACTTGTAGTCAGTGAAGATTGACGGTGTGAGCGGCTGCATCATAAAATGAAAGCGTTATTCAAAGAACAAATGAGGTGATTTGATGGCGGGTACAGACATTCGTGAAGCGATAGAGAAAGGCGACATCACAGTAGGAATCGAACTCGGTTCAACACGTATCAAAGCAGTAGCGATTGATGCTTCGACACGTCCAATCGCAAAGGGAAGTTATGAATGGACGCAACAGTTGAAGGCGGGCTATTGGTCTTTATCGCTCGATGAAGTATGGCGTGGCTTGCAAGAAAGTTATCAACGTATGTCCCAGGAAATATATGATCGGTATCACATCCGTTTGAAAAAACTTGCGGCTCTTGGCATTAGTGGGATGATGCACGGTTACTTAGCTTTTGATCAAGAGGGGAAATTATTAGTTCCTTTTCGTACGTGGCAAAATAATTATGCACGTGAAGCGGGTGCAAAGTTAACACATCAATTTCAGTTCAATGTTCCAGAACGTTGGAGTATTGCGCAATACTATCAGTGTGTCTGCAATAGAGAAGCGCATGTGAAAGATGTGGCCTATCTGACAACGTTATCCGGTTATGTCCATTGGCAATTAACAGACGAAAAAGTATTAGGGATAGGCGATGCCTCTGGAATGTTTCCGATAGATGCGCAACAAAATACATATCGAAAAGATTTAATGGCACAATTTGATGCATTGATGAAGGAACAAGGTTTTTCTCAGTCTATTGAATCGATTTTGCCGAAAGTCTATCAAGCGGGTGAACGTGCGGGTCTATTAACCGCTACAGGTGCCAAACGATTGGATCCTGATGGTTTTTTAGAAGCGGGATGTGTGATGTGTCCGCCTGAAGGTGATGCAGGAACAGGAATGATTGCGACTAATAGCATCGCACCAAAGACTGGAAATGTATCGGCAGGAACGAGTATATTTTCGATGATTGTCCTCGAACAACCATTAAAACAAGTAGATCCAGATGTGGATATTGTAATGACGCCAGCTGGAGACGAGGTCGCGATGATTCATGCGAATAATTGTACGTCAGATATCAATCAATGGATGCATCTCTTTGAAGAAGTTTTCCAAGTAATGGGTGTCTCGTATGACAAAGAAACCCTATGGACGCGACTGTTTGAACAGGCGACACAAGGGGATGACGATTTAGGCCAGTTGTTATCGTACGGGTATGTTTCAGGTGAATTTATTACTGATATCAAACAAGGCTTTCCACTGTTTATGCGTTTAGAAGAACGTGAATTGACGCTTGCTAATTTTATGAAAACACATATTTACAGCGCGCTCAGTACGTTGAAAATCGGGGTGGATCGATTAAAAAAACATGAAAATATTGCGCTTGATCGTATGACCGGTCATGGGGGTATTTTTAAAACTAAAAATGTTGTTCAGCGTTATTTAGCTGCCGCTTTAGAAACACCAATCACTGTTATGGAGACAGCCAATGAGGGTGGTGCGTGGGGAATCGCAGTTTTAGCACGTTACATAATAGAAAATCACACGACCTTAGATGGTTATTTAAACACGATTTTTAAGGATAACTTGCATACGTCTACGTGGTCACCGCAACCTCAAGATATTGAAAGTTTTAAAGCGTATATTCAGCGCTTTGAAAAATATTTAACACTTGAACGAGAGCTCAACAAAAAGCATTCTAATAGAGAACGTCGCGATGAGTAGAAAATTCGAAACAATTTTAGCTCATATTTGAAGATGATTTCTTATTTGAATTAAAATTTCTATCAATATCATTATGGCTCACGAATTGTTTTTAAGAAGCATGAATCTTGATTATGAAATCAAACATAAAAAAGGATAACACAGTACGCACCATTCTTTGTATGACATGGATAAAAATGGTGCGTTTTCGTGTTATCCTTTAAAATTGCTTATTCTTGACGGTTGATTTCGAAAAATTCGATTGCGTTGCCACGAAGAATACCGTCAATTTTATCTGTATCGATATCACTATTTTTAATATAGTCTACCGCACGTGTATATTTTTCATCTTGGAAATAAGGGAAGTCGCTTCCCATCATCAAGTGTTCAGCACCAAATGTCTCAATCGTATTAACTAATGATGGACCATGGAATTTGGCTGTATCAAAGTAAAATTGACGATTTAAGATTTCCCAAGGGCTTGTTTTAAAAGCATTCCAGTCTTCGTAGTTATCTTCAATACGTTGCATAAAGAAAGGTAATGCTCCACCTAAATGTGAGATGTGAAACTTAATGTTTGGATATTTTTGCGGTATATTGTTTTTCATTAAATGAAGTGCGACAAATGTGGATTCCAATGGTGCACCAATGACCCAGTGTAATTGATAGTCATTGACCATTGGAGATTGTGCACCACAACCGGTAGGATGCACGTATAGTGTCGCATGTAGTTCATTCATTGCTGCGAAAAAAGGTTCGAATTGCAAATCGGCAACAGACACTTTGTCTTTTACTAATGTTGGAATTGCAATACCGATAAATGCATCTTTCGCTAATAACGTTTTTGCTTCTTCAATGGCTTGGTTAATATAAGGAAGTGACACAGCACCATAAGCTAAAAAGCGATCAGGATATTTTTGTACGAGCGATTCGTACAATCCGTTAATCATTTCTGCTGAAGCTTTTGCTTCTTCTTGATTTCCCCATTGTGGCGATTGTGGAGTCGCTGAAATAATTTGTTTTTCAACGCCCGCATCGTCCATCATTTTAAAACGTTTTTTCAAATCTTCCTCTGAATCTGATTGGTTAATCCCTTTGGCCACTTCAGTACCTTGGCTACCAAGACGACCTAAACGTTCTAAATATTCTTCACTCCATAAGTGTGCATGCGTATCAATTGCTTTTATATTTGTCATGCTCACAATCATCTCCATTTCAAATTTGCAATGCATCGTTGAGCCTTATCTCATACACAACGATTGTCGAAGTGTTATAGGCTCATTTTGCTTTTCAAAGATGCAAACTAAGGTGAAACATATTGTAAATATACCCACATAACATACATTTACCCAATAAAGTAGAATAACAATCGCATATTTTATTTTTTGAAAGTATCGAGTAGCGTTAAGGTATTTAATAAGAAGTATTTACCCGCAGATTGTGTTGCTTTATAACCGTGACCGGCTTTAATGTGTTGGTACATTGCAACACCCATAATAAGATTAATCATTACAGCACCAAGACGTACAAATTTCACACCTGCTTTGCCAAAAGTAGAAGTTAACAATAAGATAGAACCTACAATTTCAAATACACCAGCTATTTGCATCAAGTTTTTGTTAATATTAAATGCTTCTTTAAATTGTGTTGCCATTGCTTCATCATTTCTCACTTTTGGCAAACCACTTTTAATAATATCTTTTGCAACGTAAGCGTTAATCGCATGATTTAATAACATCATACAACCTCCTAAATTTTTAATTTGATGATTCTTTTTTAGATACACGAAGGGCAATGAACGCCCCAATTAAGCTTAGAACTGCAACTACTTTATACGTCCATTGCAAGCCAAAGATATGACTGGCAACAGTGCTGCCGCCATGTCCCATAGCGAGTTGCGATAATAACGTAACCAGTAATCCTGTTCCAATCGCAGCAGAAATTTGACGTAACGTGTTATTCATTGCAGTCCCATGCGGGATGAGCTCTCTTGGTAGTGCATTAAGTGCTTCGGTTGTCATTGGCACCATAATGCCAGAGTTACCTAACATCATCACTAAAAATGACAAGATGATATAAGTGATAGATGATTCTGCATTTAAAAATGAGAGCAGTAATGTACCGATAAAAATAAGCGTCATCCCACTCACTGCGAGAATGCGTCCGCCAATGATGTCATACAATTTACCTGTCACAGGTGAAAGGAGCCCCATCACCAGACCACCCGGGAGTAAAATGAGACCGGATTGAAGCGGCGTTAAACCACGCATCGTCTGCATATAGATTGGAAGTATTGTCAATGTCCCGATAAATATCAAAAACATCAGAATGACTAAACTAATTGGTATCGTAAATGCCCGATATTGAAACACACGTATTTCAAGCATAGGTGTCTCTAATTTAAGCTGTCTCATAACAAAAGTGACCAGTGCCACGACAGCTACGAGAAGTGTTAAATAAATGATAGGGTTGCCCCATCCAAATTGACTGGCTGAACTAAAGCCGAATAATAAACCGCCAAAACCAATCGTTGATAATATCACAGATAAAATATCGAGTTTCGGTTTGGATAATTCAGTCAGATCCATCATTTTAAAATAACCGAATAATAAATCAATCACTGAAATGATGAGTATGATTAAAAATAAATAGCGCCAATCAAATGCAGTAACAAACCAACCTGCAGCAGTAGGCCCGATTGCTGGCGCAAAACCAATGACTAATCCGAAAAGTCCCATGGCCATACCACGTTTTTCTAATGGAAAGACAAGGAATAAAAACATTTGCGTCAGTGGCATCAAAATTCCTGCACCCATTGCTTGAATCGCCCGACCTACTAAAAGTAATGTAAAGTTAGGCGCAAGCATACATAATAAGGAACCCACGACGAATAACAGCATAGCTGTAAAGAATAACCGTCTTAATGAAAACCGCTGTGTAAGATAAGCGGTTATCGGAATCATGATGCCATTTACAAGCATGAAGATGGTCGTTAACCATTGTGCAGTGCCACTCGTAAGATGAAATTCCTCCATTATTTTAGGAATCACAGTCGTCATTAAAGTTTGATTGAGTACTGCGATAAAAGCCCCAATCATCATCATTACGATTGCAGGAATATGATGTTGCATCGAATTGTTCGAAGTTGCCTCATCCGACATATACGTCACCTCTTTCTAAACGGAATTGACTATCACTTATTTTAAGCGGAATGCATTCCATTTGTCAAACTTGCAAATTCCATTTAATATTAGAGGCATAAAAACGTAAGGAGGCCATTATGGATATACAAAATATAGAGAAGAAATTAGAAATCAATGAACAAAAACAGTTCAAAAATCGTGTTGAAGCGCTCAATTACTATACACGACAATTTATGTATCATGTCCCATTTGAAAATTTGGATGTCCAAAATGGTGTTCGTATTTCAACAGAATTGGACGATTTGTACGACAAGCTCATCAAGCGGAATCGCGGGGGCTATTGTTATGAAAACAATACCTTCTTTGGTGCTTATCTCGAAGAAAAAGGCTTTGATACGCATTTTGTAGGTGCAACAATTCATACACCGAATGGCGGTCGGAGTCGTTTTGGGACACATATGTCATTAATTGTAGAGATAGAAGGTGAAAGTTACGTCGCTGATGTAGGCTTTGGAGATTTACCTGCAGATGCCCTTCATGTCACACATGACGGTTCAGATATTGTGGAAGATGTTGGAGGTACTTATCGTGCGGTATATATTGATGACACCATTCATGTTCAAAAATGGGTTGATGATGAATGGCAAACGAAATATGAAGCAGAGCCACAAGCTCGTGACTTAGACTATTTTTCTGACAACATTGAATACAATCAAACCAATCCTAATTCTGTCTTCGTCAAACGACTTATTGTCACAATGCCTAAGCCATACGGTAGAGCGACAATGTCTCATGAAAATTTAACGATTTCAAAAGAAGGTAACAAAGAGAAACAGCCCGTCACTTCTGAAAACTATAAAGCCTTTTTGAAAAAGTACTTTGGATTAGACGTTACTGTATCACGTTTAGAAAAAGATACAGAAGAATAAGATAAAAGGTGTGTTTTGCATGACAAGCAAAGAGACGACAAAACGCTTAGACGCACGCAGAAATGAGAAGTTAATATTAGAAACGGCTTCAAAAATGATGAGTGGGAATACTGAAATCAGATCGATTAGTATGGCAGCAATTGCCGACGAAGCCAATGTAGGTGTCGGAACACTCTATCGTCATTTTGAAAGTAAATCGATGTTATGTCGCGCGGTTATTGATGACCAAATTGATGATATGTTCGCTGATATTGAGGCATTTTTAACTCAAAATGAAAAGGCTTCATTGCATGACAGATTATTCGGTGTACTGAATATCTTTTTGAATTTAAAAGAGCGTAATCTCAAGCTACTTAATTTTATAGAAAAAAGTGGCATTAAAGCCAACGCGACAAACACCGCACCGTTTTATGAGGATTTATATCAAATTATTCAACGTGAAATGGAAAAATCAGGCAATATCGATAACATGGAATTGAAAATTGATATGTTGTTAAATGCTTTTTCTTCAGACATTTACATGTATGAACGCTTTACAAGAGGTTATACGATAGATTCGTATCTTCAAAATTTACTTGAAATATATTTGAAATAAGATGGAGGTCTTCAAATGATAGATTTTAACAAAACAGCGCTAATTTTAGTTGATTTACAAAAAGGAATTGTCGCATTAGACGGTGCACCGCATTCAACTGAATCAGTAGTGAACCATGCAAATCAAGTGATTGAACAATTCCGTGCGCATAATGGCTTTATCGCATTTGTTCATGTGGCTTTTTACGATGGTAAAGACAAACTTCAACCGAATGCGATGGTACAACTTCCTGATGAATCAGACCCTAATTTTTCTGATTTTCCAGAGCGATTGGATTATCGTGAAGGGGATTACGTTGTAACGAAAAGACATTTCAGCGGCTTTTTCGGTACGGATTTAGACTTACAATTACGACGTCGTGGCATTGATACGGTAGTCATTGGGGGCATTTCTACGCATATGGGTGTTGATACAACAGCACGAGATGCTTACCAGTACGGTTATAATCAATACTTTTTAACAGATATGATGACGGCACCAGCTGAACATCTGCATGACTTTTCTGTTAACTATACTTTCCCAGTGATGGGTCAAACGATGACAACCCAAGCATTTTTGGATCAGTTATCTTAAACAAACATGCGGTTGTGTTTCAAATATTAGAGGACTGTAGATAGGTGAATACGTGTTGTTTCGTACCCTAATCCATGAGAGATAAAGAGAGGTTTTATCAATGAATTTTGAAGCATTGGAATCACACATTGGTTTAACACCTTCAGAAACGACAGGCAAAACTTTAACGGATTTAACGACGTATATTCGAAAATTTTTACAAACGATCCCTTTTGAAGCGATTGATATATTTAATGGAAGAACTATTTCAACGGATGTCCAAACGAATATCGATAAATTTACGCAATATCATCGTGGCGGTTTATGCTATGAAAATAATGTCGTCACAAATGCTTATTTAACCGCACGTGGCTATGAAACAATGATGGTTGCTGGTTACGTTAAACCGCCGAAAAGAGAGTGGAAAAAGCGTGCCACACATTTAACCAATGTTGTAACGATTGATAATCAGCACTATTTGGCGGATACCGGATTTGGTCATTTTCCGAGTCAACCTATTCCATTGACTGGTGAAGTGGTCGAAGATGAAGACGACTTTTATCGAATTATTTACGACGATGACGCACAAAGTTATTTCGTTCAGACAACAAAACAAGCTAAAGAAAATTGGAGCGACTTATTGAATTTTAAACGAGAGCCACGAAGTTTAATTGATTTTATGAAAGATTTTGACTACACAGTGTTTAATCCAGAGTATAATTTTAAGCATCATTTACTCATTAATAAAAAAACAGATAACGGTCATATGACAATGACAGAAAATCATGTCAATATCATCAAAAATGGACAAAAACAACAAATTGATGTCACACCTATCAACTATCAAGCGTTATTAAAACAATACTTTAATATTGAGGCTACCATTCCAGCCTTAGAACAATAAATGATGTCGTCACTTCTATCTTAGATGAGAGGTGACGGCTTTTTTTAATGCGTGTAACTGGATGGGGGAGGCATTGCGCTTCATTGTACAAATGTACAGTACAATCTACGGGTGAATTTGAGTATACAATTCATCTCATTGTAAGTGCAATGGATTGTACTTCAAAAAACAAGCGCTAAATTCGTTATTACTTCCAGCTTTTACAGCTAGCTATGGATATTTCAAGAAGCGGTTTATTTAAGGTTGATACATATCATCTTATGCTTTTGAAGTATAGGTTGTACTTATAAAGCATTAGGCAAATGCATATTTAAAGAGAAGTTTTCTCAGTTAAAAAGAGGAACAGAGAACCTTGAACGTTCAAGGATTTTCATATAAAATCACAATTTTTAATCATATAACAAATTGAAATACACTTTTAAACTGAAATATAAAAGATTGAAAAAGTTTTAGGACCATAATAAAATAATCCGCATACTCAAAGTGTTTAGTTTTTTAATTTGAAAATAATTATATTCTAAATGAGTAAAAAATAATTTTGTCGAAGTTTGCTCATCGTTGTCATGGCAGTATTGATAAGAGGTGAATCGATATAAAAAGATTGAAATGCTTTTCGATTTAAAGTTGTTTTCTGTATGACAATATGACGTTTGAAGTGACACTTTATTATTATACGAATGCAAATATAAAAATAATGAGAAATTGGGAGGTGTTTATTTTGGTGAATGAGAAATTTTTTGACAGGCCAAATAAACGCAATCAAAATCATATCGGTAGAAAAACTTTCGCAATAACAACATTATGCATGGGTTCAATACTATGTTTAGGGATGCATACACATGATGCTGAAGCTGCAGAAATGCCCAACGCGCCAGTTGAGCATGAAACACAAATAGAGTCTACTGGCGACCAAACGAAAGAAAATAGGGATTCAATACCTGAAAATCAGAGGCAAAAATTGCCAAATACGCAGACACGCGCACCTGAAGCAACGTCACTAAAACAAGGTGATGTGTCGAGTGAACAAGTAAGTAATCATCAAATGGCACAAACCTCACAGCCTCAAACTCAAGCGAGCCAAGCACCTATCCCAGCGCCAAAAATGCTCAGCGAGACGAACAATAGGCCAACAGAAACGCCCCAAGCTGATTCGACAGTGACACAAGTTCAGCCTCAAGGTGTTGAACTGAAACATACGAATCAAATCCCTTCAGGGCGCACTGCACCACAAAAGTCTAAAAACGATGTTAATGAGATTGGACAGGGGGCAAAAAGTGCTGTAAATAAAAGTGGAAGTCGAGATGACGCTGTACAAGGTCAACCGTACCGAATTGGTAATCAAGTATGGGAAGACCTCAATCGTAATGGCAAACAAGATGCCGATGAACCTGGCGTTAGAAATGTAAATGTGCGTTTAACAGACAATCGATATAAGCTGTTAAAAGAAACGCAAACTGATGCGAATGGCCGTTATCTGTTTACCGACTTAATTAACGGACGCTACTACATCTTCTTTGAAACACCTACAGGTTATACACCAACAAGAGCTTTTGCGAACGGGACCACCACGGATAACGACTCGAATACGCGCATCGATCTTGTTGATATTAACAATAAAGATGACTTAAGTGTTGATTTTGGTATCTATAAAGATTCGACTTTATCTGAATCCAATACCGATACCGAAACTGAAACACCAAATCAGCAAGTTCCACCAGTGCTAAACCCACAAATACCGGAGAGCCCGACACCACAGTCAGAGAATCCAACAACACAAGAGCCAGAAGCACCAAAACAACCGGAGAGCCCGTCACCGGAAGAACCAGAAGTGCCAAAACAATCAGAGAATCCGACATCTCAAGAACCAGAAGTATCACAACAATCAGAGGATTCAACACAGCAACAACCAGAAATGCCACAACAATCAGAAAGCTCAAAAACTAAAAATCCGGAATCTCACAAAGGTGTGACACCTGAAGAAATAGATACAGCACGAGTTTCATCTAGACTTATGAATATGTCTGCACAAGAACCATCATCAGAAAATTCGTACGTAATCCCTTCAGAAAAAGATGCACGTACATTCGTAAAAGAGTTAGAGTCTACATCAGAGAAACCTAAGAATAAACCTCAAAAGGATAGTCATCAAACAAAGGGTAGTCATCAGCATAAGGACAATCATAAGCACCCACACAAACGTGCTCTACCTGAAACCGGTATGAAACGGACACCGAAATCGTTTTGGGGATTACTATTATTAGCAATTGGTATTCTTTTTACAATTGGACAACGTGCTGGAAGAAAATAAATATAGAGGAGCCTGGGACATAAATATCAAAATAAATAGCTCGAAGATGATTTTGATAAAAATCGTCTTCGAGCTTCCTTTTATTATCATGCTTCGTATTATATAGGCTCGCTTTCCGAGGGGACAGCCTCAGCCTGTAGTCTTCGGCTCGTCCTGTTCCCTCAGGAGTCTCGCTATAAATACTTCGCTTATATATGTAATCATTCACCATTATACTTAAAAAATTAAGGCACTTTCGTATAATTTAATTCATCACAACAAAAACTAAATTAACGAGGTGCCTAAGGAAATTAGTCGCATCTAGTGCGGCTAAACTGATGATAAAAGGAAAAAATCCGAGATTTTTCGTTTTTTACGAAAACCTCGGATTTCATCGATTATTGAGACAATTTTATCTCAGGCTCTTTTGATGAAGAAATAATAGTAGTTTAGATTAATGTGAGTTTTTAAAGTGGATGTTTGACAGTAGATGACTGAATTGAGGGGAAACACTTACTTGTCCTCAATTCGAGTCATCCATGCCAAGCGAATGTATTGATTACATCCTTGTGTAAGTATAGGTATAGGGTATTAATAATGACCTTTTAATTGATAATAAATTAATGTGACTTTCTTTGGCGGCTAACCAAATAACCTCCAAGAGCAATGCTTAATCCTCCAAGTAAAGTTGTACCGAAAAGTGATTCATTTTCACCTGTTTGAGGTAAAGCTTTGATTGTTGAAGTTTCACTTGAGTGCTTTTCAGCAGGTAGGGCGATACGTTCACCTGGCAAAATCAAGTTAGGATTTGGCATGTGATTCTCTTGTTTTATTTTTTCTACAGTCGTACCTGCTTTTTTAGCAATTTCTTGAACCGTATCTCCCGGTTTCACAATATGTGTTGCGGGCTTTTTCGGTGTAGCATGACTTTCTTTCTCTTTTTGAGTCATTTGAGGTTTGTTTTTAGTATCTTGATGCTGAGGTTTTCCTGGTTTCTGTTCAGGTTGCTTAACCTCAGGGCTCTCTTTCATCTGAGGCTTTTCTTGAGGCGTAGGTTGTTCATCCTGCTTTGGTTTTTCTGGTTGCGGTGCATTCGGCTTTTCCTCTTTTTGAGGTGCGTCCTGTTTTGGTTTTTCTTGTTCTTGGGCATTCTTTTGGTTGAGAGCTTGTGCCTCAGATAAAATAGCCTCAGCTTGATCTGGATTTTCTTCTAATCGTGATAGAAACATATCACGTTGTGGTTTACTTAAATGAAGCAAGTTGCGAATTTGATCACCGAAGTGTATTTTCTTTAAAGATAAATTCACGCCTTGAGCTTGTGCGATAATTTGATCGATTTGTTCAGGGAATTGATTAATAACCGTAATGTACTGTTCGCGATCTTCATCATCTAAATACTTCAACTGATTAATTTGATTAATCGCGTTTTGTATTTTTGCTTGATTTGTATCATTTTGTGGCTGTGCATCTGCTTTCGGTTTTGCGTCACGTGCCGCATTAGCGAATTGGCTATTACGTTGCTGTGCTTCAGCAAGGATTTTCTCCTTATTACCCGGGTAAGCGATTAATAACTGCGTAAAATATTGACGATCTTCTGGTGTTAAATGAGACAATTGATTGATTTGATCAATAGCCTGTTGGATACTTGCTTCACTCACATCATTTGATTGTGGGGATGAAGGTGATGTTTCATCGGCTAAGGCATGTCCTGAAGTCAATAACGTGCTTGCTAAAATGAGAGAACCTACCCCAATGCTGAACTTTCGAATACTAAATGATTGAATCTTTTCCATATCTATTAAACTCCTTTCAATGATGGCGTTTACCTATTTCAAAATACAATATAGGTATTAAATATATGTATTTTATATGTAATATCATTTTAAAACAAAATGTTACTACTCTAATAAAATAAATCTATATTATAAAAATGTCCATTGTAATTTCACTCTTTTGTCACCTTATTCTACTTTCTAATTATTAACTTTAAGTTAATAATTTCGTTGATATGACAATAAAAACGAGCAAAAACAAGCCTCTTCAATGGTGCTAAATTATAAGAATCTTAACTTTTTATTATTCTAATGAAATATCAAAAATAGAATGTATAATTAAATTATCGTAAATAAAATTATTCTTAAATTGACCAATCATATTTATTTAAATGAAATGAATTTCACCATTAATTATTAGGAGGCAGTGATACCAGTGGAAAACAAAATGCGTATCAAAAGTAAACATCTAGAAAGTAAACATAACCGTTATGGTATTCGCAAAAGTACAGTAGGCACAGCGTCACTCATTGTAGGTGCAATCTTAGTTTTTGGTGTACAAAATGATGCACAAGCAGCTGAAAGCGAAACGAAAGAAGCGGTACAGCATGTCGCTGTAGAAAATACGGATACATCAAAAGTAGAAGAAGCGCCTCAAGTAGTAGAGGCATCTCAACAATTAGAAAAGGTTACACCTTCACAAATCGTTTCAGAAATAAAGCCACAAGCACAGCAAGTTGATCAAAAACAAGCTGACGCGACTTCAAATGAAGTTCAACCACAAAATCAAGCTGAAAATCGTGGAATCGAGTCAACAAAAGAACATGCAGTTGTAGATAACAATGTAGTTTCTCAACCTAATAACAGCCAAGCTGTTGCACATCAACCATCTACAAATACACATGAAAAAGAAGCACATTCTTCAAAATCTGAAGTAGAAAAAGCTGAGAACTTCCGTATTGGTAATCGCGTTTGGGAAGACGTCAATAAAAACGGCAAGCAGGACGCAGGTGAGCCGGGTGTCGCAAATGTGAAAGTAGAGTTGAGAGACAAGAATCATCAATTATTACAAACTGTTCACACAAATGGCAACGGCGAATATATTTTTACTGGTGTCAAAAAAGGTGCGTATTTTATACAATTTCACACACCTGAAGGCTACAAACCTACAGTAACGCATGCTACTTCTTCGACTATGGAAAACGACTCTAATGGAAGACGAGCATTCGTGGAAAACGTCGATAAAGATGATTTGACTATTGATTTTGGGTTAATCAAAAATACGAACGAGGCTGAAAAAATATATAAAATAGGTGATTTTGTATGGGAAGATGTCAATAAAAATGGTAAACAAGATGTAGGCGAACCAGGTATTGCTGGTGTAACTGTTATCATTTTAAATGACAAAGAGGAAGAAGTCGGACGTACAGTTACTGATGCACAAGGCCACTACGTTTTTGATCATATTAAGAATGGAAGATATTCAGTTCTTTTTGAAACACCAAAAGAATATGAACCAACGATTGACCGTGCACCGAATGTTACACAAGATTTAGATTCTAATTACATAAGCTCAGTTGTTGATATTAAAGATGGTGACAATTTAACAATTGATAGTGGTTTCTTTAGAACGCATCCAGCACCACCTGCGCCAGAGGAACCTAAAAAACCGGAAGAACCTAAAGCACCTGAACAACCAAAACAACCAGAACAGCCAGAAAAACCAGCACCAAAAGTACCAGAAAAGCCAATAGAACCTAAAAAACCTATGCCTGAACAACCAGAAATGCCAAAACAACCAGAGAAACCAGAACAACCGGCACCGAAAGCACCAGAAAAGCCAATAGATCCAAAAGAGCAGGCACCAGAGCAACCAAAAATGCCAAAAGAATTAGTGCCATCTTTACCAAAAGCACCGGAAGACTCAGCAAAACCTAAAGAACTTGTCCCTGCGTTACCAGAAGTGCCAGGACATGAAAAACAACAACCAAGAACACCAGGAAATAAAGAAATCGTTATTCCTTCACAACCGCTTGTGCCGAGTGAACCAGCGGATAAAAAAGGTAATCCGCAACCAACATTACCAAATACAGGTAAGGAAGAAAGCGATACAACATTGTGGGGGTCACTTTTAATCAGTTTAGGCGCACTGTTTGCTGTTGTGAGACGCCCAAAAAGAGCGAATAAAGAATAATTAAACTAGCACAAAAAGTCACAAATGGGTTGAGACATTTAAACATCTCAACCCATTCATTTTTGTATATAATATCGTAATCTCAATCGTCCTTGCTCGGGCGAGACGATGAAATCTAATCACTCACGTGTGATTCATCGTTTACAAATTTTTTAAGTACTTTATTTAATGATGCCTCTGCTTCTTGATCAAAGACGTAATGACCATCCTCAACATAAGAAATATGCTGATCAAGAATAAAACGACCTTTATGAATTGTATCCGCACCTAACTCTTTAATAACAGGATCCAAACTATACTGCATCGCAAGTGTGTGTGCAAATGAGCCACCAACGGCTAGAGGTAAAACTGTTTTACCTGTAAAAGCACCACGTGGTAATAAATCTAAATACGTTTTCAAAATCCCTGAATAAGCTGCTTTAAATACTGGCGAGACGATGACGATACCGTCTGAGTTTTCGATTGATTGATGTGTTGCAGTAACCGATTCACTTGTAAAATCAGCTGTGATTAATGCTTTAGCATCTAATTGATGCACTTGAATGACCTCTGTCTCTATTCCTCTTTGATTAAGAAACTGCTCTGTATAGTCAATGACACCTGTCAATCGAGATGCCACCTTATGACCGCCTGCAATAATCGTTACTTTTGACATTTAAAATCCCCCTTTATTTAATTTCACAAAGACTTACTCGCGAAAATTTTGCATCAAATATGATTCATACCATAAGTATAACATCTTCAAAGTATGGCCTTAAGTCATACTCATTTGAAATATAAACTGTAGAATCTTTTGAAGCATACATGAAATTTGAAAGATTAAAATTAAGAGAAAATAGAAAATGAATACATAATTAGTAGAATAAAAATGTATCTGTTCTAAAGGAATGAAATAATACATTTTTATAAGAGGTTAAAATCTTAATTAAGAAAAAACTGAAAACAAAAATAAAATGAATTTTATAAACAGCTATTATAACATTAATATATTTGCCGTCTCAAACATTAATTTAAAATTTAATAAGTATTACAATATTAATGACATAATATGTCTACCTTGTTTATTACAATGTAGTTATGTCATGAGGAGGAGCGTATGAATCAACCTTATCGATTATTATCCATTTATACTGACTTGATATTAGGGAGAGAAGTTAACAAAGTCTATGTTGCCAACGAGTGGGGGGTGAGTTGTAGAACAATTCAAAGGGATATTGCACATATTCGGAATTATATGCATGAAAGTGAAGAGTGGCACATTCTTGATAACCCAGTAATATATGACCATGAAACAGATAGCTACTATTTAAATAATGATATAACAGAAAATAGAAATTACTATTTTGATCATGCTATAAAAATGATTATGAAAAACAAAAACGATTAACTGATTAAATATAATTATTAGAATTCAATATTTATATGATTATTATAAACAAAGTAGAATCTCAGCTACTATCAACTAAAAACTTTTAACTAATACTGTATATCTCTTATTAAATTCCGAAAAAAAGTAATATCCTAATAATCTGATTTTGTTTTGCATTGTCTTAAAAAATTAATTTCGATTGTTTATAGCCTTGTATAAAAGCGTATACACTATACTTGATGAATTAAAAAATCAAAATTAATAATGCTTAATTTTTTTTGCAGTTTTAACTATTTACATTAAATATTATAGCTTATATTTTACATTTTATTTTTGGAGGAAAGTTTATTTATGAAAAAGAATCAATTAGGTGGAATATCGCCTAACAAACAAAATAAGTATTCAATTAGAAAATATACAGTGGGAACAGCATCTTTATTGATTGGATCAACGTTAATCTTCGGTGTTCATGCTAAAGATGCAAATGCAGCAGAAGAAGTTGCCAAACAAACATTATCTGCTGAAGAAAATAAAGAAGAATCGGTAAATCAATCAAAAGAATTAAACGATGAAGAAATTCCTCAAGTCAATGAGCAAAAGGGCGATGTAACTGAAGAGGAAAATGTTGTAGAAGATTTACCAGAGGAAGAGAACGTGACAGAAGAAGCTGATCAACCGAAGCAAGAAGAGAAGACTGTCGAAAAACAACAAAGTGAAGATAAAACCGCATCAGAAAAGCCAGATACTCCTACACAAAAATCCACAGAAAAAGCACCATCGGTTGACGAAAATAAAGAAACACAAGCAACAACATCTGAGCGTAAAGCTACAGAATCAGCAAGTGATGTAGCTCCTAAAGATGTAAATAACAGTACGGAAACTCAAGTCCCTGTAAATAACGAAAAAGCAGCTTCAGCACCTCAAGCAAATGGTTTAGCTGATACTGTAAAACAAGTAGCTTCATTAACAAGCAATCAAGAAAAAGAAGCAGAATTAGTAGATTACTACTCTAAAAATGCAGGCGTGAGTTCAGAAACTGCGAAACAAGTTGTACAAGGGATGAACCTTGATTATCAAAATCTTGATTCTGATCAACTCACAGCAGAAATGTTAATTGCACTTGCAAACAAACAAGAGAAAAATACACCAAAAGCAACACCTGTTTCATTAAGACCAAGAAGTGCAATGATGAGAAGTACTTCAATTTCGGGCGTTAATGAAGCTAGGTTAACTGGTAATGATGTGAACAACTTAATTAATTCGAAAACAACTCTAACTGTTAACGATTCTGATAATAGTAATACAATCGAGCCTGGAAAAGATTCTATATCATGGAAGTCAAATGTTTTAGTAGATGATAAAGTAAAATCTGGAGATTATTTTACAATTAAATATTCTGATACTATTCAAGCATATGGTTTAAACCCAGTAGATATTAAAAATATTGGTAATATATATGACCCAAATAATGGCGAAGTTATTGCATTAGCTGAACATGATACTGCTAATCATCAAATTAAGTATACATTCACAGATTATGTTAATAGATTTAACAACGTGAAAATGAATATGAATTATACATTATATATAGATCCGAAGACAATACCACAAAGTACAAAAGGTGTAGAATTTAGTGTGACTATTGGAGAACAAACTACTTCTATAGAGTCGGATATTATGTATAAAGGATATTCTGTTAAAGGTGATAACTCTATTGGATCTGCATTTTCAGACACAATATCTAATAAAGGAAATAAAGAGAATCCGGGAAGCTATAAACAAACAGTATATGTCAATCCATTAGATAAAAACTTAAAAAATGCTAATTTGACTGTAAGAGCTTATGCGCCTAATGAACCAACAAATATCGGTCAAATTAATAAAGAAGTTACAAATATTAAAATCTATCAAGCCCCTAAAGGTTACAAATTAAATGAAGGATACTATGTGAATACATCTGACCTTAAAGACGTAACTGAACAGTACAAGACAAAAACGATATTTAGTCCTAATGAGACGGTTGATATAGCATTAGGTAATATTAATTCTCCATATGTAGTAGTGATAGATACTAAATTTAAATATACAGAATCTGAGACACCAAAGCTAATTCAATTTGCAAAGTTGTCCTCTGATGGCAATATCTTTGTATCAACAGGTAATGGTCTTGGTTTCACAGGAAGTAGTAGTGGAGGTACAGGTGAACCCGTATATCGCGTAGGCAACTATGTATGGGAAGATAATAACCATAATGGAATACAAGAGTTAGGTGAGACCGGTGTAGGAAAAGTAAAAGTTGAAGTTTATAATACTGTCGATAATAAATTAGTTGGAGAAGCGATAACAAAAGAAGATGGATCGTATTTAATTCCAAACCTACCGAACGGTAAATATAGAGTAGAATTTTCAAATCTACCTAATGGATACTTAGTTTCACCAACATATGAAGGCGATAATGACAAACTAGATTCAAATGGGTTAGTGTCAGAAATTACTATAAACGGTGAGGATAATTTATCAGCGGATTTAGGGATTTACAAGCCAACATATAGTCTTGGAGATAAAGTATGGGAAGATACAAATAAAAACGGGATCCAAGATGATGGTGAAAAAGGCATCAGAGATGTCAAGGTAACATTGACAGATAAAGATGGAAAAGTAGTTGAGACAAAAACAGATGAATCTGGTAATTATAAGTTTGAAGGATTAACAAACGGAGACTATACAGTAAAATTTGAGACACCGTCCGGATATGAGCCAACAGTAAAAGATCAAGGCGGAAATGATGAAAAAGACTCAGATGGAACAGAAGTAACAGTAAAAATTAATGGAAAAAATGATTTAACAATTGATTCTGGCTTCTACAAACCAACATATAGTCTTGGAGATAAAGTATGGGAAGATACAAATAAAAACGGGATCCAAGATGATGGTGAAAAAGGCATCGGAGATGTCAAAGTAACATTGACAGATAAAGATGGAAAAGTAGTTGAGACAAAAACAGATGAATCTGGTAATTATAAGTTTGAAGGATTAACAAACGGAGACTATACAGTAAAATTTGAGACACCATCCGGATATGAGCCAACAGTAAAAGATCAAGGCGGAAATGATGAAAAAGACTCAGATGGAACAGAAGTAATAGTAAAAATTAATGGAAAAAATGATTTAACAATTGATTCAGGCTTTTACAAACCAACATATAGTCTTGGAGATAAAGTATGGGAAGACACAAACAAAAACGGAATTCAAGATGAAAATGAAAAAGGTATAAAAGGTGTTAAAGTAACGCTTAAAGATAGTACAGGCGAAGAATTAGACACTACTGTAACAAATGATAAAGGTGAATATGAATTCAAAGACCTTCCAAATGGTGAATATCAAGTAGACTTTGAAACACCAGAAGGCTATGAGCCAACATTAAAAGATGTCCAAGACGACAAACTTGATTCAGATGGACCAACAAACGCGAAAGGTATCATCAAAGATGGCGATAATTTAACAGTAGACCAAGGTTTCTACAAAAAAGAAGAGCCACCAGTCCAAAAACCAGCGACATACAAAGTTGGGGACAAAGTATGGAATGACACAAATAAAGATGGCATCCAAAACTTGAACGAGCCAGGCATCAGCGGTGTAACAGTGACGTTGAAACAACCGGATGGCACATTGATCACAACAAAAACAGACAAAGACGGTAACTACATCTTCAAAGATTTACCGAATGGTAAATACGAAATCAGCTTTGAGACACCAGAAGGTTATGAAGCAACAACAACGAAAGCAGGAGACGACAGAAGATTAGATTCAGATGGAAAAACTGTTACAGTTGAAGTGAACAATGCCGATGATCTCACAATTGATAGCGGCTTCTACAAACCAGTGGTAGAGCCACCGAAAACAGACGCAACATACAAAGTCGGTGACAAAGTATGGAATGACACAAACAAAGATGGTATTCAAAACGCAAATGAATCAGGAATTGAAGGCGTAAAAGTAACATTAACAAAAGCAGATGGAACAACAGTAGAAACAAGAACAGATAAAGATGGTAATTATATCTTTACAGATTTACCGAATGGTAAATACGAAATCAGCTTTGAAACGCCAGAAGGTTACGAAGCAACAACAGCGAATGTAGGAGACGACGCATTAGACTCAGACGGAACAAAAGTTGAAGTTGAAGTAAACAATGCAGATGATCTTACAATCGATAGCGGCTTCTACAAACCAGTGGTAGAGCCACCGAAAACAGAGGCAACATATAAAGTCGGAGACAAAGTATGGAATGACACAAACAAAGATGGCATTCAAAACGCAAATGAATCAGGAATTGAAGGCGTAAAAGTAACATTAACAAAAGCAGATGGAACAACAGTAGAAACAAGAACAGATAAAGATGGTAATTATATCTTTACAGATTTACCAAACGGTAAATACGAAATCAGCTTTGAAACGCCAGAAGGTTACGAAGCAACAACAGCGAATGTAGGAGACGACGCATTAGACTCAGACGGAACAAAAGTTGAAGTCGAAGTGAACAATGCAGATGATCTTACAATCGATAGCGGCTTCTACAAACCAGTGGTAGAGCCACCGAAAACAGACGCAACATACAAAGTCGGTGACAAAGTATGGAATGACACAAACAAAGATGGTATTCAAAACGCAAATGAACCAGGAATTGAAGGCGTAAAAGTAACATTAACAAAAGCAGATGGAACAACAGTAGAAACAAGAACAGATAAAGATGGTAATTATATCTTTACAGATTTACCGAATGGTAAATACGAAATCAGCTTTGAGACACCAGAAGGTTATGAAGCAACAACAGCGAATGTAGGAGACGACGCATTAGACTCAGACGGAACAAAAGTTGAAGTTGAAGTAAACAATGCAGATGATCTTACAATCGATAGCGGTTTCTACAAACCAGTGGTAGAGCCACCGAAAACAGACGCAACATACAAAGTCGGTGACAAAGTATGGAATGACACAAACAAAGATGGTATTCAAAACGCAAATGAACCAGGAATTGAAGGCGTAAAAGTAACATTAACAAAAGCAGATGGAACAACAGTAGAAACAAGAACAGATAAAGATGGTAATTATATCTTTACAGATTTACCAAACGGTAAATACGAAATCAGCTTTGAAACGCCAGAAGGTTACGAAGCAACAACAGCGAATGTAGGAGACGACGCATTAGACTCAGACGGAACAAAAGTTGAAGTCGAAGTGAACAATGCAGATGATCTTACAATCGATAGCGGTTTCTACAAACCAGTGGTAGAGCCACCGAAAACAGACGCAACATACAAAGTCGGTGACAAAGTATGGAATGACACAAACAAAGATGGTATTCAAAACGCAAATGAATCAGGAATTGAAGGCGTAAAAGTAACATTAACAAAAGCAGATGGAACAACAGTAGAAACAAGAACAGATAAAGATGGTAATTATATCTTTACAGATTTACCGAATGGTAAATACGAAATCAGCTTTGAAACACCAGAAGGTTATGAAGCAACAACAGCGAATGTAGGAGACGACGCATTAGACTCAGACGGAACAAAAGTTGAAGTTGAAGTAAACAATGCAGATGACCTTACAATTGATAGCGGCTTCTACAAACCAACACCAGAAGTCCCAACACCGGAAGTGCCGGAACAACCAGGTAACCCAGAAGTACCAACGCCAGAAGTACCGGAACAACCAGGTAACCCAGAAGTCCCAGCGCCGGAAGTACCGGAACAACCAGGTAACCCAGAAGTACCAACACCAGAAGTACCGGAACAACCAGGTAACCCAGAAGTACCAACACCAGAAGTACCGGAACAACCAGGTAACCCAGAAGTCCCAGCGCCAGAAGTACCGGAACAACCAGGTAACCCAGAAGTACCAACACCAGAAGTACCGGAACAACCAGGTAACCCAGAAGTCCCAGCGCCAGAAGTACCGGAACAACCAGGTAACCCAGAAGTCCCAGCGCCGGAAGTACCGGAACAACCAGGCAACCCAGAAGTACCAGCACCAGAAGTGCCAGAACAACCGGGTAACCCAGAAAAACCAGCACCGAATATGCCAGAACAACCAGGTCAGCCTAAAGTAGAAAAAGCGATGCCTTCTACACCTCAAAAGGCTGAAAGTAAACATAAGAAAGAAACATTACCTGAAACTGGACAAGAAAATGCTGGTCAAACGACACTACTTGGTGGCTTATTTGCTGCATTAGGTGGCGCATTCTTACTAGGACGTCGTCGTAAAGATAAAAAAGAACAATAATCAGGATACTGAATGATTGATAATGTTTGAATAACGCACCCCTAAAGTGAGTAATCCCTTTGCTTTAGGGGTGTTTTTTAACATACAACATTCTATAATAAAGACTTATAAGCGATAGTATTTTGTTTGAAATAGGGGGATTATGGTGTATATTATCGAAATGGATCAACTAGAAGAATCACAATTGAAGTCTTTCTTTAACCACTATTGGCATGATGATTGTATGGTAGTGAGTTCAGGTGTGTATCATCTATCAAAACTCCCAGGTCTATTATGTGTTGTTGAAGAAGAGATTTATGGTGCACTCACTTATACGGTTAGAAATTCAGTGATTGAAATAATCTCAATTAATAATGTTAAAGGGATAAAAGGAGTAGGTTCAAAGTTATTGAAGGCATTAGAACTCAAAGCACAAGAATCATCTGTTAAGGAGATTCAGGTTATCACTACTAATGATAACCTGCGTGCACTTGGCTTTTTTCAGAAGTATGGCTATGAGCTTGAAAAAATAATGAAAAATGTTGTAAATGATGCACGACGTATCAAGCCTACGATTCCTTTAGTAGGAGATCATCTAATACCAATTAAGCATGAGATTTTGCTGATTAAAGCAATTAAATAAGGTATAAATAAAAAGCACTTTTAAGTAATGTATTTTTACTTAGAAGTGCTTTGTTGCTTATAAAGACATTAACTTTTCTTCTTGTTGTATACGAACGTATAAGAAGTAGGCATATGGAAGTAACAATAAAGGAGTATATGATGCATGTGTAAGTAGGATGACCCCTATTAATTCTGGAATGATATTTAAAAAATAATTCGGATGTTTGGTAATACGATATAGACCTGATTTGATAATCGGATGTTCTGGTAAAATGTAGAGTTTTAAAGTCCAAATCGGGCCTAAAGTTTTAATAACATGGAATAAAACACCATATGCAATGATTAATATGATTAGCCCTAGTATATTAAAGAAACTCCACGTTTCATGACTGATAACAGTTTCTATCCCAGCTGCAACATAGATCAAGATATGTGTGAGTGCAAGCCATTTTGAGTTTTTTTGACCGTATTCTTTTGCGCCTTGTTGGACTAGTCGTTTCGCATGTTTTATGGAAATCACCAGACTGACTAAGCGAATGATAAAAAAGATAAGTAAAATAATTAAAGTCATGAGGTCCTCCAAAATAATATATTCAATTTTAATTCTATTCTTATAGACATCGTTTTAATAATAAACAGTTAATCCAAAAATTACTATTAACTAATTATTAAATTTATTGCTTTTGATTTTGCAGAATGCTGGCTATGTATTTTATTTAGTTTATTAAAGAAAAGATAATTTTTGATGTTGAAGTGTAAATAAAATTTGATTTTGATAACAGTTAAGCACTGAAGTGTATAAAGTAGGCAAAAATGAAATAATATACGTTACAAATTGATAAATTGATAATAGAGACTAGATTATTAAGGAGGGTTTTTATGTTTAATCATCAGCAAGATCGTACATATGCTTTAAGAACACGAATTGTTAGTATCTCTACCATACTGCTTGCTACAAGTTTATTTGTTTGGGTAGGACATGATGCATATGCAGATGAAGTACATCAAGGTCATTCACTTAATACATCTCAAACGTTGCACACAGAAAGTAAGAATGTGATGAGGGACCATCTTCGCCAAAACAATGAAACAAATGCCTTACAAGTGGAATCCCCAAAAGCCTCTGAAATGCCTCAGAAATCAACGGCTTTCAAAGAAATTGCCACGTCTCATCATAATCATTTAACTCAAGGTAACGAAACAACTAATGATACACAAACAACGATGCAGTCGTCAGAATCAAAAGCACACTCTAATTCGCTAGTAAAAAAGAATCTAAACGCACCGGAAATGAATCATTCTGTGCGTAATACAGAACTAAAGGCACAACATAGCACGTCTAATCCAAGTGATGTTACGCATGCGCCAAAGGTTGCCGCTCATCAAGACAATCAAAAAGACGGTTTAGATCCGGGGTTTTCTGTGATTGATCGTCGTAATTCTAAAACAACTCCTAATCAAGTCGACCCTGAATTTAATAACGTGAATACACATAAACTAAAAGTTAATGATGGAAAAGCGACTGCGCATAAGCCTCATCTAGAAACGGTCGATAATGATAAGAAGTCAACGACGACTCAAAATTTAAACGCAAAAGAAGAAACGCAACCTCGTGAACCACAAGTGGCATCAACAAAAGAAGCATCTAAGAAAAAAGCGGCACAAGCGCCTCAACAAGCACAGTATAAAAATAAAGAGCCCATCATTTTTGTGCATGGGTATGGAGGTTTTGTAGGCGATAATGCGCCTCCTGGAACTCATTATTGGGGTGGTAAAAAATACGACATGATGAATCAACTGCGCGCATCAGGTTATAACGTTTATGAAGCCAGTGTTAGTGCTTTTGGAAGTAACTGGGATCGTGCTGTAGAGCTCTATACTTATATCAAAGGCGGTGTCGTCGATTATGGACAAGCTCATGCAAACAAATATGGACATGCGCGATATGGTAAATCATATCCAGGCATTTTACCCGGCTGGCAACCGGGACAAAAAATTCATCTCATCGGTCATAGTATGGGAGGACAAACGATTCGGATGTTAGAGTCTTTGTTACGAAAAGGAGATCCTGAAGAGATTGCGTATCAAAAGCAACATGGCGGAACGATAAGTCCTCTTTTTCAAGGAAATCACGATCATTTAATTTCATCAATTACGACAATAGCTACACCGCACGATGGGACAGTTGCTTCGGATGATTTAGGTAATAAAGATATTATTAAACGACTCATTTACGACTATGGTTTGTTTGAAGGGCGTAAAAATTCAGCTGTAGATTATGGTCTTAAACAATGGGGCTTAGAACAACGTCAAGGTGAAACATTTGCTGAATATGCGAAACGTGCAAGTAAGAGTCCACTGTTTACTTCTGAAGATACAGCACTTTATGATTTGACGCGTGAAGGTGCTAAAAAAATCAATCAACGGACAGATATTAATCCAGATATTTACTATAAAACCTATACAGGATCTGCGACAAACAAAACACGGTTAGGTATTCAAATATCAGATGTCCATATGAATATTGAACATAAGGTGACAGGAGATTTAATAGGACGAACACGTGATAAAGCATGGAGAGAAAATGATGGCTTAGTTTCTGTGATATCAGGCCAACATCCAGAGAATGAACCTTTTGAAAATGTTGATGATAAAGTAGCACCTAAAAAAGGAATTTGGCAAGTGACACCAACGATGAAAGGCTGGGATCATACAGATTTCACGGGACAAGACACATTAGACTTGCGTCATACGGGTTCAGAATTAGCCCGTTTCTATTTAGGAATTATGAATGATCTCGTGCGTGAAGAGGCACTTGAAACGGCATAAAAAGCGATTAAAAAAAGACGTTCAAAATGAAAATTCATTTGAACGTCTTTTTCAACACTATCAATCTATATAGGTTGAATTAGTATTCAATATTTGGCATTTTATTAACATGCTCTTGATAGCGTTTTAAAGCGACGAATGCTGCAGTGAGTACAGTTGCAACGATAACTAATTTTTTCATATTGGCAACTCCTTTACTCGTAGTAGTTTAATTCTAAGTCTTTTGAAGTTTGTTTACGTGTTTTTCTCATTAAATCAACATCTTCAATTAATGATTTACCGTATGAAGGAATCATTTTTTGTAACTTAGGTTTCCATTCAGCTTCGTATTCAGCGAAGTTTCTTTCTAACACTTCAAGTGCAACAGAAACTGATGTTGAAGCCCCTGGTGATTCACCAAGTAAAGCGATAACAGTGTGGTCTTCTGAGTTAACCACTTCAGTACCGAATTGGATGAAACCTTTACCGTATTCTTTAGTATCTTTAATAACTTGAACACGTTTACCAGCTGTGTATAATTCCCAATCTTGGTCTTTAGCTTCTGGGTAGAAAGTACGTAAGTGGTTCATACAACCTTCTTTAGTCATTAAGATTTGATCGATTGAGTATTTGATTAATGGTAAGTTTTTCGCAGCTGCCGCAAGTAAAGTCGTGATGTTGTATGGTTTAACTGATTTGAATAAATCTAAGTTTGAACCATTTTTCAAGAATTTAGGGCCGATGCTTGCGAAAGGTCCGAATAATAATGCTTTTTGACCGTTAATGTAACGTGTATCTAAGTGAGGTACAGTCATTGGTGGTGTGCCAGGTGGCTCTTTACCATAAACTTTGACGCCGTGTTCTTCGATAACGTCTGGGTTTGTACACATTAAGAATTGACCTGTAATAGGGAAACCACCTAAGTGTTTACTTTCAGGGATACCTGTTTTTTGTAATAAAGGAATCGCACCGCCACCAGCACCAATGAAGATGTAATCAGCAAGTTGAACTTGTTTTTCTCCAGTGTTGCGGTTGATGATTGTAACTTCCCATTTGCCATCTAAACGACGGTTAAAGTCTTTTACTTCGTGATTGTAATGTACATCTGCATTTTCGTGTTTTTCGATACTTCTCGCCATTTTACGTGTTAATTCACCAAAGTTAACGTCAGTACCTTCATCGATTTTACTTGCAGCCATAATATCACTAGAATTGCGACCTTGCATCATTAATGGCATCCATTTTCTCATCACTTCAATATCTTCAGTGTATTCGATATTGTCGAACATTGGAAATGCTTTCATTTTGTTGTAACGATCTTTTAAGAATTGAACGTTATTTTTACCTCTTACAAAGCTAATGTGAGGAAGTGGATTGATGAAATCTCTTGGTGTATCAATGTTTTTACTTTTAACAAGATAGCTCCAGAATTGTTTAGAGATTTCAAATTCTTCGTTAATCTCTTTTGCTTTTTCGATGTCAATTGAACCATCTGGTTGTTTAACAGTGTAGTTCAATTCACAAAGTGCTGCGTGACCTGTACCGGCATTGTGGCGTTCGTTTGAACTTTCCACACCTGGACGATCTAAACGCTCATATAATTTAAGATTCCAATGCGGCTCTAAATCTTTAATCATTGAGGCGAATGTCGTACTAAGTACACCGGCACCGATAATGATGATGTCTTTTGAATCTGATTGTGTTGGCATACATAATCACCTTTCATTGTTTGTATAGTGAGGAATAAACAGAATATCCCTGAGTAAATATGATTGATGTCACAGACCTTAAAATTACTCCACAGTCTATTATAATACATTTTTATACATAACGAAAACGAATAACTCACGTATAAAAAAATAAAGTAATTGGAGGTTTGTCCATCTAATTTTGAAGCGTTACTTCAATAATAATAGTATTAAAGTCATGAATCAATGCTTTTTCTATTCATTTGTAGTAATTTCTAAAAATTATTGTATTAATACGCATGTTTGTCGTGTAGTTAAGGTAGAAACAAATAATAAAACGTCATTTATCTGAAAAATTGATGAAAAATACTTTGAAAATAGTGACTCAATTGAATGAAGAAATAATTTATTAATATTTTTCTACTTATTTGCTAGAGCAACTCAAATAAATATTAGATTTAATTTAATAAACTTTTTATAACGCACCTCTCAATGTTCTAACTTTCAGAAGCACCTCGTTTAACAAACCCTTTAAAAATAAAGAATTCAATAGAGTCACATCTCTATGTTTTTTAAATGCAAATTCCCATAAGAACAAATAAAAAGTAATTTTATATAATTAGGTATTCAAAATCTGAAATAGATTATATTACAAACTAGATTTCATTTAATATTTTATTGCGCAGTTAAATAAAAGGTATTATTATCTTATATAGGCTGCGATGACAAGTTCAAGTTTTATGGAAATTATTTAATGGGAGTTTTGCAATGACAAGAAAATTTAGGGAATTTAGAAAAAGTTTAGGACAAGAAAAAGCAAGAGTGAAACTATACAAATCTGGAAAGGAATGGGTAAAAGCCGGTATTAAAGAGATTCAACTCTTAAAAGCCATGGGTTTACCTTTTTTAAGTAAAGATATTGTAAAAAATGAAGATGGCGAAGTTACAACGCGTTTTGGTGAAAAAATTAAAAAACATGCAATGCAAACAACGGCAATCGCCGGGGGGATGTTTACTGTTAACATGTTGCATGATCAACAAGCATTTGCCGCATCAGATGCTCCGATGACTTCAGAGTTAGCAACAAAGAGTCAAACGATTGGGGATCAAACATCGATTGCAATTGAAAACTCAGTTTCTCATGTAGAGACGAGCACGAGTACTGTTGAAAGCGATAGTGCAGTGACTTCCGAAAGCGAAGCATCCAAACAAGATGCAGAAAGCACTTCTTTATCGGAATCAGACTCAGTATCATTATCAGAATCTGCTTCTACTTCAACGAGTACTTCAGTATCTCATGCATCAAAGCACGAGCAAAAGCAATCGGATGAAAAACAAGTTTCGAATTCTGAGAAGCAATCAGAATCAAATGTGGAAAAATCTACATCAGTTTCTAAAGCATCAGAAACTTCAGAAGCAATCACATCGAAAAGTGAAGGCAAAACTTCTACATCAATTAATCAGAATAGTCAAAATTCAACGCAACCTGCAAGTGTATCTGTAAGTGAGAAGCAGTCATCTTCTCAAGCGTCATCACAGTCATTAGCAAATACAGAAGCACCAGTGTTGAATTCAACAATTTCTCCAATTCATACAGTCGCTACAGAAGTTGGAGAAACAGCATTTAGAGCAGCGCTTGCAGGTCATGCTGAAAGAGAGAGAAGCAGTGGTCATGGTCAAGATCCACGTAATAAAGTACCGGTTTATTATGAGTTACAAGTTGACAGTAATGGTCACAAAGCAATCTTTAAATATACTGTATCTTATGATGATCCAAAAACATCGACTACTGAGACGCATAAAAAATTGGGTTTTCCTAAAACCGTCCTTAAAAATACACCTGAATCTTACACTGGAATGCTAAAGTTAGGAAAAGATTATGGTAAGCCGACTAAGGTTACTCAAGGTATTACTGGAGCAGGTTATCAAAGCGAGTTTGTGACGAAGCATAACATCCACTTAGAAGGTAACGCGAAAAGTGGTTATTATTGGCAAACCGGTGTGATGGATGCGGATCATATCAAAGAGGGGTACGGTTTAACAACAATTATTGAAGTGCCAATCATAAATCCTTTTGGAGATGTAACTTATCAATTAACACCTTATGGCTCTTTTGATAAGGTTGGTGGCAAAAGAGGACAAAACTATTTTTCAGGGGTTGTTAGTAATATTGACCCATATAAAAAATATAATCCGAATGGCGCAAGAGCAATCACAGAAAGCCGTCATGCTTCTACTTCATTGGTTAAAGCAAAATCCGAAAGTGCAGTTAGAAGTCAATCAGCTGCGGAGTCACAACGCGTAAGTGCAGAAAAATCAACATCAATAAGAGATAGCGAAGCGAAGAGTAACTCGATTGTAGAGTCAGAGAGATTAAGCACTTCAAAATCAACATCGATTAAGAATAGCGAAGCGAAGAGTCAATCAGTTGCGGAATCACAACGCGTAAGTACATCAAAATCGACGTCTGTAAAAAATAGTGAAGCGAAAAGTCATTCAGTTGCAGAATCACAACGCTTAAGTGCATCAAAATCAACATCGATTAAGAATAGCGAAGCGAAGAGCCATTCGATTGTAGAGTCCAAACGCTTAAGTACGTCAAAATCAACGTCTGTGAAGAATAGCGAAGCGAAGAGTCATTCAATCGCAGAATCAAAACGCTTAAGTGCATCAAAATCGACGTCTGTGAAAAATAGTGAAGCGAAGAGTCATTCAATTGCGGAATCCAAACGCTTAAGTACATCAAAATCGACATCTGTGAAGAACAGCGAAGCGAAGAGTCACTCAGTTGCGGAATCACAAAGAGTAAGTACGTCAAAATCGACATCTGTGAAAAATAGCGAAGCAAAGAGTCACTCAATAGCAGAATCAGAAAGAGTAAGTGCATCAAAATCGACATCTGTGAAGAATAGCGAAGCGAAGAGTCACTCAATAGCAGAATCAGAAAGAGTAAGTGCATCAAAATCGACATCTGTGAAGAATAGCGAAGCAAAAAGTCAATCGATTGAGAAATCAGAAAGCTTAAGTACAGCAAAATCGACATCAGTTAGTGAGTCTGAATCAACTTCTGCTCGTCTAGCAAGCGAATCAACGAGCACATCAACGTCTAATAGAGTAGTGAGTGTAGCTAAATCAGTAAGTACATCAATATCTGAAAGCGATTCGGATTTAGAATCATTATCTACGAGTGCCTCTACTTCAACAAGTGATTCAGTGTCTACTTCAAAAAGATTAAAGAGCGAATTTGCATCGGTAAGTACATCTATATCGGCAAGTGAATCAGACTCGTTGTCAGTAGCTGAAAGTGAGTCGACTTCAACAAGCGAATCATTATCGACTTCAAGTCGATTAGCGAGCGAGTCGACATCAACATCAACAAGCACATCAGCGTCAGTAAGTGAGTCAGACTCCGCGTCATTAGCTAAAAGTGAATCAGCATCGACATCAACATCGGTGAGTGAATCAAACTCCGCATCGTTAGCTAAGAGCGCATCGGTTTCAACATCAAATAGATTGGCAAGTGAGTCGACATCGACAAGTGCATCAACATCGGTGAGTGAATCAGATTCAACATCCGTAGCTAAGAGCGAATCAGCATCGACAAGTGATTCCGTATCAACATCAAACCGAGTAGCAAGCGAGTCAACATCGACAAGTGCGTCAACATCGGTAAGTGAATCAAACTCGACATCTGTATCTAATAGTACTTCCGTATCTACGAGCGAATCGGTTTCAAATTCAAATCGAGTAGCAAGCGAGTCGACGTCAACAAGTGCATCAGCATCAGTAAGTGAGTCAGACTCTGCATCAGCAGCTAAGAGTGCATCAGTATCGACAAGTGAATCAAATTCTACATCAGTAGCTAATAGTGATTCAGTCTCAACAAGTGAGTCCGTTTCAACATCAAACCGAGTAGCAAGCGAGTCAACATCAACAAGTGCATCAACATCGGTGAGTGAATCAGATTCAACATCAGTAGCTAATAGTGACTCGGCATCGACAAGTGAGTCCGTTTCAACATCAAATCAAGTAGCAAGCGAATCCACATCGACAAGTGCATCAACATCAGTAAGTGAATCAGATTCAATATCAACAGTTAAGAGTGCGTCTGCATCAACAAGTGAATCAGATTCCACATCAGTGGCTAATAGTGGTTCAACGTCAGTAAGTGAATCGAACTCAGCGTCATTAGCTAAGAGTGAGTCAGTATCGACAAGTGAGTCTGTATCAACATCAAATAGAGTAGCGAGCGAGTCGACTTCAACAAGCACATCAACGTCAGTAAGTGAATCAGACTCATCATCAGTAGTTGAGAGTGCATCGGTTTCGACAAGTGAATCTGTATCAAATTCAAATCGAGTAGCAAGCGAATCGACGTCAGTAAGTGATTCAAACTCAGCATCAGTAGCTAATAGCGATTCTGTATCTACGAGCGAATCGGTTTCAAATTCAAACCGAGTAGCAAGCGAATCCACATCGACAAGCACATCAACATCGGTAAGTGGATCAGATTCAACATCAGTGGCTAATAGCGAATCAGCTTCAACGAGCGAATCTGTTTCAAATTCGAACAGAGTAGCAAGTGAATCGACATCGACAAGCACGTCAACGTCGGTAAGTGAATCAGACTCTGCATCAGCAGTTAAAAGTGCATCGGTATCAACAAGCGAGTCCGTTTCAACATCGAACCGAGTAGCAAGCGAATCAACTTCTACTAGTACATCGACAAGTGACTCAACTTCAGTAAGTGAATCGAATTCCGCATCAGCTGCAAAGAGTGATTCAACGTCAGTAAGCGAATCGAACTCAACGTCAGCAGCAAATAGTGAATCGGTTTCGACAAGTGAATCTGTATCAAATTCGAACAGAGTAGCTAGTGAGTCAACTTCAACAAGTGCGTCAACGTCGGTGAGTGAATCAGATTCAACATCAGTAGCTAATAGTGATTCCGCATCTGCAAGTGATTCCGTATCAACATCAAACCGAGTAGCAAGCGAGTCAACATCGACAAGCACATCAACGTCAGTGAGTGAATCAAACTCTACATCAGTAGCTAAGAGCGATTCAGTTTCGACAAGCGAATCAGCTTCTACTTCAAATCGAGTAGCGAGCGAGTCGACTTCAACAAGCTCATCAACGTCAGTAAGTGGATCAGACTCAGCATCAGCAGTTGAGAGTGCATCGGTTTCGACAAGTGAATCGGAATCTAATTCGAACAGAATAGCGAGCGAGTCAACATCGAGAAGTGCGTCAACATCAGTGAGTGAATCAGATTCAACATCAGCAGCTAAGAGTGCATCAGTATCGACAAGTGAATCTGTATCAAATTCAAATCGAGTAGCGAGTGAATCGATATCGACAAGTGCTTCAACGTCAGTAAGCGAATCAAACTCAACGTCATTAGCTAAGAGTGAGTCAGTATCGACAAGTGAGTCCGTTTCAACATCAAACCGAGTAGCAAGCGAGTCAAAATCGACAAGTGCGTCAACATCGGTAAGCGAATCAGCTTCTGCATCGACATCGATAAGTGATTCAACTTCAGTAAGTGAATCGAATTCCGCGTCGTTAGCTAAGAGCGAATCTGTATCAACAAGTGAATCAGATTCCACATCAGCAGCTAAGAGTGCATCAGTATCGACAAGCGAATCTGTGTCTACATCAAACCGAGTGGCGAGTGAATCGACGTCAACAAGTGCGTCAACATCGGTGAGTGATTCAGCTTCAACATCTGTATCTAACAGTGCTTCAACGTCAGTGAGTGCATCAGAATCTGAGTCGGCAAATAAAGCAAGCGAGTCAGTATCAGCAAGCACATCAACATCAGTGAGCACATCAGTATCTGAATCGGCGAACAAAACAAGCGAGTCAGTAGCAGCAAGCGAGTCTGCATCAGCGAGCACGTCAACGTCGGAAAGTGCGTCAACATCTGAATCAGTGAACAAAGCAAGCGAGTCAGCTTCAGCAAGCACATCAACATTAGTAAGTGTGTCAACATCTGAGTCAGCAAGCAAAGCGAGCGAGTCTGCATCAGCGAGCACATCAGCATCTGAATCGGCGAACAAAACAAGTGAGTCAACTTCTACAAGCACGTCAACGTCAGTGAGTGCATCAGAATCTGAGTCGGTAAATAAAGCAAGCGAATCGGTATCAGTGAGCACATCAACGTCAGTAAGTGCTTCGACATCTGAGTCTGCAAATAAAGCGAGCGAATCGGTATCAGCAAGTGAGTCGACATCAGAAAGTGCATCAGCATCTGAATCAGTGAACAAAGCGAGCGAGTCCGCTTCAGTAAGTACGTCAACATCTGAGTCTGTGAACAAAGTAAGCGAGTCAGTATCAGTGAGCACATCAACGTCAGTAAGTGCTTCGACATCTGAGTCGACAAGCAAAGCAAGTGAGTCGACATCATCAAGTACTTCAACTTCAGTGAGTGCATCAACATCTGAGTCGGCAAGCAAAGCAAGCGAATCGGTATCAGCGAGCACATCAACATCGATGAGTGCTTCGACATCTGAGTCGACAAGCAAAGCTAGTGAGTCGACATCATCAAGTACTTCAACGTCAGTGAGTGCATCAGAATCTGAGTCGGCAAGCAAAGCGAGCGAATCAGCATCAACAAGCACGTCAACGTCAGTAAGTACGTCAACATCTGAGTCAGCAAGCAAAGCAAGCGAGTCCGCGTCAGCAAGCACGTCAACGTCAGTAAGTACGTCAACATCTGAATCAGTGAACAAAGCAAGCGAGTCTGCATCAGCGAGCACATCAACATCAGTAAGTGCTTCAACATCTGAGTCGACAAGCAAAGCTAGTGAGTCGACATCATCAAGTACTTCAACGTCAGTGAGTGCATCAGAATCTGAGTCGGCAAGCAAAGCAAGCGAGTCGGCTTCAGCAAGTACGTCAACATCAGTGAGCACATCAACATCTGAATCAGTGAACAAAGCAAGCGAGTCTGAATCAGCGAGCACATCAACATCGGTAAGTACGTCAGCATCTGAATCTGCGACACATGTGATGACTTCAACAGGCAAACCATTAACAACAGATTTACCAATCGGTGTAATTAGTGAATCAATGAGTACGTCAACGTCTTATAAACTTCCTACTAATGTATCTGAGTTAATCAGTGAGTCTGTAAGTGCATCAACAAGCAAATCTACTGTTGATTCTATGTCAAATGCGTCTAGCGTGAGCCTTAAAGATCAACAATCATTGTCAGCTTCACGTTTGGCTAGTGCGTCGATGAGTGCTATGAGCAGTAGTTCAGCAAGTACATCTGCTTCTGATTCACAATCAACAGCGATGTCTACAAATCTTGAACTTAAGTCCACTGAACAGTTGAGTGAATCGGCAAGTGCATCAGAGCGTAGTTCGTTAAGTCGTGCTATGAGTGAGTCTGAATCAATGAGCATGTCAGCAGATCAATCTAATGAAACTGTTGCAACAATGAGTCAGTCTGCAAGTGCAGATAAGAGCACGTCAATCAGCACTTCAACTAGCAATTTGGCATCAATGGCTGCTTCTGAGTATGAAGCAAATTCTGTTTCAACATTAACAAGTGCATCGATGAATGCTTCTCTAAGTGATTCATTGTCTGCACAAATGTCAGAAAAACAATCATTGGCAGAATCTCAATCAGAAAGTGCGTCAGCAAGTACATCAGAATCGAATTCAAAAGTAGATGCTGATAAAGCAAGTGTATCAACAAGCGTTTCTGAATTTGGTTCACAAATCCAATCATTATCAGTGAGTGCGTCAACAAGCGTGTCATTGATGTTTAATGACATCAGAAGTCTTTCAGCTAGCGCATCGATGAGCACATCGTTATCAACAAGCGCAATTGAAAGCCACAAAAATCACACGCCAAGTGAGATTGCTTCAGCTGAGTCAGCATCATTATCAGCAAGTACATCGACAAGTGATTCAACAGTCGCTTCTACATCAGTAAGTACATCAGCGAGTCAATCAGGTGTAGTGAGGGCTTCTGAACAAGCATCCATGAGCCAACGTGTATCTGAAAGTACTTCGATGAAAAATACGGCATCTCAATCACAAATTGCGTCGAAATCAGAACAAGCATCATTGTCTAAGTCAGCACATCAGTCTGTACAACATTCGACAAGTGAGTCAGCATCACTTTCAAAATCAGCAAGCCTTTCAGAATATGAAAAAGCTTCACAAAAAGCTGCAGAAAGTGCATCAACTTCTACTTCAATCGTAGAAAAAGCATCAACAAGCGCATCGATAAGTACAGCTTCAAGTGCATCGATTTCAGCATCGAACTCTGACAAAGCATCGTTAAGTCATTCAGTAGAAGAAGCGCGTTTGAATAGTCAATCTATGAGTGCATCATTGAGTGAAATGGCAAGTGCGGAAGCTTCAACATCAACAGAAGCATCACTGTCAGCAAGTGTAACGCAAGCTGTATCTGAAGCAGTGAGCGCGTCAACAAGTGCTTCGTTGAGTACTTCAACAAGTACATCTGTATCAGAAGCGATGTCTGTAAGTGCAGATGAAAGTGCGTCATTATCAGCGTCTCATCATATGAGTGATTCAGTAAGTATGTCTACAAGTGCATCAGATAGCTTGTCAACATACGAAAGTGTATCAATGAGCCTTTCTGTTAAAGAATCGCAATCGATGAGTACGTCATTGTCAGCAAGTGGATCAACAAGTATGTCAATGAGCACATCAACGTCAGAAAGCGGATCAACAAGTACGTCAATGAGTACATCATTGTCAGCAAGCGGATTAGCAAGTACGTCAATGAGTACGTCATTGTCAGCAAGCGGATTAGCAAGTACGTCAATGAGTACGTCATTGTCAGCAAGTGGATCAACAAGTACGTCAGTGAGCACATCATTGTCAGCAAGCGGATCAGCAAGTACGTCAATGTCTCAAACTTCATCTGATAGCGAATCATCTGCTATGAATGCAATGACAGATGCGACGCCTTCGATGGATGCTCAAAGAATGCAATCATCAGACACGCAAATGCAACAAGCAAAAGAATCTGAACAAACATTACCAGATACGGGTCAAACAACATCACAAAGTGGCTTGTTTGCAGCGGTTGCAGCAATGTTTGCAGGTCTTGGATTGTTAAGAAAATCTAAAAAAGATAAAAAGGATGATCAACAATCATCTGAACAATAAAATTAAGTTCAAACATGGTAGAAGGGGCTAGAACAATAAAGTCAAAGGGATAGCCCCTTTGACCCCATGTTTTATATAAAAGAGGGTTAATGTGAGAGGTAATATGATTAAGCGTATTTTTAAACAATACGAGTACAAAATTCTACACAAAAGAATACTGTTCACAATTCTTATTTTATTGATATACATATTAGGAAGCCATGTTCCAATCATCAGTGCACATGCAATGAAACATCATGGCAATGGGTTTTATAGGCTAGCTGTTTCTAATATGGGTGGAGATATTTCAAGATTGAATGTTTTTTCACTTGTACTCGGTCCATGGTTGACAGCAATGCTTATTATTAGCTTATGGTCTTACAAAAACATTGAGAAATCGATGAGACAAACACGAGCGGAAAAGCATTTTAAAGAAAAGTTTCTGACTTTAATTTTGAGTATTGTGCAAGGCTGCTTTGTTTTAAATCAATTCGTTTATCATAGTCATTTAAAACAATCCAATGCATTGCTTTTATTATTAATTTTAATTGCGGGCTCAATGATGCTCGTTTGGCTTGCCGATCAAAATGTAAGAAATGGCGTTGCCGGGCCAATGCCAATCGTTATGTTAAGTATTGTGAGATCTATATTTAATCAGCATGGACCTAAATTAAATATAGAAACATACGAAATCATCATTGTCACTGTATTGATTGTGGCAGCGCTATTTACTTTATTACTGATTGAATTAATAGAATACCGAACAAAATATCAAGATATTTTAGATATTTCAAAAGAAAATACGGTGAATTATTTAGCATGGAAACTCAATCCAGGTGGAAGTCTATCCATCATGATTGGTTTATCTGTCTTTCTACTATTAAATAGTACGTTAAATCTAGCACTGAGTTTAACGATAGGACGGACTGCCCATATTAAAATTTTTTCTTTCGATAATTATATCGGCATCAGTACGTATTTATTAATACAAATCGTATTAGGGTATTTTCTGTCACGGTTAATGATTAATACGAAGCAAAATTCAAAAAATTTCTTGAAAAGTGGAAATTATTTTATAGGTGTGCGGCCTGGAAAAGAGACATCCGCTTATCTCAATCGCATGGCTACAAGAATATGTTGGTTTGGAACGTTTATTGTCGGGATTATCATTGGCATACCGCTGTATTGCTCATTATTTATCCCGCATTTGTCTCAACAAATATATTTAGCCGTACAATTGATTATTTTAGTTTATATTGCGATTAATATTGCAGATACGTTTAGAACCTATCTCTATTTCGATAAGTATCAACATGTTTTAAAACAATATTGGTGAGGAGACAATTATGAAATGTTTTATCCCGGCGTGGTATAGCGATGAGAATTGGTGGCAAAGCCATGCCAAACCCATCTTTTTTAAAAAAACTAAAACAGAATTTGATGATTTGATCAGTCTGATGGGCATGCATCTTAAAAATGAGCAGCCATTTGAACTTGTGCTATTAAATTATAGTCCTGATTTACGTACATTTTTACATCGACATGACTTGTTTGATGCACATTATTGGTCATTATTTGATGAGATTCAAGGCTTTAAACATCAAACGCCACAATCTGTGGACTATCGACGACTCAATTGGCCTGAAGAAACAGAGTTTATATATATGCCATTTTATATTCGTGCAATCACTGCGGAGTCTCAGTATTCAAATATCTATTTTAGTCAAGAGGGCTATCTCATTTGGATAGAGACATTTGAAAACGATGTGAAATGCCGACGTTATATTTTTGATGATCGCGGTTTTCTATCTAGTGTGATGGTTTATGACGATAAAGGACAGATAGATTATCAACTTTATATGACATTTGATGGTGACTGGGTGATGAAAGAAGATGGCGCTACTGGAAAAGTTGAAATTCATCACAAATATCAACATCTTTTTAATCAAATCACTTATGCACATATGACAGACATTATTCATGAATGGTTCCAACGATATATAGATCGTACGGACACACCTATTGAATCGGTGATTGTTGCATCGGATATACGCCACAATCATTTGGTTGCGGCGCACATTCCATGTGAACAGCTCTGTTTTTCCATATTTCAAGGCAGAAAAAGTGCAGAACCTGAAAATGAGTTTGCTTCAATTAAAAAAGGACGTTACTGGCTTGTAGATACGGTTGATAATGAGGAACGTCTTTCGCATTATCAAAAGCAATTTCAATGTGACAATCAAATTATGCGTATTACGCCTTTTGATGTTCAAGTTCATGCGAATATCAGTAGTCAGCTTCACGAAATGAAGATAGGTGTATGGATAGACGGAATCGACCCATTACTATTCGAACGCACAATGGCGCAATTGAAAGTGGAAATGCAACAGCATCCACAAGTTCGTGTGGAATTGTTGAGTAAAGCATATGATGTGATACCGTCATGGATTAATGAAACGGTGCAGCAAATCAATCAGGAATTGAGTGAAAATAACACAACACCTGAAATGATTCGCGATATCGTAGGTGATGAAGCAATCAAATATGTTGTGTTGAAAAAAGTGCCTTTTGAAAATCAACTTGTTGAAGCAATTGCGACGATGCGACTCATTATTGATCTAAGTGACGAGCCAGATTTGTTTTTACAAATATGTTCAATTGGGGCAGGTTTACCACAGATTAATCGTAATCCTACAGACTATGTCCAACATGGCGTGAATGGTTATCTTCTTCATCATATTGATGATTTGGCGATTGCGACAGATTACTTCTTAAATCATTTAAAAAATTGGAACCGCGCTTTTGCTTATTCGATGAAGTTAGCCAAACATTATGCATCTCATCAAATCGTCAAACAATTAGCGCATTGGATAGTGGGTGATGAAAATGGCGCGTAAATATAAAGTCTTGCAAATAGGCGGTAATGATTTGTCATCGCACTTTTTAACGAAAGAGGAGGTTGTTTTTCAATTCTTAACAACCCGTGCGTTAGAAGATAAAGCGACATACAATGAATATTTGAATGATAAAACATATGACCTTATTTTTGTACAAACTGCTTATTCGCAACCTTTAATGAAGGCTTTACAAAATGTCACTACACCGTACAACACTTATATTGATCAACAATTTTGGGGCTCAAAATTTAAATCAGAGCCATTGGTTCGTGAGCGGATGATTCGTCCATTTCACTATAAGACTTCTGAAGAATGTATTCATAAGTTGTTAGCCTTATCGTTCTCAGGACAGTATGGGGATAAGATTGCGCCTCATACTTGTATCGTCAATTCAAGATTTAAAGGGGACGCTTACTATGACGGAAGCCATGCGATTGTGCTCACTGGAGATTTTGGAAAAGACTTTAAGCCCATTTTATCGTGGCAAAATTATTTAGTTTATGATCGTGAGAAAGTGATTCAAATATGGCCTGAGTATACTGTCACGGGCCGTGTTGAAGTTTCATTTACACTTCGATTATTGGATTTTGGGACAGCTGGAAAATTTAGTCGAGAATTTGTCTTAAAAGGTGAAGAACTGAAACATCCTTTAGAAATACCGGTGGCAGATGAGGACGCATATATTCTTATTACTGCAAAAGCGAAAGGAAGCGGAACTTTACGGGTAGGTGCGATACACAAAAGATGGTCTCGAATGGAGATGGGGCAATGTATTTTAGGTGGAGAACGTTATGTCGATGAAAATCGAGAAGAGTTTTTTCATTATTTTGATCCCGGCGATTTGAAGCCACCCCTCAATGTCTATTTCAGTGGTTATCGAACTGCCGAAGGGTTTGAAGGATTTTATATGATGCGTAAGTTTAAAACGCCATTCCTACTTATCGCTGATCCGAGAGTAGAAGGAGGCGCATTTTATTTAGGCTCAAAGTCTTTTGAATCCAACATTATTAAAGTGATTCAAGATAAGTTGAAATTTCTTGGTTTTAAAGATGATGATTTAATCTTATCCGGGCTTTCGATGGGATCATTTGGCGCTTTATATTATGGCGCACAGTTAAAACCAGCAGCAATCGTTGTTGGAAAGCCACTGGTGAATATTGGGACTATCGCTGAATGTATGCGTTTAAAACGACCTGAAGAATTTGGAACCGCGATTGACGTGTTGATGAAGAATGAAAAAGCAATGGATGCGGATGCAATTCAAAGACTCAACCGGAGATTTTGGAATGTTTTAGAGCAGTCGAATATTAAAGAGACCACTGTTGCTGTGTCATATATGGAAGATGATGATTATGATATCGAAGCATTTAATATGCTGTTGCCGCTTTTATCACGCCAGCATGTCCGTGTGATGAGTCGCAGTATACCGGGGCGACATAATGATGATTCGGCAACGATTACAAACTGGTTTGATAATTTTTACAATATGATTCTTGAGAGTCGATTTGGGAGAGTGACACATGAAAGAAAAGAATAGTTTTAATATTCGATGGACACAAATCACGTCCGCTACATTTATGTATGGGACACAATTTCGATTTCATGCGTCAGAGACAGCCTTTCAAAATGAATTAATGCCGTCTGGGATTGTCATACACCAATGGAAAATGATGACAAATTTTCAGAAAGATAAAACGATACCCACGTTGCCAATTTTAAAGAAAGATCAGACTTATCATTTTAAATTTGATTATGATGTGGAACCTTCACATGGCATCTATTTTAAAATTATTTTTAAACATCGTGATAACACGGTCTGTGATGTTCAAATTATTCGTGGGCATGAAGCGGAAGTACGCATGCCACAACAGGCGTTTAATTATGAACTTCAAATGATAAATGCCGCTTCAAAAGTTGTGAAATTTCGTCAAATCTGTATTAAAGAAGGAGAAGATGCACAACTGGATGTGCAACTATACATCAGTGATATCCAAAATAAAGTGCCACGTCTCCCTATAGTGAATATCGTATTTGTCGAAAAAGATGGAATCAGCAACAGTGCGCTTCGCCAGTTCCCGAACTGCATCACAGTGCACAATTGGGACGTAGCATCTTTAGCGCAAGTGATATCAAATTTGACGGCACGGATTAACGTGTTAGGAAAGCAATGTTCACTTCATTTCATAGGTTATCATTCACGTTCCAATGCAATGGCGTGTGTCATGACAGCGCATATGAAAGGCACAGCATTTGTGACCCAATGGCCAAATCATGATGAAGTCGAAATGAATACTGATACCGCGCATGTTGTCGTTTATCAAACGGAAACCCATTTGGATACAGAAGCGTTTCGGTTAGTCGAACCCCTATTGAATCCAAGTCGACATCTTGCCATGTTACAAACTGACAAGGTGTGTGGAGGTGAGCAATGATGACAAATCGCATTCATGAAACAATTAACCAAGTTCGTTTAAAAAAGCTTAAAAAAATATTGAACCGGATTAATCGCTATCAAGAAGCGTATCGTGCTTTACCTGATGAGGCGCTTCAACAAAAAACAACGGAATTTAAAAAGAAATTAGAGCAAGGGTTGACATTGGATGACCTCTTGCCAGAAGCCTATGCCGTTGTGAGAGAAGCAAGCTGGCGTGTGTTAGGGATGTTTCCTAAAGATGTCCAAGTTTTGGGTGCGATTGTTTTGCATGAAGGTAATATCGCTGAGATGCAAACAGGAGAAGGTAAGACGCTTACAGCAACGTTACCTTTGTACTTGAATGCATTGTCTGGAAAAGGGGCTTACCTTATTACGACCAATGATTATTTGGCGAAGCGAGATTTTTTAGAGATGCAACCATTATTTGAATGGTTAGGAATCACTATCGCTTTAGGCTTTGTTGAAGATCCAGAGCATCAATATGAAAAGGGCGAGAAGCAAGCGATTTATAATCATGACATTATCTATACGACAGGTGGACGGCTTGGCTTTGATTATTTAATTGATAATTTAGCAGATAGTAAAGAAGGTAAATTCCTACCCAAACTGAATTACGGCATTATCGATGAAGTGGACTCTATTATTTTAGATTCTGCACAAACCCCACTCGTCATTTCAGGTGCGCCTCGTCTTCAATCCAACTTGTTTAAGGTGGTCAAAACGTTTGTAGAAACGCTAGTGGAAAAGCAACATTTCGAAATGAAGAAAACAAAAAAAGAAATTTGGCTAACAGATCAAGGTATTGACGCAGCAAATGCATACTTTGGTGTTGAAAATATTTTTGAGGCCCCTTATTTCGATTTAGTGCGCAATATTAATTTAGCTTTAAGAGCGCGACATTTGTTTGAGAATAACTTTGACTACTTTGTTTTTCAAGGTGAAATCGTATTAATAGATCGCATTACTGGACGCATGATGCCAGGTACGAAACTTCAATCTGGCTTACATCAATCGTTAGAGGCGAAAGAAAATGTTGAAATTACGATGGATAGAAGTGTGATGGCGACCATTACTTTTCAAAATTTGTTTAAACAATTTAATGTTTTTTCCGGGATGTCGGCAACAAGCAAATTAGGTGAAAAAGAATTTTTGGATTTATATACGAAAGTGGTCGTCCAAATTCCAACTGACAAGCCGATTCAAAGACAAGACTTTCCAGACCGTGTTTTTAGAAATGCTGAAGATAAAAATATCGCCATTATTGAACGGGTTCAAGCGCTTTATCAGGAACAACGTCCTGTCCTTGTGATTACACGTACTGCAGAAATGGCAGAATATTTTTCAAGTGCATTTTTTGACCTTGACATACCGAATAATTTGTTGATTGCACAAAATGTTGCGAAAGAAGCACAAATGATTGCAGAAGCAGGGCAGTTAAAAGCAGTTACCGTAGCAACCAGTATGGCTGGTCGTGGGACGGACATTAAATTGGCAGATGGTGTGAAAGCATTAGGGGGCTTAGCGGTCATAATAAGTGAGCATATGGAAAATAGTCGTGTGGATCGTCAGTTAAGAGGCCGCTCGGGTAGACAAGGGGATCCTGGGACGTCTCAAATTTACATTTCCATTGATGATTATTTGGTTAAACGATGGGGAGATACAAAGGCTTTAAACATGGACAAATTGATGGAAATGGATGCCGATACGCTTCAAAATAGCCTTGTTTTTCAACGACGTATTAAAAAAATTGTGCAACGTGCCCAAAGGGTGTCAGAAGAACAAGGGACACAAACACGAGAAACGTCCAATGAATTTGAAAAAAGTATTAGTGCGCAACGTGAATTGATTTATGAAGAACGGAATCACATTCTGAACATGACCAAAATAGAGCATCAGCAACTTGAAAGTATCGCGCATGAAGTGTTTACCACACTTGTTAAAAAAGCGACCGTGTCTGAAGGCATGCTCATTGATTATATTTATAAAAATTTAAGCTTTCAGTTTACAAGTGAAATATCAGCATTGAATTTAAATAACTCGGATGAGGTTATTCAATATTTAATGCAGTTATTTGAAGAACAATTGCAATATCAACAAGCGAAATTAAATACGTATTTTTACACACAATTTGTACAAAAGGCGATTTTAAAAGCAGTGGACAGTAATTGGATTAAACAGGTGGATCATTTACAAAAATTAAAATCAAGTGTGAATGCACGCCAAAACGGGAAACGTAATCCTATTTTTGAGTATCATCGTGTCGCGCTCGAATCATTTGAGCTGATGAGAGAAGCCATCAAAAAAGATATCGTGAAATACCTTTGTCAAAGTATTACAGGTTTTGATGAGAAGGACAGATTAATCGTGCATTTTCCGAATTAGAAGAGGTGATTTCAAATTGACAATTTATAATATTAATTTTGGTATTGGGTGGGCGAGTAGCGGTGTCGAGTATGCACAAATGTATCGTGCTAAATTGCTACGAGAACTAAAAATGCCATTAAAATTTGTGTTTTTAGAATTTATGAGTTCTGAAAATATACAAACCCTTACAGAAAATATAGGCTTCAAAGATGAAGAGGTCATTTGGCTATATCAGTATTTTACAGATATTAAGATTGCACCGACTTCTTATACATTAGATGATATTAAAGCAAGCTTACATGCCGATGTGGTGAAAGAAGAACAACAAGGCAAGGTCAGATGGCTAACATTGGGGCAAGGGGATAGCTATGTCACTTGTTATTTAAAAAATGAACATGAGGATATTGTTGATTTTGCTGAATTTGTTATTAATGGCAAGCTTGTACGTAAAGATTACTACAGCTATGTGCGAACTTTTTCAGAATATTATGCGCCTTATGACAATAAAGCGAAACTTTTTATGCGCCAATTTTACAATGAAGATGGTTCAGTAGCTTATACAGAATATATTGATGGTGGCACGCATATTTATGCGATGAAAGACGCCAAACTTTATACTAAAGAAGCGTTTGTGGCCTATTTCTTCCAAAAATTAAATTTAACAGCTGACGATATTGTGATTTTTGATCGTGCGACTGAAGTAGGTCAAGCTATGATGCAAAATAGTGGCGACAGCAAGTTAGGGGTGGTTGTACACGCGGAACATTTCAGTGAAAATGCGACGGACGAACATCACATTTTGTGGAATAACTATTATGAATATCAATTTACAAACCATAAAGAGGTTGATTTTTATATTACTGCAACAGAACGTCAAAAAGAAATTTTAGCTCAGCAATTTAAGAAATATTTAAATGCAACGCCTAAAATTTTTACAATTCCAGTAGGATGTTTAGATCAACTGCGCAAGCCAAACAAAAAACGTAAACCTTATTCAATGATTACGGCGTCAAGATTGGCGAGTGAGAAACATATAGATTGGCTCGTACGAGCAGCGGTGATTGCTAAAAAAGAAGTGCCAAAGCTCACATTCGATATTTATGGTGAAGGTGGCGAAAGAGCGCAGCTTCAAGATTTAATTCAAAGTCATCAGGCAGAAGACTTTATTCAATTGCTAGGTCATGTCAAATTAGACGATGTTTATACAGATTACAAGCTCTTTGCGGCAGCTTCTACGAGTGAGGGATTTGGTTTAACGTTGATGGAAGCGGTTAGTTCTGGGTTAGGCATGATTGGTTTTGATGTGAATTATGGCAATCCAACGTTTATTCGAGATGGAAAAAATGGATATCTCATTCCAATTGATGTCAAAGAAGAGGGCAATGAGGCGATTATTCAGCGTCTTGCGGATGCGATGGTGCAATACTTTAATCATGGACCTAAAAAGCCACACGATACCTCTTATCGAATTGCACGTCCTTACTTATTAGAAAATATTCAACAAAATTGGAAAGACTTAGTAGAAGAGGTGCAACATGGTTAATTTGTTCGAACATTTTGATAGTGAAACAAAAGCATTATATGATTCTTTAAGTTTAGCTGGTGAACAAGCGCCAACGATTGTGCTAGAAGATGATGGTTTTTTGCCTGAAGGAATGATAACACCGTACCAATTTTTCGCGAGCTATCGTGCACCTAAAAATGGACGTCCGCTTTATTTCAATGCAGTTCCTGTCCCTAGATTTTGGGAAATAGAAGGGAATAATGAAGAAGCTTGGGTTAAAGATATGAGTCAAAAACGCGCAATGATTCGGTATAGACCGGGTGAAAAACGCCGTCATGTGAGTCATGTTGAGTGGTTGAATCAACAAGGAAAGTTGCAGTATGTGGATCATTATACGCAACATGGCGTGCTTTTTGCACAAACGGTTTATGATTTAAATAGAAACATGATTTTTAGACGCTATTTTGATCAAGACGGTAAAGATGTCATCTACTACAATTTCTTAGCGCAATCAGTCGTATTAAATTGGAAAGGTGAGCAGTACCACTTTGAAAGTCATATCGCATTTTTAACCTTTTTCTTAGAAGCGTTGGAGATTGACTTAAGCCACTTTGTGGTGAACTCATTAGGAACGCCTTTCTCAGTGCTGTATTATCTGAATCATACAGGGCAAGATGTCCTCTATTGGCAAGAATATTGTAAAGGGAATGTCCCAGGCAATATGGAATTAATTTTTAATAACGATACAGGCCAAAGAGATTTCCAAATTGTAGTGACACATAAAGAAGAATATGAAGCAATTGCTGAAGCGGTTAGTGAAGATGCACGTGAAGTTATTCATGACGGCGGTTATCTGTATCAATATGAAAAGACGAGCACATATCAACTCCAAATCCTCACAATGACAAACACCGATCAAATTCATCATATCGCTTCAATCATAGAGTCCTGTCCATTTGCGACATTCCATATTGGCGCTGTCACTGAGATGTCGTCGGTACTCACTCAACTTGAGCGTTATAAAAATGTTCGATTATATCAAGCGATTGAATTAAGTACAGTCGAAAAGTTGTATCAAAAGTGCGACATTTATTTGGATATTAATGAAGGTGGCGAAATTATCGATGCCGTTCGCAAAGCTTTCAATTACGATATGCTGATTTTAGGCTATGCAGCTATTGCACATAATCGCACGTATACGGCACCTCAAAATTTATTCTCAAAAGAGGATGAAGCAGCGGCATTAAAACAAGCATTACGCGATGTACATTTGAAAAAGCGTTACTTTAAAGTCCGCCAAAATTATCAAAAAGCACATGCTAATGAAATCACCGTTAAACAATTTAAAACGATTCATCAATTGGCATACGGGCAAAAGTAATCGCTTAAGCGTATGCAATAAACAAACGGAGTCAGACTTTATGCGATTGATCCGCATCGCTTGTCTTGACTCCGTTTTTATTTTTGTGTTTTCGACTTTCTCCAATGTGATTAATGTGCTTTATTCACGGACCATTTCAAAGATACCGGCAGCACCCATGCCGACACCAATACACATTGTCACCATGCCGTAACGTGTGTCTGGTCGTTTTTTCATTTCAGAGAGTAAACGTGCGGTAAGCATCGCACCCGTTGCACCGAGTGGGTGGCCTAATGCAATGGCACCCCCATTAACATTCGTTTTATCAGCACTGAGTCCTGTTTCTCGCATAGAAGCTAACGTTTGGGCTGCAAAGGCTTCATTCAATTCAACTAAATCAATATCATCAATCGTTAAGTTGGCAGATTTTAACACTTCAGGAATGGCGTAAACAGGGCCGATACCCATAAGTTTTGGATCTACGCCGACTGCTTTAAAACTCACAAAGCGGGCGATAGGTTTGACATTGAGTGCTTTTACTTTCTCCCCAGACATGACGACGACAAAGCCTGTTCCATCAGAAAGCGGTGCAGAAGTTGCGGCTGTGACTGTTCCGTCTGATTTAAATACGGTCGGTAATTTACGCAACGTTTCAACGTTCGTATCAGGGCGTATAAATTCATCTTGGTCAAACGTTTTTACATGTACCTGTGGACCTTCAGCATCATATTCAACCTTGTGAACATCGATAGGTATAATCTCATCTTCAAATTTACCCTCTCGCTGTGCACGTGCAGCACGTTGATGACTTTGTACGGCATAGGCATCTTGGTCTTCTCGAGAAACTTTGTATGTTTGTGCAACATTCTCAGCTGTAAGACCCATAGGCGTTGAAACGCCTACATTTTGATCCTCTAAGATGGGATTGTTGGTTGGTTCATTTCCTCCCATAGGTACTGCACTCATCAGTTCTACGCCGCCTGCGACAATGATATCCCCTTGGCCCGCTATAATCTGATTGGCTGCGAGCGCAATTGTTTGTAATCCAGATGAACAATAACGATTGACGGTTTGACCGGGTACGGACTCCGGTAGACCTGCTCTTAATGCAATTGTTCTGGCGATGTTTTGACCTTGTAAACCTTCAGGAAAAGCATTTCCGACAATGACATCATCGACCATATCAAAGCGAAATTGGCCGCCAACCCGTTTTAAGACGCCTGATAAAACTTGAGCTGCCACTTCATCAGGTCTTTCGTGAAACATGGCACCGTTTTTTGATTTAGCTGCTGCCGACCGTCCGTATGCGACAATATAGGCTTCACGCATATTCATCATCCTTTCTCAACAAACTTAATTTCTTAAAGGCTTTCCATTTTTTAACATATAACTGATACGGTCATATGTTGGTTCTGTTTTTAAAAGTGCAATAAAATGTTGTTTCTCTAGTTTTTGCATATAGCGTTGATTGATATAAGTGTTGCGCGGTAAGTTTCCGCCCGACAGCACTGTTGCAATACGTACCGCGATATCATAGTCATGATCGCTAATAAAATGGCCTTCGCGTTGTGCGTCAAGTTGACCTTTAGCTAAGGCGAGAAAATCTTGACCTAAGGCAATGTATTGACGCTTAGGTTCAGGTCTATAATGTGCATCAGCTTCGAATTGTGCCCGTTTTAAAGCAACTTCTACACGTCGATCTTGATTAAAAATGATGCTGTCTGTCGGTTTCAAAAAGCCATAACGGCGTGCTTCAAAGGCATTGGTAGAAACTTTAGCAAGTCCAATTGTTTGTAACCGTTGTGACATAGAGGCTTGTTTATCATTAAGCAGGTGGTCAGTTTGGAGAATACGTCCAGCTAATTCAGCAAGTCCTCCGCCACTTGGTAATAAACCTACACCTGCCTCCACTAAGCCGATATACGTTTCACTACTTGCAACGACAAATGGAGAATGAAGCACCAGTTCACAGCCGCCACCTAATGCTCGGCCTTGAACCGCAGTCACAATAGGCTTCGTACTATATTTTAAGCGGTTGAAACTTGAATGAAGCTTTTCGATTGCAGGTGCGACCCATTCTTCTACTTTTTGAGCTTCATGTGCTTCTTTCATCGCATAGAGGTTCGCCCCTACACTAAAGTGGGGGCCTTCTGCGTAGATCACCATACTTGAGTAGGCTTCGTTTTCTAATACGTCAATCGCGTCGACCAAATCATCATTAAAGCCGTCAGTGATAACGTTATTTTTACTTTGTAGCTTAAATAAAAGTTGACGACTGTTAACAATTGCTAATTGTGAATCATCACGATTCCAAATGACTTCATCAATCATTTCTGAAACAGGTGTCACATGTGCAATCGTTTCGCCTTCTTGATAGAAACCATCTTCATGTGCTTCAATCCACTCTGGCAAGTCACCCAGTTCAGATTGTAGCCGTGCTTTCACACGCTCAAAGCCCATTAAATCCCAAAGCTGAAATGGGCCGAGTTTCCAGTTGAATCCCCATACAATTGCGCGATCGATATCACGGAAATCACTAGTGGCGTATGGGACATTGATCGCAGCGTAATAGAAATTGTTACGCAACGTTTCCCATAAAAATAGTCCGGCAGGGTCTTTCGCATTAAAGATGACATCTAAATTGTGCGCTAAGTCTTTGTTGAATTCTGCCAATATTGGGAGTTGAGGCGCTTCAACTTGAATATAATCTTGTTGTTTTGGATCGAAAACAAGTCTTTGATGCTGCTTTTTATCTTTCTTATAGAAGCCTTGTTTCGTTTTTCGACCCAGTGCGCCCGCTTCATAGAGTTGATTGACTAAAGTAACATCTTTGAAGTAGGGTTTTTCTTTTTCTGATTGTTGCATACCACGCGTTACGGAAACGGCAATGTCTAACCCAACTAAGTCAGACAATGCATAAGTGCCTGTTTTTGGACGCCCGATAATCTGTCCTGTGAGTGTATCGACTTCAGGAATAGATAAATTTTGTTGCTCTGCGCGGTACATAATATCATTCATTGTTTGTGTGCCGACACGGTTTGCAACAAATCCGGGTACATCATTCACGACAATGACGCCTTTACCTAAGACATCTTCAGTGAAAGTATGCATCTCATCAATAATCTCTCTACGTGTTTGTTGATTCGGTATTAATTCGACCAATTTCATAATACGAGGTGGGTTAAAGAAATGTAATCCCATAAAACGCGCTTTGTCTGCGTCATTAAAAACTTTTGCGATAGCCTCAATCGGTATTCCTGATGTGTTCGTTGCAAAGTAAGCATGAGCAGGTGCAGACTGTGCGACGCTTTTCCATATTTCGTGTTTGACGCTTAAGTCTTCTTTAACAGCTTCTAAATACAAGTCAGCATCATCATTTTCTAAGTCATCGTTAAAGTTGCCATAAGAAAGATTTGAAGCAAAATCTAAATCGAATAACAACGGCTTCTTAGGGTGTGTGATTCGTTCGTATGCTGCTTTAGAAATTTGATTTGGATCTGATTCGTCTAATACGATATCTAATAATTTAACTTTTAATCCTGCATTGACCAATACTGCGGCTAATTGTGCGCCCATTGTACCAGCACCAAGGATTGTAACTTTTCTGATCGTCATCATCATTCCTCCATTTCTAAGCAATTTCAAGCTTAATTAATATGACATTGTGTGACAGGTGACTTTCAAAGCATAAATGATTTAAATAAATGCGGAAGTTCCTGTTAATGCGCGGCCAATGACGAGGGCATTAATTTCATGTGTCCCTTCGTACGTGTACATGGCTTCAGCATCTGAGAAAAAGCGTGCAATGTCATACGTGTCTGCTAAAATACCATTACCTCCAGTTATGCCGCGTCCCATCGCAACAGACTCTCGAAGTCGTAACGTATTCATCATTTTGGCTGTAGATGTTGCGACCTCATCATATTCACCATTTTCTTGCATGCGTGCCAGCTGTGCACACATCGCCATCGCATGTGTGAGATTACCTTGAATCATCGCCAGTTTCTCTTGAACAAGTTGAAATTGACTAATTGATTTTCCGAATTGTTGACGTTCTTTTACATAATCGAGTGTGGCACGCAATGTCCCAGCAAGTGCGCCGGTAGCCATATATGCGACGCCTGCGCGTGTAGAGTAAAGAATCTTAGCGATATCTTTAAAGCTTGTAATGTTTTGTAAGCGGTCAGACTCTTTTACTGTCACTTGATTAAGGTGGATCAGTGCATTAGGGACAATACGTAAAGCAATTTTATTTTCTAAAATTTCAATGTCGACGCCTTCTTGATCAGGTGTCACAATAAAGCAATGTGGCTTCCCTGTCGCTTTATTAATCGCAAATACAGGGATGACATCCGAAACATGGGCGCCACCAATCCATTTTTTGGCACCATTTAACACCCACTCATCACCACGTTGCTCAGCGACAGTTTCTAAACCACCCGCAACGTCAGAACCGTGATCAGGCTCAGTTAACGCAAAACAAGTTCTCAGTTCATGAGACTGTAATTTAGGTACATATTTGGCCACTTGTTCTTTGCTACCACCAAATAAAAACGTATTATGACCGAGTCCTTGATGTACCCCTAATAAAGTAGCGAGTGAGACATCGAAGCGTGCAATTGTGTAAGACATGAAAAATTGAAACAGTTGGCTCGGTGTTTTTGCATTTTCACGATCTTTAAAGAGTAGGGGATGACTAAAATAATTCAAGTCACCGATATCTTTAAAATAATCTTCTGGAACAGTTGCATTGACCCAATGTTGATTAATGTCTTTGCGATATTTGCTTTCTAACAGATGATTGAGCTCTTCAAGTAATGTCAATTCGCCATCGGTTAACATTTTGGAAATGCTTAAAATATCTTCAGGGTAAAGTTGTTTCAATCTTGCTTCTTTTTCAGTCGTCATTTGACATTCCTCCTCAAAATTGTGTATACGATGTGTCCCTTATGCATTGTGATTGGCTTCAGAAGATGACTCTTTATTCACTTTTGAATTCATCATTTCACGAATTACGAGTTTGTCTGGCTTTTGTGTGGAATTCAGTGGCATATGTGTGACTGGTAAATACATCCGTGGCACTTTGTAGCCGGCAAGTCGTTCTCGCATATGCTTGTCCAATTGTTCAACATAGTCAGGTACTTTTTCTCGTAAAATAATAGCCGCGGCGATAGATTCTCCATATTTTGGATGTTCATAACCCACGACAACGCATCGATCAATTAACGGATGCTCAGCTAAGGCATTTTCAACTTCTGATGGTAAGACATTTTCGCCACCAGTGATAATGAGTTCTTTCTTACGATCAATGATGTAAATATCACCATCTTCATCTTTTTTAGCGAGATCCCCTGTTAAGAAGTACTGATTATGGAAAGATTTTTTCGTTTCTTCAGGCTGTCCCCAATATCCAGGTGTCACATTTTTAGAGCGAATGGCCAACTCCCCAATTTCGCCATCGCCCACTTCGTTTTTATCTTCATCCAACACTTTTGCGTCGACAAACATGACCGATTTACCTATACTCATCGGTTTGTGACGTGCATTTTCAGGTGTATTGACCATGACAAGAGGGGCTTCAGTTAAACCGTAGCCATTAATAATGTTGATGCCATATTTTTTGAATGCTTGTTGGATACTGGGTAAAGGTTGCGAGCCGCCTTGAATAACAAACTTGATGGCTCTAAAATCGTCAGGATTAAAGTTTTTTTGGTTCAATGTGCTGTAATACATGGTTGGAATCATAATCAAAAAGTCAGGATGATATTGTGCGATGAGGTCATTGAGTTCCTCGCCATTGAAATAACGTTGTAAAACAAGCGTGCCACCGGACATTAAAGTAGGAAGAACCGTATCGTTAAAGCCGAGTACATGAAACATCGGTGTTGAAATAATGGTTAAATACTCGGAGTTGAATTTGTAAGTCAATTCAACATTTGCGCCGTTGTTGACGAATGATTCATAGGAAAACATGACGCCCTTTGGCACACCTGTTGTGCCACTTGTATAAATCAATGTAGCGAGATCTGTTGGCTCAACGGCTTTGGCTTTGTAAACGTGATGTTGAGAGGGGTCAACTATTTGATTGTATGCATCTGAATCTATATCCATATGCAAATAATCAGGATTGATCTCATTAAGTGAACTCAAATGCTTTTCTGCGTAAAAAAGAATTTTTAAACCTGAATCTGACACAACACCGGCAATTTCTTTCGGGTTAAGTCGCCAGTTGATAGGAAGAAAGACTGCGCCCATTTTGAATGAGGCAAATAATAAATCCAATATGGCGACATCATTAGGTGCAAATATACCAATGACATCTCCTTGTTGAACCCCTTGTGACTCGAGATAATGTGCCATATTATCCGCACGAATATTGAGTTGTTGATATGTCCATTGTGTCCCTTTAAATGGATCGATGACAGCTGGTTTTTCAACATCAAAATCTGCGCGTGTTTTGATCCAGTCGAAATTCATAAATATACCCCCTTGTTTCGTTTTGATCGTCATGCTTCTGTCTGTATGCGATCTAAAAGCGCCCCCCATACGTGATGATAAATGGATGTGTCGGTGGTTTTCAGATTCTTGGAAACGAGCGGTCTAAAGCCCATTTGAGCAATGACATCTCGTTCTATATCTAGTCCGGGTGCGATTTCTATTAGCATCAATCCATCTTGAGTGAGTTGAAAGACGGCACGTTCTGTCACATAATAGATTTCTTGCTGAAGTGACTTGGCATAATCCGCATTAAAGTCAATATTGGATACGTTTGAGACAAATTTTTGCGTCTGCCCTTCTTGTTCAACATGTAAGCCTTGATTCGACACACTCAGTTGACCCCTAGCAACTAATGTGCCAGAGAAAACAATTTTTTGGACAGACTGACTAATGTCAATGAAACCGCCACAGCCATTCATTCGATGACCGAAATATGAGACATTGACATGACCGTATTGATCAACTTCTGCAAAACTCATAAATGCGATTGAAATCCCACCGTTATAAATGAAATCCCAAGTTAAATCGTGGCGCATACGGGCATCAACGTTAAAATTCATACCGTAGTAGTCACGACTTCCGATAAAACCACCAAATATGCCAATATCCATAATCGGTTGGACCAGATGTTCCACACGCTCCTCATGCAGGAGGTTCGTGAGTTCGTTATTGATTCCAAAGCCAATGCTAATCGTATCGCCTTTTGTTAAAAATTGAGCCGCCCGACGTAAAATTAATTTTCGTATACTGAATGGCAAGGGTGGCTCCGGCAATGACGCCACACGCATTTGCCCGGATAGCGCAGGGCTATATTGTGTTTGAATCAATTGTCGGTGATAGGCGATATCTTCGACAACATAAACGTAATCAACGAGAGAACCTGGTATAAAAACATGATTTGGATTTTGTTGACGACTATCAACAATAGCTTTCACTTGAACAACGACTGTTCCGTGATGGGCTTTGGCATTTAATGCAACACTGTAACTTTCGCCAAGGTGCGCTTCTTCATCCATATAAATATTGCCTTTTTCATCAGCATAAGTGCCTCTTAAGAGTGCAATATTAATGGCTGGTAAATGATAATGAAGAAATTCCTCCCCCTCCATATTAATTAAAGAGACTAAAGATTCTTGTGTTTTTTCATTGGCTTTACCGCCTTTATATCGCGGGTCAATATGTGTATGAAGACCGATTTTAGTGATGATACCTGGTGTGAGGTGATTGGTTTGACGATAATGTGTAGCAATCACACCTTGTGGTAAGAAATACGCCTCAACTTGATTCGATTGAATCGCTTGCGCTGTCAAAGGGGAAGCCGTCATTATACTCATGATGATGCGATCGACCATATTGCGTTGAATGAAATGGTCTAAATCAATCGTATGGCCTCCTGTACTAATGTCATTTGCTAACATAAAAGTGAGATGCGCAGGTGAAGCTGTATCGTCATACTGCTCTGCTAATCCATAGAGTAAAGCTGTAGGAAGGTTAGAAACAGTGAGTGCAGCTAAACCAATCACATCGCCATCATGTATCAATGTTTTGAACGTTTCCCATGTGCATTGTTTCATTTGCGACAGCTCCTTACACATAATGTAAACCCTTACATGAAATATAACATAGTTCACAAAATTGTAAAGAGAAAAAAACTTTATTTTCAGATATTGGTCACAGTATAGACATAAATATAGCTATTGCACCTTAGTCTACGTTGGAATTCAGGAATAGGGTGCGTGATAAAAATGTTTCTTAATCTAGATGGATTTTGGGGAGAAAGATAGTGGAAGTGAATTAAAAAGAATAACTCGGTTTACGTAAAGTGGATTATTAACCCATACGCAAACCGGTCAGTGATGGCCATTGATCCATAGAGGAAGAAGCCGTTGATTTCAAATTGTTGAAGATGCGGTATTATCGTGCTTGTAGCGTGGCCTCGAGTTTGCCTAAATGTCTTAATGTAGGCGTCAGTGCGGCAAAGAAAAAGCCTTCTTTGAGTTTACGCGCTTGTGGTGCTTTGGGTGAATAAGCACGAGAGCCGCCATTGACCATGGAAGCTTGATTGACTTCTAATAAAAGATAGCCGAGCGCTTTTTTTAGTTGAACGAGCTCTAAAAGTTTTGTTTGTAACGTGTCTTGATGACTTTCAAGTAAGGTATAAAATTGTTGATGTAACTGATGATACCTTTGTTCATAAGCTTCAACGTCATACTCTAAATAAGCGTTGATGCCGTTTTGTGCATTTGAAAATTGACGGATTAAGTCTAATGAACTTTTAATCGCGCCAAGTGCAATTGGAATTTGAAGTGCAATAAATTGTGGGCGTATGGCTGAAGCAAATTGTTCGGCCTTTTTAGTAATAATTTGGTCTTTAGTCACGTTGACTTCATCAAAAGTAATGCGATATGTAGCAGAACCATTGACGCCCAAGAAATTTGATTTTTCTTCTAACGTGAGCCCTGCTGTATTGGCACGTATAATAAACATAACCAGTTCTCCATTATTTTGATGTTGAGAAATCGCACCAAAATAGTGGTCAGATCCAATATTACTTACGGCAGGTAGTTGTCCATTGACTACGATTGTATCGGCATGATCAACATGTGTTAAGTTAAAACTTTCAAGATCATTGAAAGATTTCATCGGGTTAGATAAACCCGTAGCCCCCAATACTTCGCCTGATAAAATTTTCTGTTGCAAATCGCGATAGAGTGCGGGTTGTTTTGCTTGTTTTAAATAAGTAGAGAAGGCCAGTTGGCACCATAAACAAAAGCCCGTAGTCAGACAAGCTTCTGAGACTTTTTCGATAGACTGTGCATTTTTTATGAGATTGTTTTCTGAAAAATGGCCTTCTGTGAAAAGTTGTTGGATAAATGATTTAGCATAGTAATTACCATAATCAATATCAATTAAATAAGGTTCTAATTCATTTTCAATCAGTGTGTCGATAGACATGCGTGACGCCTCCTATAAATTAAGATTCCCCGAAGTGCTTGAGCATTAATTTTTCTAAATAACTAATGAGCCGATCGATTAAAAATCCAAAAAGCCCGATAAAAAAGATAGCCGATAAGACATCTTCTAAATTCAACATATTTCGTGAGTCTACAATCAAGAAGCCTAAACCAGACTGTGCCCCAATCATTTCTCCAGAGACCAAGAAAATCCAACTTGTTCCAACGGCGATATGTATCCCTGTCATCATGTACTTAAATGCGCCTGGAAAAATAATATTTTGATAGAGCTTCCATCCGGTTAAGTTCAAATTGCTAGCTATTTTTAAATAATGCGGGTCAATCGTGCGCACGCCTTTAATCGTATTAAAGACAATTGGAAAGAACGCCGCAATAAAAATAATTACAATCGCTGGCAAATTTCCAATGCCAAACCATAGGACGATAAAAGGGGACCACGCAATGGGCGATATGGGTCTTACTAATTGGAGTAAAGGCTCAATCGCGTGAAAAAATGCATCATTTCGGCCTAATAAAATACCAATAGGGATTGCCAATATAATCGCAAAGATAAAGCCAATGACGAAGCGGTAGAGACTAATACCGAGATGGATGCCGATTTCCCCGGTTATAATAAATTTCCAAATGCTTGCCCCAACTTGTAGGGGACTTGGTAAGAGGATAGGGGGATAGTGACCTATCCAGATGACGAGTTGCCAAATAAAAAGAAAAAGTACAAAAGTAATTAAAGGGAGTATAAAGCGTTGAGATAATCGACTATTGCTCATAGGAACTAACCCTCCTTGTATAATGATGGATCTACAAAACTGTCAAAAGAAGGGGGCTCGAATAGATGATGTTCAGAGACGCTTTTAGCGATGTCACGATACCCCTTTTCCTTAATTGTTAAGTCGCCATAAGATGTCCATTGCGCCGATTGTTCAAGTATTTTACGATTTTGTTTATAATTTTTTTCCATCACGTCGACACTTTTTTTAGTGTCCGTCATGTCGTAGCCTGCTTGTTTGTAATCACGCATAAATTGGTGCACAGCTTTTTGATTATGTTGAATCAAATCTTCTTGAAGCACGAGTACACAACAGTAAGCATCTGGAATAATATCACTGCCATGCTGTAAGAGTTGGCCTTTTCCTAACTTTTCACCTATTGCGCCAAAAGGTTCAGCAACGGAATAGCCAGAAATACGTTTTTCACTTAAAGCGGCAGGCATTTCAGCAGGTGCCATTTCATGATAATGAAAGTGACCCGGTTGTATATTAAGTTTTTCTCTCATCCGTTCTAATAATAAATAATGTGTCGAATACCGATGCGGAATCGCAAAGGAATAATCCTGATTGAGTTTAAAATCATGTAAATGATGTCCTTTTTGACCGAGAACGACATTCCCTTCATGATGACCGAGTGCGACAGCTTTAATCGGCGCCCCTTTCGACTTTGATTTCATTGCTAATTCGATTAATGTAGAAGCGCCATCAATACGTCCGCTGTTCAAAGCATCCATTAAGTCTGGCCAGTTATTAAAGCGGACGAGCTTAATTTTATAAGTGCGCTGTTGATTTTTATCGTTAATTACTTTGGTCATCATTAAATTAGCTGCATGGGTAATTGGTAAATAGCCAATTTTTATTGTTTTTTGAGTATGTGTCGATGTCTGACTCTGCTGTTGAGGCGCACAAGCACTGACTAAGAGGGTACAAATGAGTAAAAATAATATCATCTTTTTCATGGAAATCCCTCGCTATAAGTAATATTCAGGTTCAGCCATCTGATGGTTGATCGCAAAGTCTTCCATGATTTGATTGCGTAATGCAAGCAGTTGATCATCATTGCGGTTTCTTGGATGTGACTGTTGAATAGGATATTGTTTGATGATTTGACAACCCTCACCTAACAAGATGACTTCGTCCGAAAGATAAAGGGCCTCATCAATGTCATGTGTGACCAAAAGTAGCGTAGCATGGGTATGTGTGCGTAAGGTAATCAATTCGTCTTGCAATTTATAACGTGTAAATGCATCTAATGCGCCAAGAGGTTCATCTAATAAAATCACTTGCGGTTGATGCACAAGGGCACGACAGATGGCAACCCGTTGTTGCATACCTCCAGATAATGCATCCGGGAATTGAGCCCCTGTGCCTTCTAAACCTACCGTCGCAAGATACGTATTCATTTCAACGGTTGGAATTTTATGTGCTAAACCTAATTGAATGTTGTCCTGAATGGTTTTCCAAGGTAATAAATTATGATGTTGGAATAACATTAAACAGTCTGAAGAAGGGGATGTTTTATGTATACCATCAATCGTAACTTGACCGGTGTGAGGGGTTAAAAAACCACCAATAAGGTTTAACAGTGTTGATTTTCCGCAACCACTTTTACCGATAAAACTGATAATTTTTCCTTTTGGGATCGTTAAATTAAAATCTCGAATCACATGATGTGCGCCAAAATAATGATTGAGTCCTTGAATTTGAATCATGAACACCCTCCTTAAATCATATAAGAATACTATGTTTTATAGTTAGAGTAGAGGGAGTGGACTTGAATATGAAAACCATTGTCACACTCCCTGAGAATGATATGTCTATGAAGTTGAATTGTATAAAGAGATTTTAAGCGCACAAAATGAGAAAAATAAGTCATGCGCAGTGTTGTCGTGTTCGGCTGTCATGAAGCGCAATTTTAAATTTTTTCAATATCATCGATAGGGGTATCGACTGCTTCGCGTGCACGACGAACCGCATCTTCATTTGGTGCGTTATATAAGCAGACGCATTTGGTCATATCTTCACAGACGTAAGTTCTTTGAAATTGTACTTCAGGAACTTCTTCATAGTGAACAGAGTTTTTCTTTTTACGTTCTAAATATTGGTCCATTGTGATCCCTTCTGGAATATTCCAAGTCACGAGGTAATCTATAGAAACGTCTCCTTTTTTTATTTCATCTAAGTCTTTGCCTACAAGGCGCACTTCTTTAACAAGACTCACTTGTATGGACGCATCTTCTAGAAATTGTTTTGCTTCTGCTTCGCTGTCACTTTCCACAATAAAATAACCATGTGACAGGTCTTCAGTCACTTGTACTTCAATCAGTTCTGGTCCGGGTTTTTCAGAAAGCAGTTTGACCTTTTCATCTAATTCGACTGATGATTTTGCAAAAGATAAATTTTGTGTTTCTAATAAAAATAGTGCCATAAATAGAACCTCCATCAATTAAGATACAGCTATACTATAATAATTCCTATCAGAAAACAAGGGATTTTAGAAAGATAAATCTGAATTTTTTGATAATAAAAAAGTTACGAAAATAATTGTACGGTTGTTAATTAAAACTTAAAATTTTTTTGTTTTTTGAATTAGGACGATCAACCTATAAAGTCACTTTGTAACTGTGTGTTTTCAACATGGCTTTGACTCGAATTTTCACCACGAGTTATAATGATATGCACATGTAAGACAGGATGTGGAATACCAAGGCATTTATTCATATTGAAGACAGGAGTGGGAGAGATGTATCAAAGGATTGTCATTGTGGGGACACCAGGGTCTGGGAAGTCAACACTTGCTGAAAGAATAGGGGAACGATTACATATTCCTGTAACGCATTTAGACCAATTTGCCTGGGAAGATGGGGAATTGATGGCACCGCATATTTTAGAACAGCGCATCGTTAATTTAGTTAAAAATGAAAAGTGGATTTGTGACGGTACTTATTCGGAGACGCTTGAACTTCGAATCAAAAATGCGGATTTATTGATTTGGCTTACAGATTCAAGATGGAAATGTATTTTGCGCGTGCTTTATCGTTACGTCAAAAGTAAATTTAGTCCTCAAATTGGTCATAACCCAGACATTATCAGCTTAGATTTTCTAATCTATATATGGAACTACAATAAAAAGTTTGAAGCATTAATCAATGAATGCTATGCACCTTATCGCTCAAACTGTCAATTATGGATACGGTGATTTTTTCAAATATGTTAATTGAGATTGTAAGCAAGTTATAGTAAAAATTGAAAATAATATAAAAAACCGGGGCTGGGATTTCGTTTCCAGCCTCGGTTCAATTGTTGTAGTGCAAATTTAAAATGAACGCAACTGCATACTTCAGCGATACTTTATGATTGGCTTTGGTATGTTTTTTTAATATATTGGATTGTTTTACGAAGTTCAGTCATTGTTGGGCGTCCGAATGGATTCGTTTGTTTTTGTTGATATAACAAACGATTGTCTTCAGATATTAAGAAATAAGCTGGCTCGTTATGTGCGCCGTGATCATCATAAATAGAGTCATCTGGGTGTTTGAAAACACCGTAAGTATCTGCAAATTTTGAGTCTTTATCTACTAAAACTGGATAAGGGACGTTTTTTTCTTCTACCATTTTTTGTAAGTTTTCAGCGCTATCATCTGAAGTTAAGATAATTTTGATATCTTTTCCTTCAAAATAACCTTTATTTTTAATTAATTGATCCAACTCTTCCATACATACTGGACACCAAGAACCACGGAAATTAATCACGAAATACCATTGGTTTGGGTAGTCTTGTTGAAATTGATGGAAATTAAAAGTTGAATCATCTGTTGCTTTAAGTTCAAAGTTAGGCATTTGTGCGCCAAGTTTAAATTCAGTCATACATGAAAACTCCTTTCAAGTAGTCGTAATATATATTCAATATATCATTATTGAATATAATATAAAAACGGAAAGCTTGAGTGCTGTAAATCTAAATGACGTTATGAATTTGTTTTTGGAAGCATGATGAAGGAAAAAACATACTAGAATAGCTTAAATGTAGATAATAATAAGATAGCGCTTTCTAAAAAGTGATATCGATATTCGTAGTGGGAAAAACAAAACACTAGAATATATTTGAAATTTAAATTTATAGGTATCATTATATTAGCAAAATGACGGGCAAATGGATAAGATGGAATAGAAGAGAAACATCAAGGAGGAATCGTTATGCAACACATATATGTAATTGGAAGCGCTTCAATGGATTTGGTTGTGTCTTCAGAAATTGTACCTGAACAAGGAGAGACGGTTTTGGGTGAGCATTTTTTCACAACTCCAGGCGGTAAAGGCGCAAATCAAGCCGTTGCAGCAGCTAGGTTAGGTGATCATGTTCACATGATCGGATGTGTAGGTAATGATACATTCGGAACACAACTTAAAGAGAATTTCGAACGAAATGGCGTACAGATGGACGGCATTCAAGTGATTGATTCCGTACCAACGGGAACAGCACATATCACACTTTCTCAAAACGATAACCGTATTATTGTTGTGCCTTCTGCGAACTATGAAGTGACACCACAGCGAATTCAACCTTTTTTAGAACGTTTAAAACCGAAAGATATCGTCTTAATCCAACAAGAAATACCTGAAGAAACAGTGAAACATGTCATTGCGTATTGTTATGAACATGAAGTGATTTCTATTCTAAATCCAGCACCTTATCGTGAGATTCCACAACAGATGATTGAACAAGCAACATACTTAACACCTAATGAAACTGAAAGTGCCAAAATGTTCGATGGCGTGTCTATCGAAACTGCACTTGAAAAGTACCCGAATCAATTGATTGTGACATTAGGTTCAGCAGGGGCAATTTATCATAATGGAGATTCACTCGTGAAAGTGCCAAGTTTTAAAAGAACAGTCAAAGATACGACAGGTGCAGGCGATACTTTTAATGGTGCGCTAGCAGTCGGTTTACAAAAAGGATATACACTGACAAAAGCCATTGAATTTGCTAATTTAGCGGCAAGTCATTCAGTGACTGGTATGGGTGCACAAGGTGGTATGCCTTATCTTGATGATTTAAAAAAAGAATTTGAAATATAAATTGACGTTATATTAAAGAAGTGGGACATATCGTTTTAATAACTTCCAAAAACGAGGTTACGATCATGTGTCACTTCTTTTGGTTCTTCATTTTTTATGGTGGGATGACATAAGTCATCCTGCTTTTTTGTACAAAAATAGCGCAAATGCCTCTATAATTTTAAGTGACTAAACCAAAAATAAAGGAGACATATTGCGCCTATGTGTAATGATATATTAAAGTTACTAAAAATTAAAGATAATAATATTAAAATCACTAAAGTTGAAGAAGATGTAGTTATTAGAGGTAAGAAATCTAACGTCATCTTTGGTACCCTTTCATACAAGCCTATGACTTGTCCTCACTGTTATCATACGAATCCAAACCGAATACACAAACACGGAATACGTTTATCGCGAATTACTTTTTTAAGATTCCAAGAGATAGCAGTGTATTTAAATCTGTTAAAACAACGTTTTAAATGTATGGTTTGTGGTCGGACTTTTACTTCTAAAACAAATGTTGTTGAGGATAACTGTTTTATCTCAAACCATGTTCAGAAAGCCATTATAGATAAAGCAACACAAGTTCGCTCAGAAACTGATATCGCAAGTGATTGTAACGTTTCTGCATCTTCTGTAAAACGTGTGATTCATAAAGTAAGCAATGCCACTTTTCAATAGTGAAATTGCTTAAATAGATTGCGTACCGAGTCGAGACTCCCGAGGCATAGAGCCGAAACCGAAAATCCATTTTGGCTTCTTATGAGCTACAATAAAAGCCAAAATTAGTTGAGGTAAGGCGCCTGGGAAAGCGAGACTCGAAGAAGCAATCGGAAGTTTGCGACTTAATTATTATAGACACATAACCACCATATAAAGTGTACAGCCCTTCTTTTTTATACATAGACCATATATAGCATTGGTTGAGATATATTCAAAGGTCTTCGGTAGTATCGAGTTGCTACTCAAAGTGAAGTGTCTGTCATTAACATGTGTAAGGTGGAAAGTCGGAATATCAAGAAGGAGACTCAATCAAAAGGCAAATAAAATAAGGGACCCCAGATGTGAGATGAAGCACATCTGGGGTATAAAGGTTTTAAGATTTTAAGATGATTTTTAATTATCTAGAGTTGTAAAAATGATACTAGATGTTTCGAGACTATTGATATATACGAAAGGGAGTGTATCGATATACCAACAATCCGCGCTACTATAGAATCAAGTTGTAATTATTTGGAGGTGTTACGCTTATAGGGGTATGGCGTAACGACCATCGTGTATCACTATGCTAAGGGCTATTTGACATAATGATACATGTGCTCTTAGTGACATTATCATATTGTCGGTAGAATCACATGTACTAGAGGGATGACATGCGATTTTGTTATGACAATTCACTAGGAGTTCATACCTGTTGTTTAATCTTACTTTAGCTATGGAGGATAAACATTTCTGTTGTAACAATCCGCCATCTGTTAATGGCCTAAAATTGTTCAACTTGGCTTTTACTTGTTAAGGGAATATTAATTCTTGCCTACTGTTGTCCTTTAAGGAATGACTGATATGTGTATGATTTTGACCCTTTGCTGAAGTGACCTATACGATAGAAAAATAAATCATGTCGAATTTGTAAGTCATGTTTAAAAATGGCTTCAAATTGAATTGTGTGCACACAATCATTGTCATTACGACGACAAATTTAGATTTCTATAGCAATCGAGATAACTACCAACATAAAATATGAAAGTATGAATATCTCAATTGTCATGTTCAAAAGATGCACGTGACTTCATTAATTTATTCAAAACGTTCATACGGTCATCACAGAGTACGCATGAGACCATGCCTTTGAGACCAGATGAATCATTGTAAAAAAATGATAAGTGGACATTCACTTGTTATTCACGTATATCAATTTGAACACTTTTAAGATAGCATATAATTTTAGCTTTGTAAATCAAAAAGTTAGGCAAACCTAAAAATATTTATGAATGATGCTATTTTATAGGGTTTATTAGTATTTTAGAGAAATAAAATAGTGCCATTTTTAGCAATAAATTTATATGAAATTCGAAGCGTATTATTGTGAGAAAGTAATCTATTAATATAAGAAGTAAAATATTTAAAAGCCTGATCGTGACGTGTAATGACTGATAGAGTGTTCTTTTGAAAAAGTCTTTGATCATTACATTTAACGGTGAGGTTTATTTTTTCTGTCGTATAAAATATTTTGTCATAAGATAAACTCAATCGATAAGATAAATCAAAAATAAAAGAGTTAAACATGATTGAGTAGATGTATTTGCCTGGCAAGTAAAGGGGAAAATGCGGTATTTACGCCACTTATAACCTTCATCATCTTATATTTTGTTTCATTCTTATATATATAAATAATTGGAAAATATATAAGAAATGACTGTTAATAATTATTTAAGAATTATTAATACCTAGTTTATGTCAATCAACAATCACGTTATTTACAATGATACATGTAATATCAATTTAGAAAGAAGGAATTATTTATGAATATAAAAATGGCTTTAGTTTCAGGTGCATTAGCGACAACATTTTTATTAGGTGCTTGTGGCAATGACAACATGGACAAAAAAGAAGACAACAAAGCTGAGACATCTATGCAAGATAAAAATGTAGATAACTCAAAAGTAATGAAATCAGGTACTTTTAAAGGTGAAAACAACGAAACAGTTAAAGGTAAAGCTGAAATCAAAGACGGTAAGTTAATGTTAACAGACTACGAATCATCAAAAGGTCCAGACTTACACGTTTACTTAACTAAAGGTAACGACATCAAAAAAGGTGAAAAATTAGACGAAGTTAAGTATGACGAGTCTACACAAACTTTTGACCTTAAAGGTGTTAAAGCAGAAGACTACGATACAGTGACTATCTACTGTGACAAAGCACACGTTATCTTCGGTTCTGCAAAACTTAAATAATCATCAAGACAAACATCAAGTAATCAACAAGAAACAACATCAATAAGAAAGGAGTGAAGATATGTCGATAGCTTATAAAGTCTTAATTCTCCTTATTCGTTTAGGCTCAGGTTTTTATATACTGATGCAAGGCTTTGAAAAGTTAACAGGTGGATTTGCAATTGACGGGCTTGTGTCAGTCATTCGTGACAACCAAGATTCCCCCCAATGGTTTAAGACATTTTTCGAGTTCGGTGTTGCAAATCATTTAGAACTTTTCAAGTGGATGGTACAACTTGGTGAGATTGCCATTGGTTTAGGTCTCATTTTAGGTGTGTTATCTTACACTGCGAGTTTCTTTGGCGTGTTCATTATGTTAAATTATATTTTAGCTGATATGATTTTTACTTACCCAGTGCAACTTTTATTCTTTGTCATTTTATTAATGAATAAAGAAACATTAGCGGCAATTAGTTTAAATCATTTCATCAAACGTAAAAATATAAGGAATGATGAAAATGGCGCACATACTCATAGTTGATGACGAGCAAGACATCAGAGAAATCTGTAAAACTTATTTCGAATATGAAGGCTATCACGTTTCAACCGCATCTAATGGCGTAGAAGCAATGGAATTGTTGGATACCCATGTGGATGTCATGGTAATTGATATCATGATGCCCGAGATGAATGGTTACGAAGTTGTACGTGAAATGAAGAATAAAGGACTCGACATCCCATATATTTATCTAACTGCTAAAACGAGCGAACATGACACCATCTTCGGTTTAATGTTGGGGGCTGATGACTATGTCAAAAAACCATTCAGTCCACGTGAATTAGTCATACGTGTTAAAAATCTTCTGCACCGTGTCAACGTCACAAGTCCTTCCACACAAGACACGATTCGCTGTGGAAAACTCGTATTAAATAATTTAACTAAAACCGTAGAATTAGAGGGAGAACTTATCCCATTCCGCATCAAAGAGTTCGAATTGTTATGGCATTTTGCAAATAATGAATCAGTCGCATTGTCCAAGACAGATTTGTTAGAACAAGTTTGGGGTTATGAGTATTATGAAGATATGAACACGCTTAATGTTCATGTCCATCGTATTCGCGAAAAACTAGAAAAATATGGCTATGACGACTATATTATCGCAACGGTATGGGGTCTAGGCTATAAGTTTCAGAGGCAGATTTAAATGACGATACGTAAACAATTAATCTATTCGTTTATCGTTACGATTATTACAACGACATTTTTATTTTATACATTATACAAACTGATGTGGTTTGACGGACCACTTACAATTCTTTTGACATTGTGTTCATTCCTTTCCGGTATGATGACACTAATTATCGGTATCTTTTTTACAGTTCCCATGATAAAAAAGATTGAAAAGTTGAATGAAAAAACACAGAAAATCGCAAAAGGCCAATTTGAAACGGAGAAACTCAAAATTAATGCCCCTAAAGAAATAAAAGAATTGAGTGAATCCTTTGATCAAATGGTCGATAAAATTCAAGAGCAAATGAATTTAATTAAAGAAGAGCAAGAAGAAAAAATGAATATGGTGCAAAATCTCGCACACGACTTAAAAACGCCCTTAGCGAGTATTAAATCCTATTCAGAGGGATTACGAGATGGCATTATTCATAGTGAATCAGATACACAAAAGGCCTACAGTATCTTAATTAATCAGTCAGATCGACTATCAAGAATGTTCGATGATATCACAGACGTCATCACCGTTAACTACCAAGAAAATGAACTGACGCAAATTCACATTGATCAACTATTAATCCCTATTTTTGAAGTCTACTCACAACGATTACAACATGAACAAAGAGAACTAGACATAAAAATAGCAGAAAATATCAAACCTTTCACACAAGATCAGCGCGCAATAGAACGCATCATCATGAATTTCATCGACAACGCGCTTAAATTTTCAGAACACGGTTCGCCCTTAGCCGTAGAGGTCTTTGAAGTAGATGATGAAATCGCAATTTCGATTTCTGACTCAGGTATTGGTATTCCAGAATCAGATATTAAAAATATATTTGAAAGAACTTTCAGAGTCGAAAGTTCAAGACACAAAGATACAGGTGGTTCCGGACTTGGCTTGTACATCGCTCAAACATTGGCGCATCAAATCGGTGGTCATATAGAAGTTGAGAGTACGTATGGTCAAGGAACGACAATCACTTTACGCTTCCCTCCACAAGATAGATTATAATTTCTCAATAACAATATTTCTCTAACCTTCCATAAATTTATAAATAGATAAAACGCTAGGATCCTCCACAAGTCCTAGCGTTTTTTATGATGTTCAACACTTTAAGCACTTTCCCCAATCAAAAAGAAAAGATGAAACGTGATATAAACGTGCAGCCTTACAAAGAATTTAGGCATTTACTTCAAATTTCCAATCCAATCTAACGCAATATTTTGTTCACATAATGTTTGAAAAGAAATGACAAATTCGTAAATCTGTCAGTTATCATTTGAAAAACACTATATATGGTGTTTATGATTATTTATAGATACTATATATAGAAAAGAGTGATATTTTGACACAACTGGAAAAAGAACTTACTGGTTTAATGACAAAAGATCCTACAATAGTAAATGAAAATGCAAACAAGGATAGTGAAACGTTTTCAACAATGCGTGATTTGACTGCAGGGGTAGTCTCAAAATCGTACGCTTTAGATTATTTACTGCCAAAACACGTGGCAGAGGCACATCGAAAAGGGGAAATACACTTTCATGATTTAGATTATCACCCATTTCAGCCGTTAACAAATTGTTGTTTAATCGATGCTAAAGGGATGTTGGCGCAAGGCTTTCAAATTGGCAATGCGCAAGTCACATCTCCTAAATCGATACAAACAGCAGCGGCACAACTCGTTCAAATTATTGCGAATGTATCGAGCAGCCAATACGGGGGTTGCACAATTGATCGAGTAGATGAATTATTAAGTACATATGCGAAATATAACGAACAAAAACATCGTGATATTGCGCAACAATTTGTAGACGAAGCGCATATTGAAACTTATGTCGATCAACGTGTGACACAAGATATTAGTGATGCGATTGAAAGTCTAGAATATGAAATCAATACATTATATACATCTAACGGACAGACCCCTTTTGTGACTTTAGGCTTTGGCCTTGGTACGGACGAACTCAGTCGCAAAGTCCAAACAGCAATTTTAAAAACACGGATTAAAGGGTTAGGTAAAGATCGAATCACAGCCATCTTCCCAAAACTCGTCTTTTCAATAAAAAAAGGAACGAATTTGGCACCATCAGATCCAAACTATGATATTAAGCAACTAGCTTTAAAATGCTCTATGAAACGCATGTATCCAGATATTTTAAATTACGATAAAACGGTAGAGTTGCTTGGTGATTTTAAAGCACCTATGGGTTGTCGCTCATTTTTACCGGCTTGGCAAAATGAAAATGGTGAATATGAAAATAGTGGCCGCTGTAATTTAGGTGTCGTCACTTTAAATGTGCCACGTATTGCGATTGAATCAGAAGGCGATATTGAACGTTTTTGGATTTTATTTGATGAACGGATGCAAGTGCTACATGATGCATTGGCTTATCGTATTGAACGTGTGAAAGAAGCCGTGCCAAATAATGCGCCAATTTTATACAAACGCGGTGCTTTTAAATATCGTCTTGATGAAAACGATTCAGTGGATGCTTTGTTTAATAAGCAACGTGCGACTGTCTCTATGGGATACATTGGACTTTATGAAGCAGCAACAGTGTTCTTTGGACCTAACTGGGAAACTAACGCAAATGCGAAAGCTTTTACACTTGAAATTTTAAAACGGATGCAAGCATATCAATATAGTTGGACTGAAATGCATGACATTTGGTTTAGTATTTATAGCACACCAAGTGAGTCTTTGACAGATCGCTTTTGCCGTTTAGACTACGAGGCGTTTGGTTCGATTCCTGATATTACAGATAAAGGTTATTATCAAAACTCATTTCATTATGATGTGCGGAAAGACGTGACACCGTTCGAAAAATTAGATTTTGAAAAAGATTATCCGCATTTTGCAAGCGGTGGCTATATTCATTATTGTGAATATCCTAAATTAGACCATAATGTGAAAGCGCTTGAAGCGGTGTGGGATTATTCATATGATCGCGTGAGCTATTTAGGTACAAATATCCCAATCGATCGTTGTTATGACTGTGGTTTCGAGGGAGACTTTGAAACAACTGAAAAAGGTTATAGTTGCCCACATTGCGGAAACCATAACCCTGAAACGGTTGATGTTGTTAAACGGACATGCGGTTATTTAGGTAACCCTGTACAACGACCAATGATTGAAGGGCGTCATAAAGAAATGTGCGCGCGCGTGAAACATATGAAAGCGAATCCCTCATGATTGCACAAAAAATAAAAAAAGGTGCAGGTTATATTGCTAAAATCGAATACCAAAGCTTCGTCGATGGAGAAGGTGTACGTTGTAGTGTCTATGTTTCAGGTTGCCCGTTTTTATGCGAAGGTTGTTACAATGTGGCAGCCCAAAATTTTCGATATGGTGAACGGGCAACGGAAACATTGATATCGGAAGTGTTAGATGCGTGTGCGCCGGAATATATTTCAGGATTAAGCATTTTAGGGGGCGAACCTTTTTGTAATTTAGATATCGTTATACCATTAGTACGTGCTTTTCGAAAACGCTACGGTAGCCGGAAATCAATTTGGGTTTGGACAGGCTTTTTATTTGAGTACTTATGGTTTGCACATGATGAACGGACTGCGTTATTAAAACAGATTGATGTCATTGTAGACGGGATGTTCATTCAAAAATTATATCAACCTAATTTGCCCTATAAAGGGTCATTAAATCAACGTGTCATTGACGTCCATCAATTTATTAAAACCGAGATGATTAGTCAGTCGATTTACATCGAATAAACGGACTGCGTGTTGATACTCACAAATGTGATTTTTTCAAATTTTTGCAATTTGTAAGAAAATTCGGATTTGTATATTGACATCGTTAAGGATGTTAGATAGACTTGTTGTATCATTAAAAGCCAATAAAACACCCGCACGGTTATTGTATTGGCCGTTCTATTTGCGCGATACATCTTGCATTTTAACAATTGAATCATACTTATCAAGATTGGTGGAGGGACAGGCCCTTTGAAACCAGGCAACCTATTCAGTTAGGTGCTAATTCCTGCAGGTGATTTAACCTGAGAGATAAGTCTTCTAGTAAAAGTCTATCTTTATCAGGTAGGCTTTTATTTTTTTATTAATAGGGGGAATGTCAAATGACAAGTGATTTTAAATTTGAAACGTTGCAATTGCACTCAGGACAAGAAGTCGATGAAAGTAGCCATTCACGTGCTTTACCGATCTATCAAACAACATCTTTTACTTTTGATGATACGGCACATGCGGCGAATTTATTCGGCTTAGATGAACTTGGGAATATTTATACACGCCTGATGAATCCTACGACGAACGTACTTGAAACACGTGTGGCTGAACTTGAAGGGGGTGTCGCTGGTGTAGCGGTTGCTTCAGGTATGGCAGCTATCACATATGCGATTCAAGCTGTTGCACAGAAAGGCGATCATATCGTAGCCAGTTCTACATTATATGGTGGGACACATACACTTTTCACACATACGTTACCTAAATATGGGATTGATGTCACATTAGTAGATACGAAAGATGTCAGCAATATAGAAAATGCGCTTCAAGAGAATACGAAGGCATTATTTGTAGAAACGATTGGGAATCCAGAAGGTAATGTCGAGGATTTCGATGCACTTGCAGCAATTACAAAAGCGCAAGGTATACCACTTATTGTTGATAATACATTTGCGACACCTTATCTTTTACGTCCGATTGAATATGGCGCGAATATTGTTGTTCACTCTGCGACCAAATTTATTGGTGGGCACGGAACATCGATGGGTGGTGTCATTGTTGATGCAGGTAACTTTAACTGGGATAATGGCAAGTTTCCAGGATTAAGTGAACCCGATCCATCTTATCACGGTTTAGTGTTCAGTGAAAAATTTGGAGAAGCCGCACTTGCTTTTAAAATTCGTACAACAATTTTAAGAGATACAGGGGCAGCGATTTCACCATTCAATGCATTTTTACTAACGCAAGGCTTAGAGACACTTTCATTACGATTAGAACGACATGTCGAAAATGCTGAAAAAGTTGCACAATGTCTTGAAAAGCATGATAAAGTCGCATGGGTTAAATATGCGGGTTTACCGACGAGTGAATATTACGCGTTAAAAGAGAAGTATTTACCAAAAGGTGCAAGTTCCATCTTTACCTTTGGTGTCAAAGGCGGATACGAAGCAGGTAAAAAGTTTATTGAAGGCTTAGAATTATTTTCTTTATTAGCGAATGTAGGAGATGCAAAGTCACTTGTCATTCACCCTGCATCAACGACACATCAACAATTGACAGAAGCAGAGCAAAAAGCAGCAGGTATTGCCCCTGAGACGATTCGTCTTTCGATAGGCCTTGAGCATATTGATGATATTATTGCAGATTTGGAAAAAGGCTTTGCCAAAATTTAATTTTTAAGCGTCACACAAAATGAAAATAAAGGGAAATTCATGATCCGGTAGATTGACATGAACGCTTTTAAAGCGTAAGCCACCATGTGAAGGAAGTGATTATTCTACCGGTCATTGTTTTACCTTTCACTTATTAAAAAGTACCCCATGAATATACATCATCGTCTTATCAAGAGAGATGGAGGGACTGGCCCGATGAAATCGCGGCAACAGGATGCATTCACTGTGCCAATTCCAGTAGCGCAATTGCTAGAAGATAAGTCAACTACAGCTATGCCTTATCTTCCTATTTTTTAGGAGGTAATGTTCATGACACGAAAACAAATTCATTTTAACGGATTCGTCCAAAACTCTCCCTCTCCCCATGCTTCAGGTTTATGGAAACATCCAAAAGATAAAGGAGCGACACACCACAATTTAAAATATTGGACGGATATTGCTCAAACTTTAGAACGTGGTTTATTTGATGGTATCTTTATTGCTGATGTTTTGGGCACTTATAGTGTTTACAACCAATCCCATGACGCCGCAGTGAAACATGCAGTTCAACTCCCCGCACACGATCCTATTCCGCTCGTTTCCGCCATTGCAGCAGTAACTGAGCATATTGGTATTGCACCTACTGTCTCAACTACTTATGCACAGCCATATAAGTTGGCACGTCAATTATCTACACTCGATCATCTAACAAATGGTCGATTAGGTTGGAATGTTGTGACGTCTTATTTAGAAAGTGAAGCAGTAAACTTAGGTTTAAAAGAGCGCTTACCTAAAGCGTTACGTTACAACCGTGCAGACGAATTTTTGCAAGTGAGCTATCAGCTGTGGGAAGACAGTTGGGAGGATGATGCAGTGGTTAAAGCGCGAGAGACAGATACGTATGCGGATCCTTCTAAAGTTCATGCGATTCACCATAAAGGTACATTTTTCGATATACCCGGACCGCATCTTGTAGAGCCTTCCCCTCAAAGAACACCTGTTTTATTTCAAGCAGGTGCTTCCGAAAAAGGTAAAACATTTGCTGCAAAGCATGCTGAGGCTGTGTTTACAAAACATACCTCTATTGAATCGTTGCGAACATATGTCACAGACATTCGGACAAGGGCACAACAATTTGGCCGTAATGGAGAAGATATACTTGTTTTTCCAATGGTTTTGCCTATTATCGGTAAAACTGAAGCAGAGGCTTATGAAAAATATGAAGCGCTTCAAAATGAAGTCAGCTATGAAGGTTCAGTCGCGTTGTTAAGCGGACATACAGGTATTGATTTTTCTCAATATGATCCAGATGAATATATCGAAAATATCGAGACCGAAGCGATGCAAGGCAATCTCAATTTATATACAAAAGATCCACATCGAAAATGGACATTGCGAGAAGCGGTGAAAAATCACGGGCTAGGTAATGGGACGGCTAAATTCATCGGCACACCCTCACAAATTGCTGATCAATTGGAATTATGGGCGAATGAAGGTGGTGCGGACGGTTTTAATATTGCACAAGCTTATTCTCCAGGTACATTTGAAGAATTTGTGGACTTAATCATTCCTGAATTACAAAAAAGAGGCATATATCGTACAGAATATGAAGGTAAAACTTTACGTGAAAATATGTTTGGCAAAGGCCATACGAAAGTGAAACCAACACATCCAGCACGAAATAAAAAAGCCAATTTAGTAGAGATATAGGGGGATGATTATGAATGACGTTAAAGTGTATACATGGATAGGCTTTATTGTTTTTATGGCGCTTATGATTACGGTAGGTTTTGTCAGTTCTAGAAAGATGAACACTATTTCAGATTTTGCGACTGGCTTCGGAAGGATTGGCCCCCGTACGCTAGGGTTGTCTTTTGCGGCAACGTATTTAAGTGCTGCAACCTTTCTAGGTTATCCAGGATGGTCGTATGCGTGGGGACTCAATAATTTATGGTTGTTTTTAGCGATGTTTATCGGTGGCCCTACAGGTGTTTTAATGGTCGCTAAAAGAGTCAGATCATTAAACACAAAGCAGCAATCCCTCTCACTACCAGATTGGTTGGGCGATTTTTATGACAGTCCTATTTTACGCGTTGGTACGGCTTTGATTTTATTATTTAATATTTTCTATATCGCAAGTCAGCTTGTAGCAGGTGCTTTGATTTTCAAACATTTACTCGGTATGAGTTACTTTTCAAGTTTGATTGTGATCACAGTCATTGTTGTCCTTTATGTTTACGTAGGTGGTGCACTTGCAGATATTTATACCGATGCCCTACAAGTCATCATTATGGCAGTCGCTGGACTCGCCATTTTTATCTCTGGCATTGTGCTGTTTTGGAAAGGGAGCATTCATGAGACGTTTTCAGGAATTGCGCAAAACTTAGATCATCAAAATCATCACTTAGTCCAAGTTTTTAATCCTGAATCCATTCACTTTCATTCTTTTACAATGATTATCGGTGCGATTATTATTCAATGGGCTTTTGCGTCAGCGCCGCACTTATTTAATAAAATTTTAGGTCTAAAAAGTGAAAAAGATTTAGGACGCATGATACGTACTTATATCATTGTGATGGCTTTATGTTTGCTTGTTCTTTTTGGCGGCATTTATAGTCGCGTAGCATTAGGTGGGCAAGTCGCCAGTTCAGACTTAGCCTTACTACAATATATAGAATGGGCGTTTCCTGCTGCCATAGTTGCTTTATTCGGTGTCGTTATACTGGCAGCAGCTATGTCAACGACAGATGGCTTATTTGTGTCCATTTCTACAGTGTTTGCGAATGATTTATTTTTAAAACTGATTGTCAAACAGAAGTGGGTAAATATTGAAGGAGAGAAAGCCAATCGAATTGCTTTTCGTATTAGTCGTGTTTCTGTACCGATTGTGGGGCTTTTATCATTTTTGTTAGTTTTGAAACCACCGCTCTATATGAGTGACCTCATGTGGAGTGGGATTTCCGGTATTGCAGCCGGTACAATGGGTCCTATTTTACATGCGGTATATGCGAAACGAAAAGCACCTGCCCGCGCAGCAGAACTTTCGATGGTTGTAGGTTTAGTGTCCTATCTTATCGTTTATTTTGGCGGTTTGATTCCAAGTACAATGTCTGCCGGTGCTGTTGCTACTGTTTTGGGCATACTGACGATTACTGTCACTTCCTCTATCATGCATTATCGAGCGCGCCAAATCTCTGTAGATAAGGGGGAAGCATAATGTTTGTAAATGAAATGTTATCCATTTGGCTTTATGGTTTTATAGGAACATTTGTAGGACTACTTCTCGCATTAAAATGGGGTTACTCAAATCATGATGAAAAGGAGAATGATAATGCCAATCATTAAAATAGATCTCATCAAAGGAAAAGACGAAGCTTATATTAAGGAAGTTTTAGATATCTCATATGAAGTGATGCTAGAAGCCTTTCATGCCCCAGTGGGTGATCGCTATCAAATTGTGACGCAACATGAAGCGTATGAGATGCAAATTTTAGATACAGGCTTAGGCGTAGAACGGACGACAGATGTGTTAGTTTTTACGCTTATCACGCGTCCAAGAACGGAAGAACAAAAAACGATTTTTTATCGCAAGTTGGTAGAATCATTACATCAAAAATTAGGTATTCGAAAAGAAGATGTACTCATCAGCCTTGTAGAAAATACAGATGCGAATTGGAGCTTTTTCAATGGGGAGGCGCAATTCTTGAATGGAGATTTATAATATGACAACAAAAATATCACCTGAAATTTCTCTGCTCTCTTTAGCTGTATTGATTGAAAAAAGAGCGGAGTGGGAAGCATATGAACCGGTCAATACTGCAGCTTATATGATTAAGCAAGAAAAATTAGCAGCTTACAACCAAGCGATCGCTAAATGTCAAAAAACACATCCAGACAACACATAGTGATAAACGGTAAAATCTGATGATGAGAAAAAGATTTTGCCGTTCTTTTTTTGTGCTTATCACTGCCAGAAGGCGTTCTAATATCAAACAGCGCAATTGTTAAGCAACTCATTAAGTGTATCGAGAAATGTTCGTTATAATGGTGAAAAAAGACGAAAGATGTGTTCAAAATGAAAAAGATAATGATAGTGAATACGAGTTATGATCTATTTGACGGCTTTGATTTACCAACAGGTTTATGGTTGAGCGAGCTGGTGCATTTTTATGATGTATTCCATAATAATCCGAATTATCAATTGGATATATACAATATCAATGGAGGCGAAACGCCACTAGATCCTGTGAGTATGAATAAAGTGACGTTAGATCGTTTGACTAAAAAATATTATGAAGATGAAAGTTTTATGCAGAAATTACATCATTCGCCATCCATCGATGAAGCTGATGTTACACAGTATGATGCGATTTATTTTACCGGTGGCCATGGTGTCATGTATGACTTCCGAGGACATGATACGATTGCTCATGCGGTAAACGACATTTACGATCGTGGGGGTATTATTTCTTCAGTTTGTCACGGTGCGAGTGCTTTACTTGAAGTTAAGCGTCCGAACAATCATTTTCTTATCGAAGGGCAACAGTTGACAGGTTTCTCAAATCGAGAAGAAGGTTTAGCACGCCGTAAAAAACAAGTACCATATCAGTTAGAAACTGCATTAAAAGAAAAAGGCGCACTTTATCAAAAAAGCTTAATCCCATTAAAAAGTTTTGTCGTTGAAGCGGAACAATTAATTACAGGACAAAATCCAGCTTCAGCACGAGCTGTAGGGGAAGCGGTCAAACTTAGACTTGATGCAAAATGAAAGCAAGATAGAGAGAATCAGACATAAAGTGTAAGGTGAATAGAGTAGAGACGGTACAGGAGATCAAAATGATTTCTGTTCCGTCTCTTTTTTATGATTTTGTCAAAAAGCAATGTCATCCTATACAGTAATGATCAAAGTGAAGCATTTCGGCGCATGAAAAGTAACAGATTTTGCAATTTGTCATTTTTAGAAAATAATGATTTTAAAAATGCATATTGCGCTTATGAAATGTTTAGCGTATAATTTTAAATCGAAATCATTACTATTTTTAGGAGGAGACCACATCATGAAAAAAAGTTTCAAGTTATTAGCGACAGTGGTATTGTCGGGTTCTGTGTTAGCGGCTTGTGGTCAAGGTGACGATAAAGCATCATCAAACGACCAATTAAAAGTAACAACAACGGTTTTCCCATTGCAATCGTTTGTTAAGCAAATTGGTGGTAAACATGTTCAAGTAGATTCTATTTATCCGAAAGGGACGGATTTACATAGCTTTGAACCATCACAAAAAGATATTATAGATGCAAGTAAATCGGATCTATTTATTTATACGGGCGATGATTTAGATCCAGTATCTAAAAAAATAGCTGGGGCAATTAAAAAAGATGATCACAAACTTTCATTAGAGGATCATTTAGATAGAGCAACTTTATTAACGGATCAACATGAACACGGGGAACATGATGAGCATGAGCATGGTGATCACGATGAACATGGTGAAGAAGGACACGACCATGATCATGGCGAAGAAGCACATGAACATGAAGGACATGACCATGAACATGGTGAAGAACATCATCATCATGGTGGCTATGACCCACACGTATGGTTAGATCCACAATTAGATAAAAAATTCGTATCTGCAATTCGTGATGATTTAGTAAAACGCGACCCAGATCATAAAGACGAATATAAGAAAAATGCGGATAAATTATTAAAAGATTTAGATGGCATTGATCAAGATATGAAAGACATTACAAAAGACCGTCAAGGTAATGCGGTATTCATTTCACATGAATCTTTAGGTTATTTAGCGGATCGTTACGGTTTTGTACAAAAAGGGGTTGAAGGTTTAAATGCTGAAGACCCATCACAAAAAGAATTAACTGAAATCGTTGATGAAATTAATGATACAGGTGCGAAATACATTCTTTATGAAGAAAATATTTCACATAAAGTGACAGATACAATTCGCAAAGAAACAAATGCGAAAACGTTGAAATTCAACAACATGGAATCTGTGACAGATGATCAATCGAAAGATGCGACATATCAATCATTAATGAAAGAAAACGTGAAAAACCTTGAAAAAGCGTTGAATGAAAAAATTAAAGTTAAAGATGATAAAGCAGCAAATAAACATACAAAAGCAATCCAAGATGGTTACTTCAAAGACAGCCAAGTGAAAGACCGTGAACTTTCTGATTATGAAGGTAACTGGCAATCTGTTTATCCTTTATTAAAAGATGGTACTTTAGATGAAGTCTTCAAACATAAAGCTGAAGATAAAGGCGATAAATCTGCGAAAGAATACAAATCATATTATGAAAAAGGTTACAAAACAGATATAGAAAAAATTAAAATCTCAGGTGATCAAATCACTTTCACTAAAAACGGTAAGTCAATGACTGGCACATACCGTTATGATGGTAAAGACATTTTAGATTACAAAGGTGGTAACCGTGGCGTACGTTATACTTTCAAACTTGAAGGTGAAGCGTCTAAAGATTTACCAAAATATGTACAATTTAGTGACCACAATATTGCACCTAAAAAATCTGAACACTTCCATATTTTCATGGGCAATGATCGTGACAAAGTCTTAAAAGAGCTAGATAACTGGCCAACATATTACCCAGCTAAATTGTCAAAAGAAGAAGTAAAAGATGAAATGTTAGAACACTAAAATAGTCATACAAACATACAACGCCTATCAGAGCGCACATTTAAATTGTGCCCTCCTGATAGGCGTTTTTTCGTGATATAAAAAAGTGGAAACACAATTGATTTGAAAAATTGTGTTTCCACGCGATTTGCATTTATAAATTAAATGCGATTCGGTTTAATTTTGTTAACGTTTTACGCTTGTACTTTGTTAACTGAAGCATCGTAAATTGAATCGATTGTTTGGCCTAATAAGCGGTCAAATTCTTCGTCAGATTGGCTTACACGTAAATCGTTAATTAATGCACGAGAGAAGCTCGCAATTAAGCCGTTATTTGTTTTTAAGAATTCATTTGCTTTTTCAAGGCTGTAGCCTCCTGATAAAGCAACCACACGAACAACGTTAGGGTGGTTAATCAATGATTCATATTGGTTCGCACGTGTTGGAATTGTTAATTTTAACATCACGTAATCATCTGAAGCTAAAGCATCTAAATGTTTTTGAATTAATTCTGTTAAGTAAGCTTCGATTTCAGCTTTGTTTTCTGCATCGATGTTCACTTCAGGTTCGATAATAGGTACAAGACCTTTATTGATAATTTGTTGTGCAACTTCAAATTGTTGCTTAATTACTGCGTCGATACCTTCTTTGTTGAATTCTAAGATATTTGAACGCATTTTTGTACCAAAGATTTTATGGTCGTTTGCACGATCTAATAATTGATCAAGTTCAGGCATAGGTTTCATTAATTGAACACCATTTTCAACATCTGCTAAACCTTTGTCAATTTTAAGGAATGGTACAATTCCTTTATCAGCAAGGTAGTCACCTGTATGTTTACCTTCAACTTCACGGTCCATTGTTTGTTCAAATAAGATTGCACCAATGACTTTATCTGAAGTAAATGATGGTGATGTTACGATACGTGTACGCATCTCGTGAACCAATTTAAACATTTCGTCATCATTGTTATATTGGTCTTCGCCAACACCATAACCGCGCAATGCTTTAGGGGTACTACCACCGCTTTGGTCTAGTGCTGCAATGAAACCTTTACCATTTTTCATTTTTTCTAGTTGTTCTTGATTCATACTTCCTTTCACTCCTCGTAACGTGATAATTACACCCTTAGTATGACGAATTTATTAAATAGTTTCAAATAAAAAGATAGCGGTTATTATTTAAAAACCGCTTAAAGTTAGCAGTAATTCAGTAATATTAAGGATTTTTGAGGTTTTGATTTTTAGGTTGATCTAAAAATTAAACTACATCAGTAGTGTGCTAAATGAACACGAAATGTATAAAATGACATCTTAAGCCTGTAAAGTTGTTGCTTGTCATAATAAAACGTTTAAAAGAAATGTATTACAAAAGTGATGTACCTCTATTGATAAATTTAATTGAATGATTATTTTATGAACTTTAAGTAGAAGGAAAAGTGAAATACATTAGAATCTCAGGTTTGAAGTGCGATTAATTTGTGGTATAATAATTATACTTAAAAGTGAAAGAGGTGATATGAATGAGTAAATTGGTAAAAGGTTTAATGTCAACTGCTGCAGTAGCTGTTCTTTTATCTGCTGTTGGTAGCACATCTGATGCACACGCACTTACTCAAAAAGAATATCAACACTTAGCATCACAATACGCAAACTATTCAAACAATTAATGCGTTCAATACCGATTCGTTTTTGAGTTTTCCCAGTTGTAATCATGGGAGGCACTTTCGCTGAATACATGTTGATGTATTTAGTGGGAGTGCTTTTTATTTTAGCTTCTATATAAAGGGAATTTATAGGCCAAAAGTCATACTGCTAATCATTATTAGTAACAGTATGACTTTTCTTTTAAAAGGCGGTCATTGACATTAAAATTCTTAAGCAAGTACCTCATCAAATGATATTTAATGGGTGAGTATTTTCAATTTTATAATCTGATTATGCACTCGCTATTTTCCAATATGTCCTTGCTTCACTTACGTTCCACAAATCATCAATAGAAAATATACGCTATAATGACAAATGCCTAATAAACAATGGCTCAGCAGCAGGACAGATCATTGTATATCCATCCAAATTTTGAAGTTGGGCGTCAGCATTTGAAACTTTAAAGCTAAGAACCTTGCCTACAAGTTCATGATATTCCGAAACGAAATAGGCACTGAAACCCGGTGGATGAATACCAGTAAAATCATGAGGTGTATAAAGAATCAAAATTGTACCTTTAATTTGTCGCACTGCACGTTCAGTTTGAGGTATATGAAAGGGGCGCTTGAGCGTGTGAGGTGAATGATTTTTAGAATAAACACTTAAGTGAATATAATTAAAATCGCCTGTGAGTTTAGTCATTGAGAAAAGCTGCGTGTTGATTAGCCTTTCCTTGATATGTTGAAAAATATCAACATGTTCCACTTGTTTAACTACGAAGTCATGCTGGGGTCTAAATTGAACAACAGCGCCATACGGCACTTTCTCTTGACCATTTAATCCGTGATGTTCTCCATATTGATTCATATGAACGGGTTGCCCATCAATAATTACAAAATCACCATCAGTATGGTTCAATGTACCAAATCCATAATCACCGTAACGTAATAACTCAGCGATTGTCACTTCGCTTTCATGATGTCCCTCTAATAAGGTTTTAATCGTGCCCACTTGATGTATGTAGTGACGATATTCTTTCATTTAAATCAACCCCTTTGAAGTTGGCGTCCAAAACGCTAAAGATGTAATCATTTTGATCGAATGTGCTTAGTGGTATTCATCTATCATCAAAAACAGCAAAGCAAAATGAAAATAAAATAGAGTTATAAATAAACATTGTTGCTTGCTATATAAAATTATAGAGTGGCTCTGTTAAAAAAGCAATATAATTATGTAAAAATATTTATCTTAATTCATCTTGTTCATATGGATTATGTATAAAGTTTGAGTCTATATGTAAAAATATGATATGAATATGTCTTTTTTAATATGAGTGAAAGAAATGAAGGTGTCTTATTTTTAAGTATAATAATGAAGGATGATACGTATAAATAAAGTCATATTATAAAAAAGGAGCGCTAGGACGATTTTCTATTAAAAATCATCTTAGCGCTATTTATTTTGAAATATATCCTGGCTTCTTAAGTGAATGCGTGTACGTGTATATGAAGCAACTGTTAAATCATTAAAGCGTCAGTATTTATTGAACCCATTTCATTTCTAATTGATGGATTAAGTGCGTCAACATATCATTATTCGGTGTTGGAATACCTAGTTCGCGACCATATTGACTGATTTGTCCATTAAGATAATCAACTTCAGTATAGCGACGATTATATAAGTCTTGATGCATTGAAGGATAATGGAGACCTTGTGTTTCTTTTGGATAAGAGTCTTCAATTTTTTGTAAAAGCAATTGTGGGTCTAATTCAACGCCTCGACCATGAGCCACAGCAACGATTTCATCAATAATGGGTTGAATCATTTCACGTGAATGAACATAACTGCCAAATTCATAAATGGTTTTGTTAAGGATAGTGCACAGTGGATTTACAACACTGTTGACAGTCGCTTTACTCCAAATGGATTTAAACACATTATCACTGATTGTAGCGTTAAGTTGTGCATCATTGAAAATTTGATGAATCACTTCTGTACGGTGATCAGCTTGGCCATCTGCACGTTGAAACTCAATACTCCCTGTGCCTTCTAACAGTAATTTTCCAGGACCACGCATGCCAGCAGTCCACATGGTCACGGCAAGGAATATTTGAGTTTGTGGCACAATTTTAGAAAATCGTTCATCATGTCCAAGACCATTCATCATAGTAAGTAAAGCAGTATCAGAGTGAAGGGCATTTCGATCGTATAACGTTTGAAGCATTTCTTCTGATTTCATAGATTTCGTTAAGATAATGACTAAGTCATATGCCTCATTTACATTTTGAGGTAATAGGGCAGGAATTTGAATCGTATAGGTATCTGTTTCTGTTTCGATTTCAAGGCCGTGTTCATTTATTTGATTCACATGTTCTTCCCATGTATCAATCAGTGTCACATCATATCCAGCCTTCTTAATTTGGCTCCCAATACGACCTCCCATTGCACCTGCACCCGCGATAGCGATTTTATTCATAATGACTCCCCCTTGTAAGCGTTTAATTTATAAATAAGTGTAAAATTCAAAAGAAACGATGTCAATTATCTTTCTATAAAAGTTACTTAAAAATTTAATAGTAAACTTCTTATTTCATGCAAGGATAAATTAATGTGCTAATAATACAAGATTGAATAAAGTAGACGATATTTACCTTTAATTGTCATAAATAAAATGCTTTTCCAAATATTAAAGTCTTTAGTTCAGTTTTTGGGATAAAACGATAATTTCTAGGATATTAAGCGCTTTCAGTTGATGCTATAGTGAATTTAAAGTGAACACAAGAGGTGAAGGGCATGAACTTTTTTGATATTAAAAAGATTCCTAACAAAGGCATACCGTTATCTATGCAACGAAAATTATGGTTACGTAACTTTTTACAAGCCTTTTTCGTCGTATTTCTCGCATATATGGCCATGTACTTAATTCGAAACAACTTTAAAGCAGCTCAACCTTTATTAAAAGAAGAAATCGGGTTGTCTACATTAGAATTAGGTTATATTGGATTAGCATTTAGTATTACTTATGGCCTAGGGAAAACACTATTAGGTTACTTTGTTGATGGACGTAACACGAAAAAAATTATTTCATTTTTATTAATCCTTTCTGCGATAACTGTATTAATTATGGGCTTCGTGTTAAGTTATTTTGGTTCAGTTTTAGGTTTATTTATTGTACTTTGGGGACTAAACGGTATTTTTCAATCCGTCGGTGGACCTGCAAGTTACTCAACGATTTCTAGATGGGCACCGCGAACTAAACGAGGGCGTTATCTCGGTTTTTGGAATACGTCACATAATATCGGTGGTGCAATAGCAGGGGCGCTTGCACTATGGGGCGCAAATATGTTTTTCCATGGTAGCGTTGTGGGGATGTTTATTTTCCCAGCTGTTATAGCGTTAATTATTGGTGTTGTCACATTATTTATCGGTAAAGATGATCCAGAAGAATTAGGATGGAATCGTGCAGAAGAAATTTGGGAAGAACCTGTAGATCAAGAAAATATTGACGCACAAAGTATGACAAAATGGGAAATTTTCAAAAAGTATATCTTGAAAAATCCGGTTATCTGGATTTTATGTGTATCTAATGTGTTTGTGTATATTGTGCGTATCGGTATTGATAACTGGGCACCACTTTATGTTTCTGAACAATTACATTTCGGAAAAGAAGACGCAGTTAACACGATATTCTATTTTGAAATGGGTGCGCTTGTCGCAAGTTTATTATGGGGATACATCTCTGACTTGTTAAAAGGTCGTCGTGCTATCGTCGCAATTGGCTGTATGTTCTTAATTACGTTCGTGGTCTTATTCTATACGAATGCAACAAGTGTAACGATGGTTAACGTGTCACTCTTTGCATTAGGCGTATTGATTTTCGGTCCACAGTTGTTAATCGGTGTATCGTTAACAGGATTTGTTCCTAAAAATGCGATTAGTGTAGCAAATGGAATGACGGGATCCTTTGCATATTTATTTGGCGATTCTATGGCTAAAGTAGGTTTAGCTGCCATTGCTGACCCGGAAAGAAACGGTTTAAATGTCTTTGGCTATACGTTAAGTGGATGGACAGACGTATTTATCGTATTCTACGCTGCATTATTTATCGGTATTATACTCCTTGGTATTGTCGCATATTTTGAAGAAAAGAAAATTAGAAGCTTACATTTATAAATGAGATTAATAGAGGCAACTCGATCCCAGTAAAAGCTGAATTTGGCTTTCTACACTTCGAGTTGCCTTTTCTTTTTTTATGAACGAATACTTTTACTGTTGTTTCGCATATTCGCTCGGTGTCATATTTAAGTACTTTTTAAAGTGATAACTGAATGTTTTATACTCTGAAAAACCAACTTTGTCTGCAATTTCATAATGTTTATTTTGACTTTGTAATAGTGAAAGTGATTGATAAATTCGATATCGATTTAAATAATCAAGAATTGTAATACCCACATGTTCTTTAAATGTACGCATCAAATAAGATTCGCTTACAGGTAAGGGAGCGATTAGGTCAGAAACGTGACATTTTTGATGAAAACGCTGTTGTATTTGTTGAATCATCACATTGACATAATAATCACCATATTCAACTTTCATCAATGGTTGAAAAACTTCTAATTGTGCAGCAGGGTGTACAGGTTGGAATGCTGTTGCCCATTGCGCTAATAATTGAGTTAATTGTGAAGTGTCGATAGGCTTTAATAAATAATCTAAGACATGGTGTTGAATGCCAGCTTTCATATATTCAAAATCATCATAACTCGATAAAATAATCTTCTTGCAATCATAATCTTTAATCGCATCTAACAATTTTACACCGTCCATGCGTGGCATCCGAATGTCGGTAATCACTAATTCGGGTTGATATTCACGAATCAGTGATAACCCTTCGATGCCATCTTTCGCTAGTAACACATGTGAAAAATGATATTCATTCCACGGAATGGCTTGTTTCAGCCCTTCTCTTATGATTCGTTCATCGTCACAAATCACGACTTTATACATGAGATGACGCCTCCCTTGGTAGTTGATAAGCGATGAGGGTGCCTTGATAAGGTGTTGAAAAAATACGTAATCGCGCTTGTTCTCCGTAACGAATACGTGCTTTATGATTTAAATGATTTAAGCCTAAATGTTCAGTATCAAACACGCTTTCATTCAGTGAATGTCTTACTTCCTTGCATTTTTCTTTAGACATTCCTTGTCCATTATCAGAAACAAAGACACGGAGTGCGTGCTTGCTTTCAGTGATGCGAATACGTATCAAAAGTTTATCATCCGTACGGCCGTGTTTGATGGCATTTTCAACTAAAGGCTGAATCATCATTTTACCGATTTGTGCAGTATATAAATCACTTTGAATTTCGTATTCTAAGTGAATCATATGATCAAAACGCACATTCTGAATTGCGACGTATTGTTGAATATAATCAAGTTCATCTTTGATTTGGACGTGATTAGATTTAACGCGTAACGTATAGCGGAGCATTTGGGATAATTGCTGCACCACTTGTTGTGCGAGTTGAGGGGATAGGGTAATCAAATATTGAATTGTTTGCATCGTATTGAATAGAAAATGCGGTTGGAACTGGCGCTCTATTTCTTTTAATTGAATTTCACGTAAACGTTGTTCCGTATTTTCGATAGAGTGTATCAATTTTTCATTTGATTCGAACAAATCATAAATATAGGTATTGATTTCCTCGAGCTCACTCGGCTGTGCTAAAGGTTGGTAGCGACCGAGATGACGATTTTTCGCATAGTAAATCCGTTGAATAATTGCTTCAATATCTTGGGTTTGCCTTTTCGCCATGTTATGTGCATTAAACAGTCCGAATAAGATAAACAAAATTAGCACAAGTCCCATAATAATGAGCAGTATGATCCCATCCTCTAAGGTGTCATGGATATTTTTAAATTGAATCAATCGATCGCCGTTTTGATTGATTTTGACTGCATCCGATATAAAACCAAATTGAGGAGGTTGCCATTTATCATCGAGACGAAAGTGTTCAGAATTTGTAAATAAAATGTTGTCAAAACGATCCACGATGACTGTAGATTGGCCAGAATCTTTTAAAATTTCATCGATACGTGGCGTTTGTGCCAAGTATATTTGGATAGATGCAGGACCATTTTTAAATGTAACGTTATATGTGTTAAGCAGATAAAGTGTATTGAGTCGTTGATCTTCATAATTGTTTGTCGTTACCTGCTGATGATGTTGTGTCACAACAAAATAAAGTGTTCCGGGTTGTTCATGAATCATTTTAAATAACATCCGGTTCAATGCCGTCAAATCTTGCGAATCAGTCGTGTTGAGCTCTTTAAATGTTGTCTTCAATTTTGAAATATCTAATTCTGTCTGTTGAGAAGCTTGAACAATAGCGTGCTGTGTTTGATTAACGTGCTGTTGTACCGTACGATGCTCCACCCAAATATAAAGCGTATAGAAACTAATTATGCCAATGAGCATCACTAAAAAGACGGGCATGACCGTTGAGAGAAAGAAAGAGCGACGTAATTGTTGACGGTAAGGTTTGTAAGTTTTCATTTTAAACGCTCCAAAAAAGCTTGATGTGTGTCATGGGGCAATTCGGATTCAGAAATAGCAGGGATATCTTTAAGTTTTAATGTGCCTGTTTCCGAAACTTCTGCCACGTCTTTGCGAATCGGTTTGACACCAAATTCTTGCGCTAAACGGGTTTGAACTGCACGACCCGTTAAATATTTGACGAGTGCTTCTCTTTTTGGATTTGGGTGCGCATTATGAACGAGTGCGATGCCATCTATATTAATTACAGTCCCCTCAGTAGGATAGACTAATTTTAAGGGATAACCTTTTTTCATCCATCTACGTGCATCCAGTTCATAGCTTAAGCCTGCATCATAACGCCCCGTCGCAACCTGTTCTACGACTTGAGAAGACTTTTCCAATTGCACGGCATGGTGCTGAAACTGCTTAATTATTTGCGTATTATGATGTAAGTGATATAAAGCACGCATATGTTGGTAACCTGTCGTAGTCGTGTAAGGGTTAGAATAAGCAACACGTTCATTTAGTGCAGGTCGCAATAAATCTTCATAACCTCTGACCGGAATCGACCCTATTAAATCTTTATTGACAACAATCACTGTAGGCATCAACATAAAAGGTGTAACTAAATGATTTTTGGATTGAAAATCATGGAATTTGTCTACATCAAACACTTGGTAGGGGACAAAATCATCTGAATGATCAATGGTTTCACTTAATACGCCACCCACAAACACATCCCCTCGTGCTTCTAATGGCGTTCGATGAATATCTGAAAGTAACACTTGTGTTGAACCTTCAATAAGATTTACTTTCACATCATACTGCTGTTCAAAATCTTTCAAAAGTGGCCGAATTAAATCCTGTGGGTAGGGTGAATAAACAGTGAGTGCATCTTGAGATCGTGAAGGGTCTTGTTGACAACCAAAAAGCAAAAGTAACGCAAAGCAACATATCCATTTTTTCATCATGAGACGTTCTTCCTTATATATGTATTAAAACTATTTTAACAATTTTTAATAAGATTGTAGAGCGTTATGTTAAATACGTATAATTAAATAACCATATGATTTGATTGTTTTAAAGGATAATGTTGTAATTAAAATAATTGATTTTAATTTGACTTTATAGAAAAGAGGTGCAAAATATGTCTGAAAAACAAACAGGTTCTATTACAGGTCGTGTCACTGATAGTACAAAAAGCACAATTAAAGGCACAGTAAAGGATGAAACTAAAAAATAGAGGAATTCGATTTAATGAATAAGGTAGCTTTTTAGCTAGGGCTAAGTGCTATCTTATTTTACTTTATTTGAGATGTAAATAGTTATTGTTGTATGTATCTCTTTAAAAAAGTGATAAGAAAAACTATTGGATTTACTTCTATTTTCTCATTGGGACAAAGAATACTTGAATTGTATACCAATCAAAATGTGAGTGATGTTATAATTAAAAGTAGCACATAGAGACGCACACTAATTATTGTGTTTTTTAAAATCTGCATATTTGTTTTATAACGGTGCGAGTAGGGAATGAGCAATAAAGCTCAATTGATTAACGATGCGATAATCAACTGCTATAAGTATATCGTAAAGCTAAACAGTAGAGTAAAAGGGAGAAAAGGACAGTCAATAGCAACTTAAATGATGCATGATATGCGCCATGTTAATCGTGTTATATGCATACTACTCATTATTATTAGAGTCCAATTCAACTTAAAACAATCGGATGTATCAGATCGCTTCCTGTTCATGACTTTAAGGAATAAATAGATAATGCATATTTTAATAAAACTTAAATTAATTGAAAATTCAAAAAATAAAAACTAGTGCTAAAGATATTATTTTGAAGATTAGGGGTGTACTAAATGAAAAAAGTTTTTATGATTGTCCATGAATTGGATGTTAATAAAGGCGGTATGACGACTGCCATGTTAACAAGGAGTAAAGTTTTCTATGACAACAAAATTGCTGGTAACATTGTTACATTTGATTACAAATTTGACTATCCAGAAATTATTCAAGCATTAAAAAAATCCAGGAAGATGGATGAGAGAACTGAAATGTTGAATCCTTTTGACTTCTATAAAGCTAAAGCAGATCAATCAAAAAACAAAAGAAATCCAACGTTATATAAGGCTATAGACCAGTTATTAAAAGGAACAGTTGAGATAAAAGAAAGTCAATCTGTTTCTAGATATTTCAATCAAAAAACTGGCGAATACGTGTCTTATAAAAAATCTTTTGAGAATACAAGCTTCTTAGATATTTTTGAAAACAATAAAAGGATTAAAAGAATTTATTATCGTGAAGAAAAGATTCAAAAAATTGATGTGTTTAATCACGAAAATAAATTAATAGCTGAGCAATTTTTTGATAGTAAGTGCTATCTCTATTTATATAGACAAATCAATGCCAAAAATGGTAGCGTCGGTCAAACATATTTGATCAATGAGAAAAAGCAATTTAAAAATAATGTAGGATTTTGTACATATTTTTTAGATGAATTAGTTAAAGATGATAAGAAGAATATTATGATTTGTGATGGGCCAGGTAGTTTTCCAAAAATGCTAGCGACTCGTCATAAAGCTGCAAAGAAATTTGCTGTAATTCATATTAATCATCACAAGAATTTTGATAATAGTGGTGCAGTTAAGGAAAAAGAAGATTATATATTGAAAAATGCACAAAAAATTGATGGTGTTATTTGTCTCACTGAAGCGCAAAATAGAGATATTATCAAGGAATACCAAATTGATAACGTTTCTGTCATTAGTAATTTTATTAACATCACAGACCAAATCCCTGAAACTACACATCGAAAAGTGGTTGGACATATTTCCAGACTAGTACCACAAAAAGGTTTACCATACTTAATAGAAGTAGCAAAAGAAGTTGTGGAAAAGGATAATGAAATAGAATTTCACATCTATGGTGATGGAGAAGAGAAAAATAAATTAGAACGTTTAATAAGAGAAAATGAGCTTGAGAAAAATGTTAAATTATTAGGCTATACCGATAATGCAACTGATAAAATTAAAGACTTTGGTTGTGTCGTATCTACATCTCAATTTGAAGGGCAAGGTCTTAGCATTATTGAAGCGATGTTACTAGAAAAACCTGTGATTGCATTTGATATTAAATATGGACCTTCAGACTTTATCAGACACGAAGAAAATGGTTACTTAATCGAAAATCAAAATATATCTGGTATGGCTGATAAGATTTTAAAAGTTATCAATGATGAAGCTTTAGCTAAGCAGTACGGAAAAGAAAGTAGAAAAACAATTATCGAATTATATCATTCTGAAAAATTAATGGAAAAATGGGATAGACTTTTTAATGGGAAAGTCTTAGCGTAGAAAGGAAGTTTATTATGACTGTAAAAAAAGCGATTATTCCAGCGGCGGGGTTAGGTACACGTTTTTTACCTGCGACTAAAGCAATGCCGAAAGAAATGTTACCGATATTAGATAAGCCAACAATTCAATATATTGTTGAAGAAGCGGTACGTGCTGGCATTGAAGATATTATTATCGTGACAGGGAAACATAAACGTGCGATTGAAGATCATTTTGATCACCAAGTGGAATTGGAAAATAACTTAGCTGAAAAAGGTAAAGATGCGTTATTGGAAAAAGTGCGTCATTCTACAAATTTAGCGAACATGTTTTATGTACGCCAAAAAGAGCAAAAAGGTTTAGGTCATGCAATTTGGACAGCCAAACAATTTATTGGAAACGAACCTTTTGCCGTATTATTAGGTGACGATATTGTTGAATCTGACACACCTGCGATTCAGCAATTGATTGAAGAGTATGACCGCACGGGTAAATCTGTCATTGGTGTTCAAGAAGTACCGGAACAAGAAACGCACCGCTATGGGATTGTTGATCCAAAATCAAAAGACAATCGCTTATATGAAGTGACAAAATTTGTGGAAAAACCAGCGCCAGGTACAGCACCATCAAATTTAGCGATTATGGGAAGATATGTGCTAACACCAGACATTTTTGATTATCTTGAAAATCAAGAAAAAGGTGCAGGTGGAGAGATTCAATTAACAGATGCGATTGAGCGTTTGAATCAATCTGAACAAGTTTTTGCCTATGATTTTGAAGGGGAACGTTTTGATGTCGGTGAAAAAATTGGCTTTGTCAAAACGACGATTCAGTACGCTTTGAAAGATGAGGAAATGTCAGAAGAAATTCGTCAGTTTATCCAAACTTTGAAGTAGAACATCTCTATTACAACGTAAATGATACAATAAATGAGAGAACGTGAACGACGTTATCGACTTGATACCGTTGTTTGTGTTCTCTTTTTATTTTTTCAATTGTTACAATTTAGCCATTTATCGCTTTATTTATATATTAAACTGCTCATTTAAATATGCTAAAATATTCACATGAAAATTTAGAAAAGAGGAAGAAAAAGAATGCTTCTTTTTGCGATAGAAATATTGATTATGATACTCGCAATTGTTTTGGGTCTACGAACAGCAGGCGCATTGGGTTGTGGGATTTTTGCACTTTTTGCCCAATTAATTATGATTTTTGGGTTTGGTTTACCTCCTGGTTCTGCCCCTGTTACGGCTGTGCTGATTATTTTATCTATTGGAATTGCAGGCGGTACACTTCAAGCAACAGGTGGGATTGATTATTTAGTTCAACTTGCTTCAAAAATGATTGAACGTTTTCCAAAATCAATTATCTTTATCGCACCGATGATTGTTTTTGTATTTGTGTTTGGTATTGGGACAACTAATATTGCGTTATCTTTAGAACCAATTATCGCTAAAACCGCATTGAAAGCGCGTATCCAGCCTAAAAAGGCACTTACCGCTTCCGTACTAACAGCAAATATTGCTTTATTATGTAGTCCAGCGGCTTCAGCAACTGCCTATATGATTTCAGAGTTTGCAGGTCTAGGGATTACAATGGGGCAATACCTCTCCATCGTTTTACCTACGGCGTTAATCAGTATGTTGATTCTCAGCTGTTTTAATACATTTGTAGGTCGAACAAAAATAAGTGAAGCGCAAGCGCAAACGATGTTACAACAAATGATTATTGAAGATAAACAAGAGGTTAAGACTTTTGATAAACGCGTTAAATGGGGTGTTTTTACATTTATATTAGCAGTCATCTGTATTTTAACTTTCGGTATTTTTCCGAAAATCGGACCTACATTCCATGTAGACGGTAAAACGGTTCATTTACAAATGACCGATCTTGTCCAACTATTTATGTATACGAGTGCAATGATTAATCTTCTTTTAGTGAAAGTTCAGCCGAATCAGATTTTAACCACACATATTGCACAAGCAGCCATTGGTGCAATTTTTGCGGTGTTAGGGCCAGGTTGGCTAGGGGCTACCATTTTTAGTGCACATGCTAATCGAGAAATGATGGAAAATGGTATCGGAAGCCTCGTTTCACAAGCACCTTGGCTCATGATTATACTTGTCGCTTTAGTGGCGATGATTGTGATTTCTCAATCTGCGACCGCATCTATTGTCGTGCCAATCGTGTTGAGTCTCGGCATACCACCGACTTTCTTTATTGCAATTGCACAGACATTAAACGTGAACTTCGTTATTCCTGCACAACCAACGATTTTATTTGCTGTCGATGTTGACGAAACACGGACAACGAAAGTAACGAGTTTCTTAATTCCTGGTTTCTTTTTAATTACGACGACGGTCATTGTCGGTCTGACAATCCGATCATTATTAGGAATGTAAAAATAGGCTGGTTTAGTTTTTTCGAATCATAGCCATCAACTTATAGATGAAGTAAGGCAGAATACGTAGATTTTACGTGTTCAGGTCTTACTTCTTTTTTGGGAAGCATAATCACTGATTGTGGCATCATAGCGCAATGTAATGGATGAGAGAATTATGATATTTTTAATAATGCTTCTGTCTATAAATCGAAAAAGGGGATTCAATTTGAAAGCGCAGTTAACGAAAGTTCAAAAATTATCATTTGGAATAGGTGCCGTCGGTAAAGATGCTGTATTTAATTTAGTCAGTATTTACTTTATGTTTTATGTGACGGATATTATCAAACTATCCCCCGTTTTTGTGGGGTTTCTTTTTTTTATTGCAAGAATATGGGATGCCGTCAATGATCCGTTTATGGGGATGATGGTCGATCGAACACAGCATCGTTTTGGCAAGTTTAAAATATGGCTAGGGATAGGGACAGTGACAAATGCACTAATCACACTCTTGTTATTTACGAACTTTGAATTTCCTCAACCCATGATGTATGTTTATGTGTCAGTGATGTATGTATTATGGGGAATGACTTATACGATGATGGATATTCCTTATTGGGCGTGGCTGCCGAATTTGACACAAGATTCAAGAGAACGTGAGACAATGTCTGTGATTCCACGCTTTTTTGCGAGTTTAGCTGCTTTTATTGTTGGAACATGGGGGTTGTATTTGATTGACCGTTTGAGTCACATTTTAGGTCATGGAGATCTTTCAGTTGGTATGTTTATTGTGGCGCTTTTATGTAGTGTGCTTTTTGTAGTGACAATTGGAGTGACGCTCATAGGTGTTCCAGAAAATCAGTCAGTTAAAGTTCAGCCTATCCCTCGATTACGTCTTAAAGAAATCAAACAAATGCTTTTTCGTCATCATGCTTTATTAGCTATGATGGGATTACTCTTGTCTTTTAATTTAGGCATGCAGTTGCTTAATGGCACACTTATTTATTATTTCAAGTATGTCATCAATATTGAACAATATTTTGCATATTTTAACAGTATGCTATTTGTCGAAATGCTTGCGCTATTATTTTTGCCTTTTTGGATACGACATGTAGGACGTCAAAATGCGTTTAATAGCGCGATGTTATTCATCATTAGTGGTCTTGCTTTGATGTTATATTCTGGTTTTGTAGCACCGCATCAATTGGGATGGGTTTTATTTGGAGGAATGGTTCTTAGAATCGGTACGGGATTCATGCTAGGTATGGTGACAATTATGCTTGCGGATGTAATTGATGATGGGGAAATGCAATTTGGACGACGCCACGACAGTTTAAATACTGCGATGTATACTTTCATGACTAAAGCGGCACATGCGTTATCGGGTCTCATGATTGGTGCTGGCATGTCGCTATTTCATTTTATTCCAAATCAGCATCAGCGCATTGAAACGCAAATGGGGATACGTGTGTTGGGATTGATTTTGCCAATACTATGCATTGTAATCAGTACTTTTTTATATCATCAGATGTACCCTTTAAAAGAGAGTAGTAAGATTAAAAGAGGGCGGACATCCTCATAAATGTGATAGAACACCTTTAAGCAATGCTGTATTCATTCTTATTTTATACAGTTCCTATCCTCAAAGATAACAAGGATTGCGCAGCGCAAGATAACAGCGCATACGCAATCCCGGTCTCTACCATCCTTTTAATGATTTAAAAGCTTTTTTGTAACCTAAAATAAATCATATCTCAGGCATGTCGTTTTATTGAGAATATATTTGATCATCAATATATTTAGACTTTTTTAGCAAGCTCTGTAATGTATTTAAAGAATGCATCATGTTCAACATGATTGATCACTTGAATGAGACGTCCATTTTGATCGTCTAAATAAGTTCGACCTTGGCTAGGTCCTTTTGTATAAACGGAAGCTTTTACTTCCTCTTTTTTGACCAGTGAAGGTTGACCCACATAAGCTGTCGTCAAGACATCCCATAAAAAATAAGTCGAATTCGTTTGAAAATGTGTTAAAGGTGGCACAGCTGCATAGCTGACGCCTAGGAAGTCAACACCCGGATAGTGGCGTTCGTCTGCCCACATTTGACGGATATTAAGCGTTAATGGCACTTGGTTTGTACTTTCAAGTGCGACCATATCGATTGGAATCGTGCTATCAAAAACAGTTTTTACTGCTTCTGGATCCCAAAATGCATTCCATTCTGCCGTTCCATCATGTTCAGGTTCTTCCACATTACCGCGTTCTAAAAATGTACCGCCCATCCAAACGAGACGTTCAATTTTTTCAGTAATATGAGGAGCGACTTGTAATGCTTTCGCTAAATCCGTTAAAGGTCCTGTAAATAATAACGTCACGGATGTCTCAGAAGTTTCAAGACGATCGATGATATCTTGATATGCAGGAACCGTTCTTAACTGTGATTGTACAGGGACCCGTTCATTTAAGATAGGCAAGGCATCCATGAAAAAGGCATGCATACGCCAGTCTTTTGGAAATGGATTTTTACCTCGTTCTTCTGAAGCGGCGACATCTAGAGGATAACGAGAAAAACGATTAATAATTTTACGAGAAGCGCTCTCTGCAGGCTCAACATAGCTATCTGCGCCAATCGCACTGACTCCAATTAACTGAATATCCTCCATCTGTAAAAGTAAAAACAGTGAAATGAGGTCATCTACACCGCCATCATGGTTAAAGTAAACGTGCTTCATAAATTTCTCCTTATATTGAAGTTGTTGTATAAATACGACTTATACTATGTTCAATGTACAACGCGTGCCGTGGAATGACAAGTGATGGGATACTTTTTGTGTTGGAAGTCAGAAGAGATAGTGGGAGACTGACATAAAAAAGAGCCCAAAAAAGTAGCAAGATGTTACTTCGGGCTCGTTTGCATGTTATAGCGAGTTAAAAAATGTGAGATGTTTAAAGCGAAATCATTTAAAACGTAGTGCCACTTTGGCGTTCATCCGTTAGGTAGATCCATTGAACGATGTCTTGGAAAATGAGGTCATTATAGCTAGATTCATTAAAAATTTCATGTTGTAAGTCTGAATAAATACGTATTGCTTTATGTTGTGAAGCAATTTCGTCATAAAATTGTAATGAATCTTTTGGATTAACGATAGGGTCTGCTTGACCGTGTAAAACCAAAACATCATCTACAAATGCATCTGGGTTTTCTTTCAGTTCGAGAATACCATCTACAATGGCATAAGTAAGGCCCATCGAGATTTCATTTGGAACGAGTGCATCGTGGATATAATCTCTAACCACATTGAGGTCAGAGCAAATGCCTTCTGATAAAACGTTAGTAAAATACGTGTCTGGTGGTGTTTGTCTGTCGCCGTATGCTTCTGCAAAGAAACGATTGTTATCTCTAGTGACACCGCCAGAAGTTATCATACCATTCACGCGTCCAGGGTAGCGTGTACCATAAAAGGCAACGTTGTAACCACCCATGCTGTGACCGATTAAGTATATTTTATTACCGAAGTTGTCTTTAACATATTGAACAACTGCATCTAAGTCTTCTATAATTTGATCTTTATGATCATAGTGTGTTTTTTTACCTTCAGAGCGTCCATGTCCACGTTGATCATAACGAATAACATTGATAGAATTTGAAACTAAAAAGTCAGTAATTTTATCATAACGGTCTAAATGTTCAGCTAAGCCGTGAACAATAATGACATTAATTTGTTCATCAAGCGTTTCATCATCTGGTAGTTCAAAATCAAAAAGTCTTTCTGCGCGTGTGATTTTAGCATAAAGCTTTGTCCCATCTTTAGACGGAATATAATCAATATAGCTCATTATAAAACCTCCTTTGATGATTTCTTTTAGTTTATCCCAAATGAATTGAAAATGGAAAAATTTTCGCCATGTTTTGTTTGATTTAATTTATTCATTGCTCAGTTAAATGCTTAAAACTAATAATTGCGTTATAATGATGACATTCAAAAATAGATAAGGGGGAGCCACCATTGCAACTCATATTTGATCCGAATGTCAACATGATATACAGAATTGTATCAGGTATTTTTTTTCTGATAAATGTTGTTTTAGCATTGTTTATTATCTTTTTGGAACGGGATCGGCGTGAAGCAACAGCGACATGGGCTTGGCTGTTGTTACTATTTATTATGCCGATATTCGGTTTCTTGCTGTATTTGTTTTTCGGTCGAGCGGTAAGATTGAAAAGCTCGCGTCATGAACAAGGAAAAGAAATCGAGGATGCGCGAACGCGTGTCAAAAATCAAAAGCAACAATTCATTGATCGCACCTTTAAAACAGAAAATCCTGTTGTAGAAAAGCAATCTGATTTAGTGGAAATGATGTTGACACGTGAAGTGAGTTTTTTGAGTGAAAATAACCATGTGAAGACATTTACTGATGGACATGCACTTTTTGAAAAGATGAAGCAAGATTTAAAAGCAGCCAAAACCTCTATACACATGGAATTCTATATTTTGAATCTAGATGGTCTTGGTAAGTCTGTTCTTGAAATATTAAAAGATAAAGCGAAGGAAGGGCTTGAAGTTAAACTTCTCTATGATGCGGTAGGTTCAAAACAGTTAAGAAAATCAAAATTAAAAGATTTAACTGAAGCGGGTGTAGAGGTTGAAGCGTTTTTCCACGCGAAAATTATTCCTTTCGTTAACTTTCGTGTCAATAATCGGAATCACCGCAAAAACGTAGTCATCGATGGCGATATCGGTTATGTGGGGGGCTTTAATGTAGGGGATGAATATTTAGGTTTAGATGAAAAGATGGGTTACTGGCGTGATACGCATCTACGCATACAAGGTGATGGTGTGGACGCGTTACAACTTGGTTTCATTCACGATTGGAACTCACAAATTGCTGATGAATATCAACTTGATTATAGTGAACGTTATTTCCCAGAAAATGCGCGTAAAGATGGCCAAGTTGCTATGCAATTAGGTCTGAGTGGACCGAACAGAGATTGGCCACAACTCGAATTTGCGTATTTAAAAATGATTATGAATGCGAAATCAACTATTTATATGCAGTCGCCTTACTTTGTCCCTGATGTGGGCTTCGTCAATGCTTTGAGAATTGCTGCAAAATCAGGTGTCGATATTCATCTAATGATTCCGAATAAACCAGACCAACCTTTCGTTCATTTGGCGACATTGACAACGGTCGCATTGTTAATGTATGAAGGTGTCAATGTCTATACGTACGAAAATGGTTTTATTCATTCCAAAATGATGGTTATCGATGGAGAAGTGGCGTCAGTCGGCTCTGCTAATATGGATGCGCGAAGCTTTAAATTGAACTTTGAAGTGAACGCGTTGATTTACAATCAAGATATTGCTGAATCATTGATTTCTGCATTTAAAGAAGATTTAAAAGTCTCTAAACAATTAACACCTGAACGGTATGAAAACCGGTCAAATTGGGTTAAATTTAAACAATCGATTGCTAAATTAGTCTCACCGATTTTATAATTTGAGCTTTGTTTATAAACCAATCGGTGTAACGAAATGCATACTAGAAACAGCAATTTTTCTAAGATGAATTGTCATATTACATTTTTAGTGTTACGATAAATTTGCAAAACTTAAATATGAACTTGCTAGGGGTGCTTTAATGAGCTGAAAGAGGTGCAAGCCTCAACCCTTTGAACCTGATCTAGATTATACTAGCGTAGGGAAGCAAACGAAATGATTTAAAAGATAAAGTGGTTTTTTGAAACGCTGTCTATTTTGGTTTAGTCTTTCATAATGAAACGAGCCATCTCAGGACGCCTGCCACTTCATAATATATTCGTTTCTTTAATGCGCACTCAGCTTTTCTAGAGTGCGCATTTTCTTTGGTTTTCAGTTGAATTAAAGGCCTCGAGCATGAATTAGGAGGCAAAGGGAATGAAACAAGAACAAATTGAATTGAAGAAAAATTTTCCGGCAAGTCAGCGTATTTACAAGGAAGGTGTCGACCCTGATATCCACGTCCCCTTCCGTAAAATTCAGTTATCTGACACAATCATGGACACGGAAGTACTTCATAATGATCCAATCGTGGTGTATGATACAGCAGGCCCTTACCATGACGATCATTACGAAGTCGATGTTACGAAAGGAATTCCTGCATTGCGTGACAACTGGATTGAAGCGCGTCATGATGTTGAACATTATCAAGGACGTCGTGTGCAATCGATTGATAATGGTTTTAAGTCAGCGTCGCATCAAAATTTAGTGACACATCCTTTTCAATATCAACCTAGAAGAGCCAAAGCAGGCCATCAAGTTACCCAAATGCATTATGCTAAAAAAGGGATAATTACGAAAGAGATGAAATTTGTTGCTTGTCGTGAAAATGTCAGTCCAGAATTTGTAAGAGATGAAATTGCTAAAGGGCGGGCGATTATCCCAAATAATGTTAATCATCCAGAGTCTGAACCGATGATTATTGGTAAAAATTTCCAAGTTAAAATTAATGCCAACATAGGGAACTCTGCAGTATCTTCTTCTATTGAAGCAGAAATTGAAAAGCTCGTGTGGGCAACACATTGGGGTGCAGATACGATTATGGATTTATCGACAGGTAAAAATATTCATGCAACACGTGAATATTTGATTCGTAACTCTCCGGTGCCGGTTGGAACAGTGCCGATTTATCAAGCGTTAGAAAAGGTAAATGGCATTGCAGAAGATTTAACGTGGGAAGTGTATCGAGATACTTTAATTGAGCAAGCTGAACAAGGTGTAGACTACTTTACGATTCACGCAGGTGTATTATTACGTTATATCCCATTAACTGTAAATCGTTTAACGGGAATCGTTTCTCGTGGAGGCTCAATTATGGCACAATGGTGTCTCGCACATCATGAAGAAAGCTTTTTATATACACATTTTGATGAGATTTGTCAGATTTTAAACCAATACGATATCGCTGTTTCTTTAGGGGATGGCTTAAGACCAGGCTCTATTTATGATGCGAACGATGAAAGTCAAATCGCGGAATTAAAGACGCTAGGTGAATTGACTGAAATCGCTTGGGCACACGATGTCCAAGTGATGATTGAAGGACCGGGACATATCCCGATGCATAAAATTAGAGAGAACCAAGAGCTCGCTGATTTTTACTGTAAAGAAGCACCGTTTTATACTTTAGGACCTCTTACCACTGATATTGCGCTTGCATATGATCATATCACTTCTGCAATTGGGGCAGCACAAATTGCGAGTCATGGAACAGCCATGTTATGTTACGTGACGCCAAAAGAACATTTGGGATTGCCTAATAAAGAAGATGTACGTGAAGGTGTAGTGACGTATAAAATTGCAGCACATGCCGCAGACCTCGCAAAAGGCTTGCCGGGCGCTACAGAACGTGACGATGCAATCAGTAAAGCGCGATTCGAATTCCGATGGATTGACCAATTCAATTTGTCTTTAGATCCTGAACGTGCGAGAGCCTATCATGATGAAACATTGCCAGCAGAATCAGCTAAAGTCGCACACTTCTGTAGTATGTGTGGGCCAAAATTCTGTTCAATGCGTATTTCACACAATATTCGAGACGCACATAAGGATCAATTAGAGGGCATGCAAGAAAAAGCAAAAGAATTTAAAGCACAAGGTAGCCGGATTTATCATTAAACATGAATGACATGTGGCACGTATGATGAAATAATAAAATGGACTGAGCCATCTATCTGATGTCTATGTCCTATTATAAGCAATAGAGGTCGATGATTGGGTGACGATTGAGTTAAATGTCATGTGCCATCATCGTTGCCTCTATTGCTATTTTTGTGCGTAACATCAGTATTTATTAAGACGTTATATTTTAAGCCGAAAATAACCCTCTAATAAATATAATCATTAAAAGTTTATTTGATAATAATGGGAAAAACTTTTAATTTTGTTTAGTTCGTTGTATGATTTTATTATTATAAAATAAGAATTGAAGTGATGAAGATATGGAAAGAACGAAAGGTATTAAAGCTGCTCTTCCTTATTTTGTGGTGATTCTGCTTTTACATATTATAGGTGTTGTTTTTCTAATGATTGGCGGAGCGAGTCATCCGCTCATCATTGGAATGGGCGTGGTCGCCTATACATTAGGATTGAGACATGCATTTGATGCGGATCATATTGCTGCAATCGATAATACGGTACGTAAACTTTTAGAACAACAGCGTAATTCTATGGGGGTAGGTTTTTATTTTTCACTCGGACATTCAACTGTGGTCTTTTTAATGGCAGTTATGTTAGGGGTTAGCCGTTCATTGGGCGCAAAGCCATTTAGCAGGTTTTCAATCAACAGGTGGATTAATCGGTACATTGGTTTCTGGATTTTTCTTATTATTAATTGGGCTTTTAAACTTAGTTATACTGATTCAGTTAATACAATTATCCCGAAAATTGAAATATGAAGAAATTGGTGAAAGCCAAATCAATGAATTGATTGAATCAAGAGGCTTAATCATGCGCTTTGTAGGACCACTTTTTCAATTCATTAATCAAAGTTGGCATGTTTTTCCTTTAGGATTCTTATTTGGTTTAGGATTCGACACAGCAAGTGAAGTCTCCTTACTGGCGTTATCAGCGGGGGCGTCACAACATACAGTGCCATTTTTAGGTATCATTGCTTTGCCGATCTTATTTGCATCAGGCATGAGTTTACTCGATACACTAGATGGTGTATTCATGACAAATGCCTATCATTGGGCATTTGAGCGTCCTGCTAGAAAGCTGTTTTACAATATGACGATGACCGCTATTTCAGTCATTGCTGCAATTGTTATAGGTGGTATTGAAATTATTCAGCTTATTGGCGAAAAACAACATTGGGACCATGGCTTTTTAGGGTGGTTGACACAATTAGATTTTGGATAGTTAGGCTATATTTTAGTCATCGTGCTCATACTGTCATGGCTTATTGCACTACTCGTCTGGAAAGTGGGCCATTTTGAGGAAAAATGGGGAGCATAACGATCATAAAAAAGAGGGAGCAAGCTGTCGTCTCAAAGATTAAGACGACAGCTTGCTCCCTTTTTAGTGTTCAAAAGTAAAATGGAATATGAAAAGCTTAACGGCATCGTTCATAGTCTTGAACGCATGAAAACTTATTTTCTTAATGAAGCTTCAATCGTTGTATTACGTCCTGCACGTGCACCAATAATCATAACAGCGATGGCAGTTAACAGTAGAATCAATAATGAGAATACCCAGTGGCCTGTCACATCATGTAAGATTCCGAAAAATAGCGGTCCAATACATGCAAAGAGATAGCCGACTGCTTGAGACATCCCTGCTAGTTTAGCTGCTGTAAGGCCACTTTCAGTTCTTAAACTAAAGAACGTATTGACAAGTCCAAATGCGATACCTAACGCTATCCCAATAATAATGAGCGATATAAGGGCAAGATGAGGTGAAAATATTAAGATTAAGATTCCTATTGTAAATAGTGCCCCTGTAAATGCAGTCGGAATCACTTGTGAACGAAGTTTTGTGGCATATAAAGGTGTCACGAAAGTCAACGGAATGATTGCCAGTTGTAAAATAGATAAATAGAGCCCAGCATAAGTCACTGGAATGTCATAGGATAATAAGAATTCTGGTAACCAGTTGATTAAAGAATAGAAAATTAAGGATTGCCCTCCCATTAGTAATGTAATCTGCCATGCAAGAGGGGATTTCCAAACGTTAACGGCATCTGTTGTATCCACGTTCACTTGTTGTTCATGATTACGAAGTTGGAAAGTCCAAACGATAAGAGCAATTAAAGTCACGACACCGATGAGACCTAATGCAATATTATAGTTAAATGATTTAAGTAAAGGTGCTGCGCCATATGATGAAAGTGCACCAAAAATATTCATGACAACGGTATAATACGCGGTCATAATACCGATACGCATTGGGAATTTTGATTTGATTATACCGGGCGCTAAGACATTACCAAATGCAATGCCGACACCGATTAAAATAGTACCGATATATAATAAGCTGACATTGGTCACACTGCGTATAACAACGCCTATTAAAATTAATGCAATGGCAAAGAACAATGAACGTTCCATACCGAAGCGGTGACTGACTTTAGCGACAAGAGATGAAATAATCGCAAATGCGAGTAATGGAATGATAGAAATGAAACTGACTTCTGTATTTGTTAAATTTAATGTATCTTTAATGGTTGGTAAGACTACACCTACTGAGGTGATAGGGGCACGTAAATTTGCTGCAATCAGCATGATGCCAATAAAAAGCAACCAATTGATTCGATTCGATTGTTGTTCCATCGTGTAAACGCCTGCCTTTTTTGATATAATTAACGAAACGTTCTATATAAAGAACACAACATATCGTACATCATGTTCAATATATTGTAAATAGAAGGGGCTTAAAAAATGGAGAATATTAATTCTGTTGTTGCTGAGAACCTCCAGCACTATAGACAAATCCACCGTTTGAGTTTAGATAAAGTAGCTCAAATGACGGGGATAAGTAAAACGATGATTAGCCAAATTGAAAAAGGAACAGGGAATCCAAGTATCAATACTTTGTGGAAGCTTGCGAATGGATTGCATATTCCTTTGACGTCTTTAATCAGTCAAGATAATAAACATATTCAGATTATTGATAAAGCAGATATTAAACCGATTTACAATGAGGATCACTCTGTCGTGGTTTATCCTTATTTTCCATATGATCACGCACATGCATTTGAAATGTTTTGTATGCGAATCGAAGCGGGAGGCGTTTTAGAGTCTGAGGCGCATCAAGACGGCGCGAAAGAATTTATCATCGTCAATGAAGGTACGCTAACACTAACTGTAGGTGCGACACATTATGAAATTCAGGCTGCACAAGCGATTAGTTTTAATGCGAATACTAATCATGTTTATGAGAATAAAACAGACGCACAATTAAGAGTTACGGCGACAATACAATATTAATAGAGGGCGGTTAGCCTATCTGGCAGTGTCCGGGTAGACTGACCTGGCAAAGATAAGTTGGATGCAAAGCTTGATATGAGCACATGTACAACATAGATATCTGCAGCTAACCATTTGATGTAAAATCTTTTCTTTGATCAAAATGAGACTAAGATCTTGTCTTATCATTTTGTGACGATAGCTTACAATAATTTACAAAAGCATCATAAAGCAGTGTAATAAGTTGAATATTGAAGAAATAGACTGTTAAACTTGATGAGTATGAAAGTTTTAACAATATAGGAATCAAAGGTGAAGATATGGAACAATGGGTTGTTGATGTGATGGGCCATTATGGCTACATAGGAATCTTTTTATTAATATTTGTGGAGTATATTATCCATCCTTTCCCATCAGAGGTTGTTTTAACTTTTGCTGGTTTTATGACGACAAAGTCAAGTTTAAGTTTTGGAGTGGTATGTGCGGTAGCTGTCGTCGCGGCGACAGCGGGTTCGGTTGTCTTATATTATCTTGGAATATGGATTGGTGAAGAAAGATTATACCGCTGGATTGATCGATACGGTAAATATGTAAGGATTAAACGCAAAGATTTAGATAAAACCATCCATTGGTTTGATCGATATGGACGTTGGGCCATCTTCTTTGGACGATTCGTCCCGATTTTAAGAACTTTGATTTCAATCCCTGCTGGTATTACACGTATGAATTTACCGATTTTTATTATTTTCACAGCACTTGGGACAGGTGTGTGGAATATATTTCTGATCTTTTTAGGATCAGCACTAGGTGATCATATGGAACAAGTGCTACAGTATGTCGGTTTTTATTCGAAGGCACTTATTGCAATTCTTGTTATCCTGGCCCTTATTGTGATTTATCGTTGGTGGAGACGTGCCAAAAGAGAAAATGGATAGTATATATCGCGTAGACATATGATGGTGGCTGTTTCTATAAGTGGAAGTTTAGTTCTTGTTGCCAATATTGAAAAGTGACAGCTCTTGTTGTACTTTTTCGACAAAGCGATATGATATGAAAATGAAATAAAAATGCGTTAAGTTGATTTGTATTGAAAAAGTCAGCTTAGCGCTTTTTTATTTTGGAGTGAATAGTTCAATTGCTTTTTGAGAAACTGATATATGCTTATTTTACATTTGAATCTCGATTTTCTCTTTGTCTGTAGGATTTTAAATGAGGTTTAATGCACCTTTTGATATTTCTATTTTCAAAAAATAATAGAAACTGCTGTTTTAAGCTTTTGAAAATCAAATAAAAGGGGTGATGCACGCGTTTTTAGTAAGAACGTAAACTTTAGATTTTAACGCTATTCAATTTAAGTAGAAGCTGTATTCACAACGTTTATTATGCCAAACTATGAATTTAATCATCATGATAGAAAGATTATTTTCACTTGAGAAAGGGTAACATAGAAAAAATATAAAGGGTCAAATGCCATAGCGATATATTAAGCAATTATTATACGGATAATGTAAAAGGTGAAACGTGTTACTTTTCATTTTATGTTAAAGCATATATAATAATGTTATCAATTTAGGTAATCCTAAATTATTTTTTAAATAGAAAATGATTTAAAGGTAAGCCGCTCGAAAAGGGATGAGTCAAATGCGTAAGAGCTTAGAAGAAATTAACGGTACAGTTGTGTTTGATAACCAAGCTGCAAAATGGAAAAAAACATTAATGTATTTAGGACCAGGGGCGCTTGTCGCAGTGGGGTATATGGATCCCGGTAACTGGATTACGTCAATGGCAGGAGGGGCACAGTACGGCTACATCCTCCTGTCTGTTATTTTAATTTCAAGTTTAGCCGCAATGTTATTGCAAAGTATGTGTGCACGACTCGGTATTGCAAGTGGGATGGATCTTGCACAAGTGACACGTGACATGACAAATAAAAAAGTAGCTGTCATTTTATGGATTATTACAGAAATGGCAATTATGGCCACTGATATCGCAGAAGTCATAGGGAGTGCCATAGCATTGAACTTACTCTTCCATATTCCTTTATGGCTTGGGGTAACGATTACTGTTTTTGATGTTTTGCTACTATTATTGATTATTAAGTTCGGTTTTAGAAAAATAGAGGCTATTGTTACGGTGCTTGTGTTGACTGTTTTTATCATCTTTGTGTTTGAAGTTTATTTATCAAATCCTTCATGGCCACGCGTCTTAAGTGGCTTTGTCCCACAAAGCGGTGTGGTCACACAACCCGGTGCCTTATATATCGCACTCGGTATTATCGGTGCAACGATTATGCCGCATAACCTTTATTTGCATTCATCAATCGTACAATCACGTGCATATGGACGGGATTCAGTTGAAGAGAAAAAAGATGCGATTAAATATGCAACGATTGATTCGAATTTACAACTTTCGCTTGCATTTTTAGTCAATTGTTTACTTTTAATATTAGGTGCTGCCTTATTTTTTGGCAGTGGTAAAGCATTAGGTGGATTTTATGATTTACACCATGCATTATTAACTTCACATGTCTCTGTCGCTTTTGGTGGTGCTGTGATGAGTACATTGTTTGCAGTCGCTTTATTAGCTTCAGGACAAAATTCTACCATTACAGGGACTTTGTCAGGACAAATTGTAATGGAAGGTTTTGTGAATTTACGCTTTCCACAGTGGGTTCGACGTCTTATCACACGTGGTTTAGCAGTTATCCCGGTGTTCATTTGCTTATGGCTTTATGGCTCTAATCCATCAACAATTGAAAATTTACTGATTTTTACCCAAGTATTTTTGAGTATTGCATTGCCATTAAGTATTATTCCGTTAACGATCGCGACGAATAACCCCAAAATTATGGGTGAGGCATTCACTAATAAACGTTGGGTCAATATCATCGCTTGGACACTGGCAATATTTTTAACAATCTTAAACTTTTATCTCATTATTGAAACGTTTAAATCGCTTTAATTAGAATCAGTTAAAGCCATTTTTATTAAAAGAGATACGGAATTTAAAAAAGACATGCAATATTAAAATGATATTTCGGCGTGTGTCTTATCATTTTAAACCTTCAGAGGTTGAGACAATGGAAAGTCTCAGCCTCTTTTTTATGCTGAAATACCGCTTCTTACATCCTGATAAATGGCAGAGAAGGCAAAGAAATGAAAATAAATATTTATTCATTTGAATGTTATAAAAATACATAATTAAAAACGTTAAATTAATTCTTAACAATTTTAATGTACTTTATAAAGGCGTTTTGACAATATTTATAATCTCTAAAAGTTATATATATTCAAATTGAGCAACTTATGATTATGTATGATATTTGCATTAACTATTATTTTTAGATAACCTATTTCTTGTATAAAAAACGTTTAGACATCGCAGATTGGACAACAAAGGGATTAAAAATTAAATAAGGGGTGCTTTAAAGTGCATAAAAAATATAAGCTAATGGACTGGGTTGTTTTTATTGGGACAGCAATTGTATTATTAATGGCTGTTATCCCGATGATGGTCTTCCCAGAACAGAGTCGTTCAGTTGTTGTTGCGATGAATAATTTCGTCACTTCAAAACTTGGGGCGATTTATCTCGTATTGGGGTTAGCGATTTTTTGTTTTGTTTTATACATAGCATTTGGAAAATATGGGTCAGTGACTTTAGGTCGTGCGAGTGATAAACCCGAATTTAGTGACTTTGCATGGGCATCCATGTTATTTTGTGCCGGCATTGGCTCAGATATATTATATTGGGGTGTCATCGAGTGGGCATATTATTATCAAGGCCCGCCTCATGGTGCAAAACCTTTATCTGACGAAGCACTTAACTTTGCGACGATGTATGGTATGTTTCATTGGGGACCGATTGCATGGGCGATATATGTACTTCCTGCCTTACCAATTGGATATCTCGTATTTGTGAAAAAGCAACCTGTTTTTAAAATCAGTCAAGCTTGTCGACCAATATTGAAAGGTCAGACAGACAAATTTTTAGGAAAACTTGTTGATATTTTATTCATCTTTGGTCTTATTGGAGGAACAGCAACATCACTGGCTTTAGGGGTCCCTATGATTTCAGCCGGTCTTGAAAAGCTATTTGGTATAGATGGTACAAGTATGGTCGTGAAGAGTATCGTGCTCTTATGTATTACAATTGTATTTGCATATAGTTCATACCAAGGTTTGAAAAAGGGCATTCAAGTTTTAAGTGACTTGAACGTATGGCTTTCCTTCATTTTACTTGGCTTTATTTTTATCGTTGGTCCAACGATCTTTATTATGGAAACAACGGTTACTGGCTTCGGTAATATGTTGAAAAACTTCTTCCAAATGGCCACTTGGTTGGAGCCGTTCGGTGGCATTGGCGGACGTGAGGAAACAAAATTCCCACAACAATGGACGATTTTCTATTGGTCATGGTGGATTGTTTACGCACCATTTATCGGTCTGTTTATTGCGCGAATCTCAAAAGGTCGTACTTTAAAAGAAGTAATATTAGGAACGATTGTTTACGGTACATTTGGTTGTGTGCTGTTCTTCGGTATTTTTGGTAACTATGCTGTTTATTTACAAATTTCAGGTCAATTTGATGTGATTCATTACTTAAATGCACATGGCACGGAGGCAACGATTATTGAAGTGATTAGTCATTTACCGTTCCCACAAATTGTTATTGGCTTGTTCATTATTTCAGCCTTTTTATTCTTGGTGACAACCTTTGACTCTGCGTCGTATATTGTTGCAGCGGCAACACAAAAGCGTGTTAAAGGAGAACCAATTAAAGCCAATCGATTATTTTGGGCGTTTGCTTTATGCTTACTTCCATTCTCGTTAATGCTTGTCGGTGGTGAAAAGGCACTTGAAATACTACAAACCGCATCTATTGTTGCGGGTGTACCTTTAATTGTCATATTTATCATTATTATGATTTCGTTTATGATGATTCTCGCAGGAGATCGGATTGCGCTACAATCACGTGCTGATCGTTTTAAACGTATTGAACGCCGATCGTTGAGGATTTTAAGAGTTGGCGAAGATGAAGAGGATGACAATCTATAAAAATAGAAAAAGCTTTATGGTGTCTTAACGGACGCCATAAAGCTTTTTTGATGAGGTATCCAACTTTGTTATTGAAATAAAATTTATTTTTTTATGTCTTTAGCTTCAGGAATAGGGAAGTGTTCAAATATTTCTCCCGATTTTAATGCATCACTAATGGATTCTAACCAATAGTAATAAATACGAGAATGTTCTAAATGGGCTTTTATTTCTATCGCTTCTTCTCTCGTTGCTTCATCCACATCTTCAGCTGCAATAATCTTATCAATCATCGCTTCTGATTCTCTGAGTGCAGCCATATTGATTGAAATTTCACGGTTCCATTTTCTAGTGAAAAAGTTACAGAAAAACTCAAAGAAGTCTTTTTCAGCTTCAAAATGTTGTTTACGACTGCCTCGAGTTAAGCGTTGCTTAACAATGTCATATTCTTGCAATTTCTTAACGCCCGCACTCATGCTTGGCTTACTCATTTGTAATTCTTGACGCATTTCATCCAATGTCATGCTGTCTTTGAATAACATAATGCCGTAGAGGTTTCCGACACTACGATTAATCCCATATAAATCCATTGTTTCAGCGATTGAATTAATAACAATATCTTTCGCGACTTCGAGTTGTGCTTCGTGTGATTTTGGTCGTGCCACGATATCTCACCTCCCTAAAAATTAACTCGTTAATAGCGTTAACGCTCTAAATTTTAATCTTTAATTAAATATAAATCAAATGTTCATTAATAATTTAACGGTTTTTTTGGCACACTGCAAATCCAAGCAATGTCGATTGACATGGCACTTTTTCTTGTGATAAAGTTAAATTTGTGAAATTCGTTAAATAAAAACTTAACAAACTTAACGGAGGTATATGCATGGAATTTGTAAACCAATTATCTCGTCGTCAATATATTGATGGGGAATGGGTAGAAAGCAGCAATCAAGCGACACGTCAAATTCTCAATCCTTATAACCAAGAAGTGATTATAGAAGTAGCAGAAGGTACGAATGAAGATGTAGAACGTGCAATTCTAGCAGCAAGACGTTCATTTGATGAAGGTGTGTATGCACTTGAAACAGCTGAGAACAAAGGTAAGAAGGTTCGTGCAATTGCGGACCAAATCAAAGCGCACCGTGAAGAATTGGCACATTTAGAAACTTTAGATACAGGTAAAACTTTAGAAGAATCTCTTGCAGATATGGATGATATACACAATGTATTTATGTATTTTGCAGGTTTAGCAGATAAAGACGGGGGCGAATTAATTAATTCACCTATCCCAAATACAGAAAGTAAAATCGTTAAAGAGCCAATCGGTGTTGTCACTCAGATTACACCTTGGAACTATCCGCTATTACAAGCTTCATGGAAAATTGCGCCAGCACTTGCAACAGGTTGTTCTATTGTCATGAAGCCAAGTGAAATTACACCTTTAACAACCATTCGCGTATTTGAGCTTATGGAAGAGGTCGGTTTTCCTAAAGGCGTTATTAATTTAGTTTTAGGCGCAGGCTCTGAGATTGGTGACGTCATGTCTACGCACCCTGAAGTGGATTTAGTGTCATTTACAGGCGGTATCCAAACAGGTAAACGTATTATGAAACAAGCCGCAGAGCATGTTACGAATATTGCGCTTGAACTTGGTGGTAAAAACCCAAATGTTATTTTTGAAGATGCTGATTTTGATTTAGCTGTTGATCAAGCATTAAATGGTGGCTTTTTCCATGCAGGTCAAGTATGTTCAGCGGGTTCTCGTATTATCGTTCATCATTCTATTAAAGATAAATTTGAAAAAGCATTAATTGAGCGTGTTCAAAATATCAAATTAGGTAATGGATTTGATGAAGATACAGAAATGGGACCACTTATTTCTGAACAACATCGTGACAAAGTTGAAAAATATATGACTATTGCGCAAGAAGAAGGCGCAAAAATTGCTATCGGTGGTAAGCGACCATCTAGAGAAGATTTAAAAAATGGTTATTTCTTTGAGCCGACAATCATCACAAACTGTGACACGTCTATGCGTATCGTTCAAGAAGAAGTGTTTGGTCCTGTTGTAACGATTGAAGGTTTTGACACAGAAGAAGAAGCTATCAAATTAGCTAATGACTCTATCTATGGTCTTGCAGGCGGTGTCTTTACGAAAGATATCGGAAAAGCACAACGTGTTGCATCAAAAATGAGAATGGGTACAGTCTGGATCAATGATTTCCATCCTTATTTTGCACAAGCACCATGGGGTGGTTATAAACAATCAGGTATCGGTCGCGAACTTGGACATCACGGTTTAGAAGAATATCTAGAAACAAAACACATCTTAATGAATACAAGCCCTGAGCCAGTTCACTGGTTTGGCCAGTCAGAATCATAAATTGAACCATTGAATGAGCGTTTGTCATTTTATATGACAGACTTCTTTCAAAGTAAAAAGGTGTGAAAGATTGACGTAAAAGCAACGATAAGCGCTAAACGTTTCTTTCACATCTGTACATAGTTTGAAATAGCGCGTCAGTATACAACTACGAGGAGGATTTTTGTTATGAGTAAAGCGTACGACAAAATGTATGATTATATCATTATCGGTGGTGGGAGTGCTGGATCTGTATTAAGTGCTCGCCTCAGTGAAGATAAAGACAAAAAAGTCTTAGTACTTGAAGCAGGACGCAGTGATTACCCTTGGGATTTGTTAATTCAAATGCCAGCTGCTTTAATGTATCCATCAGGTAACCGCCTTTACGATTGGAAATATGAAACAGATGGCGAACCGCATATGGGCGGACGTAAAGTTTTCCATACACGTGGTAAAGTGTTAGGTGGATCAAGTTCAATCAATGGGATGATTTATCAACGTGGTAACCCACTAGACTATGAAAAATGGGGTAAACCTGAAGGCATGGATACTTGGGATTATGCTCACTGTTTACCTTACTTCAAACGTTTAGAAACGACTTTTGGTGCAGAAGCAGATGATCCAATACGTGGTTTAAATGGACCTATCAAATTACGTCGTGGTCCTGCTGATAACCCGTTATTCCACGCATTTTTCGATGCAGCTGTCGAAGCGGGTTATAAAAAGACGAAAGATGTGAATGGTTTCCGTCAAGAAGGATTTGGACCATTTGATAGTCAAATCCATAATGGCCGCCGTGTTTCTGCTTCACGTGCTTATTTACGTCCAGCAATGAAACGCCAAAACCTAACAGTAAAAACACGTGCATTTGTTGAAAAACTTCATTTTGATGGCAATACCGTTACAGGTGTGACTTATAAACGAAATGGTCGTTTACACAAAGTGCTCGCAAAAGAAGTTATCTTATCTGGTGGCGCATTTAACACACCACAATTGCTACAATTGTCAGGTATCGGTGATTCTGAACATTTACGTTCATTAGGTATCGAACCTCGTATTCACTTACCGGGTGTCGGTGAAAACTTTGAAGACCACTTAGAAGTGTATATTCAACATACTTGTAAAGAGCCTGTCTCATTACAACCTAGCTTAAATATTTTCAAAATGCCATTTATTGGTTTGGAATGGTTAACACGTCGTACAGGTGCAGCATCAAGTAACCACTTTGAAGGTGGTGGATTCGTTCGCTCAAATAATGATGTGAAATATCCAAACTTAATGTTCCATTTCTTACCACTTGCAGTACGCTATGATGGACAAAAAGCAGATACAGCACATGGTTACCAAGTTCATGTTGGACCAATGTATTCAAATTCAAGAGGTAGCTTGAAAATCACATCAACGAACCCATATGTTAAACCAAAATTTGTATTTAACTATTTATCTACAGAGGAAGATAAACGCGAATGGGTTGAAGCTATCCGCGTCGCACGTAACATTTTAAAACAACCTGCACTTGACCCTTATAATGGTGGAGAAATTTCACCAGGACCTTCTGTTCAAACAGATGAAGAAATTTTAGATTGGGTGCGTCGAGACGCTGAAACAGCATTACACCCATCTTGTAGTGCAAAAATGGGTCCTGCTTCAGACCCAATGGCAGTCGTAGATCCATTAACAATGAAAGTACACGGCATGGAAAACTTACGTGTAGTAGACGCGTCAGTGATGCCAACAACAACAAATGGTAATATTCACGCACCTGTATTAATGCTTGCTGAAAAAGCAGCAGATATTATTCGTGGTATTCAACCACTTGAGCCTGAACATGTTGATTATTATATTCATGGTAAACATGATGAAAATGCAGGCGCTATCGATTAAGCTAAAAGTAAACTTAAATACGAGATGATTGAAGTTTACGTCTAATTTAAAACAACCCTTTCCGAGTTTAATGTGATACAAGGAGAGGGTTGTTTTTAAGTTTGAAATCATAATGCTTGTTTTTATGACGGATCATGTCAAAGGCTTCACCATTTTTCAATCTTTTGACGTTCACCTTTAAAATTATTTTGAATACGGTGCCTTTTTTGTAACTCGTCTTCTATTGTATTGAAAGTGATATTTTGTGATTCGAGTAAAACAAACAGATGATAAAGTAAATCAGCACTTTCAGAAATGACTTCAGAAGTGTTTTGTTTCATGGCAGCAATCACGACTTCGAAAGCTTCTTCGCCCAACTTTTTACTGATTTTTTCAATGCCTTCATTGAGAAGGTATTGCGTATAAGAGTTGGAATCATCTGCTTTCAACCGTTGGCGAATGGTACTTTCAAGTTGTTGAAGTTGAAAAGAGGGAGTCGTATTGAAACAACTTTGTGCACCAGTATGACAAGTCGGTCCCATCGGTTCCACAAGCAACAATAACGTATCTTGATCGCAATCTAAATGCATCTCTTTGACTTGTTGTATATTGCCGGATGATTCTCCTTTTTTCCAAAGTCGCTGCTTTGATCTTGAGTAAAACCATGTGACTTGTTCTTGCACTGTTCTATGAAAAGCTTCTTCGTTCATATAGCCCAACATGAGCACTTGTTGGGTCTTGCTATCTTGCAAAATGACCGGAAGTAGGCCTTTTGAAAAATCGGGTTTTAAGTCCATCTTACAGGGACACCTCCTTGATTCAGTTCACGCTTGATTGCTGCCACGGTTGTTTCTTTATCGTGTAAAATGCTTGCCGCTAATCCAGCAGAGACAGGAGTTTGTGTGAATAATTCTGTGAAGTGTTGTGCGTGACCACCACCGCCTGAAGCGATAATGGGGATATTGACTAATTTAGAAATTTGATTCAGATGTGTAATATCGAAGCCTTGTTTCATTCCATCATGTGCCATACTTGTGATGAGAAGCTCTCCAGCACCTAATGCCTCTACTTGCCGAACCCAATCGTAGACGTGAACGGGCGTTTGTCGCTTACCTCCATGGGTACAACAATAATAATCATTCGTACTTTGATCGTATAGACTATCGATTGCGATACATATACACTGTTTTCCAAACTTTTGACTCGCTTGCTGTATGAAATCAGGATTTTTGAGTGCTGCTGAATTAAGGGACACTTTATCTGCACCATGTCTTAAAAGTTGAGATATCTCGTCCAAAGATTTAATGCCACCACCCACCGTTAAGGGGATAAAAAGCTGGGAGGCAGTTTGTTGGATGATATCGAGTGTGAGTGCGTGCCCCTGTTCTGTTTTTGAAATATCTAAAAAGACAAGCTCGTCCGCGCCAGCTTGATTATAATATAGCGCAAGGTCTACCGGATGACCGATGTCTCTGAGACCTTTAAACTGTATCCCTTTGACAACACGACCGTCTTTAACATCTAAGCAAGGAATAATTCTTTTTTTAATCAAGTTAATCCCTCCCAAAATGAGGCTTGATTCGCTGCTTTACCGACGATTGCTGCTGAAACACCGAGCACATCTAACTGCTGTAAGTCTGCTTGATGTCGAATGCCTCCCGAAGCAATAATCGGTAATGTACTATTCTTAGCGAGTTGAGCTGTTGTATCAAAATTAGGACCACTCATTTTTCCGTCCTTCGTGATGTCGGTATAGATGATGCCATTTAAAGGAAGGTGTTGGATTTGGGAGACATAATCAAAGACATCGAGGACAGTTTCTTCCGTCCACCCATTAATTTGAATCGCAGTTTGCTTTGCATCGACAGATACCAATATTTTCCCGGGAAATAAATGACTCATTTCAGTCAGCCAGGCTTGATCTATTATGGCTTGAGTGCCGACAATGCAGTAATCCACACCGGATGATAAATAGGCTTGAATCGTCTCTTTGTTACGAATACCGCCGCCCACTTCAATCGGTTTTTGACTCATTTGAACTAACTGTTGAATCGCGTCCATCTCGATAGAGCGTTGTGATTTGGCACCTATTAAATCGACGATGTGAATACGATCAACGCTATCGAACTGACTGTAAAATTCGATACTTTTCTCAGCACTGCGCATCATAACTTCAGTTGTTTGATAGTCTCCCTCTGTGAGGCGTACACTTTTACCTCCTATTAAATCAATCGCAGGCCAAAGTTTAATCATGTTGCCAACCTCCTTTTAACGCTTGTTCTAAAATCTGTAAACCGTAATCGCCACTTTTTTCTGGATGAAATTGAATACCAATACAATCATCTTGTTGAACGATGCCCGGAATAGACGTGCCATAGTCACTATAGGCGATGACTGCAGGTGACATTGGCGCTTGATAAGTATGGACATAATAGACATCTTTGTTTAACGCGGGGATTTCACTTTTTAACTGATTCCAACCAAGATGTGGCACTGTATAGGGGGTCTGAATTTCGTGAATTTTCCCTTTGATTAAATCAAGTCCGGACACATGGCCTTCATCGCTATAAGAGTACAAAAGTTGCATACCTAAACAAATACCGATAATGGGTTGCTGGTGTTGTCTCAATACATCGTATAGCCCGTATTGATGAATGGCTTGCATTGCGTCTTTGAAATGGCCCACGCCTGGCAGAATCAAGACGTCTGCATGTTCTATCCTTTCTGGTTCGCGCGTTACGATAGACGGATAACCAAGATGGTTCACTGCGCGTTGCACATTAAAAATGTTGCCAAGTCCATAGTCTACGATTGCAATCATCATTCAATCACACCTTTAGATGAAGGGATACGTCGGTCTTCTGAATCGCGTAGCGCTTGTTTTAAAGCATGCGCAAATGCTTTGAAAATGGCTTCAATTTCGTGGTGCGTATTTCCTTGATGAAGTAAGTCGATGTGAACCGTTAAATAGGCATTAAACACTAAAGCTCTAAAAAATTCTTTGACGAGTTCTGTATCAAACTGGCCCACTTTTTCCTTGCTGAAGTCCGCTTGAAAGTTGAGGTAAGGGCGGCCGCTAATATCGACAACAGCACGTGCTAATGTTTCGTCCATTGGAATATATTGGGTACCATAACGGGTGTAATGAACTTTATCTTTAATCAACTGTCGTAACAGTTGTCCAAGAACGATACCGATATCTTCAGTCGTATGATGATCATCGACCCACGTATCACCTTCAACGTCAATTTGTAACGCTAAGCCACTATGAAAGCTCCATAATGTGAGCATATGGTCTAAAAATCCGACACCAGTATGAATTTGACTCTCTTTTTTCGATACACTGAGTTTAATGTCAATTTTAGTTTCTGTCGTTTCGCGGCGAATTTGATATGTCATTGCTGTTCACTCCATTCTTTCACGACTTGTTCAAATTGATTTAACTGTGGATAATCAATGATGGAATAACGTACGCATTCAGCTAACATTTTTTCATCTTTCGAATGATAAAAGCGTGGTAGAAAGCCACGTGCTTTAACGTAATGGCCGAGTGATAAGGCTTGAGAGCCTGATGTTAAAACAAAATTAGTATCACTTGGAAAGATATGCATATGGGAACTGGCATATTTCATCATGATTTCTTTTAAGCGCTGACTCAATTGTCGTTGGTATTGGACGAACACTTTTGTTTGTTCCATATGTTCAAATAGATAAATACCGATAGATAGCGTGAATGCACTTAAAGGATAAGGGTGTTCAATTTGGCGTATAGTTGAAATGGTTTTTTCTGTACTGATTAAGACACCGAGTCGTAACCCCGCCATAGCAAAAGCTTTGGAAAGTGTACGCATGATTAGGATATGATCTTCCAGTTCGATTTGTAATGGTGTTGAAAAGTCAACATAGGCTTCATCAATGATTAAATAGCCTTCTATCGTTTTCATTTGTTTTGCGATAGTGATTAACTCATTTTCAGTAAAACGGTGTCCCGTTGGATTGTGTGGATTACTGAGAATGAAAAAACGAGGTTGTACTTCATCGATGCGACCAAGTATCGTTTCAAGTGAAAATGTTAAATCAGGTGAGGCATCAACAAAACGAATTTGACGCTTCACCTGCCGTGCATAATCTTGATACATAAAAAAATCGGGATTGAGCGTTAAACAGGGACCTTCTGGCATAATAAGCATCAATTTTTGTATTAATTCGTCAGAACCATTTCCACAGCATAGTTGTTGACTGCTGAATTGCTGGCCATAATAATTCGCATAAGCTTGGCGAAAGCGGTCATAATCAGTATCTGGATATAAATGGTAATCACAATTTTTGATAAGATTCATTAATGTTTCATCATTAAGCGGCTTTATCGGGCTTTCATTCTTATTCATGCGAATCATTGTGTGTCACCTCTATTTCGAATTTCTAGTGATTTTTTATGATTGATTAATTGTTCGTCATCCGCTATTCGAGCGGCATCAGCATAGGTGTGTTGGTACGTTGAAGCATTCAGATGAATGACCGTATGTTTAGTTAAAAAATCGTTCACAGACAGTCCGTGTTGAAAGCGTGCTGTTCGTTGTGTAGGCAGCACGTGACTCGGCCCAGCGATATAGTCTCCAATGGCTTCTGGTGCATAGCGCCCTATAAACAAGCTCCCTACATAATGGATGAAAGGGATGTATCGTTCTGGATGCGCAGTTTGAACTGAAGCATGTTCAGGTGCAATGGCATTCATAACTTTACAATTATCATTAAAATCTAAAGTGTGAATTAAGTAGTGATGATGCTTTAAACTTTCTGCTAATATTTCTGAGCGCTGTGCATTTTTAAGTTCAGATTGGATACGCTGTTCAAGCGCCTTAAGGACGGATTTATCGTTTGAAAGGACATAAGTTCTTGCCATTTCATCATGCTCAGCTTGGGCGAAAACATCATAGACAATGGCCTCCATATCGCTATGGGTATCTATAATAAGTGCAATCTCACTCGGTCCTGCAATTTGATCGATGCCTACTTCTCCGTACAAATATTTTTTCGCATACGCCACATATTGATTGCCTGGACCAACGATTTTATCTACTTTAGGGATAGTTTCTGTGCCATAGGCTAATGCTGCGATACTTTGGGCGCCACCGACTTGATACACGCGATCGACACCGGCAATTGCACAAGCAGCAAGAACACTTTGGGCAATGCCATTGGTTTGGGGTGGTGTGACAACAATGATATTTTTAACATTTGCCACTTTCGCGAGTGTCGCGGTCATTAAGACAGTAGATGGATAACTTGCTTTACCTCCCGGCACATATATCCCTACACTTTCGATAGGATAATAGACTTCGTAGAGTTCTTGTGTTGTATTTTGTTGTTGATATTTAATTTGTTGCTGATAATGTTCGATTCTTTGATGACTATGTTGGAGTGCTGCTTTTAATTCAGGCTCCAAATTTGTCAAAGCTTGTTCCAGCTCTGAACGAGGTATCTCTAGTGATTGCACTTGTACGTGATCAAATTGCTTGTTGTAGTCGAATAATGCACGGTCACCTTCATTTTTGACACGTTCACAGATGGCGGCCACCTGCTCGTGAAGGTTTTGGTTAAACTGTGCTTCAGATTGTAATTGCTGTAAAAATGTTGTGCTGTTAATCATCAATGAGTGACACCCCTAACATTTGAATAAATGCATCAATTTCTGATGCGGCAGTGAAAAAACTTTGACGGTTTGTAATTAATTGCGCTTGTATACTGGAAATCTGTTCCTTTTCGACAAGGCCATTAGAGCGAAGTGTACTACCGGTTTGTACGATATCAACGATGCCATCAACCATGCCAATGACACAAGCTAACTCAATAGAGCCCGAAAGTTCGATTAACTCAATGTCACGACCTGTGGATTTAAAATAATCGCGGGCTGTTTTCGGATAAGAAGTTGCGATTTTGTGATATGCTTCTGTCGTTTCAAAAGCAGCGACAGAAAAATGACATTGTCCAAAAGGGAGGGCAATAAGTTGATTAACGTCATATTTCTGCTCGTTTAAAATATCACTTCCTGTAATACCGATGTCCGCAATCCCTTGTTCTACATATATAGGAACGTCATTTCCTTTAACGAAAAGAAAACGAAAATTTTCAGTTTTGATTTGAAGTTGACGGGATTGCGACTGAAGCTGTGAAGCCAATTCAATCTGCCCCTGTTGTTCTAAGTAGGCAATCAAACTTTTCAGTAAACGTCCTTTTGCCAATGCAATAGTTAACACAATAGTCACTCCTTCTCGTTATAATGTGAGTCCTAAACCAAATCCTTCTAAAGTATCTTTGTAATAACCGCCTGTTAAAGTCAGATTGCTTTTTTTCAGATGTGCATGAATAAAGGCGCCTTTATAATACGACCGCGGAGGTTGGGGTGTCATATCGAGATGGATAGGGGTGATACCTAACGATTTGAAATAGGTATGCCAACGATTCAAACTCCGCAAAATATAGTGATCGCTTGGGAATAAGCTGTTCAGTAAACTGAGTTGTTGATGTGTCGGTGTTAACAACAATTGAACAATGGGATGACTGAGCCCTAAAGCAGATTTCAATTCAGAAATATTGCGCTGTGCAATCCATGTCAATAGTTGTGTGTCGTGTTGCACATCGCTTAATAATAAATCCGTTAATTGGTAATGACCGATTACGACATATTGAATTTGATCTTCTAAGCATTGTTCAATGTACAACTTAAATGTTTCAAACGTCTCGTGAATCTCTTGAATACTCGGTTGATAATATTCTAGGCCTAGTTGTGTACAGACGTGCTGATTTCGGACAATTGAACCAGCATATGCAACTGCGCGATGTTGTAAAGGATAGTCTTGGTAATAGCGCACCAGTTGATCTGTAAAATCATTGCGCAAAGCATAAAGCTGTGAACCAGATTGCCAAACACTTCTTTCAGACATTTGTTTAAGATCATCAGAAGAGAGTGTTTCCCAAACTAATGTTTCGATAAAAGGTGTGTCTATGAGCTCGAAGTTACGAGATTCAGCAATATTTAAAAACTGAAGCTCTTTTTCTTTGTCTAAAATTAAAGGATGCATCATCATATCGCCTCGATTTCGTTCTCTACCGAGTTAAAGTGTTTTGAGAGAATATGAGTATGTTAGCATATGAATATTCAGATTTCAACAAAAAATTCTGAAAAATAAAGAATAGATATTCTGTATAGGTTTTTACGGTGGGAGAACTAGGAAATAAAGCAATGTGAAAAAAAGACAACTGAAATGTACACGAGAATGGTGTGCAATACTAAATGCTTAGCAATTTTATCTGATATAAAACAATCGTATTTTGAGCGACCAACTTGTATAATTAAGTAAGATATTAAAAATATATACGATGAGGGAGCATGTTATATGAAATTTGAAAAATATATCGATCATACGTTGTTAAAACCAGAATCAACACGTCAACAAATTGATCAAATCATTGAAGAGGCCAAAACGTATCACTTTAAATCGGTTTGTGTCAATCCGACGCATGTTCAATACGCTGCCGAACGTCTTGCAGATAGTGACGTGCTTGTGTGTACGGTGATTGGTTTTCCATTGGGTGCATCAACGACAGAAACGAAAGCTTTCGAAACAGAAGATGCTTTACGTAAAGGTGCAGATGAAATCGATATGGTTATCAACATTGGCGCTTTAAAAGATGGACGTTACGCTGATGTACAACAAGATATTGAAGCTGTAGTCAAAGCGGCTCAAGGCCATGCGGTTAAAGTCATTATTGAAACGGTTTTACTGACAGATGAAGAAAAAGTGAAAGCCTCTGAATTAGCACAAGCAGCAGGTGCACATTTTGTGAAAACATCCACTGGCTTTGCGGGTGGTGGTGCCACACCTGAAGATGTGAAATTAATGAAAGAGACTGTCGGGGATGCATTAGAAGTGAAAGCCTCCGGCGGTGTGCGTAGCTTAGAAGATTTTAACGCAATGGTTGAGGCAGGTGCCACACGTGTGGGCGCAAGTGCAGGTGTTCAAATCATGCAAGGATTAGAATCCGACGCAGACTATTAAACGATAACAATATTAAATTAATCAATGTAGGAGTGGTTAGCCATACCTATTTTAGAGTCCTTTCGGTCTATAGGTTCATTATCTAGGAACACCCAAGAATATCCAAATCAAATTTAAATTAGAAAACTAAAACTTATTATACGAACTTATTATACGAGGAGTGATTTATATGACAGCACCATTTCAACGTGTACATTTGATTGTCATGGATTCTGTTGGGATAGGAGAGGCCCCAGATGCGAAAGATTTTAACGATGAAGGGTCCCACACACTGAAACATACGTTAGAAGGATTTGACCAAAAATTACCGTATCTCGAACAATTAGGTTTGGGTAATATTGATGCCTTACCTGTCGTAGGGGCAGTTGCACATCCCAAAGCGTATTATACGAAATTAAGCGAAGCTTCAGTCGGTAAAGATACGATGACAGGTCATTGGGAAATGATGGGCTTGAATATCATGCAGCCGTTCAAAGTGTATCCAAACGGTTTTCCACAAGAATTAATTGATGAAATCGAACGAATCACGGGACGTAAAGTCGTTGTGAATCGACCGGCTTCAGGTACACAAGTGATTGATGAGTGGGGCGAACATCAAATGAAAACAGGCGATCTGATTGTATACACATCCGCAGACCCTGTGCTTCAAATTGCCGCACATGAAGAGATTATTCCACTTGAAGAACTCTATGACATTTGTGAAAAAGTACGTGAATTAACAAAAGACCCGAAATATTTAGTCGGTCGCGTGATTGCACGTCCATATGTTGGTGAACCGGGACACTTCACAAGAACAAGTAATCGTCATGACTATGCCTTAAAACCTTTTGGCCCAACAGTGATGAACACACTTAAAGATCATGATTACGATGTCATTGCCATCGGTAAAATTAATGATATTTTCGATGGCGAAGGTGTTACAGAAGCCGTACGTACGAAAAGTAACATGGACGGGATGGACCAACTGATGCAAATCGTACAAAAAGACTTTAAAGGTTTAAGTTTCTTAAACTTAGTCGATTTTGATGCATTGTATGGGCATCGTCGTGATAAACCCGGTTACGCGCAAGCCTTGAAAGACTTTGACAATCGTTTACCGGAATTAATGGCTGCGATGCGTGAAGATGATTTACTCATCATTACAGCTGACCACGGCAATGATCCAACGGCAGAAGGCACAGATCACACACGTGAATACATTCCAGTGTTGATGTACAGTCCGAAATTTAAAGAAGGTCAAGCGCTCGATACGGATACAACATTTAGTTCAATTGGGGCAACCATTGCAGATAACTTTGGCGTACCGCTTCCAGAATTCGGTCGCAGTTATCTTCAAGATTTAAAATAACTGAGATAAGTTATATCAAACGATTTTAACTTAAGGACGGGGTTAGAAATGACATTTCCAACCCTGTCTTTTAATGTTTTTAAGTATAGGTGTGATTATATCAGTTTGTTTAGTAACTAAAAAATATCATAAAAACGACTAATTTTTTATACAAGCAAATATTAAAGTCAAAAGTCCAATCAATAATCTAACTATTAAAGCAAAGGCTTGAATGCTATACATAAGGTGAATTTACAACTGATTACTGCTGTAAAATAGGCCACTTCTTTGAATTTCATCCAATTGCACACGTCATTTCTATTTATTATGTTAAAATATAATAAATTAATAATCAGTTGAAAAAGGAGAAATATTCAGTGTTTAATTTGACGATATTACTATTGGAACGTGTGGGTCTCATTATTATCCTTGCCTATATTTTAATGAATTCCAGTTACTTTAAAAACACGATGCAGCAACGACAAATGTGGCCCTCAAAATGGCAACTCTGCTTGATATTTAGCCTTTTTGCGCTGATGTCTAACTTTACAGGGATTGTCATTCGCAATGGTGACATCCTATCTGGAAGTATCTATTTTCATTTAGATGATGATGTATCGTTAGCCAATACACGTGTTTTAACAATTGGGGTTGCTGGATTAGTGGGAGGTCCATTTGTTGGAGTATTCGTAGGGATTTTTTCAGGGCTCTTCCGGTTATATATGGGAGGCGCTGAAGCCTATACGTATTTAATTTCCTCATTATTTATCGGTTTGATTTCGGGTTATTTTGGTCAGCAAGCACGTCAAAAAAATCAATATCCTTCAATAGGAAAAAGTGCATTAATCGGGGCGACAATGGAGATTGTCCAAATGATTTGTATTTTTTCGTTTGCGCAAGATAAACATTATGCGATTGATTTGATTTCGTTAATTGCATTACCAATGATTATTGTTAATAGTGCAGGGACTGCTATTTTTATGTCTATTATTAGTTCCACATTAAAGCAAGAAGAGCAAATGAGAGCTGTACAAACGCATGACGTGTTGCAATTAACCAATCAGACGTTGCCTTACTTCAAAGAAGGGCTGAATGAAGATTCTGCCAAGCATGTGGCAATGATTATTAAAGAGTTGATGAAAGTTTCTGCCGTAGCGATTACAAATCGACATGATATTTTAGCGCATGTGGGTGCTGGGAGTGATCATCACATTCCGAAAAAAGAAATTATAACGGATTTATCAAAAGAAGTTTTACAAACAGGGCAGCTTAAAGAAGTTCATACGAAAGGTGAAATCGGATGTACACACCCGCATTGTCCATTACACGCTGCCATTGTGATTCCTTTGAAGATGCATGGCAAAGTGACGGGAACTTTAAAAATGTATTTTACGAATCCGAACAATCTTACTTTCGTAGAACGTCAATTGGCGGAAGGGTTAGCTGAAATATTTAGTAGTCAAATCGAATTGGGTGAGGCTGAAATGCAGAGTAAATTATTGAAAGATGCAGAGATTAAATCATTACAAGCACAAGTCAATCCGCATTTCTTTTTTAATGCGATGAACACGATTTCTGCACTTGTTCGAATCGATAGTGAAAAGGCGAGAGAGCTCTTATTAGAACTGAGTCATTTCTTCCGTTCAAATTTACAAGGCTCTCGCCAAAATACAATTACTTTAGAAAAAGAGCTAAGCCAAGTGTCTGCTTATCTATCATTAGAACAAGCGCGTTTCCCAGGCAGATTTGATGTGACTTTTGATGTTCCAGAGGATGTGACACAAGCCCTTGTCCCTCCATTTTTAATTCAAATTTTAGTTGAGAATGCGGTAAAACATGCTTTTCCAAAGCGAAAGAAAGACAATCGTATTCGAGTTGTTGCACGGGTTGAAAATCAACAACAATTAGTGATATCGGTTTGTGATAATGGGCAAGGTATTCCGAAAGAAAAATTATCTTTACTAGGTCAAACTGCCGTTGAATCAGAATCGGGCACAGGCAGTGCTTTAGAAAATTTAAATTTAAGATTAAAAGGTTTATTCAGTAATGATGCAGTTTTACATTTTGATACAAGTCACACAGGAACGACGGTATGGTGTACGCTGCCTTATCAACAAAAGGAGGGATAAAGCATGAGGGCGTTAATAGTTGATGATGAACCTCTTGCGCGTAATGAGTTAATCTATTTATTAAATCGTATCGGTGGCTTCGACGTTTTGAATGAAGCAGAGAATGTGAGTGAAACGATCGAGGCATTGTTAGTAGACGACTACGACCTTGTTTTTTTAGATATTAACTTAATGGATGAAAATGGCATTGAGCTAGGACGTAAAATTCAAAAAATGAAGTCCCCACCTGCGATTGTGTTTGCCACGGCACATGACCAATTTGCTGTTCAAGCCTTTGAATTAAATGCGACAGATTATATTATGAAGCCATTCGAACAAAGCCGCGTCGAGCAAGCCGTTCAAAAAGTTCAGGCGCAACTTAAAAAAAGCAAAGCGGCACAGGACATGCCTCCTGTTACGAATGTGGAAACACTTTTGCCGATTGAGATTGATGACCGTATCCATATGCTGAATCTTTCTGATGTAATCGGTATTTCAGTTAATAAAGGACTCACTACGATTCATACGACACAAGGTACGTTTGAAACAACAGAGCCTTTAAGCGCATATGAAAAAAAGTTGAATACACCGCAGTTTATTAGAATTCATCGTGCAAATATTATTAATCGACAGCACATTCAAGCTATAGAACATTGGTTTAATTCGACCTATATGGTCACTTTGACAAATGATGTGAAAATGCAAGTGAGTCGTTCCTATATGAAAAGTTTTAAGCAAGTGATGGGTCTCACATCATAAACCAATGATTAATAAGTTTAGAAAATGAAAAAGACACTCAAAATTTTGATGGAATGGAGTGACCCCCAAAAGTTAGACCTAAAATCTAACATTTAGGGTGCACATCAGAATTATGAATTTTGAGTGTCTTTTTTGTGTTTATCTCACATAACAAATGGTGACAAAGCAAAGATTGATTTGATTTTGTTCTACCATCTCGGCAAGTAGGATTTCGTGGTACGAGCGCTTGATATAAAGGCTTCTGAAGCGTAGGTAGCACTTGTTAGTAGAATGATTTAACTATTTTTGTAGATTGAAAAAGAAGATAGAATAGCGTCACGCTGACATTTAAAAGATGTTTTATATTTAATTGAGAAAAATATGTAATGTGTGAAAAAATGCACATAATGCATTTCACCCCCTTATTTTTGCATTTCAGCGTGAAAACGCAGTGAACCTTTCTTTTCATACTATAATGAAGTCAATCAGAAGCACACAGGAGGCCGTGAAGATGGAACAAAAAGTTGAAAAAACGTATAGCTTTTTGCATCAAGTTTTAGTGATTTCGTTAGTGTTATTTGTTTCAAGTATCATTGAATCGTTTATGCCGATTCCAATGCCAGCATCAGTAATAGGACTTGTTTTACTGTTTATCTTATTATGCACAGGTGTTGTGAAATTGGGACAAGTTGAAAAAGTAGGGACAGCATTAACGAATAACATCGGATTTTTATTCGTACCAGCGGGGATTTCAGTCGTTAATTCATTAGGGATTATTAGTGCAAGCCCAATTTTGATTATTGGTCTCATTATTATCTCTACAGTGCTGTTGCTTGTATGTACAGGTTTTGCATCACAAATTATTATGCGTGTAACGACTAAAAATAACGCACAAAAACCAGAAAAAGCACAATCAGAAATGAAAGGAGCACACTCACATGGTTGATCATTTAGGTATTAATACCCCATATTTTGGTATCTTGTTATCCGTCATTCCATTCTTAATTGCAACATATTTATTTAAAAAAACAAATGGTTTCTTCTTATTTGCACCATTATTTGTTGCAATGGTTGTAGGTGTGGCATTCCTACACTTTACAGGCATTCCATATGAAAAATATAAAATAGGTGGCGATGTGATTAATTTCTTCCTTGCACCTGCAACAATTTCATTCGCGATACCTTTATATAAAAAGCGTGATGTGCTCTTAAAACACTGGCACCGTATTATAGGTGGTATAGGAATTGGTACGGTCGTCGCATTAGTAGGTATTTTCTTTGTTGCCAAAGCGTTACAGTTTGGTAATGACATCATTGCATCAATGCTTCCGCAAGCAGCAACGACTGCAATTGCATTACCTGTTTCTGAAGGAATTCATGGTATTAAAGAACTTACATCTTTAGCTGTTATACTGAATGCAGTTATTATCTATGCTTTAGGAAATAAATTATTAAAATGGTTCCACATCGATAATAAAATTGCACGTGGTTTAGCATTAGGTACAAGTGGCCACACTTTAGGTGTAGCTGCAGCGAAAGAACTTGGCGAAGTTGAAGAGTCAATGGCGAGCATCGCGATTGTACTCGTAGGGGTTATTGTTGTTGCGGTAGTCCCAGTTTTAACAGCAATATTCTTCTAATATACAATTGTAAAATAAAGTCGTAGGGATGTTTAAAAGGGGTAGTGTCGTTTTCTAAGAGGTGGCTTAGATGACGGTGCTACTCTTTTTTTGCATCAATTGCTGTTGAATAATCGTTTGACGTGAACGTTTTCATTGTAGAAAGTTATAATAGAAGAAAAGATGAGAGCAGGTGACAACATGAAAAAGTTAATTCAAGAAAAGACACAGTTTTTAAACGACATGTTAGATGGCTTGAAGTATACGAACCCTAATATTGATGTCATAGCAGAAACGGTTGTCGTTCGGAAAGACAAAAAAACATCTGGCGTTGCGTTAGTATCAGGGGGTGGCAGTGGTCACGAACCTGCACATGCTGGCTATGTTGCAGAGGGCATGTTAGATGCAGCAGTATGCGGTGAGGTTTTTACATCTCCAACTCCGGATAAAGTATTAGAGGCAATCAAAGCAGTAGATAATGGTGATGGCGTTTTATTAATTGTTAAAAATTATGCAGGAGATGTCATGAACTTTGAGATGGCACAAGATATGGCAGCGATGGAAGGCATTAACGTCGAAATGGTCATTGTCAAAGATGACATTGCCATTGATGATGCGGACAAAAGAAGAGGCGTTGCCGGCACCGTATGGGTACATAAATATGCGGGCTATTTAGCTGAACAAGGTACACATCTTAAAGCACTCAAAACAAAAATTGAACAGTTTCTTGAAGGCGTTCGCTCTATTGGTATGGCAATCATGCCACCTGCAGTACCGACTACAGGCAAATATGGTTTTGATATTGGCGAAGATGAGATGGAAATCGGAATCGGTATTCACGGTGAACGAGGATTAGAACGAACTCAAATAGAACCGATTGCCCAAATTGTTCAACGCTTAACCACAAAACTAGAACAAGAAGTCGACAGTGATGCATTGATTGTCATGATTAATGGCATGGGCGGTACACCGCTTTCTGAACTCAATATCGTCACAAAATACGTAGCGCAGCAATTAGAAAAAGAAGGTAAAGTTGTCAAAGGATGGTTCGTTGGGGACTATATGACTTCATTAGATATGCAAGGTTTTTCACTCACATTTGCGCCATATGATGCCCATGTTTTAGCAGCACTTAATGCGCCTACAACAAGTCGAAATTTTAATTCATAGGAGGATGTAACAATGGATGTGACAATTTTAAAGGAACGTTTATTAGCTCTAAAAGATATCTTTGAAAGAGAAGAAGCCCATTTAACTGATCTCGATCGTGCTATTGGCGATGGAGACCATGGCGTCAATATGAGACGTGGCTTTGAGGCACTACCTGCACAGCTTGATGATCAGTCTATTGCGACATTACTCAAATCGACAGGGATGACATTAATGTCTAAAGTCGGTGGCGCTTCAGGTCCTTTATATGGTTTTAGTTTTGTCAAAATGTCACAAGTTGCTAAAGATGACATTGACCATGATAATCTAATCGCAATATTAAAGGCATTTGAAGATGCAGTTGCACAACGCGGCAAAGTAACGCGAGAAGAAAAAACGATGTATGATGTCATTTCACGCGCGCGAGAAGCGGTGGAAAATGGTGAGCGTGTAGATTTAGAAAAATTACAAGCATTAGCAGATGCGACTCGTGATATAGAAGCCACTAAAGGGCGTGCATCTTACTTTAAAAAAGAGAGTTTAGGCTATGTAGATCCAGGTGCACAAAGTAGCGTATATATTTTAAATGCATTAATAGGAGATGAAAAGAAATGACAAGTATCGTACTCATTAGTCACAGTGAAAAAATTGCAGAAGGTACAAAAGATTTACTAGAACAAATGGCACAAGGTGTGAGTGTTATTGCCGTGGGTGGTAATGATGGTGAAATAGGGACTTCGTTTGAAACAATCTCAGAGGTATTGAATGATTTAGAAGAAGATGCGATTTGTTTCTTTGACATTGGGTCTTCAGAAATGAATTTAGATATGGCTATTGAAATGTATGTAGGGCATTACCGAATTGAGAAAGTCGATGCGCCTATTGTAGAAGGCAGTTTTATCGCAAGTGTGTCATTATCAACTGGACAATCTATGGACGAGGCCATCGCTTCTGTCAGAGATACATTTTAACTTGAAATAAAAAAGGATGAAACAATGATAATCCAGAAAAGGTTTATTGTTTCATCCTTTATTTTATATGTTAGTTAATTTTTTTTACAACTTCTGATTTTAAGCCCATTTGACCAAAACCGGGGATTTTACAGTCAATATCATGACCATCTTCTGGGGCGACGAGTTTAATATTTTTAACTTTTGTACCTTGTTTGATGACGCCTGATGTGCCTTTAATTTTTAAATCACGGATAACTGAAACCGTGTCACCGTCTTTTAGTTCGTTGCCATTTGCATCACGAATGATTTCTACGGCAGCCGCTTCTTCAACTGCATTTTTTGTCCATTCAAACGCACACATCGGACAAACATAAGCAGCCCCATCTTCATAAGTATATTCTGAATCACATTGTGGACAGTTTGGAATTGCGGTTGTCATTTTCTAATCACTACTTTCCTCAAGTTATACTTATAATCTAGCATATTCAGGATGAAAAGTATGTAACAAATTGAAGATAGTGTTACGATAAGCATAACAAAAAAATTGAGCACATTTAAAATCTATTCATTGAGAGGAAGCGAGATGGTAAAATGTCAAATTTAGAAGTCAAAAATCCTTCTACAGGTGAAGTCATTGCAACTTATCTTTATACTGACGAGCAAGCCATTCATTCTAAAATTGAGCGAGCACATCAAGCATTTTTATCGTGGCGTGATGTCGATGCCCATGAACGTTCACGTTTATTATGGGCTTGGTCGGCTTTAATTAAAGACAATCGTGAAGCCTTAGCCCGATTAATTACATTAGAAGGGGGCAAACCTTACGCAGAAGCACTCGGAGAAGTAGATTACGCAGTCTCTTATGTCGATTGGTATGCTGAAGAAGCTAAAAGAACATATGGCAGAACAGTGCCCGCGAATACCCCAGATAAAAAGATTATCATTGATAAGTTTCCAGTAGGGGTGGTCGCAGCAATTACACCATGGAACTTTCCAGCGGCGATGATTACTAGAAAAATGGCACCTGCACTCGCAGCAGGCTGTACAATTGTTTGTAAACCTGCCACTGAAACCCCAATGACGACGATTCGATTAGTTGAACTTGCCCATGAAGCGGGCATACCTGAAGACGCAATTTCATATGTCTTAGCAAGCGGTAAAACAGCAGGCGAAATCTTTACGACACATCCCGATGTCCAAAAGGTTACATTTACAGGTTCAACACCCGTAGGTAAAAAATTAATTGAACAATCTGCCAGTACAGTTAAAAATGTCACAATGGAACTCGGGGGCCTTGCTCCGCTCATTGTACATAAAGATGCTGATATTGACCAAGCGGTTGCGCAAACAATTGCGACTAAATTTAGAAATGCAGGTCAAACTTGTATTTGCGCAAATCGTATTTATGTTCACCACGCGATCGCTGATGAATATGAGCGACAGTTAATTGAACAAGTCCATGCGCTTAAAGTGGGAGATGGCATGGCAGAAGATGTTAAAGTTGGACCGCTCATTAATGAAAAGGCAGTTGAAAAAGTGATTGATCACTTACAAGATGCTAAACAACATGGCGGACAACTATCTAGAAGCTGGGATGAAGTGAAATTAGGCGGTAATTTCATTAATCCAGTCGTTGTCACACAAGCCAACCAAGAGATGAAATGTATGCATGAAGAAACGTTTGGTCCAGTGGCGCCAGTTATGCGTTATGAGGATTTAGACGAAGCCATTCGAATGGCTAATGATACAGAATTTGGACTCGCTGCTTATTTCTTCACGAATGATTATCGTACAGGTTTATATATTTATAATCATTTAGATTACGGTGTGATTGGATGGAATGATGGTGGACCTTCAGCAGCTCATGCCCCCTTTGGTGGCATGAAAGAAAGTGGCTACGGCCGTGAAGGTGGCATTGAAGGCATAGAACCCTATTTAGAAACTAAATATTTATCTATCAAAGTAGACGACCCGTCTTAAAATGCGTAAAAAATAGGTCAATGTAAAAGGTAATATAAAAAATGGGAGAGGGACTGTGAGATGATTCGCAATCCGCTCTCCTTTTCATTTGTTACACAGGGTGTTTACTAGAATGGGGATGTTCTATGATGTGATGTTCATCACAACTTCAAATCCATTTTGATATGAAATGAAGACGTGAAATCTGGATTATAGTTGATATTGATAATCGTTATCAAATATAATAGGGGTGTCAGAAGATAATCAAAGTTTGAGTGCGATAGATGATGTTTGACGCGTCTTGGACAATTGATTAAAACTAAAGTGGTTTTTGCCCATGCGTATCAGGAATAAGGAGTTGGAAGTATGATGTTTATGGCAGAAAATAAATTGACATTAACAAAAGGAACAGCGCAGGAAACGATGCAACGTTTTCATCAACGTCAAGGCATTGAAACGATTGATGGCTTTATAGAAATGTATGTGACACAAACGAATGATTTAGAAGAATTTGATGAAGTAAAAATTTTAACCATTTGGCAATCAGAGCAAGCATTTAAAAATTGGCTTTCTTCAGATGTTTTTAAAGCCTCACATAAAAACGTGAGAAGTCATCGAGAGGACACAGAAAGTCCAATCATTAAAAACAAAGTCTCTACGTATACAATCGACTATCATTACAAAAAATAATGCATGGTGTATCGACAAATTGAATACAAATCCTTTCACGGTTTTGGACGCGCGTATCACGTCCAAAGCCTTTTTTTATGGTTTTAAGGTGTTCGCTTACTCTAAAGGATAAGAAATGATTTATAATTGATATGAAAGATTTGAGGTGTAGAGATGAAAACATATATAGAAGCAGATGGCCGCAAAGTGAAGAAATTATATCTTTCTCTAAATGGACATCGCCAAGGCGTTATTATTGAAACAAAGGATGAACAAAATCCAATTTTATTAGTCGTGCATGGGGGACCAGGTTTTCCACTTTATCCATTTTTTCGCGCACACCATATTGATTTGACGGATCAGTATACGGTCGTATATTGGGATCAGAGAGGGACGGGGATGTCGTATACACGTCAAATAGTAGGGATGTGCGACCTCATTGATGATTTATATCAACTTATCCAATTTTTACGTTTACATTTTCATCAAGATAAAGTGTTTTTAATGTGTCACTCGTTTGGAACCATTATCGGTACCCATGTAGCGCACCGTTATCCAGAAGTGATTGCAGCTTATATTGGTATGGGGCAACTGGGAAATGTTTTTCATAATGAACAGCTTATACTTGATCATTTACGCTTTTTAGCTCATGAAGAAAACAATCAAAATGCGGTTAAACGGTTAAACCGTGTACACCTCACGCGTCAGTTTAATACAAATCGCTACTATGGTCGCGTACGCCAACGTTACACAGAGCGTTATAAAGTTGGGTTTTCAAGTCATGGCTATTCGTTATGGCGTATGTTTAAAGTGATGATGTCGACACCTTACTATAAATTAATAGAGCGGATTAACATTGTGAGAGGGAGTCTCTCAACATTTGAGCACTTAACGAATGAGATGGCCAATGTCGATTTAAATGATATTGCCCAGGAAATAACAGTGCCTTTTTACGTTTTGCAAGGTGTCCATGATTTGCAAACGACGTATGAAGATAGTAAAGCCTTTTTTGATCGTGTGGCTTCAAAAGATAAGCATTTCTATGCCTTTCAAGATACGGCACATGCACCTTTTATAGACGAACCTCAAAAAATGCTCGCAATTATGCATAAGATTGTTGACCATGACGTAAGGTCATCGTGTACAACGTAAATAAGGAGGTGAGATCAATGTCCCATTATTCGACAGGTGAGCTTGCTGAAAAGTTCAATATTTCAAAGCGAACGTTACAATATTATGATCGACAAAAGTTATTAAAGCCAGCCTTTGTTAAAGATAATCAATATCGTATTTATACTGATCGTGAAGCGGAACAATTGAACCTGATTTTAATGATGAAGTCTTTAGGTTTAAGTTTGGCTGAAATCCGAAAATTGATTCATGCAGAGGGCACACTTAAGACGGTTCGTTCAATTTTAGAACAAAAAATAAGTGCATCAGAAGAAATGATTCAGCAACAACAACTTCAATTAAAGCAGATGAAAACAATTCAAAAAATGATTGCTACGTCATCAACAGCACCTGTGCATACACTATCGGACATTGAGAAAATAATGAAAAATCAACCTTATTTATCTCAGTTAACACAAAAAACGATGGTCCTGGGTACTACAGCATCATTCGCTAATGTCATTGGAATCAGTCTTAGTTTGAAAAGCCAAACCGCGTGGCCAACAGCTATAGCATTGACTTATAGTGCTATTGTTGCGTACCGTATGACAGTCGATTATTATGGCAAGGTAAAATATCAATGTCCAAACTGTCAGACAACGTTCAAACCTGACTTATGGACTTGGGCGTTTGCAAGCCATACATCAACAACACGGAAATTCGAATGTCCCCATTGTCATTTTAATGGATACTGTACTGAAGTTTATGATGAAAGTTAAGCATGCAAATCCCACATGGAACAGAATCCGATTTTTTAAATGCGCATTGTTAAATTGAACAAAAATTTGAAGGGATCACGGTGGTAGGGAAGATTGTTTTTGATGAAAGCTTGATTTAAAGCAATGCATCAAATCTGTCATTTGCTACCACTTTTCTTATGATGTGTTTTTTATGGGTTCAAAAATCGCTTTATATATAAGACTTTATCAGACATACTATGTTGTAAGCGCTTAAAATATTCGTTGAAATACAATCAGCAAGGGGATAATATGGAGGTGTATTTGAATTTTAGAAAGAGGAAGTGTTAGGCGTGAACATACTTGCAATCACATCTTGTCCCAATGGTATTGCACATACATATATGGCACAAGAAAAGTTAGAACAAGCTGCAAAAAAGCTAGGTGTCAGCATTAAAGTTGAGACACAAGGCGGTATCGGGGTCGAAAATGAATTGACAGCAGAAGAGATTGAAAAAGCAGACGGTATTATTATTGCATCAGATCGACAAGTTGACTTATCACGTTTTGATGGAAAACCTTTAATTAGAGAAAGCGTCCGTGCAGGAATTCATCAACCAGAAGCTCTGATACAACGCGTTATTGATGGACATGTGCCAATCTATCAAGGTGATAAAATGAATGCATCTTCTGAAGGTGTTTCAGAGAACAATACGTCTACGAAGCATCAGGGTGTTCAAGCAGTCTATCAGCACCTTATGAATGGTGTTTCTTTCATGGTCCCATTTATTGTAGTAGGGGGATTGTTGATTGCCATTGCCTTATCATTAGGAGGCGAAAAGACCGCAACACATGGTTTAGTAATTCCGGATGACTCGTTTTGGAAGCCTTTTGAAAAAATAGGGGCATTGTCTTTTAGTTTTATGGTTCCTATCTTAGCTGGGTATATCGCGATGAGTATAGCTGATAAACCAGGACTCGTTCCAGGTATGATTGGAGGCGCGATAGCGGCGGATGGAAGTTTTTATGGCAGTGATGCAGGTGCAGGCTTTTTAGGAGGAATTGTCGCAGGATTTTTAGCGGGCTATATCGCTAAGTGGATTAAAAATGTAAAAGTTCCTAAAGCTATGGCGCCGATTATGCCTATTATTGTGATTCCAATCATTGCTTCTGTTCTGGTAGGCGTAATCTTTATATTTGTGATTGGTGCACCTATTGCCAGTGTGTTCAGCGCTTTGACAGTTTGGTTAAAAGGCATGCAAGGCGCAAATATCGTCATTTTAGCGATGATTATTGGTGCCATGATTGCTTTTGATATGGGAGGCCCAGTGAATAAAGTGGCATTTTTATTTGGTTCTGCTTTAATTGCTGAAGGTAACTATAGTGTAATGGGAATGGTTGCTGTTGCAGTTTGTACACCGCCGATTGGACTCGGACTCGCAACATTTATCAAAAAGAGTAAATTCAATCAAAATGAAATTGAAATGGGTAAAGCCTCCTTTACGATGGGCTTGTTTGGTATTACAGAAGGGGCCATCCCATTTGCTGCACAAGATCCATTACGCGTCATACCTGCAAACATGATAGGGGCTATGATTGCTTCAGTGATTGCGGCGCTGGGTCATGTCGGGGATCGTGTTGCACATGGTGGACCTATTGTTGCAGTTTTAGGCGGCATTGATCACATCCTTATGTTTGCGATTGCGGTCATAGTCGGAAGTTTCGTGACGATGGCAGTCGTGTTAATTTTAAGAAAAAAACCTGTTGCACGTCGGAGTAGTAACGAACAAGTAGATCAAATGCCAAACGAACGCACAAAGGAAATGCGCGATGATACGCATGTAGCGGTGTCACCCGTAGAGGCTAAAGATGAGAGTGCTCAAGTTGACGAACTGTTTGATGCGAATGTGATTTTAAACATCAATCAGTCAATCTCACGAGATCATGCGATTGATATATTGGTTGATGCGTTGCAAAAGGCTGGCTATGTTAATGATGAAGTCGTACTCAAAAAAGCTATTTTAGCTAGAGAAGCAGAGGCAACGACTGCGCTCGGAATGAACATTGCGATGCCCCATGCAAAAACAGATGCGATTCGTCAGCCTGTTGTCGCTGTGTTAAAAAATGATACAGGTGTAGAATGGGAGAGTTTAGATGGTACATGGCCACAATTAATCTTTTTAATTGCAGTGCCACTGCATAGTCATGACACACACTTGAAAGTACTCCAACAATTATCAAAAGCATTAATGCAAGATGACAAATGAGTGCAATTGTTGAATGCTTCAGATCCTAAAGCATTATATAGTGATATACAAAGGTTAATTTAAGTGCTTGTTAAAGAATCTTTGAAAAAAATAGTTTAAAAGCAACTGAGGGTCCAAATAGGTGGCCATGAGTTGCTTTTTGTTATTATGTAAAAATTTTAAATTTTATTATAGATATAAATAGTAAGCAATTCTAATTTATTTCTTTGATAATGAAGCGAATATTAAAGGTTTTTCATTCATTATGAACTAGATTTTCACAATTACATTTTGTTTCATACATTTTTAGATAATAAATATTTAAAAATTTCAACGAAGGGTCTATAATAGTAACATGAAAAAGAAAGGAAGGATGACATGACTCAGTCAAAATCAACGCGACATGTCAATGTGCGCCATCATTTATTAAAAACTGGTACCGCGCTTTGTTTAGTAGGATCATTATTCTATTATCCAATCAGTGCAACCTCCCCTTCTTATGCACATGCATCAACTCAGTCAGACGATGATATTCAACGATTACTTGACGATGCAGAACATCAAATTAATAAAATGGATTCATTGAATACAGATTATAAAAATGATTTCTTAGAACTTCTACGCGCAAATGATGATTCTCAACAAAGTATTAACAAAATCATTGAAGAAGCTGAAGCAGCAAATAAAAAAGCGAAAGATGCAGAGACGAAGGATGACGTTAGACCGCAACTAGACAGTATCGATCAAAGAATCAAACAGTTAAAAAAAGAAGTTGACAGACATCAACAGGCAACACCTCAAGCCAAAAATAGAACAGATGCCCCTCAACCATCGCATACGAATACATCGGATGATGATGATTTGTCGAAATTGATAGATACAATCAATGATTTATCGAAAAAAGAGACAGAACAACCAAAGTCTGAGCCTGAACAAAATAATGATGGTACACAAGGCCAATCGCAAAGTGATAACCGTCCAAAACAGAGTGATGAAACACCCAAAAATGATGCCACTTCTGACGATCAACCCGATACAAACAATGACATTGCTGAAGAAATGCGCAAACATTTGAGTGGTACAAAAGACCAACTTCATCAAATGGATCGTGATTTAACAGCAGATAGAAACACATTGCACCAAAAGTTAAATCAACGCGATGAGGCGTTAAAAGATTTGCTTAATGATCGAGACAGCGTTGTATCACAAATTGATGATATGGCTTCAAAATCGGTTGCTGATCAATCTGAAGATTACTTAGCGCAAAAACGTCAACATTTAAATGAGCTTCAAAATAAAATTGGTAGCCGCTCAGACCTCTCACCTAAGCAACAACAAAAGTTGCATGAAAGTGCGAAGACTGTTGCATCACAATTGAACCAACAAAATGATGAAATATTATCTCGTTTAAAAGCAGCCAATGATAAACAAGCTGCGGTTAAGTCGATATTAAGTGACTTATATAATGATAAACAAGCAGCAGCAATCGCAAAGCAGATTCATACACATGGTCAAAACAATCAACAAATTGCCGACCAATTGCAACGAGCGATTGATGATTTGAAACAAACACATAGTGATACGTTGTTGTTAGGTATGTTGGATAACACAGCGCACACTAAAGATTTGGTGACAACTTTATTAAGTACGCGTTTTGATGAACAAAAAGCGAAACAATTAGCTCAAAAAATCATGGAAGGGCATCCTTCAAATCAAGAAATTTTGAGTAGACTCAAAAAGTATTATAAATCCAATGGTAAAGCAACGAGCGATGATATTTTAAATGCGCTATTAAAACAAGCGCATAATAAAAAAGACGCGATTGAAGCTATTTTGGATGGTCGTTTAAATCCAGATAATGCGTCATTAATTGCACAACGTATTTCAAAGGATATTCATAATACAAAAGATTTACTAAAATTAATTCATGGCGAGTTGGATGCACAAGCAAATCGCTTACTCACACTACAAAAACAAATCAAAGATGTTAGAAATGATTTCCGTACTAATATTAATGACATTTTATCGCCATTACGCCATTTGCCAACTTTAGATTTAACAAATCAACGTCATCGTTTATTGTTACCATCTGAAAGTACAAATGATAAATTAAGAAAACTACTGAACCAAAGACCTTCTGGTGGCCTAGGTGGATTATTCCAACATGATTTTGCACCGAAACCAACCATTGATCCGTACCAAAAAGTAAATAAACTCGCAACAGGTGACAACTTCTTAGATAACTTATTTGATGAAAATGGTAATTTTAAATTACCAGACTCAGGTCAAATGACTAAAAATGCAGCATTACCAATTGGTATTATTGTCGTCATTTTAGGTATCGGTTTATTAATTAAATATTTGAAAAAACGTAAACAATAAAATAACCGAAGATAAAAAGAACAGCAACACGCACTGTCAAATCAGTTTGTGTTGCTGTTCTTTTTTGTATATCAAGTTGTAATGAATAAAGGTTATTCGTTTGAAGTGCCACCTTTAATATAGTCTAAAGAGTCAGCATCTTCTTTATCGATTGTACGATAAGAAATGACACCTAGCCCTTTGACGTTAGATTCAGAGACAACGATAGAACCATCTTTATTTACCTTTTCAACAAAAGCAACGTGACCGTAGTAACGGTCCGCACCTAATTGACCAGGTTTGAAGACAACAGCAGTGTGTGCTTCAGGTTCACTTGAAACAGAGAAGCCTTTCGTTAATGCTGAGTAAGTCCAGTCACTCGCATTACCCATATCTCCTGCGATATCCTTATCAAATTGTGCCATTCGAGAGTATACATACCAAGTACATTGACCTTGAGGGTATGGTGAAGCACTTGCCGCTCTGAATGGTTTAAAGTCACCACTTACGGCTTCGCTATTTTGTTTCATTGTATCTTCGTCTAATAATGAACCCATTTTTTTATGATCGAAGCGTGTTAAATCATAAGTTTTAATCAATGATTTTAATTTTTCGTCGTACTGTGGATCCGTTGCATATGTACCGACAAGCTCTGAAGCAGCTGTACGATAGCTGGAGCTTTCACTTTTCCATGTTCCTTTATAAATAGAAGGATTGCCATCAATACCATTTTTAATTAAATCTGCATAATCGTTTAACGAAGCTTTACGATCTGGGTATTTTCTAAAATCTGCATGAATTTGATACATTGAGTGTCCGTCAGATTCTAATGTGTTAAAACCTACAGATTCTCCTTTATAGCTCCCTTTCATACCGAAAAGGTTGAAATTCGGTTCGCGTGATAATGTACTTCGACCCGAATCAGATTCCAAAATCGCTTGCGCAATCATAATCGAAGCATAAATATCTTCTTTTTGACCGATGTCATGTGCATCTTTGGCAATATCATTGATAAATTTACGCGTCGATTCTGTTGGTACAACGCGAAATGTATCGGATGAAGATGAAGCATCATTACGACTTGGCATTTGTTCAAATAACGTTGTTTGACGTAAATGACTATTTTGAGGCAAATCTTTAAATGTTTGCGCAGGTGCTTGTTCACGTGAATGTTTCAATGCATCGGGTTCAGGGATTTGCTCATCATGACCGTTTGAATTTTTATGTTTCTGTTTCTGATAATTTTGATGTGTTTTTGTTGCGTTATCACTGTATTCATCTAAAAGTGAATCAATCATATCATCATTTTTACTTTTTGATGTTGAAGCACTGCTTTGCTCTTGATCTTGCTTGTCTTCTGAATTTGATTGTTGCGCATCTGTTTGATTGTCATCTTTATTTGAAGTTGTGTCATGTGCACTTGAATGGTCTGTTTCTGAAGATGACTGTGAATCATTCATCTGCGGTTGTTCACTGTCTTGATCATCAGATTGTGAAGGGTTATTGTTCTCATCTTTTGTAACTGAATCATCTTTTGCAGTTGAATCGTCTTCAGAAGCGGATGTGTCTTGGTCATCACGAGATGCTTCTGAGTCAGAAGATGACTGTTGATCATTTGTAGTATGATGAGTGCCTTTTAAAATATCGTTAAGCGCATCGAAAAAGTCACGATCTTCAGGTTGAGTAGCACTTTGTTCATTATTTGAAGTGTTCTCAGCAGGTGATGCTTCGGATGAAGATGAAGCGTCACTTGACTGCGGTTCGTTTATGAAGTGACTGTTTTGTGCATCGTCACTTTGATTATTGAAAGAATGGTGGAATAGGTCGCTAAACCAGTCATTACTTTTCTTATACGTTGGCCAATTCCCAATCGAAGAAAAACTTGATTGAGATGGATGATCAAAAGTATGCGTACTATGGTTGGAACGCTTTTCTTTTGTCTTTTTATCTTGTTTTGAGTCATCTGATTTTTCAGAGGAACTCTCTTTTGAACTGTCATCATGATTGCGATCTTGTGATGTTTCTTGTTCATCATCTACATCTGAAATTTTATCTTTTACAGTTTCTGTCGCTTTAGGTGAGGCAGCATGTGCCAAGTTTGATGTGACAGGGGGAAAGATAAGGGCTGTGGTCAATAAACCTGTGAAAATAAATTTACTTTTCAAAGCGTTACTCCTTTTCTCTATATAGTTTTTGTCTTGCAATCAAAAAGGGAGACTCATATCCTAGAAATGTAAGTCATATTTTTGGTTACGAAACGACTCAGTTTGTATAAAAAGTGATATATGAAAGACATGATAAATGCTATACAAACTAAGGATGAACTTGTTATACTATGGTGTGTCTTTGCAACTTGTTGACATATGTTAACTTTAATTTGAAACAACAAATAAATAAATATTGCACATACTTATATTACATGAATCATCATGATTTATAAAGTGTTTGAGTAGATATTGAGGTGAGGAAATGAAGAACGCCATCAAATTATTTCTGATGGACATTAAGAAGATTGCCAAGACCCCTGGTGCAATCATCATTATCTTAGGATTAGCGATTTTACCATCCTTTTATGCTTGGTTTAACTTGGAAGCAACATGGGATCCTTATTCAAATACAAACCACATTAAAGTTGCTGTTGTAAATGAAGACAAGGGTGATACGGTACGTAATAAAAAATTGAATGTTGGTAATCGCCTTGAGGATACTTTGAAAAAAGATACCCATTTTGATTGGCAATTTGTAAGTCGTGAAAAAGCAGATCATGATTTACGCATGGGTAAATATTACGCAGCGCTCTATATTCCAGAAGGATTTACACATCAAATTACAGGTACTTTACGTAAAGACCCACAACAAGCAAAAGTGGAATATAAAGTGAACCAAAAGCTCAACGCCATTGCGCCTAAAATGACTGACGCAGGTTCGAGCGAGATCGTGAAAAAAGCCAATCAGAAATTTAATGAAACCGTAACGAAAGTATTGCTTAAAGAAGCAGATCGTTTAGGGATTAAACTTGAAGATGAGCTTCCAGCATATAAAAAAGTTCGTGATGGAATTTATGCTGCAAATAACGCATTACCTAAAATTGAACGCTTCCGTGAAGGTTTGATTTACTTAAATGAACATCAAGATCAGCTTGATCAATACGCAGATAAATTCAGAGAGTTAGATCGCTATAAAGACGATGCGGTCAATGCAACTGAGCGACTCAACCAGTTGAATGCAAGTATTCCTGCAATCAATGAGCGTGCAAAATTAGTGGTTGCATTAGATAATTCACTCCCTGAAATTGAACGTATTTTACAAGCTGCAAGCCAAGTGCCAAACCGTTTTCCAACAATTAACAAAGGGGTGGACATAGCGATTGGTGGCACAGATAAAGCATTGAAAGACCTCAACTCAGCACAACAGTTGTTACCTTCTATCGAGCAACGCATTCGAGCTTATGGAGAAGTTGTTAACAACGCAAGTCAAGCGAATGATCAATTAGCGAATGACGTTTCTCGTGCACAAAATCAACAAGGTCAGCAAGCAAATGTTCAAACAGCGCCACAAAGTACGCATCAGTCTCATTATCAGACAAGCCAAGTAAGTACGGCGAATGACGCGAGTGGTCAACCATTACCAAATGGACAAGTAATATCGAATGATGATGCAGCATCTTTAGAGTCTGCCTATTCAAAATCATTGCAAGATGTCAATTCAGCAGCAGCTTCGCAATTAAAAGCGACTCAAGATGATTTGGATGCTGCTAAAAATATGGGCTATGGTATTATCAGCTCAAATGACGCTTCACAATTTAAAGAACCGTTATCTCATCTTATTGCGCGTATGAACCATGCGAATAAAACAATTAGAGATTATCGCGACTTTTTATCTGATGTTGAACGTACAGAAGGCGTTAATTTGAGTGAAGCCCAAGCACAATTGAAAACAGCGCAGGATGATATTAAAGAAGCAACGAAACGCTTGAACAAGTTAAACGATGCTATTGCAGCAGGTAATTCTGGTAAAGCAGAAGCGATGGATATCATCAAACGTGTAGATCATATTCAAAAACAAATTAAAGCAGCGCAAACGATGTTGAAAAACGATGTTGCGAATAAGTTATTGGATGTTTCACACGCTTTAGGTAAAGCACTAGACAAAGGTGCAGTGACATTGAATGTTGCACAAGAAAAACTTCAAAAGGTGCAATCGATTATACGTAGCGGCCAAACGATATTATCAGATGCCAATGAGCGTTTGAAACGTTTGAGTGATACGTTACCTGCTGTTGAAGCAGAGTACATTCGTGCAATGTCAGCAGCGCAAGCTTACTTCCCAGAATTTAAGAAAAAAGTTCACAATGCGTCTGATTTTGTAAAAAATGATTTACCTGCCCTTGAAAACAAAATTTCTGAAACGACACAAACAGTTAATGAAAATTTACCAACAGCATTCGCAAAATACGACCGTTTACGTCAAATTCTTGATGCAAACCAACCGAAAGCGAAAGAAGCGCTAAGCAATCTTGCGGACTTTGCTAAAAATGATTTTCCAAGTGTTGAAAAAGACTTGAAAAAAGCGAATAAAATATTTAAGCAATTAGATAGAGACAATACGATTGAAGAGTTGATTGATTTATTGCGTAATGACCTCAAAAAACAAGCGGGCGTCATTTCAAATCCAATCGATTTACAAAAAGAAAATGTGTTCCCAGTTAAAGATTACGGTTCAGCAAGTACACCATTCTATACAGCACTCTCTATTTGGGTAGGTGCACTGTTGCTTGTCAGCTTGCTTACAACACATAATAAGCATCCTGAATTGAAGCCATATTTAACAATACGTGAGACTTATTTAGGTAAAATGGGACTATTTGTCGTTATGAACATGATTCAAGCGCTTATTGTTTCAATAGGGGACATCGTTATTCTGAAAGCATCGGTTGAGTCAGTATGGCTCTTTATTACCATTTGTTTATATTCAGCCATCATATTCTCGGTTATTGTTTATACATTGGTTTCTGTATTAGGTAACCCGGGTAAAGCGCTGGCTATCGTATTATTAGTATTACAAATTGCCGGCGGCGGTGGGACGTTCCCAATTGAGGTTACACCTCAGTTTTTCCAAACAATCCACCCGTACTTACCGTTCTCATATAGTATTGATGCATTGAGAGAAGCAGTAGGTGGCCCTGTACCACAAATTTTAGTTTTTAAATTAACAATGCTCACAGCCTTTGGTGTCGGCTTCTTCCTTGTAGGTCTCATTGGTAAACCTTATTTAGATCCTTTAGCACAAGGACTTGCAGATAAAGCTGATAAGAGTAACATATTGGAATAATATTTTAAACGTATTTTTCGTTTGAGTTTAAAAATCAAAAGTGAATCAAAATAAAAGGTGTAAGTCATAGCGCAAAAATTGCATTGCGCCAAGTGGCTTACACCTTTTTGTATTCAAATATCTAAACGAATTGTAAGGAATTTCGTCATGCATCCAATGCTTACGAAAGTCATTTTTAACTAAATGGAGTCAAAGATTGTGACGATAATTTGAAGTGATTGGCAGAGCGAACTTTTTAGTATATAATACATATCGAATTACTAAGAAATAAAAAGGAGATTGCTATGGAATTCATGGACGTGTTTGAAAAATGGGCAGAAAGATATGATGATACGGTATTTAATACGAGCAAAGAAAACGAATATAAAGATGTCTTTGAAGGTTATTCAAAGATGTTAGACCAAATTGCACAATTATCAACAGGTGAAGTATTAGAAATTGGTGCAGGAACAGGGAATTTAACCCAACATTTAATCAATCAAGGCTTAGACGTGACGGCAATTGACCCATCAGAAGATATGAGAGCCATTGCCAACCAAAAAGAAGGCATCCATGTGATAGAAGGTCACTTTTTAAAAATTCCAGTAGAGAAAAAATTCGATACCATCGTGTCGAGTTTTGCCTTTCATCATTTAGATCATCAAGGCAAACAAGAAGCACTGAATTATATGAAACAATTTTTAAAACCAAATGGCCATATCGTTTTTATTGATACGTTATTTGAATCGGAAATGAATAAAAACCAAATCATTCAATACTACACAGATAAAATGTATGTCAATTTAGTCGAGGACTTACAAACCGAATACTATCCATTTAAAGATGAACTTGAAAAGATTGTAGAAGCGGCAAATGGCACTGCAGAATTTGAACAACAAAATCGTTTTGCTTGGTTGATTCATATGAAATTTGAGCATTAAAGTGAAAACAAAGGTGGCGTGAATGCGATGGCATACCATATTTATCATGTGGAAGTAAATGAAGTTTATCCCTATTATGTGCGTAAAATGAATAAAGTAGGGAGTACGTATCAAGATGTTAATGAAATCATTTGTTGGCTCACAGGTTATTCTCAAGATATGCTTGAATCAAATTTAAAAAATGGAACGACATTTGAGATGTTTTTTAAGCAAGCGCCACACCTGAATCCACAGCGTAAAAAAATAAAAGGGATAATTTGTGGTGAACGGATTGAAGAAATGGAACCGTCACTCATGAAAGAAATTCGGTATTTAGACAAAATGATTGATGAGCGGTCACGTGGACGTTCAATGAAGCAAATTTTTCGGGAAGGTTAAATCTAATGACAATAGAATAATGAGACAAAAGGTTACGGGTGATGTTTCTGAGTCACTTAGGATAGCGTCTGGCTAAGATGTATGGATTTACATTGAAGGTCAGGCGCTTTTTATTGGCGTCTGATGCTTAGAGAGAAGTAACTAAATAAAAAAGGCGCCTCTTGACTTGAGCGCAAGAGGCGTTGTTAGAGGTGATACATTCCATATAAAGTGAATGTGAGGTCTTCATTTAGCTTTGTCCAAATTGCAAATAAATTGCAATCGCTCGTTTAATAACAGCTAAATTCAATTGACCGAGACATGAAGCTTCACGAAAGCATGCTAATATTTCATCGGACGTATGAAGCTCCTTAGGAAATCTAGCATCTGCATGCATATGTCTCGCCAAATCACCTAATGGGGTATCATCACCAATGTAAATCTGCATATATTCATAAAAGCTCAAGTATTTAATCACCTCATTTACGAGCTAAAAAGTATTATAACATAAAGGGCGAGTCTGAAGTAAAAAATATATTCTTGAGGTCATCATCGGGTCTGTTAACGGCGAATCCTCTTATCATTGAGCTCAAGTGAATCATTCATTGCGTTAGTGATTTATGTTATATTTTATGTATCAATGATATTTTTTATAAGTGGGGGAGCAAAATGATTCAAGCAGAACAAATACTAGATAAAATGAAAAACCAAAAAATTAATTATGATAAAGTTTTACGAAAAATGATCATGAACTGGGAAAGAGAAAACGAGCGCCCATCGATACTACTGCATAGTTGTTGTGCGCCATGTAGTACCTATACACTTGAGTTTTTGACTGAACATGCAGACGTTGCAATTTACTTTGCGAATCCTAATATTCATCCTAAAAATGAGTATCTTCGTCGTGCGCGTGTACAAGAAAAATTTGTCAATGACTTTAATGAACGTACAGGCAGTCATGTAAAATATATCGAAGCGCCATATGAACCACACGAATTTATGAAAATGGCTAAATCTCGTGGGCTAACTGAAGAACCTGAAGGCGGCGCACGTTGTTCAGCATGTTTTGGTATGCGCCTTGAGATGGTTGCTGAAGCTGCAGTTGAAATGGGATACGATTACTTTGGTAGTGCAATCACATTGTCACCAAAGAAAAATGCACAATTGATTAATGAAATCGGCTTAGATGTACAACAAATCTATGATGTAAAATATTTACCGAGCGACTTCAAAAAAAATAAAGGATATGAGCGTTCTATTACGATGTGTCAAGATTATGATATTTTCCGCCAATGTTACTGCGGTTGTGTTTTTGCTGCTCAACAACAAGGTATCGACTTTAAGACAATTAACCAACAAGCGAAACGCTTTTTAGATCATTTGGACCAACAAAAACAAACAGTTCCTGAAAGCTAATTTGGTGCTTAAATATTTTTTTGATATAATATCATAGTTAATTATTTTATTCTTATATAGAGAAAGAAGGCATTTAACTATGAAATATCAGCGTTCAGTGGCATTATTTACGACGGCCTCATTATTGCTCGCAAGTTGCGGAACTTCTTCGCATTCTAAAGAGAAGATATTGGATATTGAGCTCCCTTTGAAAACAACTTCAATTGCTCCCTATGAAACGGACGTTCCTGTGCGCGTAGGTGCGGCAGAAACACTATTTAAGGTTTCAAAAAATGGTGAAATTCAACCTTGGTTAGCACAATCGTATCATTACAATTCGTCAGACCAGTTAGAAATTAAACTTAAAGATCATATCCATTTCCAAAATGGGGTCCCACTGACGGGTGAAAAAGTTAAAAAAAGTCTAGAAATAGCATTGAAAAAGAGTCCTTTTGTTAAATCTACACTACCCATCAAAAATATTAAGGCTCAAGGCCAAAAAGTAACGATTACAACAAAATCATCCTATCCTGAACTCGCCTCTGAATTAGCTAATCCTTATGTGGCGATTTTTGACGTGGATGCTAAAACAGATTTAAATACACATCCTGTAGGAACGGGGCCTTATCAAATCAAAAGTTATCAACGTTCGCAAAAAATGAGCCTAGACCGAAATTCAAAATATTGGCATGGACAACCCAAACTTGATGGTGTGAATGTCACTTACCAAGAAGATGGAAATGCGCGTGTCAGTCATCTAGAATCTGGACAAGCTGATTTAATCACCGATGTCCCTGTGAATCGTATTCAGCAATTAGCCAAGTCGGAACAAACAAAAATAGCGCGTGTATCAGGTTATCGAACACAGATGGTCGTTTATAATCAAGAAAGTGAAAAGATGACACGCCCTGTCCGCCAAGCGCTAGATGCGGTCATTGATAGAAAAGGTATTGCAGAGAAAATTTCGAAAGGCTTTGCCCAGCCAGCTACAGGTCCTTTTAATGATCATCTTGATTTTATTAAGCATCAAGCAGTGAAAAAACAGAATATACAAGATGCAAGGGCAATAATGGAAAAAGAAGGTTATAATGATGCCCGCCCTTTAAAAATTCAACTAATTACATATGAAGGTCGTCCAGAATTACCTAAAATGGCACAAGTCATTCAGTCGGATGCCAAAAAAGCCCATATCGATATAGATATCCGAACAGTTGATGATATTGAAGGTTATTTAGCAGATCGTTCCCAGTGGGATGCAACAATGTACAGCTTTGGAACGATTCCGCGTGGGGATACAGGTTACTTCTTCAATCAAGCCTACCATCAAGATGGTTCGGTCAATAAAGGGGCCTATAAAAACTCAAAAGTGACGGCAATGATTGAACAATTAAATCATACGGTCAATCAAGGCGAACGTGAGAAACTATCTAATGACATTATTGAAACAGCCGCACGAGATATACCAGCAAGTTATATTACTTACAATGATACGGTTGATGGTCTTAACCGAAATGTGAGTCACTTTAAAGCAACACCAGAAGGCATCTATTTAGTTGATGAAAAGATTGATATGACAAATGCGCATTAAAAGATTTGTTCGCTTAATCGTTAAAATGATCAGTGTACTGTGGATTTTATCAACGATTACTTTTATTTTAATGAAGTTGACACCAGGCGATCCAGTGGTTCATATGCTTCATGTTGGAGAAGCGAATGTGTCACAGTCGACTATCAATGCCACGCGCCAAGCGTATGGTTTAAATGATCAATGGTTTATACAATATGGACGATGGTTGGTAAACGTGATTCATTTTGATTTTGGTGTGAGTTATCAAACGCATGAACCCGTGCTCAAAGCGCTTATATTTCATGCGCAACCTACAATATTGATTGCCATATTGACGATAATGGTCGTCATGATGACGGCATTACCTCTTGGGATATGGGCTGGGCGTCATCCAAATAGTAAAATGGATCGATTGATTCGTACCGCGACATCAATGACAGTGAGTCTTCCGTCGTTCTTTTTAGGTATTGTTCTCATTCATATCTTTGCAGTCCGTTTAAATATTTTACCTGCATCTGGGTATGCTTCGCCGCTTCACTTGGTGTTACCCGTAATGGCAATGAGTATTGGAATGAGCGCCTATTATATTCGTTTGATGAGATCTACAGTGATGAACTTGTATCAAAGTCGAGAAGTTGCCGCTTCACGTTTACGCGGTATGTCTGAACGGTACATATTCTTTACAGATATATTGAAACCTGCACTGGTACCTGTTGTAACCATATTAGGCTTATCTATAGGAAGTTTAATAGGAGGGACAGTAGTGATAGAGCGCGTATTTAGCATTCCGGGGTTAGGGCAATTTTTAGTGGATAGTGTGCGTGCGAGAGACTATCCCGTCATTCAAGGTATAGTTTTAATGATGGGTGTGATTGTAGTCTTGGCGAATATGTTAAGCGACATGCTGATTTTGTTTTTAGATCCAAAGCAACGTTTACAATATCAAAAGACAGAGTCTCTACGATTAGAAACAGCTGAATATGAGGTGTCTTCACAATGAAAAAGCAGCGACGTCAGTTACCTTTCATTGTGTGGATATGTATCGGTTATTTATGTTTACTCATTGTTGCTCAAGTGATTGTTTCGAAACAGGCTGCCTTTGATGTGAAACTAGATGAAAGTCTTTTACCTATCAGTGCAGCACACTGGTTAGGCACAGATGATTATGGCCGGGATTTGTTAGCAAGTCTTGTGATAGGCGCTCGGTACACGTTGTTAATTAGCTTGTTAACACTGTTATTAACGATACTGGTGGGTGTGCCAATAGGGATGCTCGCAGGCTATTTCAAAGGAAAATTAGACCAAATAATCATGCGTATCATTGATATTGGTTTAAGTATTCCTGAATTTGTATTAGTGATTGCAATGGCCAGTCTGTTGAAACCAAGCATTTGGAATATTGTATTCGCCATGATTTTGTTAAGATGGATGACTTATGCGCGCTTATCACGGACCATCGTTAAAAGTGTAAGCGGCAAGGATTATATTAGGATGGCAAAATTTTATAAAGTGCCTACGCCCATCATTATATGGCGACATTGTTTGCCACACGTGTTGCCTTCGATTTTAGTAGTGGCTACTGTTGATTTTGGTAAAATTATTCTATATATCTCGGCACTTTCATTTCTTGGATTAGGAGCGCAACCGCCTTTACCTGAATGGGGCGCCATGCTGAATGCAGGTCGTGATTTTATGACTTCAGCTCCCCTTTTATTGTTTGCACCCGCGGTGATGATTACGGTTACGATTTTAATTTTCCAGCTGACAGGTGATGCCTTACGTGACTATTTTACAAGAAAGGAGCGTCACGTTAATGGATAAATTACTTGAAATTCGTGATTGGACGATTCATGATGCAGAAAAAACGATTGTTCAAAATGTCGACTTCACGCTTTATACTTCACAAGTGAATCTATTAATTGGCGAGAGTGGTGCTGGCAAAAACATGCTTATTAAAAGTTTGCTCGGTGTCTTGCCAGAGCGATGTCGTGTTTCTTATAATGCATTTTTATATCGAAACGTATCTGAACGCACACTCAAACCCTACTTAGGGCGACATATTGGCTATATTTCACAAGACTATACGCATAGTTTTAATGATCACATGCCCATCAAGAAACAACTCATTGGCATTTATCGTCAACACTATCAAGTTTCACATGAAACGGCTGAAGCCCATGTTCAAGCAGCTTTAGGGTGGGTAGGACTCGAAGCAATAGATTTGTCAAAGCGCTACCGATTTATGTTATCGGGAGGACAACTGGAGCGTGTCTTAATTGCGAGTGTCATGATGCTAAAGCCTTCACTTATTATAGCGGATGAACCGACAGCGGCATTAGATGTCGTTACAGGACATCAAATTATGACCTTACTTTGTGATTTAGCGCAATCACATCAAGTCACTTTATTGATTGTGACGCACAACTTAGCCCATGTTTCACGTTTTAGTGATTATATTTACGTCTTGAAACAGGGGCAACTCATCGACAAAGGGACATGGTCGCATTTTAATTCGGCGACTGTACATCCTTATAGTGCGAAACTTTTAAGCTATCGTCATCCGTTACAGAAGGGACGAGTTGAATGATTCAATTAGAGCATATCAACGTTAAATATCAAAAACAGCAAGCACTGAAAGATGTTTCATTAAAAATTGAAGCCCATGAAAAAGTAGGGATTCTAGGTGAAAGTGGTTCGGGGAAGTCAACTTTAGCCAGTGTTATGTTAGGAGAAGTCGTACCACAAAGCGGTCAAGTCATTTCAACTTTTCAACATGTCTTACCTATATATCAACATGCCGTACATGCATTTAATCCGAAATTGTCGATTGAAGCTTCTATGAATGAAGCGTGTCATTACAATCAAAAGCAACGCGAGTTTTATTGTCACTATCGTGATGAACTCATGCAGCAAATGCAGTTATCTGAAACATTATTAAAGCGCTATCCGGCTGAACTAAGCGGAGGGCAACTTCAACGATTTAATGTGATACGGACGTTAATGCTTCAGCCTGAGTTATTAATTTGTGATGAAGTCACTGCCCATTTGGATGTCGTTGCTGAAGATAAAATGGCACAACAATTAAATGCACATGCGAAGCGGACACAAAAAGCAATGGTGATTATTTCACATGACATCGCTTTTTTGCAAAAAATTGTTTCACGCATTATCGTATTAAAAGCGGGAGAAATTGTAGACGCTTTTCCAATAGAAAATTTATTTCATGAAGAACGCGCACCTTATACAAAATCTTTATTAGCCCTATATCAGTAATCACTGCGTATATCCTTGTTATTTTAAATCGAAAAATTTCATATTATAAAAAGCCCTTGTTCACATCGTTTGTTTCGTGAACAAGGGCTTTCGTTTACTGTTTGTGTGTCTGTTGAATGGTTTCGTAAATCATATCACCAATATATTGAGCAGCACGTCCATTTTCGATCGCACAGAAGCGGTTATAAAAAGCATTGATTTGCTTATCATACGTTTGTGCAACATGATCAATATTTTTAAGACCTTCGATTAAATCGCCAGGTTCAGTATGGATAGGACCAGGCAAGTCTTTATGGTAATCAATATAAAAACCACGGAGATTTTTATCATACTTTTCAATGTCATAAGCAAAGAAAAATTGTGGGCGTTTCAAGATACCATAGTCAAACATTACGGATGAATAATCAGTAATTAAACAATCACTAATTAAGTAAAGTCTTGAAATGTCGTTGTAGTTTGATACATCAATAGCAAAGTCTTCATAGCCATTTAAATCCAGTGCATTGGCGATTAAATAATGCATACGCAATAAGATAACATAATCGTCGCCGAGTTCTCTTTGTAAACGCGGTAAATCAATTTTGAGTTCAAAAGTGTACTTACCTTTTTTAATATACTCATCATCACGCCATGTTGGGGCATACATGATGATTTTTTTACCTTCTGGAATGTTTAATTCTTCTTTAATTTCTTTTTGTAGCGCTACATCGTCAGCGCGATTCACTAAAATATCATTACGTGGGTAGCCGATTTCTAATATTTTTTCAGGTGGCATCCAAAAAGCGGTACGGAATATTTCCGAAGAGTAGCGGTTAGGTGAAACTAAATAATCCCAACGTGATGCTTCCTTATGGAAATTCCGTTTATACAGTGCTGTCGTTGTACCAGGCATTCGGACCACTTTCATATCATTCGCAAGTCGTTTAAGTGGTGTTCCGTGCCAAGTTTGGATATAGACTTGGTTTGGTTTTTTATTTAAAAAGAGTGGCACCCGTGCATTAGATACCCAAAACTTAGCATCTGAATAAGCTTGATAGTATGCTTTTGAATTTTTCTTAACTTTTTGTGCATTTCCAGGGACTTGATTGACTTCTGGGTCACTGAATACCCACTTATAATTAAGTTCTGGATAGTGATCACGCATATATTCATAAATATATTTAGGACTATCACTGTAGTTTTTTCCGCCAAATGATTCAAAAACAACTGTTTTCTCATCTACATTTTCAACTTTATCAGTCAAAAAGTATTCAGAGCATTCTTTGTTTTTTTGCCGTAATACAATACGCTTCATATGACGCGTAATAAAACGTAGTCGGTTAATTTTTGCAGCTGTTTGTGGCTTTTTAAACGCTAATGCTAACATTTCGAAAAAGAACAGTATCTTTTTCTCAGATAAAATAGCACCATTTAAATGACGTGCCACTTGCGCCAATGTATCTTGATGCGCATTGTAGCGCTCAGATGTTTCTTGTAAATTAGGTGAGAACTCATTATGAAGTTTGTTGAGCATCCGTTGCTTAATAAAAGCACGTGTATCTTTGTTTTTGATACGACTTAGTGCATCGACAAAGCTTTTTGCGTAATCCTCAAAGAGAAAGTCAAAATCCTGCTCAGATAAAGTATTCGTTTCAAATGGGTCATAGACTTCGCCTTTGAAATAGAATGGGAAGTCTGTAATTCGGACGAAATGCTCGGCATATTGGATGTATTCAAGAATAAAAGACCAGTCTGCATAGACTTGTAGTGCATCATTAAATTGGATGTTATGTCCTTTAACAATAGCTGTTTTAAAAATAATATTACAAACCGTATTTTTTCTTAAGAAAGAATTAGGGTTTTGCTTTGTATCTAAGTATTTAATTTGAACACGATCTTGATTGACATATTGTGGCATATTTAATGTAAACTCATGGACAGGTGCAATTAAACCATCATAACTTTTCAGATGTTTTAAATAAAAATTAACTGCATATGTAGCAAGTTTATCGTCGGCATCTACAAACATAAAATAAGGTGTTTCAACTGCATTGATTCCTATATTACGCGCATATGCATGCCCATGATTTTTTTCTAATTTAATATATTTTACTTCTTTATCATAGTCTTCTAAAGCATTGTTTAATAATGATTCACTATTGTCTGTTGCACCATCATTAACGAGAATTAAATCAAAATTTTGATTGCGTTGACGTTTAAGATAACTGATGCAATCCGAGATATATTCTTCTGAGTTGTAAAAAGGCACTATTATCGATAGCGCGTTCATAAGAATCATCCTTTCAGAATTCAATTTAACATTTGGTATTATAACATTAAAATGTAATATAAAATAGCAAAGACAATAATAGTTAGAAACAATTTTCAAAAAATATAGAACTTTAGATATTTAAAAGAAAATTTCGTGTTTTATGATATAATGACAAATTCATACATGTTTAATGAATTAAGAATAAGGGTTTACTGCATAATAACATCTTTTAAGTATTATATGAGGGGGATATATTTATGGGGGAATTAGTTTCAATTGTTATATCTGTATATAACAAGGCAGAATTTATTGAGAAATGTTTAGACTCTCTTGTTCGTTTGGATTTTAAAAAAGATGAAATGGAAGTTATTGTTGTAGATGATTGTTCTACTGATAATTCAGTGGAATTAATTAAAAAGTATGTTGAGCGTTACCACTTTATACATTTAATTGAGTTAGACACGAATTCGGGAGGACCGTCAGAACCAAGAAATATAGGCATCAAAGCAGCAAACGGAAAATACATTGCTATTTTGGATGCGGATGATTGGTTAGATGACAAAGGTTTTCCTTCATTAGTAAAAAGTTTAGATGAAAATCATGATGATATTGGATTTGGACAAATATATAAGCACACAAACAACAAAGTTCAAAAAGTTGCTTTATTTGCTTCATATAAAGAAGATCAACACTTAGTACCTTATAGTATAGAAAAGATTTTTCGTTCAGTGGGTCCTCCAGGTAAGGTTTTTAAGAAATCACTCGTTATAGACCATAATATTGAATTTAAACATAGAAAATATGGAGAAGATAAATTATTTTTCTCTGAATTAATCAGTAAGGCGCAAACCGCAACAATGACGCCTGTAGGGGTATACCATACAAATCGCTATCAAGAGAACGTATCATTAGTGAAACAAACATCTGTGTATGAGAAAGCTGTAATCAATTTGGAAATATTAAAAGAAGTCGTAAATTTAGATATCCCTAAAGCAGCTTTAAAAGCAATATGCGCGCGTTTCGTAGAATTGGATTTTATGCGCCGAATGTTTCATACAAAGACATTCGTAAAATCATTATCTCGAAAAGATTATTATCAAATATTTGATGAAGCGGTATCGATAATTGAACAAAAAGGGTTCACTATTCCGCAATTGTTGACGATGGATGTTTACCGTATGCTTTACGATGCATATAAAACGTACGATAAAGAGATTTTTGAGCAATTGTTAGAAACGCTCGTACACCAATCAAGTCAATCGTTATTTATAGAAAATGGACAGGTCTACCAAGCGTTATATGTCAATCAGCATCACTTTAAAAATTTACCGATCGAATGTTATCCAGTCTATTTGGGAACTCGAAGAATCAATGGGGAAGATTATGAATGGATTCATTTGTTGCGTGGAGAAAAAGTTGAAATTAAAGACGTTTTAGCCGTAGAAATTAATAATGCAGCTCATGCAAAATCATTAAATTTTCAATTGGATAATGATGTAATAGCAATAAAGACAAAAGATTTAGCAAGTATGGCTAGCTACAATATTAACCTTAAGATTAAATTTAATGGATATGAAGAGACGCTTGTAAATGCTTCCTATCCAACACATCAACAAGACAGGGTCATGAAGCGTCAAAATTTTAAAGTAGAATTTCAGAATAAAAAAGGTGCTTCTAGCAGTTCAAATAGCTATTTTAAAGAGAATCCTAAGCGCGTTGTGACAATTAAAAAAATTAAGCGGTATGAAGATAAAGATTTTAAAAAGCCAATTAGTGATGTCGAACCCGGAACAGCATTTTATATTAGCAAGATTGTGGCTTCATCAAATGATACACCTCGACTTCAAACTGTAGAAGGGGAGTTGATTACGGCTAATCAAAAATTTGTAGAACAACTCAATAAAATTGATGAGCAGTATTATACTGAGGTCCCTAAAACTGTTGAAATTATTAAAGCATGTTATTTATATGATTCAAGATCATTTAAAAAAGAGCCGATCGATAGTTTAAAGCCTGGCGATACTTTAACAATCGAACAAATCATTTATACTGCAAATCAAACACCGCGGTTAAAAACAACTACGGGTGCATATTTAACAGCGAACAAGCAATTTGTAAAAGCAATCTCTTAAACACAAAAATAGTTGAATTAAAAGAACAGCACTAGCAATGTATAGTTGGTGCTGTTCTTTTAGGTATGGACATCTTTTTCGTTAAGTGTTGCTTCGCTTCGATTTAATGAATTTCATCATGAATGGATAACATAGTGAAAGGAGCGTCATAAGTGTTAATACAATCGCAATCGGAGAGCCAAAGAAAATGTCGCTTAAATGATTTTGACTCGTGATTAAACTTTTGCGGAAATTTTGTTCCATATCTGAACCGATGATAGCAGCTAAAATTAATGGAGAAATTGGAAAATCGAGCAATTTCAACAATAAACCGACGACGCCAAAAATCAAAAGGATGTAAAAATCAATGACGCTGTAACTTAACGTATAAGTGCCTAAAAAGGCGAGAACCAAGATGATAGGATACAAAGTTTTTGGAGGTGTCTTTAAAATTTTCAACAATAAACCGATAAGTGCGATATTCAAAATCACTAAAAAGATGTTACCGATAAACATACTATTAACTAATGTCCAAATCATTTCAGGCTGTTTTTCAAATAATAGAGGTCCAGGTTGCAAACCTAACATAACAACAGCCCCCAGGATGACAGCTGTCGTACCTGAACCAGGCACACCCATCGTTAGTAATGGAATAAGTGAGCCAACAGAAGCAGCATTGTTTGAAGCTTCAGGCGCAGCGACACCTTCGATAGCGCCTTTACCGAATTTTTTACTGTTTTTAGAAATTTGTTTTTCAGTGGCGTAACTTAATAGGGATGCGACAGATCCACCTGCCCCGGGTAATACACCAATGAGAAATCCAATAGGGCTTTGACGTAACATCGTCCAACGCGTGCGCTTCCAATCTTCTTTAGTCAATTTCATTGAACCGAGGTCAGCTTTAGGCGGTTCTAACGTATCTAAGTGCATGTAATTATAGAAGACTTCTGCAACTGCATAAACACCGATAATGATAACAAGAAAATCAACACCTTCACTTAAATGTGTGATATCAAATGTGAAGCGATACACACTTGTTTGTAAATCAACACCGATTGTGCTCATCATTAAGCCGATAGACATTGCGATGAAGCCTTTTACCATTTTGCCAAGTGATAGCGTTACAATCATAGATAAGGTAAATAAAAAGAGCACAAAATACTCTCTTTGACCAAAATTGAGTGCAAAGTTAGATAAAGGCTTTGCAAGTAGTATAAAACCAATGACAGAAGTCAAACCGCCAATTAAAGAAGCCACAGCTGAAATTGTTAAAGCTTTACCGGCTTGGTGATTTTGTGTCATAGGATAGCCATCGAATGTAGCAGCAATTGCTGATCCGTCGCCCGGTGTGTTGAGTAATATCGAACTTCTCGAACCACCGTACATCGCGCCATAATAGATTGAAATCATCAAAATAAGTGCACTCACAGGATTCATCCCAAACGTGACTGGAATAAGAACGGCAACTGCAGTGGCTGGGCCAAGTCCGGGTAACATACCGACAACAGTACCTAAGAATCCACCAACAACAATCCATAATAAGTTCATAGGTTGGAAGGCGGTTGTTAATCCTTCCCAAAAACTATTTAAATCTATTCCCATTGAAAACCCTCCTTTATGGTAAGCTGACGTCTAACAGGTGTGAGAAGGTATACCATGCCACCCCAGAAAAGACAATTGCGACTACTAAATTTTTTAGCCAATGCTTAAATCCGTTGATTAGGAACATGACTGCAGCTAAAAAGAGTATGGTTGAAATTAAAAAGCCCACACGTTCAAAAATAAGTGTATAAATCAAAATAAATAAACAAGTTAAACCGATTCTTTTTATGACTAAGGGCGTCCAAAGTTGTTTGAATGCTTCAAAAGAAACTGCTTTGTCACTATACATTTGAAAGAAATAGATGATACTTGAACTAATGAGTAAAATTGAAATCAAAACTGGAAAATATTTTGGGCTTTGTGGATCTCCAATTCTAGAAATAGGGAGATGAAGCGAAAGTATCAAATAGATAATGCCTATCATAAGACAGACGAGAGGTGGAATGAATTTTGCCATATTTTAAACCCCCTTTGTTTAAAATCCAGCATCTTGAATCAGTTGCTGATATTTTTTCTGTTGTGCATTTAAAAAGGCTTCTGTTTCATAACTGTCTTTATAAAATGCATCCCAATCTTTGTTTTGTCGTATTTTTTTCCACTGGTCAGATTGAACGACTTTTTTCATAGTCTTATTCCAATAGGCACGTTCTGTTTTGGACATATTTTTAGGTCCCATGACACCACGCCAGTGTGGAAAAACAATATTTAAACCTTGTTCTTTCCAGGTTGGCACATCTTCTAATCCTTGTATTCGTTTATCTGATGTAGTAGCAAGGACTTTGAGTTTTCCGGCTTGGTGTTGTGTTTTTACTTCAGAGACTGCAGTGGAAGCAACATCAACATGTCCCCCTAAAAGCGCTGTTTCTAAATCACCGCCACTTTTATAAACAAGGAAATCTAACTTTTTTACATCGACACCGTAAGCTTTTGCAGCCTGTACAAATGCGAGGTGGTCATTATTTCCTAATCCAGGTGCAACACCAATTGTTAACGATTTCGGATTCTTTTTTAATTTTTCCATGACTTCTTTTCCTGATTTGAGATGAGAATGATTAGAAGCGGATAGACTAATCCATTCTGTCGCCAAAATAGCGATAGGTGTAAAGTCGCGTTGACTTAAATCACTTAATCCTAATTCATGGTTAGACAGTAATAAGCTGGAGTTGATAGCAATGGAAGAAGCAGGGCGTTCTGTTAGATATTGCCATCCTACTTCACCACCACCGCCAGGCTTGTTAATGACAGTGATATTTTGATCAGTTAAATTTTGATCTTGCATGATTTTCTGTATGGCACGGGCAGTTGCATCCCAACCGCCTCCTGGTGAAGCGGGTGCAATAATTTCAATTGTACGATTTGGAAATGTCTTACTTTTCGACTGCTCATGGTGATCACGGCTACATGCTGTGAGAATAAAAACGACGATAATTAAAAGTGTCACGAAATTACGCATAACCACATACCCCCTTTATTTGTGACAGTTTTAATTTTATCATAATATTCAGAAAAATATGAGGCTATTTTAGTGCTACATGACTGTCCATAAACAAAAATGAGGAGGCTGTGACATCAATCCCAAAATAAATAGCGCTAAGATGAATTTGAATAGAAAATCATCTTAGCGCTTCTTTTTTTATAATAAAATTTTGCTTACTAAGGGGACAGCATTAGACTAGAATCTTCTGTCCCAATACAAGCGTGTTCATGAAGACAAGGTTAACAAAGATTTTATGTCTTGAAGTCTCCTCGAATCTTCATTGTGTAACATAGATAATATGTTTTCAACCTAAACCCATTTTACAACTTCTGATTGGGTTTGACGTGTTTTTTCACGTTTTGGGTCTTCTTCTCGATAACCAAATGCGACCATTACAGATGGCGCAAAGTTTTCATCATCAATGATGCCTTTTTCGCTTAATAATTCAGCCACTTCATCATATTGAAAACCTTCAATTGGACATGAATCAATACCTAGGAATGCAGCAGACGTCATCATGTTGCCGAGTGCAATATACGTTTGTTTACTTGCCCAATCCCACAATGCACGCTCACTTTCATAAAGATTTAAGTTTTTATCTTGGAATGAAGTCGTTTTTTCACTCATTTGTTGGATCATCGTTTCATCCATGTGTTTGACATCACGTAATAAATGTTGAACGTAATTGTTTTCTGGACGGACATTTTTACGTGCTAAAATAACAACAAAATGACTCGCTGTATCTAATTGGCCTTGTGCACCCCAACTCATAGGCTTAAGTGCAGCACGAATGGCTGGATCTTGAATAACGACAAATTGCCAAGGTTCAAAACCAAGCGAACTTGGCGATAATCGACCTGTTTCAAGAATGGTATTAAAATCTGCTTCTGATATTTTTTTGCTTGCATCAAAACGTTTTGTCGCAAATCTGTAATTAAATGTATCTAGCAACAATTGACGTCGATCTTCCATAGTATTGCAACTCCTTTGTGCATAATTTCATATTATTTAGTATAACGAAGCATATACGGACATTAAAATATTTTGTTTTAACAGGGGGCTCATCAGGGAAATTAATAAAATGAAAAATATTTAAGCCAGATGTGCGTCGTAACCTATAATCGTATTTTCAATCTGGTAAGGCACCATGATAATTTGGCAATAGTTTCAAGGCCATTAACTTGCACAAATGTTGCGAATAGCGAAGTCGTTACGTTGTGATTGTTTAAATGAAAAAGTGCTCATTTAGAAAGGATTGAGGTTTTATGTTGGAACAATGGTATCGTGAATTGCCACTTCAAGATATTCAAAATATTACCGCTGTGAGTGGTGGCGATGTCAATCAAGCTTATCGTGTAGAAACAAGCAATGAAACATATTTTTTGTTAGTGCAACAAAATAGAGCGGCCTCATTTTATGATGCAGAAGTGGCAGGTTTAAAAGCTTTTGAGGAAGCGGGGGTGACGGCACCTGTCGTCATTGATCAAGGTCGAATTGACCAAGATGCCTACTTGTTATTAAGCTATTTGGAAGAAGGGCAAAGTGGCAGTCAACACGAATTAGGACAACTTGTCGCAAAACTACACCATACCCACGAGCCACAAGGAAGATTTGGGTATCCTTTGCCTTTTGAAGGTGGGGATGTTCAATTTAATAACGAATGGACAAAGACATGGTCAGAACTATTTATTAACCAACGTATGGATCCTTTAGCGAAAACGATTCGGAATCGTGGATTATGGACGGAAAGTGATGATGCTTTATTTGAAGAGGTCCGGAAGATTATGATCACGTCTTTAAAGCAACATGATAGTGAACCTTCACTCTTGCATGGCGATTTATGGGCTGGTAATTATATGTTTTTAACAGATGGTCGTCCAGCGTTATTTGATCCTGCACCATTATACGGGGATCGAGAGTTTGATTTAGGTGCTACAAAAGTTTTCGGAGGCTTTGATGATGCTTTTTATCATGCCTATAATGAAGCTTATCCATTAAGTGAGGGTGCGAATTTACGTATCCAATTTTATGAACTTTATTTATTGATGGTGCATTTAGTCAAATTTGGCGCTATGTATGCGCAAAGTGTCAGACGTACAATGAATAATATTGTCGATTCAGCAGCTTAATGCACAACCGTTTGTTAATATAGGTGACAGGCTGTGGCATCAATTCCTAAATAAAAAGCGCCCAGATGACTTTCAACAGTAAATCGTCTGAGCGCTTCCTTTTTATGATAAAAGTTCGTATTGTATGACGTCACTTTTCGAGGGGACAGCCTCAGCTTATAGTCTTCGGCTCGTCCTGTTCTCTTTTACATTTTTCAATTAAGCAAGGCCAGAGAAGACGAACAACACAATGAATACAGCAAGTGCCCCTATCCATGACCATTTTTGACTGATACGAAAAGAAGAGTGGAGCATAATACCAAAGAACCAAGCTGTAATTATATTTCTTAGGCTGATAGCGCCTAACCATTTATTTTTAGGTGCGAAGATGTTTAACGAATCAATACTAACGATGCTTGGATCGATATGGAAAAGCCACTGGATGAAAAGAACAACACAACTTACAGAAGCCATAATAATCGAGTAACGTAATAATGATGCAAAAACAACTTTAGCTGAGACGTTTGATTTAAAAATCTTTGTTATTACCCAAGTGATTAAGAAGAATATCGCTAATAAAAACCAAGAGACAATAAAAGTCCCAATCACACTTGCCACTCTCGTTATTGACAACGCTTGCTCAGCTTCAGTCGGCGAAAGCCCCACCTGATTGATGAGCACATCATTAAAGTCTATGAGTAAGGTGGTTAATAAACTCATTAAACAAGCGAGAATAGTAAAAACCAGAATTTTAACCAGAACTTTAGGTTGATGCCTCTCTTTAACAAAAGATTCAATATGTAATAGTTTTGAGTAATTCATGAATTGCCTCCCTAAATTATATTTATATTAGATTGTATCATTAAAATTTATAATTTTATACTTTATATTGTAGTTTTCTCATATGTTATGGCATATTTTAGAATTTTTAACTTTTAATAGTATATTTTACCTTGCAATGTGATAATATAATATTAACTTTTTAGAGGAGGATTTAAAGTTGGTCAAAACGAAGCTCCCTTTATTCCAACATTTTGAAAACTTACGGGATTATCCAACGTGGAAAGTCAAGTCGTTTTTACTTATTTTGATTACTGTTATTTATTCTTTAATATTAAAATATGACACAGATAATACCGAGTTGTTAGAAGGCTTTGGCTATTCTAAACAAGATATAGAAGAAATTCATCAAATTCATTGGCTAACCGATGTTTCAAGCAGTCTGATGGGTGGCGTGATTAGCTTTCTATTTACATTTGTTGTTTTTATGATGATTTCGAAATTTCTAAATTCAGATGTGACACCTAAGACGATATTATCAGCCTCTCTAAGCCATTCGCTTATTGTGACAACTGTTTCATTGGTTGTTATTGTGATTCAACTTGCATTACATTTACCTGCACCAGCTTACATTATTACAAGTTTGAATATCTTTCTTCCAGGTAACACCTACCTCGCTGCTTTTGATGTGCAGACGATATTTAAAGGGTATGTGACATTTATCGTCTATTATGCGACGAGCCGCTTATCATTACGTGCTTCCTTAATTTTAGGCTTATTAACAATTGTACTCATTGTCTTGCTAGCATTAGGCTCGGCTTTCTTAGAAGATACGATTTTGAGCTTGGCTGCTGAATTATAAAACAATTATTAAATATTTTGAATACATAAAATATGGAGTCCTTTTTAATGTTATAATACAGAAAAATACAAATTATAACATTAAGGAGGATTTTTAATTTTGAAGAAGAGGACATTAATCGCATTGTCAATCATTGGCATTATCTTTTTGACAGGAATTGCTTTTCTCGTTAAAAACTTTAGTCATATCGGTGGAGGCAATGATGGCGAAGGATACAATACATATACAGTAAAAAGCGAAAAACCAATTCGTATTTCTGGGAAAGTCTCTCCAGAAACAATTAAAACATACTTAAACAATGCGCAACTCGGAACATTTCTAAGTACACAAGTTGAAGACGGTCAAAGTGTATCTCAAGGCACACCGCTGATTAACTATGATATTGATGGGGCACAACGTCAAAAATTGAATGATCAACTTTTAAAAGCACAACAAAGTGGTGATCAACAAGCGATTAATACGGCTTGGAAGCAACTTAATCGATATGACGGTCAAGTAAATAATAGTATCAATGCGACATTTGATGGCACAATTTCATTAATCAATCGACAACAAGTGGGTGAAGGCGAGCCTATCCTTAAACTGATTTCGAAAGAGCCAATTATTCAAACGACAGTTTCTGAATTTGATTTGGATAAAATTAAAGTTGGCGACATGGTTAATATTGAAGTCACAAGTTCTGGTCAAAAAGGTAAAGGTAAAATTAAAAGCATCGCACAACTTCCAACAAGTTATGATCAAGATAAAGGACAACAAAGTGAAGCGACAGCTGGAAGTCTAGATGAAAATGCACATGGAGATGCGCAAACATTAACGACTAATAATCCAGTCGATGCACATCCATCAGGTCAAAATGATAAAGAAACTTCAAAATATAAAATCATCATTGGGGACCTTGATTTTAAAGTTAAAACAGGATTCTCCGTTGAAGCAAATATTCCTTTAGATACGCTTAAAATACCTAAATCTGTTTTAACTAAAGATAACCATGTATATAAAGTGGATAAAAATAATATTGCACATCGTACAAAAATTAAGTATGACGAAAAAAATGGTGATTTCATTGTGACGCAAGGTATTGAAAAGGGTGAACATTTAATACAAAATCCAGACTCAAAAATTAAAGATGGGGAGAAAGTAGAGGTGGCCAAATGATTGAGCTTAAAAAGATCAATCGTCACTTCAAAAATGGGAATACGCATAATCATATTTTAAAAGATATCGATTTAAAAATTAATGAAGGCGAATTTGTCGCTATCATGGGGCCTTCTGGTTCAGGTAAAAGTACCTTGATTAATATACTTGGTTTTATTGATCGCGGTTATGAAGGAGAATACTTATTTGATGGCGAAAATTATCAAAAACGTTCTGATAATGAGTTGGCTGCTATTCGAAATCGAACTGTTGGATTTGTCTTTCAAAATTTTAAGTTGATTCAAAACAATACGATACTAGAAAATGTTAGTATTCCGTTGCTTTACGCAGGTCTTCGTGCTTCTGAACGTAATGACCGTGTAATTGAGATGTTGCATCGAGTTGGTTTATTCGAGAAAGAAAACTTGGTGCCCAACAAGCTTTCAGGCGGACAACAACAACGTGTTGCGATTGCGAGAGCCATAGTAAATCAACCGAAGTTTATCATTGCTGACGAGCCAACGGGAGCGCTTGATTCAAAAACTTCAAAAGACATTATGGCATTGTTTTTACAACTCAATAAAGAACAAGGGACCACAATGATTGTGGTGACGCATGATCCTAAAGTAGCTGAACAAGCGGACCGTGTGATTCATATTCTCGATGGTCGTGTTCAAAAAGAAGAGGTGTTGAAACGATGACCTATTTCGGTAATATTATACACGTTGCATTGAAGTCAATTATGAAAAACAAGCGCCGTAATATTTTTACTATGATTGGGATTATTATAGGTATAGCTGCTGTTATTACCATTATGTCTTTAGGGAATGGTTTTAAAAAGACAGCAAACGAGCAGTTTAGTGATGCGGGGGCTGCAAAAGATACAGCATTAGTGAGCTTTACGCCTGACGACTTTGAACCGATTAAAGACGCTCCTTTTACTGAAACGGAAATTGATATTGCGCGCCAAGTGAAAGGTGTTCAAGATGCTAGTATTAAAGAAGATGAAAGCTCAGGTTTAATATCTGAAGCTAAAACGGTTAATAAGAAAACAGATATTGCAGTCGTTAAAAGTGAATCGGTGTCAGGTGTTTCTGATGGAAAAGGCTTTACAAAAGATGATAATGCTTTAAAACAACGTGTTGCTGTCATCTCTTCAGAAGTAGCTGACACACTTTTTAAAGGTAACGTGAAAGGCAAAACCATTTATATAGATGATATGGGATTTGAAGTCGTAGGTGTGAAGGATAAAGCACAGCTCTCAGATGCTGTTCAAATCCCTACAAAGACAGTTGAAACTTATTTACCTCATCTAAAATCTGCGTTTCCGCAACTTGTGTTAAAAGTTGGAGAAGATGCGAATAAAAAAGAAATTGCAACACGCGTGGCTGATCAACTGAACAAAAAGGGTGCAGCTATTGATCAAGGTCAATATGTATACTCAGATACTGAAGAATTAATGAAAGGGATTGGCAAAATATTTGATTCAATCACTTACTTTGTTGCTGCTGTCGCAGGGATTTCACTATTTATAGCAGGTATTGGCGTGATGAATGTGATGTACATCTCTGTAACAGAACGGACAGAGGAGATTGCAATTCGACGTGCATTTGGTGCAAAAGGCCGTGATATAGAATTACAATTTTTAATTGAAAGTGTCATTCTATGTCTGATTGGCGGTATCATTGGTTTAATCATTGGAATATTGATTGCAGAGTTAGTCGATGCCGTTACACCGGAATATATACAAAGTGCAGTCAGCTTCGGTTCCATCGTACTTGCGGTAGGAGTATCCACATTAATTGGTATTGTGTTTGGTTGGATTCCTGCAAGAGCTGCAGCTAAAAAAGAATTAATTGATATTATCAAATAAATTTCACGGTTTCATTAAAAAGATGACTAGGGTTATGCAGTGCTTAAAAAGGAGCGCATGTGTGGTCCTAGTCATTTCAATGTTTTTGCACTTTTATAAGATATTGGTTTCTTATGTCCGCATGATAATATAGAGCTCAGATGATTCAAGCGTATCTCACACAAAAAAACGGTCGATGTGTAGTCACACCAACCGTAAAAACCCTAGCGCTTCATTTTGAGATTAGAATTTAAAGACGTTTCTTAATACTTTAAATAAAGAAAGTAATAACTCTAACGGTGTTCCACTCACTATGCATCGCCTCCTTGTTATTTTACAACTTCTTCTGTTTTAACTAAATCATCTGCAAGTTTAAGCCAGAAATTTTGAAGTTGTTCTTGTGTATGATTCGTATCGTTCGTATCTTGACCGACAAAGTCGACATGATCCCAACCTTCAAGGACTGGTGTCACTTGCCAAATGCCTTTTTGGATTTGGTCTGTAGCGTTTGTCCATGCTTGGTTATATGGATGTTGAGAAGAAACAACAGAGACAAGACCATCATTGACACGCCAATCTTTTTCAGGAGCTTTACCGATAACGTTAGCCGTTAAAGCAAATGTTAAAAATAGATCGCGATTTGCTTTTTGTTTACCTGATAGCGTTGCGTGTGTCGCTTCTCCTGTATAAGTTTTATAAACGATATTTGGATTGAGTGAAGTATGTTTATTGATTTCACTTGCACCTTCACGTGTTAAATCATAAAAACCAGTATCTTTTGTTTTCCACAGTTTATTATTATTTTTGATGCGTTCAGTATAGGCTTTATCTGTTTCGCCAGGTTTACGTTTAAGTCCCCATTGGTTAAGACCAAAGTCGACACGCGCATCATTTTTAGCTAATGCAGCTGCGAAATCAAATACAAATTGTCTTACGATAGGCTCATTACCGAGTGAGTCCGCTGCGTGTGTTCCGTTATGAGGCGTACCTAAAGTCGTAATTGAAGCGACCATGTTATCGTGTCCACCTTCAAATAAAGGCGAGATTGTGCCACCATGTTTTTTATGGTATTCAATTTCTTCTTGACTACCGTTACGGAGTAATTCTTCTAACACACGAATCGTTTGACCACCCATACTATGACCTACAAGATGGATCTTTTTGCCAGGTTCCCAATCTTTATAAATACCTTCATACGTATTACCGTAACGGGCATGTCCATATTTTGCTGCATGCGCTGCACCGTAATCAACACGACCACCTTTTATGTAGTAATACAGTTCTACAGCGCGGTCATAGTTACTACCAAATGCGCTGACACTTGCTTCATAAGTGTTGTAGCCATTTTCTTCTAAATATTGACGAATATTGAGCTTTTCTCCACCCCAATAATGTGAGAGGACAGTAGGATTTTTATCATCCACAAAGCCGTTAAAGCCATGAACTAAAACAATTGGTTCTTGGTTTTTATAATAGTTTTGTTTCGCTTTTTGACTGGGTTGTTCATTTAACTTTTCAGCTTGACGTTGACGACTTTGCGTTTGAGTTGTCGCTTTCTCTTGTTCTTTTGTAGAAGTTAAATCCGTTTTGACAGGCTGTCCGACATGGGGTTTCGTCCATTCATTTGATTTGAGTGTTTGAGGCGCGGCCGTTTTCTCATCTTTTACAGCGTAAGTTGCAGATGATGTAGGTTGAACGGTCTGCTTGCTTTCTGTTTGTTTTTCATCTGATGGTGTCGTTGAAGGTGTATTTTCATTTGATGCTTTTTGAGTAGGTGCTTTGACAGGAGAATTCAAAGGTTGTTGAGACACTTGAGGTGTTTTGACATGATTTTCAGTTTGTGTAGCATGCGTCAATGGTGCAGGTGCTGTCGTGTCATGGTTAGATGCATGTTCTTTTTGATTGTTTTGAGCGGTTGCGTTTTCGTCGGTTTGCGTTTGAGCGTTATATTTCTCGGTTGTACTTCGTTCACTTTGTGCTTGAGATACATCGTTATTTGATTGTGTTTCTGTATCTTTTAAAGATTTTTGTGATTCTTCATCAGAAGCTTGCTGTTGTTTTTCTAATTGGGTATGTGCCTGATGAGAAGCGTCACTTGGTTCTTGACCCCCGTATGTAGATTCAGCTGAAACAGGCGTTTGTAATAGCCCGATGAAAAAGAAAGAAGCAATAACAGCTGATGATGCCCCGATTTTAAATTTACGAATGCTGTAGACATGTTTTTGTTTCATTTTTTCCCACCTCATTTGAATATTGTTTGTAAAAGTTAGCCAAAGTTAAATAAAGATATTGATCAGTATGCGAGGTAACCACTCAAGTAATTGCGCTAAATAAACCGACATATAAACGCCTCCTTATAATTTTTCTTTTTGAAAGGGTTTTCAAAAAGGATATATAAATAATACATTAAGTTCAAATAATTGTCAAATTTTTTTTAATTAAGTACCTTGAAATATTTGTTGTTTTAAAAATAGATGTTTTTTAAAGAATATATTTCTAAAGCGTGTTTGTAGTTGTTGGCACAGTGGTATGTTAGAATAGAATGAACTGGAGGCTTATATTATGAAACAATGTTATAAATTGTCTGCATACATTTTTGGCGGTATTGCAGTAGCAGTGCTAGCAGGTGTGGCATACTTGTCATACCAACAATATCAGCAAGATGAAGAAATAATGAATGACAATTTCAAAGCTTAGTCGAAAAAATTGAGGTGAATGCGGTGAGACCGTATTCACCTCGTGTCGTTTATGGGCAATGAGAAAAATTATCAAGGAGGGATATGATGTCAAGAGGAAACTATTTTCATCACGTGGAGCATAGAAAAAAACAGACGCATTCCAAAATGACTTTGTGGTTGTCACTCATTATTACGCTCTTTTTTACAGTTGTTGAATTTTCTGGAGGGATTATTTCCAACTCGCTAGCGTTATTATCAGATTCGTTCCATATGTTAAGCGATGTCTTTGCACTTGCTTTATCGATGCTTGCTGTCTATTTTGCGAGTCGAAAACCTACTGCACGATATACATTTGGGTATTTGCGTTTCGAAATTCTCGCTGCTTTTTTAAATGGTTTGGCATTGGCAGTGATTTCGGCATGGATTTTTTATGAAGCGATTGTCCGTATTATTTTTCCAAAGCCTGTAGAAAGTGGTTTAATGCTTGTCATTGCTACAATTGGCTTAATTGTAAATATAGTACTAACCATCATTTTAGTGCGGTCATTGAAGAGCGAAAATAATATTAATATCCAAAGTGCGCTGTGGCATTTTATGGGAGACTTGTTAAATTCAATCGGTGTCATTGTTGCAGTTGTATTAATCTACTTTACAGGTATTCAGTTAATTGACCCCATTTTGAGTATGGTGATTGCGTTGGTGATTTTGCGTGGCGGGTATAAAATCATGCATAATGCCTGGTTGATTTTAATGGAATCTGTACCAGAACATTTAGATACCGATGAAATTATGGAAACGATGAAATCTGTTAATCAAGTGTTAGACGTCCATGAGTTCCATTTATGGTCAATTACGACAGAGCATTATTCACTCAGTGCTCACGTCGTTTTGGATAGTCGAAGTAGTGTGGATGCGTATCAAACAATTAATAAGCTTGAAACATTGTTGAAAGAAAAATATGGTTTGGCACATACGACACTGCAAATTGAACATTTAGTGATCAATCATTTAGATGAAGCTTACTTTGAAGAAGTGAAAAATGAATAGATATCGCGTTTAATTTAACATAACTAGAGAAATGTATTTGATTTTAAAAGCGTCAATACGAGCATGCTGAGTTTTTAACTTAGATGCGGCGATTGACGCTTTTTTTATGAGGAGGTTTTAATTCGATTTGGAGGAGGTGTTTGACCAGCAAGTAACAGTGTCCACGTCACTAAAATAAATGGGAATGTTAACGCAGGAAGTCCGATAGGTTCAAAGAATGTTGCAGTGGCTGCATACATCATCGGTGTCATTATAACTGCCAATAAAAAGACAAGTATGGGATGAAAATGGCTTTTTGAACGGAATGTAACACCAACTGCAATGACGGTTAGCATTAAGTTGAAGCCAAACAGACCTTCATTAAGACTACCGATATCTGCGCCCATAAAGAACTCAAGAAGTAAACCTAATAAATTCGCTATGAGGAGATAGAGACCAGCACGTCGAGAAGCAATCCAACAAGCAATGACAATTAAAAGCCCACTTAACACATGTTCAATAAGGAAAATTTGACTGACATTGTTAAAAAAAGCAAACACTGGATGGAAAGGTGTATTTAAATCAATGTGAATGTGAGAGGTTAATGGTAAGACCGCTACATTCGTTTGGATAAACTTAAACTGTTGAGACATTAATAAAACGAGCCATGTTAGAACGACAAATGGCGTTGTCAGCTCTGGCAAATGTAAAGGCTTTAAGAAGTTTTTAATTGCTTGAGCAATTGGCATTGCAAGTAAAATACAAATTAAAATAATCATCACGTTTTGCCAAGACCATACTAAAAAAAGTGTTAAATCAATAGCAATTAATACAGGATTAAAACCAGCCAGGCCTGCTTGGATTTCCGATTCGGTATAATTAAAAAAACGGGCGGTTAATAAACTGAGCAAGCTACCGACCATTGCGGCGAATCCAATTTTCCAATTGCCAATCCATAACGCAATTAAAATAATGAGACCTGTCCAAGTATTTTCTAAGAGCACGACTTGGGAGATGTTTTTGAAAAAAGTATGTATCCATGTTGGCATGTTTTTTCACGCCTTTCTCTCTCGTGATATTGTTTCAGAATATGCTTTAACTTTACCACTTTAACAGCGTATATAACCACTATATTACGATAATATTAAAAGTAATGAAAGAAATATATTATAAAATAAAATATAGTTGAAAGCTTTTATAAAATAGCATTATCGTTTGAAAGTGATTTTCGAAGAATCTATAATGAGAGGCGTAATCACTTATTTTTACATTGTTAAGGAGTGGACTGACATGTATTTTACACAACGAGAGCAAGACAAGTTGATGATTGTCGTCGCAGCAGATTTAGCGCGTAGACGAAAAGAACGAGGGCTAAAATTAAATCATCCTGAAGCAGTTGCCTTAATTAGTTATGAAATCTTAGAAGGGGCGAGAGATGGCAAGTCTGTCGCCGAATTAATGAGTTATGGAAGAGAAATTTTAACAAAAGATGATGTCATGGAGGGTGTTGATGCAATGGTGACTGACATTGAAATAGAAGCCACATTTCCTGATGGCACAAAGTTGGTAACCATTCATCATCCCATTGTATAGGAGGAATAAACATGAAACCTGGTGAAATCATTGTTAAAAAGTCAGAAATTACAATCAATAAAGGCAGAGAAACGACAAAACTCAATGTAAAAAATACGGGTGATCGTCCTATTCAAGTCGGTTCACATTTTCACTTTTATGAAGTGAACCCCGCACTCGCGTTTGATCGTGACGATGCTTACGGAAAACATTTAGATATTCCTGCAGGGGCTGCTGTGCGTTTTGAACCTGGAGATGAAAAGACAATTTACCTTGTACGTTACGCTGGACGTCAACATATTTATGGTTTTCATGGTCTTGTCGATGGCCCGATTGATAGATCAAAGGTGACACCACCAAATGTCGAAGAGGGAAGTGAAGACAAATGAGTTTTAAAATGACAGATGCGCAATATACCAGTTTATATGGGCCGACAGTAGGAGATTCGATTCGTCTTGCAGATACAGATTTATTTGCGAAAGTAGAAAAAGATTATGCCAATTATGGTGATGAAGTCACTTTTGGTGGTGGCAAGTCCATTCGTGATGGTATGGGTCAAAATCCAAATGCTACAAGAGCACATCCACAAGTTGCAGATCTTGTCATTTCCAATGCGGTGGTCATTGATTATAACAAAGTGATTAAATGTGATATTGGTGTGAAAGATGGTCGTATTATGAAGTTAGGTAAAGCGGGTAATCCAGACATTATGGATGACGTTGATATCATTATTAGCGCTTCAACAGATGTCATCGCAGCAGAAGGTCGCATTGTAACTACAGGCGGAATTGATACGCATGTGCACTTTATTAGCCCTGAACAAGCAGAGGTTGCATTAGAAAGTGGCATTACGACGCACATTGGTGGTGGTACAGGAACTTCAGAAGGCACCAATGCTACAACAGTTTCACCAGGTGCTTGGTATATCCATCGAATGCTTCAAGCAGCAGAAGGTTTACCACTGAATATCGGTTTTACTGGGAAAGGCCAAGCGGTAAACCATGAAGCACTAGAAGAACAAATACGTGCTGGGGTCATTGGCTTGAAAGTTCATGAAGACTGGGGTGCCACACCGTCTGCATTGCGACATGCATTAGAAGTTGCAGACGAATATGATATTCAAATTGCGTTACATGCCGATACACTAAATGAAGCAGGATTCATGGAAGATACGATGAAAGCTATCGGTGATAAAGTCCTCCACATGTATCATACTGAAGGTGCGGGAGGCGGACATGCGCCTGATTTGATAAAGTCAGCATCTTATCCGAATATTTTGCCGTCTTCTACAAATCCAACCTTACCGTACACACATAATACGATTGATGAGCACTTGGACATGGTAATGATTACACATCATCTCAATGCTTCAATTCCTGAAGATGTGGCTTTTGCTGACTCTCGAATTCGTAAAGAAACCATTGCTGCAGAAGATGTCTTACAGGATATGGGCGTTTTTAGTATGGTGAGTTCCGACTCCCAAGCAATGGGCCGTGTGGGCGAGGTCATCATACGCACATGGCAAGTGGCGCACAGAATGAAGCAGCAAAGAGGCCCGCTTGAAGGCGATGGAGAACACAATGATAACCGCCGAATCCAACGTTATATTGCCAAATATACGATAAATCCTGCGATAACACATGGGATTTCTGATTATGTGGGTTCAGTAGATGAAGGAAAGCTTGCTGATTTAGTGATATGGGATCCGCGTTTCTTCGGCGTCAAACCAGAAATGGTCATTAAAGGCGGCATGATTCATGTCGCCGCAAATGGAGATGCGAATGGATCCATTCCAACAGCTGAACCGGTAAAATATCGTCGTATGTATGGTCAATATGGCAGTAATATACAAAATACAGCAATCACCTTTGTTTCTCAAGCGGCATATCACGATGATATTCGCAGTCAGCTCGATTTAAAACGACAGGTCAAACCTGTACATAACATACGAAATCTTTCTAAAAAAGATATGATTAATAATAACGCGATGCCACGAATTGATGTCGATCCACAAACGTACGAAGTCTTTGTAGATGGCAATAAAATTACAAGTGAAGCGGCCACAGAACTTCCGTTGGCACAACGTTACTTTTTATTTTAACTAATTTATATTAGGTCGGGCTGAAGACCAAACTCAAAATAATAAGTGCTAAGATGATTTTTAATAGATCACCGTCTTAGCGCTTCTTTTTTATTATAAAACTTCATTATGACTTCGCTTTTCGAGGAGGCAGGCCCATCTTGTAGACTTCGACTAACCCTGTTCCCTCACCTATTTCGTCATAAATACTTCTAACGCTACCAAAGTGAGATTTGCAGTGAGACTAACAAACGTTTCACTGCTTTTTTATATTGAAAAAAAGACTTTAAGATTATCAAAAAATTTAAGAAACCCTCCATCATCTTAAGTATAAATCTACGTTTTGAATGCTGGCTAACTAAAGTATAGATTGTCAAAATGAGTTGCTTTAATATAAAAAATTATTTTTTTATAAAAGTCTATTAGTTATATATTAATATATTAGATTTTTATGATGGATATTCCTATAGATGATTTTGCAATATATTTTTAATAATGTATAATGTGTTATAAACGCGTGTATAGCGTCTAAAATAAGGATTTTAAAAATTCTAATAGTTTTTATATGAAAGCGTTTTAATAATAAATATACTTTTACTAATACTATGATAATCATTGAATAAATTTTAAGGTAGGGAGTAGATGTTTAAATGATTTATGCAGGAATATTAGCTGGTGGAATAGGGTCAAGAATGGGAAATGTTCCTTTGCCTAAACAATTTTTAGATTTAGATGGTAAACCTATTCTTATTCATACAGTAGAAAAGTTTCTATTAACATCAATGTTTGATGAGATTTTTATTGCAACACCACAAAAATGGATTTCACATACTAAAGATATACTTAAAAAACATCATATTGATGATGAGAGAATCAAAGTTATTGAAGGCGGTTCAGATCGTAATGAAACGATTATGAACATTATAAAGACGATAGAAGCAGAAAAAAGTATTACAGATGAAGATGTCATTGTGACACACGATGCTGTAAGACCATTTTTAACACACCGAATTATTAAAGAAAATATAGAAGGTGTACTTAAATATGGCGCAGTGGATACAGTTATACCTGCCACAGATACTATCATTACGTCAAATGATGGCGATTCAATCAATACAATACCTATTAGAAATGAAATGTATCAAGGACAAACACCACAGTCATTCAATATTAATTTATTGAAAAATAGCTACAACGATTTATCTAGTGAAGATAAAAAAATATTAACAGATGCGTGTAAGATACTCGTAGTGAACAATAAGAAAGTTAAATTAGTCATGGGTGAACTTTATAATATTAAAATTACGACACCTTATGATCTTAAAGTCGCAAATTCAATCATCAAAGGTGGGATGCTAAATGATTAACCAAGTATACCAACTTGTAGCGCCTAGACAATTTGAAGTGACATATAATAATGAAAACATTAAAAGTGACAAAGTAGTTGTACGTCCTTTATATTTATCTATTTGTGCAGCTGATCAAAGATATTACACAGGAAGCAGAAATGAAAAGGTATTAAAGAAGAAACTTCCAATGTCTTTGATACATGAAGGTGTAGGTGAAGTCGTATACGACAGTAAAGGCATCTATAAAATTGGAACTAAAGTCATCATGGTTCCTAATACGCCGATTGAAAAAGATGAAGTAATTGCTGAAAACTATTTACCTAGTAGTAAATTTAGATCGAGTGGTTTTGATGGTTTCATGCAAGATTATATATTTATGGATCATGACCGAGTCGTGGAAATTGATAAAAGTATTGAGGATTTAAGTACAATTGCTTACTCAGAACTCGTCAGTGTAAGTTGGCACGCAATACAGAGATTTTCACGAAAATCACATGCTTACAAAAGTAGTTTTGGTATATGGGGCGATGGCAACTTAGGTTATATAACAGCTGTTTTACTTCACAAGCTCTATCCCGAAGCTAAGTTATACGTTTTCGGTAAGACTGATTATAAGTTAAGTCATTTTTCATTCGTTGACCAAGTGTACCATATAGATGAAATACCAAGTGATTTAACATTTGATCATGCTTTTGAGTGTGTAGGTGGCAAAGGGAGTCAATCTGCAGTTGAGCAAATCATTGATTTAATTTCTCCAGAGGGCACAATCAGTTTATTAGGTGTTAGTGAGTATTCCATAGAAGTAAATACGCGACTAGTGCTAGAGAAAGGTTTAACAATGTTCGGAAGCAGTAGAAGCGGTGCACAAGATTTTAAAGATATTGCGGAATTATATAAAAATAATCCAGATGTAGTTGAAAAGTTATCTTTATTAAAAGGTAATGAATTTGATGTGAAGACCATTAATGATGTCGTGGATGCATTCGAAAAAGACTTAGCGACTTCATGGGGCAAGACAGTAATTAAGTGGACGTTGTAATCGTATAGAGGAGTGAAAAAAGGGTTTGAGTAATTATAAATTAAAAGTAGATAACATCTATTGGGAACGAGTTCAACTATTTATTGAAGGGCACGCTGAAAATTACGAAATTAAAAGCAAAAATGTTGTATTAAGAAATTTTACGGAAACGACTGAAGTAAAAGCTAATGGTGTAGAAATAGATGGGAATAAATTTAAAATCCGTTTTAATATAGCTATCTTAGATAATGGTAATTACTTACCAGCAGACCAATATTTATTAATTTTTAAAGATGACTTTGAATACATTGTTCATATCAATGAAAAACTTTTAGAGCCTGAAAATTATAATTTAGAAGAAGATGAATTAGAGACATACAATTCATTGGAAACAACAAATGACAAGAATAATTTCTTGCTCAATCATTATAAGTATGAATTCAAAAAAGGCGGTACCTCTCAGAAAACGACTTACATTGTATCTCCTAAAATGTCGAAAGAGGTCAATGAATTTGTTCTAGACATCAAATTTAACAAACCTATTCCTCCTAAAAGTAAATTAGCCACAAAAATAAGCGAATATAAAAAGAGCTATAATAAAAAATCATATAATGTGCGTCAATTTTTATTCAAAGCGATTTTTAACGTGACTAAATTTTTCCATTTAAAAAAGGGAAATACAGTTTTGTTCACATCAGACTCTAGATCAAACATGTCAGGAAATTTCAAATTTATTTATGATGAAATGTTGAGACGTAAATTAGATGAAAAGTATGATATTCACTACATATTTAAACCACACATTTCTATGAGAAGAAGTTATGTTGATAAATTTAGACTGCCATATTTACTAGGGAAAGCAGATTACATTTTTGTTGACGACTTTCACCCTTTAATTTACACGGTTAATTTTAGAAAGACTCAAGAAATTATTCAACTTTGGCATGCTGTAGGTGCTTTCAAAACTGTAGGGTTTAGTCGTGCGGGTAAAAGAGGTGGACCATTCTTTGATTCACCAAATCATAGAAACTATACAAAAGCATATGTTGCTTCTGAAAATGACATATTATACTATGGAGAAGCATTCGGAATAAAAGAACAAAATGTCATTCCAACTGGAGTGCCTAGAACTGATATTTTCTTCGACGAGCAGTATAAAGAAAAAGTAGTTGCTAAAATGAAAGAAGATTTACCAATGATAAAAGGTAAGAAGGTTATTTTGTTTGCGCCTACTTTTAGAGGGAATGGTCACGCAACTGCCCACTATCCTTTCTTTAAAATTGATTTTTCAAGATTTGCACGTTACTGTCGTGAAAATAATGCGGTCGTATTATTTAAAATGCATCCATTTGTAAAGAATAGATTAAATATACCTAAAGAATATAAGCAATACTTTTTAGATGTATCGCAAATTAGAGAAGTCAACGATATTCTATTTATCACAGATATTCTGATTAGTGATTATTCTTCACTTGTATATGAATTTGCATTATTTAAGCGACCTATGTTATTTTACGCGTTTGATTTAGAAGACTATATTACATCAAGAGACTTTTATGAGCCTTATGAATCTTTCGTTCCAGGAAAAATTGTAGAGTCTTTTGATGAATTAATTACTGCATTAGAAAATGAAGATTTTGAAATCGAAAAGGTTGCACCTTTCTTAGATAAGCATTTTAAATTCCAGGATGGAAGATCAAGTGAAAGAGTCGTAAGAGATCTTTTTGGGGCGTAATTAATTCTGCAGTAAAAAAGTTACTCGCTTTAGAAGAAATAGGAATAATTTAATAAGAATTAAATTACTAAGAAAAGCAGTAAAGAAGCGAAATACAATAAGCTTCTTTACTGTTAATTTTTAATCTTTAAGTTACTTCATGAAGATAACTAGAGGACAATTTCAGTGACTGTCCCTTTTTATTTGATAACGGCTCTAAATGATAGAGAATGAGATGTCGATTCTTTGTATTTGTATGGTGATATTTTTGATTTTTAAAAATTAAGTCTTTAAAATATATAAAATGAGTTTAAATTTGAACAGAGTAGGGTATATTTTTTTAATCCTTTTGTTAAGTGAAGGATTATCTATTGGCAGTCAAAGCGATCTGAGCCATGGAATACATATACAAAAGAGAACTGAAAACAACGCAATAAATTGATATTTGTGCAAATTATCGTATATTTTTCATTTTTTGTGATAATTCTCCAAATTGAAAACAGACCAAACCATTTGAATCTTTAAAATGCTTGTATGAACTTTCTATACATGGTAAATTATTTAGGCTATAAATTTTCAGAAAAATAATGATTGATTATAAAGAAATAGAGGTGTTGAGCGTGATATTGTCAGATAATGATATAAAGGAATATCTAAAACGCAACATGCTTAAAATCGAACCATTAGTAGAAGAACATATTGAACCCGCTTCTGTTGACCTCACGTTAGGACAACATTTTTTAAAGCCACTCCCACCTAAAGAGGGTGTGCAGCGGATGAGCGAGCCGATTGATTACGAAACGATCAATCAGTCGCATGTCGTTGTTCCTGCACATGCATTTATTTTAGCGACAACGGAAGAATACATTACTTTGCCAGAACAATTAACTGGCTTTATAGAAGGTAGAAGCTCAATTGGTCGTGCAGGTCTCTTTATTCAAAACGCAGGATGGGTCGACCCAGGATTTGAAGGAAAGATTACGCTAGAATTATATAATGCGAATGATTTCCCTTTAGAAATTGAGCAAGGTCAAAGAATCTGTCAAATTGTTTTAGCTGAAACGAAAACGAAACCCCAAGTTGTTTATCATGGTAAGTATCAAGGTCAGCAAACCACAACGGGAAGTCGAGTATTCCGTGATTGGATGAAAGATGGGGGGATTTAGATGGATATTGTCATATTATCAGGTTTTTTAGGTGGCGGAAAAACATCGACGCTCAATTATTTAGTCCAAGATGCTCTTGACAATCATTTGAAACCGGCTGTGATTATGAATGATTTTGGTGCACGAAGTGTGGACGAACATCTTGTTACAGAAGATGTTCAAATGGAAGTCCTCGTCAATGGTTGTATTTGTTGTGAGTTGAAGGAAGATGTATCGCAACAATTACACGAGCTGTATCTATCGTACCAACCTGATATTGTCTTAGTTGAATGTAGTGGAGTGGCACACCCTATCGGGGTCTTTGATGCATGTATGACCCCTGTGCTTGCGCCTTATATTGAAGATATTACGATGTTAGGTCTCGTTGACGTAGCAGCCTATTATGAGAAAAAAGAATTGCCAGAGTCCGTGCATCATTTAATATTTGAACAGTTTCGCTACTGCAGTCACTTGATTTTAAATAAAATCGATTTATTAAATAACGAGGCCTTGTTATCTGTGGTGGATGAGATTCAGCAAACATATCCGAATATTCCTTATATTTTAACAAGTTACGGAGAGCTGACTTTAAACGAAGTCCAACATCAATCACAGTGTCAAGTCAATGAGCGCTCTAGTGTGCATCATCATGGGCAATTATCACACTTGATGTACGAATTCGATGCGCCTGTCCAACAAACAGCTTTAATTGAAGGGCTACAAGGTTTAGAAGATATCTATCGCATAAAAGGGTTTGTATATCTTAAAGATTGTGAGAATCCTTGTGTTGTTCAATATACACTTGGAAACTTAGAAATCAAGCCGTGTCCGATTCCGATGAAGCCATATTTAATTGTGGTGGGCCATAATTTGGACTATCAAGAAATTACCGATACGTTTGATGTAATGGAGCTCGCATCTTAAAAATGAATAGATGAACGCAAGCATAATGTGAACGTCGAGATCTTATCGGCTACTCGCATTGTGCTTTTTTAATTTGAATTTCGATTGATTAGATTATTCGTCTTATTTGAGAAAGCGTTATCATAATGATAGAATAAATGTGATAGAAGTATTTATTTCTCAGTTATATTGTTTGTTATTTAATATATTGGGGAATGCTAATAATGAGGAGGGATTGGATATGTTTAAAAATATTCTAGTTCCATTTGATTTCGGAAATAGTTTTAAAAATGTACCTGAGCAATTAGTGAAATTAACAGGTGAAAATTCTGCATATAAAATTGTCGTTTTTAATGTTATTTCTGAAACGGAACTTGCAAATTATGTACGCTATCAAGGCAAACATTTTGAAGAAGTTGTTGAAGAGAAAAAAGATGAAATGAAACCATTTTTAAAATCTTTAGACGATGCCAACTTAAAATATGATGTCAAGTTTACGACAGGCGCAGCTACGAAAGAAATCGTCAATGAAGTTGAAAATGCAGACTATGACGTTGTAGTCATGAGTAACAAACGTTCCGAAGTTGAAATTAAGCACGTGTTAGGACATGTTACACATAAAATTGCGAAACGTGTCAATATCCCTGTAATGATTATAAAATAATAATAAATAACTTCAGTAAATGATATGGTTATAATGTAGTTTCTCCCTTCAGACATTCGTTGTTTGAAGGGTTTTTTCGTGGAATTGCTGGAATAAGCGGAATTACCATATTGACTCTATATTACTTTGTGGATATAATATAAAAAAATAATAGTAATAAGTGAATATAATATACATTTTATTTGTATTCGAGTAATAAGGAGGGAAGTTGATGCATTATTATGCGTATGTAGACAGAGAAGTGTGTATTTCTTGTTCAGCTTGTGGTGCTGCGGCGCCCCGATTGTTTCGGTATGATGCTCAAGGGATAGCGTACATGTGTTTAGATTGTAATAGTGGCACGGCGCATATACCTGAATGTGACTTAGAAAATTTAGATGATGCAGTTGAAAATTGTCCCACGTCAGCGATTATAGTGGGACAGCAGCCTTTTTCGTTACCGATCATATTAGACAGAGAGAAGGAATTCTAATGAAGCAAAAAGGTTTTGAACAGTTGTTGGAAGAAATGCACGTAAAGGTGACACAGCTCGAGCAACCGATAGAAGTGATTGAAACGATGCTAACATTGGATGGTAAAATTCCACTTGAGATTGCACGACAAAGTTTGAATTTTGAACAATGGGCGATTTATCAACATTTGGCGCATGCGACGTGTGTATTTACAGATGAACAACCATCAAATCCAAAGCAAGCCATCAGTTTTGGAATGTCAGCCTATGGGCGTCTTCACTTAGGACCGAGTTTCACTGATGACTATACGAAAGTTTGGGGTTATTTTTCATTGACGCCAGAAGCAATGTCTGAAATTGAACAATTGACGACACGTTTGCAATCGGAGGAAATGTTGCGTTATCAATCAGAAGTTGTTCCTTTTTTCCGGCATTTACAACCGCAAGACGTGTTACGAGTCATTGATGCAATTAAAGAAAAAGTGGATTTTATGGCACCGGTATTACTGTATTATAACGGGCATACGTATACGACGTTTTATCATTACAATAATCTACTTAAAAGCTTAGAAGGTGATACCGCACGCTTTTTACTAGATGATTTGGCTGAGAAAAATAAGGGTACGTGGACAAGAGATGAACGTATATTTATTTTTAACCTCTATACATTGTTGCAATCCGGTCCGCCTGCTAGAGGAGAAGAGGTGAATGGTGTTCATTTTTCACTGCATTATTTATCCCAATATTTAGAAGAAAAGTTAGCGATTTATCATGAAATGACGGATACGCCTTCCAAACCTATACCCAAATCTCTTTTAGCGAAAGCACGATTGATATGTCAGTTGCGTGAAAAAGTTGCGGAAAACTATGTCATTTACCGAAAAATTAACGGCCTCAACTTACATAAACAAGAACAGTTTTTAAACAAGCAAAAAGTTGGACTGTATCATGATGAAGCGATGGAGAATGAATTAGCACAAATATTAAGGATGTCGTCAGAAGAGACGTATCAAGACGCATTTATAAACTATATTGCGCAACATCCGGATATTACGGTGATCCAAACTTTGCTTGAAAAAATGGTAGGTTATGCGATACGGGCAACGGATTCAGATGTGGGAATGACGCGAGGTTTTAGACAGCCATGGATGTATAATGATGCATTAAAACACCATCAGTTAGAAACAATTTTTGAATGGAAACAGCAATTTTATTTTTGTTGTGCGATACCGAGTGACAAAATGAAACAAGCTTTTCTCAATCAAGGCCAAAAGTTGGCAGGTATTTTAACGGCGATTAGTAAACGCATGGAATACAACAGTTGGCACTATACACCGGGGAATTTTTTGAATGAGCGGCATCGGATTCAACGGCATTACTATTTTCCACCAGTGATGAGTGACATTACCGAATGGAGCAATCAGCATCATCAAGGGCATGTATATGCAAATGTGAAACATGCGATACGTTGTCCGGGGACAATTCTATGTCTACCGTATACGTTAAATGCCTATTATGATTTACGGTTGATGAAAACGTCTGGCGTGATGTATTCTGAAATAGACTTAATGAAAGCGCTTTATTACAAAGAGGTTGTTGGTGCACTCTATCAAGCGTGGTTTGATTATTGTCGTGAACATCAAAGTCAACTTGATATGACGGCATATGATCGTAAATGGTATCAACAGCAATATACAAAGATTTAATATAGGAGCGTGAAGTGCGTGAAAACATTACTATTTATTAATTTGAGAAGTCACAAAGTAGAGCGCGTTGCGCCGATAATTGAGGCAAAAAGACAAGGGTATCGTGTTGTATTGATGATAGACCATGATCCACAACTGATTGACAGTGGACTAGATGAAGTGATTGAAATCGATACATATGATGAAACAGCAGTCGTTGAAGCAGTGCTTGCGTATCATCAAAAACAACCGTTGAGCGGGATACTGACATGGTCGGATAAAGATGTGGAATTGGTTGCGCAATTAAATGACCGCTTACAATTGCCAGGTATTCCGATGTCGCATGTCAAAAATGCACGTAACAAATACTTAATGCGTGTAGCGTTCGATCAAGTGCCTGATATTTCACCTACTTTTGAAAATGTGCGCAGTGAAGATGATTTTCGTCGAGCTGTTGCACGCATTGGGACGCCAGGGATATTGAAACCAGTTGGCGCTTCGGGAAGTAAAGGAATCTTTAAAATCGAAAGTGAATCATGTATTGATGATGTGTACGAAACTTTACGTCATGCGACATCACCAGAACGTGACAAAGTGTATTCTTATTATCCGAATGATTACATTTATGAAGGGTATCTTGTCGGTGAAGAAGTGTCGGTTGAAGGTGTCGTACAAAATGGAGAAGTACGCATTGCAGGGATTACGGACAAAGCGGTCACACCTGAATATTCACTGGAGTACATTGCGATTTTTCCGTCTGATAAACATGCTACCTTGCAACAAGAGATTAAGACGAAAGCGACACAAGCCATTCAAAGTTTAGGCATTGACCACTGTGCATTTCATCTGGAAGGTAGAGCTACGAAAGATGGTTTTAAAGTCATCGAAGCAGCAGCAAGACCAGGGGGCGGTTTCATTACGTCACATTTAATTCCAGGTGCATCAGGTCATTCGTTTATTGAAAAAATATTGGATGTGTCAGTCGGAAATGATGTGACTGAAAATTGGCCTATTTTTGATCAAACGTCAAAGAAAATGTGTTTTTATAGCGTCATGGCGGAGCAAGCCGGAACATTTCAAGGGATTAAAGGGCTTGACCGCTTAGTTGAAATACCTGGCGTGCACTATGTCATTCCGTTAAAAAATGTTGGTGATGCTATCGTCATGCCACCGGAACATTTTTCGAGTTGCTTTGTGCTCAATATCGTTTTAGAAGGTGAGACGACAGAAGCGCTTCGCCAAAAAATTGATTGGATTCATAAAGTGATTGAGGTGGTTGTGGAATGACAATACTCATGTTATCAAGTACGGAGCATGCAAAAACACCTTATGATGAATGGTTTCCGGATACAGCAGAACAAATGATATTATTTTGTCCAGCTGAGAAAAAAGACAGTTATGCTGATAAAAACTATTTGCGTATTGAAGCCTTTGAACATTATATGGTAAATCCTAACATTGAAATGCGTGCGCTCGAATTAAGTGCGCAATATAACATTACACATGTGTTATCGATTTCGGAATTTGACGTCATTCGAGCAGCGAAAATTAGAGCGTTGTTGGAAATAGAAGGGCAGTCGTTAATCAGTGCAGAAGCGTATCGGGATAAAGTGCTAATGAAACAGTTGTTACAAAGCACGGCAGTAAAAATACCCCACTTTGATAAAGCGATAGACGGCGCGAACATACAACGATTTGTAGAAAAGTACGGCTATCCTGTCGTGCTCAAGCCGATTGATGGCTCAGGTTCGTCAGATGTCGTGATTGCACGCGAACAACAGGATATTGACATGTTTTTGCAGACACATCCCGACATCGGAAGATATGAAATAGAACAGTTTATTGATGGGGAAATGTATCATGTCGATGGACTTGTTCACAATGCAGAAGTGAAGTGTGCCTATGTTTCGCACTATTACAATGGATGTTTAGCATTTAAAGATCATCAGCCGTTAGCGAGTTATATGTTGAAGGCAGATAATTCACTCAGTCAAGCGCTACAGCAAGAAGTGAAGCAAGTCGTTGCGGCATTACCGACATTGCCGAACGGATCGTTTCATGCCGAATTTTTCGTGACACCGACGAATGACATCTATTTTTGTGAAATTGCAAGTCGTACAGGGGGTGGTGAAATCGGTCGTACGTTAGAACATGCCATCGGAATGCAGCTCAATCAAATGAGTCTTTACTTACAAACAGGGCGTGCAGATGAGGTAGATGGCCACACACAAATTCAACGGTATGGCGGATTCATCTTGTTACCTCCCCAAAATGCGACATTTCAAGGGATACAACAACAATTAGATGAAGATTGGGTGCTTTTTCAATCTCTTAAAGCGACACCAGGCCAATCATTTGGCGCAGCGCAATTAAGTGTGGATCATATCATGTCAGTCGTCATCGAAGGAGAAGATGAGGCAACATTGATTGCGCGTATTGATCAAGTCATCGCGTGGTATCAGAAAGAAGTACAGTGGAAATGATTGTATGCAACGGCACGCAATGATAACCTACGATCATGCATACACATCAGTTGATCAGGGGAGATTGAGTGTGGTTTTTATATTTGTGATAGGCATCGTTTAAAAAAGCGATCGGAAGGCTGGGAAAACTTAAATGCATCCCAGCCTTTTAAATGTGGACTTTTTCAAACCGCCTCATAACGTTTGACGGTTGAGAGTAATAATAGAAAGCCTATTACGACTGTTGCCAAAACTAAACCTGACATCATAAGTGGTGTGAGTACCGTACCAATGATTAAAAATAGCCGTGATATGAGCTCTGCACCAATCGGTACCCAACTGTCTAGTGCAGAATGTGCACCACGTGTATCGGCAGGAATAAACCGTATTTTTTCTGCTTCCACAGTCGGCGTGAACAAAATTTCGCCAATTGTGGCCATCAACATGAAGATAACGAGGACGACTGCGTGGTTATTACTCATAACGACAGTATAGCCTCCTGCGAAAAAGAGAAAGCCAATATTTAAAACGGTCGCGACTTTGAAACGTTTGAAATAATGTAAAATCGCAAAGCTTAAACTAATAATCGTCAAAGTATTGATTAATAACAATATTGAAAACATACGGACACCATCAATCGGAAAGCCAAACAATTGAAACGTTTTGAATTGATGTTCTAAACGCACTGCAACATAGGATGAGAGTGACATTTCCGCACTTAATATGAGCATACTGCTGATAAGCAATAAGACGAAGGGTCGATTCCGATATGCCACTTGATAACGTTGAAACATCGCCACAAAGCGACGTGCTGATGGATGACTGATTGTGCGTCGCGCTTCTTGTACACCAAAATAGAGAATCAACACATTCAAAGTCAAACAAATAAAAATCAATATAAATAAACACACTTTGAACGAGCTGTAAAATAATCCTCCAATCAGCATCCCGAGTGCAGTAGAGGTGTTCGAAATCCAATACTTAAAGCGGGCATAGGGTTGTCGGTTTGTCTCGTCAATACTATCTAAAGCTAAAGCATTGTACATCGGTTTGGCTAAGGCAGTAAAGAGCTCATTGAGAAGGTAACAAGCCAAGAAAACCAAAAATAATAATTGAAATGACTGTGCCCCTTCTAATTGAGCCAATACAGCCCCCATACCTAGAAAGAGCAGTGCACTCATTGCCGTTAAACAAGCGATGACATGCTTCTTAAGTGGTAAATGGTCGCTCAAATAGCCACCGATAATCGACCCGCTAAACTTTAATAAAATTCCGACAATGAGCATAAGTCCGGCTTTTTTACCGCCTAAATAGTGCGTGAGTAATAATGCCATAAACGGAAACACGGCATTCACTGAGGCATTTTGAATAAACAACATGAGTAAACGCAACTTCACATTTTTAGGTAATGTCATAAGCATATCTCCATTTTATAAGATAAAAAATATGTAAAATTAGTATTATATTACCTTTAAAGTGTAAGCGTGTCAAAATTTGTGTGAGACCGTTGTGCACGTTACAATTTTTAAGAGGCATTGGGCTATAATAAAGAGAAAGAATGGAGGGTTATCGTTTGGATATCAAACAAATGAAATACTTTGTAGAAGTTGTACGTCAAGAAGGGATGACACGTGCAGCAGAAACATTGTATATTGCACAGCCAACAATTAGTAAGGCAATCAAAGAGCTAGAATTAGAATTAGGAGAGCCATTATTTGATCGTTCGAAGCGGCAACTGAGCTTAACAGATGTGGGTGAAGTTTTCTTTAATAAAGCGTGTGAAATATTAAATTTATATGATAGCTTACCTTTTGAAATCAGTAGTTTACTTGGAATAGAGAAAGGTTATGTTTCTATTGGATTATCTGCCATTATGGATATGGAAAGATTTGGACAAGTATTGGGAGAATTTCATCAAAAGTATCCGGATGTCGTTTTTAATCTGAATGAGAACGGCGGGAAAACGATTGAAGCTCAAGTGAGAAACAATGATATCCATTTAGGGTTAACGTCCTTACCAGTAAATAACCAAGAATTCGATTCATTCCCACTCTATTCAGAGCGCTTTGAAGTGGTGATGCATCATCTCCATCCGTTAGCACACCAACAAAGTGTGACAATTTCTGATTTAAAAGACGAAGATTTTGTGATGTTTAACGAGGATTTTTATTTGAATGATAAAATCATTGCGGTAACGCGCCAAGCGGGGTTCGTTCCGCATATTGTTTCTAAAATTTCGCAATGGCGTTTTATTGAGCATTTAATTACTGCCAAGATGGGGATTAGTATTTTGCCTGAGAACATCGTGCGTATCATTGCTCAGAATCCAGAAATCAGAGTCTTACAACTGAGTGATGTCACTTTAGATTGGGAGATGGGCGTGATATGGAAAAAAGATGTGCACCTTAACCATGCCACTAAAACTTTTTTAGATTACCTGAATATCCATCTGCCATTGGCACAACAAGGAGATAGCGTTATCATAGAAAAAAGTAATGATTGATATGAAAAACCAATATTTTTCTTATGTATCATCACCCTTTACAATAGAATCATTCGAATGAAGAGAAGGGTGGATGAAATGATTAAGTTGAAAAAGTGTTTTAAAGTGTTATCACAATTACTCATCATATACGGCATTACATTATTAGGTAACGGGATTCAACAATTATTTCACATCCCACTTGCAGGAAGTATTGTTGGATTAATCCTATTTTTTATTTTACTGCAGTTCAAAATCGTGAAAGTAGAATGGATTAAAGAGGGCGCAAATTTTCTACTCGCTACGATGGTGTTTTTCTTCATTCCTTCTGTGATAGGCGTGATGGATGTGGTTTCTGAATTAAATTTAAACTTCGTTGTCTTTTTCTCGCTTGTTGTTTTAGGGACTATACTTGTCGCTTATAGTTCCGGTTTAGTTGCTGAAAAAATGACAACAGGACGTGTATTTCGCAAAGGGCATGAGCAATCATGATGTTTTTACAGGGCGTTGCAATGATTGCGTTGACAGTCGTGATGTATATACTGTCTAGAAAACTATATACAAAGTTTAATTTTCCTATTCTTAACCCTGTTTTAATCACATCTATAAGTGTCATTATGATATTACTCTTATTTCGTCTCGATTATCACAGTTATATGGTTGGAGGACAATGGATTAATCAATTACTCGGATCTACCGTTGTTTGTTTGGCTTTTCCATTGTACTTAAATCGTCACAAGATTTTAAAATACTTCAAAACCATCTTCGTGAGTGTGTTAACTGCGGTCACTTTAAACTTTTCCCTAATTTATTTTAGCTTAAAGTTACTCGGTTACGGTCGCGAAGTTATCGTGACTTTGTTACCCCGGTCGATTACAGCCGCGGTCGGAGTGCAAGTGTCACATCAGCTCGGCGGCGAAGATACAGTGACAATTATGTTTATTATTGCTACTGGTCTCGTCGGAAGTATGATCGGTGCAACACTTGTGCGCATGACGAATTTTCAAACTTCTATCGCACGTGGGATGACATTTGGGAATGCTTCTCATGCATTTGGTACTGCACGTGCTTTAGAGATGGACTTAGAGTCGGGCGCATTTAGCTCAATCGGCATGATTTTATCTGCCGTTTTAAGTTCCGTTATGCTTCCAATCTTATTGATGTTGTTCTATTAATGAATAAAGAATCGTCATGGCTACCCCTACATGCCATGACGATTTTTTAATTTTATATTGATAAATATGATAATATGATATTATTCACGAAATGACATTGGAGGTGCAGGAAGTGAACACCATGTTCTTTATAGTGATTTTATCAATCTTAACGGTGATTGCTTGGGTCATTACCATACGTGCGTTTAAACGTACAGCAAAACCTGGTAAAATCAGTCCGAATAATTGGGCGGTGATTACAGCGGTTATCACAACGCTGACAATTATGTTAATGTTCATTTATAGCTTGATGTAGACTCGCATTAAGCATATATCATCATGACAACTTGAGTAGGTTGTTCAAACACCTTGAGTTCTTTTGAGGTGTATTTTACGATGGATATTGCATGACGCAGTCAAACCGCGTTCCCATGTTCACTGATGACTATTATCATATGTAAATTTCAATTTCCACATCATTTGCGATAACACTGTAATTTTAAATGCAGTGTGCGCGAAATGATGTGGCTTTTTTATTTTGATGTTTACATTGTGATGGTCGCTGATATGCATTTAACAACAATTTTTAAATGAGAACTGGATTTAAACTTAATAGAAAATTTAAATTTAATATTGTGTAAAAGTTGGCTTAATGCTAAAATTTTATTGATAATGAAAATCATTATCAATAATTGCTTTTATAAGGAGACAGAATAATGCGCGTGATAATGAATGTTTATGTGTTGTTCTTGATCCTTTGTGTGCTCACTGTCTGCTCTTTATTTATTGGTGTGAGTCGTGTCCCTATCACTGAGCTATTTCAATTTAATGCGCATCAACTGAATATCTTATGGGCAAGTCGAATACCAAGAACAGTAAGTATTTTAATTTCTGGGAGTGCTCTAGCGCTTGCAGGGCTTATTATGCAACAAATGATGCAAAACAAATTTGTGAGTCCAACGACTGCAGGGACGATGGAATGGGCAAAATTAGGTATTTTAATATCACTTATCTTTTTCCCAAAACAACATATCCTTTTAAAATTGGTTTTTGCCGTTTTATGCAGCTTATTTGGAACATTTATGTTTGTTCAAATTGTGCAACGGATTAAGTTCAAAGACGTGATCTTTGTACCGCTCATCGGCATCATGCTTGGCGGGATTGTCTCTAGTTTTGCGACTTTTATTGCATTAAGAACAAACGCTGTTCAGAGTATTGGCAATTGGCTAAATGGTAATTTCGCGATAATTACGAGCGGACGCTATGAAGTTTTGTATTTGAGTATACCGCTACTCATTCTTACATATATTTTTGCAAATCAATTTACGATTGCTGGAATGGGACGTGATTTCAGTAAAAATCTAGGCTTAAATTATGAATGGATTATGAATATAGGCTTGTTTATTACTGCCACGATGACTGCACTTGTTGTAGTCACTGTTGGGACGTTACCTTTCTTAGGGTTGATTGTGCCAAACATTGTTTCAATTTTTAAGGGTGATCATTTAAAAAATGCGTTGCCACAAACAGCGATTCTCGGCGCCATTTTTGTGATGATTTCTGACATTTTTGGCCGTCTTATCGTTTATCCATACGAAATCAATATTGGACTAACGATTGGTATATTTGGCACATTTGTTTTTATTGTGATGTTAATGAAAGGACGTCGACATTATGAACAATAAACCTTTGAGAACACTTATCTTTTTAATGTTAGGTACAGTGATTGCGGCTTTGATGTATTTATTGATCGGAATTGATTTCGAAATATTTGCCTACCAAATTTCAAGTCGACTTAGAAAATTTTTCTTAATTTTATTAGTTGGCGCTGCGATATCCGCATCGACAGTTGTTTTTCAGTCGATTACAGTCAATCGACTATTAACCCCGTCCATTATGGGATTAGATGCTGTCTACTTGTTTAGTAAAGTACTGATATTATTTGTATTTGGTGTGAATTCAGTCTTCGTCCATTCTTTTTATTTAAATTTTTCAATATCGCTTATTGCTATGGTCATATTTGCACTGCTTTTATTTGAAGTTATTTTTAAATTCGGTCAGTTTTCTATCTATTTTATTTTACTGATCGGTGTTATTCTGGGGACATTTTTTAGAAGTATTACCAGTTTTCTTGAGCTCTTAATTAACCCAGAAGATTTCTTAGCTGTACAAAGTGCCATGTTTGCAAATTTTGATGCATCTCAAACACCGCTTGTAATGATTTGTGCGGTTGTGTTACTTGTATTGCTTGGTATTACAGTGGCAGTGATTCCTTATTTAGACGTTCTCTTATTAGGGAGAGCCCAAGCGATTAATTTAGGTGTGAATTACAATGTGGTCACACGCTTACTGTTAATTCTTGTCGCACTACTAGTCGCTATTGCAACAGCTTTAGTAGGGCCGATTACCTTTTTAGGTCTTTTAACAATTAACTTAGCCCATGAGTTAATGAAAACATTTGAGCATCGCTATATATTACCTGCAACAATTTGTATCAGTTGGATTAGTTTATTTATAGCACAGTGGATTGTGGAACACTTATTCGAAGCAACAACACAAGTGAGTATACTGATTAATTTAATTGGTGGTATTTACTTTATTTACTTATTAATGAGAAGGAGGACAGCGGCATGATTCGTATTCGAGGATTAAACCAATCTATCGATGGTAAAGAGATACTCAAAGATATTGATGTTGATATTGAAAAAGGAAAATTAACATCTTTGATTGGTCCAAACGGTGCTGGAAAGAGTACATTACTTTCAGCAATGAGTCGTTTGAATTCATTTGATTCTGGGGCTATTGAGATCGAGGGTCAAGCAATAGAAACGTATCAAAGTCAGACGCTTGCGCAACGTTTATCCATTCTGAAACAAACTAATCATACAGAGTTAAATATTACCGTTGAACAGCTCGTTAATTTTGGTCGCTTTCCTTATTCGAAGGGCTATTTAAAGAAAGAGGATAAAGAAAAAGTTAATGAAGCACTCTCATTATTAAAGTTGGAAGAAATTCGACATCGTTATCTTAAAACGTTATCCGGAGGTCAGCGTCAACGCGCTTATATTGCGATGACAATTGCTCAAGATACGGATTACATTTTATTAGATGAGCCTTTAAATAATTTGGATATGAAGCATTCTGTCCAAATTATGCAGACGTTACGTGAACTTGCTGCTTTTCACAATAAGACCATTGTGGTTGTCTTACATGATATTAATTTTGCTTCTGTATATTCAGATCGTATTGTCGCTCTGAAGGATGGCAAATTGATCAAAGCAGCACCTAAACGCGAAGTCATTCATACAGCTGTATTAAAAGAACTTTATGAAATGGATGTCAAAATAGAAGAAATTCGTGGACAACAGATTTGTATTTATTTTGATGAATAATGCTGTATATCATTAAAAGCAACACGATTAAATAGCTTAAATATGTGGAGGAAAACAATGAAAAAACTGGGTCTATTATTAATGATGACACTCATGGTGATTTTAGTCGCATGTGGTAATCAAAACAATGATAAAAAAGAAGAAACGAAAGAAGCGGACAGCAAAAAAACTGTTGAAATTAAAAATGATTTCACTTTAAGAGGGGAAGCTAAAGACGGTAGCGAAGACAAATCATATCAAGATACAGTGAAATTAGATAAAGTTCCTGAAAAAGCAGTCGTTTTTGATTATGGTACGGTCGATACGATGAAAGCACTTGGATTAGAAGATAAAATTGTCGCGTTACCAAAAGGTGAAGGTGGTGCATCACTTCCAGATTTCTTAGATGATTTTAAAGATGATCGCTATGCGAATACAGGGAGTTTGAAAGAGATTAATTTTGATGTTGTCGCAAAAGCAAAACCAGATGTCATTTATTTATCACCAAGAACAGCGTCACAGAAAAATATTGATGAATTAAAAAAAGCAGCCCCTAAAGCAAAATTAATTTATACGGGTGCTAACGATAAAAATTATGTAGCTTCTATGAAAACAAACACTGAAAATTTAGGTAAGATTTATGATCAATCAGACAAAGCGAATCAACTTGTTAAAGATTTAGACCAAAAGATTGATGAAATGAAAGCAAAAACGAAAAACATTGATGAAAAAGCAATGTACTTACTTGTTAATGAAGGTGAATTATCAACATTTGGCGCTGGTGACCGTTTTGGTAATTTAGTTTATGATACATTAGGATTTAAACCAGCTGATGACCACATTAAGAGTAGTAGACATGGTCAGAATGTGACAAATGAATATGTCAGTGAGAAAAATCCAGGTATTATTTTTGCGATGGATCGTGGTCAAGCGATAGGTGAACAATCTTCAGCTAAACAGGTACTTAGCAATGATGTGCTTAAAAATGTAAAAGCAATCAAAGATAAAAAAGTTGTCGAAGTAGATCCAAAATTATGGTATTTTGCATCTGGTTCAACGACTACAACAATTAAACAAATTGATGAATTGGAAAAAGGGCTTAACTTAAAATAAGGTTCTAAGCTTTTAGTGATTCTATGTTATAGACAGGGTTGGAGCGACACGGTTCCAGCCCTATCTTTATATAGAGCATCGAGTTTGCAAGAAGCAAGTTACCATAATAGAACGCTTTGATGATGAACAATATGACACGCATGCTTAGCTATGGCGCTTATTCGATTCATTATCGATTAAAAAATTGGTATAATACGTTTAAATTGAAAAAACGAAAGAGTGAGAAGGATGGTCAATACTTTAGTCATCACAGACGGTCAACCTTACACCCATGAATATGTAAATATGATGCGGGAGCAAGGTCATAAAGTTTATGTACAAGTGTCACCGACTATGGCACAAACGACGAATGGGCGAACACGCCACATTGATTTATTTAACAAAGCAGATGTTGTAAAGGCGCTAGAAGATATTGCTTTTGTCGTGATTATTGGAGATCCACATTATTCTAACAACGCCTTAACACAAAGACGTGTGATTAATTTGGAGCGACTCATCTATGATAATTTAGCAACCGCTATGCATCAAGCGGGTGTCCAAAAATGTTTAGCAATTCAAGCACGTCTCAATCCTATACTTGAACAAACATTGGCAGCTTATAATATTGATGTGATTCATCAAAAAATAAAGGTGAGACATTTAAAATGGGGAAAACGTGCGCTTTACCAACTGAGTAAAGAAACACAAACTGTACGTTCTATACAGGCCCTTGAAATTCCTGAAAATGTTTCCATGGATGGTGTTACATCTATGTATGGTCGCTTTCTTAAGACATTGAATGGTCGATTGATCAACGGTGTCTATGATGGAACGCGTTTTACAATTATTTTAATGCCATTCAAGTTACCCCTCATTCAAATGTATCACGACACCACAAGTGATCCTGTTAAAAGCGTAGTACTCAATATTACAGGGGGATTGCTTGTTAAAAGAAGCGGTCGGATTCCAAGGTTAGAGTTTAGACGTTTAGAAGGCGCAACAACGACTTGCTTAATCGCTTTGCATGACTTTGTGCCGAGATTACCTTGGCCGATTTATCGTTTAACACAGGCGCCATTGCATGTAGGCGTTTCATATTTATTTTATAAGTATTGGAATAGCTTTAAATAAAGAAAAGGCTTTAAGTTCACTAAAAAGAAAAACTCACCTAGTCCATGAGACTGGGTGAGTTGAAGTGTATCAACGACCTATTTAGGTGTCTTACAGTGCGGTTGGATTTGAAGGGAAATTATTATCTAGAAAACGTTGTAAAATACCAACCATATCTGCCAAATCATTGCCTTCAAATTTAAGTGAAGCACAAGCATCAACAGTGACATTTCTTAATTGTTGTTTCAGTTGACGCCCTTCATCGGTCAATGAAATATTAAGGTTACGTTCGTCTTCAGGGTTTCTAATTTTTTCAACAAATCCTTGCGCAACCAACTTTTTAATAAGTGGTGTGAGTGTACCTGAATTTAAATAAATTCGGTCACCTAAACGTTTAATATTGATCACTTCATCATCTTCTATTGAAATCAATGTAATATAACCTGTATATGTGAGATTATAGTTTTTTAAATGCGCGCTATACTTTTTAATGACTTCTTTGGAAGCGACATAAAATAAAAAGCATAATTCTTTATTTAAATTTTTATCTTGATTTGTCATTTTCAGACCCCCAGTATATAGAAGTGATTATTTCTATTATAACACTTTTCTCTTGATTCAAAAGAAGGTATAAAATATAATCAAATAGCACTTGATTAAATGGATTATTATAAAAATAAAAGAAAGGTGATACTTATGGCACTTAATCAAAACTTTGAGGAAATAATGACAGGAAGACGCTCGGTAAAATTATTTGACGAATCTGTTAAAATTCCACGTTCAGAAATGAATGAGATGATTAGAAAAGCGACGTTAGCACCTTCATCAATTAACATGCAACCATGGCGCTTTGTAGTGGTTGACACTGAAGAAGGTAAAGATACATTACGTCCACTTGTTCAATTTAATACACGCCAAAACGATTCATCTGCAGCGATGATTGTTATTTTCGGTGATATGTTAAATTATGAATATGCAGAAGAAATCTACGGTTCTGCAGTTGAACAAGGCTTTATGCCAGAAGATGTTAAAGTTGACCTTGTTAAACGTTTTGTAGGTATGTATGAAGGTCTTGATCAACAATCAATGAATGACATTGTTAAAGTGGACAGCAGTTTAGCTGCAATGCAGTTAATGTTAGTTGCACGTGAACATGGTTATGATACGAACCCAATTGGTGGTTTTGAAAGAGAAAAAATTGCTGAAGGTTTAGGATTAGACCCTCAACGTTATGTACCTGTTATGATCGTAGCTATTGGTAAAGCAGCCCAAGAAGGTCGTCCAAGTGCACGTTTAGATGTAGACAGAATCGTTCAATACCGTTAAACCTAAAGAGGCATTGCTATTCGCTTTGTAAAGAGTGGCTTCATTGCGAATATGTTCTCCATCCCCAAGGCTAAAATGAACGTAACTTTCATTTTCTTAAATGAGATCAATTGCCACATAATTAAAGTGATAGTGACTGATGAACAAATTAATGGTGATAGACCAGATTTGCATCTGTTGCTATCACTTTTTTTGCAATTTTTAGCTAAAAATTTGATAATACAATCATAAGTAGTAAAGTGGTAAGTAGTGAGAACATCGATGACATGGGAGTAAAGACAAAAAATGATAAAACGCGTATTCAATCAATATGGGGTGAGAACATGTTTGTAGAAAAAAACGCGCCAATCAATGTTCAAAGTTTGAAGCATGAATTTGCAAGCTATCGAATTGAAGATTTAAAGCATTTGGACCAACCTGAGGAAATCATCGCATTTGTAGCACTGGAACATTCGTATCGCGCGGCGTTAGAAGAGATTAGTACAAAATTGAGGATACTAGACGAAGATTTCCAAGTCAAAAATGCCCATAATCCAATTCACCATATGGAGCGACGAGTGAAAAAGCTACCTAGTTTACTCCAAAAACTTAAAAGAAAAGGCATCGAAATCAGCGCGAAAGCTGCACAGACACATATCATGGATATTGCAGGAATTCGAGTCATCTGTAATTATATTGATGACATTTATACTGTGGAGCAACTATTGTTAAAACAAGCAGACATTAAATTGTTGAAGCGTAAAGATTACATCGAAGTGCCTAAGCAAAACGGCTATAAAAGTTTGCACATTGTTGTTTCAGTCCCTATATTTTTGACAGATGGGACGGTTGAAACGCCCGTTGAAATCCAATTACGTACGATTGGGATGGATATGTGGGCGAGTTTAGAACATAAATTGCATTATAAAAACACAAATGGCAATACAGACGTTTATCGTCATACATTGAAAGAATGTGCGCTTGAAATTGCAAATGTTGAACGCAAAATGCAGCGTATTCATCTCAATATTCAACAAGATGATGTGAGCAATCAAAATACAACGCATCATCCCCATTTGGAAGAATAACCTGATGTTATTCATAAGCATGCAACCAACGCATATGAAACATTGGTATAAATAAAACGCTATGTAAAAAGGACATATTAAGAAATCGAAAGGTGTATTGATTTCTCAATATGTCCTTATTCAATGCGATAAAGACTACGTTGTTGATGGGGTAATTGATGAATAAAAGGTTCAGGATCTTCGGCAAAACGATTACCAATACCGCCCTTCATACGTTGAAAATGGAGGTGAGGGCCTGTTGTTTGTTCTCCCGTATTACCAGATTGTGCGATGACATCTCCAGGAGAGACAGTATCGCCGGCTTTAACTTCATATCGGTTTAAATGCATAAACCATTGATAATGTGTGCCGTCAGCTTCGCGAATCTCTAAAACATTGCCACCTAATTTATTTTTAAAGGTACGTGTCACAGTACCGTGCGTTGGCGCAAGGATTTTTGTGTTTTCAGGTAAAGCGTAGTCGATACCATAATGACGGGAATCGCCATTAAATGATACACCATGACTATACTTTCCAAATCCATGTGTTTTTCGATCAGGATGTATATACTTTTCATATTGAGCTGTATACCAATGTGTGAGCTGTGACTTGAGCGTGCGGTCATTCCGAAGCACAGTAAAAGTCACTCCTAGCATGATCATAGAGAAAAGTATAAAAAATAAGGAACGTTTCATATATCCTCCTTATATGAATAAAGTAATATTATTTTATAAGGCATATGTAATCAGCACAATGATTTTGTTTCAAAGTAGCACGTAGCTAATGATATGGAAGGAAATAATTCATATATCATAGCAGTTTTATTATAAAAAGAAGCGCTAAGACGATTTTCTGTTAAGAATCATCTTAGCGCTTCTTATTTTAATATTGATGTTCTGATCTATTACATATTCACTAGCGATTAGTGAATAAAGTTATAACCTGCAGCTTGGCTTGCAGAGATTGTACGTGAAGTGACAACGCCAGCACCGTGGCCATAGTTCATTTCAGATACTGTTACTGAACCGTTTGAACCGACACTTTCAACGTAAGCAACGTGGCCATATGCACCAGCAGATGTTTGCATGATTGCACCAGCAGTAGGTTTGTTGTTTACTGTATATCCAGCAGAACGCGCTGCATTCGCCCAGTTATTTGCATTGCCCCAAGTAGAACCAATTTTACCGCCTGCACGTTCAAATGCATAGTAAGTACATTGACCAGAAGTATATAAGTTTGAGCCAGATGCAGTTGTTGCGATAGAACGTCCGCTTGTAGTTACTGTACCTTGGTTATCAGTAGGTGCTTCAGTAGCTATTGGTGTTGCTGTTTGTTGTGTTTGGTAGTTAACTTGGCTTGTTGTTGTAGTAGGGACTGTTACGTTTGATGTTGATTGTGTATTGTATGCACTGTATTGATAGTTTGTATTTGTATTATTATTTGTATTGACTACAGGTGTTTCAACTGCAGTGTAGTCATAGTGATAAGTGTAGTTTTGGTTGTTAGTTTGGTAGTAGTAATAATCAACTGTTCCATCACCATTTTCTGTATAGAAAACATAATCTTGGTTGTTAAACATTGATGGATCCCAGTTTCCGTCTAATGTATGGTGTTTGTTACCATTAGCGTCTGTTGTTACGAAGTCTTGAGTTGCTTCTGAATATGTTGTCGTGTAATGCGATGTTTCATTAAGTTCTGCTGCTTGGGCATCATTAGAAGCCATGTAGCCAACTCCAACTAAGCTCAAGGTAGCGATTGTAGCAGTAGTTAATTTTTTCATAATTAAAAAGTCTTCCTCTCTGAATTCGTTTTGTTACTGAAAGCATCATAGCACACTCATATGATGGAATAAACCATTGTAAACGATTTTAAGCGTGAATGTAACATAAATGAAACAAAAGATAAAACGATGTCTTATTTTACATTAGTGTGTAATTCATCTTTTATAAAACGGAACAATGGTAAATTTTGACTTTAATCAAAAATCAGAAAGCGATAAACGGGGTCAAACACTGCCCAAATAGCTTTTTATTTCTTTTAAATATGCTACATAAAATAAAAAAATATAATCAATTTTTATACAACAAAAAGAGGGATGTGATTGAAATTGACGGTGGAAGGAATATGAAATTCAATGCAAAATATAGAAATTTGAGGTCAGTGACAAGCGCTTAAGTGTTTAAATGGACTCCAAAAAGTTGACGCACCTTTTGTAAATGAAAACTGGATGAGGGGCAATAGGAATTAGCGTTACAAATTGGTTCTTCATTTTTTTTGGTGGGATGACATAAGTCATCCTGCTTTTTTGTACAAAAATAGCGCAAATGCCTCTATAATTTTAAGTGACTAAACCAAAAATAAAGGAGACATATTGCGCCTATGTGTAATGATATATTAAAGTTACTAAAAATTAAAGATAATAATATTAAAATCACTAAAGTTGAAGAAGATGTAGTTATTAGAGGTAAGAAATCTAACGTCATCTTTGGTACCCTTTCATACAAGCCTATGACTTGTCCTCACTGTTATCATTCGAATCCAAACCGAATACACAAACACGGAAAACGTTTATCGCGAATTACTTTTTTAAGATTCCAAGAGATAGCAGTGTATTTAAATCTGTTAAAACAACGTTTTAAATGTAGGGTTTGTGGTCGGACTTTTACTTCTAAAACAAATGTTGTTGAGGATAACTGTTTTATCTCAAACCATGTTCAGAAAGCTATTATAGATAAAGCAACACAAGTTCGCTCAGAAACTGATATCGCAAGTGATTGTAACGTTTCTGCATCTTCTGTAAAACGTGTGATTCATAAAGTAAGCAATGCCACTTTTCAATAGTGAAATTGCTTAAATAGATTGCGTGCCGAGTCGAGACTCCCGAGGCATAGAGCCGAAACCGAAAATCCATTTTGGCTTCTTATGAGCTACAATAAAAGCCAAAATTAGTTGAGGTAAGGCGCCTGGGAAAGCGAGACTCGAAGAAGCAATCGGAAGTTTGCGACTTAATTATTATAGACACATAACCACCATATAAAGTGTACAGCCTACAAATTAAGCTTCAAAACTCAAGAGATGGCGTCACCCGATCGGAAAATTATATGAAACACAAAAAAGGATTCCAAAATTGGAATCCTTTTTTATAATATATTGGGTTAAATTACATTCCCCAAGCACTTAAGCCTTGTGCTTTGTATGCTTTTGTAGCAGCGTCAACTTGTTGGTCGAAAGTATTTGTTGGTCCCCAACCTGGCATAGTTTGGAATAAACCTGACGCACCTGAAGCGTTACGTGCGTTTAATTGACCATTAGATTCACGAGCGATAATGTGCTCCCAAGTTGAAGCAGAAACACCAGTACGTTGTGCTAAAATTTGTGCTGCTCTTGAACCGTGGCTACCAGCAGTGTTACCGTTTGATAATGTTACTGAACCAGCACTGCTTGTTGAAGTTGATGAAGTTTGGTATGAAGGTGCTGATTGTTTCGCTGGTGCTGAGTAATTTGATTGTTGTACATTTGAAGCTTCGTTATTTCCGTGGTGTGCTGAAGCTTGTGCACTGTAGTCAGCCATTTGAGTTGGTTGTGCTACTGATGATTGTGCCATTTCTTGACCTGAACCGTTGCCGTATGACCATCCGAATGTCACACCGTCAGACCAGAAGTGGAAGTTTACGCCATTTACAGTGAAGTGGTAGTCGTACGCACCATCTTCAATTGCGTGTTCATTTAATGATTGATCGTTGTTTAATGCTAATTGTGCTAATTCTACTTTATTAATATTTTCTTCTGCGGCATTCGCGTCTGCTGAATGTAAAGCAACACCTGTAGTTCCTAATGCTAATGCTAAAGAAGATGCAAGTAATGTTTTTTTCATAATAAAATAAGTCCTCCAGTAAAAATTATTTTTCAGATTTTCATTTTCAAAAGCTTACTAAAAATTTTCAACAACCACACTCTACCAACGAAACACCCATTTGTAAATTACGTGTAAATAACAAAACATTACAATCAGTTTTCATTTTCTCCGTTTGTAATCTAACTGTCATATAACATGTCGTACACTGAATGATTTAATGCGTTATAAAACATTGATATGATAGGTTTTTAGCGATGTATTTAAATAATGGTAAAAACGTCCTTTTGTTACAAATATTACAAGATGAATTAAAACTGTAATGAAAAAAGGGGGTGAAATTGAAGAAAATTGAATTGTAAAGCTAAATTTTTTTTGAAGAAAGGGCGAAAAAAATCCATGATTCAGTTAAAATATTCTTATATATTGATAGAAGTGGATGAGGTGAAATGATGAAAAAAATTGAAACACTACGACTAAAAATTGCGGAACTCACACGACAAACCCACGAACTTGGTATACCGATAATGATTGTTTTTGAAGGGGTAGCTGCATCAGGAAAAACGCGTTTAACGAACGACTTACTACTCAACTTAGATGCCAAATATACGAAATTTATTGCGACAAAAACACCATCTGAATATGACTTGAGATATCCTTTCTTACAGCGATTTTGGGAAACATTACCCGAGAAAGGTTATATCAATATCTATTTTAGAAGTTGGTACTCACATTTTGTGGATTATAAAATTCACCAAATTAAATATCCGCTGTTCAAAGATGAAAAAATCCTTAAAAGTGAGATTCAAGGCTTTGAATCCATGTTACAAGATGATCATCACGAAATTATCAAATTTTTTATCCATATTAATGAAGAAAAACGACAAAAGCATATTGCGCATATGAAATCGAATCCTTTAACACGATGGAAAGCACAAGAATATGAGCAAATTGTTTCGCCAGACGTTTATTTAGAGACGTTAAAACCGATGTTAGACCACACGTGGAAAGAAATTGATTATAGCGATAGAGAAGATGCGATTATAACAATGTATGAACATTTGCATGAACGCTTAACTAAGGCGATAGACAAGTATCAGAAGCGTAAAGGTAAGAAAGACGGTCGTTTTACGCCTTCTTTTCACTCAGATTTATTTGGCAAACCTAAAAACAAAGTGTCAAAAGAAGACTATCAAGATAAAATTGAAACACTCCAGTTAAGAATGCGAGAACTACAGTTTGCATTATATGAAAGAAAAATTCCATTAGTCTTAGTTTATGAAGGTATGGATGCTGCCGGAAAAGGTGGAAATATAAAACGGGTGAGAACTTATTTAGATCCTACAGGTTATGAAGTCAATGCCATTAGTGCACCGACGGATGTCGAACTCAACCATCATTATTTATGGCGATTTGCGAAAACCATGCCTAAAAGTGGCCATATCGGTATATTTGATCGCAGTTGGTATGGGCGTGTTCTCGTTGAACGTGTGGAAGGTTTTGCATCTGAACAAGAATGGATGCGTGCGTATGATGAAATTAATACGTTTGAAAAAATGTGGGTCAATGACGGCGCAATCATATTGAAGTTTTTCTTATCATTAGATAAAGATGAACAATTGAAACGTTTTAAAGCACGCGAAGAAGATGTAGATAAGCAATGGAAAATCACTGATGAAGATTGGCGCAATCGAGACAAATGGGACGAATACGTGGAAGCAAGTCACGATATGATTGAAAAAACAAATACTGAAGCTGCACCGTGGTATGTTGTGGCTGCAGATCATAAGAAAACAGCACGAATTGAAGTTTTAAAATATATTATTCAAAAATGTGAAGAAAAACTTTGGGGCGTTCAACAATATTAAAATCCGTCCTAAGTCTTTTGACTCGAAACTTTTTTCTACTATAATATATTTATTAATAAAACAATAGACCTTAGATAGAGGAATTTTTATGTCATTGGAAAATTACAAAACGGATATTAAAGTGTTAGAAAATGCACATCAAGCACAACTTGAAATTGTAACGATGGGTGACCCAGATGCAACCCATGCGGTCGTTTTACTTCATGGTGCGATTATGAATTACAAGATCATGACACTATTTGCAGAATATCTTCAAAATGCGCAGCTCATTTTTATTAACGCACCTGGCCGTGGAGAAAGTACGGGACTAGAGCGAGGTCAGTATGATCTTTCAGAATATGCGATACGGATGAACGAAGCACTTGTTGATATGGTAGAAGCAGGCCACATTGAGCAAATGTCCATTATTGGTTATTCGATGGGCGGATTAATTGCGACAAAGTTAGCAGGTTATAATACGTTACCCATCAAGCATTTAATATATTTGAATAGTGCTGCTAAAATTGATTACAAAGAGTTACGTTTTTCAAAGTTACTGAGTGAACTTGTTAAAGATATCAAACCGGGTGAGCAAGATAAAATGGTCAAGAGTATTCCCGAATTTATCTTGAAGCAAGGTGTTTCGAAAAAACACAATGAAGTGTTTAATTTCACCCAATATCTTGCACCAGTTGATACGATGATGACAGATTTGTTGTATACGTTGCGTGCGGATTATTTAGAGGATATTGACCTTATTCAAAATATGCCAGAAGTACTGTTTTTGTTAGGTGAAGATGATGTGATTTTCCCGAACAAAGACTCGCAAACAACTTACGAAAAGTTTGATGCATTAGGAGCAAAAGTTAAATCGATTGTTTATCCCGAAGTAGGACATTTAGACTTTTTGCGTGTCTTGGATGACACGCACGATCGACATCAAGGGAGCATCACTTATCATATCAACCATCTATTATCGTTATAATTTAAAGCTCATTTTATTAACATTAATAGCGGTTATTACAGGTATGAATAAAATCATTACAATACAAAGTTTTATCAAAAAAAAAGAAAGCGCTAAGACGATTTTTATTTTCAATCATCTTAGCGCTATTTATTTTGGGATTAATGGTTCAGCCTCTTTTTAGCAACATCAATTAGATTTGATTTTGAAAGGTTTAAAAGAAATCTGAAGGTAAGAACTCCTCAAAGTCAAAGTTTTGAACTTTTTGCACAGGACCACTATTTAATATTTCTTGAACAGGTTGGCTTTGGACCAATTCATATTTATAGTTTTCAATAGTAGAGAGATTTTCGTGATAATTTAGGAAATGTGCAGCAACGAGGATGGCTGCAATTGCGACTGTTGCTCGAATAATGACGCGCATGATTTTCCTCCTTCTTGTCGTTTGATACTTTTATCATACAGGATGATGCTGATGATTGACATGCGGCCTCAGCAATAACCCTACTTACGACTTTAGAATGATAATCGACATTTTATTAAAAAGCGTTTAAAGGATCCAAATGATATAACAATTGTTTATTTAAAACCCTATTTTGATACAGCCTTGTTTTTGAAAATAAAATACTTGCTTAAATGAATACGAATTACAGTACATCTTCCAAAACTAAAAATGTTTTGATAATATATATTGAGATAAAATTAATTTATATCAATAAAGATATAGGGATGTGAACCGATATTGAATAGAAAATATCATTTGAAATCAGAAAAGCAAGTACAGCAACAATTTGGCATACGTAAGTATAAAGTGGGCATTGTCTCTGTCATGTTTGCTTCATTTATTTATATCAATATAGGGCATAGTGCACAAGCTGCCGAATTACCTGCTTCCCATGAATCAGGGTCGTCTATAACACACAGCAATGTAAACACAGTAGAGAAAAAAGAAGTACCTGAAGCCGGGGAACACACAGCGCTCAAGTCTGAAGACTCAGTAGACGCGACAACGGTGACGCATGTAGAAAGTGCTGTTAATAAAGATAAGGTCATCAACCATACGCAAGCGGAACAACCTACAAATGCGGATACAGCCACAAGAGACACAACGGCAAAGGCACCACAATCTGATAAACAAGATGCAGAGATAGGTCAACAAACGGGTGAAACCACTTTTCGTGCAGCGGATTCATCTGTACCAGAAGCAAATGAAGCAGACATACATGCACCCGCACCTCAAGCACAAGCTCAGCCAAAAACAGTAGAAAAGATTCCAGAGAAAGTTTATGAAAAAAGCATCCCAGTCATGAAGCATCCTAAAAATGCACAAACATTAGGGATGGGAAGAGGCATTGGACAAGGACGCGAAAGTTTAGGTGTGATTGTACCTGCACATACGAAATTGTACATCCGTCAAGTACATCCTCAAAATAATGATGAGCTTCACGTAAGTTTGATGACGGATGATAGTCAGCAAAATAAAAGTAAAGTTATCCCTAAAACTGGAGAATGGGTCAGTGTAGAAGCAGCGATCGACAGTGCGGCGTTTGTCAATTTACCTAGAGGCCTCAATCATCAGCCGCTCGTTGATTTCTATATTCAAAACAATTTAGGACGCGCTTTGCCTACTTATCGGCGTGGACAAAGTCAAAGTGATTTTGAAGCGCAATGGGAAAAGCAAGATGCGAGCTATGCATTTGTAGAAGGTGAACATATCTCGTTTTTAATTCCAAAAGAAGATCGTCAACGCATTAGTAAAATGAAACAGAGTCAAGGTTCCGCTTTTAAAAATTTAGATGAAATGATTGACTATTATGATGATGTGATTTCGAAATATAGTCAATGGGCAGGGTTAAATGAAGACCCGCAATCGCCAAATTATAATGTGGAAATGAAATATTTTACGATGGCAGATAAAAACGGCTATGGCTTAGCTTATTGGACATGGGATCATATGGGTTCTAACAGCGCATCATTACATGGCTATTTGCAACCAGGATGGCTCGCTTTACATGAAGTGGGGCACGGATATGATGGTTGGATGGTCGGCGATAGTCGAATGGAATTGCTCGAAGTATGGAACAATATTTTTGCGAATGAATATCAAACAAAAGTTCAAGGCATTAAAAATGGTTGGTTATATGAGAACCGTCAACAAGCTTTTCAACAGCGCATTCATGATCAAATATTAAAGAATCCACAACAATTTTCATACGCCAATATCGGTTTACGTGATCGATTGGATTTTATGACGCGGATGGTTCGTTTGACGGGAATTGAAGGTTTGACTCAGATGCTTCAATCTGTACGTGAAGAGGCCTCACAAGGGCCAGTAACAAAAGATGTTCCACGCTGGATTAATACGTATTGGCTTGCGAATCGTGGGTACAACGGACTGGCATACTTTGATTTATATCATATCGATATTCCAACAAGTTTAAAAGATACTGTAAATGCATATCCTAATAGTTACATTTATCCATTAGCATTATTAATCGAGAATGAAACGGAACGTCAAAAATATGTGAAGCAGTTAGGCTTGTCGACTGCCTATGAACTTGTGCGTAGTTCGGATTTAAAAGAGAGCACTATCAAAGCGAGTGCAACGGTGACAGTGGATCAGCAAGGGCAAGTGTTACCTGATGGCAGTACGATTAAGTTAATAGATGGAACGACACAAGTAGCTGAAGCTACAATTGTAAATGGAAAAGCACAATTTGAACAAATTCGTCCAGGGATATACAAAATCGTAGCCCCGTTATCAAAAGATGCAGCGTTGCCAGAGCATGCGTATTTGATAGTGAAAGAAAAAGGGGAAAACGTAGCCACAGTGACATACCCTGCCCTCCAACATAGACAAACGGCAATGACTGAACGCATTGTATTACAGGGAATCTCCAACCGAGAATTTGTGAATATTGAATATCAACCTGAACATCAAAAAGTGATCTATCGTCAAAATAATGTTCAACCGCATTTTTATTTTACAGATGAATATGCGCATATTACGATAAAAAATCAAAATGGAAAGATTTTATTGGACCAATCATTAATAGGCAAAGAGACAGCTGAAGGCAAAGTTGCTACATTTGATTTGAAAGACGGTGACACCATTACGGTTAAACACCGTGAACCTCAATCACGTCGACAAGTGTGGCGTATCGAAAATCATACACAATTAAAATTACCGCAACCAGAAAAGGAAACAGTCACTTACACATTAACGGACAAAGGCTTTATCGTGGAAGGAGAAACTACTGAGGCAGCAGAAAAAAGATATGCTGAGCAAATGCAAGAAGATGTGACACAGCTGATTCAGCGATTGAAAGCAGAGCCAAATCGAGATTACCGCATTCCACTATACCGTATTGTTCAAGGCGTTCAACATATGGATGTCATTGAAAAAGAAAAATTGATGCAACAATTACAACCTTATTTACAAGAAATGGTGACGAATCATACTGAGCAACCCACAGTGTCTTCAACTGAACGGGATAAAGGTTTTATTACGGGAGATGCATCTGAAAATGCATGGGTCACTGTAACTTATCCATCAGGTACTATGACAAAAGTTCAAGCAGATGAATATGGTTATTGGGAAACTGCAATTCCTGAACGAGAAGCATTACAAGTCAATGATCAATTGGCAATTGTTGCTACATTGCCCGGGAAATTTCCTTCTCCGCCACTTTACGTTAAAGTCACGGATACTATTGCACCACCGCCGCCACAAGTGGATGATTTTGTAGAAAATACATCAACAATGACGGGTACATCAGCGTTGCATACGACTATATTGGTTACACTACCGAACAAGAAAACTTTACAAACAAATACTGTAGAAGGTAAATGGTCCATTGAAATACCGCCAAGTACACCTCAAACTGCAGATGATACGATTTTTGTCCAAGCGATAGATGATGTAGGCAATCGTTCAGCAATCAACTATGTAACACCTATTGACAATACACCACCTGTTCAACCGCAAGTTACAGTCACTGAAGCGGGCAAACATATTATTTGGGGGCATGGTGAAAAATATAAAGACACAATAGAAGTGACATTACCAAACAATGAAATCATCAAAACGAAAGTAGGACGAAATTTAACTTGGATGATTGGTGTCCCATTTCATACTGAACTGCGTGCAGGATCCAAAATATCAGTTATAGAAATAGATCGCTCTGGCAATCGATCTCAACCGGGCATAGGACAAGTTGTAGACACGACACCACCTCAAACGCCTACAGTCGATTTATTACAACAAGGAACACCGGTATTGACAGGGAAAGCAGAGCCGAAAAGTAAAATCATTGTGACGATTAATGAAAAAACCATGCTAGAAGCACAGGTCCATCAAGATGGAACTTGGGAAATTAATAATCCTGCCATCGCAACGATTCAAGCTGATGACAACGTTTCAGTCAAAGCTGTCGATGAAAGCGCAAATGTTTCACCGCTCATATTTGTTAAAGTTCAACCGATGACAAAAGCACCTGAGACGATAGAATCCGTTAAAGACAGTGAAACTTCAGCGCATACAAATGCATCAGAAACACCGTCTGTCCCTGTAGAAACACCAGAAGTAATGGAACAACCAAAGACTGAAAATAACGTCGAGGCAACAGAAACAGAGGAAACACCAGAGAAAGAGGTGCCAGTGGAAACAGAAGTAGCCTCAGGTCCTGTAGAATCACCTGAAATGGTAGAAGAATCAAAAGCCGAAGACAAAGTAGAATCAACAGAAGAAGCGGAAATGCCAGAGGAACCAACTGTTAAAGAAGAAACGCCAACAGTAGTAGCGCTTGCAGAAAGTATAGATGTACCGAAAGTCGAAAATCCATCTACGAGCGAGGAGTCATCTGAAGCATCATCAGTAGTAGAACCACCAAAGACTGAAGGTAACACTGAGCCAACCAAAACAGGGGAAGCACCAGAGAAAGAAATGCCAGTAGAAACAGAAATAGCCTCAGGTCCTGTAGAAACACCAGAAATAGTAGAAGAACCAAAAGCTGAAAATAAAGTAGAACCGACAGAAGAAGTCGATAAGTTGGAGAAACCAACAGTTAAAGAAGATACGCCAACAGTAGTAACACCTGCAGACATTGTGGAAACACCAGAGACTGAGGAACCGGTTGAAGTAGAAGAACGGCCTCAGACTGACGACAATGTTGTAGTCATAGAGGAAGACGATGTGACTGAGGAATCAACTTTAACAGAAGCAACGCGTCCATCAGAGGAAGACATCCTAGAAACAATCAGTCCGTCGCAAGTGGAAAACACTATTGGACATATAGAAGAATTAGAAAAGACAACACCAGTAGAACATGATAGTCCAACTGAAGCGGAAATAACAGTGGAGAACGATAAAGTATCTGAGGCTCAGGAAATTGAAGAAAATTCAACAACTCTAGAAAAGCCTGAGTCACAAGATGGACCTATGATAGAAGAAATGGATTACCAAAACCAATATAATGAACAGAACGGCGATGCCAAAGTCCAGTTTGTGAAGGCTAAGACGAACGTTACTCATGATTATAAAGCACCAGAAGTGACGAAGACGCATTTAACATTAACGCGTAAAACTGTACCGGTCGCGCATGTTAGTGTTAGTGACGAAAAACAAAGGTTATCCACTGCATCACAATTACCTGCTGCGGGGCAATCTGAAAATATACAGTGGAAAGGCTTACTATTGGCATGTGTGGGATTGAGCTTAATGACACGACGTTTCTTTAAAACGCATTCCAAACAATAGGACGTCTTGCCATATTGATAAAATTTGGAAAGCAGAATACAGTCTGACATGTGCTATACGACGTTCGTTCACTTTTCACATTCGTTTCATCTTTACATTCATTTAATATCCTTACGTTATGATGAAAGTAAAGACAAATGAAGGGAGTATCTCAGGTGAAAATCACTTTCGAGTCGATACAAAATCGACGCGGCTGGATACAAGCGGATTATAATGATGGTTTACATGAAGGATGCATTCGTTTTGAAATGTCAGATGCAATCGATGTGCGTGATGATTTAGTAGCTGAAGCGCTTGCTGCTTTGTGTGGACAATATTATGACACCATTGAAATGGCGCTAAAAGTATCGAATAAAACCAAAAAACAAATAGAAGCGCGTACCGGTGCGCAATTGATTTGTAAAGTAGGTATGTTATTTTGGAATATTAACAAGATGATGAGACAAGATATTAAGACTTTGAATTTCAATGGTGATTTGTCTAATTTATCGGCTTTAGCTTTAACGCCAGGCGAAGTGAATAAAGTGTCGCTAGACTTCGGTCAAGAATCACTACGAATGTATGAAATGTTTGATCGCTGGAATAGTAGAATCGTTAAAACGAATGTGATGGCAACCCATTTTCCAAAAATCACGTCTGATTATTATATGATAGGTAGTATTTTATACAAAGATTTTTTTAATACGACCTATATGATTACAGGTTTACAACTTAATCCGTTAACTTTTAATATGACTAAAATAGAAGCAGAGCAAGCGATAGCGGGTATGATTAATTTGCCACATTCTCTAGGATTAACTGTTGTCGGTCATACAAAAATTGCTTGTCGCCGTTGGTCTAATATGTTAGAAAGTGCTATTAACTCGGTTAAACTGTCAGAATCACATGTCAGTTCATTACAGAGATTATTAGTAGAAATTGAAAATGAACGTAATCATCTAGGTTTGAGAATCCATTCGCGAGATCTTCAACCGACCCAAATCGTGTGGGGAGCAGATGCGCGTTTAGATTTTATCGCACTCTATATTTTAAAATATGGGGGACGTGAAAAAGCTGAAAAATTAGTACGGGATATTCCAGTTTCTGCAGAAGCGTTAGTTGCTCAATGTGATTTCAATTTTTATGAACGCTATTATCCAGGTGCGTTTTATTATATGAGTCGATCATTTAGGGAAGCGGTACAAAAGGTATTAGAAAAGAATGAAATTTTACTCTATAGTGAAGCGGATTGGCAGAATTTTTTATATGTGAAAGATTGGATCGCAAACACAAGAAAAGATGCGATTCAAATAGGAAGATAATAAAAGGCATTTGCGTCTTTAATATTAAATAGGGAGCGGAACAGGTTCAAAATAATGACTGTTCCGCTCCTTTATCGATTCAGTTCAATGTATTGAGGGGTTTATTGAACAACTTTTAACAACATCAATTTTTATCTATATTTGGAAAAATAAGCGTTTTTATATGTTATGGCAATACAGTTACAAGGAGATGAAATGTTTTTTATACGCCAACATCTTCCCAAGCTTGAGCAACTTGACTCGCTACATTTTGTCCATATAAATCTAAAGCAGATTGATATAGAGATGCTTTTGCATCATTGAAATTAGAAGTTGAAGTTAAATATTGAGATAAGGCTCTGTAATAAATTTGTTCTGAACGGTCTTTACCGATACGTTGAATCGTATTGTAAGCTGCTTTGTTCGGAATACCTGAATTTGTGTGAACGCCACCATTATCACTTGAAGTATGGACATATTGACTCATATGAGAAGGTTGACCATATTGTTCTGGTGAAGACATGCTACGTAACGCATCGCCATCACGTCCTGGCGTGTATGCATCTTCCCCAATTAAGAAATCTTCTGAATCTACAAAATAAGCGAATACGTCAGAGAAACTTTCATTAAGTGCACCTGGTTGGTTGCGGTATACGAGGTTTGCTGTACTTTGTGTCACACCGTGCGTAATTTCGTGTGCAACGATATCATTCGCAGCAGATAAGTTTGTAAAAGTTACACCATCGCCGTCACCATAAATCATTTTATCGCCAATCCAAGCGGCGTTATTACGGTTGTCTTGTCCATTAAAACGGTTGACATGCGTAATAGATACAATTGGACTATCTTTATCGTCATACGAAGCACGACCAAATTTCGTTTTGTAGTAATCGTAAACTTGTTTCGCATAGTAGTTTGCATCTACACCTGCGCTTTGATATTTATCTGTAAAGTTTGTATCTCTATCAGTAATTAATTGAGCGGAGCCTGTTGCTTCATTAACTGTATAAGCAGACATAACAGCAGGTGCTGTGACATCTTCTAAACTATAACCATTACCAATACTGTTAATGTTGATCTCTTTAGTATCACCTAGTACCCCACGGCCAGTTCCTTTTGCAGCGGCATGCTTAATTAAATTCGTTTTTTCAATAATTTCTCCAGTTTGTGCATCGACTTTAATATCCCAATGGGCAACATCTGGTTTTGTCATAACTAATTCAATGTTATAAACGAATTTATTCTTTTCACCATCGATTTCGACTTTGTTTTCTTTAACAACGTGATCATCAATATTTTTAGCTTCTGATGACTTGACATCAACACTTTGGAATGCACGGTCGATGGCTTTATCTTTTGAAATTTCAACTTCGTTTGTCGGTTTGACTTTTTTAGCTTCAACTTCACCATTGACAAGAACGACTTTATTATCTTTATTCACGTGGACTTTGACTTCTTTGTCTGTCGCAAATGCACCATCAACAACGGGTTGTAATGTGTAATGTGTAAAACCAAGTTTGTCCTTTTCTGCTTTAACGACTTCGTAATCTTCATAGTTCTTTTTAATGTCGCTAGGTAATTCTTTAAGCACTTCGTGTGCTTCAGATTGACTATGAACAGGTTGTTTAAAGTCATGTTTGAGAGGAATATCGGCTTTCGATTCAGCGTGAGCAGTGTCAGAGATAGGTAAAAGACTTAAGCATAAAGAACTAGATAATACTAATTTTGAAATTTTATACATTTTATCAACTCCATTAATTTTTAATACAACAGAAGTTTAATAAAATTATAAGTTTAAAATACAAATTTTGCCTAAGTGTAGATAAATAGTTCGTAGATGTTAAAATTTTCTAAAAAATAAGATATTTATTCGACAATGAAATTTTGTTTTTAAGATTTATGTTTATTTGTTAACTATTTAATAAGTAAAACTATATATAGATGACGATACAAATAATTTTATAGGTGTGTATGTTTTTAAACACATAAAAAGGGAATGGAAATCATATACTATTGAAAGGGGTTTTATCATGTCTAATAATAATCCGTTGAAGCAATTTTTTAATGGTGATTTTGAAGAACAACCTCAAGAATATCCTGGGATTCAAAAACAAATGACGCCTGTCCCAGATTGTGGAGAAGAAACATATGAAGGTGCCAATAAATTAAAAGGTAAAAAAGCATTAGTGACTGGTGGCGACTCAGGTATTGGTCGTGCTGCTGCAATTGCATATGCCAAAGAAGGCGCGGATGTTGCGATTGCTTATCATCCAGATGAACAAGAAGATGCTGAAGAAGTCAAAGCAGTGATTGAAAAAGCAGGTCAAAAAGCGGTATTACTGCCTGGTGATTTACGTGATGCTAAATATGCAAAACAAATGGTTAAGGATGCCCACAGTCAATTAAATGGACTTGATATCCTTGTATTAAATGCAGGTATGCAACAATATGAATATGAAATTGAAAACTTAGCTGCAGATCAATTAACAGATACATTTGAAGTCAATGTTTTCTCAAATATTTATTCAATTCAAGAAGCATTGCAATATTTTGAACCTGGTGCGAGCATCATCGTAACTGCATCTATCCAAGGTGTAAAACCGAGTGCACATCTAGTGGATTATGCGATGACAAAAGCTTCTAACATTTCAATGACGAAAAGTTTAGCCGCACAATTAGGACCTAAAGGCATCCGAGTTAATGCGGTTGCTCCAGGCCCTATTTGGACACCACTTCAAGTAAGCGGAGGTCAACCACAAGAAAGCCTTCCAAAATTTGGTCAAAATCAACCACTGCAACGTGCAGGTCAACCTGTTGAACTTGCAGATGTCTATGTGTTACTTGCGTCAGACAATGCAAGCTATATTACAGGACAAGTTTATGGTGTAACAGGTGGTGCACCGATTAATTAATCGGTTTACACGTACACACATCTTTTTATATAAGAGCCAGAAGTCGAGCGTATTTCGATTTCTGGTTTTTTATGCTGGATTTCCTTTGCAGTTCGAGAGTCATCCATTGTCAGATGCTTTAAAAATCGAATCAAAAGCGCTATTCGCATAAATAAACAGTTGATTTGAGAACGAATTTCATTTATCATAAATCGTAATTATTACTATTTGAGATAGGTGAAAAAGATGACATACGAATGGGTTATTATCGGAGGTGGCGTACAAGCGACAACGATTGCGTTACAATTAAGAAGCCTGGGGCTACCGAAAGAACAATTGAAAATGATTGATCCACATGAGCGATTGTTAGGACAATTTGAAATGCAAACGGGGCGAATTGGTATGCCTTATTTAAGATCGCCATTAGTGCATCATTGTCATCCCGAGCCGTTTGATTTGAAAAAATTTGCGAAAAAAGAAGGCTATGTTCAGGCGATGATTGGACAATATCAACGGCCACGTTTGGATATGTTTTTTGATCATACGCGTTATTGGATAGATGCATATGAATTAGAAACATGTCACATTTGTCAAAAGGCGCGACACCTTTGTCAATGTGATACGTTATGGGAAATTGAATTAGAGGATGGGCAAAAAATTAAAGCGCAACAATTAATTTTAGCGATGGGAACACATCATACGCCATTCATACCTCAAATATTTCAACATCAACCTGATGTTCAACATATTCATAGTGAACAATTAGAGCCTATTGCTGAAGTTTCACATGTGGTCGGCAGTGGGATATCAGCTGGACATTTAGCTATCAAATTGATTAAAGAAAATCAAGATAAGACGATTCATTTGTGGATGAAGAAAGACTATGAGATCCATGATTTTGATGCAGATCCGGGTTGGTTAGGTCCGAAAAATATGAAACATTTTCAAGAAGAGCCACTTTCTGAACGCGCGCTTGTTAATCGCCAAGAACGCCATAAAGGTTCGATGCCTAAAGATATGTGTATGACTTTAAAAAATTATGAAAAACAAGGTCGATTGATTGTTCATCATACAGCCATTGATCACGTCGAAGATCATATGATTATCGCGGGAGACTTAAAAATGCATTATGATGGCATTTATTTAGCGACAGGTTTTGTGCCAGATTTAATGACACAGCCTTTACTTCGAGACATTTTGGCTTTACCAGAAGCACAATTAGTCTCAGGTTATCCTCGTATTTCAGATGAGCTAGAATGGTTACCCCATTTATTTGTCTCAGGAATGTTAGCCGATTTACAATTAGGTCCTTTTGCGCGAAATATTATGGGAGGCCGTCAAGCTGCATTAAGAATTGGAAAGGTTTATTCAAATCGAATCGCAACGTATCAACAAGCAGTAAGTTAACGCTCATGCCTCGTTTCAGTTGGACATTCAAATTGCGTCATAATGCCATTCGTTATAAGATGAGAATATGTGTGTAAAGATGTCTTATTCTTTAAAAACGATTGGAAAAGGGGAGTGGCAAGCATGATTAAGTGTGTTTGTTTAGTAGATAGAAAGGCAGATCACTTACGCTTGGTTCAAGTGAGACATAGAGATAAAATGTACTTCCCAGGCGGCAAAATTGAACCGGGTGAAACGATGGAAGCGGCATTAATTAGAGAAGTGAAAGAAGAATTACAGTTAGAGTTTAAACCTGAAAATATCATTTATGTCGGAACCGTTGTAGGACAAGCTTATCCGCAACATGATGAGCAAACGGAATTGAATGGCTTTAAAGTGAATCATGCTATTGATTGGTCTCGCGTTTCAATCAATGCAGAAATTACAGATATTGATTGGGTCCATATAGACGATGTCGACCGCATTGCACCGGCTGTTCAGCAATGGATTGATACTTACGAACGTTAAAAAATAAAACAGCTTATCGCTATTTTCCAATAAATTGGAGCTAACGTAAGCTGTTTTATTTTTTATTGCTTGATTTGGTATAGATTAGGATAAAAACCAATTCGAGGGAAATTAAAGCCTATCGTTTTAATTTCAGCTTTTTTACCTTCTACAATATCTTCTTGAATGCTTTGGCTATTAAATTTACCATGCAACAATATATCATCATTTTGAATTTTTATCGTCTCTTTACCATGTTTTAAAACGATAAAACGACTTGTTCCAGTCGTTAGACCATGATTTTCTTTATATTTTTCAACGACGACCCCTTGATAAGTTTTATGATTTAGTTCAGGTATAACGGTTGCCATACCTATAAAAAGAATCGCAAGGATAAAAACTGTGACAAAAATAATTTTCATCACCTTTGGGCCGACCTTTTCAAAAAAAGAATTAATCCATTGCTTAATTTTATTCATTAAAATCGCTCCTAACACCCGCATTATATCTAATAAATGACGACATGCATAGTCTGCAGGCACTTTGAATACCGTAAATGACATAAAAAAATCATGAGGTCGAAGCCCTATTCGGAAATTGGATTCGACCTCATGATTTATTTTTTTATCATTTGAATTAGCATTGTGCACTTTCATATAAGATTTGTGCGATTCGTAATAATACAATCCCGTCTATCGTATTGGGGTCCCATCCTGTAATTTCATGGATTTTTTTAATGCGATAGTTCAGCGTATTGCGGTGAATAAATAAGTCATTTGCCGTTTTGACGAGTTTACCGTGATTTCTAAAGTAGGCCTCAATCGTTTCATTGAGATATTTATCTTCTCCAAAATCTAACAATTTTTTGTAGTTAGACACAAGTGACATTTCATTCGACGGCGTGAATTTTTTAATGTTATTACAAATTGTCGCCAGTTCATGGCTTTTATACGTATGCAAGCCTTCTTGAATTTTTAAATCGTGCATCAGCACTTTAAGGGCTGTCGCCTCATTATAAGATTGTATGAGTCCTTGTAATCCGTTAGTAATGGAGCCAAGTGTAATTAATGTGCGGGAAAAGATGTCATCTTTCATCTCACTCTCAATGGAGGCTCTGATTTCAGATTGTGTTTGACCACGATTGTCATTGGATTTGAGTATGAATACATATTCAGAAGGAGAAATTTCAATAATGTCATCGCCTGGTAATTTCCAGTCTTCTAAAGCGCGGCGCAATGTCATGATTTTCGTTTTACTTGTACTATTAATCGAGATGAGTGCGACAGTAAAGTCTTCATTTAAGCCTAACTTTTCAATGACATTTTTACGGTTATAGGCTTGGATTTGTCGCTGTGGATTAAATAATATATGTGCAAGCATCTGTGTTCGAGATAATGTTTCTTCAAAGCGCGTGGAACGTTCGAATTCTTGTTCGACGATGAACTCTGCATTTAATTTTAATAAATGTGAATAAATTCTAATTTCATCTGGCTCTCCTACTACAAAAAGTGCGCCGTACGTTTTCCCACTATGTGTAATCGGAATAATGACACCAGTCTGTTTAACCTTCCAAAATTTCATATCCTCTTTTTCAATATCGATAGGGAGATTTCGTTGTATAGAATGGCGGGCAGCAGGGTAAAAAACGCCTATTTTATCTGAATTTGATGTTGCGATGACGTAACCGCTTCTATTCAGGATCAGTACATCTGACTTAATAATTGATGATGCTTTTTTTACGACTTTTTGAGCCCAATGTTGTTTAATCATTAATTCCAGCTCCTATTGTTATGTATTTCGCCAGTAGGATGTGAAAGCATCCTCCTTTATAAAAGAGATAAAAATACAGCAGACTTTATGTCAACGATGTGTATTTTTTAAGCATGACTATGCTCTAAATCTTTTGATAGGGAAGAGAATAACACGATTTAACGTATCCGCTCTGGTTTAAAAATTTTTTTCAGAATCCCTTAGTCATTTTCAATATATGAATCGATATACCATTGTTTGAAACAAATTGTTTTCATCAACAATCAAAACCCATCAATGAAACTATCATAGCATTTGTTGTAGTGACACACTAGAAAACAACTTGATTCTATTTATAAAGATTTTTATTTAAAACAATGTTTCGTACGTGTTTCATATTATTACATTTCCGTTACGTCTATGCTTAAAACATAATTTCGTTAAAATTGTTAAATAATTTAAAACTTAGATTAATATCCAAAACATAAAAGTATGAGTCCATATTTGAATGTGAATAAGTTTCCTTGATTGTACATTTTACCTATTCTTATATCATAAAGCACATTTATCTTCATATGCAAATTATATTGAATATTTTTTTGAATTTATAAATACTATTGATTTTACATTTGTACAAGGTTTTGTACTGTGGATTGAAACTGACAAATGGTGATTCAATCTTCATCTTTACAAGAGTTAACAGAAAAACCGAATAAGAAATGAAAACATGAAAAAACAAGCAAAGAGCAGACTGAAAAAAACAAATCTAATTGATTTCTGTTCCCCTTGCTTGTTCATTTTTATAGCATTCCGAATAGGCTCAACACAATAAGGCTTGTCACAATTAAAGCAGCCCAAGTTAATAGGCCAAGCAAAATAGGTCTTAGCCCTGCTTTTTTAAATTGACTGAATTTCACAGATAATCCGACACCCGCTAAAGCGACAGTGATAAGAAAGAGCGCAATCATTTTAAAAATTTGAATGACATCATGTGAAAAGTTAAACAGCGTACTGATGAGTGAGGCTACAATAAACCAAATAATAAATCCTGGAACCGCACGAATAATGGTAGGACGCTCCCCTTGTTTTTGAGCTTCTTGCCGTTGTGTAACCCATAGGGCAAGAATAATCGTAATAGGAATAATAAAGAGTGTTCGTGTTAGTTTAACAATCGTTGCAACCTCAAGCGCTTTTGATCCGTAAAGGGCACTCGCAGCGACAACACTAGACGTATCGTTGATCGCTGTCCCACTGAAAAAACCAAAAGCTTCTTGACTCATATGTAAAAAATGACCGATTGGTGGAAAAATAATCACTGCAACTAAATTGAATAGAAACACGGTTGATAAACTAAAAGCAATGACCTCATCTTTGGCTTTAATGATTGGACTTGTTGCTGCGATTGCAGAACCCCCACAAATAGATGTACCGACGCCTATGAGTATACCGGTGTGGGTATCAATTTTTAATAGTTTAACACATACTGTAACAACGACGAGCGCGACGAGTAGTGTCACGATAAGGATTGGCAAAGATTTAAGTCCAATGGAACCAATCGACTGAAAGCTAAGTGTGAAACCGAGGGCGATAATGCTGTAATGTAATATTTTTTTACTGCTGAATTGAATCCCTGGTTTTAACGTTTGCGGCAATTGAATACAGTTATTTAGCACCATACCAATAAGCATTGCGAAAATAGCACTTCCTATAATAGGAAAGAAATGACCGAGCAATGTGGCAACTATCGCAATACTCAATGTAAGCATGAGACCTTTAATTTTAGACACAATGGACCTTCCTTTCTCAAATTGTTAAGTCATACATTAATGCACGAAAACACAATCAATGGGTGATAAATACGTGACTATTTTTAGCGCAATTATTATGAATTGGAAACAATTTGAACACGATGATGTACTAAAGTGCGCAATCAATTACTTTGAATCAAGTAAGAAACGGGCAACCCACCCATCAAAAATTTTTGCAACTCCTCCATATTTTTTCATCATCTTCAACAAACTTAATTTTGTTACTCAAGACAAAAAAACTCCTTTTCAATTTTTATTTAATTTAGCTATAATATAGCACTAAGAGCGTGTACAGTCTAATCAGACTAGTACACGCTCTTTTATTATTTATTCCAATTTCCTTTTGACTTGGAACCTTTGAGCTATATGTTTTTTAGTTGGTGTTAACTTGGTTTAATCCCAATTCAACCCCACCAACTTTTACAGACAAGCTGTAATAACATATAGCTCTATTCCAAGCACAAAAATTTTTTCGGCATAAAGGTAACGCTACTGTTTATTTTCATCTTGCTTCTGATGATTATATTCTTTTAAATAAATCAGGGAAAATATCAAAAGGAACAACGGAATCACAAAAACCCACAAATTTAAATTCCATGTATACAAACAATATATAATCCCCAAATCAGCTAAAAGAAAAGCCACAACAAAAACAAATAAAAAATTAAAAAACTTCATAAAAACCCTCCCTATTTGAGTTATAACTACAAAAAACTAAAAATAAAAAGATACAGGAGAACAAAAAATGAAAAACAAATTGATAATATGCATTTTATTCACTTGTTTAATTAGTTTTAATTTACTAAAAACACAGTCAGTTGCCAACGCAGAAACACAAGATAATTCTTAGTTATCTACTTATGAAGAAGATATAATAACAAATGATATTTCAATTACTGAAGAAAATGGAGACAAAATCTGCTTTGAAAGCGAAGAAGATAAAAAAATGTACTTAAATAACCAAAACAACAATATATAATCAAGAGCCGTTGATTTATCACAAAAAGTAAAAACTATATCTTCAACAAGATACAATATGAGATTTTCGGGATATTCTAATATGACTCCTAATTGGACAAAAGCCTCAAAATACACAACACATGCAGGAAGATCTTTAAAATTTAGTACAGGTGCCCAATATAAAGGTATTAATCTCACTTTAGGATTTGGTAGAACTTATGGTGTAACAACAATAAAAGCAAATTCAAAACGATATAGTAGATTAGCAGGTTACTAAGATATAACATTAACGAAAAAGCAAAGAATATATTATCAAGCCGAGACAAAAATTAATACTGTAAACTTTGTAACTCAAAAAACACATGCAAAATATGTGAAAGTAAAATACAAATGATTTTTAGTATAACAACACAAATGAAAATATAATAGCATCTCAGTCCAACACTATCGCGTCGCTTTGCGTTCATGCGCGCTGCCCAAACGCTTAACGGGTTCCACCCTTTGCGTTTTCACGGTCGCAAAGCATATTATCATACTCTAAGCACCCAAATATCACACACATCTGTGCTGTAATTAGGCTCTATCACTTTATCTTGCTCATCACGCATGAAATCCATTATAGAATCATTAGAAACACCATATATAGTTGGTAATGTTAAATTATTACTACTCCAATATTTACGTTTGTTTTTTCGTGCGGGGGTATTTAATAAATCTTTCGTAATATATTTCGTTACATAACTACTGATTTTTGATTTAGAACGCATCATATGCACATTCGAAAAACCATGTCCCCAATCAATACAATTATAAATCTTTTGTTTTTATGTGTTTTACCTGAATCAATTAAATTAGGCTCCAAATTGTCTGTTACCATGTGCCAATGTACTAAACCACTCTTATGCCTTTCTGGTATAGCTATATACATAAACGGCTTATCACTTTTTCTAGAATGTCTTTTGCGCATCTTATTTAACCATTTCCGCATTTCAACAAAACGATACTCATCTTCAACCGATTCAACACATTTTTTTCGGATCAAAAGTAAGAGTCCAAAACATATCAAAATGATTATTTAAAACCAAATCTTTAATCTTTGTTTTCCCTTTAAACATATATCTTTTTTGATTATCTAAACGTCTTCCCCACTCAAATAAGGGGAGGAATCTAATCCGTTTTTTTTGGTGGATAGAAACAATGGATTTTTGACGCTTATTTTTATATTTTATGACAGTTAAACGCCCGTCGTTATAAGCTTTTAACTTATATTTGTAATCATTAGTACAGTCGCTAATGTGTCTGTTAAGTTGCCCGCATGTTAAGTGCAGAACGGCGTTTATATTATTTCAATAGAAGATTTAGTGCTATTAGGTCAATATCATTGACTTATTTAAAAGTGACGTGTAGAATTCTAATTGTAAAAAAAATATCAATCAAGGACGGGATGAAAATGAAAAAAAGAGTAGGACAATTTTTATTTGACGAAATTGCAAAACACGGTGTTGATAAAATCTTTGGTGTGCCTGGAGATTTTAACCTTGCCTTTTTAGACGACATTGAATCACATGAAACCTTACAATGGGTAGGGAATACAAATGAATTAAACGCGAGTTATGCAGCAGATGGCTATGCACGTATCAACGGCTTAGCAGCCATGGTAACCACATTTGGAGTAGGAGAATTAAGTGCAACAAATGGTATTGCAGGATCTTACGCTGAGAATGTGCCGGTGATTGCCATTACAGGTGGCCCTACAACAGTCGTTGAGAAAGCTAAAAAATATGTCCACCATTCATTAGGAACAGGTATCTTTGATTCATATCGTAAAATGTTTGCACATATCACAGAAGCACAAACGTATTTAACAACAGATAACGCTTTAACAGAGGTACCTCGAATCATCCAAGTCGCAATAGAAGAAAAACGCCCTGTACATGTTCATTTACCTATCGATACAGCGATGAAAGAAATTGAAGTGCCAGATCAAATTGAATATCCTGAAGTAAAAGCGTCAGAGGACTTATCAAGTATCATTGAAAAAGTAACTGACACACTTCAAAATGCGAAACAACCGACTTTAATTGTAGGACATCAAATCAATAGCTTTGGTTTACAAGATCAAGTTCAACAATTAGCTGAACGTTTAAACATACCCGTTGCACAGTTATCACTTGGGAAAGGTGCTTTTAATGAAGAAAGCCCACAATATATGGGTATTTTTGATGGCAATATTGCAGATGAAGCGATTCGTGATTATGTAAATGGTAGCGATGTCGTCATTACTTTAGGGGCAAAATTAACAGACTCAGCTACTGCAGGTTTTTCTCAAGAATTTAAAGATGACGTTGTGATGATTTTAAATCATCGTCAAGTTCGTATAGGAGCATTTGAATCGACTTCACCAGCACTTCCTGAAATTGTGGAAGCACTTGGACAAATCGATTATCACTATGAAGGTCAGTTCCCTCAATTTGTATGGCCAAAAGCTGAAAATGTAGACTTAAATGATGAACCGTTAACACAAGAAAATTACTTTAAATTAATGCAAGGTTTTCTTAAAAAAGGTGATGTTGTTTTAGCTGAACAAGGTACGTCATTCTTTGGTTCATATAGTCTGGGTATTGAAGATTCAACAACATTTATTGGTCAACCTTTATGGGGTTCAATTGGTTACACATTGCCATCTACTTTAGGAACAACATTAGCTGCACCAGAACGTCGTAACATCTTACTTATTGGTGATGGCTCTTTACAATTAACAGTACAAGAAATTTCAACAATGATCCGAGAAAAAATGAATCCAGTTATTTTTGTCATCAATAACGATGGTTACACTGTTGAAAGAAAAATTCATGGTGAAAAAGCACATTATAATGATATTCAAATGTGGGATTACAAAATGTTACCAGCTGTATTCGGAGGCCAAGATATTCCAACTTATGATGTGAAATCAACAAAAGCCTTAAAAGAAACAATGGATGCGATTGAACAAAATCCAAATACAATGCATTTTGTAGAGGTCCACATGGATGTGATGGACGCACCAGAAAAACTGAACATCATTTCAAAAGCCTTTGCAAATCAAAATAAATAGGCAAAACCATTACTAAATTCTCTATATTCTGATGATTTTCAAAGTCAGTTGTTGACATGAGATTCTGAATGGTGTTATAGTAAGCCTTAACTTAATATACGTTAGATTGAAAGTAGTTTTTATCGTTTGTAGCATGCAGAAAGCTAACGGTTGATGAAAGTTAGCACGGCGTTAAAAATGAATTGGGCAATCACGCATTAACGTAATAATTGAATCTTGATTTTAAAAGCGAATATGGCACAGTAGTCATATTAACTAAGGTGGCACCACGGTAACGCGTCCTTATAGAGGATGGGAAACCGTGGTGTTTTTTTTATTTTTTAGTGAGATATAGATAAATAGTGAGGTAAGATGAAGTAGTTTGAATCATCGGTAGCATCAGAAAATAGACGGTTGATGAGAGTCTATACCGACTTCAAATGAATTGGGTTTTACTGGAAGCAGCCAATTTTATAAAATTTTGAGTGAACGGAAGTATATCTGTTAACAAAGGTGGTACCGCGTGTGAGCGTCCTTTTTTAAGGAGACACACGCGTTTTTTTATTTTAAAAATTGAGGGGGAGAACAATGAAGATCCTATATCGCATTTTAGATGCACCCATTAATCCAGAAACACTAGCACGACATAGACAACAAAAAATTGTATTAGAAAGTGCCACAACATCTCAAACCAAAGGACGTTATTCAGTTGTTGCGTTTGATGCGTATGGTGAAGTGACATTGACTGAAGCGGGTTTAAATATTTCGACGCCTCAATATTCAAAATACGACACAGACGCGCCGTTTGAAAAACTAAAGGCATTTGTAGGCGCGCATCAATCAGATATTACGTATGAAGCATTACAACAACTTCCTTTTATTTCAGGGTTCATGGGTTACTGCAGTTTTGATTTAGTGCGACATGCATTTCCCATACTTCAACAATATCCAGTTCAAGGAGAAACAGAAGACGTCCATTTTTACATGATTGAATCGGTCTATGTCTTTGATCATTATAAAGAGCAGATTTATGCGATTGTGACGAATCTTTTCTCAGGTGCTTCAGAGCAAGAGATGGCACAACGTTTGGATGCGATGATTGATGTATTTAATCACATTCAACTGTTTGAAGAGGAAATAGCATACAACTTGCCACAACGGAAAATTGAAACCAATATTGACGAAGCGACTTTTATCAATCAAATTATGCAGTTTAAAAAATTAATTCAAGAAGGGGATATGTTTCAAGTCGTTCCTTCTCGAGTTTACAAATATGCACACGGCTTTGGTCATCATTTGCATCCATTAACGTATCGGCTTTATCAAAAATTAAAGCGTAAAAATCCAAGTCCTTATCTGTTTTACGTAAATATGGGAGGACCGATTTTAATCGGGAGTTCGCCAGAAAGCTTCGTTAAAGTAAAAGAGGGCAAAGTCATGACCAACCCAATCGCAGGCACAATTAAAAGAGGTGCGACAGAGGAAGAAGATTTTAAACATGCGCAAATGTTGTTGGAAGATGAAAAAGAATTAAGCGAGCATCGCATGTTAGTTGATTTGGGGCGTAATGATATTTTGCGAATCGCTCAACCTAACTCATTAGAGATACCGAAGTTAATGACGATAGAACGCTATGAACATGTTATGCATATTGTGACAGAGGTCATAGGTGAAATTGATGCCAAGCGTTCTCCTCTTGATATTATTGCGAGTCTTTTACCTACAGGAACAGTTTCGGGTGCGCCGAAATTACGTGCGATTCAACGTATTTATGAGAATCACCCGTATAAAAGAGGCGTTTACAGCGGGGGTGTAGGTTATATCAATTGTGATCATACGTTGGATTTAGCCCTAGCCATTCGAACGATGGTCATTGATGATAACGAGGTCCATGTCGAAGCGGGTTGTGGGGTTGTCTATGACTCTGTGCCGGAGAAAGAATTAGAAGAAACGAAACTCAAAGCGAAAAGTTTATTGGAGGTCACACTATGATATTAGTCATCGATAATTATGATTCCTTCACTTACAACCTAGTGGATATGTTACGTCCATTTGATGATGTGCGCGTTCTTTATCCAGATGATGCATCACTCTTTGATTTGAACCCAGATGCAGTCGTCATCTCGCCCGGACCGGGTCATCCAAACGATAGCGATGATTTGCATCGGATTATTCAATCGTTCGAACATGTACCTATTTTAGGGATTTGCCTTGGGGCTCAAGCCCTCTACTGTTATTACGGTGGGGAAGTGAACGTTGCACAGAAAGTTATGCACGGTAAAATTGATCAGTTATCTTTTGATGCACCGAGCGCTTTATACAATGGGATTTCAGAACATTCTGACATTATGCGCTACCATTCACTGATTTGTGAAGAAACCACATTACCCGCTTCGTTATTAATTACAGGACGTACGCGAGATAGCATTCAATCATTTGAACACCGAAGTCGGCCACACTTTGGTCTTCAATATCATCCAGAGTCTTTTGCAAGTCAAGATGTGGCGAAGGTTGTTGAGAATTTTATATCCATCGCAAAGAAAGGTGTGAAGTCACATGACATTGCTCAATAAAATAATGAATTTTGAAACGTTAAATGCAGATGATATGGCATTATTCGTCAATACTTTAATCTCTGAAACAACTCCGATAGAAGATAAAGTAGGATTGCTCGTCGCATATACGATGAAAGGTGAAACAACTGACGAGTTGTATGCATTATGTGCGCGTTTGATTCAAACCATGTATGAAGAACAACCACAATATGCAGGAAGTATGTGTGTCTGTGGCACAGGGGGAGACGGATCGAATAGTTTTAATATTTCTACGACCGTTTCATTTGTTGCTGCAAGTGGCGGCATTCATGTTGTCAAACATGGAAATAAAAGCGTGACTTCGCAGTCGGGTGGCATGGATATTTTACAGGCAATGGGAATCCCAACAACGCCAGTTCAGCAAGTTTCACAACAATTGGCGACATCCCGTTTAGCATTTGTCAATGCGACAGAAGCATATCCATTAATGAAAAATATGCAACCTGTACGTAAAAAATTAGGTCGGCCGACGATTCTGAATTTGATCGGCCCTATCATTAATCCTTATGCCTTAGATTATCAAGCAATGGGGGTCTTTGATCCATCAAGAATGGTGAAAATTGCAGAGGTGCTTCAAAAATTAGGACGTAAGAGAGCGATTGTGATGCATGGTGCAAATGGCATGGATGAGGCGACGTTATCTGGAGAGAATCAAATTGTAGAAATGAACCAACATACAGGGATTGACGTTTATACCGTTAATGCCATGGATTACGGATTGCGATACGCGCCTGATGACGCTTTAAAAGGAGGCACACCTGAACAAAATAAGCAAATTAGTTTAGATATTTTAAAGGGAAAAGATCGCTCTTGTCGGAGAGATGTGGTGTTATTGAATGCGGGGATTGCTTTCTATACTGCTGAAAAAACAGCATCTATTCAAGACGGCATTATCTATGCGGCTGAATGTATTGATTCAGGTGCAGCTTATCACCAATATGAACTAGCGAGAGGTGTCATCGTATGAGTATCTTAGACGAAATCATCACATATAAAAAAGCATTATTAGCAGAGGGCTATTATGAACAGAAATTGGCTCAGATAGATGCCATTAATGTGGCGCACAAGCCACGCCTTGCGCAACTGCTTGCGGAGGATTCGAAAATAGGTGTCATTGCAGAAATTAAGTCAAAAAGTCCAACAGTGTCAGACATTCCTGAGCGTGATTTAACTGAACAACTGCAACTTTATACGGAAGGAGGAGCTTCGGCCATTTCTGTTTTAACAGATGAAAGGTACTTTGGAGGCAGTTACGAAAGGTTGATAGAGTTAACACAGCAAACAAACTTACCCGTACTTTGTAAAGATTTTATTGTCGACGAACGCCAAATAGACCTTGCGCATAAAGCAGGGGCCTCGATTATTTTATTAATTGTCCATGTTTTAACAGATGCACAACTCCAACAATTATACCATTACGCGACTGAATTAGGCTTAGAAGTATTAGTTGAAGTACACGACCGTGAAGAGCTTGAGCGTGCACATCATCTCAATCCACAACTGATAGGGATTAACAACAGAGATTTGCGCCGCTTTAAGACTGACGTTGCACACACCTCTCAAATACTTACGCGTAAGCAAGCGGGTGTGCATTATATTTCGGAAAGCGGTATTAAGACTCCTGCAGATGTCGCTCAACTGATTTCCACAGGTATTGCAGGCATTTTAGTAGGAGAATCATTAATGAAAGCAAAAGCACCTCAAAAACAAATTCAAGCTTTTAAATTAACAAAGGGTGTCTAATATGTATTTAAAATATTGTGGTTTTACGAGACGACAAGATATTGAAGCTGCGATTCAATGTGATGTATCTGCAATCGGTTTTATTACTTATCCTAAAAGTGCACGGTACGTTAATTTAGAAACATTGCACAGACTTTCAAAGCAAGTGCCCGATGACATTGATCGCGTGGCTGTGGCTGTAAATGCTTCAATGCAAACTTTACAAAATATCGTTGAACAGACGAATATTAACACCCTCCAATTTCACGGTGATGAATCTGTAGAGACATTACGTACATTTAAAAAACGCTATCCACAGATACAAGTGTTCAAAGCACTTCCTGCTGACGACATGTTGCGTTCTCATATGATGTTGTATCGTGACGCTGTTGACAAGTTTTTGATTGATACGCCCTCACAACAGTTTGGTGGGACAGGGGAAGTGTTTGATTGGTCATATTTAAATGACTTACCCGAAGCAAAGTACCTGATTGCTGGGGGATTAAATACACAAAATGTAGCGCAATTATTAAAAACGCATACACACATTGACGGAATCGATATTGCGAGTGGTATCGAAATAGATAAAGGCATTAAAGACCCAATCAAAATGAAACAGATGTGTGCAATTGTGAAAGGAGCAATAAGATGAAACATATTCAATTAGAAGTAGATGAAAATGGATTCTTTGGAGAATATGGTGGCAAGTATGTACCAGAAACATTGATGCCAGCGATAGATGAACTCAAGAAAGCCTACTTAGAGGCGAAACAAGATGACGCATTTCAAGCCATGTATCATGACTATTTAAAACATTATGTAGGACGTGAATCTCCATTAACTTTTGCGGCATCTTATACTGAACAACTTGGCGGCGCTAAAATTTATCTTAAGCGCGAAGATTTAAATCATACGGGTGCACATAAAATTAATAACGCACTTGGACAAGCCCTTCTAGCGAAAAGAATGGGCAAAAAGAAATTAGTTGCTGAGACAGGCGCAGGACAGCATGGTGTGGCCAGTGCAACCGTTGCGGCATTATTTGATATGGAACTGGTTGTTTTTATGGGAAAAGAAGATATCCGTCGACAACAGTTAAATGTATTTCGTATGGAATTATTAGGGGCTAAAGTGGTGCCTGTGACAGATGGGCAAGGAACGTTATCGGATGCTGTCAACAAAGCATTACAATATTGGGTGGCGCATGTTGAGGACACACATTATCTATTGGGTTCAGCGCTTGGTCCAGATCCATTTCCGACAATGGTACGTGATTTTCAACGTGTGATTGGTGATGAAATTAAAGCGCAACTTGATGAAAAAGAACAACGATTACCTGATGCGATTGTAGCTTGTGTGGGTGGCGGTTCTAATGCGATAGGGACTTTCTATCCTTTCGTCAATGATGAAGCGGTTAAGCTGTACGGTGTGGAAGCAGCTGGAGAAGGCGTGCATACCGACCGTCATGCGCTAGCCATCAATAAAGGAAGTAAAGGCGTGCTGCATGGTACTAAAATGTATCTTATTCAAGATGAACAGCATCAAATTAAATTAGCGCACTCAATCTCAGCTGGGTTAGATTATCCTGGTGTTGGACCTGAGCACAGTTATTATCACGATATCGGTCGTGTTGACTATGTGACGGCAGATGATAAGGAAGCTATGGACGCATTAGTTCGTTTCACACAAGCGGAAGGAATTATTCCAGCAATTGAAAGTGCACATGCATTGAGCTATGTAGAGAAACTTGCGCCTAAAATGGATAAAGATGAAATCCTTGTGGTTACAATTTCAGGTCGAGGCGACAAAGATATGGAAACAATTAAAAATTATCTTGAAGAAAGGGAGCGTTAATCATGACTACGAAGCAATTTGTCGCTTATATCATGGGGGGGCCTCAGTTTATTGACGAACTTAAAGCTTTAGATGAAATAGGTGCTGATTATGTTGAAATAGGGATTCCATTTTCTGATCCTGTCGCTGATGGGCCTGTCATTATGGAGGCAGGACAAGCTGCTATTCAAGCTGGTATGACCGCACAGAAAATTTTAAACCAATTAAAGGCGGTACAGCATGAATTAAAGACACGCACCATTTTAATGACCTATTATCACACTATCGAAACGTATGGTGAAGCGGCATTTATAAAAGATGCCGAAGCAGCAGGTGTGAAAGGTCTGATTATTCCAGATTTACCTTTTGAATATGTGCAACAACTAAAAGCACGTCATCCAGAGCGTCAGTTGCAAATCATTTCCTTAATTGCGATGACAGCTGCAGCTTCACGACGTAAACGTATCGCAGCGTCTGCGGAAGGCTTTATCTATACGATTACAATGAATAAAGTGACAGGGCAAAATGGTCATTTTCATCCTGAACTCAAAAACAATATTTTGGATGTTAAAGCACAGAGTAAAGTTCCTGTGTTTGCTGGTTTTGGAATCCGAACACCCGAACACGTGCGTGAAATTATAGAAGTGGCAGATGGTGTCATTATCGGTAGTGAAATTGTAAGACGCTTTAAAGAAGAGGGAATCGACGCGACAAAAGCGTATTTAAAAACAATTAAAGTGGCTCTTGAGTCGTAAGAAACATAGTCCTATTATTTGATCATTTTAATGAACAAATAAAACGATTAAACGGTTTGAAAAACTGTTCATGCCGATGTGGAAATTATATAATAATCTCAAAGATAAACGGATTGAATTGCGACGAATATAGGGGGTGTATTGGATGATGAAGGTCATATTATTTGATTTAGATGACACGCTTTACAATCAATTGGAAGCTTTTGAATTTGCATATCATCGTCATTTTGCGGATAGTGATATTGGTGCAGAAACATTGTATCGCCACTTTAGAGTTTATAGTGATGCATTATTTGAAGCGACACAAACTGGTGAATTGTCACTGAAGGCTATGCATATTGCACGCATTACACAAGCAGTGCAAGATTTTGATATTGATTTACCAGAGCGCATGGCTATTGCGTTCCAACAGGATTATGAAGCTGCACAACAACATATCAACTTATCAGAGACGATGACACAAATACTCAACTTTTTAACGTCTCAACAAGTTGAATTAGGTATTTTGACAAATGGTGAATCTAATCGTCAACGTCGTAAAATAGCAGCATTAAAGTTAGATGCTTTTATTCCTGAATCACATCAATTTATTTCTGCAGATTTCGGTCTATCGAAACCAGAACGAGACCTTTTTAAAGTTGTCGAGCAGCAGTTAGAGGTTGCCCCACATGAAATTTATTATATCGGAGACCATTTTGACAATGATGTCATCGGTGCCATTGATGCAGGTTGGCATAGTATTTGGTTTAATCGTCGAAACCGGCCTATGACGCATCAGCAATACCACCCTGACCATATTGTGATGACCGAAGAAGAGTTATTCCAAACCATTAAAGCATTGTTCGAAACAAAACAATAACTAACGATGCGGAACGTCAACACCCCTATCTTTTCAAAATGATGAGAAGATGGGGGTGTTGTTGCATTTCAATGCTTTATAGATAACGGCAAGATTCAGTCTATTTATTGTGCCATAATATTACGTGTTAATTTTGTGCCTTGATCAGGTGTTTCAAATAATGTGATTGTATTCAATGAGACGCCTTCTGGTAGGTGCGCATGGAATTGTTGCCAAATCCAATGGGCAATATTTTCTACAGTGGTGTTCATTTCAGGTAAAGTATCGTTAATCAACTGTCCTTCAAGTTTAGGCGCTAAATAATGGTTATAGACAGCATCGATTTCTTTAAAGTCCACAGCCATCCCTTGGTCATCTGTTTTTGACCATAGTTCAACCTCTAGTTGATACGTATGTTGTTCTAAATCTACATAGCGTGTATCAGAAAAATAAACACGATTATCACACGTGAACGCATAATGCTTAATAACAATGAGCGTTTTGTGATGGCGTGCAAAATGTTGCGGTGGACGTACATGATCGAATTTTGTCATGTTGTTACCTCATTTCCTCTCTTTTTTATTAGCTTAACATATGAACAATAAAGTTGTGTAGCCCTCTCCGTTTTGCTGCTATGTCATCCATTTTTTCACCCGGCTTATCTCGCTTTGTTTATCATTCGTTTTAAATGGCGCAATCACTTTTATGAGTCTCAATGGTAAATATCGCATTAACTCCCACCTTAAATTCTAGCCTATAGATAGCTACTCATAGGCAGTGCAGATTGTATTTCCTAAAAATTAAAGCAATAAATACAAGATCGTCATGTTGGGCGAGATAAAGTATGATAAAATGGTTTAAAATGTTATCGAAATATTTTGACATTTAAACGTAGTCGAAGGGGGAAGCAGGATGAAGGATGAGCAGAAAATGGAAAGTGTAAAAAGACAGCGTGCTATAATAAGAGGGCTTAGTAAAAAGGTGGAAGTTAGAAAAATTGAGTGGATATGATACCGCTGGTAAATGTAGAAGTTTTCATTAAAGTATCAAAGCATAGATAAATAAAGAGTGTCTAATTTATTTGTGCAACGCGTAAAGGGCTTATCTCAGCACATAGCATAGCTTTAGAAAGGGGCGAAAACATGTAGGATGTAGATAAGGTTTAAAGCGAATTGCGTCGAGCGTTTGTGTCAATAATAGCGCAAAAGCGCATAACCATCGCTTTAACCATTCACGTTATGGATTAGGATAGAGGTTTCTTAATCTATGAAATGATTCTAGCCAAACAATAGAATAGTAGCGATCCAGATGATATAAGCGACACTGGTATCTATGTCTATGTAGCCCTTGCTCACGCGCCCCCAGAATAGGGAATAGAAGAGACGTGAGTGTTTCGTAAAATGGATTTGATGTTGTTTTAACGATGATGGGTGCATGGTTTGAATAGAATACAGTAAAAGCGTGTCGATGCTATTGTTCTTAATACAAACCAATATGAAAGTACAGTCTGTGCTTAGAAAGAGTAGGTGGCAACATGAAAGTTTTTAAGCAACTCGGGTGGTTTTTCAAGCAAGAAAAATGGCGCTATATAAGTGCTCTGATTGCTTTAGTCATTACAGCTTTATGTAGCTTGATTCCACCGCAAATTATAGGTTTTGTGATAGACCATATCGCACAACACACGTTGACACCTCAAAATTTAACAATGTATCTTGTGATTATCTTTATTGTCGGTTTAGCAGTTTATGCGTTACGTTATTTTTTGCGTACGCGATTTTTTGGCGCAAGTGCAAAACTAGGAAGAATTTTGAGAAATCAACTTTATGAAAAATATACACGTATGAGTCCATCGTTTTATCAAAATTACCGTACGGGTGATTTAATGGCGCATGCGACAAATGATATTCGAGCGGTGCAAAATACTGCGGGTATCGGTGTGTTTACGATATCTGAAGCAGTCATTACGGGTGGCATCACATTAATAATGATGTGTGTGACGATTAGTCCCAAACTGACACTCATTATGATGATACCTTTGCCATTGTTGGTTATATTGACGAGTTATTACGGCCACTTGTTGCATAAGGGTTTTAAAGAAGCGCAAGGGGCTTTTAGTCAATTAAATGATAAAACGCAAGAAAGTATTGCAGGGGTCAAAGTGACAAAATCTTTTGGTTATGAACAAGCAGATGAAACGGATTTTCGACAATTGAGTGACCGTGTCGTAGCTAAAAACTTAGTTGTATCCAAAATTGATGCACTTTTCGATCCTACAATTGAATTGGTCATTGGTGCAAGCTACCTTTTAAGTGTGGTTTTTGGGGCATTGATGGTGATTCATGATGCCATCACGATTGGTCAACTCATTACCTTTACGACTTATTTAGGTATGCTCGTTTGGCCGTTATTAGCGCTTGGATTTTTCTTTAATATCGTTCAAAGAGGGTCGGCATCTTATGACCGGATACGCAAAATAGAAAGTGTACAAAGTGATATTGTGACAACATCTCAAACATCGGCAGTTCCTGAAGGTGATATTGATTTCAATATTGATACATTTCAATTTGAAGGCGAAACAGAACCTGATTTAAAAGATGTTCATTTCCAAATTAAACAAGGGATGACGTTAGGGATTGTTGGACATACGGGCTCCGGTAAAAGTTTATTAATACGTCTTTTACTTCGTGAATTTGATACGAAACACCCTGAAGATATTCAGTATGGTGGACGACCTATCCGTGATTATGAAATTAACAAACTTAGAGGGCAGTTCGGCTATGTACCACAAGAACATTTTCTATTTTCATCAACAATTCGCGGGAACATCGCATTTAGTCAACCGGATGTTGCAGATGAAACAATCTTTCATGCTAGTTCAATGAGTCATATTCATCAAGACATCTTAAGTTTGCCTGAAGGTTATAACACCGTTGTCGGAGAGCGAGGCGTTTCATTATCAGGCGGACAAAAGCAACGGATTTCCATTGCACGGGCGTTAATGACGGATCCACAAATTTTAATTTTAGATGATGCCCTATCCGCTGTAGATGCAGAAACTGAAACAGCCATCCTGAACAATTTGAAACAAGAACGTCAAGGTAAAACAAATATTATTACGGCGCATCGGATGAGTGCGGTCATGCATGCAGATATGATTATTGTAATGCGACATGGCACTATCATTGAGCGGGGGACACATGAACAACTCATGGCAAATGAGGGTTGGTATGCGGAGACGTACCGTTCACAAGCGATGCAAAGTCGTCTTACCCACGATTTAGAAAGTGAAGTTGATGGAGGTGAGCGAAAATGATGCAACAAGACGTTAAATCTCAATTGACGACGAAAGAACAAACACAAACTTTAATGCGACTTATTCGTTATACATTTCCATTTAAAAAGTTAATTTTTCTAACTTTAGCAATGCTCACTTTTTCAACGATGGCAAGTATGTCAGTCCCTTATCTTGTCAAAATGTTTATTGACCAATATTTAACACCGCAACATTTCCCGAGAAATGAAATTACGATTTTGTTAGTCGTTTTTGTTGCAGTTGAATTAATAGGGGCAGTCACTACGTATTTAAGTATTTATTACTTACAATATCTCGCATTTAAAGTCATCCAACAACTGCGTATTGATGCTTTTCATAATATCAGTCAATTAGGAATGAAGTTTTTTGATGAAACGCCGAGTGGGAGTATTGTTTCGCGTTTAACAAATGATACTGAGGCAATCGTCGAAATGTTTACAGGCGTGCTATCTTCCTTTTTAATTGCATTTTTCATGATTATCGCAAGTTTTGTCATGATGTTTGTTTTAGATATTCGAATGGCGTTTTTCGCAATGTTGTTTATCCCGATTGTAATTGTTGTGCTCGCAATATATCGGAAATATGCCTCCATTTATTTCTATGAAACACGTCAGCGCTTGTCTGATTTGAATGCCAAACTAGGTGAATCTATAGAAGGTATGAAAATCATCCAAGTGTTTAATCAAGAGCGACGTTTACGAAATGAATTCGAAGCCATTAATACATCACATTATCAATATTCAATTAAAACAATACGTTTAGACGGTCTATTATTACGACCTGCGATTACGATGTTATCAACATTTGCAATCGTTGTGATATTGGCGTATTTTGGTATTTTAAGTTTTTCAACCACTGTCACAGCAGGGGTGGTGTATGCATTTATTCAATATATGCAACGCTTCTTTGAACCTGTCAACCAAGTGAGTCAAAATTTAAATATTTTCCAACAAGCCATAGTTTCAGCTAGTCGTGTTTTCAAAATGATGGACGACCCCACTTTAGCGCCGTTACAAAATGCGCAAAGTGAAGGTGAAATTAAAGACGGAAAAATTGAATTTAAAGATGTTTCATTTAGTTATGATGGCCAACATGATGTACTTAAAAATATTTCATTCACAGTGGAACCCGGCCAAACAGTAGCTTTAGTAGGTCATACGGGTTCCGGTAAAAGCTCTATCATTAATTTATTTATGCGCTTTTATGAATTTAACCGTGGTGAAATTTTAATTGACGGGCAATCGATTAAAGATTTTCCACCGGCACAATTAAAGCGAAATATCGGACTTGTGTTGCAAGATCCATTTATGTTTTATGGAACGGTCGCTTCTAATATTAAGCTATATCATCCGACGATGACCCAAGAAGAAATAGAAGCAGCAGCCCAATTTGTCCATGCAGATGAATTTATTCGTCAGTTGAAAAATGGCTATGCGCACGAAGTAATTGAGAAGGGGAGTGCTTTCTCAAGTGGTCAACGTCAATTAATTGCTTTCGCAAGAACGATGGCGATTCAACCTAAAGTGCTTATTCTTGATGAAGCAACGGCAAATATTGACTCAGAAACGGAAGAAGCGATTCAACAGTCACTCAATCGTATGCGGACTGGACGAACAACGATTGCAATCGCGCACCGTTTATCGACGATTCAAGATGCCGATCAAATTTTAGTGTTGAATAAAGGGAAAATTGTAGAAAGAGGAACGCATGAATCCTTAATTGCGCAAGAAGGCATTTATTACAAAATGTATCAATTACAGCTTAACGGCGCGTAATGTACAGAGGCAGTATACAGAAGCATGTGATGTCATGTAGTTCTGTATACTGCCTTTTTGTGTGGAATACGGCTATATATAAGGACTAGCCATTTGATATAAGCAAAAACATAATAATGGCGGCAGTTGGAAATTGAAAGCATTTCCTCGACCGCTCCCGAATAAGTTAATGATTCAAAAACTGACAGCTTCCTCAGTGCGCGCTTAATAAATCTGAACGAATGAATTAAAGGGCACTGACGTCAATTTCGAAAGGTGTATCTAAATCTTCACTGTTGAGCAGCTTGATATGTGATGGGATGACACGGATAACAACTAAATCCGGATCATTTTTTGAATCAAAAAATGTTTTATCCTGTTCTTGCCATAACCAGTCTATTTCTTTTGAATTCGTAATAATATCAATTGTACCATCGATTTCGACATAAGGATGACCAGAACCTTCTTCATAACCAAGTAATACGTGTGCTTTTGGATTTTGTTTTAATTCTTCAATTTTTTGAGAAGAACGGCTTGTTTTTGTATATAAATCTAAGTCGTCATTATAAAAAATCATATAACGACTATTAGGCTCATTGTTAATTGCAGTAGAAAGAACACCGATACGAGACTTTTCAAACACTTGTTTCATTTGATCAATAACTTTTTGTTTCATTGATTTTTCACCTCAATGTATCCATACCCTCCTAAAGTAGAATCAAACGAAAGCATGGAAAGGGGGCAGTACGAGTCAAAGATTACTGGATGAGGCTGTACCCTCGAACAGCGAAGTCATACAATACAATGTTTTATCATAAAAAGATAGCGCTCAGACGATTTTCTATTAAAAATCATCGGAGCGCTAATTATTTTAGAATTCTGTCACAGCTTCTTGTTTTATTTTATGAATATTGACGTACAGATGGTTTAAAGTAAAGATCTGTTTCTTCTTTAATCACTTTGTATAAGAATAAAATACCAATTAAGTTTGGAATCATCATTAAAGCATTCGCTGTATCTGCAAACATCCAAACCGTTCTTAAGTTGGCTACTGTACCGATGAATGTTGCGATGACATAGATGATGCCATAGAACATGACAAATTTTACGCCGAACAGATATTCAAAACATTTTGCTCCATAGACGAACCAAGCAATAATCGTTGAAAAGCCGAAGAAGATGACCGATAGAGATACAACATATTCACCCATCGCACCCAAACTTGTGCCAAAAGCTTTACTTGTAAGCGCACCTGCTTCTAAACTTGCATCATGATGCACACCAGAAAGTATGCCACCTGTTGGATCCCAAAATCCTGTAACGAGAAGAACGAGTGCAGTCATTGTACAAACGACAATCGTTACGATAAAAGTTCCTGTCATTGCGACTAACGCTTGAATGGCTGGTTTTTCAGCTTTAGCATTTCCTGAAATTAAAGCGACCGTACCCAAACCTGCTTCGTTGGAGAAAATCCCTTTAGAAACCCCATTTTGAACGGCTTGCATAACTAAAATACCTGAAAAGCCACCTGCAGCGGAAACGGGTGTAAAGGCATATTGAAAAATTAAACCAAACGATGGCATAATTTGATCGTAATTAATGATTAAAATGATGATGGCAGCACCAATATAAAAAATGGCCATCATTGGAACAAAAAAGCCTGCCACATTACTAATGCGTTTTAAACCACCAAAAATAATCAATGAGATTAATATCACTAAAACGATGCCAGTCACAAAACCACTCACATTAAAGCTATTTTTCATGACATCGGCAATCGTATTTGATTGCACACTATTACCAATACCCAGCGCAGCAAAAGCACCGAATATAGCGAAAGCGACCGCTAAAAATTTAAAGCGGTGACCGAGACCTTTTTCTATGTAATACATCGGACCACTTGAAAATTCCCCTTTATCATTTTGAACGCGGTATTTCATTGCGAGTAAAGCTTCCGCATATTTCGTTGTCATGCCAAGCAAGCCTACGACCCACATCCAAAATACGGCGCCGGGACCCCCTAAAGTGACAGCAGTTGCTACACCGGCGATATTCCCATTCCCAATCATTCCAGCTAGTGATGTCATTAAAGCTTTAAAGTTACTAATATCGCCTTCGCTGTCTTTGTCACTTTCATTTGGAACGAATGCCAGTTTAAATGCATGCAATAATTTTGTGAATTGCATCCCTTTTAGTAAGATGGTTAAAAATAATCCCGTCCCTGTTAATAAAATTAAACTCGGTGCACCCCACAATATTGCATTGAGTTTTTGTAGAATATCAATCAAAATTTCTCCCTCCAATGATTCGCATTTCATAAGTAAACGCTTTCAACATTATAATACACCACGATTTAAAAAGTAAAATATTGTAAAAATTTGATTTTTGCTCTAGTCGTATGATTTGAATTTCCAATCTATCATATGAAAAATTTCTGAGATTAAAAAGTTATTATTTTTGATTTTATATAGATAGCATTTTGAAGTCATGAAACATTTTGGTTGTATAGTCAAAGTCAATTTATAATGAGAAAAGAACTGGACCATGTCTTTATCCAAGCGTGCAATAACACGCACTTTGTGCTTACAATCGACCGTCATTGCCTTCGAATTCGCTTACCATGATTTCATACTTCATTTTGAATCGCTTCAATGCGCACTCTCAAATTTTACACCTTTCTTTTGAACATTACCACTTTTATTTGCAACAAAATTGGGGCAAGACATAATGATGTCTCGCCCCTCATACATGTATGATAACTGATCGAACTGACAATAATGAAAAGCAATCAAAGAGGTTTCAAATTAAGATTGTAAAATCAATTGCTCTCTCATACAAAGTCCCTATATTGAATTAATAATGCGTAGATTTTTTCATGTAACGATAGTTCATGAGGGCTTTCAACATGTCGATTTCTTTCTGTAATTCTGCACCTTTATTGGTATCGCGAATAAGCTTACGTTCTAATTCTTCATCCACGACACGTCGTATGGATAGCTCATCTTCACCCGTTTCTAACATATTTTCTTTTGAGTTGAATTGTTGATGCGCCACCAACTGCATACCGAATGAATTGTAGAGTAAAGTATAACCAGCAATCCCTGTTGTTGATTGATAAGCTTTCGAAAAGCCACCATCGATGACGAGCATTTTACCATTGGCCTTGATAGGCGTCTCACCATCACGTTCTTTTACAGGTGTATGTCCATTAATAATTCGGCCTTGTTCTGGATCTAAATCAAACTCTTGTAGCATTTTTTTGACGACAGCTTCATCTTCACGCAAATGATAATAAGGGTTTTTCTTTTCTTTATGCGTTTTTTTATCTTGAATGAAATAACGTTCAAACGTTGTCATCGCACGTTTTCCAAAAAGTGAAGAATATTTACCTGTCCATAAATACCAAACTAAATCGGTAGAAAGGTCGTCGTGTTCATCTTTATGTTCGTATGCATAATGAACATGTTTTTCAAATTCATCCACTAATGCGCGCCCTGATTCATATTGCCCATTAATGACCATGCCTTCCATTTCACCTTGTTCGTCAATAGGAATACAACCGTGAATTAAAAGATTGCCATTATAACGCAAATAAAGGTTACCTTTTTTCATTAGAAAATCAATATGACGACGCAATTTTTCAGATTCTTGGAATGAAATTAATAGTTTATCAATAACTTCTTTTTCTTCTTCAAGAAGTGCACTGGGTTGTCTTGGATCGACGGTTCTAAAACATGTATTTTCAACAGGGTGGACGACACCGTCTATTTCAACTGTTCTATCTTGATAATTAACGCGATCCAATAGTAATCTTGACTCCATTTCGAACTCTGGACGACGTTTAATAATTGGAGCCTCTAATTTAAACTGAATCATAGTAATGGCTTGATGAATTTTAGTGATTTGTAGTCTTTCAGATTCTGATGGTGTCTTTTCAGGATGCTTTTTAGGACGAAATGCGGGATTATCATCATAATATTTTTCAGCTAAAGTCAGTAAAGGTCTCAAGTTAATCCCGTATGCATCTTCAATGATGTCCAAATTATCATAACGGGCACAAATTCGTAAAAGGTTTGCTAAACATACTTTTGATCCAGAATAGGCGCCCATCCATAAAACGTCGTGATTTCCCCATTGAATATCAACAGAATGATAATCGATTAACGTATCAATGATTTTATCAGGATGAGGTCCCCGGTCATAAATATCACCAACAACATGTAAGTGATCCACAACGAGTCGTTGAATAGTATTGGCCAAACTAATGATAAGTTTTTCAGCTTGATTTAACTTAATGATTTGGCGAATAATCGTCTCGTAATAATCCTTTTTGTTATTGTATTTATTACTTTTATATAAAAGTTCTTCAATAATAAAAACATATTCTGGTGATAAAGCTTTACGTAATTTGGAACGCGTATATTTTGAAGATGTATAAGTTATGACTTCTAATAAGCGTTGAATTGTTTTTTCGTACCATTCATGACGTTCCGCTTTACTGTTAAACTGGCCTCTAATTCGCTTTATTTTCTCTTCTGGATAATAAACAAGTGCAATCAATTCGTTCATCGTTTTTTGATCAAGTCGATTGTCAAAAATATCGTGAACCTTCGCTTGTACGTTACCAGATCCGTTTCGCAATACGTGTTGAAAGGCGTGAAATTCACCGTGTAAATCACTGACAAAATGCTCAGTGCCTTTTGGAAGCTCTAAAATAGATTCGAGACTGATAATTTCAGTGGCTACTTTTTCTTCAGAATCATATTTCTCAGCGAGCAAATCAAGATATTGCTTTTTTAGCTCTTTTTCTGTATCAGATAACATAGTATTGACTCCTTTAATATTCATCGTATGTATGAATGGGGATGAAGCCGTTGAATTAAAAGTGACGCGTTGAAGCGTGCTTTCAGATTGCTTTTAAAACATGACAGAATCAATGCTTCATTGTCCAATCGCCCCAATCGTTAATGAATGACACAATTATTTTATTTTAAGCGGTTTCAATTCTATTAAACCATATTCTTTTGTGAAGTTAAACGGACTTGTTTGGAGTGGAGAATAACAGGCCTTATAGGAACTGGATGTACTCCAAGCGTTTAAGCTTAATACTTTAGAATCTATAGAAAAGACATAAAACAAGCCATAGATAGTGCAAAATTTGATTATGGGATGCGCTTTCATAGGTCTTTTAATCATTTCAAGAGGTTGATTTACCTTATCGAAAACGGTATAATGGTCAAGTTATTAGTTAGCCTAGCTTACTATTTTAGAAGGAGGATTTTGAATGACTGCGGATAAGGGGAGTCAATTTCTTAAAAATTATATACTAAATTTTGTAGTCAATTTTCTTGTTTATTTAACAATGTATTTACTCATTGTGGTCATTGCACAGTATTCGATCAAACAATACCATGTGACTGCAGGCATGGCAGGACTTGTATCAGGGATATTTATTGTAGGTGCATTAATTGGACGGTTCGTCGTAGGACGCTATATTCATGAGATTGGTCCACAAAAAATATTAATCGTGGGTCTTATATTTTTCATTTTGACACAGGGACTTTATTTTATTGAAGGGAGCTTGACTCTTTTATTAATCACTCGATTTTTAAATGGTCTTGCACTTGCGGTTGCTACGACAGCAACAGGGACAATTGTTCCGCTTATTTCACCACCGGAACGTCGCGGTGTAGCGATTAGTTTGTTTAGTCTCAGCCTAGTGATAGGTGCAGCAGTAGGCCCCTTTTTAGGGCTCTATTTAGCCCATTTCTATCCAGCGTTTGTTCTTTTTACATTTTGTCTTGTGATTGCGATAGCTGCATTTGTCATCGCGTTATTTTTGAAAGTCAAAGTTGAAATTGAGCCTAAACATGAAGAACATCATAGAATCCATATTTCTCAATTCATCTCGTTACCAGCGCTGCCTATCGCGTTTGTTATACTGATTTGTGGTTTAGGTTATGCCTCTGTTTTATCATTTTTACAATTATATGCAGAGCAAATTCATTTGACTGAAGTCGCAAGTTATTACTTTATTTGTTATGCCATCACTTCTATTTTGACGCGACCTATCGTCGGCCACATTTTAGATGAATATCATGAAAACTGGATTGCGTATCCCGCTTTGTTACTTTTTGGCTTAGGGCTCTTGATTTTAGCTTCAGCGCATGCGGGTTGGGGATTATTAGTTTCTGGTGCTTTAGTAGGTATCGGATACGGAAGTATGACAGCTGTAGGTAACGTTGTCGCAGTGAAAATGTCAGATCCGGATAAAGTCGGCTTAGCAACATCAACTTTCTATATCGGATTAGATATCGGCATTGGCTTTGGACCAGCATTAATCGGTATCATTGTGCCATCTATCGGTTACCGTACGATGTATTTAGGCATCGGTATATTGATGTTGATATGTATATTGTTATATAGCATTTTACATGGACAAAGACATCGCCATCGAAAAATAGAAGAGCATTAAAATTCAAAAAAGCAAGTGTTTGAAGTCTCTTATTTTAGACTACAAGCACTTGCGAATTTTTATTACGATAAATAGTCTGAATAAAATAAAAAATCTGAAAAAATATGTTGTAACCGCTTTCTCAACATGCTATATTCAGATACTAATATGAAAGGATTAATATCTGCGATGAGCGTCATTCCATTCATAGATCAATTATATTATGGCAAAAGATGTCGGGAAGAATGAGTGGGATGCGTGCTTACTTTTGAAGACTGTTCATCTTTGCCTGAGGATGCATATCAACCTATGTAAAACGACAAACGTGCATCATTATGAAAGCGGGGCAAAAGTTATGAGTCAAAAGAAAACAAATATACGTTGGATGTTTGCAGGGATTTTCTTTCTAGTCGGTGTCATTGCCTATATGGACCGATCCAATATTTCTTATATTGCGGGTCCTATGATGAAAGATTTAGGTTTAACGAAAGGGCAGTTTGCATTACTTGCATCATTTTTCTCACTTGGTTATGCGTTAATGCAAGTACCAGCAGGATTTTTGGCTGAAAAGTATGGTCCGAAAAAAATGCTAACGATTGCACTGGTATGGTGGAGTGCTTTCACAATTTTTACAGGTATTGTCAGACAGCATGGCTTTTTATTTCTTGTTCGATTTTTATTTGGTATAGGTGAAGCACCGATGTTTCCATCTAATGCTGTCTTCAATACGTTTTGGTTTGGTAAAAATGAAAAAGGACGTGCATCTAGTGCATTGCTCGCAGGATCATATTTTGGGCCCGTATTAGCACCCTTTATAACTGTAACCATCTATAATGCGTTTGGTTGGCAAGCTGTTTTTTACATCTTTGGGGCGGTGGGCTTTGTCATTGCTATTTTATGGGGCATTATCGCAAAAGATTTACCAGAACATCATCAAATGGTAAATGAAGCAGAAAAGCAATACATTCTACAAAATCGAGATATTATGAAGACGGAAAAATCATCTGCACCATGGGGGATGTTCTTTTCTCGTTTTAGTTTTTATGCCATAGCTGCACAATATTTTATTGTTCAATTTGTGATTACTTTATTTTTAATTTGGTTACCGACATATTTAATTGAGCAGTTTAAAATAGATGCAATGACGATGAGTAAGATTGCAGGTATTCCTTGGTTCTGTATGTTTATTTTGATTATGCTAGGGGGTACGATTTCTGACAAAATTTTGAGCGCAGGTAAGTCGCGTTTTACAGCGCGTGCTTTAATTGCTATATTTGGTTTTATTGTGTTCGGTGTTTCTTTAAATTTTGCAATTTCATCTGCGACGCTTGTAGGCAATATCATTTGGATGTCACTTTGCCTAAGTGGGGTTGGTTTATCGATGGTGATGAGCTGGGTTTCAGCTACGGATTTAGGACGCAACTTTTCTGGTACAGTTTCTGGTTGGATGAACTTATGGGGCAATATCGGCGCGATGTTAGGGCCTTTATTAGCAGGCTTTTTAGCGGATTATCTAGGCTGGGTAACGATATTACGTTCGATGGCATTACTTGTAATCATTGCTATAGCACTTTGGTTTTTTGTGAAGCCTGATGAACCATTAATTAAAGATCAAGTGGATGGATAAGACAAAGATTATCATTTAGATCCAAAGGACTCAAACCTAAACAAAATGAGGTGTGACAAGGTATGTTCAGCATTATGGCGCTTCTTTTATCTGTTCTGTTTTGTTTTCAATTTGAGCGTAACAGTATATAATAAAATGACATAAATTATTTGTAAAAGAGGTTAAATGATGCAAAAATTGACACGATGGTTATTTCCGCTGATAGGTATTGCGCTGATTATCGGTGGTATTTATCTTGTATTTAAGCCGAAAATCGATGCCTATTTTACGAAGCAAGATAATGAAAAGAAGATTGAACAGTATCAGTCAGAGCAAAAAAAAGCACCAGCTTCTGAAAAGAAGAAAACACCTCAAGTTCCGAAAGATCCATCAAAAATTGTTGGCGTTCTTGAAATTCCATCAGTAGACATTAAAGAAGCTGTTTATCCGGGACCAGCAACACCTGAGCAACTCAACCGAGGTGTAAGTTTTGCAGAAGGCGATGAGACATTAGATCAGCAAAATATTTCCATTGCAGGTCATACGGATTATACGTTGAATTATCAATTCACAAACTTGCATAAGGCGAAAAAAGGTGCAAAAGCGACTTTTAAAATTGGAGATGAAACGCGGCGCTATAAAATCACTTCAATTAAAGATGTCAAACCAGAGCAAGTCGAAGTTTTAGACGAAATGAAAAAGAAAAAAGATCAATTGACGTTAATTACATGTGATGATTATGATGAAAATACAGGTCAATGGTTAACGCGTAAAATATATGTTGCAGAACAAGTGGCTTAATCATCATAAATTGTTTTAAATGAATAAATGTACGAGATGAAAAGTGGCTTAGATTTCTAACAGAGATGTTTAGAGATTTAAGTCACTTTTTTAGTTATACATCATTTTGTTTTCAAGCAGGGACGGTGTAAAATGAATCTAACAAATGAGGGTGAACGGGAGAGGATAGAAATGCGTATTTTAATTGCACCGGATTCGTTTAAAGAAAGTATGACTGCAATGGAAGCAGCAAATGCCATTGAAAAAGGATGGCGTTCAGTGACTGGGGAATGTGACACGTTTAAAAAAATTCCAATGGCAGATGGTGGCGAGGGGACAACACAATCCTTACACGATGCGTTAGGAGGAAAGTTTGTAACAACTACAGTCACTGGGCCATTAGGCAGTCCAGTAGAAGCCACTTATAGTATTGCTAATGAAGGACGAACTGCAGTAATAGAAATGGCAGCTGCGTCTGGTTTAGATTTGATTCCAAAAGCACACCGTAATCCTTTAATCTCGACCACCTATGGGACAGGTGAACTTTTACGACATGCAGTAGATCAAGGTGTCTCTCATATTATATTAGGTATAGGTGGAAGTGCAACAAACGATGGCGGTGCGGGTTTACTTCAAGCACTAGGTGTTCGTTTATATGATGCACAAGGAAACGATTTGCCATTTGGTGGTGAAGCGTTGCAACATCTTGCGCGTATTGACAGAGAGGGACAAGATCCACGTTTTGACCATATTCTTTTTGAAGTGGCGTGTGATGTAGATAATCCACTATTAGGCCATCGTGGTGCAACGGCGATTTATAGCCAACAAAAAGGGGCAACCGCAGAAGATCAGGTTATCTTAGAATCTGCCTTAACACAATGGAACACCGTCATTGAAAAGACTCTCAATAAAAGGGTCAAAAACATACCTGGTGCCGGTGCAGCAGGTGGTTTAGGTGCAGGGCTATGTGCTTTCTTAAATGTGGAATTACGCCGAGGGATTGATATCGTTTTAGATGCGACACATTTTTATCATTCTGCTTTAAATACTGATTTAGTCATTACTGGAGAAGGCGCTATTGACGGGCAAACGATATATGGTAAAACACCGATTGGCGTCGCAAAAGCTGCGAAAAAATATCATAAGCCTGTTATTGCAGTAGCCGGTGTATTAGGCGAAGGATATGAAGCGGTTGAAATGCATGGCATCGATGCAGTGTTTAGTTTGTCGACAGGTCCGAGGTCAGTAGAATCTGCCTTAAAAAGAGGGCCTGATGATTTGACGGAATGGGCCCGCAATATGGCTAAGTTCTCTATGATCCATTATCAATAATCCCTATGGTTAGATGATATTTCATCGAGTTAAACAGATTGACATCAAACGGATGGGTCTGTATAAATATTTTAACTATAAAATGGGTTTAAACCAATCAGAGGACAGTTGACAATCAATTGATGCAAACTGCCCTCTCGTTATTTTGTTTTTTTATATAGAAGGATTTAACCAAAATTAGCGTAAATGTTCTACTTTAGGGAATAGCACATGATTTTCTAAGTGGACATGTGCATGTGTTTCTTTTTCTAAGTCTTCAATGCGTTGATAAACTAAGCGCCAAGTCCCACACGCTGTACTTGGAGTTTCAAAATCATCTGTTAGTTGACGTATCTCTTGTAGTAATTGTCCTGCATTCAGATGTTCACTTATCAGCGAATCGATCGTTGCCTCGAGATCTTCAATTTGTTCTCCTTGATACGCCGCAACCAATTTTGGAAAAGCAATTTGTTCTTCTTCCTCAATATGCGCTAACATCTCATCTTTAAAAGTATCATAGACCGATTTTAATTGAATTAAATGAGGGTTTTGAGGACCATGTACCTTTGCCAGCTTTGTTACATAAGGAGAGAGTTGTTTGAATTCTGCTCTTAAAGTATCGTGATAACGTGATTGGATGTATTGAATCAATGAGGGCACATCTAAATAACGTGTATCTATACCTGCTCCTTGAATTTGACTTGCTTGCTCTAACTCATTGACTAATGCGTCTACATCGATACGAGGATGTTGTTCAACGGCTTTCAAGATTGAAACTTGTCCACCACAGCAAAAATCGATGCCATATTTACGGAAAACATCTGCTGTTTTAGGGTATTGCGTTACAATATCTGCGACCTTTTCTTGTGTTTGTATCATCAAAATTCATCCTTTCTGTTTAAATCTTATAAGTCTAGATTAAAGTCTTTGTGAAAAAATGAACATTAGGGATTTTACTTTATTTAGTTCAGAAAGTGGATAAGTTTATATCGTAAATTGACTGAGTGTAATTATTCATGCTTTTTCAATTAATAGTTCATTAATTATGTTAAAATAGTAATAGAGTTGAATTTGAAAAAATCGTAAAAACAGTTAAACAGGGAATATCGTTATCATTCAGTATGTGACTGCTAATGAGACACCTATTACAGTATGCCATCGAAGCATCGAATCTAGAGGAGAGAAGTATATGTTGCGTATTCAGAATTTAACTAAAATCTATCCAGGTGGAAAGAAAGCCGTGGATAATTTGAGTCTTGATATTGAAGAAGGCTCATTTGTAGCATTTATAGGGACAAGTGGAAGCGGAAAAACGACAGCATTGCGAATGATTAATCGTATGATTGAGGCCACAAGTGGCAAAATTTTAATTGGGGATCAAGATGTCCGTAAGATGAATCCGGTAGAATTACGCCGAAGTATCGGCTATGTGATACAACAAATTGGTCTTATGCCGCATATGACAATCAAAGAGAATATTGTTTTAGTACCCAAGTTATTAAAATGGTCAGAAGAAAAGAAAACACAAAAAGCTAAAGAACTCATCAAATTAGTGGATTTACCTGAGTCTTACTTAGACCAGTATCCTGCGCAATTATCAGGAGGACAACAGCAACGTATTGGCGTTATTAGAGCTTTAGCAGCGGAACAAGACATTATATTGATGGATGAGCCTTTTGGTGCGCTCGATCCGATTACACGAGATACACTGCAAGATTTGGTCAAATCATTACAGAAAAAACTTGGCAAAACGTTTATTTTTGTAACACATGATATGGACGAAGCGATAAAATTGGCAGATCGTATTTGTATAATGTCGGAAGGGAAAGTCGTACAGTATGATACGCCAGATAATATTTTACGTCATCCGGCGAATGATTTTGTAAAAACGTTTATTGGTGATCATCGTTTGATACAAGAAAGACCGAATATACGTACAGTACAAGATGCGATGATTAAGCCTATTACCGTTAATGCGGATGATTCGCTCAATCATACGGTCTCCCTTATGAGAGAAAAACGAATTGATACGATATTTATTGTGAACAAGCAAAATAAATTATTGGGCTATTTAGACATAGAGGATATAAACGAAGGACTACGGAAGCAAGCAGAGTTAATTGATGTGATGCAACGGGACGTCTACCATGTGCATGTAGACAGTAAGCTACAAGATTCTGTGCGAACAATTTTAAAACGAAACGTGCGTAATATTCCGGTCGTTGATAATGAAGGCCGACTTGTCGGTTTAATTACACGTGCCAATTTAGTCGATATTGTTTATGACTCGATATGGGGTGAAGATGCTGAAGCGGAACAAGTCAATATTGAAAATAATATAGGAGATGGGATCTAATGATTCAATTCTTACATGAATATAGCGGTGAACTCCTTAATAAAACCATTGAGCACTTTTATATATCATTAATGGCATTATTTATCGCCATTATTATTGCAGTACCTCTGGGTATTGTATTGGCGAAAACACGGAAAGTTGCCAATGTAGTCCTTACAGCAGCAGGTGTTTTACAAACCATCCCGACATTGGCAATTCTAGCATTGATGATTCCAATTTTTGGTGTAGGGAAAACACCAGCGATTATTGCTTTATTTTTATATGTGCTTTTACCTATTTTAAGTAATACCGTATTAGGTGTTCAAAATATTGATGAGAACATTAAGCAAGCAGGTTTAAGTATGGGGATGACACGTTTTCAGCTCATGAAGAGTGTTGAACTTCCTCTAGCGCTCCCATTAATTATGGGGGGGATTCGTTTATCAAGCGTTTATGTCATTAGTTGGGCAACGCTAGCTAGTTACGTGGGCGCTGGCGGCTTGGGTGATTTTATTTTTAATGGGTTGAATTTATATAATGCCAATATGATTATTGTAGCGGCAATTTTAGTAACGGCGCTCGCTTTGATTGCTGATATGTTGTTAGCGTTAGTTGAAAGATGGACGATACCTAAAGGGTTAAAAGTTGAGAAATAAGCGGAAGATAATGAATAAATAGGAGGTCAAACAATGTCAGGAAACTTAATCGAACAGTTATTCCAATACTATCAAAATAATATTGGCTACTTATGGGCATTATTTTTGAATCATTTATTAATGTCTGTGTATGGCGTATTATTCGCTTCTCTTATCGGTATTCCTTTAGGTATTTTATTATCACGTTACAACAAAATGGCTTGGTTCGTCATTACGGTAGCGAATGTCATACAGACGGTCCCAGTTATTGCGATGCTTGCCATTTTGATGTTACAAATGGGACTCGGAACAACGACAGTTGTTGTCGCTGTATTTCTTTATGCACTGTTACCGATTATTAAAAATACGTACACAGGCATCACGGGCGTCGATAGCAACATTAAAGATGCAGGGAAAGGTATGGGCATGACACAAAATCAAGTGCTCAGAATGATTGAACTCCCACTCGCATTATCAGTCATCATTGGTGGGGTACGAATTGCGCTTGTTGTCGCAGTAGGTGTGGTTGCAGTGGGTTCGTTTATCGGTGCACCAACATTAGGAGATGTCGTCATCAGAGGGACAAACGCGACAGATGGTACCACTTTTATTTTAGCAGGCGCAATTCCTATTGCTTTAATTGCTGTAGGCATTGATGTGCTTTTACGTCTTGTAGAAAAAAGATTAGATTCTGCAAAGCATGCTTAAATTTAAAATTTTTTTCCTAGTTCAATAAGTAGTCAACTATGAAAAAACGACCGACTTATGTTATGATATTCAAAGGTTGGAAACGCTTACATTAAGTGACTGATATTTCTTCAAATGAAATCTGTTGCTTGAGTGAATGAACGGGTTTGAAAGTGTGATTGAGATGCACTTTTAAAAAGGGGAAGACATATTTCGAATGTGTCCATGACTCGCGTTTTCATCCACGGGAAATGTAATAACAGAGGAGGAATGGCAATGATTTTTGAAAAAATGGCACAAGCTGATTACGAGCAATTAGTTTTTTGTCATGATGAAACGACAGGATTGAAGGCAATTATATGTATTCATGATACGACTTTAGGTCCTGCGTTAGGGGGATGTCGTTTTTGGAACTATGAAACGGAAGAAGAAGCAATCACTGATGTGATGCGACTTGCAAAAGGGATGACATACAAAAATGCAGCTGCTGGTTTAAATCTAGGTGGCGCAAAAACAGTAGTCATTGGCGACCCTAAAAAAGATAAGTCCGAAGCATTCTTTCGTGCGCTAGGTCGCTATATTCATAGTTTAGATGGACGCTATATCACTGCTGAAGATGTAGGCACAACGGTTGAAGATATGGATATGATTTACTTAGAAACACCGCATGTCTGTGGGATTAGTGAATCTTATGGTTCAGGTGGCAATCCAAGCCCGATGACCGCATTGGGGGTTTATTACGCAATGAAGCGAACTGCGAAAGAAGCCTTCGGGTCAGATTCGTTAAAAGGAAAAACAGTTGCTGTCCAAGGTGTGGGCAATGTTGCTTTTCATATGTGCCAATATTTGCATGATGAAGGAGCACATTTGATCGTCACTGATATTAACGAAGAAGCAGTTCAGAATGCGGTTGAAGCATTTGATGCGCAAGCAGTCGGCATTGATGAAATTTATAGTGTCGATGCAGATATTTTTGCACCATGTGCCTTAGGTGGCGTGTTGAACGATGAAACGATTCCTTCGTTAAAAGCTAAAATGGTTTGTGGTAGTGCAAATAATCAGCTCTTAGAAGAAAATCGTCATGGTCAAATGTTAGAAAAACGTGGCATTATTTATGCACCGGATTTTGTTGTGAACAGTGGTGGCGTCATTAACGTGGCTGATGAACTGAACGGCTATCATCGTGAGCGGGCTGAGAAAAAAGTAAAAGCTGTCTATGATCAAATGGATAAAATATTTACAATTGCGAAAGAAACGCATGTTTTACCATTACAAGCGGCAGAGCATTTAGCTGAATCAAGAATCAATACAATGATGCGTGTGCACAGTAAATACTCAGCCAAGCCGAACAATCAATTGCGTGATACACGTACCCATTGAAATGTTTAAACAACCTGAAATATCATTTTTTGGTGCGCATACCTAAAACTTTGTGCTGATTGAGGGATAACAACCACAGTCGACGGGATGTTGATGGCGTGTGTAGAAATCGAAAATTTGAGGCTTATCTAAGTTTGTACCGTTTTAAATATACAACATCATAATAGGCGCCCTTCAAAGTGGTCATTGTATAATGAAGACTTCGAAGGGTGTTTTAATATTTTTGTGCAAAAGCGTATTAACCATGTTTAGCACTTTAATAATAAGAAAATTCAAAAAAATGATATTGAAAAATAAAAAGGGTTACGGTACGCTACAAGAGTATTCAAATGCAGCTAAAGGTGAATGTTCAAAAAGGGAATTGTGCCGGAAAGTGTTGGTGTATCGCATAGTACATGACGATGTACACTTATGTCTCCAATCAGATGGCGTACCCCTTGTTATTATTGTCTACTTCACAACTTAGCCATGTAATACATCTCATTAACTCATTTTAGGTGGTAGATAAAATGGAAACAACAGAGAAAAGAATGAACTTTAAACAATTTATGTATAAGGTGTTGAATGGCTTAGCAATTTCAATAATTGCAGGACTAATTCCGAATGCTGTATTAGGTGGATTATTTAAATATTTAAGCCAATATGCAGATATATTTAGTACATTACAATTCGTCGTGTTAGGCATACAGTTTGCTTTACCTGTTATGGTCGGTGTACTCATCGCCTTACAATTCAAACTTGATCCGATGAGCACAGCTTTAGTAGGTGCAGCATCTTTTGTAGGTTCTGGTGCAGCTAAAGTGACTGAAGCTGGATGGCAAATCGTAGGAATTGGAGATTTAATTAATACGATGATTACCGCTTCAATTGCCGTGCTACTAGTATTATGGATTGGTGACCGATTAGGAAGCCTAAATGTGATTTTATTGCCTATTTTAGTCGGAGGCATACCGGGTCTCATCGGTGTTTTAACCTTACCTTATGTTAGTAAAATTACATTAGCAATCGGAAGTTTGGTGAATACTTTTACGACTTTACAACCCGTTTTAATGGGTGTATTGATTGCAGTATTATTTTCATTTATTATCATTTCACCGATTTCTACGATTGCAGTCGGTCTTGCGATTGGGATTTCTGGATTAGCTGCGGGATCAGCTGCTATTGGGGTAGCCACGACAGCAATCGTGTTGTTCATTGGTACTTTGCGTGTCAATAAAATTGGTGTGCCCATTGCGATCTTATTAGGGGGCATGAAAATGATGATTCCTAATACAATTCGTTACCCTATTATCTTTTTACCAGTGGGGATTACTGCTGCGATTACAGGAGCGGCAGGTGCACTGCTCGGTATCACTGGAACAAAAGAAACGGCTGGTTTTGGAATAGTTGGACTTGTGGGTCCGATTAAAGCATTAGAATTAATGGAAGGCAATCATGCAGCATCGCTGATGATTGTGATTACCGTATTTTTTATTATCCCACTTGTTGTAGGCTTTATAGTCAATTTGTTGCTTTCTAAAGTGTTTAAACTTTACACTTCTGAGATATACAAATTTACAGCGACTGAAAAATAACAAGTTGAGCTTCAAAATTAAAGTATTTTAAAGACATGATAGCGTCGCTCGCACGCGTTTGTAGATGCACCTTTAAAAATTGAATTGATGATCAAACCATGCTCTACTTATGATTTGTAAGTAAAAAAGATGGACATTAATCCCAAAATAAATAGCGCTCAGATGATTTTTATTAGAGAATCGTCTGAGTGCTATTTTTTATGATAAAACTTTGTATCGTATGACTTCGCTTCTGCTTCAATGAATCCAAATTGAGTTGAGACTTGAGCCCCTAAGCAAACACGTTCATGAAGTCTATCGAAATTTTTATGTCCAAGTGAGAAATGATGAAACATGCGGGGATTAAAATCAATGTTTCACAACAAAGTTGTATACTTAAAAAATTAAAAATATAAGACCAGAATTGTGACAAAAATTTATACAAAATAAATCTAAAAAATGACATATTTTAAAACGCTTACAATTTAAAGTGATTTTATTCACAAGTGATGGTATACTGATTGTGAAATGATGAACAAAACCTAATTGGAGGTATGTAACCATGATTAAAGATACGAATACTCGAAGCAATGCTTGGGAAGGATTTAAAACTGGACGTTGGACTCGCAATGTAGATGTACGTGAATTTATCCAATTGAACTTCACAGGTTATCAAGGTGACGATAGTTTCTTAGAAGGACCTACTGAAGCAACTGAAAAATTATGGGATCAAGTGATGGCGTTATCTAAAGAAGAACGTGACCGTGGCGGCATTTGGGATATGGATACAAAATTACCATCAACAATTTTATCGCACGATGCAGGTTATTTAGACAAATCATTAGAACAAATTGTTGGTGTTCAAACTGACAAACCATTCAAACGTTCAATGCAACCATTTGGTGGTATTAGAATGGCAAAAGCTGCTTGTGAAGCTTATGGCTATGAATTAGACAAAGAAACAGAACATATTTTCACAGAATATCGTAAAACACATAACCAAGGTGTATTCGATGCTTACTCAAAAGAAATGTTAGCGTGTCGTAAAGCAGGGATTATCACAGGTTTACCAGATGCATATGGACGCGGTCGTATTATTGGTGACTATCGTCGTGTTGCATTATATGGTATTGATTTCTTAATGGAAGAAAAACAAAAAGACTTCAACGAATTATCAACAACAATGACTGAAGATGTTATCCGTTTAAGAGAAGAAGTATCAGAACAATATCGTTCTTTACAAGAATTAAAACAACTCGGTGAACGTTACGGCTTTGACTTAAGTCGTCCTGCTGAAAACTTTAAAGAAGCTGTTCAATGGTTATACATGGCTTATCTTGCAGCGATTAAAGAACAAAACGGTGCAGCAATGAGTTTAGGACGTACTTCAACTTTCCTTGATATTTACGCTGAACGTGACTTAGAAGCGGGTACAATTACTGAAAAAGAAGTACAAGAAATTATCGACCACTTCATCATGAAATTACGTCTTGTAAAATTTGCGCGTACACCTGATTACAATGCATTATTCTCTGGTGACCCAACTTGGGTAACAGAATCTATTGGTGGTGTCGGCATTGACGGTCGTCATATGGTAACTAAAAACTCATTCCGTTTCTTACATTCATTAGACAACTTAGGACCAGCACCAGAACCAAACTTAACTGTACTTTGGTCAACTCGTTTACCTGAAAACTTCAAACGTTACTGTACAAAAATGAGTATCAAAACAAGTTCAATTCAATATGAAAATGATGACTTGATGCGTGAAAGCTACGGCGATGACTATGGTATTGCATGTTGTGTATCTGCAATGCGTATTGGTAAACAAATGCAATTCTTCGGTGCACGTGCAAACTTAGCTAAAACATTATTATATGCAATTAATGGTGGTAAAGATGAAAAATCAGGTGTTCAAGTTGCACCAAACTTTGCGCCAATCGAATCAGAAGTTTTAGACTATGATGAAGTTTATCGTCAATTTGATGAAATGATGGAATGGCTTGCAGGCGTGTACATCAATTCATTGAATGTCATCCACTACATGCATGATAAATATAGTTATGAACGTATTGAAATGGCACTTCACGATACAGATGTGCATCGTACAATGGCAACTGGTATTGCAGGTTTATCAGTTGCAGCTGACTCATTATCAGCAATTAAATATGCAGAAGTTCGCCCAGTACGCGATGAAAATGGCTTAGTGGTTGACTTTGAAACTAAAGGCGAATTCCCTAAATACGGTAACAACGATCCACGTGTAGATGACATTGCAGTACAACTTGTAGAAAGCTTCATGAGAAAATTACGTAAACATCACACTTACCGTGATTCAGAACATACAATGAGTGTATTAACAATTACTTCAAACGTTGTTTATGGTAAGAAAACAGGTAACACACCAGATGGACGTAAAGCTGGCGAACCATTCGCGCCAGGTGCAAACCCAATGCACGGCCGTGATTCAAACGGTGCATTAGCATCATTATCATCAGTAGCTAAATTACCTTATGATTGCTGTAAAGACGGTATTTCTAATACATTTAGTATCGTTCCAAAATCATTAGGTAAAGAAGAATACACACAAGAACAAAACCTTGTAAGTATCCTTGATGGTTATGCCTTACAACATGGTCACCACTTAAACATCAACGTATTCAATCGTGAAACATTGATTGATGCGATGGATCACCCAGAAGAATATCCACAATTAACTGTTCGTGTATCTGGATATGCTGTAAACTTTATTAAATTAACACGCGAACAACAATTAGACGTTATTTCTCGTACATTCCACGAAACAATGTAACGGCTAAGCAATAGATGTCACAGTCGGAGTGACAGATTTTAAGAGAAGGTAAAATGGGGGAGTACAATGATTAGAGGACACATTCATTCAATTGAAAGTTTAGGAACAGTAGATGGACCAGGTCTACGCTATATCATCTTTACACAAGGTTGCTTATTGAGATGCTTATACTGCCATAATCCAGACACATGGAAGATTAATGAGCCATCACGATCAGCAACACCAGATGAACTTGTGGCTGAAATCACACCGTACCTCCCATATTTTGAAGCATCTGGAGGCGGCGTTACAGTTAGTGGTGGAGAACCGCTTCTACAGATGCCATTTATAACAGAGCTCTTTAAAAAGCTTCATGCGCATGGCATTCACACTTGTATTGACACATCATTAGGCTGTGCAAACGATACTGAAGCGTTTAAAAAACATTTTGATCAACTACTCGAGTATACAGACTTGTTGATGGTTGACATAAAACATATTAACAATGAAACGCACAAAAGATTAACTGGAAAACCCAATACTCATATATTAAATTATATTCAATATTTAGCTGATAAAGGTCAACCGATATGGATTAGACATGTGCTTGTGCCAGGTCTTACTGATACCCCCGAAGACCTTGTAGCACTCGGCGCATTTATAAATAAACTTGGTAACGTTGAGAAGTTTGAGATTTTACCTTATCATCAGCTTGGTGTGCATAAATGGGAAGCACTTGGTGTTCCTTATGAACTTAATGATGTCGAGCCCCCGACAGATGAAGAAGTTGAAAAAGCATACCAATACGTTGACTTTAAAGGTGTAACCCCCTTAACACCTATCGGCTAGGTAAAACAATAAGACATGGATTTATTCACTCTTTTAGAATCATAATAACCCTTAAATAATGTTTCGAACCGTACACGCCCCTCACGTGTGCGGTTTTTTAATGGGTTCTTCATTTTTGGTTGTATATTTTTAACGGTTGGTGAAATATTCACTGACCGTTATTTTAATTTTTGATATTAAAAAAGCACAAATATCTCTATAATTGTAAGTGACCAAACCAACGATTAAGGAGATATTGTGCCTATGTGTAATGATATATCAGAAATGCTTGGAATTAAAGTCAAAAATTTAAAAATCACTCAAAATCTAGGATTAGATGTACATAAAAACGTAAAGGCATTATTATACGAAGGCCAATTGACATATCATCCCAGTGCTTGTGCGTGTTGTGGAATTAAAAATGATGCCCATTTAATTATTAAACATGGCTTTCGTAAAACGAAAGTTTATATGGGATTAATTTTTGAAAGACCTGCCTATTTAAAATTGAAGAAACAGCGCTTTTACTGTAAAGCTTGTCAACAAACCTTTACAGCTCAAACACCCTATATTCAACCCCGATGTACCATCTCAAATGAGGTCAAACGCATGATGACCCGGAAACTATCTAAAGTCATCTCTGAAAAGGATGTCGCTGAAAGTCTATGTGTATCACCTTCAACTGTCCATCGCCATTTAAAAGAGGTAAGTGATTCGGTGAAGACGCAGGCACATCATGTTTTACCGGAGCACTTAGCTTTTGACGAATTCAAATCAACGAAAGATGTCGAAGGTGCGATGAGCTTTATTTACTGTGATAGTGTAACCCATGATATCATCGATATTTTACCTGATCGTCGCAAACATAAATTAGAAGCCTATTTTTTAAAGTTCTCTAGAAAGCAACGTGAAAGAGTGAAAACCATCTCTATAGATATGTTTCCACCTTATATCGCACTCATTCAAGACTTATTTCCTCATGCGGAGATAATTATGGATCGCTTTCATATCGTGCAGGCTATCAATCGTGAAATCAATCGATGCCGAGTTCAAGTTATGAATGGTTTTAGGACAAAAGATAGACCTCAATATAATAAATTAAAGCGTTATTGGAAGTTACTATTAAAAGCGCCCTTAGATTTAGATCGAATGATATATCAGTCATACGGACTTTTTAAGTCTTGGCAGAGTCAATACAGTTTAGTTCAGTATTTATTGGAGCTTGATGAGAGGCTCAAAGAGACATATGAAACGGGGCATCGTCTTTTAAGTGCTCTGAAAGTAAACGATATCCAGCAATTACGCTTCATCTTACAGGATTCAAAAACAAAAGATATTTCACAAGGACTCAAGCGCGTCATTCAAACATTCATCAAATATTTGCCCTATATCTCAAATACGATGCGTTATCCACATTTAACGAATGGGCCAATTGAGGGCATTAATAATAAAATAAAACTGATTAAACGGGTTTCTTATGGTTATAGAAATTTCTGGAATTTTAGGAATCGAATCTTAATCATTTCCAAGGTATTTGTAAGTGAATATAAAAAACGCATTAAACAACAAAATAACGTTGCTTAATGCGTTATCGTCTCGCCAACCGACGTTGACAAAGAACCTCATTTTTTATGGTGGGATGACATAAGTCATCCTGCTTTTTTGTACAAAAATAGCGCAAATGCCTCTATAATTTTAAGTGACTAAACCAAAAATAAAGGAGACATATTGCGCCTATGTGTAATGATATATTAAAAGTTACTAAAAATTAAAGATAATAATATTAAAATCACTAAAGTTGAAGAAGATGTAGTTATTAGAGGTAAGAAATCTAACGTCATCTTTGGTACCCTTTCTTACAAGCCTATGACTTGTCCTCACTGTTATCATTCGAATCCAAACCGAATACACAAACACGGAAAACGTTTATCGCGAATTACTTTTTTAAGATTCCAAGAGATAGCAGTGTATTTAAATCTGTTAAAACAACGTTTTAAATGTATGGTTTGTGGTCGGACTTTTACTTCTAAAACAAATGTTGTTGAGGATAACTGTTTTATCTCAAACCATGTTCAGAAAGCCATTATAGATAAAGCAACACAAGTTCGCTCAGAAACTGATATCGCAAGTGATTGTAACGTTTCTGCATCTTCTGTAAAACGTGTGATTCATAAAGTAAGCAATGCCACTTTTCAATAGTGAAATTACTTAAATAGATTGCGTACCGAGTCGAGACTCCCGAGGCATAGAGCCGAAACCGAAAATCCATTTTGGCTTCTTATGAGCTACAATAAAAGCCAAAATTAGTTGAGGTAAGGCGCCTGGGAAAGCGAGACTCGAAGAAGCAATCGGAAGTTTGCGACTTAATTATTATAGACACATAACCACCATATAAAGTGTACAGCCTTTTAATGATTAAAAAGGGAAGAATATTAATGATACGATGTATTTAAATGTTACTATCCGTTTCAGTGTGATTGAAGGGAGGGATTTAATTGACACGTTTTGTAAACCGGTATTATTTTACTTTAATCTTTTTTACTCTTTTAACTATTTTCTCTTTCCCACTGACACAAAAATTTTCTCAAAATACAAAATTATACTTTCTTATGTATATTGTAGTTATCTTTTTCATATTGGGAATGGAATATTTTTTAAATAGGACTCATGATATTAAGAATAAAAACAAGTGGATGCTATTTACTGTCTATCCACTAGCTTTGATTTTAATATTTGCTTACATGTTGTACGCGCTAATTTAATTGATTGAAAGAGGATGTGATAAGTTAGATCTTATACACGCTTTATTGAGCAGAATCAAAGGCGTGTGTATTGATTTGTACTATCATGAAAAGTGAGATGAACAGATAGAGGAGGAATCTTTATGACAAAGACTTTACTTTTAGGTGCTAATGGTGGCGTAGGTCAACATTTAGTGACGTTATTCCAATCAACCGGTACAGATTTTACAGCGAGTGTGCGTGACCATGCACAAAAAGAAGCGTTAGAATCAAAAGGTATTGCCACAGTTTATATTGATATTGAAAAAGAATCTATCGAATCGTTAGCAAAGTTGTTTCAAGATTATAATCAGGTCATTTTTTCAGTCGGTTCTGGAGGACATACAGGGGCAGATAAAACAATCATTATTGATTTAGATGGTGCTGTCAAAGCGATTAAAGCAAGTGAAGCGGCAAAAGTGGAAAACTTTATTATGGTTTCAACCTACGACTCTCGACGTGAAGCGTTTGATGCGAACGGAGATTTAAAACCTTATACTATCGCAAAGCATTATGCGGATGACTATTTAAGACGAAGTGCACTAACAGCGACTATCGTACATCCAGGTGCATTAACAAATGGTTCGGGTACAGGGAAAATCCGTGCTGCGCAGTATTTTGATCAACCGAATGATAGAAAAATTCCACGAGAAGATGTCGCAGCCGTTTTATTTGAAGTCGCGACGAACCCTCAACACTGGGGGAAAGAATTTCAAATTTTAACAGGTGAAACGCCGATTGCCGAAGCATTATCAACATTGTAAATAACTGTTTTTGTTAGTTGATATTGCGCTACGGTATCACTTTTTTAGAACAATAATGTCTTATATGAATAGAGGTATTATTGTTCTTTTTTTGTGTAAAATATTCTATTTATTGATGATTGAGACTTAATTTATAAGAAAAATATTTACATATGTTGCTATAAATCAATTTCAAAAATTAATTTTAAAAATAGCTATTGACAAAAAATTCAGAAAAATATAATAATAGTAAGGAAAAGACATTTTCTAATTATTATATTAAGGGGGAACGCCAATGAAAAAGGCTTATCGTTACGTGTTGTTTTTAGCACTAAGTGTCGTTTTAATATTATCAGCTTGTGGAAAAGGCGGGGATACGACTAAGAGCGATAATAATAAAACTGCAAAAAGTGATGCTAAAGGAGGAACTTTAAATGTAGGTATCGCTGAAGCACCTGAAGGTAATTTTCAATCTATTTTTGCAGGTTCAACTGGTGACTCAGGGGTGATTGACTATTTCAATGATTCACTGATTGAGGTGGATGACCACTTACAAATCAAACCTAAAATTTTGTCATGGGAAAAGCATAAAGATAATGATCTTACTTATACATTCAAGATTAAAAAAGGAATTAAGTGGCAAGATGGTAATCCTTTAACGATTAATGACTGGATCTTCACTTTAGAAACAATTGCAGATCCTGATTATGATGGTCCAAGATACAGTAGCGTTGATATCATTAAAGGGGCAGAAGAAAAGCATAAAGGTCAAGCACAGAACATCAGCGGAATTAAGAAAATTGATGATTATACTGCTGAATTAACATTTAAAGAACATAAAGCTAATAATTTGTTAGCACTATGGACGTCAGCGCCAATTAGTGAAAAAATATTTAAAAATATTCCAGTGAAAGATATGGCAAAATCTGATGCGGTTCGTAAGCATCCTATCGGTATTGGTCCATATAAAGTTAAAAACATTGTTGATGGAGAGTCTATAGAATTAGTTAAAAATAAAGACTACTGGCAAGGCGAACCAAAACTCGACAAAATCAATTTACGTGTAGTAGAACAAACGTCTATGACGCAAGCACTTGAAAAAGGCGATATTGATATGGCTTCCATTACGGCTCCGATTGCTAAAGAAATCAAAGATAGTGGTTCAAGTAACTTGAAATTGTTAGAGTCACCATCAACATCATATGCGATTATCGGTTTCGTATTAAACGATTATGACAAGAAAAGTCAGAAAATTGGCAAAGAAAGACCGAAATACCAAAATAAAAAATTACGTCAAGCGATGGCTTATGCAATCAATCGTAAAGAATGGATCGATGCGTTCTTTTATGGTTACGGTAAACCATTAAATGGTCTCATCCCATCAGCGCACTGGAGTGGTGCTAAAAAAGGTGACGTGAAGGAATATGAGTATAACGTTAAGAAAGCGAAAAAGTTATTAGATGAAGCAGGTTATAAAGACAAAGATGGCGACGGTTGGCGTGAAGATCCAGATGGTAAACCATTTGTCGTTAAATTGAAACATTATTCGGGCTCTAACCCTACATTTGAACCACGCTCATCAGCACTTAAAGGTTATTGGGAAAAGGTAGGACTTAAAACAAAAGTTGAAATGGAAGAGTTTGGTAAGTATTCTTCTGACTTAGAAAAAGCTGACAAAGATATAGAAGTTTATTTCAGATCATGGTCACAAGGTGCGGATCCAGACCCATCAGATCTATATAAATCTACAGCGTTATGGAATGAATCACGCTATAACAATCCTAAAGCAGATAAACTATTAAATGAAGCGTTGGATTCGAAAGTCGTTGGAGATAGTAATAAAAAGCGTAAAGAAAAATATTTAGAATGGCAAAAGATTATGGCTGAAGATGTACCTGTTATTCCGCTTGTTGAATTGAAAGATGTGACAGTTGTAAATAACAGAGTGAAAAACTTCGAAGTTTCATTGAAGGGCTCTAACCCTATTTATGAATGGACTGTTGAAGATAAAAAGTAACAGTTCAACTGTTAGGATGAATGTGAGAAGGGTGGGGTGACGAATAACGTCCCTCTCCTTTTCTTATATTCAAGTATAAAAGTTGTGATTAATGCATAGCGTTTTGTTTTTAAAGGATCATTTTACGTTTTAATATATGACGAACATTTAAATGGGCAAATTAGGGGTGAAAAAATGAATAATAGCAATTTGTTAGAAGTGAAAAATTTATCAACCGCATTTTACATAGAAGGCGAACCGCATCAAGCGATTTCTAATGTGAATTTGGAAGTAAAGAAAGGTGAAATTTTAGGCATTGTAGGCGAATCGGGATCGGGGAAATCTGTTTTGAGCTTATCGATTTTAAAGCTTCTGCCCGAAAAAATTGCGACAATTGCATCAGGTGAAGTGACATACAAAGGGGAACGTATCGATGATATTCAAGCCGATCAATTTAATCGTGTTCGAGGTAAAGAAGTTGCGATGATTTTCCAAGAGCCTATGACATCTTTAAATCCAGTTTTTACCATTGGAAACCAACTTATGGAAATGTTGACGTTACATTTAAAAATTTCTAAAAAAGAAGCAAAAGCGAAGGCGGTTCAATTATTGAAAGACGTGGGTATCCCACGACCAGATAAAGTGATAGATGAATATCCACATCAATTATCCGGAGGGATGCGTCAGCGTGTGATGATTGCAATGGCAATTTCATGTTCACCGCAGTTGCTCATTGCTGACGAACCTACGACTGCATTGGATGTGACGGTCCAAGCACAAATATTAGAACTCCTTAAACGTATTCAGCAAGAAACGCAAATGGGTGTCATTTTTATTTCTCATGATTTAGGGGTGATTTCTGAAATTTGTGATCGTGTGGCCGTCATGTATGCAGGTAAAGTTGTTGAAACTGCTCCAGTAGAGGAGATTTTCCGCCATCCTAAACATCCATATACAAAATTACTCCTCAGAGCTATCCCGCGTTTAGATGTTCAACAAGATAAGCTAGAAACGATTAAAGGTTCTGTTCCGAGTTTAAGTGAACTCCCCCAAGTCGGTTGTCGTTTTGCGAATAGGTGTCCGAATGTGATGCCAATATGTTCAAAACAAAATGTCAATGCTATTTCAATAGCCGAAGAACACCAAGTGTTTTGCCATTTATACGATGATGACGGACAACTAAAGGAGGGGAATGTCCATGGTAAGTGAAAATATTTTGGAAGTGAAGAATCTGAAACAATATTATCCGATTAAAGGTGGCGTGTTCCAACGAAAAGTGGGTGAAGTGAAAGCCGTCGATGATATTTCATTTTCTATAAAAAAAGGGCAGACAGTAGGCTTGGTTGGAGAATCAGGTTGCGGAAAATCGTCAGCAGGTCGCACAATTTTATGTTTACAAAAAGCGGATGAAGGCGAGATTCTATTTTGTGGCCAAGATTTAACAAAGCTTAAAGGTAAAGCTTTGAGAGAGGCACGCAAAGGATTTCAAATGGTGTTTCAAGATCCATATGCATCACTCAATCCTATGCAAATGGTCGGTGACATTGTAGGAGAACCAATTAGAAACTATTATAAGAAAAAACAAAGAGAGATTGAAGATGAAGTGAAAGGCCTGTTAAGACGCGTTGGCTTAAATGATGCTGATTATTATAAATATGCGCATGAATTTTCAGGTGGACAACGTCAGCGTGTCGGTATTGCACGGGCATTAGCACTTAAACCTAAGCTGATTATTGCCGATGAACCGGTCAGTGCATTGGATGTGTCAGTCCAATCACAAGTATTAAATATCATGGATGAATTACAAGAAGAATTCGGTCTTAGTTATCTTTTTATTGCGCATGATTTAAGTGTTGTAAAGCATGTCAGTGATTATATTTGTGTGATGTATTTAGGACATATTTTAGAGCAAGGACCAGCTGAAGAAATTTATAAAAATCCTTCGCATCCTTATACACAGTCTTTAATTTCCGCAATACCAGAAATCAATCCAGACCATAGAAAAAAACGTATTTTACTTGAAGGTGATTTGCCTTCGCCGAGTCATCCCCCTAAAGGGTGTCCATTTCATACAAGGTGCCCTGTGGCAGAGCCAAGATGTGCTGAAATGAAACCAGCCCATGTCGAAGTGAGCGAAGACCATTATGCGGCATGTGTATTATTAAATGATGGAGGGATGACAAAATGACAACATTGATTACAAGACGTATTTTATTAATGATTCCAATGCTTTTATTGATGTCTATCGTGATTTTTACAATTGCTAAGTTACAGCCAGGTGACGCATTTTCTGGCAACATGGATCCGAAAGCAGGACCTAAATACTATGAAGAGGAACGGGAAAAATTAGGCTTAAATAAACCAATCCATGTCCAATATCTCAAGTGGGGTGAGCGCGTCTTACAAGGTGACTTAGGTGATTCCATCCGTTATAAGCGTCCAGTTATGGACTTAGTTAAAGAAAGAATGCCGAACACGATTTTACTTGGCGTAATCAGTCTTGTGATTACATATTTGATTGCCTTTCCTTTAGGGATTTTATCAGGTCGAAAACCGTACAGTTTGTATGACTATAGTATTCAATTATTGAATTATTTAATGCTTGCCATTCCATCATTTGTTGCAGGTGTGTTTGCAATTTATATTTTTTCATTTCAATTGGGCCTTTTCCCATTTTCAGGTTCAGTTGAAATTGGGTTAGAGCCAGGTACGGCACCTTATTATGTAAGTAAAATTTATCATGCCATTTTACCTGGTACTGTGTTAGGCCTGTTGTCTACAGCGAGTTATGTTCAGTTTTTAAGAAATGACATTATTGAAAACTCTCGAAAAGATTACATCCGCACAGCACGTGCTAAAGGTTTATCAGAATCTAAAATCTACAATAAACATATTTTAAGAAACTCGATTATCCCTATCGTTACGTTTTTTGGTGCCGACGTTTTATCTGTTTTTGGGGGTGCGGTGATTACAGAAACCATCTTTTCTTATCCGGGTGTCGGTAAGTTACTTATTGATGCGATTAGTGGTAAAGATTATCCATTAATGATGGCGTTGCTCTTATTCTTTTCATTTTTAGGCTTATTAGCCAATTTGATATCGGATGTCACATACAGCATCGTTGATCCGAGAATTAAGAGTAACTAGGAGGGAAAAGAGATGGATAAATTAAAAAAAGTAAAAAGTAAATCACCTTTAGCGATAGCACGCAAAAAATTCTTGAAAAATAAACCTGCGATGATTGCAACGATGATATTAGCCCTTATTGTAATTATTTCATTTTTAGCGCCTTTATTAGCGCCATATAATCCAAATGAACAAAACCTTGTATTAATTAAAGGGGATATGTCGTCAGAACATTGGTTAGGGACAGACTCAGGGGGACGTGATATTTTAAGTCGCTTGCTCTATTCTGGACGCGTTTCATTAATGTTTGGTTTCTTCACTTCTGTAGGATTGATGACATTAGGCATTATTATCGGTATGATATCTGGATATTATGGCGGATGGGTAGATACGATCTTAATGCGTTTCACTGAATTTGTAATGCTATTCCCTTTCATCCCATTTGCAGTTGTATTAAATGCGACTTTCAGTGGTAAAATTGAAAATCAATATGGCTCAGCTATCGTTTTAGGTGCGGTATTGATTGCTTTGTCTTGGGTTGGGATTGCCCGAATTGTGCGCGGTAAAGTGATGCAAGAAAAAGAAAATGAATACTTTTTGGCAGCTAAATCCATCGGGACGCCGGTTTATAAAATATTGCTCAAACACCTACTGCCGAATATTTTAAGTGTAATCATTGTTCAAGCGACCCTCGTATTTGCGGTACAAATTGTAGCTGAAGCGGGTCTTAGCTTCCTTGGATTCGGTATTAGTAAAAGTGTCCCAACATGGGGTAATATGTTGACAGATGCACAAGAAGGCGATATTTTAAGAAGCAAACCATGGATATGGATGCCACCTGCAATTATCATTACAACAACTATTTTATGTATCAACTTTATTGGAGAAGGGCTTAAAGATGCACTGAATCCTAAATCGAATCGCTAATTGAAAGTGATGGAGATAACAATCTAATAGTTAATGATTAAGCACATACAAGACTTTTCTTTTAGTCATTTCACATATGGATTAAAACACGATACAATAAAGAAAACGATTTAAAAACAGCTTTTAGTTTATAGATTGCGCAAGTCATGATAAACAATACGTCTGAGTAGGGTGCTATGGCTTGTGTCATTGGGATATCACGTTTAACCAAAGGGAGTGATGAAAGTGCTTAAAAAGTTAGTCATTCTATTTTTCGCAATGGTCATTACGACAACAATTAAAGAAACTTATTTTGTGGCAGGAACTTGGCAGTATTTACTGTTACAATCACTTTCATTAAGTTTAATTCTATTCTTTATTTATCATTTCATTGTATTTCAATTAGGGTCAAAGCGTGATGCAACACACCATGAGCATCATCATGCAGTACAAGAACGAGAAGAACATGAGCAAGTGACCCAACGTGTAGTACGCAAATAAGTGAAGTTTTAGTAGTTGCATTATGTATCACTGTGCTTTAATTTGTATCATTGATAATGAGGTAGGACGATGGAATCTAATCCATTTCAGTCCTACCTTTTTTATCGACAAGTTCGCGCTATCTGACTAGCTTTGAATTCTTTATAGATAGCGGTTTATATTTTTATCTTTATGTGTAAGTTATCTTCTTTTGTTTTAAAATACGTGTGTACAAAAAACTTTTCCAATAAATAAGTTAAATGATAAATAACTTAAAAAGTTGTTGATTATTAATTATAAAAATATTATACTATAATCATCAAATAGAAAAGGAAGTGTCCGAATGGAAAAGTTTAAAAAAGTTTTTATGCTTGTCGTACTTCTTTTAGCCATGGTTCCTGTTATTTTCTCACAGGGCAGTTTTACAGCAAAGGCCAATAGTGGAATCTATCCGATTAACGGCTCTGATAAGGCACCTCATAATATTGTGGGAAGACTTGATTTTAAAAATGGTCACTCTGGTACAGGCTTTGTCATTGGTAAAAATACTGTCGCTACAAATAGACATGTTGCGAATAATTTTAAAGGTAAAGATAGTGGCACGTTTAAGTTAGCGTTCAATCAAAAGAATAATGGCCCTAAGTCATTAGGTGATTTTAGTGTAGTAAGTGTTAAATTTGCGCCAAATCAAAATGATGATGTTGCGATTTTAACAGTTGTTCCTAAAAATGGTAATAAAAATGTTGGTGAAGTCGTTAAACCAGCGAATATTGTTGATGCAGATTTTATCGATAAAAACTGGCTTGGAACAGCAAACAACCAATTACATATTGCAGGTTATCCAAATTTAGGAGATCGAAACATTATGTGGGGTTCAGACGGAAAAATTTTAGATTTCGCTTTTAATAGTAATCGTACTTATAAATCTGATATTCTTGCAAGTCCAGGTGCATCAGGTTCACCGTTATTTAATAAAAATAACCAAGTTGTGGGTATTAACAGTAGTTTTTATGCAGATGATCCTAAAGTAAGCGGTGGCTTTTTATTTAAAGAAGATCTATTGCAATTTGTATTAGATAACAGATAGAATCCTTATAAACAATGAGAATCGTAATGACATATCATACAAAGTCGATGGTATGAAAAAGTCGGGACATCAATCCTCAAAAATAGCGCTAAGATGATTTTTAATCGAAAATCGTCTCAGCGCTTCTTTTTTATGATAAAAACTCGCTTACCGAGGGGACAGCCTCATCGCGTTTCTGTTTCAATTAAGCCAAATTGAGATGAGGCTTCAGTCCCTAAGCAAGCAAATCTATGGGGGAGAGTGGATTAAAAATTTTTGTCTCGTCCCATTTGATTTTTAGGTTGTTGTTCAACCTGCAAATTAATTAAGAGAATATTTCTTTTTTCTGTGCATGTCCAAAGATCTTTTCTTTGATTGCTTGTCCAGTCGGTGTTCCAGCTAGACCGCCGATTCCTGTTTCGCGTAATGAAGCTGGTAAGTTTCGGCCCACTTTGTCCATTGCCATAATGACTTCGTCCACAGGAATACGGCTTTCAACGCCTGCTAAAGCTAAATCTGCAGAAATGAGCCCGTTACCTGAACCAATCGCATTACGCATAACACAAGGGATTTCAACTAAGCCAGCAACTGGATCACAAACAAGTCCAAGTAAGTTACTAAGACTGATAGCAATTGCATGACCTGCTTGTTGAGGTGTACCTCCGAACACTTCGACTGCAGCGGCTGCAGCAATGGCTGAAGCTGTACCCACTTCAGCTTGGCATCCACCAGTAGCACCTGCTACCGAGGCATTGTTTGCAATAATCATACCGCACATCGAGGCAGCAAATAGAAATTGGAGCATTTGTTCATTGCTTAACTCATGAGAAGCTTCTAATTTGAAGAGCACACCCGGTATTGTTCCTGAAGAACCCGCTGTAGGGGTCGCACAAATAATTCCCATTGCTGCATTGACTTCATTTGTAGCAATCGCTCCTTTGACCGCCGTCATCATATCGTAACCTGATAACGCTTGATGAGTTTGATTATATTCATGAACTTTAATGGCATCTTGACCAGTATAGCCTGTGACACTTTTAACGCCTTTACCCGTTGTTCCTTTTTCAACAGCATCTCGCATTGTATCTAAATTTTGTTGCATCATATCGAGGACTTCTTCTCTAGACATGCCGCGTGTAGACATCTCCTGCGCAATCATAATTTCTGCAAAAGTTGTGTCGTGTTGTTCAGCATACGTAATTAATTCTTCCATAGTATCAAACATAGAAATCCCTCCATTTATTGTATATATGAAAAGTTTAAGCAAGGATAAGCCGTTTTTAATGAAGTTAATAATGATTCATCAATGGGCTTATTTAAATGTAGTGCTAGAAGACAACGACCTGCATTCATCGTTTTAATTTCTTCATTAATATCTACTTCTTTTTCGACAAGTTGATTGATCAAATGATTCACTTCAGATATCGTACATTCGCCATCAATAACGAGAATATTCGGTGTATGTGACATGAGAATACACATTTGATTGACGTGGATACTTTTCACTTTAAATGCGCCACCACCAATAGAAATTCCATTTAATTCGACGTGACGCGAGCCGTGATCTAATTGAATTAAGGCGCAATTCGGATGTTCCCCTAAACTCGTTCCAGGTTCTTCAATAAATTCAAAGTCAATACCCTGTTCTTTAGCAATTTTTGTAGAGGATTTAATACGTGGGTCAGATGTATTGAAATTAAGTAAGCCTCCGATGATTGCTAAATCTGTCCCATGACCACGGTGTGTTTCTGCGAAAGATTCGTAATAATGTACTTTAATTTTTTCAGGTGTATCACCTAGAATTGCGCGTGCAGCTTTTCCGATTTTAACGGCGCCTGCTGTATGTGAACTTGAAGGGCCCATCATTACTGGACCAATAATATCGAATGCACTTTGATAATCTTTTGTACGAGCCATAATGCGTTTCACTCCTTAACTAGTTTGTTGTTTTAATTGAGGTGTATGCACATTGAATGTAAGTCGTTTTTTGCTAATAAATGTACTGATGATATAACTTAAAAGGATGCTAATGATTGCGACAACAACAATCGTAATGGCTGTGCGCAATGCATCATTAAAGCCTAGGGCAACAATCGGACCTGCAATTGGCGTTGCCATACCTGGTTGATTGACGACAATACCCATATAAGTGATGAATAAGCCGTTGACCATGCCTACAATTGCGTTCGTACCATATAGCTGAATGGGATATTTTGCAATGATATCAATTTGTGTGAGGGGTTCAATAGCGACTGCAAATGCTTTACCAGAGTTACCAATTTTTAATTTTTTAAACAGTACAAAGTTTGCAAACGAGCTACCCATACATCCTAGGGCTCCGATTGCCATTGGAATACCTGTTAAACCGAGTAAACTTGTGAAAACCATCGAACTGAGCGGTGTCATACCTACAACAGGTACAATCGCACCTATAACAAGTGCAAGCGCATAAGGGTTATTATCACCAACAGCAGTTACCGCAGAACCAATTTGTTTAAGAACAGCGATCACGCTTGGTGAAACGAGAGATGCAACCCCATAAGCTAAAGCAGGGGAGACTAAAATAACGACAATCAAATCTAAACCTTCCGGAACATATTTTTCTATAGCTTTAATTCCAAAACCGACGATATAAGCTGCGATAAATGCAGGTAAAAGTTTAAAATCATATAACACCAAACCGGTTAATACCGCAAAGACAGGGTTGATACCAAACTTTAAGCAAGTCAAAATACCTACTGCAACCCCGCTTAAGCTACCCGCAATTTCTCCTAATTTGATAAAGTATTCCAAGTGTAATACACCACCGATGGCATACTTTAAAAACGCTTCAGGTAAAAATGATGCACATGCTGCACCCGATAAGGCTTGTAAGCTGACTTTACCGTTTGGTGCAAATTTTAAGAATAATGTCATCGCCAATAAGACGACCAGTAGTGTTCCAATTCCTAAAATAAAATCCATAACTTTTCCTTCTCTCTTAATTTGCTTTTTAAGTTTTGGATAGCTATCAAAACACCCTCATCATAAAGGCATTTTAGATGCTGTGCAAGCCCTTACATTATACTAAAAATGCAATTTTTCATGTTGTTAACATAATTAATTATATATTTATATAGATTGTGAAAATGAATGTAGTGTTTAATTGTTCATAATACTAAAATTTATCTAAGTATTTCACATTAAAGTTTTAATACGATAAATCAAATTGATTTAATATGACATATTTGTGAATTAATAAAAGTTTAAATATTATTAATTTTCAATCTTATAAAATTACTCAATTTGAATCAAAATACTGCAATAAGTAGTGAGTGATAAATTATGATAATTATGTGAATGGAATCACAAAGATGATGAAATTAAGTTGGATTAGGTGTATAATACAAATAGGGAAAGGAAAGCAATAATTAAAGGATGTGTTAAAAATGAGAAAAGCAATTTTAGAACTAATCCGTTCTAACCAAAGTTGTTACGAAATTTACATTCATACTGGTGTAAGCCAAGGTATTATTTCAGACATCCGCTCTGGCTATCGTACATTAGATGATATTAGTTTACGTGACGCTGAACGCCTTTACGATTATGCGCAACTCGTTGCTGCATAATATTTAAAATATGAGAATACTAACCGAGAGAGAATAAGAGAATAGATGGAAAAGCATATACTCATAAAACCATAGACCTTTCAAACTGGTACGTTTCAAATGTTCCGTTTAGAAAGGTCTTTTAATTTTGTCTATATCGAATATAAGAAGATAAGGTAATGGAAAAAGCAAGATATTACACGTTTGTCATGCCATTCTGGGATAATACTTATAAGGGGGAAGCATGATGAAAATCGGTACTTTATCAGATATCCATTTTGATCGACATCAACAATTACGGATGGAAGATTATATTGAAGCGCTAGCGCAGTTGACGCGTCAAAAAGCGTTAGACATGCTGATTATTGCAGGTGATATTTCCAATCACCATAGCACTACATTGCGCTTTATCGCACAGTTGACTGATAAAGTTGAGTGTAGCGTGTATTTTATTCCAGGCAATCACGATATTTGGCGTCAAGCTGATGAAACAATCACTTCGGAAGAAATTTTAGCTTTATATACAGCGCATCCCCAGTGCCTCATCAATCAACCGCTTGAATTAGGACAATATGTCATCGTTGGCCATATGGGTTGGTATGATTATCGCTATGCAAGTGACAAATATACTTTGGAGAAATTGGAAAAAGGGAAGCATTACGGGGCGACATGGCAAGATAAAGTCCATACGAATTTTGAACAATCTGATCAGATGCTATCCAAACGTTTTGCAGAATCAGTGTTCCATCAATTAGAGCCTTATCAACATCATAAAGTTATTTTAGTCACACATGTTGTAACACATCCGAAATTCGTTGTCCCTTTACCGCATCGGATTTTCGATTTTTTCAACGGTTTTATTGGGACACAAGATTTTGATTGTATTTATGAAAACTATGACGTGGCGTACAGTGTGATGGGGCATGTTCATTTTAGAAAAAGATACACCGAAAATGGCACGACGTATCTTTGTCCTTGTCTTGGCTATCCGCGAGAATGGAGAGGTGGCGATCTCTACACAGAACTCAAAGACGCATTGCAAATGATTGAGCTTCCAGATAGTGATAATCAACACGATTCCAAGCATGTGTAATATAAAAGTATGTCATTGGCCTTGTCACAGCATTTAAATTATAGTAATAAATAGATTGCAAAAGCGTAAGCGTATGTAAAATACAGTGGATAACGATAAAAAAACGACGGAATCAAGTGCACTACAAGATTCCGTCGTTCTATTTATTTTAGGAGAGCGTTATTAAATTATTATTCACACAAGTTGTTTCAAGTTATTTAGTAAAGACCTTTTGTTTCGTTGCTAATGTCTATATAAATATTTTTAACTTGTTGATAGTTTGCAATGGCATCTTTATAAGTTTCACGACCAATACCTGATTTTTTGTAGCCTCCGAATGGCGCACCTTCAGGAACTTGGTTATACGTGTTGACCCATACACGACCTGTACGGACATTTTTAGCTACATTTAATGCACGGTTGATATTTGTTGAGAAAACACCACCAGCTAAGCCGTATTCAGAGTCATTAGCGATTTGAATCGCTTCTTCATCGTCTTTCACTTTAATAATTGTTAATACAGGACCAAAGATTTCTTCTTGCGCTAATTTATTTTTATTATCTTTCACTTCGATTAGTGTAGGTTCAAAGAAATGACCTTTATCTAATCCGTTATCAGTTAAACGGTGACCGCCGACAAGAATATTGGCATCATTTTCTTTCGCATAGTCGATATAACCTTGAATTTTATCGATTTGTGCTTGGCCTGTTTGAGAACCCATTTGTGTTGCACTATCAAGTGGATCGCCAACTCGAATTTGTTTAAATGCTTCAACAAGTCGTGGTACAAGTGTGTCATAAATTTTTTCATGCACAAGTAAACGAGAACCTGCACTACATACTTCACCTTGGTTGAATAAGATACCGAGTTGGATGCCTTCTAAAGCTAAATCTAGGTTTGCGTCATCTAAAATAATATTGGCACTTTTACCACCAAGTTCAAGTGTTGCGGGTACGATACGTTTTGCACCTGCTTCTGCAACTTGATAACCCACATCAGTAGAACCAGTGAATGATAATTTGTCGACACCTTCATGATTGAAAATCGCGTTACCAGATTCTGAACCTTTACCTGTTACGACGTTGACAACACCTGCTGGTAAAACTTCTTGGAAGATTTTAGCCAGTTCAATTAAACTTAGCGGTGTCGAAGAAGAAGGTTGAATAACGACTGTGTTACCAGCAGCTAAAGCTGGACCTAATTTCCATGAAGCAAGTAACATTGGGAAGTTCCATGCAACGACAGCACCGACAACACCAATGGGTTCGTGTTGAATAATGCTCATAACATTGTCTTCAATATTGTTGAGAGAACCTTCATCCGTATCCACAACACTTGCGAAATATTGGTAATGGCGTGCTGCAGAAGGAATGTCGATATTTGCAGACTCACGAATTGCTTTACCTGTATTCAATGTTTCAATTGTCGCAAAATGATCTTTTTTCTCCATTAATTTATCATGGATTTGACGTAATAAATTTGAACGTTCTTGTTTTGATTTGCGGCTCCATTCTGGAAATGCGTCTTGCGCTGCTTTAACAGCTTTATCGACGTCTTGTTCATTGGCTTTAGCGACTTTTGCTAAAACTTCGCCTGTTGCTGGATTGCTGACATCTAAGTACTCGCCAGATTCTGGCTTTACAAATTCTCCGCCAATAAACAGTTCATATTGATCAGAAACATAATCCTTAACATTGATACCCATAATATTGCCTCCTTTTAGTTCAACATTATAAAAAGCGTTATATTTTTGTGTTGTGAATTCATTGGTGAGCGACTTTTTAAAATGTTCCAAAACAAATCTTTCATAGTCTTATTTTAAATCGATATGTCTAAAAGGTAAATTAATCTGACTCATTAAGAAAAATGTGCCTTTCGAAAGGCGGTAAAATGATTGATGCGTAAGACGGGGTAATAAAAAAACAAGCCTCCATAAAAGGAGGCTTGCATACTGGGGAAAGAGAAGTTAAACCGTATCAACGGCTCATGCTTCTAAACATTGTAGTCATGAGTTTTTTATGGAAGACTCATGTTAGAAAATGACTGACACCTTAGTTAGGTAATGAATTCAATTGTTTAATATGATTACTCTTGAGGAAAAATGAACAATCAAATTTACCTGTGACACTTCATCTTATCAGAGATGTGTGAGAAGTATCTGCAAGCAATTATAGCTGAGTTCCAAACTTTTGTAAATAGGAAACATTTCGATTTGTAAAAATTTATCATTCTCGAGTCTGAGAAAAAGTCCGTACTCTTGTCGGATGTGTCATGAAAAATCAAGGGGTATACTGTACATAGAACAGTAAATCAATATTCCCATTAGATAAACTGTTCACACTCATCTCAGTGTAAGTATACTTGATCACCCCGATAAAAAATCAAGTATCCTAAACCTCCTTTAAAGATAAGATAAGTTAAGCCTTAGTTGGTGTAGAACCGATGTGTCCCCGCGCATCGGTTCTTTTTTAATGGCGTTTATTTTATTTTTCGGTTCTTCATTTTTTATGGTGGGATGACATAAGTCATCCTGCTTTTTTGTACAAAAATAGCGCAAATGCCTCTATAATTTTAAGTGACTAAACCAAAAATAAAGGAGACATATTGCGCCTATGTGTAATGATATATTAAAGTTACTAAAAATTAAAGATAATAATATTAAAATCACTTGGAACCCCTCAATTCAATAATGGAGCGATTGAAGGAATTAATCAAAAAGTTAAACTGATTAAAAGAGTTTCATATGGCTATCGCAACTTTTATAACTTCAAAAATCGCATTTTTATTATTTTTAGACTGTATAAAAGACCAAAGAAAAAAGCAATGCCACTTTTCAATAGTGAAATTGCTTAAATAGATTGCGTACCGAGTCGAGACTCCCGAGGCATAGAGCCGAAACCGAAAATCCATTTTGGCTTCTTATGAGCTACAATAAAAGCCAAAATTAGTTGAGGTAAGGCGCCTGGGAAAGCGAGACTCGAAGAAGCATTCGGAAGTTTGCGACTTAATTATTATAGACACATAACCACCATATAAAGTGTACAGCCTATTTTTCCAATCATCTCCTAGGACAAAACATTGCTGCTGTTTCTATTATTTAATACGATTTTTTTGTATGATGTTAATATAAAAATTTTGTATGTTAACAAACTGAGGAAGAGAGTGTGAGAAAAGTGAAACAATTATTAAGGCGTTGGTTTATTGAAGGTTTAAGTTATATGACGTTAGGGCTGTTCAGCTCCTTAATTATCGGATTAATTATGCAAACGTTAGGTAAACAAACATTATTTCCTAATCTCCATTTAGGCTTTTTAGTCGAGATAGGAACAGTAGCACAAAGTTTAACTGGTGCTGCAATCGGTGCGGCTATTGCCTATGGGTTGAAAGCAAAACCCCTCGTCATTTTTGCCAGTGTCATTGTGGGGATGCTCGGTTATGATACGTTTTCCGGTGGTGCAGTAGGGGCCTACTTTGCAACTTTAGTCGCCGTTGAAGTGAGTCGATTATATGCATCTAAAACAAAAATCGATATCATTGTCTCTCCATTTTTAACATTAGTGATAGGTGGCGTTGTGGCAAAGTTTTTAGGCCCTTTTCTAAATCAAATGATGCGTGCCATTGGAAGAGTGATTGTTATCTCTACAGAGCAGCAACCATTTTTAATGGGAATTTTAGTTGCGGTTATCTTTGGATTGTGTCTGACTGCACCGATTTCCAGCGCTGCGTTAGTCTTGATGCTTGATTTATCAGGATTAGCAGCAGGTGCAGCAACAATCGGATGTGTCTGTCAGATGGTTGGTTTTGCTGTTACAGGCTATAAAGATAACGGCATCAGTGGTTTGATTTCAATTGGGATTGGAACAAGTATGTTGCAGGTACCAAATATTTTATTAAAACCATTCATTCTTATCCCACCTACACTCGCAAGCGCAATCATTGCACCGATTATGACAACAATGTTTCCGATGACCAATAATGCGGCAGGTGCAGGAATGGGAACGAGTGGCTTTGTTGGTCAAATTATGACGATACATACGATGGGAAGTCAATTAGATACATGGATACGTATTGCTGTCTTCCACTTTATTTTACCTATCGCAGTGACTTATGTGATTTATCATTTTATGCGTAAGCGTCAATGGATTCACGATGGGGATCAAAAGTTAAATGTAAGTGAGTAAAATATCTTTAAAATTTTGTGAATGTTAAAACACGTATATCTTTTTAAAGCGCTTTCTTGTTACAATAAGGTTAAAGATCTCAACAAAGGGGGCGCCATGTATGGCAACATCTTCAAAGAAGAAAGAGGGAACAACATTTAAGCCTTTATGGTTTATCTTAAGTTTTGTAGCACTTTTTATAGTGCTTTTATTACCGACATCAGACCAGCTTCCAGTGATGGGAAAATGTGCGTTAGCTATTTTAGCGTTTGCAGTCATTTTATGGGTCACTGAAGCGGTCACTTATCCGGTATCAGCGACAATGATTGTCGGTTTGATTATTTTACTTCTTGGCTTTAGTCCAATTCAACATCTTACTGAGTCGCATGGAAATCCTAAAGTTGGGGGCCAAGTCTTAAAAGGGGCAGATGTATTTGGCACAGGAAACGCGTTAAAACTAGCCTTCAGTGGTTTTTCATCTAGTGCTGTTGCGTTAGTTGCTGCCGCACTGTTTCTCGCCACAGCAATGCAAGTCACAAATTTACATAAACGACTCGCTTTATTAGTTCTATCACTTGTAGGTAATAAAACGAAGCGCATCGTCATTGGGGCCATTTTAGTTTCAATTATTTTAGCCTTTTTCGTACCTTCTGCAACTGCACGTGCAGGCGCGGTTGTGCCTATTTTACTCGGTATGGTCGCTGCATTTGGTGCTGCAAAAGAAAGTAAACTCGCAGCTTTACTAATCATTACAGCGGTTCAAGCTGTTTCGATATGGAATGTTGGGATTAAAACTGCAGCGGCACAAAATATTGTGGCAGTTAACTTTATCAATGATCAGTTAGGTCATGATGTCTCATGGGGCGAGTGGTTTTTATATGCAGCACCATGGTCTATCGTCATGTCGATTGTGCTTTACTTTGTCATGCTCAAAGTCGTACCGCCAGAAAAAAATGAAATTGAAGGTGGCACAGAGCTCGTTAAACAACAACTCGCTGAACTCGGTCCTGTAAAACCTAAAGAGTGGCGTTTAATCATCATCTCTGTCTTATTATTAGTATTATGGTCAACGGAAAAAGTATTACATCCAATTGATTCATCATCAATCACATTATTAGCTTTAGCCGTGATGTTAACGCCAAAAATTGGTGTTATGAGTTGGAAAGAAGCAGAACAGCGTATCCCTTGGGGAACGATTATTGTTTTTGGAGTAGGGATTTCATTAGGAAATGTACTATTACAAACACATGCCGCGCAATGGTTGAGCGATGCAACATTCGGATTGTTAGGCTTAAAAGGAATGCCAATCGTTGCGACAATCGCGTTAATTTCTTTATTTAATATTTTAATCCATCTCGGATTTGCAAGTGCGACAAGTTTAGCTTCAGCATTAATTCCAGTATTCATCTCATTGACTTCAACTTTAAGTCTAGGAGATCATGCGATTGGCTTTGTACTTATCCAACAGTTTGTGATTAGCTTTGGTTTCTTATTGCCTGTCAGTTCACCACAAAGTATGCTCGCATACGGTACAGAAACATTTACAGTTAAAGATTTCTTGAAAGCAGGTATTCCGATTACTGTGATTGGCTACTTGCTCGTTGTGTTATTCAGTATGACTTATTGGCAATGGCTTAGCCTATTGTAAAGTCACCTTAGTATCAATGAATAAAAGGTGAAAGGATATGCCGTTGCTTTAACTATATGATGCCAGGTGTTGAGACATCAATCCCAAAATAACTAGCGCTCAGATGATTTTTAATAGAAATTCGTCTGAGGGCTTACTTTTATGTATATCATTATTTACGATTAGAGTTAAAAACAAGTCACTTTCGTCTCATATCATTAATCACGACAAAAATTAAAAAAACGACAAATTGATATGGGTTTATCGCGCTTCTATTTCAATTAAGCCAAATTGAGTTGAGACTTTAACCCCTAAGCAAGCGTCTTCATGAATGTAGGGTAATCAAGAATATTATGTTCCAGACCTTTATACGACTTACCATAAAATATAAATGAGTTGTGGGTGTAGTTTCTTTTACTGATATTGTCAAAATATTAAAAATTAATATTATGAATAAGTGATAAAATGAGAATGGGGCAAACAAAGTGGGGTTGATACCATGAATTTATATAGAAAATTAAGGCAGTTTGGTGTTGAAGATTTAAAAATATTAGAGAATGTGACTTTTCAAACCGTCACGAATCTAATGGAACTCAATAAAGAAGAGGCGAAGCAACTAGAAGTCGACATGCAAATCGCTGGCTATACATTTCAGCAGCCCGTTGCTTTAGATGCACACCATGTAGAATTACCCGTTCAGATTGAATGTGATTTAGACTGTGAAAACGCACCAAAAATGAAAAAAATGCGTGATTTCATTATCGGTTGTATCACTTATGATACACTCATGCTTGATCGTGTGATGACGCACACGCAACTACAAATCATCTTGAATGAAACACGTATTTTTGAAGACTTAACCCAATTCAAATTATTTTTATGGAACCATCGTGAAATGTTAACGCATGTGCAAATTTCACATTTGCTGTCGCATGGATATAAGGGCGCGGCACGCGTAGATATTGAAGATGTGTATCATCAAAAATATGTTTTGGTGCTATTTGTGGAGTTTGACAGTCATAAAAAAGAGGCGGGTATACGTCAAGTTAAAGCAAACTTATTATCTATTACGTAGGAGGACGATGTCATGAACGAACGTTATTTGAAAGTTTTAGGTCTTTATTTTGTCAGTGCAGCAATTCCTGCTTTACTCGATAAAATCAATTCATCAAACTGTTTCTTTAAGTGGTTTACAAAAACAGTGATTGGCTACGGTATTTTTGCGAGTGGCTTAAAAATAATGAAAAAGTATAAACATTCCTAATTATATTGATTTGAAAAGTCACCTAGAATGTGGCAATCACCTCTTTTAAGGAAAGGGAAGCAATAGAAAGTAAAGCTTGTATCACACATTTTATTTTCTATTCCCTTTCCTTTTTTTATTCGCTGATGATGATGTACAACATTGTAGGGCGTCATGTAAAATGGAAGCAGCAAGGTTAAAACAAAACATCAACTTAAAAATTAAAATGGAGGCTTTGAAATGGGGATTCAAAAACCGTCAAAAACAATTGAGGATACCTATGCGTCGCGTCATACAATTAATGACATTATCCATGCGGTAGCGATGAAAGAGGTCATGCTTGATCGCGCAATGCCACGTTATATGGTTAAATCTATGATGTCTGGATTTTTATTAGCGATTGTAACGGTCTTTATGTTAGCTATTAAAACGCAAATGGCCGGTGCTTTACCCGGGGTGGTCAACTTAATGGGCGCCATCGCATTCAGCATTGCCTTAGTCTTAATCGTCTTGACACATTCTGAATTATTAACGAGTAACTTTATGTATATGACAGTTGGGATGTACTATCGAACAATTTCTATCACAAAGGCGATGTGGTTGTTTATTGTTTGTTTTATTGGCAATATTTTAGGTGCTTTTGTGTTATTTATTTTAATGTATTTTACAAAAGTAATGACGCCAGAGATGGTACATGCATTAACCGCAACTGTTACAGCCAAAACGGTTGAACCCACGTGGCATGCGATACTCGTTAAAGCCATTTTTGCAAACTTTTTTATTAATATTGGGATTTATGTCTCTATGCAATTTAAAGAAGGTCTCTCAAAAGCTTTCTTTATTGCAGTTGGCGTTATTATTTTCGTATTTATGGCTTATGAACACGTCGTATATAACGCAGGTTTATTTGTAGGTATGATTTTCTACAATTTCGATGGCCTTTCAGGGTTAGGCGTATTAAAAAACATCGTCTTTGCTTTTATTGGTAACTATATTGGTGGAGGCTTGATGGTCGGCTTGCTTTACGCTTATCTTAACGGTTCACGTCGCGTGGAATAAGGTCTATGCTTATTCTGAAAAAGCTTTATTAATACAGAGAACGCTCATTTTTAAATAGAATGGTCATATAATGACCCGCGGTGAATACGCTTCGGTTGGAGCGTATTCTTTTCTATCCTACTTTATATTTGATAATCTACTTATGAATCTTATGGGAAAAGGGGAGAGAAAATGTCTCAAATCAATATCCGGTTGGCGACATTGGATGATGCTGAGAGATTGCAACAACTGATGTATCGCGCATTTACACCGTTAAGAGAAGTGGGCATCGATTGGCCGTCTGTGAATGTCGATTTAGAAATGATCGAAAAGAATATTAAGTACAATGCTGCGTATGTATTGGAGAAAGATGGAGAAGTGATTTCAACGTTAAGTATTCGCTTTCCTTGGGAGCCTAAAAATCCAGTGTCGAAATATCCGTTTGTTTGGTGGTTTGCAACGGATCCTGATTATAGCGGACAAGGCTACGGACATCAAATGATGTCTTATGTCGAAAATACGATTTTGCGTGATACGCTTAAAGCGCCCGCCGTTGTGTTAGGGACATCTGCACGTAAAATGAGCTGGTTAAAAGATGTATATGAAAGACGTGGCTATGAAACATTTTTTACGCTTGAAGAACCGAGTGGTGATCAAGGTGCCATGATGGTTAAAGTATTAATACCCGAACGTTTTAATCGTTCATTATTAGCACCACCTCCATGGTTTGAAGGTGAGTCTTAAACACCGTACTAGGATAACATTTAATTAGCGTGTTAAATGAACTTAATCATTTATAAAAACCCGAGATTTTCATGAAAGTCCGATAATATCTCGGGTTTTGTCTTGCTTAAAGACGAGGTTAAAATGAGATACGTTGAGATGGATAAGTTACGAGTAATCACTTGGTCAAATAGGTTGTGGTAGTGGCAACTCAAACGTTAAAGCATACGAAATAAAGGTATGATCGAACTAGGGAATTCCCTCAAATTCAGCTGGAGGGGATTCCCTAGTTTTTATGTTTTCTGTGAATTTTATCACATAAACAAACGGATTTCGTCTACAATAAAAGCGTGGGGGTGAAGTGATGGAAAAAGTAATATTAATTGTACACGGTATGAGAAAAGGCGAGCTCAACCAAAAATTAATTCAATTTGTTGACCAATTGTTTGAAGGTGACAAGTTAGATTATGATATTGCGTTTTTAGAGAGTGAAACGAAAGATTTGAACACGACGCTTACAAAGCATATTCGTCAAGGTGCCGACACTTTATATCTTGTCCCATTGTTACTTTTCTCAGCGTCTCATTATTATGAAGATATTGTCGTGGCTTTAGAGGAATGGCAAGCGCAATATCCGAATGTTGTCTTTCATTTAACGAAACCACTCGGTACACATCTTAAGATGGAGACATGGGCGCGTTATCGTATTGAAGCAATGGAACGAACACCAGGTCAAAATGTAGGGGTGGTCCTTCTTGCTCACGGGAGTGAAAGATTCGATGAACCAGATTTGGCCTTAACCCGTATTGCCAATCAACTTTCGACCGCGCAGGAAACTTGCTATCCCAGCATGGTTTATGGGGCATTAGATTTTAAAACGCGCCTACTACAAATTGCACGACAACATGACACTTTGTGTATTGTTCCGTTTTTCTTATTTGATGGTTTTTTAGTACAACGGACAAAAGCGCAAATTAGAATGATGCAGTTACCTTGTGAAGTGACATTTACAAATGCCATCAACTTTCACCCGATATTAAAAGAAATCATCTTAAGTCGTTTATCTGAATGTCGAGGAGGTGTCCCGTGTATCCAATACAGTTAAATTTATCGAATAAGACGGTCGTCATCATTGGTGGTGGAAAAATCGCTTGGCGGAAATTTAAAAAGGTCATGCATGAAGCGAAGACGGTTAAAGTGGTCAGTCCTGAATTTAATCCGGCGTTTTACACAAGGACGTGGGCACCCCATATCACTTTGGATAAAAAAACTTATGATTCAAAAGACATTGCGGATGCCAATCTCATCATCATCGCAACGAATGACGCAAAGGTGAACCAGCAAGTACGTGATGATGCGCGTCCTGAACAGTGGGTAAATCACACCGGAGATCGACGACAATCTGATTTTTATAATTCATTCGATTTTGTACACAACGAAATGACAATTAGTGTGAGTTCTGAAGGGCAATCTATTCAACGCACACAAGCATACGGCGCAAAAATAAAAGCGTATTTAGAAACGCTTGAGGAGGATTTCCATGAGTAAAACAAGATTATTAATGGTGGGTAACGGAATGGCAGGTGTCCGTACAATAGAAGAAATATTAGAGCGAGATCCTGAGCGCTTTGATATCACAATTATTGGTAAAGAACCGTATCCTAACTATAACCGAATCATGTTATCTAACATTTTACAAAATAAAATGACTGTAAAAGAAACCATAATGAATCCTTATGAATGGTATGAAGAAAATCATATTCAGCTCATTACAGGGGATAAGGTTGTTCAAATTGATCGCGAAAAACAACAAGTTGAAACAGAACAAGGTCAAATTGTGGGCTATGATCAAATGATTATCGCAACGGGGTCAGATTCTTTTATTTTACCGATTGATGGTTCACGTTTAGAAGGTGTTGTCGGTTTTAGAACCATTGATGACACAGAGAAAATGTTAGAGATTGCGAAAACGAAACAAAAAGCAATCGTCATTGGTGGGGGACTTTTAGGACTAGAGTGTGCAAGAGGTCTCGTTGATCAAGGGATGGATGTTACAGTTGTTCATTTAGCAGAGTGGCTCATGGAGGTTCAATTAGATCGTAAAGCCGGTGAACTCCTTAAAAAAGATTTAGAAAAACAAGGTATTAAATTTGAACTTCAAGCCAATACACAAGAAATCTTAGGCGAGAAAAATGTAGAAGGCATCCGCTTATCTGATGGTCGTGTATTAGATGCAGATATGGTTGTAATGGCTGTCGGTATTCGACCTGTCACAAAAGAAGCACGTGCAGCAGGATTAGAAATTGGACGCGGTATCATTGTCGATGATTTTATGAAAACGAGTGATCCTAATATTTATGCGGTAGGTGAATGTGCTGAGCACCGTTCAAAAGTGTATGGTTTAGTTGCGCCATTATATGAACAAGGCAAAATTTTAGCGGACCATATAACAGGACGTCCAACTGAAGGGTATCAAGGTTCAACGACTTTCACTTCATTAAAAGTTTCGGGATGTGATCTTTTTAGTGCAGGTCAAATTACTGAAAACAATGAAGTTCATGGTATTGAGACGTTTAATGGTGTCGATAATATTTATAAAAAAGTCTTCGTTAAAGATAAAGCGATTGTCGGCGCAGTGCTTTATGGAGACACAGAAGAAGGTAATCGCTTCTACAATATGATGAAAAAAGGCGAAACCATTGATGATTATACATTAGTATCCATCTTGCATAAAGCGGGTGAAGTTGACGCCATTAGTGTGGCAGAAATGGATGACGATGAGACGATTTGTGGTTGTAACGGAGTCTCTAAAGGTACAATTGTCAACGCGATTACAGAACAAGGTTTAACATCAGTTGCCGATGTCACACGTGTGACAAAGGCCGGTAATTCTTGCGGTAAGTGTAAAGGACAAATTGCAGAATTACTTGAATATACACTTGGTGATGACTTTGAAGCAAGTGCACCAACGGGTATTTGTGGCTGTACAGATTTATCAAGAGATCAAATTGTGACACAAATTCGCGCAAAAGGATTAAAAACGTCAAAAGAAGTACGTCATGTATTGGACTTTAAAGATAAAGGCGGTTGTCCAAAATGTCGACCTGCACTGAACTATTATTTAAATATGGTCTATCCGGAAGATCATGAAGATGAAAGAGCATCACGCTTTGCCAATGAACGCTACCATGCCAATATTCAAAATGATGGTACGTTCTCTGTGATTCCTCAAATGCGTGGTGGTGTGACGGATGCAGATCAATTGATTCGTCTCGGTGAAGTAGCCAAAAAATATGATGTACCGCTCGTTAAAGTGACAGGTTCTCAGCGTATTGGTTTATATGGTGTGAAAAAAGAAGAATTACCAAAAGTATGGGAAGATTTAGATATGCGCTCAGCTTCTGCATACGGTAAGAAAACACGTTCTGTTAAAAGTTGTGTAGGTAAAGAATTCTGTCGATTTGGTACACAATATACAACAAAATTAGGTATACGTTTAGAAAAAACATTCGAATATATTGATACACCACATAAATTTAAAATGGGTGTCTCTGGATGCCCAAGAAGTTGTGTAGAATCAGGAGTCAAAGATTTTGGCGTAATCGGTGTTGAAAATGGCTTCCAAATATACGTAGGTGGTAATGGCGGTACAACTGTGGAAATCGCTGAACATTTAACAACGGTTGAAACAGAAGATGAAGTGGTTAAACTTTGTGGTGCTTATATGCAGTATTATCGTGAAACAGCGATTTATGCTGAGCGGACAGCACCATGGTTAAGACGTATAGGCTTTGATCAAGTCAAATCGGTTGTCTTGGACCCTGAAAAACAAGAAGCACTCTATGAACGTATTATGGAAGCAAAAGCGGCCGTTTCCAAAGAACCATGGAATGAGATTGTTCAAGATGAAATGAAACAGAAAATATTTGAAGTTGAGAAGGTGTGAGGCATATGTTAAAGGAAAAAGTTAAAGTTGCTAAAGTTTCAGAATTAGAACCTTTAATTGGTAAAAAAGTCATTGTCGGAGATTTAGAAATAGGTTTGTTTCTAACTGAAGCGGGCGAAATTAAAGCTATTCATAACGTTTGTCCTCATAAACAAGGCCCTTTATCAGAAGGAACAGTGAGCGGAGACTATGTCTTTTGTCCATTACATGATCAGAAAATTGATTTGAATACCGGTGAAGTTCAAGCGCCTGATGAGGGATGTGTTGCGACTTATCCTGTTGAAATTGTAGATGGAGATATTTACGTATGTCTGCCTTAAACGCGTCTCCACCTAAAGTTTATCTTATTGGCGCAGGGCCAGGACATCCCTGTTTACTAACTAAAAAAGCAGAGCGTTGCCTTCAAAAGGCAGATGTCATTTTATATGATCAGTTAGTTCATCCCTTTTTACTTCATTTGTCTTCACCAGAGACAGAATGGATTCACGTAGGTAAGACGCCTTATACGAAATATATTAAGCAAGAGCGTATTAATCAGTTAATCGTCGAAAAAGCACAAACCGCACAAACCATTGTAAGACTCAAAGGAGGCGATCCTGCTATTTTTGGGCGGGTCGCTGAAGAAGTTGAAACGTTACGTGCACACCATATTGATTATGAGATTGTTCCGGGGATTACGGCTGCGAGTGCTGCAGTAAGTCAACTAGGAAAAGGCTTAACAGAACGAAATGTATCGACGAATATTACTTTTACGACGGGCCACTTTAAAAACAACGAAGAAAATGAAATTGATATGACGACATTGGAACATGGGGGGACGTTAGCTATTTATATGGGGATTAAACGTTTGCCTCGATTAATGCATGATATTAAAAATAAAATGGGCATCGATTTTCCAGTAGCGATTGTCTTTAATGCGACACATCCTAACCAACGCGTGATAAGTGGAACAGTGAATACCATTGTTGAACAAATTGAAATGTTGCCTGAACGTCTAGGGCCAGGTGTTACCATTGTGGGACAAGTCGTCAGGGATGTGCAAACAGACGTCGCGAACACCTCAAGAAACTACGAAACAGTGTTAATTAGAGGGGAGCGATTGGAAGCGATAGCGCGTGCTTTTGACTATTTCGAAGCGGGGCATCAGGTCGTGATTGATGATCGCCACTATTCTGATTTACATGCTTCTCAAATTGAAAAAATCACCCAACTCATTCAAGATACGACTTTTACACAGGTCGTTGATTTGTAAAAAATTTAAATATCTCGTTAATTAAGTAGAGCTAAGATGATTTATCATAAAAATTGTCTTAGCGCTTTCTTCTTATGATAAAAACTTCGTATTGTATGACGTTGCTTTCCGAGGGGACAGCCTCAGCCTGTAGTCTTCGGTTCGTCCTGTTCCCTCAGGCGTCTCGTCATCCATACTTCGTTTATGCATATAATCATTCACTATTAGAGTTAAGAACAAGTCGATTTTGTGAAGTCTAGTCAGCTTTGCGGGGGCAATACAACGAAATATTTGTTGCACATGATATTTCTGTATTGCGCTCAAAATCCAATTTACTTTCACCAAGTTACTGCCGAATCTCAGCCAAATTGAGTTGAGCATTTAGCCGTTAAGCAAGCGATTTAGAACCACGTGTGAGGTATGAAAAAGCATAGGGATTCCACTTAATGAAATAGGTAAATCCCTAATAGGATACGCTTGTGAATAAATGTACAATATGGGTGATGACTGAAGTCTATGTGTAAGAGGAGGATGACAATGGCTAGATTTGGACTGAATTTTTTTAAGCCTACTGAAAAATTTAACGGGAATTGGTCGGTATTAGAACACAAAAGTCGTGAATGGGAAAAAATGTATCGAGAAAGATGGAGTCATGACAAAGTAGTCCGCACAACGCATGGCGTGAATTGTACAGGCTCATGCTCATGGAAAGTCTTTGTGAAAAATGGTGTGATTACTTGGGAGAATCAACAAATTGACTATCCAAGTTGCGGACCAGATATGCCAGAATTTGAACCACGAGGTTGTCCACGTGGCGCTTCATTCTCCTGGTATGAATATAGTCCACTCCGTGTAAAGTATCCTTACGTTCGTGGAAAGTTATGGGAATTATGGACAGAAGCGTTGGAAACGTATCAAGATCCAATTAAAGCATGGGCCTCAATTGTAGAAAACGAAGAAAAAGCACGTATATATAAGTCAGCACGCGGTAAAGGTGGACATGTCCGTGCGAGCTGGAAAGATGTGGCACAACTTATTTCAGCTCAATTGATTTATACAATCAAAAAAGATGGACCTGACAGAATCGCAGGATTTACGCCAATTCCAGCGATGTCTATGATTAGTTACGCGGCAGGTGCACGTTTTATTTCGCTATTAGGTGGAGAAATGTTGAGTTTCTATGATTGGTATGCGGATTTACCGCCAGCATCACCGCAAATTTGGGGTGAACAAACAGATGTACCAGAATCGAGCGACTGGTACAATGCGAGCTATATTATGATGTGGGGTTCAAACGTCCCACTCACTCGGACACCAGACGCACACTTTATGACTGAAGTTCGATATAAAGGGGCTAAAGTCGTTTCTGTCGCGCCAGACTATGCTGAAAATGTAAAGTTTGCCGATAACTGGTTGGCTCCTAATCCAGGTACAGATGCAGCGTTGGCACAAGCAATGACGCATGTTATTTTACAAACTTACTACGAAGATGAACCTTCAGAAATGTTTATCAACTATGCCAAACAATATACAGATATGCCGTTTATAATTCGATTAGATCAAGATGATAAAGGTTACAAAGCGGGACGTTTCCTCCGTTCAAGTGACTTTGGCAGTCAGTCTGAGAATAGTGAATGGAAACCGGTTGTTTTAGATTCTTTGACAGACACGATTCAAGTTCCAAATGGGACAATGGGTCAACGTTGGGAAGATGGCAAACAATGGAACTTAAAACTAGAAAATGAAGCGGGCGCTAAAATTGATCCTGCAATGACAGTTGCAACGGGTGACTTTGAGTACATCATAATTCAATTCCCATATTTTGATAATGCGGGCAATGGCGTATTTGAGCGTGTGATTCCAGTGCGTAAAGTAACGTTAGCGAACGGTGAAGAAACGTACATCGCAACCGTTTATGATTTAATGGCAAGTCAATACGGTGTGAAACGTTTTAATCATGAACTAGAATCAAAAGGTTTTGATGATGCGGCTTCTTTCTATACACCTGCTTGGCAAGAGAAGATTACAGGTGTCAAAGCGAATGTTGTGACACAAGTGGCAAAAGAATTTGCGCAAAATGCCATCGATACAGGTGGACGTTCCATGATTATTATGGGCGCAGGAATTAACCATTGGTTTAATTCAGACACCATTTATCGTTCTGTATTAAACTTAGTCGTTTTATGTGGCTGTCAAGGCGTGAATGGTGGCGGATGGGCGCATTATGTTGGACAAGAAAAGTGTCGTCCGATTGAAGGTTGGAATACGATTGCTTTCGCTAAAGACTGGCAAGGGCCACCGCGTTTACAAAATGGAACAAGCTGGTTTTACTTTGCGACAGACCAATGGAAATATGAAGAGTCAGGTGTAGATCGCTTAGCTTCGCCACTTGCAGAGAATATCAAATTACAACATCCTGCTGATTATAATGTTTTAGCTGCACGCAATGGCTGGTTACCTTCTTATCCGCAGTTTGACCGCAATAGTCTTTTATGGGGAGAAGAAGCACGCGATGCGGGAGAATTTAATAATGAAGCCATTTTAAAACGTGCCATTGAAGATGTGAAATCACGTAAAACAAAATTTGCGGTTGAAAATCCAGATTTACGTAAAAATCATCCGAAGACTTTATTTGTTTGGCGCTCGAATTTGATTTCAAGTTCTGCTAAAGGTCAAGAATACTTTATGAAACATTTACTAGGTGCAAAATCAGCATTAATGGCTGAGCCAAATGAAACGGATCGACCTGAAGAGATTGAGTGGGGAGAAGATACAGTAGGTAAACTTGATCTCCTTGTTTCTTTAGACTTCCGTATGACGGCAACGCCTTTATATTCTGACATTGTTTTACCAGCGGCCACTTGGTATGAAAAACATGATATCTCTTCAACAGATATGCATCCTTTCATTCACCCATTCAATCCGGCAATCGACCCTTTATGGGAATCACGTTCAGACTGGGATATTTTCAAAACGATTAGCCGAACATTCTCTGAAATGGCTCGTGTTCACCTTACTGGTACTTATAAAGATGTTGTAACATCACCGCTCGCACACGACTCTAAGCAAGAAATCTCACTTGCTTACGGTAAAGTGCACGACTGGACAAAAGGTGAAATTGAACCAATTCCGGGTCAAACGATGCCAGGCTTTGCAGTGGTTGATCGTACTTATACTGACGTTTATGACAAATTTATTTCTGTAGGACCTTTACTAGAAAACGGTAAAGTGGGTGCTCATGGCGTGAGCTTTTCGGTCAAAGAACAATACGATGAACTTCTAAGCATGGTAGGGACATGGGAAGATGATTCGATTAAAAATAATAAACCGCGGATTGATACAGCGCGTAAAGTAGCAGATGTGATTTTAAATGTTTCATCCGCATCAAATGGACGGGTCTCACAAAAATCTTATGAAGACTTAGAACGACAAACAGGGATGCCATTGAAAGATATTTCAGCAGAACGTGCATCTGAGAAAATTTCATTCTTAAATATCACATCACAACCGCGTGAAGTGATTCCAACAGCAGTCTTCCCGGGTTCGAACAAACAAGGTAGACGTTATTCTCCGTTTACAACGAATATTGAGCGACTCGTGCCATTTAGAACGTTAACAGGACGCCAAAGTTTCTATATTGATCATGAAGTTTTCCAACAATTTGGTGAAGCGTTACCTGTTTATAAACCAACATTACCACCAATGGTATTTGGAACGAAGGATAAGCCTGTTAAAGGTGGCGTCGATACGCTCGTACTTCGCTATTTAACACCACATGGAAAATGGAATATCCATTCAACATACCAAGATAACCAACATATGTTGACGTTGTTCCGTGGGGGGCCGACGGTATGGATTTCAAATGAAGACGCAGCACAACATGACATTAATGATAATGATTGGTTAGAAGTGTATAACCGTAATGGTGTAGTCACAGCGCGTGCAGTTGTGTCACATCGGATGCCTCGAGGCACAATGTATATGTATCATGCACAGGATAAACATATTGAAACACCGGGATCTGAAATTTCGGGAACACGTGGTGGATCGCACAATGCGCCAACGCGTATTCACTTAAAACCGACACAATTAATGGGGGGCTATGCCCAAATCAGTTATTCATTCAATTATTATGGTCCAATTGGGAACCAACGGGATGTATACGTGGCAGTGAGAAAGATGAAAGAGGTGGATTGGCTTGAAGATTAAGGCGCAAGTGGCAATGGTTCTGAACTTAGACAAATGTATCGGATGTCATACATGTAGTGTGACGTGTAAAAGTACTTGGACAAATCGACCTGGCGCAGAATATATGTGGTTTAACAATGTAGAAACAAAACCGGGTATCGGCTATCCAAAACGATGGGAAGATCAAGAACAATACAAAGGGGGATGGACATTAAACAAAAAAGGTAAGCTGGAGTTAAAGTCAGGAACACGCTTGAACAAAATAGCACTTGGTAAAATTTTCTATAACCCAGATATGCCAGTGATTAAAGATTACTATGAACCTTGGACATATAACTATGAGCACTTAACAACAGCTAAACCTGCCCAACATTCTCCAGTCGCAAAAGCCCATTCATTGATGACAGGACAGCGCATGGACTTAGACTGGGGTCCTAACTGGGAAGACGACTTAGCAGGCGGACATATTACGGGCCCTCAAGATCCTAACATTCAAAAAATTGAAGAAGAAATTAAATTTAACTTTGATCAAACGTTTATGATGTATTTACCTCGCCTTTGTGAACATTGCTTAAACCCAAGCTGTGTCGCATCTTGTCCATCTGGGGCAATGTACAAGCGTGATGAAGACGGTATCGTCTTAGTTGATCAAGAAGCGTGTCGTGGTTGGCGTTACTGTATGACAGGTTGTCCTTATAAAAAAGTATACTTCAACTGGAAAACAAATAAAGCAGAAAAATGTACATTTTGTTTCCCTCGTGTGGAAGCAGGAATTCCGACAGTTTGTTCTGAAACATGTACAGGTCGTATGCGTTATTTAGGGGTCCTATTATACGATGCGGATCGCGTTCAAGAAGCAGCTTCTGCTGAAAATGAACAAGACTTATATGAAAAACAATTGGATTTATTTTTGAATCCTTATGACGAAGCGGTTATTGAACAAGCTGAGAAAGATGGTATTTCTCAAGAATGGATTGAAGCAGCTCAAAATTCACCGATTTATAAATTGGCAATCGAATATAAGTTAGCGTTTCCATTACATCCAGAATATCGTACAATGCCGATGGTTTGGTATTGTCCGCCATTAAGTCCAATAATGAATTATTTTGAAGGACAAAATGCCGGAAACAATCCTGATGCTATCTTCCCAGCAATTGAAGAAATGCGCTTGCCTGTTCAATATTTAGCAGAACTTTTCACAGCTGGCGATACAAAAGCTGTGAAAGGATCACTTCAACGTATGGCTATGATGAGAAGTTATATGCGTGCACAAAATACAGGTCGTGAGTTTGACATGTCTCGCTTAGAACGTGTCGGTCTCACAGAAAGACAAGCAAAAGACATGTACCGTTTGTTGGCGATTGCGAAACATGAAGATCGCTTTGTGATTCCAACGTCACATAAAGAGCAATACATGGACACTTATGCAGCGCAAGGCAGTCAAGGCTATGGTGGTGAACATTTCGGCGCGAACTGTGATGGTTGTGGTGTGCCTGTAGGTGCAGGTGGTAAAACAGGACGTGAAATTTATAACGACAATTTCTATGGAGGGATTTTCCGTGATTAATCTTGATCGGCTGAACAGCTATAAAGAGACGCTCGGTTACATGAGCCAGCAGTTAATTTTTCCAGAAAAGTTAACCTTCCATCCTAAAGTCTTTGAAGAAATTTTTCATGAAGCGCACCCTGCCTATCCCTATGTCAAACAATATCGAGAAGAAATGTATGAAAAGAGTTTATCTGAAATTCAAATGCTTTATACCGATACGTTTGATTTTAATAAAAAAGCGACACTCTACATGACATTTAATCAATTTGATACACAAAAAGAACGCGGACAAATGTTAGCAAAATTAAAAGTGCTTTATGAAATGTTTGGCCTAGAGATGCCTTCATCTGAGCTGTCAGATTATTTACCATTGATGTTGGAGTTCTTATACGCTGCCCAATTTGACGGGGATGACAGGGCACAAGAAAATGCACAATTATTAGTGATGATTATTGAAGATGGCACGTATCCGATGATGAAATATCTTGAAGAAAAAGGCAATCCTTATCGTCACTTAATTAAAGGTCTTAGAGAAACGTTAAAGCAATGCATTGTACAAGTCGAAGAGGTGAGACATCATGTTTAATCAATTTTTATGGGTGATTTTCCCGTACCTCTGTCTTGCAATCTTTGTGATTGGTCATATTGTTCGCTACCAATATGATCAGTTTTCATGGACTGCAAAATCGAGTGAATTTATTGAAAAGAAGCAACTTAAATGGGGCAGTCTCATGTTTCATTTAGGGATTATTCCTGTATTTTTCGGTCATGTCGTTGGATTGTTGATTCCAGCACATTGGTTAACGGCAATCGGTGTGAACAATCATATCTACCATATCGGAGCGGTGTATATCGGAAGTATTTTTGGTATAATAACGTTAATCGGTATGTTGTTGTTAACTGCAAGACGCGTGACTAAACAAAATGTGCGCCGTTTAAGCTCTGCATCAGACATTTTTGTCAATTTCTTATTGTTATTAATTGTTTTTATTGGATGTTATGCCACATTAGTGACAAATGCAACGACACCTGACTTTGATTATCGACAAACGATTTCAATATGGTTTAGAGGTTTATTTACGTTGCGCCCTGATGCAAGTCTCATGGTAAGTGTTCCGTTAACATTTAAATTGCATATTTTACTTGGCTTTACGATTATGGCATGTTGGCCGTTCACACGTCTTGTGCACGTGTGGAGTGTCCCTTTATCTTACGCGAGTCGCAGTTATATTATTTATCGTAAACACAAAATTTAAATTGGAGTGATGACCGTGAACCAGATTGATTTTTCTCAACATGATTATCAAGATGAAATAGATAGAATACGTCATGAATATGAGTTTGACTTTGCCGGTATCGCATTACCTTCAGAAGATCATGTTGGCACAAAGATCAAATGGCGTTACGTGTCAGGCAACTTAAATGAGCGTTATCAACGCATCGTCTTACGTCATGGTCATGGTGTGGCGGGTAATGTGATGAAGACAGGGAAGCCTATGGTAATTCCAGATACGACACATCATGAAATTCAAAGTTCACTTTTTAACTTTCCAATCTTAATGAGTGAACAGATTACCGCATTAATTGCCATACCTCTATGGCATAATCACCGTGTGAAAGGTGTGCTCTTATTAGGCCAACGTAATCAAAAACCGTTGCCTCAGATTGCACGTGACTTGTCGTTAATTAAAGGTATTGGTGGTTTAACGAGTGAAGATAAGGTGATGTTATGATGACAGAAAAGACACATGATTTATTGTCGTTCTTATTGTCGTATTACCATAAGACGTCAGAAATGATTATTTTTATTGACCGCAATGGTAAAGTGATTTATATGAATGAAGCAGCGAAACGTATCATCTCGCCAGATAATGATATGAGCGGCATTTCTAATACAATATGTGGCCGATGTGAAGGCTATACCAATGAACATGATTTACGTACATGTCAAAACTGTTTTTTACATTCAGAAACGTTAGGGAATACGACTTTTCAAGTTTTTATGAAGACGACCGACAATAAAATCGAGCCTTTTACAGCCACATATCAAACGATTGATGAAGCACAACAGATTAAGGCGTTTACGTTACAAAATGTCACAGCACAACTGCAAAGACAAGAAGAACTTTATCAACGTAACATGATTCAAAAGACGATTGCAGCACAAGAAAATGAGCGGAAACGTATCTCTAGAGAACTGCATGATGGTGTAGTTCAAGAGTTGATTAATGTGAATGTTGAAATGCGCTTGCTCAAATATCAGCAAGATATGGATTCATTATTAGCAAACTCTAGAAATATTGAAGGCTTAATGACGAAATTAATTGATGATATTCGAAATTTATCATCAGAGTTGCGTCCTTCCTCTTTAGATGATTTAGGGTTAGATGCCGCATTCAAGTCTTACTTTAAGCAGCTTGAAAATAATTATGGATTAGTTGTGAATTATCACTTTGATATTGAACCAGAACGTTTTGATACTGAAATCGAAACCGTTGTCTATCGTATCGTTCAAGAAGCGGTTTTCAATGCGATGAAATATGCAGATGTTGATGATGTCGATGTCATCTTACGAAAAGACCAAAATTATCTCTATGCTGAAGTTTCAGATCAAGGTTTAGGTTTTGAACCGAGCGATTCGCCTAAAGGTTCTGGATTAGGCTTATATGGGATGTATGAACGTGCTGAGTTGGTCAACGGGCATTTGAATATTGAAACGCAGAAAGGTAAAGGCACCATCGTATCGCTCGAAGTACCAATTAGTCAAAAGTGAGGGGAATAAAGCATGAGAATCGTAATTGCTGATGATCACGCCGTTGTACGTACAGGCTTTTCTATGATACTCAACTTTCAAGAGGATATGGAAGTGGTAGGGACGGCTGCCGATGGCGTAGAGGCGTATCAAAAAGTGATGAAATATGAGCCGGACGTACTCATTATGGATCTCAGTATGCCGCCGGGTGAATCAGGATTAATTGCGACGAGTAAAATCTTAGATAGTTTTCCGAATACTAAAATTCTGATATTGACGATGTACGATGACGAAGAATATTTATTCCACGTCTTGCGAAGCGGGGCGAGTGGCTATATTTTAAAGAATGCGCCAGATGAACAATTATTGTTAGCGATTCGCACGGTCTATCAAGGTCAAACTTATATTGATCCTAAAATGACGACGTCTTTAGTTAAAGAATTTGTTCAATCTTCACAAGATGAATCGTACTCAAATGACCCATTCAAGATTTTATCGAAACGTGAACTTGAAATTTTACCGTTAATTGCTAAAGGATATGGGAATAAAGATATTGCTGAAAAGCTATTTGTCTCTGTTAAAACAGTAGAAGCGCATAAAACGCGTATTATGGATAAACTTAATTTAAAATCAAAGCCAGAGCTCGTGGAGTATGCATTAAAGAAAAAGCTATTAGATTTCTAGTCGACGAAAATGAAGTGTTTTTTGAAGCATAAACAATTCCAATATACGGAGGGTTTTGAATAATCAAAAGGTGTGTGTAAAAAAGTTCGGCACATCAATTACAAAATAAAAAGCGCTAAGATGATTTTTAATAGAAAATTGTCTTAGCGCTTTTTATATGATGAAACTTCGTATTATATGACTTCGCTTTCCGAGGGGACAGCCTCAGCCTGTAATCTTCGGCTCGTCCTGTTCCCTCAGGAGTCTCGTCATAAATACTTCGTTTCTGCAAGTCACCATTCACTATTATAATTTTAAAAAAATAAGTCACTTTCGTATCATTTAATTAATAAAGATAAAAAATCCACGATATTTGTCCATATCATAAACGTTTAGAATTTAAAAGGTACACATATCAAAATAAGCGATATTTAATTGATAATACCTTTACTTTGATACATCGCTCTAATTTTTACAGTTTTGACTTTCTAAAAAGCTTTCATCGTCTCCTAAAATTGTCCTCTATACCTTTATGATTATGGCATGATTGCCACAATGAACGAGACGCTTGAGGGAAGAGTGAAAAAATTAAACTTGTCTACCTATTCTAATAGTGATTCATTGTTTTACGCAGTGGCTGTCTGACTTCACACGAGTTCAAACTTGCTTTTGTGAAGTCTAGTCAGCTTTGCGGGGGCAATACAACGAAATATTTGTTGCACATGATATTTCTGTAATGCGCCCAAAATCCAATTTGGCTTCATCAATTTTCAGCTTCAATTAAGCCAAATTTAGTTGAGACTTCAGCCCCTAAGCAAGCGAGTTCATGAAGGCAAGATTATCAAAAATTGAAATGTTGGCTCTTTTGTTATTTAAAAGTATCGGGGTTAAAGCCAAATTGGATTCGGATGAAAGGCCAAACTCTTACGGTCACTTTACCGACAATCTGTCGTTCTGAAATCAGACCCACTTCAGGACGTCGACTATCAATACTATTTTGGCGATTATCCCCTAATACTAAATAGCGATGTGCAGGGATTTTAGACTGACCTTGCGCATTTTTTAAATCTTCCACATTAAAATCTTCGGTCAGAAAGTCCCCGATTTTGTACTTTTTATTAGAATTCAAATAGGGCTCTTTTATTTTTTTACCGTTAACGTAAAGTTGATCGTCTTTATACACCACAGTGTCTCCTGGACGACCAATCAATCGCTTAATAAAATCTTTATGCTGATTTTCATGAAAGACAATGACATCTCCCCGATTGAGATGGTTCAATGACTTTGAAATCTTGCTGACAATGACCCGATCTTTATCGTGAAAAGTGGGGAACATAGATTGCCCTTTAACGGTATAGGGTGTTCCAATAAAAGTTCTAATCAGTAACACAATCGCAATGGCACTGACAATTGCGATGAGCCACTCAACTGTTTTTTTCAAGCAATGCACCTTCTTTTTTAAATATAATTGCATGTTGATGATTGTAGTCATTCTCTATTATAAATGAGTATAACATAATCCTCCGCATGTCCCTATTGGCTGTCCTTTATATTATGAATATTCTGTCTTTGCGCATTGATTTAGGCAGGTGGAAAAGCGATTTATGAGATGTCTGATTGTTAAATATAAAGTGTTGTCAATCCCGTCTTTATCCCGATTTTGTCTAATTTTTAACAATGTTTATACATCAATTTCAGGTTAGGGGATACCCCACACTGCGTATAGGGGAAGTCCTTATGTTATAAATTTCACAATAAAGTTAAACTGTATTTGAGTTGGAAATGTTTAAATTATCATTTTATCAACGCGTAGAGAAAATTTAGTGAATTTGATCCGAAATGGAGTCAAACGAGAAAGGTGAATGATCAATGAATAAGTCAAAAGCGGGTTTACAATTAGGGCTTCAAACATTGAGTTTAGTGGCAGGGTTTATGGCATGGAGTATTATCGCACCATTGATTCCTTTTATTTCGCAAGATGTTCAAATCTCGAGTGGTCAACTTTCAATTATTTTAGCCATTCCAGTTATATTAGGCTCCGTCTTGCGTGTACCGTTTGGTTATTTAACGAATATTGTCGGTGCCAAATGGGTATTCTTTACAAGCTTTTTAGTGCTACTCGTGCCTATATTCTTATTAAGCCAAGCGACATCTCCAGGGGCGCTCATGTTTGCAGGCTTTTTCCTCGGTGTGGGTGGGGCAATCTTCTCAGTAGGGGTAACCTCATTACCTAAATATTTTTCTAAAGATAAAGTGGGTCTTGCGAATGGGATATATGGTATGGGTAACCTCGGTACTGCAGTGTCTTCATTTTTAGCACCTCCAATTGCAGGTGTGATTGGTTGGCAAAATACAGTGCGTAGCTATTTAATTATTATGGCTGTGTTTGCGGTTATCATGTTTTTCTTAGGTGACGGCAATGAACCTAAAGTCAAAGTGCCTTTAGTCGAACAATCAAGAAAGTTAATGCGTAATTACAAACTTTATTATTTAAGTTTTTGGTATTTTATTACATTTGGTGCATTCGTGGCTTTCGGTCTTTTCTTACCGAACTTCCTTGTTCAAAACTTTGGCATTGATAAAGTAGATGCAGGGATTCGTACGGGAGTTTTCATTGCTTTAGCGACATGTTTACGACCACTTGGTGGTATTTTAGGGGATAAGTTTAACGCTGTCTCTATGCTTAAAATTTTCTTTTCAATTATGATTATAGGTGCACTCATTTTAGGTGTTTCCAGTCAAATTTTCTTATTTACAATTGGATGTTTAACAGTGAGTATCTGTGTCGGTATCGGTAATGGCTTAGTGTTTAAGCTCGTTCCACTTTATTTCACAACAGAAGCTGGTGTTGCAAATGGTATTGTCTCAATGATGGGCGGTCTTGGAGGTTTCTTCCCACCATTAGTGATTACAGCAGTGACATCGCTCACAGGGTCAAGCCATCTTGCCTTTATATTCTTAAGTATTTTTGGGATTGTGGCATTATTAACAATGTTTAATTTATCTAAACGCGAACAAGCGGTGTCCACAGTCGAATAATCTCACTTTTAAAATGATCATCGAATGATAAAAAACGTCTTTGAAACGGGTGACCGCTCGTCTTTAAAGACGTTTTTATATGTGTAACATAGTGATTTTTAAGTTTTACTTTTTGATGGTTCGCTGTGAAATCGCAATTTAGATACCGATTGGATTATGACTTTTATGTGACGACAAATACTGAAAGTAATGTAAGAAAAAGATTTATGATAAGATGTATAATAAGATTGTAATAAGGTGGAGGCACATGAAATGGCAAAGAAAATTTTAAAACTCGTTTTGGCTTTAGTGTTGTTATTTGTAATTGTTGCGGCTGGCTTTTTTGCGTATAAGGGTTATCAAAAAAGTCAAAACCTAAAGTTAATCGATCAGTATTTAACTGAACATCATTTGAGTGATAAAGTTATTAAAGAAAAGTCTGAGTATGATCCAAGAAAAGGTGTGTTTTATAAAGAATTAACCTTAAAAGGTGACGAAAAAAATACATATATTGCTCAGCCTATTCATCTCAAACGCGGCTTTTTCTTACAAGGCTTCGATTCAAAAACGAAAAAGCATGATAAAAAAGCGAAATACAATTATTTCAATGAAAATTATAAAATGAAATAATGGCAATTCAAGGTCGTTGATTAAGTAAAGCACTGAAATCGGTTATGGATTTCAGTGCTTTTTTAATGGAGACATGAATTAAAGTGGATATTTTAAATTTGCATTGTCTGTGTCATCTCTGCCAAAATAAATGAATTTCAAATGGCAAGTAGTGCCGTCTAAAATGATTGCGTGACTTAATCTGTGACAGACGCAATTGTTGATTGAATGTATTGAACCGCATGATCAAGTGCTTGTTTTTCTTCAGCATCTAGTGCAAACGGGAAGACAGTGTGATGCCCTTCTTTATTAACAAGTGTTGGAAGACTAAATGCGACATTTTGATAATCATAAACGTGCTGATGGACTGTCGAAATAGGTAAAATACGATTTTCATCATAAAGAATGGCTTCTACAAGATCGATTGTTGCGCGAGAGATAGCAGAATTCGTCCAACCTTTATTGCGCATCACGTCAAATGACACTTTGTCAATTTCATCGCGAATCTTTTGTTTCGAGATAGCTTGCGCATGGCTCAGTTGTTCATATTCATCGAGAGGCATGCCTGCAATACGGACACGGCTCCATACCGGTACAGTCGTTTTGCCGTGCTCTCCAATAACGAAAGCTTCGACACTTTTCGGATCAACGTCATAGTGGTCTGCAATCAATGTACGGAAGCGAGATGATTCTAATAATGTGCCTGTTCCCATAATTTTTTCATGTGGATAATCATGTTGTATCTCTGCTAAATAAGTCATCGTATCTACAGGATTTGAAATCATAATAATATGTGGTGAGGTTGTTACCGCAGTAATGTTTGACATAATCTCTTGGATAATCGCAGCATTACCGAATGTTAACGTTGTGCGATCAGCCATATCTGCTGTAGAAGGGATGCTTGCAGAGATGATAATCATGTCAACATCTGCTAAATCTGTGTAGTTGCCTGCTTTTATTTTCGTATGATGTGTCCCACTGTAAGATTGGAAATGGCGATGGTCCATTGCCTCTCCTTCCGCACGGTTCAGATTGGTATCAATTAAGATGATTTCTTGAAATAGGCCTGTGTATTGAATGTCCGTTAGTACTTGGCTTCCTACACGACCGAGTCCAATTAAAGCGACTTTATGTGTCATGATGTGACCTCCTTATCGATCTATCATATTGATGATGAGCATGACGCTGAAGAAAGTGAGGATGTCATGGATGAGCAAAATATTAGTGTGTGCCATCCAAAATTTGACATCGTGTATATGTGCGATTGCGCGCATGCTAAAAAGTTAGACATGGCTCTTATTGTTGAAAAGCGTTGGATTTCCATTGATGATTCATTAAGTGAGAATGAAGATGATATCAACTGAATCCGATTCGCAAAAGGCATGTCAACAATTTGTCTTTTATTTCAGAATTTTCTAGATACCTCTAGTATATACTTTCAAAATTCTTCTATGCAATGAAAAACAAAAGTTGCACAATGCTTAAATCATACTTTTGTCAGAAAAGTTTGTTAAAATTAAATAGAATTTAATCGGAAAGGGGTTTAACTTAGATGAAAAATACAAAAGGCTTATTAAAAAAATTAACAGATCTTAATGGAATCGCTGGACATGAACATCAGGTTAAAAAAGCGATGGTTGAATTATTAGAACCCAATAGTGATGAAATGATCTATGATAATCTCGGTGGTGTCTTTGGCAAGAAAAAGAGCCAATCTGGTCAGCGTACGATTATGATAGCGGGACACCTTGATGAAATTGGCTTTATGGTGACTAAAATCGAAGCGCAAGGCTTTATTCGATTTACACCAATAGGGGGATGGTGGAACCAAGTGATGTTATCCCAAAAAGTGACAATCACAACGGATGAAGGTCGCGAAATACGCGGCATCATAGGTTCTAAACCGCCACACGTTTTAGGTGCAGAAGAACGTAATAAACCTGTCGATATGAAACATATGTTCATCGATGTCGGTGCAAAAGATAAAGCAGAAGTTGAAGCAGCGGGAATTGAAGTAGGTAACATGATTACACCTTATTCAGAATTTGAAACGCTCTTGAATGAAGATTATGTAACCTCAAAAGCGTTTGATAACCGTTTTGGATGTGCTTTAGCAGTCGATGTATTAGATGAATTGAAAAATGAAGCACTCGATATTAACTTAGTTGCAGGCGCTAATGTCCAAGAAGAAGTGGGGCTTCGCGGTGCTAAAGTAGCAGCACATAAAGTGAAACCTGATTTAGCCATTGCGGTTGATGTCGGTGTTGCATATGATACACCAGGACTTGAAAGTGATGGCGATGTGAAAATAGGTCAAGGACCAATCGTCTTAACATTAGATGCTACAAATGTGGGTCATGTAGGGCTTATTCGCCATGTTAAAAAGGTCGCAAAAGCGCATAACATTGAATTACAATGGGATTCAATGCCGGGTGGCGGAACAGATGCTGGGAATATGCATACCGCATTAGATGGTATTCCTTCTATTGCGCTATCAATTCCGTTACGTTATATGCACTCAAATGTATCTGTTATTGACCAAAAAGATTATCAAAAAGCAGTTCAACTGGTGACAGAAATCATTCGTGCACTCAATGATGATGTTGTTGATGAAATCATCTGGTAATTAAATCGTGATACTAAAGTAAAAAGCAATGAAGGAAATGGCTGAGAACATTTTCTTCATTGCTTATTAATGATACGAAAAATATTAAATTAATGGTGATGCATGTCCATGTTATGCATGTCATGAATTTTCATCATTAAGCCATGTGGAACATCATCATGTGATACGATTTGTTTTTTAACGAAATGATCTGGATCATCTTTTTTAGCTGTTAATTTAACAAAGTCGCCTTTTTTAGGTTGGAAATTATTATCCGTAGGGATTTTGACGTTTTCTTTAACCGTCTTATCAGATTCACTGATTACTTTTTCAGCTGTTGTGCTGTCTTTCATATATCCGTAATATATTTCTTTTTGACCAGAAAGCATCATCGCAACAACGACACCTACCGTCACAATTAGCATCGCAATAATGATGATAATACCAAGAGATTGTTTTTGCTTCATTATTTCTCGCTCCTTTATATAAAATGTGAACTCTAAGTGTTGTATGAGGTGACTCAAAATAACAATCGTCAAATCTTTGTCACACTCTTATATTCCATTGTAGCGAATTCGTTTTAAGACAGAAAGTAAAAGTTAGAGTAAAATATGTCGTTTTTGTGTCTTGCATTTATTTTGAAAAATTATATAATTAGGCTGTAAAAGAAATATATTTGATTATACGTTCTAAAAGTGTACTATTCATTTTAACCTCAAAAAAGTAGAGGTGTTGTTATGAGTTTTTATGATTTTATGTTAGATTTTTTAGGCGATGATACACCTCTTGGGACGTTGGCCGCACATCTTGAAGAAGATCCATCTTACCCTAGAGAATTAATTCAGCCTGAAGAAATTTTATTTTACTTTAATCAACTCAATACTGTAGATAATGAATTGATTGAAACAGTGAAACGTGCGATTCAATTGTATGGGGCAAAATAACTTGATATACGATTTAATAATGAAAGCATGTAAAAGTCATGTTTACAGTCGAATATGACACGGGAAAGCCTATTTAGGTTTTATCCGTGTTTTGTTTTACAATTAAAAGGCAGTCTTAATTTGAAGATGACATTGCATTTCATGTAAGGAGGAATCATATGTCAGAACAATTACTGAATCATAAAATTCAAAATCAATGGCTACGCGTAATTGGCATCGTGTTGATTGCCTCGACGTTACGTGCGCCACTTACGTCTGTTGGACCTGTCATTGACCCAATAAAGCAAGATTTACATATTAATAACGGAATTGCAGGACTGATTACGACAATCCCGCTTATCATTTTCGGTATGGTGTCACCATTTGTAGCACGTATCCTTTCTCGTATTTCAATGTCACAACTTTTATTTATGACGCTGATTTTGACTGTCATCTCATTAGTCGTGAGAGTTTCTGGTGGTGTGAGTGCCTTTTTCATTGGCACACTGTTTTTAGGTATAGCGATTGCTTTAGCGAATGTGACTTTACCCGCATACGCAAAAGCATCTTTTCCATTACAAATTGGCCTCATTACGGGCATTTATAGTGCAACAATGAACTTTACTGCAGGATTGGGAGGCGGATTGAGTTTTCCGCTTGCTTCTTTATCGCCCTTGTCTTATCGCCTTTCACTCTCGTTTTGGATTATTTTCGCAATACTGGCACTCATCGTGTGGCTTCCGCAACTCAAACAAAATCCCCATGTTTCAACACAAACAGGTCATGGATTAAAAAAGCCAATTTATCGCTCTAAAATGGCTTGGGCAGTCGCTTTGACGATGGCCTTTCAATCGATGATGTTTTATAGTATTGTCGCATGGTATCCTTCTATTTTAGTAAGTAAAGGGATTGCACCCGAGACGGCGGGCTACTTTCTGATGCTGAATCAATTCGCACAACTACCGATGACCTTTGTGTTTCCAATTATCGCTGCTAAAATGCAGACACAGAGAAGTCTCGTTATCATTATTACATGCCTCATGGGATTGGGATTTAGTTTATTACTTAGTCAGCAAGTGGTGGTCTTGCTCATTGCGATGATATTGACAGGAATGGGCATTGGCGCATGTTTCAGTTTATGTATGACACTCTTTTCAATTCGTTCGCGCACGACTGCTGGAAGTACGATGTTGTCAGGATTTGGGCAATCTATAGGGTATTGGGTTGCAGCTTTAGGACCCTTTATTTTAGGTGTAGCGCATGATCACTTTCATGGTTGGACCATCGCGATTATATTATTTTTTGTGATGGTCGTCGGTGTCTTCGCTGCCGGGATGTATGCCACACAAAATGCATATATTGAAGATCGATAAAGCAAAAAGGAACGTCGCTAAGAAATCTATCATTGAATGAAGATTTTGTGCGTGCGTTCCTTTTTTATATCGTATGTGAATTTCACAACACGTCTGAGTGACGTGTTGCTTTATTTTTAATAATTTTAATGAGTTTCATGACTCCCTGTGGTAATGTCGTTTCGTATGATGTATGTTCAAAGTGATGTAATTGAATATGAAATAAGAGATGATTTGTCATATGAATAGAAGAGACAAAGTGTCTTGGGACGTAATAATCTTGCGTTTGCACATGCATGATATGGTCTAGGTTGCTGTATGTGGGGTGGTAAGTATATTCAACCACAAAATGACGATGCAATTGGTTGGTACCATATAAATCAAAAGAAACATTTTTGGGCGCTTGATCTGCATGAAATAACAAAATTTCATATGCATACGCGGTTTCATGAATGAGATAGGTAGATGTTCGAACACTAAACGTATGGCTAAAAGGTTGCAATAAATTAAATACATGTTGAATGGCATTATGATGACCGAAACGATTATAAAAGCCGTTATTTTGGCTGTCCTTGGAAATCAGTGGTAAGCATAGCGCATCTACATTCAGCCAAAGCTTAAGAAGTTGCTCTTCACGTGGCATCGCATGTTGTTTCGCTGTGAAAAGTTGTGGCACTGATTTGATAATCATCGGTGTTTGCGCAAGTTGATATTCTTGTCGCAACGTTTGTATCACTTGCGCAAATTTTGACTCAAATTGCGTATGTAAATCAAGGTGATACATATAAATTTGGTTGAGTTGTAAAGCATCCAACATATAATAATCAAAAACGATGCGTTGTTGAAGTAATAACTTTAATTGCGCTTTTTTACTTGGTGTTAAAGGTAGCGCAATATCAAGTGTGAACTGACTATCCGAATGTAAAGCTTTCACTTTTTCAATGATAGATTGAATTTCATGAACAGATAGAGATTCATGGTCTAATATGATATTGAGCTTGAATTTATGCTGATTAAAATCATTAGGCTGCTGTTCTATGATACGTATTAACGGATAATAGAATTGATTTTTAAAGATTTCATACGCTTGTAATGAATGGATTCGATATGCCACTTTATAACCGTATTCACATAGCAATTGACTGAGTAATTCAATATGATGTGTATGTCCAAAATGAAATGTTTCAAGATCTGATGGATTAAAAAACAACTGAATGGCATGTGCATGATGATGTGCCTCTAATTGATTTTGACTACCAAATATTTGACTGATGTCGTCTAAGTTAACGATTTCAAGTAATACTTCTTTCTTTTCAATCCATTGAGGTGGAGTGAGTTGATCTAAAAATATGTCCACCTTATGTGGTGAAGGAATTGTACTGGATTTTCTCAAATGGGTATCAAAATATTGTGTATCGAAAGGGACGACCGTGACTTGATGACTTCTTTTTTGGCTTTGTTTGCGAAATTCTATCGGACTGATACCTACAAAACGCTTAAACTGCTTAGAATAATGGTTGTAGTTTGTAAAACTGTATTGTGTCGCAATTTGATTAATCGAATCATGCGATGTGGCTAGGTTGTACATAGACAATGCGATTTTCATTGAAGCGTAGTATTTTTTAAAATTATAGTCTAAGTATTTGCCAAAAAGGATAGACACATAGGATTGGGAAACAAAGAAATGTTCACTTAATTCTTGTAACGATAGGCGATATTTGGCGTGTTGATGTACATAATCAATCATATTATTAAATAAAATACTATTCACGTGTATATGCGGGATATAAATTCGACCCAATTCAATGAATGTTTCATTGTAGAGTAATTTAATCAAAGTTTGAATGTTTTCATAGTACATATCACTGTTTTCTTCAACGATGAGATGTTTTATGATTTCTTTAATTTTATTATGAGAAGAGAGTTTATTAGGATTAAAATAACCTAGGAAATAATCAGCATTAAATTCAGAAAAATACTGTAGAGGCACTGTCAATTTGACGATGGCTTGCGCTTGGGTCACTTTGACTAAGTCATTGTGATTCACGATGGCAATTTGATGATGAAAGTGAGTCACTTTACCGTTGAGCTCGAGTGTCAGAACGCCTTCAAACGAAACAAATAATTCTACATGATTAAAAACACGATAAGCAGAAGACGTATATTGTTTCATTAGTTCAATATTAATGCCTTGCATAGTTGACCTCTTTCAAGTTTCTCAAGTCCGGAGAAACTAGTTGATAAATATACATCATTATAAAAATATCGATTCCTTTTCTACAATAATATTGTGTGCATTGTATAAGGAATGACGCATATTAGAAAATAACGGCATAATTAATGTGTCATAAGTGTTAAAGAAATGGAATAAAGTTAAATTAAATGCTTAAATAAGTAAAAAATACGGCATATATTTATAGGGAGTTATATGAGTAGTGTGTATAAAGCTTAAACAAGGTGTTAAAAAAGTCTGACGTTGTTTATAGAGGGTTAAAAAATCAGTTAAAGTATGATGGTGCGAAGAAAAGTGAATTAAAGAATAAAATGATAATCAATGATGGGCATGTGAAGATGTAGCAAAAGCATTTTCTCATGCCCATCATTGATATAGAGGATAGGCAAGTCCTGTATGGATAAACGATTACGGAATCACGTCAAAGTTTGTCGTTGCGCCATAAAAATGTAAACATGACTACGACGAGAATAATTGAAATTACAATAATAATAATCCATGAAAGCGCGCTTTCGGTATTAATAGGTAAAGGTACATTCATACCGAAAAAACTAAATACAAGCGTAGGTAAAGTGAGCAGCACGGTAAAAATAGTCAATGTTTTCATAGTGGTATTCAGTTGGTTTGATAACAAAGACGCATATGAATTCGACATACTTTCAACAATACGTAAATATAATTCAGTCGTTTCAACCGCTTGTTGGTGCTCATTTTGTAAGTCTTCTAATAATTCTTCGTCATCGTCAAAGCGTTTAATGGCAGGCAAACGAAATAGAGTTCGAATCGTAGAAGAGTTAGTTTTAAGTGATCCTAAAAAGTAAACTAAACTTTTCTCAATGTCGCTTAATAAATAAAGACGTTGATTTGTGACACGTTGTTGCAAGTTATATTCAACTTGACGGAGCTCTTTATTTAATAAGCGTAAGCCTCTATTGTATTGCGCAGTCATATCGTACATTAATTTTAAAGCAAATTGACTTTTGTATTTTAAGTTAATAGGTTTTTTGACGATGTGGTCAAAATAATGAAAAGGTTTCGCACAAACCGTAACAATAATGTTTTTACCGATGATGATCCCTAACGGTAACGTCATGAAACTTTTTAATTGATGCTTTCCAGTTTCAGTAATAGGTAAGTCGCTGATTATTAAAGAGTAGCCGCTATCATCATCATATTCAATACGTGAACTTTCTTCACTATCTAATGCATCTTCCAAAAAGTCTTGTGGAAAACCATATGTTTCAATGAGTTGTTGTAATTCGTCTTGTGTCGGTTTGACAACGTTTAGCCATTGCGCTTGTTGCCATTCTTCTGTTTCTAGGACATGCAAATTTGCATCATTGTAGTACGCTTTAATCATAGCGAATCACCTTCTTCATTCTCTTATTTCAAATGCTGTATATCTTTGTAGCCTTGTCTATAAGACGCAAAACCCTCCATAATCGCATACCAATCATCACCTTGCTCGGCTTTGATTCGATTAAATAGGTCATTTTGTGCTTGGTTGAGTTCTTCTATGAGCGCTTTCCCTTCTTCAGTTGGAAACAAACATTTTAAACGGCGATCAGTCAAATCAGGGCGCTCAAAGATGAGACCTTTTTCTTTCAATAATTTCAAAGTGGCATGTGAGCCTTGTTTAGAAATTTCAAGATTTTCTAATAATTTTTTCGTTGTAATACCTGGAAGCTTATTGATAAAAAATAGGAATCGATGATGCTGTCGACTCATACCATATTCAGTAATGATATCATCAGCCGTTTTTGTAAATGTTTGATAAGCATAATAAAACAGAAGTAAAGCGTAATCATTATTTTGTGTCATTTTCGGACTTCCTTTTCTAAAAACTCTTCTATATTATAGTAAAGATTTGTCCATCTGTCATGGTCATAGCGAATGAGTCAAGGAGATAATTTTTAAATCATAAGAGGATTGGCTTAACTTTTAATGGAAATAAATGAGATGAAAAAACTGTAATTGTCGTATTCATGTTCGGATTGAAATCTTATAAAGGATATAGTAAGATTTGAGGACTGTTGTTTGTGTGCGGAGGTGGAAAGCAACGATAAAGAGACGACGAAAATAGTAAAGAATATGTAGTCAATATTAAGGAGATAATGTAACATAAATAAAGAAAAAAGTGGGTTATGTCTTAATAAAAGTCGCATAAATAGAAATGTTAAGTCAGAATTAATAAAATCTTAACATTAAATTTACAATTATAAGAGATAATCGAGATGAATCATTCGACAATGATGTGTATATGAACAGAAATTTAATACTGAGGTGAAAGAATGGAAATGTCGGTAACTGAAGTCATCTTTTCTTTTTTAGGTGGCCTAGGTATTTTCCTTTATGGTTTGAAAGTAATGGGGGACGGTTTACAAGCAGCAGCAGGAGATCGATTGCGAAATATTTTAAATAAATTTACCGCCAATCCAGTACTGGGTGTATTAGCCGGTATGATTGTTACAATCTTAATACAAAGTAGTTCTGGGACAACTGTTATAACAATAGGGCTTGTGACTGCGGGGTTTATGACTTTAAAACAAGCGATTGGTGTTATTATGGGCGCCAATATTGGAACGACAGTGACTGCTTTTATAATTGGGATTGATTTAGGAGAATATGCAATGCCAATCTTGGCATTGGGGGCATTTCTTATTTTCTTCTTTAAGCGTTCCAATATTAACAATGTTGGACGAATTTTATTTGGATTTGGCTCACTCTTTTTTGGTTTAGAATTCATGGGAGATGCGGTTAAGCCGCTTGCCCAATTAGAAGGGTTTAGACAAATCATTTTAGATATGTCATCGCATCCGGTGTACGGTATTTTAGCCGGCGTAGGTTTAACTGCGTTAGTTCAAAGTTCGAGTGCAACAATTGGGATACTGCAAGAATTTTACAGTCAAGGTTTAGTTGACTTGAAAGGTGCGATTCCAGTTTTACTAGGAGATAATATCGGAACAACGATTACTGCAGTGTTAGCAAGTTTAGCGGGTTCATTAGCAGCTAAGCGTGCGGCATTTGTGCACGTTATTTTTAATGTGATTGGTGTAATCATCTTCGCGCTATTTTTACCGGTTGTAACGCATTTGATAGGGATGTTACAAGAAGCATGGCACCTTAAACCAGCAATGGCGATTGCATTTGCTCACGGTGCATTTAATGTAACGAATACACTTATTCAACTTCCATTTGTAGGTGCGCTTGCTTGGCTAGTAACTAAGATTGTACCGGGTAAAGACATTACAGAAGATTATAAACCTCAACATCTTAATAAAGATTTAGTGTATCATGCGCCTGGTGTCGCATTACAAGAAACTCAAAAAGAGCTACAAAACATTGGGCATATTGTTCAATCAATGTTAGACGATGTCCGTAATCCTGCGACGATGGATAAGAAAATGATTAAAACTGTGCAACAGAAACATCAAGCAGTGATTACCATTAGCGACAGTATTCGAAATTACTTGGTGCGCATTTCTACAAAAAATATTAATAAAAGTGATGTTGAACGTCTTGCCGTGATGTTTGATGTCAATCGCTCGATTGTGAAAGTGTCAGAACTAACAGAATCATACATTGCGCAAATCGAAAGACAAAAAAGTAAAAATATTATTTTAACTGAAGATGCTGAACGAGGCATTGAAAAATTGTTCAACTTTGTTGATGAGTCCTTCCACAAAGCAATTGATACTTTAAACGTCTATGATACGACTAAAAAAGATGAAGTGGTGGAGCGGAGTAGAGAAGCATTTAACATTGAACATAAATTAAGAAAAGGTCATATTAAAAGATTGAACAGAGGTGAATGTTCAACTGACGGTGGCTTGCTATATGTTGATATTATTGCGATTCTTGAACGAATTGGCTATAACTCTAGAAATATCACTGAAGCAATGGTGGGATTGAACAATGATGTACCGACCGAAGAAGAAATCGCGACGGTATAAGTTAATCACCTCACTCTGAATAGATCGATGATAAAAGTCGAAAAGTAACGATGTTATCTCGTTGCTTTTCGGCTTTTTGCATTTCTAGTGGATTGATTAAATATAAAATAGCTATCAAAAACAGATGACGTCATTATTTTGACAAATCAGTGACAAAAAAGGCGGTTCAAGTCTAAATACATTGTATTCACATATAAGTTTGATAAAATCTTATAGGATGAGCCATGGAGGGAAGAAAGTATTGGGTATTGGCCAAAAGTTGTCGTCATCCAAGCGATTCAACTTGTTAATGCATGTCACATATGAGGGAAGTGATGTGCAACCATGTCTTAAAATCTACATTTTATAATCACTTGAGGGGGTGTTAAATTGCGTACGTTTAATAAATTTTGGGCAGCCACGCTCATTGCATTTATCATGATGATCTGTGTGAGTATACCATTCAATCAAGCCTCTGCACATGCCACTTTAGAAAAACAACAACCCGCTGAGAATGAAGTCGTACAATCCAAACCAGAAGCGATTCAACTTGAGTTCAATGAGCCTGTTCATACGCAATATACTAAAGTCAAAATTTATAATGACAAGGGCAAAGAAGTAGGTGTATTGAAGCCTAAAGAGCAAGAGGATTCAAAAAAAGTGACTTTTGATACGTCAAAAGTTGAACATGGCACATATGCCGTTCGATGGGAGACTGTCTCATTAGATGGTCATGAGATAAGTGGACAGTATTATTTTTCAATCGGAGAAAAAACAGCTCATACAATAGAAACAGCGAAGCCTTTTTACACCGATGCTTTTTTCTGGTTAGGCTTAGTACGATTTGTTTTACAAGCTGTGTTACTTATTTTTACGGGCTTATATATGATTAATCTTCTTATGAAACGTCAAGAAGTACCTACATATGATATGATTCCACGTCATCGCAGTGCGATTTTATTATTGATTATGGTTGCTTTTACAACGGGTATCGTTTATTTAATGACGTTACCTAAAGATGCCATTCATTCTATATTGACGCTTGATTTCAGCGTTTGGATGCAATTTCCATTTGTTTTATCAATGGTCAGTTTAATCATCATGTTAATCCTATTTTCATTACGGCGAATGGAGTCTATATGGTATAAAGTGATGCCGCTCTTTTTGATGCTGAGTCTTGCGATTTCAGGTCATGCATGGGCGCAAGCAGTGCCGTTGTATTCTATCATTTTACGGACGTTACACTTAATGGGGATTTCCATTTGGCTGGGCAGTTTTGCTTATTTAATCGCATACATGTCTGCCAAGCACAAGCATTCTTACATTTTAATAATTAAAGATGTGCTGTTAAAAGCAAATGTGACCGCAGTGATTATCGTTATACTGACAGGTATTTTAATGTCCATTGATGCCACATCGTTAAAAGTGATTGTCACCCAACCTACGTTATATAGTAGCTTATGGTTTATGAAAGTGGGATTCACCATCATTATGATGATTTTAGGTGGTTTACAAACATTTAAAGCGATGCAAAAGCGCCGTCGTGTGAATCGACCACTGTTATATCTTGAATTCGCCTTAGGTATTTGTTTGATTTTAGCGGGCGTCATCATGAGTCAAATCGAAATTCCATTATAATTGAAAGGATCAATATATATGAAAATTACAAAGTTTTTATTAAGTGCTGTGTCATTTCTTGTGCTATTAGGTATGACATCTGTAGCAGATGCTCACGTAACGCTTAATCCAAAAGTGAGTGAACCCGGTTCATACGAAGAATATCAAGTCAGAGTTCCAGTTGAACGTGATCAAAATACGGTAAAACTTGAATTAGAAGTTCCAGATGGTGTAACTTTATCAACTGTTGAGCCTGTTCCAGGATTTAAACATGAATTTAAAGAAGACAAGTCTGGAAAAATCACTAAAATCACTTGGAAAGCAACAGATAAAGGAATTGGCAAACACGAACATATGGACTTTCCAATTGTAGTCGCAAATCCAGAAAAAGAAGGTCAATTCAAATGGAAAGCCATGCAAACATATAAAGATGGTAAAACAGTGAAATGGACAAGCGATGATGAAAAAAGTGAAACGCCCGCACCTACAACAGAAGTGAAAAAAAGTGAACCTGTTAAAGCAGATCACCATGATGACGCACAATCATCACATACATCACCATTTGTATGGATTATTTCTATCTTAGCACTCATTATTTCAATTGTAGCGCTCTTTAAACGTAAAAACTTTACGAAATCTGACAACGAATAAGTATTGACATCGTCTTTCGAGATTACGATAATCGAAAGTGTGAAGCTGAGTGAAGTGAGATTGGTAAAGGGCCTCGAATGAAAATTTGAATGAGCTAGAAATGAAAAATTCAGCCGTGTTTAATGGCGTGACGGTGTGAAATAAGATGGAGTGTGAAAAGGATGAAACGTATATTATACGCGTTTATGACCTATACAATGTTAGGGTTGTTCAGTGGCTTTACATATAGAGAACTCACTGTACATTATGAATTCACAGGTTCAACACAAATGAGTGTCATGCACACGCATTTGTTAACGTTAGGGATGTTTATGTTTTTAATGTTGATACCTATTGAAAAGCTTTTTAAACTTAGCAGCTATTATTTATTTAATTGGTATTTCATTATTTATAACATCGGTGTTATTGTGACAGTAACGATGCAATTTTTAAAAGGTTTTAAACAAATTGCACGTCAACCGATACCTGATTCGTTTGCTGGTTTTGCCGGTATTGGTCACGTGACGATTACAGTCGGCTTCATTTTGCTATTCTTTTTATTGAGACAGGCCATTATTACAGAGCCTAGAGACGGAGAACCGTTAACCCGAAAACATCGAAAACGCGCAAATCAAGAACAAATTGAGAAGTAAGTCATCAAGTGAGGATAAACGCGTGCGAGGTCATGAGGTAGCGCAAATTTCATAGCGCTACGATTTAATTCAAGTTTTCTTATATTTAAGCATCGTGATAGAGCGGTGGCGACATCTTTTATTGGATGTTTGGCCACCGCTTCTTTGATAGACGTCCCTTTTTTATGGTGTAACAGGAAAATGTAAAAACATACCGCCAGAATGAGGTTCAGTTGATTTGAATCCAAACTGTTTGTAAAGTTGATCAGCCGGGTAGTCGGCGATTAGACTGACATAAGTTCCAGGTAAACGAACGGAATCAATATAATTCATAATATGCGTCATGACAGTTTTACCATATCCTTGTCCTTGATAGTTTGGATGGACAGCGATATCAATAATTTGGAAAGCTGTGCCACCATCACCGATAACTCGCCCTAAACCGATAAGTCGGTCAGCATCATAAAGCGTTACGGTAAAACAAGCCCCGTTTAAGCCCTTTTGTGCAGCACTTCTAGACTTTTCACTTAAGCCACAAACTTTTCTCAAATTACAATAATCCTCAACATTAGGAATTGTAAATTGAACATCAATGGTCATAAAGACTCTCCTTTCTTAGACATTGAAATACATATATTCCTAATCATACAGCACAATGTAATTTTATAATAGAAAGGGAGCAGGACAGAAATCTACATGATTTCGTTGTCCTGCCCCGGCAAGGATGAGTAGGGCTGTTCAAGCTAGAAAAGCGAAGAAGAGCCCAGTCATCTACTGCGCTCTTAAAGATAACAAAAAGCATATCATGCAGGACAGAAATCTACATGATTTCGTTGTCCTGCCCCGGCAAGGATGAGTAGGGCTGTTCAAGCTAGAAAAGCGAAGAAGAGCCCAGTCATCTACTGCGCTCTTAAAGATAACAAAAAGCATATCATGCAGGACAGAAATCTACATGATTTCGTTGTCCTGCCCCGGCAAGGATGAGTAGGGCTATTCGAGCTAAAAAAGCGAAGAAGAGCCCAGTCATCAATTGTTTTGATTTTTCATATAAACAAATTGGAGATCTATACTGTCTCTTTATCCATTATTTTTTTACATCCGCAACAGTTGCGTTTGTACGTTGACGTAAATCTGCCTCTATTTGTTCTAAGCTACGTCCACGTGTTTCTGGTAAAAATTTAACAACAAAGAAGAGTGCAATTACACCGATAACCGCAAAAATTAAAAATACTTCTTGAATTTCAAGTACTTCCGTTAGAAGTGGAAACAGTTGGGCTACGAGTAAACTACCAATTGAAAGAACGAGTGCCGCAATACCTGTTGCTGCACCACGTGCACGCATTGGGAATAATTCTGGAAGCATAACCCATAAAATAGGGCCCCAAGAGATACCAAAGAAAATAATGAATGTAGTTAAACAAATCATCATAATCCACGCGGCACTGTTCACACCCATGATCCAAATAAGGATACTCATAATTAATAATGAAGCCACCATACCAATGTTACCGATAACGAGCAGTTTTTTACGATCGACTTTATCAATAATAAATATCGCAACAATCGTAACTAATACGTTGACAACACCAATGCCAACTGTACTTAAAATTGCGGTAGAGTCACCTAATCCTGCTTTCGCAAAAATTTTAGGTGCGTAGTAAATAATCGCATTAATACCAATCAATTGTTGTAATAATGCAAACACACTACCAATAATAATAGTAGATAACAGCCATGGAGATTTTAAAACAGTCCATGTACTGTCAGAGATGGCATTAATTTTTTTCATATTTTCAATTTCACCGTCAATTTCAGAAGCGGGATATGTTAATTTCATTACATCTCTTGCTGCTTTCTCGCCACGTTTTTCTAATAACCAACGCGGACTTTCTGGCATGAAGATAACGCCAATCATTAATATTAATGAAGGAACAACAGCAAGGCCGAGCATCCAGCGCCAACCTTCAATTGGTGCAAATGCATAATTGACAAGATAAGAAGATAAAATACCAATGGTAATCATAAGTTGGTTTAAAGAACTTAAAGAACCCCGAGCCTCTGTTGGTGCGAGTTCAGAAAGGTAAACAGGCACGATCGCTGTAGAACCCCCTACCGCAAAGCCAATGACTAAACGTCCAATCACGAGCACTTCCATCGATGGTGCTGAAGCTAGAATGAGTGCACCTATAATAAAGACGATAGAAATAATAAAAACTAAACGGCGACGTCCAAGTTTTTCTGAGAGGGGACCACTAAAACCTGAACCAAATATTGCCCCGACAAGCATAGATGAAACGACTAATCCTTCAGTGAAAGGATTTAAATGAATATCATTTTTCAAATAAAGGAGCGCCCCAGAAATAACACCCATATCGTACCCGTATAAGAGTCCACCGAGTGCGCCAATGAAGAAAATAAGCTTTTTATTAATTTTCATTATGTAACCTCCCGTACTGTTATGCAATACAAGTATACGCTTTCATAAGATATTAGTAAATTGTAAATATTGAATTTATGAGAATAAAATAATTTATATTAATTATCGACAAAAGAAAATTTAGGAGAAGACAACAAAATTTTTTATGGCTTATTTTCAGTTGGGAACGACGAAAAAAGGGAAGTTTTGAGTTTGTTGGAATTTGGATTAAAACATTAATGGGTTGGAACAGAAATCAAATCGATTTCGTGTTTCCAACCCATTAATGTAGCATCAAGCAATCGCTGATGTAGTTTGATTTTTTTATTGTCATTCCAACATTTTAGTTGTTTGCATCAGGACGTAAATCTACAACAATGCGTCCGATAAAATCATGATTTTGTACACAATCTAAACCGTCTTGGAGGTGATCAAAAGGAATCACATTTTTTACATCATGCAAATGACGTGGTTTTAGATCTTTTGATAGACGACGCCATAAATGTTGTCTACGTTTCATAGGGAATGAAACAGAATCAACACCGATGAGACGGATACCGCGTAAAATAAATGGAAATACAGTACTTGAGAAAGTATTACCGCTAACGTTTCCGCTTAAAGCAACAGCACCATGTGGGTGGATGCGTTTTAAAACTTCTGATACAGTTTCGCCACCTACAGGATCAATTGCTGCTTGCCATTGCGTATGTGCCAGTGCTTTTTCAGTTACGTCTTCCACTCTAGAAATAACTTCTCTCGCACCTAATTCTAAAAGTTTTTCGTGGTAATCTTTGTGACCAGAACTAGCAACGACCTTGTAACCAATTTCGTTCAACATCATTACAGCCATTGAACCTACACCGCCAGTTGCACCACGAACAAGTACTGGACCGTTAGTTGAAGTGATTTTATTATCTTCTAGCAATTGGATTGACAATGCAGCAGTAAAACCGGCAGTCCCGATAATCATTGCTTCTTCAAGTGTTAAATCATCAGGGAGATGAACTAGCCAATCGCCATTCACACGTGCGACTTCACTAAATCCACCGTAATGAGAAACACCTAAGTCATAGCCAGTTGCGATAACTTTATCTCCTTCTTTAAATGATGGGTGTTCAGATTCCATCACTACACCAGCTAAATCAATACCCGGTATCATTGGGTATTTTCGTATGATTTTGTTGTGAGCACGTGTGGCTAACATATCTTTAAAATTGATACTTGAATAATGCACACGAATTGTCACATCACCGTCAGGTAAATGGTCTAGTGTTATTTCTTTAAAATCTCCTACGAATTGATCCTCGTGTTGATCAACAAGAAATGCTCTAAAAGCTTGAGCCATGGTTCTAATCCTCCTCAGTTTTTATTCGTACACACTTTATCAAAAAGTCAATCAAATAACAATAAAGTTGCTCTTTTTAAAATAATGATAACTTTATTATTTTTTATTAAAAATACGAACAAAAAATAAAGGAATCTCCTCTACTATAAAAATAGATATCAAGAAACAATTGGAAAAATAATTTAGAAAAAATTTAACAAAAAAAGTGTTTGTCGTTTAAAATAATAGTGTATAAAAAAGTGATAGACGATTTTATACTATAGAATAGAATTTGGAGGGAATCATCATGAAAAAGGTACTTGCTAGTTTGTTTGCATTATCAATTGTTTTAGCCGCATGTTCTAATGATGAGGATAAAGAACCGAAGAAAGATGACCATGCTAAACAAGAGCAGTCTACTAAACAGGACAAAAATGATCACAAAGAACAAGCATCGTCCAAATCAAAAGATGAATCCAATTCATCTGATCAAGCAAAAACGTCAAAATCAGATGCCAATGATCAAAACAACGATCAGCAATCAGAAATGAACAACCAAAACACAGAAGGCAAGCAGCAACAAGCACAGCAGAATGATCAAAGCTCAAGTACACAAGCCAACGGACAAGCTTCAAATCAACAACAAAATAACAGCCAAAATGAACAAACATCACAAACAAAATCGCAATATGTAGCACCTTACCAAGGTGAAAATGTTGTACCAGTCGCTCAAAATATTGCGAGAGAAAAGGTCAATCGTCAACAAGCACTTCAAAACTTACCGAACTTCCAAGTCGCATTAGATTCAGCACGTCAAGAAGTCGGCCAATTGAATGGTCAACAGAACCCATATAATGACTATGCATTACAAGGTGCTGGTGGCCAATATAGTTACCTATTTAGTTTTATTAATCAATCACAACCTGGCACATATGTCATTGTCACAGTGGATTATACAGGTACTGCAAAAATTATTGACCCAACATACCGTCAATAATAGGGCTATTTTGCAAACAATGTGATTCTATCATTTAAAAGTTTAATAACAAATTTAATGAAATCCTTACATTCAGCGATTATACCTCTGGATATATCGCATAAAAATTGAATGTAAGGATTTTTTGTCGATTGGAAAATACAGTTCGGATTTATCAGTCAATCGTGCGATTTAAACTCGTTCACGATGTCAAATCCCTTTGAAAGGCATACCTGATATAGAAAATATACCATTGCAATTGTATAACACAACTTATATAATCTTAAATAAATCGTCATTTATATTACAAATTTCATTTTAAATTTTTAGCGTGCAGTTCAAAACGTCTGTTTTTGATTTTTCAGATTTTTTCATATACATATTGAATTGCGGCCTTTAGAATGTTATATTTTATGTGAAAACAATCACATGTTTTGGCATGACGATTGCATATAAAAATAAATATTGAAGGTAGATGAAAAGAGATGTTAGTAGAGAGTTATGATCCATTTCACAATCTTGCAATTTCTGCATTGATTGCAAGTATCCCGATCATTTTATTCCTGTTATGTTTAACAGTCTTTAAAATGAAAGGAATCTACGCAGCTGTGACAACACTTGTTGTGACACTTGTGATTGCATTATTCATATTCAAATTGCCAGTGGGTGTTGCCTCTGGTGGTATCGTAGAAGGTTTTTACCAAGGTATCTTACCAATTGGCTTCATCGTTATTATGGCAGTTTGGCTTTATAAAGTTATTGTTGAAAGCGGACAATTTTCAGTCGTTCAAGACAGTATTACAACGGTTTCTGAAGACCAACGTATCCAATTATTACTCATCGGTTTTGCATTTAACGCATTTTTAGAAGGTGTTGCAGGATTCGGTGTACCTATCGCTATCTGTGCGGTATTATTAATTCAATTAGGATTTAAACCATTGCAAGCAGCGATGCTTTGTTTAGTTGCAAACGGTGCAGCTGGTGCTTATGGTGCCATCGGTCTACCGGTTTCTGTTATTGATACATTAGCATTACATGGTCACATTTCTGCTTTACAAGTATCGCAAGCATTAAATCTAAGCTTACCTATTTTAAGTATCATTGTTCCTTTTATGTTGATCTTTATTTTAGATGGTATGAAAGGTATCAAAGAAACATTACCAGCGATTATTGTTACTGTTGTTCCGTTCGTTGTGTTACAAATCATATTTAACCAATTTTTCGGACCAGAGTTAGTGGATATTATTCCACCACTTGCATCAATGGCATCTTTAGCGTTGTTCTCTAAAAAATTCCAACCGAAAAACATTTTCCGTTTGAATAAAGACGAACAAAAATTAGAAGTGCCACATCACTCAGCAAAAGAAATCATTTTTGCTTGGAGTCCATTTATTATCTTAACAGCATTAGTACTTGTTTGGAGTTCTAAATCATTCAAAGGTTTATTTGCTGAAGGTGGCGCATTGTCATTCTTCAACCTTCAATTTGGCATTCCAGGCACTAACAACGATGTTTCTGGCCATCCAATAATGTTGACTTTCAACATTATCAACCAAACAGGAACAGCATTATTGTTAGCAGGTGTCATTACAATCTTGCTTTCGAAAACAGTCAATTTCAAACGTGCAGGTGCATTACTTGGCGAAGCATTTAAAGAATTATGGTTACCTATTTTAACAATTTGTTTCATTCTTGCCATCGCTAAAATTACAACATACGGTGGCTTAACAAATGCAATGGGTGAAGGTATTTCTAAAACAGGTAAAGTCTTCCCATTCTTGTCACCAATTTTAGGTTGGATTGGCGTATTTATGACAGGATCAGTAACAAACAACAACGCGTTGTTTGCACCTATCCAAGCTTCTGTAGCACCACAAGTCGGCACAAGCGGGGCATTACTCGTTGGTGCGAATACGGCAGGGGGTGCGATTGGTAAATTGATTTCACCACAATCAATCGCCATTGCAACAGCAGCAGTTAAACAAGTAGGTAAAGAATCTGAACTATTAAAAATGACTTTAAAATATAGTGTAGGATTATTAATATTCTGGTGTATCTGGACATTTATCCTATCTCTTATATTAAGTTAAGTTTTAATTGATTAAGCGCTGAGATGAAAATCTCAGTGCTTTTTTTATGGTTAGAAAAGGGAAAAATGACAAGTTAAAATGCAAATGAATAATGTGAGCTATGCATACAAGTCATTATGATTAGACTAAAAACACAGATATGAATCACTTGACTGATTTATTAAAAAATTTTTAAACAAATATTAAGGGGGATAATGGGGCTTTTTATGCACATGCACATATCAGTGTGGTCATTTAAAACGTTCATTTATTATAGCGAAATATTAATTTAGTAATAGTATTTGAATATAGGTAAAAAACACCTAAATATAATTATAGAGTAAGCATCTCAAGAAGTGAGGAATATCACAAAATGGGGTGCTTTTAAAATTGGAATCCGAAGTCTCTAAACAAAAGTATATTGCAGAAAACAAGAATAAATTCTATTTTATTATACATTAAAAAATAATTTAGAAATTTTGTCGTGATTAATATAAAGATAACATAGGATTATTTATATTTATTAAATAGAAGCTGTCTAACAAACAAGAGTAGAGCAATATAAATTTTAATAAACAAAGTTGTCAACTCAATATGTAATGATATTAAGAACACTTATAAAAATAAATAGGTTGTTCAAATCTTATTTTGATAGTAGGTTATAAATAGAGATTTAATTTTTATTATCTTTAATTTAATAAAGTAACCTTTATTGAATTGAGATAAATACTTTAGGAGGTTTTAGTTTAATGAAAAAATCTAGAAAACTTGATTTTTTGCCGAATGTAAACAATAGGTATTCGATACGTAAGTTTACAGTAGGTACAGCTTCTATTTTATTAGGGGTCACGTTAATATTTGGTGCTTCTAATGATGAAGCGAAAGCAGCTGAAAAAGAGGGCGCAACAGAAAATGTAGAAAGCAGCACTGCTTCCGATGGAGTCACAAGCGATGAAAATTTAAATCGTGAAGAAACAACTGAGGTCACTAAGGAAGAACCTGCTAACAATGAAATTACAACTGAAGCCTCAAATATAGCTAAAAACGAAGCCACATCAAATTCGATTGAAGAAAATGACGACACAAATGAAAACACTCCAGAATCGACTACAGAGCCTACTTCGAATGAAACTGACAATGAAAAAGCAGAAACTGAAACAACTCCAAATGAAACTTTAGAAGAAAACACGACTAGTGAAAACCCACAAACATTAAAAGAAGAGAATTCAACAAGCACAGCAAATGAAGATAATGCAGAATCTCATAAGCAAATAGAATCAAACAATAATGAGAAGCCTGAAGTTGAAACATCGACTGATTCATCAAATCAAACGCAATCAACAGTTGAAAAAGAAGATTTAAGCACGAATAAAAATTCTGATAATTCAGATAAAATTACCTTACCGAATGAAGCGGCAACAGAGGTTGATGGCAATAAAGAAGTGATTAAAGCCAATAATAACATTTCAAATGTATCTCCAGATATTAATCGTGTTACAGATAGAGCGACTGCAGTTGATTACTATGCAAAGGCAGCAAACATCACAACAAAAGAAGCAGAAAAAGTAATCAGTGATTTAAACTTAGATGGAGATAAATTGACAGCACAAGAATTACAATTCGCGTTAATTAATGCATTAGCAAATCAACAAAATGCGAACACACCTGTTGCAACAGCTTTTCGTGCTGCACCAACTGCAGCTAATAGACAAGCAACGAATTTAGCGGCAGCAACACCAACAGCGTTGTCAATCGGATCAAAAGAAATTATTGAAGCTGATGCACTCGCAAATGGTTATATTAATTCTTCAACTGATGCTTCGAATGCAGCCAATACCCTATCAGGTAGAGCGTGGGTTGTAGACAGAGGTACACCTGCAACAACAGAAAACGGATTATCTCCTGTACCAGAAGGCACTAAAGTGTATATGCAATGGATTGATAAAGATGGTTCAGTTTCACCAACTTATGTAGCAAGTACAACAAATAAATTATCTTCTTCAAATGCGTCACAAGTGGGTCCAGGTGCTTATGCATTTGATTTAAGAAAAGCTTGGGTGGATGCGCTAGGAAATGAACATAAGTATAGAGCGGTATCAGGTCAGTACTATCGACTGTGGATTGAGGATTTCCAAACAGTAAATGGAAATACAGCATCAATGATTCGCCAAGCGGGTGGCTTCTTCCCTGGTTCTTATGTTAACTCAGTTACAAACTCAAGTCTTGGTCAGTTTCCTTTAGTTGGAACAAATATGCAACGGACAGGGGTATTCATGGGCGTACGTCCTACAAACGATTATGTAACAAAAGAGCGTCAAGATTGGATTCATGACGAACAAGGTCCTATAAATAATATTGCAGTTTCAACAAATGCAAGAAATACTGTCTCAGGTAATGTATGGTTAGAAACCGGTGCAGGAGATTACGCTAACTCTGGTACGGGTCCTAATGATAATAATAAAGATCCACAAGCTGAAGGATACACTGTGATTATGTCTTCTTTAACGAACGAGGGGGCACAAGCATATAAAGCGCAAGTTGATAGCTTGCCAGAAGGTGAAAGAGCTGATGCTGCTAAAACGCTATTAACAGATCATCCAGAATATATTTCTGCAACGGTTTATGGAGAAACAGATTCAGAAGGAAGATACACTTTAAGATTCCCGAAAGATAGTTTGAATCCTAATTATTTATATGGATATGTAACAGATCCAGAAGGAAATATCGTTAAAACTTATTCGTCTTACACAAGTCCTGAGTTTAGAAAACCAAACAGTAATTTATCATGGACGCCTCAAGCGGCACCAGGACAGAATTTGGTTCAAAATCCAATGTGGTACAATGTGAATTTTGCTGTCGTACCTAATACAGATATTAATTTAAATATTGTTAACTTTAATAATACAGACAAACCAGCTATTCCGGGCGATACAGTTAATATTGATTTAACTGGTGGCCAGTTATCTCCAATTCCAACTAATATTGAATGGAGAGATAAGAATGGTAATGTTGTACAAAAAACTGAAGACATTACTTCTTTAACAGATGGAGAGCAAAAAGGTGTATTGGTAGTACCAGAAACTGCTAAAGATGGGGATGTTTATACAGTATATCTCGTAGCGGGTGGTAATAATGTTGCGGCAGATTCATTCATTGTAAAAATTACTGATGAGCGTACTTATGAACCAGAAAGCAACGGCGTAACAAAAGATTACGGCACAGGTGTAACAACTGAAGATGTGATTAATTCTGTAACAGTTCCAAACTATCCGGAAAATAAAGGAGATTACACTGTAGCGGTTGATGATCCAGCACAATTACCAAATGGTACTCAATCAGGTACAACAAATGCAGGCGTAACAGTGACATACCCAGATGGCACAACGGATCACATTACAGTACCAGTCACAATTGGTGAACAACCAGACAATGATGCCTACGAACCACAAAGTAACGGTGTGAACAAAGATTACGGTACAGGTGTAACAGCAGATGAAGTAATCGGATCAGTCACAGTGCCGAACTATCCAACAGACAAAGGAGATTACACTGTAACGGTAGATAATCCAGCACAATTACCAAATGGTACACAATCAGGAACAACAAATGTAGGCGTGACAGTCACATATCCAGATGGAACAACGGACCACATTACAGTACCAGTGACAATTGGCGAACAAGCAGACAATGATGCTTATCAACCACAAAGCAATGGTGTGAACAAAGATTACGGTACAGGTGTAACAGCAGATGAAGTAATCGGATCAGTAACAGTACCAAACTATCCGGAAAATAAAGGAGATTACACTGTAGCGGTTGATGATCCAGCACAATTACCAAATGGTACACAATCAGGAACAACAAATGTGGGTGTAACAGTCACATATCCAGATGGCACAACGGATCACATTACAGTACCGGTCACAATCGGTGAACAAGCGGATAATGATGCCTACGAACCACAAAGCAACGGCGTAAACAAAGATTACGGTACAGGTGTAACAGCTGACGAAGTAATTGGATCAGTGACGGTACCGAACTATCCAGCAGATAAAGGCACACCAAATATTACAGTAGACAGTCCTGAGCAATTGCCAAATGGTAACGAAGCAGGAACAACAAATGTAGGTGTAACAGTGACATATCCAGATGGCACAACGGATCACATTACGGTGCCGGTTACAATTGGTGAACAAGCGGATAACGATGCCTACGAACCACAAAGCAATGGTGTGAATAAAGATTATGGTACAGGTGTAACAACTGAAGATGTGATTAATTCTGTGACAGTACCGAACTATCCAGAAGATAAGGGCGACTACACTGTATCGGTAGATAATCCAGCACAATTACCGGATGGTACTCAATCAGGTACAACAAATGTAGGCGTAACGGTCACTTATCCAGATGGAACGACAGACCACATTACAGTGCCAGTGACAATTGGTGAACAAGCGGATAACGACGCTTATCAACCAGAAAGTAACGGCGTGAATAAAGATTACGGTACAGGTGTAACAGCAGATGAAGTAATCGGATCAGTGACGGTACCGAACTATCCAGAAGGAAAAGGCACACCGAATATTACAGTAGACAGTCCAGAGCAATTGCCAAATGGAAATGAAGCGGGAACAACAAATGTAGGTGTAACAGTGACGTACCCAGATGGCACAACGGACCATATTACGGTGCCAGTGACAATCGGTGAGCAATCAGATAATGATGCCTACGAGCCACAAAGCAATGGTGTGAACAAAGATTACGGCACAGGTGTGACAACTGAAGATGTGATTAATTCAGTAACAGTGCCTAATTATCCAGAAAATAAAGGGGACTACACTGTAACGGTAGATAATCCAAATGAATTGCCAAATGGAAATGAAGCAGGAACAACAAATGTAGGCGTAACAGTGACATACCCAGATGGCACAACGGATCACATTACAGTACCAGTGACAATTGGCGAACAAGCGGATAATGATGCCTACGAACCGCAAAGTAATGGTGTAAACAAAGATCATGGCACAGGTGTAACAGCTGAAGACATCATTGGATCAGTAACTATTCCAAATTACCCAGAAGGAAAAGAGGTACCAAAAGTTACTATCGATGACCCGTCACAATTACCAGACGGAAGTCAATCAGGTACAACAAATGTAGGTGTGACTGTTACGTATCCAGATGGCACAACAGATCACATTACAGTACCGGTTACAATTGGTGAGCAAGCAGATAATGATGCCTACGAGCCACAAAGCAATGGCGTGAATAAAGATCATGGCACAGGTGTAACAGCTGAAGACATCATTGGTTCAGTAACGATTCCAAATTACCCAGAAGGTAAAGAAACACCAAAAGTTACTATCGATGACCCAACACAATTATCGGATGGTACTCAATCAGGTACAACAAATGTAGGTGTGACTGTTACGTATCCAGATGGCACAACAGATCACATTACAGTACCAGTTACAATTGGCGAACAACCAGACAATGATGCCTACGAACCACAAAGCAATGGTGTAAACAAAGATCACGGTACAGGTGTAACAGTCGAAGATATCATTGGATCAGTAACTATTCCAAACTATCCAGAAGGTAAAGAAACACCAAAAGTTACTATAGACGACCCAACACAATTACCAGACGGAAGTCAATCAGGTACGACAAGCGTGGGTGTAACGGTGACGTACCCAGATGGCACAACAGATCACATTACAGTACCAGTTACAATTGGTGAGCAAGCAGATAATGATGCCTACGAACCACAAAGCAATGGTGTAAACAAAGATCACGGTACAGGTGTAACAGTCGAAGATATCATTGGATCAGTAACGATTCCAAATTACCCAGAAGGTAAAGAAACACCAAAAGTTACTATCGATGACCCGTCACAATTACCAGACGGAAGTCAATCAGGAACAACAAATGTAGGCGTAACAGTGACATACCCAGATGGCACAACGGATCACATTACAGTACCAGTTACAATTGGTGAGCAAGCAGATAATGATGCCTACGAACCACAAAGCAATGGTGTAAACAAAGATCACGGTACAGGTGTAACAGTCGAAGATATCATTGGATCAGTAACAATTCCAAACTATCCAGAAGGTAAAGAAACACCAAAAGTTACTATCGATGACCCAACACAATTACCAGATGGTAGTCAATCAGGTACAACAGATGTGGGTGTAACAGTGACGTACCCAGATGGAACGACAGACCATATTACAGTATCAGTGACAATCGGTGAGCAAGTGGATAAAGATGGCAATGAACCAAAAGTAGAAGGTATTACGAAGAAAGGTACGGGTGTTACTGTTGAAGATGTGATTGGCGTAATCACAGTACCAGACTATCAAGAAGATAAAGGCACACCACAAGTGACAGTAGACAATCCAAACCAATTGCCAGATGGAACACAATCAGGAACAACAGATGTGGCTGTAACAGTGACGTATCCGGATGGCAAAGCAAGTCATATTAATGTCCCAGTAACAATTGTAGAACAAGCTGAAGGTCAGTCTGAAGAAAGTAAAAATAATGAGCAAATTTCGAATAAAGGTAACCAAAAATCATTACCTGATACAGGTGGAAATGATAATAACGCTACAGTATTCGGAACATTATTTGCAGGATTAGGATCTCTACTATTTATTGGACGCAGAAAGCGTAATAAAGATCAATAAATGAAGTGATTATTAAAAATTGAAGGGGACAAGTTCTCCCCTTCAATTACCTTTATAACTTATGAAATAGTTGTAAATTTATAAAAATAAAACAAAGCCATTCAAAGATGAAACAAATATCTTTGAATGGCTTTTATTATGAGTTTATATTGTGTGGCTGAACGACGGCATCTATAGTGTCTTTGAATTGTTGATATATGGCTTCTGGTTGGTAGTTATCTACAGTTTTATACCCATTTTGTATAATCGGTTTAAGGTATTTAGAGCTATCATATTCCATGATTTCCAATATTTGCATTGCCAATTGTGAGGGTTGGTGGTGTGGAACTAAAAATCCATTTTGACCGTGATTTATGATGGATTCGGGTCCAGTGTTGCCATCAAAACTAATCACGATGCTCCCCTGATTCATTGCTTCCAAAATGGTCATGCCAAATCCTTCGTTGCGCGATGGTATGCAAGTGATCTTACTTTCAGCAATATAGGTACTTAAGTGTTGCGTTGTTGGACGTAAAAAGATTAAATCTTGAATGCGTAAAAAATTGATTTGTTGTTGTAAGGCTTCTTTTTCACTACCGTCACCAAAAATAGAAACAGTGTAACCAAAGTCTCTTAAATCATCTTGAATTTCAAAAATGGCTTGTATTAATAGATCGAACCCTTTTTCATATTCAAATCGACCTGCAGCAATAATTTGTCGCTTTTTCATAATGTGGTGGCGTTTTTCATCAATCATATTGGTAACGACAAAAATTGGAATATCCAAGTATTCAGCATAGCGCTTTTTGTCTTGAACCGTTAAAGTTGTCACTGCGCTGAGTTGTGGATAATAAGTCAGAATTTCATCTTTTAATTCAGGGGAATGGGCATCTAAGTTCATATGTTCCATTCCGATTGTTACTTGGTGATGTTTACCAAACCGAGCAATTAATATGTTATGGCTTGCACGCGTGCCGACAAAAACATCTGATTGATCATTTTGAATGGCATGGATGATTTTTTTCTCAATATAACTTGAATATTGACGATAGCCGGGCTCGTATTTGGATAAATATTTTGGTTTTAATAACGGTGTAAATTTACGAATTCGGTTGGCAGCGAGCGGCATCAAGTGACGTATTCTGAGTTGATAATAGATGAGAGGCTTGACGATGACACGTGAATCAAGATTGAAATAGGGTTTATCTTTAGATTTGAAAATAGAAATAATTGTCACTTGGTGTCCTTGACGAACGAGTTGGTTCGCGAGGTTTGTAATGGTTTTTACTGTACCGCCAACTGCATAAATGTTATGCATTAAAAAAGTGATAGACTTCATGTCGCATCCCTCAATTGCTTGCTTTTTATATATTATATCATTCTTAAAATCATTAGTGTTAGAGAAGTGATAATTTTATTCGGAATATTTGAAAATTTATATATACATAAAAATGTTAATTTGTTTGAAAGTAAAAATAGTAGTATTAAAAATTCATAATTTTAATCGCAAACGCTTTTTTCTTCTATGATTAAGGTATATAATTGAAGTAATAATCATCATGATGGGTGTACTTTGAGGCACATTTATCAAACAATTTTGAAAGATTGATGATGATTCATTTGAGTCAATGTGAGTTTGAGGCTGACGCTGTCACCATGTTACGTCAATTTTTACATATTTCGCGGTGAGATGGCGCAATCCATTTGATTACGTACTCACGCTTAACAAAGGGCAAAGCTGGGAATATGAATGAATTCACATTTAAGTGTGGTCGCTAGTTGATACGTAGCCAGTGACGTACTTCTATTGCTGCTTAAACTAAAGCCGTTAGAAGTTGAGCGCTCCTCACGGGATAGAATGTGGCAATGGATTCTGGGTTAAAATTGTCTATCCTACATGCAAACAAATGATTTAAAACGAAAAGGGGGACTGGATTGTTATGAACAACTTACATAACAAGACAGATGTCGTACTTATCGGCGGCGGAATTATGAGTGCTACATTAGGCACATTACTAAAAGAGTTGGAACCAGACTGGGATATTAATGTTTTTGAACGCTTAGATGAATGTGCGCAAGAAAGTTCAAATGTATGGAATAATGCTGGAACAGGTCATTCTGCATTATGCGAATTAAACTATACAAGCGAAAAAGAAGACGGCACGATGGATATTTCTAAAGCGATTAAAATTAACGAGCAATTCCAAGTGTCTAAACAATTTTGGTCATATCTCGTTAAAAAAGGTCAATTACAAAATCCTGAAGCATTTATTCGTACAGTACCTCATATGAGTTTTGTAACTGGGGAAGAAAATGTAAGATTTTTAGAAGCACGTGTAAAAGCACTCCGTGAAAATGTACTGTTCCAAGGCATGTCTCTAGCAGATGATTTTGAAACATTAAAAGAATGGGTGCCTTTAATGATGGAAGGCCGTGAAGATACAACGACACCGATTGCGGCAACGCGAGATGAATCGGGGACAGATGTCAATTTTGGGGCATTAACACGTAAGTTATTGTCACAAATTAAAGCCAAAGGGGGCGCGCTGTATTACGAACATGAGGTGTTAGACTTAAAGCAACATAAAGATGGAACTTGGACTGTGAAGATTAAAGATTTAAAAGAAAATCGTGTTTTCACAGTGTCATCTAAATTTGTATTCATTGGGGCAGGGGGCGCTAGTTTACCGTTATTACAAAAAACAGGTATCCCTGAATCCAAACATATTGGAGGCTTTCCGGTAAGTGGGCTGTTTTTAGTATGCAAAAATCCAGAAGTTGTGCAAAAACATAGAGCTAAAGTTTATGGTAAGGCTGAAGTAGGTGCACCACCTATGTCGGTTCCACACTTGGATACACGTTTTATTGATGGTGAACGTGCATTATTATTTGGTCCTTTTGCAGGTTTTTCACCTAAATTTTTGAAAACAGGTTCATATTTAGATCTCATTAAATCTGTGAAACCTAATAATGTCACAACTATGTTAGCAGCGGGTGCGAAAGAAATGGGATTAACGAAGTATCTCATCCAACAGCTGTTACTTTCAAATGATCAAAGAATGGCGGATTTAAAAGCCTTTGTACCAACTGCACAAAATGAAGACTGGGAAGTAGTTGTGGCCGGTCAACGTGTTCAAGTGATTAAAGATACTAAAGAAAAAGGTAAAGGCACGCTTCAATTTGGTACGGAAGTGATTACTTCTAAAGATGGTACACTTGCGGCACTTCTAGGCGCATCACCAGGTGCTTCTACTGCAGTTGCAGTGATGCTCGACATTTTACAACGTGCATTTCCAAATCAATTTAAAGAATGGGAGCCACGTGTAAAAGAAATGGTACCTTCATTCGGTAAGCGTCTTACAGATGAAATCGAACTTTTTAAATCTTTGAATCATGAAATTTCAAAACAATTAAAATTAGATGAGTCTGGTACATTATTAAGTTAATAGTGACTTATCTTTAAATATAGAAGTTATAAAGGCGTAACCAAAGCCTAATGAATGGGACAAAACTTGAAATCAAAAGTTTTGTCCCTTTTTTTAATGACATAATGAAATTGAACCTCATTTGTTAAATAATAAATGAGGGAAACGCGGGGGAGCTAAGGTGATTACTTTCTTATAGAAACGAAAGTCTTTTCCAGATTCAGATTGTTACAGCTTATGTGCGTTCTGCTCAAGGCTTTAGACTCTTGTTAAGCATGGCGTGGCAATATGATTGTAAATGTCGTGCCGTCACCCAGTTGACTGTTAACGCTAATTTCTCCATGATGGCGTTCTATAATAGATTTTGTAATTGCTAGGCCTAATCCATTGCTATCAGTATGTGATGTCGTTTTATAAAAACGCTCAAAGATGTGTTTTTGAACTGATTCAGACATACCAGGGCCATCGTCTGTGACCTCAAAGTAAACATTCTTATCATTTGCTGTGAGTTGGATTTCAATCGTCCCATAAGTATCTGTATATTTAATCGCATTACGAATGATATTTTCAAAAGCCTGGGTCAGTAAACGTTGATTTCCTTTAATCGTAACTTCATCCAGATCATATATTAAGACTTGATTCTTTTGGTCAATCGCATAGTTTTCGTTTTTTAAGATAGCCAATACACATTGATGTACTTTGATGTCATCGTCAAATTGAAGATGTGCATCATTGTCCAGTTCAGATAACAATAGAAGCTGACGTGTCAATTGACTTAAGCGATGAGTTTCATCATAAATCTTAGCAATATAGTCCGATTGTTTAGGCGTTGTTTTTTCTTGTTGTAATTGGGTTAATAAATGATGAATATGTGTTAAAGGCGTTTTAATCTCATGAGAGACATTTTGTACAAAGTGTTGGCGCATATCATCGAGTTGTTTTAATTCAAGGCGCATCGTATCAAAATGTTGTTGTAATGTCCCCAATTCATCACGACGTGTAATAGCAATTGGTGTTGCGAAATCACCAGACATCATACGTTCTGTTGCATTTCTAAGTTGTTTCACAGGCTTCACTAAAGCATAAGTGGACCAAATAACAAGTAAAATAGAAATAACAACGAGTAATACGAGTAAAACGAGCAGAAAAATTCTAAATTCTGCAAAGGTATGACCGATATCAGGTCGGATAAATACGGCATAACGACCATGATCAGTTTTAAATTGAGTGCCGACTGTATTACGTGTTTCATTATCAAAAAAGCCAGTAATAAAAGGATGAAAAGGTCTTTTTGCGATTCCGTGATAGTCATGACCGGATAAGACGTGTGAAATTGTTGCGCGATTTAAATTATCTTTCCTAAAAGGTTCTCCGAAAGATTGAACTTCCCCCTTTGCATTGTATGCGACCACTTGATAATTAAGATTTCCTAATAATGTTAAATAGCGCTTTAAATCTTGTTCTTGCTGTGCTTCTTTATAAGCTTGTGCGCGTTTTAAAGTAGCCATTATTTTCGCATCGTTTTTGTCTTTGAGTTCAAAGTGATAATAAATATTGGAAATTTCAAAACTTAAAAGGGCGCTAATAATCATAACCGTCAGTGTATAAATAGCAAAACGAGAATAAAGTGATTTAAGCATTTTCCATCACCTTATAACCGATACCACGAACGGTTTCGATATGGATATTAGCTCCAAGCTTAGCCAATCGCGTGCGCAAGCGTTTAATGTGGACATCCACAGTTCTTTCATCCCCCTCATAATCCAAGCCCCATATTTTTTCAATCAGTGATTCACGTTCAAAAACTTGTCTAGGGTAAGCAACTAATAAACTCAGTAAGGCAAACTCTTTATTAGGTAATATCATGCCTTTAGACCCCACTTTTACTTCTAATTGACTTTGATCTATTGTTAAATTTCCTAATGTCAGTTGTGTAGCTGTTTCGACTTGATATCGTCTTAATACAGCTTTAATTCTAAAGACAAGTTCAGCCACTTCGAACGGTTTTGTGACATAATCATCTGTTCCAGCTAAAAAGGCGCGTTCCTTATCGTTTAGGGCATCTCGTGCTGTTAACATAATGACGGGATATTCATAGTCATATTTTAAAGTTTGGCATAGCTCAAAACCGTCCATACCGTCCATCATAATATCTACAATTGCAATATCAATCGTGTGCTTTTCAAGGTAACTCAGTGCGGCTTCTCCACTTTTTAATGAAACGGCATGATAGCCTTCATGTTGGAGGCGTGTTTCGACATAGTTTAGTATTTCAGGGTCATCGTCTACGATTAAACACGTGACTGGCATGCTTCCACAACCTTTCTTTTATAAATGAGAGCGACGTTTCATAATTTGTTATCTATTGTATCATGTCTATTTTGAAACTGGGTAACCAAAGGTGATTGTTGCACAGCGCTCCCTAAACGTCTTTCACGAAAATATTTAATAAAAATGATGAAACCGTCTATTGTTCATATTCAGTTCATATTTCCGAAGTAAACTGTGAGAGAAATGAGAAAGAAAGGGAGTCGTGTTCATGTCTATTGCATTAAATGAACTGAAGTTTCATAAATTTAAATATCTGTTAATTACGTTTATTGTGATCTTACTGGCAAGTATGGTGCTCTTTATTACGGGATTAGCACAGGGCTTAGCAAGAGAAAATATTTCGCTTATTGATTCCTTTAAATCAGAACAATTTGTGATTCAAAAAGGCGTGGATCAACAACTTGAAAAATCGAATTTGTCAGATTCGGAACAGCAAGCCGTTGAAAAATTCGTTACGCAGTCTCCTTTAAAATTAACCATGGCAACTGGAAAATTTAAAGGGGATACGATGGATATGTTATTCGCAACAATGCCGAAGCAAGAATTACCTTCATTAAAAGCAGGTCAACTTCCACAACATGACGGGGAAGTCACTATAAATAGTAAACTCGAGGGAGAAGGTTTACACATCGGTGATACGATTCATATCAAAGGGAATGATACAAAATTGAAAGTTGTCGGCTTCTTCGATGATGCGATGTATGCACATACGAATGTGGCATTGGTCAATGAAGGCGGTCTTAAGAAAGTTGCCAATCATCAAAGTGCGACTGCTTTATACTTTTTGAATCATGTGAGTAAAAATGATATTGACCATCTTAAACAGATAAAAGATGTGAAAGTCGTAAATAAAGACGATTTAACGGGTGCAATTCCAAGTTATCAAGCAGAACAAGCACCACTGAATATGATGATTGTCAGCTTATTTGTAATTACTGCTATTGTTTTGACTGCATTTTTCTATGTGATGACGATTCAAAAAACGGCAGAAATCGGTATTTTGAAAGCAATCGGAATGAAGACAAGTCACTTATTATGGTCATTACTATTCCAAATTCTGTTTATTACAATCATTGGTGTCTTGATTGCATTGGGAGTTATTGCAGGCCTTTCCGCAGCATTGCCTGTTACAATGCCGTTTCATATTAGTATGATGAACATGGTGCTCGTTGTGATTGTCTTTATCGTGGTCGCCGTGATTGGGGCGCTGTTATCGTTGATTCGTGTTTTTAAAATTGACCCTATTGAAGCAATTGGAGGTGGAAATCAATGAGTTTAATTGTCCAAGATTTAGTCAAAACGTTTGGTAAGGGTGAAGCAGAGACCAAGGTTCTGAACAATATTAATTTTGAAGTCAATCCTGGTGAATTTGTCATTTTAAATGGTGCATCTGGATCGGGTAAATCAACATTATTATCTATTATTGGCGGGCTGCTTTCTCCTACAGAAGGTCAAGTTTTATTAAATGGTGAAGCGTTCAATCATTTAAATCAAAGTGAATTAACTGAAAAAAGATTAAAAGATATTGGCTTTATTTTTCAAGCTGCACATCTTGTGCCTTATTTAAAAGTCAGTGCGCAATTAGAATTGGTAGGAAAAGAAGCGGGAATGAGTAAAAAGGCGGCTCGTGAACGTGCGGTTGCGCTGTTAAAACGTATTGGCTTGGCACATCGACTAGATGCCTATCCACATATGCTATCTGGTGGAGAAAAGCAACGTGTGGCGATTATGCGTGCTTGGATGAATCAACCACAATTGTTATTAGCGGATGAGCCTACCGCAAGCTTAGATGCAAAGCGTGCAACGGAAGTGGTAGAAATGATTAAAAGTCAAGTGAAAGAAGAAGGTGCAATCGGCATTATGGTGACACATGATGAGCGATTATTCGACTATGCTGATCGTATGATTTACCTGAAAGATGGTCAATTATCTGATAAAACGCATGCATCAAAAATAGCAGTTCAATCATGAACTTGATAAGCTTTTAAATCATATAAAAAGAAAGACTCGATTTTTGAAAATGTGTAGTAGCACACGCAAAAGTCGAGTCTTTTTATTGTGATGAAGTGGACAAACAAATGGCACATGCACGTTTACATCAATAGCCCATAGATACCGATAAGAACTTGTACGATACCAAAAATCCACCAAGTAAAAGGATATTTGAAAAGCAATCCACAATAATCGTGGAGTAAAGAGATGCCAAGGCGTGGTGTAGGTGCACCGAAACCAGTCGCTTGAATCCCTTCGCGTTGTGCAATACGAAGGGCACGCATAATATGAAAGTCGCTTGTGACGATGACTAATTTTTCGATATCTGATGCATCCAAGTAAGCTTTAGAAAATATAATATTCTCTTGTGTGTTTGTCGAAGCGTCTTCTAAAACGATATGTTGCGGTGAAATACCATGTTGTATTAAATAGCGTTGCATAGCTAATGCTTCTGGTATCGGTTCATCGGGACCTTGTCCACCACTCATAATCAATTTGAATTGAGAAGAACCCTGTGGGATCAATGTCATGGCAGCATCTAAACGTGATTTTAATAAAGGTGTCACACGCTCTGTAAAAATACCTGCACCTAAAATGAGAATCGTTGGGTTTTGATACAGCGGTCGTACTTGTTTAAATTGATAAGTCATCAAAAGGTAACATTGCCACGATGCGACAAACACGATTGTCAAGTTAATCAGTAAATCAAAAGGGAGGGTTAAAACACTTGGAATTACGGCTTTCACGAAAAAGCAACCTAAAATTAAACTGATCAGCATGAAATGATATAATAAAACGTACTTTATCGTGTAGTTGCGTTTAATCAAAAATCGAAAAGGTAATGTCGCAATTGCACATAAACCTAACCCTAAAAGTATGCCCATCATAAGAAGCCGATTCTCTCCTAAAATAAAGGTATTGCTAACGATGAGCATATTGATTAGCATTAAAATATAAAACAATGAAATATTTAATATACGATGTGGCTTTATCTTTATAAATATTAAGATTATAATGTAGCTTGTTAATAAAAAATAAGTGAGTATATTCATTTAAATAAGTGTGTCCTTTATTTGTCATTTACAATCATCATACTAAATTCTCCAAGAAAATGATAAAAAAGACCGTTTCATTATAAAATAATTGTTGTTACGATAGTAAAGATCGTCGAATGTTGTGAAGGTGGTGATGAACGATGGCTGATTCTAAAACAATGAGTCAACATGTAACGTTTATGGGTGAGTTTATGACGAATATGAATGCGTTAACGACAGCGTTATTAAAAGATTTGCGTTCGAAATATGGGGTTTCTAACGAACAATCAAGTGTCCTTTTGATGCTCTCTAGTCATAAATCATTAACTTTAACGGAAATTACTTTAAAGCAAGGTGTCAATAAAGCAGCTGTCAGTAGGCGGATTAAGAAACTCGTGGACCTTGGGCTAGTTCAGTGGATGACAATGAATCATGAATACGATAAACGATTAAAATATGTAGCACTTACCGAAGAAGGGGCAAATTATGTACGTGCATCGCGCGATTTGATAGCTAATCTTGCCAATAAAATGTTATCAGATATTCCGCTTAATCAAATTGAAGCTACGCGGGAAATGCTTGAAAAGATAGATGAACGTATCAAATCTCAGCTCAGTCGTTTATAATTGAGTCGAATAGATTGTTTTTATCCAATGATGCCGTCTTAATGGGGCAATCTAAAAGTTTTGATAAAGGCATCGTTAAAATTTTAATTAGAAGGAATAGAGGTGAAAATATGAGCTGGTGTCCAGTTTGTGAAGAAGAAACGATAAATCAGAAAAATATATGTCGACATTGTGGTAGTCAAGTTTCTTATTCGAAAGAACCTACGCCATCATTGAGTCGACAAACTAAAGGAAACTCAACACCTCCTCATAAAAATCGTCTCCCATTAAAGACGGTCATACCTATTGCTATCGTTACGTTTATTCTAATTTTGTTAATGATTTTGTTTTTATTATTAAGAAATTTCAATTCTCCTGAAGCGCAAGCAAAAATATTAATTAATGCTGTGAATAACGATGACGTCGCAAAAGTATCGAATATTCTTAGTTCAAAGGACAATAAAGTAGGTCGAAAAGAAGCGGCAACTTACATCAAATATATTAAAGATGAAATAGGAATGAAAAAATTTGAAAAAGATGTTTTCCGCACTGTGGATAGTTTAAATCATGAGACAGCCGTTGCTTCTTACGTTAAAACGAAAAAGGGGCAAGATGTTTTACGAATTAGTAAAAATGGGCGGCGCTATCTCATTTTTGATAATATCGGATTTAAAGCACCTACAAAACAAGCTGTCATCAAATCAAATGAAAAAGCAACTTTTGAATTTGAATCAGACGGTTTGAAGAAGAAAATCATTACTGAAAAAGGGCAATCCGTCGCTTTAGGGAATTACATCCCTGGACGGTACGCAGTTGATGCAGTTAAGACAACAGACCGAGGGACTTATGAAGGACAACTGAAGTTTGATTTTGATCAAAGTAGCAACGAGACGATACCTGTAACAGAGGATTTTGAAGAAGCGAAAGTAAAAGTGAAACTTAAAAATACTGAAGGTTTGAATAAAAAAGACTTAATGATTGTCATTAATGGTGAAAAAATTAAACCGCGATCAGATGAAACGTATGAATCATTCCCGCTTAACAAAGATATAGTGATTTATGCGGAAGGAAAATCCTATGATCAAAAGTTTAAGTCGAATGAAAAAGTAATCAAAAAGAATGACATACAGTCTGAAAATGAAGTGGAATTGTCCTTTGATAAGGATGAAATTAAAAAATTTAATGCATCCAAACAAAAGAATACTTTTGACAAAGTCAGTGAGTTTATCAAGAAATACACAGGTGCGCTCAATAAAGCCTATGAAAAATCAGATTTTGCTGAGGTTTCAAGTTATCTATTAAAAGATACATCTAATTATGAGGTCATGAAAGCGAAAATTAATGGACACACACAATATCATTTTACAAACCCCAAAGTGACGAATGTAAGTAAAAATAATGATTTTTATTCGGTGTTAGTTGAAAAAGAAAATGAGCAAGGTCAAATCATTCAATCCCATTATTTAATTGATGGTGATGCCAATGGGGAACATTTAAAAATCGTCAATTATGAAGACTATTAAAAGCATGGCCCATAAGTGAAGCGATAGACAGATTGTGGCTGATGAATAGTGTATTGTGTATTTGTATGATAATATGTCACGATGCTTCGTTCAAAAAGACAGGATTATGAAATCAAAATTAATTTTTTGAATTTCTATTCTGTTTTTTTTGTTTCCAGTCATTTAGAAAAGTTGACATTTTGAAGCGACTTCCATTCATATCAACCATCCCAATAGCTCAATATTTGTACATTTAATCGTCACCTGAACGATTTATTTTCTAATTAAAGCTTTGTTCGTCTTTTTTTATATAATTAAATATGATACTTATATAAAAGATGTAGTAAAACAATATACATTTGATAATTATGTCGTTTCAAGAATTTTTTCATTGTAAATGAATTAAAAGTTAGTTTATAATAAACAAAATGTGTATAAAGAGACGCCATATTAAGGGGTAACACCTTTAAGCATGAAGAAAGGTGAAGGTGGGGATTATGAATGAAAAAGATATACGTGTACAAAAGACAAATTTAAGATTATCTCAAATATTTTTAGAGTTATTAGAAGAGCAATTGCTCACTAAAATTACAATTAATCATATTTGTCACAAAGCCAATGTGCATCGAACGACTTTTTATCAGCATTTTAAAGATAAATATGAGCTACTTTGGTATGTTTGTAGAGGTGTGATGAAACCTTATTTTAATTTACAATTTGAAGAGCGGCTATATTATCCTTTTAGCAGTCTGGAAAAAGCATTTGATCAACAAATTATAAACATTTTACAAACACAAAAAGAAAATCCTAAATTTTATCGATTAATTTTAAAACAATTTTCCAAGTACTTTGAAGGTGAGCTGAAATCACATGAGATGACGCTGCCTTTTGAACCGCACTTCCCAGTAGAAGTGTTCGGTTATGTGTATACGTCTACGATACAATCTATGAATCAATGGCGCATTGATTGTAATATTGCATTCGATGCTTATTATATGGATAAACTCTATCAAAAATTAATTAGTTTTAAGCACGAATAACAAATATGAAATGGGCTAACAGAACGACATTCATCCGTTTTACTGGTGAATAAAAATTGGAATCAAATTTTGCCTCTGTTCTTGAAGTTTTCGGAAATTTATGTGATGTTAAATAAAGAAACGATGAGAGGGGATGCGGTTATGACATTTACAGATCGACTGTTTGAACGGGTAAAACCGATTTGGCAAAGTTATCTTGATCATCCGTTTGTTAAAGGGATTGGTGACGGCTCACTTGATCAAGAAAAGTTTAAACATTGGTTAAAACAAGACTATATTTATTTAATCGATTATACGCGACTCTTTGCGATAGGTGTTACTAAAGCGTCGGATTTAGAGATGATGACAACATTCGGTGAGTTAGTCGCAGGCACATTAAATACAGAAATGGCATTACATAGACAATATGCAGCAAGATTTGGCATTTCAGAACAAGAGTTAGAGGAAACAAAGCCAGCGAGTACGACTTTAGCGTATACGAGTTATATGTTGAATCTTGCGCAACGCGGAGATATTGAAAACGTGATTGCGGCTGTTTTAACGTGTACTTGGAGTTATCAATATATTGGAGAAGCGCTGAGCCAAATTGAGGGTGCGATTGATCATCCATTCTATGGGGAATGGATTGAGATGTATAGTTCGGAAGCATTTACGACATTTAAAGACGATGTTGTACGGATCATGAATCAGGTCACAGAAGGTATGCCCGAAGAGAAGTTACGAGCATTAGAAGATATTGTGGTTTATACGAGCTACTTTGAATATATGTTTTGGGATATGGCAGAAAACCTTGAAACGTGGCCAGTGCCTTATAAGTAAGTTGATATAAGATGAATCATTGAAGCGAAATTGTTGTACAGTAAATTAAAATCGAAGCCACCTTCAATCCAAAAGTAATGAATGCGGAAGGTGGCTTCGATTTATTATTTAATTTTCGGACGGCGATTTCTAAAGAATAAGCTAATGAAATAAAGGAATGTCGCAATCCCCATGAAAATAATAGCATTATGTAACGCATTGGCGCCTGCTAATAAATTAGAAGCGTCGACTTGACCAACATAAGGTGCAAGTTGTTTCGCAAATTCATCAGCAACTTCATCAATGTAGTAAAGAAAACCAATCGGAATCAATGTGATGAAAAATGCAATGATGAAATTAAGTATTTTTAAAAGCGTACGATTAAAAATGAGTGTTAATAAAGCTAAGACGATGTTAACAAGAGATAGTATAAAGAAAACATTCAATACTTTAATTAAAACGCTGAGCTTTTGTTCAACTGCAGAAATATCAATGAGTGTAATGCTGCTCAATTGCGTTGTAATGACTTTAAGCTTATCAAAAGTGACATTTTCATTAATGAAACCCATTTTAAACAGCGTATCGGAATACATGCTGTAGGCAGCTATCGTTACAAATACCGCCGCAATTAAAGTAAGAGTAAAACTAACCCATGAGCGACGTTTTTTGCCATAACGCTTACCACGATGAATGGTTTGATAGTCAAACTGTTGCTGGAAATGGGGCTGGGATTGAGATTTCTCTTTCATAAAGGACGCCTCCAAGAATAAGATTTGAGATTTTGAACGAATGATAATGACAATAATATAAGCATTATATTATACCTACGCCTATATTAATAGTCGTAAGCAACAAATCTGAAAGGTTCTGCTCATCGCAATCCTTTTTTTCTTGTCTTTGGATGATGTTTTAAAAAGATTTGTCTTGATAGGTGCTACAATAAATGATATTTTCTCCATCCATATAGGATAAATTTCCTATCAAGTGAAATTTAAAAGCATTCATTGAAAAATGTTTGTATATCAATGTTATCATTTGTATGATAGCAAGGAGGTAGATGATGGAAAGATTAAAAAGTTTAGAAGCCTATGAACAGTTTATACAGACGCATGAAATCGCAATTGTGCATATTTCGAGAGAAAATTGTTCAGTTTGTCATGCGGTATTGCCAAGAGTTGAAGCGCTCGTTGAACGATATGAAGGTGTTGCTTTAGGGCATTTGAGTGCGGATGATGTGCCCGAAATTGCCGGGGCTTTATCCATTTTTACAGTTCCAGTTGATATCCTATTTTACGAAGGGAAAGAAATGCATCGAGAAGGTCGATTTATTGATTTAGATCGTTTAGAATCACAATTATTTAAAATTTATGAGAGCATCAATAGATAAAACGTATTATAATGAAAAAGAATGCGAATGTTCTATTTTAGGAGCCTAAAATAGAATTAATCATAATAAGAGGACAATGTAGACAAAAGTGAGGGATTGAATTGAAACGTAATGTCATGAGTAATTTAATGGGGAGATATTTATCGCATCAACGTCATATTAAATTTAAAACACAAGATGAGATCGATGCCTATTTAGAAAAACGACGCCAACTCAATAAAGAAAAACATAAACAACCTGAGCAAATCAATGTCAAATCGAACTTAGTGAAGGATATGTTTGATGACATGCAAGTTTTTCGTTTTAACTTTGGTCATCATATTAAAAATAAGATTTTATATATTTATGGTGGCACTTTTGTGTTACAACCCTCTGTTTTTCATTGGCGATTTATGGATAAATTAGCTTATGAAACGTTACATGAAGTGGTTTTGCCTATTTACCCAAAAGCACCGGAATATACGTATCGTGAAACGCATCAAGCCATTGAACAAGCGTATCGTCGTTTACTGAAAGAAACAGATGCAGATAATATTGTGATTATGGGGGATGCTTCTGGTGGAAATATGGCATTAAGCTTTGTTCAAAAATTAATGGAGCAAGATGAGCTACCATTGCCCCGCCAGTTGTACTTAATTTCACCTTGGCTCGATCTCTCGCTCTCTAATCCAGATATTACAGAGCAAGTTCAAAAGAAAGACCCTATTCAAAATGTGTTTAGCTTAAAATCTGTCGCTAAAGTTTGGGTCGACGATTTAGAGCGTAAAAATCCGCGTGTGTCACCAATGTATGGTCCAGTTCGTGGTTTACCACCCGTTTATATGTTTGGTGGTACAAGTGAAATCTTTTATCCAGATATGCGTAAGCTTGCTGATTATTTTGAGGCAGAGCAACAGCCGATTCATTTTTATGAATATAAAGATATGGTCACGGCTTTTCCGTTATATCCTATCGTTGAATCTAGAAAAGTTTTAAAACAAATCCGTAAAACAATCCATCCATAAAAGAGATGAAGCCAGACATGCGATGGTGTGCTACTTCTACAATAAATAAGCAGAATGGTCTTTGATGAAAAGCAGATGCAAATGTGCTTTTTATCAAAGTCCATTCTGTTTTTCTATATTGAAGTAGTTTATTTTCGAGGCATGAAAGACAATGCTTTGAGTCAAAACGTTTTGAAAAAATAATAGATATAGCAAGATGAATGGTGAGCGTATGTTCGCGTTATAAAGACAAAATTGAAACGGATTATCGTATTTACATAATAATTTTGTTTTTATAAAGCTTTTTTTGGATTAAATATAGAATCAAATGAACGTCTGAGACAAACAATTTCTTAAATGAAGTAAAGCGCCGTGCAATTAAGTAAAATTTTTAGTAGAATTAACTATATGCAAAAATATCAATATTATAAAGTTATTCAGAAATTGATAAATATGTAAATTTAAGGGGCCTTTTCGAATAACAAGAGGGGGACATTATGGATTTATTAATCGGTACTGCTTTTTTAATTTTAGTACTTGTCATTTTCACGTTATTTACATATAAAGCGCCAAACGGCATGCGTGCTATGGGTGCACTTGCGAATGCAGCTATCGCGACGTTTTTAGTCGAAGCATTTAACAAATACGTTGGGGGACGTGTATTTCATAATGCTTTCCTTGAACAAGTCGGCGCTGCAGCCGGAAATTTAGGTGGTGTGGCAGCAGCAGGTTTAACAGCATTAGCGATTGGTGTTTCACCTGTTTACGCTTTAGTCATTGCAGCGGCTTGTGGTGGCTTAGATTTATTACCTGGTTTCTTTGCAGGTTATTTAATTGGTTACTTAATGAAATATACCGAAAAATATGTGCCGGATGGTGTCGACTTGATTGTGGCCGTGTTAATCGTAGCGCCATTATCACGAGCTGTGGCATTATTGTTCACACCAGTCGTTAAAAATACATTAATTAAAATTGGTGACATTATCCAAAGCTCAACTGATACAAGCCCAATCATTATGGGGATTATTTTAGGTGGTATCATTACGGTAGTAGGTACGGCACCATTAAGCTCTATGGCACTGACGGCTTTGCTTGGCCTTACAGGTGTGCCAATGGCTATTGGTGCGATGGCAGCGTTCAGTTCAGCGTTCATGAACGGAACTTTATTCCATCGTCTCAAATTAGGTGACCGTAAATCCACAATATCTGTAAGTATTGAACCATTATCACAAGCAGACATTGTCTCGGCCAACCCTATTCCTATTTATATTACGAACTTCTTCGGAGGCGCAACCGCCGGCTTAGTCATTGCTCTTTCTGGACTTGTGAATGATGCGACCGGAACTGCAACGCCAATTGCAGGTTTTATCGTAATGTTTGGTTTTAATCATTGGGGGACTGTCGTTATCTATGGTGTGATTATGGGAATTATTGGTTTAATATGGGGCTATATTGGCTCAATCGTATTCAAAAAATATCCTATCGTCACTAAAGCAGATATGATTCGCCGTGGTGCGACTGACGCTTAAATAATTCGTTAAATAATCCGGAACTTCATATGTAAAGAAGACATGACATGTTAAAAGACTGCGGACGCTTAATTTAAGATTGAGGCGCGCAGTCTTTTTATGTTTCTATAGAAAATGCAGTGCAATTTAAAGCTTTTCGTTATTAGTTTTTTTCTTTTTTAGGTATTTGTATGCGATGCCCCAATTGCTCAGGCCAATCCGTTCTGTTTTGTGAATGGGCATAATGTTGGATCTGTGCAAATATATCTTCAGGATAAGGGGCTGCGTGGCGTGTCGACTTATCAATGCCCATCATCATCGTTTCTGCAGTTGCGGCAACTTCGTTCGTATTGCGATTGATTAATTCTAGGAAGTAATGTGTTCGCTTTTCATCAAAATCGTAAATATTGACTTTAATGGCAATAGGCGTATGCAATGTCAGTTCTTTGAGAAAGTTGATGTGCGTTTCAAGGGTGAAAACAGTATAATTTCTTGCATCTCTTTCAGGATTGGACAAACCGATTTGATCGTGAAAGTGATCAATCGCTAAACTAAAGACACGTGCATATTCTGAGTCATTCATATGTTGATTGCGATCAATCCAATCTTCTTGGACGCTATTTTCATCATAAAATGGAAAGTGAATCATATTAACACCTCGTTTTGCATTTTTGTCATATTATAACGTAAATTTTAAAGTTTTGTGATGTTAAATACTGGTAAAGATAACAGTAGAAATTTGGTTTTAAAGGTCGAAAGGTGTTCATCATGCGATAGGTTATGATATAGTCAAAACAAGAAAAGATGATAAGGGGACGCTACTCAATGACTGAAAAAAGAGAACAACGAAAAAATGAACATGTTCTATTAGCGCTTGCACAAAGTGAAGCACAGCAATCTGATTTTGATCGAATCCAATTTGTCCATCATGCGATACCTACAATTGATGTCGAAGATGTTTCGTTAAAATCAAGATGCCAAGCATTAGAAATGGCACACGTACTTTATGTGAATGCGATGACAGGAGGCTCTGAATGGACAGCTGACATGAATACGAAGTTGGCCCAAGTTGCAGCAGCCACACATTTGCCGATTGCAGTTGGAAGTATGCATGCGGCTTTTAAAAATCCAGATGTGCGTCATTCATATGAAGTGGTACGTCAAAACCATCCAGAAGGACAGATTTGGGCAAATATTAGTGCAGAAGCATCGGTTGCTCAAGCAAAAGAGGCCATCTCAATTGTAGATGCGAATGCACTACAAATCCATGTAAATGCCCCCCAAGAGCTTGTCATGCCAGAGGGACAACGTGAATTTAAACATTGGATGACACAGATTAAAAAAATTGTAGAAGCTATTCAAATACCGGTTATCGTTAAAGAAGTCGGTTTCGGAATGAGTTATGATACGATACAAGATTTGATTGACCATGGCGTGAAATATGTCGATGTCAGTGGACGGGGCGGTACAAACTTTATCTCTATTGAAAATGAGCGTCGTGTCCTTAAAGATTGGAATATTTAAGTGATTGGGGACAATCTACAGTCGTCTCATTATTAGAGGCACGTAATTTAAGTAATCGTGTACATCTTTTAGCGAGTGGGGGAATACGTCATCCGCTTGATGCAGTGAAGGCATTGCGCCTAGGTGCTGAAGCGGTGGGAATGTCTCGCCCTATTCTAAAACGCGTCCATGAAGCAGGTGTTGAAGAGACGGTTCAATATATAGAGAATTTTAAAACACAAATGGCGCATATCATGACTTTACTAAATGCACGAACGATTCAAGAGTTGAGACAGTCAGCGATTGTATTTGATCCTTATTTGAAAAACTGGATGCAACAACGACAACTCTAGCTTAAGATTGCTTCTTAAAATGAAGAGATAGGTTTTCGACATAAAAATCAATGTAACAAAAAATAGGATATTCACCCTCTAAAGTGAACATTTAAAAAATGGAAACTTTGGAGGGCATTTTTATTTTAGAGGACTTCTAAAGCGCTAGATTGATGAAACTTAAACGGTTAAAAGAATTTATCATTGCGTTATTGTAAGAATATGTTATATACTGTAAAACGTAATTATTACGATTTGTAGTAGAATAGAGGAGGGTTTATAATGGGTAAAATACCTGTTACCGTTTTAAGTGGCTATTTAGGCTCAGGAAAAACAACGTTACTCAACCATATTCTTAATAACAGAGAGGGTAAAAGAATAGCTGTTATTGTCAATGATATGAGTGAAGTCAATATAGATAAAGATCTTGTTGCCGATGGGGGCGGATTGTCTCGTACTGATGAAAAATTAGTAGAGTTATCAAACGGTTGTATCTGTTGTACGTTAAGAGAAGATTTATTGAAAGAAGTCGAACGTATTGTTCAACGTGGTGGTATTGATCAAATTGTGATCGAGTCAACAGGCATTTCTGAACCTGTACCCGTTGCACAAACATTCTCATATGTCGATGAAGAGCTTGGTATCGACTTAACAGAAATTTGTAATCTAGATACGATGGTTACAGTTGTGGACGCTAACCGTTTTATTAAAGATTACCAATCAGGCGATATGTTATTAGATCGTGATCAAGCAGTGGGCGAAGAAGATGAAAGAACTATCGCAGATTTGTTAATTGATCAAATCGAATTCTGTGATGTCCTCGTATTAAACAAAGTCGACTTAGTTAGTGAAGAAGAAGCGAATCGATTAGAAGCGATGTTACGTAAGTTACAACCATCCGCAAAAATTATCCGTACAGTAAATTCAGTGGTTGATTTAGATGATGTATTAGAAACAGGACGTTTTGATTTTGATACTGCGAGTCAATCAGCAGGCTGGTTACAAGAACTTGAAGCAGGCGGTCATGCAACACATACGCCGGAAACAGAAGAATACGGTATTTCATCATTTGTTTACAAACGTCGTTTACCATTCCATGCAGCACGTTTTAATACGTGGTTGGAAAATATGTCAGAATCAATTGTACGTGCAAAAGGGATTGCATGGTTAGCCCAATACAACCAAGTTGCGTGTCTTGTTTCTCAAGCTGGTACGGCTGTAGATATTCATCCTGTCACATTTTGGGTCGCAACAATGCCTAAAGCTGAAAAAGCTGCAATCTTACAAGAAAGAGAAGATGTGCGCGCAGATTGGGATCCTGAATATGGAGATCGTCATACGCAACTCGTTATTATTGGTGTAGATTTAGATGAAGAAAAAATTACAGCAGAATTAGATGCTTGTCTATTAAATAGTGATGAAATTGATGCAGATTGGTCACAATTAGAAAATCCTTATTACTGGGAAATTCGACGACAAGAAGCATAAAAAATGAACTGGGATGTCAATCCCAAAATAAAAAGCGCTAAGATGATTTTTAATAAAAGTCGTCCTAGCGCTTTTTTATGATTAAACTTTGTATGAGATGACTTCGCTTTCCTAGTGTACACTATTATAAAAATAAGACACGTGCGTATCATTGAATGAATAATGAAAAAAACGCAATTAACGAGAGAGATTATATATATAGATTAAACATACTAAGATTAGCTGTGAAGAAATCTATCGTCATAAATTTCTTCACAGCTAATCTTAGTATGTTTTAGCATCCGTTTTAAAATGTTAGCTTAAGAAGTGAAAATAGCTTAGGTATTTTTACTTCAATATCATAAATCAATCTCTTACATAATATCCATTAAGGTTTAAAAATATTAATAAAAGTTGTGATAATTGGTACACCGAGTAAATCTACGAGGAATGCACCCACGATAGGTACAACAAGATAGGCACGTGGAGAATTCCCAAACTTTTTCGTAATCGCATCTAAATTGGCCATCGCATTAGGTGTTGCACCTAAGCCGTGTCCGATAAAACCACCAATCATGACGGCAGCATCATAGTCTTTACCGAGACAACGGAAGACAACAAAGATAGAAAAGAGCGCTACGAAAATAACCTGACAAATGACAATAACAATAAGCGGTAGTGCAAGATGATACACATCCGTGAGTTTGATGCTCATTAACGCGATGGATAAAAACACACTCAATGAAATATCGCCAATTTGATTTGTCAGTTTTAAATCAATTAAATTTAAGTTCGTATACTCTGAAATGTTACGGATGATGACAGCGATAAACATAGACGCAACATATAATGGAATATTCAAGCCTGACCATTCACTAAATGCTTTGCCTAAAAATGTCCCTAATCCCATACAAAATAGGATGACCGTCATTTGAATGAAAAAGACTTCGTTAATAGAAAAGTTTTTATGTAAGCGACGATTAATGTCGATTTCTGAATAATCTTTTTGTGTTTCTTCTGTATGTGCAGGTGCTAAATCGTGTTTTTTTATAAGGTAACGCACAACGGGGCCACCCATTAAGCCACCAGCAACAAGACCCAGTGTTGCCGCCGCTAATGCTGCCGTTACAGCTGAGTCAATACCATAACTTTGAATTGTTTGACCATATGCAGTGGCATTCCCATGTCCACCTTCCATTGACATGGCACCGGCAGTTAACCCGAGTAAAGGATCAATATGTAAAACTTTTGCCATTGAAACCCCAATGATATTTTGGAATGTCGCAAGCACACCACATAAAATCCAATAGACGATTAATACTTTTCCACCCAGTTTTAATAACTTGAATGAAGCGCCTAAACCAATTGTTGTAAAAAAGGCAAGCATAAAAAAGTCTCTGAAAAAGTCACCGTCTAATTTAATATGAAGCACACCTGTTGAAGAAAGAATCGCAGATATAATCGCAAAAATCAGTCCACCGATTACGGGTGAAGGGATGCTTAATCGATTAAAAAGTGCAACTTTATTGACGATTGCTTGACCAATAATAAGCAATAGACACGCAACAAACAACGTTGTAATACTGTTCAGCTCTATCACTGTTACGTTCCCCCTTTAAGTTAATGAAATAGAAAGGGCTTTCAACCCCATACTAAATAATTATACTTTTTTTAAGGGCAAAAATCTATATAAATATAAAATTGGATGTAATCTCTCACAATATACTATTATTAAATAGTTCAAATTAATCAGAAGGTTGTTGTGATTTTCTATATGCTGTTGCACTCATGCCAAACTGTTTTTTGAAAGTTTTAGAAAAAAGGAGAGGGTCTTTATAACCAACACGATATGCGATTTCTTGGATTTGCAAGTTGGTTCCTTTAAAAAGTTTTGAAGCTTGATACATCCGAACATGGATTAAGTAATTTTGTGGGGATTGATCGATATGTTTTTTGAACATTTTATACAAGTAGCTTCGGCTCACATTGACGTGCTTTGCGACATCGGCAATCGTAATGGCCTTCATATAATTGTCATTGATATAGCGGATCGCTTCACGCACATTTGAATAAATCTCAGTCTGAACAACAGCAAACGGTTTTGGGAAATGCAAATGTAACTGATAGAGCAGTTCATACAAGTCACGCATATGCTGGATATCATCTGATGCTTCAGTCGAATAGTGAACCGAGCGATGACACATGCGATAAATGATATGTTCAATCGCACCCGTGTTTTCATTTTGGACTACAATACGCTCTTTTAAAGTGGTTCGATTCAAATAGTCTAGTGCAATTTTGCCACTAAAGCCGACCCAATAATAAGTCCACGGCTCATTTAGTTCTGATTCATAATGAACTTCCATACCTTGTTGAAGCAGAAATAAATCACCCGGTTTTAAAATATAAGTTTGATTTTGATAAATGAGTCTGCCAGTCCCTGCCATGACGATATGTAATACAGCCGGTTTTGACACAGTATATTGGTAACCCCCTTGAGGCGTTCCAACTTCGATGCCACACTCATCAACGTGTGCCTCGAATTGGTCTTTTTTAAACATTTTCCATAATATTTGCATGCCAACACCTTCTGCTTAAAGATATGGAAACATTTTACCATAATTTGTGATGATTGGTATATATTCTCATATCTTTTATAGTGTTAAATTAATTGTATAATAAAAAATAATATTCTATTTAGAGGTGTATGGAAAATGAAAAAATTAAGGAATAAGCCAATGCGACAGGCGCAACCTCAACCCCTTGCACGTAGAATACGTTATATACCTTATATTAATCGACATGTTTTTAATTCGTATTCTATGGATTATATAAATCATACAATAACCGTTTTAGCTGGTGAATGGGAGTCAACAGTGAAACGCTTTGAGACTGACGAAGAAGTCGCTTACACATGGGAGAAGTCGGAACAGCATGATTCAGGGGATGTCGGATTAGATTTAGAACAACTTGGATGTACGAACTGGTTAAGTTACCAACAATATTTTGATATCAAAGACTTTGATGACAGTAAAGATTATCATCTAAATATAGAAGGCATCAATCAACTTTTTCTCATTAAAGTGAATGACATGAGTTTGGGGGTTGTCGATACAACGCAAGCCGTAATTGAATTCGATGTGACGGCGATGATTAATGGGCAAAATAATAAGATAGAGTTAATCACTGGTTTTCAGTCAATGGATGTTGTAAGCGATTCAGCTGAGCTAGATTTCGAAATGGATTTATGCCAAAATCTTTATATTTTAGAACGGGCGAATGATCGTATTGAGAATTATGAAATCGTCATTAAAGATATCAATCAGCATGGTTTGATGCTACAATTACAGATTTTAGATATTGATGGTGCACCGCTTCCTTCCTTTGTGCTTGTTGATGCCGAAGCGCGTATGATATTGGAAAGTGACATTGATATAGATAAGGTGACATCAATTCATATTCCGCTTAGTCAAGATGGACATCCTCCTTTTATTTTGTATATAGAAACCGAACATGAAACCATTGCACATCGTATTGAGATCAATGGAAAACATGAACCAGTTGTCCTAACACATTAAAAAACGAATATAAGCATCAAAAAATAAAACACAACCATTCATTATTGAAAGATTGTGTTTTAATTTTTAATCAGTACCTTGTAATGTTTAATAGCTTAGGTAAGTTAAGTTTAGTATTATACTTTAAACAGTACTGATTGATGTATAGTTGGAGGTTTTGTGATGAATATACAATTTAAAAAAGGTGCATTAGAAATGATTGTCCTTTTGATTATTAAAGGAGAGGCACAATATGGTTACTCCCTTGTGCAAAACATTTCTAAGCGAATGATGATTGCAGAAGGTACCGTTTATCCCTTATTAAGGCGTTTAGTGAAAGAGGGTTATCTTTCGACATATTATCAACCTTCAACAGAAGGACCAGCAAGAAAATATTATGAATTAACAGAGTTAGGTTTGGTGCGCTTGAATCAATTAAAATCGGAATGGCGTGCGTTTGTAGATATCGTACAACTATTTATAGAAGAGAGTGAGCAAGCATGACAAAGAATGAATATTTAGCCTTACTTTATGAGCATTTGAAAAATATGTCTGAAACAGAGAAACAGGATATTGTCTCAGAATACGAAAATCATTTTATTGAAGGTTTGAATGATGGCAAAACTGAACAACAAATCGTCAAGATGCTAGGTCATCCTAAAGATATGGCGAAAGCAATTAATGCTGAAAGTGCAGTAGGTGAAGCAGAAAAGCACAAGGGTTTTTCTAATACGGGACAAGCAATTATAACTGTATTAGGGTTGAGCGTTATTAATTTTATTTTAATTACAGGTCCATTATTGATATACATTAGTTTGCTTATCAGCCTTGCATTCGTAGGACTCATTGGCTTGGCAGCCCCTTTTTTAGTGTTCTATCAACAAAAGTTTACAACAGCCCTTGTTTTAATTTCAGATTGGTTTGCAGCGATAGGGTGGCTTGGCTTAGGTATCATGCTCGTCGTTTTAATCATTATTATTGTGAAATGGAGTTACTTGATTGTCATTAAATATTTAAAATGGAATATTCAATTGATCAAGAGAGGTGATCAATCATGAAAAAGACACTCAAGATTTTATTTTTAGTCGGCTTGCTCCTCTTTATCGTTGGTATTGTAGGTACCATCTATTACACCTTTTTTAATCAACAGTCTAAAGTGCACTATGACAAAATAGAGAAGAAGTTTGATACGTCTCAAATAAAATCGCTACATATTGAAGCTAAAGGAAAAGATGTGGAATTTACTACTGGGAATCAACTCAAAATTGAAGGTGCGTTTACTGACAAGAAAAATGCGATTCAAGCTAAGCAACATCAACAACAATTAAATATTAACATTAAAGGAAATGATGCAGTAGAACCTCGTATTAATGTCAATCCTTTTAAAGATGTAGAACGTCATAAAGTGTTAATCACGATTCCAAAATCGAAATTAGATGAACTTTCATTAAAGTCAGCAAAAAGTGCCATGAATATCGAACAATTAAATATCAATAAGTTGAGTGTAGATACAGATTCTGGCTCAATCGTAATCAATCATAGTCAGATCGATACGCTGAATGCGCAAATAGGTTCTGGTTTTATAGAAAGCGAATCAACAGATTATAAAGAGATACTCATTCATAACCGTTTAGGTCATACAGATTTAAGTGATGTACCAATAGATATTCCGATAACAATTGAAAATGAAAAAGGAGGCGTCGAAGTCACTTATAAAACACAGCCCCGTAATACGAGATTCGATATACAAAATCGCTATGGGAATGTCGATTTAGAAGATATTGAAAACTTAAAGCATAAGCAAGTTGGTGAAGGACAGCATCGGGTCGTTATTAAAAATAAGACGGGTTATGTTACTTTTTCAACTGATGATTAAGAAAACGACTTTATACGAAAACCATCATTTGTTTGGATTGTATGATAGTGAGTAAATAATCTTAAAACGAATATGTAGAAGTAATGAAGCAAGTGACTTGTCAAAGTTAAATAATGGTGTATAATCCTTATCGTGAAACTAAGGTATAAGGAGAAAGAGATGTCACAAGAATTAAGAAGTCAAAAACAGTATGGTGCACTCGCATTATTACCCCTTATCATTTTTCTCGTCTTATATATTGGGGTAGGTTTATATTTTACTGCGATAGGTGCTAAAGACCCATTCAGTCGATTGCCACGGCATGTTGCGATATTTATAGCCATAGTTATTGCTTGGGTTTGTTATGATCGGAAAACACCAGTTGCGAAAAAGATTAAGATCTTTACTGAAAACGCGGGTTCTTCAGGTATTGCTGAACTTGGATTAATTTTATTGTTAGCAGGAGGATTCGCGAGCGCTGCTTCTGCGATGGGCGGACAAGAAGCAATGGTAAATATGGGGCTTTCAGTCATACCACCAAGTTTACTCATACCTGGTATCTTTGTGATGAGTGCTTTTGTAGCCACATCATTAGGGACATCAACGGGAACGCAAGCGGCGTTTATCCCGATTGGTGTTGCTGTAGCACAGTCTGCTGACTTAAATGTTGCAGCCGCTGCAGCTGCTGTCATTGCAGGGGCTTATTTCGGGGATAACTTGTCTATTATTTCAGATACAACAATCGCTGCAACAACAGGTGTCGGTGCTAAAATGAAAGACAAGTTTAAAGCGAATTTTTTAATCGCACTTCCAGCTGCGGTGATTACATTTATTATTTATGCCATTGTGGGTGGTACGGGACATATTGATAAAGATTTAAGTTATAACTTTATTGATTTACTTCCTTATTTATTTGTGTTGGTTGCTGCTATTGCAGGAATGAACGTCATGCTCGTCCTTATTTCGGGGATTTTACTCACAGGCGTGATTGGTGTAGCAAGAGGAAATATTGGCGTTTTTGAATGGACTACTAAAATAGGTGAAGGTATGGAAGGTACCTTTATGATTTTCCTTATCGCGTTTTTAATTTCCGGACTTGTTGCGTTGATTCGATATTACGGGGGTATCGATTGGATTATTGAAACGATGAAAAAACGTGCGAATGGACCGAAAAGCGCTGAATATGCGATGAGCTTTCTATCAGGCTTTTTATCCGCTGCATTAGTGCATAATGTGGTCGCAATTATTATATCAGCACCGATTGCTAAAGAAATTGGACAAATGTATAAAATTGCGCCCAAACGAATGGCAAGCTTATTAGATATCTTTGCAGCGAGTGCATTGATGGTACTACCGCACGATAGTGGTATGTTAATGGCCGAACAATTTGGTCATGTCACATATTTAGAAGTATTGAAATATTCGTTTTATCCAATTATTTTAGTTATTTGTACCATTATTTCGATTCATATCGGTATGTTTCGTAGGAAAGAAACAGCATAAAGAAAAAGCAATGGATTTCGAACAGCGTTTTCAGTTCGAGATTCATTGCTTTTTTATTACGAAGATTTCCACGTTTCATGTGCGGGTAACCGATCTTTCGCACGCATATGGGACACATAGGGGTTTCCTTTAACCGTAAAACGTAGCGGTTCATCCGTCCACTGTCCTTTATTTGGGATGCCAATTCGAGGGCCTGCTACAATTGCTCTTGGATATTTGCGATGTTTTGTATCAATTTTTAATCGGCCTATATTCAATTTGGAGCCATCTATTGCACGCGGAATTTGTAATGCTTGTGTTAATTTTCCCGGCCCGTTCGTTAATTCATAGCCTTTTTTGCCACGATTGTATTCCATAATATCGATGCCTTGCTCTGGTTGAATGGCACGGATAAGGACGCCTTCAGGAACACCAGCTGTTTGGGTCACAAAATTAATTAATAATTGTCGGTGCATCGTATGCGCATAAATCGTGCCACCTTCTTGATAGAGAGATTCGACTTTCGGTGTGCGCTTCCCTTGAAAACCATGTGCAGCTTGATCTTGATGGCCGAGATAAGCTTCAGTTTCAACAATATATCCTGTAAGCGTATGGTGTTCAGATTCATAAATCAATTGAACGCCTAATAAGTCTTGAGCAGTTTGAATCGTTGGACGATGAATAAAATCCATAATACGTGCCTCCATATATGATGATGATTCATATTGTAGCGAACTTGCGTGTCAAAACCAACTCATAGCCACATCGAAGGGAAATATATTAAAGAGATGCATCGTGAAAAAGGGACCTGTTACATTCATTAAAGAGTATGGTACACTGAAGAAAAGAGAAAATACAAGGAGGATCAATCATGTACGTCACGCCGAAAGTTGGCTTTGTAGAGGCCTACAAATATTTTTGGTTAAATTACTTTAACTTCAAAGGGCGAAGTCGTCGAAGTGAATACTGGTGGGTAGCGCTTTGGAATTTTTTGATTTATGTTGTCACATTTTTCATTGCATTCTTATGTTTCTTTATCCCAGGAGCAGGACCCATTTTAGGTGTAATTCTAGTCATTCTTATATTCCTCTATGCGTTAGCAACCATTATTCCTAATTTAGCGTTACAGGTCAGAAGATTTCATGATGTGGTCTTTTCAATGTGGATTCCAATGATTAGTTTTATCGTTAGTATCATTTATAATATTATCAGTGACCTAAGCCCTGATGAAGATATTTCTGAAGGAAACATCAATGGGGTCGATACAAAAGTGACTGGAAACTTGAATTTTGATTTTATTCCAGATTGGTTAGGTTATACTTTACTTAGCCTCACAATCATTTTAAATATTGTGTGTTTAATTATTGCCTTGCTTGATAGTAAGGAACAAGTCAATAAATATGGACCTTCGCCTAAATATATTGAGGCCGGTCATGATAAGGGCTTCCCTAACGATGAACTAAAAGATGATGCTTCAAACGAGGAATCATTCACATCATACGAAACATCACAACAAAAACAAATAGAACAAGATCCTTATAAATATTAAATCAAGTGTGCTCAAAGATGAGATGAAGTAAGCAAGCATTTCATTTTTGAGCATTTTTGTTTAATTCAGAGCGCATGATTAGAACAGATGGATTAAGTGTATATAAATAAAAGTCAGTTTATTTCGAAAATTTAAACAAGAGGGATGTTTTAATCATGAAAAACAAGCTGAAAAAACTTAAAATGCCACATACGTATGCTTTATTGATGATGGTGATTGTGGTGGCTGCACTATTGACTTATCTGATACCGGCGGGTACATTTGAACGAAAAAAGGTCAATAGTCAGACGGTTGTTGTGCCTGATTCTTATCATGTATTACCTTCACACCCTGCAAGTTTATTGGATATCTTTCGTGCTGTACCAGAAGGATTAATAAGTGGTGGAGAAATTGTTTTTTATATTTTTTTAGTAGGCGGCGCTTTTGGCGTTGTACATAAGAGCGGTGCAATAGAAGCAGGGATTCGGCGATTGATGACGCAATTAGGGCAGTTTAAAGTGTTAATGATCCCGCTCACTATGTTAATGTTTTCAATTTTAGGTTTTTCAATTGGACTCGCGGAAGAAACGATTATTTTTGTGCCTATCGGGATTATAATTGCACGAACTTTAGGTTACGATGCATTGACGGGGGCGGCAATCGTTATTTTAGGTGCAGCGAGTGGCTTTATTGGAGGGATGCTCAATCCATTTACAGTCGGCGTTGCACAAAGCGTCGCCGAACTCCCACTATTCTCAGGATGGGGATTGCGTTCTATCATTTATATTTTTATTCTGCTGGCCGCAATGGTGGTGGTCATGCGCTATGCGCGACGTGTGAAACGTTCGCCTGAACAGAGTATCGTATACAAATTAGAACAGGAAGAAGTGGATCGTCATCAACAAGAAGCGGTTCCATCATTTTCGCGTAGACAATTCGTCAGCCTATTATTCATTGTTGGCGCTATTGGATTGAATATTTTTGGGATTTTTAAATTCGGTTGGACATTTAATGAAATGAGTGCAAACTTTTTGTTAGCGGGACTCCTTGCTGGCTTTGTAGCTGGATTGGGCTTCAACGGTACATTCGACGCTTTATTAGAGGGCATGAAAAATGTCTTATTTGGTGCAATGATTGTTGGTTTTGCGAAAGGGATTATCGTTATTTTAGAAAACGGAAAGATTATCGATACGATTGTCTATTTCATGACATCAATGTTAGAAGGATTACCATCAGTTGTGACGATTATAGGGATGTTCATTTTTCAATTTTTCCTCAACTTTTTCATTCCATCTGGATCAGGTCAAGCTTTAACTACAATGCCGTTGTTAGTGCCAATTTCAGATTTACTCGAGGTGAATCGACAAATTACAGTTTTAGCTTTTCAATATGGTGATGCAATTAGTAATAGTCTCTTTCCAACATCTGCTGTTCTAATGGGTGCCTTAGCAGTCGCTAATATAAGCTATACACAGTGGATTAAATTTGTATGGAAACTGATACTTGCATGGGTAGTGATATGTGCAGTGGCAATGTCTGTAGCATATTTAGTAGGTTATTAAATAAATAGAAAAGAGGCTCCCGTGTAGTTGAGATTGAGGTGCTGTGCTGACATCTTTTAAGGCAGTACTTCATCTTGGCTACACTTTTTTCTACAAAGTGACATTAAGTGAGGTTAACTGCTTCAATTTACGTTATGCTTTAAGGGTACTACAATGCCGTTAATGAAACATAAATAAGTCATTTTGACAAATATACTTGTCATTTTAACTGAATTCTTGTATATTCAAAGTAATCGTATAGCGAAAGGAGCTACATCAATGACGTTAAAAGTAGAGCAGGTCACGAAAAAGTTCAAACAATTTGTGGCAGTAGATGATATTTCGTTTGAACTTCAAAAAGGTAAAATGTTGGGCTTTTTAGGCCGAAATGGTGCGGGTAAGACGACGACATTTCGTATGATTTTGGGATTATCTGAACCGACTGAAGGCAAAATTACATACGAAGGTAAAAAGATAGATAAGACGATGTATGACATAATTGGCTATTTACCAGAAGAAAGAGGATTACATCCTAAATTGACTGTAACAGAAGAACTCAAATATTTAGCGACTTTAAAAGGGATGAAAAATGCGGATATTAAAAAAGCTTTAGATTACTGGTTAGCGCGCTTTCAAATTACAGAAAACCGTCATAAAAAAATAGAAGCGCTATCTAAAGGAAACCAACAGAAAGTACAATTGCTTGCAAGTATGATTCATGAACCGTCACTATTGATTTTGGATGAGCCATTTAGTGGGTTAGACCCAGTTAATGTAGAGTTGTTAAAAGATGCTGTAAAAGGTCTTAACGCCAAAGGGACGACGATTATCTTTAGCTCACATCGTATGGAACATGTCGAAGAGCTCTGCGATGATATATGCATATTAAATCGTGGACAGATGGTTGTACAAGGGGACATTCAACAAGTGAAACATCAAGCAGGCTATCAACGTCTTGTCGTCGATGCGCCTTATGACTTATCAGAAGCGGCGCAACTTCCGGGTGTTTTACATTATGAAACCCATCGCTCAGAAAAACATTTTACAATTGAAAGTGAAACTGTGGCAGAAGCAATATTTCAAATCGTTCAACAAAAAGGTTATGCGAAACGTTTTCAACTAATGGAACCAACGATTAATGAAATCTTTATAGAGAAGGTAGGTGACAAAAATGCATAAATTTTTAGCGACTTTCCAAATCACATACCAAAAGAAGTTGAGATCTAGATCTTTTATCACGACGACGGTCATCATGATTTTACTCATCATCGGTTTAGCGAATGTGGATAAAATCATTAAACTGTTTGACGGTGGAGAAGACCGTATTGCAATCGTAACGCAGGATAAAAATTTGTATCAACAAGTCAAAAAGCAATATTCGATTGTTAATGAAGACACGAAGTTTGAACATGTATCAGAAAAACAAGCAAAGCAGAAATTAAAAAAGGAAGATATTGATCAAGCTTTCATTATTAATGAAACGAAGACACATGAACTCAATGGAACTATTTTAAGCCACGATACACCTTCAGATAAAGATAAATCGACATTACAATCTGTTTTGACTCAACTACAAGTGCAAAAGGTTGCACAAGATCTTGGACTTCAAGGACAAGATTTACAAAAGTTACAAGCACATAGTAATGTTAAAAGCCAAATTGTTCAAAAAGAAGGTCAAGCAGATCAAAATTTAAGTTCTGAAGAAGAAGGTTTTAGTAAAGCAATTGTAATGGCAGGAACATTTCTAATGTTTTTTATTACAATTAACTATGCACAACAAATAGCGATGGAAGTAGCGACAGAAAAAACATCGCGTGTTTCCGAAATGATTATTACGAGTGTCAGTCCTGTGCATCATATCTTAGCCAAGATTTTAGCTGTATTAGCTGTGGCATTCACTCAAGTTTTAGCACTCTTTATCACTGTCGTCGCTTGTTATTTTATATTTGATTTAAAACATACATTTGACTCGATATCTGTAGAATTTACACCTCATATCGTTCGCTTAATTATTTTCGGATTGATTTTCTTGATTCTTGGCATCTTTAGTTATGTTATCTTAGCTGCTATTTTAGGTAACTTAACGTCTAGAATAGAAGATATGGCACAATCATTAATGCCAATGACTTTATTAATAATGGGTGCATTTTACTCAGGTTATTTTGGTGCGCTTAATCCAGACAATTTATTTATCAAAATTACGAGTTATGTACCGTTCTTCTCACCGTTTGTGACATTCTCTCGCTTATCCTTATCCAATGTCTCAACGATAGAAGGTATTATTGCAGTAATCATTCACATTGTGCTGATTATTGTGTTATTTATTATTGCTGCAAAAACATATAAAAATTCGGTTTTATCGTTTGAAAAAGGATGGGTCAATGTTTTAAAACGCGCTTTTCAACGCCAAAACCAATCTTAAAAAGACGTCAAAATGATGAATAAAATTAAGGTAACGGGTTTCGTAAACAGACACTACTGTTTTAGGAATTCAGTTACCTTTTTATCGGTGATGGCCGCAAGTCATTTTTACTTTATGTAAGCGTGATTGTCTTATCATTTATATTTTGTAGTATACTGTTAGAATAGAGTAAAATATATGAGGTGAAGATGTGAGTTTTGTGTATTCCACAGTGATTTTTATCATAGCAGGATTATGTGAAATCGGTGGCGGTTATCTCATATGGCTATGGCTACGCGCAGAGCGACCATTCATGTTTGGATTCATCGGTGGTGTCGTACTCATTTTATATGGTGTGATTGCGACATTTCAAACCTTTCCAACTTTTGGACGTGTATATGCAGCGTATGGGGGTGTCTTTATCGTTATGAGCCTTTTATGGTCATATTGGATTGATAAAGAACCGCCGGACAAGTTTGATTTGATTGGTGGTGCCATTTGTATCATAGGGGTGCTCATAATGGTATTGCCAACTAGGGGATAAACTTTGGGAGCAGTGTAAAGGAGTACAGTGTAAAAATGTTTATTAATATTGAACAACAATCTAATGGTATTGAACTCATCAAAATAGAAAATAACAAAAGTAAAATTGTATTCATGAATTACGGTGCACGTATTGTTAGCTGGAGAATTGGTGACAATAATATTGTTTTAGGGAACGAAGTTGAAGCTGATGAATTTTATCCTCATCATCCTTTTTATTTTGGTGCAACAGTTGGAAGAGTCGGCGGTCGCATAGCAAACGGTCAATTTGAATTGGAAGGCAAAACCTATACTCTTGAACAAAATGATTCGCCACATCATTTACATGGTGGACATCATGGTCTGTCAGATCGGCTGTTTGATTATCAAATCATTAAAGAGGATCTTTCAGAAAAGGTGCAAGTTGTCTTTACCACACAAATGCGACAAGAAGAAGATCATTACCCGGGAAATATAGATGTAAAAGTGACTTTTACGTATGATACATCGGAAACATGGACAATTGAGTATGAAGCACAATCAGATGCAGATACACTATTTAATCCAATGAATCATGTGTATTTTAATTTAAATCGAGATAGCAATGTGGTGGATAACCATGTGATTGCAAGTGATCGATTAGCAATGTATCCTTTAGATGAAACAGGCATGCCTAGGCTAACTCCGATTGATCTCGTCGAAGAAATGGGTTCGAATCAGATTCAGTTAGCACAACTTTTTAATACTACAAAGGAGAGCATCCAGCAACAAGTGAATGCGAAGAGAGGTTTAGATCATCCTTTTGAAGTGGCGGAGGGTCAACTATCGATTTCAAATGATGACCTTGCTTTGCATGTCTCAACAGATGCGCCTCAAGTTGTGCTTTATACGCTAAATGACTCTGAAAATTGGAAAAGCCATATGAATATTTTTAAGCCTCATTCAGGTATTACAGTCGAAACGCAAAGCTTACCGAATGATATACAGTTATTAGGTCCTAAGGCCTATTCGATTTTGAAAGCCAATACACCTTTTTATTCTAAAACGGCATTTCAAATCCAAAGATTATCCAATTGTTAAATGCATTGTGAATTCAGGTAAGTGTGGGGTAGGTTTAAGGATGTTGGAAGAGAGGATATGAAGTTTTCCGCCTCCTATTTCTGTTTAAGAATCGTACAAAAGACCATTTGTATGTGGAAAATAAAAAGGCATTGGTAGCAGTTTGCTTTTATCTTTATTTCTGCCTTGTTAAAGGTGTAAAATGCATCTTATATCAAATTTATAGTTTCATCCCAACTTTTACTTTTATTTGAGGAGATGATGCGATGCGCAATCGTTTGAAAGAATTACGTGCAAGAGACGGCTATAATCAGACACAATTAGCCGAAAAGGCGGGTATCTCTCGTCAAACCGTGTCATTAATAGAGCGCAATGATTTTATGCCCTCTATTTTGACAGCGGTAAAGATTGCGCGTATTTTCAATGAGCCTGTTGAACAGGTCTTTATCTTTGAAGCCAAAGACTTCAATACCTAGTTTCCTGTTTCAATGCCAATTAAAGTCGATACATAGTAGGGTGACAAATGTCAGCCTGCTTTTTTTGCATCCATAAAGCTAGAGGCGTGCAAGCATTTTTTCAAGTTTTTGTCTGCGCTTTTGTGTAAGAAATGGATTTTGAATCGCATATGCGAGGCGGTCTTTATTTCTTCTATCGTTATAATAAATATCATTGAGTTCTTGAACAGAAAGTCTTGTTGCTTCAGGCGCACTTTTTATAAGTTGCAAGTCATCATTTGGAGAAACATAGCCTTCTTGTAAGACGCGGAAGTAACAGCCTGTTTTTCCAGAAGACGTCATATCTTTAACAAGGTGAGGATAACCATATTTACTTTGGATTTTCCAACAAGGTTCACGTATTTCAGAGACTTCGATACGTGCTTCTCCAAGTTGGTATTGATCACCAAAAAATAATGTCGTCTCATCTACATGATGTACAGTAAGATTTTCGCCAAATAAAGCATAATCAGGTAAGGGCTGAATAACCTCTTTCCACATATCATAATGAGAATAACTGTATAAACAGAGTGCTTTATCAGGTCCGCCATGGTCTTTATATTCTTGTTCGTCTGTGATTAAACCTGTTTGAGATAGCCATACCTTATCTTGAATAGGCTTTTTGTTAAGTGCACTTTTCATAGGTCGATCGTTTCGATATTGTAAAGATTCTATTTTTCCCGTTGAGATGGCATGGATTTGATATTTCATTTTGCTTCCTCCTCATATTTAAGGTTTATTTTAACGTAATTCGGTTGATTCGTCATGGCTTTTTCAGATGAATATTGTACAATAAAGACAGATACATAAGTCATAAAAAAGGAGTGCGACAATGGGCATTAAGCAACTAAAACAAATGACACTAGATGAAGCGACAAGTCGTATTGAAGATGGCATGACGGTGGGCATTGGAACAGGAAGTACAATCGAATTACTCGTTCCGAAAATTGCGCAACTCATCCATGAAAAGGGGTATCAAATTAAAGGCGTATGTACTTCAGAACGTACAGCACTACAAGCGAAGTCATTAGATATTCCAATTGTTGATGTGAATGATGTGACGCATATCGATATCGCGATAGATGGTGCAGATGAAATTGATCCGAACTTGAACTTAATTAAAGGCGGCGGTGGGGCGCTGTTTCGAGAAAAGGTCATCGATACTTTTGCGGAACGATTTATCGTTATTGCGGATCAAACAAAGTTAGTTGATTATTTAGGACAAACGTTTAAGCTCCCTGTTGAAGTGGATGCTTTCAACTGGCGTCAGTTGATTCGTACCATTGAACAAGCATTTGACGTTAAAGTGATACGACGAATGATTGGTGATATTCCCTTTATTACAGATAATGGGAACTATATTTTAGATTGTACGCTAAATCAAAGCATTGATCCGTATGTATTTCATGAATACTTAATTCACCTTGTTGGCATATTAGAAACAGGCTATTTCTTAGACACTGTTGAAGAAGCCATCGTTGGAACAGATGAAGGCTTAAAAGTGATTCATCACTCCGAACAAATAAAAAAGTAGCGCGGTCGTTGACCGGCTACTTTTTATTTATAATATCAATCTGTTTTGTCCTCATGTTTTGACGTTTTTGTCACGTCGTTTTCATCTGTCGTTGTTTCTGCAGATGATTGAACCTCATTATCCGTATTTTCAATATTTACTTTTTCTTCATCGGCTGTATCCGATGATGTCGCCTCACGCTCTTGAATAGATTGATTTGTTTCGTTCGTTTGTTTTTCTTCATCTTTGATTTGTTCTTTAGACGTTAATTCTTCGTCAACATTTGCGTCATTTTGTTGTTCTGGTTGCACGCTTGTATTTGGCGCATCAGAACTTTTTGTTGTTGGCTTTGGTTCCGCTGCTGTTTCTGTTTCATAATGTTCTTCAAGTGGATTATCTTCTTCCTCTTGAGATGTATCGAACATCAATGGTGTATCGTCATCTTCGCCTTTATGACGTGGTGTAAAGAGACGCATGATGAGACCTAATACGACAACGACAGCTGCAACACTTGCTGTAGAATAAGCAAGGACTTTCATAGAGAAAACATCTCCAATTTCTTCACTAAAGAAAAAGACTCTAGCAAAGGACATGGCTGCATGGAATAGCGTAGCGATATAAATTGAACGCCCGCCTGTCCCTCTAACAAGTTCGCCTGCTATCATTGAGAATGAGAAAACGTAGAGTGCACTGAATAAAGTATAGGTTGATCCAAATGCAGTGTTCACATCCCATACTAAATAAAGGACACTGACAACGATGTTCGCAAAGAAGTGTGGCAATTTTGCTTCGACAATATTTAATAGATAAGAACGAAAACCAAACTCGATAAAGAATGCCATAAGAAGATGGCCGATTAAAATAGTCCAGATCGTCTCAGACAAGTCTTTAGACTGTAATAAGATAAAACTATCCGCATATGTATTAAAACTATACATACCGATGATAAAAATAATTAAAGGTAAAGTCAGTGCTAATAAAATTCTTTCAATAACTTTTAAATTAATCCCTAACTTTAATCCACCAAGTTGTTCTTTTTTATTTTTAAATATAATGATACATAATACCGCGGCAATAAATGGACCTAAGCTATTTAATGCAAATACAAACGGCTTGAAACCAGATGCTTTCTGGAAGTCTTGTAAAATCAAGGGGCTTGCATATGCAAAAATAAAAAACACAAAGATGGTCATTGCCCATTGGAAGCCTGAAATACGCGTTCGATTCATAAAAAATCCTCCATATTAAACGTAGCTAATGAGGTTCGTATGCATGAGGGTGTCCCATCAACATATGCTGCAATGAATTACAACGCAAGAAAGGACGACGATCAAGTCATAGAATCTAACGTTCATTATAAACATATATTGTAAAGAAATAAATTATTAACAGTCAAATATCATTGAATTGTAATATAAGTTAAGAAAATTGTTACAGATTTTATCGTGTAATATAAACCTCACATGATACGTTCAATCGTGTCTTTACCGACTCAAATATCAAAAGGAATATCTTCATTGATTTATGACGCTTCCCATTTGTTAACGTTTTCTTTGTATTTTCAAGGGTAAAAATAGTAGCATAGAATTGTAGAAAATTATGACGTAGGGGTGTCTCATCTATTACAGCAGGTCAAACGATTCAAGCGTAGTCGCTACTTAACACGAATATGTGCTTGTCACCAAGCATGCTATTTCAATTTTTGCTGAGATGGGACAACCTTATTGAAGTCTCGTACGAAAGAGGGGGTTCTTATGTATCAAAAGCCAAATCAAGAATTGTGGACAGGTCGCTTAGATAGTGAAACGGATCAGCGCGCATTTCGTCAATTTCAAACCATCCAGTTAGCTCATATTGAAGAGGTTGCACAACAACAAGCAGATGTTGCTTTATTCGGTTATGCCATTGATGAAGGTGTCCGGCTGAACCAAGGTCGTGTCGGTGCTAAAGATGGACCTGATGCGATTAAACGTGCATTTGCAGGATTGCCTGCATCGACGTCATTAAACATAGTGGATTATGGCAATTGGACCCATTCCGCTGATACATTATTCGCTTCACAACAAAAGTTCGGGCGTTATGTACACCAATTACTCCAACAGCATCAAAGAACATTTTTATTGGGAGGCGGCCATGACATCGCATATGCACAGTATTTAGGTGTCCGTGCAGCCTATCCTGATCAATCTATAGGTGTCATTAACATTGATGCACATTTTGATAACCGCTATGAGGCGCACTCAACTTCTGGTACAAGCTTTAGACAAATGTTAACTGAGGACGAAAACTTAGATTATTTTGTTTTAGGTATCCAACGCCCTGCAAATACACAAGCGTTGTTTGATTACGCAGAAGAGACGGATACAGCGTACGTTTTAGCTGAGGAGCTTGTCGGTCAAATCGGGCCACCCGTGAAGGATAAAATTGATCACTTTATTAATGCACATGATGTGATTTTGTTTACGATTTGCATGGATGTCGTTGATAGTGCCTTTGCACCCGGTGTGAGTGCTGCTGCAGTGCTTGGATTGACACCTTATACGGTATTAGATTTAGCGAGACGTATTTTAGAATCGCCTAAAGTGACATCAGTGAGTATTGCGGAAACCAATCCAAAGTATGATGTTGATCAACGCACAGCTAAACTCGTTGCACATTTATTATCACATTTTATTCATTGTTCCGCTTCATAAAATGACAATGTAGGTTGCATGATGAGAAAATGATGTGAGCTAAACGATGCATGTGTAACCGATGATATTCGTGTTATCCCATATCCCAGTATTGACGACAAGATTGCACAAGATCTAATATATGTGGACTGTATTGGCGTTTTTTTAAGTAATTTAAATATATCGTTCGTTCAATACTTGGGCGAATTCGAATTGCGCGTAAATCATGTGTAGAGTAAGACTGGTAGTACATACGTGGTATTACCGCATAACCCATGCCTTGATGTACAAAATTGGTCGCTGCTTCAAAGCGGTCGACTTCCATAATAATATTAGCTCGCTCTTCAAGACGTGTAAAATAATCATCAATATGTTTACGAACTTGATATTTCTTATTGGGCACAATTAATGGTAATTTTTTAATTGAAATGGATTTTTGAGGTGTAAATGCGTCTTTAGGCGCGAGCACGACATAGTCTTCCTTGTAAAGTGGCAAAGAAATAATGTCATCATGTCGTATCTCATCATTGGATAATCCGATATGGATATCAAAGTTAATTAATTTTTGTGTCAGTACGTGTGGATCTAATATTTCTGTGATTTGGTAATGTTGCTCGGGATGTATCGTTTGATGCTGGCGTATCACATTGGCAACCCAACGTGCAGCTGATTCAATGATGGCCATTTTAATTTTAGGGGTTTGGCTCATTTTTAAATCATACATTTTCTCTATCGTTTGATGATAGTGTTTGACGAGTTCAATGGCCTCATTATAAAACTGAATCCCTTTTTCAGTAATGGAGATCGATTTCGTTGTCCTTTTTAACAATGGATAACCTAAGTCGTTCTCCATTTTTTTAATTGTCGCAGTCAGTGAAGGCTGGCTAATGTGTAAAATATGTGCGGCTTTAGTAAAACTATTTTGGTTTACAACTTCAATAAAATATTCCAATTGTACAATCTTCATATCGTTCCCTCTTATTTATAGTTTGTGGTTATAGATAATTAGTTTATTTATATTAGTTATTGATAGCTTACCATATTACAATGAGAATAGTAAGAATTGAAAAAACATTGGCACTCGCATATCACAATTGGAGATGATTTGAATGAAACAAAGAGAATAACATCACGATTTTAAAGGGGGAACTGTAATGGGAGAACAAAAACAAGTGCTAAAAGGCAAACAGATGTGGCGCTTTTGGGTCTATAGCTTGATTGGTGTCGTTTGCTTTTTTGTTCCAATTCAATGGCATGGTGAAAAAACGATAATTGTCGACCATGTTCACCTTGCGATTCGATCGGGACTGCATCAATGGATGCCGTATATCGCATTGTTAATGATTATAATCGGGGCATTGCTTCCTATTATGAGGAAAGAATACAAAAAATCAGTGACTGACTTTGTCATTGTATTGTTTAAAGTTTTAGGTGCAGTCATCGGTGTGATGTATGTCTTTAAAATAGGTCCAGCCTTATTGTTTCAAAAAGACTATGGACCATTTTTATTTGAAAAACTCATGTTGCCGCTCAGTGTCTTAATACCTGTCGGTGCAATTGCATTATCGCTATTAGTTGGCTATGGCTTGTTAGAATTTATTGGCATTTTAATGCAACCGATTATGAGGCCACTATTTAAGACGCCCGGTCAATCAGCTATAGATGCAGTCGCGTCCTTTGTAGGCAGTTATTCACTTGGGCTATTAATTACAAATCGTGTGTATAAAAAAGGGGTATACAACTATAAAGAAGCTTTAATTATAGCGACAGGATTCTCTACCGTTTCTGCTACTTTTATGATAATTGTGGCCCGTACGCTCGATCTGATTCCGCATTGGAATCTTTATTTTTGGAGTTGCTTAGTAATTACTTTTGTCGTTACAGCAATTTCGGCACATTTACCACCGATTTCGAAAGCTTCTACAGCGTATTACAACAATCAAGAAGGCTATCAAGAAGTCGTTGTTGAAGGGAGCCGTTGGAAAAGTGCATGGATGGAAGTTAAAAAGCAATCACACGAAGCACTTCCTCTTGTAAAAAATGTATGGCTGAATTTTAAAGATGGATTAGAAATGACGATCGCGATTTTGCCTTCAATTTTATCGATTGGTTTTGTTGGTTTATTGCTCGCTAATTTCACACCTGTCATTGATATTTTAAGTTACATTTTTTATCCATTTGTATATCTATTTCCTATTGCAGATCAAGCTTTACTGGCAAAAGCATCTGCAATCTCAATTATCGAAATGTTTTTACCTTCATTACTTGTCGTTAATGCCACTTTACAAGTGAAATTTGTTGTAGGGATTACGAGTGTATCCGCTATTATTTTCTTTTCAGCGTTAGTGCCGTGTATTTTAGCGACAGAAATTAAAGTGCCAATTTGGCAACTTGTGTGTATATGGTTTATCCGTGTCACACTCACATTGTTAATCACGATTCCATTAAGTTTAGTTCTATTTTAATCAAAGGAGAGATGCATTATGGCTAGAGAAGTTAAAGCGAAAAAAGGATTGGAAATCGAATGTAAAGGTTGGGAACAAGAGGCTGTCTTACGCATGCTCTATAATAATTTAGATCCAGAAGTTGCAGAACACCCTGACAAACTCGTTGTATACGGGGGCATCGGAAAAGCAGCAAGAAACTGGGAAAGTTTTGATGCAATAGTTAAAACGTTAAGACGATTAGAAAAAGATGAGACGATGCTCGTTCAATCAGGTAAACCCGTTGCAGTTTTTAAAACACATGAAGAAGCACCGCGCGTTTTAATTTCAAATTCTGTACTCGTACCGAAATGGGCCAATTGGGATCACTTCCATGAATTGGATCGCAAAGGCTTAATGATGTATGGCCAAATGACTGCGGGAAGTTGGATATATATCGGCTCACAAGGGATTGTTCAAGGGACATACGAAACATTTGCAGAATTAGCCAAGCAGCATTTTAATGGCTCATTAAAAGGAACAATTACATTAACAGCTGGATTAGGGGGCATGGGTGGTGCACAACCACTTGCTGTTACGATGAACGAAGGGGTTGTGATTGGCGTAGACGTTGACCCTTCACGTATTCATAAACGGATTGATACAAAATATTGTGATATCATTACTGATTCTTTAGATGAAGCGCTCGAAAAAGCTGAAAAAGCCAAACAAAATGGTGAAGCTTTAGCTATAGGGCTTGTTGGAAATGCAGCTGAAGTTCATCATGAAATATTAAAACGAAACTTTAAAATTGATATTATTACGGATCAAACGTCAGCCCATGACCCGTTGAATGGCTATATTCCAGAAGGCTATTCTTTAGAAGAAGCGGAACAGTTGAGAGAAAGTGATCCTGAAACTTATGTACAAAAATCACAACAGTCAATGAAAAAACATGTGGAAGCCATGTTGGCATTTCAAGAAAAAGGTGCGGTCGCTTTTGATTATGGCAATAATATTCGTCAAGTTGCCTATGACCAAGGGCTTGAAAATGCATTCGACTTTCCTGGCTTTGTCCCAGCTTATATTCGACCGCTCTTCTGTGAAGGAAAAGGGCCTTTCCGTTTTGCAGCCTTGTCTGGTGACCCTAAAGATATTGAGCGTGCAGACCAATTGATGCGCGAGCTTTTCCCTGAAGATGAAAAACTCATGCGCTGGTTAGATATGGCAACTGAGAAAATTGCTTTTCAAGGTTTACCATCAAGAATTGCATGGTTAGGTTACGGCGAACGTGCGAAAATGGGACTGGCATTAAATGATCTTGTGCGTAAAGGTGAAATTTCAGCACCAATTGTTATTGGACGTGACCATTTAGATTCGGGCTCAGTTGCCTCGCCAAATAGAGAAACAGAGTCAATGAAAGACGGTTCGGATGCTGTCGGTGACTGGGCAATTTTAAATGCACTTGTCAATACTGCAGCAGGTGGTTCATGGATTTCTGTGCATCATGGTGGCGGCGTTGGCATGGGTTATTCATTACATGCAGGTATGGTCGTTGTTGCAGATGGAAGTGAACGTGCAGAAAGAAGATTAAAACGTGTATTGACTACAGATCCGGGTATGGGTGTAGTAAGACATGTAGATGCAGGCTATGATATTGCAATTGAAACAGCACAAAGAAAAGGAATCGATATTCCAATGATGAAAAAGGAGGATGAAGCTTAATGGCATATGATTTAATCATTCAAAATATAAAAGAATTGATTTTGCCTAAATCTGTCGATCAACCTTTAAAAGGAAAAGAATTGGATGAATTAACGGTCATTCAAAATGGAACTGTTGTCGTTGATGATGGGAAAATTGTTTATTCAGGGCCGTACACAGAAGATTATGAAGCTAAAGATGTGATTGATGCCTCAAATCGTGTCGTTTCACCTGCCTTAGTGGATGCACATACCCATCTTATTCATGGTGGGTCACGTGAACATGAAATGGCACTCAAAAGACAAGGTAAGTCATATTTAGAAATTTTAGAATCAGGAGGCGGTATTTTATCTACCGTTGAAGCGACACGTCAAGCAACGGAAGATGAGCTTTTTGCCAAAGCAGAACACGCATTATTAACGATGGTGCATCATGGTGTGTTAGCGGTTGAAAGTAAAAGTGGTTACGGTCTTGATAAAGAAAATGAATTAAAACAGTTAAGAATATCTAATCGATTGGCAGAAAAATATGGTTTAGCGATGCGACATACTTTTTTAGGACCACATGCTGTACCTAAAGAAGCGACGTCTAACGCAGCCTTTTTACAAGTAATGATTGATTTATTACCCGAAGTGAAAGGATTGGCAGATTTTGCAGATATATTCTGTGAAACAGGCGTTTTCACGATTGAAGAATCTCAACGTTATATGGAAGCGGCTAAGGCACAAGGTTTTAAAGTTAAAATTCACGCAGATGAAATCGACCCATTAGGGGGGTTAGGCCTTGCCATAGATGAAGGCGCAATTTCTGCAGATCATCTTGTTGCTTCAAGTGAAGAAGATAAAGCGAAGTTAAGTCAATCGAATACAGTCGCGGTACTCTTACCAGGAACAACATTTTATTTAGGTAAAGAAAGCTACGCTGATGCAAGAGGCATGTTAGACTATAATGGCGCGATTGCCATTGCTACGGATTACAACCCAGGAAGTTGTGTAACAAATAACTTGCAAATGGTTATGGCGATTGCAGCTTTAAAACTAAAATTATCACCAAATGAAATATGGAATGCAGTTACTGTGAATGCAGCTAAGGCAATCGATGTCGATGCAGGTACCATTAATCCTGGTGATCAAGCGAATATTGTGATTTGGCATGCACCTAATCATGAATATATTCCTTATCACTATGGAGTAAATCATGTAGAAAAAGTCATTCAAAAAGGACGTGTCATTGTAGACCGTCATTTGGGATTATTATAAGCTTCAGTTTCATCATTTATCGTAAGCGTTCGGGACATAAAATCTCTGATAGTCTTGACTTCATGAACGCGATTGCTTAAGAGCTGAAGTCTTAACTTATAAATATCATACGAAGTTTCATCATAAAAAAAGCGCTAAGACAAATTTTCTATTAAAAAATCATCTTAGCGCTATTTATTTTTGGCATGTATGTCACAGCCTCTTAATAATTAACGCAATTAGACTTATGCGTAAAATGTATCGATTTGTCAACTTAGCTTTTTAAATTTGATACAATAAATACAACTGAATACGAGACATGGGGGAATAGGTATGAGGGGAGATGTAGTGGCCTATTTAAATAGCTGGCGAGGTAACGTCGTCCAAAATATCAGCGCAGGGATGCTTGTTGCACTTGCGATGGTACCAGGGGCCATTGCTTTTTCTTTTATCGCCGGTGTCAGTCCAACTATCGGGTTGTTGAGTTCTGCGTTGATGATGATGCTCATCAGTTTTCTTGGCGCGCGCCGCTTAATGGTATCAGCCCCGAGTAGTGGTGTGTCAATTGTTGCTGTATTGATTAATGATCGTTACGGTGTAGCAATGCTTATTGCAGCGATGATTGTCATGGGGCTCTTTCAAATACTGTTTGCATTTTGTCATGTAGAAAAAATGATTCATAAAATTCCAGTGCTAGTGGTCATTGGCTTTATGAATGCACTTGGCTATCTTTTGCTCACTTCTCAGCTTAAGTATGTTGTAGGTCAGTCGGCTTTGACATATATTATCGCTTTAGGAAGTTTATGCATGCTATTTTGGCTACCACACGTTACTGAACGTGTTCCTGCTGCTTTAGTTACAATTCTATTTTTCTCACTTATTGCGGGATGTTTCAACTTAGATTTGAAGTATGTGAAAGATTTGGCTCAGCTCCATTTTGAAATGCCTACAATTGGGTTTCCAGATGTGCCGTTACAGTGGATGACCTTGGATGACCTTATTTGAAGTTGCACTATTTGGATTAATGCTTGCTGTCGTTGCGACGATTCAAACCAGTTTGACTGTACAAATGATGGATAACTTGACCGATAGTCAAAGTAGTATCAACAAAGAATCATTTGGCCAAGGGCTAACGAATGCGATTGTCGGTTTACTCGGTGGTATCGGAGGCAGCGCGCTCGTCGGACAGTCCAAATATAACTATCAACTTGGCGCAACGTCCCGATTATCGACTTTTATGACAGGCGTGATGCTATTGCTATTTCTCATGTTTTTAGGACCGATTGTTGGTCGAATTCCACTTGTTGTTTTAGCAATCGTACTGATGCGTATTGCGATGGGGACGTTTGAAAAACAAACATTGGATTATATAAGAGAAAGACGCTGGATCGAATTCGGCATCATTTGTATTACCTTCTTATTGATTATCGGGACACATCAATTAGCTTTAGGGGTACTGATAGGAACGCTTATATTTTATCTTGTAAAACGATTTAAAAATGATAGGAAAGGACGTGGCAACGATGCCAGTTGAACTGAATCAACTCATTGAATGGCGAAGAGCCTTTCACCAAAATCCAGAATTATCTAATCAAGAATATGAGACAACACAGCGGATTCGTGAAATTTTAACACATTATGATATAAAAATATTAAATACGCCGCTTTCAACAGGATTAGTTGCTGAAATCGGTCATGGGGAAGACTTTATCGTCATCCGTTCTGATATTGATGCCTTACCTATTGAAGAACAAACCGCATTAAAATTTCGTTCTGAAAATAAAGATGTAATGCATGCTTGTGGTCACGATATTCATATGGCTGCCATATTAGGCACAGCTATTCAATTGAAAGAACAGGAAGCGCAGTTGAAAAGCCGTGTTCGCGTTATTTTTCAAGCCGCAGAAGAAATTAGTGAAGGGGCTTTTGAAGTGGTCAAAACGGGTGTGCTAGATGGTGCGAAGACAATTTTAGGATTTCACAATGATCCAACATTAAAAGTAGGTGAATGGCGTGCTAAATCTGGATTTATGACTTCGAATGTGGATCGTTTTATCATTCGAATCCATGGTATAGGTGCACATGCTGCGATGCCACACAATGCGAAAGATCCTCACGTGATATTGAGTCAGCTCATTTCGAGTTTGCAAACGATTGTCAGTCGAAACATTGCCCCACATGATGAAGCGGTTGTGACAATCGGGCAAGTGCATAGTGGCCATACTTGGAATGTCATTCCACAAGATGCTATGATAGAGGGCACAGTTCGAAGTTTTAAAAAGGATATTAGGGATCAGGTTGAAGCGCGTATGACTCAAATTTGTGAAGGACTCGCACTCCAATTTGATGCTCAAGTTGAGTTAGACTACCAACGTTTAGCAGGTGCGGTGTTTAATGATGATACTTTACAACAAATAGCATTAAAAAGCGCGCAACATGTAGGGTATCAAGCTGATGTTTTACCTCGTGCCTTAACGATAGGAGAAGATTTTTCAGGTTATCAAGATATCGCGCCAGTTCACTTTGCGATGATAGGTTCTGAAAGTCAGTTTCCGCTTCACCATGCACAATACAATCCTAATGAAGTCATTTTAGAAAAAGTACCAGCTTATTTTGTGGCTTTAATTCAAGAGATTTGGGAGGCTTCAAGTTGACATTGATGTTAAATTAGATTTCATGTATTGTTTAACAGTAAAATTCAATTTTAAATCAATACGTATATCATATGTTGACTTTTAAAGTCATTTTTAAAGGGATGTTTAAAAGGACAGATGCACAATGAATGATTTTGATATAAGGAAAGTTTAATTCTGTTGATGAAATTGAAAAAAAGGGGACTATACTTTTTATAAATAAGGAGTTTCAAAATGTCTAAACCATATCGAGATCAAAATAATCCATGGGCATTAACACCGCTCGTTGTATTTATAAGTATTTTTTTAGGCGCCGGTATCATTACGAAAGATTTCACCTTTATGCCGTTAAATGTTGCCGCAATTATTGGTGTCGTTGTTGCACTTATGATGAATCGTCAAGAGAAATTGACGACTAAAGTTGAAGTGTTTGCTCAAAAAGCAGGTCATCCCAATATTATTTTAATGATGTTTATCTTTATCCTTGCAGGTGCGTTTTCAAAGACAGCCCAAGCTATGGGGGGTGTAACCTCAATAGTGAATCTAGGTCTATCATTAATCCCGCAAAATTACTTGATAGTCGGTCTATTTATCATTTGTATGTTTATCTCTATTTCAATGGGGACATCCGTTGGAACAGTGGCTGCGATTGCGCCCGTCGGTTTTGGGATTAGCCAAGCTACCGAAATCCCAGCAGCGTTAGCAATGGCAACAGTTGTTGGTGGCGCAATGTTCGGAGACAACTTGTCTATGATTTCTGATACGACAATAGCTGCGGTTCGCACGCAAAAAACGCAAATGAGTGATAAGTTTAAAGTGAACTTTAGAATTGTAGTGCCAGGTGCACTGATCACCATTGTATTACTCTGGTGGCTCACAATGGGCTATCAAATTGATCATACAAAAACTTATGATTACGAATGGTTTAAAGTCATCCCTTATTTACTTGTATTGATTCTTGCGATTATCGGTGTGAACGTCATATTAGTATTATTAGGTGGCGTTGCGCTTGCAGGTGTCATAGGACTTATTGATCATGCATTTAGTTTTGCAGGTTTATTAAAAGTGATATCGGAAGGCATTATAGGTATGCAAGATATCGCCATGATTGCTTTATTGATTGGTGGTATGATTGGCCTTGTTGAGCACCACGGAGGTATTACTTGGCTGTTAAACTTTGTTAAAAGTCGTGTTAAATCTAGACGTGGCGCTGAATTTGGTATTGCGGGATTAGTGAGTATTGCAGATATCTCAACTGCAAACAATACGATTTCCATTATTATGGCAGGTCCCTTAGCAAAAGAGATAGCAGATGAGTATCAAATCGATGCGCGTAAATCGGCAAGTATTTTGGATATTTTTGGCAGTGCGTTTCAAGGATTTGTACCGTACAGTCCTCAGTTGATTGCGGCAGCGGGTGTCGCGAGTATATCGCCTGTTATGCTGTTACCTTATTCTATTTATCCGATTATGCTTGCTTTATGTGGTGTGGTGGCTATCATTTTTAACCTTCCAAGACTAGAACGCAAAAAATAGCGACATCTCTCTTTATAAAAGTTTAGGAATAGGTTGTGAGATGTTCAATTTGTTCGGTATGCGTATGGATTTAAGTTACAATAAAGATGATGGGGTGCATCGGGAAAAGTATGGAGAATGGAAGTGAAGCATATGCAAAATGAATGGGTTGAAATAAAACTTGTACGTCTCATGAAGACGACACCAACAAGCGCGTATCGTGCTTGGTTAGAGCCAGAGCAATTGAAAGAATGGTTTATGACTTCACGTCGTACGAATCAAGAAATAGAAAACCATCCAGTCGAGGGTGGCACTTATAGAATCGTTGATCAACGTCAAGGCAAGCGCTTAGAAATTGAAGGCGTTTATCAAACATTAGTTGAAGATACCCATATCATTCAAACGATTCAAATGCCTGAGTTTAGCGATGAAGCGGATGAAATTGAAGTTTACTTTGAAGAAAGAAGTCCAGGCATTACACAGATGACGTTTTATTATAAAGGCTTAGTACCTAAAGAAAGACGATTGACAAACTTAGAATACAAGCAAAAGAAAAAAGCTTATCACGATCATACGGCACATGGCTTTGAATTGATGTTTGATACGTTACAACAAGAACTAGAAGCGCAGCAAGATGTAAATTAAAACGTGTCTATTTTAAGTTTCGGGAGTAATGACCCGTCATTGACAAAAGCATGTACTATTAAAATAGGCTGTACACTTTATATGGTGGTTATGTGTCTATAATAATTAAGTCGCAAACTTCCGATTGCTTCTTCGAGTCTCGCTTTCCCAGGCGCCTTACCTCAACTAATTTTGGCTTTTATTGTAGCTCATAAGAAGCCAAAATGGATTTTCGGTTTCGGCTCTATGCCTCGGGAGTCTCGACTCGGTACGCAATCTATTTAAGCAATTTCACTATTGAAAAGTGGCATTGCTTTTTTCTTTGATCTTTTATACAGTCTAAAAATAATAAAAATGCGATTTTTGAAGTTATAAAAGTTGCGATAGCCATATGAAATTTAATCAGTTTAACTTTTTGATTAATTCCTTCAATCGCACCATTATTGAATTGAGGGGTTCCAATCGTATAAGCAATGATATCCTCATACTTTCTGTAGAAGCGTAACACTTTCCATCCATATATTTAAAACGTTGTTTTAACAGATTTAAATACACTGCTATCTCTTGGAATCTTAAAAAAGTAATTCGCGATAAACGTTTTCCGTGTTTGTGTATTCGGTTTGGATTCGTATGATAACAGTGAGGACAAGTCATAGGCTTGTATGAAAGGGTACCAAAGATGACGTTAGATTTCTTACCTCTAATAACTACATCTTCTTCAACTTTAGTGATTTTAATATTATTATCTTTAATTTTTAGTAACTTTAATATATCATTACACATAGGCGCAATATGTCTCCTTTATTTTTGGTTTAGTCACTTAAAATTATAGAGGCATTTGCGCTATTTTTGTACAAAAAAGCAGGATGACTTATGTCATCCCACCATAAAAAATGAAGAACCTTAAAATAACGAAAAATGCTCGAAATATGCATCGGTCTATATTCCGCTGTGCACAATTCGAGCGAGTCTATATGAGGCGGGGCAGAAATCAATTTCTGCCCCGCTAAATTTATGAACAGATGTTTTATTGTGAGTGGTTTCATATCGAGCACATATCATTATACCGCACTAAGAAATACGAGATTGACGATAACAACGAGCAGGTGCGCTTGCTTGGCAAATATCAATATGACGCGTTGCTAACGTAGCAATGAGTTGACAAAGCACTTCTGGCGTTGTTGTGACTTTCAGTTTGTCTTTTGCAAAGCTATAGTGAATACGTTTGTTTTGAAAGACATTTAAAATATCAATGACTTTATCTTTAATAAAAGGATCATTCAATCCATCAATGTGTAATTCAAATCGACTTTCTTCACGAGGTCGGAGTTGAAGGGGCTCCATTAATTCGAGTAATGATAGAGGCACGATTTGATAGATACGATAATGGTGAAAGCTGATAAAACTGATGACATAAGGAAGCGCACGCTTAGGAATTTGAATCTTAAGCATGTGCTTTTGTTGATGCTTAATCCATTCAGTATGAATGACGACTTGGAGGTTAGCTTGACGTAGTAACTTCAACAATTTACGTCGCGCCATACGATGGTGCATTTGATCTATATTTAAAATAAAAGTTTCTAGTTTATCAATAATCATTGCAATTCCTCATTTAAATTTTTCTCATATCTATTGTAGCATGATAAATTTTTGAAATCAGTAAGACTATAGATGTAAAAATAAAATGTATTGGACGATATTGATTCGTTATTTTAGTTGGATAAGTGTAAAAAAGAGGTTGTGAGCTATCTATAATTATGCTAATATTCAGATTATTATAACAATTAAGGAGTGAAGCCCATGTTACAACGTATTGGCCAATTTGCATCTCGAACATTTTTATTTTGGATGTTACTGGCAAGTCTACTCGCATTTTTTGTTCCCAGCATTTTTATAGGTTTTGGAGGCATCATTCCTTATTTATTAGGTGTTGTTATGTTAGGGATGGGATTGACCGTTATTTTGGATGATTTTAAGCTCATTTTAAAAGAACCCAAACCCGTGATTATCGGCGTATTTTTGCAATATACGATTATGCCATTTGCTGCATACGCCGTTGTAAAATTGTTTCATCTACCCGCTGATATCGCCATCGGTGTCTTACTCGTCGGCTGTTGTCCAGGCGGAACATCGAGCAATGTTGTCAGTTATCTCGCTAAAGGGAATGTGTCGTTATCCGTTACGATTACTTCAATCTCAACAATTTTAGCGGCTATTTTGACACCTGTTCTGATGTTTCTACTTGCTCGGGAATGGATGAATGTTTCATTACTTGCAATGTTTCTTTCAGTTGTAAAAGTTGTCTTATTTCCATTGCTTTTAGGTATTCTTATTCAAAAATATATGAAGCGTGTTGCACATGTAGGGACGGACATTTTACCTCTCATTTCTGTTGTTGCGATTTCTATTATTTTAGGTGCGGTGGTCGCTTCTAGTAAAGCTTTGATTGTGGAAACAGGGATACTCATCTTTGTTGTCGTCATCTTACATAATGTGCTCGGTTATACAATTGGTTATGCTTTAGCACATCTTTTTAAACTTAATTATAAAGATAAAAAGACAGTAGCAATCGAAGTCGGAATGCAAAATTCTGGATTAGCTGCCTCACTGGCAACGGTTCATTTTAATCCATTAGCTGCAGTACCAGGAGCGGTATTTAGTTTTATTCATTTAGTGACAGGCCCATTACTTGCACGTTATTGGGCGGCTAGAGCAAAGGAAGATTTGGAGTTATAAATCAAGGAGAAGCACTTGTCTCAACCATAAGAAAGATGTCCAACAATTGAACGAATCAGAACAAAACTTTTTTAGCTTAGCAATAACTTTAGTAAAGCATATTTTACTTTTTTGTTAGGTTGTGCGAAAATATGATTTGAATATATCGAAAAGTAGGCTAGGAAAGGTTGTGAAACGATGGTCAAAGTCCTTCAAAATTATTTTATAACGCTCACTGTATTATTAATGATGTTGTTATTATCTGTTGGGTTTATTGCTCAGTTTCAAAATGGCTTCGTGTTGGTCTTATCAATGACAGTGACATTAACAGTGATCAATTTTGCGATTGAGTCATGGTTACTGAGAGCAGCTTTGCCACCAGCAAAAGTCCATTTGATTCAGTCTCTTGTGTTTCCTTTGTCCATCGTTATCATGGGAATCATTTCTTTTATCATTTTACCTGCCGTCTCTTAAGAAAATAAGGGCGGCTCGTTTTTTTAGTTAAACGGTATAGGCTAAGATACAATGGCATGGTAAGATAAAAACGCACATGGATATCGTGCTAAAACGATAGCGATACAGGAGTGTAAATTATGAGTTTAGAGGCAATCTTGTTCTTTATAGTTGGACCACTCATTATTTTAGTAGGTAACTTGGTGCTTGCACCACGTTTTCAAAAACATATTCCGATACGTGTTCATGTACTTTCGGGCATTGTTGGTCTTATGATTTATGCGGTATTTGCCACTGTAATCTACTATTTCTTTTTACAAGGGAAAATTTAATAATGATTTTAAAACAATCTGAGTCAAATGGCTCAGTTATAAGTGAACCCGAGTCTTTCGTGATTTGACGAAAAGCTCGGGTTTAATAATATACGATGATATTAAAAGCATTGTTGTTATCATTTTTTCTGTTTTGACGCGTTTCAAACAGTGTCCAACTGATGCATTAAGTCAACAAAATGATAGCTGTAATAATTAATACTAATAGTATAGCGTCCACACCAACCATTAATTGGTAACGTATATTTTGATTACCTTCTTTAGATGTTTTGTAAAGCATGTAAACATTTGGTACAAAGCTCAATAGCAAAATGCCAATAATAATAAATCCAATCGTTTGTGTCGACATCTCAATCTCTCCTTTTCATACGATAACGAATCCATCCAACCGCAATACCCAGTACAATACCTATCAAACAGCCAATGAGCGGCTGATTAAAAAGCATGCCTGCTAAGAGTCCAATAATGAGACCAATCAGTAAAGGAGGGCCAAAAAGTTGTTTTCGTTCATCTGAACTTAAAATACTGAATGTCAAAATATATAAGACTGCAAATACGACAGCAACCATGATAGATTTAGTTGCTAATGCTACGGGCGAAATGCCATGTTGATTGACATTGATGACAAAGAAAAAAACACCTAAAAGTAAAGCGATAATCAGTCCTTTGATGATGCGTGCTTTGTCCATAATCTAACTCCTTGTGCAATGAATTGATACCATTATAACACGAAAAGTTTTGAACGTCGGCTCGCTTGAAAGACATTCAGTTTTGTTCGAGTCAAGGTGAACGGCTCGCTTTTTAAGAGATGAAACCAATATTAGTTTTGTGCTATACGACACGACTGAATCAAAATATTGAAATAAGTTTTGAGACTGAGTTTATAGCTGCCATTATTCGATATTGTCATTCACTTGTTGATTTTTAATCACTTTAAATTGACCATGATCATTTAAATAGGCATAGAAGAGTCCAATAATTAAACCACCGCCGATATAATTACCGATAAAGGCAGCAACTAAGTTTTTTAATACATGGAAAATATGAAATGCCTCTGTTTGATAAATAAAGCTAGCAACGAATAGACATGCATTATAAACAACGTGTTCGTAACCCATAAAAGCGAAAATCGTTACACCAAACATCATGACAAACATTTTAGCCATAACGTCTTCAATTTGCATTGCAATGACAAGTGAGATATTAATAAAAAAGTTGGCGAAAATAGCACGAACCAGTATGTTTTGAAAACTGTATTGAATGGATTTTACTTGAACCGTATGATTAAGCATTTCAAGCATTTCTACTGTCATGACATCTGTCAGTGAAATTAAGCCAAATAACACAATCGCTCCTAAAATATTTCCTAGGAAACAAAGGAAAAAGATTTTTAACACACGCGAAGGTCGAATAAGATGGTAATAGAGTCCAACTGTAAAATACATAAAATTACTCGTTAATAATTCTGAATTTGTAAATAGAATTAAAACAAGGGCGAAGCTAAAGGTAATGGCACCTGCCATATTGACCACACCAGGTGCGACATCAGGTGTAAAAGTTGTTTTTACCATTAAAACGAATACTGCAATAATGCTAATAATAAATCCTGCCATCATGGCTCTTAATAAATAGCGCCTCAGATAAAAGCTTTGTAAAATATCTTTCTTTTGAATCGTGTCAATGATGTTTGATACCCACTTGCGACCGTAGAAGATTGTATCCCATTTTATGTTTGTTTCTTTCATGTGTTAGAAATTCCTTTCTTCAATTTTCTACCATAGTATAAACATTTCATAACAAAATGTGAATACATTCACAATAAGGGGTTGTGTCAATATTTCAACAACTTTTGGCAATCCAAAAAGATGTGAACATATATGTTTAGAAATTGAGTTATATTTCAAACTTCAATTTGTTGCAATTTTTTTAAAGTATTATATTTCTTTAAAACAAAGATAAATAGGGTGATAATTTTTTCTCCACAGCAATCTCAATTGTAGTATAATAGCGACATGCACGGTGCAACATCATTTTATAAGTAGGGGTTAAAAGGAGATGGAAGCAATGGAAGAAAACCAGTTACACAGAGGTCTGAGTTCACGACAGATTCAAATGATTGCGCTAGGTGGTACAATTGGCGTCGGATTATTTATGGGCGCTTCGAGCACAATTGCTTGGACGGGGCCATCTGTTATTTTTGCATATTTACTTGCGGGATTATTTTTGTTTTTAATTATGCGTGCAATGGGTGAGATGGTCTATTTAGATCCATCTACCGGATCATTTGCGAATTATGCAACAGATTACATCCATCCAGTTGCAGGTTATGTCACTGCATGGGCGAATATCTTTCAATGGATAGTAGTAGGTATGTCTGAAGTAATTGCAGTCGGTGAATATATGAAGTTTTGGTGGCCAGAATTGCCATCATGGATTCCAGGTATTATTGTAATTGTTATTTTAACTGTAGCGAATGCCGTATCTGTAAAAGCATTTGGTGAGTTTGAATTTTGGTTTGCGATGATTAAAATCGTCACAATTATATTAATGATTATTGCCGGATTTGGATTGATTTTCTTCGGATTAGGGAACGGAGGACATCCAATCGGTTTAAGTAATTTAACTGCACACGGTGGCTTTATGCCAAATGGTTGGTTAGGTTTCTTCTTTGCTTTATCAATTGTTATCGGTTCTTATCAAGGGGTTGAATTAATCGGTATTACAGCAGGAGAAACGAAAGATCCACAAAAGAATATTAAAAAGGCTGTCAACGGCGTCATTTGGCGTATTTTAATTTTCTATATCGGTGCTATTTTTGTGATTGTCACTGTGTATCCTTGGGACGAGTTACATGATATTGGTAGTCCATTTGTCGCAACATTTGCAAAAGTTGGGATTACCATTGCAGCAGGGTTAATCAACTTTGTCGTTATTACAGCTGCGATGTCAGGATGTAATTCAGGTATTTTTAGCTCAAGCCGAATGATTTTTACACTTGCACAACATCGACAACTACCAGCGATTTTTACAAAAGTTATGAGAAATGGTGTGCCTTTCTATACGGTATTAGCCGTGTCTACAGGGATACTCATTGGTGTCATTTTAAATGTTGTATTACCTATGATTATTAAAGGATCAGAGAGTATTTTTGTATATGTTTACAGTGCTTCAATTTTACCAGGTATGATTCCATGGTTTATGATTTTATTGAGTCATATACAATTTAGAAAGAAATATCCGGAAAAAATCGAAAATCATCCTTTTAAAATGCCATTTGCGCCTGTAAGTAACTATTTAACAATCGCATTCTTATTAATGGTATTAGTAGGTATGGTAATTAATGATGAAACACGTGTATCTGTGATTATCGGTTTCTTATTCTTAGGATTTATGGCTGTATTTTTCTTTTTACGCGGTTATCATAAACGTGATAAAGAAGAATTGAAATTGTAAGAGTGAGACAAAATCGGTATAAAAAATCAAATATTCAACTCGGTATCAATACTGAGTTCTTGTTTAGAAGTGAGGTCCTTTGAAGAGGTCTCGCTTCTTTTTGTAATGGGGTTAGTAATCACAATGTGAAATATTAAAATGGGCTGCAGCTTGATTAATCACGTGAAGGTACCCGTTATTTACGCGTCTTTGACTGCCAAAATCGATGAGAACGAGTGGATTATGGTAGAGATTGTGTAAACATGCATAATATATCTCATAACTATATGTTGTCGGTAAGATAATATCATCAGGATGAGGGAGGCTTTCAAATAAGCGTGTCACTTTATTTTGAAGTGTTGTTAACAAGACGTTGGCTTCGTCTGGATCTTTTTGATAGATAAGATCAAAATTTAAAACTATTTTTTGCAAGGCTACAAGATTTTTGAACGCTTGCATACTATTGGGTATATCCCTTTGAATCATAGTTGCCTTCCTTTCATTAAATATTATATAGTATAACATGATGCTAATAATTTTATATGGCTTTTATAAAAATGTAATTTTAAAAATGGAATTGTCATATGAGTAAAGCAAAAATTTAAATGATTGCGGTAGAAAGGATTCAAAATGTCAAAATATAGTTGGAAAGCCATCGCATGGCGAGACTTATGGTTAATCCCTATTTTATTTGTGACAACACTCTTTTTTGGGTTTACAGTTTCATTGGCGATAATGTTGCTTTTTGGAATAAATAAAGATGAATTTTTCAATGATATTTATATAGATGTATCGGAAGTAATTTCTTCAATACTTGCATATCTTACAGTGATAATGAGTTTTTATTTATTACATCGAAAAGAGATGAAACAGCGATTCAGAAGAAGTGTTCAAGGCGTCAAACAGTACGGATTATGGATAGTGGGGACATATATTGTAACTTTGATATTATTATACGGCTACAATTATGTATTTCATTTTATACCCGAACGTTATCAATATGATACGACACAAAATGAACTAGCATTAGATGCATTAATGGATATTCCAGCACTTCTGCCCTTTAACTTTTTATTGATTGTAATAATAGGCCCTATTCTTGAAGAAATATTCTTTAGACATCTTTTAATTGGTGAGTTAGGTAAGAAGCTTAATTTTAATGTGATGGCGGTTGTTTCAGTAATTCTATTTGCAGCAATTCACGTTACTGGTGCAGCTTCTCCTTTTGAAATCGTGGATTACCTTATTATTTCAATCCCGCTTGTCTTTTTATATATGAAGAGTGGTCGTAATTTAGGTGTCTCTATTGCATTTCACATGTTAAACAATTTGATTAGCTTTTTCTAATAGAGACAGCTTCATTGTACATTGTTATTCGTAAATGAAGGGTATACATTGAGTCATGTTATGTCTCAATGTATACCAGTTATCGCCGACATACAAAAGTGAAATTCTAATATGACGACATCTTGTAAATTTATAAAAAACCAATGCTTCCAGTTAAGAAACATTGGTTTTTATTGTACGTTGTTTTTATTTAAATATTGATCATAATTTTTGAGTGTAATATCGTTTGTTTTAATCGATTTATGGAATGAATAAGAAATATCTTCAATCGTTGATAAATCAATATAACGTGTGTAGCCACCACCAATTTGATACACTACAGCTTGCCAGCGATGGCGTTGTGCGATTAAACCAATAAAGATGACATTTTCAAAATGATGTTGGCCATTTGTGTCGACTTTATAATCGACTCCCATCACTTTACGCTCTTGACAATAAATTAAAATGTCATCAAAGTGGGGCGGATTTTTATCTATTGGAGGGGCTTCATATAAAATATATTCATCAAGTTGGCGTAATGAACGTCGAATTGTTGTATTAGGTTGACGTAAAATCTTTTGGATGAGTGCTGATGTTTCTTTTGAATAAGGTAACATAGATTGTGACTGGCTTTCTCTTAAAATCATATAAAGCGCATGAAGTTCATGATCATTAATTTCTAACTGATGCTGTTGTTGTTTAGATTGTAATTGGTAGCCGCCGTGTTTACCTGCACGTGCTAAAATTTGAACTCCATTTTTTTCAAGTTCATGCATATCACGTAGAATCGTACGTTTCGAAACATTTAATGCTTGTGCGAGTTCTTGTGCAGTCATGTGTTGCTGTTGTTGTATTAATGCTATTAGTTTATTTTGTCGTGTTTCTTTATTCATAAAAAATCACTCCAATCAACTCACCATAGTTATTAATATTATATCATAATTATAAGATAAATATAGCGCAACGTATATTTTGTGCAATACGACTACAAAAGTGATATTTGTAAATAAAAATAATAAAAAACTTGTAGAAAACGCTTACATTTTATTGGTGGATATGTTATATTGTAATTAGCTACAGGGGGATGGTACACAGCATATTCAAAAAGGGGTAGCTATCGTGATTGATAGTAAAGTTTGAAAATGATAGGTTGTACTTATTCTAGTTTAACATCTTCAATATTTATTACTTACTTTCCTTTCTATGCCGGTTGGTTAAATCCAACCGGTTTTCTTTTCGTATTTAACTGTTTCATTAAAGCGACTTTATGTATAATGAAGATGACTTTGAAAAGGAGTGATTCATCATGTCGACGATAAAGACATTGCGAGAAATAGATCAGCAAGTACAGAGATGGATTTCTGAAATGCGGCGTGAACTTCCACAACTGATACAACATATGAAAACGGATACGAAATCCAACCGTTTTGATTTAGTGACGAATGTAGATCGCACAATCGAATCACGTTTCGAACAGTTTTTGAAATCTCAATTTCCGAATCATCAATTATATGGCGAAGAAGCCCACCATCAAACTGAACAATTAAAAGAAGGGCATACGTGGTTGATTGACCCTATTGATGGAACGGCCAACTTAGTCAAGCAACAAGATGATTTTTGTATGATTATAGGTTATTTTGTCGACGGTATACCACAATTATCTTATATATATGATTACCCTAGGGAAAAGCTGTATCGCGCTATCAAAGGGGAGGGTGCCTATTTAAATGAAGAAAAAATTGAGCCACCTACGTCAATGGCTATCGAAGACACAATCCTTTCATTTAATAACAAAGTTTTAAATGAACCCACGATTCAGCGACTATTAAATGAATCATTTGGCTATCGTCTTATTGGTTCTTGTGGTTTAGATTCAGCCCGAGTCATAATGGGACAATTCGGTGCTCACATACATACGAATGCCAAACCTTGGGATATTGGTGCACAGTTTTTATTTGCTGAAGTGTTAGGACTGAAAATGACAGATTTTAATCGTCAGCCGATTGATTTTACAACAGGTGGTCAATATATTATTAGTAATCCTGGATGCTACGATGCGGTTTTAAATATTTTGAATAGTGACGGCGGTTACAAAAAATCATAGTTGCGTCTAAAGCCCGATTGATAGTCACTCGATTTGAGATACAATGCTATATGATATTACTAAATTGAAAGCAGAATTGACCATTATAAACGAGAAAGAAGTGATTATTTGGAATATAGACGAGCTAAAAAACGCATGAACCCAATTATGAAGGGGGTGCTGTGGTTTGTTGGAATTCTCTTAGTATTAGCCATCATAGCCATTGCCTATCTTGCGTTTAAAATATTTGCAGTAGGTGGCGCCATTCACAATCCATTAGATAGAAATCATTCAGAGCTACGTTCAGGTAAAGTAGACTTAAGTAAGGGTGAGCCTTTCTCTATCGCATTATTTGGTGTAGACTCAGATGCTAAACGTGAAACCGAGGGAATTGGTAAAAGAAGCGATACGATTATGTTACTTTCCGTAAATCCGAGTAAGAAAACAACGCAATTGATTAGTATTCCTCGTGATACGCAAGCTGAAATTGTAGGAAGAGGAACCACTGAAAAGATTAATCACGCATACGCTTATGGTGGTCCCAATATGGCGGTTAAGTCTTTAGAAAAACTTATGAATGTGCCGATTGACCATTATGCGACAATTGATATGGACGGCTTGAAAGATATGATAGATACACTTGATGGTATTAATGTCGTTAGCAATGCCACTTTCAAAGCAGAAGGCCATTCTTTTACAAAAGGTCAGAAAGTTCATTTAGATGGAGAAACTGCGATGGCTTTCATACGTAGCCGTAAAGAAGAAGGTGCGGGTGGAGATTTCGGTCGACAAGAGCGCCAACAACTTGTTTTACAAGGTATTGCAGATAAACTGACAAGTGTTTCATCTATCACTAATTTTAATTCATTGATGGATCAAATAAGTAAAAATGTTAAAACAGATTTAACGATTGGAGAATTAAATCAAATTCGAAGTCAATATAGCGATGCCAATGACCATGTGAAACGTCATCAACTCGATGGTTCAGGTGGTATCCAAAGTGATGGACTTTATTACTTCGTGCCTGATGATGGTCAAAAACAATCATTAGCACAAATGTACAAAGAAAATCTAGGTTTATAGTTAAATATGAAAAGGTGGGAAAACGATTTAATATCGTTCTCCCGCCTTTTTATTGTGCATTTGACCTAATGGGCTATGAAAAAAGATGATGAGGAAAAATTGAAACGTGTAGATGAACTCATGAATCGAAATGGAGATTTGTTCACTGTTGACAAGGTGTGTAGTTGGTTTCGCTAATTACATATCTATGTCAATTTTTAGCTGAAACAATAAAATCGACAATTTTAAGGAAAGTAGCGTTTCTAACAGAACGTTCATTGAAATAAAAAGGGGGCACGGAGTAAAATAAAAGACATATGCAAGAAAAATTTGATTTGAAGCCATGCGCTTCTTTCTTTATTCGGTTGACTGTGATTTAAAAGTAAACAGTGAACGACCTGTGTTACAACAACGAAAGAAATGTGCATCAGTGGCTTTATTGAAGGAGGTTTATTATGGAATGGCTTAAACTTATTGGTATTGTCATTATCGTATTAGGATTTTATTTTAAGTGGGATACAATCGGAACGGTGCTGATTGCTGCTGTTGCGACAGGTCTCGTCTCGAATATGGGCTTGATTGAAATCCTTGATACATTAGGAAAAGCATTCGTAGATAATCGTATGGTGTCGCTATTTATCCTTACTTTACCGATGGTGGGGATGGTAGAACGATTTGGTTTAAAGACACAAGCGACAAGACTTATTAATAAAGTACAAGGGGTGACCTCTGGCAGAATTATGTCCATCTATTTATTAATTCGAGAAATAGCGGGTCTCGCATCTATTCGTATTGGGGGGCATCCTCAATTTGTACGGCCACTGATGAATCCGATGGTACAAGCTGCAGCAAAAACGAAATATCAGCGAGATTTAGAGCCAGAAGATGAGGAAAAATTGAAAGCTCATATTTCTGCAATGGAAAATTATGGTAACTTTTTCGGTCAAAACCTATTCGTTGGTGCATCGGGTGTACTATTAATTGTAGCGACGTTTAAGTCTCTTGATATGCATGTGACCGCAATTCAAATTGCTTTATATTCCGCACCAATTGCGATAGCCACTTTAATTATAGGTGTCATTCAAAATAAGTTGTTTGATCGTAAATTAGAGCGTAAATATGGTGTGAAAGGGGAGACGCGTCATGAGTCAACACACGATTAACCAAATTTTAGAAATCTTTTATATTTTAATTGGACTACAGTTTATTTACACAGCGTGGCGTGTATATCGCAATCCACACAATCAAAAACGTATAGGGACAGCTTTATTTTGGTGTCTATTAGGTGCATTGTTTATGGTAGGGCCATACATACCCAACTGGTTAAATGGGAGTCTCGTTTTATTCATGGGATTGTTGACGATAACGAAAAATGTGCGTGTCGGTCAAGTTGTAGAAGTCGAACATCGAGAAGAAACAGAAGGTGCGACGCGCTTTGGTAATCGCTTATTTATCCCTGCACTTGTATTGGCAGTCGTAGCGATTGTGATATCTACTTGGACGCCGTTGGGTGGTGCTATTGGCATTGGGGCTTCTTCAGTGATTGCGATTATTGTTGCTTATCTGGTATTGCGGCCAAAAGCTAAAATTGGTTTATATGACAGTGATCGACTCGTGCAACAAATTGGAACTGTTGGGATTTTACCACAATTTCTTGCAGCACTAGGGATACTATTTACTGTCAGTGGTGTAGGTACGACGATTTCTAAAGGGATTTCTAGCTTTTTACCTGAAGGGAATCCATTGATTGGTGTGACAGCTTATATATTAGGAATGGTGTTATTTACTATGTTAATGGGGAATGCATTTGCGGCATTCACAGTCATTACTGCAAGTATTGGTGTGCCTTTCGTCATGGCAATTGGTGGAGATCCTGCAGTCGCGGGTGCGCTGGCAATGACAGGCGGTTTTTGTGGTACTTTACTTACACCGATGGCGGCGAACTTCAATACATTACCCGTCGCATTATTAGAAATGAAAGATGAGCTTGCGGTCATCAAAGCTCAAATACCGATGGCACTCATCTTAATTTTAGTTCATATCATTTTTATGTATACATTCGCATTTTAAAAGAGGAGGTTTTATCAATGAACGTTTTAGTTACTGCATTCGATCCATTTGGCGGAGAATCGATCAATCCGGCATTACAAGCGGTTCAAAAATTACCTGATACAATAGAAGGCCATCAAGTTGATAAGCTGGAAATTCCGACTGTTTTTCATAAAAGTATGGCTGTTATCAAAGAAAAGTTAGAACAAACACACTATGATGTTGTGATTGCAGTCGGTCAAGCAGGAGGACGTTTTGAAATTACGCCTGAACGTGTTGCGATTAACGTAGATGATGCGCGAATCGCGGATAATGAAGGGCAGCAACCGATTGATCAGCCGATTCAAGAAGATGGGGCACCTGCTTATTTTGCGACACTTCCTGTCAAACGCATAGTGGAAGCAATTCGCGCTGAAGGAATTCCGTCAAGTTTATCAAACAGTGCAGGTACATTTGTTTGTAACCACATTATGTATCAATTAGCTTATGCGGCAGAGCGTGATTATCCAGGCTTAAAAACAGGTTTTATTCATGTTCCTTTCACACCTAAGCAAGTCATTAATAAGCCAGGACAACCGTCTATGTCTGTTGATATGATGGTTCAAGGGTTAGAAGCGGCAATCAAAGTGTGTCTTAACTATGATTCAGATATTCAAACTGTACACGGGACAACACATTAAAATACAACGTTAAAGATAGGTTATGCGACGACAAGTGAGGATTATTTCAAAATTGTCAGTCGTTTTACCTATCTTTTTTATTTGTTGTAAAAAATGATGATAAAGATACATATTTAAGCACATAAATATTTTTTAGTGGCATTTTCATAAATAGTTAACATTTTCTTATGAAGGGTATAAAATAAAAGTAACTAAGTATGTGGGGGCATCTTAGGAAAGATAAAAATATAATGGAGGGGATATCATGCAAGAGCATCTGGTAGTCACTTTAGATGGTAAAGATTATCTTGTAGAACCGGGCAAAAACTTACTTGAGCTGATTAAAGAACAAGACACGTTTGTACCTTCGATTTGTTATAATCCATCGTTAGGCCCTATACAAACGTGTGACACATGTACTGTTGAAATTGATGGTGAAATTGCACGTGCATGTGGCACAACGATTAATCGCTCAATGGTCGTTAATACAACGAATCAATGTGTTCAAGACAGCCAAAAAGAAGCATTAGATCGTATTTTAGAGAAACACCAATTATACTGTACGGTATGTGATTATAATAATGGAAATTGTGAAATCCATAATACAATGGACGAATGGGGATTGGAACATCAATCTTACGAATATAAGCCGAAACCGTATGAAGTCGATTTCGGTCCTTTTTATAGATATGACCCAAACCAATGTATACTATGTGGTCGATGCGTAGAAGTCTGTCAAGACGTACAAGTAAATGAAACCCTTTCTATTGATTGGGAACGTGAACAACCTCGTGTTATTTGGGATAATGATGTTTCTATTAATGATTCATCATGTGTCGGTTGTGGTCAATGTGCCACTGTTTGTCCTTGTAATGCGATGATGGAAAATAACATGGTAGGCAATGCCGGTTATATGACGGACATTGAGCCAGGCACATTGGCATCCATGATTGATTTAACTAAAAAAGCTGAAACTGGGTACGGTCCATTATTCGCTGTATCCGACTCGGAAGCGGCAATGCGTGAAGAACGGATTAAAAAGACTAAAACCGTTTGTACATATTGTGGCGTAGGATGTAGTTTTGAAGTATGGACAAAAGACCGCGAAATCTTAAAAGTACAACCGTCTCACGATTCACCTGCGAATAAAATATCGTCATGTGTGAAAGGGAAGTTCGGTTGGGATTATGTGAATTCTGAAGAACGATTAACGAAACCGTTGATTCGTCGGAATAATCAATTTGAAGAAGTAGAGTGGGATGAAGCCATTGCTTATGTTGCTAAACGTATGCAAGAAGTTAAAGATAACTATGGTCCAGATGCACTCACATTTATTTCTTCTTCAAAAGCTACTAATGAAGAATCTTATTTAATGCAAAAATTAGCGCGCCAAGTCATTGGCACGAATAATATTGATAACTGTTCAAGATACTGCCAAGCACCTGCAACGAAAGGTTTATTCCGTACAGTAGGGCACGGTGGTGACTCTGGTTCAATAGAAGATATCGGTAATGCAGAAATGGTAATCACTGTTGGTACAAATACAGCTGAGGCCCACCCTGTCATTGCGTCACGCATTAAGCGTTCGCATAAACTGTTTGGTCAAAAATTGCACGTTTTCGATATTCGTAAGCATGAAATGGCCCAACGTGCGGATGAATTTTACCAACCTCATCCGGGTACAGATTTAGTTTGGCTTTCTGCGGTAACGAAATATATTATTGACCAAGGTTGGCATGATAAAGCCTTCATTACGCAATGGGTAGATCATTTTGATGATTATTATCAATCACTTGAGCCTTATACAATGGAATTTGCTGAAGAGACGACAGGTATTGCGAAAGAACGCTTAATTCAGCTTGCAAAAGAGATTGTCAGTGTCAATACTGTAGCGATTTGTTGGGCTATGGGTGTTACACAACAGGAAACAGGTTCTGATACAAGTACTGCGATTTCTAACTTGTTACTTGCAACAGGTAATTATATGAAACCAGGCGCAGGTTCTTATCCTTTAAGAGGACACAATAACGTCCAAGGTTGTTCTGACTTTGGTAGTATGCCGGATAAACTACCAGGCTATGAAGGTGTAAAAGACGATGCAGCACGACGCCGTTATGAAGCGCGATGGGGTGTCACTTTGCCAAGTGAACCAGGTTATGACAACCACCAAATGATGGATCATATTCATGCAGGTGACGTGCATAGCATGTTTATTTTAGGTGAAGATACAGGAATTGTAGATTCCAACATTAACTATGTTCAAGCTGCATTAGAAAAAGTAGATTTCTTAGTTGTACAGGATGAGTTTTTAACATTCACAGCTGAATATGCAGATGTTGTTTTACCGGCGAGTCCATCTTTAGAAAAAGAAGGTACCTTTACTAATACAGAGCGTCGTTTCCAACGTTTATACCAAGTACTTGAACCATTAGGTGATTCGAAACCAGACTGGCAAATTACGCAACTAATTGCGAAAGAAATGGGATTTGATTGGGGTTACCAACATCCTTCAGAAATTATGGATGAGGCGTCTGATTTAGCACCTATGTTTGCAGGTGTGAAATACCATCGCTTAGAAGGCTATAACAGTTTACAATGGCCAGTTGAAGCAGATGGTACAGATTCACCGTTATTATTTACGGAACGTTTTAATTTTGATAATGGTAAAGCTAAATTTTATCCACTTGATTTCAATAATTTCTATAAAACAAATGAACTTTATGATTTACATGTCAATAATGGTCGTTTATTAGAACACTTCCATGAAGGAAATATGACTTATAAAGTTCCAGGCTTACAATACAAAATGCCAACAACATTTGTTGAAATATCACCTCAATTAGCCGAAGAAAGAGACATTCATGAAGGCGCTGCGGTTAAATTGATTTCTGAAACAGGTGAAGCAACAGTTCACGTCCATGTGACAAATCGCGTGAAAGGTAAGCAAATTTATCTACCATTAAACGATAATAGTCGAGGTGCAATTAATTACTTAACAAGTAGTGTCACGGATCCTGAAACGCATACTCCTGCATATAAATCAACATGTTGTCGCATGGAAGTATTAAGTCAGCGCGGTAAATCACCACTTAATCCAACGAACTTCCGAAACCAAACACGACATCCACAATACAGTGTACGTGTCGATAAAAAATGGGCAAGACCTGACTATGTCTTCCCAGGGGATCAGGTGATGAAGTAATGGCTGAAAGAATATCTAAGATTAAACGTATACAAAAAAGTGAAGCAGAAATCAAAGCAGAGCGACTCACTGAAGTGACGGATGCCATTGCAGAAAATAAAGACAGCATTTTAAAAGCGATTGAGTTAGTCCGTGCATTAGATGAGGCGAAGATTTTAGATGCGGCAAAAGGTGCGGTTAAACAACGAGGTGTCATTGCTGAAAAATTGACAAATGAGTTAAACAAAGATCAATACAGCGGTGTCATTCATAATATGGGACAAATGGTACTCATGTTAGGCGCGTTAGATCCTGAAGCATTGCGTGTCTTATTAAACAAAGTGAACAAAGGCTTACACGTTGCCAATCAAGCAAGCCCGAATGCTCGAACTTCGATTGCAGGGTTTATGCGCGTGTTAAAAGACGATGAAATGAATCAAAGTTTAACGTATTTTTTAAATATGCTTAAAGGAATGTCACGCTAAGTCGCGTATCTCGTATTGCATGCATTGAAAAAGTGTCTATTCTATGTAGACTTAAGTCAATAGCATTACGTATTATGCGTCAAAGATGATATATTGGGGTCATATGGGTTGAGATGTGATGATGTCTCAACCCATTTTCTCTATTATCGTCAATATCGCATAATAGAATTTGAGTTTGTCTTAAAGTGATGAGTCGCGATGAAGGAGGTTTCATGATAAAATAAAGCGGTGCGAAGAGGTGAAGAGATGGATACAAGAAATATAAAAATACTAGGCATTATTTCAAATGTTTTACTCGTGCTTGGCGTTTTAATGTTGTTATTTGTAAGTGCTTGGCTTGCTTTAATTTGTTTTATTGTTTCTTTAGGGTTAAGCCTTGTATTATTTAATATGCTATTTCATGGAAATCGAACACTTAAAATTGTCGTCAATGCCTCCTATTTTATCGTGCTCGTTATCGTGATATGCGTTATTTTTGTGACGAGATAGTGTTAAAACAAAAAGGAGTCTTTCAAAAATATGAAGCGGTTCATTAAAGAAAAACCATCACGTGCATTGCTGATTTTAATATTAACCATTTTTGCGATTTTATTACTGATGAATGAGACCTCACTATTTAAAAATGACAAAACACATACATTTTCAGAAGCCTATGACAAGCAAGTAAAAGGTGAGGCGTTACATACAAAATCAGAAGGCCATCAATTTGTTAAAGCGTCTCATCAAGACGTTAAAAACGCAATGGAAATTAAACGGAAAGACTCAGATTTGATGTATATGGATTTATCAGAAGCTGTTCAAATGTCTGAAAAAGAAGTCAATCAAATGCTAAAAGGAAAGGGTATTCTTGAAGGACAAGGAAAAGCGTTTCTAGATGCGCAAAATAAGTATGATGTGAATGTGATTTATTTGATTAGTCATGCGCAACTAGAGACTGGAGAAGGCAAATCTGAACTCGCGCAAGGTATTAAATCTGGAAAGAAAAAATATTTTAATTTCTTTGGTATTGGCGCTTTTGATAGCAACGCAGTTAAAACAGGTTCGAGTTACGCGCAAAAAGCAAATTGGACAACACCCCGTCAGGCGATTATGGGTGGCGCCAAGTTTGTGAGGCAAAACTATTTTGAGAACGGCCAATTGAATTTGTATCAAATGCGTTGGAATCCCAAACAACCCGCAACCCATCAATATGCAAGTGATATTGACTGGGCGCGAAAAATTGCAGACCGCATGTCTTTTTATTATGAACATTATGGGATTAAAAAGGATGATATCCGAAAAGACTTTTACCAAAAAGGATAAAATAGAGTTGAACAAATACAAGCGTTTCTTTATCAATTAAGCATGAGATGTGCGATTTGATAGAAACATCAATGTATTTGTTCTTTTTTATTCCATCTATGCTATACATTGAGATACAGTATCGACATATAAGCTTTGGAGAAAAGTGAACAGAGGCGCAAATATTAAAAATTAAACAAAGTGAGATAGGTGTCTGAGGCATTTTATGATACACTGATATTTGACTGTAAAGAACGAGGTGAATCATTATGAAGATTGGGATTATAGGTGCAGGCATTGGAGGTTTAACGGCAGCTGTATTGTTAAAAGAACAAGGCCATGACGTTCACCTATTTGAAAAAGAAGATGCATTAAGAGAAATAGGCGCAGGCATTGGTATCGGCGACAACGTCCTTGCCAAATTAGGCCATCATGATTTAGCGAAGGGCCTGAAAAATGCCGGACAAGTACTCCAACAAATGCGCGTTTTAGATACAAAAGGGACAGTTTTAAGTCAAGTGACTTTGTCTCAAAAATCAACGAATATCACATTATTACGACAAGATTTAATGGATTTAATCGCATCCTATGTCGATAAAAAAATACTGCATCTTAATCATGATGTCACTGCGGTTGAACGTGTAGCGGAAGGTGTGCGTATTCAATTCGACAATCATGAAGCAGTGACGGTCGATTTATGTATAGGTGCAGATGGCATCCACTCAAAAGTGAGAGACGCAGTACAGCCTAATGTGAAAGTCAATTATCAAGGTTATACGTGTTTCCGTGGTGTTGTAGAGGATATGAGTCAATTCGATCATATTGCGGAAGAATACTGGGATAAAAAAGGACGTTTCGGTATCGTACCATTATTAAATGGGCGTGCGTATTGGTTTGCGACTATTAACGCCAAAGAAAATGATGTAGCATACAAACATTTTAATAAGCCTTATTTACAAGCTTATTTTAATCACTTTCCAAACGCTGTTCGTCAAGTGCTCGATCATCAACCAGAGACGGAGATATTACACCACGATATTTATGATTTGAAACCACTCTCAACTTTCGTTTATCAAGAACGTGTTGTATTACTTGGAGATGCTGCACATGCGACGACGCCGAATATGGGACAAGGTGCAGGTCAAGCGATGGAAGATGCGATTGTCTTGGCTAATGTATTAAAACGTTTTTCAACATTAAGTGAGGCGCTTAAGCGTTATGACCGTTTGCGTGTTAAACATACGAAAAAAGTAATTAAGCGTTCGCGTCGAATCGGGCGTATCGCACAATATCAAAATAGTGGACTTATAGTATTGAGAAATCGCTGTATGAAAATGACTCCGGATCGATTTGTCACTGCACAAACACGATTTTTATATAAAGCAAAAAGTGAATAACAAAATAAAAGTGCAACCTTAAGTCACATTTTAAGTGAGACTTGCGGTAGTTTTTATAAAAAGCGGGGCAGAAAACGTATTGATTTCTGTCCCGCTCAGTTATCTTTTACAATTGTCGTTTTAATGATATACGTGTCAATTTGTTTGAGACACATCCCTTTTATATCAACATGTCTAATATCATATAAAAGGGTAAAAGAATCGTAGGATGTTAGTTATTCGTTAACGATGTAATCAGGTTTTTCACCTTTTGCTTTCTTTATCAAGTTATTCGCAACAATTTCAGCCATCATATCTCTTGCTTCGTATGTGGCATTACCAATATGAGGCGTAATTACGATATTATCTAACGATTTGAGACCTTCCGTAATTTCAGGTTCAAATTCATAGACGTCTAAAGCAGCCCCTTCGATTGTTTTATTTTGTAAAGCTTCAAGTAAAGCTTGCTCATGTACAATTGGACCTCGTGACGCATTAATTAAATAACTTGTTGGCTTCATCAGTTCTAGCTGTGCTTTATCGATCATATGGCGCATTGAAGGATTGTAGGCCGCATTGATAGTGACAAAGTCAGCCGTTTTGAGTAACGTTTCTAAGTCCACATATTGTGCGCCTAATTCTTTCTCTTTTTCAGGTTTTTGATGTGGTCCTGTATATAGAATTTCCATATCAAATCCTTTTGCACGTTGCGCTACGGCTGAACCAATTTCACCTAAGCCGATGATACCGATTTTTTTACCACTCACTTCGCGACCACGGAAAAAGAGGGGTGCCCAGCCGTCAAATCCTTCATGGCGCATTAATTGGTCGCCTTCTGGAATACGACGCGCGACAGCAAGTAAAATACCAAATGTCAATTCAGCAGTTGAACGTGTAGAAGCTTTAGGTGTATTTGAAACCCCAATGTTTTTAGAACGTGCATAATCGACATCCACATTATTAAAACCTGCACCGTAGTTGGCAATAAATTCTAATTCTGAGCCACTATCGATGACCTCTTGATCCACTTCTGTAGAAAGCAGACTCACAAGACCAAAGGCATCTTTAACGCCTGCTTTAAGTGTTTCTTTATCTATGATACCTTCACCTTCATACATCTCTACGTCAAAATGTGATTTGAGTAATTTTAGTCCTTCTTCTGGGATCGGACCCGCCATAAATACTTTTTTCATGAAATACTCCCACCTTTCACTTCTAGTATATGAAACCCCTTTCTATAATACAAGGATAGCTGTTTAGGTCAGCATACGTAAGCCAATTGCAGAAACAATAATTAGAGTAATAAAACATATTCTTAAGGCGTCTTTCGATTCATGATAAATCCACATGCCTAAAATTGTGCCCCCTGCAGTGCCTATGCCAGTCCATATCGCATAAGCAGTGCCCATCGGTATCGATGTCATCGCTAAAGATAAGCTAAATAAACTTAATGCAAATGTAACGGCAAGTAGTAGAACAAAGCGTTTTTGATGTGTTTGGGCGAATTGGTTCAACCAAAGCACACCTAACACTTCAAGTAATCCTGCAATTATTAAAGCAATCCAACTCATGTTTGTTCGTTCTCCTTATCTGAAGTTAACTTTAGACCAATGACGCCAGTTAAAAGCAATGCTATCAATAAGATTTTAACAAAGCTGACGGTCTCATCGAAAAAGAGCATCCCTACAGTGACTGTTCCCATTGTACCGAGTCCTACAAACACGGCATAAACCGTGCCCACTGGAAGGTGGTTTGAAGCAGAAACCATCATCCAAAAACTTAAGCCTATTAAAGCAATCGTCAAGATCCATTGATAAAAGTGGTGAGAATGGTTTAATCCAATAACCCAAACCACTTCCATCAGGCCGGCAATAACAACTTTTGCCCATTGCATTTCAAACAACCTCCCTTTTTGCATATAGCCCTATGATATAAGAAGAGCAAACAAACGACAACCTCAAAAATTAGCATGATGTTTTTTTGAGGTGTGAGTAGATGTTCTTCTATGATTTAAGTGCCAATGAATAGGATTTAAAGAGGTTACTGCATGTTAAAGTTTTGACATCAGTTTAAATATTCGAGTCATTAACACGATGTATTCGTGCTTTAATAAAATAACTTTATTTCTATAACACAGCTGACATATGTAAAAAGGTCTAAAAAACATAAAAACCATAAAAACCATTGTGGACGTTTGAAGTCTACAATGGTTTTTATCAATTTTATTATTAGATGTGGATATAGTTGTAAGATGCCGCTTCTGAAGCTGAGATTGTACGTGAGCTGACACTGAATGGCCCACCGTTATAGTTCATTTCAGAAACAGTTACTGAACCGTCGTTATTCACAGATTCAACGTAAGCAACATGACCAAAAGGTCCATCGTTAGATTGTAAAATAGCGCCTTTTTCTGGGTTATGATCTACTTTGAATCCTGCAGCTGATGCTGAGCTTGCCCAGTTATTTGCATTGCCCCAAGTTGAACCAATTTTTCCGCCAACTTTGTCATATACATACCAAGTACATTGACCTGCTGTATAAAGATTGCCTGCACTTGTTACACCAGTAGCGTGTGTTGAAGTAGAAGTTGTTGTTGTATTTTGTCCATTAGATGAAGTTTGATTACTACTAGATTGATAATCGTAATTTGTACCGTTTGTATTGTAATTATAATTGTAAGAATAACTGTAGCTGTTTTCTGCAGCATCTGCTTGGTTGTGTTGTATTCCGACTAAAGCAGCACCCAAGCCTGCCGTTAATGTAGTTGTCGTAGCGATTTTTTTTAACATAATAAAAAGTCCTCCTCAATATTTCTCGTCTATTTGAATTGGTAAAGTTAATTAAGTTTTAAGGTGTTATAAAGAATGAATCGTTCGTTCAACGACAATGAACACTTTATCAGAAAATGTAGGGTCTGTGTGGAATGTTACAGTTTTGTAATTGAATTAAAAAGGCTTTGGGAAAATATGTAATCTTGTCATTTTAAATGAAATATCTTATAAAAACTGTCACTGTCAGTGATGCAGTCCTCCAAATATAAATATCAAGCGTAGGACTATTACAGACCTTGTAATATTAAAAACGGTTTTGTGAAAATCATCTATCCATAATCCAACTAGAGAAGCAAAATGATGTTAGCCCCCTCATTAGAAGTTATCGATTTACATGGGATGTTACTTAAATAAAGAAGTTTAATCTATTGTAAATATTAACGATTCATTAAAGGTAAGTCGATTTTTATTGGGATAATGTACGATGAAGCCTTGATAATAAAGGGATTACAACCAATGAAGTGGAGAAGCGGTTTGAAATTTCAAACATAATCATGGGGAAGATAGGGTATGAAGAATAAAGTAGATAGAAAATAAGTGAAATCATTGATAAAACTGTTTTCTTTTTAGCGTTGTTCTGTTACGATGCTTGATGAGTCACAAATATGTTGCTCAATGCTATGGAATTAAAAAAACAGTCGAGAAAGAAGGGTAAACATATGAAAATAGCGGTAGTAGGTTCAGGAAATGGTGCAGTTACAGCAGCTGTAGACATGGTTGATCAAGGACACGATGTCAAACTTTATTGTCGGAACCAATCTATTAATAAATTTGATAAAGCGATAGAGCAAGGCGGCTTTAATTTTTACAATGAAGGTAAAGAAAGTTTTGTAAACTTTACAAATATCAGTGATGACATGGCGTATGTTTTAGAGGACGCTGAAATTGTAATGTTATGTATTCCGTCTTCATTTATTGAGTATTATGCTGAATTGATGGCGTCGTATACTAAAGATGATCAAATTATCTTCTTTAATATGGCTGCTGCAATGGGATCAGCGCGCTTTATGAAAGTATTAGAAGAATATCATTTAGATGTATCGCCAGTATTTGCAGAAGCGAATACGTTAACGTATGGGACACGTGTTGACTTTTCAACAGCCAGTGTCGATTTATCTTTAAATGTGCGTAAAGTTTATTTCTCTACTTTTGATAAAGATGACTTAGCTGAGACATTTAAAAAAGTGGAACAAATTTATCCATATATTGTTAAAGAAGAGAGCTTGTGGCGTACAAACTTAGAAAATGGGAATCCAGAAGTACACCCAGGTCCTACGTTATTAAATGTCGGACGTATTGACTACAGCGGTGATTTTGCCCTTTATAAAGAAGGAATCACAAATCATACTGTACGCTTGCTGCATGCGGTTGAAGTTGAAAGATTAACACTCGGTCGTAAACTGGGCTTTGAATTAGAAACAGCTAAAGAAGCACGTATAGAACGGGGTTATTTAGAGCGAGAAATGGAAGATGAGCCACTTAACAAGCTCTTTAACCACAGTCCTGTTTTTTCACGAATCCCAGGACCGAATAAAGTCAATAACCGTTATTTAACAGAAGATATCGCATATGGATTGGTGCTTTGGTCAAGTTTAGGTCGCGAAATCGGTGTCCCAACGCCAAACATAGACGCCATTATTGTGATTGCTTCTACTATTTTAGAACGTGATTTCTTTAATGAAGGGTTAACAATTGAATATTTAGGGAGAGAGAAAGTCGGTCTGATTTCTTACTAAGCGAACAAAGGGGAGCGTGTTGTGTATGAAAAGGAAACCAACTTTAATTGAGTCACTATCAACCATCGTCGTAATGATGATTGTCGTCTGTGTCGGTTTTATTGTGTTTAAAATACCGGTACAGCCTTTACTGATTATTTCAGCTGCGTATGCCTCATGGATTGCATGGCGTGTTGGTTTACGTTGGAAAGACCTTGAAGAAGGCATTACAGATCGTTTATCGACAGCAATGCCCGCAATTTTTATCATCCTATCTGTAGGGATTATTGTAGGGACGTGGATGTATTCTGGAACGGTACCTGCACTAATATACTATGGTTTGAAATTTTTAAGTCCGAGTTACTTTTTAGTCTCAGCATTTTTAATTTCAGCGATTTGTTCAGTTGCAACAGGAACAGCATGGGGTTCTGCATCTACGGCCGGTATTGCATTAATGGCAATTGCTTTAAACATGGATATTCCAGCTGGTATGGCAGCAGGTGCAATTATTTCAGGTGCTGTGTTCGGAGATAAAATGTCACCACTCTCAGACACAACAAATCTGGCTGCTTTAGTTACACGTGTTAACATATTCAGTCATATCAAACATATGATTTGGACGACAGTACCTGCTTCAATTATCGGGTTAATTGTTTGGCATTTTGCGTCGAGTGGCTTTGCTGCTCAAGCTAAGGAAAGTCAAGTCAATGGTCTACTTAAAGATATCGAAGCGATGTACCATATTAATTTCTTCGTCTGGTTACCTTTAATCGCAATTGTCATTTGTTTAGTGGCTAAAATTTCAACTGTACCATCGATGCTCATTTCAAGTGTTGTTGCGATATTGGTCGGTTGGCTCGATCATGGTTTTAAATTGCAAAATGGTTTTATCGCAACTTTTAAAGGTTTTAGTAAAGATATTTTAGTCACGCAATCTGATTTATCTAAAAAGGCGATTACCTTAATTGAACAAGGTGGCATGATGAGTATGACGCAAATCATCGTCACGATATTTTGTGGTTATGCCTTTGCGGGTATTGTTGAAAAAGCAGGTTGTTTAGATGTCTTATTACATCGTATTTCAAAAAATGTCAATACAGTGGGTCAGTTGATTCTTGTCACGGTCATCGGTGGATTAATGATGGTATTAGCAGCCGGTGTTGCATCAGTTGTTATTATTATGGTTGGCGTACTGATGATGCAACTTTATGACAAGATGGGATTAGATCGTGTTAACTTGTCTCGAACACTGGAAGATTCAGGTACAATGATTATTCCGCTTATCCCTTGGGGCACATCAGGTATTTATTATACACAGCAGTTAGGTGTTGGTGTCGGTGAGTTCTTTATTTGGGCAGTCCCTTGTTATTTATGTGTCATGATTGCTGTATTTTATGGCTTTACAGGGATTGGCATTAAAAAGAAAGCACAAGCTTAACGGCCTTGATTACAATGAAACGTTGCCATGATATAACATAAAAATAAAATATAACAGTTAGAATTTATTCGAGGAGTGAAACAATGAAATCAGAACGATGACATTGTCGCTCCTTTTTTTGTAAATATATGGAAAGGGGACGTTAAAAAGAATGTGTTGCCTTTTTATAAAATGCAGTGTATATGTTATAAAAAATGAGCATGAAATATGTTTTAACTCTTGCAAAAAAGGAAATATATTAAATATAAATGAGGTGATTCCATGTTTTACTTAATAGTTCTTGTAGCGATGTTACTATTATGGTTTGGGATTCACCGATACATCAACCATGATGAACAACAATTAAAAAGTCCTTCAGTATTATTTTGGGTTATCAGCCTTATATTGTATTTTGTAGCGATTGTACTTTATAAGGCAGGTACCCTTAATTTGTATGAACGTCTCCATGAAGCCATTTTAATCACGCTATTTGGCTTGATTGTGGCATGGACGTATTCACATTTGTATCGGTCGATTGACACAATCGTATATACCATTATGATCGTCGTTTTGACGCTACTAATGGCATTTTCACGTATCCCAAGCCTTTTTGTCACTGGCTCCATATCATTAATGCTCATTGTTCGATTGTTATTAACAGCGGTGTTTGTAGGCATTGGTATTCACGTTGTTTACAAACAAATCAAAGCTAAAAACATGGAAAACTTTCCGCTGTTATATTTGTTTGCATTTGGATATTGGATTACGATTGCATATTGGTTATAAAAAAAGGTTTGGGCGATTGCACCCAAACCTTTTTTATAAATAATATTGTAATTAGTGAATGAAGTTGTAACCAGCAGCTTGGCTAGCTGAAATTGTACGTGAAGTTACAACACCAGGTCCGTGACCGTAGTTCATTTCAGAAACTGTAACTGAACCGTTGCTGTTTACTGATTCAACGTATGCAACGTGACCAAATGCACCTGAAGTTGATTGCATGATAGCACCAGCTGATGGACGGTTATTTACAGTGTAACCAGCGGCAGCAGCAGCGCTTGCCCAGTTATTTGCATTACCCCATGTAGAACCGATTTTACCACCTACACGATCAAATACGTAGTAAGTACATTGACCAGCAGTGTATAAGTTTGTACCAGCTGAACCGTTTGAGATTGAACGTGTTGATGTGCTTGTAGTTTGGTAAGAACGTGAAGCATTGTTTGATGTTTGGTAAGAACGTGATGTTGATTCTGAGTAGTTGTATGATGCTCTAGGTGCACTGTATGTTTGACGTGGCACAGCATAAGTTGCACCAGTGTAGTGATGGTTTGTAGTATCTTCTGCTGTGTAGTACTCTGCAGATGCATTTCCACCGTTGAATTGATCTGGTGACCAGTTACCTTCCCATTGGAAGTGGTAGTTACCTTGTTGGTCGATTGTGTAGCTGTAGCTATATGAAGTTGGGTCGTTCGGGTTGTACCCACCATTATATTCTGCAGCGTCTGCATCTTGACCGTGTGCTAAAGTGAAAGCAGCAACACCTGCTGTAGCGATTGTAGTTGTAGCGATTAATTTTTTCATGTTAAAAAATCCTCCTGAAAAATGTTTAAGATATAAGTTAAATTCACTAAGTTGTGAAGTGTAAGTTTAATAATTTGTAAATTCCATTGGCGTTTGCTTAACAACGATATTTACTGTAACAGAAAATAAAACGCTTGTGTAGCGCTTATTTAATTTGTAATGTTTAAGAAAACAGGCGAATCTGCTTGTAATAAATCCGAACGTTGAGAACCTTGTCACTAAAGGGTTTTAGACATGCTTAACAAAACCTTAACAAATTTCATAAAGGTTCTGTCATAAAACTGTAATATGATTACAAAAATATTGCGATATAAACGTTTTTTAAGTAGTGAACAAGGATAATATTTAGTAAAAATCTACACATTTGAAATTTGAACCTATTTTTAGAAAGATGAATTAAAAAAACGAGCGCTAAAAATAGCGGAGATGTCATTTTAAAAAGTGGGCACATAAAAATTGAAGATAAGCAGTTGGAAAAACGACATGAAAAAAATTTGAATTTAAAAATTTAACAAAATATCCAAAAACTTCCTATTATATTGTTTGTATTAAAATGAATTGCTAACTTATTACGCGATTATCTCATTATCACGTTAGCGAGGTATACACCAACCGAAGTGGTTGAATCTGTTATTTTAATAAAAAATCCTATACAGATAGAGAGGGAAACAGTCAGCATACAGTATTTAACTTTCGTGCTTATTTTGAAGCTTTTGATAAGGATTAAAGGAATAGAAAATCATTGTTGTTGACAATAATGAAAGACTAAGCTATGATACAAGTATAAATTTTATACTTGAAAGGTGGTGCCTGTATTGAAAATAGAATTAGGATTAACGTCATTTGCTGATAACCAAGAAATGCATACAGAAAATGGTGTCATTCCGGCAATTTCAAATGCAGAGCGTATACGAAATATTGTCGAAGAAATCAAATTAGCAGATGAGGTAGGCTTAGATGTATATGGTCTAGGCGAACATCATCGACCTGATTATGCGGTATCAAGTCCAACAACAGTTTTGGCTGCCGCTGCACCGCTTACGAAAAAAATCAAATTAGCTTCAGCTGTGACCGTCTTATCGTCAGATGATCCTGTAAGAGTATATCAACAATTTGCGACGCTTGATGGATTATCAAATGGACGTGCTGAAATCATGGCCGGTCGTGGTTCATTTATTGAATCTTTCCCATTATTTGGTTACGATCTTAAAGATTATGAAGCATTGTTTGATGAAAAGCTAGATTTATTGCTTAACATTAATCGTAATGAAATTGTGCATTGGAAAGGCCATCTAAGACCAAGTATTGAAGTTTTAGGCGTCTATCCACGTGCAGTCCAAAAAGAATTACCGATTTGGTTAGCAACAGGAGGCACACCAGAATCATCACTCAAAGCGGGTGCCTTAGGTTTACCTATCACGTATGCGATTATTGGTGGTAGTCCAAGACGATTCAGACGTAATATTGCGATGTATAAAGCCATCGCTGAATCAAAAGGTTTTCAAGCAGATCAACTTCAAATTTCAACACACTCATGGGGTTATGTTGCTGATACGGATGAACAGGCACAACGCGAATTTTATCCTGCTGTAGAAGCACATCATAATGTGTTAGCGAAAGAGCGGGGTTGGCCGGCATTTTCAAATGAACACTTTTTATCTGAAATTGGTCCGGATGGTGCAATGTATGTGGGCAGCCCAGAAACTGTCGCACAAAAAATTATTGATACTGTAGAATCATTAGAATTAACAAGATTCATGTTGCATTTGCCTATAGGTTCTATGCCACATGAAAGAACGATGCATGCAATTCGACTTTTTGGGGAAAAGGTAAAACCTATCGTCGATGCATATTTTGAAAACAAATAAGGAGAATTTAAAATGATCTTAAGATATGTTACAAATTTAAAAACTGCAAAATCTTTATTCGATGCGGCACAACCTAAATTAAAAGGTGACGAAGGAATGAAAGAAGCGTTCAAAACATTCAAATTACCTGAAGGAATGGTAAAAGTAATCGGAACTGTAGAACTATTAGCTTCTGGTTTATTCGTCGCAAGCCTTTTCCATAAACGTATTTCACAAGCTGCGTCATTATTATCAATTGGTGTTTTAATCGGTGCTATTTACAAACACTTTGAAGCAGGTCAAGGAAAAGAAGGCGCGCAACATGCGATTGATGTAGCGACATTAGCTGGCTTAAGCCTTGTTGATACATTGACTTCTAAAAAGTAAGCATTCATGCATCCGATAGTAAAGCATTATTAAAAAAATAATGTTATAAATCATTTCTGATTGGTTAATAACATATTGCCTCAAATATTTATTTGCTATTTATTTAACCTACAAAGTATTTTACTTTGTAGGTTATTATTTTTCTTATATTTACGTTTATTTATTTTTGATGAGTAATAAGACATTTGCACAAAACTCAAATGTTAATTATTTAAACTAGAACATCAAAAATAATTTTTTGGCAATCTATAAATCGGTCGCAATAGGCTTTTTATATCTACTTTTATTTGGTAAAGAAAATATATCAAAATTTTTTTCAGAAAGCTAACTCATAAAGTAATTGAAAAATGTACTGATTCGGTTTAAAATATAAATGTTAAAATATTAAATTTCCAAGTTAATATAGTTGTGAGTAGAATTAGACATTGTACCTATACATCTTGGATTGCATCTATAGGGGGTAAGCGAATGGAAAAATATCGTATCAAAAATATGAAAGAACTTATGGCAATTAGTTTTACGACAAAAGGAATCTATGCACAAATTAAAAAGAAGTATGCGCTGACATACGAAGAATTATTTATTCTGACGTTTATATTAGAAAATAAGCATTCTGTTTATAATGTAAAAGACATCATTAAAGCTTCAAAGTTCAAACCATACTACATTACAAAGGCTATGCAAAAATTGAAAGATTATGGTTTTCTAACTAAGAAACGTAATGAGCATGATGAACGTACTGTAATCATTGAAGTGTCTGATGAACAGTATACAAAAATTGAAGCGTTATTTAATGAGATTGAAGCATTGTTGTAAATGTAAGTTCTTTATAAACGAATCATTTTGAATGGAAGCAATAACTTGTGGAAATGAAAGAGAGATATTAACTTGAGAATTTGAATATTTTAAACCATTTAAAATACGAAATTTCAGAGCAATTTTCATGGCATCTTACTTTTAAAAGATGACGTTTGAGATGGGCGCATCCAACTTTTCAGTATTATGTATGATTTGTGTGGTATGAGATGAAAGGGACTAGAAACATAGTCAACGACATGAAGCAAATTTAACGATTTGTTTCATGTCGTTTTTTATTTATATGATGTGCCATACAGGGGGATAGGCAACGAACGGGATTTGTACTATAATGTTGAGTAAGTAGCTAAGAAATAAAAAGATTGAGAGGTTTTGGTTATGAAATCTGTGTTAATTCAGTCTGAAATTCAAAAAGAATGGGTAGCTAAATTAGAAGCACATCGAGAGCAATTAGAAAAGAATGCACATCGCAATGATATCGAAAGCCGTTTTCCATACGAAAATATTCAATGGCTCGTGGATGAAGGTTACAGTCAATTGACTTTACCAGTTGCTTATGGCGGAAGAGGAGCAACATTAGAAGACATGGTCGTCATTCAAATTGTTTTGGGTTCAATTGATGGTGCTACAGCTTTATCAATCGGATGGCATGTCGGCTTAGTCGGTGAGCTATATGAAGGACGTCTATGGGATGATGCGATACTCGATCTTTTTGCAGAAGCGGTCAAACAAGGGGCGCTCGTTAACCGTGCAGTCAGCGAAGCAGAAACAGGGAGCCCTACAAGAGGAGGTCGGCCTGCGACATTTGCACAATTTGATGGGACCCATTATGTTTTAAATGGTGTAAAGACATTTACATCTATGAGTCGAGCGCTCACTCATGTCGTCGTTGCAGCTTACATACCTGACCGAGAAAAAGTTGGATTTTTCTTAATAGAAAAAGATGTAGAAGGACTAGAAGTTGCAGATAATTGGAATATGGTCGGCATGCGTGCAACTGAAAGCCATGATCTAATCTTAAACGATGTAAAAGTAGAACCTAAATATTTAGTTGAAATTAAAGGTGAAGGTCCAAAATTTCAAAACGGATGGTTGCTCCATATTCCAGCGACATACCTTGGGATTGCGCAAGCAGCGCGAGATGAAGCATTAAAATTTGCTTTAACACACCAGCCTAATAGTATTGAAACGCCAATTTCTGAATTGCCTGTCGTACAACAAAATATTGGGAAAATGGAAACAAAATTATTGAGTGCGAGACACTTGTTATGGAGTACAGCAAAAGCATACACAGGATTAAGTGAAGAAGATGAAATCAGTAACGAAACCGCTGCGAGCAAAGTTGTAGTGATGAATGAAGGTTTAGAGGTCGTTGATCTTGCTATGCGGATTATAGGTGCTAAAAGTTTAGAGATGGATCGCCCGATTCAACGTTATTATCGCGATATGCGTGCAGGGCTACACAACCCGCCAATGGAAGATCTCGCATACACCCAAATTGCTAAAAAAGCGTTAAGTTTATTTCAAAGCGAATGACACTTCATATTGAATTCTAAAATATATGAACGTCTTGTTTGATCTCGATATGCCTAATAGAGTAATAGCTAAAAAAAGAAATTGCAGTGTGCAGACAGCGTGATACAGAGGTTCAATACGTAGATGTGCGTTGATTGAACACTCAAAGTCATAGATGCAATTTTGACTAAATTTTAAAAAAATTATGCTATAATTTATGTTGTAATTTATTCAATCAACTACAACGGAGGTTTACAAAATGGCAGACGAAAGTAAATTTGATCAAGCAAAAGGAAACATCAAAGAAACAGTAGGAAATATCTCTGGTAATAAAGAATTAGAACAAGAAGGTAAAGAAGATAAAGCGGCTGGAAAAATTAAAGAAGTCGCTGAAAATGCGAAAGATAAAGTGAACGATCTTGTAGATAAATTTAAAAAATAAGCCACTTAGTGATAAGCCAATTGAGCCTTTTCAATGAAGTTGGCTAAAATATAAATGAGAAATATATTTTTTTGAGAGTAAGACGGATCATCTATCGATTTAGATGACGTCTTACTCTTTTTAAATAGTTTTAAAAGGATACGTGATATTTGAAAGTAGCGTCAAAATTTAAAAGTTAGCGTATCACACTTTAATTGTCTATTGATACTTTTGTGAATACTTTATATAATATGAGGACATCAAATGGACAGAGGAGAATGCTAATATGCGATATCTTTTAGTGGGCATAGGGGGTATCTTTACATTACTTGGGTTTGCAGGGGCCGTGTTACCATTGTTACCTACAACACCTTTTTTATTAGTGGCTGTACTCTGTTTCGCAAAGAGCTCGGACCGTTTTCATGATTGGCTCATCCAAACGACCATTTATAAAGCGTATATTGAGGATTTTCGTCGCTATCGTGGCTACACGATGAAAAAGAAAATTCAATTGCTCGTGAGTTTATATATTGTCGTTGGTTTTTCAATATGGATGATTGACATGCCAATGATTCGGTTGGGGTTAATGGTGATGGTCATTCTTCAAACGATTGTACTTTTTACTTTTGTTAAGACATTGCCAAAGCAGCATGAAGTAGAGCGTAATCGTACGCTTAACGTAAATGAGATAGATTAATATGAATATGTCAAAAATAGAGTAAGTGAGAAATCTGGTGAGGTCAACTGAGATTTTTAGCTTACTTTTTTTGATGGTGTCATTGTATAGTGCACACGCTTTTTGGAAACTTTACATTTTAAAATCGGTAATTTTTATTAAGTTACAAAATTTTATTAAAAAAAGATTGCCTTAAAAATGTATCCACTATATAATAATGATAATCGTTATCAATTGGAGGGTAAATAAATGAAAAAATTATGGTTACCATTATTGGCAATCTTGCTTGTTTTATCTGCTTGTGGCCAAAATGGAGGGCAAAGCAGTAAAAATGATACAAAATCTTTTGCATTAAAAACAGCAAAAGGTGAAGATAAAGTGGATATTCCTAAAGATCCAAAACGCATCGTTGTACTTGCACCGACTTATGCAGGCGGTTTGAAGTACTTGGGAGGAAAGATTGTAGGGGTCTCTGATCAAATCAAACAAAGTCCTGTGCTGTCAAAAGAATTCAAAGATGTAGATAAAGTTGGCGCGGAAGATGTGGAAAAAGTTGCGACTTTGAAACCGGATTTAATCATCACATATAACACAGATAAAAATACAGACAAGTTGAAAAAGATTGCACCGACACTTGCTTTTGATTACGGACAATACGATTATTTAGAACAACAAAAAGCAATGGGTGAAATTTTAGGTAAATCAGATGAAGCAGAAAAATGGATTAAAGATTGGAAAGCGCAAACTGAAAAAGATGGTAAAGAAATTAAAAAACAATTAGGTGACGACACATCAGTTTCTATTTTCGAAGATTTTGATAAAAAACTTTATGCATATGGTAAAAACTGGGGAAGAGGCAGTGAAGTAATTTATCAAGCATTTGGTTTGAAAATGCCTGAAGCTTTAGAAAAAGCAACTGAAAAAGAAGGTTGGAAAGAGATTTCTAAAGAAGAAATTGACAAATACGCTGGTGACTATGTCATTACTGCAAAAGTAAAAGATGCTGCAAAACCAGAATTCCAAAACACGTCAATTTGGAATAACTTGCCAGCAGTTAAGCAACAACATGCATTCGATGTAGATTCACAAGTTTATTGGTATAACGATCCTTATTCATTAGATGTAATTCGAAAAGACTTAAAGAAACAATTATTAGCACATCAATAGAGCGAAGTTAAACTTAGAGCGTTAAAAGACAGGGAAATTCATCATAAAATAATAAGCACTAAGATGATTTGAAGGACAATAATCATCTTAGTGCTTTTTCATAGTGCGCCCGGCATGGGTAACAACTTGACGGTAAAAGTCCGTTACAGGCTTGGTAGTAGGAACTGTTAGCGAAAGACAAGGGTGTCCATTGTGAAGTGGAATCTGAAGGAAGTCGGACGCAAACACTCGCACTGACGAACAGAAATATCATACTGAGGCTATGTAGAATGGATGAATCTGCTATACAAGATAAAGTCCGACACTACCCGAGTTCTATATAGTAAATGATGCGGTGACATGAGTGGAAAGTGGTTACGCCTTACCCGGGGAGGTCTCATCAGCGGTAGTCCTACCGTAGTAACAACAAATGATGAGAAGTCAGCAAAAGTCATAGTAGGGAAAATGTACCGAAGGACTGAACAATATTCAATACAAAGTAAAGATTGGAGGTTACAGGTTTACGACGTGCAGAATACGGTTTTCAACCGGCAGCTTATGGAAGGATAAGTAGTGGAACGAAAAAGAATACATAAGTGTGTACAGTAAATCTTATACGAAGCATGATAATAAAAAAGGAAGCTCGAAGACGATTTTTATCAAAATCATCTTCGAGCTATTTATTTTGGTATTTATGTCCCAGGCTCTATTTATTTTGGTATTTATGTCCCAGGCTCTATTTATTTTGGTATTTATGTCCCAGACTCATTCTCCTACTCGATTTTTGGATATTTATGACTGTATTAAATCATTATTTTACTTTTCTTTCATATGTGATTGCGCCGTGTTTATCGAAAATCGTGAGACCAGAGATGTCTTTGTTTGGCGCAGGAATAATGAGACTAGCGATATAAGCTGTCACAAAGGCTGTAATAAAAGCAATAATCGATACATAAAATGGGGAACCTGCACCGCCAACACCTTGTAAGAAGTAGCTGACAATGACAGCGACGATGATGCCAATAATGACACCAATGCCATGTGTACGTTTAGTGAAAATACCCACTGCAAAAATTCCAGCAATTGGTACCCCAAAAAGACCAGTAATTAATAAGAATAAATCCCATACATCATTAGAATTTGCGGCAATAAGGTATAAAGAAATCAACATGCCAAGCAGACCGACGACAATAGTGGCAAGACGTGCAAAACGTACTTCAGCTTCCTCGCTTTTTTTACCAAAGAAGCGTTGTTTAATATCAACAGATAAACAAGCCGCCATAGAATTTAAGCTCGATGAAATCGTTGATTGTGCAGCAGCGAAAATCGCAGCAATCATTAATCCAGCTACAAAAGGTGGCATTTCAGTTAAGATAAAATAAGGCACAATGGAAGAGGTATTAAAATCTTTTGGGAGTGTCGTATGATGCGTATAAAAAACAAATAAGACAGTCCCCATGCCATAGAATAACGGTGCTGAGATCATTGCTAGAAGACCATTTGTCCATAAAGAATGTGAAGTTTCTTTAAGTGACTCAGAGGCCTGATAACGTTGTACAACGTCTTGACTTGCTGTATATTGTTGTAAATTATTAAAAATACTTCCTAAAAAGATGATTGGAATGGCTGCTGATGCGGCGGTGAATTTCCAATTGTCTGCGCTAATGAGTTTTTGCTTGTCAACAGCTTCATTGACTACAGTGCCTAAACCACCATCAATATGAACGATACCGATAATAATAATAACCAGTGCGCCACCTAGTAAAATCACACCTTGAATAAAATCACTCCAGACGACGCCTTCAAAACCGCCTAAAAATGTATAGACAATACAAAGCACACCGACTAAACTCGCAACGAGATATGGATTAATATCGGATACAGCTGTAATGGCGAGTGTAGGTAAATAGATAACGATTGCGACACGTCCTAAATGGAAAAGTACAAATAATAAAGAACCTAAAACACGAACCGCTGGATTAAACCGTGCTTCTAAATATTCATAAGCAGACGTAATCTTTAACTTTTTGAAAAAAGGAATGTAGAAATAGATTAACAATGGAATAATTGCAACGATAGCCACATTACCTGCAATATAAGACCAATCAGTTAAATAAGATTTTTCAGGTGTAGACATAAAAGTAATGGCACTCAGTGTTGTCGCATAAATAGAGAATCCTACGACCCAAGAAGGCAGTCGACCACTTGCGGTGAAAAAGCTATTTGTATCTTTACCCGCTCGCTTAGTAAAGAAAGCGCCAATACCTAACATTAACAATAAATAGCAAAGTAATGCCGCCCAGTTCCAAAATCCAAATCCAATTGTATGCATATAAATGACACCTCTCATTTTGTTTTAAAATTAATTAAATAATTAGTAAGCGCTTACATATAACGGTAAAAAAGAGAGTGAGTATGTAACATACATAGAGAAACGACATGACTCACTCCGTTTTTTCTACATAGGTGTATTACCTATGAATTAAAGTTGATAACGTTGAATCAATTGTTGAAGTGTTTCACGATTGGCTTCATTAAATGGATGGAAAGGTGCTTTTGGTACACCTGTATCCAAGCCTTTCTCAGCTAAAATGGCTTTAAGCGTTGGATAAAGACCTAATTTTAAGACAGTTTCGATAATGTCATTCGTTTCATGCTGAATTTGATAGGCGCTTTCGATCTGTCCTTGTTGTGCATGTTCAAAAATTTGACGTGCACGTATGCCATTGACATTGAAAGTCGAACCAATTGCCCCATCTACGCCTGAAATGGCTGCTTGGACAAGCATTTCATCAAAGCCAGAATAAATCAATTTATCAGGAAATGCTTTTCTTAAACGTTCAAGTAAGAAAAAGTCAGGTGCAGTATATTTCACGCCAATGATATGGTCGTTTTGGAATAATTCTTCAAATTGTTGTATTGAGATATTGACCCCTGTAAGTCCTGGAATAGAGTAAACAATCATTTTGTTGCCTGTTGCTTCAATAATTTTGAAGTAATAATCTCGAATTTCTTCGAATGTAAAAGGGTAGTAAAAAGGCGTAACTGCGGATAATGCGTCATAACCAAGTTCTGTCGCATATTGCCCTAATTCAATGGCTTCGTTTAAATCAAGTGTACCGATTTGAGCGATTAGCCGAATGGCATCTTTGGCTTCGTCTTTAGCGATGCGAAAAACTTCTTTCTTTTGAGCTGTGTTCATCAAGAAATTTTCCCCTGAGCTACCATTGACATACAAACCATCAAGTTTTTGCGTATCAATCGCATTTCGTACAATCTGACGTAAACCCGCTTCTTTGATTTCGCCTTTTTCATTAAATGGAACAAGTAAAGCTGCGTATAAGCCTTTGAGATGATCCTCCATCTTTTAAAACCTCCCAAAACAGATTTGTAATATTGGTCAGACCAATTTATAATTTAATTGTAAGCGTTATTATAAATGGGGTCAATATTAATTTTCATTTGAGAATGTTCAGATTGTGGTAAAATATAACAAATTAATAACAAGGAGATTGCTGTTGGATGGGCAAAGAAGTAGGACAATCAGGCACTAATTTAAAACAAATTGTGGTGAAAAAAATAAAAGATTATATTTTAGCCGAATCGCTTCAAGCGGGAGATAAACTTCCGACAGAACGCAAGCTCGCTGAAACGTATCAAGTGAGTCGCTCTGTCGTACGTGAAGCCTTGAGTTATTTGGAAAATACAGGGGTGACTGAAAGTGTTCAAGGTCGGGGGACTTTAGTGAAAGACCAAGATATTACCCCATTAATAGAGGGGTTTTTATTTAGTTTTCAAGTCTCGCAAGGGAATTTAAAAGACTTGATGATGTTGAGACTGACATTTGAACTTGCCGCTATTGATATTATTGAACGAAAAAATGTACCGCTCACGGCGATCAAAGAAGCGTTAGTGGATAACGTAGAAGATTTCAATGTTGAGGCAGATCAAGCTTTTCATGAAAGTTTATTAGCTGCTGTCGACTCATCATTATTTAAGCAAATGAGTGCTGTCGTACAGGCGTATTTTTATCAAATGGCAATCGAAACAACACAAACTGAAAATGAAAGGAGTTTGACGGAACACCGAAAAATATACGAAGCTTTAATGAATGAAAATTATGTATTGGCTAAAGAACTATTGACACAACATCTGATGAGAGGGGCAGAGTTTTATGAATAAATTTGCTTTTGATATTGGGGGGACTTATATTAAATCAGCAGTTATCACTGAGGAGAATCAATTGTTAGATTATGATAAAGTTAAAACACCCATCAATGAAAATGAAGCGATTCTAAATGTTGTGGAGCAACGCTTAAAACAATATATTGAGCGTTATCGTACTTCAAAAGTATTAGTAGGAATATCTACAGCAGGAGCGGTCAATCGTGAAACAGCGTCTATTGCTTATGCAAATCCAAATATTAAAGATTACACGGGCACCCAATTTGGTAAAAGGCTAGCGCCGTTTGTAGATGATTTGCGTATTTATAACGACGTCGATGCCGCTATGTTAGGTGAGCTGAGTTTTAGAAATGAAACTTATCACAGCGCATTTTGTTTAACGTTAGGGACAGGCATAGGCGGTAGTTATTATCATCATGATATGGGATTACTGACTGGACAACGGCATCGGCCAAACCAAATCGGTGACTTACTTTATGATCCAGTAACACAAACCAATTATGAACAGCGCGGTTCAACACAAGCACTAAAAAAACAAATTCAAGCCACATACCCTGATTGTAATGTCCGACAATTATTTGAAGATGCGCAAGGTGGCAATATTACAGCAAGGCAATATCTTCAAAAATGGGCTTATGAAATCGCACGCGGGATAGCTGAAATCCAAGTGATTTATGATCCAGAAATCATCATTATTGGGGGTGGGGTGTCAGCACAAGGTGAACAACTGTTACAATATATCCAACCGCAGCTCACGAAATTTCTTCCTGATGGCTATGGACATGCACGAATTGAGGTCGCCATGTTACAAAATAATGCCGCACTGATTGGGGCAGTTTCTGAATTGTAAACTGATATAGAATTTTTATTTACATTAATGCTATAATACTGTAATGAAGTGGTCATATTCGTGTGACTTCAGTATTGAGGAGGAAATGAAGTGAATACAAAATTTCTAGTTTATACAGCATTAATGACAGCGATTATCGCGATTATGGGATTTGTTCCTGCGATTCCATTACCGTTTTTTCCGGTACCCATTGTTTTACAAAATGTAGGTATCTTTTTAGCGGGAATCTTGTTAGGACGTAAATATGGTGCATTAAGTGTCATCGTATTTTTATTACTCGTATTACTAGGTGCGCCATTATTATCAGGCGGACGTGGGGGATATGGTGTTTTCTTTGGACCGAGCGCAGGCTTTCTTATTATGTATCCGGTAGTTGCCTTTTTAATCGGTTGGGCAAGAGACCGTCAGTTTGATCAACTCGACTTTAAACGTATTTTTCTTATTTTATTGTTGGTTGGTGTTATTTTATTAGATGTTGTCGGTGCAATTGTAATGGGCTTGATTATACATATGCCAATTCCTAAAGCATTATGGCTGTCGCTATCATTTGTACCGGGTGATTTGATAAAGGCGATTGTTGCTACACTCATTGCGGTGGCATTGTTAAAAAATCCAATCGTATCCCGTGTGATGCGCCAAATGGCACGTTAAAAATTTGTCCAAGAGGGTGAGGAAGATGATGGAAATTCAAATGAATAGCATTTATACAGAAGGTGAAATCGTTGAATCCAACGAGCGATATACAATTTACGCTAAGCCTTCACGTCCACTCGCCTATGACGCAAATAAATGGATCTATCATCAAATGCCTGATCCACTTACATTGAAAGCGGATATGTTGCAACAGCAAGTGATGCATCAAAATATAGGTGCCGCTCACTTACAGTTTGAATTTCCTGAAAATGTAAAACCCAAACCTTCAATGATGCAGTTTCTGCGTGCGCAAGGGTTTCAATTGGGATGCTTAGAGCTCTATGTAATTGAAGCGAATATGTTGCGACAATTAAAAGGAAAGCCGATTCGAATGACACGTGTGACAACGAATCATGTGGAAGATTTTCTGCAAGTGGCTAGCCCGCTAAACCTTCCTTATGGAGAAGATTATGATGCAGAGTTTAGAGATGCTGTAAGAAAGCATATTGAATTAGGAGAGCGCCCTTTAAACTATTACGTTGCTTATTTGGATGACCAACCCGTTGGTATTTTGAACCTAATTGAGAAAGAAGGTACAGTTGAAATTGATGGGTTTGCTGTTGCAGAGCAATATCGCGGTCAAGGGATAGGTTCGAGTATGCAAGCTAAAGTAGGAGAAATTGCAGGAAAGCGACCCGTTATTTTAGTTGCGGACGCAGAGGATACGGCGAAAGAGATGTATATCAAACAAGGTTATACTTATGTAAGTTTTCAATATAGTGCGCTCAAAGAACACATTGACGCGCATCCATCAGGATCTGCCGATCTACATATTTAGTTTAAAGATAATGTTAAATTACGTGATTAAGCTATTTTGGGAAACTGAAGTAAAGATTGAAGGCTGTACATCTATAAAAAAGCAATTGCATATCAAATGAATCGAGCGCTAAGCTGATAGTTATTTAACGTCAACTTAGCGCTTTTTTTATTAGCGCTTTTCATTTAAAGGTTTTGAACGCGTTCTGGATGACTGTAAATGTTAAAGTGACCGTCTCGAACAAAGCCAATGGCCGTAATATTCAAGTCTTCAGCGAGTTGAACTGCAAGTGTCGTAGGAGCAGATTTAGAAATAATCATACCTACACCGATTTTAGCTGCTTTAATTAAGATTTCGGACGAGATACGACCGCTAAAAATGAGGATTTTATCTCGCACAATAATATGGCGTTCGATACAATAACCATAAAGTTTATCCAACGCATTATGCCGTCCGATATCTTGACGGTGAATGTAAAATTGAGCGCCATCACTAATAGCAGCATTATGAAGCCCACCAGTAGCGTGGAAGACTTCGCTTTGTTCTTGTAGCTCAGCCATCATCGTTAAGACTTGCTCGGGTGTGACTTGGATGGTGGTCATTGCTGTTTTAGCAATAGCGGCATCGTTTTGAAAATAAAATTCGCGACTTTTACCACAACATGAAGCGACTAAACGTTTGGTTGATAGTTGGATTCGGTCATGAAGCGGGACTGTCGTTTCGACATGTGCATAACCCCTTTGATCATCAATGTCTATAGATTTAAGTTCATCTCTTTTAAGTATCACACCTTCAGATGCAAGAAAGCCTAATACCAATTCTTCGATATAGTTTGGACTACATATGACGGTCGCAAACTCTTCTTGATTCACCATTATCGTGAGTGGGAATTCGGTGACGTAATCATCTGTCGTTGCATATAATTTTCCATTCTCATAACGTATAATGGACTGATTTAAACGAATATCTGAGTCCAATCGTCTATCGCCCCTTTCAATGTGAAAATTGTTAAATGTGTTTGACACAAAACTGACAGACTATATAGCTTTTATTTTAAGTGTTAATGCTGTCTATTAAAAGAAATATTACGAGTATGGTCATTGAAAACAGTCATTTAAGTTAGTAAAATGTAGTAAACAAACTAAGGAAGTGTAAATTACGATGGCAAGTATAAGAGAAATAGCGAAAGAGGCAGGCGTTAGTCCAGGTACAGTTTCTCGTGTTTTGAACGAAGACCCTTCATTATCCGTTGCAACCGCAACGAGAGAACGCATTATTGAAATTGCAAATAGATTACGTTATACAAAGCAAAAACGATTGACCCGTCAAATCCAAATTGTGACACATGCATCGAAGGAAAAGGAAATGATCGATCCTTATTATAGAGAGCTTCGTTTGGCAATTGAAAAGGAAGTTCAACATTTAAACCTTACTTTAAAAAAGACGATACGCACGCATGAAATCAAACACTATAACATGTTGGAGCGTATTCAAAAGGCAGGTTCAGTCATCGTCATTGGACCTTTTAAGCAGTCATTTATCGAACAGCTTTATCAATATAACGAGCGGCTTATTTTAATCAATCAGTTAGATGCACCGAGTGGTATTGATGCCGTTTCTTCTGATTTGTATCAAAGTATGACAGCATTATTGAGTGGTATTCAAAAGCGGCAAATAGAATCGATTGTCTATGTGGGTGGTGAAACTAAAATACGAGGCATAGGTTCAGATTATAGCCTTCAGTTGGATGCGAGACAACGTGCCTATATGGATTGGTGCGACTTAAATCAGAAAACACCTGTTGTTTACCCGTCTGGCTGGGATCGGGAAAGTGGCTTAGAAGTAGGACAGAAAATAGCGCAACAGTCGACCTTGCCTGAATTGGTTATTGCTGGTAATGATATGCTTGCGGTAGGTGTCATCCAAGGATTACAACAGTATGGCGTTCATATTCCAGAGGATACACAAATTGTGAGCTTTAATGATTCTGAAATGAGCCAATATACCGTACCTATGATATCAAGTGTTCGTATTCCGATAGAGGAGTTTGGGCGCCAAGCTGTGCGTTTGGCCCAAGATTTAATGAAAGGACAACGCGAAGTCGCCATTCATATGCAGCTTAATACAGCATTGCAATACCGAAGTAGTTTTCCTAAGCGCTAGCCTCTATTGACAGCCCTTTCACTAAACAGTAAAATGTAATTGATGTTTACTATAAATTTAACTTTGAGGTGTGACCTATGCAAAATCTAACGCAAAAATTTACTGACATTTTCCATGAAGCACCCACATTGACAGCTTTTGCACCTGGACGGATTAATTTAATTGGTGAGCATACGGATTATAATGGAGGATTTGTTTTCCCAGCTGCAATTGAATTAGGCACGTATGGTGCGATTTCTAAGAGATCCGACAGACTGATTCAACTATACTCTACAAATTTTGAAGAAGTCGGTGTGATTTCGTTTGATTTAGACCATTTGTATTATGAGAGTTCAGATCAATGGGGCAATTATCCTAAAGGTATTATTCGCTTTCTTGTTGAACGATATCCTCAGATTGAAACAGGCTTCAATATCATTTATGAAGGTAACATTCCGAATGGCGCCAGTTTATCTTCATCTGCTTCAATCGAGTTGCTTACTGGCCATTTAATTACGACTTTATTTCACATTAACATGAATCGATTAGAGCTTGTTAAAATGGGGCAGCGTGTTGAAAATGACTTTATTGGTGTGAATTCTGGAATTATGGACCAATTTATTATTGGGTTTGGTAAAAAGGATCATGCAATATTGTTAGATACAAACACTTTGGAATATCATTATGTCCCTACGGAATTTGGCACGTATAAAATTTCAATTATGAATACGAATAAGCGTCGTGAATTGGCAGAGTCTAAATATAATGAGCGTCGCGCTGAATGTGAACAAGCGCTAGCACAATTGCAACAACATCTTGATGTGCAGTCGCTTGGAGAAATAACGATGGCGCAATTTGAAGCTTATGCACATGTCATTAATGATGAAAAATTACGTCGTCGCGCCAAACATGCTATTTCTGAAAATGCACGTACGAAGCAAGCCTATGAAGCACTAAAGGCACATGACTTTGATACGTTTGGCCAGTTATTAAATGCTTCTCATGCTTCATTGAAAGATGATTACGAAGTGACAGGGATTGAACTAGACACTTTAGCAGAATCCGCACAAAAAGTAGAGGGTGTGTTAGGTGCGCGAATGACGGGGGCTGGCTTTGCAGGTTGTGCCATTGCCCTTGTGCACCAAGATAAGATTAAAGATTTAGAGCGTATTGTGACAGAAGAATATACACGCACGGTCGGTTATGCACCTTTGTTTTATCATGTTGATATTGCCAATGGCGTACGTACTTTAGAAGAAGTTTAAAGGAGTGGATCAAACATGTCATTACTTGTCTTAGGAGGCGCCGGTTATATAGGAAGTCACTGTGTTGATCAGTTAGTGGAAGCGGGCCATGAAGTTGTCGTTGTTGATAATTTAGTGAAGGGGCATCGCCAAGCTGTACATGAAGCAGCAAAATTTTATGAAGGAGACATACGTGACGCAAGTTTTCTCAATCAAGTATTTGAGCAAGAACAAATAGAGGGTGTTTTTCACTTTTGTGCCTTTTCGTTAGTTGGAGAATCTGTAACCATGCCGCTCGAATACTTTAATAACAACGTGTACGGCTTACAAGTGTTACTCGAAGTGATGCGTGCACATGATGTACAATATATTATCTTTAGTTCGACAGCAGCAGTATACGGTGAACCAGAAGTGATTCCAATCGAAGAGACTGCTAAAAAAGCGCCTACGAGTCCTTACGGTGAAAGTAAGTTAATGATGGAGAAAATGATGCGATGGTGTCACGAGGCATACGGTATCCGTTATGCTGCTTTACGTTACTTTAATGTAGTAGGTGCAAAAGCGGATGGTTCCATTGGTGAAGATCATCATCCGGAAACGCATTTAATCCCTGTCGTGCTTCAAGTGGCTTTAGGTCAACGAGATAAATTAAACGTGTTTGGCGATGATTATGATACACCAGATGGAACACCGATTAGAGACTATTTACATGTGACGGATTTGATCACTGCGCACATACTTGCTTTCAATTATTTAAAAGAAGGTGGAGAGAGTGGTGCGTTTAACTTGGGAACAAACCACGGTTACTCCGTTAAAGAAATTTTAAATGCTGCTCGTGAAGTGACGGGTTGTGAAATTCCAGCAGTTGTTGCACCACGACGTGCAGGCGATCCAAGCAAACTGGTTGCTTCTAGTGAGAAAGCAACGCAACGATTAGGTTGGACACCCCAGCATGACGACATTCATGAAATTATCGCAACGGCATGGCAGTGGCATCAAAGTCATCCGAATGGCTATGAGAACGTATAGAGGAGGCGCATTATGGCAAATGCATCACATGTCTATCAATTTGCAGATGCTGTTATTGAACAAGGTGATTTTGAAATAGAAGACCGAATTTATGTTGTGAACCAAATTTTAGCGCGCTTGAAAGCAAATGATGTTGCGTTACTGGATAATCAATTTGATGTACAACCCCAGTCGCCGATAGAAATGGTAAATGTTCTTATTGAAGATGCGATTCAACGCGGTGTATACGATGATATTTTGGCTGAACGCGAACAGTTGGAAGCGAGTTTAATGGATTTGCTCACGCCAAAACCCTCTACTGTGAATCGAATGTTTTACCTAAAATACCAACAATCACCCCAAGCGGCTACAGATTACTTTTATGAATTAAGTCATCTCAATCATTACATTAAGCAAGAGGCAGTTGCCAAAAACATTATGTATGATGTATCGACAGAATATGGTAACTTCGAGATTACAATTAATTTATCGAAACCTGAAAAAGATGCACGTCAGATTGAGCGAGAAAAGCTCGCGCCTGCTTCAAAATATCCGCAATGCGCAATTTGTATGGAGAACGAAGGGTTCTATGGCAGTATGACCCAAGCCGCACGTTCAAATCACAGAATTGTCCGGATGAACATTAATGGGGAAACATGGGGGTTTCAATATTCACCTTATGTTTATTTTAATGAGCATAGCATTTTACTATCTGAAGAACATACGCCGATGAAGATTAATCAACGGACGTTTGAAAATTTGCTTGATTTTGTAAGACAGTTTCCACATTACACAATCGGCTCTAATGCAGATATTCCGGTCGTAGGGGGTTCCATATTATCCCATAACCATTATCAAGCAGGACGCCATGAATTTCCAATGGCGCTCGCTCAGTTAGAACGTGACTTTACTTTAAAGTCCTATCCTGAAGTTACGGCAGGTATCGTTCAATGGCCAATGAGTGTGATTCGTCTCATTTCGAAAGATACGGAACAACTGATTGCAGCAAGTGAATGGATTAGACAAAAATGGGAAGATTATAGTGACCCTACAGTGCAAATTAAAGCTAGAAGTAGTTCAGGAGAGCGACACCATACAATAACACCGATCGCAAGGTATCGAAATCATTGTTACGAAATGGACTTAGTCTTACGTGATAACCAACGGACTGAAGCTCATCCAGATGGTCTATTTCATCCACATCAAGATGTCCAACATATCAAAAAAGAAAATATAGGTTTAATCGAAGTTATGGGCACTGCCATTTTACCCGGACGGTTAAAAGACGAGCTCCAAAATGTGATTGCCTATTTAGAAGGCGACAAAAATGTTTCATTAGGTGTACACGAAAAGTGGGCACATGAGATGAAACGTCAATATGACTTTAATAAACTAGATGCTTATGAAATTGTCCGAAAAGAAGTGGGTTATAAATTTGAAAGAGTGCTACATGATGCAGGGGTTTTTAAAAGAAACACAACAGGTCAAGCTGCTTTTAATCGCTTTATCACCACATTAAATGAAACATGACACATCAAAACGTTCGAAATTTGATATACTGATTTCGAACGTTTTTATTTGAGATAGCATTGATAAAAAGGAGCGGTTTAGGTGAAAAAGTTATTCGGATTACTAGTGTTAAGTTGTTTATTGTTAATGACAGCCTGCGGACAATCCTCATCCAATTCAAAAGAAGAACAGTCGAAAACGTTGACTGTGTCAGCGGCTGCAAGTTTGACAGATGTGACAAAAGATTTGGAGGAAGCCTTTCATAAAGACCATCCTAATGTTAAGGTAAACTTCAATTACGGAGGCTCCGGCGCTTTACGTCAACAAATTGATAAAGGGGCACCCGTAGATGTATTGATGTCGGCAAATACGAAAGATGTAGATTTACTAAAACAAAAAGGAAAAGTGAAAGAGACGTATGATTATGCACGCAATACACTCGTATTAATTCACAAAAAAGGAAGTCCTATCAAAAGTGTAAATCAATTAGGCGATGAAGATCACCTTGCAATGGGTGAAGTTGAATCTGTACCAGCTGGAAAATATGGGAAAACGTATCTCGAAAGCCAAAAATTATGGTCAAAAGTAGAACCAAAAGTCGTTTATGCAAAAGATGTGCGTGAAGTATTAAATTACGTGGATAAAGGGAACGCACAATTAGGATTTGTTTATAACACAGATTTATACGTCGGAAAACAACAACATAAAGGTGTCGAAAAAGTAGCTGAAGCGCCACTTAAAAAGCCTATTGTTTATCGTATGGGTAGAGTTACAGATACAAAAGAAGCAAAAGCTTGGTATAACTTTATGAAGAGTCACAAAGCACAACAAATTATGAAAGATTATCATTTTAAGAATTAGGTGAGTCGATATGCACGATTTAACGCCGCTTTGGATTTCAATACGTGTAGCAGTGGTAAGTACCATCATCGTTTTTATTTTGAGTATTTTACTCGCAAAATCGATGTATCATCGGAAACAAAAGTGGACGCATATGATTGAAAGCATTGTATTACTTCCTATCGTTTTACCACCGACAGTTCTCGGGTTTTTGTTACTGATGCTCTTTTCAGTGAACGGAGGTTTTGGTCATTTTTTGACGGATGTACTCGGTGTTAAAGTGGTCTTTACATGGATAGGGGCAACGGTTGCTTCAGTCATTGTGAGTTTTCCATTAATGTATCAACATGTCGTGCAAGGATTTAGAAATATCAATCCTAAAATGTTAAATACCGCACGTACGATGGGGGCATCTGAGCTGAAAATCTTTTTTAAAATTATTTTGCCATTATCTAAGCGGGCGTTAATCACTGGAACGATGTTAGCTTTTGCGCGTGCCATTGGTGAATTTGGCGCAACATTGATGGTGGCAGGCTATATTCCGGGTAAAACGAATACATTGCCTTTAGAGATTTACTTTCTCGTTCAACAAGGACGAGAGAACCAAGCTTGGCTATGGGTACTCGTGCTCGTCGCTTTTGCCATATCGGTCATCGGTACAATGAACATGTTGAACCGTGATCGTTATCGGGAGGTGGATTAATTGATTGAGATAAATATTCAAACAGCGATTAACCAACGTATGATTCATATTCATATTCGAAGTTATCGGCCACGTATTTATGCGATACAAGGTTTTTCTGGGATTGGTAAAACGACGTTACTAAATATGATTGCGGGCATTCGTATACCTGATAAAGGGTATATTCGTATGCATCATCGGACATTGACTGATACATCACAAGGCGTACATATCCCCATTCAACAAAGACGTATAGGCTATCTGTTTCAAGATTATCAGTTATTTCCACACATGACAGTATTTAAAAATATTACCTTTATGGCACAAAATAATGCGCACATTGAACGTTTAATTGACCAATTAAACATAAAGCACTTATTAGCTTCATATCCAGAGCGTTGTTCTGGTGGAGAAAAACAGCGGATTGCATTAGCGCGGGCATTAAGTATGAAACCTGATTTACTGCTGCTAGATGAACCCTTTTCAAGTTTAGATGATGAGGCAAAACAGCAAGGGATTGATTTAATCAAAGAAATATATCAACAATGGCAAATTCCTATTATTTTTGTCACGCACTCAAAATGGGAAGCCAATGCATTAGCGGATGAAACTATCGTGATTCAATAAAGACTTCTGTGCGCGTTCAAGTGCCGATTTACCTTAATAGTATGATGCGCGAGGAGTGAAATCATCATTGAACTTCAGTCGTGTCATTAAAATGTAGGGAATCTACTGAGAGATTAATACGGTTTTACCTAATTGTGAAAAAATTAGAATTAAGTTTTAATCAATTGAGTAGATAAAATAGAGGCCGTATAATTAATAAAAAGAATCAATGGAAAGGCGTTTTAATATGGCAAAGGATCGCTATTCTAGACAAATACGATATAAAGGCATCGGTGAAAGTGGCCAACAAAAAATCAGTCAAAAGGCAGTGTTGATTGTAGGGATGGGTGCGCTTGGGACACACCTTGCTGAAGGGTTAGTGCGTGCAGGTATCCGAAAATTAATGATTGTCGACCGAGATTATATTGAGCATTCTAATTTGCAAAGACAAACACTCTTTACAGAACAAGATGCTGATGAAAGTGTACCTAAAGTGATTGCAGCCCAACAAATGCTACATGCGATACGACGGGATGTAGAAATCGAAACGTTTATCGAACATGTTGACAGTGCTTTTTTAGAACGAATTGTACCAGAAGTAGACTTAATTATGGATGCAACAGATAACTTTGAAACACGTCTGCTGATTAACGATGCCGCTTATTTATATCACACACCATGGATTTATGGGGGTGTGGTACAAAGTACTTATGTGGAAGCGCCATTTATTCCGGGTGAAACACCTTGCTTTCAATGTCTCGTGCCACAAATCCCATCGATGAATTTGACATGTGACACAGTAGGGGTGATTCAGCCTGCTGTAACAATGACAACAAGTCTTCAATTAGCTGATGCTTTGAAAATTTTAACTGAAACGCCAATAGAAGCAAAACTCACATATGGTGACATTTGGGAAGGGACACATTATCGATTTGGCATGCAACGCCTATATCGTTCAGATTGTCCAACATGTGGGACAACACCGACTTATCCTTATATGAATGCACAAGAGACACACTTTGCTGCATTGTGCGGAAGGGATACTGTACAATATCAACATCCTTCGTTGACACATGACGCACTCATTACATTTTTACAAGAACGTCAAATCTCTTATCAATCGAATGGATATTTAATTCGCTTCCACTTTGAAGCTTATCGTATTGTGGCATTTCAAGATGGTCGCTTACTCATCCATGGGTTAAAAGATTTACATCAAGCGCAAGTTTTAGTACATAAATTGTTTGGTTAGTCATAAAAGGAGGTTATTCGATGCATACAAATGTAAAGCTCGACCGTGATATACGTTGTGCTGTACTTACAGTTTCTGATACAAGAACTGTTGATACAGATAAAGGGGGGCAACTCGTCCAAACGTTGTTACAAACAACGAATTGTGTGGTTCAGCCCGAACACTATCAAATTGTTAAAGATGACCGCTCTGCGATTGAATCACAACTTAAGCAATGGTTAACAGAGTCGCTCGATGTCATTATAACGACAGGTGGGACAGGGATTGCACCTAGGGATGTGACTATTGAAGCGGTACGACCGTTATTGTCGAAAGAAATCGAAGGCTTTGGAGAACTATTTCGTTATTTAAGCTTTGTAGAAGACGTCGGAACACGGGCTTTATTATCAAGAGCTGTAGGTGGTTCGGCAGGTCAAACATTAATTTTTAGTTTGCCGGGTTCGACAGGCGCCGTTAAGTTGGGGATGAATCGATTGATCTTACCTGAAATCAATCATCTCGTTCATGAAATGAATCGTTAGCATTTTTGCAGAGTAAAAAGAAGAATGTTTTGAAGAGAAAATGTGGTTTTCAGACAGTTTTGTGATTTGCAGTGCACATATTGTAATTCAATCAAGCGGGCAACGCATAAATTAAGAAATGGGGATGACTTGAGTGACCCACTTGATTGAATAAGACCATTATCTACATTTGGAAATAGAGCTAGTGACGACTAAAATCTGATTTTCCGCCTGTTTTTTTGATTAAGTAAGTTTCGCCGATAATCATTCCTTTGTCGACAGCTTTACACATGTCGTAAATCGTAAGTGCTGTGACAGAAGCGGCAGTCAGTGCTTCCATTTCAACACCTGTTTTTCCAGTTGTTGAAACAGTAGCATCGATATGAAGTCGGTACGCATCATCCCTCATTTCCCAGTCAAAAACAATATCAATACCAGTCAGTGCGAGTGGATGACACATAGGAATAATGTTTGACGTGTTTTTAGCTGCCATTATTCCCGCAATTTGTGCAGTATTCAAGACATTCCCTTTTTTATTAGAATTATGAATGATTTGTTCATAAATTGTCGCATTTACTTGGATGCTTGCGTGGGCAATGGCAGTACGTTGGGTCGTATTTTTATCAGAAACATCGACCATTTTGGCGTTACCTTGTTCGTTTAGATGTGTAAATTCAGACATGCTATTCCTCCTTAATGATGCAAGGTTAGTATAGCATGAATCTTTTAATTTGTTAGGAGTGTATGCGGAATGCCAGTAGAAAAGAGACACCCCATTCCAGTGATGGAGGCTATTGAACGTGTTGTGAAACAAAATATTTTGATGTCTGCCACAAAGGTCAACATATATGAAAGTGAAGGCTTTATTTTAGCAGAAGATATTGTTGCCACTTATGCAATTCCACGCTTTGATAAATCGCCCTATGATGGATTTGCATTGCGCAGTGAAGATACGCAAGGAGCGAGTCATGACCATCGCATTGCATTTAAAGTGGTTGATCATATCGGTGCAGGTGCAGTCTCAACTCAAAAATTACAACAAGGTGAAGCTGTTCGTATTATGACCGGCGCAGAAATTCCTCAAGGTGCCGATGCAGTCGTTATGCTAGAACAAACTGTTGAAACCGAATCAGGTTTTACTATTCGTAAACCTTTCAATAAAAATGAGAATATCTCATTGATGGGTGAAGAGACGCGTGAAGGGGATGTTGTACTAACTAAAGGGCAACGTATTAATGCCGGTGTGGAAGCCGTATTAGCCACATTCGGTTATGTCGACGTTCCTGTCTTTCAAAAGCCAAGTGTTGCTATCATCGCCACTGGCAGTGAGCTACTTGATATTGATGCACCGTTAGAGCCTGGAAAGATTAGAAATTCTAATGGACCTATGATTCATGCGCTGTTACGCAAAGAGGGAATTGAAGGCACGTTATATCGGATTCAAGAAGACGATTTTGACAGCAGTTTAGCTGTTGTTAAAGAAGCGCATCAGAAACATGACATCGTAATTACTACTGGGGGTGTCTCAGTCGGTGATTATGATTATTTACCTGACATTTATCGTTCTTTAAACGCAGAGGTCCTGTTTAATAAGGTTGCAATGAGACCTGGGAGTGTAACAACTGTTGCTGTTGCAAATGAAAAATATTTATTCGGCTTATCAGGGAATCCATCTGCATGTTACTCAGGATTTGAGCTTTTCGTTAAACCAGCCATTTATCATATGATGCATGCACAACGCTATTATCCAGCAGTCATCCGTGCCACATTAATGGAAGACTTTAAAAAGGCCAATCCATTTACAAGATTTGTACGTGCCAACGCTGTGTTGACAGGGCGTGAAGCCACCGTTACACCATCAGGATTTAACAAATCTGGTGCTGTTGTCTCTATTGCACACAGTAATGCCATGATGGTATTGCCTGGCGGGACAAGAGGGTTCCAGAAAGGGCATCAAGTAAGTGTCGTGCTCACATCATCTGAAGCCTACCAACAGGAACTGTTTTTATGATTTTACAAGTAGTCGGCTATAAAGATGTTGGTAAAACAACTGTTGTGTCTCGAATCGTAGAACATTTTAAAAGATTAGGCTATCCTGTTGTTACGATTAAGCATCATGGCCATGCGCATGAAGAGATTACATTGCCACATGAGCATGTAGATCATATGCGTCATTTTAATGCGGGTGCAGATCAAAGTATTGTACAAGGGCATCAATATATAGAATCGATACAACGTTATGATGAAATGAGTTTACAGACTTTGATCCGTGAATGTGTTACCATTGATGACAGTATTATTCTAGTTGAAGGTTATAAAAATGCTGATTATGATAAAGTGATTTTATATCGTAATCAAGCGGAGTTCAAACAGTTAAATAGATTGAAAAATGTAAAATATGCACTGCATAGAGATAAAGTTGTCGATGAATTTGATCAATTTGAAAGATGGCTTGATACGTGGGTGCAAAATAATAAAGGATGAAGAGATTGAAACAGTTTGAAGTTACAACGGAACCACTCAATCCTGAACAATATCGCATGTATACTTTGAATGAAAAGCAAGGGGCGATTGTTGTCTTTACAGGGCATGTACGTGAGTGGACCAAAGGCATACGGACACAATATCTTGAATACGAAGCTTATGTTCCGATGGCTGAAAATAAATTGAAGCAAATTGGTGATGAGATTGCTGAGCGTTGGCCAGGCACAATCACTGCGATTGGTCACCGTATTGGTGCGTTAGAAATCTCGGACATTGCGGTTTGTATTAGTGTGTCATCGCCACATCGAAAAGACGCATACCAAGCAAATGAGTACGCGATAGAACGTATTAAAGAAATGGTTCCGATATGGAAAAAAGAAATATGGGAAGATGGTGCCGAATGGCAAGGACATCAAAAAGGGTACCATGAAGATGCCATTCAAAAGGGAGGACAGCAGTCGTGAAAGTATTGTACTTTGCCGAAATTAAAGAATTATTAGGTCAATCTGAAGAAACATTCCACTTTGATCATCCGATTGCGGTCACAGCTTTGAAACAACATTTATATCAAAATTATCCTGCCATTCAAGGAAAAAAATTCCAAGTGGCAATCAACGAAGATTTTGCTCAAGCGGATGATGTGATACAACCAAACGATGTGGTTGCGCTCATCCCGCCAGTCAGTGGAGGTTAAAAACAAATCATGAAAGCTATCATCTTAGCAGGTGGTCACTCTGAAAGGTTTGGTTCACCCAAAGCATTTGCAGAAATTCAAGGCACACCTTTTTATCATAAGTTAATCGATACGCTACAAGAAACAAATATGTTTAGCGATATTATTATTAGTACGAATGAACATTTGGCTATGCAATTCGAAGCGCAAAAAGCACAAGTGGTCATTGATGATGCGAACCATCGCGGTAAGGGACCTCTTGCAGGTATTTATAGTGCGATGGTCCAAGATGAAATGGAAGATGTATACTTCGTTATTTCGGTGGACACCCCTATGGTCACTAAAAAAGCGATTAGCCAGCTTTATCAATTTATGGTCTCTAATCTTATAGAAGAGCAATTAGATATTGCCGGGTTTGCAAGTGAAGGGAAACCGATACCTACGATTGCCTTTTATCATAAACGTGTATTTCCAATTATTGAACAAGTGCTTCAATCGGGTGATTTAAGTATGAAACATGTTTATGAACAAGTTTCTACCGATTGGTTGGATGCAGATTCAATTAACGGTCCAAGTTATTGGTTTAAAAATATTAACTACCAAGATGATTTGGCAACATTAGAAGCAGAAATGATAGAGTAATGGAAAAAAAGGGGGGCGCAAAATGGCTGAACAAATATTAGATAAGTTGGGAAGACCCATTCGTGATTTGCGCATTTCCGTCACAGATCGATGTAATTTTCGATGCGATTACTGTATGCCAAAAGAAATTTTCGGGGATGATTATGTCTTTTTACCTAAAGATCAATTATTGAGTTTTGAAGAGATTACGAGAATTACACGACTTTATGCACAATTAGGTGTGAAAAAGGTAAGGATTACCGGTGGGGAACCTTTACTGCGCCGTGATTTGCATCGATTAATCGCTCAAATTAATGCGATAGAAGGCATAGAAGATATCGGTGTGACAACGAATGGCTTGTTGCTCAAAAAGCACGGACAAAAGTTGTATGATGCAGGATTAAGAAGAATCAATGTCAGTTTAGATGCTATTGAAGATCCGGTTTTTCAGTCGATTAACAATCGTGGTATTAAAGCTTCAACAATACTTGAACAAATTGATTATGCAGTCGCTATTGGTTTACAAGTTAAAGTCAATGTCGTTATCCAAAAAGGCATCAATGATGATCAAATTATTCCAATGCTCCATTATTTTAAAGATAAAGATGTTACAATACGTTTCATTGAATTTATGGATGTAGGTAACGACAATGGATGGGATTTTAGTAAAGTTGTGACTAAAGATGAAATGTTAGAAATGATTCATAAAGAATTTGAGGTTGAAGCAGTGCCGCCTAAATACTTTGGAGAAGTAGCAAAGTATTATCGATACGTAGGGGCTCAGTCCAAATTCGGCTTAATTACAAGCGTTTCTGACTCATTTTGTTCAACGTGTACGCGCGCACGACTCTCATCCGATGGTAAATTTTATGGCTGTTTATTTAGCAGTGTCAATGGATTCGATGTACGACAACTTTTAAGAAGCCAGATGACAGATGAAGAAATCATAGCACAACTTAAACAGTTATGGCGTGTCCGTGATGACCGTTATTCTGATGAACGAACAGCACAAACCGTGGCGCGTCGCCGTAAAAATAAAATAAATATGAACTATATCGGAGGCTAATCGACAGCGCTAATAGAGTAAGATGTCAAGATTACCTCATAATCAAATAAAACCCTTCACAGTCGCATTTTTCATGTGACTGTGAAGGGTTTTTAGAGTTGTAGCATTATTTTGACTGTACACTTTATATGGTGGTTATGTGTCTATAATAATTAAGTCGCAAACTTCCGATTGCTTCTTCGAGTCTCGCTTTCCCAGGCGCCTTACCTCAACTAATTTTGGCTTTTATTGTAGCTCATAAGAAGCCAAAATGGATTTTCGGTTTCGGCTCTATGCCTCGGGAGTCTCGACTCGGTACGCAATCTATTTAAGCAATTTCACTATTGAAAAGTGGCATTGCTTACTTTATGAATCACACGTTTTACAGAAGATGCAGAAACGTTACAATCACTTGCGATATCAGTTTCTGAGCGAACTTGTGTTGCTTTATCTATAATGGCTTTCTGAACATGGTTTGAGATAAAACAGTTATCCTCAACAACATTTGTTTTAGAAGTAAAAGTCCGACCACAAACCCTACATTTAAAACGTTGTTTTAACAGATTTAAATACACTGCTATCTCTTGGAATCTTAAAAAAGTAATTCGCGATAAACGTTTTCCGTGTTTGTGTATTCGGTTTGGATTCGTATGATAACAGTGAGGACAAGTCATAGGCTTGTATGAAAGGGTACCAAAGATGACGTTAGATTTCTTACCTCTAATAACTACATCTTCTTCAACTTTAGTGATTTTAATATTATTATCTTTAATTTTTAGTAACTTTAATATATCATTACACATAGGCGCAATATGTCTCCTTTATTTTTGGTTTAGTCACTTAAAATGATAGAGGCATTTGCGCTATTTTTGTACAAAAAAGCAGGACGACTTATGTCATCCCACCATAAAAAATGAAGAACCATTATTTTTTATGTTGTTTCTTTATATATTTTGAAAAGTCGATTTGCGCAAGTAATGGATCATGATCACTCGCACGGCCAGCCATTTCAGTGAAATCACTATTAACATGAATCATATCAAGACGTGTTTGTGGTGCCAAATGTTTAGACACTAAAACATGGTCTAATGTTTGTGTATTCCCTTGGTAAACGTAAGAATATCTTGTTTTCTTAGGCACTGTGTTGACCATATTTTTAAGGCCATAACTTTCAAATGTTTTCAATGAAGGTGTCCATTGAAAATCGTTATAATCTCCAACCGAAATCACATGCGCTTGAGGATTTTGTTGTTGAACTTGTGAGACGAATGCACCTACACGTTTCGCAATTTCAACACGTTGAGGTTCAGTGCGAACGTTGACAGGTTGTTGACGTCCGAATAAGCCGTCATCACCGCGTTTAGATTTCCAATGGTTCGCGATAGCAATAACTTGTTGACCTTTGAATTCAAATTGTGCAGCTAAAGATTTTCGCACTTCTTTGAAGGCTGGATCCTGTGGTGAAATAAGTCCAGGGTTATGTGTTAATTGATTGTTTCGATATGCGACGGCTGTATCTGCATCACCCGGTTTAATTTGATTATCAAATTTAACACGATCTGGATTGTATAGGAAGCCGACGCGAATATTGGCATCCGGTTGACCCCCGTCTGCATTCATTTTAGGATCAATGTTCACATAGCGATAAGTTAGACCACCAGCCGCTTCTATTGCTTTAATGAGACGTTCATATGAAGCTTGGGCTTCGGGACCACCTTTGCCAGGACCATCGTTATCTTGCACTTCAGTAACACCGATAATATCAGGTTTTTTCATATCAGTAACAATGCCTTTAGCTAATTTTTGTGCCTTATCTTGACTTGACGTTTTCACATCATTTGAAAAGTTTTCAAGATTGTATGATGCAACAGTCAATTTATTTTCAGAAGGTTTAAGATAAGTACCTTGTTGTTGTGCTTTACCTTTTCGGTATGCGGCTTCCATGTCTTTTGAGTCAATATTGATTTTATAGTTTTGGAAACTGTAGTTAACATAACCGATGAGAGGTCCATTGAAGTGATCTCCAGTATTAACATTAAATTGATGAGCGCGATTTTCGCTATCATTCATTTTGAAAGCGATACGTTGCCCATTTTGATTGTCTTCTTTTAATAATACGCCACCATTTTTAGTTTCTTGGCGATTACGATTTAAAACAGTAAACACTTCTCCGTGAGATTGAGGGCCTACACTTCGAACATTTCCTATTTGCACACGCATACCTTCTAACGATTCCCAATAATCTATGGCGTATTTTTTAGGATTATATACTGAGAAATGTTGATCAGACGCGATAGTTTTAGGTATTTTTTTAATTTTAATCGGTTCTGGTAAAGGTTGATTATGTTTTAATGTCATGATATTTCCATTTTTAGAAGTACGTGCATCAATTTCTGTAAGAGGCAGATCCGTTTGTTGCTTCGTATCATAACCTTCGATCGCATACTCATCAACCATACCTGAAACTTGCACTAGATCACCGACTTTGACGGATGGTGCAGCGTGGCCTGCATAAACTATAATCCCCTCTGACGTATTAGGGTCTTTGTCTTTATATTTGTCTGGTGTTTGTAAATGGAAATAATGATTCCCTTTTACTTGATATTGATATGTAACGATGCCTTCAACATTGTGAACATGTTGACCCTTCAAAGGGGAGAAGTGTCCTGCACCTTGAATATCATGAATTTGAATAGAGTGTGTGGATTGTGCTTGTCCTTGTGCATTTGCGAATGAATTTTGCGCGTGAAAAACAGGGGGTGCCAGCAGTAAGCTTAAAACAACAGTTTTACCAATTAACTTCTTTTTCAATAGATTGCCTCCTAAAATATATATTTCATATTTAGTATATCAAAAGAGGAATATAAAGAATGTAAAAATTGAGTAAAATATAGAGTTGAAGTGGGGGCAATTTCTCACTACAAATAAGTTGATGATGCTAAAAGCGTTAAATTGCTATATTTGGGAAGAGCTATCGCCTATATAGGTTATTTTTGTAACTCGTATGCCTTCAAGTAATCATTTTTTATTTTCTTCATTGTGTTCTAAATGTTTAAGGAGTGTATGGTAAATTTCATCAATCAGTTTGGTTGCTGCTAAAACTTCTTGATCTGATAAATGAAGTTCGTTTAAAAGTGACATTTGCAGCTCAGTTATGCGCTGTGCTAGAGTATCGTGTAATTGTCGACCCGATGAAGAGAGATTTAACAATTTTTCTCTTTTGTCTTCGCCAGTATGGATAGTCAACCAGTTCTTTTCATTGAGTACTTTCAATATTTTTCGTGTCGTCGGTTTTTCAATCGAACGACGCTTTGAAATTTGGACAAGTGTTGTGTTGGGATGCGCAGCGATATCTTTTAATACAAGCCATTGTGCAGAGTGTAAATCATATTCGTCCAATAAAGGTTGGACATATTTAATATATGGGCGATGAAGTTTCATCAAATCATCAAACAATACTGAAGGTTTCATAATGACTCCCTTTCTGTTGTGTAATAGCTTGATTATATCACGTCATCTAAATAGACAAAAAGCAGAGCGTTTATGATAGCTTTAAATATCTGAATCATATCTATTTGATTTAATATAGAGGGTTCAAGCATCATTTAAAAGATTTTAAATAGATGCGTGATGAATGGGGTGACACAATATAAAAGGTATCAAACGTATCGCGCTAAATTAAGTGTATATCGAGATTTCATGAATGATATTTGTTAAAATGAAGCCAAGGCTTACGAAGTGGGAGGTAAGTAAATGTTAGATATAGAATTAGATCATATCATTCATTATATACATGGCTTAAATCGTTTTGAATTTCCTGGGAAATATTTAGAAATTCAAAATGGCGGCCAACATGAATCGCTAGGGACATTCAATCGCTTAGTTCAGATTGATTTATCCTATATTGAGTTGTTAGACATTTATAATCAAGGGAAAATGAAACAACAATCAAAAACGCAAAATGGTAAATATTCATTTGCCAAGACCATTGTGGAAAGTGATTATAAGCAAGGTTTTAAAAAGCTCTGCTTTAGAACGCATGATATTGTCAAACTTAAGAAAGCGTTCGAAGCACGTGGACTGGAAACAGTGGGTCCTATCACAATGACACGTGAAAATAAAAAGGGACATACCGTTCAATGGCAACTTTTATACGTCAACAACCATCATTTTGATATGATGATGCCGTTTTTTATCCAGTGGCAAAAAACAGATGAAGAACGTGAAGCGGAATTGGAAGAAAACTTTCAAACAAACTTTAAAATCGACATGGTGACGTTCCAGTCTCATCATCGTCAAACAATGGTAGAAAACTGGAAGCAATGGTTTGATATGGACACGGTAGAAACTGCTGATCGCTATACGATATTACATAGCCCTGCAAAAAAGGTGAAATTTAAAATTGTAGAGGGTAAAGATGATGCAATCGATACGGTACAGTTTGTCGATCAAACCATTGATTCTCCAGTCTTAATTCGGACACGGGGTGCAAATTATCAATTCGTACCACCTCAAGAATAAATCGCCTGAAACACGATACGTATGATAAGCAATATATGAATAAGTGAGATGAAAACGGCTATTAGTGCAATGATAAGTTGTTTCGTTGTTCGATAAAGTAAAATCATATAGACACTTGTAACTAATGTAAAAGCAACAAAAATAACGCGCAAACTTAAGTAATCTATTCCAGTATTAAAACTAAGTGTAATTTCTATAATAATTAAGTTTATAATAGATAAAAAAATAAGTATGGTATTGCGCATTTAAGTACCTCCAGTGATTGTATTAGGTGATTGCTTGTTACTTGCAATTCCTTTTAAATGAGAGAAAGTGTGTCATGACAATTTTGAACTTGAATCGGCTCCGTTTGGATGACAAGTTGGCTTCCTCATTTTAAAATTAAAATGTCTATCTCATTGATTATTCAATGATACGTATGATTGATTATACTAAAAAATAAATAAAGACCATAATTTAAAGGAGTATTAACGTCAAAATGAAATTAATGAATATTACTGATCAAGCACATGACGCCTTTGTTAAAAGTCATCCGAATGGCGATTTATTACAATTGACAAAATGGGGAGAAACTAAAAAACTGACAGGCTGGTATGCGAAGCGAATTGCAGTCGGAGAAAATGGCGAAATTAAAGGGGTTGCCCAATTGCTATTTAAAAAAATACCGAAACTTCCCTACACGCTATGCTACGCTTCACGAGGCTTTGTCGTTGATTATTCAGATCAACGGGCGGTCAAAACTTTACTGGTCGAGGCCATCAAAGTCGCGAAAGATGAAAAAGCATATACAATTAAAATCGATCCCGACGTTGAAGTCGAGCAAGGGATGACAGTAGTGCAAGATTTATTAGATTTAGGATTTAAGCATAAAGGATTTAAAGAAGGCCTCGCAAAAGACTATATTCAACCGCGTATGACGATGGTGACACCTATTGATAAAAGTGATGATGCACTTATCCAAAGCTTTGAGAACCGTAATCGTTCAAAAGTAAGACTTGCACTTAAACGCGGAACGAAAGTAGAACGCAAAGGACGCGAAGATTTAAAAATATTTGCCAATTTAATGAAAGAAACGGGCGAAAGAGATGGCTTCTTAACGCGTGATGTTTCATATTTTGAAACGATTTATGATGCGTTACATCCTGATGGTGACGCAGAACTTTTCTTGGTTAAACTTGAGCCTAAGCCTGTATTAAAAGATTTGCGTGAGGAGCAAGAAAAATTAGAACAAGAGATTCAGGGGCTGTCAGAAAAAAATCAAGCCAATAAAAAAGTACGTAATAAATTAAAAGATGCACAACAAAAGCGTGATAAGAATCTTGCATTGATTAAAGATATGGAATCGCTAGAACGTACGCATCCAGATGGAATATACCTTTCAGGTGCGCTATTGATGTTTGCCGGTCAGAAATCTTATTACTTATATGGGGCGTCTTCTAATCATTATCGTGACTTTTTACCAAATCATCATATGCAGTTTAGAATGATGCAATATGCACGTGAAAAAGGTGCAACGACTTATGACTTTGGTGGTACAGACAATCAACCCGATAAAGATTCAAGTCACTATGGCTTATGGGCATTTAAAAAAGCATGGGGCACACACTTGAGTGAAAAAATAGGGGAGTTTGATTATGTGTTGAACCCAATCGTTTATAAAGCAGTTGAGCAGTTCAAACCACAACTCACACATTTAAAAATCAAACTGGTTCGTCGTATTAAAGCACTCCGAAATAAAGAAAACTAAATTAAAGCAAGGCACTGCTCACTTTAACAATGATAAGACGCTATACGGTTATCATTGCTTATGTTTGAGCAGTATTTTTGCGTTACATAAGGCAATTGTGAAATGAAATTTTAAAAAATGATGAATCAACGCTACTTAAGAATGAATGCGGGAGAAAGGGCGCGTTAAACTTGGTCAAAAAATTGATAGATTTTTCATTGTCAAATAAGTTTGCAATCATGTTAATGGTGATACTCATCGTATTGGGTGGGGCTTATGCGAGTTTTAAAATGAAGTTAGAACTTTTACCAGATACTGAACCACCAACAATGACGTTAACTACAACAATGCCAGGTGCAACACCAGAAACGGTGATGAAAGAAGTCAGTAACCCTATTGACGAAGAAATACGAGGCATGGCAGGTGTGACAAGTGTAAAAACAGAATCACTCTCCAATGCTTCAATGGTAACTGTAAATTTTGATGAAAAAACGAATCTCGATAAAGCAGAACAAGATATCGAAAAAGCTTTGAAAAAAATCGATTTCCCAGATGGTGTGCAAGAACCAGAAATCCGAAGAAGTACAGTGAACGCTTTTCCGGTTGTCGCATACTCTATTTTGCATGATCATGATGTTAAAGTGAGCACGAAAGAAGTGGAATCGCAATTAATTCCAAAGCTTCAAACAATTGATGGCGTGCAACGTGCAACTGTCAACGGACAAACGGAACGAAAAGTGACTGTTAAATTTGATGAACAAAAGTTACAAAAGGCAGGTCTTAACGCCCAACAAGTTTCAGATTATATTGAAGGAGCGACCAAAAAATCACCTTTAGGATTGTTTCAATTTGGTGATACAGAAAAATCGATTGTCATTGATGGTCAATATGCCTCAGTCGATGCACTGAAAAATATGGAGATTCCTTTAGCCATCGCTTCTCAATCATCAAGTCGTCCTCAACAGCAAGGGGATGATAAAAAAGAGAGTCAGGCATTGCAGTCAACACCATCGTCATCAGCACAGCCTACATCAGGACAATCTGCAAATGCAGCGGAAGCAACGCAATCTGTGCCATTAAAAAAACTTGCAGATATAAAACTTGCAGATGAAAGAGAATCCATTTCAAGAACGAATGGTAAAGATGCTGTCGATGTACAAATTATTAAAGCACAAGATGCAAACACTGTGGCTGTCGCAAATGAAGTCGATAAAACGGTGAAGGATTTTATTAAACAACACAAAGATTTAAAATCCGTACAAATTATGGATACCGCAAAACCGATTAAAGACGCTTTAAATACTATGATTGAAAAAGCATTACTCGGCGCAATTGTGGCTATTATCGTTATTTTACTGTTCCTTAGAAATGTAAGAATGACGGCTATCTCCGTAGTTTCGATTCCATTGTCAATACTCATTGCTATGGTGGCATTAAAACTGACTGACGTCTCATTAAATATTTTGACGCTAGGTGCTTTAACTGTTGCTGTCGGTCGTGTCATTGATGACTCCATTGTTGTTATTGAAAATATTTATCGGAGACTTACAAGAAAAGAGGAGTCGCTTTCCGGTGATCATTTAATTATTTCTGCAACGAAAGAAGTCTTTATTCCGATTATGTCTTCAACACTTGTAACGATTGTCGTTTTTGCACCTTTAGCTTTCGTTACGGGCTCTGTTGGACAAATGTTTAGACCGTTTGCCTATGCTGTCACATTTAGTTTACTTGCGTCACTATTAGTTTCTATTACGATTGTTCCAGTACTAGGGTCTGTATTCTTTAAAAATGGGATTAAACGTCAACCGAAGTCAGAGCTCGGTGTCATCAGTCGTTACTACAAAAAGGTATTAAGCTGGAGCTTAGATCATAAATGGATTGTTATTATTTTAAGCACACTACTACTAGTGGGAAGCGTTGTCTTAGGTACGATGAAAGTAGGAACAAGTTTCATATCTACTGGTGAAGATAAATTTATGGCGCTGACATATTCACCGAAACCAGGTGAAACGGAGCAAGGTGTTTTACATCATGCCGAACAAGTCGAAAAATATTTATCTAAGCAGAAACATGTTCAACATGTACAATATTCAGTTGGAGGCGCGTCGCCTATCGATCCAACAGGTTCAACGAATAGTATGGCGATGATGGTAAAATATGATACACATACGCCTAATTTTAAAGAGGAGCCAGACCGTGTCTTGAATCATATTAAGACCTATCATCATCCGGGCGACTGGAAAAACCTTGATATGGGCACAGGAGGCAAATCCAATACTTTAGAAGTCCAAGTTACAGGTCCTTCTACGGAAGAAATTGAAGGCACTGTCAAAGCGGTTCAAAAGAAAATGGCCAAAGTATCTGGTTTAACGAATGTCAAATCAGATTTAACAGAAACATATGATCAATATGAAGTTCAAGTCGATCCAAATAAAGCAGGTAAAACAGGTATCACATCAGCACAACTCGCAATGATGCTCAATCAAAATATTCCTGACATGACCATTTCAAAAGTGAAAGAGAAAAATCATACGTACAATGTTGTTGTTAAACGTGATAAACAAACGAATTGGACAAAAGAAAAATTAGAACAAACCTCATTACCATCTCCAACAGGTGAGAAATTGAAATTGAGTGATATCGCAACGTTAAAAACATCCTCAATGCCGAATAAACTCGTTAAAGAAGGCGGTGATTACACTAGCACCGTATCGGCTACGATTTCTGGAAAAGATGTCGGTTCTATTGCGCAAGAGGTAAGCAAACAAGTCAACCAAGTTAAAACTCCAAGTGATGTGCATACTTCTGTAGGAGGAACAAATAAAGACATCGAAGACGCATTTTCACAACTCATGTTTGCGATGCTTGCTGCTATTATTATTGTTTATTTAGTGCTTGTCCTTACATTTAAAGGCGGTCTCGCACCATTTACAATTTTATTTGCACTGCCATATACCGTGATTGGTGTTGTTCTTGCACTTATCTTAACAGGAGAAACGCTTTCGGTACCAAGTATGATTGGTTTACTGATGTTAATCGGTATTGTCGTGACAAATGCGATTGTATTAATTGATAGAGTGATTAATAATGAAAAATCAGGTATGTCGATGAAAGAAGCATTGCTTGAAGCGGGAGGCACGCGGATTCGTCCGATTTTGATGACTGCAATCGCAACGATTGGTGCACTGATTCCATTATTGTTTGGTCAAGACAATTCAATTTTAATTTCGAAAGGACTTGCTGCTACGGTAATCGGTGGGCTATTGTCATCAACGATATTGACACTTGTCGTAGTCCCTGTTATTTATGAAATCTTATTCACTCTTAGAAATAAATTAACGAGACGTCAGCATCGTTCATAAGTCGTTGACGTTCAGTGAGAGCTTTTGTAAGATAGAATCATTATCAATTTTCTAAACATTTGATAGGGCCATCACGATGAAGCTTGAAATGATGATGGCGAGAGATAAAGAGCATTCCGAATTGAAGGTCGCTACAAGTATTGAGCGCTTCAATTCGGTTATCTTTACTTAGATGTTTAAAAAGAACGAAGCGTAATTTCGATCAGCCATAATAATAAGGGGGACGATAAGATGGCGTACACAACAATACTCAGTGAGATTCCAGATAGTTATTTTGGTAAAACGATGGGGAAGAAGGTTGAACACGGCCCTTTACCCTTAATTAATTTAGCAGTAGGAATACCTGATGCTGATACACCAGATGTGATTATTAAAGCTTTACAAGAGGCTATTGTGAAGCCGGAAAATCAGAAATATTTAGCGTTTCAAGGTAAAGCGACCTTTAAACAAGCTATTGTTGATTTTTATGAACGTCAGTTTAATGTCATTTTAGATCCAGAAAAGGAAGTTTGTCTGTTTTATGGTACGAAGAACGGTTTAGTAGCCTTGCCTACATGTGTCATTGAACCAGGAGATGAAGTGCTATTGCCAGATCCGGGGTATACGGATTACCTTGCAGGTGTGTTATTAGCAAAAGGACAGCCTAAACCATTGAAACTGTCTAGAGCACGCCATTACTTACCCGATTGGAATGCGGTAGACACGACAAATACACGCCTTATTTATTTGACGTATCCGAATAATCCAACAGGTTCGGTAGCTACAAAAGCCTTTTTCCAAGACACAATTGACCGTTTTAAACAAACGAAGACGAAAATTGTTCATGATTTTGCGTATCAAGCCTTTGGATTTGACCAACCCAATCCGAGTATTCTACAGGCTGAAGGTGCAAAGTCTTGTGCTGTTGAAGTATTTTCTTTTTCTAAAGGTTATAATATGTCTGGCTATCGCGTTGGGTTCGCCGTCGGAAACGCTGAAATGATTGAAAATTTACAAAAATATCATACCCATACACAAGCCGGTATGTATGGTGCATTGCAAGATGCTTGTACAGTGGCATTAAACGAATGTGATGATGTATTACATGAACAGAGTCGTGTGTTTGGCCATCGTCGTGATTTAATCGAAAAAACACTAAATGAAGCAGAGATTCCGCATGAACCTATCAAAGGGGGCATTTTCCTCTGGTTGCAATGTCCAAATGGGTTTACTAGCGATGCGTTCATTGACTATTTGTTACAAGAAAAGTCAATACTTGCGGCGCCGGGTCATCCTTTTGGTGAAGAAGGGGAAGGTTACGTTCGAATTTCTTTTGCTATTGACGAAGCGCAATTAAATACCGCATTAGAAAGGTTAGTTTCTTTGAAAGCTTTATATCAAAACGATTCTACAAACTAAGAGGTTAAATTGATCGTTTTTTGACATATAAAAAGAGATGGCGCGTTACAGAAACCGGAACTTGCGGAAAAGTTTGAAATAAATAAAACGTTTTATCATAAAAAAGAAGCGCTAAGACGATTTTCTATTAAAGATCATCTTAGCGCTATTTATTTTGGGATTGAAGTCCCAGCCTCTTTTTTGAATACTTTTAATAAAAGCTAAAATAGGTTGAGATGTGGTCATATCTCAACATGGACCTGCTTATTGGTTTAATGGTTAGACTTTACAGGTTCTTCATTTTTTATGGTGGGATGACATAAGTCATCCTGCTTTTTTTGTACAAAAATAGCGCAAATGCCTCTATAATTTTAAGTGACTAAACCAAAAATAAAGGAGACATATTGCGCCTATGTGTAATGATATATTAAAGTTACTAAAAATTAAAGATAATAATATTAAAATCACTAAAGTTGAAGAAGATGTAGTTATTAGAGGTAAGAAATCTAACGTCATCTTTGGTACCCTTTCATACAAGCCTATGACTTGTCCTCACTGTTATCATTCGAATCCAAACCGAATACACAAACACGGAAAACGTTTATCGCGAATTACTTTTTTAAGATTCCAAGAGATAGCAGTATATTTAAATCTGTTAAAACAACGTTTTAAATGTATGGTTTGTGGTCGGACTTTTACTTCTAAAACAAATGTTGTTGAGGATAACTGTTTTATCTCAAACCATGTTCAGAAAGCTATTATAGATAAAGCAACACAAGTTCGCTCAGAAACTGATATCGCAAGTGATTGTAACGTTTCTGCATCTTCTGTAAAACGTGTGATTCATAAAGTAAGCAATGCCACTTTTCAATAGTGAAATTGCTTAAATAGATTGCGTACCGAGTCGAGACTCCCGAGGCATAGAGCCGAAACCGAAAATCCATTTTGGCTTCTTATGAGCTACAATAAAAGCCAAAATTAGTTGAGGTAAGGCGCCTGGGAAAGCGAGACTCGAAGAAGCAATCGGAAGTTTGCGACTTAATTATTATAGACACATAACCACCATATAAAGTGTACAGCCACTTTACATCATCAAATGATAAGTATGCATGGATTTATACAAAAATAAAAGCGATGATAATATAAATAACGAGTATAAAAAGGGTCATCATATTTAAAATTTGAACCCCTTTTTCATCTCCTTTAGAATGTTTGAAGGCTGTTATTTCAACATTACCAATCAGTAGTAAGAGTACGACAAATAACCACCAAGTTTGTGCGGGGTAGTAAATGAGAGAAGTCGCAACAACGATAATTAATAAAATTCCCATAATCGCGCGTAATATTTTAGGCATCGCGATTTGTAATTTAAAGATACTGATATATCCTACGATTAAGTACATCAGTGGAAGTAAGATAAGATAAGCTAACATGAAGTACATCCTTTCTGTATCGTCCTATTAAGGCATTGTGGGACATTACTGCTGTTGTAGTTCAGCGCGAATGTCAGCAATTTGATGTTCGATGTGCTCAAGTTGTCTAACGAGTGGATCTACTTGCTGTGAAGTTGATTCGCGTTTCTCTATATCTCCTTGTATACGAATGTAATCCAGCTTAAGTTCTTGTAACTGATTTTCTAAATCCATAAGTTTCCTCCTTGAATGAATCTCTACTATTATAGCATGTTCACATTGCTTTATTAAAACGTTTTACAGTAACATAGAATTAAGTAATTTTTGAAAGGTATTTTCTAGGGGGTGTAGCATGACAGAGAATTTCTTGATGATTTTACTTCTCATTGCTGTAGGCTACGTACTTAAGCGAATCGGGTTTATTCAGGGACATGAGAGTCACGTTCTTTCTGTACTAGTTTTAAATGTGACACTTCCCGCAGTGGTCATTGTAAACTTAAATCATGTGACTTTAAATCCGTCACTCACCATACTTCCAATCATGATGTTGATATACGGGATTATCACTAAAATACTTATCGTTATTCTCTTTATTAAATATAATAACGAAATCAGAGGTACGGTAGCGATGATGATGGCGGCTTTAAATATTGGAATTTTTGCCTATCCACTCGTTCAACAAATTTGGCCAGAAAAGGGCTTGCTTTATTTTGGTATGGCAGATATTGGGGGAGCCATTGTCATGTTTGGTTTGACCTATTTTGCAGCGAGTTATTTTAAGCAAGTGGGTGGCGGCTTTAATCCTAAACAAGTCGGACTCAATATGCTCAAGTCAGTCCCATTAATGACGTATATTGTGATGTTGACACTTAATCTTTTGCAATTACACTTACCGAGTTTTGCAATTCACTTTTTCGAGATTTTAGGACACGCAAATTTACCATTGTCGATGATTTTATTAGGTGTTCTAATGGACTTTAAAATCGAACGTCAATTTTTACCATTGACTCTAAAATATCTCGTTATACACTATGGTTTCGGTATTTTGTTTGGTACGCTTGTGTATTATTTTCTACCTGTCCAAGATGAGATGGTTAAAACGACATTACAATTGACTTGGTTATTGCCTGTAGGTGTTGCAGCACTTTCGTATGCGGTTCAATTTAAATATAAAACGTTACCTGTCATTGCTATGGCCAGTAATGTGACCATTGTAATAAGTATTGTTATTTTTTACGTCTATCAATATCTGTTTGTCTGATTGGGGAAGGATAAGTTAAGCTCGAACATTAATTAAATATGCGAGATTGAATAGGTATATAAAAGAAGCGTTGGCAAATCATGTTGCCTACGCTTCTTTTGTAAATGCTTGCAAGTCGATTGAATCGTCTAAGATGGGCTGTTTACACTTTTATTGATATATCTTGAACTTTTGATATTCTGAAGTAATATTAAAACCGAGTTCATGAAAACGGGTAACTAAACGATGATTTTTACTGCGTATTTTAAAATAAACACGGTCTATTTGAGGACGAGATAAAGCACGATGTATTGCATGTTGGATCAAATCAAAAGCGATGCCTTTTAAACGATAGTCTGAATGACTAGAAAAATATTTAATTTCAGCATGGTGTTGTGCTTCGTCATAGATTAAATATAAGTAACCTTTTAAAAGACCCTCTGCCATATACAGGACGAGTTCATGCTGATCATCTAGTGATGCGATAATTTCTTTTGCTGTCATTGCATGATGTGTAAACGTATCTTCATGTAATTTTTGGAAATAACGATGATACGCTTTAGCATATGGAACAATGTGACGTAAGTTGTCGGTTTCGCCCAAATCTTGACTCGTTTCTAAATGATAATCTGTAAACGTGTAAGATGCGCCAATGTTTTTCATATAGTCTTTGATTAATTCATGATGAACTGAAAATGCAAAATAATAGGTAGATGGTTGCGTATGTTGTGCTGTCATTTGATCAAATAACTGCTTAAATACCTCTCCAGAAGATGTGTAATCTTTCTGTTTAATAGGACCGATTACTTTATAACGGTTTTCCGCGTAGCTCATACACAGTAAAACCAGTTTAATGTCTTGGGCTTCTTCAACGACAAATATGCCAGTTTCGCGATCAACTGTTTCTAAAAAGTTTTCTAAAGCATCAATATGGTCAAGTGGCAGTTTATTTGTATATGATTGTTTTTCAGTGGCATAAGTTTGTATAAATGACGCAATTTCTCGACTGGGAGTGACTTGACTAATCTTCATCGTGCGCCTCCTTAGTATGATACTTTACTTCATTATAAGTATTTTCGATTTGAAATGAAAGGCGTATGTCGACTGAAATAAACGTCTAAAAAGAATAGACTTCGATATGTTTGTAGGTGATGAGCTCAGCGATTCAGCGCTTATCATTTTGAGTATCGAGGTCTAATAGTTATGAAGGATGAGTGTGAGTCATTTGAAATGATTTCAACCTTTTCTATTAATTTTGATGGGGCGTGTTACAATAAAAATGAAGAAGTGTTATTTGATGGAGGAATGAACAATTAATGAAGTCACTCATTTTAGCAGAAAAACCCTCAGTAGGGCGTGATATTGCACAAGCGCTAAGTGTTAACTCAAAGAAAGAAGGCTACTTTGAGAACCAACGTTATATTGTGACTTGGGCATTAGGTCACTTGGTAACAAATGCAACACCAGAACAATATGATAAAAAATATGAACGCTGGCAATTGAATGATTTACCGATTATCCCGAAGCATATGAAAACAGTTGTCATTGGTAAAACGAGAAAACAGTTCAACACGGTTCAACATTTGATGAAAAGAAATGATGTCAATGAAATAATTATTGCCACAGATGCAGGACGCGAAGGGGAGCTAGTTGCACGCTTAATTATTGAAAAAGCACATGTTAAAAAACCCATCAAGCGTTTATGGATTAGTTCAGTAACAACAAAAGCCATCAAAGAGGGCTTTAAAAAATTGAAAGATGGTCGAGCATACAACGACCTTTATCAAGCCGCATTAGCAAGAAGTGAAGCCGACTGGATTGTCGGAATTAATGCGACACGTGCATTAACAACGAAGTATGATTCCCAACTCTCTCTAGGCCGTGTTCAGACGCCTACTATTCAGTTAGTAGCAATGAGACAAGAAGAGATTAAGCATTTTAAGCCGCAACATTATTATACGCTTGAAATCAATGTGAAAGGGTCAACGTTTGTCTATCAGCATGAGAAGCGGATATATGAACGTGCACAATTAGAAAAACTAGCTCAAAAAGTGAATCACGCGCAAGCGCTCGTGAAAAAAGTCGTGACGAAAGAAAAGAAAACATATCCTGCGCCGTTGTTTAATTTAACAGATTTACAACAAGCCGCTTATCAACGCTATCGTTTAGGCGCAAAGCAGACTTTGAACACACTACAACAACTTTATGAACGGCATAAACTTGTTACGTATCCGCGTACAGATTCTAGTTACTTAACAACAGACATGGTAGATACTTTGAAAGAGCGTATACAGGCGACAATGGGAACGGAATATCAGCCGCATGCACGTGGACTGATGAATCAACGTTTCACGAAACAGTTGCCTTTTGTAAATAATCAAAAAGTATCTGATCACCATGCCATTATCCCTACAGAAGTCCGCGCAAACATGGCAGATTTATCAATACAAGAAAAGAAAATTTATCTATTGATTGTTCAGCGCTTTTTGGAAGCTTTATCTGCCCCTTATCGCTATAGAGAAACACAAGTCGAAGTAGAGCTCTTGGGCAAAACGTTTGTGTATAAATCTAAAGAAACGATAGACATGGGCTTTAAGGCTTTACAAGAAAATGTAGATACGATCCATCCGACCATTCAGTTTCAGCAAGGTGAACGGTTATCCGTGAATGAATATGATATTAAAACGCATGAAACATCAGCGCCCCCTTATTTTAATGAAGGTTCTCTATTAAAAGCGATGGAACGACCAGAAAAATTTTTTGATTTAAAAGATAAAAAATCAGCACAAACACTTAAAGTGACTGGTGGTATCGGTACAGTGGCGACACGTGCAGATATTATAGATAAACTTTTTCATATGAACGCAATTGAAAGTCAGGACGGTAAAATTAAGGTTACGTCTAAAGGAAAGCAAATATTAGATTTAGCACCTGAATCACTTACATCGCCACTCTTAACGGCGCAATGGGAAGATAAACTGCTTCAAATTGAAAAGGGCCAGTATCAACGCAAACAGTTTATTCAAGAAATGAAAGATTTTACAAATGAAATCATTCATACGATTAAATCGAGTGAACAAAAATATAAACATGATAATTTAACATCTGCAGAATGTCCAACTTGTGGAAAGTTTATGTTAAAAGTAAAAACGAAAAACGGCTCAATGCTCGTCTGCCAAGATCCATCATGTAAAACTAAAAAAGATGTTAAAACCCAAACCAAAGCGCGTTGTCCACAATGTAAAAAACGTTTGACTAAATTTGGTACAGGTAAACAAGCGACGTATCGTTGTTCGTGTGGCTATACTGAAACACAAGTGCAAATGGATAAAAGATTTAAAAATAAAGGCAAAGATAAAGTAAATAGAAAAGATATGAAAAAGTATATGAAAGAGGATACGTTGGAAAACAATCCATTCAAAGATGCATTGAAAGGTTTAAACTTATAAGTAAGATGAAAATCGAACAAAAATCTATTTTTATCAATTAAAGTTCGTATCTCATATTGAAATTCGTGAGTAATCGTATTAAAATGTTAAAGTATTTCATTAAAAGGAGAAATTTAAAGTGAGAAATTATTTCCGTTTTGACGAGAATCAAACGAATTATAAACGAGAGATTCTAGGTGGCTTGACGACTTTCTTATCAATGGCATACATCTTAGCTGTTAACCCACAAGTTTTAAGTTTAGCAGGGGTGGATGGTGTTCCAGCTGATCAAAAAATGGATCAAGGTGCGGTATTCGTTGCGACTGCATTAGCAGCATTTGTAGGCTGTTTATTTATGGGACTCATCGCAAAATATCCGATCGCACTTGCACCGGGCATGGGATTGAACGCCTTTTTTGCCTTTACTGTCGTGTTAACAATGGGGATTCCATGGCAAACAGGTTTAACAGGGGTGTTCTTCTCTGGATTTATTTTTGCGATTTTAACAGCAACTGGATTGCGAGAAACCATTATTAATGCCATCCCATATGAAATGAAGATGGCAGTGTCGGCAGGGATTGGTCTTTTTATTACCTTTGTAGGATTACAAAGTTCAGGAATTATTAAAAATCAAGATGCGACACTTGTAACACTAGGAAAAATCACTGACCCTAACGTTTTACTTGCTATCGTGGGGATTATCGTTACCGTTGTACTTTATGCAAAGAAAGTGCCAGGCGCAATATTTATTGGTATGGTGGTCACAGCGATTGCTGGTTTAGTGACACAACAAATCGCACCACCGCATGCGATTTTAGGTAAGGTACCTAGCATTGCACCTACATTTGGTGCTGCTTTTGAATCGTTTCAAGATCCATCACAATTATTTACAATCCAGTTTTTAATTGTCATCCTGACATTTTTATTTATTGATTTCTTTGATACTGCGGGAACGATTGTTGCCGTCGCTTCACAAGCAGGTATCATGAAAGATAACAAGTTACCTCGTGCAGGGAGAGCACTATTTTCAGACTCACTTGCGACGATGACAGGTGCTATTTTTGGTACAACAACGACGACTTCTTATATTGAATCGACATCAGGCGTAGCAGTAGGGGCTCGAACAGGTTTTGCAAGTATTGTAACAGGTTTTTGTTTCCTTCTTGCATTATTCTTTAACCCGCTAATGGCTGTAGTCACACCAGCAGTAACGACACCTGCACTCGTTGTTGTAGGGGTATTGATGGCATCAAGTCTAGCGGAAATTAGTTGGAAACGATTTGAAGTTGCAGTGCCAGCTTTCGTCACAATTATTATGATGCCTTTATCTTATTCTATTGCGACAGGGATTGCGTGTGGCTTCATTTTCTATCCTATTACAATGTTATTAACAAAACGTCATAAAGAAGTCCATCCTATTATGTATGGTTTGTTGGTTATCTTCATTCTATATTTTGTATTTGTTCATGGATAAACTTATATATAAACATATAAAAAAGAAGTTAGAACGAACAGGCGTTGACTTGTTCATGTATCTAACTTCTTTTTTTAGGTTTTATTTTTAAAGTATGCAACTAATCATTGAACAGTTATAAATATGCTTACATACTTCAAATAATGACTTAGCTTACTTATTGTGTTGTGTTTTATTTTGATCTTCATCTGTGTAAATCACAGTAGCTTTAGCGTTACGAATATACACTGGAGAGACTAATACTATCATAAGAAAAAAGATAAGCAAAATTAACATAATCCAGTGTAAAACCATGCCGATGACAGGGATAATAGCGATACCATTCGCTACGATACCAAATGCTGGAATTAAAAGCATAGGACGTATCGTATTTTGTTGACCAAAGATAAAGATTAAAATCATCACCAAATAAATAAAAGCATTAAAAGCTAATGGCTGCCAGCCTAAAGCTAATACATACCAGCCTCCAAAAAATGGGAAACCAGCAATGAATTCAGAAACTAAAGCAATCAGCGCAAGAATAATTAAGGCTGTTTTAGAATTTTTAGTCACTCGATTCACCTCCTATCTTCAAAAAGAAGTGACAAATCTGGCTCACTCATCAAATAAAAAAATTTAAGCTTAAGCATTTTACATACACTGCACGAGTGATTCACCAGAAATAATAACTACATTTAAAAATGATGATCTATCAGCGACAATCATTTTCTTCTATTATAAACTGTAATCCAAAGACTCACAAAAACTATCTCTATGATAACGAAAAAAATTCTTTGAAACTATTGAACTTAAGCCGTATTTCAAGTAAAATAACATGGTATGTGAATTAGACATAAAAAACTTTAGGGAAATGGTTGCCAAGTCAATGGTTTTCATGTATCATGTCTAATGTTGGACTTTAAATGCGATGAAGCGAAAGGTTACTGACACACCCGGCCGCTTTGCCATGGCGTTGTGTGAGATAGTTTTCGTGGAGAAGTCTATCACTTTAATGAAGACGTATAAGGAGGGTAAATTATGGCAAAACAAAAAATCAGAATTAGATTAAAAGCTTATGATCACCGTGTGATTGATCAATCAGCTGAGAAAATTGTTGAAACTGCAAAACGTTCTGGAGCGGATGTTTCTGGTCCAATTCCATTACCAACAGAAAAATCAGTTTACACAATTATTCGTGCGGTTCATAAGTATAAAGATTCTCGTGAACAATTCGAACAACGTACACACAAACGTTTAATCGACATTGTTAACCCTACGCCAAAAACAGTTGACGCGCTTATGGGCTTAAACTTACCATCAGGTGTAGACATCGAAATTAAATTATAATAGAAAATTTTAGGAGGTGGACTTTCGATGACCAAAGGAATCTTAGGAAGAAAAATTGGGATGACTCAAGTATTCGGTGAAAACGGCGACTTAATCCCAGTAACTGTAGTAGAAGCAAAAGAAAACGTAGTATTACAAAAGAAAACCGTTGAGGTTGACGGTTATAACGCAATCCAAATCGGTTTTGAAAACAAAGAAGCATACAAAAAAGATAGAAAAACAAACAAATATGCGAATAAACCAGCTGAGGGTCACGCTAAAAAAGCTGACACAGCACCTAAGCGCTTCATTCGTGAATTCAGAAACGTTAATGTTGACGAATACGAAGTAGGTCAAGAAGTCTCAGTAGATACATTTGAAGTTGGAGACATCATTGATGTAACAGGAACTTCAAAAGGTAAAGGTTTCCAAGGTGCAATCAAACGTCATAATCAAGCACGCGGACCAATGTCACACGGTTCACACTTCCATAGAGCACCAGGTTCTATCGGTATGGCTTCAGATGCATCACGTGTATTTAAAGGGCAAAAATTACCAGGCCGCATGGGTGGTAATACAGTAACTGTTCAAAACTTAGAAGTTGTTCAAGTCGATACGGAAAACAACGTAATTTTAGTTAAAGGTAACGTACCTGGTCCTAAAAAAGGTTTTGTTCAAATCCAATCAGCAATTAAAGCTAATAAATAAATCGTAGCGAAAGGAGGAAATGCATAATGGCAAATTATGATGTATTCAAAGTTGATGGTTCAAAAGCAGGTTCAGTAGAACTTAGCGATGCAGTATTTGCAATCGAACCTAATAATGAAGTTTTATTTGAAGCAATTAACTTACAACGTGCTTCATTACGTCAAGGTACACATGCGGTAAAAAACCGCTCAGCAGTACGTGGCGGTGGACGTAAACCATGGAGACAAAAAGGTACAGGACGTGCGCGTCAAGGTACAATTCGTGCTCCTCAATGGCGTGGTGGTGGTGTCGTATTCGGTCCAACACCGAGAAGCTACGCATACAAAATGCCTAAGAAAATGCGTCGTTTAGCATTACGTTCTGCAATTTCTTACAAAGTTAAAGAAAATGAATTCAAAATTGTGGACAGCTTTAACTTAGAAGCACCGAAAACAAAAGAATTCAAAACAACTTTAACAAATTTAGAGCTACCTAAAAAAGTGTTGGTTGTAACAGTTGGAGAAGATGTGAATGTTGAATTATCAGCACGTAACATTCCTGGCGTACAAATCACAACACCAGAAGGTTTAAATGTTTTAGATTTAACACACGCTGATAGCGTATTAATCACTCAAGAAGCAGCTAAAAAAGTTGAGGAGGTGCTCGGATAATGGAAGCTAGAGATATTCTAAAGCGCCCCGTAATCACTGAGAAATCATCTGCAGCAATGGCTGAAGATAAATATACTTTTGATGTAGATGTTCGTGCGAACAAAACTCAAGTTAAAAAAGCAGTAGAAGAAATCTTTGAAGTTAAAGTTGCAAATGTTAACATCATCAACTATAAACCAAAGAAAAAACGTATGGGCCGTTACCAAGGCTATACAAACAAACGCCGTAAAGCGATTGTGACACTTAAAGAAGGTCAAATCGACTTATTCAACTAAAAACATACCAATAAGGAGGTAAGCGACAATGGCACTTAAACATTATAAGCCAATTACTAATGGTCGTCGTAATATGACTACATTAGATTTTGCTGAGATCACAAAATCTGAACCCGAAAAGTCATTATTACAACCGCTACCGAAAAAAGCGGGTCGTAACAACCAAGGTAAATTGACAGTACGTCACCATGGTGGCGGTCACAAACGTCAATACCGTGTTATTGATTTCAAACGTAACAAAGATGGAATTCCAGGTAAAGTGGATTCAATCCAATATGATCCAAACAGATCAGCAAACATTGCTTTAATCGTCTATGCAGATGGTGAAAAACGCTACATTATCGCACCTAAAGGCTTAGAAGTAGGTCAAGTCATTGAAAGTGGTTCAGAAGCTGACATCAAAGTTGGTAACGCACTTCAATTAAAAGACATTCCAGTCGGTACAGTTATTCACAATATCGAATTAAAACCAGGACGTGGCGGTCAACTTGCTCGTTCAGCAGGTGCAAGCGCACAAGTACTTGGTAAAGAAGGTAAATATGTACTTGTAAGACTTCGCTCTGGTGAAGTACGTATGATTCTTTCAACTTGCCGTGCTACAATCGGACAAGTTGGTAACTTACAACACGAACTTGTTAACGTTGGTAAAGCTGGTAAATCTAGATGGTTAGGTAAACGCCCAACAGTTCGTGGTTCTGTAATGAACCCTAACGATCACCCACACGGTGGTGGTGAAGGTCGCGCACCAATCGGTCGTCCATCACCAATGTCACCATGGGGTAAACCTACGCTTGGTAAGAAAACACGTCGTGGTAAAAAACGTTCTGATAAACTTATCGTACGTGGACGTAAGAGAAAATAAAAATAGCTTATTTGGGTGTGCGGCGTAATCGCTGCACGCACATAATAAGAAAGGAGGCGCCACTATGGCTCGTAGTATTAAAAAGGGACCTTTCGTCGATGATCACTTAATGAAAAAAGTGGAAGCTCAAGGCGATAGCGAGAAAAAGCAAGTAATTAAAACATGGTCACGTCGTTCAACAATTTTCCCAAACTTTATTGGGCACACATTTGCTGTATACGATGGACGTAAACATGTACCTGTATATGTAACTGAAGATATGGTTGGACACAAATTAGGTGAATTTGCTCCAACACGTACATTCAAAGGACATGCTGCAGACGATAAGAAAACAAGAAGATAAGCAATCTTTAATGAGTAGAGGAGGAAAAACGAATGGAAGCAAAAGCGGTTGCTAGAACGATCAGAATCGCACCTCGTAAAGTAAGATTAGTATTAGACCTAATCCGAGGAAAAGATGTTAGAGAAGCAGTAGCGATTTTAAAATTAACAAACAAAGCTTCTTCTCCAGTAGTAGAAAAATTATTAATGTCCGCTTTAGCTAATGCAGAGCACAACTATGGCATGAACACAGATGAATTAGTTGTTAAAGAAGCATATGCTAACGAAGGACCAACATTAAAACGTTTCCGTCCACGTGCGCAAGGACGTGCAAGCGCAATTAACAAAAGAACAAGCCACATCACAATCGTAGTGAGTGATGGTAAAGAGGAAGCTCAAGAAGCTTAATCAAATATTAAGGAGGGAATACCGTGGGTCAAAAAATTAATCCAATCGGTCTTCGTGTTGGTATTATCCGTGACTGGGAAGCGAAATGGTTCGCAGAGAAAGATTTCGCATCACTTTTACATGAAGATTTAAAAATTCGTAAATTTATTGATAACGCATTAAAAGACGCTTCAGTATCTCACGTTGAGATTGAGCGTGCTGCTAACCGCATTAACATCGCAATTCATACTGGTAAACCAGGTATGGTTATCGGTAAAGGCGGTTCTGAAATCGAAAAACTTCGTAACAAATTAAATCAATTAACTGATAAAAAAGTTCACATCAACGTTATTGAAATCAAGAAAGTTGATCTTGATGCACGTTTAGTTGCTGAAAACATTGCACGTCAATTAGAAAACCGTGCTTCATTCCGTCGTGTTCAAAAACAAGCTATCGGAAGAGCAATGAAATTAGGTGCTAAAGGTATCAAAACTCAAGTTTCAGGTCGTTTAGGCGGTGCAGACATCGCACGTGCTGAACAATACTCAGAAGGAACTGTACCACTTCATACTTTACGTGCAGACATCGATTATGCACATGCAGAAGCTGACACAACTTATGGTAAGTTAGGTGTTAAAGTATGGATTTATCGTGGTGAAGTTCTTCCTACTAAGAAAAATAGTGAAGGAGGAAAATAATTATGTTACTACCAAAGCGTGTAAAATATCGTCGTCAACATCGTCCTGACACTAAAGGTCGTTCAAAAGGCGGTAACTTTGTAACATTCGGTGAGTTTGGTCTTCAAGCAACAACAACTTCATGGATCACATCTCGTCAAATCGAATCAGCTCGTATTGCTATGACACGTTACATGAAACGTGGCGGGAAAGTTTGGATTAAAATCTTCCCTCACACTCCATATACACAAAAACCTTTAGAAGTACGTATGGGTGCTGGTAAAGGTGCGGTTGAAGGCTGGATCGCAGTAGTAAAACCAGGTAGAATTTTATTTGAAGTTGCAGGCGTATCTGAAGAAGTTGCGCGTGAAGCATTACGTTTAGCGAGTCACAAACTTCCAGTTAAAACGAAGTTTGTAAAACGTGAAGAATTGGGTGGTGAAACAAATGAAAGCTAAGGAAATTAGAGACTTAACCACTTCAGAAATCGAAGAGCAAATCAAATCTTCAAAAGAAGAGCTTTTTAACCTACGCTTTCAATTAGCTACAGGTCAATTAGAAGAGACGGCACGCATTAAAACAGTAAGAAAAACAATTGCACGTCTAAAAACTGTTGCACGTGAAAGAGAATTAGAACAAGGTAAAGCAAACCAATAATGATTGAAAGAGGAGGTTACTAAAGTGAGCGAAAGAAATGATCGTAAAGTTTACGTTGGTAAAGTTGTTTCAGATAAAATGGACAAAACAATCACTGTTTTAGTTGAAACATATAAAACACACAAACTATATGGTAAACGTGTAAAATACTCTAAAAAATATAAAACACATGACGAAAACAATACAGCTAAAATCGGAGATATCGTTAGAATCCAAGAAACTCGTCCTTTATCAGCGACAAAACGTTTCCGTTTAGTAGAAATCGTCGAAGAATCAGTAATTATTTAATGACTATTTAAAAGATAAGGGAGGTTTAATCATGATACAACAAGAAACACGCTTAAAAGTAGCAGACAACTCTGGTGCTCGTGAAGTACTTACAATCAAAGTATTAGGTGGATCTGGCCGTAAAACTGCTAACATCGGTGACGTTATTGTAGCTACTGTTAAAAATGCTACACCTGGAGGCGTTGTTAAGAAAGGCGATGTTGTTAAAGCTGTTGTCGTACGTACTAAATCAGGTGTACGTCGTAAAGACGGTTCATACATCAAATTTGATGAAAATGCATGTGTTGTAATTCGTGATGACAAAGGACCACGTGGTACACGTATCTTTGGTCCAGTAGCACGTGAATTACGTGAAGGAAACTTTATGAAAATCGTTTCCCTTGCACCAGAAGTACTATAATTAATCGTAAATAATAATCATAAATCTTAAGGAGGTGCCCACATGCATATCAAAAAAGGTGACAACGTAATCGTTATCGCAGGTAAAGACAAAGGTAAAACTGGTAAAGTTGTAGCAACTGAACCTAAAAAAGACCGTGTCGTTGTGGAAGGTGTAAACATCGTTAAAAAACACCAAAAACCAACTCAATTTAATCCTGAAGGTGGAATCTTAGAAACTGAAGCAGCAATTCACGTTTCTAATGTACAAATATTAGACCCTAAAACAAACGAACCAACTCGTGTTGGATACAAATTTGTTGATGGTAAAAAAGTAAGAATCGCTAAAAAATCTGGCGAAGAAATCAAGTCTAATTCATAATAGTTGAAAGGAGGATCCACTTTGAACCGTTTAAAAGAAAAATTTAACTCAGAAGTTACTGAAAACTTAGTTAAGAAATTTAACTACAGTTCAGTAATGGAAGTACCAAAAATCGAAAAGATCGTTGTGAACATGGGTGTTGGTGACGCAGTACAAAACTCAAAAGTTTTAGATAACGCTGTTGAGGAATTAACTGCAATCACTGGTCAAAAACCATTAATCACTAAAGCGAAAAAATCAGTTGCAACATTCCGTTTACGTGAAGGTATGCCAATCGGTGCAAAAGTAACTTTACGTGGCGAAAGAATGTATGAATTCCTAGATAAATTAATCTCAGTATCACTTCCACGTGTACGTGACTTCCGTGGTGTTTCTAAAAACGCATTTGACGGTCGCGGTAACTACACTCTAGGTGTTAAAGAACAATTAATCTTCCCTGAGATTGACTACGATAAAGTATCAAAAGTACGTGGTATGGATATCGTTATCGTTACAACTGCTAATACAGACGAAGAAGCGCGCGAATTATTAACGCAATTCGGTATGCCGTTTCAAAAATAATTTCTGAAGGAGGCGAATTAAATGGCTAAAAAATCAATGGTTGCTAAACAACAACGTGAACAAAAGTTCCAAGTTCGTGAATATACACGTTGTGAACAATGTGGTCGTCCACATTCTGTATTTCGTAAATTTAAACTTTGCCGTATTTGTTTCCGTGAATTAGCTTACAAAGGTCAAATTCCTGGCGTACGTAAAGCTAGCTGGTAAAAATTTAACTCTTGAAAGGAGGCAACAAACTATGACATTGTCAGATCCAATTGCAGATATGCTTACTCGTGTAAGAAACGCAAACATGGTGCGTCACGAAAAATTAGAATTACCTGCATCAAATATTAAAAAAGAAATTGCTGAAATCCTTAAAAACGAAGGTTTCATCAAAAATGTAGAATATATCGAAGATGATAAACAAGGTGTTATCCGTTTATTCTTAAAATATGGTTCAAACAACGAGCGTGTTATTACAGGCTTAAAACGTATTTCTAAACCTGGTTTACGTGTATATGCGAAAGCAAACGAAGTACCTAAAGTATTAAACGGTTTAGGTATCGCATTAGTTTCTACTTCTGAAGGTGTAATCACTGATAAAGAAGCAAGAAAACGTAATGTTGGTGGAGAAGTATTAACATACATTTGGTAAGATATAATAAATAAGGAGGTGCCATAGCATGAGCCGTGTTGGTAAAAAAATTATCGAAATCCCTAGCGACGTTACTGTAACTATCGAAGGTAATACAGTTTCAGTTAAAGGGCCTAAAGGTGAATTATCACGAACTTTAAATGAAGAAATGACTTACAAACAAGAAGAAAACACACTTGAAGTTGTTAGACCATCAGATTCTAAAGAACACAGAACTGTTCATGGTACAACTCGTGCGTTAATCAATAACATGGTACAAGGTGTATCTAAAGGATACGAAAAATCACTTGAACTTATCGGTGTAGGTTACCGTGCTCAAGTACAAGGTAAAAATCTTGTATTAAACGTTGGTTACTCTCACCCAGTTGAAATCGAAGCTGCTGAAGGCATTACTTTCTCAGTAGATAAAAACACAACTGTTAAGGTTGAAGGTATCGATAAAGAATTAGTAGGTGCAACAGCATCTAAAATTCGTGACGTTCGTCCACCAGAACCTTATAAAGGTAAAGGTATTCGTTACCAAGGCGAATATGTTCGTCGTAAAGAAGGTAAAACTGGTAAATAATAAATAAACTCTACAGAAAGGAGTATTGACATGATCAGCAAAATTGATAAAAACAAAGTACGTTTAAAAAGACATGCACGCGTTCGTACGAAATTGTCAGGTACTAGCGAAAAGCCACGTCTAAACGTATATCGTTCAAACAAACACATCTATGCACAAATCATTGATGATACTAAAGGCGTAACTTTAACACAAGCTTCTACTAAAGACGTTGATGCAGACGCTTCAGCTACAAAAGTTGAATTAGCATCTAAAGTCGGTGAAGCAATTGCTAAAAAAGCAAGCGAAAAAGGAATCGAAGCAGTTGTATTTGATCGTGGAGGATACTTATTCCACGGCCGTGTGAAAGCATTAGCAGATGCAGCTCGTGAAAATGGACTTCAATTTTAATTTAAAAGGAGGGACAATATATAATGGCTCGTAGAGAAGAAGAAGTTAAAGAATTTGAAGAACGCGTAGTTACGATTAACCGTGTTGCTAAAGTAGTAAAAGGTGGTCGTCGTTTCCGTTTTACTGCACTTGTAGTAGTAGGTGACAAAAATGGCCGCGTTGGATTCGGTACTGGTAAAGCACAAGAGGTACCTGAAGCAATCAAAAAAGCAGTTGAAGCAGCGAAGAAAAATCTTATCACTGTAACTCGTGTTGATGGTACAACACCACACACAATTACTGGACGTTTTGGTTCAGGAAGTGTTTTAATGAAACCAGCAGCACCTGGTACTGGTGTTATCGCAGGTGGCCCAGTTCGTGCCGTATTAGAACTTGCAGGTATTACTGACATTTTAAGTAAATCTTTAGGTTCAAACACACCAATCAACATGGTGCGCGCAACAATTGATGGTTTACAAAACTTAAAAAATGCTGAAGATGTTGCCCGTTTACGTGGTAAATCAGTAGAAGAATTATATAATTAAGGAGGGAAACATTTAAATGGCTAAAATACAAATCACCCTCACTCGAAGCGTTATCGGGCGTCCAGAAACACAACGTAAAACAGTTAAAGCTTTAGGTCTTAACAAGATCCATTCTTCTGTTATCGTTGAGGACAACCCAGCAATTCGTGGACAAATCAACAAAGTAAGTCACTTAGTATCAGTAGAAGAAAAATAATTAAGGAGGTGCCAAAATGAAATTACATGAATTAAAACCATCAGAAGGCTCACGTAAAGTACGTAACCGTGTAGGTCGTGGTGCGGCTACAGGTAACGGTAAAACGAGTGGTCGTGGTCAAAAAGGTCAAAAAGCACGTTCAGGTGGTGGCGTAAGACCAGGTTTCGAAGGTGGTCAATTACCATTATTCCGTCGTATTCCTAAACGTGGTTTCACAAACATTAATCGTAAAGAATATGCTATCGTTAACTTAGACCAACTTAACAAATTTGAAGATGGTACTGAGGTAACACCTGAATTATTAATCGAAACAGGCGTAGTTAAAAGTGAAAAATCTGGCATTAAAGTTTTAGGTAATGGTTCATTAGAAAAGAAATTATCTGTCAAAGCGCATAAATTCTCAGCATCAGCTAAGGACGCTATTGAAGCGAAAGGCGGAGCACACGAGGTGATCTAATGTTTCACACGCTTGTGAACTTTTTCAAAACAAAAGAAGTTCGTAACAAGATACTTTTTACTCTTGCAATGTTAGTCATTTTCAAAATAGGTACGTACATCCCAGCACCTGGTGTTAATCCAGAAGCTTTTGATAATCGACAAGGTTCTCAAGGCGTCACTGACTTGTTAAACACGTTTGGTGGCGGAGCCTTGAAGAACTTTTCCATTTTCGCAATGGGAATCATGCCCTACATCACTGCTTCTATCGTAGTACAATTGTTGCAGATGGACATTGTACCGAAATTTACTGAATGGGCAAAACAAGGTGAAACAGGACGTAAGAAGTTAACTAACTTTACGCGTTATTTTACAATTGTTTTAGCATTTATTCAGTCCATTGGTATGGCGTTTCAGTTCAATAACTATTTGAACGGAACTCTTATTAAAGAGCAAAGTGTAATGTCTTATTTGCTTATTGCAGTAGTGCTTACAGCAGGAACTGCGTTTTTAATGTGGTTGGGTGAACAAATCACACAATATGGTGTGGGTAACGGTATTTCTATCATTATCTTTGCAGGTATTTTATCTACACTTCCATCTGCCTTGATCCAATTCTATCAACAAGAATTTATCGGTCAAGACGATGTGACACTTGCTTGGTTAAAAGTAGGCGGTCTCGTATTAGGTATGATTTTACTTACTGTTGGGGCTGTATATGTTTTACAAGCCATTCGTAAAATACCGATTCAATATGCAAAAAAACAATCCAACATGCGACTTGGTTCACAAGCAACGTACTTACCATTAAAAGTGAACTCTGCAGGGGTTATTCCAGTTATCTTTTCTATGGCATTCTTCTTATTGCCAAGAACGTTAACATTGATTTTCCCAAAAGCAGATTGGGCACAAAAAGTGGGGAACTATGCAGACCCATCTAATAATATGGGTATGGTTGTCTATGTGATCTTGATCATTGCATTTACTTATTTTTATGCATTTGTCCAAGTTAACCCAGAAAAAATGGCAGAAAATCTTAAGAAGCAAGGCAGTTATGTTCCAGGAATTCGTCCTGGTGAACAAACTAAAAAATATATTACGAAAGTCCTTTATCGCTTAACTTTTGTAGGTTCAATTTTCTTAGCGGTCATTGCAATCTTGCCAATTATTGCGACTAAAGTAATGAACTTACCTCAAGCCATTCAGTTAGGTGGAACAAGCTTACTCATCGTTATCGGTGTAGCGATTGAGACAATGAAAAGCTTAGAAGCACAAGTGAATGAAAAAGAATATAAAGGCTTTGGTAGACGATAATATGTAGGAGGGCACTCATGAACATTATCTTAATGGGATTACCTGGTGCTGGTAAAGGAACTCAAGCGACTGAGATTACCAAAAAGTACCCTATTCCTCATATTTCAACGGGGGATATGTTTAGAAAAGCGATTAAAGATGAAACTGAGCTTGGTAAAGAGGCAAAATCATTTATGGATCGTGGGGAACTCGTACCAGATGAAGTAACAGTAGGTATTGTCAAAGAACGTATCTCTGAAGACGATGCAAAAAAAGGTTTCTTATTAGATGGATTTCCTCGTACGATTGAGCAAGCAGAAGCTTTAAATTCTATTCTAGAAGAACTTGGTAGAACAATTGATGCAGTTGTGAATATCGAAGTGCCAGAAGAGGAATTAATGAATCGTCTTACAGGTCGTCGTATTTGCGAGATTTGTGGCACAACGTATCATCTTGTTTTCAACCCTCCAAAAGTTGAAGGTGTTTGTGATCTTGATGGTGGTAAGCTTTATCAACGTGAAGATGACAACCCAGAAACTGTTGCAAATCGTTTGAAAGTAAACGTAAAACAATCTAAACCTATTTTAGATTTTTACAGCAAACAAGGTGTTCTGAAAAATATTGACGGTTCTAGAAATATTGATGAAGTTACAGCAGACGTCATAAATATTTTAGAATCATTAAAATAATAGCGACTTGGTTATCACTTCTTAAGTCGTTATCTTTAGTATCATAAATGTATTTGATTGTGATAAGGCTTTATAACGATATTTTGAAAGTGAAACGAGCCAAGCGATTATTGAGTTAATATTCAACATCCTTAGAACAAAAAGGAGGCGTTATTCCAATGGCAAAACAAGACGTTATCGAACTTGAAGGTACAGTATTAGATACTTTACCAAACGCAATGTTTAAAGTAGAATTAGAAAATGGTCATGAAATTCTAGCACATGTGAGTGGTAAAATTCGAATGAACTATATTCGTATTCTACCTGGCGATAAAGTAACAGTAGAAATGTCTCCGTATGATTTAACACGCGGAAGAATCACATATCGTTATAAATAATTGTCACTCCAACATTGAAGGAGGTTTAAAAATGAAAGTAAGACCATCAGTAAAACCAATTTGCGAAAAATGTAAAGTCATTAAACGTAAAGGTAAAGTAATGGTAATTTGTGAAAATCCTAAGCATAAACAAAAACAAGGTTAATTAAAAGAGAGGTGTAAAATATAATGGCACGTATTGCAGGAATTGATATCCCACGTGATAAACGCGTAGTAATCTCATTAACTTATATCTACGGTATCGGTAAAACTTCAGCACAAAAGATCCTTTCAGAAGCAAACGTTTCAGAAGATACACGTGTTAAAGACTTAACTGATGATGAATTAGGTCGTATCCGTGAAGTTGTTGACGGCTATAAAGTTGAAGGTGACTTACGTCGTGAAACAAACTTAAACATCAAACGTTTGATGGAAATCTCATCATACCGTGGTATCCGACACCGTCGTGGTTTACCAGTAAATGGTCAAAAAACTAAAAACAATGCGCGTACGCGTAAAGGCCCAGTTAAAACTGTAGCTAACAAGAAAAAATAATAGGTAAAGGAGGCAAATTATACTATGGCACGTAAACAAGTATCACGTAAACGTAGAGTGAAAAAGAATATTGAAAACGGTGTGGCACACATCCGCTCAACATTCAACAATACAATTGTAACTATTACAGATGAATTCGGTAATGCTTTATCATGGTCATCTGCAGGTGCGCTTGGTTTCAAAGGTTCTAAAAAATCTACTCCATTCGCAGCCCAAATGGCATCTGAAACAGCTTCAAAAGCAGCAATGGAACATGGTTTAAAATCAGTAGAAGTAACTGTAAAAGGCCCTGGTCCAGGTCGTGAATCAGCGATCCGTGCATTACAATCAGCAGGTTTAGAAGTAACAGCGATTAAAGACGTTACTCCAGTACCACATAATGGTTGCCGTCCACCAAAACGTCGTCGCGTATAATTAAATTTTTGTTTTGTCACAAATCACTTGAATTTAAAGTTTATGCAAGTCGACGTACTTAAGGAGGATATGTAAATGATTGAAATTGAGAAACCTAGAATTGAGACAATTGAAGTTAGTGATGATGCTAAATTCGGTAAGTTCGTTGTTGAACCACTAGAACGTGGTTATGGTACTACACTAGGAAACTCCTTACGTCGTATCCTACTATCATCATTACCAGGTGCGGCTGTTAAATATATCGAAATTGAAGGTGTTTTACACGAATTCTCAGCAATTGATCATGTCGTTGAAGACGTATCAACAATTGTTATGAATATTAAAAAGTTAGCACTTAAAATATATTCAGAAGAAGATAAAACACTTGAAATCGATGTTAAAGAAGAAGGCGAAGTCACTGCAAAAGATATCACACATGACAGTGATGTTGAAATCTTAAACCCAGATCTTAAAATTGCAACAGTAGCGCAAGGTGGTCACCTTAAATTACGTTTAGTTGCAAGTACAGGGCGCGGGTATGCATTAGCTGATCAAAACAACTCAAGTGATCTACCAATCGGTGTTATTCCAGTTGATTCATTGTACTCACCAGTAGAACGTGTGAATTACACAGTGGAAAATACGCGTGTGGGTCAAAGTTCTGACTTTGATAAATTAACATTAGACGTATGGACTGATGGTTCAATCACACCACAAGAGTCTGTTTCATTAGCAGCAAAAATCATGACTGAGCATTTAAATATCTTTGTTGGTTTAACTGATGAAGCACAAAATGCTGAAATTATGATTGAAAAAGAAGAAGATCAAAAAGAAAAAGTATTAGAAATGTCTATCGAAGAATTAGACTTATCTGTACGTTCTTACAACTGTCTTAAACGTGCAGGTATCAACTCTGTACAAGAACTCGCTGATAAATCAGAGGCTGATATGATGAAAGTTCGTAACTTAGGTCGCAAGTCTCTTGAAGAAGTAAAATATAAATTAGAAGACTTAGGTTTAGGTCTAAGAAAAGAAGATTGATAAAGGAGGTTAACTCATGGGTTACAGAAAATTAGGTCGTACTTCAGATCAACGTAAAGCAATGTTACGTGATTTAGCTACATCATTAATCGTAAGTGAGCGCATCGAAACGACTGAAGCACGTGCGAAAGAACTTCGTAGCGTAGTTGAAAAACTGATCACTTTAGGTAAAAAAGGTGACTTGGCTTCTCGTCGTCAAGCAGCAAAAACTTTACGTAATGTTGAAATCTTAAACGAAGATGAAACAACACAAACAGCACTTCAAAAATTATTCGGTGAAATCGCTGAACGTTATGAAGAACGTCAAGGTGGTTACACTCGTATTCTTAAAGTTGCTCCACGTCACGGCGATGGCGCATTAAAAGTAATTATCGAATTAGTTTAATTAATACACTACTACTACATTAAAGCAAATGAGTGCAACGATAATGTTTGCCACATACAAATATTGTCTAGCTCAGAGTACCCCATCCAACTAAATATTGACGACAAAGCGTGAACTCAATGAGGATGGGGTGCGCGCTTTTTTAGTGTAATCGGTCATAAATCAAGATGACATCGCCAAATCTTATTGAATCACATTCAGCTTTTTTACACGTATGTGTCGCTGAATGATGCACTCATAATACTTGGTGATTCATTTTAACATCGAATATACCAAGTAGAGGTAGTACATACAGGGTTTATAACTGTGCCATGTACTATCAAAGATAAAAGATGAGTAAACGATGCTTTATGCATGTGAACTCTATTTTGTATAAAAACGCATCATCTCTGTTAAGGGCGGAACAACGAAATCCATTCGATTTCTGTTCCGCTCTTTTATTTATATGGCTTGATACATATACAAATCATGTCTTTTTTTGTAAAATAAGCGTATTAGTACAAATGGAGGGACGCTAAATGAAAGACGAAAACCTGATTGAATTTGAACATGTATCATTTCAATACGACGAACAACAACCGCGTGTTTTGAATGATGTTCAATTTAAAATTAAAAAAGGTGATTGGGTTTCGATTGTCGGTCACAATGGCTCGGGAAAATCAACTTTAGCGAAACTTCTAACAGGCATCGAGCAAGATTTCACTGGTGATATAAAGGTCAATGGTAACTCTATTAAAGGAAAAGATCGGCCCGCTTTTCACCATCATATTGGTATTGTATTTCAAAATCCTGAAAATCAGTTTGTGGGTTCAACTGTGAAATATGATGTTGCTTTCGGCTTAGAAAATAAAAATGTTTCTTATGATAAGATGCATCAAATTGTGCCAGCTGTTTTGAAAGACGTCGATATGTATGACAAGCAAAATCATGAGCCAACCGCATTGTCAGGGGGACAAAAACAACGTGTTGCGATTGCGGGTGTCCTTGCATTAGAGCCACAATTGATTATTTTAGATGAGGCGACAGCCATGTTGGATCCAGAGGGAAAGCGTGACATACTAGCCATGGTCAAACACTTGAACGAAACGAAAGGTATTACAGTTATCGCGATTACGCATGACCTTTCTGAAGTCGTCAGCTCAGATCAAGTAATCGTGATGAACCAAGGTGAAGTTTATTTAAATGGTTCAGTAGAATCGATATTTAAACACGGGCAGTCATTAATGACACTTGGCTTAGACTTGCCATTTGAAATGCGTGTCGCGAATCTATTAAATATGGAACCAGGTTTTATGACTTATGAAGGATTATTGGAGCGTTTAATATGATTAAATTTGAAGAAGTTTCATACACGTATCAGAAAAAGACGCCGTATGAATATCAAGCACTCAATCAAATATCAACTGAATTTTTACCTGGACGTTATTATGCCATTATTGGAAAAACAGGTTCAGGGAAGTCAACTTTAATTCAGCATTTCAATGGGCTCTTAAAACCTACACAAGGCCATATGCAAGTATTAGACGTCGCTATCAATCCAAAGACAAAAGATAAAAAATTAAAGTCAATTAGAAAGCGAATTGGGATGGTGTTTCAATTTCCTGAGTCACAACTTTTTGAGGAGACAGTCGAAAAGGAAGTGCTATTTGGTCCTCAAAACTATGGACTGGATATTGAAGCAGCACGTGCCAAAGCGATGCGCTTATTAACAGAGCTAGGTTTTGATGCAGAAACAACAATGAAGCAATCTCCTTTCTTACTGTCAGGCGGTCAAATGAGAAAAGTCGCACTCACTGCAATTCTCACGATGGACCCTGATATTTTAATTTTAGATGAACCTACAGCAGGATTAGATCCACGCAGTCGAGAACAGGTTATGCAGTTATTTAAAAAATTACAACTGGAACAGCATAAAACGGTCATTTTAGTGACACATGATATGAATGATGTGGCACGATTTGCTGAAGAAGTTAAAATAATGCAAAAAGGGAGCCTTATTGAATCGACTACACCACAACAATTTTTTTCACGTACTGAAGATGTTCAAGCTTTGCACCTTTGTTTGCCCGATATCGTGCGTTTACAAAGAGATATTGAAGCGCGCTTAGGGATTCAATTTGAAAAGCTTGCAATGACAGAAGAGGCGTTTGCTACGATGTTCAAAGAATGGAGGCAACGTCATGAAAGATAAATTGATTATTGGGCGTTACTTACCATTAGACACTTTCGTTCATCGTTTAGACCCACGTGGTAAATTCATCTTTGTATTTATATTTATTATTGTTATTTTTTTGAGTCACCATCCGTATAGTTATTTGTGGCTTGCTTTCATATTGTTAATTATTTTAAAAGTCGCACGTATTCCACTGGGGTTTCTTTTAAAAGGCTTACTTCCAATTTTTATCTTTTTACTATTAACATTAGTGATGCATTTGTTTTTAACGAAAGGTGGAACACGATTATTTGAATGGGGTATTCTGTCCATTGATTCTAATGGAATTAGAGAAGGGATTTTAATTGTACTGCGCCTTGCTTACATTATGATTATTTCAACACTACTTACTTTGACGACAAGTCCTTTGAACCTTACAGAAGCCTTTGATCGTTTATTTAAACCGTTGAAATATATCAAAGTCCCTGTAGCTGCGTTAAGTATGATGATGTCTATTGCACTACGATTTATTCCTACTTTGATGGAAGAATTAGATAAAATCGTATTATCACAAAAATCACGGGGTTCAGATATTAGTTCTGGCTCTATTGTGGCACGTATTAAGGCGTTTATCCCTTTAATGATTCCATTGTTTATTTCTGCCTTTCAACGTGCAGAAGAATTGGCTATCGCTATGGAAGTGAGAGGCTATGATGCAAATCAGCAGAGAACAAGTTATCGTGTACTAGAATGGCACGTTAAAGATACGCTCGCCTTGCTGAGTATCATTCCAATTGCAGTCATTTCGATATGGTTAGGCCATCATTTTTAGATTGAGAAAAGGAGAATTTTATGCAACGTGTGTTAGTGAAAATCAGTTATAATGGGGCGCAATTTTTAGGCTTTCAAATTCAAAACCAAGGGCGTACAGTGCAAGGTTATTTTGAAAAAATATTGAAACGTATGCATCAAAAGCCTGTTCGAATTCACCCTACAAGTCGCACAGATCGTGGTGTGCACGCAAAAGAACAGTATTTCCATTTCGATACGGATTTGAATATTGCGCCTAATAAGTGGCAACATGCCATGAATAGTGCGTTACCAGATGATATTTATGTTCATGAAGTCTCTTTAATCGATTCAGATTTTCACTGTCGTTATGATTGTGTAGGTAAACGCTATCGATACGCTATTTATCAAGATGCGCATCGCAATCCATTTCTCGCGCATTTGAAAACACTCGAGGCCCATGCACTTAATATTGAAGCGATGCAAGTAGCTGCACGTCATTTTATTGGAACACATGATTTTACTAGTTTCTGTTCTCAAAAAACTGAAGTTGAGAGTAAAACACGCACGATTTATGAAAGTCGCATCGAAGTCACTGAAGATGGCTTAGATTTTATTATTACAGGGTCAGGTTTTTTATATAACATGGTACGTGTCATTATTGCTTACTTACTTGAAGTCGGAAAAGGCAAGCGACAAGGTGAGGATATTCCACATATTCTTAAAATGAAAGATCGAACGCTTGTACCACATACTGCACCAGCAGAAGGTCTCTATTTAGAAAAGGTATATTTATCGCCCGAACAGCTCAAAAAAGACTTCGGTGAAACAATTAAAATTCATACGAAAAAATCGTCACAAATTTAATGAAATACATTGACATTAAGGCGTAAAACTTATAAGATAGTTAACGGTATTGTTTTATATCACCCCACGATAAGCCCCGGAAACTTATTGTGTTACAAAGATATATAAGCAGGAAAGAACAACAGTTAACGGAATAAATATCTCGCTCTAGGTTGTGCTGTCACAACCAGCTGAAAGACAAATAGGAAAGATTTATTCACTAGGAGGACAATATTATGCGTCAAACATTTATGGCAAATGAATCAAACATTGAGCGCAAATGGTATGTTGTTGATGCTGAAGGACAAACTTTAGGACGTTTAGCTTCAGAAGTCGCAGCTATCTTACGCGGTAAAAATAAAGTCACTTACACACCACACGTTGACAGTGGTGATTACGTTATCATCATTAACGCTTCAAAAATCGAATTTACTGGTAAAAAAGAAAGCGATAAAATCTACTACCGTCACTCAAATCATCCAGGTGGTTTAAAATCAATCACTGCTGGTGAATTAAGACGTACAAACCCAGAACGTTTATTAGAAAACGCAATTAAAGGGATGTTACCAAGTTCACGTTTAGGTGAAAAACAAGGTAAAAAATTATTCGTTTATGGTGGCGCTGAACATCCACACGCTGCACAACAACCAGAAAACTACGAGTTACGTGGTTAATTAGAAGGAGGAAATTACATTGGCACAAGTTGAATATAAAGGCACAGGCCGTCGTAAAAACTCAGTAGCACGTGTACGTTTAGTACCAGGTGAAGGTAACATCAAAGTGAACGATCGCGATGTACGCGACTACTTACCATTCGAATCATTAATCTTAGACTTAAACCAACCATTCGATGTAACAGAAACTAAAGGTAACTATGACGTTTTAGTTAATGTACACGGTGGCGGTTTCACTGGTCAAGCACAAGCAATCCGTCACGGTATTGCACGTGCATTATTAGAAGCAGATCCTGAATACAGAGGTTCTTTAAAACGCGCTGGATTACTTACTCGTGACCCACGTATGAAAGAACGTAAAAAACCAGGTCTTAAAAAAGCACGTCGTTCACCACAATTCTCAAAACGTTAATATCGTTGTTATATCAACTTTTACAGCACTTTCCAACTTTTGTTGGAGAGTGCTTTTTGTGTTTTTTATGGTTGTATATTTGGTTGTATATTTTTAACGGTTGGCGAAATATTCACTGACCGTTATTTTAATTTTTGATATTAAAAAAGCACAAATATCTCTATAATTGTAAGTGACTAAACAAACCATTAAGGAGATATTGTGCCTATGTATAATGATATATCAGTCATACAGACTTTTTAAGTCTTGCCAGAGTCAATACAGTTTAGTTCATTATTTATTGGGCCTTGATGAGAGGCTCAAAGAGACATATGAAACGGCGCACCGTCTTTTAAGTGCTCTGAAATCAAACGATATCCAGCAATTACGGTTCATCTTACAGGATTCAAAGACAAAAGATATTTCACAAGGACTCAAGCGTGTCATTCAAACATTCATCAAATACTTGCCCTATATCTCAAATACGATGCGTTATCCACATTTAACGAATGGGCCGATTGAGGGCATTAATAATAAAATAAAACTGATTAAACGGGTTTCTTATGGTTATAGAAATTTCTGGAATTTTAGGAATAGAATCTTAATCATTTCCAAGTTATTTGTAAGTGAATATAAAAAACGCATTAAACAACAAAAAAACGTTGCTTAATGCGCTATCGTCTCGCCAACCGACACCCATTTTTATTAGGGGCAGGACAGAAAATCTAAATGGTTTCTGTTCTGCTCTTTTTTGATGGAGAACGTCGCAATAATTTTTCTTCCAAGAACAGAACTAAACCTTATTCAGTCAGTTAAATATAAAAAATAACGTTGAAAGTCTTGCGCGTCACGCTACGTTATCCATTATATTGAGGTTAAGGAGGGATAACAATGCCACCCATTCATATCATAAGATCTGATAAAATTTATTTGAAATTATTGGAATTAGACGTTGCACAGAGAGACGCTTATTTTCGAGAAAATTTATTAAAGCATTTTCGAGAAAAATTTGAAATTCAACAGATACCCTTTGAACCAACAGCAGCAGGTTTTGATGCCTTAATGATGTTGAATCAAACGCACGTTTCGCCTGCAGAATTTAATTCGAGCAATAAAAACAAATGGATATGCTTGATGATGATTTTTGGGATAATTGTAAAAGTGCGATTGAAGATGTACTGAAGCGTTTTGAAAAGAAGGGGATGCGTTCAAAGGTAAGTCAGTATACATTTACGGTTTTATTAGGAGATGAACAAAAGCCGACTATGTTCCTTAATCAAAATTATGGAGGAGAAGGCGGTATACCTGGATATGTGTGGCTTTCATTAGTTCCAAATGCCTATACTTTGAAGCGAACAAAAAGTGCCATTGCACATGAGTTCAATCATAACTTGAGATACCAATATGTTCAATGGGACGGTGGCTCTCTAGCAGAATTAATTGTTTCTGAAGGTTTAGCTGAAAATTTTGTTGAGGCCATGTATGGGAAGTCATATTTAGGACCTTGGGTAACGGCGATAGATTGGAATCAATCACAAGCATTAATTAAAAATATCATAGGAAAACATCTAGACATTGATAACATGTTTGAAGCAATGCCTTATTTATACGGGGATGAGATTGCTCAATTATATAGCGGTAATCAAGTAGTGTTACCTCACTCAGCAGGTTATACTTGCGGGTATTATCTTGTTAAAACTTATTTAGAAAAGACAAATTATGGGATTGAAGAAGCCACTATGAAGTCTGCACAAGAAATTTTAAACGAGGTGGAATCATTTTGGAATACGAATATCGTATAAAAGACATCATCAAAATCACTGGCGTAACGAAGCGGACTTTACATTATTATGATGAAATTGGTTTATTATCACCCGAAAAAAATGAAAATCATCATAGAGTCTATACACAACATCATTTAATGCAATTACAAAAAATTTTATTACTGAGATCGATGGATGTAAGCATTAAAAGAATTATTAAAATAATGGCAATGGACGAAACAAATTTAATGGCATCATTGAAAGCTGAAATGGTCATTTTGAATGAAAAAATTGAACGATTAGAAAAAACGAAAAAAGCAGTGGCCAAATGGATAGAGGGCGTGCCGGTTTTAGAAATTGATGAATTGAACAACAACTTACAAGCTCAATATCAAGAAGAAGCTAAAATAAAATATGGTAATACATCTGCTTATCGTAGTTTTATTGAACGTAATGGGGATTATCAATTAAATAGTGTTGAGTCTAAAAATAAAATGGTGACAATATTTAAAGCTTTTAATCATTTAATAGAGCGGAACGTAAGCGATAGTGAAGTGTATGAAGTAGTGAAAGCATGGAAGGATTTGATGAATAGCTATGCTGAATTTGATGATGAAACACTATGTTGCATTGCAATGACTTATAATGAAGATGAAAGATTTAAAGATTATTTTAAACAATTCGGTCATCCGCAGTTAACTGAGTTTATTGATAAAGCTGTTCATTATCATTTAGCTTAATAATATATGAAATAACAAACACAGTATTTAGAAGAGATAGTCTACAAAAACTTTAAAAGATTAAAAATGAAAACACTGACCCACTCTAGGCAACTTTGCGGAGGTAAATAAACGACGAGTCGTACATGATAGCATTGAATAGCTTTCAAAGTCTAATGTGGTTTCATTGAATCTAAACTTCAATGAAGCCACATTTAGGTGAGTCTTCAGCGTTATACGTACGAGGCAAAGTTTCTAAATAGGGTAAGACAATCAAAAATTTTATTTTCTTTCATGCTTCTAAATAGAACTTTACCATATTACTGTTGTTTACTTAAAAATTGATTAGTTGATTGAATTTCTGCGAAGTTACTTAAACTGGAGATAAAGGCATTTTGGACATCTTCTGGTGCGACAGTTTGATTATTTAGCGATAATCCACGTGTTGTCGTTGCATCATGAATTAAAGTGGATTGATAACCCAATTCTTTTGCAGCGCGTGTTGTTGAATCGACACATAAGTGGGTCATCATCCCAGTAATGACTAGATCCGTGACATCATTCTCATCAAGTAGAGTCGCAAGTTCTGTTTGAAAGAAACTATTTGGAGTTTGCTTTGTGATCACAGGATCTTGTTCATAACGTTTGAGCTGAGGGTTTAATTGAACGCCTTCAGTGTCATGTACGAAAAAAGCGGCATCATCGTTAGGAAAGATGTGTTGAATGTAAAACACCGGTAGGTCTTCTTCATGGAACCATCTTTCAAGTAAGTTAATGTGTGCTAATGCTTCGTCAGGATTATGGAGAGGCATTTTGCCGTTTTCAAAATAATCATTTTGAACGTCTATAATGAGTAAACCTTGTTTTGTCATTTCCGTATACGCTCCTTTTAAAAAGAATAATAAATAACTTTCATCGTGTGCCGAGACATCAAACATTAGTTTGAAAGTATAATACGAAGTTCAACTTAAGTATGGAAATGATGTCTCATCGCCGCTTATTCATCATGATAGCAATAAAATAAGGTTGGGGCTAAAATTCTGTTTGAGTTAAAATAGGTATAAGCGATTTGAAGCAAGAGAGTAACTAGACTATAATTAGATTTATCATTATATGAACGGAGGTGTCAGTATGTTTTTAGAAGATGTGAAGCGTGTAAGATTTGTCCTTATTATACGTGGAAAATTTGCGTTTTTTGCTAAAAATTGGTGGAGTCTGTCTAATTTTAAACAAATACATCTTCTAGAGGAATACTGACACAAATTCCTCTAGCGATATGGAGGAATAAAAAATGAATATCGTCAATGTGAGTCAACTCACGAAATCATATGCCGGAGATAAAGTTTTTGATCATATTAAATTTGAAGTGAATAAAAATGATCGAATTGGTTTAATAGGTCGAAATGGTGAAGGGAAAACGACTTTATTTAAATTATTAGCTAAAAAAGAGCAAGCAGATGAAGGCTTTATTATTATTGCTAAGGGTGTCAAAGTAGGACTCCTAGCACAAATTCCAAATCTACCGCACGATGCTATTGTAATCAATCAGCTTTATCAAGCTTTCGACACTTTGAATGGTATCGAACAACGAATGAGACAGCTGGAAGTTAAGATGGTTGAAGAGTCGGATGACATCGATCAGATTTTAAAGCAATATGACCGATTACAAAATGAATTTGAGTCTTTAGGGGGTTACGACAGAGATTACAAAATTGATTTTGTGCTCAACGGTTTAAAAATTGCATATCTTAAAACGCAACAATGGTCCGATTTATCTGGAGGGGAGCAGACAAAAGTAGGTTTAGCGATGTTGTTACTCCAATCACCAGAATTGTTACTGCTTGATGAACCTACGAATCATTTAGACATAGAAAGTATTGAATGGCTAACAAAGTTTATCCAACAATATAACGGTGCCGTGATGGTAATTTCACATGATCGTTACTTTCTAGATGAAACGGTCACTCAAATATTAGAAGTTGATCAACATCAGTTATATGTATATCCCGGTCATTATTCAAATTTCGTCATTGAAAAAGAGAAGCGTATTTTAAGCGAATTTAAAACATATCAAACTCAGCAGAAGAAAATTCAAAAAATGAAAGCCCAAATTAAGCAATTAAAAATATGGGCGAACCAAGCGAAGCCACCCAATGCGTCGATGCATCGTCGTGCAAAAAGCATGGAAAAAGCTCTAGCGCGGATTGAAGTCAAACCTAAGCCTCGATTAGAGCATAACAAAATGAAATTAGATATCGCCCAAACAGAAAGTGCTTCAAAAGATATCTTTGTCTTAAAAGATGTTGCTAAAATGTATGATGATATCTTATTTGAAGGGGTAAATATGAAAATTAGACACCATGATAGAGTGGCCATTGTAGGTGCAAATGGAACAGGTAAAAGCACGCTATTAAAATTGTTGTTAAAAGAGATTGTGCCTGACGAAGGTCATGTTCAAATTGCTGAAACAAACCGCATTGGTTATTTGGCCCAACATCAATTTAATACTGGAGAGATGTCAGTACTTGAAGCTTTTAGACAATATGCGCATGTGTCAGAAGGAGAAGCGAGAAACCATCTGGTAAAATATCTTTTTTATGGGTACGATGTCTATAAAAAAGTAAAAGATTTAAGTGGTGGCGAAAAGATGCGTTTAAGATGGGCGCAAATGATTTCTCAACAATTCAATGTGCTCATACTTGATGAGCCGACAAATCACTTAGATATTGATGCCAAAGAAGCATTGGAAGAAGCTTTAGAGGAGTTTGATGGCACGGTTATTGCAGTTTCACACAATCGATATTTTCTGGATAAGCATTTTTCAAAAACATACTGGATTGACAATAAACAGCTTCATTATTATCCGGGGCATTACAGTTATGCGAAACAAAAAAGAAATTAAGATGTGAGACAAAAATCTAATTGATGACACAGTTCTGACTCAATTTTCCAAGGTTAGAACGTATTTGATCATTAAAATAGATAACAACGGAAATCAACAAATCACTAAGAAATGAAAAAAGGTAATGTATTCATAAGCGATAAAAGCTTATCGCTATGAGCAGCATTACCTTTTTATTGATGTGTTAGACATGTTTTGCAATAAGTGCTAAAGAGTGTTTTCTATTCTCCTCACCATAGAGTTGGGGAAATAATAAAAGTTCATCAGCATCAAATGTACGTTGCAATTCGTGGAGTTTATGCGCTACGGTTTCTCCATCCCCACTGATGATACGAGGTTCGTTTTCGGCGCGTTTCTCAAGTTCACGTTCACTCCAATTTTTCTGTTGTATCGTTTCTGGACTTAATAGTGTTTTCGGTTGTTTTAAATAATGAATGCGTTGCAACCAGTAATGTAGACTGTCTTCTAATTGTGCACGGATCTGACTATCCTCATGTGCTAAGACGAAAGTAGAGACAATGACATAAGGTTGCTCTTCAGGGTGATAGTGTTGAAATTGTTTTCGATAATGTTGAACAATACGTTGTTTTTCTAAAGTTTTTTGTCCGAAAGCTCCAAATACAAAAACAGCCCCTAATTGTGCGGCGCGTTCTGCACTGTTTTCACTCGTACCTAAGATACAAAATTGCGGTTGGGTTTCAATGATAGGCATTGCTTTTAAATGCTGAAAACGATGTGGGGTCGAGGTGTCATTGTTAAAATACTTTGTTAAATCTATCAATTGTTGATCAAAGTCTGTTAAAGTTTGTTTGCCTTCATTCAATGCTTGAGACACATTTTGAAAACTAGGCGATTTTCCAAGTGCAATATCGACACGTCCAGGATGGCGTGCTTCTAGCATTTTAAAAGTTTCTGCTACTTTATATGGACTGTAATGTGGCAACATAATGCCCCCGGCGCCAACATGGATGCGTGACGTTTGTTCTAAAATCATCGTTGCTAAAATTTCAGGTGCTGTTGATGCGACGGAATGAACTTGATGGTGCTCAGCTAGCCAATAGCGGTGAAAGTTCAATTTTTCAGCATAACGCGCGAGATCAATACTATGATTGAGTGCTTCTTGCGGTGTGCGTCCTTCAAAAATAGGACTATAATCGAGAATGCTGAGTTGCATATAAGACTTCCTTTCCAAGCGTGTTATACTACAATTATCAAGCAAAATAAGCGTAAACACGAGTACAATGCTTAAAAATAAAAAGAAAGTAGGGAATGAAATGGAAGCCATTATCGCAAAGAAAGCTTTTTCTATATCAGAAGGAAATTGTTTTGAAAAGGTAACACGTGAACGCCCCGAACCGACAGAACATGATATTTTAATCAAAGTGTATGCCACAGGAGTCAATCCTGTTGATACGAAAATGCTCAAACGCCGTTGAATCAGTCAGAGCGTGTATTAGGTTTTGATGCAGCAGGTGTGGTGGAACAAGTAGGCTCAGCGGTTAAAGGTTTTAAACCAGGAGATCAAGTTTTCTATTCGGGTTCAAATCAACGTGATGGCTCAAATCAGACCTATCAATTAATGGATGAACAATATGTTGCACATATGCCTAAAAATCTCTCTTACGAGGCATCAGCGGCACTACCTCTAACAGCGATTACCGCATATGAAACGTTATTTGATGTATTTGGAATTTCCACAGACGCTGAAAAAAACAAAGATCAAACGTTGTTAATTATTAATGGCGCAGGGGGTGTGGGGAGTATTGCAACACAAATTGCAAAAGCATACGGCCTAAACGTGATTACAACAGCTTCACGCGAAGAAACAATCGAATGGTCTCAAAAAATGGGTGCCGATGCTGTTTTAAATCATAAAAGTGATTTGAAAGCTCAGTTTAAGGAACAACAACTTAAGCAGCCGAATTATATTTTCTGCACATATGATACAGATGGTTACTACGATACGATGATTGACCTTATTCAACCTAGAGGGCATATTGCGACGATAGTTGCTTTTCAAAATAAGCAAGATTTAAATGCGTTAAAAGCTAAAAGTATTACTTTGACACATGAATTTATGTTTACAAGAGCAGTACACGGTGTGGAAGAACAGATGTATCAAACTTATCTAAAAGATGTCGCAGAAAAGATTGAACAGGGCGTCTATCAGTCTACACTGAATAATGTTTTAGAAGGTTTAACAGTCGATAATTTATTTAAAGCGCATCAACAGATGGAATCACAAGCACATATCGGTAAGTTAGTTATAAAAATAGCTGATTAAATTCATTGAAAGAGGGAATGTGACTGTAAATCGTTAGTTTAAGGGGAAAGTATATATGTTAAAGCAACAAAATCAAAAGGTTAGTTTAGTTTTTTGGATTGCTGTTGTGCTGTGTAGTTTATTTGTTCTGATTGGGGCGATATTCCCGGAACAAATGGAACAACAAACGCAAGCCATCACGCAATGGATTGGTTACCATTTTAGTTGGTACTATTTATTACTTGTACTTGCACTTTTTTTAGTTTGCATTTATTTACTCTTTTCGAGATACAGTCACATTACACTTGGCAAAGAAGGTGAGGAACCAGAGTTCTCTTTAAAATCTTGGTTCGCAATGTTATTTAGTGCTGGTATGGGAATCGGGTTAGTTTTCTGGACAACAGCTGAACCGATTTCTCATGCATTTAAAGCCTCACCGATACATAAAACTGGGACCCAGGCAGCAATTGATGACAGTTTGCAGTTTTCGTTTTTCCATTGGGGTATTCATGCTTGGGCAGTTTATGCCATTGTCGCATTAGCTTTTGCGTATTTTAATTTCCATAAAGGGTATCCCGGTTTGGTCAGTGCAACGTTAACACCTTTATTTGGTGCGAAACGTATGCAAGGACCTCTAGGACAGATGTTGGATGTGCTTGCGATTATTGCGACAGTCACGGGTGTTGCGGCCACTTTAGGCTTTGGCGCACTACAAATTAGCGAAGGCTTAAAGTTTTTATTTGGTATTCCCGCTACGTTTACAACACAAATCATTATTGTCATAATCGCAACGGTCTTGTTTACATGGTCGACATGGTCAGGTATTAGTAAAGGGATAAAAATGTTAAGCAATATTAATATGTCTTTAGCTTTTGCTGTCGTCCTCATCGTTTTTCTTATTGGACCGACACTTTATATTTTAAATATGTTTACAAATAGCCTCGGCAATTACATCGCTCACTTTTTTGATATGAGTTTACGTTTATCAATTGATAATCCGTCAAAAACGAAATGGATTCAAAATTGGACTATCTTTTATTGGGCATGGTGGATATCATGGGCGCCTTTCGTTGGTATCTTTATTGCACGTGTTTCAAGAGGACGCACAATTAAAGAATTTATCATTGGTGTTCTTTTCGTTCCGTCATTTGTCTGTTTTATTTTCTTTGCTGTCTTTGGTGCTTCTGCGATTTATTTACAGAATCATGGGATAGCAGATATTGCATCAGAAGCTATGGAAACTGCGACTTTTGCGACGCTTGAACATTTTCCATTCGGTTATGTGATTAGTATTGTCACACTCGTAGTCATTATGATATTTTTTGTCACTTCTGCAGACTCTGCAACCTATGTTTTAGGTATGTTAAGTACAAAAGGTGATAATCATCCGAAAAATTGGGTAAAAGTCACTTGGGGCATTATGTTAGCTCTGTTTGCGCTCATCATGCTATTCACTGGGGGCACACAAGCGATTCAAAACATACTCATTATTGCCGCTTTACCTTTCTCATTTGTCATCATTTTAATGGTATGGGCGTTATTTAAAGCATTATCGGCTGAACGTCCACGTTTAAAGAAAAATATAACAAAATATCAAAAGAGATAATTACAAAAATATTAATTTTTTTGAACAATATGACATGATTTTAGTTTTTATTACAAAATTAAGGGTAAAGAGTTGGTGTAACAAATTGAATAGGAGGTGGCATTCGTAATGACACGGATCAAAAATTTTATTCTTGGCCTATTGATTGTCATAATTGTAGGTTTTCTATTATTTATGTATATCGATTATAAACCGATCAAAAGTTACCAAGACTATTTTTATCAGTTTAACTGGTTCTACCCATTACTGATAGGTTTAGCAGCATTCTTAATATTAATCGGTTTAATTCTATTCTTCAGAGCATTTAAACCTACATATCGTAAACCAGGATTGTATAAAGACTATAAAGATGGTCATATTTACATTTCTCGAAAATCAATCGAAAATACTGTTTACGATACAATTGCGAAATATGATGCCATTCGTCAACCTAATGTTGTATCAAAACTATACAATAAGAAAAATAATAGTTTCATTGATATCACAGCGGATTTTCTGGTGCCATCAGAAGCGACGAATGTCCAATCGTTAGTTGAACAATTACGCTTAGATATTAAAGAAAGCGTTGAACGTTTTTCTGAATTACAAGTTAAAACAGTAAAAGTCAATGTGCGTGACCAAAAACGAGACAATGGTCCACGCGTTGTGTAAAGGAGGGGTCCTATGTCTAACCAAAACCAAAATGGTCAAGGTGAACGAGATGCAGTTGAGCAATTTGCAACACTTTTGCAAAATTATAAATGGCGAATTATTGGGTTCTTCTTTTTCCTCATCATTGCTATCTTGTTTTTAACACTTGGCTTCTGGAAGACTGTTCTAATCGTCGTGTTATGTTTAATCGGTGTTGGTGTAGGGTATATTAAAGACCGTACGCAAGATTTCTTGAATTTCCTCAATCGATTAAGTTAATACATGCAAACGGAAAAAATTTAAAACATTTCGATTAAAATAAACAATAAAGGAGTTTTTAATTATGGCTGTAGAAAATAACAAAGCAAAAGAAACTTACAATAAAGAAACTGGTGTAAACGAAAGAGAAAGACAACAATCACAAGAAAATCAAGGACCACAATTTTCTAATAGCTTAACATTCTCTGATGAAGTTGTTGAAAAAATTGCAGGTATTGCTGCACGTGAAGTTCGCGGAATCTTAGACATGAAAGGCGGCTTTGTAGATAGCATTAGTGGTTCATTCAGCGGTGGCAACAATGTAACACAAGGTGTATCTGCTGAAGTAGGCGAAAAACAAGCAGCTATCGATCTTAAAGTTATCTTAGAATACGGTGAATCAGCACCTAAAATTTTCCGTAAAGTAACTGAATTAATCAAAGAACAAGTGAAACACATCACTGGCTTAGATGTTGTAGAAGTGAACATGCAAGTTGATGATGTGATGACACGTAAAGAATGGCAACAAAAAAATGAAAAAAATAGAGACCAAAACGAAAACAAAGGTTTACAATAAGATTTAACCTTTGAAGCAATGGGTTTCAATATAATTAAAATCAGATAAACTGACGTAAAGAAGCGGCTGGGATAACGATATTGTCCCAGCCGCTTCTTAATTATTGCATTGTTGCTTGCTTTCCTTTGAGCGATAAAATAATGATAAAACCTATCAATCCAATGCCAGCTGCAAAATAGATTGTTGCGTGGAGATGAATATGTGAAACGATTAAACCTCCAAGCATGGCGCCAAATCCAATGCCTGCATTTAAAGCTGACATATTCCAACTCATCACTTGACTATGATCACCCTCAACTTGATCAATCAAGCCCGATTGTACAGCAGGGTTTGTACTCCATTGAATGATATGCCAAACAAACAATCCAATCAGCAGTAAAATCGTCGTTTGCCATAAAGCGTTTAATAACAGCATAACGACTACAAAAGCTGAACCGCTCACTGTGAGCCATGTCTTGAATGAGAATTTATCTGTAAAAAATCCGCCTAACGATGTGCCACACATTCCCGCAACACCGATAATTAGTAATGCTAAAGAAACGAATTTAATGTCATGACCGCCAGATAAAATCAATGGGTTAATGTAAATATAAGCTACAGAATTTGCTGTTAAAATAATAAAAGTGACTGATAATAATTTGCTCACTTCTAATTTGCTTCGAATTCGAGTCGAATAGGTGTTTTCCGTCGCGTAGGTCATTTTTAAATGCGTGGGTAAGTAAAGCGTAAGCAATAGTCCGGCAAGTAGCCCCGCGACAATAATTAATCCAAAAGTATAGCGCCATCCTATCCAATCACCAATTAATGTTCCAATAGGGACCCCGAAAACATTTGCCGCACTAAAACCTGTATAAACGAGACCTAGCATTTTACCCCGGTTTTCAGGCTTTGCGAGCACAACAGTTATCGCTAATATTTTAACAACGATGAGTGCTGCAGCGGCAGACGAAAGGATGCGTCCAATAATTAATATCGTAAAATTAGGAGATAGTGCAATCATCAAATTACCTAATACGAAGAAAGCAATTGAATATAACAATACATACTTTGGTGAATATTTTTCAGTAAGTTTGACTAAAATCGGTCCTGTAATCGCAAAAGTAAAAGCATAAATCGTAACAAGCTGACCGATCCATGCTTCAGAAATATTTAAATCAGTGCTCATAAGATTCATAATGCCAGCGACGACCATTTCAACCATACCTACAATGAAAATACTTAACATAAAAGTTAAGGTTCTCATGATAGTCATAGCAATACTCCTTGATAGTATATTCAGTTCTGTTTTTCATTTTAATACAATTGGTTACAATAAGAAATACTTACGCCTTTATCTGTATTAGATAGAAGTAGACCGATTATATTTTAGCCATAAAAATTTATCATTGAGAAGTGTCATTGTACGCATAAACGAAGTCATAGTATACGAAGTTTTACAATAAATAGCGCTAAGATGTTTTCTATATAAAATCATCCTAGCGCTATTTATTTATGGAATTAATGTCTCAGTCTGATCCTAATCCTAGAGCTATGGTGAGGAGCATATAGGCCTTATTATAATGACATACATTTCCAAAAGCGCAATTGTCATTTAAATGTGCCTCTATTTCCCAGTTTCTTGAAATTCCATATATTTATTCTGATGTCATGTGAAGCGGATTATCTACTTTAATATAGGTGTAATGATGGGCTTCATCTATGAGGCGCATCGTTGTCACACATTTATAGTCAATAACGGGGTTAAAAAATGTTTGATAAATAGTGTTGATTCGTTCTTGATTCATTTCTGTTTGTTTTATTCGATCAAAGCATTGTTGGATTTGTGTTTGTACAATTTGCCACAACTTGTTTTCTAACTGTTCATCTTTGTAGTAATATGCAATGGCTGCGACGATTTCACCTAGATGGTTTTGAATCGTAGAATAAAAAGCTTTATTAAAAACTGAAGTCTGGCTCTCAGTTAATATTCTAGATTTTTCGTGAAAATCAGATGTGTCATAGCCCATAGATGAAAGTTGTTGCTGGTCAATTCTCAAACCTTCGAAATCACGTATAAGCATTTGTTGGAACGCACCTGTTCTATCATCGAACACTGCAATCGTATTCTGTAGATGTGCTTCTAATGCAATCCCATACTTCACAAGCAAAGGTACAACATAATCAATCAGTGCACGTGCATAAGGTGCAAACCAGTCTTGACACAGTTGTGACATGTCGACAGAACGTCCTTGATGCGCAGCAAAACGTTCGATAAGTTCGATGACTAATGTACGATATTCGCCAGGTTTATTGACAACAAAGCTTGATGGGATGAGCGCAAGTGCATTATCATCGAGTAAATCATAAATATTTTCTCGATAAAGTGTGCCCAATTGCTCACTTCGCTGCTCTTGATATGCAGAATCTTCATCATTTGGATGATAAAAATGCGCACCTGCAAGTTCCGGAACCGCTTGTGTGGCGACATCTTTAAATAATGGGTCATTGTGCGCGATATGCGTTAAAATATTTGTCATTAAAGGCCCATTGTGTGTTGTTTGCTCGGACAATGTACGAATTTCCCCTGTAATATGGACATTCGTCGAAAGTTTTATATGAGGTGTCTGCTCAGGTTTTTCAGGCATTAACGTACGGAATGACAGACCGGCGTAATAGTTTTGTTGATACGTCAAAGGAACAATGATTTGTTGACTTATAGCATCTTGATATTCTTCAGTGATGATATGTGCGTACTGCCAAGGGTGTACAATTAAAGGCACATAGTTATTCAATGACTGCGATGATGCTTCCAATTGATTTTGAGCTATTTCTTTTAATCCTTCAAATGCACCATAAACGACCTCAGCATAATTTGAATGCGCAGACATCGTTCTTGCGTAATCTCGATGTATTAAAATAAATTGCATTGGAATGCCATGCTGATACTCTGAGGAGTAACATATCGTTTCTTTGGCAGTCATCCCTTTTCGAAGTTTTGCGCCGGGATGAACGGGATGCCCCTCAATGACGAGTTGCTCTGAAGTTAGATAACGATCATTTTGAGCTTCGATGTAGTCAAGAAGCGTCGGAAAATCATTTAATGGGTGCTGCGCTTGATAACTCAACGCTAAAGCCATATGAGCAGCACTGTTTTCTAAATCATCTCGAAATTGTTTCGCCGCTTCACCATCATATTGTGTATCTTCTTGAATGATAACATCCAAAATCTCATTTGGATGTAAAACGCGTTTATCTTCGCCACTTTCATGATACCAATAAAAAGGACCTTCTAAGTCGATACGGTTGAATGCATGTTGTCCTTTGATTTTTGCGAATAATATTCGTCCAGTATATGTAAAATGAATGCATAATAATTGGCCTGCAGGAATGGCACAATTTTGAAAATGTTGTGCTTCTTTTATTTCACAATGATCAAAGCCGCCAACTAAGTTTTCACGATAAATCGATGCCATTAAACGAGCAGTGATTTTATCGCGGCTGGATAATATGTTTTCTTTAAATAATTGCGCCCAGTTCGAATCGATTTCGACGAGCGTTTGAAAGCATTCTTGTTCATCTTTTGTCAAAAGAATGTCAGTTTTTTGCTGATTTCTCTCTTTATTCATGAGTACACCTCATTCATTTTATTTTACAAATAGTAAGATGATTCGTATAATCCATAATATCGGAAATGAGAACCGTTATCAATTAAAGAAGGTGAAGATTTTGGCAAAATGGTTTTTTTCGAGTACCTTTTTACTATTTCTGGGTAACTGGATTGGGCAAATTGCACTTAACTGGTACGCTTATCAATTAAATCATAATGCGATGGATCTTGCATTAATCAACTTTTTTCGATTAGCCCCTATATTCTTATTAAGCTTATGGGCGGGCGCCATAGCAGATCGTTATCGACGAAGTACTTTGATTAAATTGACAGTAACGAGTTCATTCCTTATTACAGGTACGCTCACAATTTTTGTCTTAACAATGGGTGAATTACCAATGACATTTTTATACATTTATTCATGTTTACGTGGATGTATGAGTGCCATTGAAACACCGGTCAGACAAGCAGTCCTACCTGATATCTCTGAACGGCTATCCATCTCAAAAGTCGTTTCTTACCATTCTTTTATATTAAATGTATGTCGCTCCATCGGCCCAGCAATATCGGGCTTTATTATTGCAATTTGGGATATTTCTATTGCATTTGTCATCCAAACGGCTTGTTACCTTTTAGCATTATCTCTAAGTTTACCACTACAATTGATGGTGAAAAAACAAAACAAGGCACCCAATTTTTCTTTACCTATCGCATGGAACTACTTTAAATTAAACGTTGTGAGTCGAAGAATATTTACGACATCGTTTTTAATTATGGCGATGGGGTATTCCTATACTACTATGTTACCCATTTTGACCAATGAGTTATTTCCTAAAAAAGCATCCATCTTCGGCACGGCAATGACTTTTAGTGCAATAGGTGGAATACTCGCTACTTTGATTATTCCATATATTTTAAAAACAGTGTCGACAGATAAATTTTATTTCTTGAGTTCAGTCTTATTCGGTCTCGCTTTAATGTTACTCTACCCATTTGGAACGACAGGCTTATTTATCGCTATATTCTGTGTGGGGTTATTTGGTCAGTTTGCGCGTACAACAAATCGAATATATTTTCAAAATGATGTAGAAGAAGAAAACAGGGGAAAAATTTTAAGTATCGTCATGATGGACAGAGGTATGATTCCATTAGGCGCAGTAGTATTGAGTTATTTTACGGAACGCATTGGGATTACAACTACTTTTTTAGTAATGGGAGTGGCAACGACACTTATCGCAATATTGGGGTATGCAATGAATCTTAAAATAAACGGAGGAAAGACAATCCATGACAACCATTCATCATCTAAATGCTGATCAAAATATACAATATCGTATTCTCGTTGCATGTATCAAAGAGCGGCTATTCCCTGAACAAACAGCAGTTCAATACGAAAAAGATAAACTTGTGATTCAGTTGCACCAACACATTTTACATGTTGCGTGTGTCGCGAAAAGTATGCTTTTTCAATTTGAATTAGAGGGACCGATTTATGAGAAAGTGAATCATGAAGACGTAGAGATTCAAACGGTTGAAGAATTGTTAGCAATACTTGAAGGCAAATTTGGTATTGAATTTCATGAACAGTTAGTAAAGGAATTATTACATAGTCGTCTTGGACTTGAATTGAGTTACCAACAGCTAAGACAACGCCAAAGTATGATGCGTCATTCTTTGAAATTTTCACGAATGCCAGAATCACTTAATTTTATTGCATGGCTAAACCATATTAATGATGACTCTGATTTTTCAGCTTTAGGTTATACAGAGGGGATGGTTTGGAACGGCCATCCTTCACATCCTTTAACGAAAACAAAATTACCACTTACTGTTGATGAAATTCAAAAGTATGCGCCTGAGTTTATGAAAGTCATTCCTTTAAAAATTGTACTTGTCCATCAAAGTATTTTAAAATTTACGTCAATGACAGATCAAGAAGATTTTGTACTCAGAGAAATTATTCCAGATATGGAAAGTCAATTGAGACAATGGATGCAAATGTATCAGTCATCTTTAGATGAATATCGGGTGATGTTTGTACATCCGTGGCAATATGAGAATGTGATTACTGAAAAGTTTGGTCGATGGATTGCTGAACATCTCGTTATCCCAACTCCTTTTACTGTAGATTCAAAAGCGACGTTGTCATTTCGAACAATGAGATTGCTCAAATATCCGTTTCATATTAAATTGCCTATGAATGTTCAAGCGACAAGTGCTGTCCGTACAGTATCAACAGTGACAACAGTAGATGGTCCAAAATTAAGTTATCAACTTCAAGATATGTTGGACATTTATCCAACATTAACGATTGCTGCTGAACCTTATGGTGCGTATATAGATGTTGAAGCGGATCTTGCACGCCAATTTGCGATGATTGTGAGATACGCAATAGAGGATAAAAAACAAAATCATACACAGATTGTTACAGCGGCTTTGACACAAATCAATCCCGTTGATGGTCAAATCGTGATCGATAGTTTGATTGAATACTTATACGGTGAAATCAGCGAAGATACAATCATACAGTTTATGACACAATATATGCGTGCATTCATCCCACCACTTATCGGCTATATTCAAAAATACGGCATTGCTTTAGAAGCGCATCAACAAAATACGGTTTTACAAATCGATAAGGATACACATGCATTGTCATTTATTGTGCGTGACTTAGGAGGTTCTCGTATTGAACCTCAAACATTAAAACAGACGGTCCCAGAGTTGACTGTAACAAACCAAAGTTTAATCACAGAAAATATAGATGAAGTCATCGCTAAATTTCAGCATGCAGTTATTCAAAATCAACTCGGTACAGTAATCCATCACTTCCATCATCGACATGGAATCAATGAGAAGGTACTTTACAACGTTGCCGGTGAAATCATTGAAAATGCGATAACACCGAATTTAAATCATGCGCAAGCGCTAAAAAGATTATTATTTGGTAAGAAAATGACGGTTAAAGCGTTACTAAATATGAGAATGGAACAAAAAGTGAAGCAATATGTGCAAATAGATATTGATAATCCGCTAGAAAGAGAGATGTAGCCTATGCCACAACTTCATGTTAATTTAAGTAAAATCAAATATAATGCAATGGCATTACAACACATGCTTTCAGAACAAGGTGTTCGAATGATTCCTGTAACGAAATGTGTAGGTGGAGATATCAAGGTTCGAGAAATGTTACGTGACATGGGCTTTAGCACACTTGCTGAGTCTCGACTCTCCAAAATGACACATCATCAAAAACAACCGACGCAACAAGATATGATGATTAAAGGCGCTTTGCCACATGAGATTGAAGATGTGGTCGTGAAAAGTCAAGTGAGTATTCAAACAGAATTTTCAACGATTCAAGCATTGAATGATATGGCCGTCCAAAAAGGGGTTAAGCATGCGATTTATTTAATGGTTGATTGGAAAGACGGCAGAGAAGGTGCATTGACATATGAAGTCGTGCATCTTGTTAAAAAAATTGTCAAACTCAAAGGTATATATCTGAAAGGCTTGGCATTTAATTTTATGTGTTTTCGACCCATCCAACCGACAGAAGAAGATATCGTTTATATGAATTATTTTATAGAATCGGTTGAACGTGATACAGGCGTTCGTTTTAACTCTATTTCAGGAGGCAATTCTAGTCTGTTGACTTTAGCGATGTACACGGACTTGGGCAGAATTAATGAACTTAGAATCGGTGAGGCGTTATTTAGAGGATACGAGACTTCCTACAACATGCGTTTACCTTACTTGTATGACGATGCAATTTTATTGAGTGGAAGGATTTTAGAAATTAAACCGCGCTTAGATATTGAAAAGCGACAAGCTTATATGCAGGCTATCGTCGACGTTGGACAACTTGATACAGTCATTGATGGTATCCAACCTATCGAATCCCATTTGAAAATTGTTGGAAGCTCAAGTGATGCTCTAATGATTGATCTAGGTCACTCGGATTATTATCAATTAGGTAATGAAATTACTTTCCAATTAAACTATTCAGCTTTAGCTCAAAGTATGCATATGCCACATATACCGAAAAATTATATTGAAGATAAAGGCATTGAACAACTCATTAATGGATTTGTAGAAATAAAAAAGAATAATTTTATAAAACAGAGTTGACAATGAGAATCGTTATCAACTATTATATAATTATGTAAATAAAACAACATCATTAAAGGAGTGGCAATGCAGTGAAGATGAAGAAATGGATGGGATTTTTAGCAATCGTGGCAATCATGCTTCTTGTTGCAGCATGTGGGAATGTCAGTGATTCTGGCAAGTCAGATTCTAAAAATGACACACAATCAAATGGGAAAAGTGTAGAAATTAAACATGCGGGTGGCACAACTAAAATTGATAAAAAACCTAAAAAAGTGGTTGCTTTAGAATATTCTTTTGTTGATGCGCTTGTTGCATTAGGTGTTAAACCTGTAGGTATTGCGGACGATGGTAAGAAGAAAAATATCATCGAACCTATTCGTGATAAAGTAGGCGACTATAAATCAGTAGGTTCACGTAAACAACCGAACTTAGAAGTGATTAGTGAGTTGAAACCGGACTTAATTATTGCAGATAGTAACAGACATAAAAACAACTACGAACAATTAAGCAAAATTGCACCGACAATTTTATTACCAAGTTTAGACTCAGACTATAAAGATAACATCGAAGCGTTTAAAACAATCGGTAAAGCTTTATCAGAAAAAGACAAAGCAGATCAACGTTTAAAAGAGCATGAAGAAAAAATTGATAAATACAAAAAAGAAATTACAATGGATAAAAGTAAGAAAGTTTTACCAGCTGTAATTTCTCAATCAGGTTTCTTAGCACATTCTGACCAATCTTACGTAGGTCAATTCTTACATGATTTAGGTTTTAAAGAAGCTTTAACAAAAGAAGTAGCTGATCAATTACCTGAATACTTAAATGCACCATACTTAAATATGAACTCAGAACAACTTTCTGATGTTAACCCACAACGTATGTTTATCATGGTTAACGGTGAAAACGATCCACACTTAGCGAAAATGAAAAAAGATCCAGTATGGAATGAAATCGATGCTGTTAAAAACGATCGCGTTCACGTTGTAGATCGTCAAACATGGGCTAAGTTTAGAGGTCTCATTTCTTCTGAAGAAATTGCTAAAGAATTAGTAGAAATTTCGAAAAAAGAGAAAAAATAAGTTGCTTTTGAATGAAAAGGAAGGGATGACACATCATCATGTGTCGAAGTGAGCGACTTTTTCCTTTCCCTTACAATGCAATATAAAAGGTGATTTCATATGTCAAAATTCAATCAAAAAATTTATGATGGACATCACCAGAGAAGACGCACTACGCTTACTTTTATTGTAAGCGTGTGCTTTCTTATTTTTGCAATTTATTTAAATCTTGCAATTGGTTCATCAAAAATTTCATTTCAATCACTTATCGATTATTTCTTTCATCTAAAGTCAACGAAAGAAACATTTTTAATACATAGTGTTCGTATGCCGCGATTAATTGCAGGTATTTTAATTGGAGCTGCGCTCGGTGTAGCCGGTGTTTTAATGCAAGCGATTACTAGAAACCCATTGGCATCACCTCAAATTTTTGGTGTAAATGCGGGTGCATCATTTACTGTTGTATTAATTACAGTTTTAGTCCCAAGTTTAGCAAGCAACACGATAGTATTTGCATTTGTAGGAGCTTTTATTGGTGGTTTAGCGGTATATACCTTAGCGGATACAACTAAAGGGATGACACCGATAAAACTGGCACTTGCGGGGATGACCATTCATTTATTTTTCACAAGTCTGACGCAAGGTATTATTTTATTAAATGAAGATGCGACTACGACGGTAATGTTTTGGCTTGTTGGTGCACTGCATACGATTAAATGGCCACAAATATTTCAAAGCTTACCTTGGATTGTAAGTGGTTTAATTGCTGCATTACTGCTCGCACGTCAGTTGGCGATTTTAGATTTAGGAGACCAGTTGGCGACAGGCCTTGGGCAAAATACGAAATTAATTCGTGCTTTATCTGGATTGATTGTCATTGTTCTTGCAGGGGCTAGTGTATCCATTGCTGGACCTATTGGTTTTGTGGGCTTAATTGTTCCTCACATCGTGAAGCACTATCTCAATCGCAATTACTTTTTGATCATTACGTTATCAATGATTATGGGAGCGAACTTGCTTCTGATTTCAGATGTAATCAGTCGACTTATCACTTTTCCATTTGAATCTCCAGTCGGTATTGTGACATCATTTGTTGGTGCATTGTACTTCTTATGGATCACAATGAGAGGAGTGAAAGCGCGATGAAGATTAACTTTACAAAACGTTACGTTATTGTCACGCTACTTCTGATTGTGTGTGCGATTTTAAGTTTGAGCGCTGGGGCAGTTTGGATTTCACCAATCACAGTGCTTAAAGAGGTTTGGACGGGCAAGCAATTTATTTTGACAGAATATCGCGTTCCAAGAATGTTGCTCGGTATTTTAGTCGGTTTTGCTCTAGCTGTTTCAGGTGCAGTCATTCAAGGCGTGATTCGAAATCCACTTGCATCTCCAGACGTCATTGGGATCACTAAAGGGGCAAGTTTGGCTGCGGTTATTGTTATTATCGTTTTTCCAACAGCACCTTTATTTGTCTTACCACTCGCTTCGTTTGTAGGCGCACTTGTTATTAGTTTGATTTTATCGCTTTTAATTAGTTTAAAAGGCATTAAAGGTTCGCAACTAGCGCTTATAGGGATGGCCATCGGTGCTGTCGCAATGGCGTTAGTCCAATACTTATTGATTCGAAGTCCGATGGAAGCGAATATTGCATTAGTGTGGTTAACGGGAAGTCTTTTTGGGCGTTCAATGGATCATGTATTAACCATTTTACCTTGGATGATCGTCTCCTTACCGGTAATTTTCTTTTACGCTAAAAAGTTAGACATTCTTCATTTAGGAGAAGAAGTTGCGACAGCCTTAGGTACACCTGTAAAAAGAACGAAAATGATTTTGTTATTTGCAGCTGTTATGTTAGCAGGTTCTGCGATTTCAGTTGTAGGTGGTTTGAGCTTTCTTGGGTTGATCGCCCCCCACATAGCAAGAAGTATTGTAGGGCATAGACACGGTCATATTATAGCAATGTCAGGTTTAGTTGGTGCTTTATTAATGGTGATTGCAGATGGATTGGCACGCGTCATTGCACCACCTATTGATATTCCTGTCGGAGTTTTAATCGCTGTGATTGGTGCACCATACTTCTTATATGTCTTACGTAAAATGTAATGCCAAAATATGCATTTAAACGTATTAATATTCAAATAAACATTGCATAACGTCTTCAATATCGGTATAATAAATACCAACTATTGGAGACGTTTTTATTTTAATGGGGGACATATTTGAAAAAGAGAAAGGCGTTAATTATGGAAAAATATACAAAGAAACAGTGGACAATTGGAAAATTAAAATTCATCTTACTTTCGATTATCGGTGTGATTTTATTTTTAATTCCTATACCTGTAGTAGAAGATGGTAAGCATACTTCAACCTTACCGATTGCTTATTTAGCCAAGCAATTTCAAGCACTTTTTGGTGGTTTAATGCCATGGATTATCGTTGCGATTATTACGATTTCTGGCATTTTAACGTTATTATATAGTACCGTGTTAAAATCAAAAGTAAAAAAAGATAGTTTTAGAGCAAACGCATTTATCGTGACATGGCCTTGGTTGGTGATTCGACTCTTATCAATCATTTTTGTATGGATTACATTTTTAAAAATCGGATTGCCATGGGTCTATTCAGAAGATACAGGTGGGCTTATTTTTACTGGATTGTTGCCTACATTAGTTGCGGTATTTTTCTTTGCGGCAATCTTTTTGCCATTACTGCTCGAATACGGACTCCTTGAATTTTTAGGTCCGATTTTTAGACCTGTCATGCGTCCATTGTTTACGTTGCCAGGGCGTTCTACAATTGATAACTTAGCGTCTTTCATTGGAGACGGTACTGTAGGTGTCATGATTACAAGTAAGCAATATGAGCAAGGATTTTATACACGCCGTGAAGCAACTGTTATTGCAACAACGTTTAGTGTTGTTTCATTAACATTTGCTATTGTTATCGCTGAAACGATTGGTCTTATTGATCATTTTGCGTTATTTTATAGTACGGTGATCATAGCGTGTTTAGTAGCAGCGTTCATTATGCCAAGAATATGGCCGTTACGTTCAGTAGAGGACCATTATGTTGATGGCGTTTCAGCAAAAGAACGACCTGAAAAACAGTATGATTATAAAGAAGCGCTTAAAAAAGGTTACGAAGATGCTGTCATCACAGGCTATAAAGCACCTGGATTAAAATTATATATGGTGACTGCCTTTAAAACGGTAATGGATATGTGGCTTGTCGTTATTCCGGTTGTTATGACGATTGGGACATTAGCTACAATTCTTGCGACATATACGCCTATATTCACTTGGATAGGCATTCCTTTTGTTCCGATATTAGAATTTCTTCATGTTCCAGAAGCACATGCTGCATCTGAAACAATGATTATTGGGTTTGCGGACATGTTCTTACCTTCAATATTAATCGAGGGCGTTCACAGTGACCTTACACGTTTTGTTGTCGGTGTGTTAAGTGTATGTCAATTGATTTATTTATCTGAAGTTGGTGGCGTTATTTTAGGATCTAAAATACCGGTAAGTATTGGAAAACTATTTATGATCTTTTTGATTCGTACAATCATTACGTTACCAATTATTGTGCTTATCGCGCATTTATTTTTCTAATTGTTTATACATTGAATTTTAAGAAACTGTACTTCGTATCTATTGCAGCTGAATATCAATTTTTTATAAGTAAAATCGTGAATGATGATATGCATAAACGAAGTTATATCATATGGAGTTTTATAATAAAAGGAAGCGCTAAGATGATTTTCAATTAAGAATCATCTTAGCGCTTTTTATTTTGGGATTAATGTCCCAGAATGCTTATATTGTGAATTAGTTAACTGGGAATCATCAATAATCTCAGTTTACTTCGTGACTTCGTTATATACTTTTTTATCATTAAATGTATAAATAATGTATTGTTGGTCGTCAGTGTCGATGATGACACGATTTGTTTTACCAAATGTAGAGCCAATGCGCGATACTCTTTTAGAATCTGTTTCAGGAACTGCGTGAATATCTTGATCCTCTGTTACATTACGGATTTGATCATTCGGAATTCGAATATCTGCAACTCTCCATTGAATATGCACTTCATTTTCATTTTTTTTAACTGTCATAGCCATTTCACTGACACATCCTTTTTCAAATTTTGTACAGTTATTGTATCTTATTGAAAACGTTTTTGCAACAATTATGTGATACTTTTTGATTGAATATGTCATACTAATTAAAAAGGCGATAAAAGAGCGAAAATATGTTCGTATGACAGAACAGATTATGTTATAATCCTTTCATAATAGTGAGGTGATGAACATGACTGGTAAAACACACTCTGCTGCTGGTGTTTTAGTGGGTGCAGCAGTTGCCACACATTATCAACTTGATATTTTTGAAATGACAACAAGTATTGTTTTATCAGCTTTAGCGAGCATCTTTCCCGATATTTGCCATACAAAGAGCAAAATCGGTCAAAAACTCCCTTTGCTTAGCTTTATTATCAAACATTTGTTTGGTCATCGGACATTGACCCATTCATTGGTTTTTGTTTTAAGTATTTATTTTGTCTTACATATGATAGAAACACCGATTTACTATATGATTAGCATCATTTGTGGTATGCTTTCACATATAATATTAGATATGTTAACACCTAGAGGCGTACATTTATTTTTTCCAATACCGGTTCGAGTACGTTTCCCAATTCATTTCAAAACTGGTGGTTTGATGGATTTATCTTTGGCAACAACTTTTAGTCTTGTGACGATATATGTCTTATTTGAATCGAGTGTAAAGCATCTTCTTTTAAATGGATTTTAACTGTTGTTGTATTGATTTTAGGCACTGAATACAAACAAACTTAGCTTCAAATCACAGCTTTATTAAAGGAGCGTATAATTGATATGTTAGATAAGAATAAACTTGAAAAGTATGGACAGGGTCATCTGAATGAGTATGAAAAACTAATGAGCACGAATGAAAAAGAACGACTTAACCAAAAAATTGATACTTTAGATTTAGAGGCAATTCATTCACTATATGAACAGGTTTACGTTAACCGTCAAACCATCAAAGACGTTTCTTCTGTTCAAGAGATAAACTATGAAGTCAAAGCTCAATTGCAAGAAGAGACAATTGAACTGTACAAATCAAAAGGTATCGATGCGATTCGCGAAGGACAATTTGCGGTCTTGCTTTTAGCGGGGGGACAAGGAACACGTCTAGGTTATCAAGGACCCAAAGGTTCATTTCAAATAGAAGGAGTCAGCCTGTTTGAATTACAAGCGAGACAGTTATTGCAATTAAAAAATGAAACTGGGCGTTTTGTAGATTGGTATATTATGACGAGTGATGTCAACGATAAAGAGACGAGAGCGTTCTTTCTTGAACATGATTATTTTGGCTATCATCCAGAGCATGTATACTTTTTCAAACAAGATAATATCGTCGCCTTAACAAAAAATGGTCAATTAGTTCTTGATAAAGATGCTTTAATTATGGAAACACCGAATGGAAATGGAGGCGTTTTTAAATCTCTTAAAGCATCTGGTTTATTAGATCAAATGGCTGAACGCGGCAATGAGTATATTTTTATGAATAATATCGATAATGTACTTGTTAAAGTTTTAGATCCTCTATTTGCAGGCTTTACCGTACATCATCATAAAGATGTAACATCTAAGTCCATTGAACCTAAGTTAGGTGAAAGTGTCGGTCGATTAGTTGTTAAAGACGGAAAAGATACTGTTTTAGAGTATTCTGAATTTGATAGAGATGAAATTGCTGACCAATTTAAAAATGCGAATATAGGGATTCATGCTTTTAGACGTTCCTTTATCGAAGCGGCTGTGGATAAAGCATTACCTTATCATTTAGCAATTAAAAATTTAGAGCAATTAGATGAAGATTTTGGGGTTGTAAAAAAAGAAACGCTAAAATTTGAACTTTTTTATTTTGATATTTTTCAATATGCAACTTCATTTATGACGCTACAAGTGCCAAGAGCGGAAGAATTTAGTCCGCTCAAAAACAAGGAAGGTCGAGATAGTGTAGAAACTGCGTCAGCGGACCTTAAACGTATGAATATTATTGAATAGGGGTGGCCATATGCCAACTGTGACGAGTGCCACAAAGAAAAAGAAGAAAACAACTTTAGAAACATTTAAAGAAATGAATCCCTTATCTTTCGGCGAAGAAATAGGGAATGCAGTTTCACATGGTGTTGCTGCGTTTTTGATGTTAATTGCACTACCATATGCAGCTGTACATAGTTATGCACATTCTGGCGTGTTAATGTCGGTAAGTGTATCTGTTTTTGTAATCAGTTTATTTTTGATGTTTATATCGTCTACTGTATATCATTCAATGCAACAAGCTTCACCTCATAAATATGTCATGCGTATCATTGATCATAGTATGATTTACGTAGCGATTACTGGGACATATACGCCTGTATCCTTAGTACTTGTAGGTGGGTGGCTCGGTTGGATCATCATGATTTTGTTATGGGGAACGACGCTTTGGGGCATTTTATACAAAGCGATTGCCACTCAGGTCAATGCTAAATTAAGTCTCATCATCTATCTCATTATGGGATGGGTAGGTGTCATTTATTTGCCTATTATTATAAGTAAAGGCGCGTGGCTCTTCTTTATTTTTATTTTGTTAGGTGGATTAGCTTATACAATTGGTGCTTGGTTTTACGCACAAAAAAATAGACCCTATTTTCATATGATATGGCATATTTTTATCTTTATTGCATCTATCTTTCACTTTATAGGTATTTTATACTTTATGTAGGCAGGTGTTAGCATGCAATCAAATTATAAATTGTTAATGTTTGCACTAAGTGTATTAATCCTCTTTCAAATGTTTTTTGGCTATTATTATTTGTTAGGGGACGGTGCAGTTACATCTTCTCCGTACCTTGGTGTCGTGTCATTAATTTTAGGTGTCATCCTAATGATGGTTATGGCTTCTATTTATCGTTATCATCAAAAAAATAAATAATACAGATAAAAAAGACTGTTATAGGCGCTCTTTATCATCATTAAATGATAACTGAGGGGACTTTGGCAGTCTTTTCTAACATGCTTGCCCATATTTTGAAACCATTGTTCATTTTAATCATAAGAATATCGTGTCTGATTAAAACGTTTTATTTAAAATTGAAAATGGACGCATGGGTCAGATATCGTGATATTTGAGCAGAATCGAATACGTATCCGTTTTGTAACGTGTATAATGTACATGTTTTAATAGAAGGTTTGAAAAAGAAAAACAACGAAGTAGAAATCGATTTGAAATTATTCGTTTAACAATTAAACACCTATAGATAGGGGTAAAGTTCAATTCAAAACGAATTTTCATTTTTGCAATTTACTTTGATAATTGTTTGCATTTTTAAGACAAACCGAATGAGATGTATCTTAATTTATTAAATCACTTAAAATAAATAATGGCACAGTAGATGTCTGGGACGGTCAAAGGTTTTGCAAGCTTTTCGCACCCGTCGATATTGTCATTAAAGAAAGGTCGATAACTATGAAATTAAAACAAGTTAGTATTATTTGCTCGCTTGTCCTGATTATGTTTATGGCAGCTATAGAAACATCCATTGTGTCTTTAGCATTGCCAACCATGCGTGATGATCTTCACGCGACACAACCGATTTCTTTAGTATTTACAGTTTACTTTATAGGTATTGTATTAGCCATACCGATTTTAAGTGAATTGATGTCACGCATTAAAATTATTTATGTGACGATGATTGGCTTATTATTATTTATTATTGGGAGCCTTATGTCTGGGATGAGCACACACTTTGAGATGCTTATTTTTGCAAGATTGCTACAAGGCATAGGTGCTGGTGTAAATATGTCTTTAGCCCAAATCGTACCTAAGTTAGCTTTTGAAATTCCATTTCGATATAAAGTAATGGGAATAGTCGGAAGTGTCTGGGGCATTTCGAGTATACTCGGTCCTTTTTTAGGGGGCTTTATTTTAGAAGTTTCATCTTGGCATTGGCTATTTTATATCAATATTCCAATTGGGATTCTTGTCATGGGAATTGTGCTTACTTCTTATCATTTTGAAGCGGAAACGACATCCAATCATCAAGTTGATGTGGCAGGTATGGCTTTATTCTATATTTTATTAGCGCTTTTAATGGTAACGGTCTTAGTTTCAGGACATTTATGGATTAACATTTTAGCGTTTTGTGCATTTCTCTTTGTATTTTGGTACATCATTCGCAGAGGCAAAACAGCTAAAATTTCATTTTTACCAATCAAGGAATTTAAGTCTACCGTGCGTTTAGCCTTTTTTACAGATTTTTTCATTGCAATGGCACTAATTGGATTTAATGTTTTTATTCCATCGTATTTACAAGATCATCTTCACTTAAGTCCGTTACAAAGTGGTTTGGTCATTTTTCCGCTTTCAATGGGTTGGCTACTTGTGAACTTTACACTTGAAAAAATCGAAGCAAATCGAACTATTAGAGGTTTATATTTAATCGCAATAGGTATTTTAGTTGTAGGAAGTATTCTTATTATTATCAGTGCATATCATCCGATTATTATTGCGATTGCTTTAATTTTCATAGGAATGAGTTTTGGTACAGCATATACAAAAGATAGCGTAATGGTTCAAGAAAAAACCTCACCTGAGAGTATGAAAAAAATGATGTCGCTCTTTACATTGACACGTAATATGGGGAATTCAGTAGGATCAGCAGTGATTGGTTATATTTATGCGATGCAACATACGCTATTTCATAATTCAATACAAAATGTAATGATATTTTGTATGATTGTATTGATAGGACTAGGTTTTGTATGGTTCGTGCAAAAAGATAAAACTTTACGTTCAGTTTCTGAAGCGTGATATAGTATAAAAAAAGGAGGGTTTGAGCATGAAAGGTAAGTTTAATTTATTTAACTTAGTCACTTTAATGATCATACTCTCCATTTTTATTATTTCAGGGGCTATCTTTTTAACGCTATTAGGTTTTGGTTTGTTTGGATTGAGTCGTTTGTTGATTTATTTTCACCTAGGGTCTTTTACTTACAACAAAGGTTTTTATGATAATTTGGTTTATTACGGTAGCTATATCATCTTAGGATATTTTGTGATTTACTGTATTGAATATTTAATGGATTGGCTCAGAAAAAAATTATATCCTAATCCTTATTTAGAAGGCTTTACATTTCATTTAATATCATACTCGATAATTACGACAATGTTTTTCTTTTTAATTCATATTCATTATCAGTATATTCGCATTGATTATTGGGTACTTATGTTGATTATTGCGTTTTTATATATTTGTAAAGAGATATTTTATCCTGATTCAGAAGATTTAAATCAGAATAAGCGTCATTAACAAAGAACGAAAACGTAATGAAAGCAAATACTTTGCTAAGCTAACGGATTAGACATAAAATAAGTCAATGCTAAAGATTTATGAAGGAGGAATGTGTATGCACGAGGGTGTTCAAATTGATAAAAAACAACGTAACTTTATCGTCGCCGTCATTTTGGCCAGTGCATTCATAGCAATACTGAATCAAACGCTATTGAATACCGCACTTCCTAGTATTATGAGAGGACTAAACATTGATGAAAGTACATCACAATGGTTAGTCACTGGTTTTATGCTTGTTAACGGGATTATGATTCCATTAACTGCTTATTTAATGGATAGAGTCCCTACGCGTTACTTGTATCTTGCAGCGATGGGGACTTTTTTATTAGGTTCTGTGATTGCTGTTTCTGCACCTACCTTTCTAGTACTGATGTTGGCACGTGTCATTCAAGCCATGGGGGCTGGCGTTATTATGCCACTGAGTCAATTCACGCTCTTTACGCTATTCCCTAAAAGCCAGCGTGGATTTGCGATGGGGTTATCAGGCCTAGTGATACAATTTGCCCCAGCTATAGGGCCTACACTTTCAGGACTTCTAGTTGACCATTATACTTGGCGTGCGCCATTAATGGTGGTGGTCGTTGTCGCAACGATTGGCTTTATTTTTGGTTGGATGTCAATGCGAAACTTTAGTGATACAAAAGAAGTTGTACTGGATAAAACATCAGTCTTACTCTCTACATTCGGTTTTGGTCTGATGTTATATGGCTTTAGTATCGCTGGTACACAAGGTTTTCATAATCCACTTGTTATCATCAGCTTGATTGCAGGACTGGTGATTGTAGGTATCTTTATTCACAGACAATTAAAAATTGATAATCCTATCCTTAATCTACATGTCTTTCAATCGAGAACCTTCACACTAACGTCAATCGCATCTATGATTGCATTTACCTCTATGGTTGGCCCGGCATTATTAATTCCTGTGTATATCCAAAATGCATTAGGTTTATCCGCATTGTTATCTGGTTTAGTTGTTCTTCCAGGTGCTGTAATCAACGGTGTGATGTCTGTTGTCAATGGTCGCCTTTACGATAAAGTGGGGGCAAGGGTTTTAGTCATCCCTGGTTTTATCTTATTGCTGATTACTACTTTAATGATGGCACAACTGACAGCACATACTTCTTATTTATATGTTATTAGTATTTTTACAATCCGACTCTTTTCTATATCATTATTGACGATGCCTTTAAATACAGCAGGTATCAATTCATTAACAAATGATATGGTTTCCCACGGGACAGCGATTATGAATACTTTACGGACAATTTCTGGTTCTATGGGGACAGCGTTGATGGTAACCCTCATGAGTTTAGGTGCGCGCTGGTATCATCCGGATCATTCTGTAGCACAAGGAATGATTCATAGAGAAGCTATTGCTTTTGGTGTGGATTTAGCTTTTTATGTAACTTCTGGATTTTTATTAATTGGCCTCATCATTAGCTTTTTTATTTATGATCGTGGTAAAGAGAAAAAGACAAGAAAGCAAAATTATGTGCGCCAACCTAATCGGTAAGTGAAGCGCATAAGGATGACAAAATAAAACGAGATGGCAAGCTGAGTAGGAGTGCTGAGTGAGCTATCTTGTTTTTTATGTATGAAAATAAAGTATTTATAGTTTTTTACCTTATGAAAGTTGACAGAGTTTTGTTAAACTAAAATTAAAGCGTATTCAAAAGGAGATGTCGGAAGTGTTAACAGAAGAAAAGGTAAGCGCACTTGTAGGAGAAATTAAAGACCCAATTATTAATGTACCTTTAAAAGAAACAAAGGGTATCATTGATATTTCTATAAAAGAAGAAAAAGCACATGTCAGTGTCAAAGTTGCGATGGCACAGTTAGGGGGACAGCCACAACTTGAATTGCAAATGGCTATCGTTGAGAAATTGAAAGAAAATGGTGCTAAAACAGTCGGTATTCGTTTTGAGAGCTTGCCAGAAGAAACGGTTGCCAAATATAAAGGGAATCAACAAGCGAAAAAACAGACAATAGAAGAATTTTTATCTAAAGACAATCCGCTAGAGTTTATTGCGATTGCGTCTGGTAAAGGGGGCGTTGGTAAATCAACCGTAGCAGTCAATCTGGCTGTATCACTAGCACGAGAAGGAAAACGTGTTGGTCTAATTGATGCTGATATTTATGGTTTTAGTGTACCTGATATGATGGGTATCGATGAAAAGCCAGGCATAGAAGGTAAAACGATTATTCCAGTAGAACGCCACGGTGTTAAAGTGATTTCGATGGCTTTCTTTGTAGAAGAAAATGCACCAGTAATATGGCGTGGGCCTATGTTGGGTAAAATGCTTACGAACTTTTTCACAGAAGTGAAGTGGGGAGATTTAGATTATTTAATCCTTGATTTACCGCCGGGTACTGGAGATGTCGCATTAGATGTACATACGATGCTACCTTCTAGTAAAGAAATAATTGTCACAACACCGCATCCGACTGCGGCATTTGTTGCAGCAAGAGCAGGTGCTATGGCTAAACATACAGAACATTCTATTCTCGGTATTATTGAAAACATGTCTTATTTTGAGAGTAAGGAAACGGGTAATAAAGAATATGTCTTTGGACAAGGCGGTGGCCAGAAGTTGGCTGATGAATTGAGTACCGAGTTGCTTGGTCAATTGCCATTAGAACAACCTTCATGGAAGCCAGTGGATTTCTCACCTTCGATTTATCAACCAGAAGATCGCTTAGGACAAATTTATCAAGACATTGCACGTAAAATTATTGATAAAACAAAATAAGTGGAGTTATTTCATAGATGTTATGAAGCGGGATTGAAGTTAAACAGATGATATGGTCTGTAATGGCATAGATGATTGGGATTGCATAAAGTAATAGATGATTACTTTTGTGATCCAAACATCTAATGCCATTTTTCAAATTTTGATTGCTTTAATGTATGGATTAATGATTTTTGTATGACCTGTTTTAGAGCAATTTAGAATGGGAAAATAGCACCAGAATCAATGTTTTTAGGCCTATTAAAATAAATTTTAAAAAATTGAAATTTAGACTTGCTTTTTTATATCAATCTGTATAGAATATATTCTTGTGAGCGAAACAAATCACTAATTCAACAATAAAATAAATTATTAATTTATTGTTGACACATCGTTAAGACGATGGTAAGATATAAAAGTCGCCAAAAGCGACAAAAAAGAATTTTATTCAAAAATATTTGAATGGTGTAAAATTTACTATTGCAAATATGTGAGAATAAATATAAAATGTTAAAAGTGTTGTTAATTAAGTTGATTTATAGTAAACTTAGTTAATGATGTTAACAACAGAATGAAATGAACATTGAAAACTGAATGACAATATGTCAACGTTAATTCCGATAATTTGAGTACTTTAACGTACTTTGAAGAGTGATTGACTAAATCAATCAATGAGCTATATCAAGCTTACTTCTTTTATGGAGAGTTTGATCCTGGCTCAGGATGAACGCTGGCGGCGTGCCTAATACATGCAAGTCGAGCGAACGGACGAGGAGCTTGCTCCTTTGAAGTTAGCGGCGGACGGGTGAGTAACACGTGGGTAACCTACCTATAAGACTGGAATAACTCCGGGAAACCGGGGCTAATGCCGGATAACATGTTGAACCGCATGGTTCAACAGTGAAAGACGGTCTTGCTGTCACTTATAGATGGACCCGCGCCGTATTAGCTAGTTGGTGGGGTAACGGCCTACCAAGGCGACGATACGTAGCCGACCTGAGAGGGTGATCGGCCACACTGGAACTGAGACACGGTCCAGACTCCTACGGGAGGCAGCAGTAGGGAATCTTCCGCAATGGGCGAAAGCCTGACGGAGCAACGCCGCGTGAGTGATGAAGGTCTTCGGATCGTAAAGCTCTGTTGTTAGGGAAGAACAAATGTGTAAGTAACTGTGCACGTCTTGACGGTACCTAACCAGAAAGCCACGGCTAACTACGTGCCAGCAGCCGCGGTAATACGTAGGTGGCAAGCGTTATCCGGAATTATTGGGCGTAAAGCGCGCGTAGGCGGTTTTTTAAGTCTGATGTGAAAGCCCACGGCTCAACCGTGGAGGGTCATTGGAAACTGGAAAACTTGAGTGCAGAAGAGGAAAGTGGAATTCCATGTGTAGCGGTGAAATGCGCAGAGATATGGAGGAACACCAGTGGCGAAGGCGGCTTTCTGGTCTGCAACTGACGCTGATGTGCGAAAGCGTGGGGATCAAACAGGATTAGATACCCTGGTAGTCCACGCCGTAAACGATGAGTGCTAAGTGTTAGGGGGTTTCCGCCCCTTAGTGCTGCAGCTAACGCATTAAGCACTCCGCCTGGGGAGTACGGTCGCAAGACTGAAACTCAAAGGAATTGACGGGGACCCGCACAAGCGGTGGAGCATGTGGTTTAATTCGAAGCAACGCGAAGAACCTTACCAAATCTTGACATCCTTTGACCGCTCTAGAGATAGAGTTTTCCTCTTCGGAGGACAAAGTGACAGGTGGTGCATGGTTGTCGTCAGCTCGTGTCGTGAGATGTTGGGTTAAGTCCCGCAACGAGCGCAACCCTTGAGCTTAGTTGCCATCATTAAGTTGGGCACTCTAAGTTGACTGCCGGTGACAAACCGGAGGAAGGTGGGGATGACGTCAAATCATCATGCCCCTTATGATTTGGGCTACACACGTGCTACAATGGACAATACAAAGGGCAGCGAAACCGCGAGGTCAAGCAAATCCCATAAAGTTGTTCTCAGTTCGGATTGTAGTCTGCAACTCGACTACATGAAGCTGGAATCGCTAGTAATCGTAGATCAGCATGCTACGGTGAATACGTTCCCGGGTCTTGTACACACCGCCCGTCACACCACGAGAGTTTGTAACACCCGAAGCCGGTGGAGTAACCATTTTGGAGCTAGCCGTCGAAGGTGGGACAAATGATTGGGGTGAAGTCGTAACAAGGTAGCCGTATCGGAAGGTGCGGCTGGATCACCTCCTTTCTAAGGATAATATACGGAAATATCACCAACAGGTGATAGACGGAATTAACATGACATATTGTATTCAGTTTTGAATGCTCATTCATTTGAGGATTCAACGATTGTACATTGAAAACTAGATAAGTAAGTATAGATTTTACCAAGCAAAACCGAGTGACAAGCGAAAGCTTGAAACAAAATTATCGCTAGTCGTCGACAGACGACTCACATAATTAATAACTGGTGAATTGAGTAAAAGCTCAATCATAAAAGATTAAGTTATTAAGGGCGCACGGTGGATGCCTTGGCACTAGAAGCCGATGAAGGACGTTACTAACGACGATATGCTTTGGGGAGCTGTAAGTAAGCTTTGATCCAGAGATTTCCGAATGGGGGAACCCAGCACGAGTTATGTCGTGTTATCCGCATATGAATTCATAGTATGTGAGAAGGTAGACCCGGAGAACTGAAACATCTTAGTACCCGGAGGAAGAGAAAGAAAAATCGATTCCCTGAGTAGCGGCGAGCGAAACGGGAAGAGCCCAAACCAACAAGCTTGCTTGTTGGGGTTGTAGGACACTCTGTACGGAGTTACAAAAGTATTTGTTAGACGAATAACCTGGAAAGGTTAATCAGAGAAGGTAATAATCCTGTAGTCGAAAACGAATACCCTCTTGAGTGGATCCTGAGTACGACGGAGCACGTGAAATTCCGTCGGAATCTAGGAGGACCATCTCCTAAGGCTAAATACTCTCTAGTGACCGATAGTGAACCAGTACCGTGAGGGAAAGGTGAAAAGTACCCCGGAAGGGGAGTGAAAGAGAACTTGAAACCGTGTGCTTACAAGTAGTCAGAGCCCGTTAATGGGTGATGGCGTGCCTTTTGTAGAATGAACCGGCGAGTTACGATCTGATGCAAGGTTAAGCAGAAAATGTGGAGCCGTAGCGAAAGCGAGTCTGAATAGGGCGAATGAGTATTTGGTCGTAGACCCGAAACCAGGTGATCTACCCTTGGTCAGGTTGAAGTTCAGGTAACACTGAATGGAGGACCGAACCGACTTACGTTGAAAAGTGAGCGGATGAACTGAGGGTAGCGGAGAAATTCCAATCGAACTTGGAGATAGCTGGTTCTCTCCGAAATAGCTTTAGGGCTAGCCTCAAGTGATGATTATTGGAGGTAGAGCACTGTTTGGACGAGGGGCCCCTCTCGGGTTACCGAATTCAGACAAACTCCGAATGCCAAATAATTTAACTTGGGAGTCAGAACGTGGGTGATAAGGTCCATGTTCGAAAGGGAAACAGCCCAGACCACCAGCTAAGGTCCCAAAATATATGTTAAGTGGAAAAGGATGTGGCGTTGCCCAGACAACTAGGATGTTGGCTTAGAAGCAGCCATCATTTAAAGAGTGCGTAATAGCTCACTAGTCGAGTGACACTGCGCCGAAAATGTACCGGGGCTAAACATATTACCGAAGCTGTGGATTGTCCGTAGGACAATGGTAGGAGAGCGTTCTAAGGGCGTTGAAGCATGATCGCAAGGACATGTGGAGCGCTTAGAAGTGAGAATGCCGGTGTGAGTAGCGAAAGACGGGTGAGAATCCCGTCCACCGATTGACTAAGGTTTCCAGAGGAAGGCTCGTCCGCTCTGGGTTAGTCGGGTCCTAAGCTGAGGCCGACAGGCGTAGGCGATGGATAACAGGTTGATATTCCTGTACCACCAATATTCGTTTTAAGCGATGGGGGGACGCAGTAGGATAGGCGAAGCGTGCTGTTGGAGTGCACGTCCAAGCAGTAAGATTGAGTGTTAGGCAAATCCGGCACTCATTAAGATTGAGCTGTGATGGGGAGAGGAAATTGTTTCCTCGAGTCGTTGATTTCACACTGCCGAGAAAAGCCTCTAGCTAGAATATCGGTGCCCGTACCGCAAACCGACACAGGTAGTCAAGATGAGAATTCTAAGGTGAGCGAGCGAACTCTCGTTAAGGAACTCGGCAAAATGACCCCGTAACTTCGGGAGAAGGGGTGCTCTTTGGGGTTCACGCTCTGAAGAGCCGCAGTGAATAGGCCCAAGCGACTGTTTATCAAAAACACAGGTCTCTGCTAAACCGTAAGGTGACGTATAGGGGCTGACGCCTGCCCGGTGCTGGAAGGTTAAGAGGAGTGGTTAGCGCAAGCGAAGCTACGAATCGAAGCCCCAGTAAACGGCGGCCGTAACTATAACGGTCCTAAGGTAGCGAAATTCCTTGTCGGGTAAGTTCCGACCCGCACGAAAGGCGTAACGATTTGGGCACTGTCTCAACGAGAGACTCGGTGAAATCATAGTACCGGTGAAGATGCCGGTTACCCGCGACAGGACGGAAAGACCCCGTGGAGCTTTACTGTAGCCTGATATTGAAATTCGGTACAGTTTGTACAGGATAGGTAGGAGCCTTAGAAGCGTGAGCGCTAGCTTACGTGGAGGCACTGGTGGGATACTACCCTAATTGTATTGGATTTCTAACCCGCAGCACTTATCGTGCTGGGAGACAGTGTCAGGCGGGCAGTTTGACTGGGGCGGTCGCCTCCTAAAGTGTAACGGAGGCGCTCAAAGGTTCCCTCAGAATGGTTGGAAATCATTCATAGAGTGTAAAGGCATAAGGGAGCTTGACTGCGAGACCTACAAGTCGAGCAGGGTCGAAAGACGGACTTAGTGATCCGGTGGTTCCGCATGGAAGGGCCATCGCTCAACGGATAAAAGCTACCCCGGGGATAACAGGCTTATCTCCCCCAAGAGTTCACATCGACGGGGAGGTTTGGCACCTCGATGTCGGCTCATCGCATCCTGGGGCTGTAGTCGGTCCCAAGGGTTGGGCTGTTCGCCCATTAAAGCGGTACGCGAGCTGGGTTCAGAACGTCGTGAGACAGTTCGGTCCCTATCCGTCGTGGGCGTAGGAAATTTGAGAGGAGCTGTCCTTAGTACGAGAGGACCGGGATGGACATACCTCTGGTGTACCAGTTGTCGTGCCAACGGCATAGCTGGGTAGCTATGTATGGACGGGATAAGTGCTGAAAGCATCTAAGCATGAAGCCCCCCTCGAGATGAGATTTCCCAACTTCGGTTATAAGATCCCTCGAAGATGACGAGGTAAATAGGTTCGAGGTGGAAGCGTAGTGATACGTGGAGCTGACGAATACTAATCGGTCGAAGACTTAATCAAATTTGTTCACAAGGTTTTACTTGTAAATGTATACTTACGATCTAGTTTTGAATGTATAACATTCAATTTAATCTGGTGCCAATGGCAAAGAGGTCACACCTGTTCCCATGCCGAACACAGAAGTTAAGCTCTTTAGCGCCGATGGTAGTCGGACTGACGTTCCGCGAGAGTAGGACGGTGCCAGGTTATTTTATTATTCCACAGTAGCTCAGTGGTAGAGCTATCGGCTGTTAACCGATCGGTCGTAGGTTCGAGTCCTACCTGTGGAGCCATGGCCCCTTGGTCAAGCGGTTAAGACACCGCCCTTTCACGGCGGTAACACGGGTTCGAGTCCCGTAGGGGTCATTTAAATTTTGGAGAATTAGCTCAGCTGGGAGAGCATCTGCCTTACAAGCAGAGGGTCGGCGGTTCGAACCCGTCATTCTCCACCATTTTTTCTTCATTACATATGGAGGGGTAGCGAAGTGGCTAAACGCGGCGGACTGTAAATCCGCTCCTTCGGGTTCGGCAGTTCGAATCTGCCCCCCTCCACCATTAATGGGCTATAGCCAAGCGGTAAGGCAACGGACTTTGACTCCGTCACGCGCTGGTTCGAATCCAGCTAGCCCAGCCATTAGAGCCATTAGCTCAGTTGGTAGAGCATCTGACTTTTAATCAGAGGGTCAGAGGTTCGAATCCTCTATGGCTCACTACAGACCTTATCTCAATAGAGATAAGGTTTTTTTATGGTTTTAGGAATGTTTGATGCTATTCCACAATGCGTTCGGGACATATAGTATTTGGCCCTATACTAAAAAGGTCTGGTGATTCTTTGGATCATCAGTCCTTTTTAGGTTCTTCATTTTTTATGGTGGGATGACATAAGTCATCCTGCTTTTTTGTACAAAAATAGCGCAAATGCCTCTATAATTTTAAGTGACTAAACCAAAAATAAAGGAGACATATTGCGCCTATGTGCAATGATATATTAAAGTTACTAAAAATTAAAGATAATAATATTAAAATCACTAAAGTCGAAGAAGATGTAGTTATTAGAGGTAAGAAATCTAACGTCATCTTTGGTACCCTTTCATACAAGCCTATGACTTGTCCTCACTGTTATCATACGAATCCAAACCGAATACACAAACACGGAAAACGTTTATCGCGAATTACTTTTTTAAGATTCCAAGAGATAGCAGTGTATTTAAATCTGTTAAAACAACGTTTTAAATGTATGGTTTGTGGTCGGACTTTTACTTCTAAAACAAATGTTGTTGAGGATAACTGTTTTATCTCAAACCATGTTCAGAAAGCCATTATAGATAAAGCAACACAAGTTCGCTCAGAAACTGATATCGCAAGTGATTGTAACGTTTCTGCATCTTCTGTAAAACGTGTGATTCATAAAGTAAGCAATGCCACTTTTCAATAGTGAAATTGCTTAAATAGATTGCGTACCGAGTCGAGACTCCCGAGGCATAGAGCCGAAACCGAAAATCCATTTTGGCTTCTTATGAGCTACAATAAAAGCCAAAATTAGTTGAGGTAAGGCGCCTGGGAAAGCGAGACTCGAAGAAGCAATCGGAAGTTTGCGACTTAATTATTATAGACACATAACCACCATATAAAGTGTACAGCCTTTTATAATACAAAAAGAGCGCAATTATCTCTATAATTAAAAGTATCTGACCACTCGTAACTAAGGAGACAATGCGCTTATATCTAATATACACTAACCATACTTGGAATTTGGAATTAAAGATAAAAATGTTACTTTTAAAAATAAGTTTGAAAATAAAATAGAAGTATAATTTATTTATGAATGAAAGCTTGTATTCAGAATAAGAAACAATTATTCTGTTTATGTATGCGGGCGAAATTAAAATAAGGGGATATAAGTTGATTTAATCATCAAGATAAGAAAAGGGGAGTTATCATATGACAAAGACAATTGAATTAATAGGTGCACCTACAACTTTTGGACAAAAGAAGCTCGGTGTTGATCTAGGGCCAGATGCGATACGTTATGCGGGTGTGTTACCACGCTTAAAAGCGATTGGCCATCATGTTATTGACAGTGGGAATGTAGAAGCACCAAAGCTAGATATTGAAAAATTTAAGGCGCCGCAACGAGGTCTTCAAAATTATGATGAGATTCTTACTTTTTCGAAAGCGTTACATGACCGTGTAGCTACAAGTATTAAAAATAATCATTTTCCAGTTATTTTAGGAGGTGACCACTCGTTAGCGATAGGCTCTATTTCAGGTGTCGCACAGCATTATTCTCGTCTGGGTGTCATCTGGTATGATGCACATGGTGATTTGAATATTCCAGAGGAGTCTCCTTCAGGCAATGTACATGGGATGCCATTACGTATACTTGCTGGCGAAGGAGATCAGCAATTAGTCGAACTCGGTGGTTTTGCGCCAAAAGTGAAGCCTGAAAATATTGTGTTGATCGGAATGAGAGATTTAGATTATGGTGAACGGGCGTATATCAAAAAGCACCAAATCAGAACTTATACAATGGCAGATATCGATGAGAGAGGGATTCAAGCTATTGTAAAAGAAAGTATTACATATTTACAATCCAAAACAAATGGTATCCATCTGTCGCTCGACGTTGATGCTTTAGATCCAAGTGAAGTGCCTGGGACGGGTACGAAAGTTCCAGGAGGATTGACCTATCGAGAAAGTCATTTCGCTTTAGAATTACTCTATCAATCTGGTTTAATTACTTCTCTTGATATTGTAGAGGTGAATCCATTATTAGATATAGAAAATCGTACAGCTGAACAAGCAGTTGCGTTGTTAGGCTCTTTTTTTGGAGAGACACTGTTGTAAGTTGTTAAAACAGTCAATGGGAACTAAAATTTGTATATGGTTTGTCCATAATATTTGAATACAAGGTTTGAGTGGGGCTCACTCAAGCCTTGTTTCATTTTATGAGAAATGATACAGTGATAAGACACTTCACGCATGGATTCATGATAGAATGTTTTAGACACGATATGACAAATAAGCATAAACATTGGTATAATATTTGTTATGGGAATAGATTACCGGAGGAGATACTATGCAGATTTCTAACCTCTTAGAAAATTTAAGCACACTTGAGGTCATAACAGGTATTCTAGATTTATTAATTGTATGGTATGTCATTTATCTACTGATTACAGTCTTTAAAGGGACGAAAGCAATTCAATTATTAAAAGGAATATTATTTATACTTGTTGGTAAAGCAATCAGTGAATATTTACAGTTAACGACGACTTCAAGATTGTTTGATTTAGTGATGCAATGGGGATTTTTAGCCATCATTGTTATTTTTCAGCCGGAGATTAGACGCGCGCTTGAACAACTTGGGAGAGGGAGTTTATTTAAGCGCTATTCGACGACATCTTCGGTAGAAGTACCCAAACTTGTTGATTCTGTGTCTAAAGCTGTACAGTACATGGCAAAACGTCGTATTGGTGCATTAATTGTGTTTGAAAAAGAAACAGGTTTACAAGATTACATAGAGACGGGTATTCCAATGCACTCAGAGATTTCTCAAGAGCTATTGACCAATGTTTTTATTCCTAATACACCATTGCATGATGGTGCAATGATTATACAAGGTGATAAAATCGCTACAGCTGCCAGCTACCTACCTTTGTCGGATAGTCCGAAGATCTCAAAAAGTTTAGGTACACGACACCGTGCAGCGGTGGGCATTTCTGAAGTGTCAGATGCGTTTACTGTTGTTGTTTCAGAAGAGACTGGATCTATTTCTGTGACATTTGATGGCAAATTGCGTAAAGATATTTCAGTAGAAGTTTTTGAAGAGTTACTCTCTGAACATTGGTTTGGTGTACACTTTGCAAAGAAAGGTGTGAATTAAATGTTTGAATCTAAATGGGGTTTACGTTTCTTTGCATTTATACTCGCTTTATTATTGTTTTTATCGGTGAATAATGTTTTTGGAACATCTTTCAGTACTGATAATATTTCGAATAACGGGAACAAAACAATTAAAAACGCACACGTAGAAGTCATCAATAATGATAAAAATTTATACGTCTCTGGGGCACCTGATACGGTTGATGTTGAGTTAACAGGTCCACAATCTAAAGTTCTGCAAGCTCAAAAAACTGGAGATATTAAAGTCGTTCTGGATGCGTCAGATATTCAACCGGGTGAGCACACGTTAGAATTCCAAGTGCGTGGACTAGATAAAGATATTAACTATCACGTTTATCCGAAAGAGGCGACATTGTCTGTTGAAAAGAAAGAAACACGAACGTATGCGGTTGAACCGAATGTGAGTCCTTATGCGATAGATTCAAATTTCAAACTTAAGGATGCTTCTGTATCACCACACACCGTCAAAGTGATTGGTGGTAAAGAACAATTAGACCGTATTGCTTTCGTTAAGGCAAGTTTCCGCAATGAAAATGATATTAAAGAAAAAACGACAGGCGATGCTAATGTAGCCGTATTTGATAAAAATATGAATAAGCTCGATGTTCAAATTGAGCCATCAACGGTTGAACTTACGGCAGATGTCGAACCTTATTCAAAAAAAGTGAAACTTGATGTATCGACAAAAGGAAATCCAACCGATGGATTAAAAGTTGCTGACGTTTCATTAGATACAAAAGAAATTGAGATATTTGGTAATCGAGAAGCTTTACAAGATATATCTGAAGTTTCTGGTGAAATTGATGTTAATGGCATCTCAAGTGACACAGAAAAAGAAGTTAAATTAACACTACCTGAAAATGTGACAAAGCTAGAACCAGATAAGGTTAAAGCAAAAATTAAAGTACAGTGATGAATGAGAGTAAAAGGAGATATGATTTATGGGTAAATACTTTGGCACTGATGGTGTAAGGGGTATAGCAAACCAAGAATTAACACCAGAGTTGGCATTTAAATTAGGACGTTATGGTGGCTATGTTTTAGCGCACAATGAGCACACGGAACATCCACGCGTACTTGTTGGAAAAGACACGCGTGTATCTGGAGAAATGTTAGAGCATGCGTTAATCGCCGGTTTAGTTTCTATCGGTGCAGAAGTGATGCGCTTAGGTGTGATTTCCACACCAGGTGTCGCATACTTAACGAGAGATATGGGCGCAGAATTAGGTGTAATGATTTCTGCTTCACATAATCCTGTGGAAGATAATGGGATTAAGTTTTTTGGTTCAGATGGATTCAAACTTTCTGATGAACAAGAGCTTGAAATTGAAGCATTGTTAGATGAATCTAACCCTGATTTACCACGTCCAACAGGTACGGCGATCGTGCATACATCCGACTACTTTGAAGGTGCACAAAAATATTTAAGTTATTTAAAATCAACGGTTGAAGTCAATTTAGAAGGTCTTAAAATTGTATTAGACGGTGCACACGGATCAACTGCTGGATTGGCGCCATTCCTATTTGGCGATCTCGAAGCGGACACCGTGACAATTGGCTGTAACCCTGATGGTTATAATATTAACGATCAAGTTGGTTCAACACATCCTGAAACATTGGCAAAAACCGTTGTTGAAACAGGCAGTGATTTTGGACTTGCATTTGATGGTGATGGTGACCGTTTAATTGCAGTTGATGAACAAGGTCAAGTCGTGGATGGCGACCAAATTATGTTTATTCTTGGACAAGAAATGTCTAAAAACCAAGAGTTAAATGAGAATATGATTGTTTCTACTGTCATGAGTAATTTAGGCTTTTATAAAGCATTAGAAGCAGAAGGAATCCAATCCAATAAAACAAAAGTAGGCGATCGCTACGTTGTCGAAGAGATGCGTCGTGGTCACTACAATTTAGGTGGAGAACAATCAGGCCATATCGTTTTAATGGACTACAATACAACAGGTGACGGACTCTTAACAGGTGTTCAACTTGCTGCAGTTGTTAAACGTTCTGGTAAAAAGTTGAGTCAACTTGCAAATCAAATGACAAAATACCCGCAACGCCTCGTAAACGTGCGTGTGACAGATAAACATGCTGTCGAACAAAATGAAGATGTAAAAGCCATTATTGAACAAGTTAAAACTGAAATGAACGGTGAAGGCCGTATATTAGTTCGTCCATCAGGTACTGAATCACTTGTGCGTGTGATGGTCGAAGCTAAAACAGATGAAGATGCGTATAACTATGCACAACGTATCGCTGATGTTGTAGAAGAGAAAATGGGATTATCGTAATTGCACTGTGAATTAACATGTATGAATCTCATGAGTGTGGTTGTGACAATTAGGCCGAATCACAAATATATTGATAAAATCCAAAGAGCCTGAGACAAAATTGTCTCAATAATCGATGAAATCCGAGGTTTTCGTAAAAAACGAAAAATCTCGGATTTTTTTCCTTTTATCATCAGTTTAGCCGCACTAGATGCGACTAATTTCCTTAGGCACCTCGTTAGTTTAGTTTTTGTTGTGATGAATTAAATTATACGAAAGTGCCTTATTTTTTTAGGATAATGGTGAATGATTACATATATAAGCGAAGTATTTATAGCGAGACTCCTGAGGGAACAGGACGAGCCGAAGACTACAGGCTGAGGCTGTCCCCTCGGAAAGCGAGCCTATATAATACGAAGCATGATAATAAAAAGGAAGCTCGAAGACGATTTTTATCAAAATCATCATCGAGCTATTTATTTTGGTATTTATGTCCCAGACTCATTTTCCTACGATTAGTCAAGTCTTTATGTTTAAAATAAGCATTACTAAATTAGCCCGTTCAATTTAATTTTTTTGAATAAGGTGTTATGATGTATATGATTATATGGTTACATTAGTGTGGTGCTTTTTGATAATCATATAATTGATTGTTAGTAATAAGATAATGAATGGTTTTTAACAAACGATTCACACTAGCTATGACTGCAGTCTTATGAGGTTTCTCATTTGGCTGCTTTCTTAATTTGTAGTAATAGTCTGCAACATGATTTTTATAACGATTTCGTCCTCTAATGATATTCATGATGATTAGAAACAATAAACGTCTAGCTTTCTTATTACCTCTTTTATTAATTGTATCTCTGCTCATAGAATTACCTGATTGATAACGTTTTATATCAATTCCGACATACGCATTGAGTTGTTTGTTTCAAAATGTGTTATATCTCCAAGCTCTCCAATCAGTAAAGCAGTGGTTAATTCTCCTAACCCAGGAATAGAAACTATATTTTCAAACGCATCAGTTGTCTTAGCTAATTTAATCATCTCTTTATCAAACAAATCTTTTTCATGCATAGATTTAAGTAATTTATCACATAGATGTCTTAATTTCTCTACGAGAAATGAAGATTGTTTAACTGTAGGGAAGCTATTTTGTGCTATTGAAATCAAATCATTCGTATACTTTTGAGCTTTTTTAATGGACATGCCTTTAGCTGTTGAATTAAGTATGGTATGAGTTAATTCGTCATGTGTTAATGCGAAAACACAATTGGGATGAGGAAATACTTTAGCTATATTTAAAGCAATCTTAGAGTACCTATTTTTAAATAACTTTTCTAAGCCTGGAAATGTTTGATGAAGCACTTCAACTAATTCTACCTTTAGTTTATTTTGATCATTTTCCATTTCTAAATGAAATCTTGCACGTTCTCTAAGCTCAAAATATATTTCTTCAGTATGACGTTGAATTTTAGCGTCCTTCATATTGAATGCCAAAAGCGCAAGTTTATGTGCATCAGCTTGATCGGTTTTCCATGATCTTAAAGAACTTGTTCTGAATTTAGCTTCTAACGGGTTCATCTCAATATAATTAATTTGATTTACGCGACAAAATCGAGTCATACCTCTTGAATAAATACCAGTAGATTCAAAAATGATTTGTAGGTGGTCTAAATCATTCAAATACTTTAATAAATAATTATAACCATTTTTATTATTTTGAATGGTAAATTCTCTTTGAAATTGATCGTTATGATAATGAGCTACGACACTACTTCTTTTACTAATATCAACACCTAAGTAATTGATAAATATAGCCTCCTTTAAAGAATTGAGAAGCTTTGAACTTTACTTAGCCTTTTTCATCTCATTTTCCTATACACGGTTTCAAGAACCCAACATACTTCAAACGAATTTCAAAAGGAGAGTAAAGCTGATCAGTTTAAATTGCGGATTCAAAGATCCAAGAGTCTACTCGATCTACTTCTCTCTACAACTATAAAAAATAGCTGTGAAGAAATCTATCGTCATAAATTTCTTCACAGCTAATCTTAGTATGTTTTATATTTTGTAATTGTATCATCAAACAATACACAAAAATACCATCGAGGAGGCTGGCCAATTTAAGTGAAAATCGACATCATTTTAGCTAATGAATACTTTAAGCTTAGGATATTGGGTTCACAAAAAGGATTGTTATTTTAATATAGCAATACAACAGATTATAATTAAAATAACTTATAAATATTTTAGGTATAAACGTTAAAAGTATAGACAAAATCTAGACATTATTGCTTTTATAGCATTTATACTTTTATTTGCAATAAAAGTTTCACTCATTGTACAATAGATTATATTGCAAGAAGGAGGGTAGAGGTTGAAATAGTTTATAAAGCGCCAGCGCAAATTGAAAGCATGTATTGTCGACCGATATGCTAAAGCAGAGCATCTCATAGATACATGTAGGAGATTTGTGGACGAGGAGGATAGTGATCGAATATGATCGGCGGATGCTATCCCGGATGTGGCTCATTCGTTAGCTTATTAATTAAATCATTAGGGTAACCTATTGGACAAAGTTAGTAAGATCGCCAAACTAATTCAATAAAAAAAGAATGCGATGCTGGAGTTATTTGTTCACATTTTGTTGCATTATAGCAGAATGCCAAAAGTGTAAAAAAATGACATGCAGCACCGTTATTTCAGTGTGGAGGAATTTATTTATGTGTGGAATTGTTGGCTATATTGGCTATCAAAATGCGAAAGAAATTTTATTAAAAGGGTTAGAGAAACTCGAATATCGTGGATATGACTCAGCAGGTATTGCGATTCGTGATGAAAACGAAGTGACTGTTACAAAGGCACAAGGCCGAATTGCTGAGTTACGTAAAGAAGCAGACAATGAACATGATGGATCTACGGGAATCGGTCATACAAGATGGGCAACACATGGTGTGCCAAGTTATGAAAATTCTCACCCACATCAATCTACAAGTGGTAGATACACACTCGTACACAATGGTGTGATTGAAAATTATGAAGAGCTTAGAGAAGAATATGTTCCTAATGTTCAATTTGTTTCAGAAACAGACACTGAAGTTATCGTGCAATTGATTGAACATTTTGCTGAAACAGGTTTATCTACTGAAGACGCATTTACAAAAGTGGTTTCTCTATTACACGGTTCATATGCACTCGGTTTATTAGATTCTGAAGATAGTGAGACAATCTATGTCGCTAAAAACAAATCACCATTACTTGTTGGAATCGGCGACGATTTTAACGTGATTGCTTCTGATTCACTTGCAATGATTCAAGTGACAAGTGAATATAAAGAATTAAAAGACCAAGAGATTGTAATCGTTAAACGTGATGAAGTTGTCATTAAAAATTTAGAAGGCCAAGTAATCGATCGTGAAAGTTACATTGCTGAAATCGATGCATCTGATGCTGAAAAAGGTGTTTACGATCACTATATGTTGAAAGAAATTCATGATCAACCTGCTGTAATGCGTCGTATTATTCAAGAATATCAAGATGAACAAGGTAATTTAAAAATTGATCCTGAAATTGTTAAAGATGTTAAAGCAGCAGACCGTATTTACATTATTGCTGCAGGTACAAGTTATCATGCAGGATTAGTAGGTAAAGTATTTATTGAAAAATGGGCAGGTATTCCAACTGAAGTTCATGTTGCTTCAGAATTTGTTTACAATATTCCATTACTATCTGAAAATCCATTATTCATCTATATTTCTCAATCAGGTGAAACGGCTGATAGTCGTGCCGTGTTAGTTGAAACAACAAAACTTGGTCATCGTTCATTAACAATTACAAACGTAGCTGGTTCTACACTTTCTCGTGAAGCAGATCATACATTATTACTTCATGCGGGGCCTGAGATTGCTGTTGCTTCAACTAAAGCATATACAGCACAAATTGCAGTTTTATCAATTATGTCACACGTTGTTGCACAAGCACGTGGTATTGATCCGAATATTGATTTATTGCGTGAATTAGCGAAAGTCACTGCTGCAATTGAAACAGTGGTCGATGATGCACCACAAATGGAACAAATCGCAAAAGATTTCTTAGAAACAACACGTAATGCATTCTTTATTGGACGTACAATTGATTACAATGTAAGTTTAGAAGGTGCTTTAAAACTAAAAGAAATCTCATATATTCAAGCAGAAGGTTTTGCTGGCGGAGAGTTGAAACATGGTACAATCGCACTCATCGAAGACGGTACACCTGTCTTTGCACTTGCTACACAAGAAGGTGTAAATCTCTCTATTCGTGGTAACGTGAAAGAAGTTGTTGCTCGTGGTGCTCATCCATGTATTATTTCTATGGAAGGACTAGAAAAAGATGGAGACACATATGTGATTCCTCATGTTCATGAGTTGTTAACACCACTTGTTTCAGTTGTTTCACTACAATTGATTTCTTATTATGCTGCATTACATCGTGATTTAGATGTTGATAAACCACGTAATTTAGCGAAATCTGTAACTGTGGAATAACATTCTCTGTTTTTCATCAATAGCGTAAGGTACAAGCAAATAGGCTTCGTATCTTACGCATTTTTTAGTTTAACTTCATTTTGTTATGAAAGGTTACAGTTTGTAAGAAAATAAGCGCGCGTCGTGTTGCGTAAGTATCTATTTGATGACACAATAAAGGAGTAATCAATGAATGAAAGGAAATGCGATCATGCAAAATATAAAAGCAATATTTTTAGATATGGATGGTACAATTCTTCATCAAAATAATAGAGCGTCTGAAAAGACAGCTTCAGTCATCGCTCGCCTTAGATCAGAGGGGTATAAGGTGTTTTTAGCAACAGGACGTGCTTACGAAGAGATTCATTTACTTATACCAGAAGATCTTCAGTTTGATGGTATCATTTCATCGAATGGAACATTAGGACATATTGATGAACACGTATTATTTGAACACGATCTTAGTCTTGAAGCGGTACGTCAAATTGTGATGGAAGCGCAACAAGATGGAATTTATTATGAGGTCTTTCCATTTGATGAACCGCGATTTGCCCTAAATGAAGATCAAAGTTGGATGTTAAGCTTAGTCAAAGGTGACAAGCCTGATACTGTAAATGAAAGTGAATGGTTATCAAGACACGAAGCAGTAAGAGAAAAATTAACTTGGCGTGATACGATACCGACGCAACTTGGTTTTTCAAAAATATATTTATTCCATTCTGATCTAAACAAAATTAAAAGTTTTAGAGAAAAAATGGTCGCACAGCAGTCAGAATTAAACATTGAAGTTTCTAATTCAACACCTAACAACGTAGAAACAATGGCGTATCATATTAATAAAGGGACAGGAATAGAAGAGATGTGTCGTCATTTTAATATTCAACTTTCTGAAACACTCGTTATTGGAGATAGTGACAATGATCGCGCGATGTTTAAAGTGGGTGGTGTAACGGTTGCGATGAAAAATGCCAGTGCGGAGATTAAAGCATTGACGCAATATGAAACTGAAGTCGACCATAATCATGATGGGGCGGCACAATTTTTAGAAGCACAACTATTAAAATAATTAAAAGCCAGTCTGCGATGGAAGTTTTTCCTGACAGACTGGCTTTCAGCTTATTTCACTTCTTTTTGTCCTCTACGCACAAAATATTGAATGATTGTACCGATAATGAGTAAGTAAATGAGATATCGAATAATTAAAAAGATAATATTGAATATAATCATTAAATAATAAGCGACATCTTGTGAAATATGTGCGAGATTTTGTTGAATTAAGTAATTAATAGGTTGATTAAGAATAATAAAGATCAAATTAAGTAATAAAATGCCAATAAAGAAACGTAAAAATGTTTTATGACCATTTTTAATACCATGCCATGCTTCTTTTAGATGTACTTTAACACTTCTTGAAGCATCTTCAGTTAAGGAAGTAGCAAGGTTTGTAACGTATACAACCGTGAACCAAACGAAGATACTTAAAATAAATGAAGATAATACAATTAAGATACTAATGATGAATTGTAACCAGCCTTGACTGATGTCATTAGCACTAATGGCATTAAAGAGTTTTTGTACGAGATAAGAAACACCTGCATTAACGAGACCATAGACGATGACTGTTAGTATAATGAATAAAATACTCATCAGACCTAGAATCACACTTTTGCCCCAAATGCCTTTTTTAAATGAGCGCACTAAATCTTTCCATTGCATTTGCGCTGAATCTAAAACAGAGTGGCGAATGACACATACAAGTCCTGTATAGATTGGGAAGAGGACCATCGAGAAAATACAGATGGTTAGAATGATGGCACCAATCATCATGAAAATTAATTTTGTCATACTTTGTTGACCCGTTAAAATAGAGATCTGCCAAGCTTGAAGTAATAAATTAAACGGTGACATTACGAGAATAGCCAACAATAACAATATTGCAAAACCAATAAATGATGTGGCAAATAGTTTTAATTTTTGATTTTTTGTATTATGCCAAAATAACTTTGTGAATTTTACCAATAGTGAGCACTCCTTTCACATATAATCCACATTATCAAAATCTTTCTTATTTGAAAATAAAAATGGTCTTAATTTAAACGATTTTATCAGTAAATAAAAATAAACATGAAAATAGTTTGTTTTTAATACAGAGATGATAGCTAAAGTTTGATAAGATATGAAGTGAGGGTGAGGGGAAAAGCTATGAAAATCACGAATCAAAAGAAATATGAGCAAATTGCGGATGTATTGATTCAGCAAATTGAAGAAGGAACTTTAGAAGTTGGGCAACGCTTGCCTTCAATTCAAAAGCTTGCTGAAGCGTATGGTGTGAGTAACGCTTCAATGCGTGAGGCACTGAATGCGCTCAGAGTGATAGGACTCGTAGATATTAAGCATGGTTATGGGACGTTTGTAAAACAAAAACAGCCACAGTTATTTGATTTTCTATCTCATACACTTACGAAAGAGCGTGTACGCGACATATTAGAATTGCGTGAATCGGTAGAAGTGGCGACAGCACAATATGCTGCATTACGACACACAGATGAAGATATACGAGCAATGGAAACTGCTTTAGAAGAAATGGTCAATGCGATCCAATGTCAACAATCGGGTGAGGAAGCAGATTTAAAATTTCATCTTGCTATTGCTAAAGCCTCTCATAATGCATTGTTATATGAGTTGCTAAATAATATTTCGGACCTCATTCAACAGACGATGAAAGGTACGCGTCATATTTATATTTATAGCCGACAAAAAACGATGGAGAAATTATTGGAAGAACACAGTGTCATCTTAGAAGCAATTAAAAAGCGACAAGAAAAAAAGGCAGCAACATTAATGACCCATCACTTAGTCGAAATCCGTCAAACACTAGTCAAAAATTATATAGTAGAAACAAATTAGGTCGTTAAAGCGCTTTGAATGATACGAAGTGGTTCAGGAATCCAGGAAGTGAGATCGTTTGATTTTCTAATTACTAAAGCACATTTATAGGAGATATGATACAATTATGTAAGATTATTGTGCCATTTCATTGAGTTTCGGTGGTACAGAGGAAATCTAACATACATATAAAAAGAGCATAATATGAAAGATTGAGAGGTGGTTCCCAATGCCATTATTACTTGAACCTGTTTTTCAGGAAAGAATTTGGGGTGGAACAAATCTCGCACAATTTGGTTATGATTTACCGAGTGACCATACTGGTGAGGTATGGGGAATCTCAGCTCATCCACATGGTGCGAATCGGATATTAAACGGTCCATTTAAAGGACAAACATTAGATGAAGTTTGGGAAAATCAACCTAAACTGTTTGGGGAATTTCCTACAAAAAAGTTTCCACTATTAACTAAGATTTTGGATGCTGAACAAAAATTATCAGTTCAAGTTCATCCTGATGATACGTATGCTTATGAGCATGAAAACGGAGAATACGGCAAAACAGAATGTTGGTATATATTAGATGCAAAACCAGGTGCAGAAATTATATATGGCACAAATGCGCAATCTCATGAAGAACTCAATGAAATGATAGATCAACGTGATTTTGAGCATCTGTTTAGACGCGTCCCTGTCCACAAAGGTGACTTTTTCTTTGTGCCGGCTGGTACAGTCCATGGCATAGGTGCAGGTATTATGATTTTAGAAACACAACAGTCTTCAGATACGACTTATCGGATCTATGATTATGATAGACAAGATAAAAATGGTAATAAAAGACCGTTACATCTTGAAAAAAGTAAAGATGTCATTCAAATTAGTGAAGAAAGTCCTAATGTAGTACCACAAACTGAAGTGATTGAAAATCATAAGTGTACGACGTTTGTTCAAAATTCATTTTTTACAGTGACACATTGGGATATACAAGGCACATTGAACTATATGAAGCCGCGAGAATTTGTTTTGGTCTCTGTACTGGATGGACAAGGGCAGCTCGTTACAGATGGTGAAATTTACGATATAAAAAAAGGGAACCATTTTATATTGACTGCAGAAGATTTGGATAACGTATTTGAAGGTGAATTTTCACTGATTATTAGTTATGTATAAGAAGAGGAGAATGACATGAAATGGGGTTTATATATCGCTTTAGTTTGCGGTATTTTATCTGGAGCGACTATATTTTTTCAAGTGCCTATCTTTCCTTCCATTGTATTTCCAGTGTTAATCGGAATGATTGGTATCATCGCCACACTTTGGACTTTGCCTAATCGTACCATCAGCCCAATGTTAAAGGTGGGCGGGGTACTCATTAACTTCCTTCCAGTTGCAGTCGGTCTAATGCAATGGATGAACACTCAATGAAAAGTAATATAATAAATAAAAAAACATTGCTGGATTAAAGGATAAGATATAATTATTTTAAAAGGAGATACAATGATAACATGGCTGCAGAGATTAATTATTTTTGGCTGAATTGCGGATACAATAGATGGAATCATAATGAGCCATTAGTTGGGCAAAAAACAGTATTTGAGTCAGGGGCACAATTTAATCCAACACAAGGGTTTCGTGCATTTAAACAAGCACAAGTCGGTGACCGTGTGATTTTTTACCAAGTACAAACAGATGCAGGATTACTTGGATGGGGTGAAATTACGCGCGTTAAGACAGGTGCACAAAACAAAACACATGTAGAGTTCAAATTTAATGAACCGTTCAAGCGACTCACATCAGATTATCTTAAAAGAAGTGAATCATTAGAATTCCGAATGAATAATATGAAAGAAATTCTTTTTAATAAGATTTCATTCGATGAATTTGAATTAATCAAAGGACTAGGGACTGGCGAGATTTCTATTCCTAGATATTTCTTTATGTCTGAAACAGAAGCGTTTGAACCAGATGAAACCTATACGATTTATACGCATACACGAAACGGTATAAAACGAAACGGTTATCATCATTACACACAATTAGAAATCGGCGATCAAATCATCATTTACAATCGCAATTCTAACCAGTCTGTCATTGGACGTGCTGAAGTGGCACATCATATTCATACACGTCCCCCGGAACAAGGTCGGACGAATAGTACAGCGATTGAAATTCGATATATTGAAGATATCAATCCAGTTAGTTTAATGACGTTGAATAAACACCAAAAGCTTAAGAACTTGTACTTTTTACAAGAAAATTCTAAGCAAGCGATAGCAAGTTTAACGCCGACACAATTCAATGCCATTATGGAGATGAGTGAAAATGATGGCTTAAAAGGGCAATTCGAAGCGGTTTCTGGACATCAAGATACTGAAAATCAAGAATTAAAGCCATTTATTTTATTACTTGCAGAACAAAAAGAAGAAGGCTTAAATGCTGCAAAATCACTTGTTGAGAAAGCCAATGCAACGTCAGTCATTACAGTTGGCCATCCTGATTTTTCTGAAGAAATGTTGTATGGGCGCTACTTACCAAATGAAGCGGGTGCGCTATACTACAGAGAAGGGTTTATTACGGAATTGATGCCTAAGACGGATCGTCAATTTTTAGTGATTGACCAATTTGAACGTATTGACCCTGATGTTTTCCAAACCTATATCAATGTGTTAGAAGGTCATGAAGTTACGCTTCCACGCTATAATAAAAGCGGTAATATGGTGAAATGGAGTACTGAAAATACATCATTCTATCGTTTTAATCCGAATTGGCATATCATAGCAGTGACTTATATGACACCACAAGAAGTTAAAAAGAAATATACTTCACAATTTTTGAAGTATGCACGTATTATTCAAGTTAAACAATAAATGCATAATAGAGTATCGCGTAATGGTGCGTCTCTATATGGTAGATAATGGAGAGAAAAGGTGATTGAAATTGACAGTACGGTCAATGACATCGCCTTTTACTGGTTCAAATGGAAAAATATTTATAACTTTGAATATGAGCTATTTTTAATGTTTGATATGAAAATATAAAAGCGGGTATATTTAAGACAAGAGGTGATAATATGCCAATTATTTATTACGATGATCATTGTGTTTATTGTTACAATTATGCAATTTGGCTCATTCGAAATGGTTTGCCTAGAAACTATCAGTTCGTGCCTTTAAAAAGTAAGGCAGGGGAAGCATTACAAAAATCACGTCCTGAAGTGCTTGAATATAACAGTGTTGTTTTACAAGAGGGGGACGATTTGACATTTCAATCGACAGCGATAGCCAAACTCATTTATACACTTGATCGTTATAAGTGGTTAGCTATTCTATTATGGCTTGTCCCCAAACCTTTACGCAACCTAGGTTATCAATTGTTTGCGAACAACCGTGATAAAATGTGGAAAACACATTGGGCAAAACCAACTGAATATGAACAATCATTTTTTATAGCTAAAAATAAATCAATATGAGACGTATTAAATGATGCCCTGTTAAAATAAAAGAGCATGGGACATAAATACCAAAATAAATAGCTCGAAGATGATTTTGATAAAAATCGTCTTCGAGCTTCCTTTATATTATCATGCTTCGTATTATATAGGCTCGCTTTCCGAGGGGACAGCCTCAGCCTGTAGTCTTCGGCTCGTCCTGTTCCCTCAGGAGTCTCGCTATAAATACTTCGCTTATATATATGTAATCATTCACCATTATACTTTAAAAAATAAGGCAATTTCGTATAATTTAATTCATCACAACAAAAACTAAATTAACGAGATGCCTAAGGAAATTAGTCGCATCTAGTGCGGCTAAACTGATGATAAAAGGAAAAAATCCGAGATTTTTCGTTTTTTACGAAAACCTCGGATTTCATCGATTATTGAGACAATTTTGTCTCAGGCTCTTAATTTATTTAAAGCAAGTTATTCAGCGATTTCTAACGCAACTTCCATCATTTGTGTAAATGAATTTTGACGTTCTTCGGCAGTTGTTGCTTCGTCACGTAATAAATGATCGCTAACAGTGAATACACCTAGCGCTTTTTTACCCGCCTTTATAGCATTTAAATAGAGTCCCGCTGATTCCATTTCTACTCCTAGAATGCCCATTTCGATCCATTTTTGATTGAAATCTGGGTTTGCGTTATAAAAAGTATCTGAAGAAAGAATATTACCAACGTGTGCGCGTGCACCTAGGGCATCAGCTTTTTCTTTAGCTTTTACAACGAGATCAAAGTCAGCTAGAGGGGCAAAATGACCCGGTATTTGGAATTGATCAACGTAATTAGAGTTTGTTGAAGCGCCCTGTGCGATAATAATGTCGTATAAGTGAATGTCTTCTTGCATTGCGCCACAAGAACCAATGCGAATAATCGTGTCTACGTCGAAGAAATTGTATAGCTCATAAGAATAAATACCGATACTTGGGATACCCATTCCTGAGCCCATTACAGAAACTTCTTTGCCTTTATATGTACCTGTATAGCCGAACATATTACGTACTTCATTGAATTGTTCTACATTTTCTAAGTAATTTTCTGCAATGAATTTAGCACGTAATGGATCACCAGGCATAAGTACAGTTTTAGCAATTTTAGTACCATTAGGTTGAATGTGTGGTGTTCCTTGTTGTGTCATTTAAAACATCTCCTTAATATCTTATATCATTTTAAAGATAACAGAACTATAATGAAAAGTCGATAAAACTTATTAACAAAGCAGAGGTGTAATAGGTTCATCAACGATTAGACCGCATGTTGTCGCTTCTTTGATAAGCTTATTTAAGTCCGTATCTCGATAATGATTTGGTTTTACCAATAGATAGATTTTGGTTTATAATAAAGGTAAATTCAAACATATTGTAAAAAATAAAAATCCATATAGAAATGAGGAATGACCATGAGAATGGTAGATATTATTGCAAAGAAACGCGATGGACATACGCTTACAAAGGAAGAAATACAATTCTTTGTAAACGGTTACACAAATGGGGAGATTCCTGATTATCAAATGTCTAGTTTAGCGATGGCAATTTTCTTTCAAGATATGTCAGATGAAGAGCGTGCAGATTTAACGATGGCAATGGTCGCTTCTGGAGATCAAATTGATCTTTCAAATATAGAAGGCATCAAAGTCGACAAGCATTCAACTGGAGGCGTGGGTGATACAACGACGCTTGTATTGGCACCGTTAGTTGCTGCGTTAGATGTTCCTGTAGCTAAAATGAGTGGACGTGGTTTAGGTCATACAGGCGGTACGATAGATAAATTGGAATCAGTTAAAGGATTCCATGTTGAAATATCTGAAGATGAATTTGTACGACTTGTGAATGAAGATCATGTGGCTGTAATAGGTCAAACAGGTAATCTGACACCAGCTGATAAAAAAATCTATGCTTTGCGCGATGTTACAGGTACAGTGAATTCAATTCCTTTAATTGCATCTTCAATTATGAGTAAGAAGATTGCTGCAGGTGCGGATGCGATTGTACTTGATGTTAAAACAGGTAATGGTGCCTTTATGAAAACAGTGGAAGATGCAGAAGCTTTAGCACATGCGATGGTTAAAATTGGAAATCAAGTGGGACGTCAAACAATGGCAATCATTTCTGACATGAGTCAACCTCTCGGCTTTGCAATCGGGAATGCTTTAGAATTAAAAGAAGCGATTGACACGTTAAAAGGAGAAGGACCAGAAGATTTAACCGAACTTGTTTTGACACTCGGTTCACAAATGGTGGTATTAGCTCAAAAAGCGAGCAATTTAGAAGAAGCACGCGAAATGTTAAAAGAAGTCATTGAAAATGGTAAAGCCTTAGAGAAATTCAAAACATTTTTAAGTAATCAAGGTGGCGACGCAACTATCGTTGATGATCCATCACAATTGCCAACAGCACAATATCAATTCGAATTACCTGCAAAACAATCTGGTGTTGTTGCAGAAATGATTGCAAATGAAATTGGTATTGCATCTATGATGTTAGGGGCAGGACGCCAAACGAAAGAAGATGAGATTGATCTTGCTGTAGGACTCGTTTTGAATAAAAAAATAGGTGACCGTGTCGAAGAAGGAGAATCTCTATTAACGATTCATGCGAATACACAGGATGTTGAAGCAGTAAAAGAAAAATTGTATGATAATATTACAATCTTAGAACAAGCATCACAGCCGAAATTAATTCATACTATCATTACTGAATAAAGGGTGTTGAGATGAAAAAAGTAGGTCGCATTTTAATAGGTATTGGATTTTTGATTATTGGTGTTTTACATTTTACGAGAGAACGTCGATTCAGAAATATTGTACCTCATTATTTACCATTCAAAAAGGCTGCTGTGCTAGTTACAGGCGTATGTGAAATATGGATAGGCATAAAGCTACTTTTGGCGCGTCCATCTGATGCATTGAAACGTTGGATTAACTATTTCTTATTATCTGTTTTTCCAGCAAATATTTATATGGCACGACGTCGATTGCCGCTTGGTGATAAAGAATTATCAGACACGGCAAGATACGGTAGACTACCGCTTCAATTCCTTTTCATGTATCTCATTAAAAAATTATAATTGTAAACTTTAAAAAGGCATTTCAAGTTGTGTATCACACACAATTTGGAATGCCTTTTGTTCAGTCAAAGCGATTTATCATTATTTTCATATCGTCATTCTATTTTAAAACGTGACTTTATATTTATACGTGTGCACCTGTTCCAAAAACATCATGCCATTGGTCACGTTTATCTAAAAATGATTGTGCAATTGCTTGAGCGCCCTCTAAAGAATGTGAAGCAGCCCAACCACATTGTAATTCATTGCAAGCAGGAACTTCTTTTGCCTCAAGTACATCTTGTATTGTTTTTTCAATAATATTTAATACATCGTCATAATCATCATGATTGATAAAAGAAACATAAAAACCAGTTTGGCAACCCATCGGACTTAAATCAACCACTTTATCTGTATGGTTTCTAATATTCTCAGCCATCAAATGCTCTAGAGAATGCAATCCAGGCATGTCCATGTGCGCTTTATTTGGCTGCTTGAAACGAATGTCATATTTATAAATTTCATCTCCGTTAATTCCTTTCATTTTACCAGCCAAGCGAATATAAGGCGCAACCACTTTAGTGTGATCCAAGTTAAAACTTTCAACGTTCATTTTTGGCATTTGTACAAACCTCCTTCATGTGTAATTTCATTTTAACACAAATTAGGATGATTGAAAGTAAAAAAACTGAGCTAATTACTCAGTTATACAAAAAATAAGATAGAAATTTTTGATTTATCTGTAAAAAATACATGACAAATTGTCCTAAATCCGATAAAATAAGTACAAATTTAATAAATATTTATCAAGAGTGGTGGAGGGAATTGGCCCTACGAAGCCCTGCAACCTCATCGTAAAGCGATAAAGGTGCTAAATCCAACAGTCTATAATGGGCTGAAAGATAAAAACGACAAAGATGTTATCACCGGCGTACATCAACCACACTTGAAAACATATGTGTTGATAGTATAGGATGATAACTTTTTTGTTTGGAAGGAGTTTTAATTTGGTATCAGTGAGACAACGGATTTTAGATTATATAGATAACAACAGATTGAAATACATTGATATGAGTCATCAAATTCATGAAAGACCTGAGATTGGAAATGAAGAGTTATTTGCTTCGAGATTGCTCATTGATCATTTAATTGAGTGTGGTTTCGAAGTTGAGCGCGACATTGCAGGTCATTCAACTGGATTTATAGCCACTTATGAATCGGCAAAGGAAGGGCCTACAATCAGCTATCTTGCTGAATATGATGCACTTCCAGGATTAGGTCATGCCTGTGGTCATAACATTATCGGTACAGCGAGTGTCTTAGCAGGTACAGCACTTAAGCAGGTCGTCGAAGAAATCGGTGGGAAAGTCGTCATCTTCGGTTGCCCAGCTGAAGAAGGCGGAGAAAATGGAAGTGCCAAAGCGAGTTATGTTAAAGAAGGCATATTTGACGATGTAGATGTTGCGTTAATGGTACATCCAGGTAATGAAACATATCCAACCAATCACACACTTGCGGTAGATGTACTAGATATTAAATTTTATGGTAAAAGTGCGCATGCTTCAGAGAATGCTTATGAAGCACGTAACGCTTTAGATGCGATGATTAGTTTTTTTAATGGTGTTGCACAAATTCGTCAGCATATTAAAAAGACTGAGCGCGTACATGGCGTAATTTTAGATGGTGGCAAGGCCGCGAATATCATTCCAGATTTCACACATGCACGTTTTTATACGCGTGCGACGACACGAAAGGAATTGGATGTTCTCACTGGACGTGTTCATGATATCGCTAAGGGGGCAGCGATACAAATGAGTTGTGATTTTGAGTTTGAGCCTATTCAAAATGGCGTCAATGAGTTTGTGAAATCACCAGAACTCGATTTGTTATTTGAACAATATGCAACAGAACTAGGGGAAGAGGTAAGTCATGATGATTTTGGGTATGGTTCAACGGACACGGGGAATGTCAGCCATGTTGTACCAACGATACACCCACATGTCAAAATTGGGCCAAGAAGCTTGGTGGGGCATACCCATCGATTTAGAGAAGCTGCTGCAAGTCCAATGGGGGATAAAGCACTGATAAGAGGTGCAAAGATCATTGCATTAATGGGGGCTACATTAATTCAAGATAGAGATCTCTTAGCTACAATTCAAAAGGAGCATCAAATTAAAAGGGAGAAGTTATAAATGACGGTACAAAATAATCACGCACCCCGCTTAACAATGGGTGATATTTATGAAACAAACGTGGTCTATACTTCTAGACCTTCTTATGTTTCCAATCCTTGGTTAGAACCAGATGAACATCAATCCAACTTTTTAACTGGGAGAGAGTTGTTGATTGCCAATTTACCAGTCATCGTTCATGAAGCGAGTGTGACACATAAATTAGCACAGCTTTTTCAAATGATTGGACGATCCATACCGGATAATGTCATCACATTTAGAGACCAAGAGAGTTATGAAGGTGCACTGAAACATTTGGCAACTGTCGAAGAACGTCAGATTTATTTTCAATATGTTCATGACGACTCGATTGTTGATGCAGCACACTATGCTATGGATAAAAAATTATTTGTTGAGTTGAATAATAAGTCATTAATTCCAAAATGGACTCAGAATCAGTTTTTACCAAAACGCGAAATCGTAACATATGAAAATTTTAAGTCAGCCATTCAATCTTGGTCACTTCCAGTTGTAATAAAGCCTGGGGATGATTTACCTACTGCTGGAGGCTATGGCGTGATGATATGTTATAACGAGCAAGAATTAAACGAAGCGATTGCCCGTGTAGAAAAAGCACAAGAAGCGACGAAAACGTTAATCATTGAGCAATGTATCGAAGCGGTGGATAACTATTGTGTGCAGTACGCTTGGCATCCTGATGAAGGTATTATATACCTCGGTGCAGCGAAACAATTAACAAATGAATATGGTTTTTATAATGGCAATGTGAATGCTTTAGAGGTACCTGAAAAAGTAATCGAAGCAGGCCGGAAAATAATGGAAAATGGTGTTTCTCAAGGATTTATCGGTATTGCTGGATTCGATATTCTTGTGGATGCTGAAGGCGACGTATATGCGATAGATTTAAATTTCCGGCAAAATGGTTCGACGAGTATGCTCTTGCTAGAACCACAATTAACCGGCAAGCATCACAAGTTTTATAGTTACTTTGCAAATGGAGATAATGAACGGTTCTTTAATGCCATTTCTTCCTTTGTAGAGCAAGGTGTTTTATATCCTTTATCCTATTACGATGGAGATTGGTATGAAGATCAACATGTCAATTCAAGATTTGCATGTATTTGGCATGCTGATAGTGAAGCAGACATTCGAGCATATGAGCAACAATTTATAGAAATGGCGGGGCTATAAACAATTCTACTTTGATGTATGATATATTGGTTATATAGAGAAATCAAATCAAGTTTGATGACCGGATAGAAGTGAGAGACTTGTATTCGAGATACATTTTGAGTTGAGAAAAAGGAGCAGAGTCATGTCTTACAAAAACGAACGCTTTTATAAAGATATATTAACCAATGAACAGTTTTTCATCGCTGTTAAAGATAAAAAGATTATTAAGCATAGTCATAATGGGAAGCCATTATTTTGTTTTTGGACACGTGAATCTTTAGCGAAAACCTACTTAGAAACATCCGGTGTGGCCTATGACAAAATTAAAGCGATGGATATTGATCAGTTTGCGACTTATGAACTTGATGATATGTTTGACGAAGAAGATGAAGCACTCGTCAATGTGACAGATCGCGCGCAAGGCCATGAGATTCGAATTATCGAAGTGGTTAGTGACTTGATGACTGATTTAGATAACATTCGTATCCGTGAATTTGTACAAGATGTTGCTAAAAGTGACACTGTATACGGTTTGAGCCAAAAGGACAACAAACAGTTTATGATTGTATATGATGAGAACGATAATTTTGATCAATCGTACTTTATGCCAGTATGGAGTTTAAATAAACGTGCAGAAAAAGTGGCAGAAGAAGATTTTGAGACCTTTGAATTGATTGATGTAGAAGGGGAAGTTTTTGCGGAATGGTTAGATGAGCTACGTGATGATAATCGATATGTAGCTATTGATGTCAAGCCGGGAGTCGTAGGTACGATTGTTTCGGCGCAGAAACTTGCGAATGAACTAACTTTTTAATAACGTATATCGTTATCAATTTTGACCTATTCATAAATAAACGCAGATTAGAAGCCATGTTTCTAATCTGCGTTTTTTTAAATGAATTAATGGGATAAGTATAACGTGCCTAATGCGCCAGAAAAGGCACCATTTTTTAAATAGTGAGGGTTGAAACCTCTCAATACTGTATAATCAGTGACCACTTGTTGTAAAAGTGGATTATCATGAAATGATGAACCAATATAGACCACATCTTTCACTTGATGTTCTCTTGCGACATGAATGGCTACAGTTGTAATGCTTTCACCAACGACACCGATAACGGAAGCAAGTTTATCAGCATCCGTGAAGTTTTGATCGATATTTAACAAGACATGACCAAAATTAGCAGCAGTAAGTTCTCCAGATATAGGCGGGGTATCATTTTTATAAATATGCTTCACTTTCAAGTCGATGATGTCACGATTCCCTTTTAATGCGAGATTCGTTAATGTGGCATATTCAGTAATACCAGTGAGGAGATAACCCAATCCTTGAATCATGCCGCCCCCTGTACCTATACCACCTACGCGTTCTTGTTCTAAGCCGTCTGTTAAATGAAGTGATGTGCCAGTCCCTACATTTGTGAAAATGTATCGATCAATATGAATACCTTGTTCTTCTAAAAAGAGCTGAACGCCTCGAGCCGCAGCGTCAAATTCGATATATGTTTGCGCATTACATGTTAAATGCTCACTTAAAGTTTTCGCGTTTCCTCCTGTAATATGTATATCCTGGCAAGGCTGTTGATTCAACCATTCAGCAACGGTTTCTAGTTCTGTTGTCTGATAGACCTTAAATGATCGTTCGCCCTCATTTTCTATTGCAATTTTTATCAAAGTACCGCCAGCATCTATGCCAATACGCATGATTAGTCACCTCGAATTTTTGTTTATCACCAATATATACTATACGATAATGACAAAATTACAAGCGTTAATTCAAAGTTTAATTTTAAAATAAATGAGAGTGTAAGCAATAAAAGGACGAAGTTGGGCGTGTGTTCCCAACCTCGTCCATTATTGAGGTATGCACAAATGAGATTGGCTTCATTAAAGAAAGCTTTGATTACATTTCATGATCTCGTTCCCGATCTTCTATTGTTCTTGAAAAATCTTTATCATCATCAATGTGCGTCATTTTGAAATATTTAGTTGGTTCACGACGCAATGCATTCATCAATGAAAAAATCATAAGAAACAGAATAATCGAAAAAGGTAATCCTGTTACAACGGATGCAGTTTGTAAACTTGTTAAGCCTCCCGCAACAGTGAGAGAAACAGAGATTGCACCAATTAAAATACCCCAGACCAATTTATGCTTCCGTTTAGGATTTTCTACACCGCCTGTTGCCATTCCTGATACGATATGTGTTGTCGAGTCGGCACTGGTAACAATAAATGTAAAAATAAGAATGATGGCCAATGCACTTGTCACCTCATGTAGAGGAAACTTGCTTAATAATTCAAATAACGCGACTGTATAATCTTTATCCACTATTTTTTCGATACCGTCATTGTGGTGGAGTGCCCAGTTAATTGCAGTGCCTCCGAATCCTGAAATCCATGCGAATGAAATACATGGTGGAATGATAAGCACACCAATAACAAACTCTCGAATGGTACGTCCTCTTGACACACGGGCAACGAAGCCACCAATAAAAGGAGACCAAGAAATAACCCATGCCCAATAGAAAACTGTCCATTTCTGAATCCAAGAATTATCTCCAGAATACGGATCCATTCTTAAGCTATATTGCACAAAGTGAGAAATATAATCCCCAATTGAAACCGTAAAAGTTTCGACAATAAAGCGTATATCACCAAAAATAAAAATAAACAAGAGTAAGATGGCACCAACGATAATATTTAGATTACTTAGCCACTTCACACCTCGATTGATGCCTGTTAAAGCTGAACCCAGAAAAATAATCGTCATCAATAATGTAATTAAAATTAAAGTTAATGATGTGTTAGGTACTTTGAAAACGTGATTAAGGCCACCTGCAATTTGTAGTATTCCCAGTCCAATCGATGTTGCGATTCCCATTACAGTCGCAATAATCGCTAAAATATCGATAATATTTCGGAAAGGACGTCGGTAAGTCTCACCGAAAACGGGTTCCATTGCAGTAGAAATTAAGCCGTCTCGACTTTTTCGAAATTGGAAATAAGCAACAATTAAACCACTCATTGCAAAGATAGACCATTGTGAGATGCCCCAATGGAAGAAGGTATAACCCATCGCGAGTCGAGCTGATTCAACAGTCTGCCCTTTAACAGCTTTTGGAAATGGAGAATGCAAATAATGTGTTAAGGGTTCTGCTACACCCCAAAAGACGATACCTACACCTAAACCTGCTGAGAACAACATACCAATCCATGAAATAAATGAAAATTCAGGTTCTTCATCATCGCGACCTAATTTAAATCGGCCATATCTTGAAATAGCTAAAAAGATTAAAAACACATCTAAAACAAACACAATAATTAGAAATAACCAACCAAAATTAAGTGCCAATATGTCATATGTATGCTGTGCATATGCACCAAATGTCTTTGGAAAGATGGCTGCAAGTAATGTGAGAATCAAAATAATTGTGAAAGAAACAATATACACAATATTCCGATTTTTTTCTTTAGTACTCTTATGATTTCCCATAATATCCCCTTTCAAATTTTACGCGCATAAAACTGAGTGCTGACAGATTGTTTCACCTTTTACAAAGATAATCTTTATTGAGAGAAGTTAGATTTAAACTCAATGTAACTACAAATATCTTTGCGAGTCATTATTTTAATGCCTTATCAATATATAAATGAAATAACATTCCAGCAGCGATAATCCATTCATCATAACGCGCTGGCTTTTGTTATTTTTATACTACATTTCCTCTAAAAACTTGTTTGAACGTTACCAAATGTGTCAACATAAGTATTAGGAAAATGTAAAGGGATGGTAAAAAATGACCCAAAAAAGTAAGCGCTTTGATGATATTACTATACAATTATTTGAAGAGCAATACCGAGATGCACTCTATCATTTTAAATTAAGTGAACGTCAACGAATCTATTCTTCTTTACCCAAAGAAGTTTTAGATGATGCATTAGAAGATAAAAATAGAGAAGCAAATATCGTTTTAAATGATCAAAATGAAGTGATTGGTTTCTTTGTATTACATCAACATTATCAACATGAAGGCTACGATACACCTAAAGAAGTCATTTATGTGCGTTCATTATCCATCAATGAAGCATATCAAGGCCATGGTTACGGTACTAAAATGATGATGACTTTGCCAGAATATGTCCAAACTATTTTTCCAGATTTCAACCATTTATATTTGGTTGTTGATGCAGAGAATGAGGCGGCTTGGAATGTTTATGAACGTGCAGGTTTTATCCATACGGCTACGAAAGAAGAAGGGCCCATTGGGAAAGAACGTCTGTACTATTTAGATTTAGATTCTAAATATGTATCATCGTTAAAATTAAAACAGAGCGCATCATCCGAAGAAGGCACAATTGAGGTAGTTGATCTTGTTCTTGATCATCAAAAAGTAGGTTTTATTGCGATTGAACAGTTTGATCAAAGATTAATCATACGAGCACTTTACGTAAATGATGCATATCGAGACACAGGTATTGCGCAAAGTGCATTACGTCAATTAGCGACATATGTTCGTAAACAAAATCAAAAGATTAAGGTTATCGAAATCACATTATTTGGTCCAAATCATCAATTAAAAACATTGTTTGAAAAAAGTAATTTTGTTGAAACGCTATCAACAGAAGATTATACTACGTTAGAAAAGTATATTAACTATTAGGATTAAAACGTCACGGACGAATGCTATGTTCATGAATGAAGCATATGCAAATCGATGTTGAAAATTCACACTTTAAATTTTATTGATGACTGCATTCTAGTTGCGTAAAATGACAAAAAGAAGATATAAGACCGAAGTCATGGAAAATGTGATTGAACATATTGCGAAATGACGTTGAGTGATTTATAATTTACTTTTGTTAATGTCAGTGTTAAAACACCAATGTTGCAACGCATGCACAACGGTTTTGACACGAAAGAGTTAAAAGGGAGAACGGCAACGATACGCGATTTCCTTTAAAGATGAAAGAAAGTGTTTGAGTCATTGAATAAATAGAAATGCGAACCTTTGAAAGGAAGATATGCTGATGAAATTACAAGATTATACACAAGAGATGGTGGATGAAAAATCATTTATTGATATGGCCTATACGTTATTGAGTGAACAAAATCAAACAATGAATTTGTATGATATTATTGATGAATTTAAACGTATCGGACATTACGAAGACGATCAAATTGAAGATCGTATCGTTCAATTTTATACTGATTTGAATACAGACGGTCGTTTTTTAAGCGTCGGTGATAATATTTGGGGCTTACGTGACTGGTATTCAGTAGATGACATTGAAGAAAAAATAGCGCCAACAATTCAAAAATTCGATATTCTTGATGAAGATGATGAAGAAGATAAAAACCTTACATTATTAGGTGAAGACGATCCTGAAGGTGATATCAATATTCCAAATCATACAGATGATCAAGAAGGCCTTGCTGACCCTGAAGATGAACGTGTAGAAGATGAAATTGAAGATTCTGATTTAGTTGTTGAAGATGATGAAGAAGAAATCGATGAAACATACGATGATGAGGATGAAGAAGAAGAGGACGAAGAAGAATTTTAATTCACTCATTTATGCAAGAAAGATGATTGACTTTTCATGTCAAAGTGATAAAATTTTATTCGGGCTCCTTTAATTAGGACAGATAAATAAACGAGACGTTAATGTCTTAAACTTAAGTATTAAGTTGGACATTTAATATAAGTAAACGTTGAGGTTCCCCTTACAATAATACCATTGTGAGCGGGAACTTTTTTTAATTTCATAAGAATGATTAGGGTTAAAATGTTTTTAATCAAGCTAAACATTTTATATTCAGATCCACCCCCTAATATTTGGAAAGCATTTCTGATGATCAATGAGGAGGAAATAAAAAAATGACAAAATTTATATTTGTGACTGGCGGTGTAGTTTCTTCGTTAGGTAAAGGGATTACAGCAGCTTCACTGGGTCGATTACTTAAAGATAGAGGATTAAAAGTAACGATACAAAAATTTGACCCTTATTTAAACGTGGATCCGGGTACAATGAGCCCTTATCAGCATGGTGAAGTATTCGTAACAGATGATGGGGCTGAAACGGATTTAGATTTAGGCCATTATGAACGTTTTATTGATATTAATTTAAATCAATATTCTAACGTAACAGCAGGAAAGGTATACTCACATGTCTTGCAAAAAGAGCGCCGCGGTGATTATCTTGGTGGAACCGTGCAAGTAATTCCACATATTACAAATGAAATTAAGTCACGTTTATTACTTGCTGGTGAAAGTACAAATGCAGACGTTGTTATTACAGAAATTGGTGGGACAACAGGGGACATTGAGTCACTGCCTTTCATTGAAGCAATTCGTCAAATCAAAAGTGATTTAGGGCGCGAAAATGTGATGTATGTACACTGTACATTACTTCCTTACATTAAAGCGGCTGGTGAAATGAAAACGAAGCCGACACAACATAGTGTTAAAGAATTACGTGGATTGGGTATCCAACCTGATCTTATTGTAGTACGTACTGAGTATGAAATGGGACAAGAGTTAAAAGATAAAATTGCTTTGTTCTGTGATATAAATAAAGAAAGTGTCATTGAATGTCGAGATGCTGAATCTCTTTATGAAATTCCATTGCAGTTAAGCCATCAAAACATGGATGATCTTGTAATTGAACGTTTAGGATTAGAGGCGCAACGAGATACACAATTAGATGAATGGAATCATCTTATTCAAGTTGTTAATCATTTAGAAGGAAAAGTAACAATTGCTTTAGTAGGTAAATATGTAGCATTACAAGATGCTTATTTATCTGTTGTTGAATCTCTCAAACATGCAGGTTATCCGTTTATGAAAGATATAGACATTCGCTGGATTGACTCGAGTGAAGTCACTGATGAAAATGCAGCTGACTACTTAAGTGATGTTGACGGTATTCTTGTACCTGGTGGCTTTGGTTTCCGTGCAAGCGAAGGTAAAATTTCAGCGATTAAATACGCACGTGAACAACAAATTCCATTCTTCGGCATTTGTTTAGGAATGCAACTCGCAACAGTTGAGTATGCACGTCACGTTGTCGGCTTAAAAGATGCCCATTCAACTGAACTTGACCCGAACACACCTTATCCGGTAATTGACTTATTACCTGAACAAAAAGATATTGAGGATTTAGGTGGGACATTGCGCTTAGGTTTATACCCTTGTAGCATCAAAGAAGGGTCATTAGCGAATGAGATTTACGGACAAACATCTGTAGAAGAACGCCATCGTCATCGCTATGAATTTAATAATGAATTTAGAGCACAACTTGAAGAAGCGGGTATGATTTTTTCTGGAACAAGCCCAGATGGTCGCTTAGTTGAAATGGTAGAACTTGAAAATCATCCATTTTTTATTGCTTGCCAATTCCATCCAGAATTTTTATCAAGACCTAATCGTCCGCAACCGATCTTCAAATCATTTATTGAAGCGGCAATTCAACAACAAAATCGTGTGCAATAAAGACATTGACTGCGGATAGCGCTTAACGGTAACGATTTATAAATAATAAGAGCCATAGGTTAGAAATAAAACTTGCAATAGGTGTGGGACAGAAATCGATTTGATTTCAAGGTCCTACACCTTTTTTAATAGGTTTTAAAGCAAAAGTAGAGAAAGCGATTACAATATTGTCACATCAAGCAAAAATAGGTTTGACAAAAGATGTGTTTGTTAATAAAATTTACATAAAATTAACAAAATATTAATAAAAATCAAGGGGGTTCGCTTATGTTTCAATTTTTAAAGCCACCTGCACACGTCAAACCAATTGCTAGTGAACTGCAAGATGATACATATCGTAAAATGAGACGGCAAGTATTTTTAGGGATATTCATTGGTTATGCAGGTTATTACTTATTACGTAAAAACTTTTCCATTGCGATGCCTTATCTATCTGAAATGGGGTTTACTAAAGCGGAGTTAGGATTTGCTTTGTCTGCGATTTCTATCGCATATGGCATCAGTAAATTTGTTATGGGAACTGTCAGTGATCGTAGTAACGCACGCACATTTTTAACATTGGGATTATTATTGACTGCTATTGTTAACTTATTGATGGGATTCATTCCTGCTTTGACCTCTAGTGTCACTATGATGTTTTTGATGTTATTTTTAAATGGTTGGTTTCAAGGTATGGGTTGGCCACCATCAGGGCGTGTACTTGTCCATTGGTTTAGTGTGAGTGAAAGGGGAAGTAAGACTGCCATATGGAATGTCGCGCACAATGTGGGTGGCGGATTGATGGCGCCAATCGCTTTGCTAGGTATATATTTAACCGGTACGTTGAGTTTTGGTTATTTAAAAGGGTTTGAAGGCGCCTTTATTTATCCAGCTATATTAGCCATTATCATTGCCTTGATAGCTTATTTACTTATTCGAGATACACCACAATCTGTAGGTTTGCCACCAATAGAAGCGTATCGAGATGACTATCCGACTCATCAAAAAGAAACTTTTGAAACAGAACTCACGACAAAAGAAATTTTGTTTAAATATGTCTTAAATAATAAGTGGGTTTGGATTATTGCAGTGGCTAATATCTTTGTCTACTTTGTGCGTTATGGTGTGTTAGACTGGGCGCCTTTATATTTAAGTGAAGTGAAACACTTCGATATGAAAGGCTCAGGATGGGCTTATTTCTTATATGAATGGGCAGGTATTCCTGGAACCTTAATTTGTGGATGGCTTTCAGATAAAGTCTTTAAAGGGCGTCGAGGCCCAGCAGGTTTTATCTTTATGATTGGTGTGACGATCGCTGTGGTTGTATATTGGTTAAACCCACCTGGAAATCCACTTGTTGACAACTTAGCGCTTGTCACGATTGGTTTTCTTATTTACGGTCCTGTCATGTTAATTGGTTTACAAGCGTTAGATTATGTACCGAAAAAGGCTGCTGGAACTGCAGCAGGTTTGACAGGCTTATTTGGTTATTTAGGTGGTGCGGTAATGGCTAATATTGTGATGGGGGCTGTTGTTGACCATCTTGGTTGGAGTGCGGGCTTTATTTTACTCACAATCATCAGCATTCTAGCGATGATTAGCTTTATATTTACATGGAATAAGCGTGGTCAAGAAGTCGTACATTAATCGAATTTATTAAAAAATGAGATGTACAGTTTTTGGACAAAGGAATTATCATATAACTTTGTTCAATCGCTGTCATCTCATTTTTATTTAAGCTAAGTCTAAATCACGAATCATCTCAATCATTTGTGTGTATATTTCATAATATACATAGTTAAGTGCCATAAGATGAGGTGTCACGACTTTATCATAATCTTCCGTATATACAATCGGACGTGGCGTAGAAAGATTGATAAAGTGCATCATTTGATCTGGTAAATCTTGATTTTTAGGTTTATTAGTGATGACAACGACGTCTCGGTCATTTTTCAATAAGCGAGCTAAGTCACTTGCCATTTCTTCACTAAATTCTGCACCAAAGAGTAAGACGCGATCTGTTGAATCAAGCTGTTCAAAAGTGGCATCGTCTTTTAATGGTAAACTTGATTGTAACTTTTCAAAGCTGTTTAATATGTATGGCTCGAAACATTTCAAATCGCCATACCCTTTAATATAAACATGTCCTTCACCACCAATAGCTTGAATAAGACTTTGAGCCGCCATTTGAATATCAAGCGCTTGGTCATCTAAGCGGTTAAAGACAACTGTTAATTGTGTTGTCAGCATTTTTGACATTATGAAAGTCCTCCTTAGTTGATGAATCATGTACGTATATTTTAGAACAAATCTCTATTATGCGCATTTGTACCTCGTTCATCTGCCTTCTTATTTTATAATAATCCGTTGTTTTCATTCAAATATCTTTGATGCGCATATGAGGTGATGATTGATGTTGAAATTTGATGTTTGAAAGGCGTCTCAAATCAAGTGATGCCAATGGATGCGTTTACATTTGAAATTACGATTTTTTTCACAAATTTAGCTTGATTTGACGATGCATTCAAGGGTGGGTTTTGCTATACTGTAGTTATAAATAAACGTGCGCATTGCACGCAAGGAGGAACTTTCATGCCTTTAGTTTCAATGAAAGAAATGTTAATCGATGCAAAAGAAAATGGTTATGCAGTTGGGCAATATAACCTAAACAACTTGGAATTTACACAAGCTATCTTACAAGCTTCACAAGAAGAAAATGCACCTGTTATTCTTGGTGTTTCAGAAGGTGCAGCTAGATATATGGGTGGTTTTTACACAGTTGTCAAAATGGTTGAGGGACTATTACATGACTACCAAATCACAATTCCAGTGGCTATTCACTTAGACCATGGTTCAAGTTTTGACAAATGTAAAGAAGCAATTGATGCTGGTTTTACTTCAGTTATGATTGATGCTTCACATGAATCATTTGAAGATAACGTAGCAATTACTTCTAAAGTAGTTGAATATGCACATGAACGTGGTGTTTCTGTTGAAGCTGAATTAGGTACTGTAGGTGGCCAGGAAGATGACGTTGTAGCTGATGGCGTGATTTATGCAGATCCAATCGAATGTCAAAACTTAGTTAAAGCGACAGGTATTGACACATTAGCGCCTGCATTAGGCTCAGTACACGGACCTTACAAAGGCGAACCTAACTTAGGCTTTAAAGAAATGGAAGAAATTGGAGTTTCTACTGGTTTACCATTAGTTTTACATGGTGGTACAGGTATTCCTACACATGATATTAAAAAGGCGATTTCTTTTGGAACAGCTAAAATTAATGTGAATACTGAAAACCAAATTGCTTCAGCGAAACGTGTTCGCGAAGTATTAGATCAAGACAAAGAAGTGTACGATCCACGTAAATACTTAGGACCTGCACGTGAAGCAATTAAAGAAACAGTTATTGGTAAAATTAGAGAATTTGGTACTTCAAACAAAGCCGACAACATCAAAGGGTAATTTATTGCGAACGTCCTTTGATGAGTAGAATTAGAGTGACTAGTTGAGGCAAGGCTGAGACTGTCCCTCGTAAAGCGAAGTTATACTATACGAAGTTTTATCATAAAAACGAAGCGCTAAGGTGATTTTCATGAAATGTCATCTTAGCGCTATTTATTTCGAGATTTATCTTCCAAAAGCGTCTTTTTATTTCGTATTTTATCAATTATATTTTCAACGTTCGAAAAAGGTAAAAAATTGATACTTCATTTTGCAAATTGAAAAAATTTACATTATAATGCTTTTGATGCAATTTTTATCGATAAATAGAGTAAGGGAAAAGGAGTTCAATGACATGGCACAAGAGGTAATTAAAATAAGAGGCGGTCAAACTTTAAAGGGGCGTGTAGAAATTAATGGTGCAAAAAATAGCGCAGTAGCGATTATTCCCGCAACAATTATGGCGGAAGCACCTGTAACGCTAGAAGGTTTGCCAAAAATCTCTGACGTAGAAACTTTAGTGAGTTTATTGGAAGATTTGAATATTAAAACAGAACTTAATGGTACAACGTTGTCAGTCGATTCTACTCAAATTCAAAATGCACCTTTGCCAAATAACAAAGTGGAATCATTACGCGCATCCTACTATATGATGGGCGCATTGTTAGGACGCTTTAAAAAGTGTGTCATTGGCTTACCGGGTGGCTGTCCATTAGGGCCTAGACCTATCGATCAACATATTAAAGGTTTTAAAGCATTGGGTGCGACAATTGATGAGTCGAGTCTGACGTCTATGAAAATCGAAGCAGATCGTCTTGTAGGTGCCAATATATATCTAGATATTGTCAGTGTAGGCGCAACGATTAATATCATGCTCGCTGCAACACGTGCTGAAGGGCAAACAATCATTGAAAATGCAGCCAAAGAACCAGAAGTTGTTGATGTGGCTAATTTCTTAAACAGTTTAGGTGCTAAAATTTCAGGTGCTGGCACAAGTACCATTAAAATTTTAGGTGTTCCACATTTGCATGGAAGTCGACATTCTATCATCCCTGATCGAATCGAAGCTGGCACGTATATGTGTATTGCCGCTGCTTGTGGCGAAGAGGTCATGATTGATAATATCATTCCAAAACATATGGAGCCTTTAACTGTTAAGTTAAAAGAATTAGGTGTTAAAATAGAAACAGGAGATGATTATGTAATTGTAAAATCGTCTCAACCTTACCAAAGTGTCGACATTAAAACGCTGGTATACCCAGGGTTTGCCACTGATTTACAACAACCAATTACACCGCTTCTGTTTTTAGCAAACGGACCAAGTTTTGTAACGGAAACGATATACCCAGAACGTTTTAGACATGTAAAAGAACTACAAAAAATGAATGGATTGATAACAGCTGATCAAGGTACAGCAACGGTAAAACCTTCGCAATTAACAGGTGCAGAAGTCTATGCAAGTGACTTACGTGCAGGTGCATGTCTTATTGTGGCCGGTTTATTTGCAAATGATGTAACAACGATTTATAATGTTACTCACATTTACCGCGGATATACAGATATTGTCAAAACACTTAAAAATTTAGGTGCCGATATTTGGACTGAGCAAATAGAAGCTTAACTGAGCGTGAAATGTTATCACAAATTCAAAGATTCGAGGTGATAGCTATGGAAGTATGTCCATATTTAGAAGAGACGTTTAAAATATTGGGGCGTAGTTGGAATGGATTAATTTTACATTACCTATCTACCTGCGATGAGCAAAAAGCACACTTTTCCGAAATGAAGCGAGATTTAAGCCCGATTACGAATAGGGCATTATCTTTGAAAATGGCTGAGTTGTGTCAGGCACAACTTATATATAAAGATGTGATTTCAGAAACACCACCATCAGTTTGTTACCATTTAACTGAAAAAGGTGCAGCACTGGCTCAAGCGTTAGAGCCCCTTGAAACGTGGGCACATGACTATATAGAACTGAATGAAAGTGCACAATAAAACAACTTAAATGATATAAAAGAATGAGACAAAAATGGAAGCAATTCTATAATGTCTTGTTCTTTTGTGTTTTTTAAGTATGTTTAAATATTGTAATTCGTGGAAATACAACAGATATGATAATGATAAGGAGTGTTTGTTCATGAGAGATCAAACGAAACAATATATAAACGGTGAATGGGTTGAAAGTCACAGTGGTGAAACGATAGATGTGATTAACCCGGCAACTGAAGAAGTATTTGGACGTATTGCGAAAGGTGACAAAGAAGATGTTGATCGCGCTGTCCAAGCTGCACATGATGTATATTTATCATTCCGTCATACTTCAGTAAAAGAACGTCAAGAATTATTAGCGCGTATCGTGGAAGAATATAAAAATAGAAAAGAAGATATTATTGAAGCCATTACTTTAGAATTGGGTTCACCAGTATCAAAATCTGATAAAGTGCACTACGAAGCGGGATTAAACCACTTCCAGGCTGCACATGACGCATTAAACGATTTCCAATTTGAAGAACGCCGTGGCGATGATTTAGTTGTTAAAGAAGCCATTGGTGTTGCAGGATTAGTCACACCTTGGAACTTCCCAACAAACCAAACATCACTTAAACTTGCTGCTGCTTTTGCTGCAGGTAGCCCAGTGGTGTTAAAACCTTCTGAATTAACACCATTCGCTGCTATTATTTTAGCGGAAATTTTTGATAAAGCTGGCGTACCTAAAGGTGTATTCAACCTTGTTAACGGTGACGGAGAAGGGGTAGGAACACCGTTGAGTCAGCACCCTGATGTACGTATGATGTCATTTACAGGGTCTGGTGGTACAGGTTCTAAAATTATGGAACAAGCAAGTAAAGACTTTAAAAAAGTTTCACTTGAGCTTGGAGGTAAATCACCTTATATTATTTTAGATGATGCAGATATTAAAGAAGCTGCACAAGCTGCTGTGAAAAAAGTAGTTAACAATACAGGGCAAGTATGTACTGCAGGTACACGTACAATTATACCTGAAAGCATTAAAGATCAATTTTTAGCACAAGTTAAAGAAGAAATTGCAAAAGTTAAAGTCGGTGATCCACAAAATGCTGACACTGAAGTGGGTCCAATTGTAAGTGAAAAGCAATACAATCAAGTTCAAGACTATATTCAAAAAGGGATCGATGAAGGTGCCGAACTATTATATGGTGGCACTGGCAAACCTGAAGGATTAGATCAAGGTTATTTTGCAAAACCAACTCTATTTGCAAATGTTGATAACAAAATGACAATTGCCCAAGAAGAAATTTTTGGTCCAGTTATGTCTGTCATCACTTATAAAGATTTAGACGATGCGATTAAAATTGCAAATGACACAAAATATGGTCTTGCAGGCTATGTTTTCGGTAAAGATAAAGAAAAATTACAACAAGTTGCACGTTCTATTGAAGCGGGTACTGTTGAAATTAATGAATCTGGACGTAAACCAAACCTACCATTTGGTGGCTATAAACAATCAGGTTTAGGCCGTGAATGGGGAGACTATGGTATTGAAGAATTTTTAGAAGTTAAAGCAATTGCAGGTTATTATAAAGGCGAATAAGCCACCTAAATGTAGTTTGTCACTGATCTGTGGAAAACAGATCAAAGTGGCAAACTACTTTTTCTTATTAAGATAATCAGTGAAACCCTTTTGAATAGTCGAAAATTGAAATTTTGTATTAGGTTTTTGTTGATATTTTGTCATAATGATTAATATTTGATATAGTATTTCTTGATCGCATACACATGCGGTTAAAGAATTTAATATGAAATGAGTGTTTAACATGTCAAGGGAAAGAACATCTCCACAATATGAATCTTTTCATGAATTATATAAGAATAATACAACGAAAGCCCTCACAGAAAAGGCGAAATCTCTTAAACTTGTTAACTATAGTAAATTAAACAAAAAAGAACTTGTACTTGCTATAATGGAAGCCCAAATGGAGCAAGATGGCAATTATTATATGGAGGGAATCCTTGACGATATACAGCAGGATGGCTATGGATTCTTAAGAACAGTCAACTTTTCGAAAGGCGAAAAGGATATCTATATATCTGCTAGTCAAATTAGGCGCTTCGAAATCAAGTTAGGCGATAAAGTAACAGGAAAAGTTCGAAAGCCGAAAGAAAATGAAAAATATTATGGATTACTTCAAGTAGACTTCGTTAATGACCACAATGCAGAAGAAGTCAAAAAACGTCCTCACTTCCAAGCACTTACACCTTTATACCCAGATGAACGAATTCGATTAGAAACTGAACCTCAAAATTATTCAACACGCGTGATGGATTTAATCACACCTATTGGTTTAGGGCAACGCGGCTTGATTGTTGCGCCACCGAAAGCCGGGAAAACCTCTTTACTCAAAGAAATCGCAAACGCGATTGTTACTAATAAACCCAACGCTAAATTATTTATTTTACTTATAGGGGAACGTCCTGAAGAAGTGACAGATATAGAACGCTCTGTTGATGAAGCAGAAGTTGTTCATTCTACTTTTGATGAACACCCAAAACATCACGTCAAAGTAGCAGAACTTTTATTAGAACGTGCTAAACGTCTCGTAGAAATTGGAGAAGACGTTATTATATTAATGGATTCTATTACAAGATTAGCGCGTGCTTATAACCTTGTTGTGCCTCCGAGTGGCAGAACTTTATCTGGTGGTTTAGATCCTGCTTCCTTACATGGTCCAAAAACGTTTTTTGGTGCAGCGAGAAATATTGAAGCTGGGGGTAGCTTAACAATTTTAGCGACTGCATTGATTGATACAGGCTCACGTATGGATGACATGATTTACGAAGAGTTCAAAGGAACAGGTAATATGGAATTACATTTAGACAGAAAACTATCTGAGCGCCGTATTTTTCCTGCGATTGATATTTCAAGAAGCTCTACGCGAAAAGAAGAATTACTACTTCCTAAAAGCGAATTAGATAGCTTATGGCAATTGAGAAATATGTTCTCAAGTGCACCTGACTTTACAGAGCGCTTTATTCGAAAATTGAAGCGGACGAAAACGAACGAAGAATTTTTTGAAGTCCTACAAAAAAGCGCAGCCGAAAGTACAAAAATAGGTAAGCCTATTATTTAAGTCGAATAATTAAAAAGTAGGGTTGCATTTTCGTGATACGCCATTTATAATGTTTAAGTATTGGGTAAAAACTCACAAATAACTCTGTTCCAGATGGTTCAGGGCAAAGGAGCTGAAAATTATGAAACAAGGCATTCATCCAGAATACCGTAAAGTCATCTTTTTAGATACAACAACTGATTACAAGTTTTTAAGCGGTTCTACTAAATTTTCAAATGAAACAATGAAATGGGAAGATGGAAATGAATACCCAGTTATTCGTTTAGATATTTCTTCTGATTCACATCCTTTCTACACAGGACGCCAAAAGTTTGCTGCTGCAGACGGTCGTGTGGAACGTTTCAACAAAAAATTTGGTCTCAAATCAAACAACTAATGCAATATTCAAGCATTCTCTTAGACGAGAATGCTTTTTTATTCGTTAAGGTCTCTTTGTGTCGCCATTTTGATACATCATGATAAACATGTGCGAACGATTGTAGCAATGATACATAAAAATTTTAAAGTTCGAGTCTTAGGGGATGAAAGGGTCTCCTATTCTATTTTTAGGTTTTAAATATAGAATACATAGCAGCAGCACTTGTGATTTAACGTGTTCAGTCGCTAAAATTTAAGTGCAGAATCGATTACAATTTAAGCAAACGAATATTTCATTTTATGATATAATGAAGTGATTTTGTTTTGGAAAAGGTGGAAAGAACGATGTATGAAGCGTACCATTCAGGTTGGATAGAATGTATTACCGGAAGTATGTTCAGTGGTAAGTCGGAAGAACTGATAAGACGATTACGCAGAGGTGTTTACGCCAAGCAAAAGGTTATCGTTTTTAAACCGGCCATTGACGACCGCTATCATAAAGAAAAAGTGGTATCACACAATGGTAATGAAATAGAAGCGATTAATATTTCTAAAGCAAATGAAATATGGCAATATAATTTAAAAGATGTAGACATCATCGGTATTGATGAAATTCAATTTTTTGATCAAGAAATTGTAGAGATTGCAGAAACACTTGCAGAAAAAGGTTATAGAGTAATTACAGCAGGACTTGATATGGATTTTAGAGGTGAGCCTTTTCATCCTGTTCCTGAAATGCTTGCTGTAAGTGAACATATTACAAAATTACAAGCAGTATGTGCTGTATGTGGTGCTTCATCAAGTCGGACACAGCGATTAATTGATGGTAAGCCTGCAAAAGTGGATGATCCGATTATTTTGGTTGGCGCAGACGAACGTTACGAACCGCGTTGTCGTGCGCATCATGTTGTATTACCGAGTGAAGATACTGAGGAGGGACAAGAATAATGTTTGATCAATTAGATATCATTGAAGAACGTTATGAGCAATTGAACGAATTGCTAAGTGACCCAGAAGTGGTTAGTGATTCAGATTTATTGCGCAAATATTCAAAGGAACAATCAGAACTACATAAAACTGTAGAAGTTTATCGTCATTACAAACAAGTGAAAGAAGATATTCAAGAAATTGAATTAATGCTTTCAGAAACAGATGATAGTGATGAAGTGGCAATGTTAAAAGAAGAAGCTGCAGACTTAAAAGCAGAAGTCCCAGAACTTGAAGAAAAACTCAAATTTTTATTAATTCCGAAAGATCCTAATGACGAGAAAGATGTTATTGTCGAAGTACGTGCGGCGGCTGGTGGCGATGAAGCTGCCATCTTTGCAGGTGACTTATTCCGGATGTACTCTAAATTTGCTGAAGCGCACAATTTTAAAACAGAGATTGTGGAAGCAACTGAAAGTGATCACGGTGGATACAAAGAGATTAGTTTCTCCGTTTCTGGTGATGGTGCCTACAGTAAATTGAAATATGAAAATGGTGCACACCGTGTTCAACGTGTTCCTGAAACAGAATCAGGCGGACGAATTCATACATCAACAGCAACTGTTGCTGTACTACCAGAAGTAGAAGATGTAGAAATAGAAATTCGCAATGAAGATTTGAAAATCGATACGTATCGTTCAAGTGGTGCAGGTGGGCAACACGTCAATACTACTGACTCAGCTGTACGTATTACACACTTGCCAACAGGTGTAATTGCGACATCTTCTGAAAAATCACAAATTCAAAACCGTGAAAAAGCGATGAAAGTTTTAAAAGCGCGTCTTTATGATATGAAAGTTCAAGAGGAACAACAGAAATACGCAGCACAAAGAAAGTCAGCTGTTGGGACAGGGGACCGTTCTGAGCGTATTCGAACATATAATTATCCTCAAAGTCGTGTGACGGACCATCGAATTGGTTTAACGTTACAAAAGTTAGATCAAATCATGGAAGGAAAATTAGACGAAGTCGTCGATGCATTAACAATGCATGAACAAACAGAAAAGTTGAAAGAGCTTAATTCTGGTGAACTATAATCAGTGGATAAAAGACGCTAAACAGAAAATGGCGGCACAAGGCTATGAAGAAAATGCTGTCGAATGGCTTGTGATGGACTTATGTCAATGGTCTCGGACTCAGATGATTTTGAATGAAAAAGACGTTTTATCGCAAGATAGATTGAAGCAACTTGAGCAAGGTTTGTCATTATTGTTAAAAGGAATGCCTGTTCAATATGTGGTGGAACAAGCGCATTTTTATGGACGTATTTTTAAAGTCAATCCTAATGTATTAATTCCAAGACCTGAAACAGAAGAAGTAGTGCATTACTTTTTGAATCAAATTAAACCGAACATGACCGTTGCTGATGTGGGTGTAGGTAGTGGTATTATTGCAGTGACTTTAAAAGCAGAAATGAATGAATTAATTGTCTATGGTAGCGATATTTCAAAGCCTGCCTTATCTGTTGCTCAAAAGAATGCAAAAAAGCATAACTGTGAGATTCATTTTATGGAAGGCGATGCACTTAAACCGTACATTGAACGAGGTATTCAATTGGAAGGTTTAATTTCAAATCCGCCTTATATTAGTAAAGATGAAGTGAATGTGATGGGAAAAGATGTACTAGAATTTGAACCTCATTTAGCACTTTTTGCTGAGGAACAAGGCTATCAAGTTTATAAAGCACTGATCCGCGATTTACCTTCTGTTATGTGTGACGGTGCACCTGTTGTGTTTGAAATCGGATATCAACAAGGGGAATTTTTAACCCAACTGATGCAATCGTGGTTTCCTCATATTAAAACGCAAGTGATTAACGACATTAACGGTCAACCACGTATCTTCACATTTAACTGGCACAAGATTTAAAATTTTATATTTCATCTAAATAAAAGGGGTGAGGCATAGAGATCCGTCATCGAGGTATGGATTTCAGTCTTACACCTTTTTTATTTTGTAGTAAAATATGAGGAAAGGAGAGGTGGCTTTCAATGAAGGAAACCAAAATATGGGATGTCCGTAACTATACAACGTGTTTAAACACATATCCCGAGTTAGATGCAATTATTGAGACTTATCGACGAGGAGGGCTTGTCGTTTTACCAACTGAAACGGTATACGGTTTAGGCGGAAACGCGAGAGACGATGAAGCTGTTCGTAAAATATATGAAGCAAAGGGGCGCCCATCTGATAATCCATTAATCGTGCATATCTATGATACGGATCAACTTGATGATTTTGTATCGTCCATATCTGATGCTACAAAAAGGTTAATGGAAGCATTTTGGCCAGGTCCCATTACTTTTATTTTGCCTTTGAAAAAAGGTTATTTATGTGAACGTGTGACGGGCGGATTGGATTCTGTAGCTGTTCGCATGCCAAGTCATCCAGTAGCAAGGGCGCTGTTGGAAGCCGTTGACTTACCTATCGCTGCGCCAAGCGCAAATCTTAGTGGTCGTCCGTCACCGACAACGTTTGAACATGCATATGAAGACTTGAATCACCGGGTTGATGGTATCATTCAATCCACTCAGAGTGACGCGGGATTAGAAAGTACAGTACTGGATTGTACTTCCTTCCCATTTCGTATTGCGCGTCCTGGAACGATTACGAGAAGCATGTTGAATGAAGTCATGCCTTTAGCGATTGATGAACATCAAATAGCAGCAACAGAGAAACCAATTGCGCCGGGGATGAAATACAAGCATTACGCGCCGAATACACCGCTAAAGATTATCCAGCAAATTAATGCACCGATTAGAAAAGAAGCGCACGAAGATTGGTCAAAAATTGCTTTTATAGTACCTAAAAATAAAATTCCTTTTTTACCAAAAGAAGCAAAAGTTTTAGTTATCAGTGAAGATGAAAATGATATAAAAGGTGCGAACCACCATCTTTATAGTATTTTACATCAATTGGATCAAATGCCATCCATTGAACTGGCTTATATTTTTGGTTATGAAGATAATTTTGAAACGGAAGCTTTAAGAAATCGTATGTTAAAAGCAGCAAATCAACAAGTGATAAAGGATGAAACACTATGAAAATTGTTTTTGTTTGTACAGGTAATACGTGCAGAAGTCCAATGGCAGAAGGAATTGCTAAAAAGCTAATGCCAGAAGTAGAAGTTGTTTCTAGAGGATTAATGGCGCAACAAGGTGCGCCGATTGCTCAGCATAGTCAACAACTCATAGAACGTCATGGTTTTGATGTTCATGGTGAAGCGGAGCGCTTTACGGATGAAGATACAAAAGCAGATTTAATATTAACGATGACACCAGAACATGAAAGCATGATTCGCTCAATGTACGGGAATCAGGTTAACGTGGCGACATTGAGTGAATATGTAGGCGAAAATCAAGTCGTTAATGATCCTTTTAGTTCAGGCTATGAAACTTATGAAAAAACCTTTGATCAACTTTGGGATCTCATACAAAAGTTAAAAGATAAATTAATGGCAGAATAATTAAGTAATCAGTATAAGTTGAAGAAAAAATAAGTTATAATAAGGGGCGTATAGCATGTTTTTACAGTTCTTTAATTATTGTTTTTTCGCTCATACGTATACTTTAAGGGGGTTACAATATGAAGGCATTAAATCAATTATTAGAAGAACTTCAGGCCCAATCGTTTTTTAAAAAAGGTGAAGTTTGTGTCATCGGTTGTTCAACATCAGAGGTTCAAGGTGATCGGATTGGGACGACAGGTTCTTTAGAAGTTGCTGAGACCATTTTTAAATCGCTTGTTAAAGTTCAACAAGAAACAGGTGTCGCTTTTGCATTTCAGGGTTGTGAACACATTAATCGTGCAATCACAATTGAAAAAAAGGACTTTGATCCTTACCTGATGACTGAAGTTTCTGTCGTACCGGACACGCATGCAGGAGGCTCATTGTCCACATATGCTTATCGTCATATGGATGAACCGATTGTCGTTGAATATATTAAAGCAGATTCAGGCATTGATATTGGTCAAACTTTAATCGGAATGCATCTTAAACACGTAGCAGTCCCTGTTCGTACATCAGTGAAGCAAATTGGTGAAGCTATCGTGACCGTGGCTAAAACAAGACCTAAAAAAATCGGAGGCGAACGTGCTAAATATCAACTATAAAAGAAAAGAGGGAATTGTCTATGTCATTTATTGCAAAACAAGATAAGTCTGTATTTGAGATTATTCAAAAAGAGTTTGATCGTCAAAACAGTAACATTGAATTAATTGCATCAGAAAACTTCGTATCTGAAGCAGTAATGGAAGCTCAAGGTTCAGTCATGACGAACAAATATGCTGAGGGGTATCCTGGACGTCGTTATTATGGTGGCTGTGTTTTTGTTGACCAAACTGAACAACTTGCTATTGATAGAGCGAAAGCGCTTTTCAATGCTGAACATGTTAACGTACAACCGCATTCAGGTTCACAAGCGAACATGGCAGTCTATCTTGTAGCACTAGAGCACGGAGATACAGTGCTAGGTATGAATTTAAGTCATGGTGGACATTTAACACATGGCGCACCTGTTAACTTTAGTGGTAAATTTTACAATTTCGTAGAGTACGGTGTCACTAAAGATGAAGAGCATATCGATTATGAAGAAGTGCGCAAATTGGCAAAAGAACATCAACCTAAGCTGATTGTAGCAGGTGCTTCAGCATATTCACGTGCAATTGATTTCAAAAAGTTTAAAGAAATTGCGGATGAAGTCGGTGCCAAACTAATGGTCGATATGGCGCATATCGCAGGACTTGTAGCTGCTGGCTTACACCAAAACCCTGTTGAATATGCAGATTTCGTAACGACAACAACACATAAAACATTACGCGGCCCTCGTGGTGGTATGATTTTATGTAAAGAAGAATATAAAAAAGATATTGATAAAACAATTTTCCCTGGTATCCAAGGTGGACCGTTAGAGCACGTTATTGCTGGTAAAGCTGTCGCATTTGGTGAAGCGTTACAACCAGAATTTAAAACGTACCAACAACAAGTCATTAAAAATGCACAAACACTTGCAAAAACATTACAAGATAACGGCTTTAGAATTGTATCTGGTGGCACTGACAACCATTTAATCTCTGTAGACGTTAAAGGTTCAGTTGGTATCACAGGTAAAGTTGCAGAAGAAGCACTTGATGAAATCGGTATTACTTGTAATAAAAACACAATTCCGTTTGATCAAGAAAAACCATTTGTTACTAGCGGTATCCGCTTAGGTACACCTGCAGCAACAACACGTGGTTTTGATGAAAAAGCATTTGAAGAAGTTGGACATATTATAAGTGATGTACTTAAAAATCACGAAGATCAAAAAGTTTTAGAAGAAGCAAAAAAACGCGTAAAAACTTTGACAGAGCAATTCCCTTTATATCAATAAACAGATTAATTTATAACAAACGGAGGCAATAAAATGGGTAAAGTACATGTTTTTGATCACCCTTTAATTCAACATAAACTGAGCTATATCCGCGATGTGAATACAGGTACCAAAGCATTTCGAGAATTAGTTGATGAAGTAGGTATGCTGATGGCATATGAGGTGACACGAGATTTGGAACTTCAAGAAGTTGAAATCGAAACGCCTGTAACTACTGCAGTTGCGAAGCGTTTATCAGGAAAAAAACTTGCATTTGTTCCTATTTTGCGCGCAGGTTTAGGCATGACGACAGGTATTTTAAATTTGGTTCCAGCTGCTCGAATTGGGCACGTGGGGCTTTATAGAGATCCTGAAACACTCAAAGCTGTCGAATACTTTGTAAAATTGCCACAAGATATTGAAGAGCGTGAAATTATCGTTGTTGACCCAATGCTTGCAACAGGTGCTTCAGCAATCGAAGCGATTAATTCATTGAAAAAGCGTGGTGCAAAGCACATTCGTTTCATGTGTCTTATTGCTGCCCCTGAAGGCGTTGAAAAACTCCAAGCAGCACATGAAGATGTGGATATCTTTATTGCCGCACTCGATGAAAAATTAGATGAAAATGCATATATCATTCCAGGTCTCGGTGATGCAGGAGACCGCCTATTCGGTACAAAATAATTCATAATAAGGAGCTTTTGTAATGAAAAGGATTATGACGATTTTTGGTACTAGGCCAGAAGCCATCAAAATGGCACCTCTTGTTTTGCAGCTTAAAAAAGATGAACAACTCGAACCGATAGTCGTTGTCACAGCCCAACATCGTGAAATGTTAGACTCTGTGTTGGATACTTTTGGCATCGAACCGGATTACGATTTAAATGTCATGAAGCAAGGACAAACGTTATCAGAAGTGACGTCACGCGTACTTACAGGTTTAGAAAGTGTCATTAAGCAAGCCAAACCGGATATGATTTTGGTTCATGGAGATACAACAACAACGTTTGCGGGCAGTCTCGCTGCTTTTTATAACGAAATCAGTATTGGCCATGTTGAAGCGGGATTACGAACTTGGAATAAGTACTCTCCGTTTCCTGAAGAGATGAATCGTCAAATGACAGGTGTCATGGCAGATATTCATTTTGCACCTACTGAACAAGCAGCGCAAAATCTTTTGAATGAAAAGAAAGATCCCAATACAGTTGTTGTTACTGGGAATACGGCAATCGATGCTATGCATACAACAGTTGACGATCAATATCAATCTGAAATCATTCAACGGCACCAAGGTAAACGCATCATACTGCTAACAGCACATCGTCGAGAAAACATAGGGGCACCTATGGAAAATATCTTTAAGGCAGTTAGACGAATCGTGGAAGAAGTAGAAGATGCAGTTATCGTCTATCCAATGCATAAAAATCCAAGAGTTCGTGAAATCGCGTATCGTCATTTAAATGATCACGAACGTATTGAATTAATTGAGCCGCTTGAAGTGGTAGATTTTCATAATTTCGCGCATCAAGCACATTTTATTTTAACGGATTCCGGCGGTGTTCAAGAGGAAGCGCCGTCATTAGGAAAACCTGTACTCGTTTTAAGAGACACGACTGAACGACCTGAAGGGGTTGAAGCGGGGACACTTAAACTTGTAGGTACCGAAGAAAATGATGTGTATGAAGCAACAAAAGCATTATTAACAGATGAATCACTTTATCAAGAAATGAGTATCGCTCAAAATCCATATGGTGACGGTCAAGCCTCAAAACGTATTTGTGAGAACATTAAATATATGTATGGCTTAATCGAAGAAAAACCAGAAGGCTTTAAAGTGAAGTAATCAAATATGGGGGTCAAATGTGTCAAAATTGTGACAATTTAGAGTACAAAATCAAAGCCTTTTCACTGTGCAATTGACACGCTTTTCCCCCTATATTATCATGAAAGTTGTATGTGTGGAACGGTTTTCAAAATTGTGTCTTTAGGCAGAAATGAGGCTCAATATGAATCGTTTTTCTAAAATGTTTCAGCCGTTTTTAACATATTACTCTACGATTTTAGTAGGGCTTTTAATCCTATATGTTTTCAAGATCCAACCACCAATTGTACTTGGGCTCATCGTAGGAATAATTGCATCCATTGCGAATACATGTATTTTTGAATACTATTTAAAGCGATCAAAGAAAACCAATGTTGGTCACATTTCAACTGGAAGTGGTTGGCGATTTTTAATCGCAATTTTAGCATGTATTGGATGGGTATTCTTTCAAGCACAAATACATATTCTTGGCGTCTTGATAGGGTTGATGGTTTCATATGTGTTAATGGTTTTTCGTCCTTTTATTAAGAACGAAAAAGACGAATTATAATTTGAAAAGAGGTGAAATCAAGAATGGATCATAAACAACCCGTGGTGACATGGAATTTTCTTGGAGTGGACATTAATTTCAACTTATCTACAATTATGATGTTGATTATCACAGCAGTCATAGTGTTTATTATTGCAGTCTTATGTACACGCAATCTCCAGAAGAGACCTAAAGGTGCGCAAAACTTCATTGAATGGGTTTTTGATTTTGTTCGAGGAATTATCGAAAGTAATATGGCTTGGTCGAAAGGTGGACAATTTCACTTCTTAGCAGTCACTTTAATACTCTTTATTTTTGTGGCGAACATGCTAGGGCTTCCATTGCAATTTATAAATAACCATTATTTATGGTGGAAGTCACCTACAGCAGATCCGCATGTCACTTTAACACTCGCAACGATGATGGTTCTGTTAACGCATTACTATGGTGTTAAAATGCGTGGTACAAAAAACTATCTAAAAGGTTATGGTCAACCATACCTTGCATTGTTGCCAATCAATGTGTTCGAAGAGTTTGCATCAACACTAACACTCGGTCTTCGTTTATACGGTAACATATATGCGGGTGAAATATTATTAGGTTTGCTTGCAAAAGCGACAACAGGCGTTGCTTTTGGCTTCTTAATAGGTATTCCTGGTTTAATTGTTTGGCAAGGTTTCTCAATCTTTGTAGGCTCAATCCAAGCCTATATCTTTTTAATGTTAGCAATGGTTTATATGTCACACAAAGTGCTTGACGACCATTAAAATAAAATCAATTTAAATTTAAAAACACTTTTAGGAGGATTTATATAATGAATTTAATCGCAGCAGCAATCGCAATTGGTTTATCAGCATTAGGTGCAGGTATCGGTAACGGTTTAATCGTTTCTAGAACAGTCGAAGGTGTAGCACGTCAACCAGAAGCACGTACACAATTAATGTCAATCATGTTCATTGGTATTGGTTTAGTTGAGGCACTTCCTATCATCGGGGTTGTTATTACATTCATCGTTTTATTCATTTAATAACAGCGCAAATTAGACGCACGACATTCTCAAGACATGTGTGTTGCCCTACAATACATGCGTAACATGTGTCATAGGCGAGGTCTAGTATTGATTAGACTTTCGCCGTTCGTTTTTATTGTTTAATAGATGAAATGGTTGAAAGGAGTGTACATCATAGTGACTGCTAATTTATTTACCTTTGCAGCTGCAACTGGCGTAAATATTGGTGATATTATCGTTACAGTGTTAACGTTTATTATCTTGCTTGCGCTATTGAAAAAGTTTGCTTGGGGACCACTTAAAAAAGTCATGGACGATCGTGAGCGTTCGATTAATCAAGATATTGATGATGCAGAACGTGCAAAAATGAATGCTCAACGTTTAGAAGAAGAAAATAGACAAAAATTAAAAGAAACACAAGACGAAGTGCATAAAATTCTTGAAGATGCTAAAGTTCAAGCTCAACGTCAGCAAGAAGAGATTATTCACGAGGCGAACCAACGTGCTAACGGTATGATTGAAACAGCCCAAAGTGAAATTAAGAGTGAAAAAGAACGTGCATTGGCAGAAATTAACAATCAAGTTTCTGAACTTTCAGTACTGATTGCATCAAAAGTATTGCGTAAAGAAATCTCTGAACAAGATCAAAAAGCTTTAATAGAGAAGTATGTTAAAGAGGTAGGGGATAAGTAATGGCTGACGTTGCTCAAAAATATGCCCAAGCACTTTTTGATGTTGCGATCGATCAAAATGTGTTAACAGAAGTTTACGACGAATTTACGGAAATCAATACGGCGATTCAAAGTCAAATTGATTATTTAAAAGGTATCGACCATGAGCCAAAAATTACAATTGCAGATCGATATCAAATCGTAGAGAACGTGTTTAAAGGTGTACATCCATACTTATTGAATACATTAAAAATTATCGGATCACACCGGAATTTACATTTGCTTATTGCAATATTTAAAGCATTTGAAGCGCAGTATTATAACTTCCATGGTTTAGCAGATGCATACGTAGAATCAGCAACATCTTTAACAGATGATGAATTGATGCAAGTTAAAAATGCATTGTTAAATCGTACAGGACTTAAAGATTTAATCATTCATGCTGATATCAATGAATCCCTCATTGGTGGCGTGCGCGTTAAAATTGGGACTAAGGTCTACGATGGCAGTGTACAAAATGATTTAAATCAACTTATTAAAAAGTTTAACAGAGCACATTAATTAGATTAAATGGAGGAGTGACATAGATGGCCATAAAAGCTGAAGAAATTAGTGCATTACTTCGCTCACAAATTGAAAACTATGAGTCAGAAATGTCTGTAACAGATGTAGGTACAGTTATTCAAATTGGTGACGGTATTGCATTAGTTCACGGATTAAACGACGTTATGGCTGGTGAATTATTAGAATTCCATAACGGCGTACTTGGACTGGCACAAAACTTAGAAGAAACAAACGTGGGTGTCGTAATTTTAGGTCCTTATGATGAAATTAAAGAAGGCGACGAAGTAAAACGTACTGGACGTATTATGGAGGTTCCAGTAGGTGAAGAATTGATCGGTCGTGTCGTAAACTCATTAGGACAACCTATTGATGGACAAGGTCCAATTAATTCGACGAAAACACGCCCTATCGAGAAAAAAGCAACAGGTGTTATGGCACGTAAATCTGTTGACGAACCTTTACAAACAGGTATCAAAGCAATTGACGCGCTTGTTCCAATTGGTCGTGGTCAACGTGAATTGATTATTGGTGACCGTCAAACGGGTAAAACTACAGTTGCCATTGATACGATTTTGAACCAAAAAGATCAAGACATGATTTGTGTCTATGTTGCGATTGGTCAAAAAGAATCAACAGTACGTGCAGCCGTTGAAAAATTACGTCAAGCTGGAGCATTAGATTACACAATTGTTGTTTCTGCTTCTGCAGCTCAACCAGCTCCAATGTTATACATCGCACCATATGCAGGTGTATCTATGGCTGAAGAATTCATGTTTAACGGTAAACATGTCTTAATCGTTTATGATGATTTAACAAAACAAGCAGCTGCATACCGTGAGTTATCATTATTATTACGTCGTCCACCAGGTCGTGAAGCTTATCCAGGTGATGTGTTCTACTTACACAGTCGTTTATTAGAACGTGCGGCGAAGTTAAATGATGATTTAGGTGGCGGTTCAATCACTGCCTTACCATTCGTTGAAACACAAGCAGGTGACATTTCTGCTTATGTCCCAACAAACGTTATCTCGATTACAGATGGTCAAATCTTCTTACAATCAGACTTGTTCTTCTCAGGTATTCGACCAGCGATTAACGCAGGTCTTTCAGTATCACGTGTAGGGGGTTCTGCACAAATTAAAGCAATGAAAAAAGTTGCGGGTACATTACGTTTAGACTTAGCCTCTTATCGTGAATTAGAATCATTCGCTCAGTTTGGTTCTGACCTTGATGAAGCAACAGCCCGCAAATTAGAGCGTGGTAAACGTACAGTTGAAGTACTTAAACAAGATCAAAACAAGCCATTACCAGTTGAACATCAAGTGTTAATCATTTACGCATTAACACGTGGCTATTTAGACGATATTCCAGTGGTTGATATTACACGCTTTGAAAGTGAAATTATTGAATGGACAAAATCAAATGCCAACGATATCTTCACTGAAATTCGTGAAACTGGCGGATTGCCTGCAGATGATAAATTTGAAGCAGCAATTACGGAATTCAAAAAAGGATTCAAAGTTTCAGAAGAATAATCGATCATTAAAATAGATAAGGTGGTGAGATAGTGGCTTCATTAAAAGAAATTGATTCTCGTATAAAATCAACGAAAAAGACGAAGCAAATTACAAACGCGATGAACATGGTTTCAAGTTCGAAATTGCGTAAGGCTGAAAAAAACGCAAAGACATTTCGACCATATATGGAAAAAATGGAAGATGCGATTACAGCGATTGCGGGTGCGAATACGAATAACACCCATCCTATGCTTGTTGAACGCGAAGTGAAACGTGTCGGTTATATGGTGATTACAAGTGACCGAGGCCTTGCAGGTGCATACAGTGCCAACGTTTTAAAACATATGATTCGTGATATCGAAAAACGACATCAAAGTTCTGACGAATACAGTATTATTGTGCTAGGACAAATCGGTGCTTCATTTTTAAAAAATAGAGGATACGAGATTGAAAATACATTAACTGATATTCCAGATCAGCCTTCATTTAAAGCCATTCAAGCTATAGCTAAACGCGCTGTTGACTTATACGCAGAAGAACGTATTGATGAATTACATGTCTACTATAGCCATTACATGAGTGTCATTGAAAATAAACCAAGAAGTAAAAAATTATTACCATTATCTCCTGAGGATTCAAGCTTAGGGCACGGCGCGTTATCGTCATATGAATTCGAACCAGATAAAGAAGCAATATTAAAAGTCTTATTACCACAATATATTGAGAGCTTAATTTATGGTACGATTCTTGATGCTAAAGCGAGTGAACATGCATCTCGTATGAATGCGATGAAGAATGCTTCTGATAATGCAGGAGAAATGATTGATGATTTATCATTACAATTTAACCGTGCGCGACAAGCAGCCATTACACAACAAATCACTGAAATTGTTGGTGGTTCAGCAGCGTTAGAATAATTTGATTATAAGGAGGAAGAAACATGGGATTAGGCCGTGTAACTCAGGTCATGGGGCCAGTTATTGACGTGCGTTTTGAACATAATGAAATTCCAAATATTAACAACGCACTTATCATTGAAGTGGCAAGAGATGGTGAAACTGAGAGTTTAACTTTAGAGGTCGCACTTCATTTAGGTGACGATGTTGTACGTACAATCGCAATGGACTCTACAGATGGTGTTCAACGTGGTTCGGAAGTAAAAGATACTGGCGCACCAATTAGTGTACCAGTAGGAGATGCTACACTTGGACGTGTCTTCAATGTTTTAGGTGAACATATTGACTTAGAAAATGAAATTGACGCTTCAGTACGTCGTGATCCGATTCACCGTTCAGCACCTCAATTTGATGAACTTTCTACAGAAGTAGAAATTTTAGAAACTGGAATTAAAGTTGTAGACTTATTAGCACCTTACATTAAAGGTGGTAAGATTGGATTATTTGGTGGTGCCGGTGTAGGTAAAACTGTATTAATTCAAGAATTAATTAACAATATCGCGCAAGAGCACGGTGGTATTTCAGTATTCGCTGGTGTAGGTGAACGTACACGTGAAGGTAATGACTTATACTATGAAATGAAAGATAGTGGTGTTATTGCTAAAACAGCGATGGTATTCGGACAAATGAACGAGCCACCTGGTGCACGTATGCGTGTTGCGTTATCCGGTTTAACTATGGCTGAATATTTCCGTGATGAACAAGGACAAGACGTATTATTGTTTATCGACAATATTTTCCGTTTCACACAAGCAGGTTCAGAAGTATCAGCATTATTAGGCCGTATGCCTTCAGCAGTAGGTTACCAACCAACGTTAGCGACTGAAATGGGTCAATTACAAGAGCGTATTACATCTACAAACAAAGGGTCTGTTACATCAATTCAAGCGGTATTCGTACCAGCCGATGACTATACTGACCCAGCGCCAGCAACAGCTTTCGCGCACTTAGATGCAACAACAAACTTGGAACGTAAACTTAGTGAAATGGGTATCTACCCAGCTGTGGACCCATTAGCTTCAACGTCACGTGCACTTGAACCTACTGTAGTTGGACAAGAACACTATGATGTTGCACGACAAGTTCAATCTACTTTACAAAAATACCGTGAATTACAAGATATCATTGCTATTTTAGGTATGGATGAATTGTCAGATGAAGATAAGAAAACTGTTGAACGTGCGCGTCGTATCCAATTCTTCTTATCACAAAACTTCCATGTTGCTGAACAATTTACAGGTCAAAAAGGATCTTACGTCCCTGTTAAACAAACTGTACAAGACTTCAAAGCAATTTTAGATGGTAAGTATGACCATATCCCTGAAGATGCATTCCGCTTAGTGGGTGGCATTGATGACGTGATTGCGAAAACAAAAGATATGGGTGTAGAAGTTTAATACAAATTAGGAGGCTTGGATAATGAATACATTAACCTTAGATATCGTCACTCCTAATGGTTCTGTTTATAAAGAAGAGAACGTAGAAATCGTTGTCTTACAAACAACAGCAGGCGAGATGGGTGTGATGTACGGTCACATTCCGACGGTTACACCATTAAGAATCGGTCATATCAAAGTGACTAAAGATGGCAAAGCAGATTATATCGCTGTAACAGAAGGGTTTGCTGAGATTAGACATGAAAAAGTAAATATTTTAGCACAAGCTGCTGAATCAGCAGAAGATATTGACTTAGAGCGTGCAAAATCAGCAAAACAACGTGCAACTTTTTATCTTGAAGGAGATCAATCAGATACGGATTTAAAACGTGCAGAACGTGCATTGCAACGTGCTGATAACCGTATCGAAGTTGCTAAATACAAGTAGTTGGCTTTGACGAGCTAACAATCAAAAGCTCGATGTGTATCTATCCACACATCGAGCTTTTTATAATGGTATCAATGCTGCAATCTAGCAATCATAAGTCTCTAAAACTATTATTGCCCATTATATTTCATTTCAATGCTATTATAGAAAAATTGTGTTTATAAAAGGCGCTAATAGTATGAATTGTACTATAAATCATGTAGAATTAATGAAGAGAATGAAATTGTGAAGGAGCAAAATAACAATATGGATTATATGGGTCAATTTGCTATCGCACATATTATAACGCACGTGTTCTGTATTTGTATTGCTTATTGGGGCTTAAATGCAATTAGGCTAGATCAGTTTTTTAAAAAAGGATTTCCTATGCAAGTACAAGTCATTATGATTTTTGCAGCAATTTTATTAGGCACAAGCGTGAGTAATTTTATTATTGATTTACTACATTTTTCTACGCAAATCAGATATTTATTTTAAAAATTCAACTCATGATGTTTAAAATAAAATAAATAAGTTAAATAGCTAATAACCGGTGTATTTGCTCAAGTAGTGACCAATTAAAAAAATAGAACAGAGTTGTAAACTAGTGGAGGATTAATGAAGATGGATAGAATTATTGTTAAAGGCGGTCAAACGCTTAAAGGTGAAGTAACGGTAGAGGGGGCAAAAAATGCAGTCCTACCGATTATTACAGCTTCATTATTAGCAAGTAAAGGGAAAAGTGAATTACTTAACGTACCTGCTTTAAGTGATGTCGAAACAATTAACAACGTGCTTAGCGTTTTAAATGCTAAAGTGAAATATCATGAAAAAAAGCAATCGGTAACAGTCGATGCTTCTAAAGATTTAAATGAAGAAGCCCCTTATGAATATGTGAGTAAAATGAGAGCTAGCATCCTTGTTATGGGACCTTTATTAGCTAGATTAGGACGTGCAAAAGTAGCATTACCTGGAGGGTGTGCAATCGGTTCCCGTCCGATAGAGCAGCACTTAAAAGGTCTTGAAGCATTAGGTGCCAAAATATATCAAGAAGCAGGTTATATCTATGCTGAAGCACCTCAAGGTTTAGTTGGAAATGAGATCCATTTTGATTTTCCAAGTGTAGGCGCAACACAAAATGTGATTATGGCAGCAACCTTGGCAAAAGGACGTACCGTCATTGAAAATGTTGCAAGAGAACCTGAAATTGTCGACCTCGCAAATTACATTAATGAAATGGGTGGCGACGTTAAAGGTGCAGGCACAGATACCATCATTATTAACGGTGTTGAATCATTGAAAGGGGTCCAACACGTAATTATTCCTGACCGTATCGAAGCAGGAACACTGATGATTGCTGCTGCCATTACGAGAGGCGACGTATTGGTTAAAGGTGCAATTAAAGAGCACATGACAAGTTTAGTCTATAAATTGGAAGAAATGGGTGTAAACCTCGAATATCAAGAGGATGGTATACGTGTAACTGCTCCGGAACAACTACAGCCAGTAGATGTTAAAACGCTTCCTCACCCAGGTTTCCCGACAGATATGCAGTCACAAATGATGGCACTGCTTTTAACAGCTGAAGGCCATAAAGTCATCACGGAAACGGTGTTTGAAAACCGATTTATGCATGTAGGTGAATTCAAACGTATGAATGCTAAAATATCAGTTGAAGGCCGTAGCGCAAAAATAGAAGGCAAAAGTGAGTTGCAAGGTGCGCAAGTCAAAGCAACCGATTTACGTGCAGCAGCAGCTTTAATTTTAGCTGGCCTTGTGGCAGATGGAGAAACAACAGTAACTGAACTGAAACACCTTGATCGTGGTTATGTGAATTTTCATGGAAAGCTTAAATCATTAGGTGCTCAAATTGAAAGAGTTAATGACTAAGCGAAATAACTGGTTACAAGTCCTGACGCATTCACTCAGTGCAAAATTGATTCTTTTTGTAATCGTCGCAGTAATTTTGTTTTTTGTCGGAATCATGACAGGCTTTATTATTAACCATGACAACGTCATTAAAATGTTTGATTTGAGTTTTTGGCATCATATATTTGAAACAATTGGAGGAGAAGATTAATGGAAACCATCTTTGATTATAATGAAATAAAAAATATTATACCGCACCGTCAACCTTTTTTGTTGATAGATAAAGTTGTTGAATATGAGCCGGGTCAACGTTGCGTGGGTATTAAACAAGTTTCAGGTAATGAGCCGTTTTTCCAAGGCCATTTTCCAGAATATGCAGTTATGCCAGGCGTCTTGATTACAGAAGCTTTAGCACAAACAGGTGCTGTCGCTATGCTGAATAGTGAGGAGAATAAAGGGAAGTTAGCCTTATTTGCTGGTATAGATAAATGTCGTTTTAAAAAGCAAGTGGTTCCAGGAGATACACTACGTTTAGAAGTAGAAATCACAAAAATTAAAGGGCCGATAGGAAAAGGGACTGCTAAAGCAACAGTTGATGGTCAAATTGCATGTAGTTGTGAATTAACTTTCGCATTGCAAGATCCTAATGCCTAATTAAAAATTAAATATAATGGCATAATGAATGTCCAATATAAAAAAGTAGATGTCTGGGTCGTGAACAACTTGAATCAAGTACAACCTAGACATCTACTTTTATTTGAAGAAACGTCGATATTCCTCTTGTTTAAATATATTTGAGATGTTTTATTCAATTTAATATTTCTGATACGTTTAATTTTTACGAAAAGTTGTTGTCAAAAATGATTAATTTCACACTATTGCCGTTCGTCTTTTAAACGTGGTTTTGATTGCATCATACGGTTAAATGTTGTGATTAACTCATCACCTTCAAGACCTTCATTCACTAATTGCTCAAGTAAACTTTCCGCGTACACTTGGCGCAATGTATAGATGTGACATTCAAATACGACAGAGATAGACTCTTTTAAAGGTGTAATATGTTTAATTGTGGCATCAAATAACGCAGGATCGTTAGAAGGGCGTGTAATGACGACACGAATATCTAATAACTTTTCTTCTGCCATATACTGTTCCATTTGTTCTTGATGCACATCAGAAATGACAATTTCCAACAACCAACCTGTTCCACTATTTTCTTTATTAATAATAACGCCATCAATCAGTTCATATTCTGTCACAGTACTGTTTTCAGAAACGATTTGGAAGCGGACAGCCTTAAATGTTTTCATTCAACCAACCCCTTAAAAGATTAAAGAACTTTTCGAAAAAATGGATTCATCGCTTATTATAACTCAAAAAGTAAAAAAATTCTTTACCTGCTTGAACTTTTAAAGGAGGTTGCATGGTTGTTTTTAATTTTTTGAACATTGTTTTATTGTGATAAACCGACTATATTACGGATATAGGAGGTGAGCTCAATTAACCAATTTCAAGCAATCGGTTGTATTAATCGTCCGCCACAGTATTATGAAAATGAAAACAGTCACTTGATAACTTTTACAGCCAAAGTCACACGTAACTATTTAAGTCGCAACCAGCGACCCATGTATGACTTTTTGAACTGCAAAGCATATGGAGAAGTGGCAATTCAAATTAAAGAAGCTTTCAAAGAAGACATCATTGTAGCAATCAGCGGACAAATTCAAACAAGACGTTTTTTTCATAATGATGAAAAACGTTATGCTACGGAACTTCTCGTTACACAATTTTATCCCTTTATTCCCTCGCAAATGAAATCAACATGTGAAAACCTAACAAGCCAAACACAAATTTAAATATCTATGATTTATCACCCACTATGCTTTCAAAATCAACCTTCTCAAATTATATTTCCCCTTACAAAATATAATCGAATTTACCTCACACAATCATTTAACTGATCTTATTCATTTACCTTCAAAAACATTCCCAACTATTATTTTTGAATGGGAGTGGGACAGAAATCTATAGATTTCGTCGTCCCACCCCGGCAAAGATGACTAGGGCTGAGGCGAGCTAGAAGAGCGAAAGCGCAGCCCAGACATCGACTGCGCTCTATAAATGAAAAGAATACATACATAAAGGTATTAAATATTGGAACAACAGTTTCATACTAATAATTGGTAAATCGAATCATTAAAATAGAATATTCAGAATAAAAGTCGACTCTAATTGAAATTAAACAGTCTTTTTGATACATTAAGTATAAATAAATAAGACTACTAGGGGCGCCTTATGGCTGAGATGAATGGCAATTCAGACCCTTCGAACCTGATTTGGTTGATACCAACGTAGGGAAGTAGCGGTATAACATCATTCACCATGGTATGTTATCAAGGCTGCTTTTCTTAGTGGTCTTTTTTCATATCAAAGGAGAATACAAAATGACATTTTCTGAACAGTTAATGCAAGAGGCAGAGCCAATTATTGAGCAAATTTATAATGATGATTTTATTCAAGGTTTACTTACAGGGCAAATTCCTAAAGCAGCAGTTAAGCATTATTTACGTGCAGACGCTCGCTATTTAAATGAGTTTGCGAAAATATACGCGTTGTTAATACCTAAAGTCAATTCAAAAGAAGAAATACAATTTTTGACCGAACAAATACAATTTGCAAGCTCAGGAGAAGTGGAACCGCATCATATTTTAGCTGATTTTGTAGGTGAAGATTATCAATCGATAATCGCTGAGGGTGAATGGTATCCCTCTGCCGATCATTACATTAAACATATGTATTACAATGCTTTTGCATTTGATAATGTGGCATATACGATTGCCGCTATGGCGCCATGCCCATATGTTTATCAACAACTTGGTAAACGTGCAATGGCACAGTACGATTTTTCAAATTCAAACCCATTGAAATCATGGTTTGCATTTTATGCACAAGAAATGGACACTTTAATGTCATACATTCAACGATGGTTAGATGATTATGCAGAAACGAGTTCTACTCAAGTTCAAAAAACTTTACGACAAAACTTTCTACAAAGTACGATTCATGAACGCCGTTTCTTTAATATGTCATATCAATTAGAACAATGGGAATTTGGAGGGTAAAAAATGGAAAAACCAAAAATAGCTTTAACAATTGCAGGTACGGATCCTAGTGGTGGCGCAGGTGCAATGGCAGATTTGAAATCTTTTCATTCCTGTGGTGTTTATGGCATGGCAGCAATTACAAGTATTGTAGCGCAAAACTCTTTAGGTGTTCAGCATATTCATAATTTAGATGCTGCATGGCTTGAAGAACAATTAGAAAGTGTATTTAATGATGAAAAACCGCATGCTTTAAAAACGGGTATGATACCTACACCGGAAATGATGGAAGTCATCGAAAACTATTTGAAAAAGATTGATATTCCTTATGTCATAGATCCCGTAATGGTTGCCAAAAGTGGAGATTCATTAATGGACCAAAGTGTACGTCAGAGTTTAAAAGAATCATTATTACCTTATGCAGATGTTGCAACACCTAATCTTCCTGAAGCTGAAGAAATCGTGGAAATGACCATTGATAGTGAAGAAAAAATTCTTCGTGCCGGTCAATATTTTATTCAAGAAATTGGCTCAAAAGGTGTCATTATTAAAGGTGGCCATTTAGAAGGCGATGCGATTGACCATTTATTTACTAAAGAAGGTCATTATGAATTTAAAAGTGAACGTTTCCCAACACAACACACACATGGAACAGGTTGTACTTTTTCGGCAGTTATTACAGCAGAATTAGCAAAAGGAAAGTCAGTTTTCGATGCAGTAGCTAAAGCGAAAAAATATATTTCGTTAGCAATTCAACATACCCCTGAAATAGGAAAAGGGCGTGGCCCGGTGAACCATTTTGCATATGAAAAAATCAATGGGTGGGATTAATATGAATTTTTTATTAAAGTTAAGAGCACAACATCCTTTAGTTGTTTGTTACACCAATGATGTTGTTAAAAACTTTACGGCTAACGGTTTGATTAGTGTCGGTGCAAGCCCTGCAATGAGTGAAGCACCGGAAGAAGCAGATGATTTTTTTAATGTAGCGCAAGCATTATTAATTAATATTGGGACATTGACAAAGCAACGCGGTGAAGACATGCTAAAAATCGCAAAAACAGCCAATAAAAAAGGCGTGCCTGTTGTGTTTGATCCAGTTGCAGTGGGCGCATCTCAATTTAGAAAAGATTTTTGTCAACGTTTCCTAGAGGAAGTAGATGTATCGGTCATTAAAGGTAATGCTTCTGAAATAATGACTTTAGTCGATACGACAACAACGATGAAAGGTACGGATAGTGCGGATGATATCGATGTTGTAACAATCGCACAAGAAGCGTATAAAAAGTATCAAACCGCTATCGTTATTTCTGGCAAGGTCGATGTTATTATTCAAAAAGAGGGTATTGTTACATTATCTAATGGTACGCCACTCCTTACTAAAATCACAGGAGCAGGATGTTTGCTTGGAGGTGTGATTGCGAGCTTTTTATTAGGAGATGAAATACCTTCAATCGAACAATTGACCCAAGCAGTATCTTTTTATAATATTGCTGCAGAACAGGCTGAGCTTCGAGAGGGCGCAGATTTACCAGGGACTTTTCTTGTCGCTTTTATTGATGCATTGAATCAAACATCCGCTGAATCTTACCAATTGGAGATCAAAAAGAGAGAAGTGATTTAAAATGGGTTTTGACCGCAAGCAATTACGTATTTATTTCATTGCCGGAACGCAAGATGTGAAAGAGGGCAGTCTTGAGTCGATTCTTAAAGAAGCGTTAGAGGCGGGTATTACAATGTTCCAATTCCGCGAAAAGGGGCCATCTTCTTTAACAGGAAATGAGAAAAAGAAGAAGGCGTTGGAATTGCAAAAGTTATGTCATGCCTATAAAGTGCCTTTTATCGTCAATGATGATATCAATTTGGCGATAGAAATTGATGCTGATGGTGTTCATGTAGGACAAGATGATGAAAAAATAGCTTCATTTTATTCTAAGCTAGAAAACAAAATTATTGGATTAAGTGTAGGGAACTTCGAAGAGTATGATCAATCAGATTTGACACATGTAGATTATATTGGTGTTGGACCCGTTTATGAAACGAGTTCAAAAAGCGATGCCAAAAAACCTGGTGGTGTCGAAATGATTCGACGAATGAGAGAATATGATGAGAATATTCCTATTGTAGCTATAGGTGGCATAACTGAAGAAAATGTGTCATCTATTATTAAAAATGGAGCAGATGGTATTGCGACCATTTCCTCGATAACACATAGTAGAAATATTGAAAACTCTGTGAATCGTTATATGCAATATTTCAAATAAAATCATTTTTACGTTTGAATATATTTCCACCATTACGATTTCTATGATAAAATATCATTTATGTGAATATTACTTTAGAGGTGGAAAAATGAAGAACAAAGCGTTACTGACGACCCTTCTAGGTGTAGTCTTATTTCTAGCTGGATGTGATTACAGTAAGCCTGAAAACCGAAATGGTTTCTTTTATAATACGTTTGTTCAGCCTATGGACAATCTCATTCATTGGTTGGGGAATTCGTTAGGCGATAATTACGGGTTGGCCATTGTTATTCTTGTATTAGCTGTCCGTCTCGTCTTATTACCTTTTATGCTGACCAACTATAAAAACATGCATATGATGCGTGAAAAAATGAAAATTGCAAAACCTGAAATTACAGAAGCACAAGAAAAGGTTAAACGTGCGCGTACTCAAGAAGATAAATTAGCTGCCAATCAAGAAATGATGCAAGTTTATAAAAAATATAATATGAATCCTATGGCAAGTATGTTGGGATGTTTACCTCTCATTATACAAATGCCTATCGTCATGGCTTTATACTTTGTTTTAAAATACCCATCAGGTGGGGGAATTACAAAGTTTTCTGACTTTTTATGGTTCCATTTAGATAAGCCCGATATTTGGATTACAATTATAGCTGGTGTGCTCTACTTTATTCAAGCGTATGTTTCAAGCTTTAATATGCCACCTGAGCAACGTCAAATGGGATACATGATGATGATTATTTCTCCAATTATGATTATTTGGATTTCATTAAGTTCAGCTGCTGCACTAGGTTTGTATTGGTCAGTGTCAGCTGCGTTCCTTGTTGTTCAAACTTATGTTGCTAACGTTGTCTATGGACGTAAAGCAAAAGCAGAAGTTGCACCATTAATTGAGAAATTCGAGCGCGAGAAAAATGCAAAAGCAGGGAAAAATACTCAAGTCGTAAAGAAAAAGAAAAAATAAGATATGACTAAGATAAGTAGTGAGTCGATTTAAAAGTCGAGTCACTACTTTTTTATTTACCTTCCTTTTTATATGAATGAAAAAAGGATGGATAGTAGAAAAATCACTCATTATAAAAAATTGTAAATAAATGTTCACAAATTTATATGTATTACAATCTTTTTAAAAATACAATATTGACTACTAAAATTTAATTGACTATAATTAATCGTAATCATTACGATTAAAGGAGAACAGTCATGAAAAAAACAATAGTTACATCAATGCTTGTTTCAAGCGGAATCTTGCTTTCATCACACGTAGCATATGCTGATACAACGGACAATGCGAAAGATCAACAAAGTGATGATCAGCCAACAGAGGTCAAACAAAACAGTGCTCAGCCACTTTCAGAGAATAATAAGAACCTTGAAAATAAAGAACAGCAAGACCAAAGCATTCAGTCTGAAAATCGAGACACGCAAGATAAAGTTGATAACGTTCAACAGAATCACAATGATGACATTCAAGCTGTCAATCAACCATCAAGAAGTACGAGTGAACATATACCTCAACCTGAAGTTGCACCTACTACTTCAACACATCCTTCAGAAACAGAGCATGCAAAGCCTTCTTCCACAGAAGACCTACATACCCATAATCATGAAAATTTAACACACACAGCGCATGATGAGCATCATCATGCAGAAATTCACCAATCTCATCCAATTGAGGAAGAACAAGAGGGGCATCCTGAAAAAGAGAAGCTTCAAATGATTGGACCTGTCAACCTCATTAGTCCGACACATAGAGAGTTAAAACAAAATAAAGATGTTGTTGATCCTAACAGCTTTAGTGCGATTAGCTTTAAAATATACGATAATTTTAATTCACACGCGCAATTAATCATGCCCAATGGCACTTATACGCCTTCATTTGGTTATTATGTTTTAAAGAAAACGGATTGGAAAGATGTTAAATTCAAATTACCACAAGTTCATGTACCAGAAGGTTACTATTTAAAATATTGGTCTTATGATTTGCCAAAAGATGGAAAAATTACAAGAGACCGCTTATTTAGAGCGCATATTGGTTTAGAAAAATATAAAAATACACCGCCTGTGTTAGGTCCTTTTACTAATATTGAATCTGATGAAGTAAATGCAAAACTTAGCCAAGTAGATAGAGACGACTATGCACCTATTTTCTTTAAGGCATTAAATGGCGGCCACTTTGAAAATGACGGTAAGTCTGCAAATAATCTGATTTATTATGTAAAGCACGGACAAACGTGGAAACAATTAAAAGATAACGGCATGGTTGTCCCTACGCCTAAACCTAATGACAAATATAATGAATTTATTGAATGGCGTTCAGAACTTCCTAAAGACAACACATATCCATCAGATAATATATATTTAGCTGCTTTTGGTACGACTGATGTATTAATAGGAAAATATAAACCTACTGATATCAACCATCCTTTAGATGAAAAAGATCCAGCACGCCCACATCCTAAATCATTAACACGTCCTTATGATAAAAATCACTACACAGCAATCGCTTTTATCGCAGATGGACCTGGTGCATTATATAATTACACTTCAACGGATAAAGCACTTGTTTATTTAATTAGAAACAATAAAACTTGGAAAGATTCATTTTTTGGAGGACCTGTTCCTGTTGCCGATGAAGGTAGTGTCTTTGTAGGATGGGATAGTCCTGTATCACGCGATAACAAAATTGAGTCAAAAGTATACCGAGCTAAATTTATGACAAAAGAAGAATTTGCCAAACAACATTGGGATACACCAAATGCTGAAGTAGGAAAAGCGGAAGAAGATGCACATGCGGATGCCTGGGAAAAAGAAGCAGAGTCAAAAGATTGGGATACACCAAATGCTGAAGTAGGTAAAGCAGAGGAAAATGCGCATGCAGATGCATGGGAAAAAGAAGCAGAGTCAAAAGATTGGGATACACCAAATGCTGAAGTAGGTAAAGCAGAGGAAAATGCGCATGCAGATGCATGGGAAAAAGAAGCAGAAACAAAAGATTCGGATATGCCAAACGTAAATACGGATAAAACAGAAGAAAATAGTCATACGAATATTGCGAATAAAGAGGTTAAAGAAGAACAACAAGATCAAACGTCAAAATCAAATCAACAAGTTTCAAAACCAGATCAAGCGCCTGAGATGATTAACAATCAATATGCGCCACATCATATAAGCAATATGGACAATAAGACTTCTCAAACATCAATGATGGCGTCTAGCCCTAAAACTCAGTCAAATCAAATCGTACAAAATCAAAATAATGATGCAAAAGATGTATCTGTTAGCGAAATGAATGTAGAAAATCAACAGCTAGCACCTGAGATGCCAATGGAAGTACAGAAACAAACAATTGCGCATGTATAAGCTTCAAACCATCGTATGAACGCACCAGTTGAAAATGTCGCTAAATCAGAGACGTATACATTAAGCAATAAGAATCACCAAGAAAAAAATAACAAGCATGAGAAGATGAATGAACTTCCAAAAACAGGTCAAAGTGAAAGTAAATCTCCACTTTTAATCTCTGCTTTATTCACTGCTCTAGGGGCATTGTTGTTAAGAAGATTAAAATAAAATAATCATTGTAGTGAATAAGCGTTATCACTAAAATGTCATCATATTAACTTCAAAGGTTCTTGACACCTTTGAAGTTTTTATGTATATTGATTAAAATAAATTTATTATTGTATAGATTAATATAATTTTAAGGAGATAAAATGAAGAAAACTATAGCTCAAATGTTTCGTGAGGATAACCTTGTCAATAATGATCCGTTAATAAAAAGATTGATTAAAAGCGCAATCTTCATACTTTTATTTGTCATTTACATTGGCGAATCTTCAGTACTAGATACACTTTCTTTTAAAGCAGTCATATATTTTCTTGTACTCTTTGTGATGATTTACTTACTAAAATACTTTAAAATCAATTTATTTAGCTTCAGAAAATTAACAACTCGTGATATTTCAATTGTCATTATTTTTACGCTTACTGTGAAAGTATTAGATATTATATTTGCAAATTTATTGACAGGCAGCACTTTAAACCAAGAGCATATTGAAGAAAGTATTCAAAACATTTCAATATTAAATTTTGCAATATTTTTTGCCGTACTACCAGCAGTTTTAGAAGAGATCGTTTTCAGAGGACTTATTTTGAGAGTGTTATTCAAAGGGCACCTCTTACTCGGGCTAATTATTAGCAGCGTTCTTTTTGCTTATGTTCACGAATACAGTAACATTATCGAGTTTTTACCTTATTTATACTCAGGCTTTTTATTTGGTATTGCATATTTATTGACGAGAAGAATTGAAGTCTCTATTCTTATCCATTTTATTGGAAATTTCACTTCTCTTTGGTTTTAAAATCTAGTCTTAGCCTGTCCAACATTAAAAAAATATTCATTTCAAATAGAGATTGCTCAAAGATGAGTAGTCTCTATTTTTAAATATTTTTTCGAGAATATAAAAAAGAGTGAAACTAAAATCGTTTTGATTTCTATGTCTCACTCTAACTAAAATGAAGATATATGCAACTCACTCATATTCAAGTGATTTAGGTTCTTTGTCAACGTCGGTTGGCGAGACGATAACGCATTAAGCAACGTTATTTTGTTGTTTAATGCGTTTTTTATATTCACTTACAAATACCTTGGAAATGATTAAGATTCGATTCCTAAAATTCCAGAAATTTCTATAACCATAAGAAACCCGTTTAATCAGTTTTATTTTATTATTAATGCCCTCAATTGGCCCATTCGTTAAATGTGGATAACGCATCGTATTTGAGATATAGGGCAAATATTTGATGAATGTTTGAATGACGCGCTTGAGTCCTTGTGAAATATCTTTTGTTTTTGAATCCTGTAAGATGAAGCGTAATTGCTGGATATCGTTTACTTTCAGAGCACTTAAAAGACGATGCCCCGTTTCATATGTCTCTTTGAGCCTCTCATCAAGCTCCAATAAATACTGAACTAAACTGTATTGACTCTGCCAAGACTTAAAAAGTCCGTATGACTGATATATCATTCGATCTAAATCTAAGGGCGCTTTTAATAGTAACTTCCAATAACGCTTTAATTTATTATATTGAGGTCTATCTTTTGTCCTAAAACCATTCATAACTTGAACTCGGCATCGATTGATTTCACGATTGATAGCCTGCACGATATGAAAGCGATCCATAATTATCTCCGCATGAGGAAATAAGTCTTGAATGAGTGCGATATAAGGTGGAAACATATCTATAGAGATGGTTTTCACTCTTTCACGTTGCTTTCTAGAGAACTTTAAAAAATAGGCTTCTAATTTATGTTTGCGACGATCAGGTAAAATATCGATGATATCATGGGTTACACTATCACAGTAAATAAAGCTCATCGCACCTTCGACATCTTTCGTTGATTTGAATTCGTCAAAAGCTAAGTGCTCCGGTAAAACATGATGTGCCTGCGTCTTCACCGAATCACTTACCTCTTTTAAATGGCGATGGACAGTTGAAGGTGATACACATAGACTTTCAGCGACATCCTTTTCAGAGATGACTTTAGATAGTTTCCGGGTCATCATGCGTTTGACCTCATTTGAGATGGTACATCGGGGTTGAATATAGGGTGTTTGAGCTGTAAAGGTTTGTTGACAAGCTTTACAGTAAAAGCGCTGTTTCTTCAATTTTAAATAGGCAGGTCTTTCAAAAATTAATCCCATATAAACTTTCGTTTTACGAAAGCCATGTTTAATAATTAAATGGGCATCATTTTTAATTCCACAACACGCACAAGCACTGGGATGATATGTCAATTGGCCTTCGTATAATAATGCCTTTACGTTTTTATGTACATCTAATCCTAGATTTTGAGTGATTTTTAAATTTTTGACTTTAATTCCAAGCATTTCTGATATATCATTACACATAGGCACAATATCTCCTTAATCGTTGGTTTGGTCACTTACAATTATAGAGATATTTGTGCTTTTTTAATATCAAAAATTAAAATAACGGTCAGTGAATATTTCACCAACCGTTAAAAATATACAACCGTGATTTATTGTTGATGAGTAATTTTACATCTTGGTGATATGTTGAATGATGAGAGGATTATTTTTCAATCTGCCATTCAGCAAAGAAATGTTGTAAATATAATTCTAAAAAAGCATGCCGTTCTTCTGCTATCTTCTTGGCAGGAAGCGTGTTCATTAAATCTTTAAGCTTTAATAATTTTTTATAAAAATGCTTAACTGCAGAAGGGGGCAAATTATCGATATCTTCTAAAGTACGCATTTGTTCTAAAGAAAGTTCTCCTGTCCACATCGGTTCTCCAAAATGTCCGGCATATTGGAATGTGCGTGCAATACCTATAGCGCCAATCGCATCTAAACGATCCGCATCTTGAACAATTTGTGCTTCGATTGTTTTTAATCTACCCGATAGTTTAGATTTTCTAAAGCTGATATAATCAATAATATATAAAATTTCTTGTTGTTTTTCTAATTCGATATTTTGTTCGTTAAGAAATTGCTTAAGCTCAATATAAGCGGCATCACGATCTACCAATTTATCATCCACTGTATCATGAAGTAATGCAGCTATTTCTATAATATCGTGCTGAGATTCTGGATAATAATCAGCCAATTTTAAAGCCATTTGTCTTACACGCAATACGTGTGCAATGTCATGACCAGTGGTATCATGTGCATGTTTTGATTTCATAAATTTTATTGTTGCATTGCGTGTTTCTTCCATCATTGTTTGATGTTCCTTTCTTTTTAGAGAATAGGGGCAAGTAATTGGCTGATAGACTCTTTAAATTTAATCCATAGGCTTCTTTGAGCGTAGCGTTCTTTTGTTAATTCTGAACATACTTTAAGATCATCTTCAAAACTTTGGCGAACTTCTTTTGCAAAGTTTTCGTTATATACGAAAGCATTGACTTCGAAATTCAAAGTGAAGCTGCGGTTATCCATATTTGTAGTCCCGACACTTGTAATTTCATCATCAATTGTGAGTGTTTTCGCGTGTAAAAAGCCATTATCGTACAAGTAAACGCGTGCCCCCGCTTCAATCAAGCTTGCCACATTTTTAAATGTTGCCCAGTAAACAAATGGATGATCGGGTTTACTTGGAATCATAATATTGACATTGACGCCACCCAGTGCGGCAATTTTCAATGCATCCATAAAAGCTTCATCTGGAACGAAATAAGGGGTTTGAATATAAATATCTTTTTTGGCCATAGATATCATTTTAAGATAACCATATTTAACTTGTTCCCATAATTCATCGGGCCCACTCGAGGCGATTTGAATACCGATATTACCATTTTTAGGTAAAGGATGCGCAGGAAAGTATTTTTCGTTATAGACCATATTGTCACGGTTTGCTTGAGAGTTCCAATCTAAAATAAATCGTAATTGCAGGGCATGGACCGCTTCACCTTTAATGCGAAGATGTGTGTCACGCCAATAACCAAATTTTTTGGATAATCCAAGGTATTCGTTTCCTACATTAAAACCACCTAAATAACCAATCAAGCCGTCAATGACTACAATTTTTCGGTGATTGCGATTATTCATACGTAAATTAATTAAAGGTAACTTAGAAGGGAAGAATGACTCAACATGGCCACCTTTTTCTTTAAATCGTTTAAAATCCCGTAAGGTAAGGCCCCTTGACCCCATGTCATCATATAACATTTTAACTTCGACGCCTTGTTCTAATTTTTCCTCTAATAAGGCCATAATACTTTTACCGAGTGTGTCGTGTCGGAAGATGTAATATTGAATATGTATGTAAGATTGTGCCTGACGTATATCTTCTTTTAAACGTTCGAATTTTTGATGGCCGTCTGTTAACAATTCAATTTCATTATTTTTTGTATAAAAGGCGGCGTTATTATAGAGGAGCATTTGTATCATGCGACTGTAATTTTGTATATGAGGGTTATGTGGCTCAAATTTGTTATTTTTAATGGCCTTTAATTGTTGATTTACGATGTATTCAAGGCCGATTCGATCCCTTTGTTCTAACTTAAAGATAGATTCGCGTTGAATTTGTCTACCGAATAACAAATATATGACGAATCCTATCAATGGAAACAAGCCGAGTACAAATATCCATGCCCATATGGACCCTGCACTTCTTCTTTCCATAAAGATAATAGTAAAGATAAAGGTTAAATTTAATAAAAATGCCCCTACCAACAGATAATTGATAATCACATTATCATTAAAAAAGAATGTATAGAAAATCTCAGGCATAACTTCTATCTCCTTTTATATGAAGTTTTAATCATTGTAACATAGAATATAATGTGCGATACAGAAATATTGACATATACCTCTATAGGGTATATCATACATGATGTAAGAGAAGTTAAACAGATTTGAGGGATGTGAAATGACAGAACAAGCACACCATTCAGATGAAATTAAACGTAACTTAAAATCACGTTTGAACCGCATCGAAGGCCAGGTCAAAGCAATAAATCGTATGATTGATGAAGATGTCTATTGTGATGATGTTCTTACACAAATTAGAGCAACGCGTTCAGCTTTAAATAGCGTTGCCACACGGCTCCTTGATCATCATATGAAAAGTTGTATTATGAATAAAATTGATTCGGGTCATCAAAGTGAAGCGATGGAAGAGTTACTTGTTACGTTTCAAAAATTAATGAAAGACTAAGAACGATCATGGGGTGAAAATATGGAAACAGGTCATGTTCATGTTTCTAACTTAACAACGCTTGAGGAAAAAGAGAAACTGACACAACGATTACTGGATATGATTGGGGTTGAAGCGGTTAATATCGATCTTGATGCGCAACTTATTATACTAACTTATCAAACACCAGCTAATCTTAACACTTTAGAGAAAGAAATTTATGATGCAGGTTTTCCTGTTATCCAATCACATAAAGGAGTGTATGAAAATGAGTAAACATGTTATTCAAGTTGAAGGGATGAGTTGTGCCCATTGTAAAGCAGCAGTTGAAGGTGCAGTAAAAGAAAATCCAGATGTTGTCCATGTAGAAGCGTTTCCAGCTGATAATAAAGTAGAAGTGGATGTCAAAAAAGATGATGCACTCGCTGATATTAAGCAACGTATTTATGATCAAGGCTATGACGTTGTTTCGTAAAAGTTAAGGGAAAATATTTAGGGGGTTATTTTTCATAAAAAAACGAAAAATGGCCCCTCATTTTAAATGGAGAATATACCCTGTATAGGTATAGGAGATGAAAATATGGCACAAGAAACTTTTAAAATTTCAGGCATGACCTGTGCGGCTTGTTCTTCAAGGATTGAACGTGTGCTAGATCGGGAGGAAGGTATCGATCAAGTAAGCGTCAATCTAGTTATGGAGAAAGGGACAGTTACATTTGATCCTAATCAAATTTCAATAGAAGAAATCTATGAACGTGTCGCGAAAATTGGTTATCAAGCATTTCCAATGGAGACTAAAAAAGAAGCAGATCAACGTAAACATGATGAACTTAAACGTCAGAAATATAAATTTATTGTCTCGCTCGTTCTGGCTTTACCGTTACTTTATACGATGTTTGCGCATTTTTCATTTTTAAGCTTTATTCCAGTGCCGGATTTATTACTTAATCCTTGGTTTCAATTGATACTTGCGACACCGATTCAATTTGTTTTAGGTTGGCAATTTTATGTAGGTGCTTATAAATCATTAACAAATAAAAGTGCAAATATGGATGTTCTTGTAGCGATGGGAACTTCAGCAGCTTATTTTTATAGTATTTATTTGATGTTCACAACGCCACACCATCATGGACATAGCCATACACCACTTTATTTTGAAACAAGTGCGATTTTAATTACATTAATTTTATTAGGTAAATATTTTGAAAAAAGAGCAAAAGGACATGCCAGTGATGCGATTAGTAAGCTCGCAGCTTTACAAGTTAGAGATGCAGAAGTTGAACGCCATGGTGAAACTGAAATGTTACCTATTGAAGATATTAGAGTAGGGGATATTGTCCGTGTGAGAACAGGACAACAGATTCCACTTGATGGCGAAATTATTGAAGGTGAAACAACGATTAATGAATCGATGTTAACGGGTGAGAGTATCCCAGTTGAAAAAACTGTAGGGGATCAAGTGATTGGTAGTACAATCAACCAAACGAACTTCATTAAGTTAAAAGTGACACATGTGGGTGAAGATTTGATTTTAAATCAAATTATTAAAGTTGTTGAAGATGCTCAAAATGATAAACCGCAAATTCAAAGATTAGCGGATAAAATTTCTAATATTTTTGTGCCATCAGTCATCGCAATTGCGCTCGTCACATTTTTAATTTGGTATTTAGTGATTACACCATTTCAACTTACTGAATCTCTTGAAATCTTTATTGCTGTAATCGTCATTGCTTGTCCGTGTGCTTTAGGTTTAGCCACACCAACTTCTATTATGGTCGGTTCAGGTCGAGCAGCAGAAGCGGGTATTTTATTTAAAACAGCGGAATCATTAGAACAAACGAAACATGTTGATACAATTGTATTTGATAAAACCGGAACGCTAACACATGGTGAACCAGAAGTCGTTCATGTGATAGATTATATGGAAGATGAATCATTAGGTGCATACATTAAAAGTATGGAAGCACAATCAGAACATCCGCTTTCTAAAGCGTTAGTCCAACATTTTAAAGATGCACAAACTTTGGATGTGCAACAGTATCAAACACATGCAGGAAATGGTATTTCTGGTGTGATACAAAATCAACACATTCGTATTGGTTCAGTTCGTTTTATATCAGAAAACGTTCAGTTGATGGAATCTGAATATACACAAGTGCGTGACCTTGAGCAACAAGGGTCTACAGTTGTGGGTATGACAATTGACAATCAACTTGCAATGTTGATGGCGTTGCGAGATGAACCGAAAGAAGACGCACAAACAGTATTAAATCAATTAAGTGAAAATCATGAGCTCATTATGTTGAGTGGTGATAGCGAACAAACTGCACGTGCTATTGGTCATGAGCTTGGCATTGATCGTATCATTTCAGAAGTCAAACCCGATGAAAAATCCAAAGTCATTCGTGACCTTCAAAGCGAGGGGAAACGTGTTATGATGGTGGGCGATGGCATTAATGATGCACCTGCACTCATGACAAGTGATATCGGTGTTGCTATGGGTTCAGGTTCAGATATTGCACTTGAATCAGCAGATATAGCGTTAGTTAAAAATAAATTAGCTTCTATTGCAGAAGCATTAAAATTGAGTCACCTTACAATAAAAAATATTAAACAAAACCTCTTTTTTGCATTTTGTTATAACTTAATCGGCATTCCAATTGCAGCTGCAGGCTTCTTAGCGCCGTGGGTTGCAGGCGCAGCAATGGCATTTAGTTCTGTTTCTGTTGTTATTAATGCACTTCGGTTAAAAAATATAAAAAAATAATTTTTGTAAATTTAAACTTTGGTGTAGTAATATGTCGAAATTTGGGGTAATATAAGGGTAGTAGATAAGCTAAGTATGGGGTGATTTCATGGCAAAAAAGAATGACAAGCTTCAAAATGTAGTTCAAATGTTGTCTTCAATCGGTGTCAAAGTTAAGAAAACCAAATCCCGATTTGATATTATGCGTACGCTACCTAATCCCAAACCTGCAACTGAAAATATTAATCGTATTAAATAAGAAAACACTTAGATGTACAAGCTCGATGACATCTAAGTGTTTTTTCTATATGTGTTTATGAATTGTGAATCAATTGTGGGAAGGGCTCGCAGTTTTCGTCGTATTGAGATTTTCATCATATTTTTTAGGCGTATGATAATGAATACTTAAAATTACACCTATCCCTGTCATCAAACTCCACAACGAACTTCCTCCATAACTTATAAAGGGTAACGGAATACCTGTAATAGGTAATAATTGAATCGTCATACCTATGTTTTGAACGATATGGAATAATAATAAACTTGCATAACCAACGATAAAAGACTTATTAAATAAATCATCAGCATTCGTCGCCATGCGTAGTAAATGAATCAACAATAGTAAAAAGATACCTAAAAGAACGACAGCCCCGATAAAGCCAAATTCCTCACCAATTACTGAAAAAATAAAGTCTGTATGATTTTCTGGAATGTAGACTTCTCCGTTATTCAAACCTTTTCCTATTAATTGACCTGATCCAATGGCTTTTAAAGATTCCGTTAAGTGAAATCCATCCCCCGAACTGTAGGAATACGGATCCAACCATGAATTTATACGGCCTAATTGATATGTTTTAATACCAGCCACATTTTCAATTAAACTTGGCTTATAAATAATGGATAAAATTAAGGCGAATCCAATTATAATGACTGTACCAAATAGAGGTGCTAAAATTTTCCAAGTCACACCGCTTACAATCACAATACCAGCGATAATCGCAAGTATCACGAGTGTTGTTCCTAAATCGTTTTGTAACAGAATAAGGGCCATTGGAATGATACTCACAAAAGCAATCTTAAATAATAACATTAAGTCCGTTTCGAAAGATTTATTGAAAGTGAAGCGATTGTGTTGGGCAACAACTTTTGAGATGGCTAAAATCAGTACGATTTTCATGAATTCTGAAGGTTGAATGCTAATAGGGCCGAAGCGATACCAACTTTTAGCACCGTTAATCACAGGTGTTATTGCAGATTCAGGTAAAATGATTAATCCTAATAATAGAACAATAAATATAAAGTAAATGATATAAGTATATTTTCGTATTTTTTTAGGTGAAAATAACATAATTATAAAAGCAATGATTGCACCAAGTATGTAATAAAAAATTTGCCTTAAACCAAAATCTAAGCTATATTGGCCGCCCCCCATTGCTGAATGAATCGTCATAATACTAATTACAAAAAGGACAGTAATAAGCGTAATTAACTGCCAGTCTAACCGTCGCAAAAATGACTTTTGCGTTTGTTGTCGAGAAGATACCATGTCAATCTCCTTTACACATTATTTCTTTTGTTTTCATTATATACCGATTTTACATAAGTTGTAATCAAATTGCTAATAATGCCGAAAAATAAATGCAATACAAATGTTTGTCATGGTAAGATGTAGATTAGACGAAATATATGGAGGCGGGTTTATGTCAAAGGAAGCTTTATGTATCATTTATGGTGGTAAAAGTGCTGAACATGATGTGTCTATTTTAACAGCGCAAAACGTATTAAATGCGATAGATAAAGAACGTTACCACATTGATATTATTTATATTACTAATGAAGGTAAATGGAAGAAAACAGAAAACATTACCGAAGAAATTACAAGTACGGATGAATTAAAAATGGCGAATAACGTAGAAGGAGATATTTCTACGATGTTAACAGATAGCAGCCAAGGTGGCCGTTATGACGCTGTATTTCCACTCTTACATGGGCCTAATGGTGAAGATGGTACGATTCAGGGATTATTTGAAGTGTTAGATCTTCCTTATGTAGGCAATGGTGTATTGGCTGCATCTAGCTCAATGGATAAACTCGTTATGAAACAATTATTTGCACATCGCGGTTTACCACAACTCCCATATGTAAGTTTTTTACGAAGTGAATACGAAAAGTACCGTAAAAACATTCTTAAGTTAGTCCACGATAAATTAGAGTTCCCTGTATTTGTTAAACCAGCAAATTTAGGTTCAAGTGTCGGAATTAGTAAATGTGAAGATGAAGCAGCTTTAATTCAAGGGATAGAGGAAGCATTTCAATTTGACCGTAAACTAGTAATCGAACAAGGTGTGAATGCGCGTGAGATTGAAGTGGCTGTGCTTGGAAATGACTATCCAGAGACAACTTGGCCAGGTGAAGTCGTGAAAGATGTTGCATTTTATGATTACAAGTCAAAATATAAAGATGGAAAAGTGAAGTTAGCGATCCCTGCAGAGCTAGACCAAGAAGTACAAATGACTTTACGCAATATGGCGGTGGAAGCTTTTAAAGCGACCGACTGTTCTGGATTATTACGCGCTGATTTCTTTGTTACAGAAGATAATCAAATATTTATTAATGAAACGAATGCGATGCCAGGTTTTACAGCTTATAGTATGTATCCAAAACTGTGGGAAAACATGGGCGTTTCTTATTCGGAATTAATTACTAAGTTAATAGATTTAGCAAAAGAGCGATATGCAGATAAACAAAAAAATAAACATCGCATTGACTAGGAGTTTTGGACAATGATTAATATCACGTTAAAACAAATTGCTGAATGGATAGATTGTAAAATTGATTCACAATATTTAGATGTAGAGATTAAAGGCGTCACTATTGATTCTAGAAAGATTGAAAAAGGTCAGCTCTTTATTCCTTTCAAAGGTGAAAATGTGGATGGTCACCAATATGCTGAGCAAGCATTGCGCGACGGGGCTGGGGCAACTTTCTTTGAAGCGCAAAGTTCAGTTGAATTCCCACAAGCGGGTCCGGTGATTGTAGTTTCGGATACGCTAGTGGCGTTACAACAATTAGCAAAAGCTTATCTTCAATATGTATCTCCAACTGTTATTGCTGTTACTGGTTCTAACGGTAAAACGACAACGAAAGATATGATTGAAAATGTCTTAGCCGGACATTACCGTGTACAAAAGACACAGGGCAATTACAATAATGAAATCGGTATGCCGTTAACAATTTTAAATCTAAATAAAGATACAGAAATTTCGATTTTAGAAATGGGAATGTCTGGTTTTCACGAAATTGAATTGTTATCTACAATTGCACAACCGGATTTTGCGATTATAACGAACATTGGTGAGTCACATCTGCAAGATTTGGGTTCACGTGAAGGCATCGCAAAAGCTAAGTTTGAAATCGTTAAAGGTTTAAAACCAGGAGGCTACTTCATATATGATGGGGACGAGCCTTTATTGCAACCTCATGTTGACACTTTAGAATCAGCTAAAGTCATCAGCATTGGGCGAAATGCTTCCAATGATGTACAATGTGAAATTGTTTCGCATCATGATGAAGGAATTGTATTTAAATTAAATGACAATGAACAATACTCAATCCCAGTGTTAGGCGAACACAATATGCGAAATGCAGCCATTGCGATTACGGTTGCACGTGCTTTAAATATTCAACACGATGAAATCCAACAACAACTCAATCAATTACAGTTGACTGACATGCGTATGCAAAAATTTAAAGCTAAAAATGGTGCATTGATTATCAATGATGCGTATAATGCAAGCCCTACAAGTATGAAAGCTGCCATTGAAACATTGACACTTTTAGAAGGTAATAAAATATTAATTTTAGGTGATGTTTTAGAGCTAGGGGCACAATCTAAAATCATGCACGCAAGTGTCGGTCAATATTTGGACGGTAAAGGGATTAATGGTCTGTATACGTTTGGTGAGGCGGCAATGGAAATTCATGAAAAAGGAAAACATCATGTGGACGAAGCGATTCATTTTGATACAAAAGAGAAGATGATTCGTTATTTGACTTCTATTGTAGATCAAGGTGACGTTGTTCTTGTTAAAGCATCAAGAGGCATGCGTCTAGAAGAAGTGGTCGAGGCGCTTGTAAAGGCGTAACCTAAAAAGTTTAATATCAGTCTCATTTTAGTTGTTAGCAATATCATTTAAATCCTTAGAAAATGTATAAGAATTTAAATGATATTGATTTTTCGTTTATTGCGGTATTGTGGCTAAGATGGTAATATGTAGAAGTTAGATTAAACTTATTTGACAAAAATATATGAGAATTATGATTCAAAAAAGGAGAATTACTTTGCAAAATTTTACAAATTTAGGTGTTTCAGAACGTACAGCTGAAACCCTCGAGGCAATGGGTTTTACAGAGCCGACACCCATCCAAAAAGATAGTATCCCATATGCACTCGAAAACATCGATATATTAGGACAAGCGCAAACTGGAACAGGAAAAACAGGTGCGTTTGGTATTCCACTTATTGAAAAAGTAATTGGAAAAGAAGGTGTGCGTGCTTTAATCTTAGCACCGACACGTGAATTAGCGATGCAAGTGGCTGAACAATTGAGAGAATTTAGTCGTGGGCAAAAAGTTCAAGTTGTCACTGTTTTTGGCGGTATGCCAATTGATCGTCAAATTAAATCTTTAAAACGTGGACCACAAATCGTTGTAGGTACACCAGGGCGTGTGATTGATCACCTTAATCGTCGTACTTTAAAAACGCAATCTATCGAAACATTAATTTTGGATGAAGCGGATGAAATGATGAATATGGGCTTCATCGACGATATGCGTTATATTATGGATAAATTACCATCTGAAAACCGTCAGACAATGTTGTTCTCAGCAACAATGCCAAAGGCAATACAAGAATTGGTTCAAAAATTCATGAAGTCACCAAGAATTATTAAAACGATGAACAATGAAATTTCTGATCCACAAATTGATGAGTATTATACAATTGTGAAAGAATTAGAGAAATTTGATACGTTTACGAACTTCTTAGACGTTCATCAACCTGAATTAGCTATTGTATTTGGACGTACAAAACGTCGTGTAGATGAGTTAACAAGTGCATTATTATCTAAAGGTTATAAAGCAGAAGGTTTACACGGTGATATTACACAGGCGAAACGTCTTGAAGTTTTGAAAAAATTTAAAAATGATCAAATCGATATTTTAGTAGCTACAGATGTGGCGGCGAGAGGACTTGATATTTCAGGTGTAAGCCACGTTTATAACTTTGATATCCCTCAAGATACTGAAAGCTATACACACCGTATTGGTCGTACAGGACGTGCAGGTAAACATGGTATCGCTGTTACTTTTGTTAACCCAATTGAAATGGATTATATCCGTCAAATCGAGCAAACGAATCGTCGTCAAATGCGCGCATTAAGACCGCCACATCGTAAAGAAGTTTTAAAAGCTCGTGAAGATGAAATTAAGAGTAAGGTTCAAAATTGGATGGAAGCTGATAAAGAACCACGTGTAGAAAATATTGCGAAACAATTATTAGAAACTTACGATCAAACAGAACTTGTCACAGCATTATTACAAGAACTTGTTGAATCAAATGATGAAGTTGAAGTACAACTTACATTTGAAAAACCTTTAGCACGTAAAAATCGTTCACCAAAAGGAAATCGTAAAGTAGGCAATAATAAGCGTCACTCTAAATCAAACCGCAATTTTAAACAAAATAATAACAACAAAAAAGGTAACTTTAAACATAAAAGAGAAACGAAAGTGAAGAAGGGCCGCACTTTTGCAGATCATCAAAAATAGGCAACTTTATTATAAACAATCCGTACAATATGACTATTAGTTAAAGTACGTCATTGTGTTGTGATGATGACCATTAATTTTAAAGAGGTTAGACAATCAGGTATACAGAAGCGTTGAAGCAGACACTGATGAGTGGTGTCTATAACGCATCTGTTAGGCATTGTTTGGCCTCTTTTAATCATGTTCAAAAAGTAAAATGCACTTGAAAAGGCATTGGAATGCATTCAGCCTACATAAAGATTTGTGATATAATGATGCTAAATTTATTGAGGAGTGTTAAATCATTATGGAATTTGAATTTCTTCACCCCCCAAAGGTGGCATTGACATATATGAAAATATTAAGTGTCATACAATGTTGCGTCGTAATCGTCTTGATTGGCGTTGCGAGTTGGCTATGGTTATATTATGACTTATGGATGAATATGATATACCTCTTTGCCGTAGTAGCAGTCATGGCGCTTATCTATTTTATAGTAAAGCCGTTTATTTATTATCGCTATTATACATATCGCTTAACAGCGCATCATATTGAAATTCAAAAACGATGGTGGTTTAGAAAATATGAAGTCATTCAAATAGAGCGGATTCAAAGTATTTCGCGTGAAAATGGACCGTTACAAAGGCATTATCAATTGCAACAGTTGCATTGTACTACCGCGGGTCATAGTATCCAACTTCCTCTCGTTCTCGGTGAAGATGCGAAACGTATTGAAGTCTATTGTGTCAACCGACTTAAAGGTGGTGATGCAGATGTATAGTCCGCAAAAATTGCATCCGATTTCATATATATTGTCATTGATTACGGCAATTAAAGATAATTTTATATTGATTGTTGTCTTTCTTATATTTCAATTAGATTCATTTGATTTTACAGATTTAAAAAACTATGTGTGGCCTGGAATTCTTACAATTTTGTTTGTATTGAGTTTTTTAAGACGTTCTGTTGAAATTTTTCGTACTCGTTATTGGATAGAGAATGAATATTTTGTACTTACAAGCGGTCTTTTTAATTTAGAACGTAAAGAATTGAATATTAAGCGTATACAATCTGTTGATATCACTCAAAATATTGTCCATCAACTTGTAGGGGGCGTAAAACTTACGATTAAAACACCTAGCGATGGCATAACCTTAGACATGGTCACAAAGCAACAAAGCGTTTGGATTCAACAAGAAATAGAAAAAACGAAGCGCGAAATTGAAAAAACTGAAACAGTTGAAACAGTGAATGAACATATTCAACTTGAGGATACGACTGCTAACAATGCCCAACATGAAGATATACACGTTTATCAATTATCATTGAAAAATTTATTATTCATGAGTATGACGAGTGGGGCGCTTTTTGTCGCATTACTTACGATATTACCAATACTGTCAGCGCTCTCCGATGTGATTCCTTGGGATAAAATCTTTTCTCAAGTCAACGGTTTTGTATCGCATATTACAATTGCCACGTTTATCGTTATTTTTGCGATTTTATTCATTGCCTATATTGCCGGTGTGTTGATGAATATGATTCGATTTTATCAATTCACCCTTATTCGCAATGGCGATTTCTTAAAAGTTAAATATGGTTTGTTTAATGTAAAAACTATGACCCTTCCAATTTCAAGAATTCAAGCGATTGAAGAAGAAAAGTCATTTATTAGACACATGCTTGGTTATACGGAATATGCATTTATTATTACAAGTGACATGGATTCGGATACAGAAGACGATACGATCACTGGTCGCATCACGGTGTTACCATTTATCAAACAAAAAGAAGCACAAACGTTAATTTCATCATTAGTTCCGGATATGGCTTTTCATCAAGTTGAAAAAGGGATGCCGTGGCGTGGGTTTCATAGACGTTTTTGGATAATTTCGCTCATTCTTATAGCTATCGTATGGGCGCTTAATGATTATTTATGGACATGGATTTGGATACCGACTGTCATTATCATTGCTTATTTCGTATTACACAGTTGGATTGCGACACTTTATTCTGGCGCATACTTCAGTAAAGATGAGGCGTCGGTATGTAAAGTAACAGGATTTGGATTTAAAACGACTTACTTTAAAAAAGACAAAGTTTTAGGTTATCAAGAAAGTGCACATCCTTTTATGCGACGAGCAAGCCTGACACATTTTCGATTTATTTTAGCAAGTGGCTCAATCAATAAAAAAGTTGGATTAAATTTTGAAGATAAAGATAAAGCGAAGGCTTATAATCAATGGTATTTAGGAGGTGCAACAGCGTATCATGGAAAAAATGAGTAAGCAGGGTCCTAAAGCAATGCGAGTTGTAGCAGTGATAGTTGCTACAATCATCTTGATGGTACTCATTGCGAGTCTTGTGGCAGCTTTTTATTTAGAGTGGAATAAATGGATGCTTGTTTTAAGTGGTTTGATTGCTGTAATATGGCTGTTGTACCTTATTATATATGTATGGTTAAATCCTATTTATCAATATCGAATATTTGGATATCACTATACAAAAGATCTAATTACAGTGAGAGAAGGGTTTATATTTATCAGGCAAGATACGATTCCTCTCTTTAGAATTCAAAATGTGGATTTAAATGAAGGATGGATTATGAGGAAATTCCATCTCGCAACATTAACGCTTTCTACTGCAGGCGGAAATCACCAAGTATCTTATATTGATAAGCAAGTCGCATTAAAAATAATGAAATTTATAAAACAGGAAAGTCAAAATGACCTTGATCTTCCTCAGAATGCGACGTCGAATCAGATGAATGATGGAGATGAAGAGATTTCATGATATTTGGAATAGGAATAGATTTAGTTGAAATGTCACGGATGCGTAAAATACTAAGTCGCCAAAGCCGTTTTCCAGATAGAGTTTTAACCTCTGGGGAGCGAGAAACTTTCAACAATATCCAATCAGAAAGAAGGCGGCTTGAGTTTTTAGCTGGACGTTTTGCTGTAAAAGAAGCTTTTAGCAAAGCATTAGGCACAGGTATAGGGGAAAGCGTGTCATTTCAGGATGTTCATTGTGAAAATGATGAAATGGGGAAACCTACGATACAATATGAAGGGTTTAAAGTCCATGTATCCATTACGCACACAGAACAGTATGCCGTGAGTCAAGTGATTTTAGAAAAAGATGAATAGGAACATAGCGGAATGCGCTTTAATAATTGAGGAAGGTGACTTGAATGTCAGAAAAGTATTATCGTACCACCACATTGAAAATAGATTTAGATGCAATTACAGAAAATTATTATGCATTAACAAAACTGCAACCGAATAAAACATTGATGCCTGTTGTTAAAGCAAATGCTTATGGTTTAGGCAGTATACAAATTGCTCAGCATCTTAGTCAATTAGGGGCAGAGTTCTTTTGTGTAGCAACGTTAGATGAGGCGATAGAGCTACGAATGCATGGTATTAAAGAGAAGATTTTAATTTTATCAAGCATACCACCTGATGCAATTAACAAAGCGATTCAACATCGTGTTGCGGTAGCCGTTCCTTCAAAATCATGGTTAGAAGCGGCAATTTCATATATCGATAGTGATACAGATAAATCTTTATGGATGCACATTAAATTGGATACTGGAATGAATCGATTAGGGATTAAAGATATAGAAACGTATCATGAAGTGAAAGCAATGATAGAAGCACATGATTTATTGGTGTTTGAAGGAGCTTTTTCGCATTTTCATTCGGCAGATGAGGATGATGATTCCGCGCAACAACAATATACACGTTTTGAAGAAATGATTGAAAGCACTGACCATCCACCGTATATTCATATACAAAACTCTGCTGGTGCATTACGTTTTGATCCTGCATTATGTAATGCCTTTAGAGCTGGTATCGCTTTGTACGGTTATTATCCTTCAACTTTCATAGAAGAAAAGGCAACAGCTAAGCTGAAGCCTTCAGCAAAGTTAGTGTCACAAGTGATGCAAGTTAAACATGTCCGTAAAGGTGAAGGTATCGGCTATGGTCATACATTTAAGGCCCCAGAAGATATGCATGTTGCTTTACTTCCTATTGGGTATGCAGATGGTTATTTACGTTCAATGCAACATGCAAATGTGCGTTTAGGTGCTTTCCAATGTGAAGTGGTTGGACGTGTAAGCATGGATCAGACAGCAATTCGTGTGCCCGGACATACACAGCTCGGTGATGAAGTGATTTTAATTGATAACCAGGCACACATATCACAATCTGTTGAAGCTTTAGCAGCACAACAGCAAACAATTAATTATGAAGTCCTTTGTAATTTAGGCAGACGTATCGCGCGTCAATATGTGACAAAAGAAATGACCGAAATCTCGAACGAATTATTAAAATAGTATGGTACTTCCGACTGATTTTTGATATTATAATCAGTAATCAGAGAATTTTTTAATGTGTTGTATTGATATGGAGGTCCTATTTATGTCAGCATTCAATCAAACAAGATTTAAAAATTTAGAACAATCTTTAAAAGAAGGCTATGTTCAAATGGCAGATTTGAATCTCTCCCTAGCAACTGAAGCATATTCAGTTGAATGTGAAGCCTGTGATTGTAATGAATCACACTTGTTATCAGATTATAAGGATGACTAAATGAAGCGCGGGGACGTTTACTTAGCAGATTTATCACCAGTACAGGGCTCTGAACAGGGGGGAGTAAGGCCCGTAGTTATTATTCAGAATGACACTGGAAATAAATACAGTCCAACTGTTATTGTCGCAGCAATTACTGGTCGGATTAATAAAGCTAAAATACCAACGCATGTAGAAATAGAAAAAAATAAATATAAGCTCGACAAAGATTCTGTCATCTTATTAGAACAAATTCGAACGGTCGATAAGAAGAGACTTAAAGAGAAATTAACATTTTTATCTGAAGAAAAGATGAAAGAAGTTAATTACGCACTTGGTATTAGTTTAGGACTGAACATGAATCATCATAAATAGGCTTTAGGACAACTCTCCTAAAGCCTTTTAGCTTTTATAAAGTGAAGGGGGACGTCTAATGTCGGAAGAAAGCAAATTGCGCTATTTCGAACTCGTGCGTCAATTTTTAAAGCACGAAAATAGAGAAAAAGTATTGAAACAAGCGCAATCATTTTCGAAGGATTTACGAGACGATGCATTAGTACCTGAAGATTTTGTGTGTATACATAAACAGTTTTTTAAAAACAATTCATTAAGTCAATCAGAGATGATTGAGAGCTTAGACGTTTTAAAGACAGTCGTTGAAAGCTTCGGCTATAATTATCAAGATTATAAAAATTTAGTTAACAAAGTTGAAGTTCATGACAAAGAGTTAGATGTAGCTTCAAGATTACAACAAACGATGTTAAAAACAAACATCCCTCAATTTGATAGCATTCAAATTGGTGTCATTTCAGTTGCAGCACAACATGTGAGCGGCGACTATTTTAACTTGATTGATCATAAAGATGGTACGATGAGTTTTGCTGTTGCTGATGTCATAGGTAAAGGCATCCCGGCAGCATTGGCAATGAGTATGATTAAATTTGGTATGGATTCTTATGGCCACTCTCAATTGCCTAATGATGGTTTGAAGCGCTTAAATCGTGTAGTTGAAAAAAATATTAATCAGAACATGTTTGTCACAATGTTTTATGGTTTATACGAAGATTTAAACCATGTGCTTTACTGTAGCTCTGCTGGACATGAGCCGGGGTATATTTTTAGAGCAAAAACCAATGAATTTGAAGAAATTACAGTACGGGGCCGCGTTTTAGGTGTAAGCCCTCACGTTCGTTATCAACAGCAAGAGATAGTGATTGAAATTGATGATATGATTATTATTTTCACAGACGGTGTGACTGAAATACGCAAAGAGGATGGACATTTCATCAATACACAAAATATCCTTGATTTTATCCTTGAATATAAATCATTGCATCCACAAGATATTGTGCAACTTTTATACGAAGAGCTTTTAAGAGTACAAAAGTCTGGTAAACGTGATGATCTTACAATACTTATTATTAAGCGCGTACATTAAATAAGATAGTAAGATTACAATTGATTAGAAATGGGTAAGAAAGTTAAGTAGAGAATAAACGTAGGAGTGTAATCAATAATGAACCTTAATATAGAAACGCAAGAACACAAGACGCATTATGATATTTCAGTAGCTGGTGAACTTGACGTTGCAACTGTGTCAGAGTTAGAAAAAGTGTTGGTGCCCATTCGACAAGCAGGGACACACGATATTTATGTAAACTTAGAAAATTTGACCTACATGGATTCAACTGGACTAGGTTTATTTGTCGGGACTTTAAAAGCTTTAAATCAACATGAAAAAGAATTATATATTTTAGGTGTGAATGATAGGATTAAACGATTATTTGAAATTACAGGTCTTGATGATTTAATGCATGTCAACGAAGGAACGGAGGTCGAATAAAATGACACATGCAAATGATTTCATTGAAATGAGACTTCCTGCTTCAGCTGAATATGTGAGTTTAATTCGTTTAACACTTTCTGGAGTTTTTACACGTGCAGGTGCGACTTATGATGATATTGAAGACGCAAAGATTGCTGTAAGTGAAGCTGTGACGAATGCAGTGAAACATGCATACAAAGGCAAAGAAGAAAAAGGCTACATCAATGTTGGTTTTGAACTTGAATCAGATCGTATTAAAATCATTGTTTCTGATCAAGGTGATAGCTTTAACTACCAAGAGACTAAACAAAATCTAGGCCCTTACCAAGAAAATGAAAATATTGACTTTTTAAGAGAAGGTGGCTTAGGTTTATTCTTAATCGAATCGTTGATGGATGAAGTGACAGTTGATAAAGAAACTGGTGTTACGATTAGTATGATTAAGTATATTAGAAAAGAGCAGGTGCGAAATAATGGCGAAAGAGTCGAAATCAGCTAACGCTGTTTCACCTGAACAAATCAACCAATGGATTCAAGCACATCAAGAGCATCATGACGAAGAGGCGCAAGAAAAGCTCGTTAAACACTACGAAAAGTTAATTGAATCCTTAGCCTATAAATACTCAAAAGGCCAATCGCATCATGAAGATTTAGTGCAAGTGGGTATGGTTGGACTTATAGGCGCGATTAATCGATTTGATTTATCTTTTGATAGAAAATTCGAAGCTTTCTTGGTTCCGACTGTTATAGGTGAAATTAAGCGATATTTACGTGATAAAACATGGAGTGTCCATGTCCCACGTAGAATAAAAGAAATAGGACCGAGGATTAAAAAGGTCAGCGATGAATTAACGAACGAATTAGAACGATCACCTTCAATCAGTGAAATCGCTGATAGACTTGAAGTTTCAGAAGAGGACGTTCTTGAAGCGATGGAAATGGGTCAGAGTTATAATGCACTGAGTGTGGATCATTCCATCGAAGCGGATAAAGACGGTTCAACGGTTACATTATTAGATATTATGGGACAACAAGATGAAAATTTCGACTTAACTGAAAAACGTATGATACTTGAACGGATTTTACCTATTTTATCTGATCGTGAGCGAGAAATTATCCAGTGTACTTTTATAGATGGATTGAGTCAAAAAGAAACTGGAGAGCGTATCGGTTTAAGCCAAATGCATGTATCACGTTTACAAAGAACCGCTATAAAAAAATTGCAAGAAGCAGCAAAAAAATAAATCTGATAGATTAACATTTTTTAACTATAAAAGTAAATGATGACGTGTAAAAACGAAGTCATATCGTAAAAAGGAAGAGCCTGAGACAAAATTGTCTCAATAATCGATGAAATCCGAGGTTTTCGTAAAAAACGAAAAATCTCGGATTTTTTCCTTTTATCATCAGTTTAGCCGCACTAGATGCGACTAATTTCCTTAGGCACCTCGTTAATTTAGTTTTTGTTGTGATGAATTAAATTATACGAAAGTGCCTTATTTTTTTAAGTATAATGGTGAATGATTACATATATAAGCGAAGTATTTATAGCGAGACTCCTGAGGGAACAGGACGAGCCGAAGACTACAGGCTGAGGCTGTCCCCTCGGAAAGCGAGCCTATATAATACGAAGCATGACAATAAAAAGGAAGCTCGAAGACGATTTTTATCAAAATCATCTTCGAGCTATTTATTTTGGTATTTATGTCCCAGGCTCTATTTCCTACGATTAGTCAAGTCTTTATGTTTAAAATAAGCATTACTAAATTAGCCCGTTCAATTTAATTTTTTTGAATAAGGTGTTATGATGTATATGATTATATGGTTACATTAGTGTGGTGCTTTTTGATAATCATATAATTGATTGTTAGTAATAAGATAATGAATGGTTTTTAACAAACGATTCACACTAGCTATGACTGCAGTCTTATGAGGTTTCTCATTTGGCTGCTTTCTTAATTTGTAGTAATAGTCTGCAACATGATTTTTATAACGATTTCGTCCTCTAATGATATTCATGATGATTAGAAACAATAAACGTCTAGCTTTCTTATTACCTCTTTTATTAATTGTATCTCTGCTCATAGAATTACCTGATTGATAACGTTTTATATCAATTCCGACATACGCATTGAGTTGTTTGTTTGTTTCAAAATGTGTTATATCTCCAAGCTCTCCAATCAGTAAAGCAGTGGTTAATTCTCCTAACCCAGGAATAGAAACTATATTTTCAAACGCATCAGTTGTCTTAGCTAATTTAATCATCTCTTTATCAAACAAATCTTTTTCATGCATAGATTTAAGTAATTTATCACATAGATGTCTTAATTTCTCTACGAGAAATGAAGATTGTTTAACTGTAGGGAAGCTATTTTGTGCTATTGAAATCAAATCATTCGTATACTTTTGAGCTTTTTTAATGGACATGCCTTTAGCTGTTGAATTAAGTATGGTATGAGTTAATTCGTCATGTGTTAATGCGAAAACACAATTGGGATGAGGAAATACTTTAGCTATATTTAAAGCAATCTTAGAGTACCTATTTTTAAATAACTTTTCTAAGCCTGGAAATGTTTGATGAAGCACTTCAACTAATTCTACCTTTAGTTTATTTTGATCATTTTCCATTTCTAAATGAAATCTTGCACGTTCTCTAAGCTCAAAATATATTTCTTCAGTATGACGTTGAATTTTAGCGTCCTTCATATTGAATGCCAAAAGCGCAAGTTTATGTGCATCAGCTTGATCGGTTTTCCATGATCTTAAAGAACTTGTTCTGAATTTAGCTTCTAACGGGTTCATCTCAATATAATTAATTTGATTTACGCGACAAAATCGAGTCATACCTCTTGAATAAATACCAGTAGATTCAAAAATGATTTGTAGGTGGTCTAAATCATTCAAATACTTTAATAAATAATTATAACCATTTTTATTATTTTGAATGGTAAATTCTCTTTGAAATTGATCGTTATGATAATGAGCTACGACACTACTTCTTTTACTAATATCAACACCTAAGTAATTGATAAATATAGCCTCCTTTAAAGAATTGAGAAGCTTTGAACTTTACTTAGCCTTTTTCATCTCATTTTCCTATACACGGTTTCAAGAACCCAACATACTTCAAACGAATTTCAAAAGGAGAGTAAAGCTGATCAGTTTAAATTGCGGATTCAAAGATCCAAGAGTCTACTCGATCTACTTCTCTCTACAACTATAAAAAATAGCTGTGAAGAAATCTATCGTCATAAATTTCTTCACAGCTAATCTTAGTATGTTTATTTTGGGATTGATATCCTAGCCTTTTTTACTTTTTTTAAAAATTAAAAATAGCGATTATTTTTTACAAGAAGCATCTATTTTGAGTGCTTTGGATTAAACTATCAACTTTTAAATGTGAATGTTACAATAATGAAGAATGAGAAACGAGAAAGTGGGGATTTAACTTGACCAATCATTTTGTTCAAGACATACATAATAAATATCAATTTCCAATCAAACATATTAACGCTGTATTGCAGTTGTTAGAGGAGAAAAACACAGTACCTTTTATCGCGCGTTACCGAAAGGAAGTAACCGGTGGCCTAGATGAAGTTGAAATTAAACAAATAGCCGATGAATATCAATATATGGAAAATCTTCAAAAAAGAAAAGATGAAGTCATCCATAATATAGAGCAACAGGGCTTATTAACAGCTGAGCTAAAAAATGAAATCCAAAAGCAAACAAAATTGCAGCGTGTCGAAGATTTATATCGACCCTTCAAACAAAAGAAAAAGACACGTGCTACAGAAGCTAAAAGAAAAGGGTTAGAACCTTTAGCAGAGTGGCTATATCTACAACAACAAAATGCGAATATTGAGGAAAAAGCATCTGAATTTATCAATGATGAAGTATCTTCAGTTGAAGATGCATTGCAAGGTGCACAAGACATTATCGCTGAGAAAATAGCAGATCATCCGCAATATCGAAAACAAATTTTAAGTCAAACGCTAAAAACAGCGAATATTACTTCGCAGAAAAAGAAAAATGCGGAAGATGAAAAAGCGACATTTGAAATGTATTACGATTATCAAGAGCCACTACGCAAAGTCGCAAATCATCGTATATTAGCGATGAATCGTGGTGAATCAGAAAAAGTTTTACAAATTAAAATTGAAGCCAACCTTTTAGAGCTTACGCAAAATATTAAAAAGTTAGAACTTAAAGCGCAAAATGATTTAACAGCTTACGTTGAAAACGCAATTGATGACGCAATGAAACGTTTAATATTTCCTTCAATTGAAAGAGAAATTCGAGGCGATTTAACTGAGCGTGCCGAAACCCAAGCGATTCACTTATTTAGTGAAAATCTAAAAAGTCTGTTACTACAACCGCCATTAAAGAATAAACAAATTTTAGGGGTAGACCCAGCTTTTAGAACGGGTTGTAAATTAGCAGTGGTAAATCCTTATGGCACTTTCATAGAAAAATCGGTGATATATCCACACCCTCCAGTTTCGAAAATCAAAGAAGCTGAGCGCACATTTTTAGAAATAGTGAAAGCATTCCATATTGACTTGGTAGCAATAGGTAATGGTACAGCAAGTAGAGAAACAGAACAATTTGTTGCGAATATGATTCAAGAAAATCAACTTGACTTGAAATATATTATCGTCAATGAAGCGGGGGCTTCTGTTTACTCTGCATCAGACATTGCAAAAGCGGAATTTCCGGACTTTCAAGTAGAAGAAAGAAGTGCTGTGTCCATTGCGAGACGTGTTCAAGATCCTTTAAGTGAGCTTGTAAAAATTGATCCAAAATCTATTGGCGTTGGACAATATCAGCATGATGTAAATCAAAAAGCGTTAGGTGGCGCTTTAGATTTTGTGGTTGAAACGGCCGTAAACCAAGTCGGTGTTGATGTTAATACAGCGTCAAGTACGTTGTTACAGCACGTGTCAGGTTTATCTCGACAAATTGCTGAGAATATTGTTGCATATAGAGAAGAAAACGGTGCAATAACACATCATAAACAATTGAATAAAGTCAAACGTTTAGGTGCCAAAACATTTGAACAAAGTATCGGCTTTTTACGAATCGTCGAAGGCAAAGAACCACTTGATAATACAGCAATACATCCTGAAAGTTATCCTGCGACCTACCAGTTGTTAGAATTAGTCGGTTTAGAAATATCAGAAATTGGCAGTGCCAAAGCAATAGAAAAATTAAAGCAAGTTGGTATTGCAACGCAAGCCAATGCTTTAAATATTGGTGTTCCAACTTTAGAAGATATTATTAAGTCATTAATTGCGCCACATCGTGATCCAAGGGATGATTTTGAGACACCAGAACTCAAATCGGACGTTTTATCTATTGAAGACTTATCAAAAGGGATGAAACTGAATGGGACAGTTCGAAATGTTGTCGACTTTGGCGCTTTTGTAGATATTGGTGTGAAACAAGATGGGTTAGTTCATATTTCAAAATTAGCCAAAAAGTTTGTAAAACACCCAATGGACATCGTTAGTGTAGGAGATATTGTTGAAGTTTGGATAGAACAAATTGATCAACAAAAAGGAAAAGTTGCATTGACTATGATTAATCCTAATGAATAATCAAGAGCTACAAAAATTAACAGAAAGTATTGCAATGAATGATTTTAATCAGCCATTTCAACATCGAGTGTTCTTTAATAAACGACTCAGAACAACGGGTGGCAGATATATGTTAGAGTCGCATCATATTGAAATTAATCCGAAGCAATATGAAACATATGGCAAGCAAGCCTTAATAGATATTATTAAACATGAATTATGCCATTATTTTTTGCACATTGAAGGAAAAGGCTATCAACATAAAGATTGAGATTTTAAATTATTAGCTGAAAAGGTCAAGGCACCTCGTTTTTGTCAACCAATAGAAAGCTATCAATCTAGAGTTAAGTATGAATATCAATGTCTTTCATGCCAGACCAAATTTCAACGGATAAGAAGTGTAAATATCGAAAAAATGCGATGTGGAAAATGTGGAGGTCGTTTAAAATTATTACGTCAACGCAGATAACGTATGAACAGAGAGACTAAAGGCAATTCATGTAATCTGTAGACTAAAAATTTCAGAGTCCTGTATTGTCATAGGATAAAGATTTATGCAGTTTGAGATTTAAATTACACAGGCATTCAATCATTTCAAACCATTGATTAACAGTACTTATGTTAATCATCACAATGATTGAATGCTATTTTTGTTTTTTATAAAAATTTTGTTGACAAAAATGGACCACCTTATTATAATGAAAAAGTCGTCAAAACAAGAAGTTCTTTAAATGTTTTAAGAGAAAAAAATTGTTTGACATGGAACGAGTTGTGTAGTATTCTAAAATACGTCGCTAATTTAATGTGTTAAAGTAAGATGACAAACATTAAATTAATGTTAAAAAAGTGTTGACACTTATAAAAGCGTATTATATAATGAATAACGTTCTGAAAAAACCTATCGTTTGATTCCAAGCGGTCGTGGCGGAATGGCAGACGCGCTAGGTTGAGGGCCTAGTGGGAGAAATCCCGTGGAGGTTCAAGTCCTCTCGGCCGCATCAACCAATTTAATTTAATAAGCGGGTGTAGTTTAATGGCAAAACCTCAGCCTTCCAAGCTGATGTTGTGGGTTCGATTCCCATCACCCGCTCCATTTAATCAAAATGAAATGAACATTGAAAACTGAATGACAATATGTCAACGTTAATTCCGATAATTTGAGTACTTCAACGTACTTTAAAGAGTGATTGACTTAATCAATCAAACGAGCTATATCAAGCTTACTTCTTTTATGGAGAGTTTGATCCTGGCTCAGGATGAACGCTGGCGGCGTGCCTAATACATGCAAGTCGAGCGAACGGACGAGGAGCTTGCTCCTTTGAAGTTAGCGGCGGACGGGTGAGTAACACGTGGGTAACCTACCTATAAGACTGGAATAACTCCGGGAAACCGGGGCTAATGCCGGATAACATGTTGAACCGCATGGTTCAACAGTGAAAGACGGTCTTGCTGTCACTTATAGATGGACCCGCGCCGTATTAGCTAGTTGGTGGGGTAACGGCCTACCAAGGCGACGATACGTAGCCGACCTGAGAGGGTGATCGGCCACACTGGAACTGAGACACGGTCCAGACTCCTACGGGAGGCAGCAGTAGGGAATCTTCCGCAATGGGCGAAAGCCTGACGGAGCAACGCCGCGTGAGTGATGAAGGTCTTCGGATCGTAAAGCTCTGTTGTTAGGGAAGAACAAATGTGTAAGTAACTGTGCACGTCTTGACGGTACCTAACCAGAAAGCCACGGCTAACTACGTGCCAGCAGCCGCGGTAATACGTAGGTGGCAAGCGTTATCCGGAATTATTGGGCGTAAAGCGCGCGTAGGCGGTTTTTTAAGTCTGATGTGAAAGCCCACGGCTCAACCGTGGAGGGTCATTGGAAACTGGAAAACTTGAGTGCAGAAGAGGAAAGTGGAATTCCATGTGTAGCGGTGAAATGCGCAGAGATATGGAGGAACACCAGTGGCGAAGGCGGCTTTCTGGTCTGCAACTGACGCTGATGTGCGAAAGCGTGGGGATCAAACAGGATTAGATACCCTGGTAGTCCACGCCGTAAACGATGAGTGCTAAGTGTTAGGGGGTTTCCGCCCCTTAGTGCTGCAGCTAACGCATTAAGCACTCCGCCTGGGGAGTACGGTCGCAAGACTGAAACTCAAAGGAATTGACGGGGACCCGCACAAGCGGTGGAGCATGTGGTTTAATTCGAAGCAACGCGAAGAACCTTACCAAATCTTGACATCCTTTGACCGCTCTAGAGATAGAGTTTTCCTCTTCGGAGGACAAAGTGACAGGTGGTGCATGGTTGTCGTCAGCTCGTGTCGTGAGATGTTGGGTTAAGTCCCGCAACGAGCGCAACCCTTGAGCTTAGTTGCCATCATTAAGTTGGGCACTCTAAGTTGACTGCCGGTGACAAACCGGAGGAAGGTGGGGATGACGTCAAATCATCATGCCCCTTATGATTTGGGCTACACACGTGCTACAATGGACAATACAAAGGGCAGCGAAACCGCGAGGTCAAGCAAATCCCATAAAGTTGTTCTCAGTTCGGATTGTAGTCTGCAACTCGACTACATGAAGCTGGAATCGCTAGTAATCGTAGATCAGCATGCTACGGTGAATACGTTCCCGGGTCTTGTACACACCGCCCGTCACACCACGAGAGTTTGTAACACCCGAAGCCGGTGGAGTAACCATTTTGGAGCTAGCCGTCGAAGGTGGGACAAATGATTGGGGTGAAGTCGTAACAAGGTAGCCGTATCGGAAGGTGCGGCTGGATCACCTCCTTTCTAAGGATAATATACGGAAATATCACCAACAGGTGATAGACGGAATTAACATGACATATTGTATTCAGTTTTGAATGCTCATTCATTTGAGGATTCAACGATTGTACATTGAAAACTAGATAAGTAAGTATAGATTTTACCAAGCAAAACCGAGTGACAAGCGAAAGCTTGAAACAAAATTATCGCTAGTCGTCGACAGACGACTCACATAATTAATAACTGGTGAATTGAGTAAAAGCTCAATCATAAAAGATTAAGTTATTAAGGGCGCACGGTGGATGCCTTGGCACTAGAAGCCGATGAAGGACGTTACTAACGACGATATGCTTTGGGGAGCTGTAAGTAAGCTTTGATCCAGAGATTTCCGAATGGGGGAACCCAGCACGAGTTATGTCGTGTTATCCGCATATGAATTCATAGTATGTGAGAAGGTAGACCCGGAGAACTGAAACATCTTAGTACCCGGAGGAAGAGAAAGAAAAATCGATTCCCTGAGTAGCGGCGAGCGAAACGGGAAGAGCCCAAACCAACAAGCTTGCTTGTTGGGGTTGTAGGACACTCTATACGGAGTTACAAAAGTATTTGTTAGACGAATAACCTGGAAAGGTTAATCAGAGAAGGTAATAATCCTGTAGTCGAAAACGAATACCCTCTTGAGTGGATCCTGAGTACGACGGAGCACGTGAAATTCCGTCGGAATCTAGGAGGACCATCTCCTAAGGCTAAATACTCTCTAGTGACCGATAGTGAACCAGTACCGTGAGGGAAAGGTGAAAAGTACCCCGGAAGGGGAGTGAAAGAGAACTTGAAACCGTGTGCTTACAAGTAGTCAGAGCCCGTTAATGGGTGATGGCGTGCCTTTTGTAGAATGAACCGGCGAGTTACGATCTGATGCAAGGTTAAGCAGAAAATGTGGAGCCGTAGCGAAAGCGAGTCTGAATAGGGCGAATGAGTATTTGGTCGTAGACCCGAAACCAGGTGATCTACCCTTGGTCAGGTTGAAGTTCAGGTAACACTGAATGGAGGACCGAACCGACTTACGTTGAAAAGTGAGCGGATGAACTGAGGGTAGCGGAGAAATTCCAATCGAACTTGGAGATAGCTGGTTCTCTCCGAAATAGCTTTAGGGCTAGCCTCAAGTGATGATTATTGGAGGTAGAGCACTGTTTGGACGAGGGGCCCCTCTCGGGTTACCGAATTCAGACAAACTCCGAATGCCAAATAATTTAACTTGGGAGTCAGAACGTGGGTGATAAGGTCCATGTTCGAAAGGGAAACAGCCCAGACCACCAGCTAAGGTCCCAAAATATATGTTAAGTGGAAAAGGATGTGGCGTTGCCCAGACAACTAGGATGTTGGCTTAGAAGCAGCCATCATTTAAAGAGTGCGTAATAGCTCACTAGTCGAGTGACACTGCGCCGAAAATGTACCGGGGCTAAACATATTACCGAAGCTGTGGATTGTCCGTAGGACAATGGTAGGAGAGCGTTCTAAGGGCGTTGAAGCATGATCGCAAGGACATGTGGAGCGCTTAGAAGTGAGAATGCCGGTGTGAGTAGCGAAAGACGGGTGAGAATCCCGTCCACCGATTGACTAAGGTTTCCAGAGGAAGGCTCGTCCGCTCTGGGTTAGTCGGGTCCTAAGCTGAGGCCGACAGGCGTAGGCGATGGATAACAGGTTGATATTCCTGTACCACCAATATTCGTTTTAAGCGATGGGGGGACGCAGTAGGATAGGCGAAGCGTGCTGTTGGAGTGCACGTCCAAGCAGTAAGATTGAGTGTTAGGCAAATCCGGCACTCATTAAGATTGAGCTGTGATGGGGAGAGGAAATTGTTTCCTCGAGTCGTTGATTTCACACTGCCGAGAAAAGCCTCTAGCTAGAATATCGGTGCCCGTACCGCAAACCGACACAGGTAGTCAAGATGAGAATTCTAAGGTGAGCGAGCGAACTCTCGTTAAGGAACTCGGCAAAATGACCCCGTAACTTCGGGAGAAGGGGTGCTCTTTGGGGTTCACGCTCTGAAGAGCCGCAGTGAATAGGCCCAAGCGACTGTTTATCAAAAACACAGGTCTCTGCTAAACCGTAAGGTGACGTATAGGGGCTGACGCCTGCCCGGTGCTGGAAGGTTAAGAGGAGTGGTTAGCGCAAGCGAAGCTACGAATCGAAGCCCCAGTAAACGGCGGCCGTAACTATAACGGTCCTAAGGTAGCGAAATTCCTTGTCGGGTAAGTTCCGACCCGCACGAAAGGCGTAACGATTTGGGCACTGTCTCAACGAGAGACTCGGTGAAATCATAGTACCGGTGAAGATGCCGGTTACCCGCGACAGGACGGAAAGACCCCGTGGAGCTTTACTGTAGCCTGATATTGAAATTCGGTACAGTTTGTACAGGATAGGTAGGAGCCTTAGAAGCGTGAGCGCTAGCTTACGTGGAGGCACTGGTGGGATACTACCCTAATTGTATTGGATTTCTAACCCGCAGCACTTATCGTGCTGGGAGACAGTGTCAGGCGGGCAGTTTGACTGGGGCGGTCGCCTCCTAAAGTGTAACGGAGGCGCTCAAAGGTTCCCTCAGAATGGTTGGAAATCATTCATAGAGTGTAAAGGCATAAGGGAGCTTGACTGCGAGACCTACAAGTCGAGCAGGGTCGAAAGACGGACTTAGTGATCCGGTGGTTCCGCATGGAAGGGCCATCGCTCAACGGATAAAAGCTACCCCGGGGATAACAGGCTTATCTCCCCCAAGAGTTCACATCGACGGGGAGGTTTGGCACCTCGATGTCGGCTCATCGCATCCTGGGGCTGTAGTCGGTCCCAAGGGTTGGGCTGTTCGCCCATTAAAGCGGTACGCGAGCTGGGTTCAGAACGTCGTGAGACAGTTCGGTCCCTATCCGTCGTGGGCGTAGGAAATTTGAGAGGAGCTGTCCTTAGTACGAGAGGACCGGGATGGACATACCTCTGGTGTACCAGTTGTCGTGCCAACGGCATAGCTGGGTAGCTATGTATGGACGGGATAAGTGCTGAAAGCATCTAAGCATGAAGCCCCCCTCGAGATGAGATTTCCCAACTTCGGTTATAAGATCCCTCGAAGATGACGAGGTAAATAGGTTCGAGGTGGAAGCGTAGTGATACGTGGAGCTGACGAATACTAATCGATCGAAGACTTAATCAAATTTGTTCATAAGGTTTTACTTGTGAATGTATACTTACGATCTAGTTTTGAATGTATAACATTCAATTTAATCTGGTGCCAATGGCAAAGAGGTCACACCTGTTCCCATGCCGAACACAGAAGTTAAGCTCTTTAGCGCCGATGGTAGTCGGACTGACGTTCCGCGAGAGTAGGACGGTGCCAGGTTATTTTCTAAGAGACATTGTGTATGTCTCTTTTTTTATATTTAAATACCATCAATGGATATGCTATTCCACGCAGCCAGTCATACGGATATGAAGAAAAGTTAAAACGTTAATCTCAAAATAAATAGCGCTAAGGTGATTTTTACTAGAAAATCGTCTTAGCGCTTCCTTTGCATGATAAAACGGCTGTACACTTTATATGGTGGTTATGTGTCTATAATAATTAAGTCGCAAACTTCCGATTGCTTCTTCGAGTCTCGCTTTCCCAGGCGCCTTACCTCAACTAATTTTGGCTTTTATTGTAGCTCATAAGAAGCCAAAATGGATTTTCGGTTTCGGCTCTATGCCTCGGGAGTCTCGACTCGGTACGCAATCTATTTAAGCAATTTCACTATTGAAAAGTGGTATTGCTTACTTTATGAATCACACGTTTTACAGAAGATGCAGAAACGTTACAATCACTTGCGATATCAGTTTCTGAGCGAACTTGTGTTGCTTTATCTATAATGGCTTTCTGAACATGGTTTGAGATAAAACAGTTATCCTCAACAACATTTGTTTTAGAAGTAAAAGTCCGACCACAAACCATACATTTAAAACGTTGTTTTAACAGATTTAAATACACTGCTATCTCTTGGAATCTTAAAAAAGTAATTCGCGATAAACGTTTTCCGTGTTTGTGTATTCGGTTTGGATTCGTATGATAACAGTGAGGACAAGTCATAGGCTTGTATGAAAGGGTACCAAAGATGACGTTAGATTTCTTACCTCTAATAACTACATCTTCTTCAACTTTAGTGATTTTAATATTATTATCTTTAATTTTTAGTAACTTTAATATATCATTACACATAGGCGCAATATGTCTCCTTTATTTTTGGTTTAGTCACTTAAAATTATAGAGGCATTTGCGCTATTTTTGTACAAAAAAGCAGGATGACTTATGTCATCCCACCATAAAAAATGAAGAACCAAATAAATAGCGCTAAGGTGATTTTTACTAGAAAATCGTCTTAGCGCTTTCTTTCTATGATAAAACTTCGTATGAGATGACTTCGTTTTGCGAGAGGCAGCCTCAGCCTATCGTCTTTGGCTCGTCTTGTTCTCTCAGACGTCTCGTCATTAATAGGAGGAAAGTACATTTCGCATACATCAAACAAAAATCGGAAATGTGAAATTGAATCATTTATTCCACATTTCCGATTAATCATAGTTTCACACATTGGTTGATGTATATTTAAAATACACTTCAGTCATATCTCTTTAACATTCACCAAGTTTTTATAAGGTAACAGTTTCATCTGAACGTTTATTAATCGCGAATTAACGCTAAATTAATAATGAGTAGAGCATTTTATTTTCATTAATATAAATATTCTTCGGATCGAACTGATTCACGTGCTGCTTGAGCTGTTCTAAATCGGTATGTCTCTGTAGTTGAATACCTATAATCACAGTTCCCGTATTTTGGGAAGATTTTTTTAAATACTCAAATTTTGTAATATCATCATTGGGTCCTAATACATCATTAACAAATTCTCTTAATGCACCAGGACGTTGAGGAAAATTGAGGATAAAGTAATGTTTCATCTCTTCATAAAGAAGAGAGCGCTCTTCAATTTCTTTCATTCGATTGATATCATTATTTCCTCCAGAAACGATACATACGACATTTTTACCTTTTATTTTATCTTTGTATTGTTCCAATGCGCTTACACTTAGCGCACCAGAAGGTTCAGCTACGATTGCTTGCTTAGAATACATGTCTAATATCGTAGAACACACTGCACCCTCATCTACTTGGATGTAATCATCTAAAGTCTCACGGCAAATATCAAATGTAATGTCTCCCACACGGGCTACAGAGGCGCCATCTACAAATTTATCAATGTTTTCAAGTGTTACAACATGACCTTGTTTAATCGACTGATACATACTACTTGCGCCTAAAGGTTCTACGCCAATCATCTGTGTCTGTGGTGAATAGGATTTAAAATAAGTAGACACACCCGACATGAGTCCGCCACCCCCGATGGCCCCGAAAACATAGTCGATTTTAAGATTCTCTTTTTCTGATTGTTCAATCATTTCTTTAGCTAAAGTGCCTTGTCCAGCAATCGTGTGTACATTATTAAATGGATCGATAAAAGTCATACCATGTGATGTGGTGTATGCCAGCGCAGCCTTTAAGCAATCGTCAAATGTATCACCAATGAGCTTAATTTCGACATTGGCATCACCAAAAAATTGAACTTGATTAACTTTTTGTTTTGGCGTTGTCACTGGCATAAAAATAACGGCATGAAGATTCAGTTTTTTCGCAGTATATGCGACACCTTGTGCATGATTTCCTGCGCTTGCACAAGTGATACCACGAATCCTTTGTTCATTGGGTAATACTGCAATGGCATTATAGGCACCTCGCAACTTAAATGAACGGACCCACTGCAAATCTTCACGCTTTAAATAGACATTACATTGATATTTGAGCGATAAATAATGATCTTTTTCTAAAGGTGTTTCTTTTACGATGTTTTTAAGACGTAAGTGTGCATCATCCACATCTTGTGCATGTACAGTTGTTCGAAGATTAGACATCTCTTTCACTCCTTAAGTATATTTAAGTTCATAATCTTTTATTTCTTTTTCATATTTTAATGTGATTGCGATGTCATCAAGACCGTTCACTAGTTTTTCTTTCCATGTTGAATCAATTTCAAAATGAAAAGTTTGTTCTGGTGATTGTACAGTTTGTTGAGGGAGATCGACAGTAATGGTTTTAAATTGAGCTAAATGTTTTCGTGCATTCTGGTCTAATTTGATGGGTAAAAGTGCATTTTTTGTACAGTTCATATAAAAAATATCACTAAAACTTTCAGCAATTATCACTTGAAAACCAAAATCTTTTAGCGCCCATGCGGCATGTTCTCGACTCGAACCACACCCAAAGTTATCACCCGTTATTAAAATGGTTGCATCTTTATAGTTTTCATCATTTAATATAAAGTCTGGATTGTCTGAACCATCAGAGAGGTAACGCCATTCATCAAATAAAAAGGGGCCATAACCCGTTTTGGAAATACGTTTTAAATGGGCTTTCGGAATAATTTGGTCTGTATCAATATTGTCATAAAATAAAGGAACAACTTTACCTGTATATTGAGTGATAGGTTTGATTTCCATTATGCTTCAATCTCCTTTCTTACATCTACAAAGTGACCTTGGATGGCTGCAGCTGCTGCCATAGCAGGGGACACAAGATGTGTTCTCGCACCTTTTCCTTGTCGACCTTCAAAATTACGATTACTTGTTGAAGCACAATGGACACCAGCAGGGACTTGATCTGGGTTCATTCCTAAGCACATACTACATCCAGGATCACGCCACTCAAACCCTGCGTCTTTAAAGATAACGTCAAGCCCTAGTGCTTCTGCCTCTTTTTTTACTTGACGAGAACCTGGAACGACAATCGCTGTAATATTAGGATGAATTTTCTTGCCTTTTACAAAATGACTCGCTTCAATTAAATCAGAGAGCCTTGCATTCGTACAAGAACCTAAAAAGACGTAGGCTAAAGGAATGTCTTTAGCGAACTGGCCAGGTTTTAAATCCATGTAACGGTAAGCTCGTTCGTCATTACTATCTTTAGACTCTGGGAAAGGTGTACTAAACGAAACACCCATTTCTGGACTTGTTCCCCAAGTTACTTGAGGCTCTAAATCTGAAACGTCTAATTGAATCACTTTATCAAAATGTGCGTCTTCATCACTATACAACTGTTGCCATTGTGGCATTTTTAAATCAATATCTTGAGCATAACGACGACCTTTAAGATAGTCATACGTTATTTGGTCTGGTTGGATTAAGCCATATTTTGCACCTGCTTCGATCGCCATATTACATATTGTCATACGACCTTCCATTGAAAGTGATTGAATGGTTTTACCAGTAAATTCAAGTGCATAACCTGTTCCAAAATCAACACCATACTGATTAATTAAATATAAGATAATATCCTTAGCATAAACGCCTTTTGGAAGTACACCAGTGACTTCAATTTTTAAGTTTTTAGGCTTTGTTTGCCAAAGCGTTTGTGTTGCAAAAACATGTTCAACTTCGCTCGTTCCAATACCAAAGGCAATCGCACCAAAAGCACCATGTGTCGCTGTATGTGAATCTCCACATACAACTGTTTTACCGGGCTGAGTGAGTCCTGTTTCTGGTCCTACCATATGTACGATACCTTGTTCGTCAGCCTCCATATCAAAAAGTTGAACGCCAAAATCTTTACAGTTTTGTTGTAAAGCTTGTATTTGCTTATTTGCAATTTCATCTTGGATATTAAAAATGTCGACAGTCGGGACGTTATGATCTAATGTTCCAAAAGTTAAATCAGGTCGTCGTAATTGACGATTTTGTAATCTTAACCCTTCAAATGCTTGTGGAGACGTCACCTCATGAATAAGATGTAAATCGATGTATAAGAGTTGTGGCTCACCATCTTGTCCCGTAATGATATGCTGATCCCAAATTTTATCAAAAAGTGTCTTACTCATTTGTTAAGCCTCCTTTAATTCCTGTATAAAGTGATGGAACACTGCATTAGTCCCATAATGACCTCCTAAGTCAGACGTTGTAATGCCATTTTTAAGTAAATGGTCAACGGTTTGTTCTAAAAGTTGTGCCATTTTTTCTTGTTGTGCGGATTGGCGTAAACACATGGCGAGTGACAAAATCATGCCGAAAGGATTGGCTTTATTTTGTCCAGCGATATCAGGGGCAGAGCCATGTATCGGTTCATAGAGTGAAGGCCCATTTGTGCTAAAGCTTGCAGAAGGGGAAAGTCCTAACGAACCAGGTAACATTGAGGCTTCATCGCTTAAAATGTCTCCGAATAAATTTTCTGTTACGATGACGTCAAACTCAGCAGGTCGTTTAATGAGATGCATACTACATGCATCAACAAGCAAATGTTCCACTTCGACGTCTGGATAGTGCTGTGCAACTTCATTAATCGTTTTACGCCAAAGTTTGCTGCTTGATAACACGTTTTCTTTATCGACAGAAGTTAATTTTCCTCGACGAGATTGTGCAAGTTTAAAAGCAGTATGTGCAATTCTCGTTATTTCCGCTTTACTATACGCCAGTGTATCTACTGCTTCATTTGCATTAAAATAACGCGGTTCACCAAAATAAAGCCCTCCAGTGAGTTCTCTTACAATGATTAAATCGGTTTGATTAACAATCTCACGTTTAATAGGTGACAAGTCCACTGTATAAGGTGTTACACGAGTGGGACGTATATTTGCGTATAAATTCAAAGCTTTTCTAAGTTGAAGTAAGCCGTGCTCTGGACGACAATCGGGATTTTCCCATTTAGGACCACCGATGGCACCTAACAAAATAGCATCCGCATTTTGACAAGCATGTAGTGTTTCATTAGGCAAAGGTGTGCCATAGCGATCAATGGCACAACCACCTATATCATAAGTATCGACATGACAGTTAAAATTGAATTTTGTGGCAAGCTCGTTAAGAATTTCTAACGTGCCTGCCATTATTTCTGGTCCAATACCATCGCCTGGAAGTGCAACAAGGTTGAATGTCATTCTGTAGCACCTACCTTGACCACAGGCGTTGTTGATTTAGCTACAGCTTCTACGTAGGCTTTACATGACGCATAGATAATATCATGGTCAAAGCCAACCCCTGTATATTCTTGTCCATTGACTTCTACACGGACATGAACTTCAGCTTGTGCATCAGAACCTTCAGTTACAGCATCAATGCGATAATCTAATAATGCAGTTTCAACTTTAAAAATGCGGTCTACTGCATTATAAATAGCTAAAATAGAGCCTGTTCCTATACTTGAATCTTGATAAACTTGTCCAGCGTTATCTTTAATGACGACGACTGCACTTTGTAAACCATTTGAAACGAATTGAAGTTGTAATGCATCAAGATGATATTGGGCATGCTTATCATGTTCACTATCTTGAATTAACGCATGAATGTCTTGATCTGTGACATGCTTTTTCTTATCCGCAATATCTTTAAATGATTTAAACAACGTCTTTTGTTCCTCTACATCAATGTTGTAACCTAAAGCCTTTAATTTTTCTTGGAATGCATGTTTACCTGATAATTTACCAAGAGGTAATTCTGTATTTTTCACACCGACTAATTGAGGTGTCATAATCTCATAGGTTTCAGGATTTTTAAGAAAACCATCTTGGTGAATACCAGACTCATGGCTAAAAGCATTTTTACCTACAATTGCTTTATTACGAGGAACTCTCAAACCAGCATAGCGTGCTACTAAATCAGAAGTTTGCTTTGTCAGTTCAAGATTGATTCGACTTTGAATTTGGTAGTGATCTTGTCGGACATATAAGCCTAGTGCAACTTCTTCGAGTGCAGTATTGCCAGCACGTTCGCCAATACCATTGACGGCACCTTCAATACGTGTAGCGCCATTTTCAATAGCGGCCATGCTATTGGCAACTGCTAAACCAAGGTCATCATGACAGTGCGCACTATAAGTAATAGGTTGCGTAGTCTTTACTTTTTCAATTAATGTTTTGAAAATGTAGCCATATTCAGTTGGAAACGTATAACCGACAGTATCAGGTATATTAATTACAGTAGCACCTGCATCAACAGCGGCTTGTACACTTTGAATTAAGAAAGGTAACGGTGTTCTTGTAGCATCTTCAGGTGAAAATTGGACAACTTCAAAACGTTCTTTTGCATAAGTGACATATTTCGTAATCGCAGCTAATACTTCATCTTCCGTCATTTTTAATTTGTACTTCAAATGGATCGGACTTGTCGCAATAAATACATGTATAGAAGGGGAGACTGCGTCTTTAGTCGCTTCGTATACAGCATCGATATCAGCTTCACGACATCGGGCTAATCCAGTCACAGTTGTCTTTTTTAAGGTTTGTGCAATTGCTTTTACAGAATCAAAACTACCTTGACTTGAAGCGGGAAAGCCTGCTTCAATTACATCGACACCCCATTTTTCGAGTTGTTCTGCTATTTTTAACCGTTCTTCAAATGAAAAACTGACGCCAGGTGTTTGTTCGCCATCTCTAAGTGTTGTATCAAAAATTTGAATATGACTAGACATTTTCAATCACTCCTAACAATTATTTCTGAATGCTTTTCGATTTAATAAATGGCATCATCTCACGCAATGATTGTCCTACTTGTGTAATTTGATGATCTTGTTGTGCTTGTCGCATAGATTTAAAGTCTTTAAATCCATTATGATTATCATCAATGAAACGTTGGCTGAAACGACCATCTTGAATATCTTTAAGTACAGCTTTCATGTTGGCTTTCGTATCCTCTGTGATGACACGTGGTCCAGATACATAATCCCCAAATTCTGCAGTATTTGAAATAGAATAGCGCATATTTTCAAGTCCGCCTTCATACATGAGGTCAACAATTAATTTCATTTCATGTAAAACTTCAAAATATGCAATTTCAGGTTGGTAACCAGCTTCAACTAAAACTTCGAAACCACTTTGAATGAGGCGTGTCACCCCACCACATAAAACTGCTTGCTCACCGAATAAATCTGTCTCTGTTTCCTCTTTATAAGAGGTTTCTAATACACCTGCACGTGTTGCGCCAATACCTTTTGCATAACTTAAGGCCAAATCTCGAGCTTGTCCTGATGCATCTTGGTGAACAGCAAAGAGGGCAGGGACTGCTGAGCCTTCAACAAATGTACGTCGAACTAAATGACCCGGCCCTTTTGGTGCAACTAAAAACACATCGACATCACTTGGTGGATTAATCACATTGAAATGAATATTAAAGCCGTGTGCAAATGCGAGGGCATTACCCGCTTCTAAATGAGGTTCAATTTCATTTTTATAGACATCACCTTGGATTTCGTCTGGTAATAAAACCATAACGACATCAGATTGTTGAACGGCTTCACCAACTGTGAATACATCAAAGCCATCTTCTTTTGCTTGATCAAAAGATTTACCCGGTCTGATTCCAATGACCACGTCGTAACCATTATCTTTTAAGTTTTGTGCATGAGCGTGGCCTTGAGAGCCATAACCAATAATTGCGATTTTTTTTCCTTGTAATGCATCATTTTCAACTGAATTGTCATAATATACTTTTGCCATATTAAACGACCTCCATATGTACATATTTTTAGATAATTGCTGCTGTGCCTGTGCGTGCGACTTGATCAATTTGAAATGATGATAGATCGTCAAGAAGTTGATTTAACGTATATTGAGGGCCTGTCGCTTGAATAAACGTATATTGCCCATCTTCTTTTAATACAGAAACTAGCGCATCATAAGGTTCGATAACTTGCATCAAGTCGGATTGTTGAAAAGGCTTTTTTAACTTAATTAAAAGTAATTCTCTGTTAAAGCTGTTGGTACTTGTTATATCTTGAACAAGAAGAGTATTTACTTGCTTTTCTAATTGTTGAATAATTGTTCTTTGTTTTTCATTATCTGGAACTTCCGCGATAAAAGTAATTTCTGAAATACCTTCCTCTAAAGTAGGGGTAGCTGTAATGCTTACGATATTAATTTGGCGTCTAACAAATAGGCTGGTTAATCGGTTCAACGTTCCTGCTTTGTCAAAGACACGTAACTTAAACGTTCGCTTCATAGTAAGCCCTCCATTTCATGATTTGCTTTACCACTTGGAACCATTGGCAATACAGGTTCCGTTGGTGAAATTCTAACTTCAATTAACGCTGGGCCATCATGAAGAAAGGCTGCATCGATTTGCGATTCAAGTTTCTGATTGTCATCGATTAAAAAGCTTTTAACCCCATAGGCTTCACTTAATTTTCTAAAATCAGGTTGATCATTGAATACAGAATGAGAAAAGCGTTGATTAAAGAATTTGTCTTGCCACTGTTTAACCATACCGAGTGTGCCATTATTAATGAGAACAATTTTGATTTTCAAATTAAATTCATTGAGTAAGGCCATTTCCTGATTCGTCATTTGAAAGCCACCATCACCAACAAAAACCACGACTGTGTCAGAAGGTTTCGCAAATTGAGCGCCTATTGCTGCTGGGATACCAAAGCCCATCGTTCCTAAGCCACCACTTGTAATGAGTTGACCATAGGTTTCAAATGGATAAAATTGAGCCACCCACATTTGATGTTGGCCGACATCAGTTGCGACATAAGCTTTTCCTTTTGTAATCTCACCAATGTATTCAATAACCCGTTGCGGTCGGCTGAATTCGCGTTGTTCAGACGGAAGATATTTGAATGGGTGCTTTGATTTATTGGCATTAACAGTATTGAGCCAATCTTGATGATTGGGAACTTCAATACGATACTTTGATAATGCAGCTAATACGGCACCTACATCAGCAACGATACCTAAATCAGTTCTAATAATTTTGTTAATTTCAGATGGATCAATATCAACATGGACAATTTTGGCATGTGGTGCGAATGATTCTGGTTGGCTTGCAAGACGGTCATCAAAACGAGAACCAAAGTTAATGAGTAAATCGCAATCCGTTAGTGCCATATTGCTCGCATAGGAACCATGCATGCCGCCCATCCCAAGAAATAAGGGGTGGGAAAAAGGAATAGCACCTAAGCCATGTAAAGTAGTCACTACAGGAATTTGATATTTTTCAACAAATTGTAGGAGGGCTTCATTTGATTTTGAAAAGTTCACACCGGCACCCGCTAAAACAATTGGTTGTTTGGCTGATTTTAATAATGCAGTCAATTTTTGAATTTCATCAATTTCAGGTTTGTGGTTCACATAATAGCCAGGCGTATTAACTGTTTTGTCGTTTGTCGTTTCAGTAGAGAGGACGCCCATATCTTTAGGAAAGTCGATAACGACAGGTCCCTTTCGACCATAATTGGCAATATGGAATGCTTCTTTTACAATTCTAGGAATATCCTTTACATCATGAACTTGATAGTTATGTTTCGTAATTGGCGTCGTCATTGATAAAATATCAGCTTCTTGAAAAGCGTCCTTACCGATACCGGGTGTTGCAACTTGACCCGTGATGACAACTAAAGGCAAAGAATCACTATAAGCATCTGCAATACCTGTCATCGCATTTGTCGCACCTGGGCCACTTGTTACTACGACAACGCCGGGTTTACCACTCACACGCGCATAGCCTTCTGCAGCATGTGTGGCACCTTGCTCATGACGGTAAAGGATATGCCGAATTTGTCCGTTATAAAAAGTATCATAGAGTGGTAGAACGGCACCGCCTGGATAACCAAAAATATACTCAACTTCTTCTTCTAAAAATGCTTCGACCAATAATTCTGCACCAGTTTTCAACGTGTGTGTCTGTGGTTGCAATGTTGAAGTCAACTGCTCTGTCTGTGCATAATCCGTTGCTTTTTCAGTGTTTGTCATCTTGAATCCCTCCATCTTTTTAAAGTAACTCATCTGGTACTTTCATGATGCCACCTGTGTTAGCACTCGTTACAAGCGCGGTATATCTTGCTAAATAACCTGTTTTTACTTTTGCTTTAAAGGATTGTTGTTGCGCATCTAGTTTTTCAAGTTCGTCTTGTGATACATTTAAGGATAAAGTGCGGTGAGTGAGGTCGATTGTAATTTCATCGCCGTCTTCGATTAAGCGAATAGGGCCACCTGAAGCGGCTTCTGGTGAAATATGACCGACAGCGATACCGCGTGTTGCTCCTGAAAAACGACCATCTGTAATTAATGCCACATCTTTGCCTAAACCTCGTCCTACAATCGATGAAGTAGGGGCTAACATTTCAGGCATTCCTGGACCACCTTTAGGGCCTTCATAACGAATGACAACGACATGTCCTGCACGCACAGTATGATTATCAATAGCTGCGACCGCTTCGTCATGACTATCAAAACAAATCGCTTTTCCTGTAAAGGTTTTGATGGATGGATCTACACCGCCAACTTTAATGACTGCACCATCTGGAGCGATATTGCCATATAAAATAGATAGCCCACCTTGCTGATCATAAGGTGAATCTAAGTGTCGAATGACTTGATCATTCGTGATTTCTTTGTCTTGATTGTTTTCTCGAAGTGTTCGTCCTGTGACAGTTATCCGGTCAGGATGTAAGACACCGTCTTTTTTCATTAATTCATTGATAATTGCCGGTACGCCGCCCGCTTGATGGACATCTTCCATTGAATATGCTGAACTAGGTGCAATTTTAGATAAATACGGTGTTTTTTTAGCGATATTATTAATCCGTTGAAGGTCGTAATCAATGCCTGCTTCATTGGCAATCGCTAACGTATGTAGTACAGTGTTTGTAGATCCACCCATCGCCATATCAAGTGCAAATGCATCATCAATTGCTTCTTTCGTGATAATGTCTTTAGGCTTTAAATCATTTTTGACATTTTCTACCAACTGTTTTGCGGCTTCTTTTATCATCTCTCTTCTTTGATCACTCACTGCTAATGCTGTGCCGTTATATGGTAATGCCAGTCCTAAAATCTCCATTAGACAATTCATTGAATTTGCAGTGAACATTCCTGCACATGAGCCACAAGTCGGACATGCGTTTTGTTCCATTTCTAAAAAGTCTTCTTTACTCATTGAACCTTCTTTAAATGCACCAACTGCTTCAAACATAGATGAGAGTGTCAATGCTTTACCTTGGGAAGACAATCCTGCTTTCATAGGACCGCCAGAACAAAATATAGCTGGGACATTCGTTCTCACTGCTGCAAGTAACATACCAGGAGTGATTTTGTCACAGTTTGGAATGTAAAAGACACCATCGAACCAATGGGCATTGATAACTGTTTCTGCTGCATCTGCGATAATTTCACGGCTTGGTAATGAGTAACGCATCCCAATATGGCCCATCGCAATGCCATCATCGACACCAATTGTATTAAATTCAAATGGAATGCCACCCGCTTCTCTAATCGCTTCTTTGGCGATATCAGCTAATTCTCTTAAATGTACATGACCAGGAACAATATCGATATATGAATTACAAATAGCGATAAAAGGTTTGTTCATGTCAGTAGGGGATTTAATTTGTCCCGTCGCATGTAATAAACTTCTGGCCGGTGCTTGTTGATCTCCTTTTTTAATCATGTCACTTCTCATCTGTATGGCCTCCCTTGATTTTTGAAAATAAAAAAAGATACGCCCCAATTGGTGTTGGGACGTATCTTTAAGTCCCATTCAATTAGAAATAGGACTTAAGCGATTAGTAAAATTTCTACTAATGCTCCAGTCCTGAGCGTAAAATTAAAATGACAATATTATTTTGTTGTGTATGGGTCATACATGGATATGTTTTCATTGTCTAACGCTCCCTTCAAAATCGAATGTGATGTATGTTGAATTATATTGGTTTTATCAATTACGAGAATGAGTAAAATTTAGAATTTAGAGAATTGTCTAAAAATTACGTGTTATAAATTTAACGCATCTTTTCTTCTAAGTCAACAGTAAATGTAAAATTTTCTGAAAATAATCTTAAAACACATTAATTAAGCGTCATTCTTATTTCAAAGTAAATGTCAAGAATCAGATAAGGTCAAATAGAAAAAAATTTGTTACAATAGATAGGAAAATTAAGTCAGGAGTGCGGAAAGTATGAGAATAAAAAATATAGCAGAAATGCAGAGGTTCGCTAATTTACTGACACCACTTCTAAAAGCGCAAGATGTGTTGTTATTAGATGGTGATCTTGGCGCTGGTAAAACAACTTTAAGTCAATTTATCGGAAAAGCGTTGGGGGTCAAACGTCACATCAGTTCACCGACCTTTAACATTATTAAGTCATATAAAGGAGACACTTTAAAATTTCATCATATGGATTGCTACCGACTTGAGAACTCCGATGAAGATTTAGGGTTTGATGAATTTTTTAATGACCACGCAGTTACAGTCGTTGAATGGAGTACGTTTATTAAAGATTATTTACCGGATGTATTTTTAAAAATTAACATTAAAGTGATCAATGAAGATGAACGAGAAATCGAACTCGAGGCAAAAGGTCAACATTTTGAAGAAATCAAGGAGCAAATGACACATGTATAGTTTACTTATTAATAGCGCGAATCAACCTTTATCAGTTGCTGTTTTACAAGATGGCAAAGTTTTAGTCACACATACTACAACGGTTAAACGCAATCATTCTATACAATTAATGCCATTAATCGAGTTTTTACTTGCGCAATGTGAAATTAAAGCAAAAGATTTAGATGAAATTATTGTGGCAGAAGGGCCAGGTTCTTATACAGGATTGCGTATTGGTGTCACTACGGCTAAAACATTAGCGTACACTTTAGGCATACAGTTATATGGTGTCTCTTCATTAAAGGCAATTGCTGCGAATATCGAATATTCAGATGCCTATATTATCCCAATCATTGATGCCCGAAGAGGGAATGTCTTTGCAGGTGTTTATCAATGGCAAGATGAACAGTTAGTCGCTGTTATGGAAGATCAACATATTGCGTTATCTCAATTAATTTCACAATGGTCTAATAATGAGAATATTATCTTTATTGGTGATGATGTCACACATTTCACAAATGAACTCGAAGGATATCAATGTATCGCTGAACCGCCTAGAGCGGATAAAATGTATCGATATAAAGGTGAACCGCGTGAGATTCATACGTTTGTACCGCAATATTTAAAGTTATCGGAGGCAGAACAAAATTGGATGGATCAACAGAAATAAAAGAGAAACTTCAAATAAGACATATGATGCTTGAAGATGTTCCAGCTGTTTTTGACCTTGAACAGATAAGCTTTAAAAAGAGTTCGTGGACGATTGACGCGTTTTATTATGAATTGGAGCAAAATCATTTTGCCCATTATTTTGTTGTAGAGTTCGAAAATAAAATTATCGGATACTTAGGCTTATGGATCGTAGTTGACCAAGCCCAAATTACAACAGTTGCTATTGATCCGGAGTATAGAGATTACGGATTAGGTCAATTATTATTAAAATATGTTATTAATTTTGCATCTTCAATCGCAACGGTTATGAGTTTGGAAGTACGTGAAGATAATCATGTCGCACAGCATGTTTATCAAAAACTTGGTTTTGAATATGGCGGTAAACGAAAAAATTATTATGGTGATGGAGAGGATGCGTTAGTCATGTGGGTGAGTTTAAATGACTGAGAATACAACGATTTTGGCACTTGAAACAAGTTGTGATGAAACAAGTGTCAGTGTAATAGAAAACGGTACAGAAATTTTAAGTAATAGTGTGTTAAGTCAAATTGACAGTCATAAACGATTTGGCGGTGTTGTCCCTGAGGTCGCAAGTCGTCATCATGTTGAAAATATAACATTAATCATTGAAGATGCATTGCAACAAGCAGACAAATCAATGGACCAGATTGATGCAGTTGCTGTAACGCAAGGCCCAGGTCTTATTGGTGCGTTACTGGTGGGTGTCAATGCTGCTAAGTCGCTAGCTTTTGCTAATGATAAACCGCTTATACCGGTCCATCATATAGCGGGGCACGTGTATGCAAACCAACTTGGAACAGGTTTGAAATTCCCATTAATTGCATTAATTGTTTCGGGTGGACATACGGAGCTTGTCTATATGAAAGATCATTTACAATTTGAGATTATTGGTGAAACACGAGATGATGCAGTAGGCGAAGCTTATGATAAAGTCGCACGGACTATTGGCTTACCTTACCCTGGTGGCCCGGCGGTTGATCGATTAGCCGCGCAAGGTGAGGACACATACCAATTTCCTCGTGTATGGCTAGAGCCTGAGAGTTATGACTTTAGCTTTAGTGGTTTGAAAAGTGCAGTGATTAATAAATTGCATAATCTAAAGCAAAAGGGTGAACAAGTGATTCCTGAAAATGTAGCGACAAGTTTTCAAAATAGCGTAGTGGAAGTGCTCGTTGGAAAAGCGATGCGTGCTTGTGAAGATTACAACGTTAAACAGTTGATAGTAGCTGGAGGTGTAGCAAGTAACAAAGGGCTTCGCAAAGCTTTAGAGCAAGCTACGCGTGAAAGAGGCATAGAACTCGCGATTCCAGAACCACGTTTATGTACGGATAATGCTGCGATGATTGGAGCAGCAGCCCATTATATTTACGAAAAAGGAATACGTGGGGATATGGCGTTAAATGGTAAAAGCAGTATGGATATTGAAATGTATTTAGATCATGAATAATGAATGCTTTACGTTTTTAAACTGCAACTTTATTTTGAGGGTGAGACAACGAAATCAAACGATTTCTGTCTCACCTTTTTTATCAAAGAAAAGTGATACATTCTAATCACCATTAAAAATTAGATGTTTGTTTATATAGACATATAACTCTAAATAGCTTAAATTTCACATTTCAAGATCACTTTTCTGATTAAGCAAAAGTCAATAGAGAACATGCGTACTTATGCACAAGTTGTTAAGAACCTGTGTATAACATTGGCGTAAAATTGGGGATAAGTTGTATATAGTTGTGCATAAGGATAGAATATTCTAGCCTTTAACTTGTGGATAATGAGGATAACTTTGTGGATAGTTGGTGTTATGCCATTTCATATGTGGACGAAATGTAAACAGAAGGTGATTAAAAAAATAAACCGAGTAGAAAATTTTACTCGGTTTACTTCACTTAATCTTCATATTCAGTTAACAAAAGTTGTAATTCTTCCCAGTTTGTCATCACTTGTTCTAATGCTTGTTCGATTTTTTGACGTTCTTCAGCTAGAGATTGTGTTTTTTCGAAATCATTAATGACAGCCTCATCTGTCATTTGCAAATCAATCGCCGCAATCTTGTCTTCTAACTCAGAAATTTGGCTTTCATCATTTTCAATTTGGCGCTCTATTTTACGCTTTTCACGACGAAGCGTCTTTTGATCTTGATAAGTCGTTGGCTGAGTGCTTGAATCTACTTCAACCGTCGCTTGATTTTGTTGGTTATCGTAAGCGGCAAGGGCTTGTTGTTGCTCTAGCTTTTCCAAATAGTATTGATAATCCCCTAAATAAAGCGTGCCACCTTTTTCGTTTAAATCAAAAATTCGATTCGCCAATTGGTTGATAAAATAGCGGTCATGCGAAACAAAAATGAGTGTTCCTTGGAAATGTTTTAAAGCTTGCTCTAACATCTCTTTAGAATCAATGTCTAAGTGGTTTGTCGGTTCGTCTAATATGAGCACATTGTTACGTTCTAACATGAGTAATGCCAATTGCAAGCGTGCTTTTTCACCGCCAGATAAATCATTGATGACTTTTAATACGTCATCTTGCGTAAATAAAAAGCGTCCTAAAACGGCACGCACATCTTTTTCAGGCATTTGACGATATTGATCCCACACAAAATTTAAAATTGTTTTGTTTGAACGAAATTCTGCTTGTTTTTGATCATAGTAGCCAATTTTAAGATTTGCACCGTCAATTACTTGTCCTGACAAAGGTGGAAGACGTTTGGCTAAAGTTTTAATTAAAGTAGATTTACCTACCCCGTTAGGTCCGATAATACCGATATGATCCCCTTTGTTGATTTCAAATCGTATAGGTTGCGTAATAGGGGCGACATATCCAATCGTTAAATCTTGAATGTGCATGACATCATTTCCAGTATTGCGATCAAAATCAAATTGAATGTTCGCACTTCTAGCGTCTAACATCGGCTTTTCAAGGCGTTCCATTTTTTCTAAAGTTTTTCTACGGCTTTTAGCCATACCGCTCGTGGAAGCACGTGTAATGTTCTTTTCCACAAAAGTTTCAAGACGTTTAATTTCATTTTGTTGTCGTTCATATTCAGCTAAACGTTTTTGATAATAATGATCTCTTAATTCGATAAATTTAGCGTAATTGCCGACATAATGTTTAACTTCTCCCAATGAAACATCGTAAACTTGAGTCACGATTTTATCTAAAAAGAATCGGTCGTGCGAAATAATAACGATAGCGCCTTTGAAATATTTTAAATAATCTTCTAGCCATTCTGTTGTGGCCATATCTAAATGGTTCGTCGGTTCATCTAAAAGAAGCAGATCAGGTTCGCTTAATAACATTTGTGCTAATGATAGGCGTGTTTTTTGTCCCCCACTAAAATCATTAATCGGACGATGATAATCTGCTTCACTAAAATCTAGTCCATTTAAAACAGTTTTAATTTTACTTTCATATTGATAACCTTCAAGCTGTTCAAATTCATTTGAGAGCTTTTCGTATTGATCAATATGCGTTTTATATTCTACTGACTCATACATATCCGCATGAGTTGCAAGCCAATCGGTTTCATCTTTCATACGCTCTGAGATGGATTGAACATGCGCAAACGGTTTGGCCATTTCTTCGAAGACTGTATTTTGGGTATTTAATGTCATTTGTTGTGTCAAATAGCCTAATTTCAAGCCTTTGATTTTAGAGATATGGCCTGAATCATAGTTTTCAACACCAGCGATGATTTTCATCAATGTTGATTTACCCGCACCGTTACGTCCTACAATGCCAATTCGTTCGCCGGTTTTTACTTCAAAGTTGACGTCTTCAAAAATCTCTTCACCATCAAACGATTTGGTGACGTGACTTAATTGCATTAAAATCATATGGCATGCTCCTTTCATTCTTAATTATTGTACAATAAACCCTATATGTATCAAGTACTTAATGTTTTCATAACCATAAAATTAAGTTATAATTATTATCACATACTATGTATATGAGTGCACGCATAAGAAAGACTACGGAGGACTTTAAAATGGGAAAAGAAAGCAATAAAATTCCTAGAGCGACCTTAAAACGTCTCCCTTTATATTACCGATTTGTCAATATTTTAAAGGCTAAAGGTGAAGATCGTGTGAATTCAAAAGCGATAAGTGAAGGCTTAAATATAGATTCTGCAACAATTCGCCGAGATTTTTCATATTTTGGAGAGCTTGGGAAAAAAGGTTATGGTTACAATATTGATAGTCTATTGGAATTCTTCAAATCTGAGTTAAGTGATTCTGATGAAATCAAAATAGGCATTGTTGGCGTAGGGAATTTAGGTAAGGCATTAATCACTTATAACTTTTCAATTCACGATGATATGACCATTACTGAAGCCTTTGATATCAGTGAGGAAATCATTGGTACGCAAGTGGGTGATGTGACGGTAAAATCAATGGACGAGATAAAAAGTACCGTTGAAACTGAAGCGTTAGAAGTCATTATTATTGCTACACCAGGAAGGGTGGCACAAGAAGTGGCCGATGCACTTGTAGATGCAGGTGTGAAAGGAATACTTAATTTTACACCGAAACGTGTGCACGTACCTCAATCTGTACAAGTACATCAAATTGATTTAGGTGTGGAATTACAATCATTATTATTCTTTATGAAAAATTATAATGATTAACCTTTTATGATAATTATCCATACATACAAAAAGATTTGTTTGGATGAACAGCAAATTAAAACATAGCGCTTTGAAGAGAGTATAAATGTCTAATGATGATATTAGATTTTTATACTCTTTTTTTAGTGAGAATAGGACAGGTCTTGGAGCATGGATGTCTAAAAATACAAATGTAATCAAATGAACTTGAGAAAAAGATATATATTTTTATATTTATTTTAGAAATGCACTTGAAAAGTAAGATCTTATTTTCTATAATACCTATAATATTAATCGGATATAGGAGGTAGGAATATTGATCTGGACTGTGATAAGTGGATTGATTGTGGGAAGTTTACTCGGTTTTGTCATGCAACGTACGCGTTTTTGTTTAACGGGTGGCTTTAGAGATATGTACGTTCAAAAAAATAATAAGATGTTTTATGCGTTGCTTATTGCGATTAGCATCCAAGCTATTGGCTTATATGTATTAACTTCATTGGGTGTTATCACGATAGATAATGGTACATTTCCAGTCGTAGGCACGATTGTTGGATCATTTATTTTTGGTATTGGGATTGTTCTTGCAGGCGGTTGTGCCACTGGGACATGGTACCGTGCGGGGGAAGGTTTAATTGGTAGTTGGATAGCACTTTTCATGTATGCTCTATTTGCAGCAATCTCAAAATATGGTGTTCTATTACCGCTGAAAGATACTATTAATAAACAAACTGTTTATGAAGCGGACATGGCGACATCTACAGGGATACCCAGTTGGATATGGTTAATCTTATTAACTGGCGTTACGCTATTTTTGGTTATGACCACGTTGAAAAAGCCAAAATCAAAAATTGCTATATCTAAATTAAAACCACGCTATACAGGGATACGTCACTTTTTATTTGAAAAGCGATTTCATCCTTTTGTTGCAGCGATTGCGATTGGTTTCATTGCACTTATCGCTTGGCCAATGAGCATTTCAACAGGTAGAGAAGGTGGGCTAGGTATAACCACACCATCTGCGAACTTAATCGCCTTTTTAACAACAGGAAACGTTTCTTTTATTGACTGGGGTGTTTTTCTTGTTTTAGGTATTTTTATAGGATCGTATATTGCAGCGCGCGGTTCAAGAGAATTTAAGTGGCGACTACCGGATATTAAAACAATACGTAATAGTGTCATTGGTGGTGCTTGTATGGGGTTTGGTGCAGCGCTCGCAGGTGGATGCTCAATAGGTAATGGTTTAGTTGCAACTGCTGCATTATCGTGGCAAGGTTGGATTGCTTTAGTGGCTATGATTTTAGGGACATGGTTTATGAGCTATTTCTTATTTGTGAAGCCTTTAAAAGCAGCACGCCAACAACAAAAGCATTCATCAACACAATCTGTTAATTTTTAAAAATGAAACGAAAGGAGCTTCACAATGTTATATGAACTCGGAACGGTGGGTATGGTTTGTCCATTTCCTTTAATTGAAGCACAAAAAAAGATGGAAGAATTAGCACTAGGCGATGAACTGAAAATTGACTTTGACTGTACACAAGCTACAGAGGCTATTCCCAATTGGGCAGCAGAGCAAAATTATCCAGTGACTGAATTTGAACAAGTAGATCATGCGTCTTGGACGATTACGATTCAAAAGGCCTAAAAGATAGCACGATCAATAATAGTTGAATAATCTATATGTTAAAAAGCAGTTGGGGTGTGACTCAGCTGCTTTTTGTACGATATTGTAGTTTAAAATATTAAGATAAAGCAATATAAAAGGGTCTAAGGTCTTAATTTTAGGACATGCTTAAACATTTTTATGATAAAATAGCTACTGAGATCATATGGAGGAGCTAAGGTGGGGACAGCTTACTTTTCCAATGCAAATTAAAATCATGATGCTCAAATGTAGCGTCTTTTTTAATTTTACATAACTCTAACATGTTTAATGCGTCGTATCATATTAACAGCAAATTATCAAAATAGGTGCAAGGTTTGGTTTTATATGTGACAACAGGTGGCATATATGATCAGCAGTATGAGATAAGGAGGATACTTATGGAACAATGGAGTCGCGAAATGCGATATCGTAAATATGAGGAAGTAGATGAAAAGGAAATTTTAGCATTACAGGAAAAAGTAAAGTCTTCTCCATATCGTCAAATTTTTCATATTCAACCACCTACAGGATTACTCAGTCATCCGAGTGGTTTAATTTTTTTTAAAGGCCAATATTATATCGCACATCAGTGGTTTCCTTTAGGACCAGTAGAGGGCTTAAAATATTGGAGACAAGTAACAAGTGAAAACTTAGTGACTTTCAAAGATAAGGGTACGGTTTTACGTCCTGATCAGACATATGACAGTCATGGCGTACTTAGCGGTAGTGCATTTTCTTATCAGTCATCGCTTTATTATATGTATACTGCAAGCCATAGAGATGAAAATTGGGAGCCTGAAAATAGCCAAGTCATTGCTAAAGTACAAGGCGATGGAACAGTAGAAAAATTATCTCCATCAGCAATCAGTACGCCACCTGAAGGTTATACACAGCAGTTTAGTGATCCGAAAGTATTTGAAAAAGGAGATCAATTATATGCTGTGATTGGTGCACAACGTGAAGACTTAACAGGTTGTCTTCTCATGTATGTCGCAAATCAACCAGAAGGACCTTGGCATTTTAAAGGTGAAATTAAAACACAATTACAGAACTTTGGGCATACGTGGACTTCACCAGACTATTTTCAAATTCATGGAAAAGACATTTTACTATTCTGCACTGAAGGTGTGGAATCTGACCCATATCAAAATAACCATTTAAGTGGCTATATTGTAGGAACATTAGATTTTGAAACACTCGTATTCGAACATGGTGATTTTCAAGAATTAGATGCAGGTTTTGATTTTTATGCACCTCAAACGATGGAGGATGAAGCGGGGAGACGCGTTTTAATAGGATGGATGGGTTTACCTGATGTAGAGTACCCAACAGATGCCGATGGTTGGGCACACTGTCTTACACTCCCTCGAACATTGACTATTGAAAATCAAATGTTGAAACAAAAACCTCATATGCATTTGAGAAAATTGCGCAGTAACGAAGAATCAGCACTAGGCTATGCTAATAAATTTATTAAACAGCTCCACCCCTATGAAGGGGTCCAGTATGAACTGGTTGTTGATATTTTAGAAAACGAATCCTCTGCTTTTGAATTACAGTTACGCGCTTCTAGTCATGAAGCGACAGTCATTCGTTATGAGACAGCAACGAAAGAAGTCATACTCGAGCGTTTTGACAGTGGTGCACTACCATTTCCGGTAGAAGGAACATCAAGAAGTACACGTTTGAACTCAGAGTTAAAACAATTACGTATATTTGTAGATACATCGAGTATTGAAATTTTTTGCAACGAAGGTGAACGTGTGTTAACTTCACGCATTTTCCCGAAAACTACATCGAATAAAATTAAAGTCGTTACGGATTCGGGTCAAGTCTATTTAAAAATGACTAAATTTGATATTGCGACAGAAATACCAGAAGAATAATCTAGAAATGAACACAAGGCAATAAAAAAACAAGCAGGTGATTTTTTTCCTGCTTGTTTATATTTTCTTTAAATTACGTACTGAAACATAACAAAACTCTTCATTTTTAAAATATGCAATGCGTTCTTTAGAATCTACACTACTTATGTTATGTCTGTTGAGTACAAAACTATTATGACATCTAAAAAAGCGATCATCAATTTGCGCTAATTCTTTAAGATTGCCATAAAATTCAATTTGACGATTATCTAAATGTGCAATCAAACGATGTGATTTAGGTGATGATTCAAAAAACATCACATCATCATATTGAACATAAACAGAATTGCTGCCGCGTTTCAGTTCTAACGTTTCAACAGTTTTATCTTTCGTTAATAAATCTAAGCGTTTTAATGCAGTTTCTAAACAATCAACAATTCGTGTACGTAATTCTTCAGGATCGTCTTTAAAAATAAAATCCATCGCTGCAACTTTGTACACAAATGTCAAATAAGTCAATTCTGTATGGCTTGTTACAAAAATGATATTACCAACAGGGTCATGCTTACGAATCTCACTTCCGAGTTTAATCCCGTTAATATCAGATTCTAATTGGATATCTAGAAAATAACAGCCAATATCACTCATGTTTTTAGAAGCTTCTAACACTTCATATGGATTATCTGTAGCAATTTCGATTTCCATAGGTTTTTCTTCAATCATGATATAGTTCTCAATAATGGATACCATGCGCTCACGTTGTTTTGGATCGTCTTCACAAATCAATATTTTCATAGTTACGCACATCCTTAATCATCATCGTTCATGACCTCAATTTTTTGTATAAAATATTGGTTTTCAATCGTTGTATCAAGCAAAACATTCTCTGTCTTATCTGTAATTTCTTTCAAAGTCGATAAACCGATACCGCGATTTTTCCCTTTCGTTGAAAAGCCTTCTTGGAAGAGGGTATGTAATTTTGGCATATTTTTTGGCGCTTTGTTCATGATAATAATTAAAACAGAATTCTCTGTTTTAATGAATGCAATTTGAATCATTGGGTCTTCAACCGTCAATGAAGCTTCGATTGCATTGTCCATGATAATACCTAAAACACGACTCAAATCAATAATTTCCATATTAATAGATGAAATCTCATCAGCAACTTCAACGCTAATTTCGATATTATTTTCTTGAGCTGATAAAATTTTAGTAGTGATAACGCCTTTAATTTCGCGCACTTTTAACTTCTCAATCCCATTTAATTTTAAAGAATTTGTTTCAAAATGTCCTTTTAGGGGATTAATATTTTTATGATAATACTCTTTCAGACCTTCTAGATCATCTTCACGCAAGTACTCAGACATTGTTGCTAAAATATTAATGTAATCATGACGGAACTTGCGCATTCGATTATTAACCTTTTCCATTTCTAATGTGTATTTATAATAATCTTCTGCCTCTTGTTTTTTGTGTTGGTATCCGATTTCTCGAGATATCGTTAATGTTGTCATTATGAAAATAATTGTAAAAGCCAATAATAATACAAAATACACAATGCCAAATGTTTTTAATTCATTAATAGAACTTGCTGATTTAGGCATTTGATAGAAGAATATATAAATACCAACTGTTAAAAATAAAATTAAAATAGTTAAATAAAATCTATTTAAGTGAAGCCACGAAAGTTTGAACTTGTTAAATATAACAACAAACAAAATAGCAAAAAAATAACAAAAAATAGTGTAGAATACTATATAAATAATAAACCCAGCGTTAGTACTAATACCATGATTAATAAAAAACGCAAAAACAAGTACGCCTAGAAAATTGCTAACAATTAATACTAGTATAGTTACTAATACTGTTATAATACCCATAATTTTTTGTCGTTTATAGTAAAATACAAAAAATCCAATCACTAAGTAAAATAAACTATTTTGACCAAAAACAAAGTAAAAAACAAGCGAGGGACCTACAATTCCTAATAAAATAAGAATGTAATCCCTTTTTGTATATCTATATTTTGGAATAATACTCGTGATTGAAGTAAATATAATTGTTTGAAATACAATAATTATTGTTGAGATTATTGGATTCAATGTTTATACACGCTTTCCACATTTTATTCTTCTTCTTCTAAAAGTTCATCAGGGATTTCAGGTTCGTAAAAATATCCGATACAAAGTGGATATTTAGCATAAGTACTAATAGAAGCAAAGACATTAGTTAAAAGTTTTAAAAGTGAGTCTAGAAATTTCATAATTAAATTTCCTCCTTATTATTAAATATAGGTAATAACGTTATGGACTGCAATGTAACTGCATAAGTAATTAGCTTGTCAAATGGTGACGGAAAAAATAATGATAATACAAGTAATATTGTTGCAGTAATAATTGATTTAATCTTAAGTCCTTTTATTTTACTTTGCTTTATAGGTTTCTTCTGAGTTGCTGCTGGTGCAAATATAACAACAATAAACCATCCTATTACACTTAAGCATAACAAATAAATAAATGGAATGTCATATTGGATGATTATCCATGGTATAAGAACGAAAGATAGAATATTTTGAACATGGCACATAAGTGAACTTTCTGCATGTGCACCATGAGAAAAAATTCTTAATATAAGAAAAATAATATGAACGAAGAGCGTGTATAAAAAAATATTTAACAGGAGTGCAAGACCGTAAGTTACAATGCCTTTAAATAAATTAATCGCCACTATCTGCATGCCTAACCGTACTTTCAAAAATTCAATATGACTAAGATTTTGATGTGCTTGTAACTTTCGTGCAAGTCTTTCAATGACGTCATCTATAATGTGCAAATAGCCTTCCTCCTTAACTACATTATAAATTACATTTAATGTATTAATACATTTTTTGCCTAACTGTTCATTTTATATTCCTAACTGTAGTTTTTATAAAATATATATGTATATTACCATAAATATTAAACAGTTAAGAAGTAAAAATGATAACTTAGGCAATAATTAACACAATTTTATAAAGCCATGTTCTAATATATATAGAATCACAACAGTGATTTGGTAAAGTCATTTTGTTTTAATCATTTTAATTGTGGATTTTAAAGTGATTTAAACAAATTGTACCGAATTAAGTTAAAGTCAGAACATCTTAGTTTATGTATTCTTCGCTCAGCTTACATAACTAAGGCTGCAACAATCTATTAAAGTCTTTGGAATTTATTTATAATTAAGGAGGTGCACTACAATGGCAGGAGATATCATTAGTACTATCTTAGATTTCGTTAAACTTATTGCAGAAACAGTTAAAAAATTCACTAATAAATAATAGTATTTTTTAAGTGCTGTTATTATCTTTTTCCTTACTTAGGCTGAAGTAAAAAGTAAAAGTTAGGTTTCTATTTAAGAAGCCATTGTAGCAATATTAATAATCGGTAAATTCACTAAATTTTTTCATAATTAATAACATCCCCAATTAATTGAATAGAATAACTGTAAATTAAACATTCCCTTAATATGGATAAAACAGGCGAGTCCCTCCCAAACTCGCCTGTTTTTTTGTATTCATTTTATTCACTTCGCGTTGCGTATTTGTAAATGCTTGGTCTTATGTTGTCGAATACTGGTATAGCTTTTCTTTGTTCGGTTACAAGATTTAAATCTAATTCGACTGTTAAAACCGCTTCTTGTGCATCTGCTTCCTCTATAATTTGTCCATTTGGATCAATCACCATCGAATGTCCGGCATACGTTGTTTTACCATCATTTCCTGAACCATTAACCGCAACGACATACATATCATTTTCAACTGCTCTAGCTTGTAGTAACTGTCTCCAATGTGAAAGACGAACATCTGGCCATTGGGCGACATAAAAAATAATATTTGCACCTGTTGCAGCAGGGTAGCGACTTAATTCTGGAAATCTTAAGTCATAACAAATAATTTGAGAAACTTTTGTACCGTCTGTTAAGGTATAAACGTAAGGAACGTTTTGTCCGTCAGCTAAGTAATCAGGTTCATCTAACATGGGAACGAGATGGATTTTGTCATATTCATAGATTTTCTCGCCCGCTTGATTCACAGCAAATGCAGTGTTAAAAACGGCGTTATTCTTTTTGTTTGAGACAGAACCGGCAATAATATCGACTTGATACTGTTGTGCTAATTTTTTTATAAATGGGTAACTTTGTGCTAATTCATTATCTGCTTTTGTTTGTAATTCTGAGAGTGCATAGCCATTGTTCCACATTTCAGGTAGTACAATGACATCTGTATTAGACTTAATGTGTTTTTCAAACAATGATGCAATTTTTTCTTGGTTTTTTTCAGCGTCTACAGGAACAACATTAAATTGAAAAAGTTGGATTTTCATGATCAATTCTCCTCACTTCAATCTTTACTATATATTTTACTAAAGTTAGAAATTTTAAACAAAGTGAGTCTTGTATGCAATTCTATTTCAATAAGGATGGAATTAAGAGAGGATTTTGTATATACTGTCTTTTACGAGCAACTTTAAAAATAGGAGTTGATGTCGATGTCTGGACGTAAAGTGCCTAGTTTTAGGAAAGTGATTACTAAAACAGGGGTCTACACGATGGGATTATTGTGTTTAACCCAACCACTTTTAAATGTAAATGCGCACGCGTATGCGATGACAGATGATGCTCAATCTCATTCTAATGCGTATTTAAGTGAAAGCGGACTGTACAATGAAACGACATTACTAAATAAAGAAACAACAAACAAAGAAAATCAATCTTTACAAAATAACAATGTAAATCATCAATATACTGCGACACCTTCCTCAACACAGGAAAGTTATAATCGCATTGGAAAATCAAATTCTGTGCCTGTTACAAATGTACAAGCACCAACAATAAATAAGAAAGAATCGGAACAATTAAAATCCGAAACTCAACAAGAAAATGAACATGCATCGTCATCAAACAATGCTTCTCAAGAGGAAACACAGAGCGAGGAATCTCAGCAAAATGGTAATAATGGAGGCAACGAACATCCTGCACCCATAAAACCTGAGAATCATACGCAACCATCCGATCAAGGTCAAACGTCACCTCAAGGTGGAGAAACACCTCCTAAAGATGAAACAGGGGATTCATCTCAAGATGGCAATTTACCTTCAAAACCAGATCATGAATCGCCAGATAAAGATGATAAGCCGTCAGACTCAGACCAACAACCGCCTAAACATGACGATAAACCATCAGATTCGGATCAACGACCACCTAAGCATGATGATAAGCCACCAGCTTCAGATCAACAGTCTGACCAAGGACAAAAGCCTAAACCAAAGCCTGATACGCCAAAACCAGAAGATAGTAATACGCAAGGTGGAAACGGAGGAGCCTCAACAAGTCATCCGAACTATCCATCACATCAAAATGGACCGGCGCAACCCAACACGAATGGTCAGTTTCCGTATCCAAACATTCCACATTACCAACCTAATGGGACAGCCGATCATTTTATACCTAAAAATCAAGCAAGTAACAATCAATCAAACAATGATTTCTATCAACGTTATTCAAAATTGATTGGTACGGGTTATAAGTATAATCCATTATTTACAGAACAAATAGAGAATCTTAAGCAAACTGGAAATTTGGCTGATTTCAGTGTTCAACAGCTCAATCAGAAGCAACAGTTTTTAAATAATAGTTATTTAAATCAGTTACAAAAAAATTCGGATTACTTTAGATTTCAATATTTTAATCCGTTATCAACACAAAAATATTATAATAATCTCGATAAACAAGTTTTAGCGTTAATTACAGGTAAAGTTGGCTCTATGCCAGATTTAAAAAAGCCATCAGATAAAACAGTTGAAAACGATCATCAACAAGATAAAGTTGAAAAAATTGAGCAACATGGTGAAAACTTAACAGAAAAGAATATGAATAATGAAGATACTGATACGAAACATACGTTTAGTTTGAAGTCAATCTCATTGGTAGGCGCATTGTCAGTAGGTTGTGTTAGTATAATTAGCTATATATTATGGCGTAGAAGACATCATATTTAAATATTGAATAAAAAAGAGATGAAGCTCAAAATGAACTTCATCTCTTTTTCAATATTACTTTACTAACAAGTAAAAAGATTGATTAGTGCGAGTATCAATATGTGAGATTAATCATAAGAAGTGAATGACAAATAATTGAATGAATTGAACTTGTTTCATCGCATCTTCTAATAGCTTTTCAGGCATTGTTAGCTGGATTAAAGCGACAAGGCCATTTTGAGCCATGTGAATACCGATTGAAACACTTAAACGTTTTGTGTAAATATAAAAGGCAGAAAATATGACACCCATAACAAAATAAACAAGTAAATGTGAAAAATCCATATGTGCAACGGCAAATAATAATGAACTTATTGTCGTTGCGATTAAAAATTTAATCGTTTTATTTGCTCGAATGGCGTTATAGATTTCACCGAATAGCACTTTTCTAAAAACAAATTCTTCTAGTAAAGGGCCAATGATAGCAATTAAAATAATCATAATAGGCATTTCGCGTGCAACTTTTAAAATTCTAAAAGTATTTTCACTTACTGGATTGGTACCAAAAATAAGAACACTTAATACATTCACGATAATTTGTGCAAAATAGACAATCCCTAAACCAGCCAATATCCATGGGATAATATAACGTTTCTTCTCTTTTTGTTCTAATTCAAACTTAAGTTTATTTTTAACAGTATATTGCATCACTAAAATAATAATTGCTGCACATAAAAAAGCAATCAATTGGATGTAAATGGTTTGGTGCAAAGCGGTTGTACGATGTTGTGTATCTATCCATCCTAAAGCGTTTGCGAAAGTAGGTGTGAATAATGCAAGTATGTAAAATACAACCGTTAATATAGAAACTAAAATACGATTCATTTTATTCCTCCATTCAATGCTATCATTTTATCATAGATAGAAAAATAGCGCCGAATTACATAGTTATAAAGCGAAAAAGTTATGATTTAACCGAGATAAACTTATCGCTTGAATTTTTGACCAAATTTGATTATTATAGAAATGTATTAGCACTTAAGAACTTGAAGTGCTAAATTTATGTTCAACATAAGGAGGCACAAACACATGCTTAGACCATTAGGAAACCGTGTGGTTATTGAGAAAAAAGAGCAAGAACAAACAACGAAAAGTGGTATTGTTCTCACTGATTCTGCGAAAGAAAAATCAAATGAAGGTGAAATCGTTGCTGTAGGTCCAGGACGCATTTTAGAAAATGGGGAACGTTTAAAACCTGAATTGAATGTGGGTGACCGTGTTGTGTTTCAACAATATGCAGGTACTGAAATTAAAAGAAACGATACAAAATACTTAGTGTTAAGTGAAGACGAAATTTTAGCAGTTATTGAATAATAGATAAATAAAACAGATGAATATTAAACAACGGAGGGACTCTGAATGGCAAAAGAATTAAAATTCTCTGAAGATGCACGTCAAGCGATGTTACGTGGTGTAGATAAACTTGCAAATGCTGTAAAAGTAACAATCGGACCAAAAGGACGTAATGTCGTATTAGACAAAGAATTTACAGCACCTTTAATTACTAACGATGGGGTAACAATCGCTAAAGAAATCGAATTAGAAGATCCATATGAAAACATGGGTGCAAAATTAGTACAAGAAGTTGCAAATAAAACGAATGAAATAGCTGGTGACGGTACAACAACAGCGACTGTTTTAGCACAAGCTATGATTCAAGAAGGACTTAAAAATGTAACAAGTGGCGCAAACCCAGTAGGTATCCGTCAAGGTATTGATAAAGCGGTAGCTGTAGCGATTGAAGCACTTCATAATATTTCTCAAAAAGTAGAAAATAAAGAAGAAATCGCGCAAGTAGGTGCTATTTCTGCAGCTGATGAAGAAGTAGGTCGTTATATTTCTGAAGCTATGGAAAAAGTAGGTAATGACGGTGTTATCTCTATTGAAGAATCAAGCGGTTTTAATACTGAATTAGATGTAGTGGAAGGTATGCAATTCGATCGTGGATACCAATCTCCATATATGGTTACTGATTCGGATAAAATGACTGCTGAGTTAGAAAAACCTTATATTTTAATCACGGATAAAAAAATCTCATCTTTCCAAGATATCCTACCTTTATTAGAGCAAATCGTTCAATCTAATCGCCCAATTTTAATTGTTGCTGATGAAGTTGAAGGCGACGCTTTAACAAACTTAGTATTGAACCGTATGCGTGGTACATTTACTGCCGTTGCAGTAAAAGCACCAGGATTTGGTGACCGTAGAAAAGCGATGTTAGAAGATTTAGCTATCTTAACAGGTGCTCAAGTCATCACTGACGATCTTGGTTTAGAATTAAAAGAAGCTACAATCGATATGTTAGGTACAGCAAGCAAAGTTGAAGTCACTAAAGACAACACAACTGTTGTTGATGGTGACGGAGATTCAGCAAATATCGATGCACGTGTAAACCAAATTAAAGCACAAATTGAAGAAACTGATTCTGATTTTGACCGTGAAAAATTACAAGAGCGCCTTGCTAAATTAGCAGGTGGTGTTGCTGTAATTAAAGTAGGTGCTGCTTCAGAAACAGAATTAAAAGAACGTAAATTACGTATTGAAGATGCATTGAACTCAACACGCGCTGCGGTAGAAGAAGGTATTGTAGCAGGTGGTGGTACAGCATTAATGAATATCTTCAAAAATGTTGAAGAAATTGATGCAGAAGGCGACGAAGCTACAGGTGTCAATATCGTATTAAAAGCTTTACAAGCCCCAGTACGCCAAATTGCGGAAAACGCTGGTTTAGAAGGTTCTGTCATCGTAGAAAGAATGAAAAATGCAGAACCAGGTGTAGGTTATAATGCAGCAACAGATGAATGGGTCAATATGTTAGAAGCTGGTATCGTGGATCCAACTAAAGTGACACGTTCAGCATTACAACATGCTGCGAGCGTTGCTGCAATGTTCCTTACTACAGAAGCGGTAGTCGCAAATATACCTGAAGAAAAAGGAAATGACATGCCACAAATGGGCGGCATGCCAGGTATGATGTAAAATCACTTATGAATATTGATTTGACGGCGTTTGTAAACTCTATATGACATAATAATGACATAAAAATCCAAAAAAATAAAAATGCCCTTCAACTCAGATGAACTAAACGGACATTTAAAATAATTATTTTGAGACGTTTTCCAAAGACGATTGAACTATTGGGAAGCGTCTTTTTTAGGTTTTATGTCAAATAGAACTGGCAGTTAAATCACCAGTCTCATTTAGCATAGAAACTAAATTAAAAAGACTGTGCGTCATAAAAGCTCGAACTTGTGGCACGGAAAGTGAAGTATAATTTAACTTTATTTGTATTTCCGCTTTGTTAGATTTAAACTTTAAAGAACCAATTATTTCAAAAAAGCGAGTCTTATAATGACAAAAAACAAGCTTTAATTTTAGGTTGCGGAGGTCATTATGGTATAGCTTTTCATTTAGGTGTCCTTAAGGGTTTAGATGATAAAAAGATATTTTTAGAGGACTCTGATTATGTAGTGGGTACTTCTGCTGGTTCGCAAGTGAGTACGACAATAACATCATATTCCATGGAACATCCAGATGTGATTGATGATGTTGATAAAGTTATCATCTTTTCAACGAATCTACCTATACCGTGCCATATGAACTAGATAAACTAATAGATAAAATGAAGTCTAAAAGTAAATAAGTTTTTGTAGTAAAACCAAATAATTCGGTTGTAGAAATATTAAAAAAATACGGGTTTAATACGATGAATCCTGATTTGCGAGAAGATATTGCTAATGCTGCTTTACAGCAAGGTCATCATATTGCTAGTGAGTTAGAAGAATTTTTAAAATAATGCTTATAAAGTTAAAACATACTAAACAGAGAGCAGACTGTAATTTAAACTATATATAGAAATTTAAAAACAAAATTGTTTTGCTAGTATCCTTATAGGTGTTTTACTGACAGCCATCTTTTTACTCCATTCTTCCGTAATTTGCAATTTATTTTCGCACTAAAAATTCTATTAATAAAGGCGTTTTCCAAGAGTTTTGTTAGCTTTTGGTGACGCCTTTTTTATGTATTTAAACTATTGCTGTTGAAAGTGCTTATGAAGTAAATCGTGGTTTTCATTACACACACCTCTTACTAAATGGTTTTATTTTATTTTTAACATTTATGCATCTTAAACAAAGAAATGGCCTTTAATAAATATTATGACTAAGTAATCACTAGAAACAAATAGATCATAAAAGTAAACGTATTTTTATAATCATTTTTGAAGTACTTTGTCTATAAAAACGTTTAGATTCTAAATGATTTATGTTACTCAATGATGAAGAATATAACCCTTAACACTGCATGCTCTACCATTTAATTTGATTCAAATTATCATTTAAACTGAATTAAAAACATATTGACTTTAAGGTTTAAAATGCTATTATATTTATAAAACCGATAAGAATAATAAGAATTAAAGGGGTGGAGTCATTTGAAGCGATTTTTATATGTTTTGATTATAGGATTTATCGTTATATCTGTGGCTGGCTGTGGTAAGTCTGACTCAGATAGTAACAGTGATAAAAAATTTACTATTGGGTTTGGTGTGGGGACTTATGAAGAGCAATTTAGAAAAGGAATCTTACCTATTCTTCAAAAAGAAGGTTACGATGTAAAAATTAAAACTTTTTCTCAAAATGATCAAGTTGATCCAGCTTTGGTTGATGAAGAAATTGATGCTACGGTTCATCAAAGTCGGGCTTATATGAATAGTATGAACAAAAAGTTAAATGGAGAAATGATTGTGAACAATCACGTACCGACTGCACCACAATCGATTTGGTCGACGAAACATCATTCTCTAGATGACGTTAAAGATGGTCAAACGATAGCCGTACCTAATGATCCAGTGAACCAAGAACGCGCATTTAGAATTTTGGAAAAGCTAAAATGGGTGAAAATTGATAAAGATGCGGGAACGGTCAATTTCAATGTTAAAAGTGTAAAACCCGATCGTTATCATTTAAAGTTTAAAGAGATTCATTCTGCACAAGTTTTACGTTCCTTAGATGATGTAGATTATGGTATCGTCAATGGAAACTATATTGCAGATGCGCATAAGGTTATCGCAGATGGTTTGATTGTGGAAAAAACGCCAGAACAGCACAAAGTTGTACTGACCATTAATAAAAAAGATCAAAATAAGGCGTGGGCAAAAGCACTTAAAAAAGCATATTACTCAGATGAATTTAAAACTTGGTATGAAAAGCAAAATAAATATAAAGGCTTTATTACACCAAAAGAATGGAATGAGGGGTAAGTGCAATGAGAAAAAATTTATTTCTATTACTGACTTTGCTTTTGTCTTTGATTTTAGTTGCTTGCGGTCATGAAGAGAAAGATAAAAAGGAAATTACAGTTGCCACATCACCTGGACCGTACAGTGAACTCTTTTTAAAAGGAATAAAGCCTGAATTAGAAAAGAAAGGTTATACGGTTAAAAACAAAGATTTTACGGAGTTACTGCAAGCAGACGTTGCTCTGCAGGAAGGTAGTGTTGACGTGAACGTGGATCAACATAAGGCCTATATGGATACTTTTAATCAAGAAAGAGATGCAAATTTAACGAATATCACCAAAATACCAACTGTTCCAACTCAAATCTTTTCGAAACGACATACTTCTTTAGAAGAAATAAAAGAAGGGGACACAATTGCGATTCCGCAAGACCCTTCAAATGCTTCGCGTGCATTTCGTTTATTAGAAAAAGCGGGATGGATTGAAATAGATGCTAAAAAGAACGATATTACTATTACTAAAAAAGATATTATAAAAAATCCTAAACATCTCAATATTAAGGAGATGAATTCTGCAAGTATTCCAAGAGTTTTAGATGATGTCGACTATGGCGTTATTCCTGGTTCAATTGTTTACGCTTCTCATTTAGATGCTTCAAAAGGATTATTAAAAGAAGATTTGATTAATGATTTATATTTACAAGTTGTTGTGAACGAAAAAAATAAAGATCAGCAATGGGTGAAAGACATTGAAAAAGCTTATCATTCTAAAGAATTTAAAAAAGTGCTAGCAAAAGAGAATAAAGATGGTTATTGGATTGTTCCAGAAAAATAGTGTTTTAGATTGAAATATAAACGATTTAGAAAGACAAAAATGAAAATTGGACAATTAAGGATAAGATAAATGATTTAAGGAAGTATAATAATTATAAAGCGTATGATATGAGCGTGTTGTTCATATCATACGCTATTTTAATGTTTAGCATGCTATTGTTCGCTAGTTGCTTTGACTGGATTTTTATACCAGCTTTTCAAAAAGTGATAAAGCACTTCTGTATAATCTTCAAGTGATTTGATTTCAATTTTTTCGTTTGTTCCATGTGCTTCATTTAATTCTCCGGGTCCATATAAAATGGTTGGGATGCCAAAATCTGCTGTCCAACCGCCATCTGTAACAGTGGTACTCATCGTTGATTGAAGCGGGGCTTGATGAATTTTTTCATGTGCCAGTTCCAGTAAATGGTAGCCCGGATGGTTAACGGGAAGGGTAAAGCTAGGGAATATTTCTCCTTTATCTTCTATCATTGAATTGCCACCCCATTCAAACTGAAGTGGGTGGTGTTGCAGCCATAAATCACTTTCTGCAACTTTATTTAAATAGGTTTCAACTTCATTAATAATATCATCATAATTTTCGTGAGGTAGAAAATGCACAGTAATCCAAAGTTTACATTGATCCGCAATAAATGCGGGATGACGTCCACCTTCAATGACTGCTGGATTAATCGTATTGGCACCACTTGGCATACCGGGATAAGATTTCGTCACAGCCCAATGACGCTCAAGTTCTTGTAACGCTTGAATGATTTTCACCATTTTTTCAATGGCACTGGCGCCATGACGACCACCGCCAGCATGTATAATATGACTCCGAGCACCATCATGGATTGTGACATCACTTTGTATCGTAATCCATCCGGTAATCACGCCACCTTGTCCCATTGCGATAGATTCGCTTGTATCTAGGACGAGTGCTAAATCAGCTTTCGGTGAATGCTCACACGCAATTTTAGTTCCTGCTTCGCCTACTTCTTCACCGACAACTGATTGAACTATGATATCTCCTTCAGGCTGAACGCCATCTTGATAAAGGCGTTCAAGGTTATAAAATAACGCAGACATACCACCTTTCATATCGGCGACACCTCTTCCATACAAATAACCCTCTTTTTCAACAAGTTCAAATGGATTTGTATGCCAAAATGTTTCGCTTTCAACTTCTGCAACATCTACATGTCCATTCAATATGAGTTTTGGGGCCTGTTCATTTTTGCCTTTTAATGTGGCAACAATAATTTCATCATTGTCGTAAAAAGGGATTTGTGTTGTGTCGAATCCTATCGATTTAAGCCATTCTGCAATCTTTTGTTGAAGGGGTTTTGTATTTCTTGCGGGTGGGCTGACAGTAGGTGCTGCAATAAGTGCTGCTAATATTTCAAATTGTCTTTTATTCATTCAAATGACCCTCCAATGTTAATAAACGTATTTTTCTGTTTAATCCACTGTTGAAGCCACCCAACTGGCCATCCTTTCTAATGACCCTGTGACACGGGATGATAATAGATACAGGATTAAGACCAATTGCTGAAGCCACGGCACGGGTACTTTTAGGATGTCTCATCATTTGAGCAATGTCCCCGTAACTTACTTTATTTCCATAAGGGAGTTGTTGTAAGGTACGCCAAACTTTTTGTTGGAAAGGGGTGCCGATTTCAAATGATATTGGCGTTTTAAATGATTGACAGTGTCCGTGAAAATAACTTTCTAATTCGTGAGCAAGTTGATCAATTAAATCATGTTGAGAGCGGTGTATCAACTTATGCTGCCCATTTAATTTGTTCAATAACGTTTGGTAGTCTTTCGAGTCATTAAAAGCTAAACCAACTAATTTATCATGAGCGTTAACAATTGCGGTCATGACGCCAAGTGGTGTGTGTAGATGTTGATAATAATATGACAAGTTGTTTCATCTCCGTTCAGTAATTAGAATTCAGTCGGTTTAAAACCATCAACACTAACTGAAATATGTGTTTTAGAAAAGCGAGATTGCATCAATTTCAATACATATTGATAGGCGTCAGGTTGATACCAATCTTCTAAATGTAATGCTTGATACATATGACGCATACCTAATGATTCAGTTCTACGACCATTTGACCCATCGCCCATAAAGTAATCATCTATTGTGACATAATCTGTATAATGCGCTAAGATTTCAGGAAAGTTTGTCGTACAAGGTAAAAGAGGTGCCACAGCGACTTGCGTTGGGATACCTGCCTGACGTAATTTTTTGAGCGCATTGAATCTTGATTGAATGCTAGGTGCTTGTGGTGTGAAATAACGCACCATATCTTCTCGGTCTGTCTCAATGGTCATACTTACAATAAATCGACCGGGATAGGTTTTTAAAATGTCGATATCACGTTGGATGAGTGGGCTACGTGTTTGAATAAATAAAAAGTCAGGTGGATGACTGGCCATTGATGTGAGTAGTATTCTTGTAATTTCGTATTTCTTTTCAAGCGGCTGGTAAGGATCTGTTGAAGAGGACATAAAAATCGTCACGGGTCCTTTTCTTTTAGCACGTTGTAACTCATTTTGAAATTGATGGTTAACGTTATTTTTAACTGTCACCCAATCACCCCAATTTTTACCAGAAAATAACGAGATTGGCGACTTCCTCACATAACAATACGAACACGCATATTGGCAGCCCATATATGGATTGAGCGTATGCGTATAATCCTTTAGGAATCCACTTGCTTTTGTTAAAAATTGTTTAGGTTGTTTGACATTGATTTCCATTGCAACCCCCAAATTTGATAAAAAAGACAGGAAACATTGTAAGAGATGTCCCTGTCTATAGTTGATTATTGTAACGCTTTAATTGCTTCTGCTATTGAGTTGAAAACATGTGATAAATCATCTTTTTCGATACAACTAAAGGCGACACGAATATCTGTGTCATTTAAAGCAATGATACCAATTGAATAATGTTCGATGAGGTGTAATCTTAATTGTTCTGGGTCAACACCATTTACTTTAAGTGCCATGAAATAGCCGGAGTTAAAGTCGTAAGGTTGCCATAGTGATTTAAAAGCATCTTGATAAACGATTTCCTTAGTCACTTCGTAACGTTCTTTAAGTGTATCGATATTTTCTTGAATTTCTTGATCAAAATTAGCTTTGTTTTTTAGTGCGTGTTGTACTGCCGCTTGCGTTGGTGAAGCACCGCTAGAAATATTGCTACGGATTAATCCTTTCATTTTAGCTTCTAACACTTCTTTTGTTGTGTCATTAGAAAGACCGAATGTAAGGAAACCTACACGGAATCCCCATGCGAAAAATTCTTTCGTCGCGCCGTCTAAACGAACGGGTAATACACGAGAATTGTTGAGTTGTGTCAATGCTGTGAAGATAGATTGTGTATACACATCTTCATAAAATAAGCCATAATATGCATCATCAACTATTGTCACAACATTCACGCCACGACGTCCTAAGTCATCAATGGCTTTAACAATGGCTTTAACTTCACTCTCAGTAGGGGTATAACCTGTTGGATTGTTAGGGTAGTTGAGTACCATGATGACTTTGTCTTGATTAATTTGATTAAGTGTATTCACAAGTTCAGTTGTTGTGAAGTGACCCTGTTCATCAAAAATAGGGTAAGTATTGATTTCTGCTTGATGACGCACACCAAAAACAAGTTTGTAGTTCCCCCAGTTATGCGTTGGAAGTAAAACCGTATCTCCGGGATTTACAAAAAGGTCGCCAACCAAAGAAAGCCCGTGTGTAAGTGCGTTAGTGACTATCGGTAAACTTATCGCATCAGCAGAAAGATCAGGATTTTCTTTCAACATTTTTTGTTGCCAAAGCTCACGTAACTCACCTAAACCTTGGGGAGGCGCATATGAAAAAACTTCGTCTGTATTAAGCTCATTAAACATACTGTAGAGTGACTCAGTGTATAATTTCCCCTTAGAATTTGTTGCCATTCCAATCGTTGCATTATACTGCGTAGATTTTGCTTCAGCAGATTGCGTTAAAATGCCTTTTGGATAATACATGTTTTTCCCTAAATCAGAAAGCATATCTAAAATAATAGGTTGATTCTCTGTTAATTGTTCATTCAATTGCAGCGCTAAAGGGTTCATCTCATTTCGACCTCTTTCTTAAAATTCATAATATATATGTCTATCATACAGTGAAAAGTTATAAATTTAAAGTTACAGTTAGTGTGGGTTTAAAAAAATTAAATACCAAAACAGAACACACGTTCGCTATTTTGTGTTAAAATAAATTTAGCCACCTTTCCCTACATTTTTGGTGCTAAAAATAAAAATGGCTTCGCAAAGTAGGAGGTGTTCTTAATCATGCAGTGGACAGAGTTTTTAATGTCATTAATCACTTGTGGTATTTTAATTATTTTTAGATGTTGGTTTGAGTCTAAATGGCGACAATATGATCACCATTCAGACGATGAGGATGACGAAACTACCTCAAAAACCAAAAAGTAAAGTATTTAAAAAGCCCCAAGCTTGCGGCAACAAGTTTGGGGTTCTTAATCATGTGTGGATACAACTTTATATTAGCATGTGTGATATTTTGAAGCAAACAATATAATGATGAATTAAAAGTAGTTACAAACTTAACTATAAGTCAAATAAACGATTGACAAATAAATTGGCTTTTTCTAAAGTGAAATCAATGAATAAAAAGAGGTGAAATGATTGAAACATCTAACTAAAATATTTGTAGTGATTGCACTCATCATTTTTATTTTAGGTATTATTTTACAATTTATAAATCAAGAAGGTGCAGCGATTAAATTATTCGTTGCAACGATTTTATTTATGATTTGTGCTTTTATTAGTCGGAATAATGATCGTAAAAAGCAACAAAAGTAAGGCCATTTTTAAAATAATCCATTCAAATTCTCATAATAGCTTGTTGCATTTAGCATCAATGCAATCTAATGTTGTCAAAAATGACTGTGAAGTCAAATACTATAGCACTTGATAGTCATTTTGACCCTCCTACTTGTGTCATTCAGCACTAAGACGCTACTTTACCTTTCTGCTATTTGCTTTCCAATTACCAATCATTAACACTGTCAATAATTGATTTTAAGTCTTATTAAAATGACTTAATCATATGGTATCAAAAAAGTTAATCTTTTAAATTTAGCCTTAACACAAAAGTAATAACAATCAAATAAATGAGGTTCATTGTAAAAATGATGTAAAAATGAGCTCGAATCCTATCTATCAGTAGAAAAAATATGTCACAATATAGGGGAAGACTTTAATATTTTGTTGATATTATATATAAGAAGAATTAATTATTCTTTCAGTTTATTTGTCAACTTTGCTATTATTGTCATAATTTGGGTATGTTAAATAAAAGTAATTTAAATTGAAAAGATATTGTTTTCATTTTAAATGAGCAGAGAATTTTTTTGAGCGAAATCAAAGAAATAATATATAATAGAATCTAAATGATATTACGATTTAATTTATCATTTTGTCTTATTCATTATAAATGTTATTGTTGAAAGAGACGTTTATTATTTTAACTAAAAGCTTTTAGAGATGGTAGGAGGGCATGTGAATGGAGTTAAAGCAGATTACAAAGCGTTATAACAACAATACTGTCATCGATCAAATTGATTTTACTTTTAATGATAGTCATATTGTTGGTCTTATAGGAAAAAACGGTGTAGGTAAAACGACACTTATGAAAATTATGAACGGTAATATTATTAATTATTCGGGTGAAGTCAAAACCTCAAGTGATGAGCGTATTGGTTATTTAATTGAACATCCTAAACTTTATGATAATAAGACAGGATTGTATAACTTAAAACTTTTCGCTCAAGTGTTAGGGAAAGGCTTTGATAAACAATATACAGATGAAATTGTTAAAGCTTTTGGCATGGAATCTTATATTAAGAAAAAAGTGAAAAAGTATTCAATGGGGATGAAACAAAAATTAGCAATTGCAGTTTCTTTAATGAATAAACCGAAATATTTAATATTGGATGAGCCAACAAATGGGATGGACCCAGACGGTTCCATCGATGTTTTAAAAACAATTCAACAACTTGTAAAACAATTAGATATGAAGATTTTAATATCTAGTCATAAATTAGAAGATATAGAATTAATTTGTGATCGTGCTGTTTTCTTAAGAGATGGTCACTTTGTTCAAGATGTCGATATGTCAAATGGTCAATCTGCAAATCAAACGATTGTCAAAGTTGATTCAAAAGACTTTGAAGAAGCCCTTTACTATTTAACAGATCATTTTAAAGTAGCACAATCACACAAAGATTCAGGAGAAATTATTTTGAATGCGCAAAGTAATTATCAAGCGTTTTTAGAAGGTTTAGCACAAAAACAAATATTTCCAACGTATATTGAAACAAGAAAAATTTCATTGCGTGACACATACTTTAATATTAATCAACGAGGTGACGAACAATGAGAATATTGCAATTAGTTAAATTCGATATGATTAGCATATTGAAGAGTCCACTTACATATTTAGCGATTATTTTGGGTGTCGCACCGCTGATTACTACAATGGCAATCCTTGTTACGCACGATAAACCTGTCAATGCGAATACACTTTTTAGTGTGGGGAAATGGTTCTTTTCGTTAATTGGTTTACTATTTGTAATCAAAACGATTACACGTGATAGTGGTCAAGGCACAATTCAACTCTTTTTGAATCACTATCGAAATCGCGTTGGTTATTTTATTGCAAAATGTTGTTCAATCGCGCTTATTTCAATAATTACAACTGCTGTTGTTTTAATCGTGACATATTTAATTCAATGGACAACCAAAGGCGAAGAACTTAATAATCAGAATATATGGAAGTTGCTTGTCTTTTATTTAATTCTTTTCTTTGTGTATGGTTTACTGTTATTTTTAATTAATTTAATTGTTCAAAAACCAGCACTAGTCTATACATTAGGTATTTTACTGTTGCTTATATTACCAGTCATGAAACCATTTATTCCGTTGATTCCTGTCATCGGGGATGATATTCAAAAATCGTTGAAATACATTCCGTTTAGCTATTTAAGTGAAAAATCTTTAGACAGTGGGTTAACTTTTTCAAACTGGCAATGGTTTATCAATGCGGCATCCATCGTCGTATTATTTATTGCTAATTTTCTTTTAATTAGTAAGAAAGATATCTAAAATCATCTATTTAAAATAGAAAGCGATATAAATTGTAAATGAGATTGAGATCTAAGCATGTTTTAGATTTCAATCTTATTTTTTAGTTTTACATAGAAAGCGTTTACAAAAAGGAGGATTTAGACTAGAATACTTGTATACAAGTTGAGGTGATCGAATGGAATTTCCAAAAAAATGGTTAACAGAAGTATCAAAAGGCGAAGCAATCGCGGCACAAATACGCCTTGATATTATTAACGGGGATCGCTCAGCAGAACAGATTTTAACTGAAAATCAAGTGGCTGCTGAATTTCATGTGAGTCGTTCACCTGTTAGAGATGCATTTAAAATTTTAAAACAAGAGCGCTTGATTCGCTTAGAACGTATGGGAGCAGAAATTGTGCCTTTTACAGAGCAGCAACGACAGGAATTGACGGATATACGGTTAATGATTGAATCATTTGCTTTTACAAAGGTCGTTCAACGTGATGATTTGGATACAATTGTGCGAGCGATGTATCAAGCGCTTGAAATGATGAAAGTAAGCTTGAAGTTTGAAGATGCGATAAGCTTTACGGAAAATGATTTAAACTTCCATGAAACTATGGTACGGGCATGTGAACATCATTATTTAACACACTTATGGAAACAAATGAAGCCGACAATGCTTTGTATGATTTATATCAGTATGCAGCGCAGAATGGACACAAATGTCATCGATTTTAAGCGAATTATTACGAACCATGAACTCTTTGTAAAAGCCATTGAAGCACAAGATAGAAAAAAGATGTATCAAGCATTTGAGCTGAATTTTAAAGATTTAAATGATGATATCGGTGCTTTTTGGGCACAGTAGTGAGAGAAAGGAGCATGAAAATATGAAAGATTTTATGATGGGTGTAGATATTGGTACGACGAGCACAAAAGCGGTCTTATATCGTACGAATGGACGTATACAATTAAAAAAACAAATTGAATACCCATTACTGACACCTGAAGTAGATATTTCTGAACAAGATCCGGAAGTGATTTTTAAAGCAGTGATTGAAACGATACAGTCCGTTTTAATTGAAAGTGAAGTTTCGAGTGAAGACGTTGCATTTATTTCATTCAGCGCACAAATGCACAGTCTTTTACTTATTGATGAAAATAACCAACCTTTAACAAACAGTATGACATGGGCAGACAATCGTGCTCGTTTTGCTACTGAAGACTTGCGTAAGCATTATGAGGGCCATGAGATTTATAAACGTACAGGCACGCCACTTCATGCGATGTCACCACTTTCTAAACTGTGGTGGTTAAAAAATGAGTCTCTAGATCTTTTTAATCAAGCACGTTACTTTGTAGATATTAAGTCATATGTATTATTCAGATTAACTGGAGAATGGGTGATGGATGAATCTATTGCTTCAGCCACAGGGCTCTATCATTTGAAAAATAGAGATTGGGACGCATCCGTTTTAGATTTACTAAATATCTCAGCTTCCCAACTACCACGATTGGTAGAAACTACCAAAGTATTAACTATAGAAAATAATTTTACTGTCCAACAACTTGGTCTTTCAATTCAAACACCGATTGTTGTTGGGGCGAGCGATGGCGTTCTTTCTAATTTAGGTGTCAATAGTATAGAAAAAGGAGAAGTCGCCATCACGATTGGGACATCGGGTGCAATACGAACGGTAGTTGACCATCCAGTTATAGATGAAAAGGGACGTATATTTTGCTATGTCCTTGATGAACATCATTATGTTATTGGAGGACCCGTTAATAATGGTGGTGTTGTGTTGAAATGGTTAAGAGACGAGTTGCTTGCCAGTGAAATTGAAACAGCAAAGCGACTCGGAATTGATACATACGATGTCATGTCCCGTATTGCACAAACTGTGCCGCCCGGTTCAAATGGTTTACTTTTTCATCCTTATCTGACAGGTGAACGCGCGCCGTTGTGGGATTCTAATGCGCGAGGCTCTTTTATTGGTCTAACGTTGTCACATAAAAAAGAGCATATGATACGCGCTGTAATGGAAGGTGTCTTGTTTAATCTTTACACAGTATTTTTAGCTTTAGTTGAAGTCATGGAGGAAGTCCCTCAAAAAATTAAGGCGACAGGTGGATTTTCAAAAAGTCATTTATGGAGACAAATGATGGCTGATATTTTTGATTGTACAGTAGAAATTCCTAAAAGTTATGAGAGTTCATGTCTCGGCGCTTGTGTTTTAGGTTTAAAAGCGCTCAATCATATTGAAGATTATTCTATCGTTGAAACATGGATGGGCGCTACCCACCAACATGTCCCTCATGATAAGAATGTCAATCTCTATCAAGAATTAGCATCTGCTTTTATACAGATTAGTCGTGATTTGAATTATGCTTATCAAACTTTATCTCAATTTCAAAATCAGTTAAAAGATAAATAGGGAGGGAACACAATGTTACATGAATTTTGGCCACTAATCAGCGTCTTCATCGGTATCATCGTTTTATTATTACTCATTATGCAATTCCAATTAAATACTTTTATTGCGCTTATTATTACAGCCATGTTGACGGGTATTTTACTAGGAATGCCATACAATAAAATTGTAACAACTATTGAAGCGGGCATAGGCGGAACTTTAGGTCATATTGCTTTAATATTTGGTTTAGGCGCAATGTTAGGTAAATTATTAGCGGACGGTGGTGGGGCGACACAAATCGCCGACACCCTCATTGCAAAGTTAGGTAAAAAATATGTGCAATGGGCGATGGTGATTGCATCTTTTATGATTGGAATTGCTTTATTTTTTGAAGTCGGACTCGTTTTATTAATTCCGTTAGTTTTTACCATTGCTAAACGAATGAATGTATCTCAATTAAAAATGGGCTTACCCATGGTTACAGCACTTTCTGTTACACATGGCTTTTTGCCTCCGCATCCAGGGCCAGTTGTTATTGCTAAAGAGTTAAATGCACCTATTGGGAAAGTGCTCCTTTATGGCTTTATCATTGCAATACCAGTCACTTTGATTGCTGGACCACTATTCGTAAAGATTGCACCTTATTTGTCGCGAAGTGCTTTTGAAAGAGAAGGAGATATATCATCACTCGGTGCAACCAAGTCCTTTGAAGATGAAAAATTGCCCAATTTTGCATTGAGTACATTTACAGCGCTGTTACCGGTTCTTTTAATGTTATTTGCTACCATTTGGCAATTAGTGACAGGTCATGAGTCAGGACCGAAAAACCACCTAGAAAGAATCATATATTTTGTAGGGAATGCAGGTACCGCCATGTTAATAGCAGTGATATTTGCAATCTTTAGTATGGGAATTTTGCGTGGTAAGTCGACTAAACAGGTCATGAATACGTTGACAGAAGCGATTTATCCAATTGGCATGATGCTGCTTATCATTGGCGCTGGTGGTGCGTTCAAGCAAATTTTAATTGATGGTGGTGTAGGTGGTGCCGTTGAGCATATTTTTACGGATGTTCGCATATCACCCATTTTACTCGCTTGGTTAGTGGCGGCACTACTGAGACTGGCACTTGGTTCAGCGACAGTTGCGGCAATTTCGACAACAGGAATCATCTTACCCTTATTGCAAACGACAGACGTGAATTTAGCATTAGTTGTGTTAGCAATAGGAGCAGGCAGTATCTTTTGTTCACATGTGAATGACGCAGGATTTTGGATGTTTAAAGAATATTTTGGACTGACTGTAAAAGAAACATTTTTAACATGGTCACTTGTCGAAACCATTATTTCTGTGAGCGGCTTAGGATTTGTTTATCTCATGAGTGTTATCATCTAATAAAAGTGAGGTTATCCAAAAAGGGTTATAAGCGGAATAACAATTAAAAAAGGTAGAATCAATTAAAAATGAAAGATAATATTAAGATTATTTAACAACGATGCCTCGAATTGAGAACGGTTTGGTTAAACGTATACTCGATTCGAGGCGTTAGTTTTTTGAAACCTTCAGTGCATTAAATCCATCATCATGTCCGAACATGTGAGTGATTATATTTAAATAAGTCGAGATAAGATAGATTCATAGACTTCATTCCAAAACGAAGGATCTGTCGCATAACGATTATGAATCGTTTGATGGACTTCTTTTTGTTTATCATCAAAACTTGGATCATTTTTATCAGGTAAATATTCCGAACGGACTTGTTCTACAAATTTTTGAACTGTGTGTGCACGCGGGCCCCATACCGCTTTTTGTTCAAAATTCTCATTCATAAAAATGTAAATGGGTATTGAACGTGATTTACCATTGGTTAAATATTGGTCGATGAGATCTGTATTCTCATCTCGATAAAAAGCGCGCACTTCTAAATCTGCACCCTCAGCGATATGCTTTAGAATTGCATTATTCATCATAGCGTCACCGCACCAATCTTCTGTAATGACAAGAACATAACGATAACCTTTTTCTTTAAGTTGCTCAATGCGACTATCGTTTGAAGGTAATTCAAATTGATGATAAATCGATTGGAGTTCGGACTGATTTTGAGACATGTCTTGAATATACTGATCGAAAGGTTTAGATTGTGCGTAATATGTTTTTAAATGTGCCATAATAACCCCTCCCTTGACTTACATTATAACAGTATAATAATTTGATGAAAATTAAAAAGATTACGACAAATTAAGAATATGACATTTACAATACAAATTTAATCAAACTATTTAATTTTAAAGTATGAGTCCTTATAATTTTTAATATTAGAGTTAAAAGGGGGAAGACGATGGATAAAATCACATTTTTAAATGAATTAGAATATCAACTACATCGTTTACCCGATGATAAAATTGATGAAGTGATGAATACGTACGAGAATTATTTTTATCAAGAAGGACGTAAAGGGAAAACTGACCACGCCATTGTTAAAACTTTAGATACACCTAAGCAAATTGCAAAGCAGCAATATGCTAAATATGCTGTTAAAAATGCGGAAAATAAACCTGATGTAGCACACATTGCGCATGCTGTTTTTGCGACAATAGGGATGAGTGTCATCACTTTATTTTTCATTCTGGTACCTTTGTTTTTTGTAATGATTATTACATTGTTAGGCACTTTTATTGCATTAGGAATGTTGCTATCCCCGTTACTCTTACTCATTATGAACATATGGTCAGGGTTATACAGCTTTTCATTAAGCAATTATCTTTTTAGCTTTGCTTATTTAGGACTGGGTGCTATGTTCCTGGTCATGATTATAAAATTCATCATTGCAATTCGAAACTTACTCATAAGATATTTGAAATGGAATGTCAATTTTATTAAAAAAGGAACATCGTAGCCATGAAAAAATTATTTATATTTGGTTTGAGTTGTTTTTTAGTCTCTTTTATATTAGGCACCATCGTATGGTTTGGATTTGAAAAAAAGCAACAATCCATTGAAAAAGTAGAAAAAACATATGCTAAAAATGAAATTAATCAACTTATCGTGAATATGGCATCAGCTGATGTCAAAATTGTTGAAGGCAAACAGTTTCATGTCACATATAAAGGTAAAGAAGATTTGAGCGTTTCGAAGCAGAACAAAACGTTAAATATCGCAGAAATTAAACATTCTAGAGGAAAGGAACCTAATTTAAATCCTTTCAATAGAGAAGATAATTACATTGTGATTACTGTTCCATCAGCACAATTGAAAGAGCTGAATGTTTCAACTGGTTTCGCTAAAATACAAGCTGATGGGATTGATAGCCAGAATGCGAAGTTTTGGAACGAACGCTCAGGTGAAGTGACGATTAATCATAGTCAATTTTCACATACTAAAATCATTGGTCATGAATCGTTAGTGAACATTCATGATAGTCACTTGAGTCAAAGTGAAATCAGTGTTGAAAATGGTCAGATTAATGCTAACCGATCCGCACTTCATAGAAGTATTTTTAAAATTAAGCAAGGAAATATCGTCATGAATGATATGGAAACAGAATGTGATTTTAAAGGCTCTACGCAAAAAGGGAATATCGATTTAAATTATCGAAAAACGCCTCATAATGTCATGCTATCGTTAAATCCAGAACATGGTCATGCACATATTAAAAATCAACATTTAAAGCATGGTAAAAATGGTAAAGGAGAGCATAAAGTTGAACTTTACACAAATCATGGGGACATTACGGTAGATTAATGAATGAAATCGATTAAGCGCCATAAATGGATGACAACTGTGTCATCTATTTATGGCGTGTTTTATTTATTCTGTCGCAAATTGAATTTCTGTATCAATGCGACCTTCAATTTGATTTGCCGTTAGATCATGGCCTTTTAACCAAGCGCCAAAATCAATTTTAATCGGATCTCGACTTTCACCTAATGCAATCCAAGCGTGTAATTGATGGGGGTCATACATAGAAGTATGAATAGTCCCACTCCAGCTTTTAAATAATTTACTATATATTTCGTATTGGGGTTGATTGAACCGCTTAAAGACTTCAAAGCGGTCTTCATGTGCTTGTGAAATTTGATTTTCAAGGCGACCTAATCGTTCTTTAGATTCTTTTGTATAGTTGCGATTTTCATGCGTCAACAATTTAAAGTGATTGGTGCAAGTTTGATCATAACGAACCTCTATACTTCTCGGAGAAACTTCAACGATGGCATGTGCGCCAGTTGCATCCTTAACGATATAACTAAATGAACTCCGGTGAGGAATTTCTTTTAAAAAGGCCACGGCTTCTTCTACATTTTTGCAATTTTCTAAGACAAGACGGCCAACCATATAACAAACAAATCCATTCGCTGGCTTTTTACGATGCATAAAATTGTAAGCCATAACTAAACCACATTCGTTCATTCCGTCCATGCGACCTGTCACTCGAGACATAGGACCAATTTGAGCATAACCGTCATCATGCGGTTCAAACAACTGATACCTAGCATCGTATGTTGCAGGGTGATAATCGTAATTTCTCACTAAATAATCTTGTCCAATGTAAACCGAACACCCACTATCTGGCAGTGTTGTGAAGCGGTAGTGTGCGAAATTTAAAATCGCTTGTCGTGTTGGAATTTTTAATACATCTTGAATTCCCATTATTTCTTCCCAAATCCGAGGTGCATATTGTTGATAAATGTGATAAGTTTCTTCGATATCTATATCGAAGCGAGGCACTCGTTTCTTCCATTCTTTATTTCTATTTTTTAATAACGCTGTCGTTTGAAGCCACTGCCCTGTCATTACACCGTAATCGTAATGGTTTCCTCTAAAGCTTAAAATATCCGATGTGACATTTTGCATAAAAATCGTCCTCTCTGAAATCTCGCTAACATAATTTGTTAAATGGTTGTAATCATTCTTTAATGGTATTCACTTCATGGCGCTACTATAATAAATTTAACATCATATTAAGTCGTATGTGAATAGGGATAAGGGGGGAGTTTTATGTGGAATTACTATATTAAGGTTAAACATTGGTTTTACAAAAATTATACACGGTGATGATTGCATTGAGGACTAACTATAAATGGATGATATAAAACTCGGACGAAAGGTTATGTATCGTCCGAGTTTGTGTTTAATATCATAAATAGTTATGTTTGAAATATGTGGTGCTATTACGCGACATTCCTCATTTATTGATTGACATCTATTACATTTGGTGTGATATAGACTGTTTTAATACGATGTTGTTCACCTGAAGCCCCTCCAAAAGTCATTGTAACCATTGTTTTAGAAGTGCGCTTGTAGTCAGGATTTTCTAACGAATAAACGTAAAAAATAATTAATTGACTGCCTCGCACATGGGCACGATGGATAATTTCAAAGTTCCATTGGAGGTCATTTTTCTCCATCACTTGCTGCATGCGTTTTCGTAACATGTGAATGAGCGTTGACTTTGATAATGATTGTGCCTCACCTAGCTCATTAATATAGTATGCTAATACGCGATCATCTACCATATTTTCTATACTCTCGATATCATTGCTTTTCCACGAACTCATTAATGATATGTATGGCATTTAACAAACCTCTTTCACAATTAAGTTAATCTTAATGTAACATATTGCTTATAAAAATTAAATTGATTTCTGATTAATACAGTCAAGAATAGGGTATGTAGTTAATGATTGTAATATTTTATGTTATGATGATATTAAATAAATGATGATGAGGTGAAATATTTATGTGGAACTTTATTAAGGGCTTATTTAAGTTTATCTTTATTTTCACAGCTACAGTGACTGTTGTCTTCGGTGTGGGTGCAGCTGTACTCGCATATGTTTTCAAAAAGGACTTTGAAGATATCGAAAATAAAACAAAAGAGATTGTATCTGACATTGAGTCTAATGTTAACTAAAGCATAACAACTGAACAATTCAATTTTAATGCGCGTTGAAAAAGATCACATTTAGTTATTTTGAGCTCGTCTTTATACGTTGCTCCAATGTGATTTTTGATTTGCCGGATTAACATTTACGGGAGGTAGCGACTTTGAAATCAAAATCAAATTTTAGATTTCGGTCCTACCTCTTTTTTATACAGACAATTAGAACACTGAATGAATAAAGGCTTTGAAAATTTTTATTATAAAGGTGATCAGTTTGTATCAAACACGTAATGCATTAATTTCATATCAACTTAATGAATCGACAAACTTTCAATTAGCATTGTTAAATCAACAATTATTAAATGAGCGCTATCAAGAACAACGCTTTCTTGATATGATTCAGGCCGTTTTCCAGACACACTATGAGACAAGCAATATTACAATTGGTGTCAGTGATGATAGACAATTAAGAGAAAATGCTTACCAATTTAAAGACTTATTAGAACAGGTCTTGATGCATACGGGATGTTCAGAGTTTGTAATCAGAGTTGTCGAGTGGAAAGAAGATTGTAAAAGTATGAAAAAATTTGAGCGTGCTTTTGTTGAAAATGAGCCAGATATATGGTTTGTCTTTTCGAAACCGCTCAGTTTTTGTCGATTGTTAAAAAGATTATATCGAAATCCTCTATTTGATCCTCGTCGTACATATTGCATGAGTAATTTATGTTCAAATCATTTAGTTCAAACATTGGGGTTTAAATATTTTGAAGGTATGAAAGGCATCACATCAATGGGGAAAGTGTGGACAGCTGAAGACGGTGAGTTGCGCATTATACCTTCGTAATGGGACAGCGTGTTAAAATTTGATAAAATAGCATTAAGAAATTTGAGAGGGGTACAACATGACAAAAGGATATATTGGTTCTTATACTAAGAAAAATGGAAAAGGTATTTTTCGATTTGAGTTAGATGATCAACAAGGTATTGTTGAGAAAGTTGAAACAGGATATGAATTAAATGCCTCGACCTATTTGACACAGTATCAAGATATGTTACTCGCCATTACGAAAGACGATCAAAACGCTGGCCTCGCTTCTTTCAAGATTAATAAAGATGGAAGCTTAGAAAAAAAGAGTACTTGTTTGGAATCTTTTAAAGGCTCTGGCTGTTATGTAGCGGTATCACCAGATGGAAAATATGCTTTTGAAGCGGTTTATGGAGATGGTGTCGCACGTATTTATGAATTAGATGCTGAAAACCACACTGTTAAACGCTTAATTAGAGAAATCAGCCATGATTATCCGCATGGGCCGAACATAGAGCGTCAAGAAAAATCCCATGTGCATTATTTAGATGTCACACCTGATCATCAATATGCGGTAGCTGTTGATTTAGGTTCGGATTTGTTAGTGACATATCAATATGGTTCTGAAGGTATGGAAGTTGCATATCGCACACAATTAGAACCTGGTGATGGCCCTAGACATATTGCTTATCATCAAACAGGACGTTACGCCTATGTGGTTAATGAACTTTCAAATACGGTTGTTGTAATGCAATATGAAGACGGTCGATTCACTGAATTGGAACGTCATTTAACGATTCCTGAAGATTTCTTACATCCGACTAAATTAGCTGCAGTACATCTTTCACATGACCAACGTTACTTATATATTAGTAACCGCGGGCATGATAGTCTTGCAATTTTCAAAGTATTAGCTGAGGGTAGCAAACTAGAATTGGTTGATATTGTCTCAAGTGGCGGTGTATTTCCAAGAGATTTCAATATTACTCCTGACGATGCATATCTCGTTGTGGCACATCAAGAAGAAGACTCTAAAATTGTCGTATTTGAAAGAAATCGAGACACGGGATTGTTGACATTAAAAGATGATCAACAAGTTGCAGAGGAAGGTGTTTGTGTTAAATTTTTAGACGAAACCGACCTCTAATAGCGAATAAAAGCACAAAAAGATAACGAAAAAGCACATGCTGAGAATGGCAAAAATGATGATTGTCATATTCTCGCATGTGCTTTTATGTTAACGCATTTGAAAGAGAAGATTACTTTTTAAATAACTTTTTAACGTAGCCCAGTTTACCTTTATAAGGGGGAAATAGTAACCCAGTCTCCAATTTAGTTGTTTTAAAAATATAAGGTTTTTGATGTGAAAATGTTTCAAATGAATAACGTCCATGGCAGCGCCCGATGCCTGACGCACCTACACCACCAAAAGGAAGGTTTGGATTTGCTAATTGAAGTAAAGTATCGTTAATGGCACCGCCACCAAACGATAGTTCAGTAAGTATTCGATTAGTTGTATTTTCATCTTCACTAAATAAGTATAACGATAATGGTTTAGGTTTTGATTGAACATATTGAATGGCTTCATCAAGATTTTGATAAGTCATAATTGGTAAAATTGGACCAAATATTTCATCAGCCATAATGGCATCTGAAGCTACTACGTTATCAATCAGAGTCGGTGCAATATAACGGTCAGTCGCGTCCGTTTCACCACCTAAAATAATTTTAGTTTCATGGGTTTGAATCAATTGTGCTAAACGATTAAAATGACGTTCGTTTACAATACGCCCGAAATCCTCACTCTCATGGGGCGCGCGTCCATAAAACTCACGTATTGTCGTCGTCAAAGCTTTAATAAAATCCGCTTTTACTGTTTCATCAATCAGCACATAATCAGGTGCTACACAAGTTTGACCCGCATTCATAAATTTACCAAAACAAATTCGTTCACTTGCTACTTTTAAGTTAGCGGATTTATCTATAATTGTAGGTGATTTTCCGCCAAGTTCTAATGTCACTGGTATAAGTTGTTTTGCAGCCGCTTCATAAACAATTTGGCCAAATTTTGCCCTACCGGTAAAAAAGATATGATCAAAAGGTAATTGTAAAAGTGCTTGAATCACATCTGCACCACCTTGCACGACGCTGACGTATTCTGGCTCAAAACTATTTGCGATAATAGTTTCAACGACTTCGGCCACATGAGGTGTGAGTTCTGACGGTTTCACGATAGCGGTGTTGCCTGCAGCAATTGCACCAAGTAAAGGTTCAAAAATTAATTGAAAAGGATAGTTAAATGGACCAATAATCAACACGGTACCTAAAGGCTCACTAATGACAAAGCTTTTAGTAGGGAAGAGAAATAAAGGGGTGTCTACAGATTGTTTTTTGGCCCATTTATTCAATGATTTACGGGTATGTTTAATGCTATTCAATGTATAGCCCACTTCAGTTGCATAAGCTTCTACTTCATTTTTGCCTAGATCCTTTTTTAAAGCCTCTAGTATGGCATCTTCATGTAATTTAATTTGCTTTGATAATTGCTTTAATGCTTTTTTACGATATTTGAGGGACACGGTGATGCCTGATCGAAAATAGTCTTTCGTTGCATCAAATTGCTTCTGGTAGCTGTTCAATGAGATAACTCCTTTCAAATGATGTTTTATTAATGAGAGGGTATGCTAGTTATCTTTGTATGAGATGTGTATTCAATCAAATATAAATGACACAGCATAAGGTGAGTATCGATTTGATGGTAACATCAGATACAAAGAAAGGGACCAGAATAGAAATCTGACTACACGTTTAGATTTCGTATTCTCGGCCCCAAGTTAAAAAGATAAAATATTTGTGTATAACATAAAAATGACATGGACACTTAAAATGGCTCAATCATTTAGATAGAATGCACAACCATGCACCTTGTGAGTCATCAAGAAACACTTGTATTAAAGTTCTCCTTACTCAGCTAAAAGCGGTGCAAGAGATTTATCTTTTTCAAATTGACGCGCCACATAACTACAAGATGGAACAATTTTTAAGTTTTCATCTTCGGCTTTTTGAATGACTTCGTTGAATAATTTTTTTGCAACGCCACCGCCACGGAGTGATGGATCAACAAAAGTTTTGTTGACATCGATTGTATTTTCATCAAGATACTTAAATGTAATCTCAGCTTGCGGTGTGTTTTCATTTTCACCAATATAAAACTTGTGATGTCCTGCTTTAATTTGATTTGTCATGCAACCACATCCTATTCATTTGATTTTAAACTTTATGATAAAGCTTCAGTAATAGGTGGAACAATTTGTTTCTTACGTGATACAACACCAGGTAAGAATGCTGTATTGTTATCGAGAGCAGTGTTGAAAGCTTCTCCGACTTTATCTTTTTCTGCACCAACAACAATAATTTTAGAATTGCTGTTTAAAATGTCTGTAATAACAAGAACGAAGATATCATAACCGTTTTCAGCGCTTGCTTTATTCATTGCATTTTCAAGTGCTTCTTGGCGCGCGATAACTTCATCGATATCGACAGTGTTGACTTGTGCAATACGTACAGTATGTTCACCCATACTGAAAGATTTCGCATCTGTGTTTAAAATGCTATCTTCTGTTTTGTTTGTAGTAGAAGCGCCTGCTTTTAACATGTTCAAGCCATATTCTTCTAAATTCACATCTGCAATTTTTGCTAATGCTTTTGCAGCATTAACATCTTGTTCTGTACATGTTGGTGATTTGAATAAAAGGCTATCTGATACAATAGCAGACACCATTAACCCTGCAATTTGAGGGCGGATTTCATAGTTGCGCTCATTATACATTTTGTATAAAATCGTCGCTGTACAACCAACAGGTTCAGCGCGGTAATATAATGGACCAGCAGTTTGGAAGTTTGAAATTCTATGGTGATCAATTACGTGATGAATTTTTGCTTTCTCGATTGTTTTAGCACTTTGTTGGAACTCGTTGTGGTCCACTAAAATAACGTCTTTTCCTGTTAAATCATCTGTCAACAATTCAGGTACTTCCACATTAAAATAATCTAATGCATATTGTGTCTCTGGACCTAACTCTCCAATACGGAAGGCTTTGGCCTCTTTATTACCGTGTTGTTGTTCAAAGTCAGCCATGATGATTGCCGAACAAATGGCATCAGTATCTGGGTTTTGATGACCAAAAATATATGTTGTCATTATTCAATCTCCTTATTATTTTACTATATTCATATCTATTTTAGCATGGCAAACAGTAATTATTCTACCGCTGCGCCTAAAGTATCTTTAAAATGTGTTAAAGCCCATTCATGGCCCGTTAAATTGAATGATGCCACGCCATTTTTAGGTATAATCAGTTGATAGTTTAAATTATATGCGCTTGCTGCAGTGTGAAGGACACAGATATCTGTACAAACACCTACAATTTCAAGTGTATCAACATGGCGTTCACGTAATAAGCTATCTAACGGAGTACCATAAAAGGCATCGTAACGTCGTTTATCTATAAAATAGACGTGTGATTCGTCTTTAATTTGGTTATATATTTCTTGTACACGACCATAAAGATCACGTCCATGTGTTCCCTCAATGTTGTGTGGTGGGAAACTTTTCGTCTCAGGATGATAAGGATCATTTTCATAATGTAAATCCATCATAAAGAAAATGTTCTCTTTTGATTGATGGTAAGACTGAATGCGCTCTACGATAAAAGGCTCAATCGCTTGACCCGCTTCACCGCAAGTCAATTTCCCATCATCAGCCACAAAGTCATAAGAATAATCCACTACAATTAAAGCTTTTTTTGACATTAAACATCCTCCTAAAAAGGGTATATAGAAATTAAACAACATTATTCATAGTATAACTTAATTCAGAAAGGATGGCACGAAAATGATTTTAAATATTTTAGATTTTGGTGCAACTGGAAAAAATAAATTGCGCGACACGATCGGCATTCAACGTGCTTTAAATAAAGGTAAAAAAAGGAACGTGACTGTTTATATCCCTGAAGGTACATATCATATCGCTAAAGCCTTAAAAATATATGAAGGTACAACTTTAATATTAGATGCAGAAGCGGAATTATTAAGGGTTGGTCGAGACGCATTATTAAAAAATGGCTCAAGTCGAAAAAAGTACTATCAATATGATGGTAATAGCCATATTAAGATAGAAGGTGGCACATTCAATATGAATGGTGTGCACTATCCTTATAATAATACAGCAATGTGCATAGGTCATGCCCGAGATATTGAATTAAGCCATATCACTTTTAAAAATATTGTAGGTGGGCATGGTGTGGACGCTTGTGGATTAGATGGTGTCTATATTCATGATTGTAACTTTTTAGGTTTTTATGATGTGAATGGGGATCGTTGGTTCTCAGAAGCAATTCAACTTGATATGTTTGTCGAAGGTGCTTTTCCAAAATTTGGAGTGAATGATGGCACGATTACTAAAAATGTAGTGATTGAGAATTGTTATTTTGGAAATTCATTCGAAGGGCAAATGCAATCATGGAATCGTGCAATTGGTTCACATGCAAGACGTTATAATTATTTTTATGAGAATATTGTTATCCAAAATAATATCTTTGATTCAACGCAAGATTATGCGCTCACACCTTTAAAAGGGAAAGATATCTTGATTCATAATAATTTGTTTTTAAATTGTAGTGGGGGAATTCGTTATTTAGGTGTTTATAAAGGCCAAGATATGCAAACTTTAGATGGTACTTTTGAAGGGAAACAAGGGGGAGAAGCGTTTTACGTCATGCACAATCAATTCGTCAATATTTCTGAGAAAGATCCACTGCATATTAGAAGCCATAAAGATGCGCCACACAAAGGTGTCTATATCATCGGGAATGAATTTTTAGGAGACAATCAAGCGAATCAAATGACTGCTATTAATGAATTGACGATTGCAGAAAACAGACAGTTACCTCATCTCAATCAACACGATGTCAGTCAACTCATATTGGATGAACTAGAATGAGCGCATAGGATGTAAAAGAGAGAGTGGATGATAGCGACATTGAATGACTTGAATTGGAAATGCTAAAGATAAAAGCAAATCCAATTACGTCATTTGATATGGTATGAAAAGGGAATAAATAAAGTGATTAATTGAACCGACCCAAGTTTTTTAGTTCAAAGTCGAGCGTTTTTAAAATGGTTGTGATTTTATTGACCGTTTCATCAAGAGGACACTCGGCCTGTACAAAAAAGCGATACATACCGAGTTTCGTTTTTAAAGGTCGAGATTCCACCCATTTTAAGTTGACCTGGAACATCGCAAAAGTATTTAAAATATTTGCGAGAAGTCCTGGTTTGTCTTCAGTAGGTGTAATGACTAGCAACCAATCTTTACCTGACTGGTGCGCCACTTCAGATGCATGTTTGAGGACAAGGAAGCGTGTCATATTATGTGGATAGTCTTCGATATGCGTTTGAAGAGCATGATAACCATACATTTCTCCGCTTCCAATGGGCGCAATCGCACCGGTCGTTGCATTGATTTCTCTCAATGAAGCGACAGTACTCGGTGTATAATCATAATCAAATTGATGCGCATGGATAAATCTTTGCGTTTGACTTATCGCTGGACTAATCGAATAAACTTTTGTAATATCCGCAAGCGATTGCTCAGGTAATCCATATAAAGCAAACGCAATATCTAACAAAATTTCATCCACGACGACAAAGGGATAATCAGTCAATGTATCTGCAATGACATTGATTGTTCCTTCTATCGAATTTTCTATTGGGACAATGGCAGTTGCTGTTGTTTCTTTTTGGAGTGAAGTCATGACCTCATATAAATTATCTTTTTCAACTAAGCAGTCGTCGTCTTGTTGTGATTGAGCCATCAATTTGAGTGCGGCTAAATAGGAAAATGTCCCTTTAGGACCTAAATAATAAAGTGTCATGCAATCATTCCCTTACCGATATTTGTACTTTATTGTACACGAATTTAGTGAAATGGACACCCAGATGATGACGATTTTTTATAAAAAAAGTTAGGGACTCTTATCTCATTTTGATAACCATGATGATAATTTGAAGTTAAAGTTGGAGATAATGGGGGTGCTAACCATGACCATTTTCCTGTTACAGTTCGTCCTTGTTGTTGTTCGGCTTGTTCAAATTTTTCAAATTGCTTAGCTGCAGTTAAATGGTCAACCATAGAAACGCCTGCATTTTTAAAAGATTGGTAGACAGCATCATTGATTTCAACTAACACCCGATCTTTATTAAAAGAAGTGTTTCGTAAATTAGAAAATCCCATGGCTGTGGCAAATTTTTCTAATAAGTTATAACGATAACTGTCTGTGAAATTTCTAACTGCAATTTCATTCACCATATACCAACCATTGAATGGTGCAGTTGGATAAGTAATCCCACCAATTTTTAAATCCATATTTGATATAATCGGTACCGCATACCATTTTATACCTAACTCAGCAACTTTAGGGAATTGTGTATGACTAATAGGAACCTCTAAGATTAAGTCACTAGGATATTCATAATATTTAATTTTTTGACCCGGTAATTGATATATTAAAGGTAATACATCAAAATCTGTATGCTCACCTGACCATCCGAGATGTTGGGCGAGTTGCGTGATTTCTTTTTCAGATGGATCTCCCTTATCTTCATAGCCCGCATAACGAATCAATTGATTATTAAATATTTTTGGGCCTTCAACGTCAGATTGCGCATAAATTGTAATATAAGGTTTAATACGGCCATGATTCGTCGCTGTAGAAATGTGCGAACAAATCGAATTTATAAATGATGCTTCATCTTTAATATGACGCGCGTCTTCAACGATTAAACTCTCCCAAAAAAGACGACCAATACAACGATTTGAGTTGCGCCATGCCACACGGGCACCATATGTTAATTCTTCTGAAGTATGTGTATAAGTCCCCGTCTCATTAATGGATGCTGCAATTTCCTCTAAACGGCGATCACGCGCTTGTATTGGTAAATTTAATTCTTCATACATTTGTTTAATAAATGCTTGTGCTTCTTTTAACATATGCCCACCTCAATGGATATTATAATGAATTTATATGATGTCGTGACACGTTTAGCTGAATTGTCACAATTTTGTATCAGTTGAACGTGTTAATTTATAATATGGCTTCTTACTCACTCACTTTATCATGCTTTTGAATCTGGTTCGAACTTGTCGAACTTTTAATTTGAATGTGATACACCCAATGCCCATCTCAAGCCGATTTCCTTAACTTTTTAACTGAACCTATTATATGAGCGCACATTCGATCACGTTCATTAATTAAATGATATGAAAGTACTATATTTGTTGGAATGGAAGCCCGAGCCTTTTAAATAGACCAAATTCCACAGAATTGCAGTGTCGAATAAAGAATCCCACGATATTGTGTGATATTATAGGTATGATAAAAACGATTGTTAAAGGAGAAGTGGGAGTAACATCATGTATCAATATAAAGATGATAGTTTAATGTTGCACAACGATTTGTATCAAATCAATATGGCTGAATCTTATTGGTTTGATGGCATTCATGAACGTAAAGCAGTTTTTGATTTATATTTTAGAAATATGCCATTTGGGAGTGGCTATGCTGTTTTTAATGGATTACGTCGTGTCATTGAATTCATAGAAAACTTACATTTTTCTGAATCAGATATGGCTTATTTAAAGTCCATTGGTTATCAAGATGACTTTTTGAGCTATTTAAAAGAATTAAAATTTACGGGTAATATCCGTTCAATGCAAGAGGGTGAGCTTTGTTTCAGTAATGAACCCCTCATGCGTATAGAAGCACCTCTTATTCAAGCACAACTTATTGAAACGGCGCTATTAAATATTATCAATTTCCAGACGTTAATCGCTTCTAAAGCAAGTTTAATTAAACAAGTTGCGGTAGACGACGTTTTAATGGAATTTGGGACAAGACGTGCACATGAATTTGATGCTGCGGTTTGGGGTGCGAGAGCAGCTATTATTGGTGGTTTTGATTCAACAAGTAATGTCCGTGCAGGAAAATTATTTAATATACCGGTCTCTGGTACACATGCGCATGCATTTGTACAAACTTATGGCGATGAATACACAGCTTTCAAGAAATACGCTGAAAGACATAAAAATTGTGTCTTCCTCGTTGATACATTCCATACGTTAAAATCAGGCGTACCAAATGCGATTAGAGTCGCTAAGGAACTCGGTGATCAAATTAACTTTATCGGCATTCGACTGGATTCTGGTGACATTGCTTATTTATCGAAAGAAGCTCGTAAAATGCTCGATGAAGCTGGTTTTAAAGATGCTAAAATTATTGCTTCAAATGACTTAGATGAGCAAACGATTGCTAGTTTAAAAGCTCAAGGTGCTGCAGTAGATTCTTGGGGTGTGGGTACTAAATTAATTACGGGCTACCAACAACCTGCTTTAGGCGCAGTTTATAAAATGGTTGCGGTTGAAGATGCTAATGGCCAGCTTGTGGATCGCATCAAATTATCAAACAATGCTGAAAAAGTAACGACACCAGGCAAAAAGAAAGTTTATCGTATCATTAATACGAAAAACAATAAATCTGAAGGGGATTATATTACTTTAGACCACGAAGACCCAAATCAAGAAGAACGGCTTAAAATGTTTCATCCTATTCATACGTATAAAATGAAGCGTATTAAGCATTTTAAAGCGATTGATTTGCACCATGATATATTTAAAGAAGGGCAACTTGTCTATGACTGTCCGTCAGAATTAGAAGCAAAAGCCTATTTGAAAAACAATTTAAATTATCTATGGGAAGAAAATAAACGCTATTTAAATCCTGAAGAATATCCAGTTGATTTGAGTACCTTATGTTGGGAAAATAAGCAAAAACGTATATTTGAAGTGGCTGAAAATGTGAAGGAGATGGAAGACCGTTATGACTATGAGTAAAATGCAGTCTATCATTGTAGATGAAATGAAGGTGAAACCTGTCATTGATAGTGCTGAAACGATTAAGGAAATTAAACATTTCATAGAACAATATGTTCAATCACATCCATTTGTGCGCACGTTAGTGTTAGGCATCTCTGGAGGGCAAGATTCTACATTAACTGGAAAACTTCTTCAACTTGTAGCAGAAGAAATGCGGGCAAACTCTGGAAGAGATATTCAATTTGTTGCAGTGAAATTACCGTATGGCGTTCAAAAAGATGCCGATGAAGTTGAAGATGCACTCAACTTTATTGCGCCTGACCGTATTATCACTGTGAATATTAAACCAGCTGTCGACCAAAGTGTTGAAACGTTAAAACAAGCCGGTATCAATTTGACTGATTTTCAAAAAGGAAATGAAAAAGCACGTGAACGTATGAAAGCACAGTATGCGATTGCTGCAAATTTATCTGGTATTGTTGTCGGTACAGACCACTCAGCTGAAAATATTACTGGCTTTTTTACGAAACACGGTGATGGTGCAGCTGATATTGCGCCACTTTTCGGTCTTAATAAACGACAAGGTCGTCAACTCTTAGCGTATTTGAACGCGCCAGCACATTTATATGAAAAACAGCCGACTGCAGATTTAGAAGATGACAAGCCACAATTGCCAGATGAAGAGGCGCTGGGTGTCACTTATCATGCAATCGATGATTATTTAGAAGGAAAAACAGTTCGCCCTGAAGAAGCGGCTATCATTGAACAACATTATATAAAAAATGCACATAAACGTGAATTGGCTTACACACGTTATACGTGGCCTAAATAAATGTAATGACAAAATAATGTGAACTTGATACAATGAGCTAGATTTTATTATGAAAAGAGGTTGCGTATGAGTGTAATCAATGATAATCCTTGGATGATGCTCATCTCGATATTCGCCATCAACGTCGCTTATGTGACAGCATTAACAATGCGAATGATATTAACACTTAAAGGTTATCGTTATATCGCAGCTGTTGTCAGCTTTGTAGAAGTACTTGTTTATGTCATTGGTTTAGGAATGGTAATGTCAAATTTAGATCAATTTCAAAACGTGATCGCTTATGCACTCGGTTTTTCTGTTGGTATAATCGTTGGTATGAAAATTGAAGAAAAGTTGGCACTTGGCTATTCTGTAGTGAATGTGACCACAGCAGATTATGAGTTAGATTTACCAAGACAACTCCGTGATTTAGGTTATGGCGTCACGCATTTTGGCGCACATGGTCGTGATGGTGACCGCTTAGTCATGCAAATTTTAACGCCACGTCGCTATGAATTAAAACTGATGGATACCATTAAACAACTGGATCCAAAAGCATTTATTATTGCATATGAGCCACGTAATATCCATGGTGGATTTTGGGTTAAAGGCGTTAGAAGTAAAAAAGTAAAGGCGTATGATACAGATGAAATTTAAAGTGGAAGCGGATGAAACGATTCAAGATTGTTTAGCTAGAATGAGAGCAGCTGGCTATATGCCGGTCAAGCGTTTTGAAAAGCCTGTATTTAAAGAAAATGCAAATGGCGAGATTGAAGTGTTAAGACAAGAAATAGAATTTACAGGTAAGAAAATAGAGCGTCATTAGAATTAAAAAATAAAAATGTAAGAAAATGAGTTGAGATGTGATGTCGTCTTGACTCATTTTTCTTTGCTTTAAATGTCTACGCTTGTCGGGAATGGAGTCATAATAAGCTTTTTTGAGAACTTAAGAATCTTTTGTCCCATACATTAAATCAAAAAATCTGGTAATCCATCCTATATCGAAAGCGTACATTCGTGAACCGAAATAAATTATAGTTCGTGAATTAACCATTTTGAGCATGAGTATAATGTAAGATTAGCTATATTTATACTTGATTACGAACGATAAATTTGTTTGAATAGATAATGTACATGATTTTTAGTTCTGATATAATGAAACTAAATTAGAAGATTGGAGTTTATATAAGATGATTGAACGTTATTCAAGAGAAGAAATGGCTCAAATTTGGACTGATCAAAACCGTTATGAGGCATGGTTAGAAGTTGAAATTCTTGCTAGTGAAGCTTGGAGTGAACTGGGTTACATTCCAAAAGATGAAGTTAAAAAAATTCGTCAACATGCGCGTGTAGATGTTGAACGAGCAAAAGAAATTGAGCAAGAAACACGCCATGATGTTGTTGCTTTTACAAGACAAGTTTCAGAAACTTTGGGTGAAGAACGCAAATGGGTTCATTATGGTCTAACTTCAACTGACGTGGTTGATACAGCATTAAGCTATCAAATCAAACAAGCGAATGACATTATCGAAAAGGACTTAGAACGTTTTATTGAAATTTTAGCAGCTAAAGCTAAAAAATATAAAACGACTTTGATGATGGGGCGTACGCATGGTGTTCATGCAGAACCGACTACATTCGGTTTGAAAATGGCGCTATGGTATGCGGAAATGGAACGTAATTTAGAACGCTTCAAACGTGTAAGAACAGAAATAGAAGTCGGTAAAATGAGTGGTGCAGTCGGTACTTTTGCGAATATCCCACCTGAAATTGAAGCATACGTTTGTAAACATTTAGGAATTGGAACAGCGCCAATCTCTACACAAACATTGCAACGTGATCGTCACGCATACTATATTGCAACATTAAGTTTAATTGCAACTTCTCTTGAAAAATTTGCTGTCGAAGTGCGTAACCTACAAAAAACAGAAACACGTGAGGTTGAAGAATCATTTGCAAAAGGTCAAAAAGGTTCTTCAGCAATGCCACATAAACGTAATCCAATCGGCTCTGAAAACATCACTGGTATTGCACGTGTTATTCGTGGTTACTTAACAACTGCATACGAAAACGTAGCTTTATGGCATGAACGTGATATTTCTCACTCTTCAGCTGAGCGCATTATGTTACCAGATGTTACAATAGCATTGGACTATGCCTTAAATCGTTTTGCAAATATTATTGACCGATTAACAGTTTATGAAGAAAATATGACTGCAAATATGAATAAAACATTCGGTTTAATTTACTCACAACGCGTCCTTTTAGCTTTAATCGATAAAGGAATGGTTCGTGAAGAAGCTTATGACCTTGTTCAACCAAAAGCGATGGAATCATGGGAAACAAAAACACCATTTAGAGAACTTGTAGAAGCAGATACGCGAATTACTGACAAGTTATCAAAAGAAGCTTTAGATGCTTGCTTTGACCCTAGACATCACCTCAATCAAGTTGATACAATATTTAAAAGAGTCGGCTTAGAGTAAATAAATGGCTCAAAAACGATTTAATTGGTTAAGTAGTGTTAGATTATATAAATAGGGGCTGTTTGCATGCAAATTGAAAAATTACGTGGAAAAGCATTAGATGAGTTGTTTGATGCGATTTTGACATTAGAAACACGAGAAGAATGTTATCAATTTTTCGACGATTTATGTACTGTCAATGAGTTACAATCTTTATCTCAAAGACTTCAAGTTGCCAAAATGATTAAGCAAGGTTATACCTATGCAACAATTGAAAAAGAATCTGGTGCTTCAACAGCTACAATTTCACGTGTGAAGCGCTCTTTACAGTGGGGCAATGATGCCTATACAATGATATTAGAGCGTATGAACATTGAAACAGAAATGTAAAGCACTAAAACACTATATTAATCATGCTCCTTACAGCATTTCCATTAATGGAAGTTGTAAGGAGTATTTTTAAGTGTGCACCATATTTTGTAGAGAAGCATTCATGCTATTTTTGATAAACGAGATCGTATTGCTCACCGTATACGGTCTCACTTTTTGTGAGCAGTGCTTTGCGGATAATCTGCAATTATGAATACATATATCAATGGGCTTTTCTCTATTCAAAAAGGGCTCAAAAAATGAATTGAAAAACAATATTGAAAAGATGATGAACTTTAGATATCAATAGTCAAAAGTGCTATAATATAAGTTACGAAAAATAAAGGAGTCAGGTTCATGTATGATATAAAAGAATGGCGTCACATTTTTAAACTTGATCCAGCGAAAGAGATTTCAGATGAAGATTTAGAGATGATTTGTATGTCGAATACAGACGCAATTATGATAGGTGGCACGGACCAAGTGACAGAAGATAATGTCATACATTTGATGAGTCGTGTGCGCCGTTACCCATTACCATTAGCATTAGAAATTTCAAATCTTGAGAGCACGATGCCAGGGTTTGATTTTTATTTTATACCTACTGTTTTGAACAGTAACGATGTGACATATCATAACGGCTTGCTACATCGTGCCTTAAAGGCGTATGGTCATATGATTAATTTTGATGAATTGATTTTTGAAGGTTATGTCGTGTTAAATCCGGATAGTCAAGTGAGTCGACATACGCAAGCATCGGCAAACTTGGATGAAGATGATGTGATTGCGTATGCTCAAATGGCTGAAAAACTGTACCGGTTGCCTATCCTTTATATCGAATATAGCGGTCAATATGGTGAACCTGAGATGGTACAAGCTGCCAAAGATGAATTAGAGCATACCCAACTCTTTTACGGTGGTGGGATTACCAATTTTGAAAAAGCGAAAGAAATGGCAGCGATTGCAGATACAATTATAGTGGGTAATGTTATCTATGAAGATATTAAAGCAGCAATTAAAACGACTAAAATAAAGGAGAGAACATAATGAATCCACTCGTAAAGAATATGAATAAAGAGCAGAGTGAAGCGGTAAGAACAACTGAAGGACCGCTTTTAATTATGGCAGGTGCGGGATCAGGTAAAACACGCGTATTAACACACCGCATAGCTTATTTACTAGATGAAAAAGATGTATCTCCTTACCACATTTTAGCCATCACATTTACAAATAAAGCAGCAAAAGAAATGAAAGAACGTGTTCAAGCGTTAGTGGGAGAAGCAGCAGAAGTTATTTGGATGTCGACTTTTCACTCGATGTGTGTACGTATTTTACGTCGAGATGCAGATCGAATAGGGATTGAACGAAATTTTACAATCATTGACCCCACTGATCAAAAATCAGTTATTAAAGATGTGTTAAAGGCGAATAATATTGATCCTAAAAAGTATGAGCCACGTATGTTTATTGGTGCAATTAGCCAATTAAAAAATGAATTGAAAACACCTGCACATGCGATGGAAGAGGCGAATGATTTTTATAGTCGAATGGTCGCTACGGTCTATGAAGGTTATCAAAAGCAACTGATTCGAAATCAAGCGTTAGATTTTGATGATTTAATTATGACCACAATTAAATTATTTGAGCGTGTTCCTGATGTGTTAGATTACTATCAAAACAAATTCCAATATATACATGTAGATGAGTATCAAGATACAAATAAAGCGCAATATACTTTAGTAAATTTAATTGCGCAAAAGTTTAAAAATTTATGTGTCGTGGGTGACTCAGACCAATCCATTTATGGTTGGCGTGGTGCAGATATACAAAATATTTTATCATTTGAAGAAGATTACCCAAATGCACGCACAATTTATCTTGAACAAAATTATCGTTCTACTAAAACCATCTTAACTGCAGCGAATGAAGTGATTCGAAACAACACTGAGCGTAAACCTAAAGGCTTGTGGACAGCTAACCAAGAAGGTGAAAAAATTCATTACTACGAAGCGGTAAGTGAAAGAGACGAGACTGAATTTGTTGTCAGAGAGATATTAAAGCAACAGAAAAAAGGGAAACAGTATAAAGACATCGCAGTTTTATACCGCACAAACGCCCAATCACGTGTGCTCGAAGAAACGTTTATGAAATCTAATGTCCCTTATGTCATGGTGGGTGGACAAAAGTTCTATGATCGGAAAGAAATCAAAGACCTTTTAAGTTATTTACGTCTTATCGCAAATAGTGCCGATGATGTTAGTTTACAGCGCATTATCAACGTGCCAAAAAGAGGGATTGGTCCATCGTCTGTTGAAAAAATTGCCACTTATGCAGCTCAAAATGATATGAGTATGTTTGAAGCGCTCGCAGAGGTTGATTTTATCGGTTTATCTAAAAAGGTGACTCAAGCTGCTGCAACATTTTATGAACTGATGAGTCATTTAATGAAAGAGCAAGAGTTTCTCGAGATTACAGAATTAGTTGAAGAAGTGCTTGAAAAATCTGGATATCGTGAAATGTTGGAACGTGAACAAACGTTAGAAGCGAGAAGTCGATTGGAAAACATCGATGAATTTATGTCTGTTCCTCATGATTATGAAGAAAATACGCCGCTAGAAGAGCAATCATTAATTAACTTTTTAACAGATTTATCATTGGTTGCAGATGTGGATGAAGCCAACTTAGAAGATGGCGTTACTTTGATGACGATGCACTCAGCGAAAGGATTAGAGTTCCCAGTTGTATTTATTATTGGGATGGAAGAGTCAATATTTCCGCATATACGTGCAATCAAAAGTGAAGATGATCATGAAATGGAAGAAGAACGAAGAATCAGTTATGTGGCCATTACGCGAGCTGAAGAAGAGTTGTATTTATCCCATGCTTCATCTCGGACGTTATATGGACGACCACAAGCCAATCCAAGATCTCGCTTTTTGAACGAAATCCCAGAATCTCTGTTGAATCTCCCTGAACAACGTCAATCTACAACAATAGGATCACGTAAAAAGCCAGTTAAACGTGGATTTAGCCAGCGTACAGTTCAAAATCGTAACCAATCTGCTGTTTCATCAGATTGGAAAGTAGGAGATAAAGTGACGCATAAAACTTGGGGTGAAGGTATGGTGTCCAACGTAAATAATAAAAACGGTTCAGTTGAATTGGATATTATTTTTAAATCTGAAGGACCTAAACGTTTGTTAGCGCAATTTGCACCGATTTCAAAAAAGGAGGATTAAGGGATGACAAAACTAAAGCAACGTGTTGAAACTTTGCACCGATTGCTACATCAGTATAACTATGAATATCATGTTCAAGATAACCCAAGTGTCCCTGACAGTGAATATGATAAATTGTTGCACGAGCTTATTGATATTGAAGAAAATCATCCTGAACTAAAAACTTCTGATTCACCCACTGTCAGAGTAGGGGGACAAGCACAGTCATCATTTGAAAAAGTTCGTCATGATACGCCAATGTTGAGCTTATCGAACGCATTTAACGAAGCAGACTTAAAAAAGTTTGATCAACGAGTAAGAGATGCTGTCGGAGAAGTGGAATATATGTGTGAGCTGAAAATCGACGGTTTAGCTGTTTCCTTGAAATATGTCAATGGTAAATTTGTTCAAGGATTAACACGAGGCGACGGTACGACTGGAGAGGACATTACAGAGAATTTAAAAACGATTCAAGCTATTCCCTTAACTTTAAAAAAGAACATCTCTTTTGAAGTTAGAGGGGAAGCTTATATGCCACGAAAATCTTTCCTGAAGCTTAATGAGGCTAAATCAGAACGTGGTGAGCAACCATTTGCCAATCCACGAAATGCAGCCGCGGGTTCTTTACGTCAGTTAGATTCAAAATTAGCAGCTGCAAGAAAATTAGATATTTTCTTATACAGTATCAATGACTTTACAGAATTAGACGCAACAACTCAAAGTGAAGCGCTGGATGAATTGGACACTCTCGGTTTTAAAACCAACCCTGAGCGACGTAAAAAAGGGACAATGCAAGAGGTCATTGACTATATTCATTACTGGACAGAACAGCGTGAGCAATTAGCTTACGATATTGATGGCATCGTTATCAAAGTTAACAGTATCGATTATCAAGAGGAAATGGGTTTTACTCAAAAATCTCCTAGATGGGCGATTGCCTATAAATTTCCAGCTGAAGAAGTCATTACAGACCTATTAGATATTGAGCTGAGTATCGGGCGAACAGGCGTAGTGACGCCAACCGCAATTTTAGAGCCAGTACGTGTAGCTGGAACAACCGTTTCAAGAGCTTCTTTGCATAATGAAGATTTAATTCATGAAAAAGATATACGTATTGGTGACAGTGTTGTTGTGAAAAAAGCAGGAGATATTATCCCTGAAGTGGTGCGTGTGATATTTGATAGACGCACAGATGATGTAGTTAAATATCATATGCCGACACATTGCCCAAGTTGTGGCCATGAATTAGTGCGCATAGAAGGCGAAGTTGCACTGCGCTGTATTAATCCTAAGTGCCAAGCACAACTCGTTGAAGGGTTAATTCATTTTGTATCAAGACAAGCGATGAACATCGATGGTCTAGGTACGAAAATTATTGAACAACTGTATGAGCAACAGCTTATTAAAGACGTAGGTGATATTTTTTATCTGACAAAAGAAGATTTGTTGCCGTTAGAACGAATGGGTGAAAAGAAAGCGCAAAATTTACTTAATGCGATTGAAAAATCAAAAGAACAGTCGTTAGAACATTTATTGTTTGGTTTAGGGATTCGTCATTTGGGTGTAAAGGCGAGTCAAGTCATCGCAGAAAAGTACGAAACGATGGACCGATTATTTAAAGCAACAGAAGCAGAACTTGTTGCAATTTATGATGTGGGCGAAAAATTAGCACAGTCCCTGATTACTTACTTAGAAAATGATGATATTCGTGCACTCATTGAAAAGTTGAAGGCGAAAGATGTGAATATGACTTTTAAAGGTCAAAAACTATCTGAAATCGAGGGTCATCCAGAGTTTGCAGGTAAAACGATTGTTCTCACAGGTAAGTTACAACAAATGACAAGAACGGAAGCTTCTAATTGGTTGAAATTACAAGGTGCAAAAGTTACAAGTAGTGTTACAAAATCAACAGATTTAGTTATTGCAGGTGAAGATGCAGGGTCAAAATTAACAAAAGCAGAATCACTTGGTACAATGGTGTGGACGGAACAAGATTTTATAGAGAAACAATCCGAAATTAAAGCGTAAGGAGTTAGGCGATGAAAAAGTCAATTGTGCTTGTTTTAGGTTTATCGCTTGTGTTAACAGCGTGTTCACCTGTTAATGATAAAGATTCCAAATCTTCAAAGCAAAACACCGAATCTCAACAACAAGATCGAAATAAAGTGAAACAAATTGCGACTGATAAAGATGTTCAAGGAGACGATTATCGAACAATCCTTCCTTTTAAAGAAAGTCAAGCGCGTGGTCTTATTCAAGAAAATATGGCGAATAGCTATAATGGAGAAGATTTTGAAGATGGTCTGCTTGATATCAGTAAAACGGTCTATCCGACTGATGATTATCTTTATCAAGATGGTCAATATTTAGACAAAGATACCATTAAAGCCTATCTTAAGCCTAAATATACAAAAAAAGAATTGGATAAAATGAGCGATAAAGAAAAGAAAGAGAAAAATGCGACTGAAAATTTAGGTTTAAATCCTTCAGTAAATGGCGAAAGCGATGAAGAAAAAATCGCTAAAAATTCGCCAGCCTATCTCTCTAACATCCTAGAACAAGATTATTATGATAATGGTGATACAAAAGGTAATAATATTAAAGGTATGACAATAGGTCTTGCGATGAATAGTATTTATTACTATCAAAAAGAAAAATATGGTGAGACCTACAATGAAAAGTTAGACAAAAAAGAAGTTAAAGAAAAAGGACAAGAAATGGCTGAGGAAATTCTATCAAGACTGCGAGAAAATGAAGACTTGAAAGATATACCAATTACATTTGCTGTTTATATCCAGTCTGGGCAAGAAGACATTATACCCGGCCATTTTGTAAGTTATGCCACTTCAGAAGAAAATGGCTCTAAATTATCTGAATGGCAAAAATTAGATCAAAAAACGGTTTTACTACCTTCAGGGGATGCAGAAGATTTAAATGAAAATTTAAATGCAAACTTCAAAGACTTTAACAATAGTTTACAATCCTATTTTTCTAACTTTACACAAGCAGTTGGTAAAGCAGAATTTAAACATAAAAAAGTAAAAAAACTTGTAGTGGATTTACCTATTGACTATTATGGCAAGGCTGAGTTAATTGGTATTACACAATATGTAACACAATTGGCGGAAAAAGACTTCAAAGCAGTCGATAATTACGAAATCCATATTAAAGACGGAAGCGAATCCCGTGCACTTATTTCAAAAACAAAAGATGATAAATCGCCTCAAATTCATATTTATCAAAATTAACGGTTTGATGAGAACTCCTGAGGGAACAGGACGAGCCGAAGATTATAGGATGAGGTTGTTCTCTCGGAAAGCGAACGCATTCAATACGAAATTTTATTATAAAAAGGAAGCGCCAAGATGATTGTCTATTAATAATCATCTTAGCGCTTCCTCTTTATTTTGGGATTTATTTTCCAGATGCTTTTTATAGTGAATAGTGTGTGCAATGCAATCAAGCGTTATTAATGTGCTTTCGCTTCTTGAAGTTGACGTTTGACTTCGTTTAAGTCTTGTTCAACAAAATCTCCTGGTTTTTTCGTAACTTTAGAGACGAGTATTGTAACAATTAAACTTGCTAGAAAACCTGGAACGATTTCATATAAATTAAAGAAGTCATTGAACTTTCCATAAGGATGTGCAAAGACAATCCATAATATTACTGTGAGTGCACCAGCAATCATACCACTGATTGCGCCTGTTCGAGACAAGCCTTTCCAATAAAGAGATAAAATCATTAAAGGCCCAAATGCAGCACCAAAACCTGCCCACGCATTTCCTACTAAATTTAAAATCGTATCATTTGGTGTCCACGCAATTGCAATAGCAGCTAATGCTACAATGATTACTGAGATTCGACCAACTAAAACAAATTCTTTTTCGTGCTTTTCTGTATTTGCTTTGTCTTGACGAATGAGCTTGTAGAAATCCTCTGTTAATGAACTAGATGTGACGAGTAATTGTGATGAAATTGTGCTCATAATGGCTGCTAAAATAGCGGCTAACAAGAATCCGCCCACCAAAGGATGGAAGAGGACTTGGCTCATCAATATGAATAAAGTCTCAGGGTCTTTAATTGTGACACCTTGAGCCGGTACAAATGCGATTCCTAATAAACCAACAAATACGGCACCTAATAAACCGACAGCCATCCAGCTAATACCGATACGGCGTGTGAAGCGGAATAATTTAATCGAACGAATGGACATGAAACGAACGAGAATATGAGGTTGACCGAAGTAACCTAATCCCCAAGCAAAGAATGAAATAATACCAATCAAAGTTGTACCGCGGAATAAATCGAGGTTTGTCGGTTTCATCTCTGCGATGGAATGAAAAGTATCTAATCCGTTAAGTTTAAGTAAGACGACAATTGGGACCATAACCATTGCCACTAACATGATGACCCCTTGGAAGAAATCTGTAATTGAAACAGCAAGATAACCACCAAAGAAAGTATAGAGAATGACTATGACAGCGATAAGCACGAGGCCAGTATGATAATTTAGGCCAAACGCACTGTCGAATAACTTTCCTCCTGAAACAAGTCCAGCATGCGTATAAAGCGTAAAGAAAACTACAATAATTAAACCAGAAATAATTTTAATTAAATTGGATTGATCGTTTAATCGGTTTTTAAAAAAGTCTGGCAATGTAATTGCATCGCCTGCTAATTCAGTATGCACACGTAATCTTGGTGCAACGACTAAATAGTTAATATAAGCACCTAAAGTTAAACCGATGGCAAGCCACAACGCGGACAAACCTGTTGAGTACACTTCTCCCGGCAACCCCATAATCATCCAACCACTCATGTCGGATGCACCAGCAGACAATGCTGTGACCCACGGTCCAATATTTCTGCCACCTAACATGTATTCACTTAAGTTGCTTGTTGCTTGTTTGTATCCGTAGTAGCCAATACCAAGTAAGATGGCAAAATAGATGATAATCATAACGTAAGTTTGCCAATCTGGATTGACTTGGCTAGATAAAGTAGAACCAACTAAAAACATATGAATCCTCCCCTTTTAATTTAAGTGACATATGGTTTATTATACAGAATAAAAAATGAATGAACAGCAGTATTTCGCTTTTTAAGATAAAAACAATTTCGAAATATATAGGGAACAGTTGATGATGATGAATCGATGGTATTATTCATGTTTAAACAGTTTTAGCGGACGACTTGGAATCGACTAATTAAATCATTTGAATTTTGAACGGCCATAGCAAAAAAGGAGATGACTAAGAAAAAATCATATTAGCGGCCAGTAAAGGGTTTGATGAACTTTTAAATATTTTAGATTTTTAGCTTAGAATTTGGTACAATTTATAGATAAAAGAGTATTTTTAAGGAGGCTATATCATCATGGCTGAAATTACCAAAGACCAGGTTGCACATATTGCTAATCTTGCGCGTTTAAATGTGACTGAAGAAGAAACAAGTGATATGCAGCAAACATTAGAAGGTATTTTAAATTTTTGTCATCAAATTGATGCTGTCGATACAGAAAATGTGAAACCAACGCATCATGTATTAGATTTACAAAATGTTTTACGTGAAGACGTGGCAGGACAAGGGTTGCCACAAGAAAAAGTATTGAGTAATGCCAAAGAAGTTGAGGCTGGGCAATTTAAAGTACCGGCAGTTATGAATTGGGAGGACGCATAAGTATGAGCATCCGTTATGAGTCTATTGAAAATCTGCAAAAGATGATCAAGGAGAATCAAATTAAGCCTTCAGAAATTGTGAAAGATATTTATCAAGCAATCGAAGAAACTGATCCTACAATCCAATCATTTTTAGCATTAGATAAAGAAAATGCAATTAAAAAAGCCGAAGAATTAGATGAATTACAAGCGAAAGGCGAAATCAACGGTAAATTGTTTGGTATTCCTATGGGGATCAAAGACAATATTATCACAGAAGGTCTTGAGACAACTTGTGCAAGTAAAATGTTAGAAGGCTTTGTACCGATTTATGAGTCTACAGTGATGAAAAAACTCCATCATGAAAATGGTGTGTTAATCGGTAAGGTCAACTTAGATGAGTTTGCTATGGGTGGATCTACAGAAACGTCGTATTTCAAAAAAACTGTTAATCCATTTGATCATAAAGCGGTACCTGGTGGTTCTTCAGGTGGTTCAGCAGCAGCAGTCGCAGCTGGTTTGGTACCATTCACATTAGGAACTGACACAGGGGGCTCTATTCGCCAACCTGCAGCCTACTGTGGTGTCGTTGGTTTGAAACCAACTTACGGTCGTGTTTCTCGTTACGGTCTTGTCGCATTTGCCTCTTCGTTAGACCAAATCGGCCCAATTACAAGAAACGTGAAAGATAATGCGCTTGTTTTAGAAGCTATCGTTGGTGAAGACGAAATGGATTCAACAAGTGCTCCAGATGGATCAACTGACTTTACATCAGAAATTGGTCAAGATATTAAAGGAATGAAAATAGGTCTACCTAAAGAATATATCGGCGAAGGTGTCGACCCAGAAGTCAAAGAAGCGGTATTGAAAGCGGCAGAAACGTTCAAATCTTTAGGTGCAATCGTTGAAGAAGTATCATTACCTAGAACATCTTATGGGATCCCTTCTTACTATGTGATTGCCTCAGCGGAAGCATCATCTAACTTAGCACGTTTTGATGGTATTCGCTATGGTTACCACTCTAAAGAAGCCCAAACATTAGAAGAATTATACAAACTTTCAAGAAGTGAAGGTTTTGGTCAAGAAGTAAAACGTCGTATTTTATTAGGTACGTATGTATTAAGTTCAGGCTATTATGATGCCTATTATAAAAAAGCACAAAAAGTCCGTACATTAATCAAACAAGATTTTGAAAGTGTATTTGAAGACTATGATGTTATTTTAGGACCTACAACACCAACTGTCGCATTTGATATTGGAGCTGAAATCAACGATCCATTGACAATGTACGCAAACGATTTGTTAACTACGCCTGTCAACTTAGCAGGGTTACCTGGTATCTCTATACCTTGTGGTTTAGCAGAAAATGGTCGTCCTATCGGTTTACAAATTATTGGTAAGCCATTTGATGAAAAAACAGTTTACCGTGTGGCACATCAATACGAAACGCAATTTAATTTACACGACCAATATCAAAAATTATAAGGAGTGGCAATCAATGCATTTTGAAACAATAATCGGACTTGAAGTCCATGTTGAATTGAAAACAGACTCAAAAATGTTTTCGAATGCACCAGTAGCATACGGTGCTGAGCCAAATACAAACACAACCGTGATCGATTTAGGTTACCCTGGTGTCTTACCAACGGTTAACCGTCGTGCAGTGGACTGGTCAATGCGTGCAGCGATGGCCTTAAATATGGAAATTGCTACAGAATCTAAGTTTGACCGTAAAAACTATTTTTATCCAGACAATCCAAAGGCCTACCAAATCTCTCAATTAGATCAGCCCATTGGAGAAAATGGTTATATTGATATTGAAGTGAACGGTGAAACAAAACGTATTGGTATTACAAGATTGCATATGGAAGAAGACGCAGGGAAATCGACACATAAAAACGGCTACTCACTTGTTGACTTAAACCGTCAAGGGACACCACTTGTAGAAATCGTTTCAGAACCTGATATTCGTTCACCAGAAGAAGCATATGCTTATTTAGAAAAATTACGTTCTATCATTCAATATACAGGCGTATCTGACTGTAAAATGGAAGAGGGTTCATTACGTTGTGATGCGAACATCTCTTTACGACCATACGGACAAGAAAAATTTGGTACAAAAGCCGAATTGAAAAACTTGAATTCATTTAACAATGTTCGTAAAGGTTTAGAATATGAAGTTAAACGCCAAGAAGAAGAACTCTTAAATGGTGGCGAAATTCTACAAGAAACACGTCGTTTCGAGGAATCAACAGGCAAAACAATCTTGATGCGTGTTAAAGAAGCATCAGATGATTATCGTTATTTCCCAGAACCAGACATCGTGCCATTGTACATTGATGAAGACTGGAAAGCGCGTGTTCGTGCTTCAATTCCTGAACTTCCAGATGCACGTAAAGATAAATATGTAAAAGAATATGGTTTACCTGAATACGATGCACACGTTCTAACATTAACAAAAGAAATGTCTGACTTCTTTGAAAAAGCAGTCGCTGAAGGTGCAGAAGTGAAGCTCATTTCAAACTGGTTAATGGGCGGAGTTAATGAATATTTAAATAAAAACCAAATTGAATTACAAGATACAGCACTTACACCAACGAATTTAGCAGGCATGATCAAATTGATTCAAGATGGTACGATGAGTAGCAAAATTGCGAAAAAAGTATTCCCTGAATTAGCTAAAAATGGTGGGGATGCTAAACAAATCATGAAAGATAAAGGCCTAGTTCAAATTTCAGATGAAGGTGAAATTCTTAAATTTGTTCAAGAGGCAATTGCAAATAATCCACAATCTGTTGAAGACTTTAAAAACGGAAAAGGAAAAGCGATGGGCTTCTTAGTAGGTCAAATCATGAAATTATCTAAAGGACAAGCTAATCCACAATTAGCAAACCAATTGTTAAAACAAGAATTAGAAAAGCAATAAAGGTTTAATTTAATATAACAAACGGGACTGGGTTTTTATGCTCAGCCCCGTTTTTTCTATTTAAAAATAGACTTCCTCAAGTAGAAACGTATCTATCTAAATTTTTAGTCTAAAAATCATAAATGTCCTATCTACTAAAAAAATGATTGTTTGTTTATAGATTCTTTTTAAAAAGCATATATACAGCATACACAGATGTATTAACAAATAATGGCACTAAACAATAAGCAAAAATGACAAAAAAATCTCCATCGGCTTTCAAAATAAAGAAAAACAATATAAGTGAGAAACAGCTAATTATCAGGCCTAAAAAAGGTAAGCTTCTTATATAAATATCTAAATTTTCTTTTGCTTTTTTCACTAGGTTACCTCCGAATAATCATTTCACTGCAAAAATTCTTAAATAATATTTATAAACAAATATATGATTATAGGTTGTTAATCAAATAAAATCGTAAGTATAAAGTGGCTTAAAATGATTAATTTTGAAGTAAAGGTTAATCATAAATAAATGCTTTAAATGCATAAAAATAGTTAGATAAACTCCATCCAAATACATTTAACATCATCGCTAATTGTCTATGTATCAGGGAAGCAATAGAGGCTCAGTCGCTACTTTGAATAAATTTGATTAAATTTAAACGTTTTTAGCTTTCAATACAACAATGTTTACTATAATATAAGTTGTGAGTATTGAAAAATTGAGGGATAGAAATGAGAAAACGCGCGAGAATAATTTATAATCCTACATCAGGAAAAGAAATGTTTAAACGAGCTTTGCCTGACGTACTTGTTAAAATGGAACAGGCTGGTTATGAAACAAGTGCCTATGCCACGCAAAGGGTAGGCGATGCAACGGAAGAAGCTGCGCGAGCTATAGATGCGCATTATGATTTGTTAGTTGTTGCAGGTGGTGACGGGACTTTAAATGAAGTCGTGAATGGTATTGCCGAAAAACCACAACGTCCCAAACTTGGATTGATTCCTATGGGAACGGTTAATGACTTTGGAAGAGCGCTTCATCTACCTACAGATATATTTGAAGCGGTCGATGTCATTTTGGAAGGCAAAACAGTTCAAGTCGATATTGGAAAAATGAATAGTCGCTATTTTATTAATTTAGCAGGTGGCGGTAAAATCACAGAAGTTTCGTACGAGGCACCTAGCAAGTTAAAATCAATAGTTGGCCCATTTGCATATTACATTAAAGGATTTGAAATGTTGCCACAGATGCATGCGGTTGATGTCCGAATTGAATATGATTCACATGTTTTTGAGGGTGAAATCATGTTATTCCTACTTGGATTAACGAATTCGATGGCAGGATTTGAAAAACTAGTGCCGGATGCCAAATTAGATGACGGTAAATTTACTTTATTAATTGTGGAAAAAGCAAATTTAGCTGAACTCGGTCATATTATGACTTTGGCTTCTAGAGGGGAACATATTAAACATCCAAAAGTACACTACCATAAGGCACAGTCGATTAATATTTCCTCGTTCAGCGATATGCCATTAAATGTAGATGGTGAGTACGGGGGTCAGTTACCGGCGAACTTTTTAAACTTAGTCCGTCATATCGAGGTCTTTTCGCCAGGGCAAGATCGCAATGAATTACTGATTGACGAACCGACGCAGTCTGAATAAAATGGATAAAGTGTCACCATCGTATCGTGTTATACTATCTTGATGAAACAACACATCAACGTGGGGTGGAATTTTAAATCTAGTGTTAGATTTGATTCCACTCCTTTATCTTTGGTTAAAAGAACTTCTAATTCGAAAAAGTGAGTTGAATAACATGGATTTAGTTAAAAAAAATGAAGTTTATGAAGGGGAAGTTGTGGATCTCACACATGAAGGGCATGGTGTAGTCAAAAAGGAACGTTATCCAATATTTATTCCACAAACTTTAGTCGATGAGAAAATAAAATATAAAGTTATTAAAGTTAAAAAGAATTTTGCGATAGGGAAGTTAATAGAAGTTCAATCACCGAGTCAAGACCGTGTCGAACCGCCTTGTGTCTATTATCAACAATGTGGCGGGTGTCAATTACAACATCTTTCTTATGAAGCGCAGTTGGAGATGAAAAGAAAACAAGTGATTAATCTTTTCCATCACAAAGGGAAGATGACGCATGTGCCTATTCATCCTACAGTTGGAATGGAGCACCCTTGGCATTATCGTAATAAGTCACAAATTCCTGTAGGTGCGGGGCGTCACAATGAAGTCGAAATGGGTTTTTATCGTCAACGCAGTCATCAAATTATTGATATGGAACAGTGTCTCATTCAATATGATGATCAAAATGAAATGATGACTATGGTGAAAGATTTATTAAAAAAATATCACATCGCGCCTTATGATGAACAACAACATAAAGGATTAGTCCGTCATTTAGTTGTTAGAAAAGGCTATTATACACAAGAGATTATGGTTATCTTTGTGATAAATGGGACGAAACTTCCATATCAAGATGAAATTGTAGCGGCATTAACACAAAAATTTAAAAATATAAAAAGTATCAAGTTGAACTTTCAACGCGATCGATCCAACGTGATTATGGGAAAAACATCTCGAACAATCTATGGTCAAGAAATCATTGAAGATCAATTGGAACAGCTTACTTTTGAAATTGGAGACTTGTCTTTCTATCAAATTAATGTCACACAAACACAAAAGTTATACGCGAAAGCACTCGAATATGCAAAGTTAACAGGTCGTGAAACGGTACTAGATGCGTATTGTGGCATAGGGACAATTGGCTTATTTATGGCACCGCATGCGAAACATGTGTATGGGGTAGAGGTGGTACCTGAAGCGATTGAAGATGCGCAACGAAATGCACAAAAAAATCATATTTCTAATACGACATTTGTTGCGGGGACTGCTGAAGATGTTATCTTGAAGTGGCAGAAAGAAGGTATTCAACCCGATGTTGTTACGGTCGATCCCCCTCGTAAAGGCTGTGACGCAACATTTATTCAGACTTTGAATCAACTTGCACCTCAACGCATTGTCTATGTCTCTTGTAATCCAAGTACGCAGTTAAGAGATATCGAAAGTCTTACCAATCAATATGAACTAAAAGAGATAACGCCAGTAGATATGTTTCCGCATACAACACATGTTGAAACTGTGGCACTTTTAGAAAGAAAATAGGGCTTTAGTCGCTACAACTGTATACAATTGTAAGTTATAATAGAGATAACAGATACATCATAAGAGGGTGAATGCATGTATAGAATTGACCTTTTTCATAATAGGCAAGTGATGAAGCGCTTCTTATTGCTTCAGGTTATAGTTGTGTTAGCTTTTATTGTATTGAGTTATAAATGGGCGATGATTGTCACTACAATTCAAGAACAACGCTTTTTTACAAATATAATTATTGGTATTTTAGGGTTTTTGGTTATCGTTTGTTTTCATGAGGGGATGAAAACATTACTTTTTAAGATGATTTCAAATGAGCAATCACGTTCTTATCAACTGAAAAACGGTGTACTTTTAACATTTTTGCCTGAGTATTTCTTTAATCGAATTACGTTTTTAACGGTAATGTTACTGCCATCCGTTTTAATTTGTTTATTGTTATTTGTTATTTTCATCAACCTGCCTTATACATCTGTTATATTTGTTTTTGCGATTTACATGGGTTATTGTTTAATTTCTTTTTACCTTGTTTTTATCGCGTTGAAAGATAAAAAAGCACAGTATTTTGAAATGACAGAAGATGGATTAATATTATATCAACAGAAGCCAACACACTATACTCATAAAATGAATGATTAAAATCTTCGATGATAAATGCACATGTGAAGATCAACAATCGACCACACTAAAACGAACGGCATGTCACAGTGCACCGTTCATTAAAGTGTAGTCGATTTTTATTATGAAATGAGTTATAAAGTCAGCTGGTCTAACATCATTATCTAGGGAATTTGGATGCTAAAAAGGTGTTTATTTTTGCTGTGTCTTAGCAAATTTTCGTACTTTAATCTCTGTTGTAATAACGATGATAAGAGAGATGAAGATAATGAGAAAAGCTTGAATGATGATTGACATTTCTTGAATAAAATGAAGTAAATCATAAATCAACCAGCCGATGCCGATGATGAGTGAAATCATACTGATCTTGAAAAAATCCTTTAAAGATTGGCGCTGAGCAAATAGCCAAATTTCAGTGGATTTAAATGTTGTAGGTGTTCTAAAACCAATCCATAAGTTGGGTTGATCACCAATATGATTCTTTAGCGCATGGTGCATTAATTTTATAATGAGTAAATAAATCAAATTGATGGCTGTTAATAGCATAGGTTTACATCTCCTTTGTGAGGTAGGCTGTATTGTTGCTAATCTCTTTTATTATAGTATTTTTTAGCAACTTATAGCATAATTATTTTTGATAATTGAATAATTGGGGTTAATTTGTTTTTGCAATATTAAATGTTTTGATGTAGCTATAATCATATTTGTCTGAGTAAATGGAGCGCGATTTTTACGAGTTAGATTTAAACATCAATCAAATTGATAGAACAAAATGAATCTGTCCGTTTAAATTAAAGCATGTGAAGGAAAGCGATGGATGAGAGGAGGGTGTTATATGAGTGAGCGTCGTATTATTCATATTGATATGGATTTCTTTTTTGCACAAGTGGAAGTACGTGACCATCCGAAATTACGAGGAAAGCCCGTTATTGTGGGTGGAAAAGCAAGTGGGCGGGGTGTGGTTTCTACAGCATCTTATGAAGCTAGAGCTTTTGGTGTACATTCAGCCATGCCTATGGCGAGAGCGCACCAGTTATGCCCGGACGGTTATTATGTTACGCCGAGATATGAAGTGTATCGAGAAGTTTCCCAACAAATTATGGATATATTTAAAAGTTATACAGATCAAGTGGAACCTTTGTCTTTAGATGAGGCTTTTTTAGACATTACTGACTTAGTACGCCCCGACCTTCCTGCATCACGTATTGCTCAATTTATACGTCGAGACATTTATGAGAAAACGAAGCTGACTTCAAGCGCAGGTGTCTCATATAATAAATTTCTTGCCAAATTAGCCAGTGGTATGAATAAACCCAACGGACTCACAGTTATTGATTATGACAATGTACATGATATTTTAATGGGGTTAGATATCGGTGATTTTCCAGGTGTAGGGAAGGCCTCAAAAGCGAAGATGCAACAACATGATATTTTTACTGGAAAAGATTTATATCAAAAATCAGAAAGAGAGCTTGTGCAACTTTTTGGAAAGAAAGGGCAACATCTTTATGAGCGTGTACGGGGTCGTGATCAGAGAAGTGTTAAATCAGAGCGGATTCGGAAAAGTGTGGGGGCAGAACGTACTTTTTCAATCGATACGAATGATGACGAAGAGATATTACAAAAAATTGAAATGCTGTGTGATAAAATTGCTGAGCGACTTGAAAAATTGAATCAAGCGGGGCGAACTGTGACAGTGAAAATTAAGACGGACCGCTTTGAAAATTATTCCAAACAGCGAAGTTTAAATACACCGGTCAGAGAAGCGGAAGACATTTATCAAGTGGCTTACGAACTTTATTATGAGCTTAAAGAAGCAGATACGCCGATTCGATTAATCGGGGTCACAGTCGGTAGTTTGCAAGATGCGTTTTTTCGAAATATGACCATTTATGATTATTTATAATGAATCTTTATCGGTCAGTTGCTTACCGTAAATTTGAAGCACATTTTCTAAACTTGGATAGTGTTTTAAAAGGCGATAAGTAATCATGGCACATGCTTTAGCATCATTTAAAGCGTCATGGTGCCCATGAAAGTCCAATTTAAAATGTGACATCATATGTTTAAGGCCGTGTCGTTTAGAAGCAACAGTACGTTTTGATAATTGATAAGAACAAAAGTAAGTCATTGGAGGCGTTTGCATATTTGCAGCTTGAATGCTAGCATGCAATACAGACATATCAAACGCAGCATTGTGCGCGACAACAGGTAAATCATCTATAAATTGCATCATATAAGGATACACATATGCAAAATCAGGTGCATCTTGTACATCATTTTGATGAATACCATGTATTCTAATATTTTGTGGTGAGAAATAATCTTTCGGATTGACCAATGTATAAAACGTTTCAGTCAGCTGATTATCAACCACTTTGACCATTCCCACTGAACAAATGCTTGTTCTTTTATAATTGGCAGTTTCAAAATCGAGTGCTACAAAGGCATTAGTCGCCATGTCATTCAACTCCGTTAAAAAAGATATATAAATATTAACATAATCTAAGAAATCATAAAAATAATTTTCATAATGATAGATTGCATGATGAATATAAATAAGACATCCATCAAAACGATAGCGTAAAGATGGATGTCTCATTTAATTTTAAAAGTTTCGCATGATAAAAAATACAAATCGTTGTTTAACAGCAACCGACTTTGCTGAATATAACTGATTTTTATTTCAATTATGCTTGGTCATTAAATCGACGTGAAGCTAATTCTTTTTCGTATAAATAAAGCGTATTTGCATCATCACCAATACGTTTTAAATAATCGATATGCGTTTCAAACATTGCTTCTTCTTCAACTTGTTCATCTAAGAACCAGTTTAAAAATGAAATTGTCGCATAATCTTTTTCTTCACGCGCGATTTCAGAGAGTTCATAAAAATGTTTTGTGACATGTTGTTCTTGTTTGAGTCCATCTTCAAATGTTTCAAGTATAGAATTAAAGTCAACTTTAGGTGCATTCAAGTCGCTGAATACCGCTTTTTCACCGCGATCATTGATGTAATCATAAATCTTTTGACCGTGGAAACGTTCTTCTTTAGCTTGTTCTATATAGAAATTTGCAAAGCCCTCATAAGAATGATAGTCACAATATGCAGCCATAGCCATATACGCATGAGCTGCAAAGTATTCATGATTCATTTGTTGATTTAAAGCATCTAGTAATTTTTGATTTAACATAAAAGTCACCCCATTGTAAGATTGTGCCCCACAGACATTTTACCCTTTTTCAATCATTGATGCAAAAATGCAATTCGAGTGGGTGACTATAAATATATCCTAAAAATAGGGGTGTTAATCTATCATCGTTTAATTTATTTTGTAAAATCGCGCGTCATGGTATAATGTTTTAAGTAAATTGGAGGAGAAAGTGCTATGAGACAATGGACAGCAATTCATATGGCAAAGCTTGCCAGAAAAGCAAGTCGTGCAACAGGCCGAAAAGGGACAGATTTGCCAGGTCAAGTTGCGAGAAAAATTGATAAAGATATTTTACGTAAATTAGCAGGTCGTGTTGATGAAGTTGTATTTGTGAGTGGCACAAATGGTAAAACGACGACCTCTAATTTAATCGGTCATACATTAAGAGCGAATAACATTGAGATTATTCACAATAATGAAGGTGCAAACATGGCAGCTGGTATCACTTCAGCTTTCATTGTTCAATCTTCAAATCAAACAAAAATTGCAATTATAGAAATTGACGAAGGCTCAATACCACGTGTTTTAAAGGAAATGACGCCAACGAAAATGGTTTTTACTAATTTTTTCAGAGATCAAATGGATCGTTTTGGAGAAATTGATATTATGGTGAACGGTATTATTTCAGCGATTCAAGGTAAAGGTATTCATCTTTTATTAAATGCAGATGACCCATTCGTCAGTCGTTTGAAAATTGCGAGTGATCATGTCACATATTATGGCATGAAAGCACATGCGTATACATTTGAACAGTCTACGATGAATGAAAGCCGATACTGTCCGAGTTGTGGGGCGCTTTTAAACTATTCCCATATTCATTATAATCAGCTAGGACACTATACATGTCGATGTGGTTTCAATCGTCAAACTCCGAAATACGAAGTGAAATCATTTACAATTAATCCTTTTATTAAAATGAATGTTAATGATGCGACATTCGACATGAAAATAGCTGGGGATTTTAACGCGTATAATGCGTTAGCAGCTTATACAGTTTTAAGAGACCTTGGTTTAGATAATGATGCTATTAAAAAAGGCTTTGAAACATATACGTCTGATAATGGTCGAATGCAGTATTTCGAAAGTGGTACAAAAAAAGCCCTCATTAATTTAGCTAAAAACCCTGCTGGTATGAATGCTTCCATTGCGATGGGAGAGAAATTAAATGAATCGAAAGTATATGTAATCAGCTTAAATGATTTTGCGGCAGATGGTAAAGATACATCATGGATTTATGATGCGGATTTTGAAAAGTTAAGCGAGCAAGAAATTGAAGCGATTATTGTGACTGGGGCAAGAGCGGAAGAATTACAATTACGCTTAAAAATTGCGGAAGTAACTGTTCCAATTATTCTTGAAAAAGATATCTATAAAGCTACAGCAATGACTATGAATTATGAAAGTTTTACAGTTGCGATTCCAAACTATACGTCTTTAGCACCAATGCTTGAACAATTAAATCGCTCGTTTGAGGAGGATGAGCCTAATGCATGAGTTAACGGTTTATCATTTTATGCCAGATAAATTAAATTTATATAGTGATATTGGTAATATTATGGCGCTCAAATATCGAGCAAAACAAAGAAATATTCAACTTCACGTCGTAGATATCAACGATACAAGTGATATTGATTTATCAAAAGCGGACCTCTTTTTTATCGGAGGTGGCAGTGACCGAGAACAAAGCTTAGCGACTGAGTCATTGCGCAAAATAAAAACAGAGTTGAAGACAGCCATTGAAGATGGGATGCCAGGATTGACAGTTTGTGGTGGATATCAATTTTTAGGAGAAAAATATATTACACCAAGCGGTGAAGTACTCGAAGGTTTACACATTCTTGATTTTTATACAGAGGCGAATCAAGAGCGATTGACAGGGGACATTGTAATCGAAAGTGAGACTTTTGGTACGATTGTAGGTTTTGAAAATCATGGTGGACGTACGTATCATCAATATGATGCGCTAGGGACTGTGACTTATGGTTATGGTAATAATGATACAGACAAAAAAGAAGGTCTACATTATAAAAATTTATTAGGAACCTATTTACATGGTCCGATTTTACCAAAAAATCATGAGATGACGGACTACTTATTGAAAGCTGCTGCAGAACGAAAAGGTATTCCGTTTGAACCCCTTCATGTTGATAATGCTGAAGAAGAACAAGCTAAACAAGTATTAATAGATCGAGCGCGTAAAAATAAAAGTTAAAGTTTTATATAATTTAAACTATGTTTTAAAAAAGAAGCCAGTAAATGTTTTCATAAGAATTCATTTACTGGCTTCCTAATTATATATGAGACAATTATAGATAAAAAACAGGAAATTTCTGAAATATAAATTAATATTTACCTATTAATAAAGATAAATTCCGGCTTGGATTGAAACACCTTTCAAAATTTTAATAAATATTGAAATATAATTCTATTCAATGTATATTTTTGGAAAGGCTTACATCTATTTGAAAGGGGTTTTAGTATGTCGGAAAAAACTATTGGATACGGTATTGTCGGAACGGGTTATTTTGGTGCTGAACTTGCAAGAGCAATGAAAAAAAACAAAGGGGCTAAGATTATTTCTGTTTTTGACCCGAAAAACGGAAAGGAGATTGCTAAAGAATTAGAATGTAAACAAGCTCATCATTTAGATGAATTAGTGACTGATAATGAAGTGGATTGCGTTATTGTAGCTACACCTAATCATCTTCATAAAGAATCTGTATTAAAAGCAGCAGAGAATAAGAAGCATGTCTTTTGTGAAAAGCCAATAGCTTTAAATTATAAAGATTGTGTTGAAATGGTAAATGCTTGTAAAAAAGCAGGCGTGACATTTATGGCGGGTCATATTATGAATTTCTTTAATGGCGTTCGTCATGCTAAAAATCTTATAAATCAAGGTGCTATTGGGGATATACTCTTTGTTAAAACAACACGAAATGGTTGGGAAGAAGCTCAATCAAATATTTCATGGAAGAAAATGAAAGATCAATCAGGTGGTCATTTGTATCATCATATTCATGAATTAGATTGTGTTCAGTTTATTATGGGAGGATTACCAGAAAAGGTATCGATGATTGCATCTGATATCGCACATCAAGGAGATGAATTTGGTGATGAAGATGATTTTATATTAATGAATTTAGAATTTTCTGGTAACAGATATGCTCACTTAGAATGGGGTTCGGCATTTAGATGGGGTGAGCATTATGTAATGATTCAAGGTACAAAAGGGGCAATAATGCTTAACTTATATGACACTGGAGGAACTTTGAAAGTAAATGGCGAGGAAACACATTTTCTAATTCACGAAACACAAGAAGAGGATGATAACCGTACTCAAATATATCATGGAACAGAAATGGATGGTGCTATACAGTACGGCCATCCTGGAAAACGAACACCTTTATGGTTAAATACTTTAATTCATAAAGAAATGGAATTTTTTAATAATGTTTTACATGGTGAAGAGGTCACTAGTGAATATTTGAAACTTTTAGACGGGACTGCTGCTGAGGAAGCAATTGCTACAGCTGATGCTGCAACATTATCAAGTGTAGAGGATAGAAAAGTTGCGTTAAGTGAGATTATAGAAAAATCAATATAAAGTTTTATATTAATCATTTTGAAGGTTGTGTTAGAAATGGAAGTCAAAAAAATTACAAGCGCAGATGATAACAAAATGACTGCAATAAAAGTTGATGCAAAACCTTTTGGAATCAAAGATAAAATAGGATATATGTTAGGTGATATTGGTAATGATGCTATTCTAGGTTTGGTAAATAGCTTTTTAATGATTTATTATACAAATGTATTAGGAATTGCTGGTGGTATTGTAGGAATATTATTTATGATTTCAAGAATTATTGATGCATTTGCTGATATTTCTGTAGGAAGAATGATAGACATTGCGGAATTGACGCCTGAAGGCCGGTTTAAGCCATGGATTAGACGAATGAAGTATCCTTTTTGCTTGATTTCATTATTACTTTTCTTACCTTTAGTCAATGATTGGAATGACGTTTCTAAGATTATTTATGTTTTTGCTACTTATTTGATTTTTGGGGTTGTATTATCGGCTATTAATATACCATATGGTTCTATGGCAGCAGCAATTAGTGACCATCCGGATGATCGTGCAGCCTTATCGACATTTAGAAGTGTAGGGGCAGCTATTGGTATGTCTACAACTGGATTTCTAATTCCAATATTTATATACAAAACAAATGAACATGGTGAAAAAACAATTTCAGGAATGAGATTTTTTATAATTGCTTTAATTTGCTGTAGCATTGCATTTGTGGTCTATATAATTATCAATAAAATGCTAGTAGAACGTGTACAGATTAAGAAAAAAGAAAAAGTAACTATCGGTCGTTTGTTAAAAGGATTATTTACGGATCGTGCAATTTTGATATTAATTATCGTTGATTTTTTTGTAGTACTTACACAAATTTTGTACGGCACAACTACAACATACTTATTTAATGATTATTTCCATAATCCAAAAGCAATGTCAGTAGCAATGTTATTTAATTGGGGAACAGTTATTTTAGTAGCAGCACCTACAATTTATTTTGTCAGAAGATTCGGAAAGAAAGAGGTCACAATGGTAGCACTACCTTTTTCTTCACTAATGTTTTTCATACTCTTTTTCTTGCATACAACGAACCCATGGGTGTACGTATCATTAATGTTTTTTGCAACAATAGGATACTCAGTTTTCAATGTTATTGTTTGGGCGTTAATTACAGATGTTATTGATGCGCATCAGTATCACACAGGTTTACGAGAAGATGGTACAGTCTATGGTTTGAATTCTTTTGCTAGAAAAGTAGCGCAAGCATTTTCAGGAGGAATCGTGGGACTTATGTTAGCAGTAATCGGCTATCAATCTTCTACAAGTGGAGGAGTAATGCAATCAGCAATTGTTCAAGAAAGAATTTATATGCTTTCTAACTTATTACCTGCCGTTCTTTTTTTAGTGGCGGCGCTAATTTTAATATTTGGTTATCCTATGAATAAGAAAACCACTGATAGAATTGCTAGAGAATTAAGAGAAGAACGAGAAAGAACTGAAGTGAACATTTAATGAAATATTTATTTAAGTTTTCTTTACTTTTGTTGATATCTTTATTATTGAGTATGTTTTTGATAACTAATATAAATGCATTAGCGAAGGATAAAGTTACAATGGATAAAGATATTTTTACTGCAGGAGATGAAACCCAAGCAAATTATTTTAGAATTCCTGTGTTATATACATTAAACAATGGAAATATTATTGCTAGTGCTGACGCACGTTATGGTGGTACTCATGATGCTAAGAGTAAAATTAATATTGCAACATCTATAAGTGAAGATGGTGAAACTTGGTCTTCTCCAAAATTAGCTTTACATTTCCAAGATTATGAAAATCAATTAATTGACTGGCCTAGAGATAATGTGGGTAAAAACAAGCAAATTCAGGGCAGTGCTTCATTTATCGATTCTGCTATAGTACAAGACAAAAAGACTAATACAATTTTTTTAATGGCTGACATGATGCCAGCAGGTGTAGGCAATAATAATGCTTTAAAAAATGATTCAGGGTTTAAAAAAATAAATGAAAATTATTATTTAAAATTAAAATTTGAGAATGACAATAATTATGACTATTCCATCAGAGAAGATGGTTTAATATTTAATGATAAGCAACAAAAACCAACTGAATATAAAGTAGATGAGAATTATAATATTCTAAAAAATGGTGAGTATCAGTACGTAACTCAATATTCAGTGAGATTTAATGGTAATGAACTAAAAGAGTATCATAATGGCAAGAAAGTTAAAATGAATATTTTTTATAAAGATTCTATTTTTAAAGTAACACCTACGAATTATTTAGCTTACACAACAAGTGATGATGGAAAAAACTGGAATCATCCAATGATTTTACCGCCATTTTTAGGATTGAATCATAATGCAACGTATTTAAGTCCAGGTCAAGGTTTAGCAACATCTAATGGGCGGTTAATATTTTCATCATATACAAGTCAAGGATTAATCTTTATATACAGCGATGATCATGGTTACACATGGAAGTCTACAAAAGCAGAGCTACCTTTTAAAAATGCAACTGTTGAAGCGCAAATGATTGAATTGAAACCAGGTGTAATAAAAGCGTTTTTACGAACTACTACAGGTAAAATCGGTTATATGACAAGTTATGATCATGGTAATACATGTGACAAAGTACGATATCTTAATCAAATAAAACAAACTAGATACGGGACACAACTGTCAGTAATAAAAGCTTCAAAAAAAGTTGAAGGTAAAGATGTAATAATTTAAAGTTCACCGAATTCGACTACAGGAAGAAATAATGGTCAAATATGGATAGGCTTTGTGGAAAATGGTTCAAATTATATAGACTGGGTTAAACATAAAGAAGTAAATAATGCAAATGATGGTTATTCCTATTCTGCACTAACCGAAACTAAAAACTCTAAAATTTTACTGTTATATGAAAAATATGATTCGTGGTCTAGAAATCAATTACATTTAAAAAATACGATGAAATACCGGATATATGATTTTGAAGATTTGGTTTTAAATTAATTTTAAAAATTAATTGTAATAAAAATATATTAAAAAGTGATTTTAACTAATTTTAGTTAAAATCACTTTTTATTTATTGGTAGTTTTTAGTATTAAATAGAAATACATCAGCCATGTTAATTCACTTTATAGCGCAACAGTAAAATACGATATATCAACAATATCTCATAAATGGTATGACTTTTAACTTGGTTTTGATCAAAGTCATTTAAACTTTTAACTGAGTTTTTAAGTGTTGTAGCTGCCTTTCTTTCGGGCATAAGCGTTCCGCACTTAAAAATTTGATCAATACGTTGAGAGATTGTAATAATAGCGATTTTTTCATCATGACTAAATAGCATCATCGCATCTTTTGGTAAATAGATGATGTTGGATAAATGGGTAATCATCAATCGATTTTCATGTGCACGGTTGGTCAGTTTACGAAGACGCAACCATTCTTCAGAGTGATTTCTTTCTTTGTGATATTTCAATTCATCACGTTGATAACCTAGAAGTTCTTCGATACGAGTGTTTAACACATGAAGTGCTTCGACTGCTTTATCACTTTTATCGGATTGAAATAAACCTAACATGAGTTCTTTCATCCGTTCATCAAATAGATGATATATTTCTCTTTCAGATTTTTCGATTAAGGCATCAATTTGATTGTAATATTTGGGAGGCATGATCACAAAGTTGACCAATCCAGCCGTGACCAAGCCAATAATTGCAGTAAGTAAGCGAGAAAAAAAGTTGAATGTATAATTGTCGTGAATATCTGGAATCATCGCAAGTGCGGTTAAAGTGGCAACGGTCACACCAACATGTAAATTAAATCTGATACATAATAAAATGGTAAGTGTCGCGGTCAAACCATACGTAAACGCTGAATCATCGCCTAAAAAATATGTACAGACGACAGCGATAAATGCGCCCATTACTGTGGCGGGAAGCCTCTTATAACCTTTTCGAATGGAAGCTTTAACGGTGGGTTCTATTGTCACAACTGCTGATAAAATAGCGAAGATGGGGTTTAGATTCAGTGATAAGCAAAATAATGCAGTTAAAAAAGTTGCTAAGCCGGTTTTGATTGTGCGGGCACCTACTAAATTTTTATACCATTTATCCTTCATAATTCAAAATCTCCTGTTCCATAGTTCATTATTAGTATATCAAAAAATTTTTGTTATAATAAGGACTGTATAAATTTTTAAAAGGAACGGGATAAAAATGATAGTAAAAACTGACGAAGAATTACAAGCTTTAAAAGAAATTGGTGCAATCTGCGCAAATATTAGAGATACTATGAAAGCAGCAACAAAACCAGGAATTACAACGAAAGAGCTAGATAATATTGCGAAAGATATGTTTGAAGCTTCAGGTGCGATTTCTGCGCCGATTCATGATGAAAATTTTCCTGGCCAAACTTGTATTAGTGTGAACGAAGAAGTCGCACATGGAATTCCAAGCAAACGTGTGATCCATGAAGGAGATCTTGTAAATATTGATGTATCTGCATTGAAAAATGGTTATTATGCAGACACAGGTATTTCATTTGTCGTAGGCGAGACAGATCAAGAAATTAAACATAAAGTATGTGAAGTCGCTCAAGAAGCATTTGATGCTGCCATGAAAAAAGTAAAACCAGGCGCAAAGTTAAGCCAAATCGGGAAAGCTGTTCATGCGACAGCGCGTAAAAATGATTTGAAAGTCATTAAAAACTTAACAGGTCATGGTGTAGGTGAATCTTTACATGAAGCACCCGCACATGTTTTAAACTACTTTGATCCTCAAGAAAAAACGTTGCTCAAAGAGGGTATGGTACTTGCAGTCGAACCTTTTATTTCATCAAATGCAATTTATGTTACAGAAGGTAAAAATGAGTGGGCGTTTGAAACTAAAGATAAAAGTTTTGTTGCGCAAATTGAGCATACGGTAATCGTCACAAAAGATGGACCGGTATTAACAACAAAAAGCATCGATGCTGAATAGATTGAGACTTAAGTCTTAAATAGAAATGGTTCTGTAGCCTATTCCTTAAGGCGCAGGACCATTTTATAATAGGGGTAACATATGAGGTGATTTGATTATGGTACAACTATTAAGAGCCTATTTTGAAAGATTTTTTTACGAACTTTATCATCAAGTATTCAGTCAATATTTAAACCACTTAGATTTGAAAATACACGATATCGACCAAGCATTATATTATATGCAGCATAAAAAAGTGCAGTTACAGTTGATGATTGACAGAAGAACAATTGAATTAGAAAATAAATATATCGATCTGATGGATCAACATCATATTCAATGCGCAAAAAATATTTATGGCGTTGATATTAATACAATTAAAGATGATTTGAACGAAATTGAAAAAGAGTATGCACAATTGGAGTCATTTTATCAACAGTTGAATGAAGATAAAAATTACGTAAAGAGGGAATGTGATTTACTTCAATTATTGTTGCGTGCATACTAGAAAGGTGGAAATATGACACAAAAATATATTTCGACCGAGTTGCTCATTATATTTACTGCTCTAATGATTATAGCCAATTTTTACTATATCTTTTTTGAAAAAATCGGCTTTTTATTTGTGTTATTACTCGGTAGTATTTTAATGTATGTCGGTTATATTTATTTTCATAAAGTGCGTGGATTGCTTTGTTTTTGGATTGGGACGTTAATGATTTTATTTACATTACTGTCCAATAAATACACGCTGATTATTTTATTTATTTTTATTATCATCGTAGCGGTACGTTATATTATTTATAAACGTAAACCTTTAGAAATATTATCTACGGATGATGCGACTGAAAAACATAGTTTTATTAAACAAAAATGGTTTGGTGACCAAAAAACACCGGTTTATGTGTATAAATGGGAAGATTTGCAAATTCAGCATGGCATGGGTGATATCGTAATAGACATGACAAAAGCGGCCAATTTAAAGATGCAAAACCATGTTGTGATTCGCCATATTGTAGGTAAAGTACAAGTCATTGTTCCTTTAAATTACAATGTAAAGTTAAATGTTTCTGCCTTCTATGGTAAAGTGACGCTCGACCGCCAACAATGCAAAATCGAAAATGATAACATCCAGTTAACTTCACAACATAAAGCTGAAAATTATACGGTTAATATTTTCGTCTCAACATTTATAGGTGATGTTGAGGTGGTTTATCGATGAACCATTACGTTCGTGCCATAGGCTCAATGTTGATTTTAGTCTACAGTATGTTTACTGCTTTTTTCTTTATTGATAAAGTCTTTACTAATATCATTTATTTTCAAGGCATGTTTTATACCCAGATTTTTGGGATTCCCGTATTTATCTTTTTAAATTTAATCGTTATCTTTCTTTGTATCATTGTAGGTAGCGTACTTGCCTATAAAATCAATCAACAAAATGATTGGTTGAAGCAACAAATTGAACGTGCATTTGAAGGGGAAACAGTAGGGATCAATGACCAACATATCGAATTATATAATGAGACGATTGAACTGTATCAAGCCCTTGTTCCTTTGAATCAAGAACTTCATAAAATGCGTATTAAAACTCAAAATTTAACGAACGAATCTTATAATATGAACGATTTGAAAGTGAAAAAAATAATTGAAGATGAGAGACAACGGTTGGCTAGGGAATTACACGATAGTGTGTCCCAACAACTCTTTGCGGCAAGCATGATGTTATCCGCGATTAAAGAAACAGAGTTAACCCCACCACTCGATCAGCAAATTCCAACTTTAGAGAAAATGGTCCAAGATTCTCAGTTGGAGATGCGGGCGTTATTGTTACATTTGAGACCGATAGGACTTAAAGACCGCTCGTTAGGTGAAGGTATTAAATCATTAGTTACAGATCTACAAAGAAAAGTTCCAATGAAAGTTGTACAAGAAATTGACGAATTTGAAGTGCCAAAAGGGATAGAAGACCACTTATTTCGAATCACTCAAGAAGCCATCTCTAATACATTACGTCATGCTAAAGGGAAACAAGTTACTGTCGAATTGCTCAATCGTGAAGACTATTTATTGTTGCGTATTCAAGATGACGGTATCGGTTTTAATGTAGATGACAAATTAGAGCAAAGTTATGGACTTAAAAATATGCGTGAACGTGCAATAGAAATCGGGGCAACCTTTCATATCGTTTCATTGCCAGACGCTGGGACGAGAATAGAAGTAAAGGCACCACTTGATAAGGAGGTACATAATGACAATTAAAGTATTATTTGTAGATGATCATGAAATGGTTAGAATTGGAATATCTAGCTATTTATCCACGCAACCGGATATTGAGGTTGTAGGGGAAGGGGCTTCAGGGAAAGAGGCTATTCAAAAAGCACATGAACTTCATCCGGATTTAATTTTAATGGACTTAGTGATGACAGACATGGACGGTGTTGAAGCGACAACACAAATCAAAAAAGACTTACCACATATTAAAGTGGTCATGCTTACAAGTTATATTGAGGATAAAGAAGTTTATCGTGCCTTAGATGCAGGTGTCGATAGTTATATTCTTAAAACGACAAGTGCAAGTGATATTGCTGAAGCGATACGAAAAACAAGTCAAGGCGAGTCTGTATTTGAAGCAGAAGTCCTTGTGAAAATGCGCAATCGCATGAAACAAAGAGCGGAATTATATGAGTTACTGACAGAGCGTGAAATGGAAATCCTATTATTGATATCAAAAGGGTATTCAAATCAAGAAATCGCAAGTGCTTCACATATTACGATTAAAACAGTGAAAACACATGTGAGTAATATTTTAAGTAAATTAGAAGTGCAAGATCGTACGCAAGCAGTGATTTATGCCTTTCAACATGGATTAATTGAATAATATAGAAAGTGGGACAGAAATCGATTTGACTTCTGTCCCGCTTCTTTAATAGCATTAGATTGAATTTTTCCCATAGCCATCATGGACGAGATCTAACGCACCCGTGTGCGGATCAATGACTAATCCATGAACAGGTACTTTCTTGTCAAATAGGGGATGGGAATAAATCATTTGTATATTCTTTTTAACATTTTCATAAACGTCATCAAAGCCTTTTAAAAAGTTAGGAACGTCAATGCCAGAGTGTTCTAATATATCAAACGTTTTTTGATCGACACCTCTTTGTTCCATTGTATTCATAACGGCGTCGACATCAATATTCCCCATACCACAATCTTTATGCCCCATAATAATAATTTCTTCAGCACCAAGTGCATAAATACCAACAAGTAAACTACGCATCGTTGAACCATAAGGATGACTAATTGTAGCACCAGCATTTTTAACGACTTTTAAATCCCCGTTTGTAAAACCAAGTGCTTTTGTCGATAAATCTTGTAAACGTGTATCCATACAAGTCAGCAATACAGCTTTTTTAGATGGCGTTTTACTTGTACTATATTGTTCATAAGCTTTGCTTGCCACAAAGTCTTTATTATATTTTAAAATTTGATTTAATAATGTCACCCTAAGCGCCTCCAATGTGTTTCAAATCCGTCTTATTTATCGTCAGTTGTTTTAATATGCTTTGAACGTCCAGTGTGTGAATGTTCAACTTTTTCAGATTCTGGATCTACTGATGATTGTTCATCTTGATTTTGATGTTGTTCAAATTTATCTGATTGTGTCCCGTAGTTGTTGTACGCAGTTGCTAAATCTTCTTCTTTTTGAGCTTCAAGTTCATCATACGTTTCTTCTTCAGGTGTTTTTCCTTTAATCACTTTACGTTGATGTACAATCGCATTCACTTCTGCTCCGATAATTAAAATGAAGCCCGTGATGTATAACCAAAGCATTAAAACAATGACACCACCGATACTGCCATAAGTTTTAGAGTAGTTCCCAAAGTTTGAAACGTAGAAACCAAAAGCAAGTGTACCTAAAATCCATGCAACTGTTGAAAATAACGCCCCAGGGAGTACGGATTTTAATTTGATTTTCACATTAGGTGCAACGGTATATAAAATCATAAATACAATAAATATGACTAATACGGGTAACGCTGTTCGAATAAGACTAAATACCCAGCGCACTTGATCGTCTAAACCGAGTGGCCCAAATAACAAGTTCCCGATTTGTTGACCAAAAGTAAATAGAACGAGTGTGACAGGTAGGGTAATTCCAATGAGTAAAGTGAAAAATACCGCTAATGCCTTTGATACGATAAAGTTACGATTATCTTCAACATCATATGCGACGTTAAAAGAATTCATTAACGCAGTGATACCGTTCGAAGCTGTCCACAAAGCCAAAATTAAACCGACTGAGAGCAATCCGCCACTAGCATTGCCCATGACATCATTAATGATACTCGTAATGATGGAGGCTGTATCAGCAGGCGCTTTATCTTTAATTTGATCAATAATTGCTTGTCGATCGATATTGAACATTGGAACTAAAGATAAAATAAAGATAAGCATTGGGAACAATGAAAGCATGAAATAATATGCCAACTGTGCTGCGAGACCAGAGGCATCATCTTTACCTATACGATAAATCAAATAACTCACAAAATTAGGGCGGTCAGTATATTTTACTGGTTTGTTTATTCTTGAGACAAAGAAGGTTTGGTTGTCTTTTGATGCTTCTTTAGATTGAAACTGTTGAGGTTTAACATAAATGCGGTCTTCTTCAATTTCACCTTTTGCATCGCCTTTACGATTAGGATGCTGCCCCTCATTTTTAGAGTGATGCTCATTTGAGAACTTACTTTTCACCTCATCTACAATGCTTTTTGATTTTTCTTCGTTTTTTGACATATCGAAGCTCCTTCTTTTGATATTAAAAAAGGCAATCTCTGAGTACATTCTAAAAGAATGCATTGAAATTGCCCATGATAAGAGCGTAACGCCAACGAACTGTACCTCTTTTACGGCATAAAGCGCGTGAGCAACCATAATCCATCAACAAATAAGTGAAACTCAAACTTCTTTTAACTTGTTGTTATCTCGCTATCGTAGCTCATACGTTCATAACGTTGACATGCGGTATTGAAGTTGACGTGAATCTGCTGTGCTCTTATCCCCGCTTATTGTTTAAAAGCATTTACTTATAAACCAATTTGTTTATTGTTTTTACGTTCAACAAATGTATCTTTAGCTTGACGTAATGAACGTTCTAATTCTGGATTGTTACGACGAATTTCATCAATTGTATCTTTCCAATAGAAGAACTCATCTTTTAATTCTCCAAATTTAGAAGGTTCGCTTGAACGTTCACCTGTTTTAATTTGATGAACTGATGATTTAAGTGAACGACGTGTATTTTTGTCAATCAATGCAATCGCTCCACCAATTGTAGCGCCAATTAAAATCCCCGGTAATAATTTGTTTTGCATAATGTTGTTACTCCTTTCGCGTATCCTGAATAATATAGTCTATTAAATGATCACAAGAAGATTGTATCATCTCATAGACACCTTCAAAATTATTTGTGTAATATGGGTCAGGCACATCTGTTTCTGTCATATCACTAAACTCTAATAATTTAAATAACTTCCCTTTAAGATGAGGATTAATTTTTTTAATATTATCTACATTACTTTGATCCATTGCAATAATGTAGTCAAAATCATCTTGTGTTGTAAATAATTCACTAATCATACCATCGAATGGGATGTCGTGCGCATTTAAAATTTTTTGGGTACCCTCATGAGGGGGCTCTCCTAAATTCCATTTGCCCGTACCTCTTGAGTATACTTCAATGTTGTCAATATTGCGATCTTTAAGGCGTTGGCGCATAATTGCTTCAGCCATTGGAGATCGACAAATATTGCCTAAACATACAAAAGCAACTGTTGTCATGTAGATAACCTCCGTGTCCTAATCTATATGCCCATTTTAGCTGTTTTTAAAACAATACGAAAGTAATTCTGTTAAAAATTTTTCAAACATTCGTCACTTTGATAAAATATTGTAGACGAAAGGATGGTCATCATGTCAAAGACAATTGAAGAAATGATTATAGAAATACGCAATCGATTAAACTTAGTCAATCCAGGTTTAATTGATCCGGATAACTACAGCGAATCCCATCGCGAAGATATAGAAGATATTTATGCTTTTGTAACAACGAAAAAGGATTTTACACCTCGTGAAATGTCTGGTATTACGGAGGCATTGGGTGATATAAGAAAATAGACAATTGGGGGTATTTTAATGGCAATTGAAGAAAGATTACAACAATATGCAAAATTACTCGTCAACGTTGGAATGAACGTTCAGAAAGGGCAACCCGTGTTTATCAGAACAACAGTTGAGGCTGTAGATTTTACGAGACGTATCGTAGAAGAAGCTTATCTTGCAGGTGCTTCTGACGTCAGAGTGAAATACGCCGACCCACAACTCAAACGTTATGCATATGAATATGAACCAGCTTCATTTTTTGAAAAAGATGTGAAGGCCTATGATGTAGAAGAGCGTATGGATTATGCGAATCGTGGTGCAAGTAACTTAGCACTGATTACTGAAGATCCTAATTTATTGAATGGAATAGATACGAATAAATTAAAAGCCGCTCAATTAAATCATAGTCATGCTTTTAAACCGTATATGGTGGAATCACAAAAGAATGCATTTCCTTGGGTGGTAGCTTGTTATCCATCAGAAGCATGGGCGCAGCGAGTTTATCCAGATTTAGAGCCACAAGCTGCTTTTGCGAAGTTTTTAGATGATATATTGAATATCGTCAGAGTCGACGGGAATGATCCGATCGCCAATTGGGAGCAACATACACAATTATTAAAAGAGAAAGCCGATTACCTTAATGATAAAGCTTATGATGCACTTCATTTTATCTCTGAAGGTACAGATTTAGTCGTTGGCTTGGCGAAAGGCCATATTTGGGAAGATGCAACGAGCTATACACCTGATGGCCAAGCATTTATCGCTAATATTCCAACTGAAGAAGTCTTTACAGCGCCTGATTGCCGACGCGTGAATGGCACGGTTTCGAATAAATTGCCTTTAAGTTATAATGGTACAATTATTGATGGCTTTAAACTGACATTTGAAGAAGGTCGTGTCGTTGATTTTGAAGCGGTAGAAGGTCAAGAAGTGCTTGCCTCTTTATTAGATACAGATGAAGGTGCACGTCGCTTAGGTGAAGTGGCTTTAGTTCCTGATGATTCACCGATATCTAATCGTAATACTATTTTTTATAATACATTATTTGATGAAAATGCCTCTTGTCATATCGCATTAGGTGCAGCTTATGCATTTAACCTTAAAGGCGGTACAGAGATGACGAGCGAAGAATTAAAAGCACATGGCTTAAATGATTCACTGAAACATGTTGACTTTATGATTGGTAGTCGTGATTTGAATATATATGGCGTTAAAGTAGATGGATCTGAAGAGTTAGTTTTCAAAGATGGAAATTGGGCAAATTGATATAAAAAGAGGTTTAGAATATGACAAATGTAGAAAAAAGAGCAATGAAAGATTCAAAAGTATATAAATCTAGACAAGTATTTCCGACGGATACAAATCACCTAGGCACGCTGTTTGGCGGTACGATGATGGCCAATATCGATGAGATTGCTGCAATTTGTGCGATGAAGCATGCAAATAATACCGTTGTCACTGCTTCAACGGATTCTGTAGACTTTTTAAAACCGATTAAAAATGGCGATATCATGACTTATATCGCTATGGTGTCATATGCCGGCAGTTCTTCGATGGAGATTTGTGTTCAAATTATGATTGAAGATATTCATAATAATAAGCAAGAGTTAGCGGCATTAAGCTTTTTAACATTCGTTGCATTGGATGAAGATGGCAAACCTACAAAAGTACCTGACATTTATCCAGAAACTGAAGCTGAAAAATGGTTTCATGAAACAGCTGAAGTGCGTGTGAAACGTCGTAAAGAAAGAAGAAAAGAAAGCAAAAAAACATTACAATTTATTTCTGACTTAAAACGTAAACAGTAAAAACGATTAATTTAGAGTTGCATCAGTCCCGATGGAATGTCGTTTTAGACTGATTTAAATACAAAATTTGAAGCGTAATTGAAAAATACGTGTAGCGTTGAGTTAAAAAAGAGGCAAAGATGATTTACAGAAGTGACCCTTCTACTTTTGTAAACACATCTTTGCCTTTTTAGCATATGGATATTTTCAATGGATTAAGAAAAAATTTGGTGCATCCGTTGTTCTTGTTTTTTAAAATCAACATTTGAGTAATACATATTTTTAAATAGAATGTTAGGACCTAAGCATTCAAATTGAGGACAATGGCAATTGATCGATTTTGATAGTGGCGTCGCCATCCAACGTTGAAATACATCTGTTAAACGATCTTGTTTAATGTTTGAAATCGTACCGGTTTCGTCGCCAAAATCTGTAACAATGACGTTACCCGTAAATACGTTCACATTTAAACGGCTTCTGCCATCTGGATCATTTCGTGTCGATACATTTGGCGCTTGTTTTAATTTTTCTCTTAATTGTGCATCAGCTTCATCTTGTAAACAAGGAAAAATAGGTAATGTACCGAACAACATCCAAGTGTCTTTATCGCGCACATCTAATAAATGTGAGATTGCAGATTTCATCGTTTTAAGATCGAGTACTTCCAATTGACTCGCAAAATCAGCAGGGTACATGGGATGCACTTCGTGACGTTGACATTTCATATCGTGAATCACTTCATGATGAATTGATTCTAAATAAGGTAAAGTACTTTTATTTAACATTGTTTCTGCTGACACAAACATCCCTTGACGACTTAAATTTTGAGCATTTGAAATCATCTGTTCATAGAGTTTTAATTTCGCCTTTAATGGGGGCTGCTTGTCCATTGCGCCAAATCCAACTTCAGTAAATGTATCAATTGTGCCCCAGTTATGTGAAATGTGTAAAACATCGATATATTCAGCAATATCTAAATATCGATCTAAAGGTAGGGTTAAATTAGAATTCAATTGTACATAAATACCCCGTTGCTCGGCATATTTTAATAATGGTTTAACAACTTCACGAATAGACTTTTTAGAAAACATAGGTTCTCCGCCAGTAATAGAAATCGTGCGTAAAGTTGGAATTTCATCTAATCGTTGCGTGATGAGTGACATTGGAAGCGGGTCGGGGTCTCTCGTCTGTAATGTGTAACCCACGGCGCAGTGGCTGCAACGCATATTGCACAAATTAGTTGTTGTAAATTCAACATTACTCAGTACAGGTTGCCCATATCGATTGATATCTGAATAGGGTTCCCACGGATCATTTTTAATAGTAATAGGATCCTTTTTGGTGCTTATCATAATCAAAACTCCTCATCTTAAAATACATGATTGTTTGATATTGGCTATTGAGGAATATCAAATTCATGTTAATATAGCTATGACAATGCAATTATAAAGGAGAATCGCAAAGTATGAAAGAGCCACAAACGATGAATCAAATAAAAGAAAGATTATCTCAAATTTTAGAAGAATTAGAACATACCAAACCTGATGAGGTGAGCGTTGAAGATATCGATGAGTGGATTCATTTACTAGACCAACTTGAAGTAAAAGTAAGTCAGTTACGTAAATAGTTTATTTTGTGATGTTTAGTCAAATTCAATCCGGGTATTTAATACACTAGATACAATAAAGAAAGGTGATTGAATCATGGCAAAAAAATAGCAGTATTATTAGCAGACCAATTTGAAGATATTGAATTTACAAGTCCAAAAGAAGCTTTAGAAGAAGCTGGACATGAAATAGAAGTAATCGGAAATACTGCCAATTCAGAAGTTGTTGGTAAACATGGTGCAAAAGCAACTGTAGATGTAAGTATTGCTGATGCAAAACCTGAAAATTATGATGCGATATTATTGCCAGGTGGTTTTTCTCCAGACTTATTACGTGGAGATGAAGAACAACGATATGGTACTTTCGCAAAATATTTCTTAAAAGAAGACGCACCAACATTTGCCATTTGTCATGGCCCACAAATTTTAATTGATACAGATGAATTAAAAGGGCGTACATTGACTGCAGTGCTTAACGTACGTAAAGATTTATCAAATGCAGGCGCTAAAGTGGTGGATGAGTCAGTTGTTGTGGACAAAAACTTAGTGACAAGTAGAGTTCCTGATGACTTAGATGACTTTAACAGAGAAATTGTGAATGCATTAAAATAATTCAAGATTCAATTAATGAAGGCTACCGTCAAATCTTATTTGACGGTAGTTTTTTACGTCTTAATCAGAAATATATTTTTAAAGGAAGAAGCGGTCAATAAAAAGGAGCGAGGTAGAAATCGAATGGATTTCCAACTCGCTCCGAGTGCTAGCTAGGATACAAATTCTCAAGCAAAAAACCTGTATGCCTTTCGTAATTTGAAATTTTCTTCGCCTTCAATATAGCTCTTTGATGCTTGGAAATATTAGCATTTGTACAATCGATTAATTAAAGGAAACGTTTAACAGCTGTAGACAGTGACGGCATTTCGTTAAAAATAAATTTACGATCTTCAGTTAAACTACGATATGCCCATTTTGCATAATTTAGCGCTTGTTCTGGCATAATTTTACCAGGGAGTGGCGCAGCGTTTTTATCGACATAAACATTAACGATAGTCGGTCTATGTTGTTGTACAGCTGTTTGTACAATAGCATCAATGTCGTCAGGATTATCAAGTGTATAACCAACGCCACCACAAATTTCTGCATATTTAGCAAAGTCCATATCACTAAAGTCTATACCATATTCTAATTCTCCAGCTTCTTGCTGTTCGTATTTAATAAATGATAATTCCGTATTGTTGAGCACAAATAGTACCATCGGCAAACGGTATTGAACAGCGGTAGCAAAGTCTTGCATTACCATTTCAAAAGCACCGTCTCCCGTAATACCAATCACTTGGCGACCTGGATAGGCAATGCGTGAGGCAATCGCAGTTGGAAGTGCACAGCCCATCGTACCGAGCCAACTTGAAATAACAAAGTGGTTATTAACGCCAAGATTTAGGTAACGTGTAGACCATACTGTAGATGTTCCTACGTCAGCAGCAATAACCGTATCGTCAGTGATTACTTTATTAATCGCATCCATTAACCGCTCTGGACGTATAGGCTTAGCTGTATTTTTCTTGTCTTCTTTCATCCAGCCTTCCCAAGTTTCTTTATGGTCTAACATTTCAGATAAAAATGGACGGTCAGAAACCGGATCAATCGCTTCGATCAGTGCTTGGAGTGCCAGTTGACTATCACCGACAATTGGGGCATCAACATTAAAACGATGTCCGATAGCTTCAGGGTTTTCATCAATTTGAATAGCTGGAATATCTTTCTTAGGTAAATAGTCTATATACGGATAATTTGTCCCCGCTAAAATAAGCAAGTCTGCGTTTTGCATCGCTTGATATGACGGTTTTGTACCAATTTTACCGATATTTCCTAAATTATAAGGATGCTGATCGCCGACAATTGTTTTAGACGGCAATGTGACAATTGTAGGGATTTTACCTTTTTCTATAAATTGACGTACTTCTGCTTTCGCATTTTCAGTCCCTTTACCAACAAGGATGACAGGTCGTTTACTGTCGTTAAATAAACGTGCGGCTTTTTGAATTTCATGCGTAGCGGGTTGGCGTCTTTCTTTTTGATAAGGCTTAACTTCAGAAGGGAAGTTATCATCGACTTTAGTATTCAAAATGTTGTTTGGAAGTGTAAGTACTGCAACGCCTTTCTTTTCGTAGGCAGTACGAATAGCTTCATCTACAATTTGAAAGACATTGTCAGCATCACTGTCTTTTAATTGGTAATTATATACAGCAACATCTTCAAATAAATTCGGTAAATTAATTTCTTGGAATGTTTTTGTCCCAAGTTTATCACTGTCGGCTTGTCCTGAGAGGATTAATTGCGGTACATTATCGAGTTTCGCATCATACATGCCGTTTAATAAATGTACTGCACCAGGACCACCTATTCCTAAAGCAACCCCAATTTTACCTGTAAGTTTTGTATAAGCTGCAGCTGATAGACTCGCAACTTCTTCATGACGTACATGAATAAATCTGATTGAATCTTCGGCACTTTTAAGACCATCCACAACTGCATCAATAGAATCACCAGGAATACCATATACGTGATCGATATCCCAAGCTTTTAATGCTTCTATAAGTGCCATATTCGCTTTAACTTTTCCCATTTTATTACGACTCCCTTTCCAATATAGTAACCTATAAGATTGATATACCCATTTTTTCATTTTATACATCAATATTCAAAATACGTGCTTAACCTCATCCTGCAGACTGATTTTTGATTAAATATATAGATAAATTTCATAGGACTTGATAAACTCACAGTAATTAGTGAATTGAAATTGAGAAAGTAGGTCATCATGGATGAGAAGAAAAGACCGAATGGGGAAGTCTGCCGCACAACCCCATGACAATGCGCCGCATTACAATACGTATTACCAGCCTGTAGGTCAACCGCCTAAAAAACAGAAGCCAAGACGCATTTTTCGTACATTGATTTTTGTCTTAATTTTTATTGCTGCATTGTTTATTGGTTTGATGTATATGCTCTCACAGCAAGCGGATGTATCTGATTTAAAAAGTATCGAGCAAAAAGACAGTTATGTGAGTGCATCGCAAATGCCTAAATATACGAGAGGTGCTTTTATTGCAGTGGAAGATAAACGGTTTTACCATCACTCGGGTGTCGATTATAAAGGGAGCATTCGAGCCATTTTTGCGTCGATAAAAGATAAAAATCGTTTGCAAGGCGGAAGTACGATTACCCAACAGCTTGCTAAAAACTTTTATTATGATAACCAACAGACGGTAACAAGAAAACTAAAAGAAATGTTTGTTGCGAGACGCATTGAAAGAACATATAGTAAAGAGCAGATTTTAAGTTATTATATGAATAATATTTTTTATGGAGACAATCATTATACGATTGAATCTGCAGCACGTTATTATTTCGGAACAACAACGAATCAACAAAATACAAATTTACCTCAAATCACCGTGTTACAAAGTGCAATCCTTGCAAGCAAAGTGAATGCACCTTCAGTTTACGATGTTAATGATATGTCACCCGCTTTTATAAATCGAACTAAAATGACGTTAGAAAAAATGAAGCAACAAAATTATATTAGTGAACAACAATACACTGAGGCATTGCAACAACTTGGTGCTTAACACAAATATATGGCATAATAAAAGAGTGCTATAAAAGTTTTTAAAATTGATCCATTGATAGTAAATGGCCGAGTTAAGTCTAGCTTATATTAAGCATGCTTAATGTGAGTCAACCAGACAGGGGTGGGACAATGAAATCTAATCGATTTCTGTTCCACTCCCTTTTGTGATGATTTGGGGTGATAAGATGAATGAGATAACTAAAATAGAAGTTCAAAAAAACAATAAAGAGAGATTTAATATTTATATAGATCAAGTTTTTGCAATGGGTATTTCTATGGATACGCTTGTAGCCTTTAATTTAAAAAAGGGAGACATCGTCGATAAAAAACAAATCGATGCGATTAATCAAGAAGAGTATGATAGACAAGCGATTAATCAAGCCATGCAATACTTATCTTATCGCAAACGTACACGTAAGGAGATTAAATTACATCTCTTAAAGCAAGACTTTCCAGAGGCGGTCATCGCACGTGCGATAGATTATTGTGAACATCTTCAATTAATTGATCATCGTGACTATATGATAAGCTTAAAAAATACATTACTTCGTACGACGGATAAAGGGCCTGAAATCTTTCGACAGAAGTTACTAGAAGCTGGCATAGAAACGGACTTAATTGATGAAGGCGTTCAATTATATGAAGAAGAGCAGCCAATCGATGCTATTGTGGCATTAGCTGAAAAAATTATGAAACAAAAAAAGGGGCCTGTCTCCAAGGTGAAATTGAAAATTCAACAATCACTTCAACAAAAAGGGTATCGTTTAGATACAATTTATAAAGTAATGGATCAACTCGAAATAGAACAGGATTCAGAAATGATAGACAAATTATTGCAACGTGATTTAGAGAAAGTCTATAATAAAAATCAGAAGAAATACAGTGGGCAACACCTCTATATGAAAACTGTAGAAGGATTGTTGAGAAAAGGCTATCAATACGATGAGATTAGACAAAAATTATCAGAAAGTGGTATCGAAAATGAGTGATAAACGTTTAAGTGAAATGGATAGGCAAGAGATTTTACATGTGATCCAAACGAGTAAAGAGAAAATGCGAAAAGCAGAAATGAACGGTATCATGAATGAATATGATGTCTATGCCAATAAAGTCGTTATTGCTGAAAGCTACCTTATCGATACAGATAAGATAGAAATAGGTAAAATATATAAATTGAAAGATGGTACAGAAGACTTTTTTAAAGTTGAACGTTTAAAAGGAATCTTTGCTTGGGGATTTAGAATTAATCATAGTGACCCCGAAGAAGGATTGCCAATTTCATTATTAAAATTATAAAAGGGGTAGCGCGCATGGGTAGTTCAATTGTCTTGAAGATGATTAATGTAACACATTATTATCGCAATCAAAAAAAACAAAATGTGCTTAAACCTTTTAGTTATCAGCCCGAAGATATTGAGCTGAATAATATTTCGCTATATGTCTATGAAGGTGAAGCTTTAGGTATCATCGGGGAAGCGGATGCTTCCAAGTCACTAGTAGGTGAAATATTAGCAGGCACGGTTCAACCTGATAAAGGTCGAATTGTAAGAAAAGCTTCGATGTTTTATGCGAATATGAATCAAAAATCAGTTGAGGATACAACGGTTGAAGATTATGTCAGTGACGTCGTTCAACTTTATCCTTATGAAGCGGCTGCACACAAGGTGTCACAAATTATTAAATATGCACATCTAGAAGAGGTTAAAACAGAGCGAGTAAGCCAACTGACAGATGCACAATATGCACAATTGCTTTTTAGTTTGGCCCGTTCTTCTGATGCTGAAATTGTGATATTAAGTCATATTTTAAGTTATTTGAATGAAGCGTTTTTTGAAAAAGCACAACTAATGATGCAAGAATATGTTGAGCGTGAGTGGACGTGGATTACAATCGATAATGATGTCGATAAAGTGAAAGCTGTGAGCAACTATTTGGCCTGGATATCACATGGTCAATTAAGAAAAGAAGGTGCCATTAGCCAAGTTTATCCTAAATTTATGGCACATCAACGTGATATGGATTCCCTTAAAACAGATGAGGAGAAAAAGCATTTTGATGAAGATTGGAAAAGAAATCGCAGTAGAATGCCGGAACTCACATACAATTTTAAGAGAATTGAGCGTTATCATCACGCAAAACCACCTGCCTTTCTTTCGAGAATTTGGTTATGGTCTATTTTATTTTTGGTTGGCATGTGTGCGGCAAGTCTCCTCGTCATCAGTGGGATAGGTAAAATAGACAGCACACAAATAACAACGCAACCTACAATTTCCAAACAAGCAAAAGATCCTTATGAAGAAAAACTTGCATATGGGATTGTCAATGAGAGTTCGGTCACTTTGACATCGTTAGAGCATGGGCGCAAAACAATCACCATGCCACATTATGCGATAGCAACTATTGTAGGTGAAAATAAAGCGACATATAAAATACAAGTTAACGGTTCTTTTTATAAAGCTGATAAAGGAAAATTTGAATATTTTAATCCTGCTGCTTTATACAAAGATGTGAAGCGTAAAGATTTAGAACCTTATATGAAAAGTAATTATATCAACTATGTCGATTACTTTAATGGGGAATTACATAAATCACATGAGAAAGTGAATGATACACTTGTACCAGGAAAGAAAGACCGCTTCGTTGAGCCTGTTATTGAACAACCGATTGCAATGTTGTTTGACGACCGTAATCATTTAATGGGCTTTACGTATCCGATTGTGGACAAGTCGAAATTAGAAGACAAATACCATATTAAAAGTGATGTATGGATAACAAAAACGGATGAGGGCTATTTTATTGCAGATTTGAAAAATTCAAAATGGCTTTATATCGAATTGTAGGTGGAAAAATGGTTGAGAATTTAATTCGTTTTTACAAAAATATTCCTAGAATATACCGACATAGTATATATCGCCTAAAAATGCATAGAAAGTGGACGTTATTGACTTTCGCTATAGGTATCCTACTGACATTTATCATCACGATGATTTTTAGGAGAATAGGGACTGTTGATGTCAAATTAGCAACAATAGATTATAGACTTACAGGCTTAATGACTTTCGCCGTTATTTGGATTGCCATCTTTATTAATTACCGTTTTTTTCCAAGAGACTATTATGTGACACGTCATTACAACAGCACGCCGTTTCTTCACGTGTTATTGTCGAGTGCACTCTATAGTTTAGTCTTGCTTATATTAACGCTTGTGATGGCTTGGTTAAAACCTCTTAATACAGACACAACAGTGATTGGTGTATTGTTTTATATTGTAATGAGTTTGTTTTTTATTACAGTGATCTCATTTTTATTAGGAATGATTTATATTTTATATCCAAAGTTAGATAAAGTATTTTATATCGTTTCTTTAATCGTATTTTGTCTATCGCCTATTTTGTATATTCCAGATGGAGGATGGCAAACGCGGTTGTTGATGCTGAATCCTATTTTTTATTTAGTGAACGGCATGCAGCAGTCCGTGATTATAGGTAAAGATGCGATTAATAACTTGGGATATCATATTTACTTCTTTTGTTTTATGGGCTTAATGATTGTCTTTAGTTTCGCATTGAAGGATTATGTGACACAGTTGAGACCCAATGAACATCAACAACTTAAATCTTAATTTGATTAATGGATTGAGTGAAATTCATAAAAAACCTAGTCCCTTACAATAGAGACTAGGTTTTGTCATATATGATTTAATGGGCATATAACTTTTTCATCAGCTTTTCTTCGCTGAATACCCAACCCGTATACGAATGTACAACTTTCATTTCTTTATCGAGATGGGCAATAGCAACAAATTGATAATGTCCTTTCTTTAAATACCGTAAGTCAATAAATCGGAGCTCTGTTGTCTCATTATCAATATGCTTAATATGCCAACGATAAATCGAAGAAAAATTTAAAAATGCTCTTATATTATGATCATATTGTGCATATTGCATAATTTCTGGGCTTGGATAAGGTTGGCGTTTAACTTTATCACTAAACACGATGCTTCGACCATAACTACGCCCGACGTAATCATGTTTTTCTGTTTGAATTGCAATACGCCACTCTTTAAAGCGAATGGTCGGTGCCACAAAGACTTTAATTGGTGTGCCTAAATGTTCTACTTGATTTAATGCTTGTTTTTTTAACCAGAAACGCATTTGAAAGCGCAGAATGTAATAAAAAATCAAGATGATCAGCACAGGTCCGAAAACAACATACGGATGTAACCCCAATGCCCATAATAAAATACCGATGAGCAAAATTGTAAAAATAATAGGGTCAAATGTGTTAATGACGCTAAGTTGAATCCACTTATTTGTAATAGGTCGCAATGCTTGTGTCCCGTATGAATTAAATATATCGACAAACACATGCAAAAATACAGCGAGTTGTGCCCATAGCCAAATATGAAGTGGATCTAAATCTTTAAAAAAGACATATACTAATAAGGTTAGTAGTAATGGCCAAAAGATTGTAAATGGAATAGAATGGGTAATCCCTCTATGATTCGAAATATAGGTTGCGTTATTTTTTAATTTTAGTACAGTATCACTATCAGGAATTAACGAACCAGCAATTAATACAGTAGCAGTTGCAGCAAAATTTCCGCCTAGCGCAGTATCTGTTGTTGCTACTGCTGTTAGGCCTATACCGATAGCAATATGAGTAGCTGTATCCATATTGTCTCACTCTTTTCAAAATATCTTAATCTTATTATAATCTACAACTGAGTTGAAGGTAAATTATTCAAATTTTAAAAGGGGAATAGAAATGTTAAACGAAATTTCTTTTAAGCCGCATTTGTTAGAATGGTTTGCACTCGAACAACGACAGATGCCTTGGAGAGAAACTAAAAATCCATATTACATATGGGTAAGTGAAGTCATGTTACAACAAACACAAGTCGATACGGTTAGAGATTATTATCAACGTTTTATTACACAATTTCCACGTATTGAAGATTTAGCCGCAGCACAAGAAGAAGACGTATTAAAATTATGGGAAGGCTTGGGGTATTACAGTCGTGCCCGTAATTTTCATACAGCTGCTAAAGAAGTCGTTGCTCAGCACAACGGGATTGTACCTCAGCATCCTGATACATTTTTATCTTTAAAAGGTGTTGGTCCTTATACGCAAGCGGCAGTGATGAGTATTGCTTATGGTTTACCGTTAGCCACAGTAGATGGCAACGTTTTTCGTGTGTGGTCTCGTTTGAATGATGATAGTCGCGATACAGCGTTACAATCGACACGAAAAGCTTATGAACAAGAACTATTGCCGTATGTTGCTTCTGAAGCAGGCGATTTTAATCAAGCAATGATGGAATTAGGCGCGCTTGTTTGTACGCCGAAATCACCCCTGTGCATATTTTGTCCAGTTCAAGATCACTGTGAAGCATATGCAAATGGGACAGTGTTAGAGCGTCCTGTGAAAACTAAAAAACTAAAGAAAAAAGAATTGAACTTTGATGTTTATGTGATTCAAGACCATCTAGGCCGTTATTTAATTGAACAAAGAACGTCTTCGTTGTTAAAAGGAATGTGGCAATTTCCAATGGTTGAACAACTTAGTCAAACGCCATCTGAAGCTGTTATCGTAGATTCATTAAAAATTAAAGAAAAGGAAATCATGACCTTAAAGCATCAATTTACACACCTTACTTGGAAGCTTCATGTCCATTTAGCAGAAATTGCTCAAGAAGATGAACGCAAGGTGGCAGAAGGAAGACTTTGGTTGGTGCCTGAACAAAAAGAACACTATTCTTTTCCGGTCCCAATGACTAAAATTTTTAAAAAGCTTCATCAAGCTGAATAATTAAGTAACCGGATTGATTGTGATATAATAGTCGAGGTTATAACAATTAAGGAGGTGTGGCAAGTGGTCAAGTCGTGTGTACCTCGAGAAGGGGAATCGATTAAGATACAATCTTATAAACATGATGGCAAAATCCATCGTGTCTGGTCAGAAACGACTATCCTCAAGGGAACAGCCGATGTGGTTATTGGTGGAAATGATCATACATTAGTGACCGAAAGTGATGGCCGAACTTGGATAACGCGTGAACCCGCGATTGTCTATTTTCATTCAGAATATTGGTTTAACGTCATATGTATGTTCAGAGAAGATGGCATTTACTATTACTGCAACTTATCCTCTCCATTTGTCTGCGACGAAGAAGCCCTTAAGTATATTGACTATGATTTAGATATCAAAGTCTATCCGAATGGAAAATATCACTTACTTGATGAGGATGAATATGAACAACATATGAATCAAATGAATTATCCGAAAGATATTGATTTGATTTTAAGACGAAATGTCGATATTCTTCAACAATGGATTGAACAGAAAAAGGGACCATTTGCCCCAGATTTTATCAAAGTATGGCGTCAACGTTTTCAAAAATATAAAAATATTTAAAAGTAAGCGTGTTAGTATAAAGAATTTCGTCAATTTTGAAGTTTAATTTTATTTTGCAAATGGCTCGATATGTGATGTAGTAGACGGTGTGAAAACAACTTCTTACATAGTCTGTTTAAGCCGATGTCATTCAATACATCGGATGATGTACAGAGTTTGAACAATGATTTTAAATACGGGAGTAAGATTTGGAAGCGAATAGTGTTCCGTCTTACTCCCGTTCAAATCGTTGTACTTTACCTCAATACAATCACGTCATATTGACAGATTGCCTATTTGAATCAACAAATAAGGGTCAGCAAAATGATAATGCTTGCGGTTATTTAATTGAAGCAAAGCGTAAAATAGCTGACACATTAGAAAACGAATAAACAACAATGTACGCACAAATTCTTAATTGGAAGCATATAATTTTTGGGGGGCAAGCGCATGATTAAGCGTTATTTAGAGTTTGTGAAGCCATATAAATGGCTAATATTTGGGACAATTATTGTAGGGATATTAAAATTTGGTATTCCTTTACTCATACCACTCCTCATCAAGTTTGTCATTGATGATGTCATCAACAATGCTGCTCTTACTGTGGATGATAAACTAATGAGACTGTTTGTTGCAATGTTAATTGCAGCATTTATTTTTGTAATTGTACGTCCACCTATTGAGTTTTTGAGACAATATATGGCACAGTGGACAAGTAACAAAATTTTATATGATATACGTAAAAAATTGTATGATCATCTTCAAGCTTTAAGTGCTAAATTTTATGCGAATAATAAAGCGGGTGAAGTCATTTCCCGTGTCATTAATGACGTAGAACAGACAAAAGACTTTATTATGACAGGCCTGATGAATATTTGGCTCGATTGTATCACCATTATTATCGCACTGTCTGTCATGTTCTTTTTGGATGTTCAGTTAACGTTTGCGGCGATTGTCATCTTGCCGTTTTATGTACTAACTGTGTATTTTTTCTTTGGCAGATTAAGAGCACTGACACGTCAACGTTCACAAAAATTAGCTGAAGCACAAGGCTTTTTACATGAACGTGTAAATGGTATGGCAGTCATTAAAAGTTTTGCTATTGAAAATAATGAAGCACAAAACTTTGATCATCGAAATAAAAATTTTCTAAATAAAGCATTTCAACATACACGTTGGAACGCCTATTCTTTTTCAGCAATCAATACAGTAACTGATATCGGTCCATTAATTGTAATCGGCTATGGTGCTTATTTAGCAATTACAGGTTCAGTCACAGTCGGGACACTTGCCGCATTTGTGAGTTACTTAGAACAACTCTATGGGCCTTTACGAAGACTCGTTTCTTCTTTTACTACATTGACACAAAGTTTTGCATCAATGGACCGCGTTTTTCAATTATTTGATGAACCGTATGATATTAAAAATACTGACTATGCAAAACCGATAGCGATTAAAGAAGGACACATCAAAATAGAAAATGTTTCTTTTCGCTATCAACCTAATGAAAAAGATGTTTTAAAACATTTGAATTTAGATATTAAACATGGTGAAACAGTCGCTTTTGTAGGTATGAGTGGAGGTGGTAAGTCAACTTTAATCAATTTGATCCCGCGATTTTATGATGTGACAGAGGGCCATATATCCATTGATGGGCATGACATTAAAGCGTTCGATACGGGTAGTTTGAGACGACAAATCGGTATGGTACAACAAGACAATATTTTATTTTCTGATACAGTAAAAGAAAATATCTTGCTCGGACGACCTGACGCAACTTTTGAAGAAGTGGTTGAGGCTGCTAAGCTTGCAAATGCACATGACTTTATTATGGATTTACCACAAGGCTATGATACTGAAGTAGGCGAACGAGGTGTGAAATTATCAGGAGGACAGAAACAAAGATTGTCTATTGCACGTATCTTTTTAAATGATCCACCTATCTTGATTCTTGATGAGGCAACAAGTGCACTCGACTTAGAAAGTGAAGCAATCATACAAGAAGCACTTGATACATTAAGTCATGATCGAACTACCATCATTGTCGCACACCGCCTGTCAACCATCACACACGCCGATAAAATTGTAGTTATTGAAAATGGTGAAATTGTAGAACAAGGTTCACATCAAACACTCATTGACAAGCAAGGCGCTTATGAGCGACTTTATTCAATACAAAATCTTTAATAATTAAAAACGGGCATTCAATTAGAGCAAACAAATGGAATCTTTGTTGAATTAAGATTTCTAGTTTGCTCTTTTTTTAGTAATGAAACTTAAAAAGATACTCTTTAGAACTTTGGTTATTCTGCTTTAAATGAGAAAGCACTCGTGTTCGTGAATTGAAACTAAAAAAGGTTTTAAATATGATATGACGATACAATATAGGGTATAATACAATCAAAAATATAAGGGGATGGGCCAGTGTCTTTTCTAACAATATTGCAATTGATCGTCAATATCATTTTAGTGGGGTTACTTCTATTTTTAATCATCGCTGCAGTAGCATTTTTAATTTTTGATAAAGGTCAAAAGCAACATAGCGTTTTAAGGAATTATCCAGTTCTTGCGAGAGTCCGATATTTTCTTGAACATATTGGTCCTGAATTAAGACAATATCTTTTTCTAAATGATAATGAAGATAAACCTTTTTCTAGACTAGATTATCAAGATATTGTTTTAGCAGGGAAATATAAAAATAGAGGTGCGAGTTTCGGGACACAAAAAAATTATCAACATGGCTTTTTTATTAACAATGCAATGTTTCCAACACAAAAACCTGCTTTAAAAGTGGATAATACACATCAAATTACGACTTTCTTGTATCAAATAAAAAATGAGGGTCTCGTTAATCGTAAAGAAAAAGCGGTTGAAAAGAATGTGGATCCTTTCCTACTATCACCTGAACAGTACGTTAAAATTGGCGAGAATATTGAACACCCTTATTTTGCTAAGCGTCTTGTCGGTCAATCAGGTATGAGCTATGGTGCGTTAGGGAAGAATGCGATTACCGCTCTTTCAAAAGGTCTAGGCATGGCGAACACATGGATGAACACAGGTGAAGGTGGACTCTCTCCACATCATTTAAAAGGGGAAGCGGATATTATTTTTCAAATTGGACCAGGACTATTTGGTGTTAGAAATGAGCAAGGTCAATTTGATTCAAAAGCATTTGTTGAAATCGCCAAAAAAGAACAAGTAAAAGCTTTTGAAATTAAACTTGCTCAAGGTGCTAAAACAAGAGGGGGACATATTGAAGGTAAAAAAGTAACTGAAGAGATTGCTAAAATTAGAAGACTTAAACCGTATGAAACAATCGATTCCCCTAACCGTTTTGAATTTATACAAAATGCCAAAGATTTATTAGAATGGCTAGAAGAGTTACGTCAGTTAGGTCAAAAACCTGTAGGCTTTAAAATGGTATTAGGACATGCAAATGAATTTGTAACACTTATTGAAACGATGAAACATTTAGACATTTATCCTGATTTTATTACGATAGATGGAGGCGAAGGTGGTACTGGCGCATCTTTTCAGGAATTGCAAGACGGTGTAGGATTACCTTTATTTACATCTTTACCCATCATAGACGGGTTGCTCAAAACGCATGGAATTAGAGAACGTATCAAAATATTTGCTTCTGGAAAATTAATTACACCTGATAAAATTGCCATTGCTTTAGCGTTAGGGGCAGATCTAGTCAATGTTGCGAGAGCGATGATGATTAGTGTTGGATGTATTATGAGTAAACAATGTCATAAAAATACTTGTCCGGCGGGTGTAGCGACAACGGATGCAAAGAAGGAACGTGCTTTAGTGGTAGATGAAAAACAATATCGTGTTGTTAATTATATTACGAGTTTGCATGAGGGCTTGTTTAATATTGCTGCAGCAGTTGGCGTCGAAAGCCCAACAGAAATTGGACCTGAACATGTGACGATTAAACACCAAAATGGGCAATTGGATACTATCAAACGCTATCAACTCAAACTGGTCAATGACAGTTTGATGGAATAAAAATAAAAAAGACGGTCTATCTCATCTCACATTAAAGTGTTGATGTGGATAGTCGTCTTTTTTAACGCCGTTTATAAAAAACAGGCAATGTCTCTTTATAAGTCAAAGTCCTCTTCAATTATATCAATATCCGGATCAGTTGCATGATATTTAAAATAACTAACACGCAATCGGTCCAAATGTTCTAGATTATAACGATATTCTTCTAATGAAGAGATGATATGCATAATATTCGCATAAGAGAACCCACAAGGATTCGGATTATGAATCACTTCATCTTGAAATGCTGTCATAATATCTTTTTTAAGAGGATTGGGTACAAATTGCTGATCGTGCGAGACGTCAAATTTTGCTTTTTTAGTAATACTAATTAAAATTTGCTCATGAAACTGTGTTAGTTCGTCAATCTCTAACTTAATTTGAAGTAGTAACGAATGACTGAGATGGACGAGATCGTTTTGATAACGATTCATGCGACGTAAAACATCATATGCATCTCGTGTCGATAAAACAATTTCTTTAAATAAAATTTTCTTACGTGTTTGAGCAAAGACCTGTTTTTTTGTAAAAACGCGTTCTTCTTTATAAAACTCTAAAAATTGTTCTAGTTTTACGATTCTTTGTCGTAAATGTTCCAAATCTTGCTTTACATGATTAAACTCCGTTGCATCATTTAGGACTAAATTAAACCATTTGAAAATATCCGTTGAAATGTTTAATGAATTATAATAAATTTTTGTCTCAAATTTCGGAGGTAAAAATGTTAAATTGACGATAAAAGAACTGATGACACCAATCATGACAAGTGAAAAACGATAAAATGCGGATATATAAAACGATCCATTGTGTTGCCCCATAATGACGAGGGCAGTGACTGTAGCTAAAGTTGCAACGTGCGCAATGTTCATTCTAAAAAGTAAAGCAATGAGCAAAATCACTGTCGCACCCATAATGATGACATTGTTACCAAATATCGTAACCATTGTTACAGCAAGTAATGCGCCAATTACATTACCTTGAAATTGGTCAACAATTGTTTTAAAAGTACGATAGACACTAGGCTGCATCGCAACAACCGCTGCAATGCCTGCTACAGTCACCATGCCTGTTGATCCGGGTAACAATGAAGCAATTGAAACCGCAAGTATAATGGCGATACCGGTTTTTAATATTCGAGCTCCCAGTTTCAAGTCATCGCGCTCCTTTATGTTATATTTCAATTAATATTGAATATGTTTAATCATGTTATACACTGTTGTAGCGCATTTTTCAATATAGAAGTTTACAATTGGCTAAATGCATAATCGGCAGCAGCTATTGTTTTATCGATATCGGCTTCTGTGTGTTCTGTTGTTAAGAACCAAGCCTCATATTTAGAAGGTGCCAAATTGATGCCTTGATTGAGCATAAGTTTGAAAAATTTACCGAACTGTTCACCATCAGAAGCATCTGCTTGGTCATAATGTGTGACTTTTTCATCTGTAAAGTAGACTGTTAACGCCCCTCGAATTCGATTAATTGTAGCTTTTACATTATATTTATCAATTGCTGCTTGTAAGCCTTCTTCCAGTCTTTTACCAAGTTGATCAAGCTTTTCATATACGCCGTCTTGTTCTAACACTTCTAATAATGCAATACCTGCTTTCATTGATAATGGATTACCTGCCATTGTACCCGCTTGATAAGCAGGCCCTAAAGGTGCGACTTGTTCCATAATATCTTGACGGCCACCATAACCACCAATCGGTAGACCACCACCAATGATTTTACCGAATGCTGTTAAGTCTGGATAAACGCCTAATAAATCTTGCGCAGCGCCATAATGGAAACGAAAAGCAGTAATCACTTCGTCATAGATTACAAGACCACCGTGTTCATGTGTAATACGATTCACTTCTTCTAAAAAGCCAGGTTGCGGCTCAACCATACCGAAATTGCCGACAATCGGTTCTACAAGTACACCTGCAACTTGATTGCCCCAATGTGCCATTGCTTCTTTAAAGGCATCAACATTATTGAAAGGCACGGTAATCACTTCTTGTGCGACACTTTTTGGTACACCTGCGGAATCAGGAGAACCAAGTTGAGATGGTCCACTTCCTGCAGCCACTAGGACTAAATCGGAATGTCCATGATAACAACCAGCAAATTTAATGATTTTATCTCGTTTTGTGTATGCTCTTGCGACACGTATGGTTGTCATCACGGCCTCTGTACCAGAATTGACAAAACGTATTTTTTCTAAAGAAGGGATTGCGTCACGTAATTTACGTGCAAAATCAATTTCTAGTTCTGTCGGTGTTCCATATAATACGCCAAGAGCAGCTTGTTCTTGAATTGCTTTCGTAATATGAGGATGTGCATGTCCTGTAATAATTGGACCGTATGCCTGTAAATAATCAATATATTGGTTACCATCCACATCGTAGAGATATGCACCTTTACCAGACTTCATAACAACAGGTGCCCCACCGCCCACTGCTTTATAAGAACGGGAAGGGGAGTTCACACCGCCTAATATATATTCATCAGATTGTTTCTGAAGTGCTTCACTTAATGTAAATTTCATATTTAACCAACCTCTTTTAATTTAATATTTTCACCTCTTATCGTATCATAAAATTAAACGTTATTAGAAAGAGGGATTGTGATGTTAAAAAAAGGCGACCAATTTCCAGAATTTAAATTAGAAACACAAAATGATGAATGGATTACAAATGATACATTAAAAGGTCAAAAAGCAGTGCTTTATTTTTATCCTCGTGATAACACACCGACGTGTACAACAGAAGCATGTGACTTTAGAGATAATTTAAGCTTTTTTAATGATTTGGATGTCAAAGTTTATGGGATTAGTGGTGATTCTAAACGAAAGCATCAAAATTTTGTTCAAAAGCATGATTTGAATTTCGACTTACTCGTAGATGAAGACTATCAATTATCTGAAGCAGTGGGTGTATATCAATTAAAGAAGTCTTTTGGTAAAGAATCGATGGGTATTGTTAGAACGACGTTTGTGATTGACGAAGACGGTAAAGTTTTAGATGTAATTGAAAAAGTTAAAGTTAAGGAACAGATGGAGCAATTAAAAGCTATATTAGAAGGGTGAGGTATATATGATTGTTGTCAGTTTAATGCGATTAGATGATCAAGAATCGCGTCTAAAAGAAGCTTATCCAGATGTGTCATTTCATTTTTATAAGCACCCATCAGAATTACCTCATGATATTCAAAAAGAAATGGATGTATTAATTACTTATCACGCAGAAGTAAATCAAGCATTTATAGAAAACGCACCAAACTTAAAATGGATTGCTTGGTATGCAACGGGTGTCAATACGCTACCTTTTGAAACGTTGAATGAAAGAGGCATTACGCTTACGAACGCAGGGGGTGTCCATGCACAGCAATTGACGGAATTTTTATTTGCTTATATTTTAGATGACTATAAAGAACTGAAAGAAGCATATAGCGAGCAACAAGATAGAATCTACAATCATAAACGTGTAACACCATCTGTCAGTGGACAACGTATTCTTTTTTTAGGTACTGGTAAAATACCTCAGAGAGCGGCACAAGTTGCTAAAGTTTTAGGTATGGAGACAATAGGACTTAATACGACTGGTCATGAGGCTGACTATTTCGATCAAACTGACTCGTTAGCTCGACGCCAAGAGATTTATGCATCAGCTGATATTATAGTCAACTTATTACCAGAGACTGAGGAAACTTATCATTTATTAAAACGTGAAGATTTCCAAGCGATGAATCAACATACTTTGTTCATCAATATTGGAAGGGGAACGATTACTGAAGAAGCGGTTTTAGTAGATAGTTTAAAAGAACATGAGATAAGAAAAGCTTATTTGGATGTTTTTGACAAAGAACCATTAGAAGCTACATCTAAATTATATGATCTTGATAATGTTTATATTACGGCACATATTTCAGGAAATCGTGATGACAATAAGAAACAAGCAACAGACATATTTTTAAATAATTTAGAAAATTTTCTCAATAACGGTGAAGTTAATGAGAATGTAGTTGATGTGAATAAAGGATATTAACATATCCATTGACATAAGCAGCCTCTAACCTTTATATTGTTATTAAGTAAGAATTATTATTAACTAGAGAGACGGGTGAAACTAATGGCTGCTGAATTGGAATCTCATGAACATCAATTACAAGAGTCAATAGCGTCTTTACGAAAAGCAGGCGTTCGTATTACACCACAACGTCAAGCAATATTGAATTTCCTAATTAAAGCACATTCACATCCAACTGCTGATGAAATTTATCAAGCATTATCGCCTGATTTTCCAAATATTAGTGTAGCTACAATCTACAATAATCTTAAAGTTTTTAAGAAAACAGGTATAGTTAAAGAGCTCACATACGGTGATGCCTCTAGTCGTTTTGATTTCGATACACAAAACCACTATCATGTGATATGTGAAAAATGTGGAAAAATCGTTGACTTTCATTATCCGCTATTGCATGAAGTTGAACAACTTGCGCAACATGTCACACATTTCGATGTAACACACCATCGAATGGAAATATATGGAATTTGTCAATCATGTAAAGAAGCTGAAGAAAAGAAAAAAGAATCATAGAAACTTTCAAACGCATTTAATGATAAGGTGCATGACTCATCCTTTCATTAAATGCGTCTTTTTTATTGATGGCTCCCGTGGTGATATTATGACTTTTACGGTACAGACTTTTAGATACAAAACGATCATGATAAGTAGAAGTCAATCCTCTTTTTAATAAAGTGAGACCTTTTATGTGAAAGTTAGTGCATATTATCCATCCTTAAACCACATTTTTCTTATGCAAAGATATAAAATTCTCTCTTAACGCGTCAGTTTACAAAATGATAGTAATATTTATTAATAAACATCTCTATTTTCTGTTGACGTATTTCATTCTGCTTGATAAGATATAAAAGTCGTTTCGAGCAAACAATATTTAAATTAACTTTACTTTGTAAATCAGGTTTTAAAAGTGTAAAATTAACGCTTGAATCTTCTCTGATAACAATATAAGATAATAAATGTTGAATGAAAGACAACAACTTATTAACAAAGAATTAAAAAAACTTTTAAATAATTGTTGACACAACAAAAGATTTAAAGTATAATTGATTCTTGTAACGGTAAAAATGAACATTGAAAACTGAATGACAATATGTCAACGTTAATTCCGATAATTTGAGTACTTTAACGTACTTTGAAGAGTGATTGACTTAATCAATCAACGAGCTATATCAAGCTTACTTCTTTTATGGAGAGTTTGATCCTGGCTCAGGATGAACGCTGGCGGCGTGCCTAATACATGCAAGTCGAGCGAACGGACGAGGAGCTTGCTCCTTTGAAGTTAGCGGCGGACGGGTGAGTAACACGTGGGTAACCTACCTATAAGACTGGAATAACTCCGGGAAACCGGGGCTAATGCCGGATAACATGTTGAACCGCATGGTTCAACAGTGAAAGACGGTCTTGCTGTCACTTATAGATGGACCCGCGCCGTATTAGCTAGTTGGTGGGGTAACGGCCTACCAAGGCGACGATACGTAGCCGACCTGAGAGGGTGATCGGCCACACTGGAACTGAGACACGGTCCAGACTCCTACGGGAGGCAGCAGTAGGGAATCTTCCGCAATGGGCGAAAGCCTGACGGAGCAACGCCGCGTGAGTGATGAAGGTCTTCGGATCGTAAAGCTCTGTTGTTAGGGAAGAACAAATGTGTAAGTAACTGTGCACGTCTTGACGGTACCTAACCAGAAAGCCACGGCTAACTACGTGCCAGCAGCCGCGGTAATACGTAGGTGGCAAGCGTTATCCGGAATTATTGGGCGTAAAGCGCGCGTAGGCGGTTTTTTAAGTCTGATGTGAAAGCCCACGGCTCAACCGTGGAGGGTCATTGGAAACTGGAAAACTTGAGTGCAGAAGAGGAAAGTGGAATTCCATGTGTAGCGGTGAAATGCGCAGAGATATGGAGGAACACCAGTGGCGAAGGCGGCTTTCTGGTCTGCAACTGACGCTGATGTGCGAAAGCGTGGGGATCAAACAGGATTAGATACCCTGGTAGTCCACGCCGTAAACGATGAGTGCTAAGTGTTAGGGGGTTTCCGCCCCTTAGTGCTGCAGCTAACGCATTAAGCACTCCGCCTGGGGAGTACGGTCGCAAGACTGAAACTCAAAGGAATTGACGGGGACCCGCACAAGCGGTGGAGCATGTGGTTTAATTCGAAGCAACGCGAAGAACCTTACCAAATCTTGACATCCTTTGACCGCTCTAGAGATAGAGTTTTCCTCTTCGGAGGACAAAGTGACAGGTGGTGCATGGTTGTCGTCAGCTCGTGTCGTGAGATGTTGGGTTAAGTCCCGCAACGAGCGCAACCCTTGAGCTTAGTTGCCATCATTAAGTTGGGCACTCTAAGTTGACTGCCGGTGACAAACCGGAGGAAGGTGGGGATGACGTCAAATCATCATGCCCCTTATGATTTGGGCTACACACGTGCTACAATGGACAATACAAAGGGCAGCGAAACCGCGAGGTCAAGCAAATCCCATAAAGTTGTTCTCAGTTCGGATTGTAGTCTGCAACTCGACTACATGAAGCTGGAATCGCTAGTAATCGTAGATCAGCATGCTACGGTGAATACGTTCCCGGGTCTTGTACACACCGCCCGTCACACCACGAGAGTTTGTAACACTCGAAGCCGGTGGAGTAACCATTTTGGAGCTAGCCGTCGAAGGTGGGACAAATGATTGGGGTGAAGTCGTAACAAGGTAGCCGTATCGGAAGGTGCGGCTGGATCACCTCCTTTCTAAGGATAATATACGGAAATATCACCAACAGGTGATAGACGGAATTAACATGACATATTGTATTCAGTTTTGAATGCTCATTGATTGAGGATTCAAATTCAAATGGGCCTATAGCTCAGCTGGTTAGAGCGCACGCCTGATAAGCGTGAGGTCGGTGGTTCGAGTCCACTTAGGCCCACCATTTGAAAACCGAATGGTGCATTAATTTTAAATATTTGGGGGCTTAGCTCAGCTGGGAGAGCGCCTGCTTTGCACGCAGGAGGTCAGCGGTTCGATCCCGCTAGTCTCCACCATTAATTTGATTGTACATTGAAAACTAGATAAGTAAGTATAGATTTTACCAAGCAAAACCGAGTGACAAGCGAAAGCTTGAAACAAAATTATCGCTAGTCGTCGACAGACGACTCACATAATTAATAACTGGTGTATTGAGCGAAAGCTCAATCATAAAAGATTAAGTTATTAAGGGCGCACGGTGGATGCCTTGGCACTAGAAGCCGATGAAGGACGTTACTAACGACGATATGCTTTGGGGAGCTGTAAGTAAGCTTTGATCCAGAGATTTCCGAATGGGGGAACCCAGCACGAGTTATGTCGTGTTATCCGCATATGAATTCATAGTATGTGAGAAGGTAGACCCGGAGAACTGAAACATCTTAGTACCCGGAGGAAGAGAAAGAAAAATCGATTCCCTGAGTAGCGGCGAGCGAAACGGGAAGAGCCCAAACCAACAAGCTTGCTTGTTGGGGTTGTAGGACACTCTATACGGAGTTACAAAAGTATTTGTTAGACGAATAACCTGGAAAGGTTAATCAGAGAAGGTAATAATCCTGTAGTCGAAAACGAATACCCTCTTGAGTGGATCCTGAGTACGACGGAGCACGTGAAATTCCGTCGGAATCTAGGAGGACCATCTCCTAAGGCTAAATACTCTCTAGTGACCGATAGTGAACCAGTACCGTGAGGGAAAGGTGAAAAGTACCCCGGAAGGGGAGTGAAAGAGAACTTGAAACCGTGTGCTTACAAGTAGTCAGAGCCCGTTAATGGGTGATGGCGTGCCTTTTGTAGAATGAACCGGCGAGTTACGATCTGATGCAAGGTTAAGCAGAAAATGTGGAGCCGTAGCGAAAGCGAGTCTGAATAGGGCGAATGAGTATTTGGTCGTAGACCCGAAACCAGGTGATCTACCCTTGGTCAGGTTGAAGTTCAGGTAACACTGAATGGAGGACCGAACCGACTTACGTTGAAAAGTGAGCGGATGAACTGAGGGTAGCGGAGAAATTCCAATCGAACTTGGAGATAGCTGGTTCTCTCCGAAATAGCTTTAGGGCTAGCCTCAAGTGATGATTATTGGAGGTAGAGCACTGTTTGGACGAGGGGCCCCTCTCGGGTTACCGAATTCAGACAAACTCCGAATGCCAAATAATTTAACTTGGGAGTCAGAACGTGGGTGATAAGGTCCATGTTCGAAAGGGAAACAGCCCAGACCACCAGCTAAGGTCCCAAAATATATGTTAAGTGGAAAAGGATGTGGCGTTGCCCAGACAACTAGGATGTTGGCTTAGAAGCAGCCATCATTTAAAGAGTGCGTAATAGCTCACTAGTCGAGTGACACTGCGCCGAAAATGTACCGGGGCTAAACATATTACCGAAGCTGTGGATTGTCCGTAGGACAATGGTAGGAGAGCGTTCTAAGGGCGTTGAAGCATGATCGCAAGGACATGTGGAGCGCTTAGAAGTGAGAATGCCGGTGTGAGTAGCGAAAGACGGGTGAGAATCCCGTCCACCGATTGACTAAGGTTTCCAGAGGAAGGCTCGTCCGCTCTGGGTTAGTCGGGTCCTAAGCTGAGGCCGACAGGCGTAGGCGATGGATAACAGGTTGATATTCCTGTACCACCAATATTCGTTTTAAGCGATGGGGGGACGCAGTAGGATAGGCGAAGCGTGCTGTTGGAGTGCACGTCCAAGCAGTAAGATTGAGTGTTAGGCAAATCCGGCACTCATTAAGATTGAGCTGTGATGGGGAGAGGAAATTGTTTCCTCGAGTCGTTGATTTCACACTGCCGAGAAAAGCCTCTAGCTAGAATATCGGTGCCCGTACCGCAAACCGACACAGGTAGTCAAGATGAGAATTCTAAGGTGAGCGAGCGAACTCTTGTTAAGGAACTCGGCAAAATGACCCCGTAACTTCGGGAGAAGGGGTGCTCTTTGGGGTTCACGCTCTGAAGAGCCGCAGTGAATAGGCCCAAGCGACTGTTTATCAAAAACACAGGTCTCTGCTAAACCGTAAGGTGACGTATAGGGGCTGACGCCTGCCCGGTGCTGGAAGGTTAAGAGGAGTGGTTAGCGCAAGCGAAGCTACGAATCGAAGCCCCAGTAAACGGCGGCCGTAACTATAACGGTCCTAAGGTAGCGAAATTCCTTGTCGGGTAAGTTCCGACCCGCACGAAAGGCGTAACGATTTGGGCACTGTCTCAACGAGAGACTCGGTGAAATCATAGTACCGGTGAAGATGCCGGTTACCCGCGACAGGACGGAAAGACCCCGTGGAGCTTTACTGTAGCCTGATATTGAAATTCGGTACAGTTTGTACAGGATAGGTAGGAGCCTTAGAAGCGTGAGCGCTAGCTTACGTGGAGGCACTGGTGGGATACTACCCTAATTGTATTGGATTTCTAACCCGCAGCACTTATCGTGCTGGGAGACAGTGTCAGGCGGGCAGTTTGACTGGGGCGGTCGCCTCCTAAAGTGTAACGGAGGCGCTCAAAGGTTCCCTCAGAATGGTTGGAAATCATTCATAGAGTGTAAAGGCATAAGGGAGCTTGACTGCGAGACCTACAAGTCGAGCAGGGTCGAAAGACGGACTTAGTGATCCGGTGGTTCCGCATGGAAGGGCCATCGCTCAACGGATAAAAGCTACCCCGGGGATAACAGGCTTATCTCCCCCAAGAGTTCACATCGACGGGGAGGTTTGGCACCTCGATGTCGGCTCATCGCATCCTGGGGCTGTAGTCGGTCCCAAGGGTTGGGCTGTTCGCCCATTAAAGCGGTACGCGAGCTGGGTTCAGAACGTCGTGAGACAGTTCGGTCCCTATCCGTCGTGGGCGTAGGAAATTTGAGAGGAGCTGTCCTTAGTACGAGAGGACCGGGATGGACATACCTCTGGTGTACCAGTTGTCGTGCCAACGGCATAGCTGGGTAGCTATGTATGGACGGGATAAGTGCTGAAAGCATCTAAGCATGAAGCCCCCCTCGAGATGAGATTTCCCAACTTCGGTTATAAGATCCCTCGAAGATGACGAGGTAAATAGGTTCGAGGTGGAAGCGTAGTGATACGTGGAGCTGACGAATACTAATCGATCGAAGACTTAATCAAATTTGTTCATAAGGTTTTACTTGTGAATGTATACTTACGATCTAGTTTTGAATGTATAACATTCAATTTAATCTGGTGCCAATGGCAAAGAGGTCACACCTGTTCCCATGCCGAACACAGAAGTTAAGCTCTTTAGCGCCGATGGTAGTCGGACTGACGTTCCGCGAGAGTAGGACGGTGCCAGGTTATTTTACATAATAGGAGAATTAGCTCAGCTGGGAGAGCATCTGCCTTACAAGCAGAGGGTCGGCGGTTCGAACCCGTCATTCTCCACCATTTAATTGAATAGAGTAGCCGGCCTAGCTCAACTGGTAGAGCAACTGACTTGTAATCAGTAGGTTGGGGGTTCAAGTCCTCTGGCCGGCACCATTTAGAGCCATTAGCTCAGTTGGTAGAGCATCTGACTTTTAATCAGAGGGTCAGAGGTTCGAATCCTCTATGGCTCACCATTAGCGGGTGTGGCGGAATTGGCAGACGCACTAGACTTAGGATCTAGCGCCTTACGGCGTGGGGGTTCGACTCCCTTCACCCGCATATGCAGAAGTAGTTCAGCGGTAGAATACAACCTTGCCAAGGTTGGGGTCGCGGGTTCGAATCCCGTCTTCTGCTCCATTGTTTTGCCGGGGTGGCGGAACTGGCAGACGCACAGGACTTAAAATCCTGCGGTGAGAGATCACCGTACCGGTTCGATTCCGGTCCTCGGCACCATTATTGCAACATGCGCCCGTAGCTCAACTGGATAGAGCGTTTGACTACGGATCAAAAGGTTATGGGTTCGACTCCTATCGGGCGCGCTACATACCTTCCGGGAAGTAGCTCAGCTTGGTAGAGCACTTGGTTTGGGACCAAGGGGTCGCAGGTTCAAATCCTGTCTTCCCGATTTAACATCATTAATTATGGGGGCTTAGCTCAGCTGGGAGAGCGCCTGCTTTGCACGCAGGAGGTCAGCGGTTCGATCCCGCTAGTCTCCACCATATTTAATTCAATATTGTAACAACTATATACGGCGGCGTAGCTCAGCTGGCTAGAGCGTACGGTTCATACCCGTGAGGTCGGGGGTTCGATCCCCTCCGCCGCCACTAATTTTAGTTGAATATTATTAGGACCTTTAGCTCAGTTGGTTAGAGCTAACGGCTCATAACCGTTCGGTCGCAGGTTCGAGTCCTGCAAGGTCCATATAATTAGGAGGAATACCCAAGTCTGGCTGAAGGGATCGGTCTTGAAAACCGACAGGGGCTTAACGGCTCGCGGGGGTTCGAATCCCTCTTCCTCCGCCATTATAAATATTATTACCGCGGGATGGAGCAGTTCGGTAGCTCGTCGGGCTCATAACCCGAAGGTCGGTGGTTCAAATCCGCCTCCCGCAATTATTTTTAAAGGTCCCGTAGTGGAGCGGTTTAACACGCCTGCCTGTCACGCAGGAGATCGCGGGTTCGATTCCCGTCGGGACCGCCATTATTATTATGGTTCAGTAGCTCAGTCGGTAGAGCAAAGGACTGAAAATCCTTGTGTCGGCGGTTCGATTCCGTCCTGAACCACTTTTTGCCGGCCTAGCTCAATTGGTAGAGCAACTGACTTGTAATCAGTAGGTTGGGGGTTCAAGTCCTCTGGCCGGCATTATGTCTTGGAGGGGTAGCGAAGTGGCTAAACGCGGCGGACTGTAAATCCGCTCCTTCGGGTTCGGCAGTTCGAATCTGCCCCCCTCCACCATATCAATAGGGGCATAGTTCAACGGTAGAATAGAGGTCTCCAAAACCTTTGATGTGGGTTCGATTCCTACTGCCCCTGCCATGGCGGTTGTGGCGAAGTGGTTAACGCATCGGATTGTGGTTCCGACACTCGTGGGTTCGATTCCCATCAACCGCCCTTTATTTAAAATTAATGGGCTATAGCCAAGCGGTAAGGCAACGGACTTTGACTCCGTCACGCGCTGGTTCGAATCCAGCTAGCCCAGTTACTTTTGGCGGCATAGCCAAGTGGTAAGGCCGAGGTCTGCAAAACCTCTATTCACCGGTTCAAATCCGGTTGCCGCCTCCATTGATATGACATATGCGGGAGTAGTTCAATTTTTAGAACACTTTCCTTCCCGGAAAGAGGTATAGGTGTAAGTCCTATCTTCCGCTCCATTATTTAAAATAACAATTGCATATCATGCGGGAGTAGTTCAATTCTAGAACACTTTCCTTCCCGGAAAGAGGTATAGGTGCAAGTCCTATCTTCCGCTCCATTTTCCAATAGTTGTATTGGATTTTTTAGATTATGCCGGTGTGGCGGAATTGGCAGACGCGCGGGACTCAAAATCCCGTGTCTTCACAGACGTGTCGGTTCGACCCCGACCACCGGTATAGATTAAAGCCCTTAAGCGTTGTGTTTAGGGGCTTTTTATAGGGGTTCTTTGTCAACGTCGGTTGGCGAGACGATGACGCATTAAGCAACGTTATTTTGTTGTTTAATGTGTTTTTTATATTCACTTACAAATACCTTGGAAATGAGGCTGTACACTTTATATGGTGGTTATGTGTCTATAATAATTAAGTCGCAAACTTCCGATTGCTTCTTCGAGTCTCGCTTTCCCAGGCGCCTTACCTCAACTAATTTTGGCTTTTATTGTAGCTCATAAGAAGCCAAAATGGATTTTCGGTTTCGGCTCTATGCCTCGGGAGTCTCGACTCGGTACGCAATCTATTTAAGCAATTTCACTATTGAAAAGTGGCATTGCTTTTTTCTTTGGTCTTTTATACAGTCTAAAAATAATAAAAATGCGATTTTTGAAGTTATAAAAGTTGCGATAGCCATATGAAACTCTTTTAATCAGTTTAACTTTTTGATTAATTCCTTCAATCGCTCCATTATTGAATTGAGGGGTTCCAATCGTATAAGCAATGATATCCTCATACTTTCTGTAGAAGCGTAACACTTTCCATCCATACATTTAAAACATTGTTTTAACAGATTTAAATACACTGCTATCTCTTGGAATCTTAAAAAAGTAATTCGCGATAAACGTTTTCCGTGTTTGTGTATTCGGTTTGGATTCGTATGATAACAGTGAGGACAAGTCATAGGCTTGTATGAAAGGGTACCAAAGATGACGTTAGATTTCTTACCTCTAATAACTACATCTTCTTCAACTTTAGTGATTTTAATATTATTATCTTTAATTTTTAGTAACTTTAATCAATCATTACACATAGGCGCAATATGTCTCCTTTATTTTTGGTTTAGTCACTTAAAATTATAGAGGCATTTGCGCTATTTTTGTACAAAAAAGCAGGATGACTTATGCCATCCCACCATAAAAAATGAAGAACCGAAATTTCTATAACCATAAGAAACCCATTGTATAAGCCTAAATAGTCTGATTTAATAAGATTTTAGTGTAATCAATTAAAAATGAGCTGTGAATTCAAAAGTAAAGTAATGTAAAATAGAGTTAAAATCAGAAAATTTTGACTGGATAAAATAGTCTTTAGGAGAGAAACTATATGAATATTATCGTATTAGCTGGTGGTTTAAGTGATGAAAGAGATGTTTCTTTATCTTCAGGAGCTCAAATCGCAAATGCATTAATCAAAAATGGTCATAAAGTATTGATGTTAGATTTATATTTAGGATTAAAAGAAGTTAAGAACTTTGAAGAAGCATATAATAAATATGGGGAATCTGTTTATGATTATGAGGTGCCTGAAGTTGCTCCAGATTTAGAAGAATTAATTGATAAAAACAATGGTCGGAAAAATGAAATTGGAGATAATATCATTGATATCTGTCAGACTGCTGATATTGTATTTTTGGGCCTTCATGGCGGTATTGGTGAGAATGGTAAATTGCAAGCCATATTTGATTTATACAATATCAAATATACAGGCACAGGGTATAAAGGTGGCCTATTGGCCATGGATAAAATAGTTTCTAAAGAGTTAATGACTGTCAATCATATTTTAACTCCTGAGTGGCGCATCATGAATAATGAAAATATTAATACTATCAAAGCACCTGCAGTTGTAAAACCTAATGATAACGGCTCGAGTATTGGAGTAAAAGTTGTCGATGATCAGCGTGAATTATTAGACGCTATTACATTATCAAAACAATATTCAGATACAATTTTAATAGAGAAGAAAATAGCCGGAAGAGAATTTTCTGTTGGAATTATAGGTGAAAAAGTGTTGCCAATTATTGAATTAATACCTAAAGACGGCTTTTATGATTATTCAAATAAATATCAACCAGGTGCAACAGAAGAAATTACACCTGCAAATATAAGTGATGATCAAACAGAAAGAATGCAAAATATTGCTTTGAAAGTATTTAAAAAGTTAGGCTTAGAAGTTTATGGTAGGGTTGACTTCATAATGGACAGTAATGATAATATTTTTTGTATTGAAGCAAATTCATTACCAGGTATGACACCCACAAGTTTACTTCCTCAAGAAGCTGAAGCGCATGGAATCAATTATGAACAATTATGTGAAATGATTGTTACGCATTCTCTAGAAAAATATCGTTAATTTCAATCATTTCTGTATAACTTAAGGTGTTTCATCTTAATTCAACATTAATTGGTTTATTTTATTTAACGGATCAGGATCATATTATATATGTAGAAGTTAAGCAATTGGATTTGTTTAACTTCTTTTTTAGTACCACTAGGATATATCAAAATAAAACCACAATTTTATATGGTTTCGAAATCGAGTTGAAATAGCGTCTTATTCTTTTTTATTGTTTTATATATATCTCTATATTTTAATCAAGCTCAGAGTATAAAAATGATTGACTTTGTTTTAGTTTCAATCCTTTACATACCTATTGTTAAAGAGAATAAAATAGAATTATACTAGAATTGTAATAATCATTTGAAAATCATTGAGGATAGTTAAATTCATAATGAAATGATTCAAACTATAAAGTTATATTGAAAGAGTGCAAATGTTCACTTCATTGTAGGTGACGAATTTATACGAAAATAAATTTTAGTAGAGTGTTAAACGTTGAGAGCTTAATAGCTGATGATTTAAGACCTTTTAGAAAAATTTGTAATAGAAAAAGGTTGGTTTAAAATTTATATTTGCATATTGTTTCAATCTATATCTTATATTATGATAAAGCTATTCTTAATAGAGGAGGACACAACAAGTGACTTCAAAAGAAAAATCGAGTAACAAGTCTTTCTTCAGTGTGATCTTAAATGCTGTTGCAGCAGGTGTGGTCATAGCGTTATTACCCAATGCATTTTTAGGTGAATTGCTTAAATTTTTTAAAGAAGGTCAACCCCTCCTTGAGCAACTCCATCAAATTGTGGTCGTGATTCAGTCGTTTATGCCATTTATTATCGGTGCACTGGCTGCGCATGCGTTTAAATTTTCTGGCTCAGGTGTTGTATTTACTGGTACTTCAGCAATGATTGGCTCGGGTGTCATTCAATTTAAAGGAAGCCAGTTCATTTTGCAAGGTGTCGGGGACATTATTAATGTCATGTTGATCGTAATGCTCACTTGTTTCTTATTTAAAGTGTTAGATGGCAAATTTGGCTCACTCGATATGATTATTTTACCTATAATTATTCCTGTGTTTTCAGGTATTGTTGGTCTATTAACACTGCCTTATATAAGCCGTATTACAGGAGCTTTAGGTAAAATGATTCAGACTTTTACGGAGCTAAACCCGCTTATAATGAGTATTCTTATTGCAATAACTTTTGCGTTATTAATGGTAACGCCCATTTCTCTTGTTGCTATTGCGACGGCGGTATCGTTGAGTGGCTTAGCGAGTGGGGCAGGAAATATGGGTATTGTTGCTGCGAGTATGACATTCTTGGTTGGCTCATTGCGTGTGAATAAAGCAGGTGTTCTCGTTGTTCTTATTATTGGTGCTACAAAAATGATGATTCCTGTTTATTTCAAACATCCAATTATTATGATTCCTCTTACAATAAACGGTATTGTTACAGGATTAATTACTTATCTTATAGGCATTAAAGGAACACCTATGTCTGCGGGATTTGGTTACTCTGGATTTGTAGGTCCGATTAATGCATTTAACCGTATGGATGGAGATCCAACGATGAATATGATTTTACTCCTGTTTGGTTATTTTATTGTTCCATTTACGGTCGCGTGGTTTGTTCATCAAGTGTGTAAAAATATTTTACCAGGTTATCGTGATGATATTTATCGTTTTGAGATTCCGAAACAATAAACACTATTCTTTATGGAATACATAAACAAATACACAAAGAGTATATAATTAGAAAGACTGAGATTTCGTCCTATTTGACGATAACTCAGTCTTTTTTACTTTCTATTTTTCCTTTAACTTCATATAGCAATACGATAGCGCCTCTTGTTCATTCTTTATAAATCACCTGCAATTTTCACCCAATTGACTGTTAACAATAAGACAAAAATGTATACAAAAATCACGTAAGCTGGGGAATTCACTATAAACTGCGCGTTTTTAAAATTTATTATTGCATAAAATTACGCAAATATGTATAATAATGAATAAATTTAAAAGGAGGTCCTGAGATGAAGTATTTGGGGAAGCTGATTACAGCACTATTTATAGTTGTGTTACTTATATGTCAATCGCCTCTTGTGCACGTATCAAAAGCTGCAAGCGAGGATCAATGGCAAGTCATTAAAAAAAGAGGTGTATTGAAGGTTGGACTTTCAGCAGATTATGCACCAATGGAATTTGAAAGAACAGTTCATGGTGAGAGGGAATATGCAGGTATCGATATTGAACTTGCGAAAAAAATTGCCAAGGATAATGGTGTTAAGTTGAAAATTGTGAATATGCAATTCGATAGTTTGTTAGGGGCTATAAAAACAGGAAAAATCGACATGATTATTTCGGGTATGACACCGACAGATGAGCGTAAAAAAGAAGTTGATTTTTCAGATAACTATATGACTGTTCAACAAAAAGTGGTTATTCGTAAAAAGGATAAAGCACATTATCAGACTTTGGATGATTTAAAAGGAAAGAGAATTGGGGTCCAAAAACAAACGACGCAAGAAGAGTTAGCAAAAAATGAAATTGAAGATGCCGATATTCAATCTTTAACACGATTACCAGAAGTCATTTTATCATTAAAAAGTAATAAAGTAGATGCGATTGTTATGGACAGTGCTGTCAGCAAAGCTTATTTGACACAAAATGATGACCTTACTTTTTCTAACGCATCATTTGCGGATTCTGACAAACCTACAGCTATTGCGATACCTAAACATTCTCCTGAATTAATGGATAAGGTAAATCAAACAATTGCAGATGTAAAAGATCAACATCTAATGCCAAAATACGAAAAAATAGCTGCGGACGCAATGGAAAATGATGGTAACTTTTTCTCTAAATACGGTACATTTTTTGTAACTGGTTTAAAAAGTACAATTCTGATTTCAATCATCGGTGTGGTCTTAGGGGCAGCTTTAGGCGCCGTCATTGCATTAATGAAAATTAGTTCAATCAAGCCATTAAAATGGATTGCTTCTTTTTACATTGAGTTTTTACGGGGAACCCCTTTACTTGTACAAGTATTTTTAGTGTTTTTCGGGACAACTGCAGTTCTTGGACTCGATATTTCCGCTTTTATATGTGGTGCCGTAGCTTTAGTCATTAATTGTTCTGCCTATATTGCCGAAATTATACGTGCGGGTATCAATGCAGTTGATAAAGGACAAACCGAAGCGGCGAGAAGTTTAGGTTTGAGTTATGCTCAAACGATGAAAACCGTGATTATGCCCCAAGCGATTAAAAATATTCTGCCTGCTTTAGGGAATGAATTTGTAACTGTAATCAAAGAATCATCAATCGTATCCGTTATTGGTGTGAGCGAAATTATGTTTAATGCACAAGTGGTACAAGGTGCTTCATTTGATCCATTTACGCCATTACTCATTGCGGCTGTATTATATTTTGTATTAACGTTCACACTTTCACGTTTGATGTATTTTGTTGAAGGGAGAATGAGAGTCAGTGATTAAAATTAAAGAATTAAATAAAACGTTTGGAAACAATGAAGTTTTAGTGCAGATTGATATGGAAGTTCATAAAGGGGAGGTCGTTGCTATTATCGGGCCGTCTGGTAGTGGTAAAAGTACTTTATTACGCTGTATGAATTTATTAGAAGTTCCTACAAAAGGAAGTGTCATTATTGAAGGAAGAGATTTAACAGAAAAAGGGACGAAAGTTGATGAACTACGTCAAAAAATGGGAATGGTTTTCCAAAATTTTAATTTATTCCCGCATAAAAAAGTCATTGATAATATTATTTTAGCCCCAAGTTTATTGAAAAAAGGAGATAAAGCATCTTTAAAAGCCCATGCGCTCGATTTATTAGACAAAGTCGGTCTTAAAGATAAAGCAGATGCCTATCCGAATCAATTGTCTGGCGGACAAAAACAAAGGGTTGCGATTGCACGTGCACTTGCTATGAATCCTGATGTTTTATTATTTGATGAACCTACATCAGCGCTTGATCCCGAAGTTGTCGGGGAAGTGTTGACTGTAATGAAATCTTTAGCAAAAGAAGGGATGACTATGGTGGTTGTGACACACGAAATGGACTTTGCCAAAAATGTGAGTGATCGTGTGATATTCATGGCGGATGGTCATATTGTTGAAGATGGACCTTCTCATGAAGTTTTTGAAAATCCGCAACATCAACGGACACAAAACTTTTTAAAACGTGTATTAGTTAAATAATGATTTATAAATAATTTGAATGGCGTAAGCAATGACAATAGCCTAGCAATGGGTGAGTATGCACGCCATTCTTTATTATTTTGTGCTTATTCGAATAAAAAGAACTTGAATGAATTACAACGCAGGTCTAGAAAGATATGTTAAAATAGTGTGGTGACTTTTAAGGGGTGAGTTTATGGATGTCTTACAATTAAAAGAAGAAATAATAGAGTATGCCTACAGTATAGGTATAAATCGTATCGGTTTTACGACAGCTGACCCGTTTGATGAGTTGAAACAAAAATTAGTGGATTACCATGCGAAAGGGTATGCATCTGGGTTTGAAGAATCAGATATTGCTTTAAGAACAGAGCCTAAGTTATCATTGCCAACAGCAAAATCTATTATTGCCATCTCAGTAGGATATCCAAACAAACTAAAAAATGCGCCTAAAAGTGTTCGCGGAGACCGACGTGGAATGTTTGCGCGGGCCTCTTGGGGACAAGATTATCATGCCATTATGCGAAAGCGTTTAGATAAGTTAGCCGCATTTATCGAAGCTAAAGTGCCCGATGCAGAGATGATGTCTATGGTTGACACCGGTGTTTTATCTGATAGAGCTGTTACTGAACGTGCAGGATTAGGTTTTGTAGGTAGAAATAGCTTTGTGATTCATCCTGATTTAGGGACGTATACCTATTTAGGTGAAATGTTAGTGAATATCCCGTTTCCTCCTGATGATCCGATCATGGAGAGTTGTGGCGATTGTACAATATGTGTCGATCGTTGCCCAACTGGCGCACTTGTTGGTGACGATCAGTTAAACAGTCAAAAATGTATTAGCTTTTTAACACAAACGAAAGGCTATTTGCCCGATGAATATCGTTATAAAATTGGAAATCGTTTGTACGGCTGTGATACGTGTCAGCAGGTTTGCCCTAAAAATAGAGGGATTAATATTGAGCAAGATGATATTATATTAGAACCAGAAATTTTAAAACCAAGATTAGTGCCATTATTGAAAATGAATAATAAAACATTTAAAAATACGTTTGGTCATCTTGCAGGTGCTTGGCGTGGCAAAAAACCTATCCAACGTAATGCCATTATAGCTTTGGCACATTTTAAAGAAGAAGATGCGATTCCAGATTTAAAAGAGGTCGCAGAAAATGATCCGAGACCGCTTATTCGAGCAACTGCATTTTGGGCGATTGGTCAAATTCAAGGCGATTTAGCTAAACCTTATATTATGGCACATTATGAAAATGAAGATGAAGAAGTACAAATTGAAATGTTAAAAGGCTTAGAAATGAGGAGAGATGGATAATGACAATTCATGTCGTATTATACCAACCAGAAATACCTGCAAATACAGGAAATATTGCACGTACATGTGCAGCAACAGATACAAAGTTACACTTAATTCGACCATTAGGTTTTAGTACAGATGACAAAATGTTAAAACGTGCAGGTTTAGATTATTGGAAATATGTTTCAATTACATATTATGATAATATTGAATCATTTTTCGAACAAACAGCAGGGCAGTATTTCTTACTCACTAAATTTGGTTCGAAAAATCATACATCACAAGATTTTTCAAATCCTAATGAAGATTATTATTTCATATTCGGAAAAGAAACAACGGGCTTACCGGATTGGGTCAAAGAAAAATATGAAAGTACAGCTTTGCGTATTCCTATGAATGAAAATGTCCGTGCACTGAATCTATCGAATACAGCTGCTATTTTAGTATATGAGGCATTGAGACAGCAAAATTATCCAAATTTACAATAGTTCTGTCAATCAACAGGATTAGACAGCTATCACAAGAATTTAATGACTAAAAAGGTTATAATTGAAAGTGAACATGAGTCAGCATGATGCCTAATGAATGATGTTTTAATATGTCAATAAAATGGGTATGTAGTTATTAATGTTATAGACTAGTAAGGACAATAGAGGAGTGTACGATAATGGCAATGAATTTTAAAATATTTAAAGATGCAGAAACAGTGGCAAAATATACAGCAGATATCTTAAGAAAACAGCTTAATAATAATCCTACCTCAATTGTAGGTGTCCATTTAAATGAAGACCAAGCGCCGGTTTTAAATTTTTTAAAACAAGATGTTGATCGTCATAGTGTAGATTTTAGTCAAATTCATATTTTGGACTATGATAAGCAAGCGTCATTTTTTAAATCATTAGGCGTACCAGAGAAACAAGTGCATGAAGTTCCAGATGATGACAATGTTGAATCATTTATTGCCCATCATGCTAAAACAAAAGATAACAAAGGAAAATTAACGTTACAAGTATTAACTATTGATGAAAACGGACAAATTGGGTTACCAATGAATGATGCCGTAATGCCAGCGCGTGAAATTATTGTCGTTGTCACAGGTTCAAATAAAGCGGCACAAGTTCAAAAGTTATATGAAGAAAATGGGAATACAAGCTTTATTCCGTCAACATTAAAAACACATCGTATGGTGACTGTTGTCCTTGATGAAGCGGCTGCACAAGGTTTACCAGATGATGTTAGAGCCTATTTTACTTCATTATATGCATAAATTAGAGGTGGCAATTTAATGAAAGATGATCAAAAACAATATGAAAATGAAATGGTCGAAGGTTTTGATGATGTCGTTGAATTAGGCAAAGAGATGGAACAAATTTCAGAAAAAAATGATCAAGATAAATTAAATCAAGATCATGATGCTGATATTCGATCAGATAAGTAATCTTTTAATCAAAATTACACATATTGTCTTTATAAGATGGAAAACAGGGGCGAAAGTTGATCGTAAACTTTCGCCTTGTTTTGTCGTTGAGCTGTACTAAAATATGATAAAATAAGGGCGTCTATAGAAAAACTTGAAAGGTGACATACATGAAATTATATCGTAAATGGGGATTGTTACTTGTATTATCAACAATCATTAATCTATTGTCTATCAAAGCATTTCCGCTTGCTTTAGGGACTTTATATCTACCTGTGTTGTTCAAAGTTGTCCAACTCCAACTCAATCTATCCAATGGTCTTATTGATGACCGTGCTGCCAGTGCGCAAACTTTTGTAAGAGCAAATCAAAAAGGCATTGTCATTAGTGTGATTTGTTGTATTGCGATTACTGTAGCATTGACAATATATCTTGCTGACTTTTATCAACAATTACAAGGTTTTTGGGGGTTATTAATCGATTTTAGCCCAATAACAATGGTCATTGGATTGATTTTATATTTATTATCTGCAATCGCTATTGTTCAAGCTGTAAAAATTAAATTTCTTAATCATCGTAAAGAAGAAAAAGCATAAGTCTTACTTATTTCTTCATCCTTAAAAAGTAGTCTGTAACGCGTTAATTCTATTAAACGCAGCGCATACTACTTTTTTGTTTTATCTCCGAAACAGAATTGAATGGGCATTTCAATTAATGCTATAATTTAATTGAAGAATAACATTCTAAATTAAAGGGGAGCGAGATCAATGTCAGTAAGAATTGAACACGATACATTTGGCGAAATTGAAGTACCAGCAGATAAATATTGGGGTGCACAAACACAACGCAGTAAGCAGAATTTTCCAGTCGGTAAAGAGAAGATGCCTATCGAAGTCATATACGGTTTTGCACAATTAAAACGTGCAGCCGCACTTGCAAACCATGAATTAGGAAAACTTAGTGATGCTAAAAAAGATGCTATTATTTATGCTTGTGAACGTATATTAAATGGTGAGTTAGATGAACATTTTCCATTAGTCGTATGGCAAACAGGAAGTGGCACGCAAAGCAATATGAATGTTAATGAAGTCGTAAGCCACGTTGCAAATGAATATTTAGCGTCTAAAGGGATTGATGAAAAAATACATCCTAATGATGATGTGAACAAATCTCAAAGTTCTAACGATACTTTTCCAACTGCCATGCATGTTGCTTTATATCATCAAGTAGAGACGCAATTAGAACCAGCAATTAAGCGCTTAAGAGATACTTTCTATCAAAAAGAACAAGCATTTAAAGACATTATTAAAATCGGGCGCACCCACTTACAAGATGCTACACCTATTACACTCGGTCAAGAAGTGAGTGGCTGGCGCTATATGTTAGAGGTATGTGACAATTTATTAGCAGAATCTAAAAAACATATTCTCAACTTAGCGATTGGTGGTACTGCGGTTGGTACAGGTATTAATGCACATCCAGAATTTGGTGATAAAGTAGCTGCTTATATTTCAGAAAATACAGGCTATCCATTTGTTTCTTCTGAAAATAAATTCCATGCATTAACAGCGCATGATGAAGTTGTTCAATTACACGGTACGCTTAAAGCGTTAGCGGCTGATTTAATGAAAATTGCCAACGACATTAGATGGTTAGCCTCAGGTCCACGTGCCGGATTAGCAGAAATTTCTATCCCTGAAAATGAACCAGGCTCTTCCATTATGCCAGGTAAAGTTAATCCAACACAATGTGAAATGTTGACGATGGTGGCTGTTCAAGTCATGGGTAATGATACGGTAGTAGGTATTTCAAGTTCACAAGGTAACTTTGAACTCAACGTTTTCAAACCTGTGATTTTGCATAACACATTACAATCAATTTATTTATTAGCAGATGGAATGACCACGTTTAATGATAATTGCGCAGTAGGAATCGAACCGATTGCTTCACATATTGATGATTATCTTAACCGTTCATTAATGCTTGTAACCGCTTTAAATCCTCATATCGGTTATGAAAATGCAGCAGCCATCGCTAAGAAAGCACATAAAGAAGGCTTGACATTAAAAGAAGCAGCAATTCAATCCGGACATTTAACAGAAGCGCAATTTGATGAATGGATTAAACCCGAAAATATGGTTCATCCTAAATAGTTTGGAGGCATTTTTAAAGCATGGAACGAAACGGTTTAATAGATATTGGTTCGAATACGATTCGCTTGGTTATTTTTCAATATGATGAACGTACAGGGTTAAATGAAATTCAAAATATTAAAACACCTGCAAGGTTAAGTCAATATTTGGATGATGATCAGAATATGACACAAGAAGGTATTGATGTATTGACTACCGCACTGCGTAGTTTTAAAAAAGTTGCAGATAAATTTAAAGTCAAGCATCTATATCCAATCGCAACTGCAGCGATACGACAATCCAAAAATCAACCTCAAATTTTAAAATCAATTCAAAAAGAGTTAGGTATTAAAGTCATTGTCATTCCTGAAGAGGATGAGGCATTTTATGGTGCATATGCTGTGACGCATACGACAAGTATTCAAAATGGAATCACAGTTGATATCGGTGGTGGCTCTACTGAATTGACATTGTTCGAAGATAAAAATATCAAACAAGCCATCAGTTTTCCGTTTGGGGTTGTTACTTTAATCAGAATGTTTTTTGAAGGCAAGGAGCATAATGATAAAGATGCGATTAAAAAAATAGAGAAGTTTTTAAAAGGTGAATTTGAAAAAGTAGATTGGATTCAAAATAAAGAGGTTAATTTAATCGGTATTGGCGGCTCGGCACGTAACTGTGCACGTGTACATCAAGCAGGACATAATTATCCTATTGCTGGTGTTCACGGTTACACGATGGCACATGAAGATCTGAAAGAAGTTTATCAAAAACTGAAGAAATATTCACGTGATGAATTATTAAATTTAGATGGGCTGAGCCGAGACCGTGTCGATATTATTTTGCCGGCAGTTGCTGTATTTAACGTGCTTTTTGATATGATCCATGCAAAAGCATTTGCTTTCTCTAGAAAAGGGATTCGTGAAGGCTTTATTATGAATCAAATTGCTAAAAAACATAAAAATGAATTTAATAAAGCGAATGTTTTAAGTGATGCTTTAAGACATCTTGCGAACGAATACAAAATTGAAGAAACAGGTGCGGAACAACGCGTTAAACTTGCACAATCGTTACTTGATCAACTGTCAGAAGCTAGAAAATTGAACTTTGAGGCATCATCAAAACAAATTTTTCTTGAAGCGGCATATATTTACTATCTTGGTAAGTTTATCGATGCAGATTCAAGTTCACAACATACGTACTATATCATTGCGAATTCAAGTATTAATGGTTTATCTCATAAAGAACGTGTGCGTCTTGCGCTATTAGCAAGCTATAAAAACAAAACGTTGTTAAAAATATATAGCGATGAGACGAAATGGTTTAGTGATGATGAACTTTCTGAGATTCAAACATTAGGTGGTGTGATTAAGTTTACGAATGCCCTTAATATTTCAAATACGAATAGTGTGAGTCGCGTTGAGTTAAAACAAAATAAAGATGCTTATGATTTATATGTTTATTATAAAGGCGAGCCTATCGCCGAGTCATACCAAGCCAATCGTCAGAAAAAGCATATTGAAAAAGTGCTTAAAACTAAAATTAATATTGTGTTTACAAAATCTTGAAAAATGACTTTAGATTTTTATGTTACGCTAAGAACATAAACGAAGTGATGTTTCGTAGAAGATTAATGGGGTGAACAAATAAAGTGACTATTGAAAAGGGAAGTTTTGATATTAATCATCCGGAGTATTATAACAATCGTGAAGTGAGCTGGTTAGACTTTAACTATAGAGTATTGCAAGAAGCCTGTGATTCTCAAAACCCATTGATAGAGCAACTTAAATTTATTGCCATTGCAAGCTCTAACTTAGATGAATTTTTTATGGTTCGTGTTGCAGGTTTAAAAGATCAAGTTAAAATGGGCTTCGACAAACCTGAAAATAAAACACAGCTCACACCACAAGAGCAACTTAAGGAAATTGAAAAGAAAAATCGTCAGAATGTAAAATTCCAATATGAACGTTTTAATACGCTCATAGAACAATTAAAAACACACGATATCTATTTTAGTAAACCTGAATCTTTGAGCGAATCGCTTAAAGAAAAATTAGAAAGCATCTTTTTATCAAACATTTTGCCAACACTGACACCATTGGGAATTGATGCTTATCGGCCGTTTCCAAAATTAAATAATAAAACACTCAATATATTTGTGGATATTGACACGGGTAATGAAATCAATGCTGCGATCGTTCAAATACCGACGCTTCTTAAACGATTTATTACAGTTAATGAAGGTAGCAAACAATATATTGTTTTAGTTGAAGATCTGATTTCCTTTTTCATGGGTCACCTCTTTAAAGGGTATGAAATACTGAATACCTATACTTTTAGAATTACAAGAAATGCGGATTTAACGATTCATGAAGATGGCGCAGAAGATTTACTCATAGAAATCGAGCGCTTTCTAAAAGAACGAAAAAGTGGTGCTGCGGTGAGATTGGAAATAGACAACCGTGAACCGTGTGATATGAATATGGACTGGTTAATCGATACGTTAGAATTAGAGCATCAGGATGTCTATTACACAGACGGGCCACTCGATTTGACGTTTGTTTTTGAGTTGGTCGATCATTTATCACATAAATTAAAATCATTAACTTATCCGTCTTATACACCACAAATCCCGCAATCACTCGGGCGTCATAATATTTATGACTTAGCAATGAAAAGAGATATTTTCTTCCATCATCCATATGAATCATTTGATCCAATTGTTGACTTTATTAAGGAAGCTTCAGAGGATCCTAATACGTTAGCGATAAAACAAACTTTGTATCGTGTAAGTAGTGATTCGCCTATCATCGAAGCGCTTAAACATGCTGCAGAAAATGGAAAGCAAGTGACCGTTCTAGTCGAACTCAAGGCACGCTTTGATGAAGAGAACAATGTTCATTGGGCAAGAATGTTGGAAGAAGCAGGTTGTCACGTCATGTACGGGATGACGCACCTTAAAACGCATAGTAAAATCACACTTGTTGTCAAAAGAATTAACCATCAGTTAGTTCCATTTGTTCATCTAGGCACAGGCAACTACAATGATAAAACCGCAAAATTATATACCGATATGGGTATCATTACCACTGATCCAGAAATTGGTGAGGATGCAATGAATTTCTTTAATTATTTAAGTGGTTATTCGGTGAAACCGGATTATCATAAGTTGATTGTGGCGCCTTATGAAATTAGAGATTCTTTTATTGAGCGCATCGATCAAGAAATTGAAAGTCATCGTCAATTTGGCAATGGTAAAATGATGATGAAAATGAACTCTCTAACTGATAAAGCGTTAATTAAAAAATTATTTGAAGCATCTCAAGCAGGTGTAGAAGTAAAATTAATTATTCGCGGAATTTGTTGCTTGAAACCAGGAATACCTGGCGTTAGTGACAATATAGAAGTTGTCAGCATCGTTGGCCGTTTTTTAGAACATTCCCGTATCTATTACTTCTATAATAATGGAGATGAAAAAATTTATCTATCTTCTGCTGATATGATGACGCGCAATATGATTAAACGTGTTGAAATTTTATTCCCTATATTGGACAAACAAATTGCGAAGCGGTTAGTTGAATTTTTAAATCTTCAATTGTCGGATAATCAAAAAGGACGATACCAAGATGCGCAAGGTGTTTATCATTACATTGAAAATGATTTAGAACCATTGAACTCACAAGAGTATTTGATGCAAGAAGCTAAAGATTATGGCGCAAAACTTGCTGAATCAAATGTAATTAAAATGGGGCAACCTGTACAATCAAAACGGAATTGGATTAATCGTGTCAAAAATCATTTGAAGCGGAAATAATATACACAAAAGTGAATCTTTAACTTTTCAAAGAAGGGGACAGAAATCGCCATGATTACGCTGTCCTCTTTTTTTGTTTACAGCGTAAAAAGAAGCAGAGACATTAAATTTTTGATAAACACACGTTTGGATAAATCCCTATTTAGGAAAAAAGACGTTTTAATAATGGTTCTTCATTTTTTATAGTGGGGTGACATAAGTCATCCTGCTTTTTTTGTACAAAAATAGCACAAATATCTCTATAATTGTAAGTGACCAAACCAACGATTAAGGAGATATTGTGCCTATGTGTAATGATATATTAAAGTTACTAAAAATTAAAGATAATAATATTAAAATCACTAAAGTTGAAGAAGATGTAGTTATTAGAGGTAAGAAATCTAACGTCATCTTTGGTACCCTTTCATACAAGCCTATGACTTGTCCTCACTGTTATCATACGAATCCAAACCGAATACACAAACACGGAAAACGTTTATCGCGAATTACTTTTTTAAGATTCCAAGAGATAGCAGTGTATTTAAATCTGTTAAAACAACGTTTTAAATGTATGGTTTGTGGTCGGACTTTTACTTCTAAAACAAATGTTGTTGAGGATAACTGTTTTATCTCAAACCATGTTCAGAAAGCCATTTTAGATAAAGCAACACAAGTTCGCTCAGAAACTGATATCGCAAGTGATTGTAACGTTTCTGCATCTTCTGTAAAACGTGTGATTCATAAAGTAAGCAATGCCACTTTTCAATAGTGAAATTGCTTAAATAGATTGCGTACCGAGTCGAGACTCCCGAGGCATAGAGCCGAAACCGAAAATCCATTTTGGCTTCTTATGAGCTACAATAAAAGCCAAAATTAGTTGAGGTAAGGCGCCTGGGAAAGCGAGACTCGAAGAAGCAATCGGAAGTTTGCGACTTAATTATTATAGACACATAACCACCATATAAAGTGTACAGCCTTAATAATCACGTTAGTAATATTGGTGTCGAGACGCCTAAGGGAACAGGACGAGACGTAGACTACAGGTTGACAATGTCACTTCGAAAAACGAAATCATTCAATAAGAGGTTTTATCATAAAAATCAAGCGCTAAGACGGTCTTCTAATAAAATTCATCTTAGCGCAATTTGTTTTTAGGATTGATGTTCTAGCCTCTGTATGTTTATGCTATAAAATTAAGTATTATTTAATATCGTCCGTTGTAACAGAGATGAGCTGCTGCGTAAGTGGGTGTTGGAATTCAATTTGATAACTTTCTAATTGTAATTGTCTTAACTTAGAATCACTATACAACGGATCTCCTAGAACCGGATGACCTATTTCAGCAAGGTGAACACGAATTTGATGCGTACGACCAGTATCGAGTTTAAGTTTGACTTCACATACACCTTCTTTGATCATTTTTGATTCTATAATATGTGTGACTGCACGTTGACCTGTATTCGAAATACGTCTTTTATTCGGGTGGAATTTGTCTTTACCAATCGGCATATCAATAGTTTGTGGTTTAATCGGTAATAAAGCCTTTACTTGTGCTTTATAAATGCGGTGAATCATATTGTCTTCTAACATACGGTCGAGTATTTTTTTTACAATTGGATGTTTAGCAACGATTAATAGACCCACGGTTTCTTGGTCAAGACGATGAATAGGTTCTACATAATCACAATTTAAAGTATAGATGATATGATTCATCAATGTATTACTTTCTTTCAAGTCATTAGGATGTGTTTTCACACCTTTAGGTTTATATACAATCGCTAAATAATCATCTTCGTAAACAATCTGTGCATAGCGATAACTAGGTAAATATTGACTCTTCACAGGCTCATCAGGAATTGAGATGACATCTCCAGATGAAACGGTTTGCTGAAATTGTGCGGGTTGACCATTAACAGTAATGGCTTTAGACATATTCAACAAATGGAGTTCTTTTTTAGGTAGTTTTAATGATTTAAAAATGTCTCGGATAGACATTTGATCAAACGGTTCAGCAACTGAAAATTTCATAGTATCCTCCTTAATTGTTTCTATCATACCATAAATCAGTATGGTGTTGATGGTTTTTAAAGGGAAAGCGGGATGTGTATAATAAAACTAAATACATATTTTTCGGTTTTATATTTTAAATTTTAAAAAGTAGAAGAGAGGTGTGCATGAAGTGGAAAAACCAACGCGATTAGCATTATTAAAAGAAATCGCTGAATTTCTCAATGAAGAAACAGAATTACAATCGATGCTTGATGGTGCTTTAGATTATTTGGTAAAGGGGAGTGATTTCACAACGGGATGGATATTTTTTATTGATGCGGAAGGCTATCATACATTAGAAGCACAACGCTCGCTACCACCAGCACTTACGCATCATCATTGTAAATATATGACAGAAGGTTCATGTTGGTGTGTTCAATCTTATCATAATCAAAAATTGACGAAAGCCTCTAACATTATTAACTGTTCTCGTATTAACTTAGCCAGTCGTGAATTTAGTACAGAAACTGATAATATAACGCATCACGCGACGGTTCCGTTAAGATCAGGCAATGAGCAATTTGGTTTATTAAATGTTGCGACACCTTTTACAACACATTACAGTGATGAAGATCTTGAACTTTTAGAATCAGTCGCTTTTCAAATTGGCTCAGCGATTAAAAGAATTGACTTGAACAACCAAGAAAAAGAGGCGGCACGTATTAATGAACGTAATCGATTGGCTCGAGATTTACATGATTCAGTGAATCAAATGTTGTTTTCTTTAAAATTAAATGCACACGCAGCAGGGCAAATGTCTGAAGAAGAAACGTCACAACGCGCTTTTGCCCAAATTGAACAGACAAGCCAAAATGCGGTAAATGAAATGAGAGCTTTAATCTGGCAATTAAAGCCAGTGGGGTTAGAGCAAGGAATTGTCCACGCACTTAAAAATTATGCGAAATTAATCGATTTAGAAATCGACATTACGGTTCATGGTTTGATTGACTTAGAAAACAAAATTGAGACACATATTTATCGCGTCATTCAAGAAGCAATGAACAATACGAAAAAGCATGCCAATACATCAAAAATTACGGTAGTCCTTAATCAATCTGATGACTTGCTAACCGTTGATATTTCAGACGAAGGAAAGGGGTTTGACGTTACGCGTATCGATGTTTACGATAAGCATGGGTTATCGAATATGAGGCAACGTATTAAAATGATAAAAGGAACGATGCATATTGACAGTCGTCAAGGGACATCGATTAAAATTAAGATACCACTTTAACATCAAAGGGAGGCTTTTTTATGCCTAAAATTGCATTAGTTGATGACCATTTTATTGTGCGTCAAGGCTTAGAATTTTTATTGTCAACACAAAATGAAATAGAAGTGACCGGTAGTTTTGGAAATGGTCAATCATTATTGGATGCATTAAATGAAAAACAAATTGAGCCCGATCTGGTGTTAGTTGATTTAGTCATGCCTGAGATGAACGGGATTACGTTAATACAACATATTAAAGAAGGGTTTCCGCACATTAAGATTTTAGTTTTAACGAGTTATGTTGATGAAGAGCACGTCATGTCTGCAATGCGGGTTGGCGCTGATGGATATGAAATGAAGGATGTTGAACCTGAAGCATTAATGACGTCAATTACACGCGTTTTAAATGGAGAGAAAGTAATTCATGAAGATGCACAACATGTGATGGATGTTGTTATCACGAAGCCTCATATCCTTAATAAATTATCGAAACGTGAAACGGAAGTTTTAAAAGAAATGGCTAAAGGTAAGACAAATAAAGAAATTGCTGAAACATTATTTGTATCTGAAAAAACGATTAAAACACATGTCAGTCATATTTTTTCTAAATTACAAGTCAATGACCGCACGCAAGCGGCCATTTATGCTATGGAAAACAACCTCATTTAAACTGCTCGAGTAAAATATGGAGAAATAACTAAATTTGTGTGTTCATCAACGGTCATACCGATTATTTTTCACAAAATTAACGTCACAATGTATGCATTCCAAAAATTGTCTTTTGTTATATATATTGTGACGTTATTTAATGTATAGATTGAAATGACGCTTTTTCCCCCGATATTAAGATCAATGCTTTCTGCTACTATTTCTTTACACCCGTTAATTTCAAATATTAACGTTATAAGATTATCTCTGTTGCTATTTTATAATTCAGATAAATTTTTGTGAGATTATAAATATTACTGTTTATTTCTCACAATTTATATTTAGACAGAAAATTCTGAAATGTAAATGTTTTCAATTAAACAAGTCAATTGTATTATATATTAAAAGGGGGGATATGTATGCGCAAATCAATAATTTTAGTCACGTTTGAAACAATTTCATTATTTTTTTCTTCAATTTTTACTTTTGCATGTGGCTTTTATATCCTTAAAATCACGCAATCTGGCTCAGTTTTTGGGAGTTACTTAGCTGTATTAGCGTTTGTAACAACAATATCAGCACCATTTATAGGGAGCTTAATTGACAGAACTTCAAATAAAAAGATATTGTTAATGGGTCAATTTATAAGTGTCTGTACACTACTTATGTTTTACATATTTTACAACGAAGAAGTGTATACGATTTTTACCGCAATGATGATTCTCGTATTTGTTGACTCAATAGTAAAAATAACCATTACATCAAATTTAAAATTTATAACTGGCGATTACATAGAAAAAATAGTATCTATAAGACAAACTATCCAATCATCATCAATTTTGTTAACACCTATAATTGGTGGATTTATAGTTACCATAATAAATATCAATTTACTCGCGCTTATTAATAGTTTAACTGAACTTATTGCATTTTTTCTTTTACTTCTATTAACTTTCAAAAGTGGTAATGCAATTAGTAAGGAACAAAAGTTTTTAACAAGCTTTATAGAGGGTTTTAAGCACTTGTCATTAATCAATAATTTAAAAGTCATTTTTATAGTTAGCTTATTTATCAATTTTTTATGCAATTCTTTAATTGTCGGATTACCTATTATCATCATCAAAATTCTTAACTTAAAAGCCAATTATTTAGGTGTCGCAGAAAGTACTATAGGTGGAGCGATTGTCATTTCATCCGTTCTGTTATCAATATTAAATATTCATAATCGCTTAAAATTGTTATATATCATTTCTATGATTCTACAATCACTTTCTTTATTAATCGTAGCGTCAACTCGTTTTTATAGCATCAGTGAGATGAATATATTTATTATTATTTTAATTGCTAATGCATTTTTAGGCTTTTCCGTATCTTTAAATAACATCCCTTTTCAAATAATACTTCAGCAAACGATAGATGAAAAATTTAAATCTAGAGTATTTTCAATTATACAGAGCCTGAATGCGTCCTTAACACCATTGTCATATTTCATTTTTGGTTTCTTAATCCCTTTAAACTATGCGATTGTTTATGCCATTTGTGCTTTAGGAATATTAATCTTACTTTTCTACTTCAAATTGAGATACAATTTCAATGAAAATTCTATAACTGAATGATTATGCTATCATTTGTACAAATTGATTCATTTATACAAAGAAACAACATAAAATGCTTAGGAAAGAAATTACTATCAGCTTTGATAAGGGTGGACTTCATCTACTCTGTCCTTCTAATCAAAGTTTATAATGCTTAAATTATAAATATTTTTAAGGTGAGAGGAACTTATCTATCAAGTTTGCATTTAAAAATTCGTAGTGAAGAAAACATTAAACTCTAATACTTTAATGTCTCCACTAAGTTTGAAAATCAAAAGATGTATCGTTTTAAAACTTAAAATGACCCATGACTGTCACACCTATTTTGTGGTGCTTATACAATCATGGGTCATTATTAATATAAATACGGCTCAATATGCACAATCGTTTCGACTTCACCTAATTGTTGTTGTAACTTAGTTTCAATATGATCTGATATTTGATGACTTTCAACGACATTTAGTTCGGGTTCCACAGCAATAGTTACATCAATGAATGACATGACTCCGTGACTTCGAGCTTTAATATCTCTAATTTCTTTGACCCCAGGGATAGACGAAATGATTTGCTCGATATGCTCGAGTTCATCGACGTCGTATCCGTCTGTTAACGTTATGGCTGTTTCTTTAAAGATGTCGATACTTGTTTTCATGATTAATAAACCAATAACTATTGCAGCCAGTGTATCTAGCATGGGAATTCCGATATAGACACCTAAAATACCTATAACAGTCCCAATTGAAACTAAAGCATCTGATAAGTTATCATAACTCGCTGCTTTAAGGGCATTGCTTTTAACTTTTTTTGCTAAGTTACGATTATAGAGGAAGACAGCAAACATAAGGAAACTTGAAATTACGCCTACAATTAAAGCTGATTGACTCGGCTGATGAAACTGACCTTGATAAAAATGCTTTACGCCAGTAATAATCACTTGAATACTCACAGCAAACATAATAAAGGATGCGATTAAAGAAGCGATAAATTCTGAGCGATAATGCCCATAAGGATGGTTTTTATCTACTGGTTTCATAGATATATGCAGAGCGATAAGGATGGCAATTGAACTAATGACATCTGTTGCGTTATTGATCCCATCCGCTGTTAAACCACGACTATCTGCTAGCCAACCGTATGTGACTTTTAATAAAGTTAATATGGTATATGTGATGATGCTTAAGGTTGCGCCTTTTTTAGCTTGGGAAATCCTGTTTTCTACTTGCAACAATAACACCTCTATTAAAATTGACATCAATGAATTAATATTGAATCAAAATAAAAATCATTCTCAATGTTTCTATTATCCTATGAATAGCATGATAAATCTAGTCATTTAAAAAATGATTGCTATATTGCCAATTTTCAGATTATAATATTGTAAAAAGTAATAAGGGTGATGGCTATTATGAAATTTAAAGGGCTTACAGTCAAGATTATTGTTGCATTAGTATTAGGGATTACGATAGGTTCAATTTTTAATTTTTACGAAGGGGGAAAATTTGTATCTTTTACAGATCAATATATTTTTAATGTGATTGGACAAGTATTTTTAAACTTGATTTTTATGCTTGTTGTACCGGTTGTTTTTGTTTCGATTGTGCTTGGTGTCATTGGTGTAGGGGATCCAAAATTGCTAGGTGGTATTGGTTTGAAAACCCTTGTATTTTTCTTAACGACGACTGCACTCGCAATCACTTTAGCGATGTGTTTAGCACTTATAGTTAAACCAGGTGCAGGACATTCAGATTTGTTAAAAAGTAAAGAAGTAACAGCTTATCAGAAAAAGTTAGAGGGGCAAAAATCTGCGGCGGATTCTCCAGTGAATCAAACATTTGATCAAACGGTCATAAATTTCTTCCCAAAAAATCCGATAGAAGCTATGAGTGGTGGAAATATGCTTCAAATTATCACTTTTGCAATCTTTATTGGTATTGGGATTATGATGGTAGGCGATAAAGGACGGATCGTACATCAATTTTTTGAACAATTTAATAATGTGTTGATGTATATTATTACAATGATTATGAATGTATTTGCGCCAATTGGGACGTTCGGCTTAGTTGCACATGCCTTTACAGGCGCAGGTTTTGGCGCGATTAAACAATTAGGTCTTTATTTTATTGTTGTATTAGGTGCCTTAGTCATCCATTTCTTTGTCGTATATGGTGGTGCAGTGAAATTATTAGCAAAACGGAGTCCCATTGCGTTCTTTAAAGGATTCTTTCCAGCTATTACTGTCGGATTCGGGGGTTCGAGTTCGAATGCTGCGCTTCCGGTTTCTATGGAATGTACGAAAAAAATGGGGGTTCGACCTGAAATTGCTTCTTTTGTTCAGCCTTTAGGGGCAACAATAAATATGGACGGTACTGCAATCATGCAAGGGGTAGCAACGATTTTTATTGCACAATTAATGGGTGCAGATTTAACGTTATTACAATTAGTTACAGTCGTAGCAGTTGCTGTTATTGCATCGATAGGGACAGCAGGTGTGCCGGGTGTTGGATTGATTATGTTAGCGATGGTGTTAACAGCAGTTGGATTAAATCCAGCAGCCATTGGTATTATTTTAGGCATCGATCGTTTACTCGATATGTCTCGTACAGCTGTTAATATTACAGGTGATGCAGCATGTGCTTTAATATTATCTGAAAGAGAAGGTAAAAAGTTGAAAGGGCATATGCATGTCGAGTAATTCAATCCTCTTTGAACGCATATGAATAATGAAGCAGAAGACATGATCTATCAAAACGGTTAGTGAAAATGCACTAACCGTTGCTTTTATAGTAGAGAATTAGAATATGCAATATCCAACTTTTAGCGACAAGCAAGGCTAGAAAACATGATTAAAGCGTAACAAATCGAGATGATATTGAAAGAAATATATAACTTGCGCGCGTGACCAAACGAGCTAAGACTATTCATTCAAATATGATGTGTGTGCTTCGATGGATGCTATTTCATTGATGAACTGCTTAAATGATGATTTCGCTACATTGAGCCTTACGGATAAGCCTGATTCAGTCGCAATATTATGCATTCTTAAACCTGAATCTAAGGTGACGTATACACAGAATTCGTCCTTTTTAACTTCTATGACTGTCAATGAAATATCAGGCTCTAAGAAATAAAGCTTAGTTAATGGCTGTGTAAATTCTACGTCTTTCAAACGTTGAATTTCATCATCGAAAATGGCCAATTCTGTTTCGATTTGTTGATTTTCAAATCGAGTCATGACATCAAAGTAATAAATTTTGAGTCCTTCATCCATGCATATGTTTTTTAATGTAAATGTTATAGATACATTACTTTCTTCATAAGCATCGTCTTTTAAAATGATAACTTTAGAATTCATTTTTTTACCTCTTCTTTAGCAGTATTTATGATTTTGTGTGCTATATCCTTAATAGATGGGGCAATGCACGAACTAAAATAATCAGTGCTTAATATTTCTTTATTGTATTAAAAATTGAAGATAAAGGGAATGGACGAATGAAAATTTGAGAGGTCAAAGGTATTAAAGTCTTGTATCTTTAGCGAGATGCTGTCTGAAAAAAGGAAGCTATAACAAGCATACCGATACGGTTAATAACATTTCAAATAATGCCGATATTGTTGTAATTATCGCTCATACAGCTAAGCAAGTTCCAAAACTCACCAATAATATCGATTCTTTATAGGTATCCTCTCATTTTTTAACATATGATACAATGTGTATAATCCATTGAAAATCATTACATTCCTGAATCATCCGATATTTTTGTTTATATGAAATCAAAATTATAATACACATGTATAAAAATTGTTAGTTTATTATAAATTGACGAAAGGGAGGTCAACATTTTGAATCAGCTAGACGAAGCATTAAAAGAGTTAGGTTGGTTAGATCTTGTTTTTGTTATACCTATGTTTTTTCTGTTTTCGTATTTACCTAGTGATCATCTTTGGCAACTTATCGTAAACATAATTATTATTATATTTTTTAGTATAGGCCTTTCGATTGTATTTCATGCGTTGTTTCATAAATGGTTTAAAAAAGATAAATTATAAAGTCGAAATACAAGGCCAAACATGATTCATGCATAAAAAGTGATTTATTGTAAGATGAAATAAACACAAAAACATTATTTATTTGAGTTCGTAACACTATTAATTTGTGTTATAATAAAATCCTTAAACACATATTTGCGACTTAAGATAAGCAGCGTTAGAGAGAGAAATTGGCTGACATTGTAAGTTAAGTAAAAGTAGTAAAGATACATAGGTATTGAGCGTCATCAAGCCTCAATCCATAAAAGTACAAAATAAATGAATAGAAAGTATGCATTCCCAATAGAATATTAGAAGCGTGTTGCGCAAGTGTGTATAGCGTTAAACAGTATAGATATCAATGTTTTATTTTTAACTTAAATAAACGTTATTAAGTTAAAATATATTTGCGATTTGTGTTAATTATGTCATTTTTATGACTTTCAATGTTTTCTAAAAAGATGCTTTTCATTTATCTTATTTTGTATTAATATGTAATTTGTGTTTCAAGAATTGTGTAGAATTGCAATGCTTGTGTGCGGATAAATTTTTATTTAAGAGAGGTAGTAATATAAATATGGATAGACAAAGTTTTACTGATTTAATTCAAACCAAATTTAAGATGGTACGTATCGAAGCGGGGTATACACAAGATACAATGGCTCAAACAATTGGCTTGTCAAAAAAGACACTTGTTCAAATTGAAAAAGAGCGTGTATTACCTAACTGGACGACATGTGTATCCATTTGTGCATTATTTAGAGATTCAGAAGTTTTAAATAGTACTTTTGGTTGTGACCCACTAGAAATTGTTCAAACCATTTCAAGAAACCAAGCTGCATATCCAAAATATTCAACAATTAGTGATATTTATTGGGATACAATTGATACTAAAGGTGGTTTCATCCTTCAATCTAATAAAGTGAGTGAACTTTATCGCGTACTAGATACAGATAAACAACCTGTTTTTGCGACGCCTAAATTGAGAGAAGCTGAGACATACTTCCAACGTAATGTTAAAGAAGATCTTATTCGCGCATAAGATTGAAAATAAATTATCATGATAGAATAAATAATCATTGAATAACTTCCTTCAAAGTATGGACTGAGTAACCATGCTTTGAAGGAATTATTTTTATCTGATATAGGCATTGAAAGCCGTCACTATCATCTCATTAAAAAGTGTTTGAATTTATAATAATTGAGGATTGTGTGTATAATAGCAACTGTTAAAGCTTTGACTGCTATATTTCATATTTTATAGATTTTAAAGTTTTAAACGTTCAATAAAAACAATGGATGATGATTAATTAAGGAGAGATGAATATGCAACCGATTTTAGTTGTTGTATTTATGATAATCATAGGTGCGGTGATTGGTGGCGTAACGAATATGATTGCAGTTAAAATGCTTTTTCATCCTTTTCGTGCATATTATATTTTTGGTAAACGCATTCCTTTTACACCGGGTTTAATCCCAAAAAGAAGAGGAGAAATTGCCGAAAAAATTGGTCAAGTGATAGAAGATCATTTATTAACTGAGGCATTGATTCAAGAGAAATTGGTTACGCCTGAGATAAAAGAAACTATGAACCAAACGGTAAAAGATCAGATTCGCCTTTTGGAACAAGATCATGTGACACTGCAACGTTTAGCTGAGCGCTTTGATATTGATATCGTCGCTTCAGGAGAAAGACAGTTAAAACGTATCGTTTATAAAACGTTAAATGAAAAGTATTTAAGTCATCAAGATCAAGGAATGAATCAATGGCTTCCAGAGAAAATTGTGCAACAACTAGATAAAAAAGTTGATTCATTAGATGAATTTTTATTAACGAAAGCTAGAGATTACCTTGAATCTGAAAAAGGTTATCACGATATTTCTGATATGTTAGAAACATTTTTTGTTGAGAAAGGGAAAATCGTTGGTTTACTCCAAATGTTTATGACACAAGAAGCAATTGCTGAGCGAATACAAAAAGAGTTAGTTCGATTAACGTATCATCCGAAAGCGAGAAACATATTGGCACAACAATTGAAGATTGAGTATGAGCGTATAAAGGCGTTACCTTTAAAAGAAATTATTCAACCTGAAGCCATGGAGCAGATTCAAATTCAATTGGCTGACTATGTCTTAAAACAAGCAAATTTAACCAAACGTGCACATCAGCCACTTAATACACTTGTGCCTTCATTATTTGAAAAGTTACATGAAAAAGGTGCAGACCGTATTACAGACATGATAATAGATACATTGTCGCGTCGTTTGTCTCAAATCATGAAAAAAGTTAACATTCGAGGACTTATCGAAGAGCAAATTAATCGTTTTGATTTAGACTATATTGAACAGCTGATATTTGAAATTGCGAATAAAGAACTCAAATTAATCATGTTGCTAGGCTTCATTTTAGGCGGAATTATTGGATTTTTCCAAGGTTTAATTGCAATCTTTGTATAACTGTATAAAATGTGGTATCGTAAGCAAGGAAAGAGATTGGAAGAGATAGAATTCAATCTTAAACTACACAACTCAAGGAGCGAATAGAAATGGCTGTAAATTTATATGATTACGCGAACAAATTAGAACAAGCATTACGCGAAAGTGACGAGTATAAAGCGATTAAAGATGCTTATGCTAAAGTTGAAGCTGATGAAAACTCTAAAAAATTGTTTGATGAGTTTCGTGAAACACAATTAAACTTCCAACAAAAACAAATGCAAGGTGAAGAAATTGGTGAGGAAGACTTGCAAAAAGCGCAAGAACAAGCGCAACAAATCGAAAAAGACAGCAACATTTCTGAATTAATGAATGCTGAACAAAAAATGAGCCAAGTATTCCAAGAAATCAACCAAATCATTGTTAAACCATTGGATGAAATTTACGCAAACTAATTTTTCTATGGGCTACATTCTTATTAATCCATAGTGGTTGATAGGAATTAAATGAAGCAATGAACAATCGTTTCAATCGATGGGACGGTTTAAATTGATTAGGGCAGATTTAGAAATCTAACGCATAAAGATTAGATTTCTGAATTGCTCTTTTTTTATGTCATGAAGATGATAAAGTTCTTGCAGAATGCGCTTTTGGTTCACACTTATATAACTAAAATATGATAAAATAAATGAATACATAGTCTATTAAACAGAGATGAAATTAGAAAGTAAAAAGGAGAATGCTTAAATGGTTAAATTTTTGCATTGTGCAGATTTACATCTAGATAGCCCTTTTGCATCAAAACGCTATTTAAATCCTACAATATTGAAAGATGTCGAAAATAGCGCTTATGAAAGCTTTAAAAAAATTATAGATCTCGCATTACGAGAAGAAGTTGATTTTATGGTGATAAGTGGAGATTTGTTTGATCAGCACAATCGTACGTTAAAAGCTGAAATGTTTTTAAAAGGACAATTTGAACGCCTGCAAAAAGAACAAATTTTTGTCTATATTGCACATGGAAATCATGATCCACTCTCTGATCAAATCACATCAAAATGGCCTGAAAATGTCACTGTTTTTTCTAAAGATGTTGAAACTTATCAAGCGATTACAAAATCCGGTGAAAATGTACATTTACATGGCTTTAGTTATGAAAAGAGAGAAAGCTATGAAAATAAAATCGATCTTTATCCGACGAATGAGGATCGTCAAACAGTACATATCGGTGTGCTTCACGGCACTTATAGTAAAGCGGAGACTGCACATCGCTACACCGAATTTCGTCTAGAAGATTTAAATGCAAAATTGTATCACTATTGGGCGCTTGGCCACATTCATAAAAGACAGCAATTGAGTGATTTGCCAGAAATTCACTATGCCGGTAATATTCAAGGGCGTCATTTTAAAGAGCAAGGGGAAAAAGGTTGCCTCATCGTTGAGGGAGACCATGTAGCATTGAAAACGCGCTTTGTTCCGACGCAGTTTATACGTTTCGAAAGTGCGACGATTGAAATTGACTCAGTATCTCAGCAGGCTTTATTTGAAAGAATTCAAGAATTTAAAGATAGTGTACGCCATCAAGGTAGAGCATTCTACCGTTTACAGATTAATGTTCACGGAGATGAGCGTATTGACGCGCAAGTTTTAGAGCAAGTAAAAACTTTAGTTACAGAATATGAAGAAAATGAACGCCATTTTGTGATGATTGATGAATGGATAATCAATTATTTAGAAATCACTCAAACAAGTATTGCGAATGAGCTTTCTGAAGATTTAATAGCGCAAGATGATGTCTACGAACGTGCATTATCTGAGTTATATATGAACCCTAAGGCCTCAAAATATTTAGATCACTATCAAAAGCATGATCGAAAAGCACTGATTGAACGTGCTGAAGCAATTATAGAAGCTGAACTAAAGGAGGGCAATTAAGCCATGAAGATAAAATCAGTTGAAATTTATGGTTATGGTCAATTTGTCCAACGTAAAGTTGAATTTAATCCGTTGTTCACAGAAATTTTTGGTGAAAATGAAGCAGGTAAATCAACTTTACAAGCATTCATCCATTCAATTTTATTTGGGTTTCCAACTAAAAAAGAAAATGAGCCTAGATTAGAACCTCGAATGGGGAACCATTACGGTGGACGTGTTACATTGATTATGGATGACGGTTCAGAAGTTGATGTTGAACGTGTCAAAGGAAGTGCTGTAGGAGACGTCAAAGTTTTCATGCCTAATGGTGCAATCAAAGACGAAAGCTGGTTAAAGCAGCAACTCAATTTTATCAATAAGCGCACATATCAAGAAATTTTCTCCTTTAGTGTTTTAGGATTGCAAGATATCCATAAACATATGAGTGAGCAACAATTGCAAAATTTCTTAATGCAAGCGGGCGCACTGGGTTCAACTGAGTTTATTGGAATGCGTGAATTAATTCATCAGAAAAAGCAAGACCTATATAAAAAGTCGGGACAAAATCCAGAAATTAATCAGCAATTAGAGCAAATTAGAAAATTAGAATTTGATATTAGAGAAGAATCAGCGAAGTTGGAAACGTATCAACGTCTTACTGAAGAACATGATAAAGCATCAAGACGATTAAAAGCTTTGAAAGAAAACTTGAGTCAACTTACGGCACTCTTTGAAGAAAAACAAAAAGAAGTTGCATTAATTGATCAGGTCCAAGAATGGAAAGGGTTAGAAGCGGATTTAAATATTGAACCGTTAGAATTTCCAGAGCAAGGAATTGATCGCTATGAAGCAGCGAAAATTCAGGTTCAGCATCTTGAAAGAGACATCGGTTTAAGAGATGAAAAGAAAAGTCAACTTGAAAAAGAAAACGATAAATTATTCGTGCCCGAACAAGATTTATATCAAAATTTTGAATGGGTATCAAAACAAGAAGATACGATTAAGCAAAAAGCGCTTGATTTGAAACAAACCGATCGTGAAATTAATAATCATCGAATGGATATGTCTGGTCTGCAGTCCAACATAGGTTGGCAAGAAATGCATGAGAATATCGACACTTCAGAAGCACAAAAAAGTTATACTAGTGAAGTGTTACGAAATAAAAGAGACCAGAGTCAACTGTTACAGCAGTTAAAAAGTAACATTGATGAAAATCAAATCGAATATCAGTCATATGAAGATGAAATTGAACAGCTAGAAGAACAGCTTGTGAGTGATGAAAACTTTGAAAAGAAAAAGATTTATGATCATCGCCTGTTAGAATTAAGTGAAAAGCGTAATTTATTTTCGAAGATGAAAGAAGCATTCGAAGTCGAACAACAACAAAAAGATAAAAAGCAAAAAAATATGAGTATTGCATCCATGATTCTTGCACTGATCTCTATAGGATTCGCAATCTTTATGTTTCTCTCTCAAGCACTCGTACCGGCTGTAGTTTTAGCAGTACTAGGTGTGATATTTATCGTCGCAATTTTTATGTTCCGTTCTAAACCTGTGGGTCATAATGAGAAGTTTTCACAGGAAATTACACAATTAGAACATGAAGTACAACAACTAGAAGATAATTATGAATTAGATTTCGACTTGTCGACACAATATCAATTACGTGATCAAATTACTCAAAGAAAGCAACAACTTGCAATTCTTAAAACGAAAAAAGATCATTTGAATATTCAAAACGAGCAAGCACAAACTGATTATGAAAAGTCATCTCAAAGCATATCAGAACTGAAAACGCATTTACATGTATCTCAAAATTTATCTGATGATTTATTATTAAATGCGATTGAAACAATTCAAAAATTGAAAGAGCATGCACAGCATTTAAGTACGTTATCTGCGACAAAAGCCCAATTACATGATGAATTAGAGGCGTTTTATGATGAAGCAAAATCAAAAATTGAATCAGCTTTATCACAATTTGACCGTCAGACATTATTTCATGATGTCCGAGAATGGTTGAAAAATGCAAATCAAGATATGACAAGACATTCACATAATTTAGAACAAATTTCGCTTATCGATAACGAAATTAAACATTTGAATCAACGCTTAAAAGATAATCAAGGTGTTATTCATAATTTGTTTGGCGCAATTGGTGCATTAGATGAGGAAAGTTATTACAGACACCATGATCGTTATCAAACTTATCATAAACGATTATCGCGCTTTAATGACTTAACACATTTCCTTGAAAATCAAGATTATAGTTATGAAAAAAGTTCTAAATTAAGCGAAAAAACGACAGCACAACTTGATGCTGAATATCAAAAATTATCTGAGCAAATTGATGACTATAATGAAAGATATCTCACTATACAAAGTGAAGTGAGTGATTTATCTGCACAAATCAATCATATGGAAACAGATGATACATTGCGTCATTTACGCCATCAATATGAGCTCTCGAAAAATCAACTTAATGCTGCGGCAGATGATTGGGCAGCGTTAAGTTATCTCGAAGCACTTGTTGATGAACACATTAAACAAATTAAAGATAAACGATTACCACAAGTTGTTCATGTGGCAACGAATATTTATTCAGAACTAACAGACGGCCAATATGTTCAAGTTACATACGAAAATGAACAAGTAATGGTGCGTCATCGAGATGGTCAAATGTACCATCCAATTGAGTTAAGTCAATCTACAAAAGAGTTGTTATATATAGCACTTCGACTTAGTCTGATTAAAATATTAAAACCTTATTATTCATTGCCGATTATTATTGACGATGCATTTGTGCATTTTGATGCAGAGCGTCGTTCAAGAATGATGAAATATTTAAGAGGCATGTCTGAAGAATTCCAAATTCTCTATTTTACATGTTTACGTGACTCAAATATACCAACTAAACAACTTGTAACATTAAAAAAGATAGAAACATAGAATGGGAAGGCGTTAAATATGAGAAATGTTGAAACACTACAACCTGGAGATACGGTCGATCACTTCTTTTTGATTCGCCGTGCAACTCAAGGGGTTACAGCACAAGGAAAAGATTACATGACGCTTCACTTACAAGATAAAAGTGGAGAAATAGAAGCGAAATTATGGACGGTGTCTAAAGAGGACATTCCATTACTTCAACCTGAACGTATCATTCACGTTAAAGGTGATATCATCAATTATCGTGGACGTAAACAAATGAAGGTGAACCAGTTTCGTTTAGCTACTGACCAAGATGGCATGCGTACTCAAGATTTTATAGATGGTGCACCCATGTCTCCAGAAGAAATCAAAGATGCGATGCAAGAATATATTTTTGAAATAGAAAATGCACCACTTCAAAGAGTAACAAGATATTTGTTGAACAAATATGAAGATCGTTATTTTGTTTATCCAGCAGCAAGTTCACACCATCATAATTTTGTTAGTGGACTAAGTTATCATGTATTAACGATGCTTAAAATTGCTAGAAGTTTATGCGATATTTATCCTGAACTAAATCGCAGTTTGTTGTATAGTGGCATTATTCTACATGATATGGGTAAAGTAAGAGAATTATCTGGTCCTGTTGCTACTTCATATACATTAGAAGGAAATTTACTTGGTCATATCTCTATAGCAAGTGATGATGTGGCGGATGCAGCAAGAGAGCTAAATGTTGATGGTGAAGAAATATTATTATTACGCCATTTAATTTTAGCGCACCATGGTAAATTAGAGTATGGTTCTCCTAAGTTACCACAAGTAAAAGAAGCTGAAATTCTTAATTATATTGATAACATTGATGCACGAATGAACATGTTCGATAAAGCTTTTAAAAAGGTTAATAAAGGACAGTTCACAGAGCGTATTTTTGGATTGGAGAATCGCCAATTTTATAAACCAGAAAAATTGGATTAATATGAGCTAAGATGAAGATTGAGGTTGGGAATCGTTTCCTAACCTCTTCTTTTATGGCTGTACACTTTATATGGTGGTTATGTGTCTATAATAATTAAGTCACAAACTTCCGATTGCTTCTTCGAGTCTCGCTTTCCCAGGCGCCTTACCTCAACTAATTTTGGCTTTTATTGTAGCTCATAAGAAGCCAAAATGGATTTTCGGTTTCGGCTCTATGCCTCGGGAGTCTCGACTCGGTACGCAATCTATTTAAGCAATTTCACTATTGAAAAGTGGCATTGCTTACTTTATGAATCACACGTTTTACAGAAGATGCAGAAACGTTACAATCACTTGCGATATCAGTTTCTGAGCGAACTTGTGTTGCTTTATCTATAATGGCTTTCTGAACATGGTTTGAGATAAAACAGTTATCCTCAACAACATTTGTTTTAGAAGTAAAAGTCCGACCACAAACCATACATTTAAAACGTTGTTTTAACAGATTTAAATACACTGCTATCTCTTGGAATCTTAAAAAAGTAATTCGCGATAAACGTTTTCCGTGTTTGTGTATTCGGTTTGGATTCGTATGATAACAGTGAGGACAAGTCATAGGCTTGTATGAAAGGGTACCAAAGATGACGTTAGATTTCTTACCTCTAATAACTACATCTTCTTCAACTTTAGTGATTTTAATATTATTATCTTTAATTTTTAGTAACTTTAATATATCATTACACATAGGCGCAATATGTCTCCTTTATTTTTGGTTTAGTCACTTAAAATTATAGAGGCATTTGCGCTATTTTTGTACAAAAAAGCAGGATGACTTATGTCATCCCACCATAAAAAATGAAGAACCTCTTTTATGTTCGTTATGAAGAGGGCATAACATAGCTTCAAATTGGTATAAAAAAGACAACGCCAGCATCGTGAAGTGCTGACGTTGTTTTTGTGTTATATGAGGCTAAACCAACCGCATATGTATTACATACCTAATTGTTGACCTTGGCCTTGACCCTGCATACCTTGTTGTTGAGAAGATTGTTCTTTTAACGCTTCAGGATTTAAAATGTTGTCTTCGATTGCTTTTTTAATGTCGCGATCTTTATAATCAACATCGTATTCTTTTAATAAATCTTTATAAGCATTTGTTAAAATTTCTGGGTCTTTTTGTAGTTTATTTTGAATCAATTTTTCTTTAAGTTTAGATTTTTCTTTGTTAAAATCAGTCGGTTTATCTGCACGAATGATATGGTAACCATAGTCTGTTTTAACAATATCAGAAATTTCGCCGTCTTTTAATTTAAATAAGGCTTTTTCAAAAGGTTTTACAGTTTGACCTTTAACTACATAACCAAGACTACCATTTTTGTCTTTGCTTGAGTCCATAGATTCTTTTTTCGCTAAATCATCGAATGATTTTGGATTTTTATCAATTTCTTTTTTAATTTCTTCAATTTTCTTCTTAGCATCTTTGTCTGATAAACCTTCTTTATCATCTTTATCTTGTTTTACTTTTATTAAAATATGTGATGCTTTTTTGGTATTATCTTTTATTTCTTTATCAGAAATTTTTACTTTGTCATTAAGTAATTCTTTTTGATAAGCAATCATTTTACGTTGCTTTTTATATTCATCTAAAGACATACCTTGTTGTTTTAATAAGTTTTTAAATTGGTCTTTACCGCCATATTTTTCGATTTCTTCATCTGTTTCTTTATCGATTTGTTTATCATCGACTTTTTTACCATATTTTTCTTCTAATATTTTATTAAGTAATACTTTAAAAGAGTCACTTGCAATTTGTTCGTTACCAATTTCTTTTAAAACGTCTTGAACTTTAACGTCACCTGCTTTAGATGAGATTAAAGTTTCTCCTTTTGATGTAGGGGCATCATTTCCACATGCTCCGAGTAATAATGCACTTGCTGTAACAGGAATAACTAATTTTTGTATGCCTTTCTTCATCTTATGAGCTCCTTTATTTTTAAAATTAACACAAATAATATACCATAATGTCAGGCTCAGACCAACGATGAAGGGTAAATATCAGACTAAAAGATGAGAAAAAACAAAATATAATGAATTTTTTTATTATAGAATAGAGAAGAATAGGGTAAAAATGTCGTTTTTGGAGTTAATCATATCGTTGCGCAAATGATGTAATCGTAAACGCTTATCTTACAAAAAAGCTTTTAAAACAAAGTCAAAGCCATCAAATCGATTAACAATTTGATGGCTTTGATGTTCAGATTGAATGGTTTTATACTTTTATGAATGATAATTATGTTCTAATAGTACAAATCCGTTACTATGTTCCTCGACATAATGACCTTGATGCGAAAATAATATCACTTTGAGGTAAAGAATATCCATTACAGAATAGCCAGCGTTAAGTGCCAGTAAAAACATAAAGTAATGGCCATATTCTGGAAATGCGCGTGCAATTAAGATACAGCTTAACGTAATAACGATAAGTGGCATCAATAAGCAAATACAAAAATAGAACTTACGTACCGGTTTATCTAAAAAGATATTATATAAAGGTATCCATGATTTACGAATTAACTTATAAGTTTTTAGGTGCTTGAAATAGGGTAACACCATCACAATATGAATCAGTTTATGAAGTGGATATATAAGTAACATTAAGACAATAAACATTAAAAAATTTTGATCTGTAAAAGGTACATTTGAATAATAATGAAACACTTCAAAACTTATAAAAAAAGTGATAACCACTGTTACAAAACTTATGAAGGCAATTCTAGGTAAACCAAATCTAGAATGTATATCAATTGAACGCAAACAATTTAACATTTGGATACTCCTCTGCATCAGTAATATAAGGTATTATCTACCTGAATTTACTGTTCGTCAAGCAAATTTTTTCGTAAATTTTCTTGACACAAATTAACGTCATCTATGAATTCTTTGCCTTGTAATTTAGACACAAGGTAATGGGCATCGCTAAAGTTTGGAAGGTGAAACATTTCATCCTTATATTGTTTAGAGACATTAAAAATATGATTTTTACTTTCATCATATTGATCAAATATCTCTTCAACAAGTTGCTTTCCCTTTTCTGTTAACACTATAAAAGTATTTCTTTTGTCACTTGTATCTTTTTTAAGTGAAAGTAATTCTTGTTGTTCTAAACGCTTAGCAAAATTGAACGCTGTTGAAACATGCATCACGCCATATTTAGAGATGTCAGAAATTGTAGCACGTTCAAATGCATATATTGTCAAAAGAATTAAGTGTTCATTCATAGTGATGTCTGACTTCCTCAACCATGCTTGCCAATCGCTTTCTGCATTTTTCCAAAGCACTTTAGAAAGCATCGCGATTTTATGTGTGTAAAGCATCCCTTCAATTTGTTGTTGTTTTTGTTTCATGATGAGTTGCTCCTTTCTCAGACTATAAAAAAGCATGATACTTTGAAGTATCATGCCTAAAAATATTATATCGAATAATGAACAATCACACACTAAAAATTTATTTTTTTGTTGGAAAATTTGTAATTTCTTGTCCACGATTTTGTAAATTTTCGATATGTGTTTGGATGCGTTTCACGTTAGGGTCAATATCCGCTTGGAATTCACCAATCATCGTTTTTACTTCGTCTCCAATAGAAGAAGCAAAACTTTGGCTTTCAGTTTTTATTTGTGTCACATAGTTTACGATATCATTGACACTTTGTTTTATTGTATCCACTTCTTGCTCTAATTCAGTTTTAGGGCGTTCAGGTCTAGGATTCGCAATACGTGTTTGTCCATCTTTTTTAATCAATGCAACGCCTAATCCTGTTGCGACTCCGGCTACAACACCGAGTGTGATTCGAACGGCTTTCATAGTTTTCCTCCTCGAATGTTTTTCTTATATCTATACCCAATTCTAATGAAATTAAGCGATAGAACGCAAAATATTCATATTAAATGTGGGCGGCAATTTCTTTAGCTAATGCTGCTTTTTGAGTGTCGTCTATTGTGTCTTCGTGTGTATCCCACTGATAACCAAAGCCATCAATGTCATTTTCATAACGAGGTATCAAATGGAAATGAAGGTGGAAAACAGATTGTGAAGCGTATTCACCGTTATTTTGAATAATATTTAAACCATCTGGATGGAATGCTTCTTTAATTGCATTGGCTACGATAGGTAGTGCCTCACCGATATGTTTCATTGTTTCAGCATCTGTTTCGTAGATGTTAGGAGATGGTTTTTTAGGAACAAGTAAAGTATGACCTTTAGAAACTTGAGAAATATCTAAAAAAGCATAAACATAGTCATTTTCATACACTTTAAAACTTGGGATCTCCCAATCGATGATTTGAGAAAAAATTGTTTTTGTCATATTGTGTACCCCCGTTTCTTCATTTAATTATTATTATAGCATGTGTATCTTTTGATGTAACGATTTTATACAACGACGATTAAATAGCAATTATAACGATGTTTTTGATACAATAAAAATTACGGAGGTGCAAGTTAATGACTGTGCATATAAAACATTTAACAGGTGGTTATGGTAAGAAACCTGTGATTAAAAATATAAATTTTGAATTAAAAGATGGAGAAATCGTTGGTTTAATTGGATTAAATGGTGCCGGTAAAAGTACAACGATTAAACATATGTTAGGATTGTTAACACCGACAGAAGGGGAAATGTCCATTTCTGACATTGATATTAAAGAAGATATTAATGCGTACAGACAACATCTCTCTTATATTCCAGAAGCGCCAGTAATTTATGATGCTTTAACGCTAAAAGAACATATTGAAATGACAGCAATGGCTTATGGTATCGATTATGATGAGGCAATGAAGCGTGCAGAACCACTATTAAAAACATTTCGCTTGCAAGAACAACTTTCTGTATTCCCAAGTCATTTCTCTAAAGGAATGAAGCAAAAGGTCATGATTATTTGTGCGTTTATTGTAGAACCCGATTTATATATCATTGATGAGCCATTTTTAGGGCTAGATCCATTAGGAATCCAATCTATGCTTGATTTAATGGAAGCTAAGAAAAAAGAAGGACGTACCGTTTTAATGAGTACACATATTTTAGCGACTGCTGAACGTTATTGTGATCGCTTCATTATATTGGATCATGGAGAAATCGTTGCAATGGGTGATTTAGATGAATTACGTCAGCAAACTGAAATGCCGGGCGCGACTTTAGATGATATCTATATTCATGTTACACAAGGAGCTGTTTCATGATGACAGCTGCAAAGGAACTGTTTCAAAAAAGACTAAAAGCGCTTAGAGCTGAAAAAAATTATTATAATCGTTTCATCTTTAATGGCCATTTCAGTGTGTTTCTACTCATTTTGTTTGGTGCATTTATACTCGGTTATGGTCAGTGGTTAAAAAATGTACCAAAAGATGTCAATTACGCACTCATAATCGGAATCGTATTATCAATTACGTCTTTATTTCCTTTAAAAACATTACTTAAAGATGCAGACCGCTTATTTTTACTCCCTTTTGAAAAGCAAATGCGTGCATATATAAAGGAGAGTATCCAATATAGTTATTTAGCACGTATACCATTACAGATTGTTTTGCTTATCATTGCATATCCATTAGTACACACGGTATATCCAGACCGTATGCATGCATTTATTCTTGTGGTTCTAATGGCTTTTATATTTCCTTTATTAGGGTTAATCATCAAGTGGCAATGGTACCGATATCGACTTGAGAATTGGTCAGTGCAATTAATACTATTTTTAGTCTATCTTTCAGGTTACTATTTAATACTGGGGCCTTTTGATATTAAAGGGGTAGGTAGCATTGTCATTTTACTCGCATTGATAGTGTTATTTAACCGTTTAAATCAAAAAAGTCATTTCCCATGGGAGTTTATGATTAAGCAAGCCCATCAACATCAAATTAATTATTATAAATTTGTAAATATGTTTACTGATGTCAAAGGGATACAAGAGCAAGCTGTTCGAAGACGTTATTTAGATTTTCTTTTAAAAACGCCAAAACCATTTAATGACAAACAAATGTATCCGTTTCTATTTAAAAGAAACTTTTTAAGAGGGCGCGACGCATTTAATTTAACTTTACGCTTAGTGATTATCGCTATCGCGTTAATGATATGGTTAAGTCATCCAATTGTAAGTGCTATCATTGGCGGTTTATCTATGTATATTATCGTTTTACAAATGTCTCAATTTTATAAGCAAGAAGCGTATAGTTTGTGGCCACAAGTTTGGCCGGTTTCAGAGATGCATGTGATTGAAGGTTATCGAAAATTTTTGCAGCACACAGTTTTAATTATAGGTATTATATTGAGCATCGTTTATATCATTTTGAATATAAGCTATTTCTACTTATTCATACTCTTTTTTATAGTAGGGTACTTAACTGTCAATGCAACAATCAAGAAGCTGAAATATCAAGAAAGCTTATTAAAAGATTAAAAAAGTCATTTGATGACATGGATGAAATGATTCATGCATCAAATGACTTTTCTTTTTATGATTCTTCAGTTGTATCCTCTTCACTGATTGGATAGAAATATTGTTCCAAATATGAAGCATGCGCACTTGAAGATCCTGCAAGGGGTCTAACACCTTCTTTTGAAAAGTGCTCACGAAATGCCGAAGATTTTTTGAAATCTTCATAAGCTTTACGTGATGTAAAACCAAAGAAAACTTTATAAATATTACTGTGAATAGGTTTTAGTAATCTAAAGCTATTAAAACCTTCACTTGAATCTAAGCTTGGTACATAATTTTCAAGTTTATTTTCTAATTGATATTTATGATCCTCTGTTGTAGGAATAGAAATAAGCGCATGAAAGTTATCAGCTGATAGTTTACCTAATCTTGTTAATACGCGATAAGATTTAGGTTGTTGAAATACTGTCTCATTTTCTGTTTCATCAATCATAACGGATTGATCGTCACCTGAGAAAATAAGCAATTGATGTGATTGATTGTTAAGTTGGATTTGGCGTAAATATCCGTAAGTTCCGTATGTGATATAGAATTTCATGGTGATCGCCTCCTTATTGCATTTATTATAAGCCGTATTCTTTGAAATAACCACTATTTTATGCATAGTTAAAAAACAATTAAAGATTAGTGGAAAATGTGTTATTTCGCGCAAACAAACAACAGCTAAAAACGGCGCAACATCAATACTTTTACTAAAAATTTGAGATAAAAACAAAGATGATTCAGTTGGGCTTGGTAGTTTTCTTCAATTTTCATAAATGAAGCTTCAATAATATTGAATCAATTTCCCACTCAACGAGTTTATCTCATCTTAAATCATTTTTCAATTTATAATGAATATTGAATTTTGTTATATTGCAATTCACATCCATTTGGCGTTTGAGATGCGTACGATTCGATGAAGTATGTAAATCCTCGAAAAGATTTCAAATGAAATGTAGTTTTAAATTTTTTATGACATTTGAGCCAGTTGGTAAAGGAATTAAGTCGTAATGTGATATATTAGTGAAGAATGACGTTGTTTAAGGAGGAACATATGAGTACGACGAAAAATGATACAACTTTACGCGCAATTAAGGGGGACGCCGTTCAGCATACACCTGTATGGTTCATGAGGCAAGCTGGGCGCTCTCAACCAGAATATCGAAAGTTAAAAGAAAAGTATTCACTGTTTGAGATTACACATCAACCTGAACTTTGTGCATATGTGACAGCACTTCCTGTTGAGCAATATCAAACAGATGCAGCTGTTTTATATAAAGATATCATGACACCTTTAAAAGGAATGGGTGTGGATGTAGATATTAAATCTGGTATTGGCCCTGTGATTGCCAACCCTATCCGAAAGATGTCTGATGTAGAAGCTTTAGGAAAGGTTGATCCTAAACGAGATGTTCCTTACGTATTAGACACTATTAAATTATTAACAGAAGAAAAATTAAATGTTCCACTGATAGGCTTTACAGGTGCACCGTTCACATTGGCAAGTTATATGATAGAAGGCGGGCCTTCTAAAAATTATAATTTGACTAAGGCATTAATGTATAGCGATGAGGCAACTTGGTTTAAATTGATGGATGTATTAACAGAAATGTCTATTACTTATGTAGGTGCACAGATTCAAGCTGGAGCACAGCTCATTCAAGTTTTTGATTCTTGGGTAGGGGCCTTGAATCAAGCAGATTATGATTATTACATTAAGCCTTGTATGGATAAATTACTAAAAGGGATTAAAGCATACGATGTGCCAGTGATTATGTTTGGAGTGGGTGCAAGTCATCTTATTGAGTCTTGGCATTCATTACCAATTGATGTATTGGGCTTAGACTGGCGAATTACTATCAATGAGGCGAAAAATCGAGGTGTGACTAAGGCGGTACAAGGTAATTTAGATCCTAGCGTCTTACTTGCACCATGGCCTGTCATTGAATCTCGATTGAAGCCGATTTTAGATCAAGGGATGGCTCATGGGCGCCATATATTTAATTTAGGGCATGGTGTTTTTCCTGAAGTGAAACCTGACACATTGCGTCGTGTATCACAGTTTGTTCACGATTATACGAAGCAAAATTAAGAGAATCGAGTATATAAAGGACGGATTAAGATGAAAAAGGAAATAGGTTTATTAGTGATGGCTTATGGGACACCTTATCAAAAAAGCGATATAGAACCCTATTACACTGATATCAGACATGGTAGAAAGCCGTCAGATGAAGAGTTGGAAGATTTGATTTCACGTTATGAGGCGATTGGTGGATTATCGCCGTTAGCAGGTACAACTGAAAGACAAGCAGAAGCATTGCTAGAAGCTTTAAACAACAGCTATGATGATCTTTCATTTAAGTTGTATATCGGCTTAAAACACATTCATCCTTATATTGAGGACGCCATCGACAAAATGCACAATGATGGTATTAAAGAAACAGTAACGGTTGTATTAGCACCACATTTTTCTAATTTTTCTATTGCTTCTTATAATCGCCGTGCTCAAGAAAAAGCGGATCAATATGGCATTCAATTACAGCATGTGAATCATTATTATGCGCAACCGAAATTTATTGATTATTGGACAATGCGCGTGAATGAAACTTTAGAAAATATTCCTAAAGAAGCACATGATCAAACCGTACTTATCGTTTCTGCACACAGTTTACCTGAAAAAATGATTGTAGAAAATAACGATCCATATCCATTTGAATTAAATGAAACAGCGAAACTGATTAAAGCGCAATCTTTGATTCAAAATGTTGCAGTTGGCTGGCAATCAGAAGGGAAAACGGGTACGCCTTGGCTTGGGCCTGATGTACAAGACTTAACAAGAAGTCTTTATGAAAAAAATCATTACCAACACTTTATTTATACACCAGTTGGGTTTGTAGCGGAGCATTTAGAAGTGTTATATGATAATGATTATGAATGCAAGGTTGTATGTGACGATGTCGGAGCCACATATCACCGCCCACCTATGCCAGACACACATCCTCTATTTATTGGAGCGATTGTGGATGAAATTTCAAATATTTTTTCGAAAGCGTGATGAAAAATGACAAAAGTTGCAATCGTTGGCGCGGGTATTACTGGATTAGTGAGTGCATATTTTATTAAAAGCCAATATCCTCATGTCGAGATTACTGTTTATGAAGCAACGGATCGCGCAGGGGGCAAAGTTAAAACAGTGCAACGTGATGGCTATACTATTGAACTTGGGCCAGAGTCTTATTTGGGACGCAAAACCATTATGACTGAAGTAGCAAAATCAATCGGTATGTCAGATGAAGATATTGTCACTAATGAGACAGGTCAATCTTATATTTATGCGCATAATCAATTATATCCTATACCTGGAGGATCCATTTTAGGGGTTCCAACGGACTTAAAGCCTTTTATGCTGACAAAGTTAATTTCATTTAAAGGAAAACTCCGTGCGCTGAAAGATCTTTCTTTAAAACCAATCGCAATGGAAGATGAAAATGATATTTCAGTGGGTCACTTTTTTAGAGCAAGATTAGGGGATGAAATGCTTGAAAACTTAATTGAACCTCTTTTAAGTGGTATCTATGGGACAGATATTGATCAGTTAAGTTTAATGAGCACATTTCCTAATTTTAAAGCTTTAGAAGAAAAGCATGGAAGTATTATTAAAGGGATGCAACAAGTTAAAAAGGAAAGACAACAACTTGCGCATCATAATCATAAAGGACCACAAGGCCAGTTCAAACAATTCAAAAATGGCCTCAATGACTTTATTAATCAACTAGAAAGTTGGTTAGTTAATCATGATGTGAATTTCGAGTATGAAACAAAAGTTCATGATTTAGTGGCAACACAAAAGGGTTACTTTGTTGAACTAGCGCAAGAGGAAAGAGTATTTTATGATGGCGTTATTGTGACAACACCACATCAATCGTTTAGAGATTGGTTCAGTAGTGATCCGACATTTGATTATTTTTATCAACTTCAAGCGTCTTCAGTGGCAACTATAGTCTTTGCTTTTGATGAAAAAAATATTAAAAACACATACAATGGAACAGGATTTGTCATTGCAAGAACTAGTCAAACAGATATTACGGCATGTACTTGGACAACCAAAAAATGGCCCCATACAACACCAGAAGGTAAAGTGTTGATTCGTGCTTATATTGGTAAACCAGGTGACAACATTGTTAACGAGAAATCGGACGATGAACTTGTTGCTATAGCTAAAAAAGATTTGTCACAAATGATGACTTTTTATGGTGAACCCGATTTTACTATTGTTAATAAAATGCCTTATGCGAGTCCTCAATATCATGTGGGCCATATCGGTAAAATCAAAGAAATACAGCAACATATATATGAGAATTATCCACACTTACAAATTACGGGTGCGCCTTTTGAAGCGGTAGGATTACCTGACTGTATTCAACAAGCGAAAGATGCGGTTTCTAAATTATTACCGAGATTGGTTTAAAACGTGTTTTTAAACTTAGAGGACTGTTTTTAATAAGCTTAATAGCTGTCCTGAGATTGTTTTTAATTGATCAGTTTTTAATGAGAGGTGTGTATCATTTTCTAATGATTTACACCTATTTTTATTTATAAAGTGTCACTTTACAGTGCTCAAATGATTAAAATCGTTTGAAATGAAAACAGTGAGCGTCAAAATAACTACACAAGAATTCATTAACGGATAATCCATTATTTTACTGCTCCAACCGTTGAGACGTGAATATATCCTATTCGCATGGTATGATATTTATTATTGGCGCAGTAAAAAAGGAGTTTTGAAAATGACAAAAGTTTATATTGTTCACGGTTATCAAGCAGATTCCACCAAGCATTGGTTTCCTTGGTTAAAGCAATCTTTGGAATTGGAAGGTCATGAAGTAGAAATTTTGAATTTACCTGATTCAAGCCATCCTAAAGTTGATGTCTGGTTAGATTATATGAACCAAAATGTAACAGAAGTGAATAGTGATACAATTTTTGTCACACACAGTCTGGGTGCTATTACAACGCTTAAATTTCTCAATGATTTAGATGTCAATCATATTGGAAGTCTAGCTATCGTATCTGGTTTTAAAGATGGTATTTCTGACATGCCTGAACTCGAACCTTTTGTCCAACAAGATGTAGACTTTGAAAATTTGCAAAATAAAATACTACATAGATTCGGTATCGCTGCTAAAAATGACACAGTGGTACCTTATGAAGCAACGAAGCGCTTATGTGAGGCGTTAGATGCCAAGTTTTACTTACAGGAAGAGGGCGGACATTTTTGTGAGCAAGACGGCTATGACTCTTTCTTATTTTTAAAGAAAAAAATATTAACAAATTTTGATTAATAGATTAAAATTTGTACAAATTCTGAAAATAAAGTGTTATCGCTTGAATTATTAGGTTAACCTAAATATAATGTTAGGTGTAGAATTCATTTTATTTCTACATAATGTTTGTATTCTCCTAATCATGTTTAAGATTCCATTTACTCTCAAGGCACCCTTTTTCGCCTTGAGAGTCTTTATTTATGGAAGAGTGGACAGTTATTATTCACGTGATTTTGCCATAAATAAAAATAAGATCGAGTTTTTGTTTGAAAGAAGCTTATCAATCTAGCAATCAACGTGTATTATTTAATAGATTTAGCTGTCTATTATCCTTAAATGCATCATCATTTAGCATAAATCACTCAAGTTCTACTATATTATTTCCTCACTTAACTTATTTATTTACTTAAAAGGGGTGGATATTACACATTTTTTTGTGATAAAGGCGTTGACGTTTTTGAGCGTAAACTATATACTTAAAAAGTCGTTAATATTTCTAATGTTTTGGCTCCTTGGTCAAGCGGTTAAGACACCGCCCTTTCACGGCGGTAACACGGGTTCGAGTCCCGTAGGAGTCATTAAAATCATTTATTTTAAATCAATAATATTTTAAAAAATTTAAAAAATTGTTGACATTAGATTAACAATTTGGTAAGATAAATAAGTAAGTTGTTTTGAAATAATATTAGCGCGGGATGGAGCAGTTCGGTAGCTCGTCGGGCTCATAACCCGAAGGTCGGTGGTTCAAATCCGCCTCCCGCAATTTTTTAAGGTCCCGTAGTGGAGCGGTTTAACACGCCTGCCTGTCACGCAGGAGATCGCGGGTTCGATTCCCGTCGGGACCGCCATTTGTAATATGGTTCAGTAGCTCAGTCGGTAGAGCAAAGGACTGAAAATCCTTGTGTCGGCGGTTCGATTCCGTCCTGAACCACTTCTTAAATCACGGCGGTTGTGGCGAAGTGGTTAACGCATCGGATTGTGGTTCCGACATTCGTGGGTTCGATTCCCATCAACCGCCTATATCGTTTATTATGACTGCGGGTGTAGTTTAATGGCAAAACCTCAGCCTTCCAAGCTGATGTTGTGGGTTCGATTCCCATCACCCGCTCCATTGTTATTCCACAGTAGCTCAGTGGTAGAGCTATCGGCTGTTAACCGATCGGTCGTAGGTTCGAGTCCTACCTGTGGAGCCATGGCTCCTTGGTCAAGCGGTTAAGACACCGCCCTTTCACGGCGGTAACACGGGTTCGAGTCCCGTAGGAGTCATATAATCAGAAGTGAAATATCGCTTCTGATTTTTTTAATTTGATTATGGAGAGTTGTCCGAGTTGGCCGAAGGAGCACGCCTGGAAAGTGTGTAGGCGCCAAAAGCGTCTCGAGGGTTCGAATCCCTTGCTCTCCGCTAGGGCGCCAAAAAAGTTTATCTTACTTTTTTGGTGCTTTTTTTATTTGGCTAAAAAAGCTAGTTATATCAAGGTTTTTTCGATTATCAATAATTCCTGGAAAAATGTTATTAAACTATCTTAAACTTGCTTTTAGAAATTTTTGGTCACAAAGTGGCTAGTCACAAAATGAAAAACTGTAAATATAGTCACAAGATTTGAGTCGTTTAGTCACAAGGAATCAATCACGTAATTTTTTCAACAATATACATAAAAAATAAAGCACTTAGTCCAGAAAAATATGGATTAAGTGCTTTTTTATATTAGTAACCAGTTGAACGAGTAATGGTTTGTATTAGATTTACTGACGCATTATTAAAGCAGTCATGACGCATTCACAAGTTACATCAGATTTTAAATGTAATCTTGTGCCAGCACGATGATTGCTTATGTCAATACTGTAAATCTAATTTACAAACGATCACTAGGTATTTTAGTCACTTAATCCCTCAAAACAAAGAAGAGATCAAGTGCATATATTAATAACCAGTTGATGATTAATTGATTTCAGTTAAATTGATTAAGCATCATCCTATAACAACAAAGTGATTGTAATGTCTATTTTCATATACAAACAATCACTATATAAGCATGCTAGGGTCAAGATGAACGAATTACATTCGCCCTGCATTCTTATTTTTGTTGTTATGTGGATTAAGCAAATCAATAAATAACTGAAATCAAAAACAAATTATTAAAAAAACTGGAGGGGTTCAACATGAACACAACACAATTTATTATTTATTCTGAAAATGACGTAAAGAAAGTAGCTGAAAACATTGCACTGTTTCAGGATAAAGAATATGGAGTTGATATAAATGTTAAGGAAATCATTGATGAACTCATGAATAAGGGAAGATGCGATATTGCCTACACAGAGTTAGATAATGAAGAAGGTGAAATTCAAGTATATATAGACTTTAAAAACTTTCGCCTTGTTAGAGAAATAACTTTTTATGAATTACCTTTACCTATGATGATTAAAGAAGTTCAAGATTTAGAATCAATAGAAGAAATGATATTAGAATCTGAAAGTCTGAATTTTGATGAATTAGTATCATGTATTGTTGATTATGATGAATTAAATATAGAAGAATTAAAACGTCTCACATTGTGAGGCTTTTTTTATTTGCACTTAATCCCTCCATCCAATGAATGAAAGGGTTAAGTGATTTTCATTTTGGCAACCAGTTTATCCTCAATTGATTTCAGTTAAATTGATTAAGCACCATCGTATAGCAACAAAGTGATTGTAATGTCTATTGTCATATACAAACAATCACTACATAAGCTTGCTAAGGGTCAAGATGAACTCATTGCATTCGCCCTGCACGCTTCTTCTTGTGGCTATTTTGATTAAGCAAATCAATAAATAACTGAAATCAAAATAAATTATTAAAAACTGGAGGGGTTCAACATGAACTATCAAGAAATTAAAACATCTTAGAAAATAGTGAGGTCAAGGAAGTAGTGAAAGCTATATTTGCATATGAAACAGGTGAAAAAGATGAATCTTGTTTAAACTACTTAACAAAATATTACCTTGAAGGTGATATGGAAAGTTTATTAGATAGTGAGATTAGAGAATTGCAAATGGAATGGAACTGGCAACGAGAAATAAATAAGAAATAAAAAATTTTTAAATTTAATGAAAGGGGGTGATGACTATGCTGACAAAAAGCTCCTAAAGGGAGGGGGTGTTATAGCTGAAGCGTATTGAGAGAAAGAAACGAGAACGAGATGAAAAAACTGTAAAAGCTAGTTTATTACTTTTGTATCTAAACATAGCTCATACAGTTTTAGAAACTATAAGTTTATTAACTTGTTCTCACACATAGGGAATCCCCCCCTATGTGTCCTTTCTTCATTATATCAAAGGAGGGTTAAAATGAAAAGTGATTCAAAAAAAGTATTAGTTATAATGGTAATATTAACTATTATCAATGTTATTTTGGCTTTTTTACTGGTAGCCAGTGGATTTAGTAATAGAGTATTAGTTTGTTATTGACTTACTGAGCGCATTATCAATCAATTATTTCACTTGCATAAGTGTAAACGAACAGTATTCATATCAGTAGTTATCTTGTGCCAGCTCTCAAGAGTGCTTTTTGCTAATCATGTAAATACTAATATAAATTTAATATACCTAGACAAAATGTTGGTGTCACTATAAAATGAGGTGGTGAGAAAGTTAGATAGATGGTGGCTATCTTAGTATAAAGTGAGGTGATGCCTATGAGTGCATCAACAAAATCTTTAGAAAGGAGAAGCCTTAATGATTAGTATTGCAGATACACTAATGATTATGTTAGGGTTCGGTTCATTTACCGTAGCGCTCATACATTTAGTGGTCTCAATCAATAATAAATCCAAAAAATAACCATCACTAGCTTTGGAGAGCATGATGGTTATTTTATAACTTAAATTTATCCACCGTCTTTTTAACGGTCTCGCTAAGGTAATACACTTCATGTGTGTTGCCTTTTATATTTATAAATTAACATATACGCTTCATTTTGTCTAATACATTGGATTAATCAATTAAAACAGCTTTCTACAACAAACATTCTGGTGCATTAATATCTATCTATGTATGTAAAAGTAATTTTCGATGCACGAGAGCGATAATCTCAGCGTGGGTGTTAAAAAATAGAAATAAAAAAGACTCTACATCCGTAAAGAGCCGAAGAAGTTTAAACTACTTTTTCGGTGTTTTTTTATTTTAAGGGTCAAAACCTAGTCGTATCAAGGGTTTGGCGCCAATATATGAAATACATAGAGAACTAAATTTAACTATACTGAACTTAGTTTTTAAAATTTTTGGTCACAATGTGGCTGAATAAAGGTGCCAAAAACACAAATTTAGTCACAAATATTTAAAAGTGAATTTTAAGTTAAAGAAAAAGGCTGATAAAATGCCTTGAGTATGGTGATTGTGATTTCAAAACATCTATAGAAAAATAAAGCGCAATGTGACTAATAATTCATACTAAATAGTGGTTAGACCAGTAATCAACTAGCTCTTGCTCTTCACTAGGGCGCCAAAAAAGTTTATCTTACTTTTTTGGGTTGTATATTTTTAACGGTTGGCGAAATATTCACTGACCGTTATTTTAATTTTTGATATTAAAAAAGCACAAATATCTCTATAATTGTAAGTGACTAAACAAACCATTAAGGAGATATTGTGCCTATGTATAATGATATATCAGAAATGCTTGGAATTAAAGTCAAAAATTTAAAAATCACTCAAAATCTAGGATTACATGTACATAAAAACGTAAAGGCATTATTATACGAAGGCCAATTGACATATCATCCCAGTGCTTGTGCGTGTTGTGGAATTAAAAATGATGCCCATTTAATTATTAAACACGGTTTTCGTAAAACGAAAGTTTATATGGGATTAATTTTTGAAAGACCTGCCTATTTAAAATTGAAGAAACAGCGCTTTTACTGTAAAGCTTGTCAACAAACCTTTACAGCTCAAACACCTTATATTCAACCCCGATGTACCATCTCAAATGAGGTCAAACGCATGATGACCCGGAAACTATCTAAAGTCATCTCTGAAAAGGATGTCGCTGAAAGTCTATGTGTATCACCTTCAACTGTCCATCGCCATTTAAAAGAGGTAAGTGATTCGGTGAAGACGCAGGCACATCATGTTTTAGCTGAGCACTTAGCTTTTGACGAATTCAAATTAACGGAAGATGTCGAAGGTGCGATGAGCTTTATTTACTGTGATAGTGTAACCCATGATATCATCGATATTTTACCTGATCGTCGCAAACATAAATTAGAAGACTGTTTTTTAAAGTTCTCTAGAAAGCAACGTGAAAGAGTGAAAACCATCTCTAATGTCGGCATAGCGTGAGCTATTAAGCCGACGATTCGACAAGTTTTGGGTTTGTTAAGGGTTCAGAGGCTCAACGTCAATAAGGCCATTGGAATAAAGCAACGGTATGATATATTATATATTGGGATGTTTATTAAGGGAGGTTTAAATTCTGAATAAGGTGTTTTAACAATGTATAAAAATATAAGAAAGATTGCTACTTCTACTATTGCGATTTCTCTTTTAATGGGACCTGTATATTTTACGGTAGAATCAGGTAAAGCTAATGCTGAAACTGTTAAAGTAGTTGATGAAGAAATGAAACAAAGAGAAAAAATCGGAAATGCTTTGATAGAAAGTATTGAAGAGAATAAAACTTCTTTTAAAGATCCTAATGAAGCTGAGATTTTAAAATCTAAAGCGAAGCAATATAGAGATGGAGTTGCAGAAAGAGGAAAAGCAACGATAGCTGCTAAAGCTGGGGCTAAATCTATTAAAGCTGTAGTTAATAAAGTTGGACAAAAAGCTTGGGATAACATAGTTAAGCAAGTAGAAAAGAGAACTGGTACTCAATTAGTTGTTCTTCATTATCAATCTATAAATAAATTTTGTGATTATTTGACTGGATTTGAAGGGAAATTATTTGATGGTATAACTGAATATTTAGTACAAAATGGATTTAATCGTCAAATAGCAGGGGTTATAGCAAGAGTATTTATTGGAGTGGTTCTGTAATTATGAATAAGAAAAGAAAGATATATTTAGTTTTGCTTATAGTTACAGCTCTTGCCTTTTTTATTTTGCCTCAAATAACAGGGAACTATAATATCATAACTAGATCATTTGGTATTATTCCTTTTGTTTTCTTTGTTTTGTTTATATTTAGTTCCGATAAGAAAAATTGATGAAAGGAAACATTAAGGATTTAATTCAGAGAGTCTGGGACAAAATTGTCTCAGTAATCGATGAAATCCGAGGTTTTCGTAAAAAACGAAAAATCTCGGATTTTTTCCTTTTATCATCAGTTTAGCCGCACTAGATGCGACTAATTTCCTTAGATTTAATGCCATGAGGACAAAGCCAAACTCTCGTTTGACCTTATTTATCTTCCGCACGGACATTCGATTGAACCCCAAAATAGCTTTCATAAATCCTAAAACGGGTTCTACATCAATTTTTCTTTGATTGTAGATTTTTGTGTTTCTGGTTTAGAAAGCTTTTGATTACTTTGAGCTTTGAAGTACTCCCAATTACAATTTCTCATGATTTTTTTATTTGCTTTTGAATTAGATTTCATACACTGATTTCGAAATGGACAAGCTGAACAGTCATCACATTCATATAATTTAAAATCTCTTTTAAATTCATAACGGTTATGTCGATAAGCATACCTTTTAAATCCTAGACGTTTATGATTGGGACAAATAAACTCATCGTTAATTTCCGCATATGGCCAGTTTTGTGTGTTGAATATGTCACCTTTGATCGTCTTTCATTCTCATAAACGTGGCATCATGATCCGTTTTAGAATAACTATTTCGTTCTTTAAGAATCGACTTTTGATATCAATATTTCGCTTTACGTTGTGAATAATCATCCATTTTCTTTTTATGCTTTTTTATGACTGTTCTAGCTTTCCGTCTCATTTTCCTTGTTTCTACATTTTCAGTTTTATCAATTTCTTGTGTTAAACTTTCGATTTCTTTATCTAAGTATGTGCCAATTAAATGAATGTCTTCTTGAGTTAAATCATTATCATTCTCTTCTTTAATTTGGGGAATAATTTGTTCTTTAACTAATGTATGATACAACGCCTTTGAGTCTTCATTCATTTTAGCTTCATGATTTTGGATACTTTTCTTCCACACAAATGTATAGCGATTTGCGTTAGCTTCTACTTTAGTCCCGTCAATAAATAGGGCTTTGTCATCGATTAAATGATGTTTGAGACATTGATGGTGGAATTGAATGAATAGCGAAGCTAATAGCGCGTCAATTTTAGGATTGACTCTGAAACGGTTGATAGTTTTATAGGAAGGTGTTTGACGTTGAGAAAGCCACATCATGCGAAGACTATCATGAAGTAATCTTTCGATCTTACGTCCAGAGAAAACAGATTGTGTGTAGGCATACAGAATGATTTTTAACATCATTTTAGGATGGTAAGCAGTCGCACCACGATGGTGTTTGAATCCCTCGAATTCAATATCTGGTATTGATTCAACGATATCATTGACATGTTGGGATAAATCATTATCAGGAATTAAAATAGATGTTTCTATTGGTAGAGTTAATTGAGACATATTATAATCTTTTTACATAAGGCACCTCATTAATTTAGTTTTTGTTGTGATGAATTAAATTATACGAAAGTGCCTTAATTTTTTAAGTATAATGGTGAATGATTACATATATAAGCGAAGTATTTATAGCGAGACTCCTGAGGGAACAGGACGAGCCGAAGACTACAGGCTGAGGCTGTCCCCTCGGAAAGCGAGCCTATATAATACGAAGCATGATAATAAATAGCTCGAAGACGATTTTTATCAAAATCATCTTCGAGCTATTTATTTTGGTATTTATGTCCCAGGCTCGTTTTTTAATTTATTAAAGCCAGACATATCAAAGTTTAGATACTTATTCGCAGCATTCTTATTAAACTCATGTGAGTGAATACTTTGCTATTTTTATTTAAAGGAATCGGCTATTTAGTCAAAATGTATAAATATCAATATAAGGAATTAATAATCAAAATAGTATTTGAAGAAAGATAAGGTCATACTCAATTTGTGAATAAGCTATCAAATAACTATTTAAATATAATAGAAAGTAATGAAGTTGTGTCTGACTTTTTTATCATAATCATTGTTATAATAAGCCTTTGTTAACTATATTTTGTAAAACTTTTTGGTTAATTATTTTTTTAAAATATTTAAGGATAAGTTAAGAAATATTAGTATAAAATAATGATAATATAAAAATGTAATCAAAAATCATAGAAAAGAGGCAAGGGCAATGAAGAAAAATAGACTTTTAAAAAGTGTAGCAGCTTTTAGTTTAATTGCATCATTTATTGTCGCTGAACAACAAGACGTTTTTGCAGCAAATGATTTTGAAGACATTGGAGACAATGCACAAGTCATTAAAAGGACACAAGATATTAGTAGTAAAAGATGGGGTGTAACACAAAATATTCAGTTTGATTTTATAAAAGACCCTAATTATGATAAGGATGCTTTAATTATTAAAACGCAAGGATACATAAAACCCCGTACAACCTATCAAAGAAATTTCCAATATAAAAGTGTCTTTCAAATGTATTGGCCGTTCCAATATAATGTTTCAATAAAACTGGCTGATAAGAATACAAATATTATTAATTACTTACCAAAAAATAAAACGGATTCTGTAGATGTTAAAGAAACATTAGGATACACAGTTGGTGGTACATTTAAGCCAGATCCATTTATAAACATCAACGGATCTTCCAACTACACAAAAACAATTAGTTATAATCAATCAAACTATGTCAGTGAAGTAGAGCAACAAAACTCTAAAAATGTCGCTTGGGGTGTTAAGGCAAACGAATTTTATAGAGATGGAAAAAGAGTTTCTGCTTATGATGACTATTTATTCTTTGGTGGCAACACATATCATGATTCACCAAGAGACTATTTTGTACCGGATAATCAATTACCACCATTAGTATTAAGTGGATTTAATCCTTCTTTCCTAACAACAGTGTCACATGATAAGAATTCGAGTGAAACTTCAGAAATAGAAATTTCACTTGGTAGAAATATGGATATTACAAATGTTTGGAGACATATACCAGATCCTTATTCAAATTACTTAGTTGCTAAAAGAACACATAACGCATTTGTGAATCGTAATTTCACAGTCAAATATGAAGTGAATTGGAAAACACATGAAATTAAAGTGAAAGGTAAAAATTAATTATGAAAATAAATAAAATGATTAAAACAACAATCCTTACATCAACAGCATTTCTATTACTTACAAGCCATGCATTTGCAGAAGAAGCGATTCAACCTGTTAAGGTGGAAAAAGTTAACGACAAAACAACAATTTATAAAACAACAGCCACTGCTGACTCTGATAAATACAAAATATCTCAAATATTAAATTTAAACTTTATTAAAGATAAAACTTACGATAAAGATACACTCATCGTTAAAGCTACTGGTAATATTAATTCTGGATTCCAAAAGGCAGATCCCAATGATTATTATTCATCTCACTTGCTTTGGGGTGGACAATATAATGTCGCATTAACTGCGGAAAATAATGACTCAACATCAATTGTTGATTATGCACCTAAAAATCAAAATGAAAATTTTCAAGTTCAACAAATATTAAGCTATGGTGGGGGAGGAGATATTAATATTTCTAACAAACTCTCTGGCGGTTTGAATGGAAAATATACTTTCTCAGAAACTATTAATTATAAGCAAGAGAATTATAGAACAATTATTAATAGAAAAACGAATGATAAACATGTGGGATGGGGAGTAGAAGCCCATAAAATTATGAATAATGGCTGGGGCCCTTATAGCCGTGATGCTGATGATAATGGTGGTAGATTTGGAAATGAATTATTCATGAAGTCAAGAACTCAAAGTGGTAATGCAGGTCTAAACTTTATCCCAGAACATCAAATGCCATTATTATCACGTGGAAACTTCAACCCAGAATTTTTAGGTGTTTTAACGCATAAAGAAGACGATAAACAGAAAACAAAATTAAAAGTTACATATCAAGCCGAAACAGATTTGTATAAAATTTATTGGGATGGATTTTTCTGGGCAGGCCAAAATCAAAAAAGATTTGGAATAAGAACATTTAGTGCTGTATACGAAATTGATTGGCAAAATCATAGTGCTAAATTAGTAGAGGAAGTTTCAAAACCTTATTAAGACGTTATATTTAATGATGAGTTCAATCGAAAAGATTTAATAAAAGCACTTTCGTATAATTTGTTTAACTATAAATTATAACGAGAGTGCTTTTATATTTGAATGAAATCAATCCATTTGTTTTATTATTGAAGTATTAAAAGCTTATAGACAATAAAATTTAGAAAATTGAGGCACCTGTACATAAATAAGTTGATCTACTAATAAAAGTATTTTCGGTCTTGAAGTTTCAAAATTGTAAGCTGTGCAGACGCAGTTTTTTATATATACTTTAAATGTTGGTATTGATTATTTGTGGTTTAAATTTATAATGTAAGAAACTTATTCGTTATTTTTTCTTTGGAGGTGTGATTTATATGGTTAAAGCAATACATTTCGTTAATGTGATGAATTATTTATAGGCATATTTATATATGTGATATTTACTAAAAATTTAGATGACTGATTGTTATTTTTCGGCGGGACGTCTTTAGCACTTGGAATCTTTTCGGCATGGAATATGAATTCATTAGATAAGCAGTTAAATAAAACGGGATTAATTTGGTTTGTTATAAATATGATTAATATAGTAGTGCTCATACCTTTAATCATTTTTATAATATTTTTTGGTATAGGTTTTTTAACAAATCGATGACATTGCAACATAAGAAGTTACCTGTGCCGTGAAGTCTAATTAGGAAATACGCTACCATCGATATCTAGAAGATTGCTATCTAGCGATAATACTTGGTTGATGTGTGATTTAAGCTACTGTACGCCAGTGGCTTTTTTATTTGAAATCAGATGAAATGGTTGATTCAAAAGGGAATTCGAATTTAGATTTTATAAAACTTTTGATTCAATTACTATTTATAAATATTTAATATAGAGTTAAGAAATATTTTTGGACTTTAGTGATAAGATAAGATTGAAATAAAAAATATTTTTAGAAACGAGGCTAAGACAATGAAGAAGAGTAGACTTTTAAAAAGTGTGGCAATTTTTAGTCTAATGGCATCTTTTATTGTCGCACAACAGCACGAAGTTTTAGCGGCAAGTGCTTACCAAGATATTGGTGACAATGCACAAGTGATTAAAAGAACTAAAGATATTAGCAGTCACAAATGGGGAGTAACTCAAAATATTCAATTCGATTTTATTAAAGACCCAAAATATAATAAAGATGCTTTGATTGTGAAAACACAGGGTTTTGTTAAATCTAGAACGCGATACCAAAGAAATCGTCAACTTCCATATATTGCGCAAATGCTTTGGCCATTTCAATATAATGTAGCGCTTAAAGTGGATGATCAAAATGCGAGTATTATCAACTTTTTACCTAAAAATAGAACGGATTCTATTGATGTAAAAGAAACACTCGGCTATACCATCGGTGGTTCATTTAAAACGGATCTATCATTGAATATTAATGGATCATCCAATTACACAAAAACAATTAGTTATAATCAATCCAGTTATGTTAGTGAAGTAGCAAATCAAAATTCAAAAAATGTGGCGTGGGCAGTTAAAGCAAATGAATTTAATATAGATGGTACAAAAGTGTCAGCTTATGATAAATTTCTCTTTTTCGGGGGGAATTCTATACGCAATAAAGCCAGAGATTTCTTTGTATCTGACAGCGAACTACCGCCATTAGTATTAAGCGGTTTTAATCCAGCATTTTTAACAACGATTTCGCATGATCCAAATACAAGCGAAACATCTCAAATTGAAATTTCATTAGGCAGAAATTTAGATGTCACAAGTATATGGAGACAGATACCAGATTCACATGCAAGCTATATCGATGCGAGTCGTGCACACAATGCGTTTACAAACCGTAATTTTATAGTAAAATATGAGATTAATTGGAAAACGCATGAAATTAAAGTGAAAGGGTAGGAGCAATTATGAAAATAAATCATCTGATTAAAACAACCATTCTCACTTCAGCCACATTCTTATTACTTTCAGCTCAAGCCTTAGCAGCACAAGAGGTTTCATCAGTAAAAGCTTCAGCGGCTGATGGCAATACGACGATTTTTAAAACGACAGCTACTGCAGATGCAGATCGCTTCAAAATTTCACAAATATTGGATTTTAACTTTATTGAGGATAAAAATTACAATAAAGAAACTTTAATTCTGAAAGCTACAGGAACGATCAATTCAGGCTATATCAAACCCAATCCTAATGACTATAACAGCTCAGTATTACCATGGGCAGGCAAATACAACGTAACTTTAAGTGCTTTAAAAGGTGATTCAACGACACTTGTGGATTATGCACCAAAAAATGAGACAGATCAATTTCAAGTTCAGAAAACACTCAGCTATGGCGGTGGAGGGGATATTAATGTCTCTAATAATCCAACAGGAAGTTTGAATGGCAAATATTCTTTTTCAGAAACGATTAGTTATAAGCAAAAGAATTATCGGACATATATTAATCAAGGAACGGATTATAAACAAGTGAGCTGGGGTGTAGAAGCGAATAAATTCATGAATAATGGTTGGGGTCCTTATGGTAGAGATGCTGAAGACAATGGGGGCACCTATGGTAATGAGTTGTTTTTAGCTAAAAGAAATAGTAATGCGAATGCAGGTCAAAACTTTATTCCTGAATACCAAATCCCATTGTTGGCGCGTGGCAACTTTAATCCTGAATTTTTAGGTGTATTTTCACATAAAAACAATGATCAGAAAAAAACACGTCTCAAAGTGACCTACCAGCGTGAAACAGATTTTTATGAAATCTTATGGAATGGTTTCTTTTGGAAAGGCGAAAACTATAAAAATTACGATCCAAAAACTTTCACAACAATATATGAGGTTGACTGGCAAAATCACACGGCTAAACCGATAAAGTCATGGACAGATGGTAAATAAAGGGTTGTATCGAGATTTTTATAAGAGTGTGATAGCATAGAATAGGGATTTATTGAAATCATCATCATATAGGGCACGTAGCGTTTGAATCGAGAAAAGCATATCCAAAAGGATGTACTTAACTCTTGCGCTACTGCCTTTTTTATTTGATTGGCTTTAAAAGCATACAAAACACATCTGTTTAATTTAAATATATAACTAAATTTAGTTTCATTAAACACTTAGGCATGCTTAACTGTATTTTGTAACATTAAATTTAACACTTAGGCATAAAAACGATGTAATTAAGAAATGAATATAAAAATATCTAAAATGTAATATAAAATATAAATAGAAACATAAAGGAGGTGCAGACAATGGAAGAATTATTCAAATCTATTACTGATATTGTGACTTCTGCAATTGGACAAGATTGGACAAGCATGGGCGTTGCGATTGTGGGTACAGTACAACATGGCGTAGAATTAGTAGGTAAACTTTTAGGTCTTGGCTAAATTAAACGATTACATAGCAATTGGGTAATGGGATGAACCATTTCTTGATTGCTATTTTTTATGAAAAAATGACTATTAGAATGATGACGATACATATCAATTTAACTTCAAAATTTTTGAATTACTGATTGAAAGTTATCCGTGTGACGGGTATAGCGAAATAGTTTTTTATCAAACTGATCTTACTTAAAACAAGTCCAATAATGTACAAAATTTTTGTACACATATTGGACTTTTGCTTTATACATATTGCGTTTAAACTGATACAAAAGTGAGCGCTTACATTTATATAAAGGAGGAGTTATTCATGAGTCATGTCAATGAAATTACGAAAGAAAAATGGATAATGAACACGTTTCCTGAATGGGGAACCTGGCTTAACGAAGAGATTGAAAGTGAAATCGTTGAAAAGGGAACATTTGCGATGTGGTGGCTAGGTTGTACCGGAATATGGCTTAAAACATATGAAGATACGAATATTTTATGTGATTTATGGTGTGGAACTGGAAAGCGTACGAAAAAAGTTCAAAAGATGAAACAGGGTCACCAAATGCAACGAATGAGCGGTTGCCAAAATTTACAACCTAACTTAAGGGTTCAACCTTTTGTCATCGATCCTTTTGAAATAAGAACAGCGGATGCACTTGTTGTGACACATATTCATTCAGATCATCTCGATATCCATACAGCGGCTGCTATATTACAAAATAGTCGTCATGATGTGCCATTTATTGGGCCTAAAGAAGTGGTGAATATTTGGAAATCATGGGGCGTACCCGAGGAACGTTGTATCGTAGTCAAACCTGGCGATACCGTGCAAGTCAAAAGTGTTGAAATTCAAGTGTTAGAAGCATTTGATAGAACGGCTTTAGTTACAGCGGATCCTTCAATTACTTTAAAAGATAAAATGCCAGTAGATATGGATCAGATTGCAGTTAATTATCTATTTAAAACTTCTGGTGGTACTTTGTATCATGCAGGTGACTCACATTATTCTAACGCTTTTGCAAAGCATGGAAATGAAAATGATGTGAATGTCGTGATAGGGGCTTATGGTGAAAATCCACGTGGGATTACAGACAAAGTGACATCTGTAGATATGCTGAGAATGGCAGAAAGCTTAAAAGCGGATGTTGTGATTCCTGTTCATCACGATATTTGGTCTAATTTCCAAGCAGATCCTAAAGAATTATTACTGTTATGGGAAAGTAAGAAAAATCGGTTAAAGTACAATTTTAAACCTTATATTTGGCAAGTAGGAGGTAAATTTGTATTTCCAAAAGATAAAGATGATTTTGAATACCATTATCCTAGAGGTTTTGATGATGTATTTTCAACGGATAATGATTTACCTTTTCCTTCGTTTCTATAACTAGTGCATGCGCGAGGAGGGAAAGACATGCAAATATTTATAAATGGCTTTACGTGGTTTAGTAACAACATTTTGTCTAAACCAGAATTTTTCATTGGTATTATAGTCTTTATTGGGTATGCTTTGCTGAAAAAGAAATTTTACGAATGCTTTGCAGGATTTATTAAAGCAACAGCATAAAGCCATCAATTATATCATCGTTTTAATCAGTCATTCACAATTCAACACATTTCCAATATTGATGGAAATAGATGAATACTTTAAACAAAAAAAGATGGATACCTTTATATTGGGTCAATAATTTTTAGTAAAGAAATATTAAGTATATAAGATATTAAAAATTGAGTTAAGAATTAAAGTAAGTGATTCAATGAATGATGTGACATGAAACAAAGTTTTGCACACTATTTCTTAATCAATTGTTAAACGCTTTAAGAATTGTTAAAAATTAATTAATTCCGATTTAATTTCTCTTATTTTTAAACCAGTATATAATCAAAACTCGCAAATTAATTAATTGGGAGATTAAAAAATAATTTGCGGTTATAAATATATTCATATTAAGGGAGATTAATTAATGAAAAAGAAGTTACTTGTTTTATCTGCGGGTGCAGTTCTCGCTTCACACTTTTTAGTAGGAGGCGAAGCTTTTGCGATAGTTTCCGGGGAGAAAAATCCGTATCAATCTAAAGCTTTATCAATAATGGAGCCTAGTAGTACGCTATCCTATACCTCAAAGCAATACAAAGAGAACTTAGAAGATTTTATACATTCAATAACAATTAGTGGTTATGAAAAATATGACGAACCAGAATACGCCCAAGCAGTAAAAAAATATAAACAACGCTTTATGGCTGAAATGGAAGCTATGAATTTCTTTTTAAAAGAAGAAAAGCAGATAGAAAAAAGTAAAAAAGATCGTAAAGCTTTAGCAAGCAACACTTATGGTTTGACTTATCAACGATATATCTATTTATAATGATTTAAAGAAAAATAAAAGCGATTTTGATCGTGAAATTGAGGACATAGAAAATAAAAATAAAGATTTAAAGAGCTTTAATAGAAAAGATCAATATGATGCAAATATTAAAATAAACGAATTAGAGAATAAAATTTTAATGTTGGGACAAGCCTTTTCAAAGACTGAAGATGTACAAAGTTTGTATACAAGACTTGACTTGATAGTTGGTTATAAAACAAAAGAACGTGAATGGAGAAAACCAATAAATAAGAGGATGTTAGATCAAAAAGTTGAAGACTTAGAAACTATTATTGATGAATTTTTTGAAGAAATTGGTTTAGCTCGTCCCAAAGACATACCAGTATTAACTGAAACAAATAAAAATGATGAAAACTTAAAAAATAAACTTAGAGAAGATGCTAAAAAAGCTAAAGACGATGAAAGATTAAGACATCCAAGAGCGTTGAAACAGAAAAATACTGATGTACAAGCTCAATCTAGCCAAACAAAAGCTGTACAACCATCATTTAATTTTATGGAAATTGAAGTGCCTCAAACAGTAAAGCCACAACCTCCAGTTTTTACTGAGACAACAGTACATACACCAATGGTTGCTGCGCCACAAATAAAACATGAAACAAAATTTGAAGTGATTCAAGGCCGTAATTTTAAATCTTTAGCTACTGTTAACGGTGAAAAAACAAGTGATAAAGTGGAAGCACAAATGGACAATGCACAGGTAAAAACTGAAAAAGTAGCAGCACCAGTTTCACAACAAGAGAATTCAAAAACATCTCAATCTGAGGAGCCGAAACAAGCAACTGTTGAAACGGAAACTGTCACTGAAAGTCATGTAATTGACATTGACGAATCTACTACTTTCCAAAAATCAGGCTACTTGTATGGTTTAAGTCAAAGTGATACGTCTGGTTACACAGATAGAGAAAAACGTGCAATTAAACGTAATCATGTAAGAGAAGCGGAAGCGTTAGTAAATCAATATGTTGACACACATCGTTATCAAGACAGAATTGCTGCACAACAAAAAGTAAATACATTAAGTGAAGCACACCAAAATCGTTTTAATAAAATGATCAATAAAGCGTATAATGGTCAATAAAATATAATATAAAATAATCAAGAAAACCCTTATTTTAAGTTGCAAAACTAAAATAGGGGTTTAACTTATTAAATTGTTAGAACATAAGTTAATAATTATTTAAAAAATGGTTAATACTAAAATTCCTAGTATCTCTATATAATTAAAAAGTCTTAAATGACACACTTTAGATGACAGCATACGAAGGAGAAGAAACATCATGAAAAAATCCACAATTATAAAAGTCAGCTTGGCTGTAGGTATCTTAACAACAGGTGTTGGTATACAAAGTCATGCGGCAACATTCGCTAGTGATGGGAGTATTCAAATCAATAAAGAAGCACAAGATTTAAAATCATATTATTCTCAACCAGGTTTTGAATATTACAATGTTTCAGGTTATACAACTAATAAAAAATTAGAAGTTATAACGCCACAAAGTGTACTTTTAACAATTACATTAGACGGTAATGATATTAAAAAATATCAAGATGAAGAGAAACAATATAAGGGCTTAGATGTTTTTGTTGTGCAAGAGGGTACTGATAAAAGTGCTGAAATTAAATCTATAGGAGGTATTACTGAGACTAACCAAAAAGTATATCGTGATTATGTAAAAAGACCTAATATTGTTGTAAATCAAAAAAATAGTGATTTTATTTCTTCATCAAACATCAATGATTTTTCTATAAATAAAGAAGAAGTGTCTTTAAAAGAATTAGACTTTAAACTTCGTAAAAAGCTTATTGATAATTACGGCCTATATGAAAATGGCTTAAATGACGGTAAAATTGTCATAAAATTAGGCGATGATGATAAAGACAAAATGACTATAGAGTTAAACAAAAAATTACAACAACACCGTATGAGCGACACGGTAGATGTAAGAAAAATCCAACAAATTACTATAGATCTATAAAACTTAATAGTTCTATTACATATAGATGAAAAAGAAGAGGCAAAGCAACATTTATTTTGCCTCTTCTTTTTGCTTTTTACGACTGGCTCTTTAAGATTTTTAGTGTTATATTACCCATTGAAGTAGATTTCTATAGGAATGTTATGAATTAACACATTTTTTATATTGTATCGTTATTTTCATAATTAGTGATTAACTTTTATGGATGAACTTGGGGGGATTTATATGAATGATGAACAAAATCAAATGCATAAAATTCAAGAGGAAGAAATTTTAAAGTTAACCAATCAATTTGTGAATAAGATTTTCAAGCATTATAATCAAGGCGATTTTAATGCGAAAAGAGGGTTTTTGAATCGCCAAGAGATTCGTAAACCTTTTAATTTATCCTCGATTCAATCTCAAGGCCGACCAATCGAAGAAGTTATGAAAGAAGAAATCGATGCATTAGAGTTGGATGCGAATTTAAGACACCCTAGATATTATGGTTTTATCCCGGGACCAGCTGAGTATGTATCGTGGTTAGGAGATATGATTGCGACATCTTATAATTCTCACGTGGGTGGTTGGCATTTAGCGCCTGGGGCAAGTGCAATGGAAAAAGAGGTAATTCATTGGGCGATTCAGCAAGTAGGTTTAAAAGGTGAGCATGCGGGAGGCATTCTTGAATCAGGTGGAACGATGGCTGGTTTTACAGCACTGGCTGCCGCAAGAGATGCTAAAGTTTCCGTTAATGATATTTCTAAAGCGACTGTATATATGACGCGACAAACACATACTGCCAATCATAAGGCATTACATTTATTAGGGATACCCAAAGAAAATTGGCGTTACGTTGATACAGAGAGTTTTCAGATGCAAAGTGACGATTTAGAACGACAAATACAGGCTGATCAAGAAAAAGGTTTAATCCCGATTATTGTCATTGGAACATGTGGAACGACCAATACAGGTGCTATAGATCCGTTAGATCAAATCGCCAGAATTTGCGAAAAATATCAATTGTGGTTTCATGTTGATGGTGCATATGGTGCATCAGTCGTGCTTTCAAATCAACGTCATTTAGCGAAAGGCATTGAAAAAGCAGATTCGATTGTATGGGATGGACATAAGTGGTTATACCAAATCTATGGTATTGCGTTTTGTCTTGTAAAAGATATCCGATATTTGCTAAATACATATCGTGCTGGAGGAGAATATCTACAAGACGTAGAGTCAACAACAGATAAACCGGATTGGTGGGATATGGGGCCTGAGTTAACAAGACCTGCACGGGGACCTCGATTGTGGATGACATTGCAAACGTTTGGAACTGAAAAAATATCCGCAATGATCAACCAATCTATGAAATATGCAGAATGGTTTGAAGCACAAGTGAAACAATCTAAACGTTTAGAACTTGTAACAGCCGCGAGTCTTGGCATTGTTACATTTAAAGTAAAAGCTGAACAACGAGAGGAATCTGAGAGAAAAAATATATTGTTGTCAGAAACGCTAAGAAAATACAATATTGCAGGTATATTTACGACAATGTTAAATGATGAGAATGTTTTAAGAATCTGTACAATTAGTCCAGAAGAAAGTTTAGAAGATTTTAAAGACATGTATCAAAGTATTGAAAACACAATGGATAAATTAGGAATGTAGCAAAGTAAAACTGATAAGCTTTACTGTTAAAGATTAAAAATGCGAAATATATGCTGAATTTTTATTTCTAAATTAATTCTTAAAAATATAACACGAACCAAATAAACACACCTTAAATTATTGCAAATATAAACTTTTTATTAACTATTTCAAATAATATTGTCTTTCGAATCATCACGTTATACAATTGCGCTTAGTGTAATCGGAAATATTGCGCAAAAAGAACGAGATGGAGAGAAAAAGTGAATAATCAACAAAAATTTGGAATTAGAAAATATAAATTTGGGGCAGCATCAATATTATTAGGGACAATGTTTATCGTTGGTATTGGTCAAGATAATGAAGCAGAGGCATCAGAAGAAACGAAGCCCGCTGTAGCAGTTGAAACTGGGAAGTCAACTGCAGAATCAACACCACAATCCACTGACGCAAATAAAGCAACTGAGAATAACGAACTAGCGCAATTCGCTCTTCAAAGTGAGGAAAATGGAGACTCAACAAAAGAAGAAGTCATACCTCAAGCTGTTTCAGCACAGCCAGTTGAAACTAAAAATGAAGAAGCAGTAACATTAAGTAATAAAAAGAAAGAAAATGTCCAAGCTGAATCGCAAAAGTCACAAGTCGCACCTGTCAAAAATGAAGAAAAAATAGAAGCACAAGCAAATCCAGCGCTGTTAACTGACAACAAGCAAGAGGCAGATCAAAGTAAAGTAGCAAAAAACATTTCAACAGAACTTCAAAATGTGAAAATTGATTTAACAAATGTTAATAGCACACAAGCTATCAATCCACAAAAAGCGGAAAGATTAAACTTAAAATTAAATGCGAAATTACCTGAAAATACAAGAAGTGGAGATTTCTTCGAAGTAGAACTGTCAGATAACATTAACACAAATGGTATATCTGTTGATAAAAAAGCAGCAAATATTTTATTAGAAGGTCAATCTGGCGTATTAGCACAAAGTGAAGTAGCAGGTAATAAGATTAAATATACGTTTACTGACATTGTAAATAATAAATCAAATGTGAATGTTAACCTTGAGTTGCCTTTATTTATTGATACAAGTAAAGTTTTAAATAATGGAAACATCAATGTAAAAGCAGAAGTTGGAAGCCTTAAATCCGAGAAAAACTTGGCTGTAAATTATTTAAACCCAGTCACAGCTACAAATATTTCTAGCTTAAAAGGTGCTTTTATTACTTTAGATAAAGCCAATCATAAATTTAAACATATCACATACATTAATCCTCTTTCAAAATCATACAATTTACAAAAAGTCACTTTCATAAATGATAAAAATAGTGGGATTGATTTTGGTAAACAAAGCTTGAAAATATATGAAATAACTAATGGCTCAAAACCAAATCAAAGTATGCATAATCATCTTGAATCATTGAATAATGTAACTTCAAATTTCAAAATTGCTTCAAATCAGGATCGATTAGAAATCATACCACTTACAGATAGCAGAGTGGAAAGACCTTTAATTGCCGTTTTAGAAGGAGAATTTGATGGCAACCGAGATATCAGTTTAAAAGTGACGCAAAATTCAATTGAAAATTATCGATACAATAATAGATATCCTGTAACTTTAAACTGGATTGATGGCATTCAACTTCATTCTGGTAAAGGTCATGGAAATGGTGAAAATATCCCTGTTCCACCTGTAGCACCTGTACCACCACAACCTGAAATCATCATAGAAGGCGGAAATGTGATTAATACAGTTGAAGATTCTATTCCAAACGATGTTATTCACGGTAAGAATACAGGTGTGGATACTGAAACTGAAGAACATGGTGATTTAATCTACCTTGAATCAGAACTTCCAAAAGAAATCGAACGTGGGCAACAGATGGGCATTCTGTCATTTGAAGAAGATACAGTTGAACCAACCTATACAATTGGAGATTTTGTATGGGAAGATGGCGACCACAATGGTGTACAAAATGAAGGTGAAAAAGGGTTAGCGAATGTCACGGTAACATTGAAAAATGAACAAGGCGAAGTCGTGGCAGAAACACAAAGTGATGCGCAAGGTCACTACCAGTTCACGAATGTTAAAAAAGGTAAATACGAAGTGGTATTTACAACGCCAGAAGGCTACGAAGCAACAAGTAAACATACAACAGCGAATACAGAAAAAGATTCTGATGGTTTAGTGGCGAAGATAGAAGTAACTCAAGACGATAACAGTATCGATGCAGGGTTCTTCCCATTGAAGAACTGGAACCCAGAGGAGCCAACCTACACAATTGGAGATTTTGTATGGGAAGATGGCGACCACAATGGTGTACAAAATGAAGGTGAAAAAGAATTAGCGAATGTCACGGTAACATTGAAAAATGAACAAGGTGAAGTCGTGGCAGAAACGCAAAGTGATGCGCAAGGTCACTACCAGTTCACGAATGTTAAAAAAGGTAAATACGAAGTGGTATTTACAACGCCAGAAGGATACGAAGCAACAAGTAAACATACAACAGCGAATACAGAAAAAGATTCTGATGGTTTAGTGGCGAAAATCGAGGTAACGAAAGACGATAACAGTATCGATGCAGGGTTCTTCCCATTGAAGAACTGGAATCCTGAACCACCAATGCCAGAACAACCAGCACCAGAACAACCGACACCACCGATGCCGGAACAACCAACACCAGAAGAACCGGCACCACCAATGCCAGAACAACCAACACCAGAAGAACCGACACCGCCAATGCCGGAACAGCCAACACCAGAGGAGCCGACACCACCGATGCCAGAACAACCAACACCGGAGGAACCGACACCACCGATGCCAGAACAACCAACACCAGAGGAACCGACACCACCAATGCCAGAACAACCAACACCAGAAGAACCGACACCACCGATGCCGGAACAACCAACACCAGAGAAACCGACACCACCAACAGCGGAACAACCGACACCAGAGCAACCAACACCACCAATGGTACAAACGCCAGCGGATCAACAACAAGGTAAAGGTCAGATGAAATCATCAACGAACAAGAAAAACCAATCAATGTCTAAAGGTGAGCACCAGACTGAAAAACAATTGCCAAATACAGGAGCATCTAACACATCACAAGCTGGCTGGTTAATGGGTACATTATTGCTTACATTAGGTACGGTGATGATAGGTCGAAAACGTAAAAAAGATAAAACAATTTAATTAAAGACGAAATATCAATAAAACTCGTTTAATAAAAGATAGAATCCGAGGTCTTCATTCATCTGTTTGAAAACCTCGGATTTTATTATTTTGATTTATCTTTTTGCGTGTGGATAAAAGCACTATAGACTGCAATAGAACAAAGTATGGTGAAAATAAGCATGCCAGACACTGCAAGAACACGAGCAATAGCGCTTTCTTTATAAATAACAACATAAAATCCTTGTAAATAAAGGTAAGCAAGTAATGGCAAGATCGAAATAAAAATCGCTAAATTAGGTTGATTTTGCTTCATGTTTAAACCTCCAATAGGTAACGCGACTCGTTTATAAAACGATACAACATTGTTCTTTAAATTGCATCTATTAAGCAACATGTTACTCATCTGTCACAAGTACTTTAACCCCGCAATATAAATTATAAATAAGATAAAATACACTTCCTAAAGCTGTAAGAATACCCAGGATGAATAGAACGGCAGCTGCAGTATGGTTGTAAGATTGAGTTAAGCCAAAACAAATAACAGCAATGAGGATTAAGATCCAAGGTAAAATGTGATAAAGTAGCGCCTTTTTAGCATGTGTGGAGACTGGTGGTCCCGCAGCAATCCATACGATAACTGGAAATAAAATAGGTGCGAAAAAAACACTAAAATAACTTAAAGAAGCCAGTAATTTTTCTGTAGGCGTAGTCATACGCTTCACCTCCAATTGAGAAATAATTTACGCATTAAAAATGGATCTATATTTACAAATCAGAGTGAATTTGTAGGGTTCTTCTTGATTTGTACGATAGTTTTAAAATTCCACTATTTAATTGCTTTAAAACGTAATTGCCATTTTTTATAAAAATAATACGAATCCCCAATCTTATTTCTCGCTGCTTCATGAAAATAAATTTAGATTTATATCATGCATGTGCGTTCGATTAAGACTATAATAGTATTATTAAGATTTATTCGGGGGGAGACGAATATGGAACATTGGCTCGTACAACAAGCCAAGCAACAGCCGAGAAAAATTGCGATAGAGACCCCATCAGAGTCGTTGACATTTGAAGACTTATTACAGTTAGCGACTGAAAAAGGGGCCGCATTGAAGGCTTTAAATCGACAACGACTGGGGCTATATATTGATAATTCAATTGAAAGCGTTGTGCTCTTACATGCAGCTTGGCTTTATCAAATAGAAATTTCATTGATTAACAATCGCTTAACAGCCTATGAAATTGACCAACAAATGAATGCAATCGGTATTGATTTAATTATCAGTACACAGAATATCCTATTTACAACAAAAACGAAAGTTATATATTCAAGTACATTAATCAGTGAAGAGGTACCTCATATTCCTCATTCTGTATCTGAAAATCAAATTGCATCGATTATGTTTACATCGGGGACAACTGGACCTCAAAAGGCAGTTCCACAAACTTTCGCAAATCACCAATTTAGTGCAGAATCTTGTATTGAAAGTTTAGGTTTTAGTCCATCGTCTAAGTGGCTTGCAGTGTTACCGTTATTTCATATTTCAGGCTTAAGTATTTTATTAAGAAGTGTGCAGTACGGATTTACCGTGTACTTACTCGAAAAATTCGATGAAAATGTTATTATAGAGGCTATTCAACATAAAGGGATTACGCATATTTCTTTAGTTCCTGTAACATTAATGCGTTTAATGCAAAACGGTCTCAATCAACCTTATCAACTTGAAAAAATACTGTTAGGTGGTGCCAAGTTAGATGAACAATTGATTCGTCAGGCGCTACAATATCAGTTGCCGATTTATAATTCATTTGGCATGACTGAAACATGTTCACAATTTTTAACAGCTTCACCTCAGTTGTTGAAAAGCAAACCGAATACAGTTGGCCATGCAAGTGAAAATGTTAATCTGAAAGTCGTATCTCCGGACGAAAATGGGCACGGAGAACTTTATGTAAAAGCACAAAATGTGATGAATGGTTATTTATATCCTTCACATCTTGAGAACGCTTTTGATGCAGAAGGATATTTTAAAACAGGTGATATCGCGAGTATGGACGAAGATGGCGACGTCATTATTTATGATCGACGCAAAGATTTAATTATTAGCGGTGGCGAAAACATTTATCCTTTTGAAATCGAATCTGTAGCTAAATCACATCCTGAAGTTCAAGATGCGATGTGTACGGGCATTGATGATGATGTATGGGGACAAAGACCGATTTTATATGTGGTTGCACAACAAGCGATTGAAAATATTGAGGGATATTTACAAGCGCGTTTAGCCAAATATAAACAACCTGCATTTATTTATTTTGTAAAAGCACTTCCATATACAAGTACTGGTAAATTACAAAGACGTTTGTTAAATGAGGGATTTCAATGAAATTAATGGGCATTCATTTTTACCGTTTTGACCCACGATTTGTACATCCGATTCAAACAGCAAAAATTAAACTCACACATAGACATACGTTGTTTGTTGCATTACAAGATGAGCATGGCAAATTATGGTTTGGTGAATGTAATGCTTTTGAAACGGATTGGTATCATCATGAGACAATTACGGATGTAAAACAAACCTTACAGAAATGGTTTGAAAATGTAAGAGGGCAAGAAATTCGTAATTTTAGTGAAGGTCAAAAACTCGTTTCAACTTTAGATCCATTTCCTGCTGCACGTGCAACGATTATCATGGCTATGTATCCGATGTTTTATCCATTGGAATGTTTTTCGATTCCAATGACAATTACAATTAATGGTGATTTTAATCAGCGGCTTATGAAATTAGATCAAGCGGGGAGAATTAAACTGAAATGGAATGCGGACATTTTGTCACAAGTTAAGATGCTCACAACGATGTATCCGATGATTCCGGTTTCTACAGATGCTAACCAAACACTAACTCAAAAAGATGAAGCCACTTTAAAACAATTAAAATCGTATCAACTTGCTTATATAGAAGAACCATTCCAATCTTTAGATGACAAAATAGATGATCAGTCCTTGCCACCTATAGCGATCGATGAACATGCGACAAGTGAAGAGGCGATTATGGAATGGATTCAAAGTAAAGCTGTTCGTATCATTGTATTGAAACCTTTTCGTTTAGGAGGGATTGATCGAGTACTCTCCATTATTGAGAGATTAAAAAAAGAAGATGTACAATTTGTTTTAGGTGGTATGTACGAATGTGGTTTGAGTCGATATTACACTGCTTTATTAAGTCGTGAGGGCAATTATGCAGGAGATATTCCTGAAGACGGTTTTTATTTTAAAGAAGATATTGTAACAGGATCGGGCACTTTAAAAAATGGGCGGTTATATTTTAAACCGCCCGAAGTGAATCACTCTTTATTATTAGCGTTGTGATGCGTATGAGATGTTTTTAAAGGGACAGGATCAAAGCCGCCTTTATGAAATGGATGGCATTTTAAAATTCGTTTTAAGCCGAGCCAGCTTCCTTTTAATGCACCGTGAACTTGAATCGCTTCTAACGTATAGTTGGAACACGTTGGATAGAATCGGCAGGAAGGTGGCGTCAAAGGTGAGATAAAACGTTGATAAAAACGAATCAGTTTGATAAACAAAGTTTTCAAGTTGTAACCTCCTTCAATAGGTTATATTGTAACATAGATAGAAAGGGCGTATGGGGTGTGAAGTTTACCGATAGTCATCATCAAACGGTGGTGCTTGAATTTAAAAATCATCACGATGAACAAAATGGTGAACACGTTTTAGCGTTACCAATTTACAATCAAAATCTTGTGTTAACGCGACATAAAGATAGAGGGATTGAATTTCCAGGCGGTAAACGTGAAATTAATGAATCGAGTCAAGAGGCTGTGCAACGTGAATTATATGAAGAAACTGGCTCAACGATAGACGCGCTTTATTATATTGCGCAATATGAAGTGCAAGGGCAATCACATTGTTTCAAAAAAGATGTTTATGTCGTATTTGTCGACCAGATTGAAGATAAAACTTATTATCATGAAACGTATGGACCTATTCTTACAAAGTCATTAGATACTATTAAAGATGATGAAAAAAGTTATTTATTAAATGATCCTGCGATATTAGCATGTGTAGAAAGGATGAAAGAACTTGGCTTTTATCAAAGCTAAACGAATGCCTAGTGAATTATTATCGCATAAAGTGGAGGAATGGACGTATCGTGTTGATGACCTTAACGTTAAAGGACTCTGCTTGGTACCCCATTCTTATGTGAACAGAATCGTAATCTACTTACGTGGCGGTAAAGGACAAGTAGGACGCGTTCGTTTAGCAAGATTACTTCAATTTATAAGCCCACATACTTTAGTATTTGTGCCATATTATAGAGGAAGTAACGGAAGTCAAGGTTTTGATGAATTTGCGGGTAAAGATTTAAATGATGTTGTAGTTGCCGCAACGATGTTAAAAAATATGTATCCGCAAGCGTCACTGCATCTTGTTGGATTTTCTAGAGGTGGGATTCAAGGGTTACTTACATTTCAAACTGTTAAAGCCAATAGCTATATAATTTGGGGTGGCGTTACGGATTTAAAATTAATGTATGAAGAGCGAGTAGATTTAAGAGGTATGTTAAGAAGAATGGTAGGGCATCCTAAAAAAGATATACAAGCCTATCGTAATCGAAATCCACTTTCTGATATTGATGCTGAATCGCCTCCTATTTTAATTATTCATGGTAAACAAGACCGTCAAGTCGGTATTCATCAAGCGTATTATTTGGAACAACATTTAGAACAAATTGGCGCACGGTATGAAACATTCTATCAACATGATGAAGGTCATGTACCGAGACCACAAGCCATGAAAAAAGTTTTAGCTTTCATACAGGATTGGATGCGTCGACACGACAATCAATCATGAATAAAGATGATCGACTAAAAATATAATTTATCAGCATGACAAAATATAAAAGCGCGCCCGTTAAATTAAACTGGACGCGCTTTTTTGCATACATATAATTATGAAATGGCTTAAATAAATCAGTGATATTCTAATTCGATTTAAATCCACCGTTTAGTTCTAAATCTTGTGCATTTTCGCCAAATTTTTTGAAGTTATCTTTGAATCGCTCTACAAGAAGTTGTGCTTGATCAGTATAGGCTTCTTTATCAGACCAAGTATTTTTAGGTTGTAAAATTGTGCTCGGTACGCCTTCAATTTCAGTAGGAATCGACAATCCAAAAACTTCATCTTTTTCGAATTGTGTATTTTTAAGCGCACCATTTATCGCATCATTGACCATTTTTCTTGTATATTTCAATTCAATACGATTACCTACACCATATTTGCCACCTGTCCAACCTGTGTTGACAAGGTAAACATCAACGGTATGTTTATCGATAAGGTCACCGAGTAAATTTGCATAAACTTCAGCTCTAAGAGGTAAGAATGGTGCACCGAAACAAGTTGAGAATGAAGGGACTGGTTCAGTAATGCCTCTTTCTGTACCCGCTAATTTTGATGTAAAGCCGCTCAAGAAGTGATACATCGCTTGATCTTTATTTAATTTAGAGATAGGTGGTAAAACACCAAATGCATCCGCTGTCAAAAAGATAATTGTATTTGGATGAGATGCTTTAGAAGGGAGCACAATATTATCGATATGGTCAATCGGGTAAGCAGCGCGTGTGTTTTCAGTATAATGATTATCATCAAAGTCAATATATCCATGTGTATCAACCACTAAATTTTCAAGTACAGTACCATATCGAATCGCATTGAAAATTTGTGGCTCTTTTTCAGCTGATAAATTAATCGCTTTCGCATAGCAGCCTCCCTCAATATTGAAAACACCGTTCTCGTTCCAACCGTGTTCGTCATCACCAATGAGTTTACGATTTGGGTCTGCTGACAATGTTGTTTTACCTGTTCCAGATAGTCCAAAGAACAGAGCGACATCACCTTTACCTCCAACATTTGCTGAACAATGCATGCTCATAATATCATGTTTTGGTAATAAATAGTTCATGACAGAAAAGACTGATTTTTTCATTTCACCCGCATATTCTGTGCCGCCAATTAAAATTGTTTTATGCTTAAAAGAAATAATAACAAAAGTTTCTGAGCGTGTACCATCGATTTTTGGGTCTGCCTTAAAGTGAGGTGCAGAAATTAATGTAAAATCTGCTTTGATTTTTGAAGCTTCTTCTTTAGAAGTTGGTTTAATAAACATATTTTGTGCAAATAAATTATGCCATGCGAATTCATTAACTACTGTCAGTTTAAGTTGTGAATTTGAATCACTTCCTGCATAGCCATTAAAAACAAACAATTCTTCTTTGTCATTTAAGTAATCAATAACTTTATGGTAGAGATTGAGAAATTTTTCTTCAGAAATCGGTTGATTGATTGACCCCCAATCGATATCGTCTTTTACCTGTGGATTGTCTACAATAAATTTATCTTTAGGTGAGCGCCCCGTGTATTCACCCGTTTTCGCATTGATGGCACCGAGTTCTGTTAACTCTGCTTCATCACGCTTTAAGATTTTGTTATAAAGTTCGGTTGTTGTAAGTTGAAAATGTGAACTTGGCTTATCGATTAATGCCTCTAACGCACTAGTATTGAATGACATGATCTAATCCCCTCCGAATTTTGTTGAATGTAAGCCTTTACAATTTAAGAGTATAACATATTAGAGAAATAATCCCTACTATATTTAAGGGGAAATAACAGATTTTAGATTAAATATTTATTTTTACGTATTATGACTATGACTTCAGCGTTAAATTCATCGAAAGTTTCAATGGTTCACTCAAATTTATCATTTTTTTAGTGGCTTCTTACATGAATATCGATGTATTCAACATCAACCTTATAGATAGGAAAGGTTTTTAGAAGTGATTTGTGCATAAGTACGAAATTGACAGACTGATAAAAGTTATGTAATATAGTGCTAACGGATTCTCTTATCCTGAGTGGTGGAGGGACATGGACCCAATGAAACCCAGCAACCTCTTTTAACGAAGAAAGGTGCCAAACCGTTTGCAGACAAATATGGTCTGAACGATAAGAGCGAATGGACGTTAGAGCCTTCACTCTATTTTATAGTGTTGAAAGGCTCTTTTTTTATTGAGCTCAGAGAGAGAATGTTCGTAATCCATTATATAAAGGAGTTTATTATGACATACAACAGACGCTTATTTACTTCAGAATCAGTAACAGAAGGTCATCCTGATAAAATTGCAGACCAGATTTCTGATGCAATTTTGGATGAAATTTTGAAAGGAGATAAAAATGCACGTGTCGCTTGTGAGACGACAGTGACGACAGGTATGGCCTTAATCGCGGGTGAGATTTCTACTTCCACTTATGTAGATATTCCAAAAGTCGTACGCGAAACAGTTAAAGAGATTGGCTATACACGTGCGAAGTATGGTTACGACTATAAAACAATGTCTGTTTTAACAGCGATAGATGAACAATCACCTGATATTGCACAAGGTGTCGATCGCGCTTTAGAATATCGTGATGAAATGAATGACGAAGAGTTAAATACAGGTGCTGGCGATCAAGGCTTGATGTTCGGTTTTGCGACAAATGAAACAGATACACTCATGCCATTACCAATTGACCTGTCACATAAATTATCGAAACGTTTATCAGAAGTCCGTAAAAATGGAACTTTAGATTATTTACGACCAGACGGTAAAGTCCAAGTGACGGTTGAATATGATGAACAAAATCAACCCAAACGTATTGATACAATTGTTGTATCTTCACAACATCACGAAGAAATTGAATTAGAAAAAATCCAAAATGACATTAAAGAGTATGTTATTTATCCAACAGTAGACCCAAGCTTATTAGATGAAGAGACTAAATTTTTCATTAATCCAACAGGGCGTTTTGTCATTGGTGGTCCACAAGGTGACGCAGGCTTAACTGGCCGTAAAATTATTGTGGATACTTACGGTGGTTATGCCCGTCATGGTGGGGGTGCTTTTTCAGGAAAAGATCCTACAAAAGTCGACCGTTCTGCAGCCTACGCAGCGCGCTATGTCGCAAAAAACATTGTAGCTGCACAACTTGCGGATAAATGTGAAGTGCAACTTGCCTACGCTATTGGTGTCGCTCAGCCCGTTTCTATCGCTATCGATACATTTGGCACAGGAAAAGTCAGTGAGGATACTTTAATTCAAGCCGTACGTGATCACTTTGATTTAAGACCTGCTGGAATTATTAAAATGCTTGATTTACAACGCCCAATCTATAAACAAACAGCCGCATATGGTCACTTTGGTCGAAATGATGTGCAATTACCTTGGGAAAAAACAGATAAAATTGAATTATTAAAAGAAGCGGTTTCTGCTTTACAATAAATTTTATTGCTTTAACTATCGCTAATTTTATAGTTATTTAATATAATAGAAATAACTGTAGAAATGTAGATAAAAGGAAGGTATTGCAAATGACACAATTTGGTCCAATCGAAATAGGCCTCATTGCTGCTATTGTAATTGCAGCATTATTCTTTATTTTGTTTTTGATAGCGCTCAAAAGTAAAAAGAAAGCGAAAGAAAGTTACGCAAGTCAATATCAAACGAAGCAAGATCAACTGACTCATGAGCATGAAGAAGAGCTTGAAAAAGTTCGAATTGAAAAGAAAAAAGCGGACACGCAACATAAAGAAGAATATGAAACAATGCTTTCTTCAAAAAATAGAGAAATTGATGCATTAAAATTATTTTCAAAAAATAGTAGTGAATATGTGACAGATATGCGTTTACTTGGAATACGTGAAAGATTAGTCAAAGAAAAACGTATTCGACCAGAAGATATGCATATCATGGCCAATATCTTTTTACCCACTAATGATTTAGAGGATATTACACGTATTAGTCATCTCGTTTTGACACGTACAGGCCTTTATATTATTGATTCTGAACTTTTAAAAGGTCATGTATATCAAGGCGTAAGTCAAAATCAATTTTCAGAAAATCCAATGTTAGAGCAAGTTTTCAAAACATTAGATTTAGATCCATCAACACCACAAATGGTTGTGCTGGACCAACAAGATGGTGAACAAAATGCACTTTCAATCAAAGATTATACAAAACAAATCAATCATATTGAGCAAGTTGCGACACAATTGCAACGTCAATTGGATTTAAAATATACGCCAACTACGATTTTATATTTTAATCCAAAACGTGAAGGCGATGTAACGATTTCAAGCTTTGCAACACAAGGAACAACAAAAGTGTTAGTAGGTCCAGAACAGTTGAATGAGTTCTTTAACAAATTTGTTTTCCATGGTCGTATTCAATATGATGTTAATGCGCTTCAAAGTATTATGGATGAAATTGAATCTTTTAATTAAGTTGTCTATTGTCATTTGATGAAGCATTTAATATTTAGAGGTTAAGACAGATTGATGTCTTGACCTCTTTTTTTGACTGTTTTTAGAGGATTCAATGATCAAAATGGCTAGTTGAATTGGAATCAAAAATTTTTAGAAATACCAAATAACATAGGATTTCTGTCTCGCATGATCAGTGTACGAAAAAGTAGAAAGCGCAGTAGCTGACTGAGCTGTCCTACGCTTTGGTAGCTTGTCCAGATCTAGTCATCCTTGCCGGGGCGAGACAACGAAATCAAATAGATTTCTGTCTCGCATGATAAGTGTACGAAAAAGTAGAAAGCGCAGTAGCTGACTGAGCTGTCCTACGCTTTAGTAGCTTGTCCAGCTCTAGTCATCCTTGCCGGGGCGAGACAACGAAATCAAATAGATTTCTGTCTCGCATGATAAGCGTACGAAAAAAGTAGAAAGCGCAGTAGCTGACTGAGCTGTCCTACGCTTTAGTAGCTTGTCCAGCTCTAGTCATCCTTGCCGGGGCGAGACAACGAAATCAAATAGATTTCTGTCTCGCATGATAAGCGTACGAAAAAAGTAGAAAGCGCAGTAGCTGACTGAGCTGTTCTACGCTTTGGTAGCTTGTCCAGCTCTAGTCATCCTTGCCGGGGCGAGACAACGAAATCAAATAGATTTCTGTCTCGCATGATAAGCGTACGAAAAAAGTAGAAAGCGCAGTAGCTGACTGAGCTGTTCTACGCTTTGGTAGCTTGTCCAGCTCTAGTCATCCTTGCCGGGGCGAGACAACGAAATCAAATAGATTTCTGTCTCGCATGATAAGCGTACGAAAAAGTAGAAAGCGCAGTAGCTGACTGAGCTGTTCTACGCTTTGGTAGCTTGTCCAGCTCTAGTCATCCTTGCCGGGGCGAGACAACGAAATCAAATAGATTTCTGTCTCGCTCCCAAGTTCAATGGCTTTAACATCTGCTGAAAATGATATAGCATGTAAGGTGGATAGAGTAAAGGAGCGATGTTGTATGTATGAAAAGTCTTTTTATAATGGAAATCGTATGCCTCAGGTGGGCTTAGGTGTTTTCCGTGTAGAAAATGATGATTCTGCGAAGGATGCGGTTAAGCATGCGATTAAGCATGGTTATCGTAGTATTGATACGGCGATGATTTACAAAAATGAAGAAAAAGTGGGCGAAGGTATTCGTGAAGCTTTAGAAGAAAATGACTTAAAGCGTGAAGATTTGTTTATTACGTCTAAGCTTTGGTTAAGTGATTATGGTCGTGACAATGTGGAAAAAGCTTATCAAGCTTCATTATCGCGTTTAGGTTTAGATTACTTAGATTTATATCTTGTACATTGGCCAGGAACTGATGAAGATTTAATGATTGATACGTGGAAAGGGATGGAAGATCTTTACCAAGATCAAAAAGTTAAAAATATTGGTGTAAGTAATTTTAATGTTGAACATTTGGATCGTTTACTTGCCAATGTTCGTATCAAACCTGTGATTAACCAAGTTGAATTCCATCCATATTTGACACAAAAAGCTTTACATGAGTATCTTGATGCACAAAATATTCTTATGGAATCTTGGTCACCTTTAATGAATGCACAAATTCTAGACGATGCGACGGTAAAAAGTGTTGCAGATGAAGTAAACCGTTCAGCAGCACAGGTCATTATTCGTTGGAATGTACAACATGGTGTTGTAACAATACCTAAATCAATCACACCAAGTCGTATTGAAGAAAACTTAAATGTTTTTGATTTTGAATTATCTCAAGAACAGATGGGTCGCTTAGATGCGCTCAATGAAGATCGTCGTATTGGACCAGATCCTCTACAATTTAACGGTCAATAAAAACTATCAAAAACCCGAGATTTCGCAACGTTAGCGAGATCTCGGGTTTATGTTTTAGTATGTATGAATTATTTTACAAATGAAATTGGACACCTAACCAACAAGCGATAAAACATGCACCATATTGCAGGACGCTATATGTGACAAATAGAAGTCGTTTTTTCGACTGTTGAAGCATTTGTAATAACTCTAATGATAATGTTGAAAATGTTGTAAAACCGCCCAGTATACCGACAGCAAAAAATAATTGCGCTGCGTGTGAGGCAGTATAAATTTGAAAAAGGTAGCCGATTAGAAAAGAACCTAACAAATTAACGAATAAGGTAGTTATCGGTATTTTGAAAAAATCAAAGCTAGATAAGCGAGCTGTTACCATTGCTCGAAGGACAGCCCCAATACCGCCACCTATACATAATAGTAGGACATTCATTTGTGAAAACCTCCTAATCGATAACCTAGAAAACAGCATAAAATGCCACAACAATAACTGACGAGCGCATAACTTAGTAGTATCAGTAAATGACCATATTCAGCTAAATGAACGAGGTCAAATTGGAAGGTTGAAAAAGTGGTTAATGCCCCTAAAAAGCCAGTTGTTATGCCCTGTTTGACTTGAGGATGTTGGGTAAACCACTTTGTAGAGAGACGGGTAAAATATCCCATACCCATTGCCCCGATTAAATTAGCAAGAAAGGTGCCGATTGGAAACTGTGAGTCAACAGGGATGAAACTGATTTGCCATCTCAACAATGCACCTATCGCACCACCTATAAAGATATAAATATATTTCATGCAATCACCTGAACCTTAAATGGCTTCATGCGTCATTTAAATAATACCAAAGGTAAATAGGGAACTTACAATATGAATACAAATGACCACTAAAAGAATCCACGGTTGTATTCGTGACGCTTTATGTATCCAACTGCGTTGCTCTGGCAAATGTTTGATTGATTTGTCTGCAAAAACGATGGATGCAACTAAAATGACGAAGTTTACAATACTACATACAAAAATCAATTTTACAATTGAAGTAAAATGCTTTTCGAGCATAGGATTTTGTGTATTAAAATAAAAACTAATAAGCATTAACAATACCGATAAGTAAAAGTATTTTTTTGATTTGGACATAGTGCGCCTCCTTTATTTATCGATAGTAATCATATCATATTTTATTTGTGAATTGAACGAATGTTGTTCAAATGCAAAGCGTTAAAATAGCAGAATAGGACTTAAAAATGGTATAACTATAAATAGGATTAACAGCAATAAGGAGGCTATTTAAAATGGCAGAATTGAAAGTACGCGTATTTGCAGATGGTGCAGATATTGAACAAATGAAAAAAGCTTATCAAAATAAAGAGGTAGACGGTTTTACTACAAACCCAAGTTTAATGGCAAAAGCTGGCGTTAAAGACTATGTGGAATTTGCTAAAGAAGCAGTAGAGGCAATTCCTGATGCATCGATTTCATTCGAAGTTTTTGGCGATGACATGGAAACAATGGAAAAAGAAGCAGAAATCATCCAACAATTTGGTGAAAACATTTTTGTTAAAATTCCAGTTGTCAATACAAAAGGCGAATCAATGATTCCATTAATTGAAAAATTATCAGCTAAAGGCGTTAAATTAAATGTCACTGCTGTCTATACAATTGAACAAGTTAAAGCTATCACTGAAGCTGTCACTGAAGGTGTAGAAACATATGTGTCTGTTTTTGCAGGACGTATTGCAGATACAGGTGTTGACCCTATGCCATTAATGAAAGAATCAGTTGAAGTGACACATAGTAAAAAAGGCGTGCAATTATTATGGGCAAGCTGTCGCGAGTTATTCAATGTCATTCAAGCTGATGAAATTGGTGCAGATATCATTACTTGTCCATCAGACGTTGTGAAAAAAGTGTCTAACATTGGACGTGACATCAATGAATTATCTGTAGATACAGTTAAAGGATTTGAGAAAGATATTAAATCTTCTGGATTAAGTATCTTATAATTTTTAACTTGTGAGATAGATTTGAAATGAGTTCAATGGCTTTTTCCTTTATGGGAGTCAAGCTACGAAAAGTTTATAACAAGCTTAAACGTTAAAAAAAGTGACTGTTTCTGAAGCATGAGTGTATGCTTTAGATGCAGTCACTTTTTAATTTCTAATGAGTGAGTTGCTTATTAAGGTAGGCGTTTGTGTTATGATAAAGTGAACAAGGAAAATGCTACAAAGATGAAAGGGGGCCTATGTTGCACATGCAGAATCAAGCATTTCAACATCAAATTGAAAAAGACTTATGGTATCTTAATCAACGTGAGAAAAAAGCACTGCGCACATATTTAAAATCGCATGACATGGATGATATACAGAATCAATATCGTACACCACAGCGATTTGTTTCCTATTATTTAAGGAATCATATTTTTTCGAATGAATTAAAAACGTCCAGTTATTTAACAATGACTTTGATAGGTTTGTTTGTTGTCAATGTGCTGTTACTAGGACTGTTTATAGGGGCATTACTCTTATGTTTAAGTTCAGCCCATTATTTTATCCAACCGAATATGAATTTATCAGTAGGATTAGTGATCACGATTATGTTAAGTGCGTTGATTTCTTTAGTGCTCATTGTCTATTTGATGAAAGTAGCGAATGGCTATTTTACAAAGCGACTCATCGATTATAAATTTAATAAAGCAAAATAAAGCTATAATAATTTGGAAAGCATCATTGCATCTTTCCATTTTTTTATAAATTGTATGAGTGGTATAGGGACGACGAGGGTGATATTGTGTTCAAAATGGACTTTCGTTTGTTCAAAATAAGAAGAGGCTGCGATGACTTGAACCATATTGATGAATATCTGTACAGGTGCACGTTGAGGTTGCATGGGGCATAGGATGAGTCTTGGATTCAAATAGAAGGGTGATAAATGATACGTATTTAAAAGTTGCATAGAGAAATTTTTCTGAGTGCGGAGGTCTTTTTGTGACGCTAATGCCAAATCGTTTAAGAAGCGATGAAGAGAATGCTGGCTATGGTGCGTATGAGATACATATTTAATCAAAAGTGGATACTCTATATTTTCAGAAGTTTTGAGGTAAAGCATAGTTTCGTGCGCATATTGTATCGTCATTGTTAAAATCCTTTCTTAATATCTTCATATGTGAGAACTTGCTTCAAGTGTTTCAAAGCATGCGTCTTATATTTCCTTATTGTAGTCGGAGAACGTTGCATCAACTGTTGAATTTCTTTTTGTCGATAGCCTTGTAAATAGTATCGCAACCATTGCTGTTCCGGAGGCTTCAAGGTTTTTGTTAAATCGCTTAACAACAAATGCGTCGTATTTAGAGCTGTCGTTTGTAATTCTATTTGCTTCATTTCTAGCGGCAACGGTGTGGGCTTTTGAGATGATTGACGTAATAAATCAATAAGATAGAATTGTAAGTGATAGGTGATATATTTTTTGAAGCTTTGATTGAAAGAAGGATTATATTTTAAAGATAGAGACCATAATTTGATTAATAAAAGTTGAAAGTACTCATCATAATTATAATCAATATGATACTTGTGCAGTAAAAAATGGATTAACTTATAGTATTGGACATAAAGTGTATTAAATTGCATGGACATGACTCCTCAATAATAAATGAACTGACCGGTCATTTCCTTTGTAACACAGCTAAAAGATTGAGGCATTCCACGATTTGTGCTATTTTATGTTTAATACAAGTTTTAGCAATGACAAATAGGTTTAAATTCTTTGTATATTTGTCGTTGAATGCATTTTAATGACATTTAATTTATTAGTTAACATTCGAGGAGGAAATTATGGACTACGATCATTTAAATTTAGAGCATTTTTTCGCGCGCAATGATGATTTAGATGTTATCCGAGATCGTTCAGAATTTGTAATGATTAACAACATGACAAAACAAATGATGTATCGAGATGGCGAAGTCGAAGGTACGATTGATCTCGCACGTTATTATTATAAAAACCGCTCTCAAGCTGCAAGTTTCATTATGATGGATTATCATCGCGATGAATAGTAATGAAGAACTTTACATATTCATTACTATTTTTTTATGAATGTGTAACAACGGGGGTATCTCGTTGTATAGATGCATTGAAGGTGGTAAAATTTGATTTCAAGCGGATAAAATAAATATATGAATTAAAATGAAACATTCTGAAGAGGTGTGTTTATGAGAAAGCACAAAAATGGCTCGATAATTGCTGTAATAGCGTCTTTTATTATTTTTGTTATTGCAGGTTTTTTCTTTTTTAGCATGATTAAAGATCAAATCTTTTTTAAGCATGTTAATCAAGTAGAGCAAGTTGAGAAACTAGATGTGACACTTGATAAGGCAGCAAAGAAACAAATTGATAACTATACTAGTCAACAAGTTTCAAATAAAAATCATACGAATTGGCGTGACGCATCTGATTCAGAAATTCGCGATGCGATGGATAGTTCGGTGTTTATGGATGACAAGAGACAGAAGTATCAATTTTTAAATTTGTCGAAATATCAAGGTATTGATAAAAACAGAATTAAAAGAATGTTGAGAAATCATCCAACATTATTGGCACATACGGATGATTTTTTAAATGCTGCTAAAGAAAAACAAGTGAATGAAGTTTACTTAATTTCACACGCTTTATTAGAAACTGGCTCAGTTATGTCAGAGTTGTCGAACGGTGTCGATATTGACGGTAAAAAATATTATAATTTTTATGGTGTTGGGGCACTTGATGAAGACCCTATTAAAACAGGTGCTAAATATGCGAAGAAAAAAGGCTGGGATACACCAGAAAAAGCGATTTATGGTGGCGCAGAATTTATCCATGATCATTACTTATCAAACCCAAATCAGAATACGTTGTACAGTATGAGATGGAATCCTAAAAATCCTGGTGAACATCAATATGCAACAGATATTAATTGGGCGAAAAGTAACGCCGTCATTATGGCAGATTTTTACAAAGATATGAAAACAGAAGGTAAATATTTTAACTGGTATGTTTATAAAGATGACAAAAAACATCAAGATGGTAAAAATTACTAGTCTATAGAGAATTTAAGAATATATGATAATCAATAAAATAAAGCGGAACAGAATCCAAACACTCGAGTGTAGGTTTCTGTTCCGCTTTATTTATGTTATAACTCTAGGAAGAAAGTGTATGTGTGATTCAAAGTTGCTTTATATATGCGTTGATACAGTCGATGCTTTATTATTCCGCTTTGTTACGACGTCCTAAGAGGAAAAATAAAGCAATTGTTAAAATGAGCACTTTACCAATTTTTTTAATCAAAATCAATCACCTCACTCTATTATAAGCTTGTTCAATTTCATTTTCAGTTCAGCTATTAAATATTGTCGTAATTAATGTTCAAAATAATGATGGGCTTTTAAGAAATCTTTTGCGACAACAGCAGGCTCTTTTCCTTCTCCATCTGCTTCATAATTCAATTTTTGCATTTGTTTTGTATTGATTTTACCTGATAAATCTTTTAAAGACTGTTTGAGTTCAGGATGTGTTTTTAAAATTTGATCTGTTGCAACGACACTCGCGTCATAAGGTGGGAAGAAGTGTTTATCATCTTTCAAAACAACAAGGTCATAGGCTGAAACACGACCATCAGTAGTATAACCTAATGCCACATCCAATTTTTTATTTTTTAAAGCGTCGTACACTAAACCAATTTGCATCGGTCGGATTGTATCAAAATCAAAACCATATGCTTTTGTAAAAGCAGGATACCCATCACCGGCGCGTTTGATCCAGGTACTATCTGTTCCTAAACGCAGTTCATCGCTATGTTTTTTTAAATCTGATACATTTTTTAGATGATACTTACGTGCTGTTTCTTTAGTGACCATAAACGCAAAAGTATTTTCAAATCCATAAGAGTCAAACCAAGTTTGGTGGAAACGTTTTTCAAATTCTTTTTGAGTAATCGCCATTGCTTTTTTAGGATTTTTGACTGGGTCCATTTCTAATGCACCGACAAGATCCGTACCCGTATAACGTGTCGAAGAAATATTTCCATCTCCATTGATTAAAGCATTATGTTGAATCGTACTAGAGCCCAAATTATTAATGATTGCGGGTTTGATTTTTCCTTTTGTATCATGCTCGATTTTAAGTCGAACCATGTGTGCCATAATTTGTGACTCACTCGTCGATAGTGCTGTGATTTTTACACTATCTTTTGAAGTCCCACCTAAACCGGGAAGTGAACAACCAGACAAAATAATCAAACTTAACATAAATAAAGCCAATTTTTTATACACGATGACAAAGCCTCCGAATATTAATATCATATCTTCAATTAAACAAAAAGGGTAAAAATATCTTGTGAGATTATTATACCATAGTAATTTTTTTAGTGTTCTTTATCACATTCGCATATAAAAATAACGTTTTTTCATTATTTCTTTTCATTAAGGGTATAATGAATTTGAATGAGATACTTAAAATAAGGATGATGCAAGATGAGAGTAGCCATTATAGGAATGGGCACAGCAGGTGTGAGTGTGCTCAGACAATTAGTTAAATACAAGCATTTTAAGAAAATTCAATTAGATATTTATGATAACGAGGAAAATATGGGGCAAGGCAAGCCCTTTCAAAATGATAGTGAGGATTTGCTCATCAATGTACCAGTTGATATGCTGTCATTGAATATCGATAATATTTTAGAATTTAGAGAATGGTATAACGAGCAAGATACATTTAATTACGGTGATGCGGACTATTTGCCACGTTATGTATTTGGTCATTACATGAAAAGCTATCTAGAACAATTTGATCATGCATTCGACAATGTAAATGTAATTAAAAAAGAAGTTAAACATATGTATATTGAAGAGCAAGCCAATGAAATCATTCCTAAGCGAATCGTTGTATGTACTGATGATGAAGTGGAATCTTGTAAAGACTATGACTATGTGTTTTTTACAATTGGTACGATGTCATATCACGACCCTTACCAACTCAAAGGTCAAAAGGGTTATATTCAAGCGCCTTATCCAGCTAATCAAACACTGTCAGAAGTTAAAAAAGATGACACAATTGCTATTATCGGTACGGGTTTGGCAAGTTTAGACGTCATTCGTTATGCATTGTCGCACCACCAGAAAAAGCCAATTATTATGGCGAGTCGTGGTGGTAAGTTGCCAAGTGTTCGGGGTGAGATGCAAACGATTAAATTTAAATATCTCACTCTTGAAAATTTTGACCAGTTAAAAGCAGAAAATATGGGTGTGGTTCCATTAGAAGAAGCGGTGGAATTATTTAAAAAAGAATGTGAAGTGCGAGAGATTCCACTTCAAAAATTGCTTAAACGTCGAAAATATGATGCGGTCCGTGATTTAAATTATGACTTGAATCATCCTGAAGATTTAGGGGCTTTGCAGAGTGTATTTGAGGCATTAAAAGAAAATATGGATTGGATTTGGAACAGTTTGAGTCGTGAAGATCAATCCCAATTTATAACGAAGTATCATAGATATTTAAAAGAAAATACGAATCCGATGCCGAGAGAAACAGCTTTATTGTTGATTGACGCAATTAAAGCTGGTGATTTAGAAATATTATCTGGACTCGAAAATGTACGCCAATATTACGGTAAATATCGACTTGCCTTTAAAAATAAAGAGGATGAATTAAAAGTGGGTATCGTCATCAATGCGACGGGGCCGAAAAAACATTTGAGTCAGTTAGATGAGGACGATGCACTGTTGTTGGATATTGCGAATCGAGAAATTATACAACCGCATCCAATGGGTGGAATTCAAATCGTGCCGTCTACAAATGAAGTAATCAGTCCATTGTATGGAACTTTGCGAAACTTAAGAGCAATTGGTCAAATTACCAATGGTGTCAATTTTGAACGTAATGGTGTGACAATGATTGTTCAACAAGCCGTGAGGGCAGTCGACAATTTATATGACACGTATAAAGCTAAAAAAGCGCTCGAAAAAGAGAAAAAGAAAGCGCAGAAAAAGGCGAAGAAAAAGAAAAAAGACAAGAAGAAGAAAAAGAAAAAATAAGGCATTCAACTTAGAAAATGACAACATGATTTATCTATTCTTTCAAAAGATTCGGTTCACTTTCTTTAAAGCGTCACTATGATTGTGATGCGTTAGAGGACAAGTCATATTTTTAGTAAGTTATATTATTATTTAATAATGATTTTTTATAGAATAAGTTTATTTCCTGATTTTATATTCAAACAATTGTAAAATTTAAAAAGATACGGTAATATAGACGCATGGACTTCGACAGTCCATGCGTATCTTTTATACTCAATACAATTTCATATATTCTTTCGGGGCTGGGTGAAATTCCCAACCGGCAGTAAATTAAAGCCTGCGACCCATATTGCAAAGCGATATGGCTGATCTAGTGAGAATCTAGAGCCGACAGTTAGAGTCTGGATGGGAGGAAGAATAGGTAGGACATTTTCACAAAGTATTGTGAAGCTTATTTGTCGTACCAAATGATAAATGAATACGTCTATCTTTTAAGAGATAGCGATTCCTAATTCCCACTACTCGATTTTAAACGAGTGGTTTTTTTATTGAGGTGAAAGATTGGAAAATTATTTAGAACAAGCAATACAACTCGCACAAATGGTCAACGGCCAAACAGGAACGAATCCTCCTGTAGGCGCTGTTGTAGTTAAACACGGTAGAATCATTGGATTAGGCGCACATTTAAGAAAAGGCGACAAACATGCTGAAATTCAAGCCATTGATATGGCTGGTGAAGCAAATGTAAAAGATGCATCGATTTATGTATCATTAGAGCCTTGTTCTCATTATGGAAGTACACCGCCTTGTGCCAAAAGAATCATCGACACAGGGATTAAAAAGGTGGTATACGCAGCTAAAGATATCACTTTAGATACAGCGGGTCACCAAATGATGGTAGAAGCGGGTATTGATGTAGAGTACCGTCCGATGAAACGAGCCTTGGATTTATATGCTGACTTTTTCAAAAGTAAATCAGAGGGACGACCTATTGTAACTGTCAAAGTCAGTGCAAGTATAGATGGCAAACAAGCTACAGATGTTGAAGAGAGTCAGTGGATTACATCAAAAGCTGTAAAGCAAGATGTTTTTAATTTGAGGCATAATCATGATGCCATTATCACTGGTAATGGGACACTTCGCAAAGATAATCCAAGTTTGACAACGCGTATTGAAGACGGACATCATCCGGCAAAAGTCATTCTTTCGCGTTCTGGTGACGTGAACTGGAATGCGCAACTCTTTAAAGATGAAACGACACCGATTTATATTTATACCGAGAACCATAGTTTAACATCGACAAAAGACCATATTCATATTATTAAAGCGAATCAATTAAATGTTGATTTTATATTAAAAGATTTATTTCAAAAAGGTTTCGGTCGGATACTTGTTGAAGCCGGACCGAACGTGACATCACAATTTTTAGCGTCACATGATGTGACTAACTTCATCCTATATTTAGCCCCGAAAATCATAGGTGGTCAAGGTAAATATCAATTTTATCAAACAGACGATGTAATGCCTTTAGACCAACTACCACAATTTGAAATTGTACACAGTGAAATAATAGATACCGACATGAAATTACGAATGAAGAGGAAGTGAATCCATGTTCACAGGTATCGTTGAAGAAATAGGTACAATTGAAAAAATTCAAAAGCGAAACCCCACAACTGAACTGACTATACAATGTCAACATATATTAACAGATATGCATATTGGTGATTCTATAAGTGTCAATGGCACGTGCTTAACGGTAACCACTTTTAACGCAAACAGTTTTTCAGTGGAAGTTATTTTAGGTACTGAAAATAAAACATATCTTGCAGAACTTAAGGCAGGCGATAAAGTCAATCTAGAGCGCGCGTTATTAGCCACTGGCCGTTTAGGAGGTCACTTTGTGCAAGGCCATGTAGATGGGAAAGGTCGTATCAAACAAATTCAATCATCACAAAATGAATGGATTTATACGATTGAAGCACCCACTATTTTAATGAATCAAATGGTTTCTCAAGGGTCTATTGCTGTTGACGGTATCAGTTTAACAATTTTTAAAAAGCACCCTCATGCTTTTGACATTCATTTAATTCCAGAAACAAGAAAAGCGACAACTTTATCTACGAAGAAACAAGGAGATCCTGTTCATTTAGAGACAGACATGTTATTTAAATATGTCCAAACGATTGCAACACAAAAATCAGACCTATCTATGGAAGATTTGCTGAAAGCAGGATTTTAATGGAGGCGTAAGTAATGAAATTAGATACAATTGATGAAGCGCTCAATGCTTTAAAAAAAGGAGAAATGATTATTGTTGTAGACGATGAAGATCGTGAAAATGAAGGAGATCTTGTTGCTATAACGGAGTGGATGCACGATGACACCATTAATTTTATGACTAAATATGGAAGAGGACTCATATGTGCACCTATTACAAAAGAAATCGCTGAAAAAGCAGGATTGGATGGAATGGTTAAACACAATAACGATCCACATGGTACGGCTTTTACACAAAGTATTGATCATATCCAATCGACAACTGGAATTAGCGCTTTTGAAAGGATGCAGACTGCACGTGCTTTAATTGATGAACAAATGGACCAACATACCTTTAACCAACCGGGCCATTTATTTCCGTTGATTGCAAAAACGCATGGTGTTTTAGAACGTCGTGGTCATACAGAAGCCACTATTGATTTAGCACGGTTAACGGGTGCTACACCTGCAGGATTAATTTGTGAAATTATGAATGAAGATGGAACAATGGCTAAAGGCGTGCAACTTGAACAGTTCAAAGAGATGCATCAATTGAAAATGATTTCTATTGAGGATCTTGTTGGACACATTAAAGTGAATCGTAAAATCATAACGGAACAAGCGAAAGTTAAGTTACCTACGCGATTTGGTACTTTTGATATGTATGGATTCACTTCGAATATAGATGGTACTGAACATTTAGCTATTGTGAAGGGTGAGATTCACCCAACGATGAATGTACGTATTCATTCTGCTTGCGCTACAGGAGATATTTTTCATAGTGCACGCTGTGATTGTGGAGATCAACTTGAAGCGGCAATGGCCTATATTGAACAACATGGTGGCATGATTTTATACTTACCCCAAGAAGGTAGAGGCATTGGCTTAATGAATAAATTAAAAGCTTATGAGTTGATTGAGCAAGGCTATGATACAGTTTCCGCTAATGAAGCGTTAGGTTTTGAACCAGATTTAAGAGAGTACGATATCGCAGCACAAATGTTAAGACACTTTAATGTAGAGCGCGTGCATTTATTGAGTAATAATCCAGAAAAATTTCATGGTTTAAAACGTTATGGAATTCAAATTGATGAGCGAATTCCGCTCATAGCTGAAGAAAATGAACACAATCATGATTATATGCACGTCAAAAAAACACAAATGGGACATATGATTTAAATATAGGAGGAAGAAAAATGAAATTTGAAGGTCAACTTATAGGTAAAGGTTTAAAAATAGGGATTGTTGTAAGTCGTTTTAATGATTTTATCACAGGTCGTTTAGTCGAAGGGGCACTTGATGCGTTAAAACGCCACCAAGTCGAAGCTGACGATATTGATATTGCTTATGTACCGGGAGCATTCGAACTTCCAATTGTGTCAAAGAAAATGGCACAAACTCAAAAATATGATGCAGTGATTACACTTGGCTGTGTGATTCGTGGTGCAACATCCCATTATGATTATGTTTGTAACGAAGCTGCTAAAGGCATTGCTAAAGCGGGAGACGATACAGGCATTCCTGTAATATTTGGTGTTTTAACAACTGAAAATATTGAACAAGCTATTGAACGTGCAGGTACAAAAGCAGGCAATAAAGGGGCAGAAGTCGCCGTTGGTGCAATAGAAATGGCTAACTTATTAAAACAGTTTTAATGAAATAAAGCGCTCATATTTCAATTACGTAGCGATTACCAAAATTTTATAATTGAAAACGATGATGTGGAGTGGCGCTAAGACATGATGTCAATAGAGACAGCCACTCCATTTTGTTAATGTGACATTAATAAGCAGAAGCCACAACAGCTACTATTTTGGCATGTTGTGGCTTTCTAAAGTTGACATGAGTGTCAAACTATTTTATTTATTTTTTAACAGCTTAAATAATGTACCGACTGCAAGTCCAATTGCACCTATAGAGAGAAGGACTTTTGGTTTTACAAATTCTTTGAAGGCTAATGTTAAGTTTTGAGGTCTTTCCGCTAATCGTCGCATGAAGTAACCAAACCAATCATCACCATAAGGGACATAAATCGTAAAATTATATCCTTCCTTTGCAATCGACTCTGCTAGATCACTTCTAAATCCATACAACATTTGAAATTCGAATTGAGATTTATCAATATGATTGTCCTCAACAAATTTTTTAACATGGTTAATGATTTTGTGATCATGTGTGGCAATTGAAGTAAAGCTTTTAGAATTTAATAATCTTTTTTCGATAAGTCGAATATAATTTTGATCAATTTCTTCCTTCGTTTGATAGGCGATATGTGGTGATTCTTTATAAGCGCCTTTAACTAAACGTAAGCGGAGTTCTGGATATTTATCGATGAGTACATCTGCTTTAAATAAGTAAGCTTGAATCACTGTTCCAATATTTGAATAATTGGGTTTTAATCGATCTAAAGTTTGTGTAATATCGAAAAGGCTATCGTACTTTTCTGTATCGATGTTAATGTGCATATGATCATAGCGATTTGCTTTCGAAACAATTTCTTCAATGTTTTCAAAACATAAGGCACGATTAAATTCGCTACCTAATTGGCTGAGCTTAACCGACATATGCGCGTTGAGTTGATTTTCGTGAATCGCATCCATAACTTTTAATATATTTTCTTTGGCTGCAATTGCATCACGCTCATTATTGACAAACTCACCTAGATTATCGACGGTTGCTGCAATATTTTTGTCGTTTAATTTCTTAATTGTAGCGACAACCTCTTCTATCGTGTTACCAGCAACAACTCTATTTGCACCTAATGAAGGTCCTACAGTTTTTGCTAATGAGTTTAAATAAGCATTGTTTGATAGTGTAATAAAAAAGTTTTTGATTAAGCTCATTTCAATTCCTCCCATATCCTTTGTTCATTGTCATAATAATAGTGTATCATGAACAGATAATGGAAGAAAACGTTTTCATAGTACATAATTACAATTTTAGCATCTATTTTTCTTTTAGAATTATGAATATTTAAATTTTTTATTTGTTACTTGTGACTAAGATGATAAATTGTGTGAAACGGTGAGTGGTGGTTTCTGTAAATTAGTATCAATCGGTTCTTGTGCTAGTGCTAAAAAGAGGGGCATCATAAGCAAAAACAATAAACTAATCACACATTTAACGATGATTTTCATTAACGACACCTTCAATTTAAATTTATTTTCAACTAAAACGTATCATATGATTATCAAGTAGGTGTGAAAATGTTGTAAAGATGCGCTTTAAAAAGTAAACAGTGCTAAATATTAACGCAATGTAAAGTTCGCGATTGAAACTTTACGATATCTTTAAATTTCAATCGTTATGTGCATGTTAAAATAAGAGTGAAATCTTTTTAAGGGAGATTATAACATGTTTAGAGATATGGCATTTTATATATTTGGGACGCAGTTAGATACGTTTGTACAATACTTTGTTTTTGAACTTATTATTTTAGTTCTAATTGGTTTAATTGTGGGGGTGCTGACACACCGATTGTGGCTTGTAGCTGTTGTAATTATAGGGTTGAATCTCATTGATGCTGGTATTATAGCGAATTTTAATGCTTCTCAGGGAAATGGCTCACTGATTGGTCAATTTTTCTTAATGTTAGTCGCAAAGTTTTTCCCTACTTTTTATGAATTGCTTTTAGCAATTTTATTATTACGTTTACCGTTCATACGTAAAACTTTTAAATTATCTTAAAAATGGAAAGCGCAGCATCATAGTAAATATTTAAAGATCACACGCGCTTTTTTAATAGTTGTCAGTGACGCATATCAACAGGATAGAAAATTTACGTCTCAAGTAGATTTCTATCCTGTTTTTATGATTTCCTTTTTATTCGCAAACATGAATAAAATCACGCTATAATAAAAGGAAGAACGTAAAGGAAGGGTAATGTTGTATGTGGAAATGGGAAACAGATAATAAAGCTAAAGGCGTCATCGTTATTGTTCATAATATGTTAGAACATACAGGAAGATACGCCTATGTCATCACACATTTAAAACGTAATGGTTATCATGTGATTATGGGCGATTTACCTGGACAAGGCCAAACGTCACGTATGAATAAGGGCCAAATCGAAAGCTTTGAAATCTATCAAGAACGGGTACTTGAGTGGATTGAAATTGCAGAAGCGTATCATCTTCCTACATTTATTATTGGGGTCGGATTAGGTGGGCTCATTTGTGTCAATTTATTAGAAAAAGTGCAACTTGATATTGAAGGATTGATTTTAATTTCGCCATTGATGGCTTTTCATAATAGTAATAAGACACGTAAAAATTTCTTAACAGCGAACATTGGAGATGTCTCTAAAAGTGCCAAATTTGATCTCGGATTTCAAGTCACTGATTTGACTCGAAATCCTGAAGTTCAAGAAGAAACATTAAATGATGCAATGATGTTGAAGAAAGTAAGTTACCATTGGTACAAAGAAGTGATTAGAACAATGAAAGAAACTGCGGATCATATGAATCAATTCATGTGTATTCCTATGTGCGTCATGTATGGTACAGAAGATGTGATTTCAGATACGAAAGTAACTTATCAATTTGTGAATAATCTTAATTACGATGAGCTTTATTTTAAAGCGTGGGAAGGGTTAGCGCATGAAATTCATAATGAACCTGAACGTGAAGCCGTTATGCGTTATATCCTCAGCTTTTTAAATAATAAAGTTTTCGCAGCAGGATATTTAATCGATGATGAAAATAGTATTAAGTAATTATTTTAAACTATTGACAAATATTGGAAAATAATTTCTCTTTGCATTACAATAAATTTTTATTGAAATATTGTGATAAACATGGTAGATTATATGTGAAAAGAATCACAATTATTGTGATAAATATAAATTTGCAAAGTAGGAGCGTGTTTTTCAATGGGAAAAAACAGTAATAAAGTCGTATTAGTTGGTAATGGCGCAGTTGGCGCGAGTTATGCATTTACAATGGTAAGTCAAGGCGTCGCTGATGAATTAGTCATTATCGACATTAATAAAGACAAAGTACTTGGTGATGTACTTGATTTAAATCACGGCGCGCCATATGCTGAATCACCTGTAAAAGTTAAAGCAGGTGAATATAGCGATTGTGGTGACGCTGATCTTATTGTGATTTGCGCAGGTGCTCCACAAAAAGTCGGTGAAACACGATTAGACCTCGTAGAGAAAAATGCTAAAATTTATAAAGATATTATCACTTCCATTATGGACAGTGGTTTCGATGGTATCTTCCTTATTGCTGCTAATCCTGTTGATATTTTATCTTATGTAACGCTTAGATATTCTGGTTTACCTAAGCATAAAGTCATCGGTTCAGGCACAATTTTAGATACTGCACGCTTTAAACATTTAATTAGTGAAGCATTTGACGTTGCACCAAGCAGTGTTCATGCGAATATTATTGGTGAACACGGTGATTCTGAAGTTCCAGTATGGTCAAGTGCAACAATTGCAGGTGTTTCAATTTATGATGAATTGAAAAATGATCCTTCAAAATCACATCTAATTGAAGATATTTACGTACAAACACGTGATGCTGCATACGATATTATCAAAGCAAAAGGTGCAACGTATTATGGTGTAGCTATGGGATTAATGCACATTTCTAAAGCGATTTTGAAAAATCAAAATACAGTTTTAACAGTATCAAGTTACTTAGAAGGTGAGTATGGCCATAGTGGTGTATACACAGGTGTGCCAACAGTAATTAATGGTGAAGGCGCAACACGCATCGTTGAAACACCTTTAAATGAAGAAGAAAAAGAAAAATTTGAAAAATCAGTGAATATCTTAAAAAATATGCAACAATCTATCGATCATCTTTTTGATTAATTAAGATAAAAATTTAGACAAACGCGGACATAAGTTCTCAATTTCCAAAGAAAGTACTTCAAAAGTCATTTAGACGTTTTTTGAGGTGCTTTCTTATTTTATATATCCGTCATGACTATGGTCACCGTGAATCTATTTATGCACAATTGAAAGCGTGTTGGATTATGACATATTTAATTTACATTTATAATCATCTATGATATTTTCGGTTTGATAGAAATCATAGAAAAATAACTACAAACCTAGAATTGTCAGTGGTATTTTAAGATTTAAAATTAATTTATTACCAATAAATCAAACTTTTATACATTATGATTAAATTATAATAATTTGGGTAAAGATTCATGATAGGCAGTCTAATTGAATGGGGGCTTAATCATGGCTAAAAAGAAAAACTATCAAGTAAGCGATATTGTGTTATTAGATAATCTTCAAAAAGAGGTTGAATATATTTTTGAAGCGATTGAGGAGAAGTATCATTTATCAAAAGAAGAATTTTTGATTTTACTTACACTTTGGGATAAGGGGTCAATGACATTAAAAGACATGGATCATTATGTCAAAGTCAAAACGTACAAACGGACAAGAACTTTCAACAATCTTGTAGAGTTGAAATGGCTAGTAAAAGAAAGACCATCTGATGATGAAAGAACAGTCATTATTCATTTTAATGAAGAAAAAGAACAAGATAAACAAGAATTGATTAACTTTGCGTGTAGTGAAATTGAAAACCGAGAACAAAACTTAAAAGATTTACTGAATTCCATTATACACGGTTGCGATATATAATAAAAACGGGATTTGAGGCCATAGAACGTCTCAAATCCCGTTTTTGTTTTATCTTTTTTCAATGCCTATAATAAAAGGGGGACGATTTTGTTGATTGATGAATTCGTATTTCAAGATATGTGCTTTTTGCTGATCAAATGCTGTTAAATATTGCAATAGCGCTTGACTTTCTTCATAACCTTCATCGTGCCCAGGATATACCGCTAACACGATGATACCTTGAGGTTGCAAAAGTTCAAAAATGTGCTCTATCGCTTGAATTGTCGTTGAAGGCCGTGTGACAATAGATTTATCTCCTTTAGGTAAATAACCTAAATTAAAAAGTGCAGCATGTATGCGATTGTGATGTTTCTCTGAAATATATTGGGTAATTTTTTCATGACCCGTTTGGTAAAGTGACACATTTTTAAAATCGGCAACTTTCTTCGCGGTATTTTCAATTGCCGTTGCTTGAATGTCACAGCCATACACATGACCGGAAGGGACGGCCTGTGCTAGAAAAAGCGTGTCATAACCATTTCCACAAGTTGCATCAATTACAACGCTTTCGGGTGTAATATGACTTTGGATGAGTGATTTTGCGAATGGGAGGATACGTTCAACGATCATAGTTGTACCTGTGCTTCATAGTATTGACCTTGTACTGTACCACGTCTTTCAAGTTCAGCATCAATATCATTCAATACTTCCCATTTGTTCACACTCCACATTGGTCCAATCATTAAATCAATCGGACCATCACCTGTGATTCGATGAACGACCATTTCAGGTGGCAGTTGTTCAAGTTGGTCACACACTAAGTGAATATATTCTGTTTTAGACATAAAATTAAGTAACCCTTTTTCATACTGTTTTACCATTGGCGTTCCTTTTAATAGATGGAGAAGGTGAATCTTAATCCCTTGAACATCCATTTGTGCCACAGTTTTAGCAGTTTCCATCATCATGTCATAGTCTTCACCAGGTAGCCCATTAATAATATGAGAGCAGACATTGATATTATGTTTTCTAAGTTTAGCGACACCTTCATAGTAACAATCCATATCATGTGCGCGATTGATTAAGTCAGATGTAGACTGGTGGACCGTTTGGAGACCCAATTCGACCCATAAATATGTACGTTGATTCAATTCGGCTAAATATTCAACAACATCATCTGGTAAACAATCTGGACGTGTTCCAATGGATAAACCAACGACGCCAGGTTGTTTTAAAGCACTTTCAAATTTTTCGCGGAGCACTTCTACAGGTGCGTGTGTATTAGTGAATGCTTGGAAATAGGCAATATATTGGCCTTCATGCCATTTTTCATGCATGCGCGATTTTATTTCATTAAATTGTACTTCTATTGGATCAACACGATTACCCGCAAAGTCTCCGCTACCCGCTGCAGAACAAAATGTACAACCGCCATGTGCGACAGTTCCATCTCGATTTGGACAATCGAAGCCGGCATCGAGTGCCACTTTGAATATTTTTTGATTAAATTTATTTTTTAGAAGATAGTTTAATGTGTGATAGCGTTTTTGATTAAATGCGTATGGAAAATAAACCCCCATGATTATCGTCCTTTCAAAATTCATAATTAAAACGGATTTTTTGATACTGTGTTAAAATTCTTATTAACTGTATTTCAAGATTTTAACATATTTTAGACTAATCGTGTTATAGTGTGATTTAGAGAGAAAAGGAGTGTGTCATCAATGAAAATGCCAAAAGAAATATGGTGGCTTGTAATTGGTATGGCAATAAATATTACGGGAGCGAGTTTTTTATGGCCACTCAACACGATTTATATGAGTCAAGCTCTAGGTAAATCGTTAAGTACAGCCGGTGTTGTATTAATGGTGAATTCATTTGGTATGATAGCGGGTAACTTGTTAGGTGGAACTTTGTTTGATAAGTTGGGTGGCTATCGAACAATCATGCTGGGTACGATTATCAGTTTATGTGCAACCCTCCTATTGAATTTATTTCACGGATGGCCATGGTATGCAGTTTGGCTCATTATGCTTGGATTTGGAGGCGGTATGATTATTCCGGCTATTTATGCAATGGCAGGTGCTGTTTGGCCACAAGGTGGGAGACAAACATTTAATGCCATTTATTTAGCCCAAAATATCGGTGTTGCTTTAGGGGCAGCTTTAGGCGGTGTCGTAGCAGAACTTAGCTTTAATTATATATTTATGGCAAACCTTGCGATGTATGTTGTATTTTTCTTCATCGCTCTATTTAATTTCAACATGGATTACCATGCGACAGTTAAGCAACACGAAACGATTGAAGAAATTGCACATCTTCAGAATAAAAAGCATTTTAACGCACTTCTTTTATTGTGTGTCATGTTTGCTTGTTGTTGGATTACGTATGTTCAATGGCAAACAACGATTGCTTCATTTACACAAAGTATTGGCATTTCTATGAGTCAATATAGTTTATTATGGACCATTAACGGTGTTTTGATACTCATTGGTCAACCTTTAATTACACCCATCGTTCAATTTTTCAAAGGGCAGTTAAAAAAACAATTATATTTTGGTTTGTTCGTCTTTATATTATCCTTTTTAGTGACGAGTTTTGCCAAATCATTTTCAATTTTTGTCGTAGGTATCGTCATTATGACGTTTGCGGAAATGTTTGTATGGCCTGCTGTCCCAACGATAGCAAATGCATTAGCACCAAAGGGTCGCCAAGGTGTCTATCAAGGTATCGTCAATTCAGCTTCGACTGTCGGTAAAGCTTTCGGTCCGCTAATCGGTGGGATATTAGTAGACCTCTTTAATATGCAAGTGATGTTTTTATCTATGATAGGATTGTTAGTTATCGCAATGATTTTCTTGTCTATCTATGATAGAAAAGTGGATCCAAAGATTTTATATCATTAGCGATGCTAAAATGAGGCTTGCATATTTGTGTTAAATTTTTTAATATAGATAATGATTAAAGTCATCGGAAGCATAGTTTTAAACGGTTTCGTCTCAATGTTTATTTATAAGTGAAATGTTGAGTGGAATTGTGCTATTTTCAAGTGATTAAAATGGAGTAGTAACTTAACTGTATTTCTTAAGAGAGCTAGTGGTGGTGCGAACTAGTGAAAACATTAAGTGAACTTGCCAATGTAATTAAATAATAATTAACATCTCTAACTATTTTTAATGAAGTGCACGTTTAGCGTGAATAAGGGTGGTACCGCGGCATGAGTCGTCCCTTACCATTGAAGAATAGTTCGAGATGTTTTTTTATGAATAGGAGGATTTAGTAGTGAATTACAATCATCGAGAAATTGAAAAAAAGTGGCAAACGTATTGGTTACAAAACAAAACTTTTAAAACAGAAGATCATTTAGGTCAAAAGAAATTTTATGCATTAGATATGTTCCCATATCCTTCAGGAGCGGGTTTACATGTTGGGCATCCAGAAGGCTACACTGCAACTGACATTTTGTCACGTTATAAAAGAATGCAAGGTTACAATGTGCTTCATCCGATGGGGTGGGATGCGTTTGGTTTACCTGCAGAGCAATATGCATTAGATACGGGTAATGATCCAGCAGAATTTACGCGTACAAACATCCAAACTTTTAAAAGACAAATTCAAGAGCTTGGTTTTAGTTACGATTGGGATCGTGAATTAAGTACAACAGATCCAGACTATTATAAATGGACGCAATGGATTTTTATTCAATTGTATAAAAAAGGTTTAGCTTATATCGATGAAATTCCAGTAAACTGGTGTGAAGCATTAGGTACGGTTCTATCAAATGAAGAAGTTGTAGATGGTGTATCTGAACGTGGAGGACATCCCGTTGTACGCCGCCCTATGAAACAATGGGTGCTCCGTATTACAGAGTATGCGGATCGTTTGTTAGAAGATTTAGATGATTTGGATTGGCCAGAGTCACTTAAAGACATGCAACGAAATTGGATTGGTCGTTCAGAGGGTGCCAAAGTTATTTATAAAGAAGCGAAATCGGAAAAAGCGATTGAAGTGTTTACGACGCGACCTGATACAATCTATGGTGCCACTTTCCTAGTATTAAGTCCAGAGCATGCTTTAGTCAATGAAATAACAACGACTGAACAATCGCAAGTAGTCAAACAATATCAAGACGAAGCAGCTAAAAAATCTGATTTAGAGCGTACGGATTTAGCGAAAGAAAAAACGGGTGTCTTTACAGGTGCTTATGCGATTCATCCGATGACAGGCGAACAAATTCCAATTTGGATTGCAGATTATGTGCTCGCTTCTTATGGTACTGGCGCGGTAATGGCTGTTCCTGGACACGATGAGCGTGACTATGAATTCGCTGAGACTTTTAATTTACCAGTTAAAACAGTTATCGATAATGACGCTGACACACCTTACTATACGGGTAATGGTCCGCATATTCATTCTGAAGCGCTAAATGGTCTTGAAAATGAAGATGCGATTGCGAAAGCGATTCAACTCCTTGAAGAAAAAGGTGTCGGTGAAAAGAAAGTTAATTATAAACTTCGAGATTGGTTGTTTAGTCGTCAACGTTATTGGGGTGAACCGATTCCGATTATTCATTGGGAAGATGGTTCAATGTCAACTATACCTGAAAATGAATTACCATTATTGCTTCCTAAAACGGATCAAATCAAACCTTCTGGTACAGGTGAATCTCCATTAGCAAATATAGACGATTTCGTGAATGTTACAGATCCTGAAACAGGCATGAAAGGGCGTCGAGAAACCAATACAATGCCACAATGGGCTGGAAGTTGTTGGTATTATTTACGCTATATTGATCCTAAAAATGATCAAATGTTAGCAGACCCTGAAAAATTGAAACATTGGTTACCTGTTGATTTATATATTGGCGGCGTCGAACATGCGGTATTACACTTACTCTACGCGCGTTTTTGGCATAAAGTGCTTTATGATTTAGGTGTGGTTCCAACTAAAGAGCCATTCCAAAAATTATTTAATCAAGGTATGATTTTAGGTGAAGGTCATGAGAAAATGAGTAAATCGAAAGGAAACGTCGTAAATCCTGATGATATTATTGTTTCTCATGGGGCAGATACTTTACGACTTTATGAAATGTTCATGGGACCTTTAGAAGCTTCAATCTCTTGGAGTGAAAAAGGTTTAGATGGCTCACGTCGCTTTTTAGATCGCGTTTGGCGTTTATTCGTAAATGAAGATGGTACATTAACAGATAAAGTTGTTGAAGATGAGACGCCGGCATTACAAAATGTTTATCATCAAACAGTTAAAAAAGTAACGGAAGACTTTGAATCTCTTAACTTTAATACAGCAATCAGTCAATTAATGGTATTTATCAATGATTGTTATAAAGCAGAGACGATTTCTCGTGCTTATGTAGAAGGTTTTGTTAAAATGCTAGCACCGATTGCACCACATTTAGGGGAAGAATTGTGGTCAATTTTAGGACATGAGACAACGATTACTTACCAACCATGGCCTAGTTATGATGAATCCCTTCTTGAAGCTGCAGTTGTTGAGATTGTACTACAAGTCAACGGCAAAGTGCGTGCGAAAGTTGAAATTCCTAAAGATCTGTCAAAAGAAGAAATGGAACAAATGGCATTAGCTAATGACAGTGTAAAAACAGTAATTGAGGGTAAAGAGATTAAGAAAGTGATTGCGGTTCCGCAAAAACTTGTTAATATTGTTGCGAAATAATTGAAAGGATGAGAAAGCGTGAAAGAGATCAGTGTCGATCAATTAAAAGAAATGATTATGAGCTCAGAACCTGTTCATGTCATCGATGTTCGTGAAGATGAAGAGGTTGCGATGGGAATGATTCCTGAAGCGGAGCATATTCCAATGAATCAGATTCCTGAAAAGCTCGAAGATTTTAATAAAAATACAACATATTATGTCGTTTGCGCTGGGGGCGTTCGAAGTGCAAAGGTTGTAGATTATTTAAATCAACATGATATTGATGCGGTCAATATCGAAGGTGGTATGCACGCATGGGGCGATGGGGGCTTAGAATATAAACGCATCTAATGATGTGTCGCTTCATGGTGGACAGGGATAACGAAGGATTTTCCAGTGTTATCCTGTTTCCTACCTTATATAATTTAATATGATTATTAAAGAAGAGTTAAAAGACGAGTCTGGGACATAAATACCAAAATAAATAGCTCGAAGATGATTTTGATAAAAATCATCTTCGAGCTTCCTTTTTATTATCATGCTTCGTATTATATAGGCTCGCTTTCCGAGGGGACAGCCTCAGCCTGTAGTCTTCGGCTCGTCCTGTTCCCTCAGGAGTCTCGCTATAAATACTTCGCTTATATATATGTAATCATTCACCATTATACTTAAAAAAATAAGGCACTTTCGTATAATTTAATTCATCACAACAAAAACTAAACTAACGAGGTGCCTTATGTATAAAGATTATAACATGTCTCAATTAACTCTACCAATAGAAATATCTATTTTAATTCCTGATAAGGAAAAAATCCGAGATTTTTCGTTTTTTACGAAAACCTCGGATTTCATCGATTATTGAGACATTTTTGTTTCAGCCTCGTCTTTATTTTGGAATATTAAACAATGTAACAGTGATTATTCTACAAATCCTGCAAAGTAGCCTGCAACATAACCTGTTACCAATGCACTTGTTATATTATATCCCCCGGTGTAACCATGAATATCTAAAACTTCACCGCACAAAAATAAACCAGGTGCCAACTTTGATTCCATTGTGCTCGGTACAATTTCTTTAATATCAACACCGCCACCTGTGACAAATGCCTTTTCAAGGGGGAGGGTTCCATGTACATCGAAAGTAAAGGCTTTTAACAAATGCGTGAGTTCAGCCAATTTTTGTTGGCTTAAATGATGATAAGTCGTTTGAGGGTCAATGTTCGCTTCATCTATTATAAAAGATAAGTATCGTTCTTCGATAAGTCCCTTGAGTGCATTTTTAATATGTTTATCAGGTTGAGATTTTAATTTTTGTTCAATTTGTTGTTTTAATGCATCTTCTTTAACATCAGGAAAAGCATCAATTTGCATTTTAATATGTGTTTGGTGTTGTGCTTTTTGTTCATAATAGACGAATTGACTACATCTTAAAGCAGCAGGACCACTAATACCAAAATGAGTAAAGATCATATCCATTTGGTGAGTGATTCTTTTTTTACCATTTTTTCTTAATACTGAAAGCCCAACATTACTCAAGCTAAGCCCTTTTAATTGTTGCTTTTTAATAAAAGGGGCATTTGATTTAATAGGGACTTCAGTTGGGAAAAGTGGTGTAATATGATGACCCAATGCCGTAGCGAAACGGTAACCATCTCCAGTAGAACCTGTTTGTGGGACACTTGTGCCACCTGTTGCAATAATAATGGATTTAGCTTGATATGTTGTGCCATCTTGCAACTTGACTATAAAATAGCCTTCGTCTTGCTTTTCAACGGATGTCACCACATGTTGTTCTTTAATAGTGACATGATGATCATGAAGTGTTTTGATGAGTGCATCTAAAACATCTTGTGATTGATTCGATACCGGAAACATGCGTCCATGATCTTCTTCTTTTAAAGGCACACCCCGTGTTTCAAAAAAATCTATAATGGATTGATTATCGAAAATAGAAAAGGGACTATATAAAAATTTACCGTTTCCTGGTATGTTTTTAATGATCTCAGCATAGGGGAGACGATTCGTTACATTACAACGCCCTCCACCAGAGATTTTTAATTTGCGACCTAAACCTTTCTTTTTTTCTAGTAATAGGACGGACTTACCATGTTGGCTCGCTGATATTGCAGCCATAAGCCCACTGGGTCCACCGCCGATGACGATTGATTGATACATATTGTAAAAACCCCTTAAAGTTGATATTTTGATTTTAACATATCTTTATTCGGTGTATAATAACCATATTGTGTTATAATTTGAGTTTGAAAAATTGAAGAGTAGGTAGGTTGGCTATGAGTGAAAATAAGGAATTGGTAAGAGGAACTTTTTTACTCACATTAAGTATCCTCATTACTAAAGTTTTAGGTATCATTTATATTATTCCGTTTTATCGAATTATCGGTGGCGCCGATAATTTAGCGCCTTTTAACTATGCGTATGGGCCATACAATATCGCGATAGCGGTAGCGACAGCAGGTGTTCCGCTTGCAGCATCAAAATATGTGGCAAAGTATAACGCATTAGGCGCATATCGTGTCAGTCAAAAGTTATACAAATCGAGTTTTGTGGTGATGAGTATCACCGGTATTTTAGGCTTTTTAGCACTGTATTTGTTATCTCCAACAATTGCGTCAATAACAATTGCAAACAATACCGATCAAAAAGCAGGTTGGACAGTTGATCAAATAACATCTATTATTAGAACAATTAGTTTTGTGGTGATTTTTATACCTGTACTTGCAACTTGGCGAGGTGTTTTCCAAGGTTATAAATCTATGGGGCCAACTGCGCTTTCAGAAGTGACAGAACAAATTGCGCGTATTATTTTTATCCTTTTAGGAAGTTATCTTGTATTGAACGTTTTTGATGGTTCAGTCTTATTAGCTAATGGTATTGCAACTTTTGGTGCGGCAATTGGGGCAATTGCAGGTATCTTGACACTATGGTGGTACTGGATTAAACGTCGTAAAGGGATACATGAAATGGTTGAATCCGATACGACAGGAATCGATGTTTCGTATAAACATATGTACAAAGAAATTATATCTTACAGTATTCCTTTCGTTATTGTGAGTTTGAATTTTCCATTATTTATGATTGTTGACCAATTAACTCACAATCATGCTTTAGCGATTGCTGGGGTTGAAACACGTTTACAAGATATGTTCTTTACCATGTTAAACATGACGACAAACAAAATTGTCATGATACCTACGTCTTTAGCGGCAGGTTTTGCGATTAGTTTGATCCCTTTTATTACAAAAACGTATGAAAAAGGTGATTTTAGAGAGATGCATCACCAAATTCAAACGGCTTTAGGTGTCTTAATGTATATTACTGTACCTGCAAGTTTAGGGATTATGTCTCTAGCTGTGCCACTATATACTGTTTTTTATGAATATAGTATTGATGGCAGTCGATTATTGTTTTATTATGCACCTGTTGCAATTTTAATTTCTTTATTAAGTGTCACTGCTTCAATGCTTCAAGGTATTGATAAGCAGAAACTCACTGTTTTTATCATTTTAGGTTCTGTCGTATTGAAATTTTTATTAAACATGCCGCTTATTATTATGTTTGAAACAGCTGGTGCGATTTTAAGTACTGCAATTGCATTACTCTTTGCGATTTTATGTAATTTTGTTGTATTAAAAAAATATGCGCGTTTTAAATTTTATGACACGCTTTTAGATACATGTAAAATTTTATTCTATGGCTTTTTAATGATGATTATCGTAGAAGCTATCTATTACGTATTGCAACTCTTTATTTCTCCAGCGAGTCATGTAGGTGCATTCATCATAACTGTGATTTGTGCAGTTATTGGTGCATTAATCTACGGTGGTATTACAATCAAAACGAGACTTGCAGATAAGTTTTTAGGTAATATTCCAAATAAAATTCGTCAAAAAGTTGGTTTCTTATAATGAGAATTGATAAGTTTCTCTCTCAAATGGGATTCGGTACACGTTCTGAGGTCAAAGTATTAATTAAAAAAGGTTTTGTAACTTGTAATCAAGAGCGTATTAAAAGTCCAAAGTTTCAAATCGATGCGGATACCGATTTAATAGAAGTGAATGGTGAAAAGGTTCAATAGGAACCTTTTCAATATTTAATGATGAATAAACCTAAAGGCGTTATTTCAGCAACCGAAGATCCAGTCCATCAAACGGTTATTGATTTAGTGAAGGACGATTCACATTTAGATTTATTTCCTGTAGGTCGATTAGATAAAGATACGGAAGGCTTATTGTTCATTACTAATGATGGGAAGTTTAATCATGAATTAATGAGCCCGAACAAGCATGTTACAAAAACTTATTGGGTTGAAGCTAAAAAACAACTTGAAATGTCGGATATTACCGCTTTTGAAAAAGGAATCACTTTAAAAGAAGGATTACTCAAACCTGCGCAATTAGAAATATTAGAGCCTCCTAATACGGCACTTGTTACGATTCAAGAAGGAAAATATCATCAAGTTAAGCGGATGTTTCATGCGATTAATAATGAAGTGCTGGCATTGAAGCGGATAGCCATTGGTGATGTTCAATTGGATGAGACGCTAAAGCCAGGTGAATGTCGGGCGTTGACTGCTGAAGAATTAACTACGCTTTATCCCACTTTGAATCCAAAAAATTAATGTTTAATTCTTTGTTAGCCGGGTAACCTTACACTAAACAAAATTGAGGTGATATCATGGCTAAATCTGGAAAATTTTTAAGAGCGGCTATCGGTATTGGAAGTGCTGTTGCTGCAGTTGTACTTTCTAATAAAGATAACCGTGACAAATTAAAAAATGAATATAACAAGTATAAAGAAAACCCAGAAGATTATAAAAAACGTGCACAAGAAAAAGCTTCGCAACTTGGTGAAGCTGCGACACAAGAATTTAATAAAGTGAAAGAGGATCCAAAAGCTTATGTAAATGAAGCTAAGCAAGATCCAAAAGGTTTTATTAATAATAAAAAAGAACAGTTGTTAAATAACGATACTAAAGACACAACGGATAAAAGAGCAGCCAAATTCGATGATGAAGGCGGCGGTAATCCAGCAAATAATTTGCGTATTGTGACTGAAGAAGAATTGAATAATAAGAATCAATCATAATGTAAAGGATTTGTGAAACGATTAATCATTTTGGTGTACTTTCATTCATTTAACTAGATGACGAATGACATATACGTCTAAACGACCAATAGTGATTGCGTTATTTCATCGCTTTACAATGACTTTCTAGGGTTGAGAAATATTACAAATTTGACTACAAAGTTGTTTTGTATCAAAAATTCTACAACCCTAGTTCATTCAAATTGAAGACATTTCAATTTGAATTTGTCGGCGAATCAGTATTTGGTGTATATCAAGTGAACTGGTTCGTTTTTTTATTCAATAAAAATAAAAAGGAGTGTCCGCGTGCTGATGAGGACAGATGGCGCTTCGTCTGTCGCAAACGATTGATTATGTTTGAAAAATAAAATGTGAGTCCATCAATTTTACTGTTGTTTATTGAATAATTCATGTAGAATAGAAAGTACAACTATTAAAAAGGAAGAGATGATCAGCATGTGGAGAGAAAAAGTACAAGAATATGAAGCGCAAATGATCGAAGACTTAAAAGGACTTTTATCTATTAAATCCGTACGTGATGATGCAGCAGCTACCGCAGAAGCACCAGTTGGACCTGGTCCAAGAGCGGCATTAGATTATATGTATCAACTCGCTGAAAGAGATGGATTTAACACATTTGATACAGATCACTTAGCAGGTCGTATTGAGATTGGAAAAGGTGAAGAGTTGTTCGGAATTTTAGGTCATGTCGACGTTGTGCCTGCTGGAGACGGATGGGATACAGATCCATTTGACCCGGTTGAAACGGAAGACCGCATTATTGCACGTGGGACATTAGATGACAAAGGGCCAACCATCGCCGCATATTATGCAGTTAAGATTCTTAATGATATGAATGTGGATTGGAAAAAAAGAATACATATTATCATTGGAAGTGATGAGGAATCTGATTGGAAATGTACAGAGCGCTATTTTAAAACAGAGGAAATGCCGTCCATCGGTATTGCACCAGATGCAGAGTTCCCGTTAATTCATGGTGAAAAAGGAATTACAACTTTTGATATTAAACAACGAACATTAGCGCTTGATGAAGATGAACCTGAAATTGAGTTGCAACAATTTGAATCTGGTGAACGTTACAACATGGTGCCTGATAAAGCACATGCGCATATTTTAGTTAAAGAAAATATGACGGACACGATTCAACGATTTGAGGCATTTTTAACAGCGCATCAATTGACAGGAGAACATGAAGTTGACAGCGGAATTTTAAAATTAAGTGTGTACGGTAAGGCTGTACATGCAATGGATCCAGCTATCGGTGTCAATGCAGGATTATATTTAATTCATTTCCTAAATACATTAAACTTAAATCAATCTGCGAAAGCATGGGCAGCATTGAGTGACCAATACTTATTTGAGTCACATTTCGGAGAGAAAATGAATATGCAATTTCATTCTGATGAAATGGGCGATGTCACTACTAATCCTGGTGTGATTCGTTATGATCGTGAAAATGGAGGTACTTTTGGTATTAACCTACGTTATCCAGAAGGCTTTGATTTTGATACTGCGATTGCAGCATTTGAAAAAGAATTGGTAGCAAAAGGTTTTGAACTTGAATTGCATAAAGTCCAAACACCACACTTTGTAAATCCAGATGATCCATTTATTCAAAAACTATTAACAGCCTATCGTAACCAAACAGGCGATATGAAACCGTCATTTACAATTGGTGGCGGGACATATGCCCGTAATTTAGATAAAGGTGTCGCATTCGGAGCAATGTTTGATGACTCTGAAGATTTAATGCACCAAAAAAATGAATATATTACTAAGAAGCAGTTATTCAACGCAACGAGCATTTATTTAGAGGCCATTTATTCGGTTTGTGTGGAGGGATAAGTATGACAAAAATATTATTGAATCAAAGTTTTGTCGATGAAAGTGAAGCAAAAGTACCTTTTAACGATAGAGGTTATAATTTTGGCGACGGCATTTATGAATATATCCGCGTTTATGACGGTAAATTATTTACTTCAAAAGAACACTTCGAGCGTTTGTTAAGAAGCGCGGCTGAAATTGGTCTTGATTTAAATCATACTGTTGAATCTTTAACAGAGCTTGTACGTGAATTAGCTGAAGTGAATCAAGTTGTTAATGGTGGCATTTATATACAAGTGACACGTGGTGTTGCACCTCGTGATCACGCGTTTCCTACGCCACCTGTTGAACCCGTTATCACAGGTTTTGCTAAACACTACGATCGTCCCTATGAAGCACTTGATGAAGGTGTCTCTGCAGTCACTACAGAAGATATTCGTTGGTTAAGATGTGACATTAAGAGCTTAAATCTTTTAGGTAATGTATTAGCTAAAGAATATGCTTCGAAATATAATGCAATTGAAGCCATTCAACATCGTGATGGTGTTGTAACAGAAGGTGCATCAAGTAACGTCTATGCGATTAAAGATAACGTTGTTTATACACACCCAGTAAGTCATCTTATTTTGAATGGGATTACACGACAAGTGATTAAATGGGTTTGTGAAGATGAAAACATTACAATGAAAGAGGAACCTTTTACGGTCGCATTTTTGAAAGAGGCTGATGAAGTTATCATTTCAAGTACCTCTGTAGAAGTAATGCCGATTGTCACTTTAGATGGTGAAGCTGTAAACGATGGGAAGGTTGGCCCAATCACACGCCAATTACAAAAAGGTTTCGAACGTTATATCCGTTCACATTCACATTAAAAAATAAATCTAATTTAATTTATGATATTTTTATGAAATTTTGTGTTGCACAAAGGTAAAAAGTCACATTTTGTGTCCCATTTTTGGTTGAAAAAAAAGGCCAATAATTATAAAATTTAACTTGAGTGCAAAACGTGAACAGAAATAAAATCATTGAAAATTGATGATGTAAATATGGCTCTTGAATAATTTTTCATGAGCCTTTTCTAATTGGAAAGTGAGGTGAGTGAGTTGTGGAGCAGTTTTATCAGTTAGGATGGACGCTTGACTCTGCTGGCGGGGCATCAGGGGAAGCTTATATGGCTGAGCAAGATGGGCAAAAACTGTTTTTGAAACGAAATTCGAATCCGTTTATTGCAGCATTATCAGCTGAAGGTATTGTTCCAAAATTGGTTTGGACGAAGCGGATTGAAACGGGTGAAGTAGTCACTGCGCAACATTGGAAAAATGGGCGTGAATTAACTTCAAATGAAATGGCTCAAGATAGAGTGGCCTATTTATTAAGAAAAATCCACCAGTCAAAACCACTATTAACGATGTTAAAACGTATGGAAATGGCACCTATCACGCCTGAAATCATGCTGAATAAAATTAATGCTTCTTTATCGAGAGAAGTATTGACACATCATGTCATTCGTAAGGCTTTGACTTATTTAGAAGAGCATATGCCTGAATATGATCCACGTTTTTATACGGTGGTCCATGGTGATGTTAACCACAATAACTGGTTATTATCGGATACAGATGAACTTTTCTTAGTTGACTGGGAAGGTGCGATGATTGCCGATCCAGCGATTGACATCGGAATGTTGCTCTACAACTACGTACCTGAAACCCAATGGTCTGAATGGTTTGATATATACGAGGTAAAAGAAACCTTAAATTTAAAAAAACGAATGAAATGGTATACCGTCATTCAATCTATCGGTATGGTTCAGTGGAACGAAGAACATAAACGTTATAAAGATATGAACACGTGGCTTAAATTTTTAAATCAAGTGATGGGAAGTAACGTTTTTATATAAGGAGAACGAATCATGAGAATGAGAAATAAACCGTGGGCTGAGTCCTATCTGATTGAGCATAGTGATATTGTCGATTTGGACGGTTCACACGCACAAGAAGTCAGTAACTGGTTTGAAAAGTCACAGCCTATTCATATTGAAGTGGGCTCGGGCATGGGTAAATTCATCACGACACTTGCAAGTCAAAATCCGAATATTAATTATGTAGCGATTGAGCGAGATAAAAATGTGATGATTCGTGTGTTAGATAAAGTCAATGCGTTGAAACTGACGAATATCAAATTATTGTGTAATGATGCGATAAAGCTAACAGATTATTTTAAAAATGATGAAGTTGATAGAATCTATCTTAACTTTTCTGACCCATGGCCTAAAAAACGCCATGCTAAACGACGTTTAACTTACCCAACATTTTTAGAAATCTACGAGCAAATCTTGAAAAATGATGGGGAGCTTCATTTCAAAACCGATAACCGTGGATTATTTGCATATAGTTTAGAAAGTATGTCGCAATATGGCATGTACTTTACTAAAATCAATTTAAACCTACATCAAGAAGATGAAGGTGACAATATACCAACAGAATACGAACATAAATTTGCTGAAAAAGGCTCTAGAATTTATCGCATGGAAGCCAAGTTTCACAATAAAAATCAATGATGAAGGATCGGGCTGATAAGCATGTCAATGTTTATCAATCCGATTTTTTGCGGCTGTACACTTTATATGGTGGTTATGTGTCTATAATAATTAAGTCGCAAACTTCCGATTGCTTCTTCGAGTCTCGCTTTCCCAGGCGCCTTACCTCAACTAATTTTGGCTTTTATTGTAGCTCATAAGAAGCCAAAATGGATTTTCGGTTTCGGCTCTATGCCTCGGGAGTCTCGACTCGGTACGCAATCTATTTAAGCAATTTCACTATTGAAAAGTGGCATTGCTTACTTTATGAATCACACGTTTTACAGAAGATGCAGAAACGTTACAATCACTTGCGATATCAGTTTCTGAGCGAACTTGTGTTGCTTTATCTAAAATGGCTTTCTGAACATGGTTTGAGATAAAACAGTTATCCTCAACAACATTTGTTTTAGAAGTAAAAGTCCGACCACAAACCCTACATTTAAACATTGTTTTAACAGATTTAAATACACTGCTATCTCTTGGAATCTTAAAAAAGTAATTCGCGATAAACGTTTTCCGTGTTTGTGTATTCGGTTTGGATTCGAATGATAACAGTGAGGACAAGTCATAGGCTTATATGAAAGGGTACCAAAGATGACGTTAGATTTCTGACCTCTAATAACTACATCTTCTTCAACTTTAGTGATTTTAATATTATTATCTTTTAATATATCATTACACATAGGCGCAATATGTCTCCTTTATTTTTGGTTTAGTCACTTAAAATTATAGAGGCATTTGCGCTATTTTTGTACAAAAAAGCAGGATGACTTATGTCATCCCACCATAAAAAATGAAGAACCTTTTTTGCTTTTACTGGCTTTTTAAGGAAGTAGCCAATGAGTTTGCGTATGATGATGTTAACTATAAATATTGTGTATTAGTAAAACTTGATAGTTTACCAGTTGATATCGAGATTGATTCTATCGTCGTGTGTGTTTATAAATGATTGTCTTTTATCTTGCAATTCGTTGCATTGAACTGTCTGAGCGTCTTACAATTAATATATTAAGGAGTGGTAACATGGATATTGGTAAATTTAAAGTTGATGCATTAGATGGTGGCTTTACACAAATGGATGGTGGGGCCATTTTTGGTGTTGTACCTAAACCATTATGGGAAAAACAATATGCAGTGAATGATAAAAATCAAGTTCCGTTAGTCACGCATCCTATTCTAATTCGGACAGGCGATTGTAATATTTTAATTGATGCAGGTATTGGCAATCATAAATTAACTGAGAAGCAATTACGTAATTATGGTGTAATCAATGAGTCTCGTATTAAGGAAGGATTAGCGTGTTTTTCATTAACACCTGAGGAAATAGATCTTGTCTTAATGACACATATGCACTTTGATCATGCGACAGGGCTTACTGACGCTGAGGGGAATGCACAGTTTCCAAATGCGCGCCATTATATACAACAAGATGAGTGGCATGAATTTATAGCACCTAATATCAGAAGCCGAGCAACATATTGGCCAAGTAATAGAGGTACGTATGAAGATCGAATGATTTTATTTGAAGATACGATTGAACCCTATCCGGGCATAAAGATGAAACATACCGGCGGACATAGCTATGGCCATGTTTTAATTGAAATAGAAAGTGATAATGAAAAAGCTGTACACATGGCAGATATTTTTAGCACAGCGGCACATCGTAATCCACTTTGGGTGACTGCCTATGATGATTATCCGATGCAATCGATTAGAGAAAAAGAGCGCTTAACACGTTACTATGCGGCAAACGAATATTGGTTTTTGTTTTATCATGATGTTGAATTTTTTGCGGTACAATTAAGTGATGACTTAAAAAACATTAAAGCGCAAATCTTGAGATAATAAAAAAGGGTGGACATTAAATTGTGTCCAATCCCCTCAGCTATATTTCTATAATGTCAATGATTTGGCCATCATATGCGTCAGCGATAAATTCATAATGGTAAATTTTACCATTGCGCTCAGCACTGATGCCCCCTTTGTATACCTCATATTCGATACCAAATTTACGATATGTTGTCGGTTCATAAAGGATATAAGACCCTGTGACATGTTTAAAGTAGCTTTTAACAGAATCTATGACTTTATTGGCTGGGATATATTTCTGTTTATTCATATTCAGCACATAAAAATAACTTCCTGCAAGAACCACGCCGATTGTGATTGGTATCAATAAAGGCCAGTTTTTTTTCGATAACATAATTCACATCTCCTTGTTGAAGACTTAATTCTAGTTTACCACAGTAGAGATGATATACTAAATAAAGAGACTAAAAAAATAAGGAGTGTGCGATATGACAACAAGTACGATTGAAAAAATTAAGACTTTAACGGAACTACACGGTGCTCCTAATTTTGAACATCGCGTACGTGAATATATGAAAGCGAGTATGACACCTTATGTTGATACATTTGTATATGATCGAATGGGCGGATTTTACGGTGTAAAGAAAAGTAAAAATAAAAATGCGAAACGTGTAATGGTTGCAGCCCATATGGATGAGATTGGATTTATGATCACAGAAGTAACCGCACAAGGTTTGATTAAATTTACGGCCCTTGGTGGAGTGGCAAATGATATTTGGCAAGGGCAACGTCTTAAAATTTTGACACAACAAAATGAAGAAATCATCGGTGTAGTGGCGAATATACCAAGCCACTTTAGAACAGGACAAGAAGGCGCGCCACGCATTGAAGATTTACTTTTAGATATTGGAGAAAGTTCTAAAGAGGATGTTTTAAAGCGAGGCGTACAATTAGGAGACCCTATTGTACCGCACACAGAATTATTACAGTTGTCTGAACACCGATATGCAGCAAAAGCATGGGATAACCGATACGGCTGTGTCATCGGTCTAGAATTACTCGAACAACTTAAAGACGTTGAATTAGATTTTGATTTATATGTTGGCGCGAATGTACAAGAAGAAGTAGGTTTACGAGGTGCTGAAGCGGCTGCTCGTCTGATTAATCCAGATGTCGCTTTTGTTGTTGATTGCTCACCTGCTAACGATATGAAAGGGCGACAAGGTCTTTCGGGTGTACTAGGAGAAGGGGCGCTGTTACGAATTAAAGATGGTACGATGCTACTCAAACCAGCCTTTAAATCTTATTTACAACAAATTGCAGCAGAACACCAGATTCAATATCAACATTATATCTCACCTGGTGGTACTGACGGCGGTGTAATTCATAAATCGAATATTGGTGTGCCAACTGCTGTGATTGGCGTGTGTGCAAGATATATTCATAGTGTGGATGCTGTTTTTGATATTCGTGATTATCAAGCAGCGAATGCATGGTTAACGGCGTCTATCCGTCAATTAGATGATGAAACGATAGAACGATTACAATATCAATAGGAGTGATAGTGATGATTCAATTAGAAAGTGAACAACAATTTAATGCATTTGCGCAAAAAAATACCGTTTTCTTATTTAGTGCAGGTTGGTGTCCAGATTGTCATGTCATTGAGCCGGGTTTACCTGGACTGGAAGAAAAGTACCAACAATTTGACTTTGTAAAAGTGGATCGAGATCAATTCATTGATTTAGCGATTGAGCACGGTATTATGGGCATTCCAAGTTTCTTAGTTTATCAAAATGGTAAGCAAGTGGGTTCTTATATTGGAAAAGAACGAAAAACAGTAGAACAAATCGATGAATTTTTGAGTCAATTTTAAATAGATTTTAACCCTTGGGACATAGTTTTTCTCTAGTCCTAAGGGTATATTTATTGTAAACTAATAAAAGGCATGAAATTAGGAGTGAAAAAATGAATGTCTTTAAAATGAGAGATTTGATTAAGTCACGATTAGAAGATTTAGAGGTTCAATATCAATTTAATCGTAAAGAAGAATCTTTGAGAATTTATCGAACTGATAATCATAAAGGCTTAACAGTTAAACTTTCCCCAATTGTTGCTAAATTCAACAAAGGGCAAGAAAATATTGTTGATGAAATTATTTATTACATTGAAGAAACCATTCATCAAATGAAAGATGAATCCTATAAAGCATTAGATGAAATACGTGTGATGCCTGTCATACGTTCGACAAGTTTTAATGAGAAAACAGATGATGGAAAAGTGTTTATTACTGAACCGCATACTGCTGAAACACGTATTTATTTTGCTCTTGATCTAGGAAAATCGTATCGTCTCATTGATGAAACACTTATGACATCTTTAAAGTTGTCCAAACAACAAATTAAAGAAATGGCGATGTTTAACGTACGTAAACTTGATAATACGTTTACGACAGATGAAGTAAAAGGGAATATCTTTTATTTTATTAATCAAAATGATGGCTATGATGCAAGTCGCATCATGAACGCAAAGCTATTAAGTGAATTTGAAGAACGATGCCAGGGTGAAATGTTAGTCGCCGTTCCACATCAAGATGTGCTCATTATTGCAGATATACGGAACAAAACAGGTTATGACGTGATGGCACATATTACTATGGACTTTTTTGCTAAAGGATTAGTTCCGATAACCTCACTTTCGTTTGCTTATCAAGAGGGGCACTTCGAACCTATCTTCATTTTAGGTAAAAATAATAAGCCTAAAAATCAAGCACATCCTAATGTCGTACATCACTTACGCGCAACTAAAGATAATGATAATCAAAATGAGGAGTAATGAATATGAATTTATTTTATAACCCAACAGGAGTTGGAAACGTTGCATTTTTACAAATTGATCAAGTGGAAGGACCATTTGAATATGAAAGTTATGGAGATGTCGTTGCAATAAAAAAAGAAGGTGAGATCGTCGGCTTTAACCTTTTCAATGCGACAAATCACTTGAGCCTTTCTGGAAAAGGTCATATTAAATTGACGGCATCACATATTGATGACATTCAAAAAATGATTGATGAAACAGATTTGGATTATCAACTTGAAGCGGATTTATCTCCGAAATTTGTAGTAGGTTATGTACAATCAAAAGAAAAGCACCCAGATGCTGATAAACTGAGCGTTTGTCAAATTGATGTGGGTTCTGAAACGTTACAAATCGTCTGTGGTGCACCAAACATTGAGCAAGGTCAAAAAGTTGTTGTTGCCAAAGTTGGAGCTGTAATGCCAAGTGGTATGATTATTAAAGACGCTGAGCTAAGAGGTGTCGCTTCAAGTGGTATGGTTTGTTCAATGAAAGAACTGAACTTGCCTAATGCGCCGCAAGAGAAAGGAATCATGGTTTTAGAAGATAGTTATAAAGTAGGTCAACCATTTTTCGATGAATAAAGGAAGGTTGTGAAATCAATGAGCTGGTTTGATCAATTATTTGGTGAAGATGATAAAAGCTATTCATCACAACGTTCAAAACGAAGAAAAAGCGAGCAACAGAAAAGTCAAATTAAAAGTGATCTTGTACCGCAAAGTAACGATATTTACCAAAGACCAAGAGGTAAATTCCGCTTTCCAATTCATATGTATGAGCAACATAGAGAGCCAACACAAGATCATACTGCAACAGCTAAACAACATAAAGAAAACGTGTCACAACATACACCACACACTTTAATTACAGATCGTAAACAGCGTCGTCATCGCGGTATGCATCAGCAACCATCGCAAGCCTCTGAACAAGTATCTAAACAAGATAACATTCAATATTCCAACAATCAGCGTTATCATAAAAATCAGCATGTCGGATCGCAATATACACGCCATGCTAAAAATCATTTTCCTGAAAAGCCAAATTATCACCAGAAGGAATTTAGAGCAAGTGAGGTACCTTCAGCGATATTTGGAACAAAACAACATAAGAAAATTGAAAATAGTGGATTAAAGCAACCACCTGGCACGCGTCATGCTGAAGATACGCATGAAGCATCAAAGGTCAAATCAACAAGTTCAAGCAATAAAAACGAAACTCAATCAAATAGCAAAGCACAAAATTCTCAAAAAGGTACACCTTCTGGTCCAAGAAGTAACACCGTTAATATTGAAAATATTTATGCGTCTCAAATTGTTGAAGAAATTCGTCGTGAACGCGAGAAAAAAGTGCTACAAAAGAAACGTTTTCAAGAGGAACTTAAGAAAAAACGTGAACATCAAGCGAATGATACACAAAATGAGCTGCAAAAAGCGATTGACGATATGCATTCGGCACAAGCACGTCAGTTATTAGGTGAGCAATATGATACATCTATAGAGGACGCCGATGATGACGTTCCTACAACGGCTGAAGATACGCCACAATTAAATGTTGAAGAAACTGAATCACAAGATCAGAATCATGATTATACGTATGAAGAAGTTGATTTGGCACAATTTGATGAGCCATCTTCTGCAAGTGTAGAGACAGCTGAGGACTTGTCAGTACAACAACCGCGAGAATTACAAACATCTGAGGAAACGACTGATAATACGGCATTAGAAGACTATGAAGACAATTTTGAAAGTGAATGGCATCAAGAAAATGAGAATGATGCAATGGATAGTAATGCCACAGATATGAGTAATGCCTCTGACAATGAGGATAATGAAGAAAATGAAAACACTGTGGCGAGCTTTGAGGATAAGGATGTAAAAGCTAAAGATACCGTCCAGTTAGAACCTGTGCTAAAACCAGAGCTTCATCGTGATAAAACGAATGAATCCAATCATGTAGAGGTCCAAAAAACGACAGATTCTAATGATGAAGAAAGTCAATCAAATGACGATAAAGTCAATGCGACAACTGATAAAAAGCAAACAAAACCGACTATCACGCCGATACGTAAAGGAAGCAAGCCTTTTAATGTTGTTATGACACCGTCAGATAAAAAAAGAATTATGGATCGACAAAAGAAAATCCAACAGTTCAATCCAAGTCATAACGAAGTGAAAGATGATAGACATCAACAATCATCACAAGCGGAAGATGCAATTTCAAATGAAAATACACAAGGTGCAGTAATTGCTGACAATCCAACGCAACAAACATCTGTTAATGAAGATTTGTCTACTACGTCAGAGCAACGAGAAGTTGAATCTTCAATGACGACGGTACATAATCAAAATTTTGTTGAAGATACCCAATCTACAGCATCAAAACAAGAAGAAAAGGTTGTTCGACGTGGGCCTAATTTGAATTTGCCAAGTATTGCACTACTGGATGAGCCTGAAATTCAAGAACGTGATGAAGCCTGGATTTCTGAGAAAAAACAAGAGTTAAACGATGCCTTTTATTATTTCAATGTTCCAGCAGAAGTTGTCAATGTTATCGAAGGTCCAAGTGTGACACGTTTTGAATTATCTGTTGAAAGAGGGGTAAAGGTTTCAAGAATCACTGCTTTGCAAGATGATATTAAAATGGCGCTTGCAGCGAAAGATATACGTATTGAAGCCCCTATACCGGGTACAAGTTTGGTAGGTATAGAAGTCCCTAATCAACATGCGACAAAAGTTAATTTAAGATCGATTATCGATACACAAGTATTTAAAAATGCGGAATCAAAATTAACAGTTGCAATGGGAAATCGAATCAATAACGAACCGTTACTTATGGATATAGCTAAAACACCGCATGCTTTAATAGCAGGTGCCACGGGTTCAGGTAAATCTGTCTCTATTAACAGTATTTTAATTTCATTGTTGTATAGAAACCATCCAGAAGAATTAAAACTACTTTTAATTGACCCTAAAATGGTTGAACTTGCACCTTATAATGATTTACCACATCTCGTTGCACCAGTCATTACAGATGTAAAAGCTGCGACGCAAAGTTTGAAGTGGGCTGTGGATGAAATGGAAAGACGTTATAAGCTTTTTGCACAAGCACATGTCCGTAACATATCAGCATTCAACAAAAAAGTGTCCTATGATCAACGCATTCCTAAAATTGTGATTGTCATAGATGAGCTTGCAGATTTAATGATGATGGCGCCTCAAGATGTAGAGCAATCTATTGCACGATTGGCACAAAAAGCACGTGCATGTGGTATTCATATGTTAGTGGCAACACAAAGACCATCAGTCAATGTCATTACGGGATTGATTAAAGCAAATATACCTACTCGAATTGCATTTATGGTATCATCGAGTGTGGATTCTAGAACCATTTTAGATAGTGGTGGCGCCGAACGCCTTCTTGGTTATGGGGACATGTTGTATCTTGGTGGTGGCATGAATAAGCCGATACGTGTTCAAGGAACTTTTGTGTCAGATGATGAAATTGATGCTGTGGTTGATTTTATTAAATCACAACGAGAGCCTGAATATTTATTCCAAGAGCAAGAGTTATTACAAAAAACGGAAGCACCTGTTAAGGATGAATTATTCGATGACGTATGCGCATTTATGGTACGAGAAAACCATATTTCAACTTCCTTAATACAACGCCATTTTCAAATCGGTTATAATCGAGCAGCACGTATCATTGATCAATTAGAACAACTGGGTTTTATCTCTGGGGCAAATGGATCAAAACCACGTGATGTATATCTTACAGAGTCTGAATTAAATGAGCTTTAGTGTGGAAAAAGAGAAAGGAGCGATGAAACAATGACGAAATACCATTTTGTTGGTATTAAAGGTGCTGGGATGAGCTCATTAGCGCAAATTATTTATGATTTGGGCTATGATGTTCAAGGATCAGATATAGACCAGTACGTTTTTACTGAAATTGCATTAAAAAATAAGGGGATTAAAATATTACCATTTACCGCGGATAATATTACTGAGGGGTTAACCATTATTCAAGGTAATGCATTTAATGATTCACATGAAGAAATCGCTCGTGCACATGAACTCGGTTTAAAAGTGATTCGTTATCACGATTTTTTAAGCGAAGTCATCAACCAGTACATATCCGTTGCAGTGACAGGTGCGCACGGCAAAACTTCAACGACTGGTTTGTTGTCTCATGTAATGAATGGTGATAAAAAGACGTCATTTTTAATTGGTGACGGTACAGGTATGGGGCTGCCTCAAAGTGAGTATTTCGCTTTTGAAGCTTGTGAATACCGACGTCATTTTCTAAGTTATCAACCAGACTATGCGATTATCACGAATATCGATTTTGATCATCCAGATTATTTCAAAGATGTGGATGATGTCATTAATGCTTTCCAAGGGATGGCAAACAATGTTAAAAAGGCGATTATCGCATGGGGTGATGATCCTTACGTTAAAGAAATTAATGTGAATATTCCAGTTTATTATTATGGCTTCGATCCATCAATGGATGTTTCTGCACAAAATATCGAAGTTACAGATAAAGGAACAGCATTCGATGTTTATATTAAAGGTGAGTATTATGATCATTTTGTCTCACCACAATATGGTGATCACAATATTTTAAATGCCTTGGCTGTATTAACTGTAAGTTACCTTGAAAAGTTAGATGTAGACAATATTAAAGAAGCGTTGATTACTTTCGGTGGTGTAAAACGTCGCTTTAATGAAACATTTGTACAAAATCAAGTATTAGTAGACGATTATGCCCACCATCCAAGAGAAATTAGTGCTACAATTGAGACAGCTAGAAAAAAATATCCTAATAAAGAAGTGGTTGCGATTTTTCAACCACATACTTTCTCTCGAACAAAAGCATTTTTACAAGAGTTTGCAGATGTGTTAAGTGATGCAGATCAAACTTATTTGTGTGATATTTTTGGTTCCATTCGTGAAAATCAAGGTGAATTGTCAATTGAAGACTTATTACAACGGATTGATGGGGCACACTTGATTTCAGAAGATAATGTTGACCAATTAGAGAAACATGACGATGCTGTACTTCTTTTTATGGGTGCAGGAGACATTCAAAAGATTCTCAAAGCATACATGGAAAAAGTTAGTGTTGAACATGGGTTTTAATGTTTGAGTTTCAAGAGGTTGGGTATTAAAGTAAAATAAATAGCATATTATTTAATGTCATTAGGAGGCGTTTACGAATGGAATGGATTTTACCTATTGCAGGAATCATCGCAGCAATTGCATTTTTAATCTTGTGTATTGGTATCGTAGCTGTATTGGTTTCTGTTAAAAAGAACTTGGACCATGTGGCTAAAACACTTGATGGTGTTGAAGGTCAAATTCAAGGGATTACACGTGAATCAACTGACCTGCTACACAAAGCAAATCGTTTAACTGAAGATATCCAAGACAAAGCAAATCGCTTAAACTCTGTGGTTGACGCAGTAAAAGGTATTGGTGATTCAGTGCAAACATTAAACGGTTCAGTGGATCGTGTAACTCACTCAATTACACATAACATTTCACAGAACGAAGACAAAATTTCACAAGTTGTTCAATGGTCTAATGTTGCAATGGAAATTGCTGATAAATGGCAAAATAGAAAAAGCCGCCGTGGAAGTGCAGCTTATAAAACGAACAACGTAGCAGATGATGCAAATCGTGGCCAAGGTCATCAACATTCACATTCTTTATCTAACGATGAATTAGTGAATAATGAATATAAAAATAAAGACTTAAACGATTTCTCAACTGACCCAGAATCAGTAAATACAAAGTATACGACTTTAAATGACTCTGATTCTAAACACAAATAATAAGTTCAGATTTTGAATAGGCTTTAAACAGAATGCACTTAAATGAGTTTAATACTTGATTTAAGTGCATTTATTAATAGGAGGGGACGATTGGATGGAAAAATATAATCGAGACTTATACACTAAAGGTTTAGAAAGTTATGAAGTGCCTCATTATGAAGAAGGAAACAAAGGTTTAGATTTCGTATTCGGCTTTGTAGCAGGTGCTATTTTAGGAAGTGCGTTAGGTATTGTTTTAAAACCAGGATCAGCACAAAGAAAGAATAAAAATCGCAATCAAACTGTGAACGTCAACGAACAATCTGTACAATTGAGAGAAGAAGCACAACGTAAAGCAGAAGCACTTAAAGCGCAAGCAAGACAAATTAGAGATGAAAAAGCAAGTGCTACACAAAAACCTGAAAATAAAGAGAACGTAACGTCTTCAGAACTAGAAGCGCAACGTCGTGCGATTCGAAGCGAAGTGGATTCAGATCGTTTAGAACAACCTACGCGTAATCATGATCAATCAACAAAGTCTACTGACCTAAAAAATCATAAAAATGAAAGTGTAGCAACAGCGGCTGCTACGCCTGTTCAACAAGAAAATTCTCAATCATCAACAGCTACAAAAACGCAAAACAAACAAGCTGTACAAGATGATACCGTTGCAGCACAACAACGCGCGATTCGTAATGAAGTCGATTCAGATCGTTTAGCGGGTCAAGCTGCTGATCAAAACAATGGTAAAGCACAAGTAGATGATAAAGGTCAAAAATCAGATAGCCAGGCACATGCTACAGCACAATCATCAAATAAACCGCAACCGCATAGTGAAGCACAATTTGAAAATGGTGTGATTACGCATGATACTTCTCATAAAGAGAACAAACAAAAAGATGACTTTAAACTTTCATCTGAACATAATCAAGCTGTATCTGAAGAAGCTAAAAAAACAAATAGTAAAGTAGACAAACATACTTTCAACAATAAATAACATCAATTTAAAATAACGAAAATGAGACATTAATCTCAAAAATAATAGCGCTAAGATGATTTTTAATAGAAAATCGTTTTAGCGCTTTTTTATGATATGACTTCACTTTATGAGATGCAACAGCCTCAATTTGTCGTTTCCGCTAATTCTATTTTAAATTAGGCTTATTGCTCATTGTTTAAGCCATTCAATATCCTCAACTCAACTAAAATGTGCCCACAAATCTGAATCGTTTTCTCTGATGCAAGAAAAGTTTATAATAAAACTAGAAAATGGTATAATTGATATTAAATTTTAAATTTTCTGTCAAAATACATTGACTTACTGCGCAATATATTCTACAGTTTTAATAATTAGTAGTTTATGTTTATATATTATTGTGGAGAATGGGTTGAAATTAAGGGATATTATTGATAATATACTCAATATCCACTTGAAGTTTTATTGCTTTAAAGCAAGTTAGAAAATGATTGGTTGAGGTGAAAGATATGACAAGTAAATTAGAAGCATACAGAAAGCAGATTGAAGATATCAATGGACAAATTTTAGATTTATTATCAAAACGTGGAGAGCTTGCTCAAAAAATCGGTGAGGAAAAACGTAAACAAAGCACAGTAGTTTATGATCCGCAACGTGAAAAAGAAATGCTCAATACATTAATTGATAAAAACCAAGGTCCATTTAATGATAATGTAATTAAACAACTGTTTAAAGAAATATTTAAAGCCTCAACAGATTTACAAAAGTCAGATAATGAAAAGCACCTCTATGTTTCTCGTAAACTGAAACCTGAAGATACCATTGTTCATTTTGATAATGGTGGCATTATAGGAGAAGGTGTAAAATCATTTGTATTTGGCCCTTGTTCTGTAGAATCATATGAACAAGTTGAAGCTGTTGCTAAGAATTTACACGCCAAAGGTGAAAAATTCATTCGTGGTGGTGCATTTAAACCACGTACATCTCCGTATGATTTCCAAGGATTAGGAGAAGAAGGCCTTAAAATATTAAAACAAATTAAAGATAAATATGATTTAAATGTTGTCAGTGAAATTGTACATCCAAACGATTTTGAAATTGCAGATCAATATTTAGATGTATTTCAAATCGGTGCACGAAATATGCAAAACTTCGAATTGTTAAAAGAAGCTGGTCGTACGAAAAAACCAATTTTGTTAAAACGTGGATTATCCGCAACAATTGAAGAATTTGTTTATGCAGCTGAATACATTGCTTCAGAAGGTAACCAAAATATTATTTTATGTGAACGTGGTATTCGTACATACGAAAAAGCAACGCGTAACACTTTAGATATTTCTGCTGTTCCAATTTTGAAGCAAGGCACACATTTACCAGTTATGGTTGACGTGACACATAGTACAGGAAGAAAAGACATTATGTTACCAACTGCTAAGGCAGCATTAGCTGTAGGTGCGGATGGTGTTATGGCTGAGGTACACCCTGAACCTTCTGTTGCGTTAAGTGATAGTGGTCAGCAAATGGATTTAAATGAATTTGATGCATTCTACAATGTACTCAAACCGCTGTCAGATTTATATAATCAACAAAAGATTAAATAATTTTTGTGTAACAACCTTTATAAAAAACCAAGACAAACCAAGCTAAAATTCAATATGATTTTTCCTAAGCGGCGAAGCTATTTTTTGATGAATGGTTTCGTCGCTTTTGGTGCTTTATATTTAAAATAATTATTTCCATTATATATATTGATAGAAAAGAAAATAAGATATCAATAAAACAATGAGTATATATATCATTTTGACAATAATTACGTTATAATATTATTTTTAAATATGACAAAAATTTGACAAGAAAGCGTTTTAGATTTCTAAATTTGTCAATTTATGATAAACTTTGAAAATGACATGAAAACGTATTAAAATAAACAATAAAGCGTTTTCGAGGAGGGACTTTCAATATGACTGTAACCATTTATGATGTTGCTCGAGAAGCACGTGTCTCGATGGCAACAGTGTCAAGAGTTGTGAATGGGAATCAAAATGTAAAACCTGAAACAAGAGATAAAGTAAACGAGGTTATTAAACGTTTAAACTATAGACCTAATGCCGTTGCGAGAGGTTTAGCAAGTAAGCGTACGACGACAGTTGGCGTTATCATCCCTGATATTTCTAATATCTATTACTCTCAATTAGCGCGAGGTCTAGAAGATATTGCAACGATGTATAAATATCATACAATCATATCAAACTCTGATAACGATCCTGAAAAGGAAAAAGAGATTTTTAATAATTTATTAAGTAAACAAGTAGATGGTATTATCTTTCTTGGGGGCACTTTAACGGAAGATATTAAAGAACAAATTAGCCGCGCTTCAATACCGGTTGTGGTTTCTGGTACGAATGGTAAAGACGACGGTATTGCTTCAGTTAATATTGATTTTGTTAAAGCAAGTGAAGAAGTCACTGAAAAGCTTGTTCAATCAGGTGCAACGAAATTTGCTTTTGTGGGTGGAGGCTATTCAAAAAAAGCACAAGAAGATGCATATGATGGACTTAAAAAGGCGTTAGAAAAACATAATTTATCTGTGGATCAACATCTGTTATATGTAGGAAATGAAACTTATAAAGATGGGTTACGCGCATTTGAGAAATTAAGTGAATATCGTCCAGATGTTGTGTTGTCTATTAGTGATGAACAAGCAATAGGCATTGTTCACGCCGCTTTAGATTATGGTCTAGAAGTACCTAAAGATATTCAAGTTGTTAGCTTTAACAATACACGCTTAGTTGAAATGGTACGGCCACAATTATCAAGCGTCATTCAACCTTTATACGATATTGGTGCGGTAGGGATGCGTTTACTTACTAAATATATGAATAACGAAGATATTGAAGATCATAACGTTATTTTGCCACATAAAATTCAATATCGTGGTACGACACGCTAATATTCAATTCAAACTCAAAGAAGCTGTGAAGACATTTATGAAAATAGATTTCTTCACAGCTATTTTTTTAAGATTTTGGTTATTAAAACCAGCTTAAAATGTTAGAGGCCACTTGTTCATTCTGTTTCGTGATGGCTTCTCTTCTTGGAATTTCTTGATAATCTTCAAACTGTTCCTCCCAGTATTCAGGAATTGGAACAGGACTATAATGGCGCCACTTGTTCAGCCAAGCTTCTGGTAATTTTCCTGATAACGGTGGTTGGTGTATTAAGCTTAAATAAATATGACTCCAAGCTCTAGGTACGACACGCCAAATATTATAACCACCACCGCCTAACATGATTTGCTTTCCGTCACAATATTTTTCTGCTAAATCCGTAATAATATAAGGGATTTCATAAAGTGTATTTAAGTTGCAACTCATATGTGTCAGTGGATCTAAATAATGAATATCTGAACCATTGACACTCACAATGAAATCAGGTTGAAATGCTTCTGCAACCTTTCCTACTGTTTTTTTAAAGACATCGATAAAAGAATCATGCTCTGTATAAGGTTCTAAAGGCACGTTGATACAATAGCCAAAACCTTGATCGGTGCCTCTCTCAGTGTAGTGTCCTGAACCAGGAAATAAAAATTTTCCTGTTTCATGAATTGAATAATTCATAATTTGATTTGAAGTAAAAAAACGCCATTGCACACCATCCCCATGATGCGCATCAGTATCAATGTACAATACGCGTTGATGGTATCGTTCATTGAGATATTTCATGTAAATGGCTGCATCATTATAAACACAAAAACCACTTGCTCGTCCTTCGTGTGCATGATGAAGCCCTCCAGCAAGATGACAACCATTTCTAAACTGGCCTGTCATGATGGCATCAACCAGATTCAATCCGCCTCCGATAATGGTAGCTGTGCTACGATGAATCGTTGAAAATATATGTGTATCCTCATCCCCTAAACCATATTTTTGTTGTTCGTCAATAGTTAAAATATTCTTTTCCCCACGTTTTACGGCTTCAATATAGTCATAATTATGAACGGTTGCAATCTCATTTGTTGTGGCTTGTCTTGGCTTAATAATCTGTGAATCTGACAAGTAACCCGTTGCTTTTAATAATTCGGTGGTTAACTTAACACGCATTTGATTAAATGGATGTTTATTATGGAAGCGATACCGTAAAAGCGCGTCTGAATAGACATAACCTGTTTGTTGTGACTGTTCTTTCATGCCACACACCCCCTAGAAAAAGAAACGATTCATAAACCGTATATTGTCGAATTCTGTCATTTGATCGACTGTTATATTTTTGCCAATTCGAGCCATTAAGCAGTTTGCAGGATGACTCGTAATTTCAGGGTCATCTGTAGCAAATACTTCCAATCCGCCATGCGACATCATTGCTTGCATCAGTTTTTTATATTCAAAAACATCTAAACCAGAATTTTTCAAATCCCAATGCCAATAATATTCAGTTGTGATGACAATGTAATCCTCAAATTCAGGACTGCGTGTACTGACTTTTAATAACGCGTTTCCTAATCCTAGACCACGATAGGGTAGGCTAATTTCTATAGCACCTAATTCAAGTAAATAAGGGAGATTTCCTGTTGACCATCTTTCCATTGGATCAGGATATAAATAAGTGACATAACCAATAATATGCTGGGCTTTTCTAATGATATAAATGCGACCTTCGTCTAAAGTACTTATATCTTGGATGGCTTCGAATTGCGCAATGGGTATACGAAACGCATCAAGTCCTTCGTCAAATGTCATTGTTTGTAGATAATCTTTTGAAACAGGACCTTCAATCACAAAGGTTTGACCAGCTTTTTCGTAACTTTCAAATTCGTATGTTTTTACATGAGACATGACGGTAGCTCCTTTCTTACGTATTACACTACATTTATTATAATGTAACTTTTGTGAATTTTCATCTTGTAGTCAGAATAAGTATAATATTTTGAAAACAATAGTCGAGTACGCTATAATATTTTTGAAAGCGATTACAAAAGGGGGTACTCGTGATGAAAGTCGAAGTATACAAAGGGGAACAAGGAGATTTCAACCTAACGAATTATCAAGAAACATATCAAAATTTCGATTGGAAAGAAGTCGAAAAAGCTTTTTCGTGGTATGAAACTGGAAAGGTCAATATGGCATATGAATGTATCGATCGCCATGTGAATGAAGGTAAAGCGGATAAAATTGCTTTAAATTATAAAGATGAGAATCGAAAAGAAAGCTACACATTTAAAGAAATGCAAGATAAAACAAATCAAGCCGCAAATGTGCTCAAAGAACAAGCGCATGTTCAAAAAGGAGATCGCGTTTTTATTTTTATGCCAAGAACGCCTGAACTCTATTTCGCTTTCTTTGGTATTCTTAAGATAGGTGCAATTGTTGGACCGTTATTTGAAGCATTTATGGAAAAAGCAGTGAAGGATCGTTTAGAAAATAGTGACGCTAAGGTTATTATTACAACGAATCAACTATTATCTCGAATTCCTAAAGACCAACTGCCGCATTTAGAAACAATTGTGGTTGTAGATGACCACGTTGAAGCTGATTATGTCGATTTTAATCAAGCATTGGCCGAGGCGGATACGTCATTCGACATCGAATGGTTAAACCGTGAAGATGGTTTAATATTACATTATACATCGGGATCGACAGGTCAACCAAAAGGTGTATTACATGTTCAGAACGCAATGTTGTTACATTATATTTCAGGTCGTTATGTTTTAGACTTTCATGAAGATGATATTTATTGGTGTACTGCTGATCCAGGTTGGGTTACTGGTACATCTTACGGTATTTTTGCACCGTGGTTAAATGGTGTCACAAACTGTATTGCTGGTGGCCGCTTTTCACCTGAGGGTTGGTACAGCATGATTGAGGATTTCAATGTGACCATTTGGTATACAGCACCGACTGCTTTAAGAATGTTAATGAGTGCTGGCGATGATTTGGTGGCAAAATATGATCTTTCCTCTGTTAAAAGTATTTTATCTGTAGGTGAACCTTTGAATCCTGAGGTCATTAAATGGGCTAAAAAAGTTTATCATAAACGTGTTTTAGATACATGGTGGATGACAGAGACTGGTGGTCACATGATTGTTAATTATCGCAATATGGATATTAAATTAGGTTCGATGGGTAAACCGTTACCAGGTATTGAAGCTGCAATTATCGATAACGAAGGTCATATCTTACCACCAAATCGCATGGGGAATTTGGCGATAAAAAAAGGTTGGCCGTCAATGATGCGTGAAATTTGGAAAAATCCTGAGAAATATCGCTCTTACTTTATTGGTGATTGGTATGTTTCGGGTGATTCCGCATATCAAGATGAAGATGGTTATTTCTGGTTCCAAGGTCGTGTTGACGATGTCATCATGACAGCTGGTGAAAGAGTGGGCCCATTTGAAGTTGAATCTAAGTTAGTCGAGCATGAAGCTGTTGCTGAAGCGGGTGTTATTGGGAAGCCCGATCCTGTACGTGGAGAGATTATCAAGGCTTTTGTTGCACTTCGTCAAGGATACGAACCTTCTGACGCATTGAAAGAAGATATTCGGAAATTTGTTAAAGAAGGGCTTGCTGCACATGCTGCACCGAGAGAAATCGAATTTAAGGAAAAACTGCCTAAAACGCGATCAGGTAAAATTATGCGTCGTGTGCTTAAAGCTTGGGAATTAGATTTGCCAACTGGTGATTTAAGCACAATGGAAGATTAAAGTGTTTATTGAAAAATTCATCGAACTTTATAAATTTAAATCAATAGCAGCATGAAATGCATAAAGATGTCTAGATTGTGCAAGGCTTGGATAGTTAAAGCTTTGCTCAATTCTAGTCATCTTTATTTTGGGGAGGACAATAAAATGATATTGTCAATCAAGACGCTGTTTAAAGATTTTTTCATTTTTTAAAGACGATTTACTTTATTTTTATATTTTAAGGGGACTGATTGATTAGGCTTAGTATTATAAGGGATTAAAAAAACATTATTGCCGAATAAAAATACAAGGATTTAAGTGTGAGGTTTTCCAAAATATGTTTGATATTTTGTTCGACATTGTCATCATTGTCCGTTATGATGAGTGATAAAGGGCGGGTAATATATACACACTCTCTTTCTTACAGTTAAGTGATGTAGATTGAATATTCGCGTTGAGTTCAATTTTTCACATGCTGTTCTGTTTCTAAACATTGATTTACATACTAACACTAAATTTTTAAAGGGGTTGACTATGGTGAGTCATTTATCAGATTTGGAAATTGCGAACCAATCGACATTAAGACCAATTCAAGAAATTGCTGAACGTGCAGGTATTTCTGAGGATGCCTTAGAACAATATGGGCATTATAAAGCAAAAATTGACATTTCTAAAGTAGCAACGAAGGGGACGAAAGGTAAAGTAGTCTTAGTGACTGCGATGAGTCCTACACCAGCTGGTGAAGGTAAATCAACTGTAACGGTTGGTCTTGCTGATGCATTTAAGCAAATTAATCAAAATGTCATGGTTGCTTTACGTGAACCTGCCTTAGGTCCGACATTTGGTATTAAAGGCGGCGCAACAGGAGGCGGATACGCACAGGTGTTGCCGATGGAAGACATTAACCTTCATTTTAATGGCGATTTTCATGCGATTACTACAGCCAATAATGCTTTATCTGCATTTATTGATAATCACATTCATCAAGGAAACGCATTAGGTATTGATCAACGACGTATTGAATGGAAACGTGTGTTGGACATGAACGATAGAGCATTACGTCAAGTCATTGTTGGTCTTGGTGGTCCAACGCAAGGGGTACCACGTGAAGATGGTTTTAATATTACGGTGGCTTCTGAAATTATGGCAATATTATGCTTAAGCACAGGAATAAAAGATTTAAAAGAAAATATTGCTAAGATTACAATTGGCTATACACGTGATCGTCAACCTGTCACTGTTAGAGATTTAGAAGTTGAAGGTGCTTTAGCGATGATTTTAAAAGATGCGATTAAGCCAAACCTTGTTCAAACAATTGAAGGAACACCTGCATTGGTACATGGTGGACCATTCGCGAATATTGCACATGGTTGTAACTCTATCATCGCAACTGAAACAGCACGTGACTTAGCTGATATCGTCGTCACAGAAGCAGGTTTTGGTTCAGACTTAGGTGCTGAAAAGTTTATTAACATTAAATCAAGAAAAGCTGGCTTTGAACCTGATGCAGTTGTCGTTGTTGCAACAATACGTGCGCTAAAAATGCATGGTGGTGTAGCGAAAGATCAACTAAAAGAAGAAAATGTAGATGCATTAAAAGCAGGTATTCAAAATTTAGAGCGTCATGTTAACAATATTCGTAAATTTGGTGTGGAACCCGTTGTAGCTTTGAATGCGTTTATCCACGACACAGAAGCCGAATTTGAGTATGTTGAACAATGGGCTAAAGCGAACAATGTACGTCTTTCTCTGACTGAAGTGTGGGAAAAAGGCGGTAAAGGTGGCGTTGATTTAGCAGAAAAAGTGTTAGAAGTCGTCAATACGCCAAATGACTTTAAACGACTTTATGAATTGGAGTCACCGCTTGAAGAAAAAATCGAAAAAATCGTTAAGGAAATATATGGTGGTTCTAAAGTGACATTTTCTTCAAAAGCACAAAAACAATTACAACAATTTAAAGAAAATGGTTGGGATCACTATCCAGTATGTATGGCAAAGACACAATATTCTTTCTCAGATGATCAAACACGATTAGGTGCACCGACTGGGTTTGAAATTACAATTCGTGAATTAGAGGCGAAAACGGGTGCTGGTTTCATTGTTGCATTAACGGGTGCGATTATGACGATGCCAGGATTACCTAAAAAACCTGCCGCATTAAATATGGATGTGACAGATGACGGCCATGCCATTGGCTTGTTCTAAATGGATGTGCAAAAGCAATAGTTAAATTAAATAAAAATAAGGCAGGAATCAGAAGGGTTTGACTTCGATTTCTGCCTTTTACTGTGTTCGATAGAGGTGGTTGTATATATCATAGGATAGGGCGCGTTGATATTGTTGAGATGAAATCATTTTTTCGACACGCATGCGTTTGAGTACATAATGTTGTCTGTTAATAGAAAGATTAACTGCTTGCTTATCTTTCAACTGGCCATCTTTAGTGAAAGGGGTATATACATAAGGGCTTTGTAGTAACCCTGTAATATAAGCTGATTCAGCGATGTTAAGGTCATGGGGTGGTTTGCCAAAAATACCGTATGAAGCAGATGTAATTCCTGTAATGTTTTGACCGTGTGTATCTAAGCCAAAGGGAACAAGATTTAAATAAGTATAAATGATTTCTTGCTTGGTCATAATATGCTCAATTCGCAACGCATACATAATTTCTTTTGCTTTTCTATCGTAGGTGCGTTCATTCGTGAGTACTTGATTTTTTACAAGTTGCTGGGTAATGGTGCTCCCACCTGTCGCAAATTTAGTGTCAAAAATATCTTGATACATTGCACGTAATATCGCTTTCGGTAGAATACCATTATGTGTATAAAAATCTGCATCTTCAGAAGCGACTAATGCTTTTGTTACATAAGGGGACACCTCGGCTGGACCTGCAATTAGAGGTGGTTCTTGTTGATTGTAGACTGCAATTAAATTCTCCTTTTCGGGATGCGCCAAGTTCAGTTCTGGAAGGCGTGTAATTTGACGCATCAATTCATGGTTATCAATCGACTTTGCATCTGAGACAATACTTGCAAAGTAACCTAGAGTAAGGCCGGATAGAAAAATCAGACCTAATAATATAAATATAATAAAGGAAAAAATTGTCTGTTTGATTCTTTTAAAATAATAATCATACCGCTCTAGAAATGAAGTCGCTTGATTTGGATAATTTGTTGTTAACTTCATACGCCATGACCTCCATATATTAATCAAAGTATAGCATATTTTAAAAAAGGTGTCCGAAGTCACTTTTAAGTTGTATTTGACATCGATTTTGGAAGGTTATATAATAAAATGCAATTACATAACGTATTGAAATTGAGGACAAGTAATTTTTGTAATTATATCAAGAGAGTCAGTGGGTGGTGCAAACTGATTATAATACATTAATGAATACACCTCTTAATTGAATTTCATCGTTTGGCAATGAACGTATCATTGTAAGAGTTCCAAGTATGGTGGTAACGTGCTTCAAAGCGCCCTTACAGTTTGCATGTAAGCGGTGCTTTTTATTTTTGATAATTTTAATTAGGGAGGTTATTTTTATGACAAATGCATTATTAGAAGAATTAAGCTGGAGAGGTTTAATTTATCAACAAACAGATGAAGAAGGTATAGAAGCGCTTTTAAATAAAGAGAAAGTCAAATTATATTGTGGTGCAGATCCAACTGCTGATAGTTTGCATATCGGGCATCTCTTACCTTATCTTACTTTACGTCGATTTCAAGATGCGGGTCATAGACCGATTGTCCTTGTCGGTGGCGCTACTGGTATGGTAGGAGACCCATCTGGTAAATCTGAAGAACGTTTATTACAAACTGAAGAACAAGTTGAACGAAATGTTCAAGGAATAAAGAAACAAATGGAGCAATTGTTTGATTTCAATACTGAAAATGGTCCTATTTTAGTAAACAATAAAGACTGGTTAGGACAAATTTCATTGTTAACATTTTTACGTGATTACGGTAAACATGTGGGTGTCAATTACATGCTTGCTAAAGATTCTATCCAATCACGACTCGAACGTGGTATTTCATATACTGAATTCACGTATACGATTCTTCAAGCCATTGATTTTGGTCATTTAAACCGTGAATATGACTGTCGAATTCAAATTGGTGGCTCTGATCAATGGGGAAACATTACAAGTGGTATTGAATTAATGCGCCGTATGTTTGGTGTGAATGATGTCTATGGCCTTACTATCCCATTAGTCACTAAAGCAGATGGGAAAAAATTTGGTAAATCTGAATCAGGAACAGTATGGTTGGATAAAGAAAAGACAAGCCCATATGAATTTTATCAATTTTGGATTAACACTACAGATGAAGATGTCATCAAGTTCTTGAAATATTTTACATTTTTATCTCAAGATGAAATCGCTGACTTAGAGGTTTCTGTTCAAACAGAACCGCATTTGAGAAAAGCACAAACAACATTAGCGGAAAGTGTAACACGCTTCATTCATGGTGAGGATGCTTTAGAGGAAGCGAAACGCATTTCTCAAGCCTTATTTAAAGGGGACCTTAAAGCATTAACTTCACAAGAAATCAAAGCCGGATTTAAAGATGTACCTCAAGTGACTTTATCTCGTGAAACGACAAACATCGTGGACGCGCTTGTAGAAACTAAAATTTCACCATCTAAGCGTCAAGCACGTGAAGATGTTAATAATGGTGCAATTTACATTAACGGGGAAAGACAGCAAGCTTTAGATTATACATTATCTGAATCAGATCGTTACGATGATACATTTACAATTATTCGCCGTGGTAAGAAAAAATACTTTATGGTGAATTTTGAGTAATTGAAATCAACTAAATAGGCTCATTATTCGCTAATGCTTATCGTTTTTAATTGACTTTGATATGATGCATTATAAATAAGCATTTCGATATAAAACCCAAACTCAATAGCGCTAAGATGGTTTTTAATAAAACCGTCGTAGCGCTTTTTTTGATGTCTTTTAGGTTGAATGGGATGATTTTTTTCTTAACTAGACAACTTCAACGCTTGTATCATTTCAATCATCTGGGTAGCAAGTTTTGAATTAACTTTAAAATAAATAAGGAACTGTTCAAGAAAAAATCCGAGATTTTCGTGATATTTTACGAAAACCTCGGATGATGCCGATGATTAAACTGTTTTTACGCCAAGCTCTTTTGTAAAGACTGGGTATAGCTCATTTATGAAGTTTTATTTGACTCAGATAATTTAACATCCACATCTTTAGTTTTGCCGTCACGATTAATTTTTAACGTGATATGTTCGCCTGGTTTTTTGTTTTTATACAGATAGGATCTTAAATCTGTGTCACTATCTACCTTTTTGCCATCAATTCCTGTTATGATATCACCTTTTTTGATATCAATATCACGACGTTGAACTTCAGCAACATAAATACCAGAATCAGAGTGAATACTATTGCGATATTGTTGAGGTATTTCTGAAATATTGATTATACCGATAGATGGTCGTTTCACTTCGCCATGCTTAACTAATTCTTCAATCACAAGTTTCACTTCATTACTTGGGATTACAAAACCAATGCCTTCAACTTGAGGTGCAGAAATTTTCATCGAGTTAATGCCGACTAAGTTTCCGTTAATATCAACCATTGCGCCACCAGAGTTACCAGGATTTATCGCAGCATCTGTTTGAAGCACTGTGACTTTATTTGGCCCTGCCGAAGTGTTAGCCTCAATTGTTCGTTCATTTGCAGAAATAATACCTGAAGTGACTGTATTTGAAAATTCTAAGCCTAATGGGTTACCCATTGCAAACACGCTATCCCCAGTTTTAACTTTTGATGAATCAGCGAAAGTGATTGCCTTAATATCATCTCGGTCTTTAATTTTAAGCACAGCAATGTCAGTTAATGGGTCTGTTCCAACTAATTTAGCATCTACTTGTTTAGAATTATGTAATTGCACTTTAATTGAAGAAGCGCCCTCAATCACATGGTTATTAGTGACAATAAATGCATCCCCATTATTTTTTTGATAAATGACACCTGAACCAATTCCTGTCGGTTCGGCTTTAGTCGATTTGCCTCTTAACAGATCTTCAAGACTTTGTGCTTGTTGTTCATTGATCACACCTACAATTGCAGGGGATTGATCTTTTATCATTTCATTCACAGATTTGTATTTGTTGCTCTTTCCATCTAACGTATTGCCACCATTATCATTTTTGGCCACATTTACTTGCGAGCCATTATGACCTTCGAATAGTGAGCCGTTTGAAAAAAGTCCTGCCACGCCTAATACTATTAAACCGCCTAACAATCCTGCGATTAAAGAAATCAAAACGATTTTGAGCCAAGGCAGTTTCGGTTTTCGTGGAGGAGGTGGATTATAACTGTGAGTTGAAGAGAAGCGTTGATCACTGCTTCTTTGATTTAGATTTTCGTTTTCATGTGGTGTCCCATGATTTTGTTGTTCATTATCAAAATCTCGCATAAAATTCCTCCTTTAATTCATATTATGATTGTTTTCAATCTATATTACCAGTATGATGTTATCAGACTTTAGATGTATCTTATGGAATGGTTGTTGAATCACAATCGAAGTGATAGAATTTAAAGGGTTAAAAAATGATAAAGCAGGTGTGAGAATGTTATATAAAATTATAGGTAATGTGATTGATTTCATTATTGTGAAAGTATTGAGAAATTTAGAGGTGTTAGGAAAAGAAAATCAACCCGCAAACAATCAGTATGTGGTGACATGCAATCATGAAAGTTACAATGAAATCATTTTACTGGGTGTAGCTTTATTACCGAATCAGATTCACTTTATGGCTAAGCAAGAACTATTTCAAAATAAATGGTTTGGTAAGTTTTTAACACAGTTAAATGCATTTCCAGTTAATCGTGAAAATCCGGGACCGAGCACGTTAAAAATCCCCGTAAAATTATTGAAAGAGAATAAAACGGTTGGAATTTTTCCATCTGGTCACCGTACGAGTGAAGAAGTACCTTTAAAGCGTGGGGCATCTACGATTGCGATGCTTGCTAAACAGCCTATATTACCTGCAGCATATGTAGGACCTACTCAAATTAGAGGGTTATTTACTAAAAAAGCTTATATTAAATTTGGTGAACCGATTAGTACTACGGATATCCCTAAAGAATTAAATCGCCAAGAAAAGGTTGATTATATTACACAGCAAATCAGCGCGCGTACAAAACAATTGCAAGATGAATTAAACGCATATGTTAACCAAAAATAGGTTTTAAAATCAACGGAAAAGTATAAAGAGATGCTTTTCTGTTGTTTCTATTTAAAGTAGTGCCTATTAACAGGTTTAATTATAGCCAGATTGATACACGGGGATTTTCCTAAAAGAAAATCATGTTATAATAGTTTTGTCAGAATTTTCAGTTAGAGGAGGGGTAGGATTGGTAAAAGCTGTATTATTTGATGTCGATGGTGTATTTTTAGATGAATCTCGCTGTTTTGATGTTTCGGCATTGACAGTCTATGAATTACTTTATCATTCTTCATATTTAGGGTTAAATGAACGCAACACAGATTTGAGTCAATTGACGGATGAAACAATAGCGAACATTAGAACTCAAATATTTAAGAATGATCAAATTCTTAATCAATTAAAATCACTTGGTATTAACTCAAACTGGGATATGTTATTTGTCGTTTTTTCAATTCATCTTATCGACTATCTTAAACAATTAGCGCCAAAAGAAAGGGAAGCATTTTTGCAAAGTGAGACATGGACTGCTGATGCATTATGTGCTGTTGGGAAGATAAAGCCAGATTTCCACATTTCTTTTGAACAACCATTGGCATTTATTGAAAATGTTGAGCCTGGTAAAAATCATATTTATGAAGCTTTACAAAGTCATGCGAAAGAACAACTTAATACAAATCAAACGTCTCTTTTTGATATGAAAAGTCCATTGTGGCATTTGGCACAAGAGCTTTATCAAGAATGGTATTTAGGTCATGAATTATATGAAAAAGTCGAGCATAAAGTGCCTAAAACACAATATAAAAAAGGATACATATATCACGAAATTGCACTCGCACCTATTGAGCCGATTAAAACATTATTAACAGATTTAAAACAAGCAGGTTATCTCATTGCAATTGCAACGGGAAGACCACGTACAGAAACGATTGTTCCTTTTGAGGCACTTGGCTTGTTAGATTTATTTGATCCACAACATATTGTTTCGGCAAGCGAAGTTTTAGAAGCGGAAAAAATGTTCCCTGATTTAAAACCACTTGGAAAGCCTAACCCTTTTAGTTATATCGCTACATATGAAGGGAATCAGCTTGAAAATTATTTTGATTATGCAACAGAACAAGAAGGACGTATGCATCCAGACTATGTCACAATCGTAGGTGATTCCTTAGCGGATTTATTGAGTGCTAAAGTGCTTAACGCAAGATTTATAGGGACATTAACTGGCTTAAAAGGCCAAAAGGCAGCAGATGAACTCAAGCAACATGGGGCAGAGATACTTGTTGACAATGTCCTTGATATACGACCATATTTATTAACATCATCACATTAATAATCAATGCTTAAAATACGATATAAGTTGATTGAAGAGACGATAAAAAAGATTAATTAAATGATCGCAAGAACCAAGAACGAGTCAGGATAGCTTCTCCTGATTCGTTTTTTTGCCCTATGACTATCAAGTTAATTTGAGAAGTTTATAGTGCATATGAAAGGAGGGATTGGGCCATTAATCCCAACGTAAAAAGTGCTAAGATGACTATCAACAGAAAATCGTCTTAACACTTCTTTTTTATAAGACCGCGTATTGTATGACTTCGCTTAATTATGCCTCATTCTTCGCGTAGTGGTTGTCTGACTTTACATACGCTCAAGTTCGCATTTGCGACGTTGAGTCAACATAGATTTAAGACTTTATACCCATTGCAAGTATGTGCATTGAGGCAAGGGTATCAAAAACTTTATGTCCAGAATGCCCCATATTTTGTTTTTAAGAATCATATTAATTGGAAGGATCTAAAATAACTTGAACTACATTTTGAAAGCCATCAATTTCTAATAAGGCTTTACGGACATCATCATTAATCGGATGGTCAATAGAAAGAATCATCATCGCGTCACCACCGAGTTGAGTACGTCCTAAATGCATAGAAGCGATATTGACGCCATGTTCGCCTAGTATTTGACCTGTTTTACCAACGATGCCTGGACGGTCAAAGTGATTAATAATTAATTGATATTGTTCAGGCTTAAAGTCAACAGGATAGTCATTAATGCGCACAATTCTTGGACCAAAACCATTTAAAACTGTGGCACCAATTTTTAAACTATCCGCTTTATTGATTAATTCAAGCTCAATATAATTGCTAAATCCTTTTTTCTTTTTCGTCTTTTCAATCGTATAAGTAACGTTTTGTTCATTAAGTAAAACTAAAGCGTTTATCAAGTTAACATGATCACCCATATCTTGTTGTAAAACCCCAGTGACAAGATTTCGAGTGATGAGACTCGTATCGTCTAATGCGATATCACCGGCGTATGTTATTTTAAGTGTTCTTGGTGCTTTAGGTAATATTTGAATACCGACTTGACCTGTAATTTTAGCAAGTTCTACAAAAGGTTTTAACTCTTCATCTTCATTAAAGACGCCTTTAGGTGCATTAACTGCATGTTTGACATTCCCATTTTTCAAAATGTCGATAATCTCTTCCGCGACAGAGACGGCAACTTTTTCTTGGGCTTCGATTGTCGACGCACCTAAATGAGGTGTCACAATAATTTTTGGATGTTTCACAACTGCGGATTGATGCGCAGGTTCACTTTCGAAAACATCAAGCGCTGCTGCTGTAATTTTATTGTCATCTAATGCTTCAATCAAAGCTTTCTCATCAATGATGCCCCCACGCGCAACATTAATAATTTGCAGGTTCGGTTTTGCTTGATTAAAGAAAGATTGATTAATAATACCTTTTGTTTTTTCTGTAAGGGGCGTATGTACAGTAATAAAGTCAGCATGCTGCGCGATTTCGTCAATTGATGCGCGTGTAAATTCAAGTTCTTTTGCTTTTTCTTCACTTAAGTAAGGATCATAAGCCAAAACTTTCATACCGAAACTTTGCAATCGTTTCGCAACACCCGTTCCAATGCGCCCTGTTCCAATGACACCGAGTGTTTTTCGATACAATTCTGTTCCTCTGAATGTTTTTCTATCCCACGTCCCATGACTCAATGACTGATGGGCTTGAGGGATATTTCGCGCCATACTTAACAACATTGCAACTGAGTGTTCAGTAGCGGATATCGTGTTACCGTCAGGTGCATTGATAACAATAATACCTTCTTTTGTAGCAGTATCGATATCAATATTATCAACACCTACACCAGCACGAGCGACTACTTTTAATCTAGAGCCAGCCTTTAATACCCCGGCTGATACTGTTGTTTGACTACGCACGATTAAAGCATCGTAATCTTTGATTTCATTTATCAATGCTTCTTCAGTTAATGCGGTCTGATGTATCACTTCAAATTCTGGGTCCTCATTTAAACTTTTAAGACCTTCTTCTGCGATTGGATCTGCGACTAAAACTTTATATTTCATTATGAACAACCTCCAAAAATGCTTGTGTTGCTATACCGATATAAGATTGATTTCGGTATTTTGTTAAAATCATTTCTAACCCTGCAATAAAAGGTAATAAATCGAAAGGTGAGATGAAGCCCATATGCCCGACTCTCAAAATTTTTCCTTTTAGATGGCCTTGACCTCCAGCAATTGTAATATTAAACTGTGATTCTAATTGTGATTTAATGTGCTTCACTTCTGCTTCATCTTTAGGTACAAAAGCAGTAACGGTTGGTGACGCATATTGATCTTCAACCAAAAGAGGTAAATCCAATTTTTTTAATGCTGCGCATACAGCATCTCTAATTGTTGAATGACGGCGAATGACGTTGACAAAACCTTCTTCAGATATCATTTTTTGAAATTCGATGACCCCTCTAAATGTCGAAACATTAGGCGTAAAAGGTGTGGAATGTTTTTCGAGAGCATTGTGATGCTTGGCTAAATCCAAATAAAAGCGTGGCGTTTTTACTGATTTGAAGCGTTCCAATGCGCGATCGTTGTATGCAACAAAAGCAATGCCGGGTGGCAACATTAACGCTTTTTGGCTTCCTGAAACGAGGACATCAATATCGTCGCGTGTTAAATCAACATCGACTGCACCAATACAGCTCACACCATCAACAACATAGTATATATTTGGATCGTGTGCTTTAAGGGCATGGCCGAGTTCAGCAACAGGGTGTAATACAGCGGTAGAGGTTTCGCAATATTGTGTAAAAACGGCATTCACAGGTGTCTCTATATTTTTAATAAATTCGATGACACCATCGACTTCAAAAGATTTTCCCCATTCGACTTCATAGACGTGAACATGATTAAAATAAGTTTCAGCAATTTGTTTGTAACGGTTACCAAATGCGCCCGAAACAATGATAACTACTGTATCATCTGGATTTACAATATTTAACATGCTTGCTTCAAGTGCACTTGTACCGCTTGAAGTTAAAATCATAACGTCATTTGTGCTTCCGAATACTTGTTTAAGTGACGAAAATGCTGCTTCAGCGATTGTTTCAAATTCAGTTGACCGGTGACCGACCATAGGTAAGTTCATTTGTGCTTGGATACGTTGGGGTACTGGGGTAGGACCGGGTGTTAAAAGTAAAGAATGATGTGTATACATAGAGAACCTCCCTTAATAATATTTTTTAATTTTATCAAATTTTCTGACATATTAACAGGTATCAATACAAAATTTTGGATTTGTTGGTGCTGAAAGGGGATGTGGAATGAGATCGAATGGAAGCTCTTACCGCATCCCGACAAGGATAAATGCGGTTTTGGAAAATATAGATAAAATAGTTGTAATACATTATCTAATCGCACCGTTGTATAACTTATTTATTATTTTGATTTCTTAATTAGATGGTTAGAATTTGAAGATGACTGAGAAGATTGAATTTTAATTATTGGTTCAGTTTCAACCGCAACGTTACCTCTTACACTATTTGAAATCATACAATTTTGATCTGCAATTTTAATCAATTGAGACAACCGTTTTTCTATTTGATCCTTCTTGGATAGTTGGTCAACAATAATTTCAGGTTTATGTATGATTTTGACCATTTTAAATCGTTGTTGTTCAAATTGTGCTTCACCGTAACTCTGCATATTAATTGCTATCGGTGTTAGATGCGCACGCTCTAAAGTTGCAGCTAAAGAAATTGTCATACAACTTGCGGCTGCACTGACTAAAAGCTCATCAGGATTTGTGCCAATACCGACACCTCCAAGTTCACTTGGGATAGAAATCTTATGTTGGATATGATTTCCTGTTACTTCTCCAACACTATCGCGTCCACCAGTCCACTTCACTTGAACTGGAAATTGATGATGTGCCAAATGTCTCACTCCTTATAAAAATATGTTAAGTTAAGTGTAGTAGAATATAGATAGAATTGAAAGGAAGACTCATTGTATGAAATTGATTCAACCACCCAAACATTTTCAAATCGTAGCGCACAGAGGTTTTTCAAAAATGTACCCTGAAAATACGAAATCAGCATATCAAGCTGCACTTGGCAGACATATTCAAATGTTAGAAATTGATTTGCATATGACAAAAGATGATGTGCTCGTCTCTATTCATGATGATACGATTGATCGTACATCGGATCATACGGGTGAAATTAAATCCTATACTTTAGATGCATTACGAGAATTTGACTTTGGAAGTTGGAAAGCGGGGAGTAAGAAAGAAGAAATAATGACGTTTGATGAGGTTTTGACACTCGCTAAAAATTTTTCGAAAACGTTGTTGATTGAAATTAAAAAGCCTCATCTCTATCCAGGTATTGAAGAGGCAATCGTGCAAACCATTAAAAAACATAATTTTCCTTTTAATCGTATTATCATACAGTCTTTTGATCAGAAAAGTATTCAAAAATTGCATGACTTAGCGCCTTACATTCAATTAGGCGTGTTATTAAGTAAAAGAAAGTATTGGTTAAAACAACCAGCATTTCAAGAGCTTGCTCAATTTGCAGATTTTGCGAATCCTAACTTCAAATTGGTGAATAAAAAATTTATCTCAAAAGCGCATCAACATCACTTAAAGGTTATACCGTACACTGTTAATCGTATGGAAGATGCAAAGAGATTGATACAGCTTGGTGTTGATGGGATAATTTCTGATGCACCTAATGAGTTATTTAAAGTATAAGTATGCTTATAGATAAAAAGGAGCAGAAGAGTGACAGCGGTCGAGTGGACTTCTGTTGCTCTCCTGCTCCTTTTAATCATGGATAAAGTGAAAATGTCGGTCGTTACTGTTTTTTTGTTAGACGTTCATATGCGCCTAAAGCAACCGCAAGATCAAAGTATGCGGCACCGACACATTTAAAAACAGTGATACTCTCATCATTTGAGCGTTGCAATGTACCATTAAGTGACAATGATTTTAAATCACCATCATAATCTTCAAATTTAAAAATACCTTTTTCATTTGCTTCGATGATTTCACCTGCTTCTTTTTTAACGCCTTCGACATCATCAAAAATGACTTTATCTGCTTTAGGTAAGATACGATTATCAATTTCTTTCATATCTGGACGATATGAGCCGATGCCATTAATATGTGTCCCCGGTTTAACAGTATCCGCATCAAAAACAGGCTCAGCTGAAGAGGTTTGACAATTGATAATATCAGATTGTGTTACTAACGTTTCCACATCATCAACGATTTCAACTTCATAATCTGAATACGTTTTCAAAATACGTGCTTTTAAATCTTCTGCTTTATCTTTGGATTGATTATAAAGCAAAATACGTTGAATGGGTCTTACTTCAAGATTTGCAATTAATTGTTCAAAAGCCATGCCGCCTGTACCAATCATGCCAATCGTCTGTGCATTTTCTTGACTTAAATATTGTGTGGCAATACCACTTAACGCGCCCGTTCTTAAGCGTGTTAAATAACTTCCATCGATACTCGCAACATGTTCACCCGTTTTTAAATCCGTTACAATGATTGTCCCTTGTGTCGTTGGACGATCATGGTCTGGATTTTCAGGTGTAATAGAAGTAATTTTAATAATACCTAGTTGTCTGTTCAAGTGGATACAAGGCATATAGAGCATTGATTTCGCACCTTCACCTGTAGGAATTACAATTCTTTGTGCTTGACGAACGCCCTCCATATCTTTAAATAATGCCTCAATATCTTGAATCGCATCTCCAATATGATAAGCATTTTTAACTGCTTCCTCATTAAAAACTTGCATAAATCGTACCTCCTCAGTTTATGTTTCTATCTCAAAGTATAAAATAAAGAAGAAACGATGTGAAATAATAAAAGCGATACAGTTGATGAGTGCGTGTATAGGAAAATAACAAATTTATGTCTCTTTTTACGAAAATTTAATTGACCAAAATTTTGGAACAGAAGAGGGGACAAACCATGATTTTAAAAGGTTCTTCATTTTTTATGGTGGGATGACATAAGTCATCCTGCTTTTTTGTACAAAAATAGCGCAAATGCCTCTATAATTTTAAGTGACTAAACCAAAAATAAAGGAGACATATTGCGCCTATGTGTAATGATATATTAAAGATAATAATATTAAAATCACTAAAGTTAAAGAAGATGTAGTTATTAGAGGTAAGAAATCTAACGTCATCTTTGGTACCCTTTCATACAAGCCTATGACTTGTCCTCACTGTTATCATACGAATCCAAACCGAATACACAAATACGGAAAACGTTTATCGCGAATTACTTTTTTAAGATTCCAAGAGATAGCAGTGTATTTAAATCTGTTAAAACAACGTTTTAAATGTATGGTTTGTGGTCGGACTTTTACTTCTAAAACAAATGTTGTTGAGGATAACTGTTTTATCTCAAACCATGTTCAGAAAGCCATTATAGATAAAGCAACACAAGTTCGCTCAGAAACTGATATCGCAAGTGATTGTAACGTTTCTGCATCTTCTGTAAAACGTGTGATTCATAAAGTAAGCAATGCCACTTTTCAATAGTGAAATTGCTTAAATAGATTGCGTACCGAGTCGAGACTCCCGAGGCATAGAGCCGAAACCGAAAATCCATTTTGGCTTCTTATGAGCTACAATAAAAGCCAAAATTAGTTGAGGTAAGGCGCCTGGGAAAGCGAGACTCGAAGAAGCAATCGGAAGTTTGCGACTTAATTATTATAGACACATAACCACCATATAAAGTGTACAGCCTTTTAAAATAAGGGACCACTCAACGAAGTGTTGATGAAGAGATGTCTGAGGGAACTGGACGAGCTGAAGCTTACAGGCTGGGGCATGCACCTTGGAAGGAGAAGTCATAATTGTCGTCTCAAGCTCTGAATAAAAAAACACCAAGTATGAATTCATACTTGGTGTCATATAAGCTAACGATTAACGTGAGTAGTACTCAACGATTAATTGCTCGTTGATTTCTGCAGGTAATTCGCTACGCTCTGGAAGACGAACGAAAGTACCTTTTAAGCTATCAGCATCAAAGTCTAAGTAATCAGGTACGAAATTGTTAATTTCAACTGATTCTTCGATGATAGCTAATTTTTGTGATTTTTCACGTACTGAAATCACTTGACCAGGTTTTAAAGTATATGATGGGATATCTACACGTTTACCATCTACTTCAACATGACCGTGACAAACTAATTGACGTGCTTGACGACGTGTACGTGCTAAACCTAAAGAATATACAACTGCATCTAAACGGCTAGCAAGTAAGATCATGAAGTTTTCACCATGGATACCGCCTTGTTTACCAGCAGTTTCAAAAGTGTTACGGAATTGACGTTCAGTCATTCCATATAAGTAACGTAATTTTTGTTTTTCACGTAATTGTAATCCATACTCAGATAATTTTTTACGTTGAGTTGGACCGTGTTGTCCTGGTGCGTAAGGACGTTTTTCTAATTCTTTACCAGTACCTGATAATGAGATACCTAAACGACGAGATTTTTTCCAGCTAGAACCTCTGAATCGAGCCATAATGTGACTCCTCCTTTTTCTTTTTTGTTGTTATGAAAAAACAAAAAAGAGTGTTGAATGCTCAATAGGATATAATGTTTTATGTGTCCTCGCCTCATAGCTCCGGTTACACGGCACGTCCGCTTCGGGAACATTATAGTGCCTATTAATATACAACTGCTATTTTCGTTAATTCACACAAAATTCATTGTACCATTTTGATAGGAAATGTCAAACATAAAATTAAATCAATTTACAAGTGTGATTCTAAGACGTGAACGATGTTTTCAAGTCCTGCTTCATCATCTGCACTAAAACGATTTTGGATAGGGGCGTCAATATCTAACACGCCGACAACTTCACCATTTTTATGTAATGGAATAACTATTTCTGATTGGCTATTCGCATCACATGCTATGTGTCCTGGAAAAGCATGAACATCTTCAACGCGTTGTGTTTTACCTTCTTGTACAGCTGTGCCACAAACTCCTTGTCCCACTTGTATATGAACGCATGCTGTTTTCCCTTGAAATGGTCCAAGAATCAGCGCACCTTCTTTCATTAAATAAAAACCAACCCAGTTAATTTGGTCTAAATTTTCATTGAGTAAAGCCGAAGTATTACTTAAATTGGCAATTAAATCCGTTTCTCCTTCTAGAAGCGCATCCAATTGTCTAGCTAACAATTGATAATCAGTAGACTGTGTCATTTTTTTCACTCGCTTTCAATCAAATTTTATCAATATTATAGCTATCTCAATGCGAGTGCGCAATTTTCTAATACGATTAAAATAAAAATTTGGAAAATGTCTATATATTTTGAGATTTTATTTTAATGCGCCATGAAATTACGTTATAATGGTTTTATGTATTTAGGAGGAGACGAGTGGACATGGCACTATATATTATACTAGCGATTATCATCATTATTTTGACTGCAATCGGAATCTTATTTTATATGCGTTCAAATAAAAGATCGATTATTCAGTCTGCTGAAGAGCGACGCGAAAAATTGAATGCATTGTCTTATGACGAAAGTTTAGAAAAATTACAGACATTACATTTATCTGGGGAGACTAAAACACAGTTTGACGCTTTAAACCAAAATTGGACAGAAAGTTCGACTGAATTTTTAGTTCCTGTAGATGAAAAGATTCATGAAGCGGAAGTTAATCTTGATAAATTCAAATTTTCATTGGCTCAAACTGATATCGATGATGCCCATGCATTAATGGATCAATATGAAGCGAGACATCAGGAGTTAATCGGAAAAGCAGACAAAGTTTTTCAAACACATCAGGAAAGCGATACCATTTATGAGAAAGCAAAAGATGAGCATCGCAAATTAAAAAGAGATGTTTTAGCCAATCGTCATCAATATGGTGAAGCAGCAGGACTATTAGAAAAAGAAATTGAAGCGTTTGAACCTGAATTTGAAGTTTATGAATCGCTTAAAGAAGAAGGCAATTATCAAGAAGCGCATTCGCATATTAAAGCATTAGATCAAGATATTTCTTATTTAAAAGAAGATATGGCTGAAATTCCTGATTTAATCAGAGAAGCACAAAAAGAGTTGCCAGGACAATTTCAAGATCTTAAATATGGTGTACGTGATTTAAAAGTAGAAGGTTATGACTTAGATCATGTGAAGGTGGACAGCACACTCCAAAGTTTGAAAACTGAGCTGAGCTTTGTCGAACCTATGATAAGCCGTCTAGAACTTGATGAAGCCAATGATAAACTCGTTGAAATCAACGACCAACTTGATGAAATGTATGACTTAATCGAGCATGAAGTTAAATCAAAAAATGCAGTTGAAGAATCAAAAGAACGTATTACAAGCGATTTATTTCATGCTAAAGATATGAACTATACATTACAAACTGAAATAGAATATGTGCGCGAAAACTATTACATAAATGAGAGCGATGTTCAAAGTGTTCGCCAATTTGAAAATGAAATTCAAAATTTAATTTCAGTTTACGATGAGATTTTATCAGAAATGGCTAAATCAGCAGTGAGATATAGTGAAGTACAAGATAACTTAAAATATATCGAAGATCACGTTGAGGTCATTAATGAAAAACAAGAAAAGTTACAAAATCACTTAGTTTCATTACGTGAAGATGAGGCGGAAGCAGAAGAGCATATTTTACGTGTACAAGGTAAAAAGGAAGAAATCTATCGACGATTACTTGCTTCTAACCTCACAAGTGTTCCAGAACGCTTTATCATTTTGAAAAATGAAATTGATTACGAAGTGAGAGATGTAAATAAACGCTTTAGTGAGCGCCCAATTAATGTTCAACAGTTAAAAGACAAAGTGAATAAAGTCGTTCTTCAAATGAATAAATTTGAAGATGAGGCGAATGACGTATTAATCAACGCTGTCTATGCTGAACGTTTAATTCAATATGGTAACCGTTATCGAAAAGATAATCACGATTTAGATAAAAGTCTTAATGAAGCAGAAAGACTCTTTAAAAATAATCGTTATAAACGTTCAAGTGAAATTTCTGAACAAGCGCTTGAATTGTTAGAACCAGGTATCGCGCAACATATTGAAAGAGAAGTTTTAGAGCAACAACCTTAAAATGTAATCAAACAATAGGGTTTAAAACCGAGTGAACGATTTAAAATAGGTTCACTCGGTTTTTTTGAGTGCAGGACTTGACCTTAATCAATAAATTTTAGAAAATAGCGATTGTATTTTACATGTAACGGTTGAGTTGTAGTACAATGAAACATGATATTTAAAGAGAGGGAGTTTATAACATGTTATATTTTGATAACGCAGCAACGACGAAACCCGATGCTTCTGTGTTGTCGAGCTTTGTTAAGGTCAATGAACAATTTTACTTCAATCCCAATAGTCCTCACGATAAAGGTTTAGAGGCCGGTCGTTTATTAGAAAATGCGAGAGAACAAATTAAAGCGTCTTTACAGTTGAAAAATGAAGTACTCATTTTTACAAGTGGTGCGACTGAATCTAATAATATGGCACTCAAAGGCGCTGCTTACCAAAAAAGAGCGTTTGGCAATACGATTATTACTTCAGTGCTCGAACATCCTTCCGTATTAGAAGTGATGCGTGAACTTGAAAAAGAAGGGTTTAATTTAAAGTATGTCAAAGTGACTGGGGAAGGTAAAATCAATATTGATCATTTGAAATCTTTACTTTCTAATGACGTCATTTTGGTTACATGTATGCAAGTCAATAACATCATGGGACAAGTGCAACCGATCAAAGAAATAATAGATGCTTTAACAGATTATCCAAAAGTTCATTTTCACGTCGATGCTGTTCAAGCAGTAGGAAAGTATCCTATTCAAATGGAAGGGATTGATAGCCTCTCTATTAGTGGTCACAAGTTTAACGGACTTAAAGGACAAGGGCTCCTTGTATTAAAGAATGTTCATCACATCTATCCAACAATACAGGGTGGTGGGCAAGAATTTGGTTTGAGAAGCGGTACTGTCAATGTGGCAAATAATGTTGCTTTAGCTAAGGCTATTCGGTTAGCTATTGAAAAACAACAAGACACAATGCAATCACTTGAAAGCGTGAATCAATCATTAAGAGATTGGTTAAAAGATTATGAGGGTGTCTATATTAATTCACCTCATGATGCATCTCCTCATATATTGAATTTAGCTTTTCCAGGTGTACGTGGAGAAGTACTCGTGAACGCATTTTCTAAGCATGGTGTCATGATTTCAACGACAAGTGCTTGCTCTTCTAAACATTCAAACATCAACGAAGTATTGCAAGCGATGAATATTTCTGTTGATCGTATTTTAGGAAGTATTCGTCTGTCTTTTGATCAACATACACGTGATGAAGACATTGAGCAATTTAAATCTATTTTTGATCTGGTATATCGGGAAGTTAAGGAGTTGTTAAAATGATTTATGATCATATTTTAGTCAGATATGGCGAATTAACATTAAAAGGAGGAAATCGAAAAACATTCGTAAGCCAATTACGTTCAAATGTAAAACGTGCGCTCATGCCGTTACAAGGGTATGACGTTAAAGCGAATCGTGACCGGATGTATATACAATTAGAACCGAATGCAGATATAGAAGAAATGATGTCACGAATTTCTAAAGTGTTCGGTGTCCATTCGATCAGCCCTGTTTTAAAAATTGAAAAATCAATGGATACGGTTTATCAGCATGCGAAGCTTTTTGCAGAAAGTTATCAAGAAGGCGACACATTCAAAATTGATGTGAAACGCTCTGATAAAACGTTCGAACATGAAACGTTTGCAATTCAACGTATGGTAGGTGGTGCAGTACTCAAAAGTGCACCGCAATTAAAAGTGGATGTAAGAAACCCGAAGCATGAAATTAAGATAGAAGTCAGAAAAGATGCCATCTATATGTATGATCGCATTATCCCCGCTATTGGCGGTCTTCCTGTAGGCACAGGTGGAAAAACTTTACTAATGTTATCGGGAGGTATTGATTCTCCAGTTGCAGGTATGGAAGTGATGCGACGTGGTGTCACAATTGAAGCAATTCATTTCCATAGTCCGCCTTTTACAAGTGAAAAAGCGAAAGAAAAAGTTATTGAATTGACAAGAATTATGGCTGAAAGGGTAGGTACGATTAAATTGCATATCGTGCCATTTACAGAGGTACAAAAACAAATTCATAAAGTCGTAAATGAACGCTATACGATGACTTCTACACGCAGAATGATGTTAAGAATTGCAGATAAAGTCGTTCATAACATTGGTGCAGATGCGATAGTCAATGGTGAAAATTTAGGCCAAGTGGCGAGCCAAACACTCAAAAGTATGTATGCCATTAACGCGGTAACAAACACACCGATATTGAGACCTTTGCTCACTTTAGACAAAGAAGAAATTATTAAAAAAGCGAAAGCAATCGGTACATTTGAGACTTCAATTCAACCTTACGAAGATTGCTGTACGATTTTTACGCCTAAAAATCCGATTACAGAGCCACAATTTGATAAAGTGGTTCAATATGAATCAGGATTTGATTTTGAAGATATGATCAATAAAGCTGTTGAAAACATTGAGACAATCGTTGTCGATAAAAATTACAATGCATATCAAGCAGAACAAGAAGCATGGGATGGCGATTTGTTCTAGTAATTAAGGGGGCTTGACGATGATATTCGAAGTGGATGGGACATTGATTTTAATTGTGATTTTATTAGGGTTTTTGGCTGCATTTATTGATGCTGTGGTCGGTGGTGGGGGCTTGATTTCAATCCCTGCCTTGTTAGCCATTGGTATGCCACCAGCCATGGCCCTTGGAACTAACAAACTGGCGAGCGCATTTGGTTCTTTGACCAGTGCGATTCGCTTTATTCGTTCTGGAAAAGTAGATTTAAATATTGTACTTAAATTATTTCCTCTTTCATTTATTGCGGCCATTATTGGCGCATGCCTCGCTGTGTTTTTACCAGCAAATTTGCTCAAACCTTTAGTAATTTTCATTTTAACGGTTGTTTTATTGTACACACTTTTAAAAAAAGATTGGGGCAGTATTCGGACATACGAAACGCTAACGCCCTTCAAAGTTCTGCTATTGATTGGTTTGATTACAATTATCGGTTTTTATGATGGATTTTTAGGAGGCGGAACAGGCTCCTTCTTATTATTTGTATTTTTATTATTTGGTTTTGATTTCTTAAGTGCAGCAGGCAATGCTAAAGTATTAAATTTTGCATCCAATTTAGGCGCATTATTGCTCTTTATATTTCTTGACCGTGTAGATTATGTTTATGGCTTGATTATGGCGATAAGTATGATTGCGGGTTCATATTGTGGTGCATGGTTTGCTATTAAAAAAGGTGTAGGCTATGTCAAAGTCTTATTTATTGTGATCACGCTCGTTTTAATCTTAAAAAATGCATTCGATTATTTTCAGAGATATTTATAACAGTGAACACGTTCATCAATAAAGTAAAAATGTGAAGAGAAAGTAAAGGTTTTAACAAAAATTCAGCATTACAAATAATCATTTTAAGAAATATCGCGAAAAAAACTTATATTTGTTATGATGAACGTAACCTAAAGGAAAGGACGTCAAAAATGTCGAAAAGAATTATTGCAATAATTTTAGCGAGTGTCATCATAATAGGAGGAATTCTTACCAGTGCATTGACCTCAATTGTTTCTTCTTTTTTTAATGGAGAAGTAAATATTAATGCTGAAGCCCCAAGTACAGTTGTACAAGAAGGCGACAAGTCAAATCAAATTGCAGAAATTACAGTCAATGGTGCAATACAAGATACAGGTGCACCCAGCTTATTTGGTGGCGGCGGTGAGTATAATCACCAAGTAGCTTTAAATCAACTTGAAACAATTAAAAATGATGATTCAATAAAAGGTGTATTGTTAAATGTGAACAGCCCAGGTGGCGGTACATACGAAAGTGATGAGTTTTATCATAAATTGAAAGCAGTTAAAGATGCGGGTAAAAAGATTTACGTACAAATGGAAACTTTAGCAGCTTCTGGTGGTTATTATATTTCGGCACCAGCAGATAAAATTTATGCAGGACCTCAAACATTGACAGGATCTATTGGTGTAATTTCTGAGTCAAAAGATTATTCAAAATTATTGGATGATCTAGGTATTAAGACCAATACGATTAAATCAGGTGCACATAAAGATATTTTAAGTGGCTCTCGTAAAATGACAGATGAAGAGAGACAAATTCTTCAGTCAATTAATAAAGATAGTTTTGATCAATTTGTTGATGTTGTTAAAAAAGGGCGTCACATGTCAGAAGCGAAAGTGAGAAAGCTCGCTGATGGTCGTATTTATAGTGCACAACAAGCAAAAGCAAATGGTCTAATAGATCAAATTGCGTATAAAGATCAAACGTTAAAAGACTTAGAGAAAGCCATTAAAGCAGATGATCCACAAATCATCACTTTTGATCAAAACTCAAGTGATTTAACAAGTTTTCTAGGTATGAAATCATTTGTGAATGGTTTACGCTCAGATGTTCAAAATATCAAACAAATCTTGAACAATGAAGCTCAAACGAGACCGATGTATAAATATGAAGGGTAGGTCGTATGATGGACAGATCAATACAGCAAAACTATAATCCTTCGCAACCAAACTATCATGATATGAATAGTCAGCAGTTTCAACATGGCAATCAACGTGCTAAAAAAACGATAGAACAATATCAATATGAATTAAACGCCTTCTTTTATGCAGGGTTTTGGAGACGTTTCATCAGTTATTTGATAGATTTAGGAATATTGTGGGGGATAACACAAATTGTCCTCAATCCACTCTATGCACTGACGGGTATCGATGAATGGAAATTATGGATTGACTATTTTAGTGTAGGTCATATTTTGGATGCATTGATATACTTTGGTTACTTCGTCTTAATGACCTATTTCTTTCAACAAACAGTTGGAAAGATGATTATGGGGCTAAAAGTATATACGGTCGATATTCATCAACCTAATTGGACGGATGTTCTTTTTAGAGAATGGATTGGTAGACTGATTTCAAATGTCTTGTTCGGTTTGCCTTATCTTGCGGTGATATTTACACCGAAGCATATCGGTATACATGATTACTTTGCCAATACGGTGGTCGTAAAGAATAAATATCTTCATTACATTAAAGAAAATGAAGGTGTCTGACGTGATAACATCATAGCAAGACGATATAATAAAAAAGTAATCTTTTAAGGAGGCACAATAAATGACACAAATTACATTTAAACAAAATCCTATTCAATTATTAGGTAAAGAGGTTAACGTAGGCGATCAGGCACCAGATTTTACTGTCGTTGATAACAGTTTACAAGGTGTGTCTCTCTCTCAATATGATGGGAAGAAAAAAATGATTAATGTCGTACCATCTCTTGACACAGGTGTTTGTGATCAACAAACACGTAAATTTAACGAAGAAGCAAGCACAGAAGACGGTTATGTTTTAACAATTTCGGTTGACTTGCCGTTTGCACAACAAAGATGGTGTGCATCGACGGGCTTAGATAATGTGATTACATTAAGTGATTACCAAAACCATTCATTTGGTGAAAATTATGGTTTAATCATGGAAGGTTTACAATTACTAGCACGCTCTGTGTTTGTTTTAGATGAAAACAATAAAGTGGTTTATAAAGAAATTGTACCTGAAGGCACAGATTTTCCGAATTTCGAAGCGGCACTTGAAGCTTATCGAAACGTTTAAACTGGTATTATTAGGGCAATCATAGTCATTATTGGGGGAGATGAAGAAGTCCCAATTGTATGGATAGACTTCTGATTCGTCCCCTGTTTTTGTGAAAGGATGATTTGATGACAGAATCAAAATCGATAATGGAAAAATTGTTCCAACAAATCGATGAATTGACGCAACAATTAAATGAAGAAAATGGTCAAAGCTTTATCGAAAATTTAGGTTTAGCGATGGAACGTATTTATACATCGCAACGCGAATTGTTAGAGCAAGCGACATTACAAGATAGAAGAAAAGCTTTTCAATTTGCATACTTAAATCAGTTGCAAAAAGAAGAAGTTCAAGCGAATCATCAGATTACGCCTGACTCTATTGGATTGATTTTAGGTTTCTTAGTTTCTCAATTTCAACAAGACCAGTCCGAGTTGCACATTGCTGATTTAGGTAGCGGTGCAGGTCATCTAAGTGCGACAATTCATGAGGTGATGACGGATTATACATTGATGCATCATCTTGTTGAAGTAGACCCCGTGCTTTCAAGAGTCAGTGTGCACCTGGCTAACTTCCTAGAAATTCCTTTTGATGTATATCCACAAGATGCAATTATGCCTTTACCTTTTGAAGATGCAGATGTTGTTGTAGGAGATTTGCCTATTGGTTATTATCCGAATGATAGTCGAAGCGAACAGTTACAGTTAGGCTTTGAAGAGGGACACAGTTTCTCACATTATCTATTTATTGAGCAAGCGGTTCACGCGGTTAAGCCATCAGGATACGTTTTCTTAGTTGTGCCAAGCCTAATTTTTGAAGGCGAGCATGTGAAACAGTTAGAAAATTTCATTGCAACAGAAACAGAAATGCAAGCGTTTCTTAATTTACCAAAGAATTTATTCAAAAATGAGCGTGCGCAAAAATCAATCTTAATTTTACAACGTAAGGAACAACACGTCACAACGCCTGCAGAAGTTTTACTCGCAAATATTCCAGATTTTAAAAATCCACAAAATTTTCAACAATTTTTATCTGAACTAACGGCTTGGTTGTCACAAAATCACCCTAAAAATTAAGCTGTTGCACTCTTGAAATCAAACTGTATTAATGGTTAAATAGATTTAAATAAATTAAAAATATTGGAGGCCGTTTACATGTCAAAGTTAATTTTGGCGATTAACGCTGGTAGCTCATCATTGAAATTTCAATTAATTGAAATGCCAGAAGAAAAACTTATCACAAAAGGTTTAATCGAGCGTATTGGTTTAAAAGATTCAATTTTTACCATTGAATTCAATGGCGAAAAATTTAAAGAGGTAGAAGATATTAAAGACCATGAACAAGCTGTTAACATTATGTTAGAAAGCTTACAAAAACATGGTATCATCAATGATATTAATGACATTGACGGTACAGGTCATCGTGTGGTTCATGGTGGAGAAGTTTTCCCTCAATCAGCGCTTGTTAATGACCAAGTTGTAAGTGATATTGAAAGCTTAACAGATTTGGCACCACTTCATAATCCAGCGAATTTAATGGGTATTTTAGCTTTTAGAAAGCTTTTACCAAATATTCCGCATGTGGCTGTGTTTGATACATCTTTCCATCAAACAATGCCTGAATCTGCGTACCTTTATAGTTTACCTTATGATTACTATAAAAAATATGGTATTCGTAAATATGGCTTCCACGGTACAAGTCACAAATATGTATCACAACGTGCAGCAGAAATTTTAAATAAACCTGTTGAAGAATTGCGCATCATTTCATGTCACATTGGTAACGGTGCTTCAATTGCTGCGATTGATGGTGGAAAATCAATTGATACCTCAATGGGATTCACGCCATTAGCAGGTGTGACAATGGGAACACGTTCAGGTAATATCGACCCAGCACTTATTCCATTCATCATGGAAAAAACAGGTAAAACTGCAGATGAAGTATTAAATATTTTAAATAAAGAGTCTGGTTTATTAGGTATTACAGGCACTTCTTCTGATTTACGTGATATTGAAGGTGATGCAAAAGAAGGCAACGAACGTGCAGAACTTGCATTAGAAGTATTCGCTTCACGTATCCATAAATACATGGGATCATATGCGACACGTATGCATGGCGTTGATGTAATTATCTTCACTGCTGGTGTGGGTGAAAACTCTGATACAGTACGTGCGCGTGTATTAGAAGGATTAGAATTTATGGGCGTTTATTGGGATCCTCGTAAAAACGAAGGATTACGTGGTAAAGAAGCTGAATTAAACTACCCACATTCACCGGTTAAAGTGTTAGTGATTCCAACGAATGAAGAAGTAATGATTGCACGAGATGTAATGACTTTTGGTGAGTTAGCTTAATTTGTTGGAAAAATTAGTTTACATCGTATAAGCGACTTAAGTTATAAAGAATTCAAACTATGAAATCACATAATAAGGATGACGTAAGGGTTCGTGAAACGTGTTTAGTCACGCGCGTCATCTGATTGAGGTAGAACTGAAATCAAAACGATTTTAGCTCTACCTTTTCTGTTTTAGGAGAGGGGGGCGAAGAGGTTTTTGAATGCATTTAATTATTAAAATAAAACAGTGAGCGACTATTAATTCGCTCACTGCATAAAAGATGTGCTCTAAAAATATGACATCTTTAAATATAATTCACTTTATTAAGATTAGGTTTAAATGCTAAAGTCTTTCAAAAATTCTTCAGTCGCAACTTTTGGTTCAAAGTTTTCTGGGATTTGTTCAGTACGAACGACAAGTACGTCACAAGTTGCATGGCGAACAATCGCTTCAGATACTGAGCCGACAATAAAGCGTTCAACAGCATTAAGCCCTGAAGTCCCACACATGACTAAGTCTACGCCTGATTCGTCTTCACTTGCTAACTTAGGAATAATTGATTTTGGAGATCCGAATTCTAAACGTGTTTCAACATTATGAACCCCTTCATCTTCGGCAACTTGACGGTAGCCGTCCAATAATTTTTCGGCAAATGATTTTGATTTTTCAGTAAAATGTGAATCATATACTTCAAATGATGTGTAAGTTCTAGAATCAATGACATTCACTACTGTTAACTTTGCATCGTTACGTTTTGCAACGGCAAGTGCTTTATTGAACGCCCATTCTGCTTCATGAGAACCATCAACAGCAATCAAAATATTTTTGTACATAAACATAGCGAAAACCCCTTTCTTATTTCACTTTTATTATATCATAAAATTTTGCAAATGAATCGGATTTTAAATGTGTTGATTTTACAAAAATTTAATGATTGCGCTTACATAATGTATGCGTTATCATGAGTTTGGAGGTGCAAGGAGTATGAGAATTGGAATTCCAAGAGAAATTAAAAATAATGAAAATCGTGTAGGTTTATCACCAAGCGGTGTGCACGCTTTAGTTGAGGCAGGACATGAAGTCCTTGTAGAAACACGTGCCGGTGAGGGGTCTTATTTCGAGGATATTGACTACGTTCAAGCGGGGGCTGAAATCAGCGATAGTCAATCACAAGTTTGGGACGTAGATATGGTCATTAAAGTAAAGGAACCATTATCAGAGGAATATGCTTATTTTAAAGAAGGTCTCATTCTGTTTACTTATCTTCATTTAGCGAATGAACCAGAATTAACTCAAGCACTCATCGATAAAAAAGTGGTAGCCATTGCATATGAAACAGTGCAATTAGCTGATCGAACATTACCACTTCTTACACCAATGAGTGAGGTTGCAGGACGGATGTCGACTCAAATAGGGGCGCAATTTTTACAACGTTTTAACGGTGGCATGGGTATTTTATTAGGGGGTATCCCCGGTGTACAAAAAGGTAAGGTAACAATTATTGGTGGGGGCCAAGCAGGGACTAATGCTGCAAGAATCGCGTTAGGTCTTGGCGCAGATGTTACCATCCTTGATGTAAATCCAAAACGTTTACAAGAGCTTGAAGATTTATTTGATGGTCGTGTTCAAACCATCATGTCTAATCCATTAAATATCGAGGCACATGTTATCGAAAGTGACTTAGTGATTGGTGCTGTCTTAATTCCAGGAGCAAAAGCACCTAAGTTAGTTACTGAAGCGATGATTAAAAAGATGAAACCTGGCTCAGTTGTTGTTGACATTGCCATTGATCAAGGTGGTATTTTTGAAACGACAGATCGTATCACAACGCATGATAATCCAACTTATATTAAACATGATGTTGTCCATTATGCTGTCGCAAATATGCCAGGTGCAGTACCACGTACATCGACAATTGGCTTAAACAACGCGACCTTACCGTATGCGTTGCAGCTTGCGAATAAAGGTTATCAACGTGCACTCATAGAGAATGAACCACTCTCACATGGATTGAATGTGTTTGCTGGCCAAATTACAAATAAAGCTGTTGCTGATGCATTTAATTACAGTTATACGTCTGTAAGTGATGCATTAAAAGAGACAGTATAATATTTGATAAAGTAAGAAGCGGAACAGCGATTTAATCGATGCTGTTCCGCTTCCTTATTTGTATGAATCTTTCCACTTAGGTTTTTGTTTAATAATTTATTTGCTTTAACAGATTACTGATCTAATGGTGTCTCATAATCTTCATTTACAATCGCGCTACCGTGTACTTCTTGGAATGGAAACAGCTCTAAAAGGTGGGGTAAGTTTTGATAGTTGATACCGCCACCAGGCATGATTTCTATTCTTCCTTTTGATTGTGTCACAAATTTTGCGATGCGTGGTAAGTTATCAATTAAATCAGTATCAGGTAGTCCGCCGTGAGTCAGTAATCTTTGTACACCAAGGTCTATTAGCTCTTGTAATGCTTTTGTTTGTCCTGCTGGATATATATAATCAAAAGCCATATGACAGACAGTAGGGATTGGATGTGCAAGTGATATGAGTGTTTTCATTTGAAATGTATTTAAAGTTTGATCGGGCGTTAAACAACCGAAAACAAAGGCATCGACGGAAAGTGACTTCAACAGTTGAATATCTGCTTGCATCGCTTCAAATTCATACCAGTTGTAACAAAAGTCACCACCTCGTGGTCGAATCATGACTGCGAGTTCTGCACCATGAAGTCGACACATTTCACTTGCAATTTTCACCATACCGTAACTCGGTGTCGTTCCCAATTGAGTCATGTTGTCACAAAGCTCAATTCGATGTGCACCTGCTTTTAACTTCGCCTCTACTTCACGTAACGACGATGCGACAGCTTCCTTTATCATTTTGGATAATTCGATAAGCGGACATGACCATTTTCAGTAACGAGAATATCATCTTCAATTCTAACGCCTGCAACGCCAGGAACATAAATTCCTGGTTCAATTGTTAAAACCATACCTGCTTCTAATAAATGATCGTTTGTATGAGAAATGTCTTGATACTCATGCGCTTCAAGTCCTAAACCATGTCCAAGACGATGCGGGAAGTATTCTCCAAACCCTGCGTTTTCAATAATACCCCGTGCTTTGCGATCAAGGTCGCTAATTTTAACGCCCGGTTGAATGAGTTCGATTGCTTCTGTCTCAGCTTGTAATACAATTTGATAGATTTCTTGTGCTTTTTGGTCTGGATTGCCAAATGGAATCGTGCGGGTAATATCACTGCAATAATGGTTGTAAATGACACCCAAATCGAATAACACGTATTCATCATTTTTTAGTTTTCTGTCACCAGGTGTACCATGTGGTGCAGCAGCATGGTCACCAAAAAGAACCATAGTATCAAAACTCATTTCTGATACCCCGTAATGTTTAATCTCGTTTTCGATATGATTGACAACTTCACGTTCGGTTACACCTTCTTTTAAAAAGGCTTTACCAATTTCCATACATTTGTCAGCCAGGTGTGCAGCTTCTGCTAACGCTTTAATTTCATCATCTGTTTTAACATTACGTAATTGCTTGATTGTTTGATCAATTGGCGCAAATGTTTTTGTGCCAAACGCCTCTTTCAAAGCATGATATCTTTGAACTGTTAAATGACTTTCTTCTATCAACAATTTGTCATAATGATTTGGGTGCTTATCAAATGGATTTTCAGTATCTAAATAACCAATAATTTGACCTTCAAAAGGTGAATTTTTAACTTCTTCCACTTCGAGTTGTGGACAGAACAAAATAGGTTCACCCTCTTTTCTAACAAGCAATGCAAATAAGCGTTCATGAGGATCTGATTTATATCCTGTAAAATAGAAAATGTTGATAGGATGTGAAATCCATGCGGCATCCGCTTCATTTTCTTTTAATGCTTGTACGAGTTGATCTAACTTTGACATAAAAGCGCCTCCTTATATCTTTTCTTCTATTTTATTCTAGCTCATCAAAGAATGCAAAATAGAGGGTATCGTTTTTTCGTTTATGAATTGCAGCATAAAGAAGATAAAATAAAAAATAGCCGAAGTAGAACAATAAAATTTAGATTTCAAAGGATTAACTTGTTAATATTGAGGTATAGCTATAAAGAGGCAAAGATGGTTAAAAGGAGGATACAAACATGAAGTTATCATTTCATGGTCAATCAACGGTTTATTTTGAAGCGAATGGGAAGTCAGGTATTATAGATCCTTTTATTACAGGTAATGACTTATCAGATTTAAATGTTGAAGATTTAAAAGTGGATTATATTATACTCACACATGGACATGAAGATCATTTTGGTGACACAGTTGAACTTGCCAATCGCAATCATGCCACTGTGATCGGTAGTGCTGAAGTAGCTAATTATTTATCTACGGCCAAAGGTATTGAAAATGTACATCCTATGAATATTGGTGGAAAATGGGAATTTGATTTTGGTGTTGTAAAATTTGTACAAGCTTTTCATAGTTCAAGTTTAACGAACGATGAAGGTATTCCAATCTATTTAGGCATGCCAATGGGTGTGATATTAGAATTAGATGGAAAAACGATATATCACGCAGGAGATACAGGTTTATTCAGTGATATGAAATTAATCGCAGAACGACACCCTGTTGATGTTTGTTTCGTGCCTATTGGAGATAATTTCACAATGGGAATTGAAGACGCAAGTTATGCAATCAATCATTTAATTAAACCGAAACTCACAGTACCGATTCATTACAATACGTTTCCTTTAAATGAACAAGACCCGGTTAAATTTAAAGAAGCGGTTTATGAAGGTCGCGTTCAAATCTTAAAACCAGGTGAAGTTGTCGAATTTTAATCAAATAAAGACAAGGAACTTGAGAATAGAATCACTTTTGATTTCTATTGCTCATATCCTTGTCTTTTTGTTTGTAGTTATTAAAACAGTTGAGGTGTCTATCGTTTTTGTATGGTTACCACAAACGCATTTACAAACGATTATTTAACGATAAGGACTGGGATTTTAGCACGTTTTGCTACTTTATGACTCACACTGCCTAAGACGAATTTTTGAGCTGCTTCTGCTTTGCGATTACTGAGCACAACAATATCATATTGACCACTATTCGCATATGTCACGATTTTTTCTTTTGGATTGCCGCGCTCAATCACTTCTTCATATTGAATACCATGTTCTTCTAATGTTTCTCGTGTAGGGGCCATTTGTGTATGGCGAATATGTTTGAGCTCATCAATATGTGTCCCCATTTTTACTGAGGCTTGGGCGTCCTGTTCTGCGATGATATTGAGCATTGTTACAGTTGTCGTCTTACCTGAAAGTTTCACAACTTCTTGCAATGCTTTTGTGTTTTTTAAATCTGTGTCAACTGCCAGTAAAATATTTTTATGCATCTCTATCATCCTCCTTATATCCAGTCTAAACAAAATTAAAATGAAATGCCATCTTTTATAAGTATGAATATGCATGACGATAACTTCGCAATACAATTTGAAAAACGTTATAATATACAAGTAATCCAAAATGTATGAATAAAATTAAAAGATAAAGCCGAAAAGTAAAAAAAATAAACACACTTTCGTTTGGATGTCAGACGACAGATGAATGACTAATTCTTTTTTATAGTCACGAGGTGTGTATGCTGGTTGAAACTTTTCATATTGTCGTGACAAATGTAGAATCATATAAAATTTAATCAAATCGAGGGAGACACATGACAAAGCATGAGCAAATTATTAAACATATAGAATCGTTATCAGTGGGCCAAAAGATATCCGTACGCAAAATTGCAAAAGACTTAGATGTGTCGGAAGGAACGGCGTATCGTGCCATAAAAGATGCAAATCAACGCGGCTTGGTTGCAACGATTGACCGTGTTGGAACAGTGAGAATAGAGAAAAAAACAAGAGCAAAAGTAGATCATTTGACGTTTAGAGAAATTGCCAAAATTGTGGATGGCCATTTGATTGCTGGCAGAGGCGGTCAATTTAACTCTTTAACAAAATTTGCGATTGGTGCAATGGAAGTGGATAATGTCGTAAATTATGTATCGAAAAACACATTGCTCATTGTCGGAAATCGTCTCGATGTGCAAAAAGCGGCACTTGAAAAGGGGAGTGCAATACTCATTACAGGTGGTTTTGATACAACAGATGAAATTAAAACGATGGCAAATGATCAAAATCTGCCTATTATTTCATCAAATTATGATACTTTTATGGTAGCCAATATAATTAATAGAGCAATGTATAATCAAATGATAAAGAAAGAAATTATGGTTGTTGAGGATATTGTGATTCCAATTGAAGAAACATCTTATTTGTATGATGAAATGACTGTTGCCGATGTTGGGAAAAAGTCTCATGAGTCTTCACACTCACGTTTTCCAGTAGTGGATCGCTATGAAAAATTAGCCGGACTTATTACAAGTAAGGATATTATTGGTAAAAATCCTGAAGAAAAATTACATAAAGTCATGAAAAAACCAGCGATTAGTGTACAATTAAATACTACAGTTGCAAGTTGTGCACATTTAATGATTTGGGAAGGAATCGAATTGCTACCCGTTATTAATGCACAAAAACGATTAATAGGTGTCATTTCAAGGGAAGATGTCTTGAAAGCAATGCAAATTGTTGGACGGCAACCGCAAGTGGGTGAAACAATAAACGATCAGGTTGCTAAACATATCGAAATTAGAAACAATCAAATTGTAGTAGAAGTTACACCTCAATTAACCAATCAATTCGGAACTTTAAGTAAATCTGTCACAGTGGCAATTATTGAAGAAACAATTAAGTCAGTTATGCGAAAACATAAAAAATTAGAGGTTATGATTGAAAGTTTGAACATTTTTTATATTCGTACGGTACAGATTGAAAGCGAAGTTGAAGTCCTCTATACCATTTTAGACATGGGAAGAAATTTTGCTAAAGTTGAAGTTTCAATGGAAAGTGCAAAACAACCTGTGGCTAAAGCTTTAATTATGTGTCAACTACTAGACCATTAGGGAGTGAATATTATGAAATTAATAGAAGAAATTCAAAATAAAATTCAGGCATTTGATACGATTATTATTCATCGCCATGTGAGACCCGATCCAGATGCGATGGGATCACAAATGGGATTAAAATATTATTTGAAAGCAAAATATCCTGAAAAATTGGTTTTTGCAGTGGGACAAGTAGAACCTTCACTTGCGTTTATGAGCGATTTAGACCAAGTAGAAAGTGAACAATATCAAGATGCACTTGTCATTGTATGTGATACTGCAAATGCACCGCGTATTGATGGTGCACGGTACAGCGAAGGTCAAGCGTTAATCAAAATCGATCATCATCCACCGGTAGATGATTATGGTGACATTAATTATGTCGATGTCGATGCTTCGTCTACGAGCGAAATCATCTTTGATATCATTCGACATTCTGGAGATCTTGAAATTTTAAATAAAGCCATCGCATCATCGTTATATCTTGGAATTGTTGGAGACACGGGACGTTTCTTCTTCAGTAATACGTCTCCTAAAACGATGGAAATCGCAAGTGAACTTTTAAAATATGATATCGGGCATGATCAATTACTCAATCAATTGGGTGAAAAAGAACCCCGTTTAATGCCATTTCATGGGTACGTGCTCCAAAATTTTGAATTAGATGAAAAAGGTTTTTGTAAAGTTAAAATCACGGCAGATGTATTAGAAAAATACCAAATTCAACCGAATGAAGCATCACTCTATGTCAATGCGGTTGCTGATTTAAAAGGATTAAAAATATGGGTATTTGCTGTTGATGAAGGTAAAGAAATACGCTGTCGCATTCGTTCTAAACAAATAACGATTAACGATGTCGCTGCACAATTTGGTGGCGGGGGGCACCCCAACGCAGCAGGTGCTTCTGTACATTCTTGGGATGAATTTGAAACGCTTGCCACGAAATTAAAAAATAAATTGTAAAAGAAGGTGTCTACGATGGTTGCCCATTTAAATATTCATACTTCATATGAACTTTTAAATTCAAGTATAACAATTAAAGGGGCAATTGCGCGTGCGATTGAATTAGGCTACTCAGCTATTGCGATTACAGATTTAAATGTCATGTATGGTGTGCCTCAGTTTTATGACGAGTGTACTAAAAAAGGCATTAAACCGTTGCTTGGGATGACGGTATATATCACAGATCAACTGAACGTTTTAGAAGTGGTTCTCATCGCTAAAAATAACGAAGGTTTGAAAAATCTTTTTCAATTGTCAACAGATATTCAAGTCAACCAACGGGAACAAGTATCGATTTACGATATTCAAGCGTATCTACAACATAATGTCGTTATTTTTAAAAATATGACTGAGCAAACATTGCATTGGTTAGACGAAATACCTATAGAAAGTTCATATTATGTGAATCATCATTCCGTTGTAGACCGTGCGATACCTCGTGTTTATTTGGAAAGTGCTTTTTATTTAAAACCCGAAGATAAAGATACATTAAAAGTCTTAAATGCCATTCGTGATAATACAAAAGTGAATTTTGTAGACAACGAAGATGGACCTTCACGTCATATGTTTACCATAAACGAACTAAGTGAAGCTGAAATCAATGCACAATATGTGAACGCTACGGATGAGGTGGCAGATTTATGTGAGGCAAAACTTGAATATCATCAAGCACTGCTTCCAGAGTTTCAAACACCTGATGGTAGCTCTGCTGATCATTATTTATGGCGGGTATTGGAACAGTCGTTACAAAATATGGGGTTATCAAAACCGGATTATATGGAACGGTTAAAATATGAATATCAAGTCATCACTAAAATGGGTTATGCCGATTATTTTCTCATAGTGAGTGACTTAATCCGTTATGCCAAATCAAATGGTGTCATGGTAGGACCGGGTCGGGGTTCATCAGCAGGGTCTTTGGTCAGTTATTTACTCAATATTACGACCATTGACCCCTTGAAGTATGACTTACTTTTTGAGCGCTTTCTCAACCCTGAGCGTGTCACAATGCCAGATATTGATATCGACTTTGAAGATACACAGAGAGAAAAAGTCATCCAATATGTACAAAACAAATATGGTGATTATCGTGTGGCAGGTATTGTCACTTTTGGTCATTTACTTGCTAAAGCAGTGGCAAGAGATGTGGGGCGAGTGATGGGATTTGATGAAACAACGTTGAGTGAAGCTTCTAAACTTATTCCTAGTAAATTAGGTGTGACCCTTGATGAAGCTTATGCACAAGAGAATTTTAAAGCATTTGTGCATCGAAATCATAGAAATGAACGTTGGTTCGAATTTTGTAAAAAACTTGAAGGTTTACCTCGGAACACATCTACGCACGCAGCGGGTGTAATTGTCAATGACCAGCCATTATACGAATCCATTCCGCTTACTGAAGGTGACACAGGACTTTTAACACAGTGGACGATGACTGAGGCTGAAAAAATCGGTTTATTAAAAATTGATTTCTTAGGATTACGTAATCTCACAATCATTCATCAAATCATTAAACAAATTAAACATGATATGAAAATCGATTTAAATATTGAGGAGATTCCTTTTGATGACAAGGAAGTATTTCGACTTCTTTCAAAAGGCGAAACGACAGGTATTTTCCAATTAGAGTCTGACGGGGTTCGCCGTGTATTGCAAAAACTACAGCCTGAGCATTTTGAAGATATAGTAGCTGTGACCTCTTTATATCGACCTGGCCCGATGGAAGAAATTCCAACATATATTCGACGACGTCATGATCCTTCGCAAGTTCAATATTTACATCCAGATTTAGAACCGATTCTAAAAAGGACTTACGGCGTGATTATATATCAAGAACAGATTATGCAAATTGCGAGTCAATTTGCAGGTTTTTCATATGGTGAAGCTGATATTTTAAGACGTGCAATGAGCAAAAAGAATAGAGAAGTATTGGAAAATGAACGCCAGCATTTTATGGATGGTGCAATGAAGAAGGGCTATGCTAATGCGTTGAGCAGTCAAATTTTTGATTTAATATTGAAATTTGCTGATTACGGTTTTCCTAGAGCCCATGCCGTGAGCTATTCGAAAATTGCTTATATCATGACTTATTTGAAAGTGCACTATCCAACTTATTTTTATGCCAACATATTGAGTAATGTCATTGGAAACGAAGCAAAGACACAATTAATGATTCAAGAAGCTAAACAACAGCAGATTAAAATTCATGGCCCGCATATTAACTGGAGTCAATGGCGCTATGTCGCCACACAAAAAGGTGTTTATATCTCATTAGGTGCTATCAAAGGAATCGGATATCAAAGTGTACAAGCTATTGTGTCAGAGCGCATCGAGCACGGGCCTTTTAAAGACTTTTTTGATTTTTGTGATCGTATCCCTAATCGAATACGAACGAGACGCTTACTTGAAGCACTTATTTTAACTGGGGCTTTAGATTGTTTCGACAAGAATAGAGCGACACTTTTACAGTCCATTGACAAAGTAACCGACTCTAACAGTGATATTGATCAAAGTTTTGTAGATACGTTTGCAACAATTAAAAGAGATTACCTTGAAACAGAAGAAATGCCAGAACAACAGTTAAGTGACTATGAAAAGCAATATCTCGGCTTTTACGTTTCGATGCATCCAGTGGAGAAACAATTTGTGAAAAAGCAATATCTCGGCATTTACCAATTGAATAGCAAATTAATCAATCAACCTATTTTAGTAACAATGGATGCGATTCGTGTTATCCGAACAAAACAAGGGCAACAAATGGCTTTCGTTGAGTTGAATGATGGGGAACACACTGTAGATGGTGTCATCTTTCCAAAAGTCTTTCAAAGTTTCGCGGAACTTATTCAAGAAAATGCTTATTATATTGTTTGGGGTAAATTTGAAAAAAGAAATGAAAAGATGCAGATGATAATTCAAAAGATAACGCCGCTTGAACAATATGAAGAGGAAAAGAAGAACGCTGTAAATCGAATTGTGATTAGGGAAACAGTACCGGAAGGGTTACAAAATCAACTGTTTTCAGCAAAATCGAAAACGACAGTGCCGGTCTATTTCTACAACGAATCATCGAATCAATTTCAGCCTATAGGTGATATTGAAAAGAACTCTGAGCAACTGACGCAGTTATTAAAAGCGATTGAACCACAACATATTCGTTTGTTATAATGGTATATAATTTTGTAGGGTATCTTCTATGTACTTGCTGTCAGAAGGTTACTTTGACATGTTTTTAGAATGTGCTATATTATAATGGCGATAAAATAAGGACTTATTCATAAAAAATGAATTTATATTATAATTGGAGATGATGGTGAATGTCTTTAAGAGACGATGCATTGCATATGCATAAAGAAAATCAAGGTAAACTAGCTGTTTGTCCAAAGGTTAAAGTAACAAATAAAGAAGAACTTAGTTTGGCCTATTCACCTGGGGTAGCAGAACCCTGTAAAGATATTCATGAACGACCAAGCCGTGTCTATGATTACACGATGAAAAGTAATACTGTAGCTGTCATTTCAGATGGGACAGCTGTTCTAGGATTAGGAAACATTGGTGCTGAAGCAAGTATTCCTGTTATGGAAGGTAAAGCCGTATTATTTAAAAGTTTTGCGGGTGTCGATGCAATTCCGTTATCTCTATCAACGAATGATACAGAAGAAATTATTCGTACTGTTAAACTTTTAGAACCTAATTTTGGTGGCGTCAATTTAGAAGATATTTCTGCACCGCGTTGTTTTGAAATTGAAGAACGTTTGAAAAAAGAAACAAAAATCCCTGTTTTTCATGATGATCAACATGGGACAGCAATTGTAACTGTTGCTGGACTTATTAATGCGCTTAGAATTGTTAACAAAGACTTAGCAGACATTAAAGTGATTTTAAATGGTGCAGGCGCAGCAGGTATTGCTATTGTTAAATTATTATATTCTTATGGTGTTCGAAATATGATTATGTGTGACTCTAAAGGTGCCATTTTTGAAGGTAGATCATATGGTATGAATTCTACTAAAGAAACTGTTGCGAAATGGACAAATAAAGACAAGCAAGAAGGTAAATTAGAAGACGTGATTAAAGACTCAGATGTCTTCATTGGTGTATCAGTTGCAGATGCGCTTTCAGAAGACATGGTGAAATCAATGAATGAAGATGCTATCATTTTTGCGATGGCGAATCCAAATCCAGAAATCACACCAGATAAAGCTAAAAATGCAGGGGCTAAAGTTATCGGTACAGGCCGTTCTGATTTTCCAAATCAAATCAATAACGTACTCGCATTTCCGGGTATATTCCGTGGTGCGTTAGATGTTCGCGCAACACATATCAATGAAGATATGAAACAAGCCGCTGTTGAAGCGATTGCGAACTTAATAACAGATGAAGAAAGAAATGCTGATTATGTGATTCCAGGACCATTTGATTATCGTGTAGCACCTTCTGTTGCAAGAGAAGTTGCACGTGCTGCAATGGAATCAGGTGTCGCAAGAATCGAAGTTGATCCAGAAGCGGTATACGAAAAAACGTTATCACTTACTGATTTAAATAAGTCAAAATAAGCTGATTGATAGCCGATGGTTATGTGGAGGTAATAGAGATGTTCAAAGATTTTTTTAATCGTAATTCTAAAAAGAAGAAATATGTTACGGTTCAAGATTCAAAACAGAATGAAGTTCCAGAAGGCATCATGACAAAATGTCCTAACTGTAAAAAGATAATGTATACAAAAGAGCTAACTGAAAACTTAAATGTTTGTTTTAATTGTGATCATCATATACAACTTTCTGCATATGATCGAATTGATGCCATTTCGGATGAAGGAACTTTTGAAGAATTTGATAAGGGGATGACCTCTGCAAATCCATTAAACTTTCCTGGCTATGAAGAAAAACTTGAAAAAGACCAAGAAAAAACAGGATTAAATGAAGCAATCGTAACAGGCACTGCCGAACTTAATGGGAATAAGTTTGGTGTAGGTGTCATGGACCCAAGATTCAGAATGGGGAGTATGGGTTCAGTTGTCGGGGAAAAAATTTGTCGTATCGTTGACCATTGTACTGAAGAACGTTTGCCGTTTGTTTTATTCACGGCTTCTGGTGGTGCACGTATGCAAGAAGGTATTATTTCGTTGATGCAAATGGCTAAAACGAGTGTATCTTTAGAAAAGCATTCAAATGCTGGCTTATTATTTATTTCTTATATGACACATCCAACAACTGGTGGAGTTTCTGCTAGTTTCGCTTCTATTGGAGATATCAATCTTGCTGAGCCAAAAGCTCTGATTGGCTTTGCAGGTCGACGTGTGATTGAACAAACGATTAACGAAAAATTACCGGATGATTTTCAAACCGCTGAATTTTTATTGGAGCATGGCCAATTGGATAAGGTTGTACACCGTAGCGAAATGAAAAAAACACTTGCTACATTATTTGATATGCATCGTGAGGTGAAAAAGTAATGCTTGATTTTGAAAAGCCAATTCAAGATATTATGAATAAAATTGAATCTTTACAGGAGACTCAGGCAAAAAATGATGTTGATTTGTCTGATGAAATTGAGATTCTTGAAGCAGCATTACAAACAGAAAAAGAAAAAATTTATACATCTTTGAAGCCTTGGGATCGTGTACAAATAGCAAGATTACCTGAAAGACCTACTGTTTTGGACTATATTCCATTTATCTTTGATGATTTTATAGAACTACACGGCGATCGAAACTTCAGAGATGATCCTGCGATTATCGGTGGATTAGCATATTTAGACGGCCGTCCAGTAACAGTAATTGGGCATCAACGCGGGAAAGATACGAAAGATAATATTTATCGTAACTTCGGTATGGCTCATCCAGAAGGATACCGTAAGGCTTTGAGATTGATGAAAGAAGCGGAAAAGTTCAACCGCCCTATTTTTACATTTATCGATACGAAAGGTGCTTATCCAGGTAAAGCTGCCGAAGAACGCGGTCAAAGTGAATCCATCGCACGAAATCTCGTCGATATGGCGGGGCTCACTGTTCCTGTAATCTCTATTGTTATTGGAGAAGGAGGAAGTGGGGGTGCACTAGGTTTAGGTGTGAGTAACCGATTATTAATGTTAGAAAATAGTACATACTCTGTTATATCTCCTGAAGGTGCAGCAGGCATTTTATGGAAAGATAGTGCTTTAGCAAAAATTGCGGCGGAAACAATGAAAATTACAGCCTATGATTTATTAGAGCTTAATATAATCGATGAAGTGGTCAAAGAACCTCTTGGTGGTGCGCATCATGATGCAGAAGCCTTAGGTAAAAGCATTAAAGAAAAATTCACGCGCCATTTAAAGGCATTTGAAAATATGACATCTGAAGCGATTAAAGAGGATCGTTTTGAGAAGTTCCGAAATATTGGTTCTTTTGTAGAATAAAATCTATCGTTTAAATTGAACTTCAAATATGCAGATGACATGAAATTTGTATAATGATAGTGCCATTGTAGAAATTTTGAATAAGATAAATCTGAGCTAAAACCCGAGATGATTGTTTTAAAAAATCTCGGGTTTTAGCTTTTTAAAGTAAATATTCCGTTCTACTTTTGTTTTGCTTAATTATATTTATTATTTGAAGCCTTCATTTAAAAAAGTTACACTATTGGACGGTACGGTTATTCATGCCAAAAGGAGATGTCATAGGGGCAAATGAGATATTCTGAAATACTTATTTTCATTTTGATAAGCCTAGACAGCTCTCTAAAAGATGCTTTTTATTTTAAAGTCAACAGTAATTGCATCGACTAAACGTTAAATTGACAATACCAAAAATTAAGTCATGATATAAAATAAAATAGAATTATAACTTGGTTAATTTTTATATGAAAATGTTATGAAAACGCCATTTGTGGCGGATTCATGAATTCATATTAAAAAACCGTTTTCATTTTTATTTGCACCTATTTTTGATGGAATGCATCATCAAATTATGGTATTTTTAACTTAACAACTATGCAAGAAAGGGTATGTCTACATGAAAAAAATTGCAGTTTTAACGAGTGGTGGAGATTCTCCAGGGATGAATGCAGCAATTCGTGCTGTAGTAAGAAAAGCGATTTATCATGATATTGAAGTGTATGGTGTTTATCAAGGATATCAAGGCCTTATCAATGATGATATTCGCAAACTAGAGCTTGGTACTGTGGGTGATACAATTCAACGTGGTGGAACTTTCTTATATTCAGCACGTTGCCCAGAATTTAAAGAAAAAGAAGTACGTCAAAAAGGAATTGAGAATCTTAAAAAACGAGGCATTGAAGGGCTTGTTGTCATTGGCGGTGATGGTAGTTACCGTGGTGCGCAACGTATTAGTGAAGAATGTAAAGAAATCCAAACGATTGGAATTCCAGGTACGATTGATAATGACATTAATGGTACTGACTTTACAATTGGATTTGATACAGCACTAAATACTATTATAGAGTCTGTCGATAAGATTCGTGATACCGCTTCAAGTCATGCGCGTACATTTATCATAGAAGTTATGGGACGAAATTGTGGTGACCTTGCTTTATGGTCTGGATTAGCAGTAGGGGCTGAAACAATTATCTTACCTGAAACAAAAGTTGATATTCAAGACATTGCTGAAAAAATCCAAAAAGGGATCGATAGAGGTAAAAAGCATTCCATTATCATTGTTGCAGAAGGTTGTATGACAGGCCAAGCATGTGCTGGTGAATTGACAAAATTCATCAATGTAGACGCACGTGTATCTGTATTAGGACACATTCAACGTGGGGGTAGCCCTACCGGTGTTGACCGTGTACTCGCTTCTAGATTAGGTGGCTTTGCTGTTGAGCTTCTTATGGATGGTGAAACAGCGAAAGGCGTTGGTATTAAAGATAACCGCCTTACAGCGACAGATTTTGATACAATTTTCAATTCAACTGAGCATCAAATTAATCAACACATGTTAGAATTAACTAAAGAATTATCTATTTAATTTTAGGAGGCATTTCCAAATGAAAAAAACTAAAATCGTTTGTACGATTGGACCAGCATCAGAATCAGAAGATATGTTAGAAAAGTTAATGAAAGCCGGCATGAATGTGGCACGTTTAAACTTTTCTCATGGCTCTCATGATGAGCATGCAGCACGTATCCGTTCAATTCGTAAAGTAGCGAAAAAGTTAGAAAAAAATATTGGTATTTTACTTGATACGAAAGGACCTGAAATTCGTACGCACAATATGAAAAATGGTGCGATTACTTTAGAAAAAGGTTCACATGTTACAGTAAGTATGCATGAAGTAGAAGGTACACCGGAAAAGTTCTCTGTCACATATGAAGAATTAATCAATGATATTGAAATCGGTTCATTTATTCTATTAGATGACGGATTAATTGAATTAGAAGTTGAATCAATAGATCATGCTGCGGGTGAAGTACACTGTAAAGTTCTTAACACAGGTGAACTTAAAAACAAAAAAGGTGTGAACCTACCGGGCGTGAGTGTGAACTTGCCAGGTATTACTGAAAAAGATGAAGAAGACATCCGCTTTGGTATTGACCAAGAAGTTGACTTTATTGCTGCAAGTTTCGTCAGACGTGCAAGTGACGTTTTAGAAATCCGTAGAATTTTAGAAGAAGTGAAAAACGATACAATCAGTATTATTCCTAAAATTGAAAACCAAGAAGGTATTGATAACATAGATGAAATTCTTGAAGTTTCTGACGGTTTAATGGTTGCCAGAGGTGACATGGGTGTTGAAATTCCACCAGAAACTGTACCAATTGTTCAAAAAGACTTAATCCGTAAATGTAATAAATTAGGTAAACCTGTTATCACTGCAACGCAAATGTTGGATTCAATGCAACGTAATCCACGTGCGACAAGAGCGGAAGCTTCTGACGTTGCCAATGCCATTTATGATGGTACAGATGCGGTTATGTTATCTGGTGAAACAGCTGCAGGTGCTTATCCAGAAGAAGCAGTTAAAGCGATGAATAACATTGCATATGCTGCGGAACAAGCACAAGATTATAAAAAGCTCTTATCAGATCGTACTAAACTTGTAGAAACTTCACTTGTAAATGCAATTGGTGTTTCTGCTGCACACACAGCATTGAACTTAAAAGTCAATGCAATCGTTGCTGCAACTGAAAGTGGTACAACTGCACGTACAATTTCTAAATACAGACCAAAATCAGACATTATTGCAGTGACACCACTTGCGACAACAGCACGTCAATGTACACTTGTTTGGGGTGTTTACCCTGTTGTACATGAAGGTAACTACACAACTGATGAATTATTAAACAATGCGGTTGCAACAGCCATTGAAACAGAACGTGTTGAAAAAGGCGATTTAATTATCATCACAGCTGGTGTGCCAACAGGTGAATCAGGAACTACAAACTTAATGAAATTACACCTCATCGGTGAAGATTTAGCAAACGGGCAAGGTATCGGACGCAACTCAGCTGTAGGAAGAACAGTAGTTGTGAATGATGCATCAGAATTAGAGGGAGAAAATCTTGAGCAAGCTGTTATCGTAACACCTTCAGTTGATGAAAAAATGGTACCTTATTTAGATCAAGCAGTCGCACTCGTTACAGAAGAAGCAGGTTTAACATCTTCAAGCGCGATTTTAGGTTTAGAAAAAGGTATTCCAACTGTCGTAGGCGTTGAAGACGTAACTAAAAACATTCCAAGTGGTATTTTAGTAACAGTGGATGCTGCACAAGGTAAAGTTTACGAAGGTTATGCTAACGTACTTTAAAATTAAATAGAATTCGCAATAAGGAAGAACGGAACACAGCGAGATGATTTTTAAATCGATAACCGATTTTAATGATTTCGAGTGTTTGTGTGGGGGCGAAACTAGGGTGTCTAAATGTAAAATTTAGGCCGTAGTTTCGTCCTTTTGTTTTTATAAAATAGTTACATAAAAAGCGTTATTACACTTAAGGCGCGAAATTTTAATAAATCCGAGTCATCAAATCTTTTTATTATGAATGATAAAGAATGCAAATAATTATACAATGGTGCTATGATTAAGAATGAAAAGACAAAAGAAAACGCTTTATATCAGCGTTTTCGAAAAATATGAAATATATATTTCTGAGTTTGAAATAAGATTATTTTTACATACGACCGTTCTTAAAATGTTCACAAATTGCTTCATATTGGCTATAATAATATATGAAAGCCATTACAAAGAACGAATATAAAGTAAAGGGGAAATTCATATGGCAGAATTAATGAGAGGTCTTGAAGGGGTAATCGCTGCTGAAACAAAAATCAGCTCAATTATTGACAGTCAATTAACTTATGCAGGTTATGATATTGATGACCTGACAGAAAACGCACAATTTGAAGAGGTTGTTTTCTTATTGTGGAATTATCGATTACCTACAGAACAAGAATTATCTGAATTAAAAGAAAAGTTATTTAAGTATATGACTTTAAATCCAAGAATGTACAGTCATTTTGAAGAATATACAACAGATGAAGTACATCCAATGACGGCATTGCGCACATCAGTTTCTTATCTCGCTCATTTTGATGAAAATGCGGACGATAATGGGGAAGAAGCATTACAAGAAAGAGCGATTCGAATTCAAGCAAAAATTGCGTCACTTGTTGCATCATTTGCTCGAGTAAGAGATGGGAAACAACCTGTAAAACCGGATGCATCGTTAAGCTATGCGGCAAACTTTTTATACATGTTACGCGGTGAAAAACCAACAGATGTTGAAGTTGAAGGTTTCAATAAAGCGTTAATTTTACACGCTGATCACGAATTAAATGCGTCTGCTTTCACAGCGCGATGTGCCGTATCATCATTATCTGATATGTATTCAGGTATCACTGCAGCAGTTGGTTCACTTAAAGGACCTTTACACGGTGGAGCGAATGAACGTGTAATGAAGATGTTAACAGAAATCGGCTCTATCGATAATGTGGAACCTTATTTAGAAAAAGCATTTAAAAACAAAGATAAAATTATGGGATTTGGTCATCGTGTTTATAAAAATGGTGATCCACGTGCCAAATATTTAAAAGAAATGAGTCGAAAAATTACCGACGAAACAGGCCAAAGTGATCTTTACAAAATGTCAGTTAAAATTGCTGATATTATGAAAGAAGAAAAAGGCCTTCTCCCAAATGTAGACTTCTATAGTGCGACTGTTTATCATAGTATGGGGATAGAACATGATCTCTTTACACCTATCTTTGCAGTCAGTCGTACTTCAGGGTGGACTGCACATATTTTAGAACAACTTAGAGATAATAGAATTATGCGTCCACGTGCAACTTATGTTGGTGAAGTTGATCGTAAATATGTTCCAATTCAAGAACGCTAAATCTATTGCATTTAAGATGATTTAAAAATCGGAGGTATATAACAATGAGTGAAAAGATCGTAAAAACGGATAATGGTTTACAAGTTCCTAATCAACCTATCATTCCATTTATTATTGGTGACGGTATCGGACCTGATATTTGGAAAGCAGCGAGTCGTGTGATTGATGCAGCTGTAGAAAAAGCATATTCTGGAGAAAAATCAATTTCATGGAAAGAAGTGCTCGCAGGTCAAAAAGCATATGATCAAACAGGAGAATGGTTACCTTCTGAAACGCTCGATACAATCAAAGAATACTTGATAGCGATTAAAGGACCTTTAACAACACCAATCGGCGGTGGTATCCGTTCATTGAATGTTGCATTACGTCAAGAATTAGATTTATTTACATGTCTACGCCCAGTACGTTGGTTCCAAGGCGTGCCATCACCAGTGAAACGTCCACAAGATACAGACATGGTCATCTTCCGTGAAAACACTGAAGATATTTATGCAGGTATCGAATTCAAAGAAGGTACAGATGAAGTTAAAAAAGTAATTGATTTCTTACAAAATGAAATGGGTGCAAAAAATATTCGCTTCCCTGAAACTTCTGGTATTGGTATTAAGCCTGTATCAAAAGAAGGAACTGAACGTTTAGTACGTGCTGCGATTCAATACGCTTTGGACAATCAACGCAAATCTGTAACACTTGTGCATAAAGGGAACATTATGAAATTTACTGAAGGTGCCTTTAAACAATGGGGTTACGATTTGGCAGAAAAAGAATTTGGTGATCAAGTCTTCACATGGCAACAATATGACCGCTTAGTTGATGAAAAAGGTAAAGATGAAGCTAATCGTATTCAAGATCAAGCTGAAAAAGACGGTAAAATTATTATTAAAGACTCTATTGCAGACATTTTCTTACAACAAATTTTAACACGTCCAGCTGACCATGATGTTGTGGCAACAATGAATTTAAATGGGGACTATATTTCTGATGCGCTTGCTGCACAAGTTGGAGGTATCGGTATTGCGCCAGGCGCAAACATCAACTATGAATCTGGTCACGCTATTTTCGAAGCAACGCACGGAACAGCGCCAAAATATGCAGACTTAGATAAAGTTAATCCTTCTTCTGTATTATTATCAGGTGTATTAATGTTAGAACATTTAGGTTGGCAAGAAGCTGCGGATTTAATTACACAAGCAGTTGAAAAAACAATTGCTTCTAAAGTTGTAACTTATGATTTTGCACGCTTAATGGAAGGTGCAACTGAAGTTAAAACATCTGAATTTGCAGACGAATTAATTAAAAATCTTTAATCATTAAGATGATATACAATGGGAATCAAACCGAGCTTCAATGTCATATTGAAAATCTCGTTTGATTCCTTTTTTAGTGACTCGAATTCACCCTTTAATGAAATACTCTATCTCGCTTCAATGCCATCATCACTATTTCACTAAAGCATTTGTATAGCGAAAGTAAGTTTCATTATTCACGCTTATTGTAAACTATAAGAATCTCTATATAATTGATTCATGTATAACGAAGTGCTTTTATATTGAAATTATTAACGTTATATTAAGTTATTGTAAAGTTACTTAACTATATATTATTTTTAAGTTCATTTTAAGTTATAATGAAATTAATATCATAAGGAGGTAGATGTATGGCTCAAAGAGTGCTTGTCGTTGATGATGAACAATCAATCGTAACATTATTAAAATATAATCTTGAGCAAGCGGGGTATGTGGTAGAGATTGCCCAAGATGGTGAGGAAGCATTGCAAAAAGAAAAAGAAAAAAAGCCCGATTTAATTGTTTTAGATGTCATGTTACCTAAAAAAGACGGTATAGAAGTCTGCAAAACGATTCGATCAGATAAAAATCAAGTTCCTATTTTAATGTTAACTGCTAAAGATGACGAATTTGATCGTGTGCTTGGTCTCGAATTAGGTGCAGATGATTATATGACCAAACCATTTTCACCAAGAGAAGTTGTTGCGCGTGTCAAAGCGATTTTGCGTCGTTCATCTGTCGTTGATTCCGTAAAAAATGAAGACGATGATGAAGATATTGTCATTGGAAATATTAGAATTCGTCCAGACTTTTTTGAAGTTTATCGTAATGATACATTACTAGAGTTAACACCTAAGGAATTTGAATTATTATTATATTTAGTCGAACGACAAGGCCGTGTCATTACACGTGAACATATGCTGAATTCAGTTTGGAATTATGAGTTTGCGGGTGATTCTAGAATTGTCGATGTCCATATTAGTCATTTACGTGATAAGCTTGAAGAAAATCCGAAACAGCCCCAGTTGATTAAAACGGTACGTGGTTTAGGGTATAAATTGGAGCGACCAAAATAAATGATAAAATTTTATCACAAGCTTTTAATTATACTTACAACAATCACTGTTGTAAGTTTTCTTTTATTAGGATTTATCGTGCATAATAGCATTTATTCAAAGTCAGTAGAGTATGAGAAAAAGTCTTTAATAAAAGAAGCGAAGCAAATTATCACTTTAAATAAAGAAAACAACCCCCAACGTATCCAAGAACTGGCACGTATTTATGATACGAACATGCTGATTATTGAAAAAGGGCAAAGAACGGAATTCAAGACGAATCACGATAAAATAGATTCACAAAAAGAAAAACAAGTTTTACAACAATTAAAAAGTGACAATAATGCGTATGAATTGGATGCTAAAACAAAAAAATATTGGTTTGGTTATCGTAAAGATGATACGACGTTATTGATTAATGGCACTTTTGACATGGTTTACGAATTACAATTACAATTTTGGAAGTATTTAATTTTGGTTGGTATGTTGATCATTGCACTCCTCTTTTTTACAGTACGTTATATCAACCGGACGTATATCCAACCGATTAATGAAGTCTCGTATGCTGCTTCACTTCTCACTGACGGTAACTATCGAGTGAGAGTGCCTGAGAGTAGTGTTAAAGAAATGAGAGAGCTTTATGTAACAATTAATGTTTTAGCACGAAGATTAGAACAACTGAACAGTGATCAAAAGATTCAACGCAATCGTTTAGTTACAACGCTCGAAAATATCCCGAGTGCAGTTTTAATGATAGATAAAAGCGGGAAAATTGTGGTAGCCAATCAAACCTACTATACAATTTTTAATGAGTCACATAATGTTGAAAACCAAGATTATGAGAAATATCTACATCCAACATTGAAAAAACTCGTTGTAGAGGGTTTTCGAACTGAAAAAGCGGTATATAAACAAGTTGAAATCTTAATCAATCATATTCATCAGAAATTTTTCGATACTTCATGCGTGCCTATTTTGTCTCGAACAAAAAAACATTTACAAGGGATGGTTATTGTACTTCATGATATTACGCAGCTCAAGAAACTTGAAAATTTAAGAAGAGACTTCGTAGCCAATGTATCCCATGAACTCAAAACACCGATCACGTCTATGAAAGGTTTTACAGAGACATTGATTGAAGGCGCGAAAAATGATGAAGCATCTTTGGATATGTTTCTCAATATTATTTTGAAAGAGTCAAATCGAATTCAATCTTTAGTCGAAGATTTACTTGATTTATCTAAAATTGAGCAAAATACGACGATAGAAAAACATCGAATTGATCTTTCTGAAGTCGCAAAGTCTTCTTTTTCTGTTATAGAACATATTGCCAATGAAAAATCGATACGCTTAGTTGATGAAATTGAACCACATATTTTTGCGATGGCAGATGAAGGTAAAATTTCACAAGTGATTGTCAATTTAATGACAAATGCCGTCAATTATTCTCCAGAAGACAGTACTGTGAGATTATTAGTCTATCAAGATGACATGCATCCGGTTATCGAAGTCATTGATCAAGGTATTGGAATTGGTGAAGAAGAAAAATATCGTATTTTTGAAAGATTTTATCGCGTCGATAAAGCGCGTAGTCGAGAGTCCGGTGGCACAGGTTTAGGACTGTCGATTACTAAACACATTGTTGAATCCTATCAAGGAAGTATTGAAGTAGAGTCAGAATTAGGTAAAGGCTCGAAATTTAAAGTTGTTTTGCCTGAGTAATCTTAAAAATAGAGATCCCGCATCACGAGAGAATGAGACGATGAAACTGTAACGAAAAATAGCAAAGCTAAATTTTGACGTTACAGTGGCAATTAGATTTCATCAATGCCCAACTGGAGGGTTTAACGAAATCTTAATTATCATCGCTCATTCTTTTTATGTATTGATAGCTAATGTGATCGTCAAATCAGAATATTTTTTAATCGAAAGAGGTGTTTGCTAATAAAAGAGTTAGATGACATCTCTATGCCTGAATATGATAAAATAAAGACAAACGATAATGGAGGGAATTGCGTGGATAAACTCATATTAATAGATGGTAATAGTCTAAGTTTTAGAGCATTTTATGCCTTGCCATTATTAAAAAATAAAGCTGGCATTCATACAAATGCCGTCTATGGCTTTGCACGATTATTAGAAAAGATTTTAAAAGAAGAACAGCCGACTCATTTTTTAGTTGCGTTTGATGCTGGAAAAACGACATTTAGACATGACACGTATAAAGAATATAAAGGAGGTCGTCAAAAAACACCGCCTGAGCTCAGCGAACAGTTACCTTATATTCGTCAACTGCTAGATGCCTATCAAATCAAGCGGTACGAGTTAGAAAATTACGAGGCTGATGATATTATCGGTACCTTGAGTCAAGCTGCTGATGAAGCAGGTATGCAAACCATTATTATTACAGGAGATCGCGATTTGACTCAATTAGCGACAGAGAATGTCACAATTTACTATACTAAAAAAGGGGTTACGGATGTCGATCACTATACACCGGCCTTTATTTCAGAAAAATATAATGGATTAACGCCTAAGCAAATTATAGATTTAAAAGGATTGATGGGAGATACATCAGATAATATTCCTGGTGTTGCTGGTGTAGGTGAAAAAACAGCAATCAAGCTTTTAAATCAATTCGATACAGTTGAAGGTGTTTATGCACATCTTGATGACGTGTCTGGTAAAAAGTTAAAAGAGAAACTTGAAAACAGTCGTGAAGATGCATTAATGAGTAAGCAATTAGCAACCATCAATTGTGAAAGCCCGATTACAGTGACATTAAATGATGTCAAACGACCACAAGAAATCGACGAGTCTGAAAAAGTGTCACTATTTAAAACACTAGAATTTCGACAACTATTAGAAGAAATCGATATTGAAACAACTCAAGCTATTCCGTCAAAAGAATTTAAAGTCACACAAGATATTTCCAAATTAGATTTAGCTCGATTAAAAGAAGCGGCCATTCATGTTGAGGTTGCAGGGCCTAATTATTTAAAAGATGATTTACTCACATTTGGCTTATTTGATGGACAAAATTATTTTGTCATCCCATTTAATCAGTTAAAAGAACATTCAGACTTAGTCCAATGGTTAGAAGATGAAGAGACTGAAAAGTGGGTCTATGATGCGAAAAAAACATATATCGCAATGAAACGAAATGAGATTGCAATTCAAAATATTCGCTTTGATGTGATGCTGGCAAGTTATATCATTGATCCTTCTAGAACGATAGATGACATTGCTTCGGTTGTATCTCATTTTAAACGTACTTATGTAAAAGACGACATTGCTATTTACGGTAAAGGAAAATCATATCACGTACCAGAAGAGGAAATTTTGTATGCGCATATTGCTTCTATTTTAAATGCAATTCATGAAGTCCAACCTCAAATGATGGAAATTTTAGAGGCACACCAACAAACAGCACTGTTATCTGAAATTGAACTCCCACTCGCTTCAATATTAAGTGAAATGGAAGCGGTAGGGATTTATACAGATGTCGAAACATTAAAAAATATGGAGCAAGATTTACAAGCGCAATTGGATGATTTGATTCAAGCGATTCATGACCTTGCAGGTGAGTCCTTTAATATTAATTCACCCAAACAGTTAGGTGTCATTTTATTTGAAAAATTAAAGTTACCGATTATTAAAAAGACGAAGACAGGTTATTCCACAGCGGTCGATGTTCTTGAAAAGCTTCAAGGTGAACATCCGATTATCGAATATATTTTAACTTATCGCACACTTTCTAAATTACAGTCGACATACGTCGAAGGTTTACAAAAAGTGATTTGGGATGATCAAAGAATTCATACGCGTTTTAATCAAACACTTGCACAGACAGGTCGACTGTCATCTGTCGATCCGAACTTGCAAAATATTCCAATTCGCTTGGAAGAAGGTCGAAAAATACGTAAAGCGTTTAAATCGACCCATGATGATTACGTTATTTTAGCAGCGGATTATTCTCAAATTGAATTACGTGTTTTAGCACATATTACAGGAGATCCGACTTTACAAAAAGCATTTATCGATAAAGAAGATGTTCATATGACGACAGCGATGAAAGTGTTTAATGTGGATGCAGATCAAGTAACGTCGATGATGAGAAGACAAGCGAAAGCTGTTAATTTTGGAATCGTTTATGGCATTAGCGATTACGGCTTAAGTCAAAATTTGGGTATTAGCCGAAAAGAAGCGCAACGATTTATCGATGATTATTTGAACCATTTTCCTGGCGTGAAAGATTATATGGATAATATTGTTCAAGATGCGAAACAAAATGGTTACGTAGAAACGCTTCTAAAACGTAGAAGATATATTCCGGATATTACGAGTCGGAACTTTAATAAGCGAGGTTTCGCGGAACGAACTGCGATGAACTCTCCAATTCAAGGTAGTGCGGCAGATATTATTAAATTGGCCATGGTTAATTTTGATAAAAAAGTTCGTGAAACTGAATTTAATGCCAAATTATTATTACAAGTGCACGATGAGCTTATTTTTGAAGTTCCGAAAGATGAAGTGGAAGCATTTAGTAAATTTGTTGAAGATATTATGGCAAATGCGTTAGAATTGGATGTTCCATTAAGTGTAGAATCAGATTATGGACGTACATGGTATGATGCTAAATAGAAAGTAGGTCAGTTCGAAAATGCCAGAATTACCAGAAGTTGAACACGTCACAAGAGGAATCAAACCATTTGCTTTAAACCAAAAGATTACGGATGTGTCTTTTTCTCAACCTGTTATTTTAGGAAAAGAAAATGGAAAAGCAACGATCATCAAAGGAATTAGTCTTGATGACTTTAAACGATATACAGTGAACTATACGATTACCAATATTCAGCGCCGTAGTAAATATATTTTATTTGAGATTCAACATGAACAATCAAAACGTATTTTAATATCTCATCTAGGCATGGCTGGTGGATTTTTTATCGTAAATGAAATCGGTGATATACCGATATTAAATTATCGAAAACATTGGCAAGTGGTCTTTCATTTAGAAAATGGTATGAAACTGGTGTATAGTGATATTCGTCGCTTTGGTGAAATTAGAAATGTGGAAGCGTTAACGGATTATCCATCTTTATTAGAAATAGCACCAGAGCCATTTGAAGATGAGGCTTTAGCACATTTTCTGTCTAAAAGTAATGAAAGAAAATACTCAAAGATGGCAATAAAGGCATTTATTTTAGACCATCGTGTGATTGCCGGATGTGGTAATATTTATGCGTGTGAAGCTTTATTTGATGCGAAGTTGAATCCTAACACGAAAGTGAATCAGTTATCAGCTACACAAAAAACAGCAGTATTCGATAGTGTTGTGAAAGTGCTTAATATGGGTATTTTGAATGGTGGGACAAGCGTCTCAGATTATGTTCATGCAGATGGACAAAAAGGAACAATGCAAGATTATTTAAATGTTTATAAGAAGAAAAACTGCACGTCTTGTGATTCGGCAATAGAAACGGCGATTATTGCAGGGCGCAATACACATTTTTGTCCGGTTTGCCAAAGATAGGGAAGAGGGAGATTATGCCAAAAGTAATTGGATTAACAGGTGGAATTGCAACAGGCAAATCCACAGTTGCAGCGTTATTAGAAGTTCATGGATTTAAAATTGTGGATGCAGATCTTGCATCTCGAAAAGCTGTCGAAAAAGGTTCTGAAGGTTTACGACAAATACAGGAACAGTTCGGCGAAGAAGCCATAAATGAAGATGGCGAAATGGACCGCGCTTATATCGCGCAGCAAGTTTTTTTTGATGATGAAAAAAGAAAACAACTGAATCAAATCGTTCATCCGATTGTGCGTGAATTGATGCAACAAGAGCGAGATCATTATTTAGCTGAAGGCTATGATGTTGTCATGGATATTCCGTTATTGTATGAAAACGGACTTGAAGATACAGTTGACGAAGTATGGCTTGTCTATGCATCAGAGCCAATCCAAATAGATCGGTTAATGGAAAGAAATCAGTTATCAATTGAAGATGCTAAAGCACGTATATACAGTCAGATTTCCATTGATAAAAAGAGCAGAATGGCCGATGTCGTTATTGATAACTTAGGCTCTAAGCTTGAATTAAAACAAAATTTAGAACAAGTCTTAGCGGAAAAAGGTTATTTAAATGCTAATGATGATTCTAATGAAAACGATAAAATAACTTAATATGATTTTTCAGCAACGCCCTGTGGTAGCATATGTCAAAACATTTTTTAGCATTTTTGGCATACGTGATGTGTTACAACGGGGCGTTGTTTTTATTAGAAAGTTGTGACAAACAATCTAGTATAAGTAGCGATTTAAGTGTGAAGAAAAATGTTTCAGCGATAGGTTTTCCACTATAGCTCGTCTTTAATATATCATGCTATTTGGCCGATATGTGAAAAACACATACATCAAATGTTATTTATTGAAAGTAATAAGAAAAAATTATCAAAGAAAACGGTTTCAAATTGACTTTAATATGCTATACTAATTTCTATAAGTATAACACATTATTAAGGAGTGCTTTTATCATGACGACAAAGATTGCGATTAATGGTTTAGGGCGAATTGGCCGTATGGTTTTAAGAGTAGCATTGAATAGAGAAGATGTTGAAGTAGTGGCTTTAAATGCAAGTTATCCACCTGAAACGATAGCCCATCTTCTTAAATATGATACAACGCACGGTCGTTTTAATCAGACTGTTGAAGCAACTGAAAATGGTATTAAAGTAGATGGAAAAGAAATTAAACTCGTTTCAGATCGTAATCCTGAAAATTTGCCATGGGGTGCGCTTGATATTGATATCGTAGTGGAAGCAACAGGTAAATTTAATCATGGTGACAAAGCGAATGCTCATATCAAAGCAGGGGCGAAAAAAGTAATTTTAACGGGACCTTCAAAAGGGGGAGAAGTGCAGACAATTGTGAAAGGTGTAAATGATCATGAATTGGACGTCATGCAATATGATGTGTTCAGTAATGCTTCATGTACAACGAATTGTTTAGCACCTGTCGCAAAAATTTTAAATGATCATTTTGGGATTGAAAATGGTTTAATGACAACGGTTCATGCTGTGACAAATGATCAAAATAACTTGGACAATCCGCATAAAGATTTAAGACGCGCACGTGCTGCCTTTGAAAGCATTATTCCGACTTCAACGGGTGCAGCCAAAGCATTATCACTCGTTTTGCCAGAGTTAGAGGGTAAATTACATGGTATGGCACTTCGTGTACCAACCAAAAATGTATCTTTAGTCGATTTAGTCGTTGATTTAAAACAAACAGTTACAAAAGAAGAAATTAATCGTGTTTTTAGAGAGAATGATTTAGATCAAGTTGTTGCAATTTCTGATGAGCCATTGGTTTCAGATGATTTTACGACAGATGCGCATTCTGCAATTATTGATGCTGAGTCTACGATTGTAATGGGGGATAAAAAAGTTAAAGTACTCGCATGGTATGATAACGAATGGGGTTATTCCACAAGAGTTGTCGATGTATTACAGCAAATCGCATCACAACTCAAAGTTAAAGTTGCATAACATTCTAATGTGTCAATAAGCGAGCATGAGACTGAGAACACTTCACATCAAAATATTTATATTAACTAATATCAATATAAAGGTTGAGACGATTTTGAAATTGTCTCAGCTTTTTTTGTGCAAAAAAGAAAAATTACGATTTCAATTGCGTTAAAATAGGCGTAACTTTTGAAATAAATAGGTTTGTAGTATAATTAAACAAAATTAAGATGAAGAGGGTGACAAAGTCGTGAAATGTCCAAAATGTAATCATACGCAATCTCGAGTTGTAGATTCGAGACATGCAGATGATATGAATGCTATTAGAAGAAGACGTGAATGTGAACATTGTGGGACACGTTTCACTACTTTTGAACATATAGAAATGAGTCCGCTCATTGTTGTGAAAAAAGATGGTACAAGAGAACAATTTAATAGGGAGAAAATCTTAAACGGACTTGTACGTTCATGTGAAAAACGTCCCGTCCGATTCCAACAACTCGAAGAAATTACGAATCAAGTTGAATGGAAATTACGCGAATCGGGTATTGCTGAAATTTCATCACGAGAAATAGGGGAGCACGTGATGGATTTATTGATGCATGTTGACCAAGTTTCTTATGTACGTTTTGCATCCGTTTATCGAGAGTTTAAAGATGTTGATCAGTTATTGAAATCAATGCAGGGGATTTTGAAAGAAAACAAGCGGAGTGAATAAATAATGAGTCAATTCATTTATCAAAGCCAATTAAGTCCACACGATGGATTTATCGTCATGCGCCGTTTCCATTTTCACGCGGTGCATTACGATGTGTTAAGCCGTCTGTTCACACCTTTAATTGGTGCCGAAGCAATTGGTGTATATCAATTTTTAAACCAATTTGAAGGTGTATCTTTTGAAGAGGGCTATACCCATTATACAATGATGTCAGAATTAAAAATGGGCTTAAGACAGTTTAGAGAGTTTTTAGATTTACTTGAAGGAATAGGACTATTAAAAACGTTTGTTCAACAATCTGAGAATACAACTCAGTTCGTTTATGAATTATTGCCACCTCCTTCGGCACAGCGCTTTTTTAATGATCCAATGTTATCCATATACTTTTACGAAGTAGTTGGTCAACAACGCTATCACCAAATTAAAAAGGCATTTATACCTACATCTAAAGATTTAACAGGCTTTACAGAAGTAACTAAAAAATTTACAGATGTATTTAAAGTACCAAAATATCAAATGGTGACACCAGACGAAAATCTTAAAGAACAGCAATTTGAAGGTTTGGACTTAACAGACGTTTACTTTGATTTTGAGTTGTTAGCCGACATGTTACAATCTCATTATGTAAGTAAAAATATTCTTTCAGAGCCAACGAAATCTTTAATTATCCAACTGGCAACATTATATCGTCTATCACCGGATGTGATGAAAGCGATTATTTTAAAATCACTCAATGCCGATCAATCATTGTCAGTTACTAACTTAAGAAAACAGGCACAAAGCTATTATCTTATGGAACATCAGCAAGAATTGCCAGCGTTACAAGCACAGAATCTTGAACTCGCAAGTGATGAACCAAATCAGTCAACCGAAGCTAATGTAGTGTCAAACTGGGATGAATGGTTTGATTTAATGGATCATACAAGTCCGATTGTGATGCTGACATCCTATGGTGGATCTGAACCTCCACGCTATCAAAAAGAGATGATAGAGGAGTTGATGCAGCGAGAAGGATTTAGTTTTGGTGTTATTAATATTTTGTTACAGTTTGTGATGCAAAAGACGGATAATAATTTACCAGAAAAATATGTTTATTCTGTTGCATCGACTTGGAAAAAAAGTGGTGTAACCGATGCACGAACAGCGTATGAGAAAGCAATGGAAGTTCAAAAAAATCAAGATAATGCAAATCAAAAACGCTTTGAATCCACTGCTCCAAAGCAAAAGCGTGGCTACCGTCAAGCATCATCAGAAAAACAACCACGTTGGATTACACACCCGGAAGAATATCAACAAAAAGAAGAAGATCAAGAAGCGTTAGCAAAAGATAGAGAGGCGTTTCTTAATAAACTAAAAAATAAAAGACGGGCAGGTGAAGATTAATGAAAAGTTTCAATAGTATTATGGGAAACCATCAAAAACTTGATCAAAAAATACAAGAGATTAAACGACAAGTATTAAATGATCCAGATGTAAAAGCTTTCTTGAATGCACATCAATCAGAAGTAACGAACAGAATGATTGATGAAGATTTAAATATTCTTCAAGAGTATAAAGATCAACAAAAGCATTATGATGGTTCGCACACGTACGAAAACTGCCCAAACTTTGTAAAAGGTCATATTCCTGAACTTTATATTGAAAACCAGCATATTAAAATTCGTTACTACCCTTGTCCGTGCAAAATAAGACATGACGAAGAGCAACATGCTAAAAGTATGATTACATCTTTCCATATGCATCCAGATACACTTAATGCTAAAATCAAAGATATTTATATGACGAGACGTAATCGCTTGGATTTAGCTATGAGGCTAGATGATTTGATTGATGCGATGATTGATAAACGGCCTGTGAAAGGACTCTACTTATACGGAGAGTTCGGCACAGGAAAGTCCTTTATTTTGGGTGCAATTGCGAACGAATTAAAGGATAACCGGGTGCCTTCAATGATTATTTATGTGCCTGAATTTATACGTACATTAAAAAATGGTTTTAAAGACGGTTCGACTTCCAAACGTATTCAACAAGTGCGTGAAGCGCGAGTTCTTTTTTTAGATGATTTAGGTGCAGAAGATATGACACCTTGGGTACGTGATGAAGTTTTAGGCCCTATTTTACATTATCGAATGATTCAAGAACTCCCAACGTTTTTCAGTTCGAATATGAGTTTACAAGAATTAGAAGATCATTTGGCGACTACAAAAAATGGGACAGATGTGATGAAAGCGAAACGTATTATGGAGCGTGTCAAAACTCTAAGTGATGCGTATTTATTAGAAGGAGAAAATTATAGAAAGCATTGAAAAAATAAATTTTAGCGTTATAATAAGGATAAATAAATATTGATTTTAAAGTTTGAGGATACGATACGAATGAAGTTATGGTACAGAGAGCTACTGGCGATGAGAATGTAGTGCATAACCCTTTGTGTTACTCCCTCTATAGATTGGTGTTTGTAATGAATACCCGGCTCAAGACCGTTATCTTATGTAGAGATGTCATTGCAGTAATGTATATGGCAAATTAGGGTGGTAACACGAAGACCTCGTCCCTTTGTTGGGATGAGGTCTTTTTTATTTTCAAAACTTTAACGACAATCAATGATAGGAGGAACATTATGTCAGAAATTAAAGTACGTTTTCCAGATGGAAGTGAGAAAGCTTTCGAACATGGTATAACTACAGAAGAGATAGCACAATCCATTAGTCCAGGATTGAGAAAAAAAGCGGTTGCTGGTAAATATAATCAACAGATGGTGGATTTGACTCGTCCATTAGAAGAAGATGGAACACTTGAAATCATTACACCAGGTAGTGAAGAAGCTTTGGAAGTACTAAGACATTCTACAGCGCATTTGATGGCACAAGCTTTAAAACGTTTATATGGTGACGTTAAATTTGGTGTCGGTCCTGTAATCGATGAAGGTTTTTATTATGACTTTGATATGGAAGAAAAAGTTTCGAGTGATGACTTTGAAAAAATTGAAAAAACAATGAATCAAATCATTAATGAAAATCAAAAAATCGAACGCCGTGTTGTTTCAAGAGATGAAGCTAAAGCGTTTTTTGCGAACGACCCGTACAAATTGGAATTAATAGAAGCCATTCCAGAAGATGAGTCTGTAACACTATACAGTCAAGGTGAGTTCACTGACCTTTGTCGAGGTGTCCATGTACCTTCAACATCAAAAATTAAAGCTTTCAAACTTTTATCAACTGCTGGCGCTTACTGGCGTGGTGATAGCAATAATAAAATGTTACAACGTATTTACGGTACAGCATTTTTTGATAAAAAAGACTTGAAAGCCCACTTGAAAATGTTAGAAGAACGAAAAGAACGTGATCACAGACGTATTGGTAAAGAAATGGAGTTATTTACGAATAATCCGCTTGTAGGTGCAGGTTTACCACTATGGTTACCGAATGGCGCAACTATTCGTCGTGAAATCGAACGCTATATTGTTGATAAAGAAGTAAGTCTTGGGTATGACCACGTATACACACCTGTAATGGCGAATGTTGATCTTTATAAAACTTCAGGCCATTGGGATCATTATCAAGAAGATATGTTCCCAACAATGCAACTTGATGCAGACGAAGCGATGGTATTGAGACCTATGAACTGTCCGCATCATATGATGATTTACGCTAACAAACCACACTCATATCGTGAATTACCTATTCGTATCGCTGAGTTAGGTACAATGCATCGTTATGAAGCAAGTGGTGCTGTTTCAGGGCTCCAACGTGTTCGAGGCATGACTTTAAACGACGCACATATTTTTGTAAGACCCGATCAAATTAAAGATGAATTCAAACGCGTTGTAAAAATGATTTTAGACGTTTATGAAGATTTTGGTTTTGAAGATTATAAATTCCGTTTGAGTTATCGCGACCCTGAAGACAAAGAAAAATATTTCGATGATGACGATATGTGGAATAGAGCAGAAAAAATGTTGAAAGAAGCTGTCGATGAACTTGGTTTACCGTATGAGGAAGCGTTGGGTGAAGCGGCATTTTATGGTCCAAAACTTGATGTTCAAGTTAAAACTGCAATGGGTAAAGAGGAAACTTTATCAACAGCACAACTCGATTTCTTATTGCCAAAACGATTTGATTTAACTTACATTGGACAAGATGGAGAACAACACCAACCTGTAGTCATTCATCGTGGTGTCGTTTCAACAATGGAACGTTTTGTTGCCTTTTTAACTGAAGAAACAAAAGGAGCATTCCCAACTTGGTTAGCACCACAACAAGTTGAAATTATTCCTGTTAACAACGATTTACATTATGATTACGCACGTCAAGTTCATGATGAGTTGAAATCTCAAGGTGTGCGCGTGCATATCGACGATCGTAATGAGAAAATGGGTTATAAAATAAGAGAGGCACAAATGAAAAAAATTCCTTACCAATTAGTAGTTGGAGATAAGGAAATCGAAAACAATGAAGTCAATGTTCGTCAATATGGTTCTAAAGATCAAAAAACAGTAGAAAAAGATACATTTGTGTGGGAATTGATTGACGAAATTCGATTAAAAAAACAGAGATAATTATTGCTACTATATGAAGACTGATGTATAGTATAATCTAAATATAAATATTATTTGATTGAGTTAGAGGCGCGATTTTAAAGAGTAATCCTTGGTTTGTATTGATGATACTGACACCATAAGATGAAAGGGAAAGTCGCCGAAATGAGAAGTGATCATCAACACTTCTTGTTGGGCTAGTATTCGAAAGGAACTAGACTGTCACAACAGTGATGCGCTACCTATTAATATAAAATTAACTGAGGTTGCGTCCGGAATTTTTGATGCAATCTCTGTTTTCGTTTCTATTAAGGTCGTTTTAATTTGCGTAATTCATCTAGCGACACAAGATTTGTCTAAACCTCTAAGCAATTAGGAAAGGATTAGGAAAATGAGTAACGAAAAAAATGAAAATCAAAATACAGTCCAGCGTCATTTGAAAGATCGACATATTTCAATGATTGCTATAGGTGGAGCGATTGGTACAGGTTTGTTTATGACCTCTGGTGGTGCCATTCATGATGCAGGACCTTTAGGGGCTTTGCTTGGCTATTCCATTATTGGGATTATGGTGTTTTTCTTGATGACTTCACTTGGAGAAATGGCGACATATCTACCCGTTTCAGGTTCATTTAGTACGTATGCAACACGGTTTGTCGATCCTTCTTTAGGCTTCGCTTTAGGATGGAACTATTGGTTTAACTGGGTTATTACTGTTGCAGCAGATGTCACAATTGCTGCACAAGTCATTCAGTACTGGGCACCATTACAATTTTTACCTGCATGGGCATGGAGCTGTATCTTTATGGTCATTATTTTTGGGCTTAATGCTTTATCTGTGCAAGTTTATGGTGAAAGTGAGTATTGGTTTGCATTTATTAAAGTCGCAACTGTCATTATTTTCATTATTGTAGGTGTGCTGACTATCTTTGGTATTATGGGTGGTAAAGCCGTTGGTTTTGACACATTTACTCAAGGTGATGCTCCATTATTAGGTGATGGTGTAGGTGGAAGCTTGCTTGCTATTTTTGGTGTATTTTTAATTGCAGGTTTCTCATTTCAAGGGACAGAATTAATTGGGATTACAGCAGGTGAATCTGAAAATCCTGAACGTGCAGTACCAAAAGCGGTTAAACAAGTTTTTTGGAGAATATTATTATTTTACATTTTTGCGATTTTCATTATCGGTATGTTGATTCCTTATAACTCTCCAGCACTTATGGGTGGTGGCGATGATATTGCAACTTCACCGTTTACACTTGTATTTAAAAATGCTGGTTTAGCCTTCGCTGCTTCATTTATGAATGCTGTCATTTTAACGTCAGTATTATCTGCAGGTAATTCCGGTATGTACGCAAGTACGCGTATGCTCTATTCAATGGGTAAAGATGGTTTAGCATCAAAAGTGTTTAGTAAAACGAACAAAAATGGAACGCCAATCATTTCTATGCTTTCTACTGCTGCTATCGTTATTTTGATCTTTACAGTACAACATCTTAGCGGTAACGCTTATGAATATATCGTTGCTGCCAGTGGTCTAACAGGCTTTATTGCATGGGTCGGTATTGCAATCAGTCATTACCGATTTAGAAAAGCTTTCCACGCACAAAACTACGATATCGATCAATTAAAATATAAAGCGAAGTTATACCCATTTGGTCCAATTCTTGCTGGTGTTCTTTGTACCATTGTCATTATTGGACAGGACGTTGATTTAATTCAAGGTGGCGGCTTTGATCTCAACCGTTTCTTAATTACGTACATGGGTATTCCGGTATTCTTAATCTTTTTCTTTTATCATAAACTGAAATATAAAACGAAACTAATTCCAGTAAAAGAAGTTAACTTAGATAAAAATGTTGAAACAATTGAAAAAAACTTCCAAAAAAACATTGACTAAAGTTTAATACGTTGGTATGATTGTATCTGTTGAATACGAAACGGACCAAGTAGAAGCTTCCCGCTTCTCACCTGTAGCGACGCAAAAAGCTGTTGGCAGGTTAACGATTAAACATGTGAAGTATGTTCATGTTAACGTGAAGAGCGGGGGTGACGCACCCTCGCTTTTTTTCGTGCTTGGACCATTCGTAAATTTTTTGGAGGTGTCAACAATAGCTAAGGATCAAACGCAAGTTAATGAAAAGATTCGCGCAAAAGAATTACGTGTCATCGGTCAAAATGGTGATCAAATTGGTGTAAAATCTAAAAATGAAGCATTGGAGATGGCAGATCGACTTGGTTTAGATGTCGTAATTGTCGCTCCAAACGCTAAGCCACCTGTTGCTCGTATTATGGATTACGGTAAATACAAATTCGAGCAACAGAAAAAAGAAAAAGAAATGAAAAAGAAACAAAAAGTCATCAATGTTAAAGAAATACGTCTTAGCCCGACTATTGAAGATCATGATTTCAATACAAAGCTTAAAAACGGACGTAAATTTTTAACTAAAGGTGATAAAGTTAAAGTTTCAATTCGTTTCAGAGGGCGTGCAATTACACATAAAGAAATTGGCCAACGCGTTTTAGAAAAATATGCTGAAGCGTGTAAAGACCTTGCTACAATAGAGCAAAAGCCTAAAATGGAAGGTCGCCAAATGTTCCTTATGTTAGCCCCAATTAATGAAAAATAAAAAGTGATTATAGGAGGAAAACATCATGCCTAAAATGAAAACCCACCGCGGAGCTGCGAAACGTGTAAAAAGAACAGGATCTGGTCAACTTAAACGTTCTAGAGCTTATACGTCTCACTTATTCGCAAACAAATCTACAAAGCAAAAACGTAAATTGCGTAAAGCTTCTTTAGTTTCAAAAAGTGATGCAAAACGCGTTAAACAATTATTAACATACGTAAAATAATATTTAATAAAGAATAAAAGATTGAGATGAGGTATGACAGAGCATACCCTAGAGACAAAAGGAGGAATTTATTATGCCACGTGTTAAAGGTGGAACGGTAACAAGAGCGCGTCGTAAAAAGACAATCAAATTAGCTAAAGGTTACTTCGGTGCGAAAAGCACATTATATAAAGTTGCAAAACAACAAGTTATGAAATCAGGTCAATATGCATTCCGTGACCGTCGTCAAAGAAAACGTGATTTCCGTAAATTATGGATTACACGTATCAATGCTGCTGCACGTCAACATGATATGAGCTACTCTCGTTTAATGAACGGTTTAAAACAAGCGGGTATCGACATTAACCGTAAAATGTTATCAGAAATCGCAATTTCTGATGAAAAAGCATTTGCTGAATTAGTGAACCAAGCTAAAGCAGCTTTAAAATAATTATATTTAGAAGCGTTAGCGTCTAAATCGCAAACTCTCTTCAAAGTAGATACTGCTTAAGTAACCACTTTGAAGAGAGTCTTTTTATTTAAGGCTTTACCATTTTTTATAAATTTTGTTACGATATATAAAAAACATAAAGGAGTTAATCATGTCAAAATTTGATGAGCAAATTACTGTTGTGCCTCGTATACGACTATTTAATAATGAAGAAAATGCCTTTAATGGTTTTTTACCTCGTACGGATAACAAAGGTCAGTCTATTTATCAAACGCTAGCCGATTATGAAGTGAAAAGACGCGGTGATATGGAAGAAGACCCTTCATTCAAGCAATTAATTAGTTATTGTCTATTAGAAAATGAAAACGGTGAAATTTTAGTTTATGAAAGATTAGAAGGCGGCGGCGAAGCGCGTTTACACGGCAGTGCTTCAATTGGTGTTGGTGGCCATATGAACGATGTGCCTGATGCACACAATATCGAAGAAGTCATTAAAATCAATGCGAGCCGTGAGCTTGAAGAAGAAGTTGGTTTAACCGTTGATGATAGTAAGGAACTTAACTTTATCGGTTTTATTAACGATGATAATAATGAAGTTGGCCGTGTACACTTAGGTGTTGTTTTTAAAGTGCATGTAAAGCAAGAAGAAGTAGAAGTGCAAGAAACAGACACTTTAAAAATAGAATGGCAATCACTAGAGAACATTCAAGATTTATCTATATTTGAATCATGGAGTGCACTGATTTTAGAAAAAATGAAATAGGTGAATGCAATGTCTGACATTATTCCTTTTCCAAAAATGAAGAACAAACTTATGAAGGATATCGATGAGGCAATGAAGCAAGCACAATACGAACGTGCTTATGATGCTTTCAATGCATATGAACGCCATTTCGAGTTGTCGCCAGAACTTGCTTTAATGAAGTGTGAAGTGCTATGGCAACTCGAAGCTTATTTAGAGCTAAAAGAAGAATCTAACATTTTAATGGTGCAAGGTTTTCAGCCTTATGACACGTTGATGATTTATTACATTAAAAGTTTATTTGCATTAGGACATTATCATTCGGTAGTTGAGATGATTACACAAGTGATTGATGAAGTGCGCGAACATGAGACAAGGCTCATTTTATTGCCGATTAAAGATCAAGCACAATCCAAATTAGACGAACGACAAGATTATATGGCACACCGTTTGCAAAATTTCACTTATTTGGATCAAAGTGAACAAACACAACTGCTTTTAAGTTTAATCGATGATAGCGCATATCAATTTCAGTCAACGATAGCCTATCTCTTGCAAAATGAAACCTTGCCAATGAATATACAAAATTTAATGCTTGAATATTTACGTTTTGCTCGTTACAATCAATGCGTTCAAGTGGAAAAACCATTTTGCAATTTGAAAGTAAAGCCAAGTGAACTGAGCGGCATTGAACAAACGACATTCAAAACTGAGCTTTTGCCCCGCATCATACATCGTTTAGAATCAGAAATGCCATCCTTTGTTCACGAAGACTATGTTCACCTTCATACGCATAATATCGCGTTATATCCGGTTGATATTTTGGAAGAGGCGTCCATAGATACATGGATTGAGGGCTATATGAACTATTTTAAAGCGTTAATGGGTTTCGAATATGAAACAGATGGCGCGACAACTGCAATATTTAACTTGATAAAATCGTTAAATACATAGGTATCATTATTTCAAACACTGACAACCTATGCTATAATAAAGAAGTTGAAAAATTTTAAAAATGAAAAATCATGGAGGTTTTTATACATGACAGCAACTTGGGAAAAAAAAGAAGGTAATCAAGGGTTACTACAAGTAACTGTACCTGCAGAAGAAGTAGATAAAGCGTTAGATCAAGCGTTCAAAAAAGTAGTTAAACAAATCAATGTACCTGGTTTCCGCAAAGGTAAAGTACCACGCCAAATTTTCGAACAACGTTTTGGTGTAGAAGCACTTTATCAAGATGCCGTTGATATCTTGTTACCAAAAGCATACAGTGAGGCTGTAGTAGAAGCAGATATCAATCCAGTTGATCAACCTGAAATTGAAGTAACACAAATCGAAAAAGGTAAACCATTTACTTTCGATGCTACTGTTACAGTAGAACCTGAAGTTCAATTAGGTGATTACAAAGGATTAGAAATCACAAAACAAGAAACTGAATTAACTGATGAAGAGCTTGAACAAACAATTGAACAACGCTTAGAAGCTATGGCTGATATGGTTATTAAAGAAGACGGTCAAGTTGAAGAAGGCGATACAGTTAACTTAGACTTTGATGGTTATGTAGACGGCGAACAATTTGAAGGTGGCCAAGCAGATGGTTACGACTTAGAAATCGGTTCAGGTATGTTTATCCCAGGTTTCGAAGAACAACTTGTTGGTTTGAAAGTAGGAGAAGAAAAAGAAGTTGAAGTGACATTCCCTGAAGAATATCACGCAGAAGAATTAGCGGGTAAACCAGCTACATTTAAAACAAAAATTAATGAAATCAAAACTAAAGAAGTGCCTGAGTTAGACGACGAGTTAGCAAATGAACTTGATTCTGAAGCTGATAACGTTGAACAATACAAAGAAAACTTACGTAAACAATTAACTGAACAAAAAGAAACAGATGCTGAAAACTTACAAAAAGAAGAAGCAATTACAATAGCAACTGACAATGCTACAGTAGATATTCCTGAAGCAATGATTAAAACAGAAGAAGATCGTATGGTTCAAGAATTTGCGCAACGTTTACAACAACAAGGTCTTAACCTAGAAACTTATTTCCAAATTTCTGGTCAATCTGAAGAAGACTTACGTGGTCAAATGAAAGACGATGCAGAACAACGTGTAAAAACTAACTTAACTTTAGCAGCAATCGCTGAAGCTGAAAATATCGAAGTTTCTGAAGAAGATGTTGATAAAGAATTACAAACTATGAGTGAACAATTCAACATTTCAGTAGAAGACATCAAAAACACTTTAGGTAATACTGACATCGTTAAAAATGATGTACGTGTGAAAAAAGTAATTGATTTATTAGTTGATGAAGCGAAATTAGTTGAAGCAAAAGAAGATAACGAAGCAAGCGAAGAAGCTTAATTAAAGTATGTTGAGTGATACGATGGTTAGATCGAACATTCACTCAATGTTGGCTAGCGCAACTGTAATAAATTGACCCTTGAGGGGGTGGGATATTGAATTCTTGAACTCAAAGTTTTCTATAATCCCACTCTCATTTTCGTTTATTGGCTATTTCAAATTCGATAAGATGCATAGTCAATATAAGAATCAACGATTAGAATTTCAATTGATATGAAAGAACTAAGGGAATTGTATATAATAAAGTAGTAAGCATCACTTGTTAATGGTTTCTTGCTATTTACAAAACACATTACAGTTAAGGCTAAGAAGTTAATGACTAGTCCAATAATGCAACGTAATGCAAATAACTTGAAAGAAACTATATTTGCGTAATAGAATGCATTCTAGTATAGTCGTTAAAGAACAGGGGTGTAATAAAGTATGTTTAAATTCAATGAAGATGAAGAAAACTTAAAATGTTCTTTCTGTGGTAAAGATCAGGATCAAGTTAAAAAGTTAGTCGCAGGGAGCGGTGTCTATATTTGTAATGAATGTATCGAACTCTGCTCTGAAATCGTTGAAGAAGAATTAAGTCAACAAGATACAGAAGAATTGACAGAACTACCCACACCAAAAGAAATCATGGAGCAATTGAATAATTATGTCATCGGCCAAGAAAAAGCTAAAAAATCTTTAGCTGTCGCAGTTTATAATCATTATAAACGTGTTCAACAATTAGGACCTAAAGATGACGATGTAGAATTACAAAAAAGTAATGTCGCTTTAATTGGGCCTACAGGTAGCGGTAAAACATTGTTAGCACAAACTTTGGCTCGTACATTAAATGTACCGTTCGCTATTGCAGATGCCACAAGTTTGACAGAAGCTGGATATGTAGGTGAAGATGTTGAAAACATTTTGTTACGTTTAATACAAGCAGCTGATTTCGATATTGATAAAGCTGAAAAAGGTATTATTTATGTCGATGAAATTGATAAAATCGCACGTAAATCTGAGAATACGTCTATTACACGTGACGTTTCTGGTGAAGGTGTTCAACAGGCATTACTCAAAATCTTGGAAGGTACAACTGCAAGCGTGCCGCCACAAGGTGGACGTAAGCATCCGAACCAAGAGTTTATCCAAATCGACACAACAAATATTCTCTTTATTTTAGGTGGCGCATTTGATGGTATTAACGAAGTCATTAAACGCCGCTTAGGTGAAAAGGTTATCGGTTTCGCAAGTAATGAAGTTTCAAATTATGATGAAGCAAGTTTACTCGAACAAATTCGACCAGAAGATTTACAAACTTATGGCTTAATTCCTGAGTTTATTGGTCGTGTACCTATTGTTGCCAACCTTGAAACATTAGATGTCGAAGCGCTTAAAAATATTTTAACGCAACCTAAAAATGCACTTGTTAAACAGTATACAAAAATGCTTGAATTAGATGGTGTTTCATTAGAGTTTACTGAAGAAGCATTAGCAGCAATAAGTGAAAAAGCAATTGAACGTAAAACAGGTGCACGTGGTCTACGTTCTATTATTGAAGAAGCGTTGATTGATATCATGTATGATATTCCTTCAACTGAAGATGTCGTGAAGGTTGTTATTACTAAAGAAACAATTGTTAATGAAACTGAGCCAGAACTCTATGATTCTGAAGGTAATCTCGTTAACGTGACAAAAACTTCTGCATAAATCAAAGGGAAACTTAAGAGGATAATGGCATAAAAGAATGCTCGAAAGATAACTCTTCTATCAGTTTGCGTATGTTTTTTGTCTATTGTTACAAAGCTGAGTCTCATAATCAAATGGATTATGTCTCAGCTTTTTTTATAATAAAAATAAAAGAGGTGAAATTAAAATGAATATTAATCCAAACCATGTCGATATATTAATAAGTGCAGTAAAGCCAGAACAATATCCCGACCTCGGTTTGCCTGAAGTCGCACTAAGCGGACGCTCTAACGTAGGTAAATCGACATTTATCAATAGTATGATTGGACGCAAAAATATGGCGAGAACTTCACAACAGCCAGGAAAAACGCAAACACTCAACTTTTTCAATATTGATGAGCAATTAATTTTTGTCGATGTGCCGGGTTACGGGTATGCCAAAGTAAGTAAAAAACAACGTGAAGCATTTGGTAAAATGATAGAAACTTATATCACAACACGAGAACAGTTAAAACTCGTGATACAACTTGTTGACCTTCGTCATCCGCCGACAGAAGATGATGTGCTCATGTATGATTTTTTAAAGTATTATGACATCCCAACATTAATCATTGCGACTAAAGAAGATAAAATTCCAAAAGGCAAAGTCCAAAAGCATATTAAAATCATTAAAGAAAAGCTAGAGTTAGAAAAAGGGGATCAAATTATTAGTTATTCTTCAATTGAGAAAAAGAAGCAAGACTTAATTTGGTCTACAATTCAAGAATTTTTAGAAGCATAAAGACGATTTCGAAGTACATATGTTATTTTATTAAAGCATGTCAATACACATACGGACAGCATAAGATGAGGTTTTACAACGAAAGCATTTTATCATTCTTTTCTCATCCTAAGACACGCGTTCTTTAATAAATTTTTAAATTATCATATTAAAGTGTCTTTTTTTAATTAGAATGAATCTAATCTATGTTATAATGTAGTTATTGTAGATTATATGGGGGCATAAACATGTATTTAATAGCAGTAAGTGTAAATCATCGAACAGCTGATGTTACATGTCGTGAGAAGCTAGCATTTAAAGAAGAAAATATGCTTAGCGTCCACAAATCACTGTTTGAAACAAAGTCTATATTAGAAAACGTGATATTATCAACTTGTAATCGCACAGAAGTCTATGCTGTAGTCGATCAAATTCATACGGGCCGTTATTACATTCAAAGATTTTTGGCGAGACAATTTAGTTTTGAAGTAGATGAGATTAAAGCCATTTCTGAGGTTAAAACAGAAAATGAGGCTATTGAACATCTATTTAAAGTTGCTTCTGGGTTAGATTCTATTGTGCTTGGAGAAACTCAGATACTAGGTCAAATCAGAGATGCTTTCTTTACAGCTCAAAAAGCAGGAACTACGGGCACTATATTTAATGAGTTGTTTAAGCAAGCGATCACTTTTAGTAAAAAGGCACACCATGAAACAGATATCGCAGACAACACAATCAGCGTGTCATACGGTGCTGTGGAACTAGCGAAAAAGATGTTCGGTAAACTTAATAAAAAGCATGCGTTAGTGATTGGTGCTGGTGAAATGGCAGAATTGTCATTACTTAATTTAAAAGGTGCTGGCGTAAGTGAGATTACGATAATTAATCGTACATTATCACGTGCAAAATCATTAGCAGATCAATACGGGGTTCATTATGCTGAATGGGATGCGTTAGGTGATTTTCTTGTGAAATCAGATATCGTCATTAGTTCTACAAGTTCTGAACAATTTATTATTACGCAAGACATGTTAGAAATGTGTCAAGCTGTGGCGAAAACAGCTCAAAAAGTACTCATTGATATTGCTGTTCCGAGAGATATCGAACCATTTGAAGCAAATGATACAGAGTTGTTTATTTACGATGTTGATGATTTAAAAGGTCTCGTTGACGCCAATTTACGTGAACGTCGTAAAGCGGCAGACCAAATCCTAGCGCGTATACCGTCTGAAATTGAAAAACATAACGAATGGGTGAGAATGTTAGGCGTTGTCCCTGTTATTCGTGCTTTACGAGAAAAAGCAATGTTAATTCAACAAGAGACGATGGAGAGCATCGATCGTAAGTTACCTAATATGTCTGAACGTGATCGTAAAGTTGTTTCTAAACATACGAAAAGTATTATTAATCAAATGTTGAAAGACCCAATCAAGCAAGCCAAAGAAATAAGTGACGATCGAAACGCAGATGCTAAGCTTCAATTATTTAAAGAAATTTTTGATTTAGAAGTTGAAGCGGATTATAAATCTCAAGCTATTGAGAAAAAAAGAACACTTTTAAGAGAGAGATTACTTAATTTTGAAACTTAACAAGCGGTGATGCTATGGAAGAGGCCTTTTTTATACGGTTTCATGAAATAATATTATTGATTTATTTAGTGAGCATGATTTGTTTAATTATAGACGTGTTCCAAAAAAATTATCGTGTGCAAAATATTGGTTTTTATGCATTAGGGATTGTTTGGTTTTGTCAAACAGTCTCTTTAACTATGTTTATTACGTGGCAAAAACAATTGCCGTTAACATCTCTAGTGGAGAGTTTTTATGTTTTAACGTGGTTAATACTGACAGTTACCTTTGTCATGTCAGTGATGCGACAATCTGACTTTATGATTGCATTTTTAAATGTAATTGGCTTTATCTTTATGACTATTTATACGTTTCATCCACAACAATTTAAAATGGGTGGAACGCGACTCACAGTTATGAATGAGCTCCTTGTTTTCCATATATCACTCGCTTTACTAAGCTATGTGATTTTTGCAGTTGCATTTGTAAATGCAATCATCTATTTGATTCAATATCGCAATTTAAAACAAAAGCGATTTAATCAAAATTATTTTCGAATGAGCAGTATCGGGACACTCGAAAAAATTGTATTTTACAGTTCTCTTGTTGGCACAATCATTATGTTTATAAGCTTGTTATTAGGAATATTATGGGGAATGAATTCAATCGGCTTCCATATTTTCGCCGATTTGAAAGTCATTTCATCATTAATTATTTTTGTAGCTTATTCTATATTTATTGCTTTACGAATCACACATCGATTTAAGCAATACTTTTTAATTCAGTTGAACATTATGTTATTTTTATGCTGTATGTTTAACTTGATTGTGGTCACTCAATTATCAACGTTCCATCAATGGACGGGTGTGTAACGAATTTTTATTGGAGGAAAACTTAATGCGTAAACTTATTGTCGGTTCAAGAAGAAGCCAACTTGCGCTTACCCAAAGTCAACAGTTTATTGATCGTTTAAAAGCAATTGAACCTGATTTGGATATTGAAATTAAGGAAATTGTAACTAAAGGCGATCAAATAGTCGATAGACAATTATCGAAAGTAGGCGGAAAAGGCTTATTTGTAAAAGAAATTCAAAATGAATTATTTAATCATCAAATCGACTTTGCGATACATTCGTTAAAAGATGTACCTAGTGAATTACCTGAAGGGCTTACATTAGGGTGTATCCCAGATCGAGAGAACCCTTTTGATGCCTATATCGCTAAAAATCATGTGCCACTCAATGCGTTGCCTGATGGGAGTATCGTTGGTACAAGTTCACTACGACGTGGTGCACAAATTTTAGCGAAATACCCAAAACTCGAGATTAAATGGATACGAGGTAATATCGATACGCGATTAAAGAAACTCCATTCAGAGGATTATGATGCGATAATCTTAGCTGCAGCAGGTTTAAAACGAATGGGTTGGTCTGACGATATCGTTACGTCTTACCTTGATAAAGGACAACTTGTTCCAGCGATTGGTCAAGGTGCACTGGGTATAGAGTGTCGTTCAGACGATTATGAATTATTGGCGTTGCTTGCTAAGGTACATAATCAAGATGTGGCTGACTGTGTTGCTGCAGAACGTACATTCTTGAAGGAGATGAATGGAAGTTGCCAAGTCCCTATTGGCGGCTATGCCTATAAAGATGACAATCAACGTATCCATTTTACAGGTCTGATTATGTCACCAGATGGTACGCAACGCTTTGAGCACACTGAAATGGGAGACCAACCTGTTGAATTGGGGAATAAAGTGAGTCAAGCATTAAAAGCGCAAGGTGCGGATCAAATTATAGCAGCTTTAAACGAAGAATAAAGAAGGTGTATAAAATGAAGCCAGTCATAGTGATGACACAAACAAAGCCGTATGTTGATGAACGTGTTGAGATACAACATTTACCATTTGTAGAGATACAAACTTTATCTTTTGATACGCGCCTGTTAGATACGCACTACGACTGGCTCATTTTGACTTCTCAAAATGCTGTTCGATATTTTCTACCTTATATGAAGCAATTAAATTATCGCCATCTTGCAGTCATCGGACAAAAAACAAAAGCATTTTGTGAATCTAATCAGTTAGATGTTCATTTTTACCCATCTGACTATTCTCAAGAAGGCTTTTTAAAAGAATTTTCGGTAGATAGTGAACTTCAAATTCTTTTGCCGTCCAGCAAGTTAGCGCGACCGTTGCTGCAACAAACGCTTGAAATGAGAGGTTGTCAAGTTCATAAAATTGATCTTTATCAACCACATCCGGTACAACAGAATATTGATGAGGCTTATAATCGTATTCAAAAAAATGCTGTTGATGCAGTGACATTTGCAAGTGCTTCAGCTGTAAATGCTTTTTTTCAGCAGTACCAGCCTCGTCATTTTGACCAATACTTTGCTATAGGCAAACAAACCGCTAATGCAATCAAAAACTATGGCAACAATTGTTATACTGCTCAAATCCAAACTTTAGAATCAATTGTGGATAAAATAATAGAAATGAGGGTTTTATAATGGAATTTGATAGACATAGACGTTTAAGATCATCACGTACAATGCGTGATATGGTAAGAGAAACACATCTAAGAAAAGAAGATTTAATATATCCTATTTTTGTTGTCGAAAAAGATGATGTTAAAACAGAAATTAAATCTTTACCTGGCGTTTATCAAATTAGTTTGAATTTATTGCATGAAGAAATTCAAGCTGCATACGATTTAGGAATTCGTGCAATCATGTTTTTCGGCATCCCTAATGAAAAAGATAGTTGTGGTACAGGGGCTTATGTAGAAGATGGTGTTATACAAAAAGCGACACGAATTGCAAAATCAATGTATAAAGACTTATTAATACTTGCAGATACTTGTCTATGTGAGTATACGGATCATGGCCACTGCGGTTTAATTGACCCTCATACACACGATGTAGACAATGATAAAACTTTACCTTTATTAGTGAAAACTGCGATTTCTCAAGTAGAAGCAGGCGCTGATATTATTGCACCAAGCAATATGATGGATGGTTTTGTAATTGCTATACGTGAAGGGCTCGATGAAGCCGGATACCAAAATATACCAATTATGAGTTATGGCATTAAATATGCATCTAGCTTTTTCGGTCCATTTAGAGATGCTGCAGAATCAGCGCCTTCTTTTGGAGATAGAAAGACATATCAAATGGATCCTGCCAACCGCTTAGAGGCACTTCGAGAATTGGAATCTGACCTTAAAGAAGGTGCCGATATGATGATTGTTAAACCCGCATTGAGCTATTTAGATATTATTCGAGATGTTAGAAATCATAGCAACGTTCCAATTGTGGCATACAATGTAAGTGGTGAGTACAGTATGACAAAGGCAGCAGCTTTGAATGGTTGGATTGATGAAGAAAAAGTCGTTATGGAACAAATGATTTCTATGAAGCGTGCAGGTGCTGATATGATTATCACTTATTTCGCTAAAGATATCTGTCAATATTTAGATAAGGAATAAAAGGAGGTCACATCATGCGTTATAATGAATCCATTAAAGCTTTTGAAAAAGCAGAAAAACTCATGCCAGGCGGTGTGAATAGTCCAGTTCGTGCTTTTAAATCTGTAGATACACCCGCTATTTTTATGGATCACGGTGAAGGAAGCCGTATTTATGATATAGACGGAAATGAATATATTGATTACGTTTTAAGTTGGGGACCATTAATTTTAGGTCATCGCGACCCAAAAGTCATTGAAGAAATCCATAAAGTCGTTGATCGTGGAACAAGTTTCGGCGCTTCGACATTAGAAGAAAATCGTCTTGCTGAACTGGTGATTGAACGTGTACCATCAATTGAAAAAGTTCGCATGGTTTCTTCTGGTACAGAAGCAACGTTAGATACATTGCGACTTGCACGTGGATATACAGGTAAAAATAAAATTATCAAGTTTGAAGGTAATTATCATGGACATAGTGATTCTCTGTTAATCAAAGCAGGATCTGGTGTAGCCACACTTGGCTTGCCTGATTCTCCTGGGGTGCCTGAAGGGACAGCTAAAAATACAATTACCGTTCCGTATAATGATCTAGATGCAGTACGCTATGCTTTTGAACAATTTGGTGATGATATTGCGGCAGTTATCGTAGAACCTGTATCAGGTAATATGGGCGTAGTGCCACCTATTAACAATTTCTTGCAAGGCTTACGTGACATTACACAAGAAAATGATGCATTGCTTATTTTTGATGAAGTCATGACAGGCTTTAGAGTAGGTTACAATTGTGCGCAAGGTTATTTTGATGTCATACCTGATTTAACATGTTTAGGTAAGGTCATCGGTGGTGGCTTACCTGTTGGTGCATTTGGTGGTCGTAAAGAGATTATGGATCATATCGCGCCAAGTGGTGATATTTACCAAGCAGGGACACTCTCAGGAAACCCTCTAGCAATGACAAGTGGTTACATGACATTAAGCCAATTGACACCAGAAAGTTATGACTACTTTAATCAATTAGGTGATATGTTAGAAGACGGGCTTAAAAAAATCTTTAATCGCTATGGTATTCCATTAACTGTCAACCGAGCAGGTTCAATGATAGGGTTTTTCTTAAATGAAGGTCCTGTTACGAATTTTAAAGAAGCAAATGCTTCAGATCATGAATTATTCCGCGTTCTTTATCGTGAGCTTGCAGTACAAGGTATCTTTTTACCTCCGTCACAATTTGAAGGTATGTTTTTGTCAACGGCTCATACAAAAGATGATATTCAACAAACTTTAGAAGCATTTGATACAGCTCTAGAGCGAATTACAAAAGCAACACAATAAATATTTGACTATTTTACACAACTAAAAGTACTATAATGAATAAAATGCCAATTTTATTGTTTATAATTATTAAAAACAAAAGTGCTGTAAATGATAGGAGGGACCATGACACGAAAACACCACATTAATAGTTTCATTGTACTTGGACTCTCAATCATTTTTGGCCTTATATTATTACGACTTCATTTAATACTGCCATGGATGTTCGGACCGATACTTGCCAGTTTATTTGTGATTAAAGTTTTGAAGTTAGAAGTGAATTGGCCACAATGGCTAAGTGAACTTGGTCTTATCATGTTGGGCGTTCAAATTGGAACATCTTTTACAAAAAATGTAATCGATGATATTAAAAATGATTGGTTTTCAATTATATTAGTGAGCGTCTTGTTACTTGTATTATCTCTTATTGTTTCTATCGGCTTTAGAAAAATTGCAAGGGTCAATAGAGAAACAGCTTTATTAAGTGTCATACCAGGCGCATTAAGTCAGATGCTTGTGATGGCCGAAGAAAATAAGCGCGCAGATATACTTGTTGTGAGCCTGACGCAAACGTCCCGTATTATATTTGTTGTTATTTTAGTTCCGTTTATCTCATATTTCTTTAAAGATGCAGACGGTAGTCAAACCGAAATGCAACATATGCATCTATTAACTGAAGTTTTAACTTTCAAGGAGATTTTAATCATTGGACTAGGTATTTGTGTCGTTTACATTTTGATGAAATGGATTCACTTTCCAACCAAAATGTTACTTGCGCCAATTTTAGTGCTCATTGTTTGGAATATGGTAACCGAACGCACTTTTACGCTTGATGCGCCAATTATTGCAGGTGCTCAAATTATCTATATGATTCGTGTAGGTATTCAAATCGCGCATTTAACTGAGCAACTTAAGGGCAGAATTGCAGTCGCAATTGCTTATCAAAATATTTTACTTATATTTGGTACACTTTTAATGGTCATTTTGATTCATTTATTTAATCCAGCGTCGATTAATAATCTATTTTTAAGTGCAGCACCTGGAGGTATGAGTCAAATTGTATTGGTCGCATTAGATACCGGTGGAGATGTCGCTATGATTTCGAGCTATCATATTTTCCGTATATTCTTCATACTCTTTCTGATTGCACCATTAATTAGCCTTATTTTTAAATATCAAGATCGGAAAAATAAAAGAAATACGTCTTAATGTAAAATAATTCATTTTGATTCATTTAAAAGGGACAGCAATCAAACGTTTTAACGTGACTGCTATCCCTTTTTTGTATTTTATTGGGTATTGTATTCATACATGTGTTAACGATTTGGACAAGAAATCAAATGACTATTATAAAGACCCGCAGCTTCCATAAATGAAAATGCAGTTATAGGACCGATAAATTGAAACCCGTATTGTTTCAGTGACTTTGACAATTTCTTGGCTGTATCGTTCACTGTAATTCGCGCTTCAACGGTTTTGTATTGAAAATCAATGGGTGCACCATCGACAAATGACCATATAAAATGACTAAAGCTTTCATAGTCTTTTTCAATTTCAATATAACCTTTGGCTTGAGAAACAATGGCTTACAACTTTTTGCGATGATGTATAATATTAGGGAATGTCATCAATTGATCGATATCTGATGATGTCATTTGTGCAATTTTATATGGATCAAACTGATAAAATGCTGATTTGTAAGCATCTTTCTTTTTGAGTATCGTTAGCCAAGATAAACCAGCATGTTGGGATTCTAATGCCAGAAGTTCAAATAGCGCACGAGAATCATATAATGGCTTTCCCCAAAAATGATCATGATAATCGATATATACTGGATCTTGACTACCGAATGCACAGGGATTCACGTTTTTATACCTCCTTGTATTGACTTCATTGTCGTTTCAGTATACTATAAGAATTAAATTAATAGTAGAATTTGGGAAGAGTAGATGGTTGTCTTTTTTTAGAGAGTGTACGTTTGCTGAGAGTACATAAAAGGCGTTATTGAAGGTAGCCCACGTTGAACTTTAGCTGAAAGTAAAGTAGGTTAAAGCGTGTTATGAGCGTTAATCGTAAGAGTGCAATAGTGCGAATGCATTATTGAATTTAGGTGGTACCGCGGAACATCCGTCCTATGATGAGGACAGGATGTTTTTTTATTTGAAGGAGGATTCTTATGGAAATGAAACCAAAATATAATCCGCAAGAAGTTGAGGCGGGTCGATATCAAAAATGGGTAGAACAAGAGTTATTCAAACCTAAACAAAATTCAGATCAACCCACATATACAATTGTTATTCCACCGCCGAATGTAACTGGAAAATTACATTTAGGGCATGCTTGGGATACAACATTGCAAGATATTTTAACGCGTATGAAACGAATGCAAGGTTATGAAACACTTTATTTACCTGGTATGGATCATGCTGGTATTGCGACACAAGCAAAAGTTGAAGCAAAAATGCGAGAAGAAGGCATTTCGAGACATGATATTGGTAGAGAAAAGTTTTTAGAAAAAGCATGGGATTGGAAAGAAGAATATGCCGATTTTATTCGTCAACAATGGGCTAAACTCGGACTTGGCTTAGATTATTCAAGAGAAAGATTCACACTCGACTCTGGTTTAAGTCAAGCAGTACGTAAAGTATTTGTTGATATGTATAAAAAAGGATTAATTTACCGTGGTGAACGTATCATTAACTGGGATCCTGTAGCGAAAACAGCACTATCTGATATTGAAGTCATTCACGAAGATGTTAACGGCAAATTCTATCATTTTAAATATCCGTTTGCGGATGGCGAAGGGTATATTGAAATTGCAACGACACGTCCAGAAACGATGCTAGGTGATACTGCAATTGTTGTACATCCGGAAGATGCGCGTTACAAAGAAGTTATCGGTAAAAATGTTATTTTACCAATTGTTGGCCGTGAGATTCCTGTTTTAGCTGATGAATATGTTGACCAAGAATTTGGAAGCGGGGCAATGAAAGTGACACCTGCACATGATCCAAATGACTTTGAAATTGGCAATCGTCATGACTTAGAACGTATTGTCGTTATGGATGAATCTGGATGCATGAATCAAGAAGCAGGGAAATACGCTGGTCTAGATCGCTTTGAATGTCGTAAACAACTCGTTAAAGATTTGTTAGATCAAGGACTTGTAATTAAAATCGATGATCACGTTCATTCAGTTGGACATTCTGAACGTACGGGTGCTGTTGTTGAACCTTATTTATCGACACAATGGTTCGTTAAAATGGCACCGTTAGCAGAACAAGCTTTGAATAACCAAAAAACAGATGGACGTATCGAATTTGTTCCTGCACGATTTGAAAAAACTTTTAACCGTTGGATGGAAGAAATAAGAGATTGGACTATTTCTCGTCAACTTTGGTGGGGACATCAAATACCTGCTTGGTATCACAATGAAACAGGTGAGATTTATGTTGGTGAAAATGAGCCTGAAGACATTGAAAATTGGACACAAGATGAAGATGTATTAGATACTTGGTTTTCTAGTGCATTATGGCCTTTTTCTACACTTGGATGGCCTGATGAAACAGCTGAAGATTACCAAAGATTTTATCCAACACAAGTGCTAGTAACAGGCTATGATATTATTTTCTTCTGGGTAGCACGTATGATTTTCCAAGGTTTAGAGTTTACAGGTGAAAAGCCATTTAGTGATGTGTTATTACATGGGTTAGTACGCGCAGAAGACGGACGTAAAATGAGTAAATCTCTAGGTAATGGTGTTGACCCTATGGATGTCATTGATCAATATGGTGCAGACAGTCTTCGTTATTTCTTAGCCACAGGATCTTCACCGGGGCATGATTTACGCTATTCAACTGAAAAAGTAGAGTCAGTTTGGAATTTTATTAACAAGATATGGAATGCTGCTCGATTTAGCTTAATGAATATTGGTGAAACATTCCGTTTTGAAGATATCGATTTATCTCAAAATCTATCAGTAGCAGATCAGTGGATTTTGACACGTTTAAATGAAACGATTGAAACAGTGACGCAATTAAGTGATAAATACGAGTTTGGCGAAGTTGGCCGTGTATTGTATAATTTTATTTGGGATGAGTTTTGTGACTGGTATATTGAAATGAGTAAAATACCAATGAACGGTGACGATGAAGCACAGAAAAACGTAACACGCTCAGTGTTAAGTTATACTTTAGACCGCATGATGCGCCTATTGCATCCATTCATGCCATTCGTAACGGAACATATTTGGCAAAACTTGCCGCATGAAGGCGAGTCTATTGTGACAAGTGCGTGGCCAACAGTTAATGATGCGTTTAATTTCGAAGAGAGTAAAGATGTAATGGAACAATTAGTTGAAATTATTAAATCTGTACGTCAGTCTCGTTTAGAAGTAAACACACCATTATCAAAAGAAATTCCGATTAAAATCAAAGCGAAAAATGAAAAAATTCAACAGTTGTTGTTAGCAAACCAACACTATTTAGAACGCTTCTGTAATCCGAGTGAACTTGAGATTGCCACTCAAATCGAAATTCCTGATAAAGCAATGACATCTGTTGTTGCAGCTGGTGAAGTCATTTTACCAATTGAAGGTTTAATTGATATGGATAAAGAATTAGAGCGTTTGGAAAAAGACCTAGAAAAATGGCAAAAAGAATTAGATCGTGTCAATAAAAAACTAGCAAATGAAAACTTTGTTAAAAAAGCACCAGAAAAAATTATTAATGAAGAGAAAGAGAAACAAGTCAAATACCAAGAAAAATATGATGGTGTTAAAGCTAGAATTGAACAATTAAAAGCGTAGGAGTCTTAGTTATGAATTATCTAGACAGTTTATATTGGATACATGAAAGAACTAAATTCGGTATTAAGCCTGGCGTAAAACGCATGGAATGGATGCTCGAAAGACTGGGAAACCCTCAACGCCGTATTAACGCCATTCATATTGGTGGGACTAATGGTAAAGGCTCTACTGTAGCATACATGCGTGAAGCATTAATGAAAAACGATTACCAAGTGGGTACATTTACGTCGCCTTATATAGAGACTTTCAATGAACGAATTAGTTTAAATGGTGTGCCCATTACGAACGATGAAATTGTAGCATTAGTTGAACGTGTTAAACCTGTGAGTGAAGCGATGGACAAAGAAACGGATTTGGGAGTAGCAACTGAATTCGAAATTATTACAACGATGATGTATTTATATTTCGGAGCAGTGCACCCTGTCGACTTTGTTATTGTGGAAGCAGGCTTAGGTGTTAAAAATGATTCTACAAATGTTATCCAACCGCTTATTAGTATTTTAACGAGTATTGGTTTAGATCACACCGATATTCTTGGACAAACGTATCTTGACATTGCTAAAGACAAATCTGCAATCATAAAAGCCAACACCCCAATTGTTTATGCGATTAAAAACGAAGAGGCTTTAAAGCTTTTTCGCGATACAGCAGAGAGATTGAATGCAAAAGCTTTAGAATTTGACCGTGATATTTTAATTAAGTCTGAAGGGGATGAATTTACTTATCGCTATAAAGACTATGAATTAGAAAATCTAGCGCTTCATATGTTAGGGGAACATCAAAAAGAAAATGCCTCACTCGTCATCACAGCTTTGATAGAATTGTATGAGCAAAATGTCATCCATTTAGATTTCAACAAAATGATTGATGGTATTGAGCAAGCTTATTGGACAGGTCGCATTGAGCAAGTTTCAGAAGAACCACTCATCATTATTGACGGTGCACACAATAAAGAAAGTGTGGACGCATTGATCGATACGATTGAAAAATATTATGATTTAGAAAAAGTAGATGTGTTATTTGCTGCCATTGAAGGTAAGCCCATCCATCATATGCTCGACGCTTTTCAAAATATTGCTAAGCATATTTATGTTACAGGGTTTGATTTTCCAAAAGCTTTACCGAAACAAACATTATATGATGAAGTTGAGTTCGGTAACAAATCAATCGTGGATGACTTTGTCGCATTTATTCGCGAATATAAAGGCGAAGCATTACTTATTACGGGTAGCCTTTATTTCATTAGTGAAATTAAATCTAAAATTGCATTTAATACATAAAAATAAGCCATTTCATAGCAGGTTAATGTGTATTACCTGTTTATGAAATGGTTTTTTCAATTTGCATAGCTTTGGTACGCGATATGTCATTTTTGCAAATTTGACCCTTGAAATGATGAAACGCTATAATGATGACACTCAAATGTTGACGCCTAGAGTTGACACGTTTCGTAAATTCTTAGATACGAGGTGCTTACTTGCAGTATTGCGCGCTATTTTTTGTTGGTTGTATTGCTATGAGTTTTTTACTTCAATTTGCCGAACATCCTGACCTGAAGATAAAGCATTTAGTTAAAAGGTCACGATGCAAGTATTGCTTTCATCAACTTCAATTGACAGATCTTATACCGATAGTTAGCTTCGTGCTTTTCAGTGGACGTTGCCGCTATTGTAGCAAGCCAATTCCTAAATCACTTTTAATTGGAGAATTATTGGGAGGGACATTACTAGTCTATCCTACGATTTTACCTGTTTATGTATCAACTGAAATATTTTATGCGGTTGGATTGATGCTTTTAACAATAGGGGTGATTGATATCTGTAGCATGATTGTCCAACATCGCTTTTTAGTTTTACTTTTTGTTCTCCTGCTTTATTTTCCGCATCACCTCTATGTTGATTTACAACATGCTATTTTATTTTTATCACTCTTTTTTATAGGCCTCATTCAAAACCATTTAATTGGATTTGGTGATATAAAATTATGTCTTGTGATGATTTTCTTCTTTCCAATGCCTTTTTTATTTTTGTTTTTAGAAATGATTTTTCCAATCGGATGTCTCTTTTACTTGCTCTTACGATTATTAAAATCAAAAATGACACATTGCATACCACTAGTCCCTTCTATATTTGTATCATTTATATTGACCACCTCGTTTTATCCTCACTTAATTAACTTTTACGGAGGTATTCTATGACCAGAATACGTGATTTATCAATTGATGAAAAACCTAAAGAACGTTTAATACAATTTGGTAGTCAAGCATTATCTAACACTGAACTACTAGCAATTTTGATTAATACAGGGAGCAGGGGCCATTCTAGTATAGATATTGCTTCTAATATGTTGTCTCAATGCCAATCACTGTCACAAATCAAAAATTTATCTTTAGCAGAATTGGAATCATTTGAAGGGATTGGAAGAAATAAAGCCGTTACACTTTTATCTGTATTTGAAATATGCCAGCGGTTAGCGCGAGAAAAAACACGCACACTGTCGGAGCCCATACACACACCACAACAAATAGCGGAACGTTTTTATCCCAAGTTTAATGGGTGTCATCAAGAGCATTTTGTTCTTATTATATTAAATACAAAACATCAAATTATTCACGAGCAAACTTTGTTTATCGGTACATTAAATAGTGCGGTCATTCATCCTAGAGAAATTTTTAAAACAGCATTAAAATGGTCGGCGCATGCCATTATTGTACTGCATAATCATCCTTCCGGAGATGTTTTAACCATAGTATAATAAATAATAGTAGTTAAAGTAGTTCAGGAGGAGATGTTAAAGGGAGATTTTACTTTAAATAAAAATTAACAAGGTTTATAATTTGTAGTACTTAAAGTGTTTAAAGAGGGGGGCGCGTGTGAGGGTTCAAAGGATAGAAATGGAGAATAAGCCGTATCCATTGTATTTATTACTAGATAAAGAATACCAGCTAATTGAACCAGTAATGAAATTTATTAAATACTTAGATAACACTGGTAAGTCTCCAAATACCATTAAAGCATACTGCTATCATTTAAAGTTGCTGTATGAGTTCATGGAACAGAGAGGCGTTATTCTTAATGATATTAACTTTGAGTTGTTAGCAGACTTCGTAGGTTGGTTGAGATATCCAACAGCAAATAATGTAATTGATCTTCAGCCAAAAGAAGCCATAAGAGAAGAAACGACAGTGAATACAATTTTAAATGCCGTTATGAGTTTTCTTGATTATTTAAGTAGATTAGGAGAATTTAAATCAATTGATGTATTTAAACAAGCAAAGGGAAGAAACTTCAAAGGATTTTTACATCATGTTAATAAGGGTAGATACCAAAAGAATGTCTTAAAGTTAAGGGTTAAAAAGAAACAGATAAGAACATTGACAGCAGAGGAAGTTAAGCAAATTATTGACGCTTGTCATACGAAAAGAGATAAGTTAATTTTAATGCTTATGTATGAAGGTGGTTTAAGAATCGGTGAAGTGTTATCGCTTAGGCTTGAAGATATTGCCACTTGGGACAATCAAATCCATTTAACACCTAGAGATGTTAATGTTAATGAAGCTTATATTAAATTAAGGAAGGAAAGAACAATACATGTGAGTAAAGAACTGATGTCACTTTATACAGATTACTTGGTATATGAGTATAGTGAGGAATTGGAGCATGACTATGTTTTTATTTCCTTAAAAGAAGGTTATTTTGGGAAACCACTAAAGTACCAAAGTGTTCTTGATCTAGTTAGAAGAATAGTTAAAAGGACTGGAATAGAATTTACATCGCATATGCTTCGCCACACTCACGCAACGCAGCTAATTAGGGAAGGATGGGATGTTGCGTTCGTTCAAAAGAGATTAGGTCACGCACATGTTCAGACAACGTTAAATACCTACGTTCATCTTTCAGATCAGGATATGAAAAATGAGTTTAATAAATACCTTGAGAGAAAGGAGCATAAGAAATGAATGCTTCTAGTAAAAGGAAAATTATCAGTCAGAGTGAGATCAGCAAAAAAATAGCTGTAATGAATGAAGAAATGCAAGGGTTTTGGGCTAATAATAGTTGGGATATAAGAAAATGTCCACATCCTTCTGCCATAGAATTAAGTAAGAATCCTGCTTTAAGAAATCGTTGGGTTCGTTTTGAACGTGTTAAAAATCTGTGGTTAAGAACAGAATTGAAATATTTTTATTTTTACCATTTAAACAATGGAATATGGAATGCAAAAACTGTCTGGATTAGAAAAGGAACAGTAATTAATAAAATGTTGGATTTTTTAGATTTAAAGTATCCCAGCATTACTTCAATTACTGAAGTTCCTATTGATAAAGCAATGACGGAGTATAGAACATATTTGACAAAACAGGGTGTTAGAATTACCACCACTAATTATAAGATTACTGCTAATCAAGAAAAAACACCTGTAAAAGCTAATTCTTACTATGTTACTAATCTTAAACAATTTATTGAGTTTTATGAGGATTTTTATTTTGATGGAGAGGAGTGGGATAAAGACGTTTGGGATAGACGAAACTTACCTTTGCCAGATGATAAGGTTAACCCAACACAATATGAATATACAATTAACTTTAAAGGGTTTCGGAATACATATTTTAAACAGCTTGTAAAAAGATATTGTAAGTTAAGATTGAACATGGATAGCTTTTCCTATGTAAGTGATATTGCCCAAAAACTTAAAGAGTTCTTTAATTTTCTGGACATAAAGTTTAAACACGTTCAGAGAGTACACCAATTAACGAGAGTGGAAATTGAAGCATATTTAAGTGAACTAAACATGATGGGAATAAAACCTAGTACAATAACTGGGAGGATCTCTATATTGGAAGGACTATTTAGTACCCTTCATAGGCTAGAATGGGATGATGTTCCTTCCAAATTATTAATTTATCCCGAGGACTATCCGAAAATACCAAGAGCAAAACCTCGCTTTATAGACGAATTCGTTCTAGAGCAATTGAACAGTCATCTTGATAAATTACCCGAATATATAGCTACGATGACTATGATTGTTCAAGAATGTGGAATGAGGATAAGTGAATTGTGCACCTTGAAAAAAGGCTGTTTATTAGAGGACAAAGATGGAGATTACTTTTTAAAGTATTATCAATGGAAAATGAAAAAGGAGCATATAGTTCCAATATCTAAAGAGGTAGCTTTACTTATTAAAGTTCGGGAAGATAAAGTTTCAGAGGAATTTCCAGATAGTGAATACCTCTTTCCAAGAAAAGATGGATCGCCATTAAAACAAGAAACATTTAGAGGCGAGTTAAATAAATTAGCTTATGAGCAAAATATAGTGGATAAATCAGGCGAGATTTATAGATTCCATGCCCATGCCTTTCGCCATACAGTAGGAACAAGAATGATTAACAACGGGGTGCCCCAGCATATTGTGCAGAAATTTTTGGGACATGAAAGCCCAGAAATGACAAGCAGATACGCTCATATCTTTGATGAAACTCTAAAAAATGAATTTACTAAATTTCAAGAAAAACTGGTTACCAATAATGGAGATGTGCTCAATCTAGATGATGATAGTGAAGTCGATGATGTAGAGCTTCAATGGTTCAAGAAAAATATAAATGCACAAGTGCTTCCAAATGGTTATTGTAGATTGCCAGTAATAGCAGGTGGTTGTCCACATGCGAATGCATGCTTAGATTGCACTCACTTCTGTACCAGTAAGCAATTCTTACCACAGCATGAAGAACAGTTAGAGCGTACAGAAGAGTTATTAACCATAGCAAAGGATAAACAATGGCAAAGACAAATAGAGACTAATAGCCGTGTTAAAGAGCGTTTAGAACAAATCATTGGAAGTTTGACGGGGTAATTATCAATGGATAAACAAGTTAGAAATACAACAGAAATTGTACGTTTGGCGAAGCAGAAATCACAAAAGACAAGGGAAAAAGTAGACAAAGCGATTTCTAAATTTTCGATTGAAGGTAAAGCTATTAATTTTAATTCAATAGCAAAGGAAGCTAATGTTTCTAAATCATGGCTTTATAAGGAACACGATATTAGGCAAAGAATCGAATCCCTTCGTGAGCGTCAAATAACATCAAATGTAGTCTCAAAATCCAAGAAAAGTTCTCGTTCGGAGGAAATCCTTATAAAAACCTTAAAAAGAAGAGTTATGGAATTAGAAAAAGAAAATAAAAAATTACAGAACCAAATTCAAAAATTATATGGAGATCTGTATAATAAAGAGTAGTTTTAATTATTAATCTGTAGACAGATTGTGAAAGGATGCAGTTAAACTAACGGGGCAGTTATGTTTAAGATACTTTAAAATTTGGTTAAAATCTCCGAAAGGATTGGTTTCTAACATTAGAAATCAATCCTTTTTAATATTAATTATATATCATTCAAACAATCATTTGACTATTTGTTTATGGTGGGATATATTATAATCATCAAACAAACAGTCATTTGAATAAGGAGGATAATTATGACAAAAGATATGTGTGAAGTTACCTATATTCATGAAGATAAGGTAAACAGGGCTAAAAAAGACCTTGCTAAACAGAATCCTATGGATGTAGCGAAAGTTTTTAAGGCTCTATCAGATGATACAAGAGTTAAAATTGCTTATGTTTTGTCTTTAGAGGGAGAGTTATGTGTTTGTGATGTAGCTAATATCATTGAATCTTCAACGGCTACGGCATCCCATCATTTAAGATTATTGAAAAATTTAGGTATAGCAAAATACCGTAAAGAAGGAAAATTAGTCTATTATTCACTAGATGATGAGCATGTTAAACAGCTTGTAGAAAAAGCTTTCATGCATCAAAGGGAGGTTGCTAGTATTGGATAGTTCAGCAAAAACATTAACAGAAGATAAACAGGTTTACCGTGTGGAGGGTTTCTCGTGTGCGAATTGTGCTGGGAAGTTTGAAAAAAATGTGAAAGAACTACCAGGGGTGTATGATGCTAAAGTCAATTTCGGAGCTTCCAAAATTGATGTCTTTGGCAGTGCAACCGTTGAAGATCTGGAAAAGGCTGATGCTTTCGAGAATCTTAAAGTGGCACCAGAGAAGGCTAGAAGACGGGTCGAACCAGTGGTAACAGAAGATAAAAATGTTTACCGTGTGGAGGGATTTTCCTGCGCAAACTGTGCTGGGAAGTTTGAAAAAAATGTAAAACAACTAGCTGGAGTTCAGGATGCAAAAGTGAACTTTGGCGCTTCCAAAATTGATGTATATGGAAATGCATCGGTTCAAGAGCTTGAAAAAGCAGGTGCTTTCGAGAATCTTAAGGTATTTCCCGAAAAACTAGCGAATTCATCGATGCAAGCGGTCAAAGAAGACACTAAGGCTCCTAAAGAAGAGAAAATACCGTTTTATAAAAAACACAGCACATTGCTGTTTGCCACATTACTGATTGCTTTTGGTTACCTTTCTCACTTTGTAAATGGAGAAGATAACCTTGTAACTTCCATGTTATTTGTAGGTTCGATTGTAATTGGCGGATATTCACTATTTAAAGTTGGTTTTCAAAATTTGATACGCTTTGATTTCGACATGAAAACCCTGATGACCGTAGCAGTTATTGGAGCTGCCATCATTGGTGAATGGGCAGAGGCATCCATTGTTGTCGTTCTCTTTGCAATCAGTGAAGCACTTGAACGTTTTTCTATGGATAGAGCAAGACAGTCCATTCGTTCATTGATGGATATTGCCCCAAAAGAAGCACTTGTTAGGCGGAATGGTCAGGAAATAATGATCCATGTGGACGATATTGCCGTGGGTGATATTATGATCGTCAAACCAGGGGAGAAAATTGCCATGGATGGGATCATTATAAATGGTGTGTCGGCTGTCAACCAGGCTGCTATAACAGGAGAATCTGTCCCTGTTGCCAAAACGGTAGATGATGAAGTATTTGCAGGTACGCTTAACGAAGAGGGACTACTTGAAGTAAAAATCACCAAATACGTAGAGGATACAACTATCTCCAAGATTATTCATCTGGTTGAGGAAGCACAAGGGGAGCGCGCTCCAGCGCAAGCATTCGTAGATAAATTTGCGAAATATTATACGCCGATCATTATGGTTATTGCGGCGCTCGTTGCAGTCGTTCCACCTTTATTCTTTGGTGGAAGTTGGGATACTTGGGTTTATCAAGGATTAGCGGTACTTGTAGTTGGATGTCCGTGTGCATTAGTTATTTCTACTCCAATCTCGATTGTCTCGGCAATTGGAAATGCAGCTAAAAAAGGTGTGTTGATTAAAGGCGGTGTCTATCTAGAGGAATTAGGAGCCATTAAGGCAATCGCATTTGATAAAACAGGAACACTGACAAAAGGTGTACCAGTGGTAACAGATTTTAAAGTGTTAAATGATCAAGTGGAAGAAAAAGAGCTGTTTTCCATTATTACAGCTTTAGAATATCGATCACAACATCCACTTGCTTCAGCAATAATGAAGAAAGCAGAGCAAGATAATATTACTTATTCCGATGTTAGAGTGGAGGACTTCACTTCTATTACAGGTCGGGGCATTCAAGGGAATATAGATGGAACAACCTATTACATTGGCAGTCCAAGGCTTTTTAAAGAATTAAATGTTTCCGATTTTAGCCTTGAGTTTGAAAATAAAGTGAAAGTTTTACAAAACCAAGGGAAAACGGCCATGATTATTGGAACGGACCAAACAATCCTCGGCGTGATTGCTGTAGCAGATGAGGTCCGCGAAACAAGTAAAAATGTGATTCAAAAACTTCATCAGTTAGGAATCAAGCAAACAATTATGCTGACAGGTGATAATCAAGGTACCGCAGAAGCAATCGGTGCTCATGTAGGCGTTTCTGATATTCAGTCCGAATTGATGCCACAGAATAAGTTGGACTATATTAAAAAAATGAAAGCCGAGTATGGTAATGTAGCTATGATTGGCGATGGCGTCAATGATGCTCCTGCACTTGCTGCATCCACTGTTGGCATTGCAATGGGCGGTGCTGGAACAGATACTGCCATCGAGACAGCTGATATTGCATTAATGGGAGATGATTTAAGTAAGCTTCCATTTGCAGTAAGACTTAGCAGGAAAACGCTAAATATCATCAAAGCGAACATCACGTTTGCCATCGGAATTAAGATAATTGCCTTACTATTGGTTATTCCAGGCTGGCTAACCCTTTGGATTGCGATTCTTTCCGATATGGGAGCCACTATTTTGGTAGCATTAAATAGTTTGCGACTGATGAGAGTGAAAGATAAATAGGTACTATATGTGTGCAATTTACGGAAGGACTTTTCATTTTGAAGAAAAGTCCTATCCCTAAAATATTTGGAGATGATAAAATGATCGCGACGATACTGACGGCTACTGCGGTATATGTAGCAACAGGAATTGATTATCTCGTCATATTAATTCTTTTGTTTTCGCAAGTAAAAAAAGGTCAGGTAAAACATATTTGGATAGGACAATATATAGGGACTGCAATTGTGATAGGAGCAAGTCTTTTAGTTGCACAGGGGGTTGTAAATTTAATTCCTCAGCAATGGGTTATCGGACTACTTGGACTTTTACCACTTTACCTAGGCGTGAAAATATGGATTAAAGGAGAAGAGGATGAAGATGAAAGTAGCATTTTATCTTTATTCTCCTCTGGAAAATTTAATCAGTTATTTTTGACGATGATTTTCATCGTATTGGCTTCCAGTGCGGATGACTTTTCCATTTATATACCGTACTTCACGACCTTAAGTATGTCTGAAATCTTTATTGTCACTATTGTCTTTCTAATTATGGTTGGAGTTTTGTGCTATGTCAGTTACCGTCTAGCTTCCTTCGATTTTATATCGGAAACAATTGAGAAATATGAACGTTGGATTGTACCAATTGTATTCATTGGGCTAGGTATTTATATATTGTTTGAAAATGGAACATTCAATGCTCTGATTTCATTTCTTCTTTGAAGTGGCGAATCCAAACCATAAAGTAAAGTATAAAGAGGTTATCCTATTGATTGGGATAACCTTTTTATATTTAACTAATTATCATTTACGTTAAACACATGTACTTAAAGTAAGAACATTGATTTAAACCATTTTTTCATAATTTACTCTTGATAAGACCCAACGCCATCTAAAGCAGATATTGAAACGACTAAAAGACTGATTGTATGTGGAGAAGCGATGGGTATTGATGTACTTGATCACATCATTGTAGGGGATAGCAACTATGTATCTATTCTGAGTGAGATTGACTTATAAAAACAAAGGCTGTACATTTTATATGGTGGTTATGTGTCTATAATAATTAAGTCGCAAACTTCCGATTGCTTCTTCGAGTCTCGCTTTCCCAGGCGCCTTACCTCAACTAATTTTGGCTTTTATTGTAGCTCATAAGAAGCCAAAATGGATTTTCGGTTTCGGCTCTATGCCTCGGGAGTCTCGACTCGGTACGCAATCTATTTAAGCAATTTCACTATTGAAAAGTGGCATTGCTTACTTTATGAATCACACGTTTTACAGAAGATGCAGAAACGTTACAATCACTTGCGATATCAGTTTCTGAGCGAACTTGTGTTGCTTTATCTATAATGGCTTTCTGAACATGGTTTGAGATAAAACAGTTATCCTCAACAACATTTGTTTTAGAAGTAAAAGTCCGACCACAAACCATACATTTAAAACGTTGTTTTAACAGATTTAAATACACTGCTATCTCTTGGAATCTTAAAAAAGTAATTCGCGATAAACGTTTTCCGTGTTTGTGTATTCGGTTTGGATTCGTATGATAACAGTGAGGACAAGTCATAGGCTTGTATGAAAGGGTACCAAAGATGACGTTAGATTTCTTACCTCTAATAACTACATCTTCTTCAACTTTAGTGATTTTAATATTATTATCTTTAATTTTTAGTAACTTTAATATATCATTACACATAGGCGCAATATGTCTCCTTTATTTTTGGTTTAGTCACTTAAAATTATAGAGGCATTTGCGCTATTTTTGTACAAAAAAGCAGGATGACTTATGTCATCCCACCATAAAAAATGAAGAACCAAAACAAAAGGCCCATGCAATGTTGCATGAACCTTTTGTTACTAAAGTTGAAAATTTCCAATAAGCCACGTACCAAATTTATAACATAAATATAAAGCTAATACAACTAATCCTACTTTTATTAGAAATCTTATTATTGTAATACCGACTCTGAATAGCAAAACGACTAATAATATAATTAAAAATAATGTGAGAATACTCATCAATGTCACTCCCTATATGTCTATAATAATCGTTTTGTATGAAAAGCGCATCATTCTAAAGTTATATTTATTTCATGCTTAAGATGGATGCTAAAACATAATAAAGCCATTATAATGATAATACAATGAATGAATTAAGATTAATATAATGAAAATATAGTGGAGGGCATGCATGCGGATTTTTAAAAGCTTATTCAAACTATTCATGGTTGTCTTTTTATTTTTAGCCCTCGTATTTACTGCATTAAAGTATTTTCCTCAGATTAAAAATGAACCGTGGAATCCAATGAAAGATAAAGAAGTTTATCAAGCGGTTGATAATGAAGGATATGAAATCCCAGTGAATGGCCGAAAGTATGTCCAACAAGAAAATGACATGTTTAGAAATGTTCCTAAAAGTCAGATGAGGAATGTTTTTAATTGGGTAGATAAATACGAATTTATGCAAGTCAATGATATGTCACGTCTTGGTTATGATAAAGAATATTTAATAGCCGAAAGAGATTCTCAATTTATTCTGTATCGTTTCGGTGAAAAGAATATGCGGATTTACACAACGGAACACGATTTGTATGACGATTTAAATCAGCTTGGACACCCGATATCTTTGCAACCGTTAGAAGCTTATCAGCAAGATGAAGACGATTAAAGGTCCTCGATGGTAGCACGTTTGAAAATAGAGTCTATTTACGTTAGGCTGTGATTGTGGAATCTCATAGAGGAGTGGTAAAAATGAAAACAAATCATGCGAAACAGCAAAACGAGCAGCGAAAAGCACAAAGATTATTTTCTGAATGGTGTAAAGATGAAATCCTCTACAAAGAAGACCAAGAGGATCAACATTCAAAAGGGCAACGTCACTAAGAATAATTACTGATTAATCGTCAGTTAACGGCATGAATTTTAACCATCATTTTATAACTCAATGATAAGCGATCATATTCTAATTGAGAGTTACGCTGAAAGAGTAAGCTTAATGCCTTACTTTTTCGGCGTTTTTTATGGGCTGTACACTTTATATGGTGGTTATGTGTCTATAATAATTAAGTCGCAAACTTCCGATTGCTTCTTCGAGTCTCGCTTTCCCAGGCGCCTTACCTCAACTAATTTTGGCTTTTATTGTAGCTCATAAGAAGCCAAAATGGATTTTCGGTTTCGGCTCTATGCCTCGGGAGTCTCGACTCGGTACGCAATCTATTTAAGCAATTTCACTATTGAAAAGTGGCATTGCTTTTTTCTTTGGTCTTTTATACAGTCTAAAAATAATAAAAATGCGATTTTTGAAGTTATAAAAGTTGCGATAGCCATATGAAACTCTTTTAATCAGTTTAACTTTTTGATTAATTCCTTCAATCGCTCCATTATTGAATTGAGGGGTTCCAATCGTATAAGCAATGATATCCTCATACTTTCTGTAGAAGCGTAACACTTTCCATCCATACATTTAAAACATTGTTTTAACAGTTTTAAATACACTGCTATCTCTTGGAATCTTAAAAAAGTAATTCGCGATAAACGTATTCCGTGTTTGTGTATTCGGTTTGGATTCGTATGATAACAGTGAGGACAAGTCATAGGCTTGTATGAAAGGGTACCAAAGATGACGTTAGATTTCTTACCTCTAATAACTACATCTTCTTCAACTTTAGTGATTTTAATATTATTATCTTTAATATATCATTACACATAGGCGCAATATGTCTCTTTTATTTTTGGTTTAGTCACTTAAATTTATAGAGGCATTTGCGCTATTTTTGTACAAAAAAGCAGGATGACTTATGTCATCCCACCATAAAAAATGAAGAACCTTTTTATGTTTGGGACGTACAAATACACGTGATAATTGCTTGATATTAGCCGATGTAAATTTGAAAAGTCATAGCACCATTCAAGTCATCATCTTCAAAAATCATTATGATCTCATTACAACACACCCTTGTACTTTATTTACTAACAAGAGTAATATAAAATAGGAGCAGTAATATATTTACATATAATATGAGGTGTTGAGGTTGTCCAATTTTTTTAAAAACAACAAACTCGTTGTGTTGTTTTGTGCATTAATACTTTTTATCGCTTTAGTTGGATTATCTATCAGGTCAAATACCCAATCGGTTCCTGAACAATATGCGAGTGATACCATTTCCTTCGGGCAACGTATTTTCTCTTATCCAGTCCAATTTGTAGCGGGAACTATTACAGACATATTCCATAAAAGTGAAGCGCCTACAAATAAAGAGAAACAATTACAAGCTGATAATGAACGACTTAAATCGGAAAATAAAAAACTCAAAAAAGAACTTGATATGAGTGATAATTCAGAGTATGCGCCTATTTCAGCAGGGGTGATTGCACGCCAACCAGATCAATGGTTAAATACAGTCGTCATTGATAAAGGAAAAAAATCTGGTATTAAAGAAAATATGGCTGTTATGACAGCCAATGGTTTAGTCGGCCGTGTTGCGAAAGTGAATCAATTTTCGTCACAAATCAATTTAATTACAACTAAGGGACGTACTAACCGTTTATCAGTAAATATCCAACATGGTTCAGATGAAGTGTTTGGTTTAATTGATCGCTATGATGATAAAACAGATCAACTTATTGTCAGTGATATAGATAATAACGAAGATATTAAAGAGGGCGATAAAGTTGTAACGAGTGGTTTAGGGGATCAATTGCCTAAAGGGCTTTACGTAGGTGAAGTTGAAAAAGTTCAAAACGATCAATATGGTTTATCAAAGCAAGTTTCTATTAAAACTGGGGCAAACATGAATCATTTTTCTCATGTTTATATCGCTAAAAGAGACCCTAAAACAGTAATTAACGATAAGGGTGACAATTCATAATGAAATCGATTTATTATGTACTTATAGGCTTATTGATGTTTTATCTAGATACGTTGCTTACCTTTTTATCACCGGTTACAATAGGTCACTTTTCATTTATATTAGTGCCCCATTTAAGCTTTTTATTTTTAATGATCATTGCGATTTATAAAAATACCAGTACCGCATTAATCTTAGGTGTCTTATTGGGTATCATGCAAGATCTGTATTTCGGTCAAGTTTATGGTGTTTATTTATTCGGTTACATTGTGTCCATTCTCATTGCCGATAAATTCTTAAAAGTTTTTTTCAGAGATCACACAATGCTTTATGGCATGATTCTACTTGGTGTGATATTCTTAGAAATTTTTGTCATGGTGATCTATAGTCTATTGGGGTTAATTGATATAAATATGTTTGGATTTTTAGTTTTCCGTATCATACCGACATTGTTTTTGAACAGTCTTTTATTAATCTTTATGTATTTCATTTTTAATCGCTTCATAAATCAATTAAGTACTATTGACACGAAGTAATACGAATGGTATGATTCAGTAGTTGAGTAGTTCATAGCTACATACAACCGCTCAAATATAGGTTTTAAGTACGCAATGTCACCTATATATGGCGTGACTTATAATTAGGAGGTGCAAAGTATGTTTGCTATTATTGAAACAGGTGGAAAACAAGTAAAAGTTGAAGAAGGTCAAGAAATTTACGTTGAAAAATTAAACGTAAACGAAGGTGACACTTTCACTTTTGATAAAGTTTTATTCGTCGGTGGAGACAACGTTAAAGTTGGTGCTCCTACAGTTGAAGGCGCAACTGTCACTGCAACTGTAAACAAACAAGGTCGCGGTAAAAAAATCACTGTATTTACTTACCGTCGTCGTAAAGATTCAAAACGCAAAAAAGGCCATCGTCAACCATATACTAAGTTAACAATTGATAAGATTAACGCTTAATCATGATTAATGTTGACTTTAAATTGAATGACGAAGGTCAGATAACAGATGTCATAATGGACGGTCATGCTGACTTTGCTGAGCATGGTCAAGACATTGTTTGCGCTGGTGCTTCAGCAGTTGTTTTCGGTAGCGTTAACGCTATTATTGGACTTACTGCAGAAAGACCAGATATTGATTACAGTGATGACGGTGGATATTTTCATGTGAGATCTGTTGATACATCAAATGAGCAGGCACAGTTGATACTCCAGTCAATGTTAGTTTCTTTACAAACAATTGAAGAAGAATATAATGAGTATATTAAATTAAATCTGAAGTGAGGTGTAACTCATGCTTAAATTAAACTTACAATTTTTCGCATCTAAAAAAGGGGTAAGTTCTACTAAAAACGGACGTGACTCAGAATCTAAACGTTTAGGTGCTAAACGTGCAGACGGTCAATTCGTTACTGGTGGTTCTATCTTATTCCGTCAACGTGGAACTAAGATTTACCCAGGTGAAAACGTAGGTCGTGGTGGCGATGATACATTATTCGCTAAAATCGATGGCGTTGTTAAATTCGAACGTAAAGGTCGAGACAAAAAACAAGTTTCTGTATATGCAGTTGCTGAATAATTTGTCAAATTTTGACACCAGAAGGTAACTTCTGGTGTTTATTTTTTATATTGATTAGACTAAAGATAATCATAGTTTCAAAATGAGAACCAAACGTAAAGTAAGTAACTTGCGTTTAAAATAAAACAAAAAAATCGAAAAAGAGGTGAAAATATGTTTGTAGATCAAGTTAAAATATCATTAAAAGCGGGTGATGGCGGGAATGGTATTACGGCATATCGCCGTGAAAAGTATGTTCCATTTGGAGGACCAGCCGGTGGTGACGGTGGTCGTGGTGCATCAGTTGTTTTCCAAGTAGATGAAGGATTGCGCACTCTCATGGACTTTAGATATCAACGACACTTTAAAGCTAAAAAAGGCGAAAACGGTCAAAGTAGTAATATGCATGGTAAAAATGCAGAGGATCTTGTTTTAAAAGTACCGCCTGGAACGATTATCAAAGATGTTGAAACAGAACAAACATTAGCTGATTTAGTGGAACATGGCCAAAGTGCAGTTATCGCAAAAGGAGGTCGTGGAGGTCGTGGTAATTCACGTTTTGCGACACCTAAAAACCCGGCACCAGATTTTAGTGAGAATGGTGAACCTGGTGAAGAAATAGAAGTAACTTTGGAACTTAAGCTTCTTGCTGATGTAGGCCTTGTTGGTTTTCCAAGTGTTGGTAAATCAACACTACTTTCAATCGTTTCTAAAGCAAAACCTAAAATTGGCGCTTATCACTTTACTACAATTCAACCTAATTTAGGCGTTGTGGTTACGCCTGACCAACGTAGTTTTGTTATGGCTGATTTACCAGGTTTGATTGAAGGTGCATCTGAAGGTGTCGGTTTAGGACATCAATTCTTAAGACATGTCGAAAGAACAAAAGTAATTGTGCATGTAATTGATATGAGCGGTTTAGAAGGCCGTGATCCTTATGAGGATTATACGATTATCAACCAAGAGCTAAAAGCTTATGCGCAACGATTAGAAGAGCGACCACAGATCATTGTTGCCAATAAAATGGATATACCAGAAGCACATGACCAGTTGGAACAATTTAAAAATAAACTTAATCAACCGGTTAAAATCATTCCAATTTCATCATATACACGTGAAAACATTGATCAATTACTTTATGAAATAGCGAATACACTTGATAAGGTCAAAGATGTTGATTTTTCTGCGACGGAAGAGCAAATCGGTGTCAATCGTGTTGTTTATAAACATACACCTTCACAAGATCAATTTAAAATTACGAGAGATGATGATGGTGCTTATGTCGTAAGTGGTAATGCGATAGAACGTATGTTTAAAATGACCGACTTTAATAGTGACCCAGCAGTACGACGTTTTGCTAGACAAATGCGTTCAATGGGTATCGATGACGCATTACGTGAACGTGGTGCAGAGAATGGTGATATTGTACGTATTCTTGGAGGAGAGTTTGAATTTGTCGAATAATGAACAGGAGGCGCCTAATGCGCGTATGAAACATCAATTTTATGTTATTCGTGAGGATGTTCTACCTTACGTCGTGAAGCGTGTACTACAAGTAAAATCCTCATTAAAAAATGACCCATCACTGACAATTCAAGAAGCAGTGGATATGCATGATTGTTCACGCAGTGCATTCTACAAATATAGAGACACTATCTTTCCATTAGATGAGGTTCGTAAGCGCACAGAAGCTTATACCATTATTTTATTTGTTATTGATAAAGTTGGAATTCTGGCAAGTATCCTTGAAAAATTGTCAGAGCTTCAACTTTCTGTGCTCACAATTCATCAAAGTGTCCCTATCAATAATAAAGCATCCATTACACTGTCACTAGATGGGAGTAAAGCGAAAATTAATCCCTATGAATTAATTAACACATTAAGACAAATGGAAAATATTTATAATGTAGATATTATCGGAATGAATTTATAAGGAGTAGTTACGATGTATGCATATATCTTTGGGAATTTAACGGCACTTTATCCAACACACATCATCGTCGAAACAACATCGGGTGTGGGATATGAAATTCAGACCCCAAACTCATATCGTTTTCAAAAGCATCTTAATCAATCTATTAAAGTTTATACGTCGTTAATTGTACGAGAAGACGCTCAATTGTTATATGGCTTTATTGATGAAGAAGAAAAGGATATGTTTTTAAGTTTAATTAAGGTGACTGGAATTGGTCCTAAATCTGCATTAGCTATTTTAGCAGCGAGCACGCCTAATGAAGTTAAACGCGCGATTGAAAATGAAAATGATGCGTATTTAACAAAATTTCCAGGAATCGGTAAAAAGACAGCGCGCCAAATTGTATTAGATTTAAAAGGTAAAGTAGTTATTACCGAAACGAACGATGAAGACCTACTTTCGAATGCTACGGATGCTATCGAAACCTCTCATTATGCAAAAGAAGCACTATTGGCGTTAGAAGCATTAGGCTATTCTAAGCGTGAATTGAAAAAGGTTGAGAAGGCGATGCAAAGTGAAACTTTTGAAAGTGTTGATGCAGCAGTTAAATTTGGATTAAAACAATTAGTTTCATAAAAAAGGAGTGAGTCAAATGGAACAAGATCGAATGATGGATGGCCATGAGCAATCTGATGAGCAAGCTTTTGAATTGTCATTACGGCCAGATCGGCTAAGACAATACATAGGTCAAAGTACGATCAAATCAAATCTTGAAGTTTTTATTCAAGCGGCTAAAATTCGTGAAGAACCACTTGATCATGTCCTTCTCTTTGGCCCTCCTGGTTTAGGTAAAACGACACTCTCACATATTATCGCAAATGAAATGGGCGTTAATTTACGTACAGTTTCAGGGCCATCTATAGAGAGACCCGGTGATTTAGCTGCTATTTTAACTGGTTTACAACCTGGCGATGTTTTATTTATTGATGAGATACATCGTCTAAGTAGCGTTGTGGAAGAAGTATTATATCCGGCTATGGAAGATTTTTTTATTGATATTATCGTTGGAAAAGGCGAGGAAGCACGTAGTATACGTATCGATTTACCACCATTTACATTAGTCGGTGCAACAACACGTGCAGGGAGTTTGACGAGTCCTTTACGTGACCGTTTTGGTGTTCATTTACGTTTAGAATATTATTCTGAACAAGAACTGGCACAGATTATTATTCGCACTGTTGATGTATTAGGCACAGCAATTGATGAAGAAAGTGCTATAGAAATTGCAAAAAGAAGTCGTGGGACACCTCGTATCGCTAATCGTTTATTAAAACGAATACGGGATTTCCAACAAGTAAATGAAGATGACATGATTTACATTGAGACGACAAAACGTGCTTTGCACTTATTACAAGTCGATGAAGAAGGTCTAGATTATATTGATCACAAAATGATGGCTTGTATTATTGAGCAATATCATGGTGGGCCGGTAGGGTTAGATACGATTGCTGTTTCAATCGGAGAAGAGCGTATTACGATTGAAGACGTATATGAACCTTTTCTCATTCAAAGAGGCTTTTTAGAGCGAACACCAAGAGGTCGTAAAGCGACACCCCAAGCCTATGAACATTTTAAATATACGAGTCATTAAATAGAGGAGTTACTACTTTGAATATTGAAGAATTTGATTATGAATTGCCAGAGTCGCTCATCGCACAAACACCATTAAAACAGCGCGATCAAAGCCGCTTGTTATATTTGAATCGACAAACTGGTGATACCGAAGACTTGCATTTTAAAGATATTACGCGATTTTTCAAACAAGGCGATACACTTGTATTAAATGATACGAAAGTAATGCCAGCGCGTTTATTTGGTGTTAAAGAAGAAACACTAGCAAAAGTTGAAATGTTAATGTTGACTCAAATTGAAGGTGACGACTGGGAAGTTTTACTTAAACCAGCGAAACGGATTAAAGTAGGGCAATCTTTGAGCTTTGGAGACGGAAAAATCATTGCTACTTGTATGAAAGAACTCGATCAAGGTGGCCGAATGATGCGCTTGCATTATGACGGCATTTTACAAGAGCGACTTGATGAATTAGGCGAAATGCCTCTCCCTCCATATATTAAAGAACGATTAGATGAAAAAGATCGTTATCAAACCGTTTATGCAAAAGCGTCTGGTTCAGCTGCAGCACCGACTGCAGGTTTACATTTTACAGATCAGTTGTTACAACAAATTCGTGAAAATGGGGTTAATATTGCATTTATCACACTTCACGTAGGATTAGGTACATTTAGACCTGTGAGTGTTGAGAATATCGATGACCACGAAATGCATAGTGAATATTATCAAATGTCTCAAGAGACTGCAGATTTACTAAATGAGACTAAAGCTAAGGGCCATCGCATCATATCTGTGGGTACGACCTCAACGAGAACACTAGAGACCATTCGACAAAATAATACGCAATTTGTTGCTTCTAGTGGATGGACGGATATATTTATTTATCCGGGTTTTGAATTTAAAGCGATAGATGGCTTGATTACCAATTTTCATTTACCTAAATCCACTTTAGTGATGTTGGTATCTGCTTTTAGTTCGCGACAATTTGTGCTTTCGGCATACCGTCATGCAGTCGCTGAAAAATATCGATTTTTCAGTTTTGGCGATGCGATGATTATTATTTAGTTTGAGAGGAGAATATTATGCCTGCAGTAACTTATGAGCATATTAAAACTTGTAAACAATCTGGTGCAAGATTAGGCATTGTACACACACCGCACGGGTCGTTTGAGACACCTATGTTTATGCCAGTGGGTACAAAAGCTACAGTTAAAACGATGAGCCCAGAAGAATTAAAACAAATGAATACGAAAATTTTATTAGGGAACACCTATCATTTATGGTTACAACCTGGCAATGATATTGTTAAAAAGGCGGGGGGCCTACACCAATTTATGAATTGGGACGGTCCTATTTTAACGGATTCGGGTGGCTTCCAAGTTTTTAGTTTGAGTAATTTGAGAAAAATTACCGAAGAAGGTGTAGAATTTAGACATCATACGAATGGTTCAAAACTCTTTTTATCTCCAGAAGATTCTATCAAAATACAAAATGATTTAGGTTCGGATATTATCATGGCTTTTGATGAGTGCCCTCCTATGCCAGCTGAGTATGATTATGTGAAAAATTCTATTGAAAGAACAACAAGATGGGCTGAACGATGCTTACAAGCGCACCAACGTCCGAACGATCAAGCCTTGTTTGGAATTATCCAAGGTGGAGAATACAAAGATTTACGTCAACAATCAGCGGAAGAACTCGTTAAACTTGATTTTCCAGGATATGCGATAGGTGGATTGTCTGTTGGTGAGCCAAAACCTGTCATGTATGAGATGGTCGAATTTACTGAGCAGTTTATGCCTAAAGATAAGCCGCGTTATTTAATGGGCGTAGGTTCTCCTGATGCATTGATTGAATGTAGCATCCGTGGTATGGATATGTTTGATTGTGTATTACCGACACGTATTGCACGTAATGGAACATGTATGACTTCACATGGCCGTGTTGTCGTAAAAAATGCGCAATATAAAGAGGATTTTAGACCGCTAGATGAAAATTGTGATTGTTATACGTGTAAAAATTATTCACGCGCATACCTAAGACATCTCATCAAAGCGGATGAAACTTTTGGGATTCGTCTTACCACTTATCATAATTTGCATTTTCTGTTAAAATTAATGGAGAACATTAGACAAGCCATTCGAGAGGATCGTCTTTTAGATTTTAAAGAGGAATTTTTCGAACAATATGGCCTCAATGTTGATAATCCGAAAAATTTCTAGATAGGAGCTAAGATTTATGTCTTCACTTATTAGTTTATTACCTTTAATATTGCTATTTGTTGTTATGTGGTTCTTTATGATTCGTCCACAACAAAAGCGTGCTAAAGAGCATCGCCAAATGGTAGACCAATTAGAAGCGGGCCAACGTGTAACGACAATTGGTGGTATTAAAGGAACAGTTCGTGCAGTTGACGAAACGACAGCTGTCATTACAGTTAATGGTAAAGGTACTGAACTGACTTTTGAAAAACAAGCCATTAAACAAGTGGATCCTTCATAACGGATTGTATTGAACAGCTTTAATACAATTAAAGACATGGATTATACCCATGTCTTTTTTAGTTCGTGTTAGAAATCACTTGCACTAATTTTGTAAAGTGAAGTATGCTTGAAACATAAGATAAAATGAGGTGTTTATGTGAAAAAAACAAGTAGATTGATCACCTTTGTTATTCTTGTCGTGCTATTATTCGCGGGAATGGCCACTACATATAAAAATGTGATCAAAAATGTCAACTTAGGGCTTGATTTACAAGGTGGATTCGAAGTTTTATATCAAGTCAACCCACTTGATAAAGGCGATAAAATTGATAATACCGCCGTACAATCCACAGCTAAAACTTTAGAACGTCGGGTCAACGTACTTGGTGTCTCTGAACCGAAAATACAAGTTGAAGACCAAAATCGTATACGTGTTCAACTTGCTGGGGTTAAGGACCAAAACCAAGCCCGTAAAATTTTATCATCACAAGCTAATTTAACAATACGGGATGCTGATGATAAAGTTTTATTAACTGGTAAAGATTTAGTTCAAGGTTCGGCTAAACAAGAGTTTAAACAAAATACGAACCAACCCGCAGTTACTTTTAAATTAAAAGACAGTGATAAATTTAAAAAAGTAACAGAAAAAATTTCTAAAAAGCAAGAAAATGTAATGGTTGTATGGCTCGACTTTAAAAAAGGCGACAGCTATGCGAAAGAAAAAACTAAAGAAGATCCAAAATATATTTCAGCAGCTTCTGTAGACCAACCGATTAACTCACCTAATGTTGAAATTTCAGGTGGTTTCCAAGGTGAAAAAGGCATAACTGAAGCCAAACAAATTGCTGATCTTTTGAATTCTGGTTCATTACCAGTTGATTTAAAAGAAATCTATTCAACTTCAGTTGGTGCCCAATTTGGTCAAGATGCATTAGATAAGACGATGTTTGCATCAATTATTGGGATTAGCATCATTTTCTTATTCATGTTATTATTCTACCGTTTGCCAGGTTTAATTGCTGTCATTACATTAACAACTTATATTTATTTAACAATGTTAGCATTTAATTTTATCTCAGGTGTCCTCACATTACCTGGTTTAGCCGCGTTAGTACTTGGTGTAGGTATGGCTGTTGATGCGAATATCATCATGTACGAAAGGATTAAAGACGAGTTGCGAATTGGTCGCACATTAAAACAAGCTTATAAAAAAGCAAATAAAAGCTCATTTATTACTATTTTAGATGCCAACTTGACAACTGTACTTGCAGCCGCTGTTCTCTTCTTCTTTGGGGAAAGTTCAGTTAAAGGTTTCGCTACGATGTTATTATTGGCAATTTTAATGAGCTTTGTGACTGCGGTCTTCTTAACACGTATTCTTTTATCTTTAGTCGTACAATCCAATGTATTCAAGAAAAAACTTTGGTGGTTTGGTGTTAAAAACAATCAAATTCATAATATTAATGACGGTTATGATGTATCGGATTTAAGTACACCTTACGATAAGATTGATTTTATGAAAATTGCAAAGCCACTATTTGCATTTAGTGGTGTGGTCATTTTAGCAGGTGTTATCATTTTATCAATTTTCAAATTGAACTTAGGTATTGATTTTACTTCTGGTACGCGTGTTGATCTTCAAAGTGATCAACCACTCAATCAAAACCAAGTAGAGAAAAAATTAGAAGCGATTGATTTGAAACCAAACCAATTATCAATTGGTGGAAATAAAAATGAAAATGCTTCGATGCAGTATAAACATGACTTGTCAAAAGATGAAATTGCTAAAGTATCTAAAACATTAAAAGATGCATATGGCAAAGAGCCATCTGTGAATACTGTATCACCTGTAATAGGTCAAGAATTGGCTAAAAATGCGATGCTAGCAGTGATTATTGCATCCATTGGTATGATTATTTACATTTCTTTACGTTTTGAATGGCGTATGGGTATCGCATCGATCATTTCCTTATTACATGATGCTTTTATGATTATTGCCGTCTTTAGCTTGTTTAGACTCGAGGTTGATATAACGTTTATCGCTGCAGTACTGACAATCATCGGTTATTCGATAAACGATACGATTGTAACATTTGACCGTGTTCGTGAAATGTTGAAAAAAGTAAAAGTAATCACGAAAGAAGAGCAAATAGACTATATTGTGAATAGTTCTATTCGACAAACGTTAACACGTTCAATCAACACTGTTTTAACCGTAGTTATCGTCGTTGTTGCAATGTTGATATTAGGTGCATCAAGTATATTCAACTTCTCATTAGCATTATTGATTGGTTTAGTATCAGGTGTATACTCATCTATTGTTATTGCGGTACCGCTTTGGGGCATGTTGAAGAAACGTGAATTACGTAAATCAAGTCATCACAAACTTGTTGTTTATAAACGTAAACGTACTAACGAAGAAAAAGTATTAGTATAATAGAAATAAACTTGGACGTCTTATTGATTAACATCAATGATGTCCAAGTTCTTTTTATTTTCTCTAATTTTCGTTATAATACGTTTTGAGAAAGAGGCGGTAATGATTATGATACAATCGAATTTTCAATGGCAAACGCGTCAAGTTGATAGCTTGATTGATGACGCTTTAGTCGATAAATATAAATTGACACCGATGATGAAATCGATACTAGAAAGCAAAGGGTACACTGATGGATTAGAGCTTGAACGCATTTTAGCACCGAATCATTTGATACATGACCCTCAAGCATTAAGTGACATGGATAAAGCGATATCACGCATACATAAAGCAATTCAAAATGGTGAAAAGATTCTTGTTTATGGAGACTATGATGCAGACGGTGTAACGTCAACGACCATTATGGTTAAAACATTGCAACAACTTGGTGCTACTGTAGGGTGGTATATCCCTAACCGATTTACAGAAGGATATGGGCCAAGCGAAATGGCCTTTAGAAATGCCTATGATGAAGGAGTTACGTTAATTATTACTGTTGATAATGGTATACAAGGGCATCATGAAATTGAACTTGTGCAAAATCTAGGCGTGGATGTGATTGTTACAGACCATCATGAAATGGGGGAAACGTTGCCTCCTGCTTTTGCAATTATCCATCCGATGCATCCTGATTTCAATTATCCATTTAAATATTTATGTGGTGCAGGTGTGGCGTTTAAGTTAGCAGATATGCTTTTAGAAGAATTGCCACATTCATTTTGGGTTTTAGCAATGATTGGGACAATTGCTGATTTAGTTTCTTTGACTGATGAAAATCGGATGATTGTTCAAAAAGGATTGACTTATATCAATGAAGAGACACCCGTGGCGATTCGCACTTTATTAGATCAGGCACAATACCGAGATGATATTAATGAAGAAACAATTGGTTTTATCATTGCGCCTCGATTAAATGCGGTAGGCCGTTTAGACGATGCAGGTTTAGCGGCTGAATTATTAATGTCAGATGATCCAGAAGAATCGCTATTTCTAGCAGAACAAGTGGAACATTTCAATGTGGAACGTAAAGAAATTGTCCAACAAATCGTGGAGGAAGCGATGGAGATGGCTCAAGAAGCCGTTAGTGAGGGTCAAAAATTTTTAGTTTTAGCTAAAGAAAATTGGCACGAAGGCGTATTAGGAATTGTGGCTTCAAGAATTGTTGAAACATTTCATTTGCCTACTATGATTTTAAATATTGATGAAGCCCAACAACATGCAAAAGGTTCATCCCGAAGTATTTCGCAAGTCTCAATGTTTGAAGCTCTATCTTCGGAATCTACATTAATTACAAAATTTGGTGGTCACCATATGGCTGCAGGATTAACAATGCCGATAGAAAATGTAGATCAGCTAAGAAACGCGCTAAATACATGGATGACTGAACGTTTTAATGACGATGATCTACAACCCGTCAAAATGGTTAATGTTGTTTTAAATATCGAACATGTAACGATTGAACAAATCCGCTCTTTAGAACGGTTACGCCCTTTTGGCATGGATTTTAACAGACCTGTATTTCAAATTGATGGCTTGACCATCCAACAAGCGAAAGCGATTGGTCAAAATCAGAATCATCTTAAAGTTACTTTTAATGAACAAAATTTACAAGGCTTGTTTTGGAATCATGGTGAATTAAACCAAGAATTAATGGAAGACCAAGAAATAGATATCATTGGTGAACTTCAAATTAATGAATGGAATGGGAATCGTACGCCTCAATTTGTAATGACTGATGTAAGAAGTAATGATCGACAGATTTTAGATTATCGCAGCAAAAATAAGCGGTTACCTCGATTTGAGGGTAAAGATCAAGTGTGTTATCTGATACATCCAAATAAAGATAAATCTAGTCATCATGAATTCTATTATGGCGAGGTCATTCCAGAAGGTTATGATAAATGTGTAATGAGAGATTTACCACTTACTATGGAAGATATAAAGCTGTCATGTCGTTACATTAAAGCATCTCAAATTTATCTTGTATTTGAGCATCAACATTCTATTTATTTTGAAGGTTTACCGAAAGATGATACGTTTAAAAAATGTTATAAAGCACTATTTCAAAAGGGTAAAACAAATCTAGAAACTGAAGGTATGGCACTGAGTCAATATTTGCAAATTAAACCCGCTATGCTGAAATTTATTTTAAAAGTTTTCTTAGACTTACAAATTATTTCACAAAAAGATGGTATAATTGAGATTGCGCATTCTCGTGAAAAGCAGTCTATTTCAGCTAGTCGCATTTATCAAGCACGGGTACAGCGAATTGAAGTTGAAAAACAGCTCTTATATGAAGAATTTGATGCCATTAAGTCTTGGTTTGTTAATGAATTAGCAGGGATTGAATGAGGAGAGGATTTAAGTGGATTTAAAAAAATATGTATCTGAAGTCAAAGATTGGCCTAAAGCAGGCGTTAATTTTAAAGATATTACAACAATCATGGACAACGGAGAAGCATACGGCTATGCGACAGATCAAATCGTTAAATATGCAAAAGAGAAAAACGTTGATATTGTCGTAGGACCAGAAGCACGTGGTTTTATCATCGGATGTCCTGTTGCATATGCAATGGGAATCGGTTTTGCACCTGTTCGTAAAGAAGGGAAGCTTCCACGTGAAGTCATCCGTTATGAATATGACCTAGAATACGGAAGCAATGTACTCACAATGCATGCAGACGCAATCAAACCAGGTCAAAGAGTATTAATTACTGATGATTTGCTTGCTACAGGTGGAACAATCGAAGCGGCTATTCATCTTGTTGAGAAACAAGGCGGTATCGTTGCTGGCATTGCATTTATTATTGAACTTGCTTACTTAAATGGTATAGAAAAAATTAAAGATTACGACGTGATGCGTTTAATCACGTATAATGAATAGTTCATAGAATCAAAAGTTTCTAACATACACATCATTGTATGTTGGAATTTAGTGAGATTAAGAAATCTTCGTTTTATTATAGATTTCAGTCTCACTTTTTTTATTATATTAAATGTTACGTTGAGGTCGATTGATATCATTTGCTGTTGCTTCTATATTTTAAATAAACGCTTTAAATAAACAGAGTAAACATTTTAAAATGTAATCAAGTATTGAAAAACTAAAATTATTGACACTTTTATTATTCTTTTGTAATAAAATTATGCGTTGTGATACGGTTCAATTATTTTTAATCATGTAGTATGATAGAATTATTATTTATAACGTGGGGGTGACCATAATGAATAACGAATATCCATATAGTGTAGATGAGGTATTGCATAAAGCAAAAACATATTTAGACAGCGAACAATATGAATATGTATTAAAAAGTTATCACATCGCTTACCAAGCACACGAAGGACAATTTCGTAAAAACGGTTTACCTTATATAATGCACCCTATTCAAGTGGCAGGTATATTAACTGAAATGCATCTCGATGGCCCAACGATTGTTGCAGGTTTTTTACATGATGTGATTGAAGATACGCCGTATACTTTTGATGATGTTGAAGAAATGTTCAATGTGGAAATTGCGACAATTGTCGATGGGGTTACGAAATTAAAAAAGGTAAAATACCGTTCGAAAGAAGAGCAACAAGCTGAAAATCATCGTAAATTATTTATTGCAATCGCTAAAGATGTACGTGTCATTTTAGTTAAATTAGCTGACCGATTACATAATATGAGGACTTTGCGTGCAATGCCTCGTGAGAAACAAATTCGAATTTCAAAAGAAACATTGGAAATATATGCACCGCTTGCCCATCGTTTAGGGATCAATACAATTAAGTGGGAATTAGAGGATATTGCACTAAGATATATTGATAATGTTCAATATTTTAGAATTGTTAATCTCATGAAAAAGAAACGAAGCGAACGTGAAGCTTATATTGAAAACGCAATTCAAAATATACGTAAAGAAATGGATATTATGGAAATTAGTGGTGAAATCAATGGTCGCCCCAAACATATCTACAGTATTTATCGTAAAATGATGAAGCAAAAGAAACAGTTCGATCAGATTTTTGATTTGCTTGCTGTACGTGTTATCGTTAACTCTATCAAAGACTGTTACGCCGTATTAGGTCTCGTCCATACCCTATGGAAACCGATGCCTGGTCGTTTTAAAGATTATATTGCGATGCCAAAACAAAATATGTATCAGTCATTGCATACGACTGTCGTTGGTCCGAATGGCGACCCATTAGAAATCCAAATTCGTACTTTTGAAATGCATGAAATCGCAGAGCATGGGGTTGCAGCGCATTGGGCTTATAAAGAGGGAAAACAAGTTGACAAAGATAGTGAAACATATAATAAAAAGCTAAATTGGCTAAAAGATATTGCAGAAACTGATCATACTTCTTCTGATGCGCAAGAATTTATTGAGTCACTTAAATTTGATTTACAAAGTGATAAAGTTTACGCTTTTACACCAGCGAGTGATGTAATTGAGTTACCGTACGGCGCGGTACCGATTGATTTTGCATATGCAATTCACAGTGAAGTCGGCAATAAAATGATAGGTGCAAAAGTAAACGGTAAAATTGTGCCGATTGACTACGTGTTACAAACCGGCGATATCGTTGAAATTAGAACGAGTAAGCATTCATATGGTCCAAGCCGTGATTGGTTAAAAATCGTACGTTCATCAAGTGCTAAAAGTAAAATTAAAAGTTTCTTTAAAAAGCAAGATCGCTCTTCAAATATTGAAAAAGGTAAGTTTATGGTGGAAGCTGAACTTAAAGAGCAAGGCTTTAAACCTGACGAACTATTAACTGAACGTAATTTAAAAATAGTAAATGATAAGTATAATTTTGCCAATGAAGATGATTTATATGCTGCAGTTGGTTTCGGGGGTGTGACATCAGCTCAAATCGTCAACAAACTGACTGAAAGAATTCGTATCGAAAACAAGCAAAAAGCATTGAATCAGGCACAACAAGTGACGAAATCAGCACCTATTAAAGATCACATTACGACAGATTCAGGTGTGTATGTTGAAGGTTTAGATAATGTTCTAATTAAGTTATCCAAATGTTGCAATCCGATACCAGGTGATAAAATATTAGGCTATATTACAAAAGGTCATGGTATAAAAGTGCACCGTACGGATTGTCCAAATATTCAAAACGAAAAAGAGCGTTTAATTGATGTGGAATGGGTCAAATCTAAAAATGCAGCTCAGAAATATCAAGTAGATTTAGAAGTCACTGCTTACGACAGAAATGGCTTGTTAAATGAGGTTTTACAAGCAGTGAATAGCACCTCTAGTCAATTAATTAAAGTAGCAGGTAAATCTGATATTGATAAAAATGCTGTTATTAATTTAAGTATTATGGTAAAAAATGTACATGAAGTGTATAAAGTTGCTGATAAAATTAAACAACTCGGCGATATCTATACAGTAACACGAGTTTGGAATTAGGAGTGCTTAATTATGAGAATCGTTGTACAACGTGTGCAAGCTGCAAGTGTGAAAAACAGCCAAATAGCGCGCTCTATAGATCGTGGTTTATGCTTACTCGTAGGCGTTGGCGAAAATGATACAAAAGCGGATGCAGATGTACTCGCTAAGAAAATTGCAAATTCTCGCATTTTTGAGGATGACAACGGCAAATTAAATTTAAATGTCCAACAAATCGAAGGCGATATTTTGTCAATTTCACAATTCACCTTATATGCGGATGTGCGAAAAGGCAATCGACCAGGATTTAGTAAAGCAATGTCTCCAGATGAAGCCAATGCGCTATATTTATATTTTAATGAGCAATTACGTACTTATCATTTGGCAGTTGAAACAGGTCAATTTGGAACAGATATGCTTGTAGATATTCAAAATGATGGACCCGTGACGATAATCTATGAAAGTATAGATGGCAAAATCCTATGAAAAAAGTAGATCAATGGTTAAAGAAAAAGAGAATCAAACCGCATAGATTTTATTTAGCGTTACTTATTTTGGCTGTTATCATTGCAATCCTCATTTCCTTTATTTTAATTAAAGAGAGTCATACGAGCCAAATTCATGTTGTGGAAGATGCAGAAATTAGAACGGGCCCTAATGCTGCATTTCCAGTGATATATAAAGTTAAAGAAGGCGATAGCTTTATCAAAATAGGGCAAAGCGGCAAATGGGTAGAAGTACGTTCACCAGATGGCAAAGAAAAAGGTTGGATTGCTGGCTGGCATACGAATCTAGACATTAAGGAAGATGAAAACCCTTATGCCCATCCATTAAAGAATAAAGTGATCGTTCTTGATCCGGGACATGGTGGCGGAGATCAGGGTGCTGCCAGTCAAACGGGTAAGAAAACTTTAGAAAAAAATATGACTTTAAAAACAAGTTTAGAATTAAAAGAACTGCTTGAAAAAGAAGGTGCAAAAGTCAAATTAACACGCACTAAGGATGAGTATGTTAAATTGAAAGATAGAAACTTAAAAGGCGATGTTTTTATCAGCATTCATAATGATGCGCTTGACTCACCAAATGCGAATGGCGCAACCGTTTATTGGTTCCACGAACAGCAACAAGCACTTGCGGAAACTTTAAATGCAAGTATTCAAAAGAAAGCGATATTATCTGATCGTGGTCCAAGACAAGAAAACTATCAAGTTTTACGACAAACAGAAATGCCTGCTGTTTTACTTGAACTTGGCTATATTAGTAATCCAACTGACGAAGTGTTGATTAGAGATACAAATCATAGAAAGATAGTTGAAACTGCTATCGTTGATGGATTAAAAAATTATTTTTTAAGTTAACATCTTGAAACTGAACATAAAAACAGTTATGATAATGAATGAATTTTATATTTATCACCGTTAGTATTCTTGAAGAGACTTTTTAGATTCATGAAGAAATGCAGAGAGTTTATCCTAGGCTGAAAGATAAACCTTCAAGTTAAGTTGTTGAACACAAGAAGAGGTACTTTATGAAAATAAAGTCGTACGGCCAACGTTACTGGCTATAGAGTGAAGTACAATCGTGACAGTTGATTGTACTTAATTAGGGTGGCAACACGGCTTAAAGTACGTCCCTTGTATGCAAAAAGTCATACAAGGGGCTTTTTTTATTCAAAATTCGATGACTGGTGCAATCAATGATAAAGGAGAGATGAAGATGATTCACATTCCGCGTGGAACGCAAGATATATTACCTCAAGATACTTCAAAATGGCAGTATATTGAATCAAAATTAGATGAATTAATGAAACTGTATAACTATCAAGAAATTAGAACACCTATATTTGAAAGTACAGATTTATTTGCACGTGGCGTTGGTGATTCAACTGACGTTGTGCAAAAAGAAATGTACACATTTAAAGATAAAGGGGATCGTAGTATTACTTTACGACCAGAGGGAACAGCTGCTGTAGTAAGAAGTTATATCGAAAACAAAATGCAGGGTAATCCTAATCAACCTGTTAAGTTGTATTATAATGGGCCAATGTTTCGTTATGAAAGAAAACAAAAAGGACGCTATCGTCAATTTAATCAATTTGGTGTTGAAGTGATTGGTGCTGAAAACCCAAGTATTGATGCTGAAGTTTTAGCATTAGTCATGCATATCTACCAATCATTTGGTTTGAAAAAACTTAAACTTGTCATTAATAGTGTTGGTGATGCAGAATCACGTAAAGAATATCAAGAGGCGCTACGTGAACACTTTAGACCTGTCATCCATAATTATTGTCAAGATTGTCAAAATCGAATTGAGACCAATCCAATGCGTATTTTAGATTGCAAAGTCGATCGCAATCAACCAGAGATGAAAACAGCGCCTTCGATCATTGATTATTTAAACGATTATTCAAAATCGTATTTTGAAGAAGTGAAAGCACACTTAGATCGTTTAGGTATCCCGTATGAAGTGGATCCAACACTTGTTCGTGGATTAGATTATTACACGCACACAGCGTTTGAATTGATGATGGATAACGAAGCGTATGATGGCGCAATCACTACACTTTGTGGCGGTGGCCGTTACAACGGTTTGTTAGAGTTATTAGATGGACCAAATGAAACAGGTATTGGATTTGCGTTAAGTATTGAACGTTTACTATTAGCTTTAGAAGAAGAAGGCATCGAATTTCCAGAAGAAAACCAAATCGACTTATTTATTGCAACTATGGGAGAAAAAGCGGATCATTATGCTGTAACATTACTTAACCGTTTGAGACATGACGGCATTTCAGCTGATAAAGATTATTTGTCACGTAAATTAAAAGGACAAATGAAACAAGCTGACCGTCTTAACGCAACCTATACGATTGTAATCGGGGATCAAGAACTAGAAAATGGCGAAGTTGCAGTGAAACATATGGCAACGGGAGAAGCAAAAACAATGAAATTTGAAGAAATTGAAAGCTATATTAATGGAGGAAGAAAGTAATGAACAAACGAACGACGTACTGTGGTTTAGTCACAGAAGCATATTTAGGACAAGAGATTACATTAAAAGGTTGGGTCCACAACCGCAGAGATTTAGGGGGCCTTATCTTTGTAGATGTTCGTGATAGAGAAGGCTATGTACAAGTCGTATTTAATCCTGATTTCTCTGAAGAAGCATTAAAAGTTGCTGAACGTATTCGCTCAGAATATGTTGTTGAAATCACAGGTACAGTAACGAAAAGAGATCCAGAAACAATTAACCCTAAAATTAAAACCGGTCAAATCGAAGTACAAGCGAAGTCTATCGAAATTATTAATCAATCAGAGACACCCCCATTTTCTATCAATGAAGATAATGTCAATGTAGATGAAAATATTCGACTTAAATATCGCTACTTAGATTTACGACGCGAAAAGTTAGCGCAAACATTTAAAATGCGCCATCAAATTACAAAATCAATTCGTACATTTTTAGATGATCAAGATTTTTATGATGTGGAAACGCCTGTCTTAACAAAGTCTACACCTGAAGGCGCACGTGACTACCTTGTCCCATCTCGTGTACATGAGGGTGAATTTTATGCACTTCCTCAATCACCACAGTTGTTTAAACAATTGCTTATGATTAGTGGATTCGACAAATATTATCAAATTGTTAAATGTTTCCGAGATGAAGACTTACGTGCTGACCGTCAGCCTGAATTTACACAAATCGATATTGAAATGAGCTTCGTTGAACAAGAAGATGTCATTCAATTAGGTGAAGCAATGGCTAAAAAAGTTGTATCTGATGTTAAACAGGTTACTTTGACAGATGCATTTCCACGTATGACTTATGCTGAAGCAATGGAAAGATATGGAACAGATAAACCAGATACACGATTCGGTATGGAATTGATTGACGTTTCAGAATTAGGTCAAATTATGGACTTTAAAGTGTTTAAAGGTGCTGTTGAAAGTGGCGGCCAAGTGAAAGCCATCGTCGTTGAAAATGGTGCTAAAGATTACACAAGAAAAGACATCGATGGTTTAACTGAATTTGTTAATATTTATGGTGCTAAAGGATTAGCATGGGTTAAAGTTGTAGAAGATGGCTTGAATGGACCTATTGCACGATTTTTTGAAGCCGAGCATGTTGAAAAATTACAATCGCTCACAAATGCTAAAGATGGAGACCTCGTGTTATTTGTTGCTGATACAAAAGAGGTCGTTGCACAAAGTTTAGGCGCTTTACGAAATAAATTAGGAAAAGAAAGAGGTCTGATTGATCCTGAACAATTGAATTTCTTATGGGTTACTGACTGGCCATTGCTTGAATATGATGAAGAAGCGCGTCGTTATGTAGCAGCACACCATCCATTTACTTCACCAAAAGTAGAAGATATCGAATTATTAGAAACAGCACCTGAAAAAGCGCAAGCACAAGCGTATGACCTCGTTTTAAATGGTTATGAATTAGGTGGCGGTTCTATCCGTATTCATAATGGAGAATTACAACAAAAAATGTTTAAAGCACTTGGTTTTTCTGATGAAGCAGCACAAGAGCAATTCGGATTTTTATTAGATGCGTTTAAATATGGCGCACCTCCACATGGCGGAATTGCATTAGGACTGGACCGTTTTGTGATGTTATTGTCAGGTCGTACAAATTTACGTGATACAATCGCATTCCCTAAAACTGCATCGGCTACAGATTTATTAACAGATGCGCCGAGCCCTGTATCTAACCGCCAATTAGATGAATTGTCTTTGCGTATTAAAAACATTTAAAATATCATTTCACGGCATGATAAACTTATTATTTGCTAAATCACTGATTTGTGATATGATGAATTCATAAGATAGTCGTCTGCAATGTTCGTAAGTTCGCTTTTTGTATTTTGACCTAACACTCTTTGATCAGGGAGCCCAATGGGTTTTCTTGCAGCGCACACGCCTCTCAAGGAGGACTTGCAAAACAAGAAACAGGGCACCCACCTGTATATAGCAGGCCAAAATGATCAAGCATTTTCAACTACGGCATGACGGATTCTATCGGTACGCAAGACACTTTGTCTTGCGTATTTTTTATGCTTTTACATATAAATGTATAACTTAGCTATGAAGGAGATTAATATGAAACATCAATTTTCTCGTAATGAACTTGCAATCGGACAAGAAGGATTAGACAAGTTGAAACAAACAACAGTAGCTGTATTAGGTGTGGGTGGTGTAGGTTCTTTTGCAGCAGAGGCATTAGCACGTACGAACATTGGTCACATTATTTTAATTGATAAAGATGATGTCGATATTACAAATGTGAATCGTCAAATACATGCACTGACAACAACAATTGGGAAAAGTAAAGTTGCTTTGATGGAAGAGCGCATTAAACTGATCAATCCTGATTGTAAAGTCACACCTCTACATATGTTCTATACTGAAGAAACGTATGAACAATTATTTAATGACTATGATATTGATTATATTGTTGATGCAAGTGATACGATTATTTATAAAGTTCATCTTATGGAACAATGTCTAAAGAGAGATATTAAAATTATCTCAAGCATGGGTGCTGCCAATAAAACAGATCCTACACAATTTGAAATTGCTGATATTTCAAAAACACATACAGATCCAATCGCTCGAGTAATAAGAAATAAATTAAAACAAAAAGGCATTAAAAAGGGCATCCCTGTTGTTTTCTCAGGGGAAAGTCCAATCGTGATTCGTGAAGATGTCAAAACAGTGGTAGGCGATGCTCAAGGCAAAAATAGAAAAGCTCAAATGCCACCCTCTTCTAATGCATACGTACCAAGTGTTGTCGGTTTAATATGTGCCAGTTATGTTTGTAACGATATACTGAAATCTATTCCATTACAACGTATTAAAGATCGTTAAGTATAGAAATTGCACACTAAAAAAGTTTTATCCTAAAAAAGAAGCGCTAAGACGATTTTTCATTAAAAATCATCTTAGCGCTATTTTTTTAGGGATGGATGTCCTAGGTGTTTTACAAATAGAATTTATAAATTAATTGTCATTAATAACAAGAGCGCCTTTTACTTTTGATGAAGCTGATTTTGTTGCTTTTTAATATTGTCATAGATTTGTTTAAAATGTTGTTCTGTTTTAGAAGTGTCTTTTGGCTCGTAGTATTCTCGTTTTGCTAATAAATCAGGTAAGTACTGTTGGGCGACAAAACCATTAGAGAAATCATGAGGATATTGATATCCTATTGCGCGTCCAAGAGATTTCGCGCCTTCATAGTGACCGTCTCTTAAGTAATCAGGGATTTGGCCTACATGACCTTTACGGATATCACTAAGTGCAGCATCAATAGATTTGATAGCAGAATTGGATTTTGGTGATAAACAAAGTTCGATAACCGCTTGACTTAAAGGAATTCTAGCCTCGGGAAAACCAAGTCGTTCAGCCACTTCGATTGCTGCGAGTGTACGTTGTCCTGCACCAGGAGAGGCTAAACCAATATCTTCATAACTAATCACTAGTAAACGTCTAGCAATCGTTGGTAAATCTCCAGCTTGAATGAGACGTGCTAAATAATGTAATGCCGCATTGACATCACTTCCGCGTATCGACTTTTGAAAGGCACTCATCACGTCATAATGCATATCACCATCTTTATCACTCAGAAAAGCCCCGCGTTGAAGGCAATCTTCAGCATCTTGAATTGTGATATGTGGCGGTTTCTCACTAGAACTCAGTACGGCAAGCTCTAATGCATTTAAAGCGCTGCGTACATCACCTTGACTCTGAGTAGCAAAATATTCAAAAGCATCGTCGTCCACGACAGGCTCATAGCTCAGTAATCCTCTCTCCTCATCTTCTAACGCATGTGTCAACGCTACTTTGATATCGTCTTTATCAAGAGGATATAATTCGAAAATTTGTGCACGTGAGCGAATCGCAGGATTTATAGCGTGATAAGGATTAGAAGTTGTAGCGCCTATTAATACAATTTTCCCGTTTTCTAAGTGCGGTAATAAAAAATCTTGCTTCGCTTTATCCAATCTATGGATTTCATCTAATAACAAAATGACTTGTCCTGACATTTTTGCTTCTTCAACTATCATTTGCATATCTTTTTTAGTATTAGTTACAGCATTCAGTTGTCTAAATTTAAATGCGGTACTTCCCGCAATAGCTTGAGCAATGCTTGTTTTTCCTATGCCAGGAGGACCATAAAAAATCATAGAAGACAGTCTTTTTGCATTTACCATGCGTCGAATAATCCCTTTATCGCCAACGAGATGCCTTTGTCCTATCACTTCATCTATATTTCTAGGTCTCATTCTCGAAGCTAACGGTTCGGTTAACATCTTTATCCCTCCGTTAAGATTTGTTTTGTACTCTGATTGCATTGGTATTATAATAATATAAATAATGATAAAATCAAACTAAATCGGATTAAATAAGGTGAGGTAAAAATATGAAAATATCGACTAAAGGAAGATATGGTTTAACGTTAATGATTGCCTTAGCAAAGCGTCAAGGGACTGGATGTGTGTCGCTTAAAACAATTGCTGAAGAAAATCATTTAAGTGATTTATATTTAGAACAACTTGTAGGACCTTTGCGAAATGCAGGCTTAATTAGAAGCGTTAGAGGTGCAAAAGGGGGCTATGAGTTAAAAATGCCCGCAAATGAAATTACTGCGGGGGATATCATTCGTTTATTAGAAGGGCCACTGACGATAGTTGAACGAATGGAATCAGAGCCACCTGCACAACAACAACTATGGCTACGTATGAGAAATGCTGTTAAAGAGGTGCTTGATCAAACAACATTGCAATCTTTAGCAGATGATAAAGAAAGAGACGAACTCGAAGGCTATATGTTCTATATTTAAAATACGATTCAATCAACGTTATTCTAAGGAGGCTACAAATTATGGAACAGTTTCAATTAAGAGATGGTAATAATATTGATCAATTGGGCTTTGGGACATATAAATTGAATGGCACTCAAGGTGCACATGCGATAACTGAAGCACTCAAGTTAGGATATCGTGTATTAGACACAGCATATAACTATGAAAATGAAGGTGCCGTTGGTAAAGCAATACAAAATAGTCAAATAGGTAGAAATCAAATTTATGTGACTTCGAAATTACCAGGCCGTTATCAAAAAGATGCAAATGTTTATGAAACCATTCAAGAGTCACTTTATCGTCTTCATTTAGATTACATTGATTTGTATTTAATTCATTGGCCAAATCCAAAGCAAGGCTTATTTGTTGAAGCCTGGAAAGCTATGATTGCAGCACAAAAAGCAGGTTTAATACGTCAAATTGGTGTGTGTAATTTCTTGCCGGAGCATATAGAACAGCTTGAAAAAGAAACAGGCGTATTACCTGTCGTCAACCAAATTGAGCTACATCCTTACTTTAACCAAAAAGAGATGATTCAATTTCATCAGCAAAAAGGTGTTTTGACTCAAGCTTGGAGTCCATTAGGCCGGGATAACGGCGTTATGGAAGAAGCGGTTTTACGACAATTAGCAGAAAAATATGATAAAACACCCGCGCAAATTATTTTAAAATGGCATATTCAAAATGGTGTGATGCCAATACCAAAAGCAACATCGGCTCAACGTCAGCAAGAAAACCTAAATGTCTTTAATTTCTATATTACAGATGAAGACATCCAATTAATTAATCAATTAACTAAAAAAGATGGAAGAAGAAAAGGACAAGATCCAGCTGTTTACGAAGAATTTTAATGACGATGTTTAAATTCCATGATTTGTGGAATAAATAGAGTAGTTATTAATAAAGGAGGCCTTTAAATGTCAAATAGTGAAAATAAATTTGAACAAGCAAAAGGTAACGTTAAAGAAACAGTAGGAAATGTAACAGATAATAAGTCACTTGAAAATGAAGGTAAAGGTGACAAAGCTTCAGGTAAAGCTAAAGAAGCCATTGATAACGTTAAAGAAAAAGCTAAAGACGCTTTAAACAAGTTTACTGGCGACGATAAATAAGAATTTAATTAAACATTATCATATAAATAAGCTTCCAAGGTTTCCCTTGGAAGCTTATTTTTTGTGAAATATTAAGGCTGTACACTTTATATGGTGGTTATGTGTCTATAATAATTAAGTCGCAAACTTCCGATTGCTTCTTCGAGTCTCGCTTTCCCAGGCGCCTTACCTCAACTAATTTTGGCTTTTATTGTAGCTCATAAGAAGCCAAAATGGATTTTCGGTTTCGGCTCTATGCCTCGGGAGTCTCGACTCGGTACGCAATCTATTTAAGCAATTTCACTATTGAAAAGTGGCATTGCTTACTTTATGAATTACACGTTTTACAGAAGATGCAGAAACGTTACAATCACTTGCGATATCAGTTTCTGAGCGAACTTGTGTTGCTTTATCTATAATGGCTTTCTGAACATGGTTTGAGATAAAACAGTTATCCTCAACAACATTTGTTTTAGAAGTAAAAGTCCGACCACAAACCATACATTTAAAACGTTGTTTTAACAGATTTAAATACACTGCTATCTCTTGGAATCTTAAAAAAGTAATTCGCGATAAACGTTTTCCGTGTTTGTGTATTCGGTTTGGATTCGAATGATAACAGTGAGGACAAGTCATAGGCTTGTAAGAAAGGGTACCAAAGATGACGTTAGATTTCTTACCTCTAATAACTACATCTTCTTCAACTTTAGTGATTTTAATATTATTATCTTTAATTTTTAGTAACTTTAATATATCATTACACATAGGCGCAATATGTCTCCTTTATTTTTGGTTTAGTCACTTAAAATGATAGAGGCATTTGCGCTATTTTTGTACAAAAAAGCAGGATGACTTATGTCATCCCACCATAAAAAATGAAGAACCAATATTAAATAGATGTTCCTCTTCAATATTTACAAAAATGATATAAATTGCAGTTAAATCTTATTGTTGATTTCTTTCATCCATTATTTCTTTAAAATACTGATATGAGCGGTGTTGTAGTTTTGTATCATAAATATAACTAACAGCCATAATTTCATCAATTTCTCCATATTGTTCAATAAAAGCATCTAATTGCTGATTAACTGAAGCTTTGTCTCCAATAATAGAATCTTGTAAACGTGCTTTTGCAAGAGCGACTTCACGTGGTGATAAAACATCACCCAAATCGTCTGTTGGGGGTTGCATTTTACGCATACGCCCATTTAAAATGCTTGCAAAAACTTGCGCTTGTGTTGTAGCTAAATATTGTGATTCTTCAAAGGTATCAGCAACAATGACATTTAAAGCAACAATAATATAAGGTTCTTTCAAATAGGCTGAAGGTTGGAAGAGTTCTTTGTATATTGCAAGGGCTTCTTTCATTTGTTGTGGAGCGAAATGCCCTGCGAAAACATAAGGTAAACCTTCTCGAGCAGCTACATGTGCTGAATCGGTAGATGATCCTAAAATATACAGCGGCACATTTTTATTAACAGCGGGAATTGCTTTAACGTAGCCTTGATTAGAGTCGGGTCCAAAATATTTTAATAATTGTTGAACTTCTTCAGGAAATTTATACACACCATCATGCTGATCTCTTCTTAAAGCACTGGCTGTTGCCATATCCGTTCCCGGTGCTCGGCCTAAACCAAGATCGACACGGTCTCCATATATCGTTTTTAGTGTTCCAAATTGTTCGGCAACAATTAATGGCGCATGATTAGGCAACATAATACCGCCTGAACCGATTCTCATGTGCGTCGTTTGGCTTAATGCATGCTGAATAAGTATCGCGGTTGCTGAACTGACTAAATTTGGAGCATTGTGATGTTCTGCAATCCACAAACGTTCATATTCTTGTTGCTCAAGATGCTTAGCAAAATCGACCATTTGCTCAATTGCATCTATATCAGAACTGCCTTCACGTATAGGAACAAGATTTAAGGCAGAGTATTTCATTTGTTTTGTCATATCTAAAACACTCCTTTTCAGAATAGAGTATAACATTTTCTAAATAGTGAACTCATGAAAATTGCTTAATGCTATCGTTGAACTCTCTTATTTGAAAGATTACAATGAAGATAAAACAACGTGAAATCAGTAAAACGACGTACTAGAATTTTTATACCGCAAATGCTAAAATAGGAACATTGATTATGAGAAAGGATTGACGTGATTATGGGCGTTTATGCAGATTATGCTGCAACAACACCTGTTAAACCAGAAGTTGTTGATAAAATGATGACCATCTACCAAACGCATTTTGGTAACCCTTCATCTATTCATTCACAAGGACGTGATGCGAGAAGCTTGCTTGATGCATCTCGACGTACGGTAGCAAACTACTTGAATGCACAACCCAATGAAGTTGTATTTACGAGTGGTGCAACTGAATCCAATAATACAATCATCAAAGGCATCGCTTACGCAAATCAATCAAAGGGCAAACATCTAATTACAACAAAAATCGAGCATCATTCTGTGTTGCACGTTTTTGAGTACCTGGAAGAACAAGGATTCGAAGTTACTTATTTAGATGTAACACCTGAAGGCCTAGTCGATATCGAGCAATTGCGAAACAGTTTGCGAGAGGACACAACGCTTGTGTCGATTATGTTTGTTAATAATGAAGTTGGGACAGTTCAACACGTATATGATATTCAGCAAGTACTGGCGCCTTATGAAGCATACTTTCACATGGATGCTGTACAAGCTGTAGGGCATTTGCCGATTGATGTAGAAGATTTAAAGGTAGATGCGCTCAGTATGACTGCGCATAAGTTTGGGGGCCCAAAAGGCGTCGGTGTACTTTATATTAAAAATGGAACACGTGTTACTTTTTCTCAGTTAGGTGGAGAACAAGAAACAAAAAGAAGAGCTGGAACTGAAAACTTAGCACAAATCGTTGGATTAGCAGAAGCGCTCAAAATTGCGGAATCATCACGTGATGATAACAATGTTCATCTAGCACAATTACGTGAGCAGCTACTTGTCGCGCTGCAAGATCGTGCCATCCCTTTTGAATACAATGGCTCTATGATTGATAGTACGAATCATATTATTAACTTATACTTTCCGTTTATAGATGTAGAAACGTTACTTACTTTGCTAGATCTTGCTGGCATTTATGTATCGTCTGGTTCGGCATGTACCGCAGGATCCACTATACCGTCACATGTGCTGTTAGCAATGTTTGGTGAAAATAGTCCAAGAGTAAATCAATCCGTTCGCATTAGTATCAACGAACAATTGACTGCTAGAGATATGCAATTGATTGCAACTGAAATTCAAAAAATCTATTTAAAATTTAAGGAGGAAAATACGTGACAAATCAAAATACACGTGTAGTAGTTGGGATGTCAGGCGGCGTAGATAGTTCTGTGACTGCCCATTTACTCAAAGAGCAAGGTTACGATGTAATTGGTATTTTTATGAAAAACTGGGATGATACTGATGAGAATGGCGTATGTACTGCCACTGAAGATTATAATGATGTGATTGCTGTATGTAACCAAATCGGTATTCCTTATTATGCTGTCAACTTTGAAAAAGAATATTGGGACAAGGTGTTTACTTATTTCTTAGATGAATATAAAAAAGGACGCACACCTAATCCTGATGTCATGTGTAATAAAGAAATCAAATTCAAAGCATTTTTAGAGCATGCATTAAAGCTTGGCGCTGATTATGTGGCAACAGGACACTATGCGCGCGTAAGAAGAAATGATGACGGTTCAGTAGAAATGCTTAGAGGTGTAGATAATAATAAAGACCAAACTTATTTCTTAAATCAATTAACAAATCAACAATTAGAAAAAGTCATGTTTCCAATTGGTGATATCGATAAGAAAAAAGTACGAGAAATTGCTTTAGAACAAGATTTGGCAACGGCTAAGAAAAAAGATTCTACTGGCATTTGCTTCATTGGTGAACGTAATTTTAAAACATTTTTATCTCAATATTTACCGGCACAACCTGGTGAAATGCAAACTTTAACAGGTGAAAAAAAAGGACAACACACAGGTTTAATGTACTATACAATTGGTCAAAGACACGGACTTGGTATTGGTGGAGACGGAGAGCCTTGGTTTGTAGTAGGTAAAAACTTAGAACAAAATATTTTATATGTTGAACAAGGATTCCACCATGATGCTTTATATAGTGATTATTTAATTGCTTCAGATGTATCCTTTGTCAATCAAGTTGATTTGACAGTGCCTCTTAAATGTACGGCTAAATTTAGATACCGACAACAAGATATTGGCGTGACCGTTACAGCGCATTCAGAAGATGCTATCAAAGTCACATTTGACACACCTGTTCGTGCCATTACACCTGGTCAAGCCGTTGTTCTCTATGACGGAGAAGTTTGTTTAGGTGGGGCAACGATTGACGATGTTTACAAAAATGAAAGACAGCTTGATTACGTTGTATAAGAAAAGGTGACATTATGAACCAAGAAAAAATTCATCAATTAATAAAAGAAGGCAAATATGAGGATGCGTTACAAGCGAGCTTTGATAATATTGAAGCGCATCCAGAAGAAGTAGAAAACTATATCAATTCAGGGATACTACTTGCCGAAGCGGGAGAAGTCGAAAAAGCAGAGCGGTTTTTCCAGAAAGCCATTACGATTAATCCGAATCATGGTGTGATTTACTATAATCTCGCTAATGTATATTTTAATGAAGCGCGATATCAAGAAGCCATTAAATTATATCAACAAGCCATGTCGAACGAATTAAATAATAAAGACACCAATTATATGCTTGGTCGCTCTTTTATTGAATTAGATGCGAAAAAACAAGCATTACCATATTTAATGCGTGCTGCTGAATTAGATACTGAATTTGAAGATATAGAAGTACAATTCCAATTTGGATTATTAATGTGTGAGTTAGAGATGTTTGAGCAAGCTGTGCCAGTTCTAAATCAAATTTTAGAAAAAGACAATCGTCATGCGGATGCGCAATATAATCTCACATTAGCATTATTTATGCTGAATGGTAATGTTGAAGCGGCAATTCAAGGTTTTGAACGTGCAATCACAATGGATGAAAATCATTTGTTAAGTCATCATGCTATTAAAACGTTTCGTGCCATACAAGATAAGGAGGACTAATGATGGATAATCCAACACTGTTTGATCAAACCTATGTAAAAGGGACAGTTGAAATGATATTGTTCCAAAATAACGAAAACTACTATACAGTGCTGAAAGTCGATGTACAAGATTCAAATGGCGACTTCGATGACATGGTCACAGTCGTTGGATATTTTCCAAATATGGTCGAAGATGAAACGTATTTATTTAAAGGAAGCGTTGTCCAACATCCAAAGTATGGTAAACAGTTAAAAGCTGAAACTTTCCAGAAAGAAATTCCACAAACTAAAGATGCGGTAATTGCATATTTATCAAGCGACTTATTCAAAGGTATTGGTAAAAAAACAGCAGAACTGATTGTCGAAACAATCGGAGAAAATGCAATTAATGAAATATTGAAAGATAATCAAGTCATCGAAAAGGTTCCAAAACTTTCTAAAAAGAAGCAAGAACAAATTGTGCAGCAAATTATTACCAATCAAGAAAGTGAACAAGTGATGATACGCCTCAATGAATTAGGATTTGGATCAAAATTAGCGATGGATATTTATAAATTTTATCAACATGAAACGCTTAATGTACTAGATCAAAATCCTTATCAATTGGTTTACGATATCAAGGGAGTTGGTTTTCAAAAAGCGGATCAACTTGCACAGCAATTAGGCATTCATCCGAATCATCCTGATCGTCTAAAAGCCGGGCTATTATTTTTAGTTGAAGAAACTTGTATTAAACAAGGGCATACGTACTTACCACAAGAGGCGCTTATCAATGAGACCATACAACTTCTTTCTAAAAATGAGGGTGAAGACATTCGTTATGAAGCCATTGAAGACATCATGGTTCAATTGACTGAAGAAAAAAAGTTAATAGAAGTTGATCACATGATTGCCATACCAAGTCTATATTATTCTGAAATTAAAAGCACACAAAATTTATTCAGAGTTTATAGTCATAATGAAGCACTGACGCAATTTGAACGTTCAGATATTCAACTGCATATTGGTGAAATCGAAGAGATGAATGAAGTCCATTATGCTACCTCTCAAAAAGAAGCGTTAGAATGTGCAATCAATCATAAAGTTATGTTATTAACTGGTGGTCCGGGAACAGGGAAAACAACGGTTATTAAAGGTATCGTTCAACTTTACTCAGAGATTCATGGTGTGTCTCTTGATTATGATGATTACCATGATAACGACTATCCAATTGTTTTAGCAGCACCAACGGGACGTGCGTCGAAACGATTGCATGAATCAACAGGCTTAGAAGCCATGACGATACATCGTTTAATAGGTTGGAATCAAGAAACGAAGCCGGATGATATTTTGGATAATGAAATTAATGCCAAACTAATTATTATAGATGAGATGTCTATGGTGGATACGTGGTTATTCCATCAATTTATGGCTGCCGTGCCGTTAGATGCACAAATCATTTTCGTTGGGGATGAAGACCAGTTATCATCCGTTGGTCCGGGGCAGGTTTTTAAAGACCTTATCGATTCGAATGTGCTACCTAGAATTAATTTAACTGAAGTATACAGACAACAAGAGGGTTCAAGTATTATAGAACTTGCACACAAAATGAAACTAGGTGAGCCTGTTGATATTACCCAGCGTTTCCATGATCGTTCTTTTATACCCTGTAGTACCGAACAAATTCCTGACGTCGTTGAAAAGGTTGTAAATAATGCAGTACAAAAAGGTTATACGATGGCTGACATTCAAGTTTTAGCACCTATGTATAGAGGGAACGCTGGTATTAAAAGATTAAATCAGATTTTACAATCCATTCTTAATCCAGTTCAAGATAAGTCTAAGCGAGAAATTGTATTTGGTGATGTGATTTATCGTAAAGGCGATAAAGTATTACAACTCATCAACAGACCGAACGACAATGTTTTTAATGGTGACATTGGCATCATTGTCGGCATTTTTTGGGCGAAAGAAAATGCCCTTAACAAAGATGTCGTTGTCGTAGATTATGACGGTAATGAAAACACTTATATGAAATCAGATTTAACAGAACTTACACATGCTTATTGTACCTCTATTCATAAAGCGCAAGGCTCAGAATTTCCGATTGTTCTTATGCCCATCGTCAAACAATATTATCGAATGCTTCAAAAGCCGATTCTTTATACGGGATTGACACGGGCTAAACAATCTCTTGTATTTTTAGGTGATTCAGAAGCTTTCAATATGGGGCTAGCCACAGAAGGTAAGGCACGTTTAACACAATTACATTCATTTTTAACGCAATATTTTAATAATGACACTGAAGAATATAATCAAGACAATCAAGAGGACTTACCAATCGAATTGACCGAAGCAACCATGTTTAAAATCAATCCTATGATTAATATGGGTGAAGTCACACCATACGATTTTCTTGAAATTGACAAAGCTTAATTCTTTTTTATATAATCATATTAAGTTCACGTGCATAGCCGAGTAGGTGTTAATCGACTTTTAAAGAGACGTACTGTTGCTGGAAAAGTACGAGTCGATACATTGAACGCTACTATGTATCATTAATAATAAAAACAAAGAGTGATAGTATGGATACATGCTGTAACTAGGGTGGTACCGCGAACATTCGTCCCTTTCTGCGACGAATGTTTTTTTGTATTTATGAAATGAGGAGTTGTAAAGATGAAAAACTTAAAAGCAAGTGACATTAGACAAATGTATATTGATTTCTTTGTGGAAAAAGGGCATATGGTTGAACCATCAGCTCCCCTTGTACCCATTGATGACGATTCCCTGTTATGGATTAATTCAGGGGTAGCCACTTTGAAAAAATATTTTGATGGCCGTGAAATACCAAAAAAGCCACGTATCGTTAATGCACAAAAGTCTATTCGTACAAATGATATTGAAAATGTAGGTTTTACAGCCCGTCACCATACATTTTTTGAAATGCTTGGAAACTTTTCAATTGGGGATTACTTTAAAAAAGAAGCGATTGAGTTTGCTTGGGAGTTTTTAACGAGCCCGAAATGGATGGCAATGGAACCTGAAAAACTTTATGTGACAATTCATCCCGAAGATACGGAAGCATATGATTTATGGTCTAATCTTATAGGTTTATCGGAGGATCGTATTATCCGAATTGAAGGAAATTTCTGGGACATTGGGGAAGGACCATCTGGACCTAATACTGAAATATTTTATGACCGTGGAGAAGCTTATGGACAAGATGATCCAGCTGAAGAAATGTATCCTGGTGGAGAAAATGAGCGTTATCTAGAAGTATGGAATTTAGTGTTCAGTGAGTATAATCATAATAAAGATCATACTTATACACCACTACCAAGTAAAAATATTGATACCGGCATGGGATTAGAGCGTATGGCATCGATTTCCCAAAATGTACGCACAAACTATGAAACAGACTTATTTATTCCAATTATTGCAGAAGTCGAAGCTGTTTCAGGAAAAAAATATCTCGTTAATGCGCAACATGATGTTGCATTTAAAGTGATTGCAGACCATATTCGTACGATTGCTTTCGCTATTTCTGATGGCGCACTTCCAGCGAATGAAGGACGTGGTTATGTATTGCGTCGTTTATTACGTCGTGCGGTTCGATTTAGCCAGTCATTAGACATCAATAAACCTTTTATGTATCAACTCGTCGACATTGTGGCAGAAATTATGGAACCTTATTATCCAAATGTTAAAGAAAAGGCAGATTTTATTGCGCGTGTCATTAAATCTGAAGAAGAGCGTTTTCATGAAACGCTTGAAGAAGGTCTTTCTATACTTAATCAGTTCATTAGTACTGCGAAAGCATCAGATCGTATCATCAATGGTGAAGATGCTTTCAAATTATATGATACGTACGGTTTCCCAATCGAATTAACAGAGGAAATTGCCGTAAACGAAGGCTTGCAAATTGATATGGATGCATTTGAATCTCATATGGATGCCCAACGTGAACGTGCAAGAAAAGCGAGACAAAATAATCAGTCAATGCAAGTTCAAAGTGAAGTCTTAAAAGCAATTAAAACACCAAGTCAATTTTTAGGATACGAAACATTTGAAACAGACGCAGTGATTACTGATATTATTTTAGATGGGGCACGTGTAAGTTCTGCAGATGCCGGTGAAACAATCCATTTTATTCTAAATCAAACACCGTTTTATGCTGTTAGTGGTGGACAAGTTGCTGATAAAGGTGTGATTACAAATGACCATTTCGAAATCGCAGTTACAGATGTGATTAAAGCGCCTAATGGGCAACACTTACACACAGGTATTGTTCAATTTGGCGAAGTACAAGAATCAGCAAATGTTACAGCTAAAGTGAACAGCCAAGCGAGAAAGGCGATTATGAAAAACCACAGTGCAACGCATTTACTACATGCTGCATTAAAAACTGTATTAGGTGAACATGTTAATCAAGCAGGTTCACTTGTGGATAGCGAGCGACTTCGCTTCGATTTTTCACATATTGCGCCTATGACACAAGAAGAAATCGAACGTGTAGAACAACTCGTTAATGAGGAAATTTGGAATAGCATTAATGTAGATATTCAAGAAATGAATATTGAAGATGCAAAAGCCAAAGGCGCTATGGCACTATTTGGAGAAAAATACGGTGATGTTGTTCGTGTTGTTGATATGAGTCCATTCTCAATCGAACTCTGCGGTGGAACACATGTGAATAACACTTCAGAAATTGGTCTCTTTAAAATTACAAGTGAGTCCGGAACAGGTGCGGGTGTCAGACGCATTGAAGCCGTTACAGGACAAAAAGCATTCTTGTATTTAGAACAATACCTCGCGCGCTTTAATGAAATTAAATCTTTAGTCAAAGCAAAATCAGATGAACAAGTTTCAGAAAAAATTGAGCAATTACAACATAATGAAAAAGAATTACAACGTACGATTGAAGAAAAAAATAAAGCACTCAACCAACTCAAAATGGGCGATATTAAGAGCCAAGTTGAGCAAATCAATGAATTCCCTGTATTAATTACAGAAGTTGAAGTTGATAATGCAAAAGCAATTCGAACAACAATGGATGATTTTAAATCCAAACTTCAAGATACGATTATCATTTTAGCAAGTGATGTTGGAGGCAAAGTTTCATTGATTGCAACAGTGCCAAAACAATATACAGATCGCGTTAAAGCTGGCGACTTGATTAAACATCTTGCACCTGAAGTAGGTGGTAAAGGTGGCGGTCGTCCGGACATGGCCCAAGGCGGCGGTACACAACCTGAAAAGATAACAGAAGCATTACAATTTATTAAAAACTATATTAAATCCTTATAATGCAATTAGGTTTCATGTATAATGGAAGTGTAATCTATTATGGTTTAAGGAGTGTTAAAACTATGGCAAATTTTGATAAAACAATGAAATTCAACTATGAAGATATTCCAAAAGAAAACGTCGAAACGGTTTTAAACAATGTCTATCATACCCTAGAAGAACGTGGTTACAACGCTGTCAATCAAATCGTAGGATACTTATTATCAGGGGATCCTGCTTATATACCACGTCATAATGAAGCGAGAAATCAAATTAGACACATCGATCGCGATGATATTATGGAAGAGCTCGTCTCTTATTATTTACAAAACCATAATAAGAAAGACCATGCTTAAACATAAAATTATTGGGTTAGATGTAGGCAGTCGTACTGTCGGCATCGCAATTAGTGATCTAATGGGATGGACAGCACAAGGTTTAGATACACTCCAAATTAACGAAGAAGAAAATCAGCTCGGGATTGAAACCTTAATTGACATTGTTAAAAAAGAAAATGTGGGTACTGTAGTCATTGGGTTACCAAAAAATATGAACAATACAATCGGATTTCGAGGAGAAGCATCATTAAAATATAAAGAAGCTTTAGCTGAACAAATGCCAGAGTTAGAAATTGTGATGTGGGATGAGCGATTAAGCACGATGGCAGCTGAACGCTCACTCCTTGAAGCTGATGTATCAAGACAAAAACGCAAAAAAGTAATTGATAAAATGGCGGCTGTATTCATTTTACAAGGCTATTTAGATAGAATTAATTAAGGAGAGCTAAAATATGACAAACGAAAACCATAATCAAGAAATAGAAATTAAAAATGATGAAACGTTATTAACACTCTATGATGAAGAAGGTAATGAAGTTCTTTATCGTAAAATGTTAGAATTTTACCACCCTGGATTTGAGAAAGAATACGTGATTCTAGCTGAAGAAGGCGCACAAGCGGATGACGATGACTTAATCGAGCTTGTACCGATGATTAATGAGCCTGATGAGTCTGGTGAAGGTGGGCGTTTCTTACCTGTAGAAACAGATGAAGAATGGGACATGATTGAAGAAATTGTCAACACAAATATGGAAGATCCTGAAGTTTAGTCTCGAAGTTAAGTATAGAGAAGCTCAATTTTGATATATAAAAAGTAAATGCAAAACCTTTAATTGATTAGATTAAGGGTTTTGCCCTTTTTTGTTATTGGAGACGAATCAAGCTCAGAATGCACATGAATAAAATATGAAATAAGAGCCATAGGTAAGGATTTTGCTGTTTACCTACAATTCAATTCTGTGATAAAATATGTAGAAGTGATTTTGATGTATTGAGCTGTTTGACTTTATCATTTATATACTTTTTTCATATAAGATATGAGTCAAAGTTAGATTAATATGTGGAAGAAGCGAATTAATAGCTCAATAATACTAAAACATTAAATGTATTTACGATACATTTATATATGACACCTGTGTTCAAAAAATCAGTCCAGTTAGACTGGTTTATTTTTTGATAAATTTTAGATTAATGTTAAAAGGAAGTTAACATAAATGGAAGATAACAACCAAAACTATCTTTTAAGTTTGCAAAATTACGACAGTCCAATAGACGCATTACGTAGCATTGCTGAAAAGAACAATGTACCGATTATCGATCAATTATCATTAGATTTGATTAAGCAATTGATTCGAATTCATAATTCTAAACATATATTAGAAATAGGGAGTGCTATTGGCTATAGTGCTATGCAATTTGCTTCTGTTAATTCTGATATTCAAATTACAACAATTGAGCGTAATGAAGCCATGATACAAGAAGCAAAAGCAAACATTGAAAATTTAGGATACCAGTCTCAAATTCGATTGATTGAAGCAGATGCCACAGGCGCATTGGAACTTGTAAATGATCAAAGTTATGACATGATTTTTATAGATGCAGCGAAAGCGCAATCCCAACGATTTTTTGAGCTTTATAGTCCACTGCTTCGTGAAAAAGGTGTTATTATAACAGATAATGTTTTATATCATGGTTTTGTTGCCAATATTGATGTAGTAAAGAGTCGAAATGTTAAACAAATGGTTAAAAAAGTACAAAAATATAATGCATGGTTGAGTCAAAGAGAAGACTACTCAACCAATTTTGTTCACATGGATGATGGTTTAGCCATTTCAATAAAGGAGAGTAAAAATGACTGAATTATTAGTGACGCCGAAATCAATCGAACATATAAAGACACTTATTGATAAAGGGGCAGACTCCTTCGTAATCGGAGAAGAAAAATTTGGTTTGCGTCTGGCTGGTGAATTTAATCGTGATGCGATGCGTGAAGCCGTCAATATCATTCATGCGGCAGGGAAAAAAGCATATGCAGCTGTAAATGGCATTTTCCATAATTATCATATTCCTGCACTTGAAGATTATATTGAATTTTTGCATGAAATTAGAGTGGATCGCATTATTTTCGGTGATCCTGCTGTCGTGATGATTGTTAAACAGCAAGCCGAACCAATCCCTTTGAACTGGAATGCAGAAACATTGGTCACGAACCATTTTCAATGTAACTATTGGGGGAAAAGAGGCGCTAAAAGAGCCGTATTAGCTAGAGAATTGAGTCTTGAAGAAATCATCAATATTAAGGAAAATAGTGATGTTGAAATAGAAGTGCAAGTTCATGGAATGACATGTATGTTCCAATCTAAGCGTATGCTTTTAGGCAATTATTACACATTCCAAGAGAGACAAATGAAAATAGAGCGCCAAAATATCGCAGATGATGTGCAACTTTTACTTTACGATGAAGAACGTGAGAATAAGTATCCTGTTTTTGAAGATTACAATGGCACACATATAATGTCACCGAACGATATTTGCTTAATCGAAGAATTAGAGCCACTATTTGAAGCAGGTATTGATAGTTTTAAAATTGATGGTGTGTTACATGATGAAGCCTATATCAATACTGTGACACAACAATATCGAGAAGCTATTGATTTATACAACGAAGATCCAGAAGCGTATGATGATGAAAAATTTATGCTTGTAGAGCCAATTGAGGAAATTCAGCCTGAGCACCGACCATTTGATGAAGGTTTTTATTACAAGCAAACAGTCTACTAATTTATGGGAGAGATTAAAGATGAAGGTACTTGAAGAAGTTAAATCAGGTTCAAAACCTAAATTAAAAAAACCTGAATTACTTGCTCCAGCTGGTAATCTAGAAAAATTAAAAATTGCAATTCACTATGGTGCAGATGCTGTTTTTATAGGTGGCCAAGAATATGGTTTGCGTTCAAATGCTGATAATTTTACAATTGATGAAATTCGTGAAGGTGTTGAATTTGCAAATCAATACGGGGCAAAAGTTTATATTACAACTAATATTATTGCTCATGACGAAAATATAGAAGGTCTTGAAGAATATTTACAACAACTTGAATCAACAGGTGCTACAGGAATCATTGTAGCAGATCCACTCATTATAGAAACTTGTAAAAGTGTGGCACCAAAACTAGAAATCCATCTTTCAACACAACAATCATTAAGTAATTATAAAGCGGTTGAATACTGGAAAGAAGAGGGATTAGACCGTGTCGTATTAGCCCGTGAAACAGGCGCAATGGAAATGAAAGAGATTAAGGATAAAGTCGATATTGAAATCGAGGCCTTTATTCATGGCGCTATGTGTATCGCTTATTCAGGTCGTTGTACATTAAGTAATCACATGACTGCACGTGATTCCAATCGCGGTGGATGTTGTCAAAGTTGTCGTTGGGATTATGATTTGTTGACTGTCGATCAAAACGGTGAATTAGATGTCTATTATGATGAAAAAGGACAAGCAACACCTTTTGCGATGAGTCCAAGAGATTTAAAACTGATTGAATCGATTCCAAACATGATGGATTTAGGTATTGATTCATTAAAAATTGAAGGTAGAATGAAATCGATTCATTATATAGCGACTGTTGTTTCTGTATATAGAAAAGTTATTGATGCTTATGCAGAAGATCCAGAGAATTTCAAAATAAAACCAGAATGGCTTTTTGAATTAGATAAGTGTGCAAACCGCGATACTGCACCTGCATTCTTTAAAGGAACGCCGGGTTATGAAGAGCAAATGTTCGGCAATGAATCTTCTAAAAAAGCACCCTTTGATTTCGTCGGGTTAGTTCTTGATTATGATGAAAAAAGTCAAATCGCTACGATCCAACAAAGAAATCACTTTAAGCCAGGTCAAGAAATTGAATTTTTTGGTCCAGAAATTCAAACTTTTTCACAAATTATAGATAAAATCTATGATGAAGAAGGTAATGAACTTGATGCTGCGCGTCATCCATTACAAATTATACAAATCAAAGTAGACCAGCCAATTTATCCTAACAACATGATGAGAAAGGAAGTTTAAAGCATGGCAACAACGATAATCGGTATTGCTGGAGGATCAGGTTCAGGAAAAACTTCTGTGACAAACGAAATAATGAACAATTTAGAGGGCCACAGTGTTGCGCTGATGGAACAAGATTACTATTATAAAGATCAGTCACATCTCACTTTTGAACAGCGATTACAAACAAATTATGATCATCCATTTGCATTTGATAATGATTTATTAATTCAAAATTTAAAAGCGTTACAGTCGGGACAAAGTGTCGAAGTACCGACTTATGACTATACGAAACATACACGTAGTGATAAAACAATTGCATTTCAACCTAAAGATGTTATTATCGTAGAAGGTATATTTGCGCTTGAAAACAAAGAACTACGTGATATGATGGATGTGAAAATTTTTGTCGACACAGATGCGGATTTGAGAATTTTACGCCGCTTAATTAGAGATACTGAAGAGCGAGGACGTACGATGAATTCTGTAATCGAGCAATATCTCAATGTCGTGAGACCAATGCATAATCAGTTTATTGAGCCGACGAAAAAGTTTGCTGATATCATTATACCTGAAGGTGGTTCTAATAAAGTTGCGATTGATATCATGACAACGAAAATTCAAGCGCTCGTTCGTAAACAAGATTAAATATATGTAAAAGGAAGATGTAAAATGGAAAACCAAAAACAATATCCAATGACGCAAGAAGGATTTGAAAAGTTAGAACAAGAACTCGAAGAATTAAAAACAGTAAAACGTCCTGAAGTCGTTGAAAAAATCAAAGTTGCGCGTAGTTTTGGTGATTTATCTGAGAACTCTGAGTACGATGCAGCTAAAGACGAACAAGGTTTTATCGAACAAGATATTCAACGTATTGAGACAATGCTTCGTCATGCTTTGATTATTGAAGATACAGGCGATAATCATGCTGTACAAATTGGTAAAACTGTAACTTTTGTTGAACTTCCTGGGGATGAAGAAGAAAGTTACCAAATTGTAGGATCGGCGGAATCAGATGCATTTAATGGTAAAATTTCTAATGAATCTCCAATGGCTCAAGCTTTAATTGGTAAGCAATTAAATGAAGAAGTGCGCGTTCCTCTTCCAAATGGTGGAGAAATGAACGTTAAAATTATAGATATTAAATAAACTTAGATGAATATAACAAGTAGGGCATTGGCATCTGAGTCGCTCTTTTAGAATTTTGAAGTGAACCAATGTCCTCAATCTCACCTTAGTGATTCATTTACATAAACTTGTTTTTTTTGATTCGGTGTATGGTTTTATCACCGTTTCTTTTTTTGAATTAAAAACTTTAAAAATAAATTTATTTAATTAAATTTGCATAACAACGCTTTGTAGCTATTTTTTAATACAACGCTTCATTGCGATGCACTTTTACAAAATGATAAAATGTAAATATGTAAGGGTTTTTATAAGGGGGGCTTTAATTGAATTTTCGTCAAATCAGTGAGCAATCGTTCATGATTTATTTTAAATCCGAAATAAGTGAAGATGTCTTTGAAAATGTTAATTTTGTTGTAGATTATCTTCGTTCAAAACACCATCCATATATACAAGAAGTTGTACCGTCTTATCGAGCAATTTTAGTTTATTTTGATGGCATACGTGTTAATTTTGAAACATTAGTTGAAGAACTTGAACTCAATCAACTGAAATATAATCATGAACATAACACACAAGGACAGCGAAGAATTATTAATTTGCCTGTGCTATATGGAGGGAAATGGGGACCTGACCTTGACGTCGTTGCCGCCCATAACCAATTATCAATCGAACAAGTGATTCAATATCATACTGAAGCATTTTATCTCGTTTATATGATCGGCTTTATGCCAGGCTTTCCGTTTTTAGGAGGCTTGAACGAGAAGCTCCATACACCAAGAAAAGAAGAGCCAAGAATTAAAATAAAAGCGGGATCAGTGGGTATTGCAAATAATCAAACAGGTCTATATCCATCAGATTCTCCTGGTGGATGGCAGATTATAGGTAGAACACCTATTGATGTTTTTAATCCTCATAGAAATCCTAAAATACTGTATAAACCGGGAGATAAGATAAAATTTTATTCCATTAATGAGGAAGAATTCTTGCATGTACAAAAATATATACAAAAAAATCAGCTAGATTATGATGAATGGGTGATGATTGAAGATGTCGATTAAAATATTAAAGCCCGGATTATTTACCACAGTTCAAGATATGGGACGTTATCATCATCAGTTTGAAGGGTATTCACCTGCTGGTGTACTAGATCGGCCGAGTTATGAAATATTAAATACTTTATTAGAAACGGAAAACCAACCCGCACTTGAAGTGACTATGATTGGACCTAAAATCAAGTTCTTAAGAAGAAATTTAATGGCATTAACAGGGGCACAATTTTCAGCTACTCTAAATAACGAGCCTATCCCTCACCAAACAGTGATTAAGGTAGAAAAGGGCGACATACTTGATGTAGGAAAAGTAGAAAAAGGAATGCGAGGCTATATTGGGTTTGCTGAAATATTAGATATCCCAAAAGTAGAAGGAAGCTATTCTACACATACGCGGACACGAATTGGTGGCTATAAAGGGCGTCAATTAAAAGAAAATGATATTTTAAAAACAAAGCCAGGCTTTATAGATCTCAGTTTAATCGGGCGTTCTAGTGACTATTCTAGTTTTAATAGAGCAAAACACTTACCGATTGGCATCATGGATGGACCACAACTTGAATCTTTTACAAGACGAACTATTAAGGAAATCGAGCAGTTTGAATTCAAAATTTCAGAAAGTTCAGACCGGATGGGCTATCGTTTAAAAGGGCAATCGATACAACCTTTCCAAAGTGCCGATATTATTTCTGAACCTGTTGCATTAGGTAGTGTTCAAGTGCCTAAAGATGGCAATCCAATTATTTTATTAAATGACAGACAGACGGTTGGCGGGTACACAAAAATTGGTACTGTCATTGATTGTGACATCGTTGATATTGCACAAAAACAGCCTGGAGAAACAATAAAATTTGAATGGATTACATTTAACGAAGCGAACGAAATCTTAGCGAGAAAGCGACGTAAGCTTGATGACGCAAAAGCTAAAATTCGTAAACAACCGCAGCGTTTCTTGAAAAACATTCGACCTACGCAGCAAAAAATTAAAACCGTTCTTAAAGGAGATCAATTACCATGGACTTAAAACAAATCGAACAAACATTAAATCTGTTAAATCATTACGGTGCAAAACACTTTAAATATAAAGATGATGACATTGAACTTGAATTGGACTTGTTTACAAATACAAACGGTCAATCATCTGAGCAATTTGATGCTTCTCCATCACCAGTACCTCAAAACACAAATGAGAATGCGCAAAAGCAAGAAGAAAATGAATCAAAAGCGATTCGCTCACAAATGATTGGAACTTTCTATTTGCAAGATGAAAAAGAATTAACTAAACCCGTTATTAAAGTTGGCGACAAAGTCAATAAAGGTGATATTATCGGCTACATTGAAGCAATGAAAGTGATGAATGAAGTTACAGCTGATGAATCTGGAGAAATCCAAGAAATCTTAATTGGCCACGGTGAGAATGTAGAATTTAATCAAGTAATTGTAACTTTAAAATAATGGGGGTGAAAGCATGTATCGTGTACTAGTTGCAAATAGAGGAGAAATAGCGGTCCGGATTATAAGAGCGCTTAGAGAAATGGGTATGGAGTCTGTCGCGATTTATGCCGTTGGCGATGAAGATAGTTTGCATGTCAAACTCGCTGATGACGCCGTCTGTATCGGACAGCCTAATCCACTTGATAGTTATTTGCATATTCGTAAAATCTTGTCAGCTGCAGAAATTACAAATGCAAATGCAATTCATCCAGGTTATGGTTTCTTATCTGAAAGCCCAGTTTTTGCTGAAAAAGTAGAAAGCGAAGGCCTCTATTTTATTGGCCCTACTAAAGAAACGATGAAATTAATGGGAGATAAAATTACTGCGAGACAAACCGTTGACCAAGCAGGCGTACCAGTCATTCCCGGGTCAAAATCATCTGTAGAGGATATCGAAGAAATTGAAAAACTTGCAGAAGAGATTGGCTATCCACTTGTTATTAAAGCGGCGAGTGGCGGAGGCGGTAAAGGCATTCGCATTGTTAAAGACGAATCTCAATTAGAACGCGCATTTAAAGAAGCCAAAAGTGAAGGTAATAAATATTTTAATGATGATCGTGTTTATGTTGAGGCATTTATCCCTGTAGCAAAACATGTTGAAGTTCAAGTTTTGGGTGACGGACAAGGACAGTATATCCATTTAGGTGAGAGAGATTGCTCTGTACAAAGAAAAAACCAAAAACTGATTGAAGAATCGCCATGTAGCGCTTTAAGTGATGAAAAAAGAGAAAAGATTTGTAATGATGCTGTCAAAGTCGCTCGAGCAGCTCAATATAGAAGTGCAGGAACGATTGAGTTTCTTGTTACAGAAGACGCTTATTACTTTATTGAAATGAATGCACGAATTCAAGTCGAGCATACAGTGACTGAAATGCGTACGGATATTGATCTAGTTCGTCAACAATTATTAATCATGAAGAACGGTCAACTCGATTTAAAACAGGAAGATATTTCTTTTAAAGGTCATGTCATAGAAGCACGAATTAATGCTGAAGATCCTGAAAAAGGCTTCCGTCCGACACCGGGTACAGTTCAACGCCTTCATTTCCCTCATGGCTTCAATATACGAGTTGACTCGCTTTTATACAGCGGTTATACTGTATCTTCATATTATGATTCACTGGTAGCTAAAGTCATCGTTAAAGGTGAATTTAGACAACATGCGATAGAAAAATTAAAAGTGACATTAGATGAACTCGTTATAGACGGTTTTAAAACGACTGCAGACTTCTTGTATGCTTTACTTTCGTATCCGCCATATTTTGAAGGTGATGCGAAAGAAGTAGATATTAAATTTTTAGATCGTCACAACATTTTTAAGGAGGTCACTGAAAATGAAAATTGACTTAAACTGTGATTTAGGTGAAAGTTTCGGTAATTATAAAATTGGTAACGACCAGTCTGTCATACCATTGATAACATCTGCAAATATTGCATGTGGGTTTCACGCAGGTGATGAAAATGTAATGGCAGAAACAGTTAAACTTGCCAAACAAAATCATGTGGGTGTTGGGGCACATCCAGGTTTTCCTGACTTACAAGGTTTTGGTCGCCGAAACTTAGACATGTCATTAAAGGAAATTTTTAATATGGTAGTCTATCAAGTCGGTGCCTTAAAAGCATTTTGTGACATTCAAGGCGTCAAACTCAATCATGTGAAACCGCACGGGGCCTTATATCAAATGGCTTCTAGAGATGCAGAAATCGCTAAGGCGATTGCCTCTGCAATCTATGAAATAGACCCTAAATTATATTTAATGGGTCTTTCTAATTCTATTTTGATTGATGAGGGAAGAAAGCAAGGATTAAATGTGGCTTCTGAAGTTTTTGCTGATCGCAGATATGAAAATGATGGCCAATTAGTGAGTCGTAAAAAGGAAGGAGCCGTCATTGAAGATTCGCATGAAGCAATTGAACAAGTTTTACAAATGGTTAAAGAAGGTACTGTAAAAACGATTTCAGGTGAAATGATAGATATCAAAGCAGATACTATTTGTGTACATGGAGACGGAGCACATGCACTGGAATTCGTTAAACAAATTCGATCGCATCTATCAGAAGAAAATGTTGATATCCGTACATTAGGGGGTTAATAAATGAAAAAAAATCCAAATCAAATTGAGAATAATGAAAGTTTTCAATTCACAAAAACACATAAGAGGCTATTGTTAGGCTCTGTATTTTTAATGGCTACTTCTGCAATTGGACCAGCCTTTTTAACGCAAACTGCTGTATTTACACAACAATTTATGGCTAGTTTCGCTTTTGCAATATTGCTCTCTATCATTATAGACATTGGTGCACAAATTAATATTTGGCGTATCCTTGTTGTGACTGGTTATCGTGGCCAAGAAATTGCGAATGAAGTGATTAAGGGATTAGGAACTTTCATCTCAATTTTAATTGCTATAGGGGGATTAGCATTTAACATTGGAAACATTGCTGGTGCTGGATTAGGACTTAATGCTATTTTTGGACTCGATGTTAGAGTAGGCTCAGCGATTACAGCTGCTATCGCTATATTAGTGTTCATCTCTAAAAATGGTCAAAAGATTATGGACGTTGTGACAATGATATTAGGTGTCGTGATGATTGCAACTGTTGCATATGTCATGGTGCAGTCTCATCCGCCTTATCTTGATGCAGCAAAACATATGATTTTACCAGAAAATCCTTCATCACTGGTATTACCTATCATTACTTTGGTCGGGGGCACTGTTGGGGGTTACATTACATTTGCTGGTGCACATCGAATATTAGATGCAGGTATTAAAGGACAAAATTATTTACCTTTTGTGAACCGTTCAGCAATAACAGGTATTCTCACAACGGGTGTAATGAGAGCACTCTTGTTTTTAGCTGTCTTAGGTGTCGTTGTTACTGGTGTGACATTGAATCCAGATAATCCACCAGCTTCAGTTTTTGAACATGCAGTAGGACCGATTGGAAAAAATATTTTCGGTGTTGTTCTCTTTGCTGCTGCAATGTCATCTGTTATTGGATCTGCATATACAAGTACAACTTTCATAAAAACATTACATCATAAAATTAAAACTTATGATAACTATGTTGTTGTAGCCTTCATAGTTATTTCTACTCTAATATTCTTGTTTATTGGTAAACCTGTAAAATTACTGATTATTGCAGGTGCGCTCAATGGATTAATTCTTCCTATCGTATTGGGAACAATTTTGATTGCTTCAAAAAATAAACGAATCGTAGGTGACTACAAGCACCCAACTTGGATGCTTATATTTGGAATTGTAGCAGTTGTCGTTACAATTTTTACAGGATTTTTCTCTTTACAAGGTTTAGCAGCTTTATGGAATCAATAAGATACGATTTAAAATATGAGGTTATAAGAAAATAGTTCAGAATTGAGATGCGATGATTTTAATACAATCTTTGCAAACAAGTGTTAACAGGATGACAAATGCCATCCTGTTTTTTTATATATTTATGTTCAAACAGTCCTACTCATCCTTGCCGGGGCGGGACGACGAAATCATTTTGATTTCTGTCCCGCATGATATGCTTCTAGACATCTTTGAGAGCGCAGTAGATGAGTGGACTCTTCTTCGCTTTTTATGCTTGAATCGTCCTACTCATCCTTGCCGGGGCGGGACGACGAAATCATTTTGATTTCTGTCCCGCATGGTATGCTTCTAGACATCTTTGAGAGCGCAGTAGATGAGTGGACTCTTCTTCGCTTTTTATGCTTGAATCGTCCTACTCATCCTTGCCGGGGCGGGACGACGAAATCATTTTGATTTCTGTCCCGCATGGTATGCTTCTAGACATCTTTGAGAGCGCAGTAGATGAGTGGACTCTTCTTCGCTTTTTATGCTTGAATCGTCCTACTCATCCTTGCCGGGGCGGGACGACGAAATCATTTTGATTTCTGTCCCGCATGGTATGCTTCTAGACATCTTTGAGAGCGCAGTAGATGAGTGGACTCTTCTTCGCTTTTTATGCTTGAATCGTCCTACTCATCCTTGCCGGGGCGGGACGACGAAATCATTTTGATTTCTGTCCCGCTCCCATTTTTTATTATGAAGTTGTTGGTCTAAGTATGATAAAATAGCAAAGGTAAGGTATTGGAAGTGTATAAGGATAGGTTAGGGTGTTGTGTTTTAAAGGTGTGTATTTCTTGTTTTGCGTTAATGGCACTTTACTTCTTACATTAATGACAATAGTGTAAACTAAGCGACATTCTAATCTTTTATAAACGACTTAAACATTTATATTTAAAATCATACATTTAATCGATTAAATAGTAATAATTCAATATATGTAACAGGAGGCAATATTATGATTGGCATTATTGGTGCTATGGAAGAAGAAATAGAAATTTTAAAATCTCAGATGGTGGCGTTAGAAGAGATTAAAATCGCACATACGGTTTTCTATAAAGGCTTATTAAATGACAAAGAGATTATTTTAACACAAAGCGGAATTGGTAAAGTCAATGTTGCTATCTCAACGGCATTATTAATCAACGAATTTAAACCATCGTATATTATAAATACTGGATCAGCAGGTGCACTTCAACCTGGCTTGTCATTAGGGGATGTCGTCATTAGTTCAGAAGTGGCATATCATGATGCTGATGCTCGCGCTTTTGGATATGAAATAGGGCAAATACCTGGCATGCCAGCAACGTACAAAGCGGATCAAGAATTATTTAAAAAAGTAGATAAAGTTTTAAAATCTTTAAGCCAAAATGGTAAAGAAGGCCTTATTGTATCGGGAGATAGCTTTATTGGTACCAACGCGCAACGTCAAACAATTTTAGCTTCATTCCCACATGCTTTAGCAGCTGAAATGGAAGCTGCAGCCATTGCTCAAACTTGTTTCCAATTTAATACGCCATTTATTATCACACGCGCAATATCTGATTTAGCAGATGAAGAAGCCGGAATGACTTTTGAAGCATTTTTAAAAGTAGCCTCACAGTCTTCAAGTAAAATGGTTAGTGAATTAGTCAAAGAATTATAAACAAAGCGCTTTTAAGAAGATATTGTGTTATAATACTACGAATGAAGTATTTTAAAATGGAGGATTATAATGGGTATTATCAAGCGATTATTTTTGCCTAACCAATATGTCAAATCAATTCATGAAATCGACTTTGACCAATTACACGCATTAAATATTAAAGGTGTCATTACAGATTTAGATAATACATTAGTAGGTTGGGATGAAGCAGATCCCACACCTAAAGTTCAGGAATGGTTTAAAGGCCTTGAAGATAGAAATATGAAAGTAACAATTGTTTCTAATAATAATGAAAAAAGAGTGAAATCTTTTTGCCAAAACTTAAATGTAGATTATATTTTTAAAGCTAAAAAGCCACGTGGAAAATCTCTAAGACGTGCAACACATCAAATGGGATTAGAGAAAGATGCGGTTGTTGTCATTGGAGATCAAATGTTAACAGATGTATTTGGTGGGAATCGCAGTGGTTTGTATACAATTATGGTTGTCCCAGTTAAAAATTCAGATGGATTTATCACTAAGTTTAACCGGCTATTAGAGAGACGCTTATTAAATCATTTCAAGCGAAAAGGTTATATTAAATGGGAGGAATCTTAATTGACTGAAACTTTAAAGTGTATCGGTTGTGGTGCAGTCTTACAATCGACTGACCCTCAAAAACCTGGTTACGTCCCAAAAGCAAGCATGGGAAAAGAAGACGTCATTTGTCGACGTTGTTTCCGCTTAAAGAACTACAATGAGGTTCAAGATGTCGGTATGGATAGTGAAGATTTTCTTGAATTATTGAATAGCTTATCGAACAAACCTGGAATTGTAGTTAATTTAGTAGATGTGTTTGATTTTGAAGGTTCGTTTATTAATGCAATTAAAAGAATTGTAGGAAATAAAAAAATTATTTTAGCAGCGAATAAAGTTGATTTATTACCAAAACAAATTAATAAGCGTCGTGTAACGGAGTGGTTACGAAAATCTGCTAAAAATTATGGCTTATATCCTGAAGATGTATGTCTCATTTCTGCGCATAAAGGGTTCGGTATTGATGAACTTCTCCAAACGATTGAAAAGCATCGTGACGGGCAAGACGTGTATATTGTTGGCACAACAAATGTGGGGAAATCGACATTGATTAATCGCTTAATAGAACAAAGCGTAGGAGAAAAAGATGTAGTCACGACATCAAAAGTACCAGGTACAACGCTTGATATGATAGATATCCCAATTGATGATCAAAGTGACATGTATGATACACCAGGTATTATACAGGCACATCAAATGACACATTTTGTAACGACAAAAGAACTCAATATCATTATGCCTAAAAAAGAAATTAAACAGCGCGTTTATCAACTCAATGAATTACAAAGCTTGTTTATTGGGGGACTGGCTCGTGTTGATTATTTAAAAGGAGGAAAACGGCCTCTAGTTTGTTATTTTTCTAACGAGCTTCACATCCACAGAACTAAGCTAGAAAAAGCTGATCAATTATGGAAAACTCAACTTGGTTCATTATTAACACCACCGTCCCAACCTCAAGACTTTGATTTTGAACTACTCAATACGATTCATTTGAATACAGGAAATGAGAAAAAAGACATCATGATTTCTGGTTTAGGCTTCGTTACCGTTGACGCTGGTGCAGAGTTAGATGTGACGGTTCCTAAAAATGTTGAAGTGACATTAAGACCTTCCATTATGTAAGGAGTGAGCATGTATGAAATTTGCAGTTATCGGGCATCCAATCGATCATTCTTTATCACCCATCATGCATCAGACAAATTTTAAAAGTTTAAATTTAAACGATCAATATGAAGCACTAAATATTCCAGAACAGGATTTTCATCATATTAAAGATATCATTTCCGAAAGAGATTTAGATGGTTTTAATGTCACTATTCCTCATAAAGAGCGTATCATCCCTTTTTTAGATTCACTTACTGAAGAGGCGCAAGCAATTGGTGCGGTGAACACTGTTCGAATTATCAATAATCAGTGGATTGGACACAATACTGATGGCCTCGGCTTTGTTAAAGGATTGCAATCAAAATATGGAGATTTAAGTGACGCACAAATCCTTATCTTAGGTGCAGGAGGGGCAAGCAAGGGAATCGCTTATGCATTAAAAAAAGTATGCAAACATCCAATTACAGTTGCTAATAGGACAATGGCACGCTTTGACAGTTGGAAATTTAATGTGCTTAAGTATAGTTTAGATGAGGTTCATCCTCTATTAGAGACGTTTGATATTATTATCAATACAACGCCAGTAGGCATGAATCAATCTACTGATAGTATCATTACTTTTCAAAAGTTAAAGCCTAGCGCACTTGTATGCGACATCGTTTATAACCCTTTGCAAACATCATTTTTAAAACAAGCTGCTCAAAAAGGGTATACGATATATAATGGTTTGGATATGTTTGTTTTTCAAGGCGCAGAAAGCTTTAAAATTTGGACAGGCCTAGATAGTAATATTTCAGAAATGAGACAATCTGTACTAAACAAATTAAATGAAACGAATTAATAAGGAGGCTATTATGGCGTTAACAGGAAAACAAAAGAGATTTTTAAGGAGTCAAGCACATCATGTTGATCCTACATTTCAAATTGGAAAATCAGGTATAAATGAAAATATGATTATTCAAATTAAAGATATTCTTGAAAAACGAGAATTAATTAAAATTCATATTTTACAAAATAATTTAGAAGATAAGGCCACACTTGCAGAAACGATAGCAAATGAAACTCAAAGTGAATTGGTTCAACTGATTGGATCTATGATTGTTCTTTATAAGGAATCTAAAGAAAATAAAACGATTGAACTCCCTTAATATGAAAAAAATCGTTATTTATGGGGGACAGTTTAATCCAATTCACAGTGGTCACGAGATGGTTGCGAGTGAGGTAAATGACCAGATTAGACCGGATGCGTTCTATTTTATACCGAGTTACATGTCTCCTTTAAAGACACCGAGCGGTTTAATTGATGTCAAACATCGTATAAAAATGGTCGAACTTGTCATTCAAAATCTGGGATTTGGCACACTTCGTTTAGACGAAATACATCGTAAAGGACAAAGTTATACTTACGATACATTAGTCGCAATTAAAAATGAAGCGCCAGACGCGCAACTCTATTTTGTTATTGGCACTGACCAATATGAACAATTAGACAAGTGGTATAAAATTAAGGAATTAAAGAAAATCGTTACTTTTATTGTTGTTAATAGAGGCTATCCAATCCAATCACAGTCAGAATCTATTCAACCGATTAATATTCCTAATATCGAAATCAGCTCAACTGAAATTCGTGAACGTTGTCAACAAAACAGAACGATTCATATGTGGGTACCGTTAAATGTCGAACAGTATATTTTCAAGGAGGGGTTATATGGATCAAGCGTTTGCAATTGAATTGGTTAAGCAAAAGTTACCTAAAAAAAGATTTGAACATTCAATGCGTGTTGCAGAAACAGCTGTTAAATTAGCAGATATTTATGAAGGGGATAAAGAAAAAGCGGAATTAGCAGGTATTTTACATGATTTTTGTAAATATGACGACCTCAGCTTTTTATATCAACAAGTGACGCGCTATCAGTTAGATCACGAGCTTTTAGGTTATGGTTCTGAGATTTTACACGGTCCTGTTTGTGCGGCATTGATGAAACATCAATATGGTGTAAACGATAAAGAAATTTTATTAGCAATCTATAATCATACAACAGGGCGTAAACAAATGACGAAAACTGAAAAACTAGTGTTTATCGCTGACTATATCGAACCTGGACGTAAAACACCCGGTGTAGATGAAATACGCGATATGGCCTATAATGGTGTAGGCTTAGACAAAACAATATATGAAATATCCAAACGTACAGTATTGTATCTTGTGAACAAAGATGTTAATGTTTTTCAATCAACTATTGATTGTCTTAATTATTACAATTTAAATGACTCTAATTAAAGGATGATTCAATGAACGTAAAAGACTTACTCATGTTAGCTGTTAAAGCTGCAGACGATAAAAAAGGCGAAGATATTATCTCACTTAATATGCATGGCATTTCTGATATTGTAGATTACTTTGTAGTTTGTCATGGAAACAATGAAAGACAAGTTCAAGCTATCGCAAGAGCTGTTAAAGAACAAGCGGAAGAACAAGGCGTTACAGTGAAACGTATAGAAGGTTTCAATGAAGGCCGATGGATTTTAATTGATTTAGCAGATGTTGTTGTTCATGTTTTTCATAAAGATGAACGCAGTTATTACAATTTAGAAAAACTTTATCAAGATGTAGAAATGATGGGGTATAAAGAGGTTATGAGTTCATAATGCAATATGAGAATTTAAGTGTATTTTATGATCGATTAACTGATGATCAGCCTTATGATAAATGGCTTGCCATTATAAAGGATACGCTTCATGCGGCTCAAGCTCATTCCATCTTAGATATTGGTTGCGGGACGGGTAATTTAACACAGTTTTTACCACAACTAGCGACCGAGGTAGTAGGAATGGATTTAAGTCCTGAGATGATAGCACGTGCACAGCAAAAATCTGAACATGTAAATTGGATACAAGGAGATATGACAGCATTTAACTTAAATCGCCAATTTGATTTAGTAACGATTCTTTGTGACAGTTTAAATTACGTTGTTGAAGAAGCGGATGTAATGGCAACTTTTAATCATGTCTTCCATCATCTCAAACAACAAGGAAGTTTTATCTTTGATGTGCACAGTATTTATAAAATGGATACACAGTTCAACCAACAAGTTTATTTAGATGATCGTGATGACTTAACGCTCGTATGGCAAACCGAGACTGGCGAGTTACCTCATAGTGTTTGGCATGACTTAACATTTTTTATTCGAACAGAAGATGGACAATATTTAAGAAGAGATGAATCACAGTTTCAACGGACGTTAGAAAAAGCACAGTATATAGAAATGCTTAAAGCAATTGGTTTTAAAGATATTGAAACATTTTATGATTTCGATTATAGTAATAAAAATAGTGAGAGTGATCGACTCTTTTTTATAGCAAAAAAATAGAAGTAAAACCATCCCTCTTTGCGTGTAAATAAACGCAAGGAGGTTTTTTTATGCGATCTACACAACATGTTTTTGATTTGCTTAAGCATTATAAGATTCACTTATGTCTATGTATTTCTTTATTAATCATTATTCTTTGTTCTATATTCTTTTTTACGGGATTTGACAGCAAAGAATCAAAAGATGAGATATCTCTGCCACATCAAAGTGATTTGATAGAGTCAAGTGTTGGGAAAGATAAGCAATCCAAGCCAAATGAACAGACGATACCTTCAACAGTTATAGTCGATATAAAAGGTGCAATAAAGCATGCGGGAACATACGAAATGAAACCTAACGCGCGTATAAAGGATTTATTGGATAAAGCTCAGCCACTTAAGAACGCAGATTTATCAACGGTTAATTTAGCCGAAAAGTTACGTGATCAAAAGATGATTTATATTCCAACTGTTAACGATAAACAACAAGTTGAGGCACATGCTGAATCATTAGGTAAAGAGCATGAGACTTCAGATTCAAATCAAGTCATTAATTTAAATACAGCAGAAGAAAAAGACTTGACCCAAGTTCCTGGAATTGGACCTTCGAAGGCCCAAACAATCATTAAATATAGAGAAGAACACAATGGCTTTAATGCTGTTGATGAATTAAAAGAAATTAAAGGTATCGGCGATAAAACGTTTGAATAATGAAAAGACCTAAGCTTTTGACATTTTAGATGTATTTTTCAAGTCAAAGCGCCTCTTTTATTCAGTGTGTAGAGAAATCTGCACATCGTGACAGTACGACTGTCCAACAAAGAAATTGAATTGCTTGAAAACCCTAAAGCCTGCTTGACCACAACGTAGAGATAATCAAACTCAAGCGTGAAGGTTGCGAAACTGCAGAAAAAATAAGCAGGATGACATAAGGTTAAAACCTAAGTGTTTTTTGCAATGGGCAACTAGCAGCCAAGCCTAGAAATAGGAAGGTTCAACGACTATTCCTCTTGAGGGAAGTACACACAAGCGTGTGGAAGTGGTTTCGCCGTAATGGATAATGCCAACGGAAAAGATATAGTCTGTGCTTGTATGAAAATACAAGATGCACGTAAAGGTGCTGACGGTGGTGTAGCGTCTACCGTTGAACAACCCAAACCTAAATAATCTCTCATAAAGTGTATGAGATCGAACCGTATAGAAACCGTTTTTATACTTTATCATTTTTGGTGAATTCATATGTAAAACCTATCTATATGCTGAAATCTCATTCAGATTTGTTATAACGGGTAATTATTGAGGTAAAAACAGAAAATCAAATCTTACTTTTCAGTCTGATTGTAGAATCTAACTAGTGAAATACTATAGAAAAAGTTATAATTTAATAAAGAATCATTGGAAATAACTTCGAGGAGTGACTTAAATAGAAACGTATTCAATGGCATGACTATTTCATGGCACAATCACATTTACTAGCATTGAGATCGACTTGTACTCGATTATCAGTCGGTGCAACCATTATTAAAGACAATCGTATTATTGCTGGGGGCTATAATGGCTCAGTTTCAGGAGAAGTCCACTGTATTGATGAAGGTTGTTTAATAGAAGACAGTCATTGTATTAGAACGATTCATGCAGAAATGAATGCAATATTGCAATGCGCCAAGCAAGGTGTCTCAACAGAGGGGGCTACAATTTACGTGACGTATTTTCCATGCTTAAATTGCACAAAATCTATAATTCAAGCCGGAATCAAAACTGTTTATTATGCCGAAGATTACCATAATCATCCCTATGCAATCCAGTTATTAAAGCAATCTGGAATTAATTTTGAAAAGATCGACTTTAATGCTCAAACTATTGCTAATTATCTTCTTAATACAAAATGACCTATCTCTTATTATGCTATATTATTGGTCAAATCGCTTATCATCATTTAATGACTGCGCTTTTTCTATTATTCATTATATTAATTACTATGTATAGGAAAAGAAAAAGCAAATTATTGATGGTGACCAGTCTTTTAATCGTGTCGATTGGATTTGGGATTGAAAAGAAACAACATGCGCCTTTAGAACATATTCAATCTTCCTATACCCAACAATCAAATGAGGAAAAGAACGTATTGATTCATTTTTCTTCTCTTCCTTCAGTCAAGGAAGGGTTACTTACGGCAAATATATCAGACTTTAATAAACAGTTAGTTTTAAAGGCGCCTTTTAAAACTAAAATCAACCTTCCAAATGCTAATTTCTTTCTGAACCATGCTTGTCCGGTGAAGGGAATATATCACGATCCCCAACACCTTTCACAATTGGAAGTTCTTTTTGTTAAAAAAATTGATTTTAATAGATGTATACGCATGCAACCCAAATTTAAAGACTATATCATGTATGCACGTAATAGTTTGATTGAACGCATTAGAGCGCATCATTTTATAGGCCAAGGTGAAATATTAGCAATTGCGACAGGCTCTACAGATGATATGTCTAGCGACAAAAAGTCCCGAGCGAGAGGCTTGGGGATATCACATTTATATGCGATTAGTGGGACACATGTGAATATATTAATTGCGTTTTTTTATATGTTCACTAAGCGGTTACCCATTCCCATTTATGTGATTGAATCTCTATTACTTCTCTTTTTGCCGTTATTCCTTATGTTTGTTAATGCAAGCCCCAGTGCACAAAGAGCTGTATTAATGACAATGTTAATTTTAATACTTTCAAAATATTTTCATTTCACGTCGATACAAGCATTAGCATGTGTGTATATTTTCATGTCGTTTTTGAATTTTCAATATCACTATCATCTAGGTTTTATATATTCGTTTCTCATTAGTAGTGTTCTTATCTTGATGAAAGATCTTTTAAATAAGTATCAATTCGCGTATTCGCTTATTTTAGCATCTGTGATTTCAATTGTTGCTGTTCTGCCAATCAACTATCTCCAATTTAATGAAATACAATGGCAGGGGATCATCAGCAATATTATCTTTATTCCGCTATATAGTTTTGTCATTATCCCTTTCTCATTCATTGTAGGTCTATGTGCATTAATATATCCCTCTTTGTTATTCCTTTTTAAGCCTTTGTCGATAATTATTTTCACGATACAAAATTTCATTTTAAAAGGTTTACAACCGCTTACGCAGTATCATTTTCCCATTGCAGATTTTGGAGAAGTTGGATTTTTAATGATTACAATCGTTACTTTTATTCTTCTTTACTTCCTTTCTAATGAAAAATATCTCATGTTCTTTTTGGCTGCTGTTTCTTTCCTATTTATAGCGACTCACTTACATCCAAATTATCCGAACCAAATGACAATTTTAGATGTTGGACAAGGCGATGCCATACTCTTCCAAAATAAAAATGGTAAAACACTCCTAATTGATACTGGTGGGGTAGCTGAACATGGGAGCATGAAAAAACGTAACTACAACATCACGGAAAAATCAACTTATCCGTTATTTAAAAAGAGGGGTATTCATCATGTTGATTATTTAATTATCACTCATGATCATAGTGATCATTTAGGCGAACTTGCGCAAATTTCAAAATATATCAAAATCAAAAATATTATCATTAATCCTTCTCATTTTAACCAAGAAAAGTTGCAATGGATTCAAAATATTGCGAAAAGCCAACATACAAAATTATTGTCCTATAAAGACATTTCTTTTATCGATTTAGGCGCATTTAAATTTACTCTATTGGATACAAATATTGAAAACAGTGCTGACCCAAATGAACATTCAATCATTACTTTAGCATCGATCGATCAAACCCATATCTTACTAATGGGGGATGCTACAGAAAAAAATGAACTGAAGCTACTCGCTAATTATCGCTTACCGAAAATTCAAATCTTAAAGGTAGGACATCATGGAAGTCAAACGAGTTCATCAACAACCTTTATCAATGAAATACGACCTCAAATCGCACTGATATCAGCAGGTAGAAATAATGTCTATCATTTGCCGCATCCAACTACTATTCAAAAGCTAAGGGCTATTCATGCAAAAGTATATAACACCGCTGATAATCATCATATAAATATCGAATTTAATGATAAAGGTAAGACATCGTATCAAATTCATACTGAGAAAGCTTCATAATTAGGAATCACCTTTACTTTTCATGATATAATGTATAAATACGATTGAGAAATAAGAGAGGAAGTATATGTATGTCAAACATTCACGTCATTCATGGGGAGGTCCCTGAGTTAATAGACCGCGAAACAGATCAACTCATCGATCATTATCTTGATAATGAACCTAAGGATGATTTTAATTATGTAAAGTATAATTTATATGAGGTCAATATTCATACAATTATCGAAGAAGCTTTGACACTTCCGCTATTTTCAAATAAAAAAGTGATTGTTGTTCAAAATAGTTTCGTTTTTACAGGAGAAAAACCGCCTAAAGATTACATTGCTCATACAGATGCGTTACAAGCATTTATAGAAAAATACGATGGGGAAGCATTACTGATATTTCAAGTCCAATCAGTGAAATTAGATGAGAGAAAGAAGCTTGTAAAAACTTTAAAAAAGCATGCATCAATTAAAAAAATTGAACAAATGTCAGAACAAGAAATGTTGAATTGGATTAAAACATATTTAAATACATCTTATAAGGAAATTAAACAAGATGCATTAGAGCACTTTTTATCATTAACAGGCGTACAATATCGTGTTATAAAACAAGAGCTTGATAAGTTGTTATTATTTGTAGGAGAACGCCCCGTCATAAATAAAAACGATATACAAATGATTGTTAATAGAAGTCTTGAGCAAAATGTTTTTCTATTAACCGAATATATTCAAAAAGGTCAAAAGGATAAGGCAATTCAACTCATTAAAGATTTAATTCAGCTTAAAGAAGAACCCATTAAATTATTAGCACTTATCACAAGTAATTATCGATTGTATTATCAAACCAAAATTTTGAGTCAAAAAGGATATTCTGGACAACAAATTGCTAAAACTGTTGGTGCACACCCTTATCGAGTTAAATTAGCACTCAACCAAGTTAAAAGATATCAGTTAGAATCATTATTATCGATTATTGATCGATGCGCTGAAACAGATTATAAACTTAAGTCTTCCTATATGGATAAAGTTTTAATTTTAGAATTATTTATACTCAGCTTGTAGCGTATGGCGATTAGTTCCGCGATACGTTCAAATCGTTATGTACAACGATGCGTTTTCTTCATTCAACTTTTTATGGCGAACCACATTATATTTTAAGTGTTTGTTTAATCAACCGTTAATATTTTTCTAATGGTTGATTAAATGACTAAGATTTTGTTGCAAAAAAAATAAGGTTGAGACATTGGTAAGTCTCAACCTATGAAAGTTATTAAATTAATGAAATCAGCAATAGATAACCACATTAATGCTTAATAGAAGCTTTTATTGATTAATGCTAGAGGGGACGAATGTCCCACACTCATAATCTATAACTTTCAAACAAATATTGAATTATTTTGCTGACATCAATTTAGATTTCATTCTATCAGCTTTGTTAGAATGAATTAAATTCTTTTGAGCAGCTTTATCAATACGTTTAATTGCATTGCTTACTAATTCTTGTTTATTATCGGCATTTGTCTCAATAGCTTTTTTAGCATTTTTGACTGCAGAACGCATATCATTCTTTTGAGAAATGTTTTTGCTTTCAGCTGTATGAGTTGTTCTCACACGTTTAATTGCAGATTTAATATTGGGCATGAAAGACACCTCCTATAATCATCTTGGTATCAAAATAATTTGATTACAACAAGATTCATTCTATCAAAACTCAAATCAATGTGCAACGATTAATTCAAGTGTAGCTGTAATTTTTGATAATTCAATAAGAACTCACGAAATATAAGGCCTATTCAGGATTGTTGAAGAAAATAGGTTATAATAGAAATATTAACATTAAACACCTCTAGACTCAGTTGCATTTATAACTTAAAAACGTTATTATAGCAAAGATGTAATCGTTAATTGACGGGTAATTTTATGAAAGTGAGTATGATGATATGAATAATCAAGAACGTTTAAATAGACGTAAATATATCAGGAATTTTTCGATCATAGCACATATCGATCACGGAAAATCCACTTTAGCAGATCGTATACTGGAAAATACGAAAACAGTAGAATCTCGCGAAATGCAAGCACAGCTATTAGATTCAATGGATTTAGAACGCGAACGTGGAATCACAATTAAATTAAATGCAGTTCGCTTAAAATATGAAGCCAATGATGGTGAAACTTATACTTTCCACCTTATTGATACACCAGGTCACGTCGACTTTACTTATGAAGTCTCTCGCTCTCTTGCTGCGTGTGAAGGTGCGATTTTAGTCGTTGACGCTGCTCAAGGAATAGAGGCACAAACATTAGCGAATGTATATTTAGCATTGGATAATGACTTAGAGCTTATTCCTGTTATTAATAAAATAGATTTACCTGCCGCAGAACCTGAACGCGTCAAACAAGAAGTTGAAGACGTCATCGGTTTAGATAAGGACGATGCAGTATTAGCAAGTGCAAAATCAAACATAGGTATAGATGAAATCTTAGAAAAAATTGTTGAAATGGTACCACCACCAGATGGTGACCCTAGTGCACCTTTAAAAGCTTTAATCTTCGACTCAGAATATGATCCATATAGAGGGGTTATTTCATCTATAAGAGTCGTTGACGGTGTCGTTAAAGCAGGCGACCGCATTCAGATGATGGCGACAGGAAAAACGTTCGAAGTGACTGAAGTCGGAATTAATACACCAAAAGAATTGCCTGTAAACGAATTAACAGTAGGCGATGTAGGTTATATTATTGCAAGCATTAAAAATGTAGACGATTCTCGAGTTGGTGATACTATCACACATGCTGAAAACCCTGCTGAGACACCATTAAAAGGGTATAAGAAAATGAATCCGATGGTTTACTGTGGCTTATTTCCAATCGATAATAAAGATTATAACGATTTACGTGAAGCATTAGAAAAATTACAACTTAATGATGCTTCTCTTGAGTTTGAGCCCGAATCATCAAAAGCACTCGGATTCGGATATAGAACTGGATTTTTAGGTATGTTACACATGGAAATTATTCAAGAACGAATTGAACGAGAATTCGGAATTGAATTGATTGCGACAGCGCCTTCAGTTATTTACACAGTGGTATTGAGAAATGGTGATCAATTACAAGTCGACAACCCAGCTCAAATGCCAGAGAGAGATCAAATTGATAAAATATATGAACCTTATGTAAGAGCAACAATGATGGTACCAAACGATTACGTGGGTGCAGTTATGGAATTATGTCAACGTAAACGTGGTCAATTTATCAACATGGACTATTTAGATGATATACGTGTAAATATTGTATACGAACTTCCGTTATCTGAAGTCGTATTTGATTTCTTTGATCAACTCAAATCAAATACTAAAGGATACGCCTCATTTGATTATGAGTTTATCGAAAATAAAGAAAGTAACCTTGTTAAGATGGATATCCTTTTAAACGGAGATAAAGTTGATGCTTTAAGTTTTATCGTTCACCGTGATTTTGCATATGCACGAGGCAAAGTTTTAGTTGAAAAATTAAAAACGCTTATCCCACGTCAACAATTTGAAGTGCCTGTTCAAGCTGCAATTGGGCATAAAATTGTGGCGCGTACAAATATTAAGTCCATGGGTAAAAACGTGCTATCTAAATGTTATGGTGGCGACATTAGTCGTAAACGTAAATTATTAGAAAAACAAAAAGCAGGAAAAGCGAAAATGAAAGCAGTAGGTAATGTTGAAATACCTCAAGACGCTTTCTTAGCCGTATTAAAAATGGATGAAGAATAAAATTTTGTTATATGCTCCCCATACTTTAAAGTGTTTAGGGGGCATATTTTATGGGGTGACATGATGACAGTGAAAAGTGCATATATTCATATTCCTTTTTGCGTTAAAATCTGTACTTATTGTGATTTCAATAAATATTTCATTCAAAATCAACCAGTTGATGCTTATTTACAATGCTTAAGAGAGGAAATAAAGCAATCAAATGCTTCTACTTTGGAGACATTGTTTGTGGGCGGAGGGACCCCTACAGCTTTGTCAGTAGAGCAACTCACATACCTATTAGAAACGATTCAACAACAATTTAAAATTTCAGGAGAATACACTTTTGAGGCTAACCCAGATGAATTAACGGCTGAAAAAGTAGCTTTACTCAAATCATATGGGGTAAATCGTTTGTCACTTGGTGTCCAAACGTTTGATGATGATTTACTCAAAACTTTAGGGCGTAGTCATCAAAAATCCGATATTTATCAAGCAATTGAAAATGCAAGATATTATGACATTCCATCTATTAGTTTAGATTTGATGTATCATTTGCCGGGTCAAACTTTAAAACAATTTCAAACTAGTCTTGATGAAGCTTTATCTTTAAATATAGATCATTTATCAAGTTATGGACTTATTTTAGAACCTCAGACCCAATTTTATAACCAATATCGAAAAGGAAAGTTAAAGCTACCTAATGAAGATATTGGTGCTGAAATGTATCATTTCTTGATGAATCGAATCAAAAAAAGTGAATTACACCAATATGAAATCTCTAATTTCGCAAAAGCCAATCATGAATCTGCACATAATAAAGTTTATTGGAAAAATGAAAGTTATTATGGGTTTGGTGCTGGCGCAAGTGGCTATATTGACGGGATTAGATATACAAATGTAAATCCCGTTAATCATTATATTAAAAAAGTCAACCAAGGTTTGAAACCAAGGTTATCTGAAACAGAACCGACTGAACAAGAACAGATTGAGGAAGAAATGTTTTTAGGACTTAGAATGAACCAAGGTGTCAATAAAGATACATTCCAAATGAAATATCAACGGCGGTTAGAAGACATATATTCTAAAGAAATTTTAAAGCTGGAAAAACAAGGACTCATCGAAAATTCACCTACGGAAATAAAGCTTACAGATAAAGGACGAATAGTAGGAAATGAAGTCTTTGAAGCATTTATACAAGTGTAAAATCTTTTTTGATATTTGATGCTTTAACATTGACTTACTTTGACCAATTTGATAAATTATAGTTAGCACTTGAAACAAAAGAGTGCTAATGAGGTGAAAAACATGATTACACGAAGACAATTAAGCATTTTAAATGCGATTGTTGAAGATTATGTTGAATTAGGACAACCAATCGGTTCTAATACACTAATACGAAGACATAATGTTGATGTTAGTCCTGCGACAATTAGGAACGACATGAAGTCTTTAGAAGAAAATGATTTAATTAAAAAAACACATTTTTCTTCTGGGCGTGTGCCCTCTGAACAAGGGTTTAGGCTATATGCGAATCGATTGTTAGAGGCGTCATTAAATTCAGATGAGCAAAGTCATCTCAGTTTACATGAAATGTTTGTCAATCATCATTATGATATTTCATCTACATTAGATAACTTTGCAAAAGTGTTTTCAAATCAAACACATTACACAACTCTTGTAATAGGACCTGATCATTCAAAGTCCACCATTTTAGATGTACATTTAATGAAGGTAAACCCTCATCATTTAATTGTCGTACTGGTTTATAAAACTGGACATGTAAAACATTTGCATGTTTCCACACAGCAAACCATTGATGATCAATCTATTATTAAAGTTTCAAATTATCTTTCTCAAAGTATTCATACATTTCTCAACGATGGCCAAAATCATCATTTTGAAATGTATCGTATGTTAGGCTTTGATGATAAAGAAATAAACTTAATCATGCATATTTATCAGTTAATTGAACAATACAATAAAGACGAATCATCTCATGTCTATTTAGGTGGCAAACATCAATTAATTGAGGGGTTAAATGAATCAAATGTTGCATCCATTCAACCTATCTTGAAGTATATTGAGTCTGAGCAGATTACAGAATTTATTCATAAAATTTCTAATCATCCAATCAATATACGCATTGGTACTGAAATTGAGAACAATTTGCATGGTGTAGCCATTCTTACCAGTCCATATCAAATCGAAAAAGATTTGAATGGTTATATTGCTGTTATTGGTCCTACAGCAATGCGTTATCAAAACGTGATACAATTGCTTAGTCGAATATCATAAAATAGGCATACACGCATGCTTAAATGTAATGGAGGTTTGAAAATGTCAGAGGAAAAAGACATTCGTGATAACGAAGAAAAAATTGAACAGGAACAGAACGAAAATTTATCTTCTGAACCTGTAGAAGATGTTCAAACTGAAAATGAAAGTAGTTCAGAAATTAGCGAAGAGACTGAAACTGTAGATCCAAAAGATGAAGAAATTGCATCTTTAAAATCTAAGCTAGATGAAAAAGAAGAACAGTATCTTCGTTTGTATGCTGAATTTGAAAATTATAAACGACGTATTCAAAATGAAGCACAAATTCAAAAGAAATATCAAGCTCAAAGTGTACTTACTGATGTATTGCCTGCATTAGATAATTTTGAGCGCGCTTTAAAAATAGAAGGTAATGATGAATCATTCAATTCACTTAAAAAAGGTGTAGAAATGGTTTATGATAGCCTTACTAAAGCACTTGAGGATAACGGATTAGAACGTATCAAAACAGAAGGCGAACAATTTGATCCGAACTATCATCAAGCTGTAATTCAAGATGATCATCCTGATTATGAATCTGGACAAATCACAGAAGAGTTACAACCAGGTTATAAATTGAATGACAGAGTATTACGTGCTTCAATGGTAAAAGTAAATCAATAATTTTGACTGAAAATACCATTTATGTAAAAATAACAATGTTTGAAATTTAGGAGGAATTAGACTATGAGTAAAGTTATTGGAATTGATTTAGGTACTACTAACTCTTGTGTATCAGTTTTAGAGGGAGACGAACCAAAAGTAATTCAAAACCCTGAAGGCGCACGTACAACACCATCTGTTGTTGCTTTTAAAGGTGGAGAAACACAAGTTGGTGAAGTTGCTAAACGTCAAGCAATTACAAACCCAAATACAATTCAATCTATTAAACGTTATATGGGTACTGATCACAAAGAAAATATCGATGGCAAAGATTATACACCACAAGAAATTTCAGCAATGATTTTACAAAATCTAAAAAGTACTGCTGAAAGCTATTTAGGCGAAAAAGTAGAAAAAGCTGTTATTACAGTACCTGCTTACTTCAATGATGCTGAACGTCAAGCAACTAAAGATGCTGGTAAAATTGCTGGATTAGAAGTTGAACGTATTATTAACGAGCCTACAGCTGCAGCATTAGCTTATGGTTTAGATAAAACAGAAAAAGATGAAAAAGTTTTAGTATTTGACTTAGGTGGCGGAACATTTGACGTTTCTATCTTAGAATTAGGTGACGGTGTGTTCGAAGTACTTGCTACTGCAGGTGACAATAAACTTGGTGGGGACGACTTTGACCAAGTCATTATTGATTATCTTGTTCAACAATTCAAATCTGAAAACGGTGTAGATTTATCTCAAGATAAAATGGCATTACAACGTTTAAAAGATGCAGCTGAAAAAGCGAAAAAAGATTTATCTGGCGTTTCTTCAACACAAATTTCACTTCCATTTATTTCTGCAGGAGAATCTGGACCGTTACACTTAGAAACAACATTGACACGTGCTAAATTTGAAGAATTAGCAGATTCACTTGTTCAAAAAACAATGGGTCCAACACGTCAAGCAATGCAAGATGCTGGTCTTTCAAAAGCTGATATTGATGAAGTTATCTTAGTAGGTGGTTCTACACGTATCCCAGCAGTACAAGAAGCAATCAAAAAAGAAATTGGTAAAGAACCAAACAAAGGTGTTAACCCTGATGAAGTTGTAGCTATGGGGGCTGCAATTCAAGGCGGTGTCATTACTGGTGACGTTAAAGATGTTGTACTTCTAGACGTTACGCCACTTTCGCTTGGTATTGAAATCATGGGTGGCCGTATGAACACTTTAATTGAACGTAACACAACAATTCCAACATCAAAATCTCAAGTTTATTCTACTGCCGCTGACAATCAACCTGCTGTAGACATTCATGTGTTACAAGGTGAACGTCCGATGGCATCTGACAACAAAACATTAGGTCGCTTCCAATTAACTGACATTCCACCAGCACCACGTGGCGTACCTCAAATTGAAGTTACTTTTGATATTGATAAAAACGGTATCGTAAACGTAACTGCTAAAGATTTAGGTACAAATAAAGAGCAAAACATTACAATCGAATCTTCTTCAGCGTTATCAGATGAAGAAATCGATCGTATGGTTAAAGATGCAGAACAAAATGCTGAAGCTGACAAAAAACGTCGTGAAGAAGTAGATTTAAGAAATGAAGCAGATCAACTTGTATTCCAAGTAGATAAAACATTAAAAGACTTAGGTGAAAACGTAAGCGAAGATGATAAAAAAGATGCTGAAGCGAAAAAAGACGAGCTTAAAACTGCTTTAGAAGGTAACGATATCGAAGACATTAAAGCGAAAAAAGAAGCTTTAGAACAAGTTGTACAACAACTATCTATGAAAGTATATGAGCAAGCACAACAACAAGCTCAAGCAAGTCAAGGCAATGCATCTCAACAAGGAAGCACAGTTGAAGACGGCGAATTTAAAGAAGTAAATGACGACGATCAATCACAAAAATAGGTCATGTCACTAAGTATATATTGACTGTAAAAAGTCGCTCAAAGGGGCTAGGACATTCAATCGTCCCAGCCCCTTTTTAATCATAATTTGCATATAAAGGAGAGATGGCATTGGCAAAAAGAGATTATTATGAAGTTCTTGGTGTAAGCAAAAGCGCAAGTAAGGATGAAATTAAAAAGGCTTACCGCAAATTGTCAAAAAAATATCATCCAGATATTAATAAAGAAGAGGGCGCAGATGCTAAGTTTAAAGAAATAAGTGAAGCTTATGAAGTACTTAGCGATGATAATAAACGCGCAAATTATGATCAATTTGGTCATTCTGGACCTCAAGGTGGATTTGGTCAAGGTTTTGGTGGCCAGGACTTTTCAGGATTTGGGGGCGGATTTGAAGATATATTTAGCTCATTTTTTGGTGGTGCTCAAAGACAGCGTGATCCAAACGCCCCACGTAAAGGTGACGACCTTCAATATACAATGACCATTTCTTTTGAGGAAGCTGTATTCGGTACGAAAAAAGAAATTTCTATTCGTAAAGAAGTTACTTGTCATACGTGTGGTGGGGAAGGTGCCAAACCAGGAACTAAAAAGAAAACATGTTCATACTGTAAAGGTAAAGGCCATATAACAGTAGAGCAAAACACAATACTTGGACGTGTAAGAACTGAGAAAGTTTGTCCTGAATGTAATGGAACTGGCGAAGAATTTGAAGAGCCATGTCCAACTTGTAAAGGTAAAGGAACAGAAATTAAAAATGTCAAACTTGAAGTGACTGTTCCAGAAGGTGTCGATAACGACCAACAAATTCGTTTAGCAGGTCAAGGTTCACCAGGTGAAAATGGAGGTCCTGCTGGTGATTTATTTGTCGTATTCCGCGTTAAACCATCTGATAAGTTCCAACGTGAAGGCGATGACATTTTATATCACCATGATATTGGATTTGCACAAGCTGCTTTAGGTGATGAAGTTAAAATCCCAACATTAAATGGACATGTCATGTTAACTATTCCAGAAGGTACACAAACTGGTAAACAGTTCAGACTTAAAGGTAAAGGGATTAAAAATGTGCATGGCTATGGATACGGTGATTTATTTGTAAATATCCGTGTACAGACGCCTACACGCTTAACTGAAAGACAACGTGAAATTTTAAAAGAATTTGCGAGTGAATCAGGAGAAAATATTACTGAACAGCCATCTAATTTTAAAGATAAAGCACGTCGCTTTTTCAAAGGAGATTAGTCAATGACATGGATTGAACTTTCTGTAACCGTAAACCAAGACGCAGAAGCCGTTGTTACTGAAATTCTTCAAGAAGCCGGTTCAAGTGGTGTTGCGATTGAAGATTCGGGAGAGCTTTCAAAAGAACGTGAAGATCGATTCGGAGAGATTTTTGAACTGAATCCAGAAGACTACCCTGAGAGACACATGATTATTAAAGCCTATTTTAATGATTTTCAATATGATGAAACTTTAAAAGAAAATATTAAATCACAATTTACGCATGCGCCTTTAATTGATCAATCCATCCTAGCTTTAAGTGAAAAGACTATTCAGGAATCAGATTGGGAGAATGAGTGGAAAAACTATTTTCACCCATTTCAAGCTTCAAATCGTTTCTATATAGTGCCGAGTTGGGAGTCAGTAGACCGTACATCTGATCATCTTTATATTGAGTTAGACCCAGGTATGGCATTTGGTACAGGTGATCACCCAACGACAAGTATGTGCTTAAGTGCTTTAGAGACAACAATACAACCTGAACATCGCGTTATAGATGTGGGCACAGGGTCTGGTATTTTAAGTATCGCCTCTTATTTACTTGGTGCTAAAGCGATTAAAGCCATTGATTTAGATGAAATGGCTGTAAAAGTTGCACAAGAAAATTTCGAAAAAAATCATTGTCTTGACACTATACAAACAGGCACAGGCAACTTATTGGTCAATGAGACAGAACAATATGACGTTATCATTGCTAATATATTGGCACATATTATCGAAAAAATGATTACAGACGCTTATGCGCGATTGAATCCTAACGGTTATTTCATTGCATCTGGTATTATTGAAGAAAAGCGTGATGAAATACAAGCGCAAATGAAAGCAGCTGGTTTTACAATTATTAACACTGAGTTGCAAGAAGGTTGGGTTTGCATTATAGCGCGTAAGGAGATTTAATATGCAAAGATACTTTATTCATAAAAACGCTGAACTTCATCAGCGTTTTTTTATCACAGATAAAAATGATATACACCATATTAAAAATGTCATGCGTTTATCAGTAGGCGATGAGATTATCGTTAATTTTTTAGACGCTCAAACTTTCCGCTGTAAAATTATAGAAATATCTGATAGCGACATTTCAATCGAATGTCTGGCACGAGTCGATATAGCGAGTGAATTGCCTATTTCTATCACTATTTGTAGCGGTCTTATTAAAGGCGATAAATATGAGTGGTTGCTACAAAAAGCAACTGAGCTTGGTGCAAGTGCGTTCATCACAACTCAAATGGACCGATCTATTGTTAAATTAAATAAGCAAAAAGCCGATAAAAAAGTTGAACGTTGGAAAAAAATCGTTAAAGAAGCAGCTGAACAAAGCTATCGTCAAATCATCCCTGAAGTTAACTTTACCTCGAATTTAAAAGACATTTATGGTATGATAAATCAATATGATTGTGTGCTTATGGCTTATGAGGCATCTGCAAAAGAAAATGAACGGGCATTTTTTAAGACTAAGATTCAACAATTAAAGCCAGGTGCTCGTGTCTTAATGCTATTTGGTCCTGAAGGTGGCTTTTCTGATGAAGAGGTGGCAGCTTTTGAAAAAGTTGCAACTTGTATTGGTTTAGGCCCAAGAATTTTACGTGCTGAAACCGCACCACTATATGCACTAAGTGCCATAAGTTATGAAATAGAATTGATGGGGTGAGTATATGAGTACAGTTGCTTTTCACACATTAGGTTGTAAAGTAAACCACTACGAGACAGAAGCAATTTGGCAATTATTCAAAGAAGAAAACTATGAACGTGTTGATTTTGAACAAAATGCAGACGTTTTTGTTATTAATACATGTACTGTAACAAATACAGGCGATAAAAAAAGTAGACAAGTGATTCGTCGTGCCATTCGACGTAATCCAGAAGCTGTCGTGTGTGTGACAGGATGTTATGCACAAACTTCTTCTGCTGAAATTATGGAAATTCCTGGTGTTGACATTGTTGTAGGTACGCAAGACAGACATAAATTACTTGGTTATATCAACGAATACCAAAAAGAACGCCAACCTATTAATGGCGTAAGTAATATTATGAAAAATCGCACTTATGAAGAATTAGATGTCCCATATTTTACAGACCGCACACGTGCATCTTTAAAGATTCAAGAAGGATGCAATAATTTCTGTACTTTCTGTATCATACCGTGGGCACGGGGCTTAATGCGTTCTAGAGATCCTAAAAAAGTTATTGAACAAGCAACACAGCTTGTTAATTCCGGTTATAAAGAAATTGTTTTAACTGGTATTCATACAGGAGGTTATGGACAAGACTTAAAAGATTATAACCTCGCACAATTGCTTAGAGATCTTGAAACTGTAGATGGGCTTGAACGTATTCGAATCTCCTCTATAGAAGCAAGTCAGCTGACTGATGAAGTAATAGAAGTATTAAAACAGTCACATAAAGTGGTAAGACACTTGCACGTGCCACTTCAATCTGGTTCAGATAGTGTATTAAAACGCATGCGTCGTAAATATTCTATGTCTCATTTTTCTGAACGTATTCAAAAATTACACGAAGCACTACCAGGCTTAGCTGTAACAAGTGATGTTATTGTTGGTTTCCCAGGTGAAACGGAAGCAGAGTTCCAAGAAACTTATGATTTTATTGTTAATCATCATTTCTCTGAACTACATGTATTCCCATATTCCCCAAGAATTGGGACACCTGCAGCACGCATGGACGATCAAATAGATGAAGAAATCAAAAACGAACGTGTTCATAAGTTAATCGAATTGAGTAATCAACTCGCAAAAACGTATGCTTCTCAATTTGAAAATGACGTATTAGAAGTAATCCCTGAAGAAAAAGGGTCACACAACAATGTATTGGTAGGTTATGCTGATAATTATATGAAAGTTGAATTTGAAGGCGATACTTCTTTAATTGGCCAAATTTGTAAGGTTAAAATTACAAAGGCTGGATATCCTATTAATCAAGGTTCTTTATTACGTGTGGTTACGCATGCTTCAAACGCTTCTGAACACGAGCATGTGCTTATATAATTAAAGTAAGTTATATTAAATTAACATTAATTTATAGATTTACACAGAATATTAAAAGCTTTAGTATATTTCTTGTTCATTTGTACTGTTTTCAATGGACGTTATCCTTATCAAAATAGGCTGTTTCTATACTTTTGCCTTCTATATTCTTTGTAATCGTACATTAAAAAAGATTTCGTTTATCTTTAAAAATGTAAATTTGAAGATTGACCGAAATAGAGATTTAATTTATACTATTGTGTATATGGTTCATAGCCATGTACTGATGAATAAAAGTTTTTTTGATATTTGGAGGGAGGGAAATACAGATGTCTAAAACAGTAGTCCGCAAAAACGAATCATTAGAAGATGCTTTACGTCGTTTTAAACGCTCAGTTTCTAAAAGTGGTACAATTCAAGAAGTTCGCAAACGCGAATTCTATGAAAAACCAAGCGTAAAACGTAAAAAGAAATCTGAAGCTGCTCGTAAACGTAAATTCAGATAATTTCATTGTGTTGAACTCCCTCAACGTTCAAATAATGATATATAAAAGCCTAGAACATCGTGTTCTAGGCTTTTTAACATTAAAAAATAAAATGCATAACTACTACATGTCAGCTGTAATTTCATGTATACTACAAAGAAGAGAGTGAGGTGTATGAACAATTAAATTCGTCATACATAATTTAAATATGATTGATAAGGTAACAAATCAAAGTGGCTTTGAGCAAATTGGCTCATGGTTAACCACGCAAAGTATTTCGTTAGTACTAACCTGTCTAGTCTTTCTTGGTTTTTTATATCAACTTTATTCTCGAAAAATTAATTTTGCTGGTATTATTGCCTTGTTCGCTTTATTACTTATATTTTTAGGTTTCATCATAGAAGGCAGTTTATCTGTGATTACGATTATGTTATTTACAATTGGTGCTATTTTAGTAATCATAGAACTATTTGTTTTTGGTGCAGTTCTAGGTATTATTGGTATGATTTTAATCATTATCAGCTTGATTACCATGGGTAATGATTTACCAATGATGCTACTTAATGTTATCGTTGCACTAATTTTGACATTAATTGAATGGGTGATTTTAGTGAAATTCTTTAAAAAGAGTATTTCTATCTTTGATAAGGTTGTTTTAAAAGATTCAACGAATAAAGAATCTGGCTATACTTCTCACAATGATCGATCAGACTTAGTGGGCAAGAAAGCCATCACGTATACCGATTTGAGACCTTCAGGAATTATTTTATACAATCATGAGCGTATTGATGCTGTTTCAGAAGGCTCTTTTATCAATAAAGATTCTGAAGTCACAATTATCGAAGTCGAAGGTACACGTGTTGTAGTAAGAGAAAACTAAATATAAAGGAGAGAATGCAATGTTAACAACTGGATTTATATCATTTATTATCATCGCTGCACTTATCATTGTTGCACTTATCATATTATTCTCATTTGTACCAGTAGGATTATGGATATCTGCACTTGCAGCTGGTGTTAAAGTCGGCATTGGCACTTTAGTTGGGATGCGCTTACGTCGTGTATCACCACGTAAAGTCATTGGTCCATTAATCAAAGCGCATAAAGCCGGTTTACACCTTACAACAAACCAACTTGAATCACACTATCTAGCTGGAGGTAATGTAGACCGCGTTGTTGATGCCAACATTGCTGCTCAACGTGCTGACATCAATTTACCATTTGAACGTGGTGCTGCTATCGACTTAGCAGGCCGCGACGTTTTACAAGCGGTCCAAATGTCTGTAAACCCTAAAGTTATTGAAACACCATTTATCGCAGGTGTGGCAATGAACGGGATTGAAGTAAAAGCGAAAGCACGTATTACAGTACGTGCAAATATTTCACGCTTAGTCGGTGGTGCTGGAGAAGACACAATTATCGCACGTGTCGGTGAAGGTATCGTTTCAACGATTGGTTCAAGTGAGCACCATACGCAAGTTTTAGAAAACCCTGATAATATTTCTAAAACAGTGTTAAGTAAAGGTCTTGACTCTGGAACAGCATTTGAAATTTTATCAATTGATATTGCTGATGTTGATATTAGCAAAAATATCGGTGCAGACTTACAAACTGAACAAGCTATTGCTGATAAAAATATTGCACAAGCAAAAGCAGAGGAACGCCGTGCGATGGCTGTTGCCCAAGAACAGGAAATGAAAGCACGCGTACAAGAAATGCATGCGAAGGTAGTAGAAGCGGAAGCAGAAGTTCCACTTGCATTAGCCGAAGCTTTACGTTCAGGAAATTTAGGTGTCAAAGATTATTACAATCTTAAAAATATAGAAGCTGATACAGGTATGAGAGAAGCGATTAATAAAAGCACTCAAAATAACGATAACTCTACATCAGAACATTAATTGAGGTGATTTTATGAGTATAGGAGTGATCATATTTATCATTTCTGTCGTTATTTCAATCATTAGCGCAGTTAATGATAAAAGTCATGAGAAACGCCAAAATCGTAAGCCTCCTCAACAAAAACATATTGAACATGAAAAAACGAATCAAAAAAGCTTTTTAGATAAAGTACAAGAAAAGCTAGAAGAATTTGAAAAAGAATTTTCAGAACCTGAGCATGTCCCTCAGGAAGAAAGGCAGCATCAACCTTCACAACAACCTATACCTAAAAAGCAAGTTGAGCCAATAAAGCCTAAAGTGTCAGAACAAAAAAAGCAAGAAGATACGTCGAAGCAACTCAAAGAACTGTTACAATCTCAAATGGATGAAATCGACGCACAACTTAATAAAGAGCGTCTTAAACAGTTAGAACGCATGGAACGTAAAGCAAAAGAAATTATTCAAGATGAGTATTTATCTAATCGTACTAAACGAATGAAATTACAGCAACTCACTGAGAGAAAAGAACCAACCCCAGCTTTGAAAGGGGACTTAACCTTTTCTGAAAATGAGGTAGTAAACGGTTTGATTTGGTCGGAAGTTTTAACCAAACCTAAACAACTAAAATAAACTCACTCTACTAACCAAAGGGATTTTCCCTTTGGTTATTTTATGAAATCGTTTATTAGTTGATAATATTACATCCATCATTATTACTTGTCCCTAGTGGGCAAAATTATAACAGCAATGTTCTGTTAACAAGCCGACAACTTTATGTCATTTCATGTTAGATTTACGGTTGAAATATAGCAAACATGATATAATAAACCTATAGCGATAAAAGAACAATTGCAACATACAATTTAAATTTGATACATTTGTGATAACAATACATGAAAAGGAGCTACTATATGCCTGGAATTATTCAGATTGACGATATCAATCAAGCACAAGCTTTATTAGGGAATAATGATGAACATATTAAACTAATTGAAGATGCGTTTGATGTCGTCATACATGCAAGAGGACAAGAAGTAGCAGTCAAAGGTGAAAAGCTGGATGCTGTTACTGAAGCGGAATCTGTACTCATCAACTTACTTAAAGTGATTGAGCAAGGTGCATCAGTTACGGTTAAAGATGTACAAGCAGCAATCAAAATGGCAAAGAATGGACAAATCGAACATCTTATCGATTTATACGAAGAAGAAATCACTAAAGATGCATTTGGAAAAACCATTCGTGCCAAAACGATGGGGCAACGTATGTATATTCATGCAATGAAAAAGAATGACTTAGTTTTTGGTATTGGTCCTGCCGGTACTGGGAAGACATTTTTAGCAGTTGTTTATGCCGCAAAAGCTTTGCGTGCTGGCCAAGTTAAAAGGCTTGTACTTACTCGTCCAGCCGTAGAGGCAGGGGAATCTCTGGGGTTTTTACCTGGCGATTTAAAAGAAAAGGTGGATCCTTACCTCCGTCCTTTATATGATGGTCTGAATACAGTTCTTGGTGTTGAGCAAACCGCACGCTTTATCGAAAGAGGTATCATCGAAATTGCACCTTTAGCTTATATGAGAGGGAGAACGTTAGATGATGCATTTGTCATATTAGATGAAGCGCAGAATACAACACACGCTCAGATGAAGATGTTTTTAACACGACTTGGTTTCGGCTCGAAAATGGTTGTAACTGGAGATAAAACACAAATCGACTTACCTAAAGGCGTCAAAAGCGGCTTAATAGAAGCAGAACAAAGACTGAAAAATATTAAAGGGCTATCAATTCAACATTTAGATCAAGCTGATGTTGTTCGCCATCCTTTAGTTGGAAGAATAATCAGTCGATACGAGGAGGATTAATCCATGTTTACAATTGATTTTAGTGATCATACAGGAGAAGTGAAAGCAGAATGGTATGAACAAATTAATGCGCTGTTGGATTACGCAAGAACTGAAGAAGGTATAAATGAAGAAGCTGAACTATCAGTGACATTTGCAGACAAAGACGAAATCCAAGCTATTAATCGTGAATATAGAGATAAAGACCGTGTCACAGATGTTATATCTTTTGCTTTTGAAGAACAAGAAGACATTTTTGAAGGCATGGAAATGCCACGTATTTTAGGAGACATCATCATTTGTACTGATGTGGCGCAAGAACAGGCGCAACAGTATAACCATTCTTTTGAGCGAGAGCTAGGATTTTTAGCACTACATGGCTTTTTGCATTTATTAGGTTATGATCACATGTCTGAAGAAGAAGAAAGAATTATGTTTGGCCGCCAAAAAGAAATACTAGAAGGCTTTGGTTTAACTAGGGATCGATGATGAATCGTTTTAAATACGCATTACAAGGTGGCCTCACGTTGTTGCGTAAAGATAGAAACTTTTTATACCATCTTATATTGGCGGTTTTAATTATAATTTTTGGAAGTTTCTTGTCGTTAAATCGAATCGAATGGATATTAATCATATTAGCAATATTTTTAGTTCTCATTACAGAGGCGATTAATACAGCCATTGAGTACGCCGTAGATTTGACAACAGGTTCATTTCATATATTTGCAAAAAATGCAAAAGATATTTCAGCATTCAGTGTGTTGCTAGCATCTATTTTTGCTATAATTATTGGTTGTATGATTTTTATACCTAAATTGATATAAGAGGAGCTAAAAAACATGGCTTATACAGAAGAACACTACAAAGAAGTTAGAGCAGCGCAACAAAAAGCATATGCACCTTATAGTAAATTTAAAGTTGGTGCATATCTTATCACGAAAGATGGACATACATTCCATGGTGCAAACGTTGAAAATGCCGCTTATCCATCATCAATTTGCGCTGAGCGTTCAGCTTTAGTTGCTGCAATTTCTCAAGGTTATCGCCCTGGTGATTTTGAATCGATTACCATAACAGTGGATAGTCCTGAACTTGCTTCACCATGTGGTCCTTGCAGACAGGTGATGAAAGAATTATGTGATGATGACATGCCTGTGTATATGACGAACCAAACAGGAGAAGTAAGAACATCTACTGTTGCTGAACTTTTACCATATGGATTTTCTGGAAAGGATTTAAATAATGAATGAATATAAATCAGGATTTGTAACTATCATTGGCCGTCCCAATGTGGGTAAATCTACGTTTGTTAATCGTGTCATCGGTCACAAGATTGCGATTATGTCAGACAAAGCGCAAACGACACGAAATAAAATACAAGGGGTCATGACAGAAAAAGATGCACAAATCGTATTTCTGGATACACCCGGTATTCACAAACCTAAGCATAAGCTAGGGGACTACATGATGAAAGTGGCTAAAAATACACTTTCTGAAATTGATGCAGTGATGTTTATGGTCAATGTCAATGAGGAGATTGGCCGAGGCGATCAATATATTATGGAGATGTTAAAAACGGTAAAAACACCTGTTTTTTTAGTCTTAAATAAAATTGATTTAGTGCATCCTGATGCATTAATGCCAAAAATCGAACAATACCAAACTTATATGGATTTTTCGGAAATCGTACCTATTTCTGCGTTAGAAGGCCATAACGTCGAACATTTTCTAAATGTATTAAAATCTTATTTACCTGAAGGACCCCAATATTATCCAGATGGTCAAATTTCAGATCACCCAGAACAATTTGTCGTGAGTGAACTCATTCGTGAAAAAATTCTACAAACGACTACTGAAGAAATCCCTCATGCTATTGGGGTTAATGTTGAGCGTATGACCAAAGAATCTGAAGATCGTGTTCATATTGAGGCTACGATTTTTGTAGAACGTGATTCACAGAAAGGGATTGTCATTGGTAAAGGTGGCAAAAAATTAAAAGAAATCGGCAAAAGAGCGCGCCTTGATATTGAACATCTACTCGGCTCAAAAGTATACCTTGATTTATGGGTAAAAGTTCAAAAAGATTGGCGCAACAAGACTACATTTATTAAACAAATGGGTTACGTTGAAGACGAATGATTTTGTAAATCAGGTGGTGGCGACATGTTAGTGAAGCAAAAAGGTATCATCATTAAAGCTGTAGATTATGGTGAATCTGATAAAATTATCACCATTTTAAATGAACATGGCGCTAAAGTTCCCCTTATGGTAAAGCGTGCCAAAAAGGTCAAATCAGGGCTTCAAGCTACTACCCAACTTTTTGTACAAGGTCTGTTCATATACAACAAATGGAAAGGCATGGGGTCACTTACATCTGTTGATGTGATTGATTTGAATTACGAATTGCGTCAAGATATATATGCGAATAGTTATGCCAGCCTTTGTCTAGAAACGATTGATCGCTCAATGGAAGCAGATGAAGTCAATCATCATATGTACGCATTACTTATTTTTGCGTTTGATCGAATTCATCAAGGTGTCTCTCCCCAACTTGTGGCAAATATTGTGATGTTAAAATGTATGTCTCGCTTTGGTTTTGATATAGACTTGTCTCAATGTGTAGTTACAGGAGATACCCATCCGGGTCATTTCACACATTATAGTTTTAAATTTAACGGCGTTTTGTCTCAACAGGCTGCATCTCAAGATGAACATGCTTATCCATTATCGAATAAAACAATCTACCTTACTCAAGTTTTAAAAAATTTACCTTTGAATAAAATTAAAGAAATTCGTATTCAAGATGCCATTGTTGACGAAATGTCTCAATTCATTTTACTTCTGTATAAGGAGTATGCTGGCATGTATTTTAAAAGTCAAAGACTCATTAATCAACTTCATCGACTTGAAATGAATCAAAATTTTGATCGATAAAAAAGTTGCTTATCCACTAAAAAGTGAAGAGGTCTAATGACAAATTTTACAATATAAAAGAAATGGGAGTGGATTACATCAATGTCGTCCACTCCCATTTTCTTATTTAAAATGGTTCTTCATTTTTTATGGTGGGATGACATAAGTCATCCTGCTTTTTTGTACAAAAATAGCGCAAATGCCTCTATCATTTTAAGTGACTAAACCAAAAATAAAGGAGACATATTGCGCCTATGTGTAATGATATATTAAAAGATAATAATATTAAAATCACTAAAGTTGAAGAAGATGTAGTTATTAGAGGTAAGAAATCTAACGTCATCTTTGGTACCCTTTCATATAAGCCTATGACTTGTCCTCACTGTTATCATTCGAATCCAAACCGAATACACAAACACGGAAAACGTTTATCGCGAATTACTTTTTTAAGATTCCAAGAGATAGCAGTGTATTTAAATCTGTTAAAACAATGTTTTAAATGTAGGGTTTGTGGTCGGACTTTTAATTCTAAAACAAATGTTGTTGAGGATAACTGTTTTATCTCAAACCATGTTCAGAAAGCTATTATAGATAAAGCAACACAAGTTCGCTCAGAAACTGATATCGCAAGTGATTGTAACGTTTCTGCATCTTCTGTAAAACGTGTGATTCATAAAGTAAGCAATGCCACTTTTCAATAGTGAAATTGCTTAAATAGATTGCGTACCGAGTCGAGACTCCCGAGGCATAGAGCCGAAACCGAAAATCCATTTTGGCTTTTTATGAGCTACCATAAAAGCCAAAATTAGTTGAGGTAAGGCGCCTGGGAAAGCGAGACTCGAAGAAGCAATCGGAAGTTTGCGGCTTAATTATTATAGACACATAACCACCATATAAAGTGTACAGCCTTTAAAATTTAACTTTTTCTGCTAAAAATGCATTTAATTCACTAATTGGCATACGAACTTGTTCCATTGTATCACGATCACGCACTGTTACTTGTTGATCTTCAAGTGAATCAAAGTCGAACGTAATACAGTATGGTGTACCAATTTCATCTTGTCGACGATAACGTTTACCAATAGATTGAGATTCATCAAAATCTACTACAAAGTCTTCACTTAATTGTTCATAAACTTTAATCGCATCTGCAGATAGCTTTTTACTTAATGGTAAAATTGCTGCTTTGTATGGTGCAATGGCAGGGTGGAAGTGTAATACTGTACGTGCATCTTTACTTCCTTCAACACCTTCTTCATCATAAGCGTCACATAAAAAGGCTAATGTCACACGATCGGCACCTAATGAAGGTTCAATACAGTAAGGGATATACTTTTCATTTGTTTCTGGATCATGATATCTAAAATCATCTCCAGAGTGTTCACTATGTTGTTTTAAGTCGTAATCTGTTCGACTAGCAATACCCCATAATTCGCCCCAACCAAATGGGAAACGATATTCGATATCTGTTGTAGCATTTGAGTAGTGAGATAACTCATCTTCATCATGGTCACGTAAACGTGTATTGTCTTTGTTAAGACCTAAATTAGTTAACCAGTTCGCAGCAAATTCTTTCCAATAGTTTTGCCATTCGATTTCTGTACCAGGTTTACAGAAAAATTCTAATTCCATTTGCTCAAATTCACGTGTACGGAAAATAAAGTTCCCAGGTGTAATTTCATTACGGAAAGATTTACCAATTTGCCCAATACCAAATGGTAGTTTCTTACGCATTGAACGTTGTACATTTTTATAATTCACAAAAATACCTTGAGCTGTTTCAGGTCGTAAGAAGATCTCATTTGTTGAATCTTCAGTAACACCTTGGAATGTTTTAAACATTAAATTAAATTGACGAATGTCTGTCCAATTCGCAGTACCACTTACAGGACAAGTGATGCCTTCTTCATCAATAATGCGTTTTATCTCATCAAAACTTAAACCATCAGCAATAAAGTTTTCATCGCCTTTTTCGTTTAACATATAGTCTTCAATCAATTTGTCAGCACGATATCTTATTTTACTATCTTTGTTATCGATCATTGGATCATTAAAGTTACCTAAATGTCCTGATGCTTCCCAAGTTTTAGGGTTCATTAAAATAGCAGCATCCAAACCTACATTATAAGGTGATTGCGTGATGAACTTTTTCCACCATGCTCTTTTAATATTGTTTTTCAATTCAACACCTAAAGGACCATAGTCCCAAGTGTTTGCTAAACCACCATAAATTTCACTACCAGGAAAAACAAATCCTCTGTGTTTGGCTAATTGTACAATAGTATCCATGTTTTTATCCATTTCAATTTTACACTCCTTAACAATAAAAAAGCCCCAAGCCAAAGAATCAACTTTGCCTTGGGACGAATTATTATAATAATCCGCGGTTCCACCCAAATTAGTGTCGCCACTCACTTTTATTCAACTCAAATCATACGCCAAATCAGTGTGTTAAGCTTCCACCATCCTTAACTCGCTTTATTATTAATTCTAAATTATACGAATTAGAAAGGCAAGTAAAATCATAATTGTATCACTTTCGAATACAAGTTATAATGAATATTGTACTAAAAATGCAAAGTCAAACTAATTTTGATTGCATGCCAACTCAAAGTTTATATGAGGAACTATAGGTTACTTTTATAAACTTTCAATATATCGTTTTCCATAATCGATGCAATATTAACAATTTAATGTTACTGGTTTGCCAACAGATAAAAATATAGTGCTAGTATGTAAAAAGGAGGCACTTCTGCTATTTAATTAGCATAACCGTTTACGGTTTTAAATAGTTAGAGACTCATATAGAACTTAGTCAAAGACAAGCCCATATTGTAGAAATTGTTAAGTCTTCTGGACCTATTACAGGTGAAAAGATAGCAGAACAGTTAAATTTAACTCGTGCTACGTTGAGACCTGATTTAGCTATCTTAACGATGGCTGGATATTTAGAAGCAAGACCTAGAGTCGGTTACTTTTATTCCGGTAAGTCAGGATCACAACTTTTAACTGAACAATTAAAACAATATATCGTTAAAGATTACCAATCACATCCAGTGATTTTAAAAAGCGATGTGACAGTTTATGATGCGATTTGCTCGATATTTATTGAAGATGTAGGAACATTATTCATTGTTAATAATGAAAATGAACTCGTTGGTGTATGTTCGAGAAAAGATTTACTTAGAGCTTCGATGGCAGGGCAAGACATACACACTATGCCAGTCAATATTATTATGACAAGAATGCCTAATATCGTCTTGCTCAATGAGAATGATTTAGTCTTGTATGCAGCACGACAAATGATAACAAAAGAAATAGACTCAATACCTATAGTACGAGCAAAAGAAAACGGCAAGTTTGAAGTGACAGGACGTATTTCGAAAACCACAATCACAAAACTATTCGTATCGCTATTTGATCATTAGGAGGATAATCTATGAAAAATGTAAAAGTAATTGTTGCTTCAGATTCAGTGGGAGAGACTGCTGAATTAGTAGCTAAAGCATGTATTTCCCAATTTAAACATAGCGATCACTCATCTGACATATTACGCTATCCTTATATAGAAACAAAAGAAAATATCGACGAAATCATTGCCTTAGCAAGAGAAGTCGATTCTATCATTATATACACACTTGTACGCCCTGATATCCGTAATTATATGCAAGAATTAATAGAGCAATACGATCTCAAATCAGTTGATATTATGGGTCCTATGATTCAAGTGATGGAAAAAACATTTAATCAAAAATCATTAAACGAACCTGGTATTGTACATCAGCTTGACGAAGATTATTTCAAAAAAATAGAGGCGATGGAGTTTGCTGTTAAATATGACGATGGCAAAGATCCTAAAGGGTTACCTAAAGCAGATATTGTTTTAATTGGGGTCTCACGTACTTCAAAAACACCCATTTCACAATATTTAGCACATAAACGATACAAAGTGATGAATGTTCCTATCGTTCCTGAAGTGACACCTCCTGATGCGTTATTTGAAATAGATCCGCAGAAGTGTATAGCTTTGAAAATAAGTGCTGAAAAATTAAATGCAATTCGTAAAGAAAGACTTAAACAGTTAGGCTTATCTGATTCCGCACGCTATGCGACAGACCAACGTATTACAGAAGAACTTGAATACTTTAATCAAATTGTTGAAAAGATAGGCTGTCCAGTTTTAGATGTTTCTAATAAAGCGATTGAAGAAACTGCCAATAATATTATTCAAATCATTGAGCATAATAATTCCTTTTTTAATGGATAAATTGTATAATAATACAACTGTCTTTTAATCATTCACAAAATTATGATGCAGTAAATTGTAATATAAGGTGATGAAATGAGAATTCCGCAAAGTACGATTGACGAAATTAAGACACAATCGGACATATTAGACGTAGTAAGCGAATATGTCAAACTTGAAAAGAGAGGGCGCAATTATATCGGTTTGTGTCCTTTCCATGACGAAAAAACACCTTCTTTTACCGTTTCAGAGGACAAACAAATTTGCCACTGCTTTGGATGTAAAAAAGGAGGAAACGTCTTTCAATTTATCCAAGAAATTGAAAATGTTTCATTTACAGATGCTGTTAAAAAGTTAGGCGCACGGGTCAATATTAAAGTAGATACCGGTGAGTCTAAAGAATTAGAGCACATTGCATCAGATGATTTAACAATGATTCAAATGCATGAATCATTGCTTGATTATTATCACTATTTATTGAAAAAAACCGTTGAAGGCGAGAAAGCACTCAAATATTTGTATGATCGTGGCTTTACAGATGAAATCATAGACGAGCGTAAAATAGGATTCGCACCAAATTCATCACATTTTGCAACGAACTTCATGGAAAAAAAGGGCTATGATTTACAACTTGGGTATGAAGCTGGGATATTATCGCGAAACGAAACAGAATTTAATTATTATGATCGTTTTCGTGATCGCATTATTTTTCCACTTGCAAATGCTCAAGGTCGTATTGTTGGCTATTCGGGTAGAACCTACACAGGTCAAGAGCCTAAATACTTAAATAGCCCTGAATCTCCTATATTTCAAAAAAGAAAGTTGCTTTATAATTTGGACAAAGCACGTAAAAGCATCCGTCAAAATGATGAAGTTATTTTACTCGAAGGATTTATGGATGTTATCAAGTCTGATAGCGCAGGCTTAAAAAATGTTGTTGCCAGTATGGGGACGCAACTATCAAATGAGCATATCACGTTTCTAAAAAAACTGTGTGGTCATATTACAATTATGTATGATGGTGATAATGCTGGGATAAACGCAGCGTTGAAAACGGGTCAAACACTGTTGCAGCAACAATTTAACGTTTATGTCGTTCAACTGCCTACAAAAATGGACCCTGATGAGTATATAAGTAAATTTGGTGCAGAAAAGTTCCGAGACTTTGTTAATAAAGAGAAAAAATCATTTGTCAGCTTTAAACTTCATCTTAACCAAAGCGAAATACAAAACAATGATTTATCTTACGAAAAATATTATAAAACTTTTATAGATGATGCAGCCCATATCAATTCAAAAATTTTAAGAAATAAAGTGATACAAGATGCTGCCCAAGTGTTTAAAATAAGTGTTGAGAGTCTAAATAATGAAGTAGAACGAATATATCCACAACAAAATGTTGCACCTAGACAAATTCAGCATGAAACACCACAATTCACAACACTTACTAAATATGAAAAAGCCGAGCGTGCACTTTTAAAACATTTTATCAGTGATAAAGAAGTATTTTTAAGCTTTTATCAAGATATTGAAGAAACAGACTTTACAAATCAACATTTTAAACGTATATTTAGTATTTTACGGGAGTTTTATTCAAATTATGATTCTTTTGCGATGAGTGACTTTATCACTTATGTTGATCAGGATGAATTAAAAGAAGTGTTGATACATTTAGTAGATTATCCACTTAACCGTGAACCGTTTGAAAACGAAATTACTGATTATATTAAGTTGATGACTGAGCATCGATTTTCAGAATCGATTGAAACACTCCACGAAAAGTTGCGTGAAGCAACCCGAATCGGGGATACAGAATCTCAAAAATACTACTTAGAGATGATTGTCAATAAAAATAGAGCTAGATTGAAGAGTCAAGAATAATTTCGGGAGGCCTTTTTATGTCAGATAACCAGGTAAAAGTAATAAAAAAAGAAACCATTGATCCGACACTCACATTAGAAGATGTAAAAAAACAACTTATTGAAAAAGGTAAAAAAGAAGGTCATCTAAGCCATGAAGAGGTAGCAGATAAATTACAAAACTTTGATATGGATTCTGACCAAATGGATGAATTTTTCGATATGATTAATGATAATGACATCCAACTCGTAAATGAAAAAGATAGTTCAGATACAGATGATAAATTAAATCCTGGCGACCTTAGTGCACCACCAGGGGTTAAAATTAACGACCCTGTAAGAATGTACTTGAAAGAAATTGGTCGTGTGGACCTTTTGAGTGCGCAAGAGGAAATAGAATTAGCGAAACGTATTGAGCAAGGTGACGAAGTGGCGAAAGCGCGCTTAGCTGAAGCGAACTTACGTCTTGTTGTAAGTATTGCAAAACGCTACGTCGGACGTGGCATGTTGTTTCTTGACTTAATTCAAGAAGGTAACATGGGTTTAATCAAAGCGGTAGAAAAATTCGATTTTAGTAAAGGATTCAAATTTTCTACGTATGCCACTTGGTGGATTAGACAAGCAATTACACGTGCAATTGCCGATCAAGCGCGAACAATTCGTATTCCAGTTCATATGGTAGAAACAATCAATAAATTAATCCGCGTACAACGTCAATTATTACAAGATCTTGGTCGTGATCCAGCACCTGAAGAAATTGGTGAAGAAATGGATTTACCACCTGAAAAAGTACGTGAGATTTTAAAAATTGCACAGGAACCTGTATCTTTAGAGACACCTATTGGTGAAGAAGATGACAGCCATTTAGGTGATTTCATAGAAGATCAAGAAGCTCAAAGCCCCTCTGACCATGCAGCGTATGAATTATTAAAAGAACAATTAGAAGATGTCCTTGATACTTTAACAGACCGTGAAGAAAATGTACTTCGTTTGCGTTTCGGTCTTGATGATGGACGAACACGTACATTAGAAGAAGTTGGTAAAGTATTTGGTGTAACACGTGAAAGAATTCGTCAAATTGAAGCTAAAGCTTTACGTAAACTTAGACATCCAAGTCGCAGTAAACGTTTGAAAGATTTCATGGACTAAGATTAAAAGCGCATAAAACAATGGGATAGATGCATAAAGACTTTATTTCAAATTAGACTAAAGTGCTTCTTACAACTTAAAAAGATATTAATGCTTTAGTCAGCCTTGTTAAGGTGGGACTATGAAATTTAAATTCACTTTAGATTTCTATCCCACTCTTTTTTTGTATCAACATCTAATTGATACATCTTTTTACTTAGCATTTTACATAGAGGAGGAATTACTATCATTCCAATTAATAAACGACTTAAAAAGGTCAGTGAATATATTACCGGTGATGTCCTTGCTGATATTGGTTCAGATCATGCTTTTTTACCTATGTTTTGTATTGAAAATGGTTTGATAGATCATGCTATTGCAGGAGAAGTCATTAAAGGCCCCTATCAATCTGCTGTGAAAAGTGTGCAACTTCATGGCTATCAATCTAAAATTGATGTGCGTCTTGGTGATGGGTTAACCATTCTAACAGCGCACGACAAAGTAGATACCGTGGCTATTTGTGGCATGGGCGGACCATTGATTGCTCGAATTTTAAAAGAAGGTGCCGCATTCATTCAAAACCAACCGAGATTAGTTTTACAGTCTAATATTCAAAGTCAGCCTATACGTGAATTTTTACAAAATAATGGCTATCAAATTACAACAGAAACATTAATGAAAGAGCGCGCGCATATTTATGAAATCATTGTTGCAGATCCTGGAAAAATGCAGTTATCTCAACGTGATTTAAAGTTTGGACCATTTCTACACCCATCACCCGATGATTTATTTATTGAAAAGTGGGAAAGAGAGTTAGAGGCATTAGCGGACATTAAGAAGAATCTCAATCCCGAAAAACATAAACAACGTTGGAACGAGATAAGCCATTTAGAAAGTGACATAAAAGAGGTGTTACCACAATGCAACTCAAAAAGCTTTTAGAAATTTTAAATAAAAATGTGCCATTCCATACTGCTGAGTCATGGGATAACGTAGGCTTATTAATTGGCAATAAAGAGAGCCAAGTTACAGGTATTTTAACTGCACTTGATTGTACGGGCGAAATTGTCGATGAAGCAATAGAAAAGAATTTAAATACCATCATCGCGCATCATCCTCTTATATTTAAAGGCATCAAACAAATTATTGATGATGAGGCATATGGATCAATTATATATCGATTAATTCAAAATAATATTAATCTAATCGCATTGCATACCAATTTAGACGTTCATCCTGAAGGCGTAAATGCCATGCTTGCTGAAAAGATTGGTCTAAAAGATTTTGAACTGCTTAACAAAGAAAAAGAGCATTATTATAAAATTCAAGTTTATATCCCTGAAGAGAACGCTGAGGCTTTTAAAGATACTTTATCACAGCACGGTCTTGCTCAAGAGGGAGAATATGCGTATTGTTTCTTTAATACAAATGGAAAAGGACAATTTAAACCTTTAGAAAACGCAAACCCTCATATTGGGGAAATTGGAAAAGTTGAGACGGTGCAAGAACAAAAAATAGAATTTATGGTTCAATCCAATCAACGTCCTTTAGCAGAAGCATTAATTCATCAATACCATCCTTATGAAACACCCGTCTATGACGTCATTCAAATGACACGAACATCTCATCATGGTCTTGGGATAATAGGGAATCTAGAACATAAAATGACGGTCCATTCATTCGTCAATCAGGTCAAAAACGCTTTACAAATGCCAAGTGTAAGATTTATTGGGGATATGAACGCTTCAATTCAGCGCGTTGCAATTATTGGTGGGTCTGGAATGGGCTATGAAACACAAGCGCAGCAATCTGGCGCCGACCTTTTCATAACAGGAGATATTAAGCATCATGATGCATTAGATGCAAAAATAGCAGGTATCAATTTATTAGATATTAATCATTATAGTGAATATGTAATGAAAGAAGGGCTCGTTCATTTATTAAGAAATTGGTTAGAGTCAGAACCAGAACATTCACTCAAAATTGAAGCCTCAGCACACAATACCGATCCTTACGATTATTTATAAAAGATAGTGTAAAAATCTTATAAAATTCACAAACAAAAGCTGAAAAGTTGGTTAATGGTCAATTAAAATCTATTTTTACTAAAGCAAAAGTCGAAGCAATCGTATCAAACTGCTTCGACTTTTATATTATTCCATGATTTTAACAGGTTTAGCTTTTTTAATTTTAGGTAGAATTTTTTCAACAGGCACATTAGAGTGAGTTGTATGGGTTTCAGGATTCATTGGGTCGTAATCTTTCAAGAAGTTAATCACTTCTTTTACAATTGGCGTTGGCGTCGAAGCCCCTGCAGTAACAGCGACAGTCTCAACACCTTCAAGCCATTCAAGTTTAAGTTGAGAAATGTCCGCAATTCGATAAGATTGCGTATGTGCAATATCTTTAGAAACTTGTGCAAGACGATTAGAATTATTACTTTTTGGATCACCGACAACAATCAGTAGGTCAGCTGCACCAGCCTGCTCAGCAACTGCTTCTTGTCTCACTTGCGTCGCTTGACATATCTCTTTATGTTGTTCAATGTGTGGGAACTTCTCTTGTAAATCCTCCATTAAATGTAAAACATCCCATTGCGACATCGTTGTTTGGTTAGTCACAATTAAAGGATAATCATTAAGTGTATCTGGTAAAGCTTCTACATCTTCTTTCGTCTCAACAAGATAAACAATATCTGGTGCAACACCGACAGCACCTTCAGGCTCAGGATGGCCTTTTTTACCAATATATACGACATGATAGCCACTTGCTTTTTTCTCTCTAATCAAAGCGTGTGTATTCTCAACATCTGGACAAGTAGCATCAATACATGTTAATCCCTTAGCTTTAGCACGTTTTTTCACTTCTGGCGAAACACCATGTGCTGTGAAAATAACAGTGCCTTCTGAAATCTGTTCTAAAATCTCTAATCGATTTGGTCCGTCTAATGTGATAATACCATCCGTTTCAAAAGCATCCGTTACATGCTTGTTATGAACAATCATACCAAGTATATAGATAGGCCGTGGTAAATTAGGGTCAAGCGAAGCATTTCTAGCAATCACCATCGCATCGACAACACCATAACAATAACCACGAGGGGTAATCTTAATAATTTCCATTTTTATACACGAACCTCCTTCGATACATCATTATATCAGTAACACCGTACTTTTAAAATTAAAATACAAATAAAATCTAGATTTAGTCTCACAACTACAAATGTAAAAATCATATTTAAAAAACATGCACTTTGCTTATTTTCATTAAACATGATTTCATTTATAATATAGAGACGAATCTTTAAGGAGGCCAAATCATGGCAAATCATCCATTTGACCAATTTCGTTTTGATTCAAACTTAATTGAAGCAATTAAATCATTAAATTTTAAACAACCCACTGAAATACAACAACGTGTGATTCCAAAAATAATGAAACGTGTAAATCTGATTGGTCAATCACAAACGGGTACAGGGAAATCACATGCATTTCTTTTACCATTATTCCAACAAATTGATTCCACATACGAGGAACCACAAGCCATTATCGTTGCACCAACACGTGAGTTAGCAACACAACTTTACCAAGCTGCGCAACACCTTAGTCAATTTAAAACTAATGTAAAAGTAAGCTTGTTTATTGGTGGAACTGATTTTGAAAAAGACAAACAAAAGACAACGATTCAACCCCAATTGGTGATTGGTACACCAACGCGCATAAACGATCTCGCTAAATCGGGTGCGCTACATGTTCACTTAGCAAATTATTTAGTTGTAGATGAAGCTGATTTAATGATTGATTTAGGTCTCATCGAAGACGTGGATCAAATCGCGTCTAAACTTGATGAACAAGCAAAAATGGCTGTTTTTAGTGCTACAATTCCTAAGACATTATATCCATTTTTAAATAAATATTTAGAGCAACCAGAATTTATCGAAGTTAAGAGTGAATCGAAAAATAAAAAGAGTATTGAATTCTTCCTTATTCCTACAAAAGGTGCACAAAAGATAGATAAAACCGTTTCACTTATTGAACTTTTAAACCCTTATCTCGCGATAATATTTTGTAATAGTAGAGATAGTGCAGATGCGCTCGCAAGTGAGTTGCAGCAACAAGGTATTCAAGTCGGTATGATTCATGGTGGCTTGTCTCCTCGCGAACGTAAACAACAAATGAAGCGAATCCGAAACTTAGATTATCAATATGTAATCGCAAGTGATTTAGCTTCAAGAGGAATCGACATTGAAGGAGTTAGTCACGTCATTAATTTTGATGTACCTAAAGACATTGACTTCTTTACACATCGTGTTGGAAGAACAGGACGCGGTAATTATAAGGGCATTGCAATTACACTTTATACACCTGAAGAAGAAGAACTGATTCAATTAATTGAACAAAAAGGCTATCAGTTTGAAAATGTAGATATTAAAAATGGTGAATTAAAACCTATCAAAGCGCACAATACAAGAAAGCTACGTCAAAAACAAGATGATCACATTACGCAACAAGTAAAACATAAAGTGAAACGTAATAATAAGAAAAAAGTTAAACCAGGCTATAAGAAAAAATATAAGCAAGAGCTCGAGCAGATTAAACGCCAAGTAAAAAGACAGTTTAGCAGAAGTAAAAAACGTCAAGCTAGAAAGAATAAAAGATAAAAAAAGGATAGGATAATTATGTTAATAGGTTCTCACGTCTCAATGAGTGGTAAAAAAATGTTACAAGCATCCGCTGAAGAGGCACATCAATACGGGGCTTCAACATTTATGATTTATACTGGAGCACCCCAAAATACACGTCGCAAAGCGATAGAAAATCTTAATATCGAAAATGGTAAAGCAACAATGCAAAAATATGGTTTATCAAATATTGTTGTACATGCACCCTATATTATTAATATTGCAAATACGAACAAACCAGAAGTCTTTGAACTAGGGGTCAATTTCTTACAAAATGAAATTGAGCGTACAGAAGCAATTGGAGCCAAAGATATTGTCTTACATCCAGGTGCGCATGTTGGTGCTGGTCCTGAAGTCGGAATTAAAAAAATTATTGAGGGACTTAATGAAGTTTTAACCAACCAAAACGATGTTAGAATAGCGCTTGAAACAATGGCTGGAAAAGGTTCAGAGGTGGGCCGAACTTTTGAAGAACTCGCTCAAATTATTGATGGTGTTACACACAATGAACGACTTTCTGTTTGCTTAGATACATGCCATATTCACGATGCAGGATATGATGTCGTTCATGATTTTGATGGTGTTTTAGAAGAATTTGACCGTATTATAGGGGTAGACCGTATCAAAGTCGTCCATGTGAATGATAGCAAAAATCCAATTTCAGCTCATAAAGATCGCCATGAAAACATTGGCTTTGGTCATATCGGATTTGATGCACTCAATTATGTCGTTCACCATGAACAATTCAAAGATATTCCTAAAATTTTAGAAACGCCTTACGTTGGGGAAGATAAGAAAAATAAAAAGCCACCGTATCGTTTTGAAATAGAAGCTTTCAAAAACAACAAATTCGATCCAGAAATGAAAAACAAAATTATGTCAGTTTAATCTATAGCTCAGAATGATTTTTTGAACGGGCATATTGTGCCAGTTATTTAAATTCAAAAGTGCACTTTAAATATACAAGTTGCACAAATAGGGGTGAGCACTAATTTTTTAGTCTCACTCCTTTAAATTTGAGTAAATCAGTACTAACTTTTTTTACATTATAAAAATCGCGTATTTAATGTTATAATAAATCGAAGTCGGAAAGATTACTATTTACATTGTATGCTTAAATCAATATGGTGAAAATTGAGGTGAAAAGATGCCACAACCAGTCTTTGAATTAAAAGGGATAGACTTTTTTTATGACAATAAAAAAGTATTAGAAAATATCAACATTCGTATCAATAAAGGTGAATTTTTAGCCATTGTTGGACCTAATGGCGCGGGTAAGTCTACGTTGCTCAAATTAATTTTAGGGATTTTGCCGATTCAAAAGGGGGAAATTCTTATTGATGGAGAGTCATATCACAAAAAATTGACAACTGATAAAATCAGTTATGTCTCACAAAAAGCGTCATCTGTCACATCTGGTTTTCCAGCTACTGTGAAAGAAGTTGTTTTAAGTGGTTTAACTCGTAAAAAGCGTCTTTTCAGATGGTTTAGCAAGTCTGATGATCAGAAAGTAAATCAAGTCTTAGATCGCTTGAATATTTCGCAATTAAAGCATAAAAATATTGCACAGTTATCCGGAGGGCAACAGCAACGCGTATTAATTGCACGGGCACTTGTCTCAAATCCTTCTGTACTTGTATTAGATGAACCAACTAATGGCATTGATGCGAAACACGTCGGTGAATTTTATGAGACGTTAGATCACCTCAAAAAAGAAGGCGTTACTATTATTTTAGTAACACACGATATTGGTGTTGTTGTTGATACAGCAACTGAAGTGGCTTGTTTAAATAAACATTTGCACTTCCATGGGGCAACAAGTGAATTCAAATCACTTGATGAAGTTGAAATTTCTAAAATTTATGGCCACCCCATTAAATTTGTAGACCATAAACATGATAGGGATTGTTGTGTATGATTGATGCATTATTGAATTTTGAATTTATCAGGTATTCTTTTATTAGTGGTATATTAATAGGGGTTATTGCTCCCTTAATCGGTACATTTATCGTTGTGAGACGCTTATCATTAATTGCAGATGCTTTAAGTCACGTAACTCTTGGTGGGATATCATTCGGCATGTACTTATTAACTGTCTCATCAGTATTTGCATTTATTAATCCGATATGGACTGGTATTGTTTTTGCAATTGTTGGTGCGTTGTTAATTGAAAAACTTAGAACATCTTATAAAAACTATTCTGAAATCGCTATACCTATTATTATGAGTACAGGTATTGGCTTAAGTGCGATATTTATATCTTTAGCCAAAGGGTTTAACCAAGAACTTTTAGGCCTTTTATTTGGCTCTATTAGCGCTGTATCGCTGAGTGATTTGTTTACAATTATTACAATTACGGTATTAGTGTTAATATATATCATGTTATTTTATAAAGAGCTATTTATACTCTCTTTTGATACAGAGTACAGTCAAGTTATCGGTATACCAAAGTGGATTCAGTTTTTATTTATCGTTATTGTCGCATTAGTCATATCTGCTTCTATGCGTGTTATTGGTGTATTACTTGTTAGTGCACTAATTACATTACCGGTTGCCATAGCGATGCGTTGGACAAAAGGGTTTAAGCAATTTATATTTTTAAGTATCATGATTGGTGAGTTTTCTGTCATTATTGGACTGGTTACTGCATTTTATTTAAATATCTCACCTGGTGGTATTATCGTTGTTATTTTAGTTATCATGTTAATGTTAACACTATTTTATCAGTCCTTTGTAGTCAGAAAATTTAAAGGAGTGAATGTGAATGAAAACAAATGAAGCCATTCGTATATTGAAAAATAATGGGCATAAATATACGAACAAAAGAAGAGATATGATTGAGATGTTTATTAATGAGGATAAATATATCAATGCTAAGACCATTCAACAACACATGAATGCACACTACCCAGGTATATCTTTTGATACGATTTATAGAAACTTACATTTATTTAAAACTTTAGGCATCATCGAGGGAACAGAAATGGATGGAGAAATGAAGTTTCGTGCGGCATGTACTTCGCATCATCACCACCATTTTATTTGTAAAGTGTGTGGAGATACAAAAGTGATTGATTTTTGTCCAATGTCTGAAATCAAAGCAAAACTACCAAATGTTGACATTGAAATGCATAAATTAGAAGTTTACGGCATGTGTGAAAAATGTAAGCAAAAAGGCTACCATCTTGTTTAATTAGAGAGATCTCTATTTACTTTAGTAAAAAATGATATGTATTGTAAAAATAGTAAAAACCCGGACGTTTGCTTTCGTTAACGTTCGGGTTTTGATATTTGTTCAGCAAAATAGGGTAACATGTGATGTCTAGTTTTGATTTGCAGTTGCTTCTTTTTTCTTGATTTCTTCCCATTCAGCAGCGAGTTTATCGATTTCCATTTTCAATTCATCCACCATTGTCTCTTCAGGTACTTTTCTCACCGTTTTTCCTTTCATAAATAACAAGCCTTCTCCACGAGCACCGGCAATACCGATATCTGCTTCTCTCGCTTCACCTGGACCGTTTACGGCACAACCCAGTACTGCTACTTTTAAAGGAACTTGAAGTTTCTCAATGTATTCTTCTACTTCATTTGCAATTGAAATTAAATCAATTTCGATACGACCACAAGTTGGACACGCAATCAAAGTTGCTGCATTACTTGCTAAGCCAAAAGATTTTAATAAAGACTTCGCAACTTTCACTTCTTCAACTGGATCCGCTGAAAGTGAAATTCTCATTGTGTTACCAATACCAAGAGATAAAATTGCGCCCAAACCAGCAGAAGATTTAACTGTACCATTAAACAATGTACCACTTTCTGTAATACCAAGGTGTAATGGATAATCAAATGCTTGTGCAGCCTTTGTATAAGCTTCAATTGCGAGGTTAACATCGCTCGCTTTCATTGACACGATAATGTCATGAAAATCTAAATCCTCTAAAATTTTAATATGGTGTAATGCACTCTCTACCATACCATCAGCAGTAGGGTAACCATATTTTTTTAGAATATGTTTTTCAAGAGAACCCGCATTAACACCAATTCGAATTGGGATTCCTTTTTCTTTACAAGCCTCCACAACAGCTTCTACTTTTTCACGTCTTCCAATATTACCTGGATTAATACGGATTTTGTCCGCACCATTTTCAATCGCAATCAATGCTAATTTATAATTAAAATGGATATCTACAACAAGAGGGATATTAATTTGAGCTTTAATATCTTTAATAGCGTACGCATCTTCTTCGTTAGGACATGCAACACGTACAATTTGACAACCTGCTTCCTCTAAGCGTTTAATTTCAGCCACTGTTGCCTCTACATCGTGAGTTTTCGTCGTTGTCATACTCTGAATAACAACTTCATCTGCACCACCAATTGTTAAATTACCGACTTTAACGGGGCGCGTATTTTTACGATGTGTAATTTCAGCCATAATAGGAACTCCTTTATGAATAATTTTAACTTGAAAATGCACTTCTAAGAGGCTATTAATTCAACGTTATTTCATATTATACAATAAGCTCACCTGCATATTCAAAACAATTAGATTGAGAATGTCATAAATTTTTCATAAACGTTGTAAAGTGAATATTTACTATTGGCGTATTGAAAATATGTTTCATCAATAACAATTCATTCATCCATCCAATCACATTTTATAAATAAAAAGTGTCAAGCAATTTAAAAAACTTTATATATAGATAATTTGATGATTAAAATGTTTAAATCTACTGAAATTGCGCTATAATATAAGTACGTAGTCAAAATGAAATTCATCAATTTGTAAGCATATTAATTGTGACAAGTTGATGAATGTTGATACAATTATCATGGAATCAAATTTAGGAGGATGATTAATTATGGCATTTGAACTACCAAAATTACCATATGACTATGATGCGTTAGAACCACACATTGATAAAGAAACAATGGTGCTACATCATGACAAACATCATAATACGTATGTAACAAAGTTAAACGCAGCAGTTGAAGGTACAGATTTAGAAGATAAATCTATTGAAGATTTAATTGCTAATTTAGATAGTGTACCTGAAGATAAACGTACTGCAGTTCGTAATAATGGTGGTGGACACTTAAACCACTCATTTTTCTGGCAAATTATTTCACCTAACTCAGAAGAAAAAGGTGAAGTTGTAGATAAAATTAAAGAACAATGGGGTTCTTTAGATGCATTCAAAAAAGAATTTGCTGAAAAAGCTGCAGGTCAATTTGGTTCAGGTTGGGCATGGTTAGTAGTGAATAATGGTCAATTAGAAATCGTAACGACTCCTAACCAAGATAGTCCACTTACTAATGGCCAAACTCCAATTTTAAACTTAGATGTATGGGAACATGCATATTACCTTAAATATCAAAATAAACGCCCAGATTATATCAATTCTTTCTGGAATGTTGTTAACTGGGAAAAAGTTGACGAATTATATCAAGCAGCGAAATAATATGCGATATAGAAGGGGGTTGAGGCTCGTGGGCCATCAACCTCTTTTTTTATTTTAGAATGGACCTCGATACATAAATCAGTGTCATTCACATTATATTTCGGCAAATAAGTATAGGGAGATAGGGTTGCTATATTTTTATACTTTTTACCACAAAACATTAGCCAAATGTATTTTTATCATATATTATTTTAAGAAGAACTATGGTGAATAGAGGTCGGTTGTTTTGTTAAAACGATTAAAAGAAAAAACAAATGATGAAAAGATGCGTCTACGAATGAACAAGCGTGTCAATTTTATTTTCGCAGTCATTATTTTTGCTTTCGTACTCATTGTCTTAAGGTTAGGTTACTTACAAATTGTTCAAGGTTCTCAATATAACCAAATGATTCGTGAAAGCGAAAATGTGACAGTGAACGAGTCTGTGCCAAGAGGCCGTATTTTAGATCGTAATGGTAATGTCATCGTAGACAACGCGTCAAAAAAATCAATTACATATACTAGAGGTAAAAATACGAATCAAGAAGAGATTATGGATACCGCTAAAAAGTTATCTCAATTAATTAAAATGGATACTTCTAAAATCACCGAACGCGATAAAAAAGATTTTTGGATTCAAAAAAATCCTAATCAAGCCAAAAAATTAATGAAAAAAGAACAACAATTATATGAGAACGGTGATATTTCTCAAGATGATTACGATAACACATTGCGCCATAAAATCAGTGACAAAGATTTAGACACTTTATCTAAAAAAGACCTTGAAGTGTTGGCTATTTATAGAGAGATGATGCAAGGCTCAACATTAAGTCCGAGAACAATTAAAAATGATAAGGTCACTGATGAAGAGTATGCCTCTGTATCACAAAAACTTTCAGATTTGCCTGGTATTAATACAGAAATGGATTGGGATCGTAAATATCCTTATGGAAAAACATTAAGAGGTATATTAGGAAGTGTTTCAACTCCTGAAGAAGGTCTACCAAAAGAATTAACAGATGAATATTTATCTAAAGGTTATTCAAGAAACGACCGTGTGGGTAAAAGTTATTTAGAATTGCAATATGAAAATATTTTAAGAGGTAAAAAGAAAGAAATGCGCTATACCACTGATAAATCTGGAGCCATCATTGATTCGGAAGTGGTTAACGAAGGTTCTCGCGGTGATGACTTAGTCTTAACGATAGATATTAAGTTGCAACAAAAAGCGGAGGAATATTTAGAACAACAAATTAAAAAATTACGTTCAGAAGGCGCTAAAGATATGGATACGGCAATGATGGTTGTGCAAGACCCTAATAACGGTGATATTTTAGCTATGGTCGGTAAGAAAATTGATAAAGACGGCTCACTGACAGACTTTGATATCGGTACATTCACGACGCAATACGCTGTTGGTTCATCTGTTAAAGGGGCAACCTTATTAGCTGGTTATCAAAACAATGTCATCCATGTTGGTGAACAAATGATTGATGAACCTTTAACTTTTAAAGGCGGCTCTACAAAACGATCTTACTTTAACAAAGATGGTAGAAAATTGATCAATGATAAAGAAGCACTCATGCATTCATCCAACGTTTTTATGTTTAAAACGGCATTAAAGCTGGCTGGCCTTGAGTACCAACCTAACATGGCCTTACCAACAGATGTAACGATTCCTGGACAAAAATTACGAAAAGGTTTAAACCAAGTCGGTCTTGGTGTGAAAACTGGTATTGACTTACCAAATGAAGTCACTGGACAAATTGAACCCTTAAAAAACAATCCAGGGAACTATCTTGATCTCGCAATTGGCCAATATGATACTTATTCACCATTGCAACTATCACAATATGTATCAACAATTGCAAATAATGGTTTTAGAATTCAGCCACATATTGGTAAAGAAATTCGAAAAGCAACAAAAAATGATGATTTAGGACCTGTCAAACACAAAATTAATGGCAGAGTTTTAAACCGCGTCAATAACAAACCTGACGAAATAAAAGAAGTTCAAGAGGGATTTGATATGGCCTTTAATAAAGTTGCTGGTACAGGTTATGCAAGTTTTAGTAAAACAAAAGTTCGTTCTGCAGGTAAAACGGGTACAGCCGAAGTATTCCAAGATGGAGAACCACGCGTCAACTCTACTTATATTGGTTATGCTCCTGAAGATGATCCAAAACTTGCATTCTCAATCGTTTATACCAACCAACCTGTTCCTGAACCATGGTTGAATGGTGGCGACTTAGGACGAGATGTTATTAATTACTATTTTAAATAAAGACTGGCTTTGTAATCTCAAATACTTTCATATGCATTACGAAGTCAGAACAGCTCTAAGATGATGAAACGATCATCTTAGGGCTTTTTTTAATCCAAATTTTATGATGTATAGTTTAGATTTCAATATTAACAACCGATTTTCAATAATTATCTATTAATGATTGACTGAAAGCACAAATAAGTAAGTACAATCTAACGACGTTCAATCAAGAAAAAATAAGCGTATATCGCAAAGAAACACTACAAAATTTCATAATTAACATAAACTTTACATTACATTCATTCATAGTTAATAAATGATTTGTATCCTTAAGATGTAAACAATATGATAACCACTAATTCTAGGAGGATGTTTCAATGAAAAAATGGCAAGTACTGGGCACTACAGTTATCAGCGCTTCATTAATTTTAGGTGCATGTGGCGGAGCTGGACAAAGTAATGATAGCAAAGGGAATGACTCTAAAGGTTCGGATGTTGAGGGCTCTGTAAAAGGTAATGGTTCATCAACTGTAGCACCTATCATTGAAAAATTAAACGAAAACTTTTCTTCAGATCATAAAAATATTACAGTTGAAAACGTGACTTCAGGAACTGGTGATGGATTCAAACAATTCATTGCTGGTAAAACTGATTTTTCAAATGCGTCACGACCAATTAAAGATGAAGAAAAAAATCAATTAAAAGACAAAAACATCGATTATACAGAATTTGAAATTGCAAAAGACGGTTTAACAATTGCAGTTAACAAAGATAATGACTTTGTAAAAGAATTATCTTTAGATGATTTGAAAAAGATTTATTCTGGCCAAGCTAAAAAATGGTCTGATATTAACTCTAAATATCCAAATAAAGAGATTAAAGCTTTTTCACCTGACCAATCGCACGGAACATACGATTTCTTCTCTGAAGAAGTTATGAACAAACAAGATATTAAAGCTGAGAAAAACCAAAATACAGATGTCATTGTTAAATCAGTGCAAGATAATCCAAATGGTATCGGGTTCTTCGCATTTAACTTCTATAAAGAAAACGAAAAGAATTTAAAAGCAGTTAAAATTAAAGATAAAAATGGTAAAGCCATTTCACCTGATCACAAAACAATCCAAGATGGTTCATATCCTTTAAGTAGACCGTTATTCATCTATGCTAATAACGAAAAACTCAAGAAAAATGATGCATTTGCAGAATTCTTAAAATACACATTAGATGATAAAGGTAAAGCAGCAGAATCTAAAGGTGTTGATTATGTCGCATTACCTAAGAATAAATATGAAGAACAGATGAAAAAACTTGATAAATTAACTGGAGATAAAAAGAAATAATCGAAGCAGTCATAACATGATAAGTTTTATATTCTGACAATCATGCATATTCATTTACGGAAGTGATTACAAAATCCACCTTGAAGTTGTAATCATGATTGACAGTGTCAAAGGGTTGAGTTTCATAATCAAATGATTATGTCTCAGCCCTTTTTAGAAAAGGAGCGCGTAATATGAAATCGCAAAACAATATTAGAGAGATGATCCAAAAGAAGAGTCATTCTGGTTCATCGCTGAGTGATAAAATTATGCCAATCATATTGGCTACGATTGCAGCAATTTCTATTTTAACAACAATAGGGATTGTCATTACATTATTGACTGAAACGATTACTTTTTTTACACGGGTCCCCATCTCTAAATTCTTTTTAGAAACCGATTGGAATCCATTTAGTTCGACACCAAAATATGGTATTTGGGCACTTATTCTCGGAACACTGAAAATAACATTAATCGCAACAATTTTCGCTGTTCCAGTTGGAATAGGTGCAGCTATTTATTTAAGCGAGTATGCATCAAAACGTGCACGTAAAATCATTAAGCCTATATTAGAAGTCCTTGCAGGTATACCAACAATTGTTTATGGTTTCTTTGCATTGACATTCGTAACACCTGTGCTCAGAGCAATTTTCCCAAGCATTAGTAGTTTTAATGCAATTAGTCCAGGTCTCGTTGTCGGTGTAATGATTATTCCAATGATTGCAAGTATGAGTGAAGATGCGATGTCATCAGTGCCTGACAAAATAAGAGAAGGGGCACTTGGCTTAGGTTCAACAAAATTAGAGATGATACTTAAAGTGATTGTACCCGCAGCCACATCAGGAATTATGGCTTCAATTGTATTAGCTATTTCTCGTGCAATCGGTGAAACAATGATCGTCTCCCTTGCAGCAGGGTCAAGTCCGTCGTTTGATTTATCTTTAACACATTCTATCCAAACGATGACGGCTTATATTGTCCAAGTCTCACAAGGTGATGCAACAAATGGTTCTGATTTATACTACAGTATTTATGCAGTTGGGTTCACATTATTTATCTTTACATTAATAATGAATTTTATTTCGCAAATGATTACAAAACGTTTCAGAGAGGAGTATTAATATGAATTTAATCAATCAAGCTGAGGTTGAGAAAAAGCTCTCTGGCCGTATGACAAAGAATAAGGTGTTCAAATCGATATTCTTGATATGTACACTTATTGGACTAATTGTTTTAGCCATCTTAATTATCGACATTTTAAGAAAAGGCCTTCCAGTTATGACGGGTGACTTTTTCACAAATTTCTCTTCATCATCTGCGCATACAGCGGGGGTTAAAGGTGCTGTTATTGGGACATTATGGCTCATGATGACACTTATTCCTATCGCTTTAGTGCTTGGTGTAGGAAGCGCCATTTATTTAGAAGAATATGCTAAAGACAATGCTTTCACTAAATTCATCCGTGTTAATATTTCTAACTTAGCTTCTGTGCCTTCCATTGTATATGGTTTATTGGGTGCAACGATATTTGTTGCTTTGTTGAAACTCGGCAATTCTGTAATTGCTGCTGCATTAACATTAGCGTTGCTCATCTTGCCCGTTATTATCGTAGCAAGCCAAGAAGCCTTGAAAGCCGTCCCTAATTCAGTTAAAGAAGCTTCTTATGGTTTAGGGGCAAACAAATGGCAAACGATTAAAAACGTTGTTTTACCAGCAGCGATACCTGGTATTGTAACAGGGGTTATTTTAGCGATTTCAAGAGCTATCGGAGAAACAGCACCCTTAGTTGCAATCGGTATTCCAACCATTTTGTTAAGAACACCGAATAGCATTTTAGATTCTTTTCAAACATTACCTTTACAAATTTATGATTGGGCGAGAAAACCAGGAATTGATTTTCAATCACTTTCATCTGCAGCCATAATCGTCCTACTAGCCATTTTATTAATATTGAACACAATCGCTGTCATTATCAGAAATAAGTATTCTAAAAAATATTAACAAGAAGAATTTTAAAATCGTTTTGAAATGAGGTTTTACTATGACTGAACTTAATACACTAGAGTCAGAAACAAACAAAGTTAACAGTAATCGCAAAGTTAACAATGAAAATAAAAGATTTATTGCCACTACACAACAACAAGAGGACAATGTACTGACAGACGCAGATCGTCAAATTGTTTATTCTACACAAAATTTAGATTTATGGTACGGTGAGCAACATTCTTTAAAAAACATCAACTTAGATATTTTAGAGAAAAATGTTACTGCTATTATTGGGCCTTCTGGATCAGGAAAATCAACTTATGTGAAAGCATTAAATAGAATGGTTGAGTTGGTGCCTTCTGTTAAAACATCAGGTAAAGTATTTTATCGAAATCAAAACATTTTTGACAAACGTTATCCTGTTGAAAAATTGCGTACAAATGTAGGTATGGTATTTCAACAGCCAAATCCATTTCCGAAATCAATTTATGATAATATCACTTATGGACCAAGAATTCATGGCATAAAAGATAAAAAAATACTAGATGAAATTGTTGAAAAATCGTTACGTGGCGCAGCAATTTGGGATGAATTAAAAGACCGCCTTAACCAAAATGCATACGGTCTTTCTGGTGGTCAACAGCAGCGTGTTTGTATTGCCAGATGCCTTGCTATCGAACCGGATGTTATTTTAATGGATGAGCCAACTTCTGCACTTGATCCGATTTCTACTTTAAGAGTAGAAGAACTCGTACAAGATTTGAAAAAAGATTATTCAATTATTATTGTTACACATAATATGCAACAAGCAGCGCGTGTTTCTGATAAAACGGCATTTTTCTTAAATGGTCATGTGAATGAATACGACGATACAGATAAAATCTTCTCAAATCCTTCTGATAAACAAACAGAAGACTACATTTCTGGACGTTTTGGATAATCATGACTGTCATTAGGAAAAGATATGAAGACCAGTTAAGTGACCTATTTAAAGATGTTCGTCGATTAGGTTTAAACGTTTATGATATGATACAACAATCGATAAAAGTTTTATCAGATAAAGACGTTACCCATGCAAGACAGGTCATTAGAAGAGATGAAGACATTAATAAATTGGAGTCTGATATTAATGAGAAAGTTGTCATGCTGATTACACGGCAACAGCCTATTGCTAAAGATTTACGATTTATGATTTCAACACTTAAAATCGCTTCTGAATTTGAAAGAATGGGCGATAATGCCGCAAATATAGCTAAAATACGGACACGGGCGCAATTTACAGATCATTATATTATGATGCGGCTCGAAGCTATGGGACATCTTTCTATGTTGATGCTCAAAGACTTGAAAGATGCTACGCGTCATAATGACTTAGAATTAGTTAAAGAAATCATCGAGCGTGATATTGATATTGATGATTTATATAAGCAAATTATTAATACAACATATTTGATTGATAACGATCCTTTCGTTGCTGGACAAGCACATTTAGTCGCAAGATATTTAGAAAGAATCGGTGATCATGTCGTCAAAATTGCTGAACATATTTATTATTTTATTACAGGAAATCGGTATGAGACTTATGAGAAATAACACTTCCCAATTTCTGCTTTAAATGATATGATAATGAAGTCGTATTTTGAAGAAAGAATAGGAGGGATACTGTTATGCGCGTTAATGTGACATTAGCTTGTACAGAATGTGGAGATCGTAATTACATCTCTACTAAAAACAAAAGAAATAATCCTGAACGAATTGAAATGAATAAGTTCTGTGCACGAGATAATAAAAAAACTTTACATCGTGAAACAAAGTAATCATTTCAAGTAAGTGAGTTTGGAACATAAATAATTCAACTCATTTTAATGATTAAATCAGTTTAAATCACGGAGATTTCAAACTTCTAGACAAGATTTTATTACAAGTTCTAAACGTTTGATTATCCAAGGGGGGCAAAAATATCTAGTAGTCTTAGATATTTTTGGCCTCTTTTTTTATTACGCTCTTAAGGAAACAATTTCTAGCTCATTATTCTATAAACGGATTTTGAAATGCACCACTCTAAATGTAGCTGAAACACATATTTTACGACATAAAATCAATTGTTATATACTTTATTCAATTGTCATATAATGATATTTCCATGACACCAGTTAACAAGCACGATATAATAGTGACAAAAGGGGAGTGAAGTTAATTGAACAAAAAATCATTGAGGTTAGAAACTTTAAATAAGATGAAATCACTCTCGCCCCAGCAAAAATGTGTAGCTGACGAATGGCTATTTCAACAATTAATTGCACATCCAAAGTACCAACATGCCAATCGTATCGGTATTGTAATGTCCATGCCTCACGAAATCAATACAGACCCGATTATTTTACATGCATTACAAAACGATAAATTAGTTTTTGTACCTTCTACTGAATATCAACAAAAAAAGATGGTATTTCAACAGCTGTTTGACTTAAATCAAGTTGATATGGATGAGAGAGGGATCCGATATGTTAAACATCAAACACCTATCAATCATTCATTAGATTTGGTAATTGTACCAGGAGTTGTTTTTAATCAAAATGGTTATCGTATTGGCTATGGCGGGGGTTATTTTGATCGATTTTTGTCAAAATATCAGCCAGTGAATCTAAGTCTCGTTTATGATATACAAATGACAGACTTGATGACCGTTGAGCCTCATGATTACCCGGTATCTGAATTAATCATCGCAGAAACATAAATAACTGGAGGATTTATATGTTTGAAGAAAAGCACTTATGGAAAGCAAGTTTTTTATGGATAAAATACTTAAACTACGAATGTATACACTTTGATCAAGATAAAGGCGAGATTTGGCTTGGCAATAAAAAACAAAATCATATTATTATATTTAAACAAGGTCATTTTACAACCCAAGAATTAGAATTTGATAAAGAGCGCCTCATTTCACATCATGACGATATCACAAATTTCATAGGTTATAATGCCAATCGATATGATGTATATGTATTGACGGAGAAATCGTTTAACCCCACTCAATTCAATGTACATCAACCTGTTCGTGTTCGCTTTCATTGTATTGATTCAATCAAATCATTTGATCAAATGAGTGACCATTTTCTTATCAAAAGAAATTTGAGACATAAAGATAATAAAACAGAAAAAGAGTACAAAAAACGTGTATTGAATCCAAATATTATCGAACGTGCAATGTATCGTTTTACACCGGTAACTTACGCTTTGATTTTAATTAATGTGCTTATTTGGCTTATCGTAACTTTTTTTACGCCTCATCATACGGATTATGAAATTATTAATTTAGGTGCATTAAGCCATTTTAATGTTGTTCATGGAGAATGGTATCGACTGTTGTCTTCGATATTTTTACATATTGATTTTCAACATTTACTCTTTAATATGTTGTCGCTCTATATATTTGGGAAATTAGTAGAATCCTTTGTCGGATCACTTAAAATGCTTGGCATCTACTTTTTCTCAGGAATTTTTGGCAACTTATTATCGTTATCGTTTATTACAAAAGGATTTTCATTAGGAGCAAGTGGGGCTATTTTTGGATTGATTGGCGCATTGCTTGCATTAATGATTATCAGTAAACGTTTTGAACGTAAAATGATGTTACAAATGATCCTTGCTGTACTCATTATGACGGGAATCACATTACTCATTCAAAATGTTAACGTGGTCGCTCATTTAGGCGGATTAATAGGTGGGGGACTTATTACTTATTTAGGTTATTTATTTGTAGCAATGCGAAAATACTTCTATATTTTAGTCGCAATCACAATGATGATTACCATTGGTATGCTCGTTAAAATATATACAACACCGGATATCAATATTTATAATCAAATCATTCAAGATGAAATGTATAGCAATCATTTTAGTGAAGCTAAAGATATGGTTAAGCAGACCTACCATAATGGCTATGCAGACGACATGACATATTATTTATCCGGACTAATTATCGCAACACAAGATTCAAAAGCCGAGGCTATGGCTGAATGGGAACATGGAGTCAAGCTCTTTCCAAATTCAACGCAACTCAATTATGAATTAGCCATAGCAAACCGGTCATTAGGCGATAATAAAAAGGCGAAAAAATATTTATCACAAGTACTAAAAAACGATCCTAAAAATAAGGATTATATCAATTTAAAAAAAGAACTGGATGATTAGCATGCAGACACAACTTAATACATTTTATGATGTACTTCAATTACTTAAAAAATATGGTTTTATCATTTATTTTGATAATAAAGATGATATGCTTGAAATGATTGAACAAGAAATTCAGACGTTATATCGACACGAATTAATAACTAGAGAAGAATTTCTCCAATCTAAATTATTAATTAACCAAAGAAGGATGAACAGAGATGAGTAAACATTTGATTTTAGCAGCAGATATTGGTGGTACGACTTGTAAACTTGGGATTTTTAATGATAATCTAGAACAGCTTTCGAAATGGTCGATTGAAACCGATACGTCTGATCCTACTGGTCGTGTTTTATTACGACAAATATATGATGCTTTTGTAAACCAAATGGTTAAACATAATTTTGACATGAATGACGTTCTTGGATTAGGGATAGGCGTTCCCGGTCCAGTTATGTTTAAATCTGGGATTGTAAATGGTGCTGTCAACCTTAACTGGCCTGGCCGGGTCAATGTTTCAGAAATCATGCAAGAGTGGGTGTCATTCCCAGTCTATGTCGACAATGATGCCAATGTGGCAGCATTAGGAGAAAAACATAGTGGTGCGGGCAAAGATGCTGATGATGTTGTTGCGATAACATTAGGTACAGGACTTGGCGGCGGAATTATCTCAAACGGCGAGATTGTACATGGTCATAATGGTTCAGGTGCCGAACTCGGTCATATCAGAGTGGATCATGACCAACGCTTCCAGTGCAACTGTGGTAAATCGGGTTGTATCGAAACCGTTGCCTCAGCTACAGGTGTCGTTAATTTAGTCAATTTCTACTATCCTAAATTGACATTTAAATCATCAATTTTACAATTGATTAAAGATAATAAAGTCACTGCCAAAGCGGTTTTTGATGCTGCTAAAGCAGGTGATCAATTTTGTATTTTTATTACCGAACGTGTTGCACAATACATTGCTTATTTAGCTAGTATTATCAGCGTTACGACAAATCCGAAATATATTATTCTTGGTGGTGGTATGTCGGATGCAGGAGATATTTTAATTGAAAATATTAAGACAGAATATCATCATCTTGCATTTACACCTTCACAAGAGGGTACAGAAATTGTACGTGCGGAACTCGGCAATGACGCTGGTATTGTCGGTGCAGCGGGTTTAATTAAAACTTATATTATAGAAAAGGAGCGCGTTTAAATGGCTATAGTAGATGTCGTAGTAATCCCTGTTGGAACTGAAGGACCAAGTGTAAGTCAATATATCGCAGAAATCCAAACAAAATTAGAGGCATTCAAACAAGAAGGTAAAATCGATTATCAATTAACACCTATGAACACATTGATTGAAGGCGAGTTATCCGATTTATTTGAAGTTGTTCAAGCTATTCATGAACTACCATTCGATAAAGGCTTAGACCGTGTTTGCACTAATATTAGAATCGATGACCGTCGTGATAAAGATAGAAAAATGAACGATAAATTAGAATCAGTGAGAAAACATTTACAGTAAGTGAGAGGGATAAATATGAAAATTTCCTACCTGACTTTAGGGATCGTCAGCACAAATACGTATTTTATTGAAAATGATACAGAATTGATTTTAATCGACCCGTCATCAGAATCTAAAAAAATACTAAATCGTATACAGCAATCTCAAAAGCAATTGAAAGCAATTTTGCTCACACATGCACATTTTGATCATATTGCAGCACTAGATGATGTTTTAGAACAATATGACGTGCCAGTATATATGCATCCTGAAGAATTTGATTTTCTTTCTGAACCAGAAAAGAATGGCTCTGTCCAATTCCAAGCATATGGCTTACCAATCATCACGAGCCATGCACAGCCTACTGCGATCGAAGAGGGTCATCATCAAATTGGACAATTTCAATTTGATGCATTGCATACACCTGGGCATTCACCAGGAAGTCTGACATATGTTTTTGATGAATTTGCAGTTGTTGGAGATACTTTATTTAATAATGGTATTGGTAGAACGGATTTATACCGTGGTAACTATGAAACACTTGTTGATTCAATTCAAGATAAGATTTTTAATTTAGATGAAACGTTGCCATTATATCCAGGACATGGTCCATTCACAACTGTTGAAAATGAATATATGAATCCATATCTTCATGGCTAAAAATTTTAAAGTAATTTAATCACCTCTTACGTGTATAGATGTAAGAGGTGATTTTTTATGCAATTATTATTTGACCATGTCATCCAATATGCGATTCAAAGTGAAGCAAGTGATATTCATTTTATACCTTCACAATCACAAGTTGAGGTGAAATTAAGAGTTAAAGATCAGTTAATCATGTATGACACGTTGAATAAAGAAACCTATCAAAAATTACTCACGCTTTTAAAGTTTCAAGCTGGACTTGATATTACAACACGCCACAAAGCACAAAGCGGTAGATATATTTATGAGTATAAAAATTTATATTATCTACGCGTATCTACTTTGCCACTTAATTTAGGTACTGAAAGTTGTGTCATACGCATAACACCCCAATATTTCCAAACTTCAAATTTAGACTCAGTAATAGATATTAAAACAACAATGGAAAAAAAGCAGGGCCTCATATTATTTAGTGGTCCAACGGGTGCAGGTAAAAGTACGTTGATGTATCAAATGGTCGTTTATGCAAAGCAAAAATTAAATCTTAATATTATTACAATTGAGGATCCCGTCGAACAGCTTGTAAACGGTATTACACAAATTTCAGTAAATGAAAAAGCCGATATCACATATAGTTCTTCCTTGAAAGCCATTTTAAAATGTGATCCAGATGTTATTCTAATTGGTGAAATAAGAGATAAATATATTGCCAGAGACGTCATTCAAGCGAGTTTAAGTGGCCATTTAGTATTATCCACAATTCATGCGAATGACTGCTCTGGTGTATTATTAAGGCTGATAGAAATGGGACTGTCACAGCAAGACTTGTCACAATCTATTAATATGATTATTAATCAACGTTTAATTACAACTAAAAACGATAACCGACAACTTGTTTATGAAACAATGAATCAATCTGAAATTCAATTTTTCTTAAAAAATAATTTTAAATTACCTGCAGCATTTGAAAGCTTAGTAGATAAGTTGCATTCTTTAAACCAAGAAGGCGTGATCGATGAAAAAATATTACGAAAATATTCAACATAGAAAAACATTACGCCACATACGCTCAAATCATCTATTAATAATGGAACGCCTATCACAACTTTTAGTGCATGGTTTTACCTTCGCTGAAGCGATGAAGTTTATATATGACCAACTCCAAATCAAAAACACACGATTTCATTCAATATTGATTAACGCCTTGAATCAAGGTGCTACATGTTATGAAGTTTTCCGTATTTTAGGTTATCCCCAAACCGTCTTACTCCAATTATATTTCGCTGAAAAATATGGCTCTCTCCCAGAAACACTGCAATTATGCCACCAATTTTACAGTAAAAACAGAAAGCTAAAAAAACAATTTGTTAAAACAATACAATATCCTATTGTACTTATTTTTATTTTTTTCGCGCTAATCACGACTTTGAACCACACCGTTATGCCTCAATTTAATCAAATGTATGACAATATGCAGATAGAAGCCTCGTTTTTACAAAAAATCATAAAAGCTTTTATCCAAAACTTTTCACTTACTTCAATAGTCCTACTACTTTGTTTGATCGTAATTTTCTTTTTAGTTCGCCACTTTTTTAAGCAACTTACTATTCGTCAGCAAATCCATTGGATTAACCGCTTCCCATTCCTCAGAAAATACTACAAACTTTACAACACCTATAACATTACAAATCATTTCGTTTTATTTTTTAAAAATGGCATTACATTGAATGATATTGTCCAAATTTATATCCATCAACAGGAAAGTTTATTTCTCACATATATTGGTCGTACTTTGCAATATCAACTTCAAAATGGCGTTTCCTTTTCAACTATATTTACGCAACTCAATTGTTTTGAAAATCAGTTTATTCAATATATTCAACATGGTGAAATGCGAGACAAATTGGATGTCGAACTCCAAATGTATAGCATATTTTTACTTGACCATATTGAACATTTTTTACACCAACACATTAAATGGATTCAGCCCATTATGTTCACCTTAATTGGTTTACTTGTATTATGTGTTTATTTAGTCATGATGCTTCCCGTTTTTGAAATGATGCAAACAATAAAAGAATAGGAGATATTGATATGCTTAAAAATATAATGACAAAATTATTAGTAAAAAAAGGCTTTACACTCATAGAAATGCTACTCGTATTATTAATTATTAGTGTATTACTCATTTTAATCATTCCTAACATCGCTAAACAATCTGAGCACATTCAGAAGACAGGCTGTAGCGCTCAATTGAAAATGATAGATAGTCAAATCGAAGCTTATGCTTTGAAGTTCAATCACAAACCTGCAACGATTGATGATTTAGTTAGAGAAGGCTATATTAAAGAAAGTCAAAAACAATGTAAATCTGGAGAAACGATTTCTATCAATGCAGGCGAAGCGGTTGCGTCGTGATGGCTATACACTTGTAGAAATGTTAGTTGTATTATCAATTATCATTGTTTTTCTATCCATTGTGATGACACATCCAAAATTTGATTTTTCTCATCTACAATGTCAATATGAGATTAAAAAGCTTACAAGCGAGATTGACTTCTATCAATCACAGGCAATCAAACATCATCAATCCATATTGATGCTTTTTCGCAAACAATACAATGACATTAAAATTGTTACTTCATATCCCCAAACAACACGCTTGCTTAAATTAAATCCCCTTAAATTAAAAACGAGTTCTAATCTGCCATATCTAAAATTTGATGAAAAAGGGCAAATTTCAAAGTTTGGAACGTTATATTTTGAATATCAAGGTCAAACGATTGCTCTGATTTTTCATATTGAACAAGGGAGGTATCGTATCAAATATTTAAAATAAAAAAAGGTTACTTGTTAATAGAGGCGCTTTTTGCAATTTCTATCTTGGTTGTTTTAGCGAATCAAATGCTACCATTAAATCAACAAATGTTAACCACTTATCGGAATGAAGTCGAACAATTGGAGCTTAAACGAGCGCTATACCAAATTGTTAGAAAAAATATCCCTCATGAAAGGTTAAGAATAGCACATTATGAAGTCATTCCTCAGAAACAGCGTATTTGTATACAAAATTTACAGTCTCATCAAAAATATTGTTATATCAAAAAGGGGATTCACACTCATTGAAAGTTTGATAGCATTACTAGCGCAATGCTTAATCATAATGCTTATCCCATTTTTTATCATGACATTCAGCCAACATAAACACACACTTTTTGATGATAGAACTTATGATTTAGAAATGATGATTAAAGATATCTCCGATCATTTAAACCACACTGATATTAAAGATGTATTATTACTAAAAAAGGGAATTGAAATTCAAAACAAACAATCAAAAATTAATTATTATCTCCAAAATCAAAAAATCATTAAAACTGTGAATCATAGAGGAAATATTACGCTATGTAATGAGGTGATGAACGTAGTTTTCACAAAAGTTAGTAACAAATATATTTTAATGCGAATAAAGTACCGTGAAAGGAATGGTTTTCACGAAAAAGAAATTCTCTTCTAAGAAAGGGTTCACACTACCTTTACTTCTCGTTATATTTACTGCTTATTTTTCATTTAATGCTTTTTATTTAATGATTTATAGTCTAAAATTACAAACAATAGATGCTATTACTGATGATTATGAACATCACATTAGGCAAACAATAGAAAAAGGTGAGTAACGATTGAAGACAACTAGTAAAATGCCTATCGTATTAATAGGATTCATGGGCGCAGGTAAATCCACAATTGGCAAAATTTTATCACGTGAACTCAATTGCTCATTTACTGATTTAGACAGTTTGGTTGAAGCGCAATTGAATCAATCAATACCAGAAATTTTTGAGTTAGAAGGGGAAAAAGCATTTAGAAGATATGAATGTCAATATTTAAAACATGCACTAGAAAAATATGATATTATAGCCACAGGTGGCGGTATACTATCAGACGATCAAACATTCAATTTTCTAAAAAAACAGGAAATAACGGTTGTTTGGATAGATGCACCCTTCGAAATTTTATATGAACGCATTAAAAATGATGCGAATCGACCTAATGCAAACAAAAAAAGTTATGACGCCTTAAAAAGCTTGTATTATAGTCGTAATTCAAGATATAATGAAATCGCATTCATTAAGATTTCATCCAAAATATCATTGCGAGAAACACTTAATGAAATTAAAAACACAATATTTGCGAACGATCAATATTAGAGAGCATGGCATGGGCCATCGCCGAAGGAGCAAGTAACTTGGATTACGAATCTCTCAGGCAAAAGGATAATATTGTGACGCATTCCTGAAGGGATTTCAACAGGGGAGTAGTTCAACTACTCTTCTGTTTTTTTATTAAACAATTAGGAGGGTATTTTCATGTCTGAAGGTTTAAAACAAACCCCGTTATATCAACACTATGTTGATGCTAGTGCAAAAATTGTTGAATTCGGTGGTTGGGCAATGCCTGTTCAATTTTCAAGTATTAAAGAAGAGCATAATGCTGTTCGATCTAATGTGGGATTATTCGATGTCAGTCATATGGGGGAAATTATCATCGAAGGTCCTGATGCAGCAAAGTTAGTCCAGTATGTACTTTCAAATGATACAGAACAACTAACACTTTCAAAAGCACAATATACAGCATTGTGCAATGAACATGGTGGTGTAATTGATGATTTAGTTATTTATCAATTGGATACACAACGTTATTTACTTATTGTTAATGCTGCAAACGTAGAAAAAGACTATCAATGGATTGTTGATCATAGTCAAGATTTTGATGCTAAGGTTGAAAATGTGTCATCAAGTTACGGACAACTCGCTGTACAAGGTCCAAACGCACGTCAATTAATCCAAGCACAGGTTCAAGATGATATCAGCGACATGAAAATGTTTGAATTTAAAAAAGAGGTAGAATTATTTGATAAAAAAGTCATTTTATCTCAATCAGGGTACACAGGAGAAGATGGTTTCGAAATATATTGCGATAGTGCAGACGTAGTTGCCATATGGGAAAAACTCCTTTCTCTTGATGTGGTTCCTTGTGGTTTAGGTGCACGTGATACGTTACGTTTAGAAGCTGGCTTACCTCTGCATGGTCAAGACTTAAGTGAAATGATTACACCATACGAAGGGGGAATTGCATTTGCCGCTAAACCTCTCATTGAAGCCGATTTTATTGGAAAATCAGTACTCAAAGAACAAAAAGAAAATGGTGCACCAAGACGTACAATTGGCTTGCGAATGATTGAAAAAGGGATACCTCGAACAGGTTACACCATTTACAATTTAGAAGGCAAAGAAATAGGTGAAGTCACGTCTGGAACTCAGTCCCCTTCTACAGGACACTCAATTGGTATGGGAATTATTCAACGTGATGAATTTGAAATGGGAAAAGAAGTCATTATTCAAGTTAGAAAAAAACAAGTAAAAGCGCAAATTGTTAAAAAAAATCAAATTGAAAAATAGGGAGTGAATCGTGTGAGTCATCGTTATATTCCATTAACTGAACAAGATGAGAAGGACATGTTAGAAACGATTGGGGTAAATTCAATTCAAGATTTATATAGTGACGTTCCTGAAAACATCCTTCTAAACCGAGATTTAAATATCGAAGAGGCTGAACCAGAGACACAATTGCTAAAGCGATTAAATCGAATTGCAAATAAGAATACAACTAAAGAAACACATACAAGTTTCCTTGGTGCGGGTGTTTATGACCATTATGCACCTGCAGTGGTAGATGCCATGATTTCTAGATCAGAATTCTACACTGCTTATACACCTTATCAACCTGAAATTTCACAAGGTGAACTACAAGCTATATTTGAGTTTCAAACGATGATTTGTGAGTTAACAGGTATGGACGTAGCGAACTCATCGATGTACGACGGCATGACAAGCTTTGCTGAAGCGTGTTTGTTAGCTTGGGGGAAAACTAAAAAAAGTAAAATTGTGGTTTCAAAAGGTTTACACTATCAAGCATTACAAGTATTACACACATATTCTGCAATTCGTGAGCAATATGAAGTTGTGGAAGTCGATTTAGAAGGTACAATCACTGATTTAGAAAAACTTGAAGCAGCAATCGACGATGACACAGCAGCTGTTGCTGTTCAATATCCTAATTTCTATGGTTCAATAGAAGATTTAGAAGCCATTCAAGCGCTTATTAAAGACAAAAAAGCTTTATTTATTGTCTTTGCTAATCCACTTTCATTAGGTTTATTAACGCCACCGGGTGAATTTGGTGCAGATATCGTTGTTGGTGATACACAAGTGTTTGGAATCCCTTCTCAATTCGGCGGACCTCACTGTGGATATTTTGCGACAACGAAGCAATTAATGAGAAAGATACCTGGACGTTTAGTAGGTCAAACACAAGATGATGATGGTAACCGCGGTTTTGTTTTAACATTACAGGCACGCGAACAACATATTCGACGTGAAACAGCTACATCTAACATTTGTTCAAATCAAGCTTTAAATGCACTCGCATCTTCAATTGCGATGTCCGCTTTAGGTAAACAAGGAATCTATGACATAGCTGAACAAAATATTGAAAATGCCAATTATGCTAAAGCTCAGTTTAAAAACAATGGTTTTAAAGTCAATGAAGACACTTCTTTTAATGAATTTGTCGTTGAATTCAATAAACCTATCGAAGAAGTAAACGCATTATTACTTGAAGAAGGTATTATTGGTGGCTTCGACTTAAGTGTCGTTGATCCTCAATACAAAAACCATATGCTTGTCGCTGTAACGGAACTAAGAACAAAAGCTGAAATTGATACATTTGTTAAGAAAGCGGGTGAATTAAATGGTAAGTAAATCTAGTCCATTAATATTTGAACGTTCAAAAGAAGGGCGCTTTGCCTATGCATTACCTAAAAAAGAGATAAACGAGAATGTCGCGGAAAAGTTATTAGATTCAAAATTCATTCGTAAAAATAAGGCTGAATTTCCAGAAGTATCAGAATTAGATCTTGTTCGTCATTATACAGAACTATCTCATAAAAACTTCGGTGTAGATACAGGCTTTTATCCATTAGGTTCTTGTACAATGAAATACAATCCTAAAGTAAATGAAAAAGCCGCACGCATTCCTGGCTTTGCTGAATCACACCCGCTTCAAGATGTGAATCAAGTTCAAGGTTCATTAGAAATTATTTACAGCTTGCAAGAAGAGCTTAAAGAAATTACTGGCATGGATGAAATTTCTTTACAACCCGCAGCGGGTGCACATGGTGAGTGGACTGCTTTAATGATTTTCAAAGCCTATCATTTACAAAATGGTGATACACAGCGTGATGAAGTTATTGTTCCTGACTCTGCGCACGGTACAAACCCAGCTTCAGCCGTATTTGCTGGTTTTAAAGCAGTCACTGTGAAATCTAATGAAAAAGGTGAAGTCGATATTGATCACCTAAAAGAGTTAGTCAGTGAAAAAACTGCAGCTATCATGTTAACCAACCCTAATACATTAGGAATATTTGAAACTAATATTATGGAGATTCGAGACATCGTTCACGAAGCAGGCGGATTGCTTTATTACGACGGCGCTAATTTAAACGCTATTATGGACAAAGTTAGACCAGGTGATATGGGCTTTGACGCTGTACATCTTAATTTACACAAAACATTTACTGGCCCACATGGCGGTGGTGGACCGGGTTCAGGCCCAATTGGTGTTAAAAAGTCCCTTAGAGAATATTTGCCAAAACCACTAGTTGTTAAAAATGGCGATCGTTTTGAATACGATAATGACATCCAACATTCGATTGGTCGTGTTAAACCGTTTTATGGTAATTTTGGTATCTATTTACGTGCATACACGTATATTCGCTCAATGGGTTACCAAGGTTTGAGAGAAGTGTCAGAAGCAGCTGTGCTTAATGCAAATTACATGAAAGCGAGACTTAAAGATACTTTTGTCATTCCATTTGATCAATATTGTAAGCATGAATTTGTACTAAGCGGTACAAAACAGAAAAAATTGGGTGTGCGTACATTAGATATGGCTAAACGACTCTTAGATTTTGGTGTTCATCCACCTACTGTTTATTTCCCTCTGATTGTTGATGAAGGTATGATGATAGAGCCAACTGAAACAGAATCTAAAGAAACGTTAGATTATTTCTGTGACGCTTTAATTCAAATTGCTAAAGAAGCAGAAGAAGATCCTGATAAGGTTTTAGAAGCGCCACATACAACGATAATCGATCGATTAGATGAAACAACAGCAGCACGTAAGCCTATATTAAAATTTGAAAATTTAAAAGAAGAAAAATAAAATGATCACCCTAGTACGTGCAAAGCAGCACATGCTAGGGTTCTTTTGATTGAATATAATGATTTATTAACTGTAATAGGATACGAAGCATACACAGTTTGACTCGCAATCGAACTGAGTTTAAGAGGCGATTAAAGTAACAGTAACATTTAAACACACTGGTATATAGCACAGCTCATAAGGAGTGTGAGCTCAACCTAACTGAGCATTAAAATAAAGCTAGAGCACCCATCGTCAAGTTGGAGCATTCTAGCTTTAAAAATTACTTTTTAGACTTAATTTTGCCAGTCCACTTTTTGTAACCGCCTTTTAGCATATATAAGTCTTTATATCCTTTTTTCTTTAACGTTCTTGCCGCACGATAACTTGCGATACCATTGGCATCAACCAAATAAATCGGTTGGTCTTTTCGTAAACCTTGATAGCGTTGACGGAACATGGTCATAGGTATGTTTCTTGCACCATTAATGTGACCATAGTCATAATCTGCTTTTTCACGAAGGTCAATGACTTGTGCTTTTCGAATGCCTTGTTGAAAAGCTTCTTGATCCAATTCTGTAACAGATTTTTTATTAATCAAATAATTAATTACCATCCAAATAATGACGGCAGCCAACACAATCAAAACAATCCATGTTATGTTACTCATCTTGCATCCTCCCTAAAATACCGATATTATTATTATAAGACTGATAGACTGATTTATCAAAATTTTTATATTGTGACATATGTTAGTATTTTTATATAATCACTACATATGCCAAAGTCGTTCATAGGAGGCTTTAAGTCAAATGACAGAAACTTGGCATTTTATTAATACAGGGAGCCATGACCCATATTATAATATGGCATTAGACGAAGCATTATTAAACTTTGTCTCAAGAGGGGAAATCGATCCCGTCATCAGATTTTACACGTGGAACCCACCGACATTGTCGATTGGTTATTTCCAACGTTTATCAAAAGAAATCGATATCAACAAAGTAAAAGAAAAAGGTTACGGTCTTGTAAGACGACAAACTGGAGGTAGAGGTGTCTTACATGATAAAGAGTTAACATATAGTGTGATTGTTCCTGAGTCTCATCCAGATATGCCTAAAACGGTAACTGAAGCGTACCGTGTCATTTCTGAAGGTTTATTGGAAGGCTTCAAGTCACTTGGTTTTGATGCTTATTTTGCAGTACCTCGCTCTAAAGAGGAACGTGAGAAACTTAAACAACCACGAAGTTCGGTATGTTTCGATGCGCCAAGCTGGTATGAACTTGTTGTCGAAGGAAAAAAAATCGCCGGAAGTGCGCAAACACGTCAAAAAGGCGTTATCTTACAACACGGTTCAATACTACAAGATGTCGACATCGATGATCTATTTGATATGTTTATTTTTAAAAATGATCGATTAAAAGCCAAAATGAAGGAAGCTTTTGTAGAAAAAGCGGTCGCAATTAATGATTTGTCTAATAGTCATGTATCATTAACCGAAATGGAAGTAGCTTTTAAAGAAGGCTTTAAAAAAGCTTTAGATTTGGAATATCAACCGCTTGAATTGACCGAGGCTCAACAAGAAGAAGTAAAAGCGTTGGAAGAAAAATATCGCTCGGAAGCATTTTTATACAGAAAATAAAATTAATGAAAAAAAGCATGACACATGATAATTACTGTGCCATGCTTTTTATTGTTCTTAGTTAGTATTTCTCGCTTAAAGGATTATCTGCGGCGTCGGTAACGATTTTTCCACACTCTCAATTTATAGTTTCTTTGATCGGGCGTTAAAAAGAAAAAGAAATAAATCAAATAAATCACAGCAATCATCACAATAAGCATGATAATTGATTTAAATATTCCAAATAAAACAAGATCTAAATTCAACACTAACCCGATTATCGCAATAATAATTACGATACCAAATAGGATTTTTTGCAAAGCGCTCATCTCTATTTACACCTCTTTAATTTTGTTTCAAATTATCATTCTTTACTTGAATGTTTGTCAAATTTTGACGTCCTCTTTGAATAGAAGTCAAATCTTTTTTAGCATAACCTTTTTTAATTTCAGTTAAGGCTGTTTTGATATCTTTTTGTACTTTCAACACTTGTTTATGTTGTTTTTTTACATTATCATCTTTTTTTACAATCGATAAATCATTCACGCTCTCTTTGTATTGATCAATTGCATCATCATGCGCTTCAATAACACTATCAAGTTGATCCATAACATCTTGATCCTTTTTATTCTTCATAATTTGACTATCAATCGCCTGATAGTCATTAATTGTTTTTGTTACTGAGCCATAGTATTTTGAAGATATTTGTAAGTAATCTGCAATTTTTTTGTTTGTTTTAGCTTGTCCAGTATTTTCTGAGTCTTTTTTCAACGCATCTAATTGCTTTTGTTTTTTATGATTCTCATTTTTAAGTTCTTGATTTTCTAATTTCAAATCATGATTTTTGTCACTCAAATCCGTACTTTTTTCTTCAAGGGGCAATAAATTTTGACTTCCACACCCCGTTAGTAGCACCGTTAGCCCTAAACTCGCAAACATTCTTTTTTTCATAATAAACTCCTAAACATTAATAGTTTTTCATTATACTTGTTTTTATTTTAAGGTATCATATAGTTAAGTACAAATATCAAGGAGGAAAATATCATGAAAAATAGAATAAATAAAGTAAGAAGTCTATTACAAGAAAAACATATAGATGGCCTAGTTGTTCTCACAGATTTTAATAGACGTTATTTATCTGGCTTTACTGGAACAAGCGGTGGCTTATTAATTACAGCAGATCAAGCCCGTTTAATTACGGATTTTCGCTATATCGATCAAGCAACTGAACAAGCACCATTATTTGAAATTGTTAAACAAGAAAGTGATCTTTATTCTAGTGTAATCACACAAATTCAAGAATTAAACCTTCAAAATATAGGTTTTGAAGGGCACCTTGTTTCTTATGATGCCTTTTTAAAATTAAACCAAGGACGTCACGATTTAATATCAATAGGCGATGAAATTGAAAAAATTCGTCGCGTAAAAGATACGGACGAAATTAAATTGATTCAAAAAGCAGCGGATATCGTAGACCAAGCTTACGAACATATTCTAACTGTGGCAAAACCAGGGATGACAGAAAAAGAATTAAAAGCGCATTTGGAAAGTAAAATGTTACATCTAGGTGCAGACGACACATCATTTGATACTATCGTTGCTTCTGGTAAAAGAGGCGCACTCCCACACGGTGTCGCATCAGATAAAGTCATCGAATCTGGAGATATGGTTACTTTAGATTTTGGAGCTTACTACCAAGGCTATAGTTCTGATATTACGAGAACATTTGCAGTGGGACAACCTTCTGATGAAATGATCAAAATTTATAACATCGTATTAAAAAGTCAAGAAGCTGCAATTCAGGCGATTAAAGCAGGCATGACTGGTAAAGAAATCGACTCAATCGCGCGTCAAGTGATTTCTGATGCAGGCTACGGTGACAATTTTGGTCATTCATTAGGTCATGGTATTGGATTAGATGTACATGAGCAACCAGCGCTTTCTCAAAAATCTGATACCGTTCTTGAAATCAATCATTGTGTTACGATTGAACCGGGTATATATGTAAATGGTCTTGGTGGTGTTCGTATTGAAGATGACATTTTAATTACAGAAAATGGCGGTCAATGCTTTACTAATTGTCGAAAAGACCTTATTATTTTATAAGAAGAGTGAATCTGAGGAGGAAACTGAATGATTTCTGTAAATGATTTTAAAACAGGTTTAACCATTTCTGTCGATAACGGCATTTGGAAAGTTTTAGAATTCCAACATGTTAAACCTGGTAAAGGGTCTGCTTTTGTGAGATCAAAATTACGTAATTTAAGAACAGGTGCAATTCAAGAAAAGACATTCCGTGCAGGTGAAAAAGTAGAGCCTGCTATGATTGAAAACCGTCGTATGCAATATTTATATGCTGATGGCGACAACCATGTATTTATGGACAATGAAACATTTGAACAAACAGAACTTACAACACAATATTTAGAACATGAATTAAAGTTTTTAGTTGCTAACATGGATGTTCAAATTCAAACATATGAAGGCGAAACAATTGGCGTAGAACTTCCAAAAACTGTTGAACTACGCGTAACTGAAACAGAACCGGGTATCAAAGGTGATACTGCGACAGGCGCTACAAAATCAGCTACTGTTGAAACGGGTTATTCATTAAACGTACCACTATTCGTTAACGAAGGCGACGTTTTAGTAATTAATACAACAGATGGAAGTTACGTTTCACGCGCGTAATTGTATTCATCGTTCAATATCGAACATATACCTAATTAAAAAGGGGCTTGCATCATGTTTTATACATCTGATGCAAGTCTTTTTTTGATTTGATGTTTTTCGATATGACAACACATGAATTACGACTTTTCTTGAATTGCCCCTTTCACTCAAGTAAAATAGTAAGGTAGAAATAATCAATCATAAGGGAGTAACCAAAATGAATTTTAAAGAGATTAAAGAATTAATCGATATTCTAGATCACTCTAACTTAACTGAAATTAATATAGAAGATAAAGGGACTATCGTTAATCTAAAAAAAGAAAAAGAAATTGTCACTCAACAAATTGCACCGACGCAACCTGTTGGAGCTCCTAATACATTTACTGAACAAGTATCATCAACACCTGATCAGGATATGAACCAAGCACCTTCAAGTGATGATCAACTTCAAACAATCAATGCACCAATGGTTGGTACATTCTATAAATCACCTTCACCAGAAGAAAGCGCATATGTTCAAGTTGGAGATCAAGTCTCTAATGACACGACTGTCTGCATTCTTGAAGCGATGAAATTGTTTAACGAAATTCAAGCTGAAGTCTCAGGAGAAATCGTTGAAATTCTCGTTGAAGACGGACAAATGGTTGAGTATGGCCAAGCCTTATTCAAGGTGAAGTAATATGAAAAAAATATTAATTGCAAACCGTGGTGAGATTGCAGTACGAATTATTCGTGCGTGCCACGAATTGGGTATCCAAACAGTAGCGATATATTCGGAAGGCGATAAAGATGCATTACATACTCAACTAGCTGACGAAGCCTACTGTGTAGGACCTAAGCAATCAAAAGATTCATATTTGAATATACCGAACATATTATCAATAGCGACATCAACTGGCTGTGATGCAATTCATCCAGGCTATGGCTTTTTAGCAGAAAATGGGGATTTTGCTGAATTGTGTGAAGCGGTTCAACTTAAGTTTATTGGGCCAAGTTATGAATCTATTCAAAAAATGGGGATTAAAGATATCGCCAAAGAAGAGATGAAGCGCGCAAATGTACCTGTCGTACCCGGTAGTGAAGGCTTAGTTAATACAATAGAAGATGCAATTCAAACTGCAGATAAAATTGGATATCCTGTTATTATTAAAGCCACAGCCGGTGGTGGCGGTAAAGGGATACGTATTGCACGCGATGAAGATGAATTGATAAATGGCTATAAAATGACACAACAAGAAGCTGAAACTGCATTTGGTAATGGTGGTCTTTACTTAGAAAAATTTATTGAGAACTTCAGACATATTGAAATACAAGTTATTGGGGATGAATATGGCAATGTGATTCATTTAGGAGAACGTGATTGTACCATTCAACGACGCATGCAGAAGCTAGTCGAAGAATCACCATCTCCAATTTTAACTGAAGAAAAAAGAAAAGAAATGGGCGATGCTGCAATTAGGGCAGCAAAAGCCGTTAATTATTTTAATGCGGGTACCATTGAGTTTATTTACGATTTGGATGAGAACCAGTTTTATTTTATGGAAATGAATACGAGAATCCAAGTTGAGCATCCTGTTACAGAAATGGTAACGGGTGTTGATCTAGTGAAGCTACAGATTAAAGTTGCGATGGGTGAGCAACTCCCTTATAAACAAGAAGATATCAAAATCAATGGGCATGCGATTGAGTTCCGTATCAATGCAGAAAATCCTTATAAAAACTTTATGCCTTCACCGGGTAAAATCGAACAATATTTGACACCAGGTGGGTTTGGCGTTCGTATCGACTCTGCTTGTTATACAAACTATTTAATACCTCCGTACTATGACTCAATGGTTGCGAAACTTATCGTACATCAACCTACTAGAGCAGAAGCCATTATGTCTGGTTTACGTGCTTTGAACGAATTTGTAGTTTTAGGTATTGACACAACAATTCCATTCCATATCCGATTATTAAACCATCCTGTTTTTAATGAAGGTTTCTTTAGCACGAAGTTTTTAGAGATATACGATATTATGAATAACGAAGATTAATTTGAATGGAGGTATTTCATATGGTTAAACCAATTGAAAATTTCAACCCAAATCTAGGTACAGTCGAAATCGTTCCCGAGGTCATTTCTTTAATTGCTAGTATTGCTGTTTCAGAAGTAAAAGGGGTACATGGTGTTTTTTCAGACTTGAAAAATTCCACATTAGAACGTTTTGGGCGCAAAAATTTAAACAAAGGTATCAAAATTGACACGAAAGACAATGAAATTTTTATCGATGTCTATTGTTCATTACAATATGGCGTTAAAGTGTCAGAAACAGCATTGAAAGTTCAAGAATCCATTCATAGTGCTATTCATACAATGACTGCACTTTCACCACAACAAATTAATGTTCATATTACACATATAGAAATGGCTAAAAAATAGTCACTAATTTTTTAAGAACGGAGCGTAATAAATTGAGTAGAAAACAAGCGAGAAGTCAAGCTTTCCAAACATTATTTCAACTAGAAATGAAAGATTCAGAACTAACAATCGATGAAGCCATCAGCTTTATTAAAGATGACTATCCAGATTTAGATTTTGACTTCATTAAATGGCTTGTTTCTGGTGTCAAAGACCATCAAAATGTGTTAGATGAAAAGATCAGCCCACATTTAAATGGTTGGACAATTCCACGTTTATTAAAATCAGACCGCATCATTTTGAGAATGGCGACATTTGAAATTGATCATAGTGACACACCAGAAAAAGTTATTATTAACGAGGCTGTTGAATTGGCTAAACAATTTAGTGATGACGACAATTATAAATTTATCAATGGCGTATTAAGTCATATCAAAAGAAATTGAGTGATAACATGGAAAAATATTTAACAATTTCTGCGTTAACAAAATACATTAAATTCAAATTTGATCAAGATCCACATTTACAATCTGTTCTAATCAAAGGAGAGCTTTCGAATTTCAAAAGACATAGTAGTGGCCATCTTTATTTTGCTGTTAAAGATGCAGATAGCGTTGTTGCCGCTATGATGTTCAAAGCCCAAGCGGCGCATTTGGATTTTGAACCTAAAGAAGGCGATCAAGTCCTCATTGAAGCACGTGTCTCTGTTTATGAACGTCGTGGTAATTACCAAATCTATGTAAACAAAATGCAACTAGACGGTGTGGGTAACTTATATCAAAAATTCGAACAGTTAAAACTTAAGCTCACAAAAGAAGGCTATTTTGATCAATCACATAAAAAATTAGTGCCAAAATATCCTAAAAAAATTGTCATATTAACCGCAAGCACTGGTGCTGCAATTCGTGATATTCAAAACACACTCAATAGTCGTTATCCTTTGGCAGAACAGATTAAAATCAGTACCCTTGTACAAGGAAGTCAGGCTAAAAATGATATCATCGAAAAATTACAATATGCAGATCGCTTAGATGTGGATGTCATCATTTTAGGCCGTGGCGGTGGCTCTATAGAGGATTTATGGAATTTTAATGAAGAAGAAGTGGTTAAAGCTATTTTTTCATGCCAAACGCCTGTCATTTCTGCTGTAGGTCATGAAACAGATACCACGTTAAGCGATTATGTGGCAGATATACGGGCTGCTACACCGACTCAAGCAGCTATGTTAGCTACACCTGATCAAAAAGAACTTTTGCAGATATTGGCAAAAAGTCGTCATTACTTAAATCGTTTTATAAAACAATATTTAAAACAAGCAACACAGCAATTGAATCAATATCAATCTTATTATAAATTTAAGCAACCATCGCTTTTGTACGATCAACAAACACAAAAGCGCGACGACTTAGACCGAATGCTTCACCAGTCTATGCAATATCGTTTTCAATATGAAAAACAGCGCCTTCATATCATTCAGCAACGTATTCGCATTAAGTATTTTTATGATTACATTCAGCGCCAAAAACAGCAATCTTTAGACTTTAAAAATGCTTTGAATAAGCAGATGCAACGTGTGATCACACAAAAGAAACAGCAGTTTGAACAAAAGTTGCTGACGCTTGATAATTTAAGCCCAACGAAAACAATGTTAAGAGGATACTCGATTGTGATGAAAGATGATAATGTCGTCACAAGTAGCCATGATATTCATGAAGGGGACAATATTGAAGTCACAATGAAAGACGGGAAGCTAGATGCAACAATTAAAAAGGTAAGGTGGAATAATGACAACAGAAAATAATTCATTTGAAGAAATGATGCAAGAGCTCGAATCAATTGTGAATCAGTTAGATAATGATACGATTTCCTTAGAAAAATCATTAGAATTGTATCAAAAAGGAATAGCACTATCAAAGTCATGTGAAACAACTTTAAAAAATGCAGAAAAGAAAGTTTCACAACTTATGGATGAAGAGGCAGATGAAAGTGATGAACCAAAATCTGAATAACTTATTAGACCAATTTAACGAAGTATTGCATCGTTCAATTAACGATACAAGTCTGAAAACACGTTTAGAAGAAAGCATGCGTTATTCATTGGAAGCGGGAGGAAAGCGTATTAGACCCTTACTCTTGCTAGCAACCCTTCAAATGTTAAATCCAAAACAATTAAAAAGTGGATTTAGTGTCGCCTTAGGGCTTGAAATGGTTCATACATATTCGTTAATACACGATGACTTACCAGCTATGGACGATGATGACTTAAGACGTGGTAAACCGACAAATCATACGGTTTATGGTGAATGGCTCGCAATACTTGCAGGTGATGCACTGCTTACCAAGGCATTTGAAATGATAACGGGTGATGAAGACATTAGTGCAGAAAAAAAGGTGAAATTGATCCAATCCCTTAGTAAAGCAAGTGGCCATATGGGAATGGTGGGTGGCCAAGTTTTAGATATGCAAAGTGAAAATCAGGCGATTGACCTTAAGCAATTAGAACAAATTCATTCTCATAAAACGGGGGCACTTATTGAATTTGCGATTGAAGCAGCAACAATTATCGCACAACCCCCAGTTGAAGTAACACAACAACTCATTCAGTTTTCCAAACATCTCGGCGTCATATTTCAAATTAAAGACGACCTTTTGGATGTTTATGGCGATGCAGACCAGTTAGGTAAACCTGTAGGTAGTGATGAAGCCAACCATAAAAGCACGTATGTTTCTTTACTAGGTCAAGCTGAGGCTGAAGCACAACTTCAAAACCATATTCAAAGTGCGGAAGCACTGTTAAATCAGTTGTCTACAAACTATAACACAACCGATTTAATGCAATTATTAACGCTTTTTTATCAGCGACAGAATTAATTTCAATCTATACTATAAAAGTCATGTAATGTTATAATCATAATGACATAAAAATTAAGGGTGATTTCAATGGATGTAAGAAATATACAGGATCCTTCATTTTTAAAAAGTCTTTCTGTAAGTGAGCTTGAATCATTGAGTCACGATATAAGACAGTTTTTAATCCAAACATGTGCTGTTACCGGGGGGCATATTGGTGCTAATTTAGGTGTCGTTGAACTGACGATTGCTTTACACAAGCATTTTAATAGCCCTGAAGATAAAATTATTTGGGACGTAGGCCACCAAAGCTATACGCACAAAATTTTGACGGGTCGTGGACATGATTTTAATACATTAAGACAGTATAAAGGATTATGTGGATTTCCAAAATTAAAAGAATCTGAGCATGATGTGTGGGAAGCCGGGCATAGCTCCACATCATTATCAGCAGCAATGGGCATGGCTAAAGCGCGAGATATACTAGGTAAGCACAACCATATTGTTCCTGTAATAGGGGACGGCGCGTTGACTGGAGGAATGGCGCTTGAAGCTTTAAATAATATTGGTCATGATCGTACGAATATGACAATTATATTAAATGACAACGAGATGAGCATTGCGCCTAACGTGGGTGCAATGCATAATATGTTGGGCCGAATTCGAATGAATCAAAGCTACAATCGTCTTAAAATCGATGCAGAGAGCGTGTTAAGTCGATTACCTGGGGGGAGCCGATTACGTGAATCTGCTGACCGTATCAAAGATAGTTTAAAATATTTAGTTGTAGATGGTGCATTTTTCGAAGAATTAGGTATTCGTTATATTGGACCTGTTGATGGCCATAATTTTGAAGAGTTGGAAAATGCGCTGACAGCTGCCGACTCAATTAATAAACCTGTATTAATTCATGTAGTAACAAAAAAAGGTAAAGGTTATCATCCAGCTGAAAACGATAAGATTGGAACTTGGCACGGCCTTGGACCTTATAAACTTGATACCGGTGAGCAAATAAAAGGACAACCTGTAGGTCCATCATGGAGTCAATTGATGAGCGACGAAATCCTTTCCTATGCCAAAAAGGATAGACGCGTCGTAGCGATTACACCTGCGATGCCAGTTGGTTCTAAACTCACTAAATTCCAATCTGAGCTTCCAGAACAGTTTTTTGATGTTGGTATCGCAGAGCAACATGCAGTTACGATGGCTGCCGGCCTTGCAATGGAAGGTATGAAGCCATACGTTGCAATCTATTCAACTTTCTTGCAACGTGCATACGATCAAGTACTACACGATGTTGATCGTCAAAACTTAAACGTTATTTTTGGTATTGATCGCTCAGGTTTAGTTGGTGCTGATGGTGAAACGCATCAAGGTGTCTTTGATGTCGGTTTCTTAACGCAATTTCCAAATATGACCGTTATGATGCCAAAAGATGAAAATGAAGCTAAAGATTTAGTTTATACTGCAATGCATTATGAGCAAGGTCCAATCGCAATTCGTTATCCTCGCGGCAATGGATTAGGTGTTAAAATTAATGAAAATCGCAGTCATATTCCTATTGGCTCATGGGAAACGCTAACCGAGGGAGACGACATAGCTCTTATTAGTTACGGCCCTACAGTGTCAACACTCATGGAAGTAGCAGAAGAATTATCAAAACTCGGCATCAAAGCCCGTGTGATTAATGCACGCTACATTAAGCCAATGGATGAGGCTACGTTAAAGCAATTAGGCGAAATAAATATGCCAGTACTCACTGTAGAGGAAGGCATGCTTAATGGTGGATTGGGTAGTCAAATTGCTAATTATTTCACTGATCATTCATTTGCAAATCGTGTTAAGCGCTTAGGTATTGATAATATTTATATCGAACATGGGAATGTGGACCAAATTCTTGAAGATTTAGGTTTAACTTGTGAACCCCTTGTTCATACAGTACAAGCATTTTTAAATAAAGATCAGTAGTCAAATATGTAGGGTATTTCAGGGTTGGGACGTCAAAAAGTCTCAGCCCATTTTTTGTCATTTTTTGTATGCATGAATGACTATTCTTACGTATGTCTTGATTAGGTAAATCATATAAGATTATGGTAAAATCAATGTATAAATATTCGTTATGAGGTGTCAAATATGCCTAAAAAATCTGTGAGACATATAAAAATCAGAGAAATTATTTCTAATGAACAAATTGAAACACAAGACGAACTTGTAAAGCGCTTAAATGATTATGAAATGAATGTAACACAAGCCACTGTGTCACGTGATATTAAAGAACTTCAACTGATTAAAGTTCCAGCCGCTAGTGGTCAATATATTTATAGTCTACCTAACGACCGACGCTATCATCCTTTAGAAAAGTTGGGTCGTTATCTTATGGATTCATTTGTAAAAATTGATAGTGCAAACAATTTGTTAGTATTAAAAACATTGCCAGGTAACGCGCAATCAATAGGTGCCATTCTCGATCAAATTGATTGGGAAGAAGTTCTAGGGACAATTTGTGGAGATGACACATGCCTTATTATTTGTAAAGACAATTTATCGGCAGATGAAATTAAGGCAAGAATATTCAATATGTTATAAGGGTGGATGTTAGATGTTACAAAGCCTCTCTATAAAAGAATTTGCAATTATAGAAACGCTAGATATTCAATTTTCAGACGGACTTACAGTATTAAGTGGTGAAACAGGTGCTGGGAAATCCATTATCATCGATGCTATTGGTCAATTAATTGGTATGCGCGCATCGTCTGATTTTGTCCGACATGGTGAGAAAAAAGCGATTATTGAAGGAATTTTCGATATTGATCATGCTGAAGAAGCAATACAAGAATTGAATACGCTAGGTATTGATATTAACGAAGACTTCTTAATTGTAAAACGTGAAATATTTAGTTCGGGTAAAAGTATTTGCCGTATCAATAATCAAACCGTAACGCTTCAAGATTTAAGGAAAGTGATGCAGGCACTGCTCGATATCCATGGACAGCACGAAACTCAAACTTTACTTAAACAAAAATATCATATCGAATTACTTGATCGCTATTCAGATGGACAATATGCAAAAGCATTAAGCCAATATGAAGAAACATTTAATCAACATCACTCAAAAATTAAAGAGCTTGAAGCACTTGAATCTGCAGACCAAGCTTTGCTACAACGTTTGGACTTAATGAAATTTCAATATGACGAATTAAAAGAAGCCCAATTAAAGGAAGGCGAAATCGAACAATTAGAAATTGATATTAAGCGAATTCAAAACTCAGAAAATTTAAGTGTTGCGCTTAATGCGGCTTATGAGACGTTGACCGATGAACAGGCCATCCCTGATAGACTTTATACATTAAGTACACATTTGCAGACAATTGATGAGATATTGCCAGAAACATTTCAAAAACTGAAAGAAGATGTCGACCAATTCTACTATACTTTAGAAGATGCAAAACATCAGCTTTATGATGAAATTAATCAAACTGATTTCGACGAGCAATATTTAAATGAACTTGAATCTCGAATGAATTTATTAAACAACTTAAAAAGAAAATACGGTAAAGATATTTCTGAGTTAATCACATATCAGGCCAAAATCGCAGAAGAAATTGATAAGATTGAAAACTATGAAGAAAGCACTTCACAATTACGAAATGAGATTAAACAGTTATCTGCTCAGTTAATTGAGCACGGCCAGGTTTTGTCTAAAGAAAGAAGGCTTGTCGCGCGACAACTAAGAGATCGAATTGTTAATGAAATACAAAATTTACAAATGAAGGATGCAAATCTTGAAATATCATTTAAACCCTACGACCAGCCACAAAGAGAAGGACTTGAACGTGTTGAATTTTTAATTAGTCCAAACAAAGGTGAACCTTTAAAGAGTTTAAATAAAATTGCAAGTGGTGGCGAATTATCACGTATTATGCTGGCATTGAAAAGTATTTTCGTACGTTCTAGGGGTCAAACAGCGATTCTATTTGATGAAGTGGATTCAGGTGTTTCAGGCCAAGCTGCTCAAAAAATGGCTGAAAAGATGAAAGAAATATCTGCTGTGATACAAGTCATCTGTATTTCTCATTTACCACAAGTTGCATCCATGAGTGACCATCATTTATATATCGCCAAACAAGAAAAAGAGGGGCGTACAACGACATCTGTACAAGAGCTCAACGGGGAATCTCGTATTGCTGAAGTCGCTCGAATGATTTCAGGCGCAACTGTAACTGAGCTTACAAAACAAAATGCGAAAGAAATGATAGAACAAAATCAAAGGCTTAAAGGATGATGTGATATGAATTTTAAAGCATTACTAAAAGGGCATCAAAATTTCAGTGGAACCATTGCGATGATTAATGCAACTGAAGAGCCATTAATCAACGTGATTGTCGAAGTTTTGAATAAAACTAAAGCGGAATTTATATTATACAATTATCAAGATGCTTCAGAGTTGATACGTTCATTTGACCTATCACCAGAGTTATTGACACGCATTCATATTCATACATTTGAAACGCAAGATGAAGCGATAGAACACTGTTTAGACGATCTCTATCATCAAAAAGCACATATCTTGATGAAAGGGCAAATTCCGACTGCTCAAATTTTATCAGCAGTGTTAAAAAGAAATGCAGTGGATTCAAAACCTTTCCTCAATCATCTTGCAATATGTGAAATACCGACTTATCACAAATTACTTATGATTTCTGATGTGGCCTTAAATATCACTCCTTCAGTTGAAGATACGAAAGCAATGATTAATAATATTGTCCGTTTTGCGAGACAACTAGACTACGACTCATTAAATATTGCACTTTTATCATCAGTTGAAAAAGTTAGTAACAAAATCCCTTCAACTTTAAAAGCGCAAACATTACAGCAATTTTATGCGTCGCACCCAATCGATGAGGATATCCTAATTGAAGGTCCGTATGCTTTAGATAATGCAATTGATAAGAAAAGTGCAATCCAAAAAGGGATTCACACGAAAGTAGCAGGTAATGCTGATGTTTTAATCGTACCTGGCCTTGATGCTGGGAATGTTCTCTATAAATCGCTTACTTACTTTGGCCATGCAAAAGTTGCAAGCTTGATTTTAGGTGCACGCTTTCCTATTGTACTTACATCTAGAGCAGATAGTATAGAAAATAAAGTGAACTCAATATTGGTTGCGCTAAAGTTTATTTAGCGTTGTGTTTCGCAACCATAAGATAAAAAGGAATTTGTTGAAGTTTTGAAAGAAGGTATTCTATGGTAACGACACTCGTTTTAAATCTTGGTAGTACATCGAGTAAATATGCAATCTACCGTAATGATGAATGTATTTTAAATGAAAATATTAAACATTCAACCTCTGTTATTAATCAAACTTTGTTAGAACAAGAACAAACACGTCAGCAATTGATTGAACAAGATTTATTATCTCATCATCAAACACTTGATAATATGGATGTTATCGCTTGTCGTGGTGGTTTACTAAAGCCCTTGTCAGGCGGAACCTATGAAGTGAATAGTGCAATGTATAATGACCTTAAATCATTTGATTATGGCGCTCATGCTTCGAACTTAAGTGCAATGATTGGTTATCGTTTAGGCCAAAAATATCATATTCCTGTATTTACAACTGATCCTGTTGTTGTAGACGAATTAATCGATGAAGCACGTGTGACAGGGATACCGGATATCCAACGACGCAGTGTTTTTCACGCACTCAATCAAAAAGCGATGGCTCGCAAATATGCGGAAAGCGTCAATAAAAACTATGAAGATGTGCATGTGATAGTCGCACACATGGGTGGCGGTATTAGTATTGGTGCCCATCAACAAGGTCGTGTCATCGATGTCAATGAAGCACTTTATGGCGAAGGCCCCATGGCTATGGATAGAGCAGGAAGTATACCGAATGATTTACTAATCACTTATATGGAGAGGAATCAGTTATCTGCTGAAAAGTTAAATGCAATCCTCAGTCGTGAATCTGGCTTAACTGCGTATTTTGGGACTTCAAATTTGAAAGAAATCATGATGTCTTATGATACGGATGAAAAAGTACGACTTTTCATTGGGGCAATGGCACTTCAAATTTCAAAAGTGATTGGAGAACGTGCTGCAACTTTGAAAGGTAAAGTTGATCAAATTATTTTAACAGGTGGAATGAGTTTTAATGAGCAACTCGTTGAATTGATTTCAACTTACGTAGATTGGATTGCACCTATTTCTGTTTATGCCGGAGAACATGAAATGACAACATTGGCCGACCAAGCACAACGTGCATTTAACCAAGAAATATCAATCCAAACGTATCGATAGGAGATAAATATTATGACAAAAGAAAAATATGATGTCGTTATTTTAGGTGGTGGCATTGCAGGTTATTCTGCTGCAATAAGGGCGAGTCAATTAGGAAAAAATGTGGCCTTAGTAGAAAAATCAAAAGTTGGAGGCACATGTTTACATAGGGGATGTATCCCAACAAAATCTTTTCTCAAATCAGCTGAAGTCTATCATTTAATGCAAAATGCCGATCAATATGGTATTCAAGCGGAGCCTTCTACATTTCAATTTAGCCTTCCACAAGTGATGGAGCGTAAAAATCGAATTGTTGAAACAATGTATCAAGGCGTTCAAGGTTTAATGAAGCAACATAAAATCGATGTATTTAATGGGGTCGGTCGCTTGTTAGGTGCCTCTATTTTCACACCACAAAGTGGGACAGTTTCAGTTGAATATGAAGATGGATCTTCTGAATTATTACCTAATGATTATGTTTTGATTGCAACAGGATCAAACCCACTGGCGCTGCCATTTTTACCTTTTGATCACGAGCAAATTTTAAGTAGTGATGACATGATGACGTTAACCGCATTACCTCAGTCAATGACGATTATTGGGGGTGGCGTCATAGGGTTAGAATTTGCATCCTTTTTGAGTAAAGTCGGTGTCAAAGTCTATGTCATAGAGGCAGGTCCAAGAATCCTTCCTACTGAAAGTCAACAGAGCAGTCGTCTGATTCAAAAAGAATTAGAACAACAAGGCGTTACTTTCTATACAAATACAGCACTCAATGAGGAAGATATTGAAATTCATACCGATAAAGTAACTTTTAATGTTGATCAATCTTTCTCTACTGAGAAAGTTCTCGTTTCAATCGGTAGAAGGGTTAATACGCAGGACATAGGACTTAACAATACAAAAGTTGAGCTAAATGAAAAACAGATGATTTTAACGAATGCGTGGATGCAGACTGCGGATCAACATATTTATGCTGCAGGTGATGTGATTGGTCATCTACAATTAGCGCATGTAGGTGCACGAGAAGGCGTTATAGCCGTTGAGCATATGTTTAATGAAAATCCTTTACCAATAAACTATGATCAAATGCCAAAATGTGTTTATACATCACCAGAAATTGCATCTATAGGGGTAAACCAAGAAACAGCTAAACAAAGAGGATTAAACTTTAAAGTTGTTAAGGCACCATTTAGAGCGAACGGTAAAGCGATGATTGAATCAGCCAATCAACCTGAAGGCTTTGCTGAACTTTTATTTGAAAAAGATTCAGAAAGTTTTATTGGTGCGTCACTCGTAGGTCCCCATACGACTGAATTAATTAATGAACTCAGCGTATTACATTTTATGAATGGTTCATCTATAGAATTGGGCTTATCTACACATGCACATCCATCGATTTCTGAATTAATGATGGAACTCGGTCTTAAAATGAATAATCAATCTATCCATATATAGATATAAGGAGGGAAATGAATATGAAAGATTATAAAAGTGTAGGACTAGAAGTTGAGGATTTAAAGGTAATCTATCAAGCGATGGACTTAGGAAGAAAACTTGATGAGCGAATGTGGTTATTAAATCGAGCAGGTAAAATCCCATTCGTAATTAGTTGTCAAGGGCAAGAAGCAACTCAAATTGGGACTGCTTATGCACTACAAAAAGGAGATGTAACAGCCCCTTATTATCGAGACCTCGCACTCGTTACTTATCTAGGGATGACACCATTAGAAACAATGCAATCGGCATTCGGTAAAAGAGATGATATTAGCTCTGGCGGAAAACAAATGCCTTCACATTTTAGTAAAAAAGAAGTAGGAATTATGTCTCAAGGTTCATCTGTTGCCACTCAAATATTACATGCTGTAGGTGCGGCGTTAACATTTAAAATGGATAACAAACAACAGGTCGCATTGACAACACTTGGCGAAGGAAGTTCAAACCAAGGTGACTTTCATGAAGGGCTTAATTTTGCAGGTGTTCACGATTTACCATTTATTTGTTTAATTGAAAATAATAAATATGCTATCTCCGTTTCTAAAGATTTACAGTATGGCGCTGAACAACTTTCAGACCGTGCTAAAGGTTATGGCATGTTTGGTGAAACAGTTGATGGAAATGATCCTATTGCGGTCTATGGGGCTATTAAAGCGGCACGAGAACGCGCGATTAACGGTGAAGGCGCTACACTCATTGAAGCAATGTGTACTCGATTAACTGCACACTCCTCTGACGATGATGACCGTTATCGCTCTAATGAAGAAAAAACGCAAGATAAAGAAAATGATTGTAACTTAAAATTCAAATCTTATCTCATCGATAATGAATTAGTCGATCGGGATTGGTTTGATAAAATCGAGCAAGAAAATCAAGCCATTGTCAATAAAGCAACGAAAGAGGCTGAAGCTTCACCTTATCCTGATGCATCAGAAACTTACCAATATGTCTATGAACAAGGAGGGCTTTAAACATGGCTAAAATCACTTACTTAGAAGCAATTAAACAAGCATTGGATCTTTCATTAGAACAAGACCCTCAAACATTTATATTAGGTGAAGATGTGGGTAAAAAGGGAGGCGTATTTGGTGTTACGGCAGGTTTACAAGATAAATATGGCAAGTATCGTGTATTAGATACACCACTGGCTGAATCAAATATCGTCGGTTCAGCTATAGGTGCAGCCATGATGGGCAAACGTCCTATTGCTGAAATACAATTTGCTGAGTATATTTTACCTGCAACAAACCAAATTATGAGTGAAGCCGCAAAATTACGTTATCGTTCTAATAATGATTGGCACGCACCTCTAACAATTCGTGCGCCGTTTGGTGGCGGCATACATGGTGCTTTATACCACTCCCAAAGTATTGAAAGTGTGTTTGCGTCTACACCAGGTTTAACAGTCGTTATTCCTTCAACACCGTATGATGCGAAAGGTTTGTTACTTGCTTCTATCGCATCTAATGATCCTGTACTCTTTTTTGAACATAAAAAGGCGTATCGATTACTAAAAGAGGAAGTACCTGAAGCGTATTACACTGTACCGTTAGGCAAAGCAGATGTTAAGCGTGAAGGTAATGACATTACAGTATTTTCATACGGGCTTGCAGTGAACTATTGCTTACAAGCCGCTGATATATTAAAAGATGAAAATATTGATGTTGAAGTTGTAGATTTACGTACGGTATATCCACTTGATCAAGAAACAATTGTTCGTTGCGCGAAAAAAACAGGGAAATGCTTGTTAGTCACTGAAGATAATAAAGAAGGCAGTATTTTATCTGAAGTCGCAGCAATTATCGCCGAAAATTGCTTATTTGATTTAGATGCGCCAATTATGCGACTTGCTGGTCCTGATGTGCCAGCAATGCCATTTTCGCCTCCACTCGAAGACGAATTTATGATTAATCCAGATAAAATTAAAAATAAAATGCGTGAACTTGCGCGCTTTTAAGGAGGGTCATCATGGAAATTAAAATGCCAAAACTTGGAGAAAGTGTCCATGAAGGAACGATTGAACAATGGCTAGTCAATGAAGGCGATCAAATTGAAGAATATGATCCTTTATGCGAAGTTATTACAGATAAAGTTACAGCCGAAGTACCTTCTTCATATACTGGTACAATCACTAAAATTATTGCGCAAGCAGGCGAAACAATTGAAGTCGGTGCAGTGATATGTGAAATGGAAGTGGCAAATCATGATGCAGATTCCTCTGTAAGTACATCTAGTGAGCAACAAGAAGCATCAGGAACGACTGAAGCAGTTCATGCACCTCAATCTGTGACTTCTAATCAAGATAAGGCGGGTACTAAAGTTAAAAATAACGGCCGTTTCTCACCAGTCGTATTTCGTCTGGCATCGGAACATAATATTGATTTAGCAAATGTAGAAGGCACCGGTTTTGAAGGTCGTGTGACAAAGAAAGATATTGAAGCGTATATCGCAGGTCAAGGTACTACATCACAAGCTACGCAAACATCACAAACTTCTGGAACACACAACCAAACTGTTGAAGAACCCGTCGTTCAGGAGCTAGCTACAAGTCATGAGAATACGCATGTCTTTTCACATGACAACCATTCACAAGCTATTCCAATTAACGGTGTTCGCAGACAAATTGCTAAAAAAATGGTACAAAGTGTTCAAGAAATTCCACACGCTTGGATGAAAGTAGAAGTGGATGCCACTGAATTAACTAAAACTAGAAATCACTATAAAGGACAGTTTAAAGCACAGGAAGGCTATAATTTAACTTATTTTGCCTTTTTTGTAAAAGCTGTCGCTGAAGCTTTGAAAAAATATCCACTTCTCAATAGTACGTGGCATGAAAATGAAATTATTCTTCATTCAGATGTGAATATTTCAATCGCTGTCGCACATGAAGATAAACTATTCGTACCTGTTATTCACCATGCAGACGAAAAATCCATCAAAGGCATTGCGCGTGAGATCAATGAATTAGCACAAAAAGCACGTCGCCATCAATTAACACATGAAGATATGCAAGGTGGTACTTTTACTGTCAATAATACAGGGACTTTCGGTTCTGTAAGCTCTATGGGCATTATTAATCATCCACAAGCTGCAATACTTCAAGTAGAATCCATTGTGAAACGACCTGTTGTCATTGATGATATGATTGCAATCCGTCAAATGGTCAATCTCTGTCTCTCTTTAGATCATCGTATACTTGATGGTTTACAAGCAGGACAATTTCTAAATGAAGTCAAACAACGTATTGAAAGCTACACTTTAGAGCATACGCAAATATATTAATCTGTAAATAACGAATCAAACCTATAACACAAGCTAAAATCATTCGTTACACATAGAAAGTACAATGCAAGTTATTTAAATAAGCATCAACATTTTATATAAACATTAAAAAGAAAAGGTTGGGCATGGCGCGCTCAGCTTTTTCTTTTTATAAAAATAAACACATCTGCTTTTGGTGGATGATACAGGGAATCATATAGGATACCTTCTATATAAATGTTTTCTCGACATTAAAAGCGAACATAGAATGATTGCAGTCCACATGAACGTTTAGTAAAATAAAAATAGTTCAAGCCTAATGTATGGAGGAATGTCAAAATGGATTTAAATTTTGATTTATATATGAATAATGTCGTTCAGCAAGCGCGTTCAGAAATGGACCATGCTGGTTATGAACAATTAACGACAGAAGAAGAAGTGGATCAAGTTTTCAAACAAGAGGGTACAACTTTAGTCATGGTGAATTCTGTTTGTGGCTGTGCAGGAGGAATTGCACGTCCAGCTGCAATGCACGCTTTACATTACGATGTATTACCTGACCGTCTTGTTACAGTATTTGCGGGCCAAGATAAAGAAGCGACACAACGTGCAAGAGATTATTTCGAAGGGTATGCACCATCTAGTCCTTCTTTTGCGCTGATGAAAGATGGCAAAATTACTGAAATGGTGGAACGCCACCAAATCGAGGGACACGATACAATGGATGTCATCACTCAATTGCAACGTTTGTTTGATCGCTACTGTGTTGAAAAGTAGGGTGACGTCGCATGTTACGTTTAAATCCATATCGTATCGGATTAAGAACGATTAAAACTGCGATAGGCATGGCACTAGGTGTAATCATTGCACAGCTTTTAGGGTTGGATAATTACGCATCTAGTGCTATTTTAGTTGTTTTATGTATCAAAGATACAAAAATGAACTCTGTACACGCCATCGTTTCTCGTTTTATTTCCTGTCTTATCGCTATCGCCTTTGGAGCAACAATTTTCACTTTACTCGGTCAACATGCTTGGGTACTCGGCTTAATTGTTTTATTTTTTATTCCTACAACAGTAATGATTAATATGCAAGAAGGTGTCGTCACAAGTATTGTCATTTTACTTCACTTTTTTAATGCAAAAGTAATAAATTTTGACCTTGTTATTAATGAGATTTTATTGTTGATCGTTGGCTTATCCATCGCTTTTACAATGAATACGATTATGCCAAATCTCGATCACGCATTATCTAAATATAAGCGAGAGATAGAAGCTCAAATTAAACGGATTTTTTATGTTTACAGCGATGCTTGTGCTCAACATAATAATCATCCTAATGTTTCATTTAATTCTCTTTCTAAAACAATACAAGAAGCAAAATCACTCGCTTTTAGGGATGTTAAAAATCACTTTGTACGTAATGAAAATAGTTACTATCATTATTTCGACATGCGAGAAGACCAAGTTGAAATTTTAAAACGGATAAAGGACCATATCGAACATATTCATGCTGATGATGTTATGAGTGCGCGTGTCTCTCATTTATTTAAAGAAATGGCGGAAAATGTGAATGAAAATAACTATACTGCGTTACGCCTTCACACACTTTACCAAATTCGTTTGGAAATCGAACAATTGCCTTTACCCACTACGCATGAAGAGCTTCATACGCGCTCAAGTATGATACAAATTTTATATGATACTGAAGAGTATTTAACGATTAAATCTAAATTTGGATCACTTAAAATGCACCACGAAGTTCAATAGTAGTCTGAATTATCCCATAAAAGAAATATAAAAGAATCTGGGACATAAATACCAAAATAAATAGCTCGAAGATGATTTTGATAAAAATCCTCTTCGAGCTTCCTTTTTATTGTCATGCTTCGTATTATATAGGCTCGCTTTCCGAGGGGACAGCCTCAGCCTGTAGTCTTCGGCTCGTCCTGTTCCCTCAGGAGTCTCGCTATAAATACTTCGCTTATATATGTAATCATTCACCATTATCCTTTAAAAAATAAGGCACTTTCGTATAATTTAATTAATCACAACAAAAACTAAACTAACGAGGTGCCTAAGGAAATTAGTCGCATCTAGTGCGGCTAAACTGATGATAAAAGGAAAAAAATCCGAGATTTTTCGTTTTTTACGAAAACCTCGGATTTCATCGATTATTGAGACAATTTTGTCTCAGGCTCTTTTAACATCCACTACATGCTTAACAAAGGTGCGACACCTGTTAAAATAAGTGACGCGACGATAGCTAAAAGCATGACAATTAATAAAACTTTTCTAACCTTTTTGTTTAACAAAATCTACGCCTCCAAGTCATCATCTCGAAATTTGACTATACAAACATGGTTTTAAAAATGACATCAACTGTACTTCATCCCTCGATGAAAACCATCGATAACATCATAATAAATAGCCAATTCATTGATATTTACGTTTAATACGCCATTATTAAATGAACTTAATACCGTTGACGCTTATCATCAATGACTAATAACGAAATTATAACATTCATTAATTCAAAACGCCAAAGCAATTTTAACTCTGATTTAAAATTAGATATTTTGCATAATGAGGGTTTTTCGATAAAATGACATTAAAGTTCAAAGGAAGGTGACATAATGGTTAATGAAGAAAGATTGTTAAATACATTTCTTGAATTAGTACAAATTGATTCTGAAACAGGGCATGAAGAAATCATTCAACCCATCCTAAAACGTAAATTCGAGGCTTTAGGATTAAAAGTTGTTGAAGACCAAGCACAACAAGAAACAGGATTTGGTGCAAATAATTTAATCTGTACATTACCAGCCACTCATACAGAGTATGACAAAATTTATTTTACGAGTCACATGGATACTGTGGAGCCAGGTCGAAACGTGAAGCCTATTATCAAAGAAAATGGTTTTATTTATTCAGATGGAACTACTGTTTTAGGGGCAGATGACAAAGCAGGTTTAGCGGTTATATTTGAAGTTCTTGAAGTGATACAAGAGCAAAATCTTCAACACGGACAAATTCAATTTGTGATTACAGTCGGAGAAGAATCAGGCTTAGTAGGGGCTAAAGCATTAAGAAAAGACGATCTAGATGCTGATTATGGATATGCTATTGATTCTTCAGTTCCTGTCGGACATATCACTACTGGGGCGCCTTATCAATCAAAAGTCAATGCAACAATTCATGGTAAAAAAGCACATGCGAGTACCCCTGAAGAAGGTATTAGTGCTATCAATATTGCAGCGAAAGCCATCAGTCAAATGAAATTAGGGCAAATTGATCACGAAACAACAGCAAATATTGGAAAGTTCCAAGGGGGCGGGCCGACAAATGTCGTCACTGATCTCGTGAATATATGGGCAGAAGTACGTTCTCATTCAAAAGAAAAATTAGATGCACAAATCGAACATATGGAGAAAACCTTTCAATCGACTGCTGAGCAATTTAATTGTCACGCAGAAGTTGAAACTTCACTCTCTTATCCAGGCTTTCGAATTCAGCCTGAAGACAAAGTGTATCAAATTGCTGAACAAGCTTCTCGTGCGCTTGGCTTTGATATGCAAGCCAATGTCGGTGGGGGCGGTTCAGACGGTAACATCATTAATAAATTAGGCATTCCTTCTGTCATTTTAGGTGTTGGCTATGAAAAAATACACACAACTGACGAACGTATTTCAACACAATCTTTAAATGATTTAGCAAATTACGTCCTTAAAATCATTGAAATCGCTAAATAAGATTGCGAAAGTGTTTCATGACTTATTATATGGTACAATAAGTCCGTAATTTATAAATAAGAGAGGTTAGTAAAATGACACAACAAATTGGTGTAGTAGGTTTAGCCGTAATGGGTAAAAACCTAGCTTGGAATATTGAATCCCGTGGCTACAGTGTATCAGTATTTAATCGTTCTTCTGAAAAAACAGATTTAATGGTTGAAGAATCAAAAGGAAAAAACATTGTTCCAACATATTCAATTGAAGAATTTGTAAATTCTTTAGAAAAACCACGTAAAATATTATTAATGGTTAAAGCTGGTGAAGCTACAGATAAAACAATCGAAAGTTTATTACCTTTACTTGATAATGACGATATTTTAATTGATGGTGGCAATACAAACTATTTAGATACGATTCGTAGAAATAAAGCATTAGCTGAAAGTGGTATTAACTTTATCGGCATGGGTGTTTCTGGCGGTGAAGTCGGTGCCTTAACTGGTCCTTCAATGATGCCTGGTGGACAAAAAGAAGCTTATGAGAAAGTGGCAGACATTTTAGAAGCTATCTCTGCTAAAGCGAAAGACGGTACACCTTGTGTGACTTATATTGGACCAAACGGCGCTGGTCATTACGTTAAAATGGTACACAATGGTATCGAGTATGCAGATATGCAACTTATTGCTGAAAGTTATATCATTATGAAAGATTTACTCGGTATGCAACATGAAGAGATTTCTCAAACATTCAAATCTTGGAATGCTGGCGAGTTAGAAAGTTATCTTATTGAAATCACTGGAGATATCTTCACGAAATTAGATGAAAATGGCGATCCGCTTGTTGAAAAAATCATGGACCAAGCTGGACAAAAAGGGACTGGTAAATGGACATCGATTAACGCTTTAGAATTAGGAGCGCCATTAACAATCATTACTGAATCTGTATTTGCACGTTTTATTTCTTCATTAAAAACACAACGTGTCAATGCTTCAAAACTTTTAAATGGTCCTTCTGCTTCATTTGAAGGGGATAAAGAAGCATTTCTTGAAAAAATCCGTCGCGCTTTATACATGAGTAAAATTTGTTCATATGCGCAAGGATTTGACCAAATGAAATCTGCAAGTGAAGATAATAATTGGAATTTACAATTAGGCGAACTTGCGATGATTTGGAGAGAAGGTTGTATCATTCGTGCGCAATTCTTACAAAAAATTAAAGATGCATACGACAAAGACAATCAATTACAAAATCTTTTATTAGATGATTACTTTAAGGATATCGTTACAGAATATCAATCTGCTTTGCGTGATGTCGTGGCAACAAGTGTTCAAAACGGTATTGCAATTCCTGGTTTTGCAGCAAGTATTAACTACTATGATAGTTATCGTTCAGCTGAATTACCTGCCAACTTAATCCAAGCACAACGCGATTACTTTGGTGCACACACTTACCAACGTAAAGATAAAGAAGGTACATTCCATACACACTGGACAGAGTAATCCATTTTGGATGATATCAAATGATTAAAAAAGAGACTCCGCAAGCAATAAGTTGCGAGTCTCTTTTTAGTATCTTTATTTGTAACTTCAAATATTACTCATCGTCAATATTGACTGGTACGCAAAGTTGCACTTTCGTAAATGGATCCTCAAAAGAAATCTCAAATGGATAAATTTCAACGTAAAGACTATTACGTTCAAAAGGTAAAGTCAGTTGTAAACTGGTTTCTATGTAATGCCACGCTTCACTCGTGACATAATCAATCTCTCCTTGTAAATTAAACAATGCAAATTGACGTTCAGCAAAGAAACGATCTTCTAAATGTGCAGGCAAACGCTCACTTGGCACACCTACAAAAACTTCCAAGCCCTGATCTAAAGGACAGCTTACAACAAATAATTCGCTAGGACTGCGATCATTATAACGTATCATATCTTTCAATCGGCCATCTGCTTTCAAATCCTCAAGAAAGTCAGTCACAATAAAATGATTATCTAATTCATTTGAAGGGATAAAACGAGAGTGCCCCACTAAAGTAAAGCCTCCCATATTATCGAGACGATAAGGAAGTGGGGGACGAGAAGTCGTTGATAATTTCAAATACAATCTTTCTTGCATTTTCAATTGGTCTTGCTTCAATTTAGCTTGTAACGGTGAAACCCCATGATAATCACTAAAATCATGTGCAAAATCATTTACATCTTCATAATGATAGCGTTTAGCCACATTGATTAAACGATTTGCACCTTGAATTAAATCTTTGGCAGCTAACGTTAATCGTCTCGCTCGACAATATTCACGAGGGGTTTGGCCTATAATCATCGTAAAAGATTGTTCTAAATGATAAGGAGAAATTTCAACGTATTCACTTAACGTTTGCAAATCAAACGATTCTAAAAGATGATCTTCCATATAGACTATAGCACGTTGCAACTGTTTGATAACGTCCAAAATTTTCACTCCCTATACTCTTAAAACTCACGACGCACGATTTTTCGTATCTAGTTATCAATTATATAACAAAAAACAGCTAAGTGATACTAAAACCGTATCTCTTAGCTCATTTTCTATTAGCCTTATGTTTTTAAATTATTGAATGTCATTCCACCATTTAAAACCATCTCTACTTAACAATAAATCACTATCTAACGGACCATCTGTTCCAGATTCATAGTTAGGAAATTCTGGTTCAAATTTGTCCCAAGCTTCTTGAATTGAATCGACAAATTTCCATGTTGATTTCAATTCTTCCCAATGCGTAAAGTTTGTCGCATCGCCTTTTAAGCAATCATACAACAAGTTTTCATATGCATCGACAGTATTCATTTTATCTTGTGCACTCATCGCATAAGACAATTGAACGGGTTCAGTTTCAATTCCTTGTACATATTTTTTACCGTTCAAGTGAATAGAAACACCTTCGTTCGGTTGAATATTGATAACAAGCAAATTAGAATCTAAATGTTTATCTTTTTGATAATAAAGGTTCATCGGAACTTCTTTAAATTCAACCACGACTTGAATGGATTTACGTTTTAGACGTTTACCGGTACGGATATAAAATGGAACGCCAGCCCATCTAAAGTTATCAATGAGCACTTTCCCAGAAACGAAAGTTGGCGTCTTAGAATCAGAAGCTACTTTATCTTCTTCACGATACGCTTTCACTTGTTGACCGTCAATCGTTCCACGATCATATTGACCTCTAACAAACTGTTGGCGTACTTCTTCTGGTTTTAATACGTGCATAGATTTTAATACTTTAACTTTTTCTGCTCGAATGTCAGCACTATTCAAACTAATAGGTGGCTCCATTGCCAATAATGCTACCATTTGTAGCATATGGTTTTGCACCATATCTTTCAAAGCACCGCTAGATTCATAATAGCCACCACGATCTTCAACACCTAATATTTCTGATGAAGTGACTTGAATATTGGAAATATATTTATTATTCCATAAAGGTTCAAACATCGCATTACTAAAACGTAAAACTTCAATATTTTGAACCATATCTTTTCCTAAATAGTGGTCAATTCTAAAAATTTCTTCTTCTTTGAAAGAACGTCGTATTTGTTTATTTAATTCTTCCGCTGATTTTAAATCACTACCGAAAGGCTTCTCAATGACTAAACGTTTAAAGCCTTTTGTGTTTGTTAAGCCAGAAGATTTTAGATAATCTGTTACGATGCCAAAAAATTGGGGCGCCATCGCAAGATAAAAGACACGGTTCCCCCTTAAAGAGAATGTACGATCTAAAGATTCACTTAACTCTAAAAGTGTTTGATAACTTGCTTCATCATTCACATCATGGGGTTGATAAAAGATATGTTGCATAAATTTGTCTAAATGTTTTGTATCTTGGACATGCGCTTGAATAGATGCTTTTACTTGTGCTCTAAAATCATCGTTAGTCAATTGACGTCTACCGATACCAATAATCGCTACTCTTTCATCTAAATTATCTTGTTGATAGAGATGAAAAAGGGAAGGGAATAATTTACGGTGACTTAAATCACCAGTTGCGCCGAATATGGTAATAAGCGCTGGAATATGATTATTTGTCTTATTCAAGATTCAAAACCTCAATTCTTTTTATATTAAATATGTGTACATTATAAAGCATATCGCCCATAATGACATACAATTCTGCTTTAAGCACATACAGTCAGATTTCGTTACCGATTCATCGGCAATTATGGTAATATAACGCTAAGGAGGCACGAAGCATGGAAATTACATTTTTTGGTACCAGTGCAGGGTTACCTACTAAAGAGCGTCATACACAATCTATCGCTTTAAAACTCGAGCCTTATTTAACAGATATTTGGCTTTTTGATGTGGGCGAAGCAACCCAACACCAAATACTCCACCATTCCATTAAACTCGGAAAAGTCAGTCACATTTTTATCACACATATGCATGGTGATCATGTTTTCGGCTTACCGGGCGTTTTAACCAGTCGTTCATTTCAAGGTGGAGAATCAAAGCCACTGACTGTAATTGGGCCAAAAGGCATTAAAGATTTTATTGAATACAATTTATCATTAACTTATTCACATTTAAATTATCCGTTACACATTATCGAAATAGACAAGCGTCTTGATTTAAGTATTAATCATTTTGAAGTCAATGCTAGGCCTTTAAACCATGGTATCCCTTGCTACGGATATCGTATTAAGGCACCGAATACGCCAGGAAAATTAGACGTTTCAAAATTAAAAGCGTTAGGTATTCCGCCAGGCCCGCTCTATCAAAAGATTAAGTCTCAAGATACATTTGAATATGAGGGCAAAACTTATGATGCGAATCAATTCAAAGGACCTGAAAAAACAGGGAAAACCATTGCTATTTTTGGTGATACAAAACCGAGTGAGCATGCACTTGAACTTGCACATCACGTTGATGTATTAGTTCATGAATCCACATATATTGAAGGCGATAAGTCATTAGCCAATGCTTATCATCATAGTCATATTGAAGATGTCCTTCAATTAATGGCAGATGGTCAAGTTAAGCATGGGTTGCTGACGCACTTAAGTGGACGCTACACTAAAGAAGACATTCAATTGATAGAAGCACAAATTCAAGCTGAATCTGAACAATCGTTTCAGTTTGTTGAAGATTTTGATAGTTATACATTTTAATAGCAATCTCGCTAACAATAAATTACGTCCGAGACATAAAATTCTTGAAAGCCTTGCATTTATGATCTCGCTGCGTGAGAGCTGAAGTCTTAACTCAATTTGGATTAATCGAAGCAGAAAGGCTAGAACAGGACAGCCGAAGTATACAGTCTGAGGCAGTCACCTTGGAAGGTAAAGTCATACAATACGAAGTTTTATCATGAAAATAAAGCGCTAAGACGATTTTCTAGTAAAATTCATCTTAGCGCTACTTATTTTAGAATTAATATCCTAGCCTCAATACTTATATATGAAACCTTTTATAATTACATATCATCTTCTTGCGCTGATAATTCAATACTACGATTGACAGCCGCATTCAAGCAATCTTCAAATATACCTTCTAAATTATATTCAGATAATGCATTTAATCCAGCTTGTGTCGTACCACCTTTTGAAGTGATATTTTTTCTTAATTGTTCCATGCTCAAATCAGAACGCTCAATCATCTTACTCGTGCCTATAATCAACTCGCGTATAGACTCTTCTACTTGAGCTCTTTCAAGACCTAATTTTGTACCTGCCATCACATATTGTTCGAACACATGATATAAAAATGCAGGACCACTTCCTGTTATTGCAGTGACTTGGTGCAAATGTGCTTCTTGAACTTCGATTGCAGACCCAAATGCATTGATGACTTCTAAAACTTCTTCTTTAGAAGTTGGACCAAAATTCGAAGAGAAACTCACACCGGTCACAGAATGGCCGACATGTGCATTTGTATTTGGCATAATACGTGCAATCGGAGCATGCGTATCAAGTTTTTGTTTAATATAAGAAATCGGTAGTCCTGCCATGATTGAAATGAATTTATTTTGATTATGAATATTTCCTTTAATGCGTGTAGCAAGTTGATCAAAATCGTGTGGTTTTGATCCAAGAAAAACATAATCGGCATCTTTTAATAAGGCTTCATCATCATAACTATATTGAATCCCTAAATTTTCTTGATAAGATTGCAACATTTCTTCATTCGTATGGTTCGTTAAATAAATATCCTCAGGCGCCAAAATTTTTGAATTAATAATACCCGTAAAAATAGCATGTGCCATATTGCCAGCACCATAAAAAACGATTTTCATACGACATTTCACTTCCTTATTTAGTACTTTTACATTACAGTTATTCATAACGTTATGGGAACGATTTAAAAGATAAAGGGTGATTTTATGCAAAAACCACATTTTATTATGACTGGTAGTACGAGTGGTCTCGGATTCGCATTGGCTCAAGCCATGCTTCAAGACTGCTGTGAATTAACATTAATTGTACGGGATATTAACAAAGCACGTGCGTACTTTTCAAATCAGAATGTGCATTTGATTGAATGCGACCTTTCTAATATCCAACAAGTACGTGAGATCAATCATCAATTCAACCCAGACATCCAATATGACGGGCTTATTCATTGTGCTGGTTTAGGCTATTTTAAATCATTGCTTGAGCATGAAGATGCTGAAGTAGTAGAGACTTACCAAATCAATATCGTGTATTTTGCGATTTTACTTAAACGATGCGCACCATTCTTTAAAGCCCATGCAAGTGTTGTAGGCATCAGTAGCCTCGCTGCATTTGCTACACAACCTTATGCTGCTCATTATGGTGGCAGTAAAGCAGCGCTTAATCATCTGCTTAATGCGTTGCGAATGGAACAGCCTAATTGGCACGTTATGACAGTAAACGTAGGGCCGATTCAAACACCTTTTCATGGTAAGGCGGATCCATCAGGGCAATATGCCCATCAAGTGAAACGAATCATGCTACAACCCGAATTTGTAGCAACGCAAATCATCAAAGCGATGAAACAAAAGAAAATTGAAGTCAATCTTCCGAAAGGGCTCCACTTAATGTTGAAATGGTATCAACTTGCTCCCAGATGGATTGAAAAATTTGCCAAACCTCTTTTTCTAGGTAAGAAAAGGAAGGGTTTTTAAGTTACATTTCCCAATGTTCTGCATAATGAAGGCGTTTGACAACATCCATTGCAGCTTGAAGTTGTTCGTTAGTAACCGTTGAATGATACTGTTGAATATTTTCACGCCATTGCTCAGGTGTACTCGCACCAACGATAATCGATCCTAATACTGCGTGAGACTTTAAGAATTCAAAGGCAAGCGCAGTAAGCTGAGGATTAATCTGTTGAAGCGACTGAATTGTTTGTTTCAATTCATCGAAACTGTAATCAAAAATGCCTTCTTTAAATTTATGATTTAAAGTGACTTCCGCTTTGTTGGTGAGCAATCCTTTAAAAACTGGGCCTCTAGCTAAAAGTTTCACACCTTTTTGATTAATCTCGTCAAGTAAATCGAGCGGGCGATTATCAATTAAATTAAATTGCGACATGATCGTTTCAATTTGGCTATGTTCCAAATAGTAACGAATAACATTAGGGCGTATAGATGAAATACCGTAGGCTTTGATCAATCCTTCTTGCTTTAATTCATCAAATGCACTAATCGTTTCGTCTAATGGATCTTCAATTGTTCCACCATGAAGCATGTAGAGGTCAAGTTTTTCTAAGCCAAGTCTTTTTAAAGATTGTTTCACATTATTTTTAATATATTTTTTTGAAGGGTCCCAAAAAGTTTCTCCGTTATCTTTCAAGTGATTGCCGACTTTTGTTCCAATAACAATATCACCGTTTTGTTGATATTTTTTTAATATTTTCCCAACAATCTTTTCATTTTCACCTTTATCGTAAATATCTGCCGTATCAAAATAGGTAATACCCGCTTCAATAGCTGTCTCTATAATTTTAGAAGCATCACTTTCATCTGTACCTAGACTCATACATCCCAATCCTAATTCTGACAAAGTCAGACCACTTTTCAACGTGTTTTTTTGCATGTTAAAGCTCCTTCCGATAAAATTTATGTATACTAATGATAGCAAACTGTGAGAAAAATTGAAAAGGGGCATATCACTGATGAATTTTGAAGAAAAAACAATATCAAAAGAAACGATTTATGAAGGCAAAATTATAAATGTAGAGAAACATGAAGTCCGCTTACCCAATCAAAAAACAGCCTATAGAGAAATCGTAAAACATAATGGTGCCGTTGCGATTTGCGCTGTAACACCAGAAAATGAAGTCATTCTAGTGAAGCAATATCGCAAACCTTTAGAACAAACATTACTAGAAATACCTGCTGGAAAGCTTGAACCTGGTGAAGATAGAAAAGAAGCGGCAATGAGAGAACTTGAAGAAGAAACAGGTTATCGAACTGACCGATTAGATTTGATTGGCGAAGTTTATGGGACACCTGGTTTTGCAGATGAAAAAATATCTATTTATTTTACGGACTCACTCCAAAAGGGCACTGTTCATTTGGATGAAGATGAGTTTGTTGAGAAAGTTCATTTTTCGATGGCCGATGTTAAAAATGCAGTAGAAACACATGAAATAGAAGATGCTAAAACACTGATTGCATTCCAATATCTATTATTACATTATAATCATTCTAAATAAATAACCGCTTTGAGTTGCTTTTTTTCTCAATTACTGGTAATTTATAACAAGTAAAACAATCAATTTGTAATAATTATAATTTTCAGTAGAGGGGTGAGGCTTCCGTGGAGGAAAGACTTAATCGCGTGAAGCAACAGTTACAACAGTCTTCATATAAGTTAACACCACAACGTGAAGCAACGGTGCGTGTTTTAATTGAAAATGAGACTGATCATTTAAGTGCCGAAGATGTTTACTTAAAAGTAAAAGAAAAAGCACCTGAAATTGGTTTAGCCACTGTTTACCGTACACTAGAACTTTTAGCAGATTTAAAAGTCGTGGATAAGGTGAGCTTTGGTGATGGTGTTGCACGTTTTGATTTACGAAAAGAGGGCTCTAAACATTTTCATCACCATCTTGTTTGTATGGAGTGTGGTAGAGTAGATGAAATAGAAGAAGACTTATTACCACAAGTAGAAGAACGTGTTGAAAATGAATTTAATTTTAAGATTTTAGATCACAGACTTACATTTCATGGTATTTGTGAAGCGTGTCAAAAAGAGGGCAAAGGCACGAAAGCGCAAATGTAATGATATTGACAAGAATTGAGGTCAATGCATGGAAGAAATTCGAGATGAATATTTAAGATTTATTCAAATAGAAAAAGGTTTGTCCAACAATACAATCGCTGCGTATCGTCGTGATCTTAACCACTATTTAAACTATTTGAATGAGCAAAAAATTACTCATTTAAATTTTGTTAATCGGCAAATCATTCAAGAGTGGTTTGGTTTTTTACATGACGAAGGACATTCAGCGAAATCCATCGCAAGATTCACTTCGACAATTCGAAGCTTTCATCAATTTGCTTTGAGAGAAGGCTATACGACGCACGATCCAACAGTCCTTATTGCGACACCCAAATATGATAGAAAGTTACCTGATGTGCTATCTATTGATGAGGTTGACCAATTATTAATGACACCTGACACTTCAAAAATTAACGGTTATCGTGATAAAACAATGCTAGAACTTTTATATGCGACTGGGATGCGTGTATCTGAACTTATTCATATAGAAGTCCAAGATGTCAATCTTATCATGGGCTTTGCAAAAGTGTTTGGTAAAGGAAGCAAAGAAAGAATTGTGCCTTTAGGTGAAACGGTCATCGATTGTTTAGCACATTATATACAAGAGATAAGACCACAATTGTTAAAACATACGACTACCCATGTTTTATTTTTAAATATGCATGGTAAGCCAATGTCAAGACAAGGCGTGTGGAAGATGATTAAGCAAGTTGGGCTTAAAGCAGGCATTACCAAAAGACTAACACCACATACATTACGTCATTCATTTGCCACACATTTATTGGAGAATGGCGCTGATTTGCGTGCGGTACAAGACATGTTAGGACATTCAGATATTTCTACAACACAATTGTATACGCATGTGACTAAAAATCAGATTCGTAAGATTTACCAAGACTATCATCCTAGAGCTTAGTACTTTATTCGAAGTTAGCGTTTGGGCTTTAGAGATGAAAGTATAAAAGGAATAAAACAGAAGTTCATTTAAGAATCATCTGTTTTATTCCTTTTTTCTTTGTGTAAGTGCGTGGTGACGTGCTGCGATAACCTCTGTCCGATCTCTCAGTTGATGATGATGTAAAATATAAGGCGTACTGACAACATGCTTCGTTACACAATAATTCGGAAACTCACTTTCAATTTGTTGTTCCATTTCTTCTGTCAGAGGCAGTTGAATCGGAGAAAAAGGGATTTCTAGAGAAGTCGCGCTTATTAAATGCTTTAATACTTCCTTATATTCTGCAATATTTAAACCTAAATATACCAGTTCATTCGGTTTATAGGATTGAATGATTTGATAAGCTTTATTAAAGGTTTTGTGGGCGCCTTTATAGTTACCTCTACGATAGTGATAACATCCTGTAGCCAATAGGATTAAACTTACAACCGCATCTTGTTTCGTAAACTCAGATTGTAGTTTCCACGCCTCCTCTAAAATATCATGGCATAAAAAATAATGCTGTTCATAATGAAATTGATAATAAAAATGAACTAAATCACTTTCTTTCATTTTATCACTCCAAAAATTTATTGTTATACATAAACATGCTATAATATTTTTTGTTATTATGCACATGACTTGCAATATGAAATGAGGATCATCCATGTATGAAGTAAAACTTGATGCCTTTAACGGGCCGCTGGATTTGTTGTTGCACTTGATCAATGAATTCGAAATTGATATCTATGATATTCCTATGCGTGAATTAACAGAGCAATATATGCAGTACGTTCATGCAATGAAGCAACTCGAAATTAATATCGCAAGTGAATATTTGTTAATGGCTTCTGAACTCTTAATGATTAAAAGTAAAATGTTATTACCTGACACACCCCAAGAGGATTTATTAGAAGAGGATCCACGTGACGAACTTGTTGAAAAATTAATTGAATATCAAAACTACAAAGCCTATTCTGAAATGTTAAACGAGCAACGCGAACTTCGTGCGCATTATTACACAAAAGCGCCGACAGATTTGTCACATTATGAGCAATCTGAGCGCATGTCACCCGATACTCAAATCGATTTAACCGAGTTAATCGTTGCATATCAAAAAATGAAAACCCGTGTTGCACTTAAGAAGCCAACAACAGTAGATATAAGAAAAGAAACGTATACGATTCAACAATCGACCCAGCACATATATGATCAGTTAAAAACATCTACTCGCATTTCGTTTTTTGACTTGTTTACATTTCATGAATCGATTGAACATGTCGTCACGCATTTCTTAGCTTTGTTAGAAATGTCCAAAAATGGCATCATTCAATTACAACAAGTTCAAGCATTTCAGAATATCGAAATCAGTAAAGGGGTTAATTATGACACTTAATACAATAGAAGCACTTGCCGCAATTTTGTATACAGTCGGTGAAGATGGCATTGATGAAGCACAATTACTCGAAACACTAGCTGTTGATTCAGACACGTTAAACACGGCAATTTCTCAATTAAATTTACCTGGACTTGAAATCCATCAATATGGTAATCGCTTTATTTTAACAACGCAAAGAGAAGCTGAACCTTATATAGAGTCGCTGATTATTAATAAAGCATCAACAAAACTTTCACAAGCTGCCATGGAAGTCTTAGCTATCATAGCTTATAATCAACCTGTTACTAGAAATGATATAGAATTAATTAGAGGCGTCGGTTCAGATGGTCCAGTTAAGACGCTGATTGGTAAAGGTTTAATTGAACCTCGAAATAACCCTGAAGCCCGAGGTCAACAATTATATACAACTGAATTGTTTTTAAATGTGTTTGGCTTAGAAAACTTAGAAGCATTGCCTACAACTGATGAGGAAGAAGAGGAAATCGAATCCTTTTTTAGTCAGTTAGTGAATCAAAAAGGAGAATCATAATGAGCAAAGAATTAGAAAGATTACAAAAGCGGATCGCAAATAGCGGCTATACGTCAAGACGTAAAGCAGAAACATTAATCCAAGAAGGTAAAGTACAAGTGAATGGTGTTACAGTCACTGAACTTGGAACGAAAGTCCGCCCTTCCGATGAAGTCAGTGTGGAAGGGATTCCTCTTGAACTGGAAGATAAATTATATATTCTATTTTATAAACCTGCCCAAGTCATTACGAGTGTTTCTGACGATCGTGGTCGAAAAGTGGTCACTGATTATTTCGACGATCTTGAAACGCGTATCTATCCAGTAGGGCGCTTAGATTATGATACTTCCGGTTTATTATTGTTAACGAATGATGGTGCTTTTACGCATTTAATGACACATCCTCGTTTTAAAATACCAAAAACGTATGTTGCTAAAATAGAAGGATATATTTTAAGAGATCAAGTGAAGGCATTAGAAAAAGGAATTATGCTTGAAGATGGACTCACACAACCTGCAAAACTGAAAGTCAAAAAACAAAATAAAGAGAAAAATAGTTCTTTAGTAGAAATCACAATTACAGAAGGACGTAATAGACAGGTGAGAAGAATGTTTGAACATTTTGGTTTTAACGTTCAAAAACTATCTCGCGTTTCATTTGGACCGTTAACATTAAAAGGATTAGGTGCAGGAGAAGGCAGAGTATTATCACCACATGAGGTTAAATCATTGAGACAACTCGCTGAAAGCGGTACGAATCAATAAGTGAACACAGTCCGTTTGCGTGATACCATGTTTCATTGAAAACAAACCGTGTGTGGACGTCGTCTAATTGTTAAATCAAATTATTTTTCCTTTTAAAAGTGTGATGCTAACAAGCACATCTTATTAAATCTTTTGTTTTAAAAAAATAATACTTTTTTAAGATTAAAATTACAGGCATACTCTTTTTTATGGAATTTTAATTCAAATTCATTGTTTTATTATCAAGCAGATATTTCGATATGCTATAATAAACTTTAGGTTAGAAATGTCACCATGTGTGGGAGGTATGTCATGATGACTAATGAAATCTTAGTCGTAGATGATGAACATCGTATTAGAAAATTATTAAAATTGTACTTAGAAAGAGAAGGTTACGAGATAGCTGAAGCGAGTGATGGTCGCGAAGCATTAGAATTAGCAACGAAATACGATTATGCATGTATTTTATTAGACCTGATGTTACCTGAATTGGATGGTCTTGAAGTTGCGATGAAATTACGCGAAACGAAAGATACGCCAATTATTATGCTTACAGCAAAAGGCGAAGAAAATAATCGTGTTGAAGGTTTCGAATCCGGTGCAGATGATTATATTGTTAAACCTTTTTCACCTCGCGAAGTCGTTTTACGTGTCAAAGCACTTTTACGCCGGACACAATCAGCAACAGCTGAACAAAATGAACCTCATGCGCGTGATATGATTGAGTTTAAACATCTCACAATTGACAATGATGCGCATAAAGTTTTAGCGGATGAAACACCAGTGAATTTAACACCTAAAGAATATGAATTACTCATCTTTTTAGCTAAAACGCCAAATAAAGTTTTCGATAGAGAGCAATTATTAAAAGAAGTTTGGCACTATGAATTTTACGGTGATTTAAGAACTGTGGATACACATGTCAAACGCTTGCGTGAAAAACTGAATCGAGTTTCTGCAGATGCAGCTAAAATGATTCAAACTGTATGGGGAGTAGGCTATAAGTTTGAAGTTATTCAGTCGGATGAAACGACTCAATAATGTCGTTATAAAACTGTGGTTAACTATTTTATTAATAGTAACGACAGTTTTAATTTTATTAAGCGCTGCACTCATCACATTTTTCCAATATTATTTTACGCAAGAAACAGAACGCTCTCTCTATAAAAGTGCTGAAAATGTAAGTAAAGTGATTGAAAATAGTCACAATCGTAAAATAGCAATCGAACATAGTGAAGACCTATTGGAAAATAATAAAGGTCTCATTATCTTACCCGATCGCCTTCATATCAATGAGCATGATGTAGTTAAATCTAAAATGTTAAAAGAAATCAATCAACATGCATTATTTGAAAAAGTTTTAACACAAAATAAATCGAAACTTCAACATGTCATGTTTAATATTGATGGTAAAAAACATACTTTTGTATTGCTAGGGTATCCGTCGAAAGATTCAACCGGCAAAGCCTCTGTTATTTTTATTTATCAAGACTTAAAAAGCATCGATGAAACAAATAATATTATTACTATCATTATTTTAATCACAGCTGTCGTCTTTTTAGCGATTACGACCATTTTCGCATTTTTCTTATCAACACGTATTACACATCCTTTGCGTCAACTTAAAACGCAGGCAAGGGAGGTCGCGCGTGGAAATTATGATAAACGTGTACCCGTTCAAACAAAAGATGAAATTGGCGAATTGGCAATGACTTTTAACAAAATGAGTCGGAGTATCCAGAGTCATATCGATGCATTAGTCACTTCTAAAAATATTCGAGATACATTAATCAATTCAATGGTTGAAGGTGTGTTAGGGATTAATCATCATAGACAAACCATCATCTCAAATCAGCTCGCACAACGGATGTTGTCAGAAATGAACGCGCATGATAAAGAGATGTTCGATCAACAAATTGATGATACTTTTAAAAGTCAAAGTACAGAATTCAGAGAATATGAGATGAATCAACGCTTTTATGTGGTCATTATGAGTTACATTCATAATATTCAAACGAATGGTGAAGGCGGGCTTGTGGTCATTATCAGAGATATGACGAATGAACATGAGCTTGAACAAGTGAAGAAAGATTTTATTGCTAGCGTCTCTCATGAACTTAGAACGCCTATTTCATTATTACAAGGCTATACTGAGTCAATTGTTGATGGTGTGGTTACAGAACCTGATGAAATTAATGAATTTTTGTCTATCGTTTTAGATGAATCTAAACGCCTCAGTCGACTCGTTAATGAACTGTTAAACGTAGCAAAAATGGATGCTGAAGGTCTAAATGTAACGCAAGAAGTCCAGCCGATGAGTGATTTAATTAAAAAAATGGCGATTAAATACAGACAACAAGCTTATGAGCTCGATTTACATCTAGATTTTCAACTCGATGGCGAAATGGCCTTACCTTGGTATTATGACTTTGATCGTATGGAGCAAGTGCTAACTAACTTAGTTGATAATGCCTCTCGATACACACAACCAGGGGATACGATAGCTATTCATGCAAAATCAACTATAGACCAACAAATTTTAATCGTTAAAGATACAGGAGTAGGTATTCCTTCCGAACATTTAGAAAAAGTTTTTGAACGCTTTTATAAAGTTGATGCTGCTCGTAAACGCGGAAAACAAGGTACTGGACTTGGGCTATTTATCACGCGAATGATTATTGAAGCGCATGGTGGCCACATCGATGTTGACAGTCGCATCAACGAGGGAACAACCTTTACCATCACACTGCCTAAAAAGAAGGCATAAAGTTTAAAAAATATTTAAGTGCCTGTTTTTTTGTGTACTTGGTATTTATCACGCTTTAGTAGGCTAATAAAATTAGGGCATCAGTCGCAAAATCAATAGTGCTCAGATGATTTTAAATAGAAATCGTCTGAGCGCTTTCTTTATATGATAAAAAAATTTCGTGACTCTATTATAAATAGGCCTGACGAGCCAATCACCAAGCCTATTTTTGATACAAAAGGCGCGCAATCCTGCAATTCTCTCTGTAATTAGAAGCATCCAACCCCTCATAATTAAGAAGATAATGCGCTTATATCTGTTTTTACGTCAATGACACTTGGCAGTAAACGATAAATTTCAAATAAAACCATCCCATCAAAGAATCTTACTGTCAAATGATTGCAAAAACATTGTTTTGGGCTGCATTCTCATGTACACTATACTCATTAAAATAGAAAAACGAATTCATCTTCGGGGTAGGGTGCAATTCCCAACCGGCAGTAAATTAAAGCCTGCGACCTGCAAAAAATCAAAATCTTGATATTTTGTGGCTGATCTAGTGAAATTCTAGAGCCGACAGTAAAGTCTGGATGGGAGAAGATGGAGGTTTATTTGTGTTGCTTTTTAATCCTCCTATTCAACTAAGATGAATTTAATAGGAGGTTTTTTCATGAAACAAAAGCAAACACGACATTTGATTATTGTGGGAATGTTAAGTGCCATATCGGTGGTCTTAATGTTTATTAAATTCCCGCTTCCATTTTTACCACCGTATTTAACGATTGATTTTAGTGATGTTCCATCTCTATTAGCTACTTTTACTTTAGGACCCATCGCTGGAGTTTTAGTTGAATTAATTAAAAATTTACTTAATTTCTTTTTCAATGTGAGCGATCCTGTTGGGCCGGTTGCCAACTTTTTAGCTGGAACAACATTATTATTAGTGAGTTATTGGGTATATCAATCACGTCAAACAACACGTCAATTAATCATTGGTCTTATCGTTGGGACATTAGCTATGACTGTATTACTAAGTGTTTTAAATTATTTCGTACTACTTCCACTGTTTGGAATGATTATGAATTTAGCCGATGTAGCGAATAATCTTAAGCTTATCATTGCAGCGGGTATCATTCCATTCAATATCATTAAAGGTGCATTAGTATCAGTCATCTTTATATTGTTATATAAACGTATTGGCCATATTCTAAAATAAAAACATATTCAAACGAAGCACATGACTAGGAAGTCTGAGACAAAGTCTATTCAGCCTAGATGATTCTGCTTAACGTTGATGTTGTCATTAAACAAAAAAGAGATGTATCTTCTACAATTTGTGAAGACACATCTCTTTTTTATGCGAAAAATTTTAATGACAAGTGGAGCTGAATGCACATTTATAACTTTAAAATAAATAAGTTGAGTAGGATGTACAACATGAAAACATCCACTCAACTTCAGTCTATTCCTAGACATTCGATTGTTTTATATTTATATTAAAGACATCTTGTCTCTAGCAATCATCGCTGTTTATCGTCTACTCAAATTTGAGTGCATCGCCATCAAATGATTCCTCTTCAACTTTAATAGAATCAGTAGGGCAACCTTCAAAAGCATCTTCAAGGTCTTCATACAACTCTTCTGGTACAGGTGTTGTACCTTGGTTGTCATCTAAAATCACATATGCGATACCCTCATCGTCGTAGTCATAAATATCTGGAGCCGCTGCACCACATGCACCACAAGCGATACAAGTATCCATATCAACTATCGTATATTTAGCCAATTTTTTCGCCTCCCTTTTCAAAGTGCCACACTAACATTATAATTTTATTGTAGTTCTGTGTACTTAAATTTTCAATATATTCGTTTTAGAATGAGGTCAAATGATGAAACACTTAATTAATTATGCATATCATCATGCATCAGCCTATAAAACTAAAAAAAGCATCTTTAATATTATCATAGGAAAAAAATCTCATCAAACTTTTTTTGATGCGGTCTCTTTAAATCTATTGTCTTTATATGGTTGTGCACCAAAGCTTAAGATGCAAACTTTTGAACAAATCATTAAAGAAGAAACCATAACGACTGAACTAAAAATAACGAATCAAGTTACTTTTCCATGTTTACAAGCTTCTTTTAATGCCATACAACTACTCACACAAACTTATTCTTATGCCAGACACAATCAAATGGCTTTTCAACCGATTTCGTCTCAAACTGAAGTCCATCAAGTTGTAAAGCAAATTTATCAATCTGACCAAATAGAAAACATTTTATCTCAATTAGAGCAAGAATTACGTACGCTTTATCAAAACTTAGAAGCGCAACGAGAAAAAATATATAGCCATTATTTATTAACAGGTTTTGATGAACCGATGTATACTTTTACCCAAATCAGTATGATTGAATCTATCGAGAGTGAAGATTTATTCAAAATGTTTTATGAAGAACTTGTTCTAATTTATCTAATGATAAACGAAAGTAGTGACTTTCCTATACTTTCTCAGTGTGCACTGAGACTTCACGTTTCACAACCTGTACATCAGACGGCACAATTATTAAATCAAGGTTATAACCTCCAAAAAATTGCTCAAATTGAAGGTGTGAGAGAAAATACAATCGAGGATCATATTTTAGATTTATTTATGAAAAATCAAATGTATAACTATCAAGATTTTCTACATCATTTTAATCAAGAATTTATTAATCAATACAATGCTGAACCGTATCAGCGTTTAAAACGTTATAAAGAACGATTTGATAATATGTCGTACTTTGAAATTAAACTTGCAATTGTAGGGATTGCTAAAGGAGAATTAGATGCTTAAAGCAGCTTTAAAACAATTTTTCGGCTTTACATCATTTAGACCAGGACAAGAAGAAATCATTACCAGTGTGCTACAACATCAGAATACACTGGGCATATTACCAACTGGTACAGGTAAAACACTTTGTTACCAATTACCTACTTATATGAAACAACAGCCAACGCTCATTATCTCACCTCTTATTTCTTTAATGGATGATCAAGTGATGCAAATGAAGATGAAAGGAGAGCAAAAGGTTGTTGCCATTCATTCTGGTTTAGAAGATGCAGAAAAAAGGCTGTCGATCGCAAAAATAAAGTCGTCACGTTTTGTCTTTGTGAGCCCAGAGTTCATTTTACAACCACATTATTTCAACCAATTTAAAAATATTCCTTTTGGTATCGTTGTATTAGATGAAGTCCACTGCCTTTCTGAATGGGGGTTTGACTTTCGACCGCATTATGCTTTAATCGGAAAGATAACCCAACAATTTGAAAACGCAACTGTATTAGCATTAACAGCAACAGCGACAATTCATTTACAAGAAGACATTGAAAAGGTCATTCAACAGCCGATGCACAAGATTCAATTTTCAATGGACCGTCCAAATATCGCTCTATCCGTTGAATTAAAGTCTTCGCATGAAGAGAAAGTGACGTGGTTAATTGACAAAATTGCGTATTCTGGGCCAACCATCGTTTATGTCTCTTCAAAAAAAGTTTGCCTAGAACTCGCACAGACCATTTATCAAGCGGGCTATTTAACAGGGATTTATCATGGAGATTTGTCTTATCAAGAACGATTAACGGTGCAACAACAGTTTTTAAAAAATGATATTCGCATCATTGTAGCGACGAGTGCTTTTGGAATGGGCATTAATAAACCGGATATCCGGACAGTCATTCATTTCCATCTTTCTCCAAGTCCTTCTAGCTATATGCAAGAAATTGGACGTGCTGGTAGAGATGGACAACAAAGCCAAGCGATTGCATTGTTTCAACCAGATGACCAATATTTAATGGAAACTCTCGCAACAGGAAATATTATAAGAGAAATAGATATTCAACAATATGAACTCGGACAATTGATAGACTCAGAAATCATAGAGATTTTAGATGTTTTGAGCGAAGCCTTTACACTCGCACAATTACGTGCTATTTTCAAACAAAATGAAGAAATAAAATTGCGCGCTTTCCGTCATATGCATCATTATGTTTTAACTCAAAAATGCAGAAGACAACATCTCCTTTCTTATTTTCAAATGCCTAATGAAACCGTGTCACAATGTTGTGATCGTTGCGAAACAATCGAACCGATATATGAAAAAAATAAGAAAAAAGTGAAGCGAAAGTTAGATTGCAGTGAAAAATTAGAAAATTTATTTCATTAGTTTTTACAATGCTTTACACAGCGTTTTTAAAACCGCTATAATCAATATAAATACTTAATAGCTATTTCAATCATCGGGATATGTAAACGGTTGGTAAATTTTCTTTAATAATTGAGGTTATCATGTTTTAAATTCCTTAAATATAGCTATATATTTAATATACGTAGAAAGGATGAATGTATGTGTCAAAAGATAATTTTAAGGATGAATTCGAACAGAGTCGTCAAGAAATAAAATCGCACAATCATGATGAACCATCTAGTGAGACACATGTAGACGATTCAGAACAACAAACTGAAAACAACCAACAATTCCCACCTCGAAATGCATCAAGACGTCATAGAAAGAGAGAGCATGGTCCATCACCTGTAAATGAAGCAAATCAAGCAGATCAACAAACTGATTTGAGCGAACAGGAAACTAATGAAAAATCGCAAAAAAGACCAGGGAAAGTAGGGGGCTTTGTTAATCATCAGGATGAACATACAAAAGCTGAAAACGATCAACCTATCGCAAAAGATGAGGCAAAATCGCATTCAACGCAAGAAGTTCATCAAAATGATCAAAGTATAGAAGATCATAAAGCAGATCAAACGCACGATGAAAATCATGATTCAGAGACACATGATGACAAAAAAAACGATAGTAAAGACAAAGCTGCCTTAACAGGTGCTGCCGCTGTCGGGGGTGGCGCAATCGCTAAACATCATCACGATAAAACAACGGCTCATCATGAGTCTTCAGAAGGTGTCCATTCAAATCAAGATGATCCATCATCAAATGATAAAAAAGCACAACATGAAAGTAACACAGATAAAGAGAATGTAATTAATGGCGCAGCAGTAGGGGCAGGCGCGTCACAAACACATCCATCATCTCATACAGGCACTGAAAACAGTCAACCCGCTCATGAAACACATGTTTCAAATGGCAGATCAAGCGGTGGTAGATTCAAGAAATTGTTACCTTTATTAGCAGCGATTATTCTATTAGGTGCTTTAGCCATTTTTGGTGGTGTTTATCTCGTTAATCATAATCAACAAGGCGATCACGCATCACACGTTGCTCAAAAACATGAAACGAAAGAGCACAGTAAATCAGATAAAGAGAAAGATAAAGAAGCTAATAAAGATAACTCGACTAAAGATGATGATAAAGCACAATCAGACAATCAAGATGATAATAATAGTGCTGATAATAACAATGCCACTGATGACTCAAATGCTTCAGATCAAAATAACAACGGCGCACAAGATACTACAGGTCAAAATCAACAACAATACAATCAAAGTAATCAACAATATGGCCAACAAAATGGACAAGCGAATAATCAACAAGCCCAAAACAATACTGGCCATACCCATACAGTAACAGGTAACCAAAACTTATATCGCATCGCTATTCAATACTATGGTAATGGTTCTCCTGAAAATGTTGAAAAAATTAGACGTGCAAATGGTATCCAAGGTAATAACATTAGAAATGGACAACAATTGATTATTCCATAATTATTATATTTTATATGACAGAGGGGACGCGCAAACAGCGCACTCGTCGTCAACCAATACAAATGATTAAAAATAAGACTAGGAAATCTAAATGTATCAAGATTTCCTAGTCTTATTTATGTTTTATATATTGAGTGCATCTTAATAATAAGCTATATAAAAGCAGGAAAACACCTATAAACCAGTATGCAAGTCACTTCGTTAACCTGAAAAAATTTAACATTATGTACATACATTTCAATTTAGATTCATAAAAAAACTTGTTATAATACTTAAGGAAAATAACAGTTCTTATAATATACTGTGCTAGTATGTGAATTAGGAGGCTATATAGAACATTAAAGTAGCATAATATGTGGTAACTCACCATCATTTTTTAATGTTCTTGTTTAAAAATGAAAACTATAGAGAGTATCATCATCGGTGGCGGTCCTTGTGGCTTAAGTGCTGCTATAGAACAAAAGAAAAAAGGGATTGAAACACTTATTATTGAGAAAGGTAATGTAGTCGATGCCATTTATCATTACCCTACACATCAAACATTTTTCTCTTCAAGTGATAAACTCAGCATTGGTGATGTTCCTTTTATTGTTGAGGAGCTTAAACCTAGAAGAAATCAAGCACTTGTTTATTATAGAGAAGTCGTAAAGTATCATCAGTTAAATATTAACGCTTTTGAAGAAGTTTTAACGGTAAAGAAAATAGACGATCATTTCACTTTAACTACTACGAAAGATGTTTATCAATGTCGTTTCTTAACTGTTGCAACGGGTTATTATGGTCAACATAATACATTAGAGGTTGAAGGCGCTGAACTTTCAAAAGTTATGCATTATTTCAAAGAACCCCATCCTTATTTTGACCAAGATGTCGTTGTGATCGGTGGGAAAAATTCAGCAGTCGATGCTGCAATTGAATTAGAAAAAGCGGGCGCACGAGTGACCGTAATCTATCGTGGTGCAGATTATTCACCTTCTATTAAGCCATGGATTTTACCAAACTTTGAATCATTGGTCCGTAGAGGAAACGTGAAAATGCATTTTAATAGTGTTGTCACTCAAATTACTGATAGTCATGTTACTTTTGAAAAAGAAGGCGAACGTATCACCATTCCAAATGATTATGTATTTGCAATGATTGGCTATCATCCAGATTATGAATTTTTGAAATCTATTGGTATCGAAGTGCATACAAACGATTTTGGAACAGCTCCTGTTTACCATCATGATACGTATGAAACAAATATCGAAAATTGTTATATTGCAGGTGTTATTGCAGCAGGAAATGATGCGAATACAATTTTTATTGAAAATGGTAAATATCATGGCGATGCGATTGCGCAAGATATTTTAACGAAAAAACAATCTCCATTAGAATCATAAATGATACGCTACCTTTAGTGTATCTAAATAGAGCAGTCGTTGTCTAAGGTAAGCATAACATAGACAACGACTGCTCTATTGTTTATTCATATTCTTTTCATAAATCCAGATAGTTTCTTCTACAATCACTTTTATCCTATCTTAAAAAATCCAAATGATATCGTTTTATTCATTAAAATAGTTTTGTATTTGTTGATGCGTCAATTTGTTACTCAATGCCACTAACAATTTAAGTCTAGCTTTTTGACCATTTAATCCATTAGAGAAGATAACACCTTTTTCATACAGTTGATGACCGCCACCTTCATACGCATACACAGCACTTACAATACCGTTAAAAGAACGTGAAACTAACACAATGGGCATACCTTGTGCTAAACATGCATTCAGCCCTTGCATTGCAGTAGGTGGCAGATTACCTTGCCCTAATGCTTCGATGATTAATCCATCCACTTGTGTATCTGCATAAAATTGCAACATCTCACTTCCCATTCCCATATATGCTTTAACCAGGGGGATGTTCAGAGTAGAATCAACCAGATGCAAATTTTGATTTTCATATGGTCTGTGATGAAAATAAATGCCTGCTTTCGTTATCACACCCAGTGGCCCGTGATTAGGACTTTGAAATGTATTCGTATTTGATGTATGTGTTTTAGTTACATTACGTGCAGTGTGAATTTCATCATTAAATACGACCATTACGCCTTTATTTTCAGAGTCATCCGATATCGCTACACGTATTGCAGCGATGAAATTGTATAAACCATCAGAACCAATTTCGTTTGAAGACCGCATGGCGCCCGTGATGACAATCGGTTTAGAAGTAGCAACTGTTAAATCTAATAAAAAAGCTGTTTCTTCTAATGTATCCGTACCGTGAGTAATGACAAAGCCATCATAATAATTTAAGTTTTCTGGTGCTTCAATCGTATTTTTTAAAATCTTCACATGCTCAATTGTCATATGAGGTGACGGCACGTTAAAAGGCATAATTTCATCAATTTTTGCATATTTCGCAATGACATCTTGATGATGTGAAATAGGGTTGTCAGTAGTCGTACTCACTTTATTTGATTCATCTTCCGACATACTTATGGTGCCCCCTGTATGTATGACTAATAATTTTTTCATATAAGTTCCTCCTCGTAAAGCCATCCATTCTTATGATAAAATAATGTTAAACAAACGACAAGGAAGGTAACAAATGACAGCGATAAATATTGCATTAGATGGACCAGCAGCTGCTGGTAAAAGTACTATAGCGAAAAGAGTTGCAGGACAACTCGGAATGGTGTACGTCGATACAGGGGCTATGTATCGTGCGATTACTTATTATTACTTACAACATAAGGATCGCATTGTGCATTTTGACAAAATGATGGATCAAATTGATTTAAATCTTGCATATGATCCAGAAAAAGGGCAGCGTGTCTATTTAAATGATGAAGATGTCACTGATTTTCTACGAGAAAATGATGTTACGCAAGAAGTATCCTATGTTGCTTCAATTAAAGAAGTGCGTACGTTTTTAGTACAAGCACAACAAAAATTAGCGGCTAAAAAAGGCATCGTTATGGATGGCCGAGATATTGGCACAACTGTTCTTCCTGATGCCGAAGTAAAAGTATATATGATTGCATCTGTAGAAGAGCGTGCTGAGCGCCGCTTCAAAGATAACCAAGAACGCGGGATTGTATCTTCAATTGAACAATTAAAAAAAGATATTGCCGAAAGAGATGCCTATGATATGAATCGTGAAATTTCACCATTAAAAAAAGCAGCTGACGCTGTAGAAATTGATACAACAGGATTATCCATTGAAGAAGTCACAAATCGAATTATAGCGCTAGTAAATAAAGTTTGAATTATTTTATTCAAACTTATCTAAATTTCTTGACAATTCAACGCTTTTATAAGAAGTTATTATTATGTAGTAGTATAAGGAGGCATTCATGATGACTGAAGAATTCAATGAATCAATGATTAATGACATTAAGGAAGGCGATAAGATTACAGGTGAAGTACAGCAAATTGAAGACAAACACGTTGTTGTACATGTAAATGGTGGAAAATTTAACGGCATTATTCCTATTAGCCAACTATCAACTTATCACGTGGACAACGCGAATGAAGTTGTTAAAGTTGGAGATGAAATCGGTGCATATGTTACTAAAATTGAAATCGATGAGGAAAATGAAACAGGAAGTTACATCCTTTCTAAACGCAAGTTAGAAGAAGAGAAATCTTATGCGTACTTACAAGAAAAATTAGATAACAACGAAACAATTGAGGCTAAAGTAACAGAAGTTGTTAAAGGTGGCTTAGTTGTGGATGTTGGTCAAAGAGGATTCATTCCTGCATCGTTAATTTCAACTGATTACATTGAAGATTTCTCAGATTATGAAGGTAAGGTGCTTGAACTTAAAGTTGAAGAACTTGAACCTGAAAAAAATCGTGTCATCTTAAGCCGCAAAGCAGTAGAAGCAGAAGAAAATGAAAAGAAAAAAGCAGAACTTTTAAAATCTATTAAAGCTGGCGACATTATCGAAGGAAAAGTAGCACGATTAACAAACTTTGGTGCCTTCATCGATCTTGGTGGCGTAGATGGTTTAGTCCATGTATCTGAATTATCTCACGAGCATGTAAAAACACCTGAAGAAGTCGTTACAATTGGCGACACTGTAAAAGTGAAAGTTCGTTCTGTAGAACAAGATTCTGAACGTGTTTCACTTTCAATTAAAGATACTTTACCTAGTCCTTTCGAAACAATTCAAGAAAAATATAGTGAAGGTGATGTTGTAGAAGGTAAAGTTATGCGTTTAGCCTCTTTCGGTGCTTTTGTTGAAATCGATCACGGTTTACAAGGCCTTGTTCATATCTCTGAAATCAGCCACAAGCATATTGGCACACCTGGTGAAGTACTTGAGCCTGGACAAACAGTTCAAGTTAAAATTTTAGGTATCAATCCTGAAGAAGAACGTATTTCATTATCAATCAAAGCGGCCTTACCTAAAGAGGAAACTGAAGAAGCTTCAGAGGAAACAACACAACAATACACGCAACAATCAACTGATGAAAATGAAAACAATCCTACATTAGGAGATGTTTTTGGAGATAAACTTAAAGACTTAAATTTATAATATAAATTTATTGAGATTACAATGCGTCAACATGAATCATTAATCAGATATGTGTTGATGCATTCGTCTGTATTCGTGGAGTAAAGTATGAGTCTAAGCAATTACAATTGACTTGTACTTTACTCTTTTTCTTTGGATGCATTAATGAAGTGAAAAAGACTGTGATACGTTCCATTTATATCCATTACTTCACATGATATAATACGATTGTTGTATTTAGCATAGTGCTTGTAGTCGATGCGCTTACATGGATATGTTAAAATAATAAAGATATTAATAGAGAGGAAGAACAATCATGACGAAACCTGTAGTTGCTATCGTTGGTCGTCCTAACGTTGGAAAATCTACTATTTTTAACCGCATCGTCGGCGAGCGTGTGTCCATCGTAGAAGATACACCTGGTGTGACACGTGACCGTATTTATGCAAGTGGCGATTGGTTAACACACGAATTTAATATTATTGATACTGGCGGTATCGAAATAGGGGATGCACCTTTTCAAACACAAATTCGCGCACAAGCCGAAATTGCGATTGATGAAGCAGATGTCATTATATTTATGGTCAATGTGCGTGAAGGTATCACTCAAAGTGATGAAATGGTTGCACAGATGCTATATAAATCAAAAAAGCCGGTCGTATTGGCTGTCAATAAAGTAGATAATCATGAAATGCGCAATGATATTTATGACTTTTACTCCCTTGGATTTGGAGAACCATTCCCACTTTCGGGCTCACACGGACTTGGTCTTGGAGATTTATTAGAAGAGGTCGCAAAACATTTTAAACCTGAGGAAGAAGATCCATATGATGAAGACACGATACGATTATCATTAATTGGAAGACCTAACGTGGGTAAGTCTAGTTTAATCAATGCGATTCTTGGTGAAGATCGTGTTATCGTCTCTAATGTTGCAGGAACAACACGTGATGCTATTGATACTGCATACAGCTATGAAGGTCAAGAATATGTATTAATTGATACGGCAGGTATGCGTAAAAAAGGTAAAGTCTACGAATCTACTGAAAAATATTCAGTGTTACGTGCATTGAAAGCAATTGAACGTTCTAATGTCGTCCTTGTAGTACTCGATGCAGAACAAGGCATTATTGAACAAGACAAACGTGTTGCGGGCTACGCACACGAAGAAGGAAAAGCTATCGTAATCGTTGTCAATAAATGGGACACATTAGAAAAAGACAGTAAAACAATGAAAAAATTTATGGATGATGTTAGACAAAACTTCCAATTTTTAGACTATGCACAAATCGCTTTTGTATCTGCTAAAGAAGGTACGCGTTTACGCACGTTATTCCCGCTTATTAACGAAGCAAGTGAAAATCATAAAAAACGTGTACAAAGTTCAACGCTGAACGAAGTTATTACAGATGCCATTGCAATGAATCCAACACCTACGGATAAAGGCCGCAGACTGAATGTATTTTATGCTACACAAGTCGCTATTGAGCCACCAACATTTGTGGTGTTTGTGAATGATGTTGAATTATTACACTTCTCATACAAACGTTACCTTGAAAATCAAATTAGACAAGCGTTCGGTTTTGAAGGTACGCCTGTTCACATTATTGCTCGAAAACGAAACTAAATCGGAGGGGTTTATATGACTAACATTACCGTGTTTGGTACAGGTAGTTTTGGTACTGCATTAGCAAATGTTCTAGCAGAGAATGGCCATAACACACTCATGTGGGGTAAAACTTTATCAACAGTTGAAGAGATTAACACACATCATACTAACCATAATTATTTGAAAAACGTGGAATTAAATCACTATATTAAGGCGACAACAAATATCGAAGCGGCAATTGATCATGCAGATATTTTCCTTGTTGCCTTACCCACAAAGGCTATCCGAGAGGTAATGACACAAGTCAATGGGTTGTTAACGACTCGAAAATCGTTTATCCACGTTACGAAAGGGATTGAAAACGAGACATTTAAGCGTGTATCTGAAATGTTAGCAGACACGATTTCTCCTGAATATAATGCTGGCATTGGTGTTCTATCAGGACCGAGTCATGCTGAAGAAGTCGTTATTAAACAACCTACAACTGTCGCAGCTGCATCAAGTGATTCTGAGTTACGTAAATGTATCCAAGACCTTTTTATGACTGACTATTTACGTGTTTATACGAATGATGATTTAGTTGGCGTAGAACTCGGAGGCGCTTTGAAAAATATTATTGCGATTGCGAGTGGTGTATTAGTCGGTATGGGCTTTGGCGATAATGCAAAGGCAGCTTTAATGACACGAGGGCTTGCTGAAATAACAAGACTGGGTGTCAAATTAGGAGCTGACCCTCTTACTTTCCAAGGTTTAGGAGGCATTGGAGATTTAATCGTGACTTGTACTTCAACACATTCTCGTAACTTCACATTAGGTTATCAGCTCGGTAAGGGGAAAAAGTTGAAAGAAATTATGAGTGAAATGAATATGGTTGCCGAAGGTGTTTATACAACTGAATCTGTGTATCATTTATCTCACGCTGTACAAGTGGAGATGCCAATCACTGAGGCGTTATACCGTGTACTGTTCGAGGATGAACCTGTTGAACGCGCAGTAAAAGCCTTAATGGGAAGAACTAAAAAATCAGAATAACTTTCCTTGAAGTGTGTCATTTTAGTCATAAATCTCTAAAATTTAACAAAATGCGATTAAATCAACGTTTTTCGCATATAAATCGTTGCAGTCTTGTATGGCGTTGTGTTAAAGTCATACCATAATGATAATTGAATTATCATTACATAACCTTTGAGGAGGTGAATTGACATGAACAAAACTGACTTAATCAACGCTGTTGCTGATCAAGCTGAACTTACTAAAAAAGAAGCTGGTCAAGCAGTTGATGCTGTTTTTGAATCAATTCAAAAAACACTAGCTAAAGGTGAAAAAGTACAACTAATCGGTTTCGGTAACTTTGAGGTACGTGAACGTGCTGCACGTAAAGGACGTAACCCTCAAACTGGTAAAGAAATTGATATTCCTGCAAGTAAAGTTCCAGCTTTCAAAGCAGGTAAAGCATTGAAAGATGCAGTGAAATAATTCAATTATTTACAAGTAAAAAAGCCCTTTATAGGGCTTTTTGCTTTAATTAAAGTAATTTTCCATATCTTTTCACAATACAACCATCTCAAAACTTCAATATCTCTTATAGAAAAGTAATTCAGATTTAAATTTTTGAATGATAGTGTTAAGATAGAGAGTGATTAAAAATAGAGGTGGGGCATATGGAGAATACTTTAACGTATTTACAACGACAAATTGATAATCGACTGAATCAATTGAATCAACCAGATAATATACATATTAATAAACCATTAAGTCATTTGTTAGATCAGTTATCAGTCCCTTTAAATGCGAAACTTGCATGCCTTTCAATTGATACATCGATGAAGCATTTAGATCGGATTAGCTTCTATCATTATGAACGGGATGCAATTTTAATAGGTGATTTAATGAGTGCCCACTATTATCAATTAATAGCGGATTTAAAAGATGTTCATTTTCAACTTAAAATGAGTCAGGCGATTGTTAAAATAAATGAACTGAAATCATTCATACAACATCAAGGCAAAGCGCTAAGCCAAAAAGAATTTTTGGAGACAATCATTACGATTGAAACCCTCTTAATTAAAGTTCTAATTGACCGATTCAGCAAAGAAACTGAATTTAATACTCTTCGTGCCTACCTGATTAATCATCTTGAAATTCAACATTTAACCTATCTCATCGATTTTGATACGACTGAGATTGAAGAGACGATTAACCAACTCCAAAATTATATTAAAGAATAAATGAGGTTTCTAAAATGGCAAAAAACAATGTAAACAAAGCCCATGTTCATGAGGTGTTTCAAAATATATCCGGTAAATATGATCGATTAAACAACATCATTAGTTTTGAACAACATAAAGTATGGCGTAAAAAAGTGATGAAAGAAATGAACGTAAAGCCTGGTTCAAAAGCATTAGATGTGTGTTGTGGTACTGCTGATTGGACAATTGCGTTGAGCAAGGCTGTAGGTCCAGAAGGTGAAGTCACAGGACTTGATTTCAGTGAAAACATGTTAAAAGTAGGTGAAGAAAAGACTGCCCATATGGATAACATTCGTCTAGTACAAGGCGACGCAATGGCACTCCCTTTTAATGATAATGTTTTCGATTACGTCACAATCGGATTTGGATTGAGAAACGTTCCAGATTATTCTAAAGCTTTATCTGAAATGTATCGTGTCCTTAAACCAGGGGGCATGGTCGTATGTTTAGAAACAAGTCAACCTACTATTCCAGTATTTAAACAAGTTTATAAAATGTATTTTAAATTTGTAATGCCATTATTCGGTAAAATATTCGCCAAATCAAAACAAGAGTATGAATGGTTACAACAATCAGCATTTGATTTTCCAGATCGTAAAAAATTAAAAGGTCTTTTCGAATCAGTGCATTTCCAAAATGTTAAAGTGCGCAGTTTTACCGGTGGTGTATCAGCTATGCATTTAGCATACAAACCGAAATCGAAATAATTAAAAGGTGATTATGCATGTCAAAAATAAATTTGAATCAAGAAATTAAAAAAATTGAAAACTCTTTAAAGCAGTTGATTCAATCGGATGATTCAACACTTGAAAATGCTGCTAATCACCTCCTATCCTCTGGTGGCAAGCGTATTCGACCTCTTTTTGTCATTTTAAGCAGTTATGTTGGTCAAAATCCTGCTAACACAGCTGCTTACCAAGTAGCGACATCACTCGAACTTATTCATATGGCAACACTTGTACATGATGATGTGATTGATTTAAGCGACAAAAGAAGAGGGAAGTTGACGATTGAAAAAAAGTGGGATCAACCTACAGCCATATTGACTGGAAACTTTTTGCTTGCCCGTGCATTAGAACACTTATCTCAAATTGAAGATCATCGCATCCATCTAACGCTTTCAGAAGCCATTATTGAAGTTTGTCGAGGTGAGTTGTTTCAATTTCAAGATCAATTTAGAGCCACACAATCAATGACCAATTATTTAAGACGTATTAATCGTAAAACAGCATTGTTGATCCAGTTAGCAACTGAAGTTGGTGCAATGACAGCTGAAGCCGATACTGAAACTGTAAGAAAAATGCGCAATATTGGCCATAATATCGGGATGAGCTTTCAAATTATTGATGATGTGCTTGACTTTACGAGTACAGAGAAAAAATTAGGGAAGCCCGTCGGAAGTGATTTGCGCAATGGACATATGACGCTTCCTGTTTTATTGGAAATGAGAAACAATCCGACGTTTAAAGAAAAAGTTGTGACTTTAAATCGTCAGTCCGATACTGCTGATTTTGAGTGGTGTATCAATCAAATTAGAAATTCTGATGTCATTCAACAATCACTAGATATTAGTCAAAAATATTTGGATAAAGCGACAAGCCTACTCGATACTTTGCCTAAAAGTGACATTACACCGCATTTTAAAAAATTAATTAAACGACTCCAAAACAGAATGCATTAGATAAGTTTGTTGTTGAAAGCGCTTCAAACTAATGATAGGATATTCTTGTAATATAAATACACAGGGGGATATCTCAACATGGAAAAAAGCTTTGTAATGATTAAACCAGATGCTGTTCAACGTAAATTAATAGGTGAAATTGTACAGCGCATTGAGCAAAAAGGTTTAAAACTTGTAGGTGCCAAATTGATGACAGTTTCTAAATCTCTTGCAGAAACACATTATCAAGAACATGAAGGGAAACCATTTTATTCTTCATTAGTTTCTTTCATTACTTCAGCACCTGTATTCGCAATGGTTGTAGAAGGAGAAAATGCTGTTGCAGTCGCACGACACATTATCGGTAGCACAAATCCATCTGAAGCTACACCAGGCTCAATTCGAGGAGATTTAGGCTTGACTGTTGGCCGTAATGTCATCCACGGCTCAGACTCTGTCGCATCTGCAGAACGAGAAATTGCTTTATGGTTTAACGAAGAAGAAATCAGTACATATCATACACCAGATGAAACTTGGTTGTATGAAGGTTAATTATTAAGAACCCGAGATTTTCGTGAAAACAACGAAATCATCTCGGGTTTCTCTTTTGGATATGCGCCTTATCAGTATCTGCCAGTATTCTTTTTGTGTCTTTCAAACATATAGATAGCTGTTGATACATCTTCCTTCTATGATATACATTTGTGTTCGAGTAAAAGTAGTTTGTTTTTGCGCGATTCATCATTTTGCCATTTCCATCAATTCGAATTTATTTAAACTGTGAAACTTTGAACGGAGCACTTCATACAGAGCCACTTCAATACTACGATTAAAAAGTGGCATATTGACAGAGAATTTCGGGTTACACTTTAGTCATTAAAAGCGATAAACAAAAAAGACTGAATTGTATTAATTTATCTTTTATTTTATGCTATGATATGAGGCATACGAATTTTAAATTCAATTTATTAATCGCAAATTGATTAGGAATATAAATCTAAGGGGGCGTGTCAGTCATGTTAAGGTTTTTAACTTCTGGAGAATCACATGGACCGCAATTAACAGTTATTATTGAGGGATTGCCTTCAAATATGAAAATCGACATCGATCAAATCAACGAAGAAATGTTTAAACGTCAAGGCGGTTACGGCCGAGGTCGCCGTATGCAAATTGAAAAAGATACAGTTGAAATTGTTTCTGGTGTGCGTCACGGCTATACTTTAGGAAGTCCTGTTACCATTGTCATAAAGAACGATGATTTTACACATTGGCGCAATATTATGGGGGCTGAACCTATCTCAGAAGAAGCGCAAGACAATATGAAACGTGTCATTACTAAACCGCGTCCAGGACACGCTGATTTAGTTGGCGGGATGAAATACAACCATCGTGATTTACGCAATGTCTTAGAGCGCTCATCTGCACGAGAGACTGCTGCAAGAGTGGCTGTGGGGGCACTTTGCAAGCAAATGCTTAACCAATTAGGTATAGATGTTTATAGTCGTGTTGTTGAAATTGGTGGTATTAAAGATCAAGGTCTTTATGATATTGAAACAATTATAGAAAATGTAGATCAAAATGATGTCCGCGTGATTGATTCTCAAATTGCTCAAGCTGTCCGTGATAAAATCGATCAAGCTAAAAAAGACGGCGACTCCATTGGTGGTGTGGTACAAGTAATCGTAAACCATATGCCAATCGGTATAGGAAGTTATGTGCATTATGATAGAAAATTAGATGGTCGTATTGCACAAAGTGTCGTTGGTATTAATGCATTTAAAGGTGTTAGTTTCGGCGAAGGCTTTAAAGCGGGTGAAAAGTTAGGCAGTGAAATACAAGATCCCATTTTGTTTTCAGAGGAAAAAGGTTACTACAGAGACTCCAATCATCTTGGTGGTTTAGAAGGCGGAATGTCAAATGGGATGCCAATCATTGTGAACGGTGTTATGAAGCCAATTCCTACATTGTATAAACCACTTGATTCAGTAGATATTGATACGAAAGCACCATTTAAAGCAACGATTGAACGTTCAGATAGTTGTGCTGTTCCTGCTGCGAGTGTCGTCTGTGAACACGCGGTATCTTTTGAAATCTCGAAAGCAATTTTAGAAGAATTTGGTTCACATGATTTCGCACGCTTAGCTCAACTTGTAACAGAGAGACGCGAACTTAACAAAACATTTTAAAGAATAGGTGATCGACATTGGAATTTACAACCACATACGCACAAAATAATTATCCTATTATTGTCGCACATTCATCCTTAAACAAGCTAACCGAATTCACTTCGAGTTATCAGCACACTTTCGTCTTCGTAGATGCATCGGTATATCAACTCTGGAAAAGTAAAATCGATCAACTTGTGACCGCTCAAGCGATGACGTGTATCACGATTCCATCAGGAGAGCAAGTCAAATATTTCTCATATTATGAAGAGTACTTAGAGTTATTATTATCATATCATCCCACTCGAAATACCTGTCTTGTTGCTATTGGAGGTGGCGCTACAGGAGATTTTGTGGGCTTTTTAGCTGCTACACTTTTGAGAGGCGTAGATTTTATACAAGTTCCTACGACACTTTTGGCACACGATTCAAGTATCGGAGGTAAGGTCGGCATTAATACAAAGCAAGGTAAAAATTTAGTAGGCGCATTTCACCGGCCAAAAGCAGTGCTATATGATTTAGACTTTTTAGAGACATTACCTGAAAATGAAATATTAAGTGGCTATGCTGAAGTTTATAAGCATGCTTTATTGAGAAATGAAAATGCAACAAAAGCATTAGAAAATCAATATCCGAGTCAAGTAGAGCTCAAATCTTTAAAACAAATCGAAACATACTTAATTCAAGGGATCCAAACAAAATTACAAATTGTCGTTGAAGATGAGAAAGAAAAGGGACAACGGCAGTTTTTAAATTTAGGTCATACTTTTGGACACGCAGTGGAATATCACCATCGACTCCCACATGGTTATGCCGTTATGATTGGTATATTATATCAATTTATCGTATCAAATATTTTATTCAACACTTCGTTTAATCTTCAACACTATTATCGTTACTTCAAATCATTAGGTTATCCGTTGGAAATCATCGCGTCGTTTCAATTTGAACCGTTATATGCGTTGATGTTACATGATAAAAAAAATGACGCTGATGGTGTACGCATGGTTTTACTAAAAGACATCGGCAGTCCTATTGCAGTCCATGTGAATCATAACATTTTACATCAAGCATTTACGCAACTTAAGCAACTCCACAAAGAGGTGAATTAAATGCAAACCATAACATTAAAAGGTCCTCTAAAAGGGGAAATCACGGTCCCCGGAGACAAATCAATGACACACCGTGCAATCATTTTTGCTTCTTTAGCGAAAGGAAAGTCAGTCATCTATCAACCTCTGTTAGGTGAAGATTGTTTACGTACAGCTAAAATATTTGAAAAACTAGGGGTCAAGATGACTATCACATCAGAAAAAATAGTGATTGATTCACCAGGGTATCAAGATTTTAAAACACCCCGTCAATGTTTATATACAGGTAATTCAGGTACAACAACGAGACTATTAGCAGGATTATTTGGCGGGATGGGGTTAAGAAGTGTGCTTTCAGGTGATGCATCGATTGCAAAAAGACCCATGAATCGTATCTTACAACCTCTTCAAAAGATGAATATCAACATGAGTGGTGTTGATGAAAATTATACACCACTCATTGTAATGCCAAGTCAAGTTCGAGGCATAGATTATCAAATGCCTGTTGCAAGTGCGCAAGTTAAAAGTGCTATTTTATTAGCGGGTTTGTTTGCCAATGAAGAAACCGTTATACACGAAATAGAAATGTCTCGTAATCACACAGAAACAATGTTTGCCCATTATCAGATTCCTGTTGAAACAAATCAATTAACAGTGACATTACCCCCGAGAGGGATTGACCACATTGTTGCGCGAGATTTTTATGTTCCAGGTGACATCTCTTCGGCCGCTTTTCTTATTGTTGCTGCCTTAATAACACCGAATAGTGATATTACGATACACAATGTAGGAATCAATCCTACACGTGATGGCATCATTGAAATTGTACAAAAAATGGGAGGCTGCCTTACATTAACGCAACAAACGGACGGACCTGAGCCTACAGCGACCCTTCGTGTACAATATACACCTCATTTAAAAGGGATTGAAATTGGCGGTTCACTTATCCCACGTTGTATTGATGAATTGCCAGTGATTGCATTACTCTGTACACAAGCTGCAAGTTCAAGTATCATAAAAGATGCTGAAGAATTAAAGGTAAAAGAAACCAATCGAATTGATACGACAGCAAATGAACTGAGTAAACTTGGCTTAAAATTAAAACCGACAGAAGATGGACTTATCATTGAGCCTTCAACAGTTTCTAGACTTTCAGATCTCGATAGCCATACGGATCATAGAATCGGTATGATGCTAGCAGTTGCTTCATTACTCACTGAACAATCTGTACATATTCATCAATTTGAAAGTGTAAACGTATCTTTCCCGGGGTTCTTACCTATGTTAAAACAATTAGAAAATGAGGGATAGTATGCAAGACATCTACAAATTAATCGATGATATCAATCTACAAAAATTAAATCAGCTTGATTCTCGAGTACAACAAGCATTGGAATCTGACGATGATGATGCGTTGTTCGTTTTAGGTGAGACACTGTACAATTTTGGTCTAACACCTCAAGGTCTTGAAGTTTTTAGAACACTTTATATGAAGTATCCCGATGAAGATGAAGTACTAATTTATTTTATTGATGGATTGATTTCCGAAAATCATACAGACGAAGCTTTAGAATATTTAAACGAAGTCCCACTTACTCCCGAACGTTTAATGTTAGAAGCAGATTTATATCAACAAATCAGTATGGTCGATATCGCAATAGAAAAAGTACAACAAGCGATTGATATGCAACCTGCGGATCCGATTATACATTTTGCGCTTGCGGAGCTTCTTTATTTCGACGGGCAATATTTACGTGCTTCGCGAGAATATGACACTGTTCTTGAAAGTGGTGAATATGAAATCAATGGTATCAATTTGTTTTCTAGATTAGCCGACAGTAGCCTTCAAAGCGGTAATTATACCGATGCATTGCGTTGGTTTGATGAAATCAACGAAAAAGAGCTTCATTCTGAAGACTACTTGAAAAAAGCAATTGCTTATGAAAAAAATGATTTAACGCATGAAGCGATTAAACTCATGAAAACTTTATTGCAAAAAGATCCGGATTTCATTCAAGGGTATTATTATTTACAACAATTATATGAAAATGAAAAAAGTTTTGCAGATGCCATTGAGATTGGCCAAGAGGGGTTACGACTCAACCAATTTTATAAAGAATTAATGTATAGTACAGGCGCACTACAAATTGAACATGGTGACCAAAACGAAGGTGTCGAATTGTTAAAACAAGCCCTTGAAGTTGACCCAAGTTATCAAGAACCTTTATTGATGCTTGCAGACTTATTTAGAAAAGAAGAAGAGTATGAAGCGATTATTGAGTTGGTGCAATTCGTCAATGAAGAAGATATGGATCCTCAATTTGTATGGCAATTGGCATATGCATTTGGAGAAGAAGAACGTGATAAAGAAGCGCAGCATTTTTATGAACTCGCTTTCGACACGTATAAAGAAAATATCGACTTCTTAAAAGATTACTATTATTATCTCATCGAAGTCGGTCAGACAGATCAAGCAAAAGGAATACTCGAAACACTTATTGAGAAAGATAAAGGTAATGCAACATGGATTGAAGAACAAGAACGTTTAATGTAAGGTGATGATTCATGTATGAAGTGCATTTAAATTACGAAAAAAGAAACTTTATTGATTATCTGCTATTTCATTATCAATTTAAATCAAGAATTAGCGTTTGGCTCTTAAACCTTATCAGAGCTAATAGCGAAAGACTCGAACGCATTCATTTTGTTGATCATATTGTACAGGGGCATCCCACGCTTGAAATTGCAACTGAAGATGCCCCGTTTGTTGCAATTAAGTATCATGATACACATACGATTTTAATGAATTCAAACGAGATTTTTCACAATATCGTGCAGCACGATGGGATTATTGATATAAAAATCCATTTTGGACATACATCCCAACGCGATAAGAGAATGGATCACCTATTATTACATCAAATCATTACTTCTTACAATAACCATGATTACTTAAAAGATATGTATACCATTGAATTATCTAAAAATATTGAGCATCAGTTAATTCACACTATTCAATCACAAATCGATTTAAGCCTTAACATGAACGATGTAGAGGCTTTTCATCATTTTTCAAACGTTTTGAACTTATTAGAACTACGCCACATGAATGACTAATACGGTCAAATTCATTTAATTAAGAGAGGTGACACCATGCTATGGACGCAAATCCAAAATATGTTAATTTACAATCGAGCGCCATATTTATTCCTCATTTTATTTAATATTTTAGGTACAATTTATGGCTATATTTGGTATCAACCCAGATTGGCTACGACACCTTGGTATTTTTGGCCGTTTGTTCCGGATAGTCCAACAGCAACACTTTTTTTAGTAGTGTCACTTATCCTATTGTATGTTAATAAAAAGAGTGCCGTTATCGATGCGCTTGCTTTTGTAACTTTAATTAAATATGGTGTTTGGGCCGTCTTGATGAATATCATTCTATTTGTGCATGACCAAACGATTTATGTGATGGGTGTTGTACTGCTGATGATGCATGCTATCATGGCAATTCAAGCCTTTTTATTTTTACCCCTCTTTAAATTTACCGAATGTAGCATGATTGTCAGTATCATTTGGGTCTTTCATAATGATGTCATTGATTATGTCTTCCATCAATATCCAGTATATGGAGGACTCTCACAGTATGAAACACAAATAGGTTACATTTCGTTTTGGCTTTCAGTCATTTCCATTTTGTTTTTGATTTATTTTACAAGACAAGGTAAAAAGATTGACCCTATTTGAAGTACCACGTAAAATATAGTCTAAAGGAGTGAGCATAATGTCTTTAATGTCTTTAATTATTTATTTTGTAATACTTATGATCCTCCCAATGTATGCACAACACCAAGTTAAATCTAACTATGAAAAATATTCTCAAGTTAGATCGACAAGTGGCAAGACGGGAAGAGAAGTCGCATTAGAAATTTTACATGCGAATGGCATTTATGATGTGGAAGTAAAAGAAGGTCAAGGATTTCTAACTGACCATTATGACCCTAAAAATAAGGTAGTCGTTTTGTCACCTGCCAACTATAGTCGACCTAGCGTAGCCGGAACTGCAATTGCTGCACACGAAGTCGGACACGCGATTCAAGACTATCAAGGTTACTTCTTTTTACGATTCCGTTCTGCATTAGTACCAGTTGCTAACCTAGGAAGTTCATTGTCATATATTTTCATTATGGCTGGAATTGTGTTAACCGGATTACAAATGGCAATTGGTTCAACTGCTTTATGGATTGGGATTTTCTTAATGGCTTTTGCTGTATTATTTTCAATAGTGACATTGCCAGTTGAATTTGATGCAAGTAAACGTGCTATGAATCAGATTCAAAAGTTAAACATTGTAAATGAAAAAGAATATAAACACGCTGGACGCGTTTTAAGAGCTGCAGCTATGACTTATGTGGCAGCAACAGCAGTCGCAGTCGCTGAGCTATTACGATTTATTTTAATCGCGCGTTCATCAGATCAATAAAATAGAATGCAAAAAGAGTTGGAGAAATTGCTCCAACTCTTTTTTATGCTATAAAGCAATGTTATGCCATGAATGGGAGTTGGAATAACATCAATCTCAAATCACCTGTTTTTAAATCATGATGCATGGTGCATAGTGAATCACTCATTTTAATTTCATGTAAATCGTATTGAGTTGATTCTTAAAAGAGAATGAGCTTGATAGATTGCCCAAATCGATTCATTTCATGTAAGATAAAAGAGAATGAATTTAGAAAGGAAGTCATCAAATGACCAAATCACTCTCTGAAATGCAAAAAGAAGTTGATACATATATATCACAATTTAAAACAGGTTATTTTTCTCCGCTTGCAAATTTGGCACGCTTAACAGAAGAAGTCGGGGAACTTGCACGTGAAATCAATCATTTTCATGGTGAAAAGAAGAAAAAAGAGAGTGAAGCTGATAATACAATTGAAGCAGAGCTAGGCGATAATCTATTTGTATTACTTTGTTTAGCTAATTCTTTAAATATTGATATGACGGATAGTTTTAATCAAACGATGCAAAAATTTAATACACGTGATAAAAATCGTTTTGAAAGAAAATCATAAAGGAGATTATTGACGATGAAAATTGGAATTACTTGTTATCCATCTGTGGGAGGCTCAGGTGTGATTGCAACGGAATTAGGTATATTAATGGCCGAGCGTGGCCACGAGGTTCATTTTATTACTTCTAATATGCCTTTTCGACTTACAAAGCCGATTCCTAACATTACCTTTCATCAGGTTGATGTCAATCAGTATTCTGTTTTTCAATACCCACCTTATGATATTTCGTTAAGTACAAAAATTGCGAACGTCATTAATGAGTATGATTTAGATGTATTACATATGCATTATGCTATCCCTCATGCCATTTGTGGTATTTTAGCAAGACAAATGTCGGGTAAAGATATTAAAATCATGACAACTTTACATGGAACAGATATCACTGTTTTAGGATACGATCATTCGTTAAGAAATGCGATAAAATTTGGTATTGAACAAAGTGATGTCGTGACAAGTGTAAGTCAATCACTTAAAGCACAAACAAATGAGATTATTGCGCCGAATAAAGAAATTATTCCTATCTATAATTTTGTGCGAGAATCAGAGTTTCCAACAAGATATAATCCATCTTTTAAAGAAAGCTATCATATTGAACAAGATGAAAAAGTTTTAATTCATGTTTCAAACTTTCGACAAGTGAAACGCATTGACACCATCATCGACACATTTAGTAAAGTTAGAAAACAAATAAAAGCTAAATTATTATTAATCGGGGACGGACCAGAATTATTAGATATGCGAATGAAAGTACGTGAACTCGGCTTATCCGATGAAGTGCTATTTTTAGGCAAGCAAGATTGTATGAGTAATTTCTATCAAATTGCAGATATTGTGTTATTAATGAGTGAAAAAGAAAGCTTTGGTTTAACCTTATTAGAAGCAATGAAAACGGGTGTTATTCCAATAGGAACTTATGCAGGTGGTATTCAAGAAGTAATTCAACATGAAAAAACAGGCTATCTTGTAGACATAGGAGATAGTGATACAGCTGCACATTATGCATTAAAATTATTAAAAGATCCAGAACTTTATCAAACAATGCAACAACGTATGCTAAAAGATGTTGAGACACGCTTCCATTCTCAGAATATCGCAGATCAGTATGAATATTATTATAAACAAATGTTAGGAGAACTTTAATTCATGAATCGTATTCAATTTGAAGTCGCTCAACCCATTATAGATCGTCTCACCGAAAATGGTTATGAAGCGTATTTCGTTGGTGGCTCAGTACGAGATTACATTATGAATCGCTCTATACATGACGTTGACATTACAACAAGTGCGACACCTGATGAAATCGAATCACTTTTTGAACATACGATACCTATAGGTAAAGATCACGGCACAATCAATATCGTATGGAATAAAGAAAATTATGAAGTGACGACTTTTAGAGCTGAAGGTACTTATATTGAACATAGACGGCCTTCTGAGGTTTATTTTGTACGTGATTTATATCGAGACGTTGAAAGACGTGACTTCACAATGAACGCTATTGCTATGGATATTTCTTTTCAACGTTATGATTACTTTAACGGTGAACAAGATATTCAGCAGCGATTGATTCGAACTGTAGGCGACGCTGAGACACGATTTAATGAAGATGCTTTAAGAATCTTACGTGCACTCCGCTTCAAGTCACAGTTAGGATTCCATATCGAATCACAAACGTATGATGCGATGCAAAAACGATTATCAGATATACAATTTTTATCAATTGAGCGTATCATCGCAGAACTTACAAAATTACTTAACGGTTCTTTTGTTGCTGAGACATTCCCTTTACTACAAGCTTTGAACATTTGGCAATATATCCCTTTATTCAAAGATATGAATATGTCTTCTTTGAAAATTGTTACACCACTTACATTGGAAGCATTTTTAGCACTGATTCTGTTAAAAAATGGGGAAGCCACTCTAAAATCGTTGAAACTTAGCAAAGCTCAGAACCATTCGGTCTCAGCAATGGTCAAAGCGATAAACACAAGTCAATCGATAGAGACCAAAAATGCATTAAAATTATTTGTTTATGATTTTGGTTTGGATTTATCACTTGAACTTCTACGTTTAAAGGAAATATGGCTAGCAAACCAAATCTCATTACCATCCCCTTTAGTTTATAATGAAGGCACCCTTCGAACAGTATGGGACGAACTTCCGATAAAGGATCGTCAGTCTATGGCTATTAATGGCGCTATTTTAATGGATGCACTTCATTTAAAAGGTGGACCTTGGCTTAAAAAAGCCTTGCGAGAAGTTGAATGTGCGATCATTAAAGGCCAACTGGGGAATCAACAAGAAGAAATTATTGAATGGGTGAAAGAACATGTCGAAATATCGTGAAACTATATTGGAATTACTTACCGAAGCAAGACCTGACTATATCTCTGGCCAAACCATTGCGGAAAAACTGAATATTTCGAGAATGACTGTTAAAAAAACAATTGATCAACTTAAGTTAGAAGGCATTTCAATCGATTCTGTCCATAATCGTGGACATAAACTAAATGAACTTCCAACACAATGGCACGAAGGCGTCTTAAATGGGCTATTTAAAGATTCTACATTTATAGAGAAATTCGAATGTTATGCGACGGTCGATTCCACACAACAAATTGCCAAAAAATCGATTGTTGATTTTGATGGGACTATGTTGATTTTGAGCGATGCGCAAACTGCGGGAAAAGGGCGGTTCAAACGCGTTTGGCAATCTCCAAAAGAGAAAGGGTTATGGATGTCTGTCGTTTTACGCCCAGAAATTTCTTTTTCAATGCTGACAACATTTAATTTATTTATTTCTCTTGCAATCTGTGAAACGATACAAACTTATCTCACAGATCAAGTTCAAATCAAATGGCCCAATGACATCTATATTGGAACTCAAAAAGTCTGTGGCTTTTTAACTGAAATGATTGCCAATGCAGATGGTATAGAAGCGGTCATTTGTGGTATAGGTATTAATATTAATCATGAAGATTCAGACTTTGACCCAAGTTTAAATCATACAGCAACAAGCCTTAAAATACATAGCGGTCAAGACATCAATCGTTATGACTTTTTGAAGGTACTCATGCGTAATATTGAGCAACGTTATTTACAATTTTTAAATGAGCCATTCACTGCAATCAAAGAGGAATACATTGCACATTCAAATATATGGAATAAGCAATTGCGTTTTACAGAAGGATCACAGCAGTTTTATGGTAAAGTCGTTGAAATTGATGACCAAGGCTTTTTACATGTCGTTGATCGTCAAGGTGATCTTCACAGATTAATGAGTGCTGACATCGAATTATAAACGACAAACAGAGAAAGGAGGCACCTTTTATATGGCGCAATCGCCTTGTTATGCCGTCATCGACCTTGAAACGACTGGCAACCAAACAAATTATGATGAAATCATACAAATTGGTATTACATTTGTACAAGACAAACAAATTATTGATAGTTATCATTCAATGATAAAAACAGATATTCAAATCCCGACATTTATTCAAGCTTTAACCTCAATAGAAGAAGAAATGTTACAACAAGCGCCTTATTTTCATGAAGTCGCAAAAGAAATATATTCAAAAATAAAAGATTGTATATTTGTAGCACATAATGTGAATTTTGATTTGAATTTTTTGAAACGTTCTTTTAGAAAGTGTCATATTCATTATCAACCAAAGAAAGTGATCGATACTTTAGAGCTTTTTAAGGTGGCTTTTCCTACCGAAAAAAGCTATCAATTGACAGAGCTGTCAGAATCTTTAGGTGTGCCTTTAACTAACGCACATCGCGCGGATGAAGATGCCCGGACGACAGCACGAATTATGATTTTAGCCTTTGATAAATTTGAAACACTCCCGCTCAATACTAAAAAGCAGCTTTACTATTTAAGCAAACAACTCAAATATAACTTGGATGACTATTTTTTCGAATTGGTTCGATTACATCAACCTTCATTAGAACAAAAGCAGTTACAACAATTTGAGCAGATTTTTTATAAACCACAACCGGAATTTCATGAAGCGACATTAAAGTTTGAAGGGGACTTAAATGACCTATATCAATTAATTATCAATCATTGTGGATATCAGTATAGAGAAGAGCAGCTTTATATGGCACAAGTCGTTTTTGATCAATTGATGCATAATGATAAAGCCTTGATTGAAGCAAACACAGGAAGCGGTAAATCTTTAGCTTATTTGATTGCTGCATTAATGTATTATATCGAAACAGGCGAGCATGTAATGATTTCGACTAATACTAAAATGTTACAAAATCAGCTTTTATCTCATGATATTCCGATGTTGAACGATGCTCTAAATAGTACGATTAACGCAACACTGATCAAAAGTAAGCAAGACTATATTTCACTAGGACTTATCAGTCAAGTGTTAAAAGATGAAACATCGAATTATGATGTAAATTTACTTAAGATGCAGTTATTAATTTGGATTTTAGAGACACATACGGGTGATATAGAAGAACTCAATCTACGTGGTGGACAAAAAATGTATTTTGAGCAAAAAGTTGAAACTTATGTGCCGATTCGTAAAGATATTCATTATTATAACCACATACGGACGAATGCTTCGAAAATTCAAATTGGTATTACAAATCACGCACATTTATTATATTCTTCACCAGACCATACGATCTATCAATTGTTTAATCATTGTATCATCGATGAAGCCCATCGATTGCCTGATTATGCGATTGATTGTGCCATGCGTGCTTTTGGCTATTCAGACATTAAATATCAACTAGGACTCATTGGTAAAACAGAAAACGAGAAGTTACTCAAACAAATTGATCAGTTGGAGCAACAACGAATACTCGAAAAATTAGATATTCCGCCAATAGACGTCTTTAACATTAAACAAGATATTAACGCAATACATGATATGAACGAACAGTTCTTTGAAACATTGTTTGAGATGGTCCATAATGCACACATTTATGACGACGAAACATCAAAACTGTTTTATGTTTATGATATTGATGTTAATGTATTGATACCATCATTACATCACTTTATTTCGCAAATTAATTTAACACTCGAAAACTTTAACAGTATGAAACATAAAGTGATTAAGACGATGCGCAAACATTTACTTTATATTGTCGATCAATTACGGCACATTGAGAATGGTTTAAAAGATGGACATATGGCTTATCTATCGCTCAAAAATTTACAACAAAAGTCAACTATCAAAATTCATATTAAAGATCATTCTGTGAAGCATCTATTATCAGAGAAGATACTCAATAAATTTGACTCTATTTCGTTCGTATCCGGAACCTTAACTTTTAATCAGTCATTTAAAACTTTTAAAAAGTGGTTTGAGGATGAAACATCATTTCAAACCTATCAAATTCAATCCCAACAAACATTTCAACCGAATGGTCATATCTTTATTCCAAAAGATATTAAGCGCTACAATTATCAAAACCAAGATGAATATATCCAAACCATTGTCGATTATATCGCGCGATATGTGACCACAGTTGAAGGAAAATGTCTAATATTATTTACTAGTTATAAAATGTTATATACGGTTATGGATTATTTAAACCAAATGGTTGAATTTGAAGATTATGTGATTTTAACGCAACAGCAAAATCAAAATTATAAAATTGCCCAACAATTTAATCATTTTGATAAAGCGATTTTATTAGGAACAAGCACATTTTTTGAAGGATTCGATTATCAAGCAGAAGGAATTAAATGTGTCATGATTGCTAAATTACCATTTATGAATCAACATGCAACGAAGCCTATGCTACTTGCAAATGAGTTTGATAATGTCTTCAAGGATTATGTGTTACCAGAAGCTGTTTTGCGATTTAGACAAGGACTGGGTCGTCTTTTACGGAACGAAAAAGATAAAGGCGTCATTGTATCTTTTGATAATCGACTTATCCATAGTCAATATAAACAATTTTTCCAAAATACATTAACGCATTACAAACAACATCAAGGTAATATTCAGCAATTTGAACGATTACTCAATCGAATGCAATCGAATGATTCGACAGATTAGTCATTAGGTAGAAGTTCGTAACTACTTTTGTTAAAATAGTAACAGTATTAATAAATAGGAGAATGGTTATGAAAACAACGATTAAAGAAGCAAAAAATAAGATTGGCCAAGAAGTAACAATAGGCGCTTGGTTAGCAAACAAGCGTTCAAGCGGTAAAATTGCATTTCTTCAGTTACGTGACGGCACAGGCTTTATGCAAGGTGTTGTAGTAAAAGCAGAAGTAGATGAAGAAACATTTCAACTTGCAAAATCTATAACACAAGAGTCTTCACTTTATGTAACAGGTGAAATTACTGAAGATCAACGTTCAGATTTAGGTTATGAAATGCAAGTGAAAAAAATTGAAGTTATCCATGATGCTCATGATTATCCTATTACACCTAAAAATCACGGCACAGAATTTTTAATGGATCACCGTCATTTATGGTTACGTTCTAAAAAACAACACGCTGTGATGAAAATTCGTAATGAAATTATTCGAGCAACATATGAATTTTTCAATAATAACGGCTTTACAAAAATTGACCCACCAATTTTAACTGCGAGTGCACCAGAAGGGACAAGCGAATTATTCCATACAAAATACTTTGATGAAGATGCGTTTTTATCACAAAGTGGACAACTTTATATGGAAGCTGCAGCGATGGCGCATGGTAAAGTGTTCTCATTTGGGCCAACATTTAGAGCTGAAAAATCTAAAACAAGAAGACATTTAATTGAGTTTTGGATGATTGAACCTGAAATGGCATTTACAACACACCAAGAGAGTTTAGAAGTGCAAGAAGCTTATGTTGCTTTTATCGTCAAATCAGTACTCGAAAATTGTAAAATCGAATTAAAAGCACTTGGTCGTGATACTTCTAAATTAGAAAAAGTTCAAACGCCATTCCCATGTATTTCTTATGATGATGCGATTAAATTTTTACATGAAGAAGGTTTTAACGACATTGAGTGGGGCGATGATTTCGGTGCGCCACACGAAACAGCTATCGCAAATCATTATGATTTACCCGTATTTATCGTTAACTATCCAACTAAAATCAAACCATTTTATATGCAACCGAACCCTGAAAATGAAGAGACTGTCCTTTGCGCTGATTTAATCGCTCCAGAAGGCTACGGTGAAATCATTGGTGGTTCTGAACGTATCAATGATATTGATTTATTAGAAGCACGCATTGAAGCGCACCATCTCGATGCCGAAAGCTATCAATATTATCTTGATTTACGTAAATATGGTAGTGTGCCACATAGTGGTTTTGGTCTTGGTCTTGAACGTACTGTGGCATGGATTTCAGGAGTAGAACATGTTCGTGAAACTTCACCATTCCCACGTTTATTAAACCGTTTATATCCTTAATTAACAATCGAATTGAAGTTGGGCGCACATGGATGAATTCAACGATCAGTTGTCTTGCATGATAAGTCAGTACGTTATTTTCACTTATCATCCCCATGTGATAAAGGTCTCAACCTCGTTCGGGGTGAGATGATGAAACCTGTTTTTGAGAGGTTTCTCACTCACTCTTTTTTTATCGCTCATGTTTGATAGATCAGTGCGGACTTCATTTAAATATAGTGAGGGGGAAATGGTATGAATGCACGTGAACTTCAAATTAGACCTGTTGTGATTCGATATGAACTCCTTGAGCATTATCATGACTTAGGTTTGAATGAGAATGACTTAGTGATACTCCTTAAAATTTTGCATGCTTACGAGCACTCGAATGAACAACCTTCTATAGATACGTTAAAAAAAGGGACAACTATGAAAGCGTTCGAAGTGACAACCATCATTCAAAAGCTCATTCAGCTCGGTTTGTTAGAAATGAGAGTTGAGAAAAACGCAGAAGGTAAATTCACTGAATATATCAACTTAGAAGGGTTCTATGAACAATTTTCGCAAGTATTATCACAAGTTGAACAAACAACGCAATCTACATCTCAAGCAGAGGCTTTTAAACAATTGTTTCATCGCATAGAAACTGAATTCGGACGTCCGTTATCGCCTTTAGAAATAGAACATATTAATCAATGGCTAGATGTTGATCACTATGACATTAAAATTATTGATGCTGCACTGAACGAGGCCCTTGCACATCAGAAGACATCATTAAAGTACGTAGATAGAATTTTATTAAATTGGCAAAAAAATAATGTGACTACCGTAGAAGATACGCAACCGATTCGTGCAAAATTTAAAAAGCAATCTCAATCTCAACAACCTGTTAAAAAAATAGAAAACCTTCCAAAATTTAATTGGTTGAAAGGAGAGAATCCTTTTGATAAGTAAAAAGAAAGCACTTGAAATGATTGATGTGATTGATCAAATGTTTCCCAATGCAGAGTGCGAGTTAGTTCATGATAATCCTTTCGAGTTGACCATTGCGGTTCTATTATCAGCGCAATGTACAGATAATACCGTCAATAAAGTTACGCATTCATTATTTCAAAAATATCATACTCCAGAAGATTATTTAGCTGTTGATTTAGAGGAATTACAACAAGATATTCGTTCGATTGGACTTTATCGAAACAAAGCAAAAAATATACAAAAATTAAGTCGATCTTTACTTGATCAATTCGATGGGGAAGTTCCACATACACTTGCTGAACTAGAAAGTCTTGCTGGTGTCGGTCACAAAACGGCAAACGTAGTGATGAGTGTCGCATTTGGTGAACCTGCACTTGCAGTAGATACGCATGTTGAACGCGTATCTAAACGTTTAGGCATTTGTAGATGGAAAGATAATGTAACTGAAGTTGAACGCCGATTAACGTCAATCATTCCAAAAGAACGCTGGACAAAGAGCCACCACCAACTTATCTTCTTCGGTCGCTATCATTGTCTAGCTAAAAAACCGAAATGTGGTGTTTGTCCATTATTTGATGATTGTCGAGAAGGTCAAAAGCGTTATCGTGCATCACTTAAAGCAGCAGGAGGGCACTAGTTGATGGAACAATTAAATCAAATGACTACTTTAGAAAAAGAATTAGATCAATTCGCCAAAAGTCGTCAAATTGGCAGTGTACAGGCCAAACCATTACTTAATCAATATTACTCATTGTTAATGGACTATTTTTACGCAATTAACCAAGTCGAACCTACTTCATTAGCACAACTTGATTTGGATACACTCACAATCGTTCCGTTTAATATTGTTGATCGACTTGCATATATTGAAGAAAGAAAGCATCACTATATGGGCTACCAACAAATGAAAACACTCAAATCAGAACTGATTAAAATGTATGCCGCTTATCGTGCGCGACATCACATTGAATGACTCTTCTTCATCTTCATACAATGATTTCAAACATCAATCAAAGACAAAAAATATCCCAGTTTTCTCGCATTGAGTAAACTGGGATATTTGTATGATTTATCGGTTAAAAAGATGACCGAAAAAACCACCATTATTATTTGAGTTATTGTTACCTTGTTGTTGTGGACGGTTACCGTTATTCAAATTCTGACTTTCATTGTTGCTATCACTTGATCCAGATGTCGAATTGGAGTTAGAACCTCCGCTTGACTCTGTAAAGTTACTTGTTGTATGGCCATCCGGTGATTTTGATACATATAAACTTTTACCGCTACCACTTACAGAATCAGGGCGTTTGAAATCTTCACCATCGTGTGGACTAATTTCACTCATGACATCTTTAAATAGAAGTTGAGGATATTTTTGTTCACTACTACCGACGAATGAGTTTTCACCATATTGCTTAACTTTGTCAAAGCCCATCCATACTGACATTGTGTATTTAGGTGAGAAACCTGTAATCCAGACGTCTTTAGCGGCTGAGTCAGGTAAGTTATATTGTTGATACGCTTCTTGACCATATGTGCCTGTACCTGTTTTAGCTGCCATGTGGACACCTGAAACACTGTTACCATAAGCTGAACCATAAGCTTCAAACGTACCTTTTAAAATTTCAGTTATCATATAAGCCGTATAATCACTCATCGCTTTATGACTTGTATGATCAAATTCAACTGTATCGCCATTTGCCTCTACAACTTTCTTAATAGAGTGTGCTTTATTATAAGTTCCTCCATTAGCAAATGAAGCATAAGCTGAAGCGAGTTGCGTAGGTGAGAATTCAGAAGATGAACCACCTAGAACTTCAGATGGACCAATATTTGAATTTTCATATTCGAGTCCTACTTTTTTCGCAAAATCAGTTGGTGCTTTACTTCCTGCTTGTTCTTTTACTTGTTGCCAAGTTTTTAAAGCTGGAATGTTAAAACTTTGACGTAATGCATCATAAATCGAAACTGTACCGTGACTCTTCTGATCATAGTTTCGGAATGTACCACCGTCAATGTTGTACGACTGCTCATCTTGGATAGAATGGTTTGTCGCCCATTGTAATTTTTCGATAGCTGGACCATAAGCTAAGAATGGTTTCAATGTAGAGCCTGTAGGGTGTGCGTCAGTCGCTTGGTTACGCTGAACAACATCTTTATAATCTCTACCACCAGAAATAGCTGCAAGGGCACCTGTTTTACTGTCTACAATTGTTGAACCGACGAGCTGATCATCATTTTTATAATAGCCGCCATTATCAATATGACTTTGTAAAGAATTTTGAGCATCTTTATCCATATACGTATAAATCTTAATACCGCTATTTAATAAATCTGCTAAATTTTCATTTTTAAATTCAGGGTTACCCATTAATTCCTGCTTCACAAAATTGACGTAAGAATTGTATTGTTGTGAATCATCATCCGGTTTAACTTGACGCTCTTCAGCTGAACGTTTAACTAAGTTCGCTGTAATTGGCGTATCTTGTGCTTCTTTCTTTTGCTTTTCAGTAATACGGTGGTGATAAGCCATTAAATAAAGCACTGTGTCTTTACGTTTTTCAGCTTCTTTAGGATGATCGTACACATTGTATGTGTTTGGAACTTGTGGCAAACCAGCAAGATAAGCAGATTCTGCTAAATTAAGATCTTTCAAGTCTTTATTGAAATAGTATTTTGCTGCGGCTTTAACGCCATAAACACCATCAGAATAATAAATTTTATTCAAGTACATTTGGAAGATCTCATCTTTAGAGTATTCTTGCTCAAGACGATAAGATAAATATGCTTCTTGCGCTTTACGTTCGATAGATTTTTGGTCAGTCAAAAATGTTCGTTTAACAACTTGTTGCGTTAAAGTTGAAGCACCTTGTGAACCAAAACCACCAGATACATTTTTAAGTACAGCGCCGAACAGACGTTTATAGTCTATCGCACCATGATCATAAAAACGGTTATCTTCAGTAGCAAGTACAGCATCTTTCATCGTATCTGGAACATCTTTTAAATCAACATGTTCACGTCTTGCACCATTATCAAGCGTCTTGACTAAATCGCCATCTTTATCATAAATTTTCGCCGGACTCGGATCTTGTAATTTTGATTCGTTAAAAGCTGGAGCTTTCCACGCATAGTAAGCAAAAAGCAAAACAGCTAATAACGCTAAAATGACAAATGCTAGAACTAAAAAGCTCAGCACCTTAATAATCGTACGCTTAATATTTTTATTCTTTTTTTGACCGGACTTCTTGTTGGCGTGACTAGAAGTCCCTTTCTTTTCCGTCATAAGCGGTCCTCACTTTCATCTAATATCAACTTATCAACTGCATTGAGGTAATCTAATCTGGGTTGATACTGATAAGGAATATAGTAACCATTTTCTTGAATTTCTTCAACCTTAATTGATTTTTTTCCATTTTTTATGTAACGCTCCCAAAATGGAATAAATCGCTTAAACGGTAAAAGATAGACTTCATCGATTCCTTTAAAACGAAATAACAAAAATGCAATACCGCCATGCGCCACAACTTGCTCCATATGTTTCACTTGATGTTCATGAATGTTTTGTAATGGAAAGGACGTTTTATTTTTTGTTTCTTTCGCTTCAAAGTCGATATAAAAGCCTTTATAAACACCATTATAGTCAGTGGTTGAAGGCGTTCTAAAATAAGCCTCTTTTATTACAGCTTGACTCCGCTTAGGATAATCGACTTGAACAATTTGCACAGGTGTCGGTTTCTTGTGTATCACAGCTTTATTCGTTCTCAAATAGAACTGATTAGAACGTTCAATGTCATTTTCTAATGTCATCCCACGGCCACCGTATTTTATTTTACTAGAACTATGACGCACAGGGCTTCCGTCTTGAGTCCGACTTGGTTTGAAAGGCTTACCATTTGGATAATTCATTTTTTCACCTACAGTCCATGTTTGCTGTCCTATTAAACATGATAGGATAGGCGTTTTATAAATCAAAAAAACGATTCATAAACTGTCATTATTGTAACATAGATAGGTCTTGACCGTTACCCCTAAACATATCTGGTTAAAACTTTGAATTTGAATATGATAAAATCGAAGTAATCTAACATGAGGTGATACCACTTATGCAATCTGCAATCGAAAAACTTCTTGATGACTTGAACCATATCTCTTTGCGTTATCAACAGGCTAGGGAAGGGCACCCATTTGAATTTTACGAAGACATTGCACCTTTTGTTGCACAAGTCGATCAAGATGTAGCATCTTTAAATTTGTATGAGAATCAAATTCAAGATCTTCCATATTTTAATCGTCAAAAATTTGTGCGTATGCAATCACTTATTTCAGAGCTTGCTATCAGCTGTCACCAATCCACAACAAGTAAAAAAATATTTATAGATCGATTTAAAGCGGTTCAACACGACTTGAATTATCTCATTCAAAACGGGGGTCATAAAGATGTATAAAACGATGTATATTACAGGTTATAAATCATATGAACTTCAAATCTTTGATTCCCAAGCGAAAGAAGTGACCTATTTAAAAAAATTTATTACTCAAAAACTCATTCAATACATTGAAGAGGGGCTTGAATGGGTATTAATACAAGGACAGTTGGGAATTGAAATGTGGGCTGCAGAATGTGTCATTGAACTTAAAAAGGAATACCCAGAGTTGAAACTCGGTGTCATTACGCCTTTTTTAGATCATAGCTCTAAATGGAATGAGGCTAACCAATTACAGTACCAACAAATCATAGCAGAGAGCGACTATGTTAATAGTATTTACCAATCTGCTTATCAAGGCCCTTTTCAATTTCAAGCTGCAGATCAATTTATGTTGGACCATACGGATGTCACAGTCTTAATTTATGATGATGAACAAGAGGCAAGCCCTAAGTTCTTCAAACAGAAGTTAGTTGATTTTGTTGAAAAAACAAACTATACTTGTGATATTGTGACGTTTGACGAAATTATGAGCTTTATCAATGATTTACAATGGTCAGAAGAAATTTAAATCAAATGAGGTGGAACAAATGTCAGATGTTTCGTTAAAGCTTTCAGCAAAAGACATTTATGAAAAAGATTTTGAAAAAACGATGGTACGTGGGTACAGACCAGAAGAGGTTGATGCATTTTTAGACGATATCATCGCTGATTATCAAAAAATGGCAGACCTAAATAATGAAGTGATTAAATTATCAGAAGAAAATCACAAGCTGAAAAAAGAAATTGAAGATCTACGTATTCGTGTTGCTTCAAGTAGACCTCAAGATAATAAGAGTTTCGCTAACCAAAGTTCAACTCAAAGCAATAACGTAGACATATTAAAACGTATTTCTAATTTAGAAAAAGCGGTCTTTGGAAAATAGTCATTGCTTTTGAGATTAAAAATGCTATAATTTTTAAGGATATTTCGTGTAATCGCTATATGGTTTACATATAGAGGAAAGTCCATGCTCACACAGTCTGAGATGACTGTAGTGTTCGTGCTTGATGAAACAATAAGTCAAGGCAATATCAATGATATTGACGGCAATGAACTAACCTAAGTCATTAGATATGGTTATATTAGTTTGAAAGTGCCACAGTGACGTAGCTTTATTAGAAATAATAAAGGTGGAACGCGGTAAACCCCTCGAGTGAGCAATCCAAATTTGGTAGGAGCACTTGTCTAACGAAATTCAACGTATAGACGAGGAAAGGTAATATCCCTTTCAGACAGATGATTACAACTGGCGTACCAGTGCTGCTAGTGCACGTAATGAGTACAATAGTACAGAACATGGCTTATGGAAATATCTCAACTAGTTCGGGCTGGGACATCGAGTTCCAGCCCTTCATTTATGCAAAAAATAAATGAAGCAGCTTAATCGTGTGTTAAAATAAAATTGTGTTAAAAAATTCACTGAAAATATTTTTTCAATGGTTTACAAAATAATAGTTAAAAATCAATCGCATCCCTAAAAGTGACGATTAAATTTTTAAAATTTTTAACTTGCTGAGTTGGAGAAGGAAAGCGTCCAAAAAATTAGAGGTTTTATAGGACGCGTCTTGCCATGAATCATAATGTTATTTCAGAAATTAAGGACCCTTGACTTAATCACGTATACATGTAAGTCAGTTTCTTTACAATTCTAGCCTTCCTTACATGCCGGGGAAGGACTTGATATTTTATAGGCAGTTTAATTCCAAATATGTATGTTAGGAGAATGATTGTGTATCAATTATTAGCAGTATGTCCAATGGGGCTTGAATCGATTGTTGCCAAAGAAGTACAAGAGTTAGGATACGAAACGCGCGTTGAAAATGGACGCATTTACTTTCAAGGTGATGCATCTGCATTAATTAAAGCCAATCTATGGTTGCGTACAGCAGATCGTGTCAAATTAATTATCGGTCAGTTTGAAGCAAAAACTTTTGACGATTTATTTGAACAAACTAAAAATCTTCCTTGGGAAAACTATATTTCTGAAAATGGACAGTTTCCAGTACAAGGTCGTAGCTTAAAATCGACGTTACATAGCGTACCAGATGTCCAAGCCATTACTAAAAAAGCAATTGTAGAAAGACTTAAAAAAGCATACGAAGTGTCAGGCTGGTTAGACGAAAGCGGCGCGAAATATCCTGTAGAAGTCAATATTTTAAAAGACCGTGTTCTTTTAACAATTGATACATCTGGTTCTGGACTTAACAAACGCGGTTATCGACTCGCTCAAGGTGAAGCGCCGATTAAAGAAACGTTAGCCGCGAGTTTAGTTAAACTTGCAAACTGGAAAGGCGATACACCATTAATCGACCCATTTTGTGGTTCTGGAACTATCGCAATAGAAGCTTGTTTAATCGCCCAAAATATTGCACCTGGCTTTAATCGCTCATTTGTTTCAGAACAGTGGGATATAATTCCTGATGGACTCTTTGATCAACTGAGAGATGAAGCAGATCAACAGGCTGATTATGATAAAGAAATAGAAATCTATGCTTCAGATATTGACCCTAAAATGGTTGAAATCGCAAAACGAAATGCTGATGAAGTAGGGGTTGGCGATATCATCAAATTTGAAGTTAAAGACGTCAACACTTTAACAATAGCGCATGAAGGGCCAATCGGGCTAATAGGGAACCCGCCTTATGGTGAACGTATTGGTGACCGCGATGAAGTAGAAGCTATGTATCGCTATTTAGGTACATTATTGCATCAAAATCCTCAACTTTCACTGTATATTATGACAAGCCATAAAGCATTCGAACATTTAGTTAATCGTAAAGCAACAAAACGACGTAAACTTTTTAATGGCTATATCGAAACGACTTATTATCAATATTGGGCAAATAAAAGTGAATAAGCAATTCATGAAAACTTTTTTAGAAAAGAGGGACTGATTTGTATCAAGATCAGGCGTTTAAACGTGGGATTTTTTATTCAGTAATATCTTATGTCATGTGGGGAACACTCCCACTCTATTGGACATTAATTCGTGGGATAGATGCGACTGAAACGTTAATGTTTCGTATTGTATTATCACTCATATTTATGGTTATTTTAATTCCGTTAATAGGCCAACAAAAGCAAGTCTATCAAGATTTTTCAAATTTAATAGCTAAACCACTCAAACTTTTTATCATTATATTAGCGGGATACGTTGTAGCAGTGAACTGGGGGACATTCATCTTTGCAGTTAACTCTGGTTATGTGCTACAAACAAGTTTAGGTTATTACATTAATCCGCTAGTCAGTATTTTACTGGCAATGATCTTTTTTAAAGAACGTTTTAATCGTTTAGAGTGGCTTGCAATTCTCTTTGCTGCTATAGGTGTCGTTTATATGACAATCAAAGTAGGGGAATTTCCAGTCATTTCTTTACTTTTAGCTTTTTCATTCGGCATATACGGCCTGCTCAAAAAATTAGTGCCTATGCCTGCAGTAAGTAGTATTACGATTGAGTCATTAGCAACTGCACCAATGGCGTTGATCTATCTCATATATCTTGGACAAACGTCAGGGTTAAGTGTCGGAATCAATATGTCATCATTTTGGCTCCTTTTTTCAGGCGCAGTAACCGCGATACCGCTTCTTGCTTTTTCAGAGGGCGCGATTCGTATTCCACTATCACTTATGGGTTTTATTCAATATATTGGGCCGACACTTATTTTTATACTGGGTATTTTTGTATTTAAAGAGCCATTTAATATGGATCAGTTTATCACATTCTGTTTTATTTGGACTGGCATTCTCATTTATGTCATTTCCCAACTCCTTAAAATGAAACGTCGTCCAAAACCGCTTGAATTTCAAGAATAGACAGTATTTGGCGCAGTATATTAACTCAATAGTATATTCAATAAGCAGCAACGTTACATTCATGTGACGTTGTTTTTTTAATCTGCATTTTAATACAAAGTAAGCGTTAATGAAATTGAGCTTAACAGAATAATTAAGAAGCGCTCACAATGTTTTGACTTCATCATAATGTCTTCCTATCGATATGCATATCGCTTCAAGTGATAAAATAAGTATGACTGTACAATGTTACAATTAAATTCATATAATAGAACTATAGAGTGCTTTATAAACAAGGGGAGTCAGTTTACATGCAGAACCAAGAAGAACTAGATATTTTATATAAATTAAAAAAAGAAGTAGAAAAATCAGATCATTATACGTTTGTTCAAACGATTAATCAAATAATTAAAAAAGTTTACCTAAATCAATATACCGTGACCTTTGTAGGCCACTTTTCATCTGGAAAATCGACAGTCATTAATCGTCTTATCGGTCAGGAGATATTACCCAGCTCACCCGTTCCAACCACTAGTAATACCGCACGTGTGACTGTTGCTGAGCAATCAGGGATGACCGCAAACATTGAAGGTCAAAAATACACTTCCCTTCAAAATTATGACGAAGTTAAAGCGATGAACCGGGAAAATTATCAAGTTGAATCCATTGATATTCAAATACAAAGTTCAAAGTTCAAAAATGGCTTCACTTTTCAAGATACGCCAGGTGTAGATTCCAATGTACAATCACATAGTGCGCAGACTGAGCAATTTTTATATACAAGTAATATTGTTTTTTACACAGTTGATTATAATCACGTTCAATCTGCTTTAAACTTCAAATTTATGAAAAGATTAAATTATGCAGGTATCCCGGTTGTCTTTGTTGTTAACCAGATTGATAAACACAATCATCAAGAAATCGACTTTGAAACTTTTCAACGTCGTGTGCAACAGTCAATTCAAGAATGGGATATTCAACTTTTGAAAACATTTTATATTACTAAATTTGAGCATCCTTATAATGAATTTGATGCCCTTTCATCATTTATACGAGAACAAGACCAACATAGAGAACCCGTCAAAGATTATGTTGCTCGAATGAAAGAGTTTATTCAACAACATCAAAAAGATTATTTACAGCAAGAAATGCAGATGCTTCTAGAACGTTTAAATATTACGGCTGAACAATTTGATCAAGCATATCAAACACATCAAAAAAATGAAATGATAAGTGAAGAAACACAACTGTTAAATACCCCTTCAGCCCTTAAGCAATATTTAAAAGATAAACGCAGATCTATTATTGATAATGCTTATATTATGACGCATGATATGCGGGAAACCATTCGTTTTTATTTAGAAAGTATGACTAAAAACTTTAAAGCAGGGGGACTTTTTAATAAAAAAAGAAAAACAGAGGAAATTCGCGCTGCACGCCTTCATGACGTTATACAACAACTGCAGAAGCGGATTGCGCATCAAATTGAAAAGCCTATGCAAGATGACTTATCATTTTTGACACGCTTTATCAATAATACACAATTGAATCAGCAAATTTTAAAGCAACACTTTGAAATTCCTGAAAGTCTTATCACTGAACTGTATCAAACACAAATAGAAATTACGAATCAGTATGTGCTCACTTTCTCAGAGCATTTAATGAAAGAAATCAAGCAATATATCTTGAAAATGTCTGAGCCTTTAGATGAAGAAATCATTGAAAATGTCCATGCAGAAGAGCATTTAGTTGAAGATTCCACTGATATTCAAGACTATAAGCGCTATATCGATTTGCGGAAATTAAAGCAATCTCTAGAAACAGAAAACTATCGCCATTACTATATTCATATGTCAGACTCTCTTGACCAACTGATTGATCGGACACGCATTCATTTCCAACCACAAGAAACGGTATCCGACTCAACCTATGAATCCGATAATCATCAAAGTGTGGTCACAAATGAGCGAAGTTTGCATACAACTCAAATCCAACAAGGATTAGACGTTGTTCGCAACATCCCGCTTTTTAAAACAAGTGTCAAAAACATTGAAGATACATTAACGAGAATGACACAACAAAAAATTAAAATAGGGATTTTCGGTACATTTAGCGCTGGAAAAAGTAGCTTGATTAACGCGCTACTAGGTAAAGCTTATTTAACTAGTTCGCCTAATCCTACCACTGCCGCTACGACAGAAATATCGTATGGGTCCCATCACAGTGTTACATTTAAAACACCTGACGCCTTATTAGCAGATATTAACGATATGACCCAGCTCATAGACAATCAGTTTGATTCAATCACGACGTTTTTAAACACAGATCTTGAACAATTAAAAACAAAGATTGATAAAAATAGCGTTGCCTTTATTAATGCAGTAGAAAAAAACTATGATTTATATCAGTCCTATATCGAAAAGGGCATAGAACACCCCATCGATGCTTCAGAAATTTCGAAATGGAGTGCGGAAGACGAATTTGCTACCTTTGTACAAATGGTGCACCTACGTCTACCCTTACCATGGCTAAAAGACAAAGTGATCATTGACTCATTAGGTTTACATTCTAATAATCAACGACACACGAATGAAACCGAAAAGATTTTGACAACATCAGATCTTATTTTATATGTAAGTTATTTTAACCATGCGTTTACACAGAATGATCAAGCTTTCATACAACATATGAAAGATATGAATCAATTGAAAACCAATCAGTCGTTTAAAATGGTCATTAATGCTGTTGATTTAGCTGAAAACAGTGACGAACAACAAGCAGTATATGCATATGTCAAAGATGCGTTGTCTAAAGTCCAAATGAACCCTGATATCTTTATGGTATCGAGTCGCGCCGCTTTAGAGACAGATGATGAAGGGATGCATACGTTAAAAGAAAGTATCACACATTTCGCTGAAGTCGAATCTAAATCACTGTTAGAACAGAAAATGTATGATCAATTTGCCTATATTAAGGAAGCTTACGAATCAATCATCAACGATTTTGAAACCAATGCGCAACAAATGCATCAGACGCAACAACAACTTGAACGTATGCGCCGAGAAAAACTATTTAAAGCTGAATTAATCCAATCGATTGCACAAAAGACCTTTAACGAAATAGAAGATCAAATTTACCATTTAAATGAGCGCTTAAAAATCCAATTAGCAGATGATGTTAAAGCGATTTATAATGGCCAAATGACAAATACAAATCATTTTAATGAAGAAAAAAGACGGAGTACGAAATCATATCTTGATCAAATACACCAAAAGCTCTTCTTAGAACAAACACTGCTAATAGAAAGACTTAAGCATTTCTTTAATCAAGCATTACAACAAGAAATGGCACCTAAAATTAAACTACTTCAACACTATCGCGTGATTATACCTGATTACGAAACCATCCAGATTGAACCGTATGAAAAGTCTATTTTAACGCTCGAGTTACAACAAATGGTTGATCAATTACCTAAACAGCTGACAAAGCGAAACCTTTTACAGCCTAAAGTACAAAAACAAATCCAATCAGAAATCAAAGAACGCACGATTAACTTGCTTCAGCCAAAGTTGACTGAACTACGAAAAGTGTTAGAATCGCTGTTAGACCAACTCACTTCAAAAGCAACTGAAGCGATTGAAACGGCAGAATTAGAAGCACAAAATGAAATCAATGCGATCCTTGATTTCAAAATTGATGATACACTTATCAATCAATTAAAAATAAGCACGCCAAAATTAGCACAAATTCTAAATTCAAAGGACTGAAACGATGACTCAAAAACTTTTACTTATAGACGGCATGGCCTTATTATTTCGTCACTTTTATGCGACGAGTATCCATAAAAATTTTATGCGAAATTCAGCAGGTGTCCCTACAAATGGGACACAAGGCTTTGTCAGACATGTCTATAGCGCGATTCGAGATATCCAACCGACGCATGTCGCAATTTGTTGGGATATGGGAAAGGCGACATTTAGAAATGAAATGTATGTAGATTACAAACAAAATCGCCCAGAACCACCAGAAGAATTAATCCCTCAATTTAATCATGTCAAACATATTTCACAATCACTCGGCTTTTTAAATATAGGCGTCGAAAACTTTGAAGCAGATGACGTTATCGGTACACTCGCACGCTCTTTTTCAGAGTCTGATGAACATCACGAAGTTTATATTGTGACAGGTGACCGAGATTTACTTCAATGTATTAATGAAAAGGTTAATGTTTGGCTGATTAAAAAAGGATTTAATGAATATCACAAGTATGATCAAGCCCGCTTTGAAGCGGAATATGGTTTAAAACCACAACAACTTATTGATGTTAAAGCTTTTATGGGAGACACTGCTGATGGATATCCTGGTGTCAAAGGGATCGGAGAAAAAACAGCGATTAAATTGATTCAACAGTATGATTCAGTTGAAAATGTTGTTGAAAATCTTGCAAAGTTAACACCGGGTCAGCAGAAAAAAATCAATGAACATTTATCTGAACTTCAACTGTCTAAACAATTGGCAACGATAGAGTGTCACGTTCCTATAGAATGGACTTCATTACTTGAATCTATGGCGCATCAAGTTGAACTTAACCACGTCCTTTCAATTTGTGATCAACATGAGCTTTTTGTCTCAAAACGATTTATTCAACATTTATAGTATATCTTCAGAATGAGGTATGGTTGTCATTATTAAAAAGTACCGAAATTAACTGTTTTTCATAAGTTAATCTCGGTACTTTTTTATTTGGGTTAATCAGACTGTTGCTTTATTGTATGGTATAACTTATCTTGTGCTAATTGATTTGCTGCTTTATTTTGCTTTCTCGGAACCCATTTCACAAAGCAAAGTGCAAAATGGTTTGATTCATTTAAGTAACGCTCAAGATAAGCTTTAAAGTGTTTATTTTTAACATATTCTCGATTCACAGCATCTTCGATAAGTTGTGAATCCGTATAGATCAGTGCAGTCTCGATATTTAACGCTTTAGCCTGTTTCATTGCAAATAGGAGCGCTTCCCATTCTGCAGTATGATTGTCCATCATCCCTAACACTTTAGTGGCTGTATAACGCTCATGTTCATCTACAATCACAACGCCACATGTGCTTAGACCCGGATTGCCTTTCGTTGCTGCATCAAAATGTATTTTCGCCAATAGAGCTCACCACACTTCAACTTCTTTAAGATTAAATACGCCAACATATTACATTATTACAGAAATCTTCACCCGCAAGATTAATGACTAATTCAAAGTCATCTTTTATTTTTAAATTAACATGATTGCTGATCAATAGCCATCATCTTTAATTTTACCTTTACGATAAAGTGATTTTGCCCAATAACCAAATGGTACATTCAAAATTGTAGAAAGCAATTTTAATAAATACGTTGTTATAAATATTTCAAATATGACAGGATGAGGTAGACTGCCATAAAAAGCGATGAGTACAAATAACGCAGTATCAAATATCGAACTTAACGTTGTACTTCCATAAGCACGTATAAAAAATGTGCGATCCGATTTAAATATTCTCTTAATCACATTAAATACGAACACATCAATGTGTTGGCCGATGATATAAGCAATGATTGAGGCAAATGCAATACGAGGTACGACATCAAAAATAGATTTCAACGCGCTTTGTGCCATATCCGCATCACTTGGTTGAAATGCTAAGGAGATTTGCATGACGATAATCATCACTAAAGTGGATGAAAAACCTAACCAAACTGCTCTTTTAGCAACTTTCCGCCCATAAATATCATTCAATACATCAGTTGCAAGATAAATAGAAGCAAACATAATGTTACCTAAAGTGGCTGAAATCATAAATATATCCACCGTTTTCAATACTTGGATATTTGCAATAATTGTTCCTATTGCGACCCACGCATATAATCCGGCCTTACCAAAAAAACGGTACATTAAAACCATTAATATAAATGTAACTAAAAACGCGACTAAACCTAGCCATTCGTTATACAATGAGAATCCCTCCTAAATTTTGTTAAAGCGGGTGTTTAGAAACCGCTCAACGATATAACTTTACTATTATAAGCAAACCGTGTTGTATTTTCAAGATAGGTTTTTCTGAAAGGATTGAGGAAATCACTAAGTTTAAACATTTCAATGTACCTATCAATCATGTTAATATAGTGAATATTGTATGCATTATATTTTAAAGAGGTGAATTTTGTGCTCACTGAATCTAAGAAAAATGCTATTGCCGAGATTGACCAACTCTCTCAGCAATATTGTGAGCAATGTCTTGTTAAATCATACATTCGAAAAGTAAAAGGGAAGACACAAGCACATCACTTCTGCATCAATGAATGTTCAATTGGAAAGCAAATTCGACAACTTGGAAACGAGTTGCAATAAATGTCATGATTTGATGAGGAGGTTTTTTATGGAAATTGTTAAGGTAGAGCCTACACCGAGTCCAAATACCATGAAAATTGTTTTATCTGAAACAAGGGAAGATCGTCATTCTTCGACTTATACCGAAGTTAAAGAAGGGCAACCTCCCTTTATCAATGCTATTTTGAAAATAGAAGAAGTTAAATCTGTTTTTTATGTGTTAGATTTTATAGCGGTTGATAAAATGCCTAAAGCAGATTGGGAGGATGTTTTGCCTAAAGTGACTGCGACGCTCAATCACGATCAGCAAGATTCTCTCTCCGAAATTCAACCGGATTCACATTTTGGGGAAATTAAAGTAGAAGTCCTAAAGTTTAAAGGGATTCCCTATCAGGTTAAATTAACTACAGGGGATAAAGAATATAGAGCGCAATTAGAGGATCGCTTTGTTAATGCCATGCTTTCTACACAATTACCTGAAGATAACGTCGTATTTTTACGCAAATGGGCATCACTAGGTGTAAGATATGGGGATATCGAAGAAGTTATGGCAGAAGTCATTGAAGAAATGCATGCAGTTTACCCGGAACATGTTTTAGACCAATTGGTTGAAGAAGCTAAAAACACTAATATCACTGTTCCCGAAAAACATTATACGCATGTCTCTTTAGAGACCTATCAGCAAACAGCGGATTGGAAAACACGTCTACGGATGCTTAAATCTTTTCCAACACCAACTGCAGACGACTATCCTTTACTAGATGCGGCATTAAATGAAAGTAAAGTCCCATTGAGAAGAGAAGCTGTGGTCTTGCTCAGTATGATTGAAGACAAAGCCACACTTCCATACTTATATAAAGGTTTAAGAGATCAAAGCCCAGCAGTTAGAAGAACAGCGGGAGACAATATTAGTGACTTAGGCTTTAAGGAAGCTTTACCTGAAATGGAACGGGCGCTCGACGATCCACAAAAAATAGTGAGATGGCGTGCTGCGATGTTTCTTTTTGATGAGGGTGGTCCCGCACAATTGGAAAGTTTAAAAGCGCATCAAGACGATTCAGCGTATGAAGTGAAGCTCCAAATTGAAATGGCGATTACGCGCATTGAAAATGGAGAAGACGCGCTTGGATCTGTTTGGAAGCAAATTGCAAATCGAAATCAATAAATGAATAAATAGAGGGAGTGTTTTTATAATGAATGCATATGATGCTTATATGAAAGAACTTGCTGCACAAATGAGAGGCGAGTTAACAGAAAATGGTTTTGAAAGTTTAGAGAGTGAAGCGGATGTCAGTGATTATATGGCAAATGTGGAAGACGATGCAACAACATTTGTTGTCATCAACTCAACTTGTGGTTGCGCGGCAGGACTTGCGCGCCCAGCAGCAGTGGCAGTCGCTGAACAAAACGAAAACAAACCTAATCATAAAGTCACAGTATTTGCCGGTCAAGACAAAGAAGCAACAGCTAAAATGAGAGAATACATTCAACAAGTACCATCAAGTCCATCATTTGCGCTATTTAGAGGTACACAACTTGTGCACTTTATGCCACGTGAACATATCGAAGGTCGAGACATTAATGATATCGCCATGGATATTAAAGACGCTTTCGATACGCATTGCCAAGCATAACTTTCTAACAAGGATTGAAACATGCCAAACAAATGCTGTTTCAATCCTTTTTGACTTTCAATAATAGCAACAGTGCGCTATCATTTCATAGCTCATCGCGACAATTGAAAGAAAGAGTTCATTAATTAGAAGTAAGTAAAGACGCCACACAGACAACTATGAGCATACGTTTATTTAGAACCCATTTGCTAGTTAAGAAGCATCTCTTATCAACAACGTTGTTTTTATTTTTCAAATAGTTAAAAATCGTCTATTATATATACTAAGAGAAAGAGGTGAATGTCATGAATCCATTTGATCAAGCGTATCACAGCTTATGTGAAGAAGTATTAAAAATTGGAAATCAACGTGATGATAGAACAGCCACAGGCACCATTTCTAAGTTTGGTCATCAACTTCGATTCGATCTTTCGAAAGGGTTCCCGTTACTCACTACTAAAAAAGTTTCGTTTAAGTTGATTGCTACAGAATTAATATGGTTTATTCGAGGCGATACAAATTTAAGATATCTTTTAAAATATAATAACAACATTTGGAATGAATGGGCGTTTGAAAAGTATGTCCAAAGTTCAGATTACCACGGCCCAGATATGACTAATTTTGGCCATCGTGTCCAACATGACCCAGAATTTGCAAAAATCTATCAACAAGAGATGAACAACTTTAAACATCAAATATTGAACAACGATGCATTCATGGAAAAACACGGAGATTTAGGTAATGTCTACGGTAAACAATGGCGTGATTGGGTTGGTGCTGATGGGCAGCATTATGATCAACTTAAAACAGTTATTGAACAAATTAAGACACATCCTAATTCGAGACGTCATATTGTGAGTGCTTGGAATCCATCAGAAATTGACACTATGGCATTACCGCCATGTCATACACTATTTCAATTTTATGTAGAGAACAATCGATTAAGTTGCCAGCTCTACCAAAGAAGTGCTGACATCTTTTTAGGTGTTCCTTTTAATATTGCAAGCTATAGTCTGTTGACGCATCTTATCGCAAAAGAATGTCAATTAGAAGTCGGTGAATTTGTTCATACTTTTGGAGATGCGCACATTTATAGCAACCATATAGAAGCGATTCAAACACAGCTTGAACGAACAAGCTACGAACCACCTCAGTTAAAAATTAATTCTGATTGCTCGATATTTGATATAGAATATGAAGATTTAGAGATCGTTAATTATCAATCACATCCAGCAATAAAAGCACCGATTGCTGTATAAATAAAGGAGCAAACAAATGACACTATCTATTTTAGTCGCACATGATCAACATCGTGGTATTGGATTCCAAGGCCAATTACCTTGGCATTTACCTAATGATTTGAAGCATGTAAAAAAATTAACCACCGGGCATACACTTGTTATGGGACGTGCCACTTTTGAGTCAATTGGCAAGCCATTACCTCAACGTAGAAATGTTGTGTTGACTCGAAATAAAGACTTCCATCATGACGGCGTTGATGTGATACATGACATTGATGAGATACAATCCATTAAAGACGAACATGTTTTTATATTTGGCGGACAATCTTTATTCGAAACTTTCATCGACAAGGTTGACGACATGTATATCACAGTGATAGATGATGAATTTCAAGCAGATACCTTTTTCCCACCTTATACATTTGAAGAGTGGAAAGTCGTTTCTGCAGAAGAAGGTACAGTAGACGAGAAAAACAAGTACCCACATACATTTTTACATTTGACTCGAAAGTAAATCTTGGAGGTTTCATACTATGCAACAAATAATTGTTACTGATTCAACATCAGACTTAGAACCATCATTTTTAAAACAACATAATATTCATGTCGTTCCATTAAGTGTTACAATTAATGGCGACTCATACGAAGATCAAACTGAAATTACAAATGAATCTTTTTCTCAATACTTGGGTTATGATGAAAATGATCTTAAAACAAGTCAACCTCCAATCGGAAAATTTGTAGAGAAATATGAGGAACTTGCTCAAACTGGTGCTGAAATTATTAGTATCCATCTATCTTCAGGTTTAAGTGGTACTTACCAAACGGCTGTCCAAGCAAGTGAAATGGTTGATGCTAAAATTACTGTCATTGATTCAAAATCGATTTCGTTTGGTTTAGGTTATCAATTGAAATGTTTAACACAATGGGTTGAAGCTGGCTTATCAACAGAAGAAATCCTTAATAAATTAAAAAAATTACAAGAAAACATCAAGTTATACGTCATTATTGGTCAATTAGATCAACTGATTAAAGGTGGACGCATTAGTAAAGCAAAAGGCTTGATTGGTAACTTTATGAAAATTAAGCCAATTGGTGAACTTGTTGATGGTAATTTAGAGATGATTCATAATGCACGTACACAAAATGCATGTATTAAATTTATCCTGAAAGATTTAAAATCATTTATCGGTGATAATGCTATTGAATCGGTTGGCATATCACATGCAAAAGCACAAGATTTTATGGATAAATTTAAAGAAAAATTAGACGAAACATTTAATATACAAAAATTTGAATTTGGACATACGACACCCGTGATTTCTACGCATACAGGTGCGGGTGCAATCGGTTTAGTTGTCTTGAAAAATTCTAAAGACTTATAAAAACTCGGAGGTGTCAGAAATGGCGATAGCAACATTAGCAGGCGGATGTTTTTGGTGCCTCGTAAAACCATTTACATCATATGACGGTGTTAAGAGCATCACTTCTGGTTATAGTGGTGGCACGGTTGAATATCCAACTTATGAAGAAGTATGTACGAATACAACAGGACATGTTGAAGCTGTTCAAATTGTATTTGATGAACAAGTGATATCTTTTAGTGATATTTTAGATATTTATTTTAAAACATTTGATCCGACTGATAAAAATGGACAATTTTTTGATAGAGGCGAAAGTTATCGACCTGTCATTTTTTATCATGATGAAGCACAGAAAGAAAGTGCACTAAAGAAAATTGATGCGCTAAATGAGGCAAAAATATTCGATAAACCTGTCGTCACACCGGTAGAACCTTACAAAAATTTCTATCCAGCAGAAGACTATCATCAAGATTATTATAAAAAACATCCCGTTCATTATTATCAGTATCAGCGTGGGTCTGGTAGAAAAGCATTTATCAAAAAACATTGGGGTGATCAAGCATGATTAAAAAAGATAAAAAAGATCTAACTGACTTAGAATATCTCGTAACACAACAAGATGGGACAGAACCTCCATTCCAAAATGAATATTGGAATCATTATGAAAAAGGGATTTATGTAGACAAAATTTCAGGTAAACCACTTTTTACTTCTGATGATAAATTTGAATCAGATTGTGGTTGGCCTAGTTTTTCAAAAGCCATTGATGATCAAGATATTATCGAACTTGTCGATAAATCTTTCGGAATGATTCGAACAGAAGTCCGTTCTGAAGACAGCAATAGTCATCTCGGTCATGTCTTTAATGACGGCCCAAAAGATCGTGGTGGCTTACGTTATTGTATTAATTCAGCAGCAATTCAGTTTATTCCTTATGAAAAACTTGAAGCACTCGGTTATGGTGATCTCGTAAAACTTTTTGATAAATAAAGGAGTTAACAAGATGTTCAAAAAACTTTTCGGTAAGAATAATGAAGCAAGCAAAGACATTACGGTTTATGCGCCTATTAGTGGTGAACTTGTAAAAATCGAAGACATTCCAGATCCAGTTTTTGCTCAAAAAATGATGGGAGAAGGGTTTGGCGTGCAACCTATTGAAGGTACAGTTGTTTCACCTATAGATGGTGTTGTAGATAACGTTTTTCCTACTAAACATGCAATTAGTTTAAAAGCTGATAATGGTCTTGAAGTATTAGTTCACATTGGCTTAGATACTGTTCAACTTAACGGTGAAGGATTTGAAGTTTCAGTTGAAAGTGGTGATCGAGTAAAAATGGGTGCTGTCCTCGTATCATTTGATTTAGAATTTATTAAACAAAATGCTAAATCTACTGTTTCTCCAATTATCATTACCAATACTGCTAGCACAGAATCAATTCAATTTGAAGAGGCGTCACATCTTAGCAAAGGTGAAACTTCAGTGATAGAAGTGAAAATGAAATAATGAAAGATGCATCATTTTATCAATTCGCATTAACTGTACGTGGCCGTAAAGATCTACAAGGGGCACTCGCAGAAATGATTTTTGAAGATTTATCATTTCCTAAATATGAGAAAAGTTTCGATGTATTGTCCGAATATATTGAAACGGAAGGTAATTATACTTTACCTATGTCTGTCTTTGATGATTTATATGAGGAATATCAAGAATGGCTACAATTTTAATGTGATGTATATCTTTCCACATATGCGTTTTAAGGGTGCGGACGAGCAATGTCTCACCCTTTTTCCTTTGAAAAATCAGAAAATCAAATAAGAAGGTGAAATACGATTGAGTACGTCTAACAACAATAAAAAGCCAAAACGTTACATATCTTTAAAAACCTTTATTTTAAGTATCCTACTCACTTTTGTTTTAACGGCATTAGTTATTGCAGGGGGATTTTTTTACTACAACCATGCATCTCAAAACCAAAAAGTGACTGCGAATGCCCAAAAACTAAGTGATGTATACGAGTTAATTGCGAATGATTATTATAAAAAGCAAGATAAAGATCAACTTCTCAATGACGCAATTAAAGGCATGACTAAAAGTTTAAACGATCCATACACTGAGTATTTATCTCAAGATGAAACTAAATCTTTCCAAGAAGATGTTTCTGGCGATTTTGTCGGGATCGGTGCTGAAATGCAACAAAAAGGAAAACAAATTATTATTACAAGTCCAATGAAAGATTCACCTGCTGAAAAAGCGGGCATTAAACCAAAGGATGAACTATTAGCAATTAATGGTCATTCGACTAAAAACAAAGCGCTCAATGCTATTATTCCTGAAATACGCGGTAAAAAAGGAACTGAAGTCAAACTGACGATTAAAAGAGGCAATGACACAAGAGATATTACGGTTAAAAGAGATAAGATTCATGTAAAAAGTGTCGAATACAAAAAACATGGACACATTGGCGTGTTTAAAATTAATAAATTCCAAGAAGGCACTGCAGGAGAACTTAAATCTGCCATTCAGCAATCACAAAAAGAAGGTGTCACACAAGTATTATTGGATTTAAGAAATAATCCTGGCGGCTTGTTGGACGAAGCTGTAAAAATGGCAAATATTTTCCTTGATAAAGGAGAAACTGTCGTCAAACTCGAAAAAGGCAATCAAAAAGATGCTGTTAAAACCGCAAACCAACCGTTAGATCATATTAAAGATATGAAGGTTTCAATCCTATTAAATGAAGGTTCAGCGAGTGCTTCTGAAGTATTCTCAGGTGCGCTACACGACCATCATATTGCCAAAATTTATGGTACAAAATCATTTGGTAAGGGTATCGTACAAACAACACGTGAATTTAAAGATGGATCTTTATTGAAATTTACTGAAATGAAATGGTTAACACCTGATGGTCATTATATTCACGGTAAAGGTATTAAGCCAGATGTTCCTGTTAAAGGTGCAGACTATGAAAATATAAAACCCATTCCGACAGATAAAACTTACCAACAAGGTGACCACGATAAAAATATACGGTCAATTAAAATTGGAATGAAAGCCTTAGGTTATTCAATAGATGCAGTGGATGAATCATACGATGCGCAATTAACGACTGAAATTAAAGCATTTCAACAAAAAAATCACATAGAGGCAAATGGGATGTTTAACGAAGAAACAAATCGTCTATTTACAGAAAAGCTGGTTGAAAAAGCAACGCGTGAAGATCCTATGCTTGAACAAACGCTAAAGAAACTTGAGGAGTGATTTCATTGATCAGAAAAGCAACATTACAAGACCTTAATCAAATCGAAGCTTTAACAGAAGAAGCAAAACAACTAATGATTGAGGATAACAATCCACAATGGGATCATCGTTACCCACTTAAAACCCATTTTAAAACAGATATTGAAATGGGCGGCCTATACGTTTATGACGATTCAGAAATTAAAGGTTTTATCGTCATTGACCAAAATGCACCAGATTGGTATGATGCGCTTGAGTGGCCCATTGATAAATCGAATGCTTATGTCATTCATCGCCTTGTCGCATCGCCACAATATCGAGGGATTGCGCAACAACTAATGCAATTCGCAATGGACTTGGCAGAATCACATCATGTTCAAATTTTGTTGACAGATACATTTTCACAAAATGAACGCGCACAAGGATTGTTCAAAAAATATGGTTTTGTCAAAACTGGTGAAATGACAAGTACTGAGTTTCCTTTTGATAAAGGTAAACCATTTTATGCATATTATAAAAATTTAACAGAATAGAGGGTTAATATGGTTAAAATTGCATTTACAGGTGGCGGAACTGTTGGACATGTGTCGGTCAACTTGAGCTTAATTCCAGCTGCAATCGAGAAAGGACATGAGGCATTTTATATTGGTTCGAAAAAGGGAATAGAACGTGAAATGATTGAATCGCAATTGCCCCAAACACCTTACTATGTCATTTCTAGTGGTAAATTACGGCGCTACTTTTCTTTTGAAAACTTAAAAGATGTCTTTAAAGTGTTAAAAGGAATTTTAGATGCACGTAAAGTCTTAAAACGCGAAAAGCCAGACATCGTTTTTTCAAAAGGGGGCTTTGTCTCCGTGCCAGTTGTATTAGCTGCAAAATCATTAAAAATACCTACAATTGTTCATGAATCTGATTTAACGCCGGGTCTAGCTAATAAAATTGCAATTAAGTTTGCCAAAAAACTTTATACAACATTTGAAGATACGTTAAAGCATGTTCCGAAAGATAAAGCAGATTTTGTCGGGGCTACCATTCGAGAAGATTTGAAGCACGGCAATAAAACACGTGGTTATCAATTAACTGGATTTAATCCAAACAAAAAAGTGTTACTTGTGATGGGCGGCAGTATGGGAAGCCTTAAAATAAACGAGGCCATTCGTCGTCATCTTGATACATTGCTTGAAACTTATCAGATTATTCATTTGACTGGTAAAGGCTTAGTCGCGCCACATGTCCAAACTGAAGGTTATGTACAATTTGAATTTGTTAAAGATGATTTAACAGATTTACTTGCAATTACAGATACCGTCGTTTCAAGAGCGGGTTCAAATGCGATTTATGAATTTCTAACATTACGTTTGCCAATGCTTTTAATCCCATTAGGCCTTGATCAATCACGAGGCGATCAAATTGATAATGCGCAATATTTCGAAAAGCAAGGTTATGCTACTATGTTAGATGAGTCCGAACTCACTAGTGAAACATTGATGGCAGCGCTCAATGAAATTGAAAAAAATAGAGCTCAATATATTAACAATATGGAGAATTTCACTGAAAGTTATACTAAAGATGATTTACTTGAAAAAATAATTCATGATGCACTTGGTTAAGGAGGTTAGTTCATGTCACATTGGAAGCGAATTTCACTTTTACTCATTTTTACACTGATATTTTCAGTGATTGCCATGTTTCATGAATCGCGCTTAGGCAAGTGGATTGATAATGAAGTTTATTCATTTATTTATTCTTCAGAGAGTTTTATATCGACTTCTATCTTTTTCGGTGCGACTCAAATCGGTGAAGTATGGGCAATGATTACATTATCACTCATTGTCGTAACTTTACTTATGCTCTATAAATACAAAATTGAAGCGCTCTTTTTTGCACTGACTATGATAATGTCCGGCGTGACGAATCCAATACTTAAAAATATATTCGATAGAGAACGACCAACTTTGTTACGACTCATTGATATATCAGGTTTTAGTTTTCCAAGTGGACATGCCATGGGTGCAACAGCATTTTTTGGAAGTTTAATGTTTGTTGCACACCGTATTTTAAAAGGGAAATCAAAAGCTTTTGTTATTGGTGCGAGTGCACTATTTATCATTTTGATTTCTAGTTCTCGTGTCTATCTCGGTGTCCATTATCCAACTGACATCATTGCAGGAATTATAGGCGGTGTGATTTGTATTTTACTGTCTCAACTCATCCTACGTAAACAATTGAATTTATAAAAAGCAACAAAGCCGCCGCAAATGAATGCGACGGCTTTTATTTAACGTTTAATATCAACGAATTTTTATACGGGCATATAAAAGGGGATATTATTGAAAATGACTCAATCTCAAGAACGAATTGTAGTGGGGGGTCGTTGTGATTGATAATCATTTTCAATTACATTATAACTCATTGAGAATGATTGTCAATTAAAAACGCAAAATTTTTTAAAAAACTTTCCCGTTTTATAGTTTTAGCATATGATTATGGAAGAGGTGACAAGCATGAAAAAAGTACTCATTGTAGAAGATGAAAAAAACTTAGCTCGCTTTATTGAATTAGAACTTAAACATGAAAATTATGATGTAGAAATTAGAAATGATGGCGCTTCAGGATTGAATCGCGCTTTACAACATGATTTTGATCTTATTTTATTAGATTTAATGTTACCTGAAATGGATGGTTTAGAAGTTTGTAAAAGATTGCGTACGCAAAAAGATACGCCTATCATTATGATTACTGCTAAAGGTGAAATAGAAGATAAAGTCACTGGGTTAGATTATGGCGCTGATGATTATATTGTCAAACCTTTTGAAATTGAAGAATTATTAGCAAGGAGTCGTGCATTGATACGACGGTACACAGATGAGCATTCAGCTAAATCAAATGTGATAGAAATAGATGGCATCAAAATAGATAAAAATGCTTTCAAAGTATGGTATGAAAATGAAACTCTCGAACTCACTAAAACCGAATTTGATTTATTATTACTTCTTGCAGAAAACAAAAATCGCGTCTTGCATCGAGAACAAATTCTTGATCATGTTTGGGGTTATGAATCTGAAGTCGAAACAAATGTAGTAGATGTATATATTCGATATTTAAGAAATAAATTGAAAAAAATCGATAAACAAAAGCTAATTGAAACGGTTAGAGGTGTAGGATACGTGATCAGACAATGAAACAATCGACACTAAAAACCAAATGGACATTTGTGACGACACTCATTACGTTTCTTATCATTTTCATATTTTGCTTACTCATTATTTATGCAATTAGTAGTTTACTCAAGCAAAATGAATTTCAAAAAGCAGAAAGAAGTGCAGATGATCTTTACAATCTTTTAGAAACAAAACCGGTAAAAAATATTACAGCTTTAGAGTATAGCTCCGTCACAGATAGCTATCAAAAAGTCATTCTTTATGATGAACACGGACATAAATTATTAGAAAACTCAAATACAACGAATATCCAGTTCTCACCACCTTTTCACCCTCACGAAACTCGAAACATTAAAATTATACGAAATGACAAAGGGGCTTATATTACTGTTTCTAATCCTGTAGATACGGGTCACTTTAAAGGGTATGCAACAATTGTTCACTCTCTTGATGTTTACGATGATTTACTCAATTTTATTACTTACTTGGCACTTATATTTGGTTTTATCGCATTATTTGTAACCGCATGTATCAGTTATTTCTTTTCATCGCAAATCACACAACCGATTAATATTATTACTGAAAAAATGACTCAAATTAGACGAAATGGGTTCCAAGAGAAACTTGAGGTACCTACGAATTACGAAGAAACAGATGCGCTCATTGATACATTTAACAGTATGATGGTCAAACTTGAAAATTCGTTTAATCAACAAAAACAATTTGTTGAAGATGCTTCACATGAATTGCGCACACCGTTACAAATCATACAAGGCCATCTCAATTTAATTCAGCGCTGGGGTAAAAAAGATCCTGACATATTAGAAGAATCATTGAATATTTCATTAGAAGAAATGAATCGAATTACAAAACTTGTCGAAGAATTGTTACTGTTAACTAAAGATGACTCACGCTTAACTGATAACCAAACGGAAAAAGTAGATGTAAACGAAGAAATTAAAAATCGGATACATTCTTTACAACAAATTCACCCAGACTATCAATTTAATTTTTCATCTAATTTAGATTTTATCTATTTAGATATTAATTCATTCCATCTAGAACAAATACTGTTAATCTTTCTCGATAACGCAATTAAATATGATACGCAAAATAAGCATGTATCAATAGCAACAAAACTAATTAACAACCAAGTCTTAATTAAAATTACAGATAGGGGAATGGGCATACCTCAGGCAGACCAAGCACATATATTCGATCGTTTCTATCGTGTTGATAAATCTCGGTCCCGCCAACAAGGTGGAAACGGACTCGGTTTATCTATCGCACATAAAATGGTCAAACTATATAACGGTCGTATTTCAGTCAAAAGTGAAGTGGGCCAATTTACAACATTTATCATCAGTTTCGATTCATTATAATAACTATAATTATCCAATTTTTTGCCTTTAAATGTTCACATTTTAATGCTATTATTGACCTGTAAGCGTTTTTATTTTTTTAAATGTGGAGGGTGGATTATGAAGAACGATAAACAGGTGACAGAGGCACCTGTAAACTTTGGAACAAATTTAGGATTAATTTTAGAACTTTATGATCAATATTTAGATGATCCTAGTTCTGTTACTGAAGATTTACAAGTTCTCTTTAGTACAATTAAAGACGGTGAAGCAACAGTTTCATCAACATATCAATCAAGCTCAGGGGATAGCACAATAAAACGTGTTATGCGATTAATTGATAATATTAGACAGTATGGTCATTTAGAGGCTGATATTTATCCTGTAAACGCGCCTCAACGTACGAATATTCCTAAATTAAATCCAGAAGACTTTAATTTAGATCAACAAACACTTGAGGGCATCTCAGCAGAAATCGTTTCTGACCATTTTAAGGATATTTATGATAATGCGTATGAAGCCATAGTGAGAATGGAAAAACGTTACAAAGGTCCTATTGCTTTTGAATATACACATATTAATAATAATAAAGAACGTGTATGGCTGAAACGTAGAATTGAGACACCTTATAAAGCAAGCCTCAACAAAGAAGAAAAAATTAAACTATTTAAACTTCTCGCACACGTAGAGGGGTTTGAGAAATACCTTCACAAAAACTTCGTAGGTGCAAAAAGATTTTCAATCCAAGGTGTAAATACCCTCGTGCCTATGATCACTCAAACAATTAAACGTGCAGCAGAAGAACAAATTACAAATATACAAATTGGTATGGCACATCGCGGGCGTTTAAATGTGCTAACCCATGTACTTAAAAAGCCTTACGAAATGATGCTTTCTGAGTTTATGCATACTGATCCGATGAAGTTTTTACCTGAAGATGGCAGTTTAAAAATCACTTCAGGTTGGACAGGAGACGTGAAGTATCATTTAGGTGGCATTAAAACAATTAAAGAACACGGCTTCGAACAACGCATCACATTAGCAAATAACCCTAGCCATCTTGAAGTTGTGGCACCTGTTGTCACTGGACGCACGAGAGCCGCACAAGATCGCACTGATGGCTCAAGTCAAATTAAGACAGATCACAATAGTGCAATGCCAATCATCGTGCATGGTGATGCTGCTTATCCGGGGCAAGGTGTCAATTTTGAAACAATGAACTTGGGTAACTTGAATGGTTTCTCAACTGGAGGTACTTTGCATATTATTACAAATAACCGTATTGGTTTTACAACCGATCCAGAAGATGGCCGTTCAACAACTTATGCAACAGACGTCGCTAAAGGTTATGACGTTCCAATACTACATGTGAATGCAGATAATGTAGAAGCTACAATTGAAGCTATCGATATTGCTATGGAATTTAGAAAGACATTCAACAAAGATGTCGTTATTGATTTAGTAGGTTATCGTCGTTTCGGTCACAATGAAATGGACGAGCCAACACTTACAAATCCATTACCATATAAAGAAATTAAAAAGCATGACACTTCAGAAGTCATTTACGGTCAACAATTGGTGGATGAAGGTGTGATTAGTCAAGATGAGATGGATGAAGTGATTGAAGGCGTACAAAAAGAAATGCGTCAAGCACACGATAAAATCGATAAAAAAGATACAAATAACAATACTGACATGGCAATGCCTGAAAGTATTGCAAAACCGTTAGCGAATAATGATTCTGAATTATCGCTTGAAAGATTAAAAGAAATTAATGAAGCAATGCTTACTTATCCTGAAGCATTTAATGTCTTTAAAAAGTTAAATCGTATTCTCGAACAACGTAGAGAACCTTTTGAAAAAGAAGGGGGGCTCGTGGATTGGGCACATGCTGAGCAACTGGCTTTTGCTACAGTGATGCAAGAAGGAATCCCAATTCGTATGACAGGTCAAGACTGCGAGCGTGGTACATTTAGTCATCGTCATGCAGTATTACATGATCAAGAAAACGGAGAAACATACATTCCGTTACAACATGTACCTGATCAAAAAGCAACTTTTGATATTCATAATTCACCATTATCAGAAGCTGCTGTAGTTGGCTTTGAATATGGATACAATGTAGAAAATCCATCATCTTTCAATATTTGGGAAGCACAATTCGGTGATTTTTCAAATATGGCACAAATGTATTATGATAACTTTATTTTCTCAAGCAATGCAAAATGGGGAGAACGTTCAGGATTGACATTCTTCTTACCACACGCATTTGAAGGGCAAGGTCCCGAACACTCATCAGCACGTTTAGAACGCTTCTTACAACTAGCAGCAGAAAACAATATGACAGTATGTAACTTATCAAGTTCAAGTAACTATTTCCATTTGTTACGTGCACAAGCAGCAAGCTTAGGCACAGATGCGATGAGACCTTTAGTATTAATGTCACCGAAAGGCTTGTTACGTAATAAAACCGTTGCACAGCCTATCGATGCATTTACAAGTGGTGGATTTGAACCTATTCTTGCGGAAAATCACGACGCAAATAAAATTAAAAAAGTCATTTTAGCATCAGGAAAAATGTTTATTGATTTGAAAGAACGTCTAAAAGAATCACCAAACGATGAAATTTTAATTGTCGCTGTTGAAAGACTTTATCCATTTCCAAAAGAAGAAATTGAGTCGCTATTAAAAACATTACCAAAACTTGAAACCATTGCATGGGTTCAAGAAGAACCACAAAACCAAGGTGCATGGTACTTTGTTCACCCTATTTTAAACGAACTTGCAGGGGATCAATATCAACTCATTTATCACGGCAGAAAACATCGTGCTGCACCTTCTGAGGGTGATGGAGAGATTCACAAACTTGTTCAAAATATCATTATTGAAAATAGTTTAAATATTTAGGGGGCATATTTAAAATGGCAGAGGTAAAAGTTCCAGAGTTAGCAGAATCAATTACAGAAGGTACCATTGCAGAATGGTTAAAACAAGTAGGTGACACAGTTGAAAAAGGTGAAGCCATACTTGAACTAGAAACGGATAAAGTAAACGTTGAAGTCGTTTCTGAAGAAGAAGGTACAATTCAAGAATTACTTGCAGAAGAAGGCGATACCGTTGAAGTCGGTCAAGCAATCGCTGTTGTAGGCGAAGGTGGCGCAAAAGCATCAAATAAAGATGATTCTAAAAAAGAAACATCGTCAAAAGAAAAAGATGATCAACAAGAAAGCCCGTCTAATCAAAAAGCAGAAGAAAAATCAGATAAACAAAATGAAGTCGCACAAACAGCTTCAAATGAACGAATCAATGCCACACCGTCAGCAAGACGCGCTGCACGTGAAAAAGGCATCAGTTTGAGTGAAGTGAGTCGTAAAGCGAACGATGTTATTCGTAAAGAAGATGTTGCTCGTGGCCCTCAAGAACAACAAGCAACAAAATCAGCAGATAAGCAAAATGAATCAAAACCACAAGCACCACAAAATCCGAACAAACCAGTGATTCGTGAAAAAATGAGCCGTAGAAAGAAAACTGCAGCTAAGAAATTATTAGAAGTGAGCAACAATACAGCAATGCTGACAACTTTCAATGAAGTTGATATGACAAATGTTATGGAATTGCGTAAACGTAAAAAAGAAAAATTTATGGAAGACCATAATGGTACTAAGTTAGGCTTTATGTCATTCTTCACAAAAGCTGCAGTTGCCGCTCTTAAAAAATATCCAGAAGTTAACGCAGAAATTGATGGCGACTATATGGTAACGAAACAGTTTTATGATATCGGTGTGGCCGTTTCTACACCGGGAGGATTATTAGTACCAAACGTTCGTGATTGTGATAAAAAGAACTTTGCAGAGATTGAAGAAGAAATTGCACGCTTAGCTGCAAAAGCACGTGATAATAAACTCTCTCTTGATGATATGGTCAATGGTTCATTTACCATTACAAATGGTGGTATCTTCGGTTCAATGATGTCAACACCAATTATTAATGGTAACCAAGCTGCTATACTAGGTATGCATTCTATTATGACAAGACCGATTGCAATCGATAAAGATACGATTGAAAATCGACCAATGATGTACATTGCTTTAAGTTATGATCATCGAATTATCGATGGAAAAGAAGCTGTAGGTTTCTTAAAAACGATTAAAGAACTGATTGAAAATCCTGAAGATTTATTATTAGAATCTTAAAAAGAAACGACTTTACACATTAAAATACAACGGTGCATGGACGCCGTTGTATTTTTCATTTGATTAACTTAACAAATTTCATTGCTATCATGCTATTCATAACATCGAATAGTGAAAAATGATTGACATTCGTCTTTAAATTAGGGATCCTGATATATTCAATTGTCAATACATATCCAAACGATGCGATATACGTTACAATAAAAGATAGGCGCATTAAGAAAGGAATTGACAAATGAACCGTAAATTAATAGTGCCTGTTTTAACAGTGGGCATTTTCCTAATTTTAATCAATATAGGGCTGATGATTGCAAGCCTAGTTGGTTCTATTCATTACTATCCTATTTTCCAAACGATAGGCTTAGCACTACTTGTACTATATGGTTTTGACATGATGAAATACAGTCATGCGAAATCCATATATTTATGGGCAGGAATTCTTTTTATTGTGTTTGGTATTTTCTTTAAATAATAGCGGTACCTTAACTTTAAGATGAAATCCAAAACGGACTTAAGAAAGAAGGAGAATCATTTATGTCTCATATCCGAAGTATTACACTTGCGACTGAAAATATAGACAAAACGATTGATTTATTTCATAATGTGTTAGGAATGACTTATCAAAAAAAGAATAACACTGTTCAATTTGGTGATGCAGCTATTAATCCAGGAACAAGAATACAATTTGTTGAAGTGAATCAACCTATTCAACAAGAGCATCAGCATTTTCAACTGATTGGATTGCGTACACCTTCAGATGAAGGAATTCGGGAATATGAAGATATTTTTCATCAACATCGTCTTGATTATCAAGAACCCACATTCATGAATGGTCATTCACATCTCGCTTTTTATGATTCCAATGAACAACGATTTGACATTTTTTCAAACGAAAACAATACGGGTGTGGGTCTAGGCATACCAAATGAAGAGAGTACCGTTAATCCACTTCATCAACTTCAAGGTGTGGGCCCAGTAATTATTAAAACGAATGAGTTGATGATTACGATTGCTTTATTAACGCAAATATTTAATTTTGAAGTTTTTGCAGAGTACGTGACACCGCAAACACAAATACGCACAGTTGTATTACAATCTCAAAATGGTGGCTTAGGCGCTGAAATTCACGTATTCGAATCAGCAGAAACCGTAATACTGCCAGAATATGGCATTGTAGAGCAAGTCGAATTTACTGCACAAAATATGTCCGAATTTAATGATGCGATTAATAAATTAAAAGCGCATCAAATGCCTTACGAAATTTTAAAAAATGATCAACAACATACACGTTCTATTCGGATAAATGATGCGAACGGTATTTCATATATCTTAACTTTAGAACAACAAGAGGAAGGATGAAATTAGATGTTACACGAAACTTGGAAAGAACAAACACCTCAAAAGCAAGTTAAAGTCATTCATACAGATGCAAAGAAATTTACAGTAAGTGATATGTTAACGATTGGCAATACATATCCAGTCGTTAATGAAACAGAAGAGTATTATCAAATAATTGATAATTCTGGTCATGTCGGTGGATACTATAAAACTTATTTTGAAGAAGTTTAATACAAGCAGACTTAGAAAATAGATGTGATAAAAAGCGGGGGTATCTTTTTACTCACGTCTTTTTTCATGCACTGAATTAGAAAGGATTTTGGGAATGATAAAAGAACAATTTACAAGTTATATAAACTCAGATGAAACGGTATTAGGAGATGCTGAAAAATTATTTGCTTTAAATAAAAACATTTTACTTAAAGGACCAACAGGATCTGGTAAAACTAAATTAGCCGAAACATTAAGTCATATCACTCAATTGCCTATGCATCAAATTAACTGTTCTGTGGATTTAGATGCTGAAAGTTTACTCGGCTTCAAAACAATTAAGACTTCAGAAGAAGGGCATCAAGAAATTGTCTTTATTGATGGGCCAGTCATTAAAGCGATGCGTGAAGGGCATATTTTGTATATTGACGAGATTAATATGGCCAAACCTGAAACACTACCGATTTTAAACGGTGTTCTTGATTATCGAAGACAACTTACGAATCCTTTTACTGGTGAGGTCATCAAAGCCGCACCTGGATTTAAAGTAATTGCCGCAATCAATGAAGGGTACGTCGGTACATTACCCATGAATGAAGCTTTAAAAAACCGCTTTGTAGTCATTAATGTGGATTATATCGATGGCGATACATTGCATGATGTCATTAAAGCACAAAGTCTTTTGCAAGATGACCGATTAATCCATCAAATTATTAAATTTAATGAAGATCTGCGCACGATGACACAACAAGGTCAGCTTTCTGAAGAGGCAGCCAGTATACGTGCTTTAATTGATATGAGTGATTTAGCAACAGTGATGCCAATCGAAAGAGCCATACAACGTACCATTATTGATAAATTAGAAGATGAACGTGAGCAACAAGCGATAATGAATGCAGTAGAACTTAACTTTTAGAGGGTGATTTGATGAGCGATCGTTTTATCATGTTTAATGATGAACAACTTGATGCAATGAAAGTGATGATGCTCCAAGACCTTGCAAGGTTGTTACTGAAAAATGAAGACACGCAAGTAAAAATTCATAAATTTCCATATTATGACGCTATCCAAAATGAAGTAATCTGTAGTTCTTTTTGGGCACATCGACCTAAAACCATCGAACATACAGGTCTGAAAACTGATATTTTACTTGCAACGTACAGTTATTTTCATATGGATCCACAAGTGGTCAATGAAGTTTTAAATAATGAAGAAGGCTTTAAACATCCTAAACTGTATCGTCAATTATTTAAAATGATTGAGGAAATGCGTATTTTAAACTTAATCATCAAACAACGACCGATGACACAACGGATGATACAAGTCAGAAAGCAGATTCGCAAACAGTATTGTGAGTCACAAATCAATGTATACCGCACTAAAACATTATTCACTGACTTACTGTTTCTAAATTTAGAATTATCATTTTTACAAGATGATTTCTACACTGTACCGGATATTCACGTTGAGTTAGATGGCATATTAAATAGAATGTATCAATATCTACCTGATGCTTTTCAACTTCGTTCTAGTGAAGAGACAATGTACCTCGTACAAAGGATTATGTTTCAAGTGGACGACTGGCTCAGTGAAGATATGCTCAATGAATATTATCATATTCCCCGGCATATTTATGAAGCTTTATCAAATCTTACACTTGAAGATTTAAAGCGGACAGATGCTGCACAAACAGATGGCCATCGAGATGAAGAAGAGGAAGAGGAAGTTGAAGCAGAGCAGATCGAGTCTAAATATGCAGATAGCGACACTGCTGGCGGCACCTATCTCGAAATGGAATTACATGAAGGTGAAAATAGTGAGGTGTTAAGTGATAATGACACCGCAAGAGAAGGCGATAGTACGGACGATATGACTGATATGATTAGTAAAAAGGGACGCGGCTCTAAAGATACGAAAGAAAATGAAGAAGGTGGCGAACAAGGTCCATCGAACCAATTACTCAGTTTGTCGGGCATCAATCAATATGTTGATATTAAGTGGAATGTACCGGATATTCAACCTGAATATTTCGAGGCATACCGTCAAGTTCAGAGTGAAGTGCAATATGAGATAAAAGATTTAATTCAAATTATTAAAAAAACTATCGATCGTGAGTACCAAGATGTTCGCACGCATCTTACTAAAGGACGTTTACAACGTAATTTAGTGAATTGGTTTATTGATGATCAATATAAGCTTTTTTATAAAAAAGCTGACCAGAGTCGAACATTCGATGCGACTTTTACATTACTCATCGATGCCTCAGCGAGTATGCACGACAAAATGGAAGAAACGATTAAAGGGGTCGTGCTTTTTCATGAAACTTTGAAATCTCTTAATGTTAAACATGAAATTTTAGCGTTTAATGAAGATGCTTTTGAAGCAGATGCTGAATATCAGCCTAATATTATTGATGAAATTATTCATTATCACCAATCTACGTTTAATACAGAAGCGCCAAGAATTATGTCATTAACACCTCAAGATGATAATCGTGATGGTGTAGCTATACGAATTGCGAGTCAACGCTTATTAACACGTTCAGAGCAACAACGATTCTTAATTGTATTTTCTGATGGTGAGCCTTCTGCCTTCAATTATAGTCAAGATGGAATTTTAGACACTTATGAAGCTGTAGAAATGGCACGTAAACTAGGAATTGAAGTTTTCAACGTTTTCCTTAGCCAAGAACCTATTACTGAATCTATTGAACAAACCATTCATAACATTTATGGTCAATATGCGATATTTGTGGAAGGCGTTCAACATTTACCGAGTATGTTGTCTCCGTTATTAAAAAAATTATTATTGAAATCATTTTAATACAAAACTTGAAGTTACATTTGTAATTTTCAGAAATTTTATAGACGATGGCAAATTCTTGTGATAGAATGAATCATATTTATTTAAAGGAATTTGAAGGAGTAGCAATATGAATAAAAACACTTTAATCATTGGCTTTATGTTATTTGCCATCTTTTTTGGAGCAGGAAATCTTATATTTCCACCAAACTTAGGCCTCGATAGCGGTCAATATTTTTGGCCATCCATTCTTGCTTTTGTACTAACTGGAATTGGTTTGCCATTACTCGGCGTTGTCGTTGGTGCATTAGATAAACAAGGTTATATCGGAGCAATTAATAAAATACATCCTGCATTTTCAGTTGTATTTTTAGTTTCTATCTATTTAACAATAGGGCCTTTATTTGCAATACCTCGAACAGCTTCAACATCTTTTGAGATGACAGTAACACCAGTTATCCATTCGAGTAATCCTTTGTGGCTATTCATTTTTTCAGTTATATATTTTCTTATTGTTTTATATTTATGTTTGAACCCAGGTAAAATCGTTGACCGTATTGGTGCCATTTTAACACCTTTACTTTTAGTGACAATTATCGCAATGATTGTTAAAGGTTTTATCGACTTTGGTGGCAAACCGCAAAGTAGTGCAAATCCTGAAACTTACACTTCTGCTTTAGGTGGTTTTTCAAAAGGATTTACAGAAGGGTATTTAACAATGGATGCAATTGCAGCGATTGCATTTTCAATGATAGTGGTGAATGCGGTTAAAGCAACAGGCCTTAAACATGCAAATGCCATTTTCAAACAAACAGCAATGGCGGGTATCATTGCGGCAATTGCATTAGCCGTCATTTATATCTCACTTGGCTTTATCGGTAATCACATGATTATCCCTGAAGATACAATGAAACGATTAGTAGATAACGATCAAAATATTGGGGCTTATTTATTAATTACAATGGCGGATGCAGGTTATGGTGCATTTGGTAAATATTTACTAGGTATTATCGTTGCACTCGCATGTTTAACAACAGCTTGTGGATTAGTTGTCTCTGTCAGTGAGTATTTCAATAGCATTTTACCTAAAATCTCTTATAAAGCATATGTTTACATTTTTACTTTAATTAGTTTTGTATTATCAAACTTAGGTTTAAATGCTGTAATCAAAATGTCTATACCGGTTTTACTCATTTTATACCCAATCGCGATTACGACAGTATTGTTAATTTTAATCGCACGTTTTATTCCAACACGACGAATTACGCAACAAATCACTGTGGCTGTTGTCACAATTGAATCTGCTTTAAGTGTTATGAATACAAACGGATGGTTAAAATTAAGCTTTATTGATCAACTTCCTTTACATCAACATTCACTTGAATGGTTTCCAATTGCTGTAGTTACATTAATCATCAGCTATATCATTGGTGCATTTGTAAAAAGTTCTAACATTATCGTTTACGAAAAAGAATAATCGTGAGTCATAATGAAACCACCGCATTCCTATTATGGATGCGGTGGTTTTTTAAATGTTTTCATACTGATTATTGCTGGTTTCTTTGAACTTTAGCTGTCGTCAGTCTTTCTTTTAAGTCACTTTCTAATAGCTTCAAGTCCGCTTCAGCTTGTTGTCTTTTTTGTCTGCCTTCCTCTTGAATTTGTAGCGTTTCTTCAATCGTTTGAATAATGTTATCTTGTGTTGTCTTAAGCGTTTCAATATCAACAATGCCTCGCTCATTTTCTTGAGCAGCTATATTAGCGTTTTGACGCAACATTTCAGAGTTACGTAAAAGCATTTCGTTGGTTGTATCTGTTACTTGCTTTTGTGCAATAGCAGCTTTATGTTGACGTTGTAAAGTAAGCGCGATTGCCATCTGATTTTTCCATAACGGAATACTTGTTAAAATTGAACTTTGAATTTTTTCAGCGAGCGCACGACTCACATTCTGAATCATTCGAATTTGTGGCGCCGATTGTAAAGAAATCTGTCTTGATAATTTCAAGTCATAAATTCGCTTATCTAAACGATCTAAAAATTGCTCCATATCTGCAACTTCTTGAACTTTCATTTGATCAGATGCGCTTTTAGCTTCTTCACGCAATTGAGGCAATAGCGCTTGTTCTATTTCTTTCTTTTTCTGTTCACCAGCTTGAATGTATAAGTTTAAAATATCAAAATAATCTTTATTTTGTTGATACAAGCCATCTAACATTTGGATATCTTTTACTAATAGTGATTTGTTTTTATCGAGTTCTATCGAAATACGATCCACTTGAGCACTTACCGATTGCATTCGTGAAAATAGCTGTTGCATTGAATTTTTTGAACGCTTAAATATTTTCTTTAAAAATGAATCATCCTTTTGAGATAACGACTCAGGATCAACTTCTTTAAGTTTTTTCATCAATTGTTCTAATGTATCACCGATGGGGCCTACATCTTTAGACTGTATTTCATTCAACATTTGATGCGAAAAAGTTGAAAGCTGTGTTTGCGCGTTAGCTCCAAATTTCAATAAACTTTCATGATTTAAAGGTTCGATTTGTGCAGATAAACTATGAATCTTTTGACGATCTTGTTCTGATAAATGTTTATCTAACTCTGACGATGTTTCTAAAGCTTGTACCTGACTTTGAGACGTCATTTCTTGATCAAAAGATTTGAAATAATCATCTAAAGGATGTGCTGTCGCTTCTTTAGAAAGGTCATTTTGTTTCATCGATCATTCTCCATTTCTTTCATATTTCTTTTCTGATACAGCTGATTAAGCTTTATTTCCGTGTCTAGTTGATTATAATCTTGTTCATTAATTTGTTTTAAATCAGCAATCAGCGTACGTTTGACTTCTTCTAATGTAATACGCGTTTGTTGTAATTTTTGTTGTTCTTCTGCTGATTTTAAAGGCATTTTCGCAAGACGTGTGTAACTTTCAACAAGATAAAGCGCATTATCGATATGCGAATAATAAAAACTTTCTATCTTATAAAATTGAAAAGGCCGTTGTTTAACGAGCGCGTTAATCGTACGACTCAAACGAAAGATGTCATTAATCAACTTGAAATCTTGTATAGATCGTACATTAATAAATGTTTTTAAAATTCTTTTGATTTTACTTTGTGCTTGGTTTATTTGATGCACAATATAGCGATAGTCTTTGCGCGATAAATTCATTTCTTGTAAATACGCACGTGATGTGAGTCTTTGTGTTGGAACATAACCCGCAATAAATCCTGTAAAGCCTATCAACATGTCTAAAATAAAATTTAAATCTAAGGCAAAAATACTTGTCAGCAGTGCGATAATAGATACCGGAATACCGACAAAAACACCCCAAATACGAGAAAATATATACTTCATATCCATCTTCCTTTAAGATATCACTTTAAAATCTCTAAAATCTTTTTCTATTTCTAGTTCGTCAACAGAATAGTGTGTAACACTTGAAGCAGGGGAGGCGCCCTTCGATACAGCCTTTGTAAAGCTTTCAAGTTGTGTTTCATTCCCTTGAGCATGAATTTCTACATAATCATCTTTATTTTTTACATTGCCAACGATTTCATATTGCATCGCAAGTCGTTCAGTAAAATATCTAAACCCTACACCTTGCACCCGACCATATACACGGATTAAATAGTGCTTCATTTAACATCACCTCTTACAGTTAATTATAAGGATTTTCAGCCTAAAACTCTAATAATAAAGCTACATCACATGTCGATGATTTAAGTGCTTTAACTTGATTTTTAAATTTAAAAATATTATTTTGGATGAAAGACATTTCTTGTATTTAGGGGGACAATTTCATGTGGGAAGTTGCTAAGATTCGTGCAGACTACGAAGGTTGGTGGTTATTCGATGACTGGCCAGAACACATCGTAGATACACAGAAGTTTGATTCGTACGACGCATTTATACAAGCTTACCAACAGTTGATCCAACAAGCGAAAGGCTGTTATGACAATTACATTGTTGGCAAGCATAATATTTACGCATTTTATAATAATTGTGACATGAACTATTGCGAAGACTGTGAGGAAGATCTTCAAATCTTTTATAGCTATATTACATTAAAAAATGAAAAAATTTATTTAAATTTACCAATAATAGACTAATCGATAAATTTTAAATTCTATATTGCAAATCATGCACAATTGCCTTATAATAAGGTATAAGCAATAGCATTATTCCATATTGCAAAAAATATTTTTTTAGATTATATAAATTAAGAATTAGTATTTTTTGTAATATGCGAATAGCGCATATTGAATTTTAGTCTTGGAGGTTTCACACATTATGAAACAAGGTACAGTTAAATGGTTTAACGCTGAAAAAGGATTTGGTTTTATCGAAGTTGAAGGAGAAAACGACGTATTCGTACACTTCTCAGCTATTAACCAAGAAGGTTACAAATCATTAGATGAAGGTCAATCAGTTGAATTTGAAGTAGTTGAAGGCGATCGCGGTCCTCAAGCTGCAAACGTTGTAAAACTATAATAAATAGATGCAATATTGACTTAGAAAAACAGTGAAGCATACTTCACTGTTTTTTTGTGGTTGTATATTTTTAACGGTTGGTGAAATATTCACTGACCGTTATTTTAATTTTTGATATTAAAAAAGCACAAATATCTCTATAATTGTAAGTGACCAAACCAACGATTAAGGAGATATTGTGCCTATGTGTAATGATATATCAGAAATGCTTGGAATTAAAGTCAAAAATTTAAAAATCACTCAAAATCTAGGATTAGATGTACATAAAAACGTAAAGGCATTATTATACGAAGGCCAATTGACATATCATCCCAGTGCTTGTGCGTGTTGTGGAATTAAAAATGATGCCCATTTAATTATTAAACATGGCTTTCGTAAAACGAAAGTTTATATGGGATTAATTTTTGAAAGACCTGCCTATTTAAAATTGAAGAAACAGCGCTTTTACTGTAAAGCTTGTCAACAAACCTTTACAGCTCAAACACCCTATATTCAACCCCGATGTACCATCTCAAATGAGGTCAAATGCATGATGATCCGGAAACTATCTAAAGTCATCTCTGAAAAGGATGTCGCTGAAAGTCTATGTGTATCACCTTCAACTGTCCATCGCCATTTAAAAGAGGTAAGTGATTCGGTGAAGACGCAGGCACATCATGTTTTAGCTGAGCACTTAGCTTTTGACGAATTCAAATCAACGAAAGATGTCGAAGGTGCAATGAGCTTTATTTACTGTGATAGTGTAACCCATGATATCATCGATATTTTACCTGATCGTCGCAAACATAAATTAGAAGCCTATTTTTTAAAGTTCTCTAGAAAGCAACGTGAAAGAGTGAAAACCATCTCTATAGATATGTTTCCACCTTATATCGCACTCATTCAAGACTTATTTCCTCATGCGGAGATAATTATGGATCGCTTTCATATCGTGCAGGCTATCAATCGTGAAATCAATCGATGCCGAGTTCAAGTTATGAATGGTTTTAGGACAAAAGATAGACCTCAATATAATAAATTAAAGCGTTATTGGAAGTTACTATTAAAAGCGCCCTTAGATTTAGATCGAATGATATATCAGTCATACGGACTTTTTAAGTCTTGGCAGAGTCAATACAGTTTAGTTCAGTATTTATTGGAGCTTGATGAGAGGCTCAAAGAGACATATGAAACGGGGCATCGTCTTTTAAGTGCTCTGAAAGTAAACGATATCCAGCAATTACGCTTCATCTTACAGGATTCAAAAACAAAAGATATTTCACAAGGACTCAAGCGCGTCATTCAAACATTCATCAAATATTTGCCCTATATCTCAAATACGATGCGTTATCCACATTTAACGAATGGGCCAATTGAGGGCATTAATAATAAAATAAAACTGATTAAACGGGTTTCTTATGGTTATAGAAATTTCTGGAATTTTAGGAATCGAATCTTAATCATTTCCAAGGTATTTGTAAGTGAATATAAAAAACGCATTAAACAACAAAATAACGTTGCTTAATGCGTTATCGTCTCGCCAACCGACGTTGACAAAGAACCTTTTTTGTATGCTCAGTGGTTCATACAGCATACAGCATAAGACTAGGTCATCACTGTCAAAAAGAATCGCGCTAAGATGACTTTTAATAGAAAATCATCTTAGCGCTTCCTTTTTGTTATAAAACTTCGTATAATATGCCTTTGTTTTGCTAGGGGGACAACCTCAGCCCGTCGTCTCCGGCTCGTCCTGTACCTCATGCGAGGGTTATTAAAGATTGGATGTTCCAACTTCGTTCACTAACAAACCAAGGTTATGGATACTATTTAACGTCATTAATAATCAGTTGTCTTAAAGATTGGCGTTTAATGACTTCTCGTGCTTTTCCATCTTTCACAAAAAATACAGAAGGCTTTTGAATTTGGTTATAATTAGACGTCATACTATAATGATAAGCGCCTGTTGTTAAAACCGCTAAATAATCGCCACGTTTGACGCTTGAAGATAAGCGAGCTTCATGAATGAGAATATCACCGGATTCACACAGTTTACCTGCTAATGTTACCGTCTCATCTGCTTCTTCTTGACGGTTCACTAATAACACTTGATACTGTGCATCATATAAAGCTGTACGTATATGATCACTCATACCCCCATCAATAGATACATATTTATTCACATTTGGAATCTCTTTAATCGATCCTACCTCATATAAAGTGACACCTGCTTCTGCCACAATTGAACGACCCGGTTCAATACTTAAAGTTGGAATAGGGTAGTCAAGTTGATGACATGTTGCTTTTATGGCTTGAACAATTTCAGTAATGCCTTCCTCGATGTTGAAAGGACGATCACTTTCAACATACTTCACGCTAAAACCGCCCCCTAAATTAAGCAATTCAATCGAAATATCATTTTCTTTTAACCACTGTAAAACCATTTTCGCTGTTTCTATCATGCCCGTTGTTTCTTCAATTTGAGAACCAATATGAAAATGGATACCTTTAAAGTGAAGTTGTTGAGAAGCTTGTATTTTTTCGATAGCTTGTAAAGCAAGGCCGTGTTTTAATGATAATCCAAATTTACTTTTTTCTTGTCCCGTTTGTATAAATTCATGTGTGTGAGCCTCAACTCCAGGATTAACTCTAACTAAAACCTCGACTGTATCAGTAGCATAGCGCTCAATCAAATCAATTTCATCTAGCGCATCAACAACAAAATAACCAATACCACTTTCAATAGCATAGCGAATCTCTTGTTTTGTTTTATTGTTCCCATGAAAATGAATACGCTTCGGATCAAAACCTGCTTCTAAAGCTGTGTAGAGTTCTCCTTCAGACACCACATCTAAATCAAAATCTTCTGATTGTGCCAATTTGACCATTTGAATACAAGTGAACGCTTTTGAGGCATATGATAATACATAACCAATATCATTCTGTTGAAATGCGCTGTGATAGCGTCTCATTTGATTTCTTATTTGCGCTTCATCATAGACGATAGTAGGGGTCCCAAAGCTTTGGGCCAAAGTTTTTAAACTTGTTCCTGCCAAAGTGAGTTCTCCACTTTTATTGTAACTTACTGTCATTTATCTATACTCCTTTATCAGTGAATCCAAATTTAATGCGCTTAACTGCTCCGAATTCGCACCTACGCCTTTAAATGTATAATCATCGATGCGTAAATCTTCATTATACAAAATGACTTTATCTTTCGCTTGTACGTGTTCATCAACTTCAACAAACATATGACTCATCATTAAGGCACGAATAGGGTAAATACGTTGATTTATCATAACTTCATGTTGCGCACGTGTACGTAATATTCCATCTCCATAGCCAATATCAACGACGGCTAAACGTGTGTTATTTTCCTCCGCGGTATAAGCAAAGCTATAACCACAGTGATCTCCTTGTTGAACCTGTCTCACTTGGATGACATTTGCGCTTACTGTCAATGCTTGCGGGAATGCTTCTCGAGAAAGTGAAGCATATGGGCGAGAGCCGTATAAAGCTATGCCAATACGTGCATGTGTATGATGTTCAAAAACATGGCCCTCTCTAAAATAACTGGCGCTATTTTGTGCGTGTATCAAGTCAAACGACATATTCATTTTGTTGACTAGAACATCAACAACATTGAACCAAGCATCTCTTTCCTGTTGATACATCGTAACGTCAAATTCATCTGCATAGCCAAAATGAGTCCAAAGCCCAGTTATTATCATTTTAGGGCTATACGTTTGACGATGATCTTCAATAACTTTTATCATTTCATCAATCGTTTTAAAACCAGAACGATGTAATAAGTTTTCGTATTCTAAATGCACTTTAACATCAAACAATGCTTCTTTATATTGTTCATAAAATGCCAAAGAGGGCAATGTCATATGAATATCATATGTACGCAATAACTCAAATTCATCCGTTGCATTCATTAAAAAAATCGTCGCTGCAGCATCGATTTTACGAATCGCAATAGCTTCATTTAATGACGTTGTACTAAACGTATCAATACCCATTTCTTTAAATGTATTGACTGCAAAATCTAATCCGTAATTATATGCATTATTTTTAACAACAGCCATAATCGATTGATTACCTTTAACGCGTTTTACATTTTCTTTAAAACGCGCTTGATTGATTTGCCAAACTGCAGTCATGCTTCCACCTCGTTATAATTAAATAACAGTCTTTCATAATAATCCGCAATGCGAATTAATACATGCTCATCAAAATTTAATTGTGGGGTATGAAGACCACTTACAAATTGCTTTTCATCATTTCTAGTGCCTACAAATACAAAGTAAGCAGGGGCAATTTGACGATAAAAACTGAAGTCTTCACCAAACAAGTATGGACGTTCATTCTCAATAACCGTCATTTGGTGATAATTGAGACTTTCCACTACATATTTTTTTAATGATGGATCATTCATAGTAGGGGGATATCCTTCAGCAAACTTTACTTCGCAAGAGACATCAAATAAGGTATGCGCACTTTGCGCAATTTTTTGCATTTGATTTTGTATTGCGCTCAAATCATCCATATCATAAGTCCGAATTGTACCTTCTAAATAGCCTTTACTTGGTACCGTATTAATCGCTTCACCAGCATGGAAATGACCGATGTGAACAATATTGCGTTGTAGCCCGTTAAGATGATATTGTTGGATTTGTGAAACTTGCGTTAAAATATGCTGTAAAGCTTCACCCGCAGATTTACCTTGTTCTTTATTTGCAACATGACTCGATTCGCCCTCAATAAAAAATCGATATTCGGTCGCACTTGCTGTAATCTCATGATCTCTTATTACAACCGAACCTTCTTCAACAAAAGGCATCACATGTACACCATAAATGGCATCGATATGAAACTTATCTAAAGCATGAGACTTGATTAATAAATTCGCACCGCCCCCAGATTCTTCAGCAGGTTGAAAAATAAAAACAACATGGTGGGGTAATTGACCTTCATCAAATAGCTTTTTACATCTTTTTACAAATAACATTAATGCGGTTGTATGCCCATCATGCCCGCAAGCATGCATTTTATTATCCGTCTCACTTCGATAGACGACATCGTTCTCTTCGTGTATCGGAAGGGCATCGATATCAGCACGATAAGCAATGGTATGTTCACTATTGCCTTCTAAATAGGCGATGATACCCGTTTCTAAAGGCTTTTCGTAGGGGACCTCTAAGTCTATCAAAAATTGTTCTAAATAACGTGTTGTCTCAAACTCTTCTAAACTCAATTCAGGATGTTGATGTAAGTATCGACGATGTTGTGTGACAAATTCTATTTCGCTCATAAAAAACTCCTTTCTTTGTGCTATGTATAAAAAGAGGGCCGAGTTGTTTGCTCCGCCCACTCATAGATTACTCGTCTAATTTACGTAATGCTGCGACAATCTCACGTTTTGAATCTTCAACTTCATGTGCTTGTTTAATGACTTTTGCTGGTGTACCAGCGACTACCGCGCCAGCCGGAACATCTTGTGTGACAATCGCGCCAGCTGCGACAATAGCACCTTCACCCACACGTACACCTTCTAGAATCACAGCATTAGCACCAATCAAAACGTTATCTTCAATGATAACAGGGGAGGCGCTTGGGGGTTCAATTACACCCGCTAATACCGCACCTGCACCGACATGAACATTTTTACCCGTCGTTGCTCGGCCACCTAATGTTGCATTCATATCAATCATTGTACCTTCACCAACGACTGCACCTATATTAATTGTTGCACCCATCATTACGACCGCACCGTCACCAATGACTGCATGCTCTCTAATAAAAGCGCCTGGCTCAATACGGGCATTCGTATTTGTTAAATCTTTGAGTGGTATTGCTGAGTTACGACGGTCCATTTCAATTTCTAAGTCTTCAATTCTCATTTGGTTTTCTTCATAGAATGTTGCCCAGTCAGCAGCTTCACAAAAAATCACTTTTGAATTTTCAGAGCCGAAAACTTTAAATTGTTCTGGAAATGCGATGTCACTTAATTCACCATTAATATAGACCTTTAACGGCGTAGATTTTTTTGCATCGCTAATATATTGAATAATCTCTTCTGCTGTAAAATTTTTAACCATATTGTAAAAACGCTCCTTTATAAGTTATCAAATGTATAATACCCGGGTTGTTGATGAACTAACTTTTCTGCTGCACCCAATGCGCCATTTGCAAAAATATCTTTTGACTGAGCTCGATGTGTCAATGTAATTGTTTCATCGACGCCCGCAAATAATACATCATGTTCACCTACAATCGTGCCACCCCGTACTGTATGGATACCAATTTCATTTTTAGTTCTTTTCGCATCTTTTTGACTACGATCATAAACAGGGGAAACATCAGATCTTAGCGATGCAATGACATCATATAATTTTTCTAACGTTCCACTTGGTGCATCTACTTTTTGATTATGATGCGCTTCCGTTAATTCGATATCATAGTCATTTAATAAAGGCACTGCTGCTTCTAATATTTTTGTCAAAGCATGTACACCATAGCTCATATTTGCACTGAAAAATACAGGCATTGTATTGCCGAGTGTTTTTAATTTCTGAGTAATACGTTCTTTTTCTCCTGTTGTCGCAATCACAAGGGGTAATTTAAAATCATCCTCAAGTAATGGCAGTAACAAATTAGGATGAGAAAAGTCTATAGCAACCTCAGCTTCTGTGGCATCGCTTATTTTTTCATATAATGGGTACGGTATATTCTCTTTTTTTCGATTGACAATGACACCCACAATTTCATGTCCATTTTCTTCAGCTAATCTTGCGACACGTTGGTTCATTGCCCCATAACCAATAAGTAAAATTTTCATTATTGAACACCTGCTTTAAATTGTTCGTATGCTTCTTTCAATGTTTGTTGCTCTTGTTCATTTAATGTAACTAGAGGTAATCTCACTTCATATTGCCCAAATCCTTCTAATGCACAAAGGTACTTGATCGGAATAGGGTTGATATCAATACTCATCGCGTCTAGAAGGGCACGAATCGGTTGGAATAGAGCTTCGCGCTGTGACGCTTCTGTATATACTTGTTGAAACTGCTTCGGAATCACATTTGCGACAACCGAAATCACACCGTGACCACCTTGTTGATAATACGATAGAATATTGTCATCATTGCCACTATACAATGCAAACGAATCCGTATCAACCCGTGCTTGAATCTCTGCTAAATAATCAAAGTCATTTGTAGCATCTTTTAATGCAACAATATACGGATTCTGACTTAGGCGTTCAATCGTTTCAGGCTCAATTGTAGCGTTCGTACGTGAAGGAACATTATAAAGGACAACTGGCAAAGCTGTTGCATTTGCAATAGCTTCAAAATGAGCAATCAAGCCACGTTGACTCGTTTTTAAATAATACGGCGTGATTAACATAATTGCATCAGCTCCAAGCTCTTTTGCACGTAGAGAAGCTGCTATTGATTTTTTCGTATTATTTGTACCCGTTCCAACGATAATAGGTACACGTTGATCATTAACTTCAATAACTGTTTGAAGTATTTGGTCTTTTTCTTCATCAGTTAATGTTGGATTTTCGGCTGTTGTTCCATTAACGACTATCGATTGAATACCATTTTCGATAAGAAAATTGACATGATTACGAATCGCATTATAATCAACTTCATCGTTTGTAAAAGGGGTAATTAAAGCAACACCTGTTCCTTCAAAAATATGTCCCATTATAATTCTCCTTTCAATTTTAGCACTTGTTCTAATATTTGAACCGCATTCAGTGCCGCACCTTTTAATAAGTTATCTGAAGTTACCCATAAGTGAAATGTATTATCTAAAGAATCATCTTTTCGAATTCGACCAACAAACACTTCATCACGTCCTGTGGAATGAATCGCTAAAGGGTACGCATTATTTTCTGGATCATCGACCAAAACAACACGAGGGTCTTTTTCAAGTACATCTTGAATTTCTTTCACCGTTGTAGGTTGGTCTAAAGTGACGTTGATGTGAACACTGTGACTATCTTGAACTGGCACACGAACACAAGTCGCTGTTACATTTAATTCTGGCTCAGTTAAAATTTTTCTCGTTTCATCAATCATTTTTTGCTCTTCTTTTGTATACCCATCTTCAAGAAACACATCAATATGTGGCAGTACATTATTATAAATTGGATGTGGGTAAGCTTCAGGCGATAAACCTTTGGCCCCATTTTCTAAATCTTGTTTACCTTTCATACCTGAACCTGAAACAGCTTGATATGTTGTATAAGCAACTCGTTTTAAACCAAACTGTTCTTGCAATGGTTTCAAAGGAACGACCGATTGGATTGTAGAACAGTTCGGATTAGCAATAATCCCTCTCTTGAACGTTGGGGCATTCACTTCAGGCACAATCAAATCAACATCTTCTGTCATACGCCATTGACTTGAATTATCGATGACTGTAGCACCGTTAGATTCAAAATGTGGGGCAAATTGAGCACTTGTTCCGCCCCCTGCACTCATAAGCACATAATCAAAGTGATCTTCAGTGGCTTGCTCAGTTAATTCCTGAACAGTATATGTTTGTCCTTGAAAATCTACTTTTTGACCTGCAGAACGTCGTGACGAAAAAAGTACGAGTTCATCAAAAGGAATATTTTTTCGGTCAATCGTTTCTAAAATTTTTGTACCTACTAATCCTGTTGCACCTACAACTGCTAATTTTGTCATCTTATCTCACTCCAATTTTAAATTCAAAGTCATACTTCAATAAAGTCTGATTTAGCATTATCTTCACACAATTCAGATAATAATTGATATTTTAATCTTTACTTTACAACGCATCCACTGAATTGACAACTTAAATCAATAGTTAAGTCTAGACTTTACAAAAATGGGGGACACATATAAACAAAAAAGCAAGTTCGGCGTGCGAACTTGCTCAATCTATATACAAGTGATGCACTCCATTATTGTAACAATAATGACAGACTCTCAGCTCTTAACCAAAGAATCCAACAAACAAGCAACTGCAATACTGTTTGTTTCGGCATCTCACCCTTTCGATATATGTGCTTGCAGACACGCTTAAAATATATCTACTTATGATTGATGCGCCTCATCAGTGATATTCAATTATTATGAACTTCATTATACATATAAACGCTTAATGTGTAAACCTTTATGTGAAAGCTTTTCATTCTAGCTCTCTATTTAAGACATTGAAATGGGATTAGGCTTTTGCTTTAAGTACACCTTTTTCTTGCAAGTATAACTCATAACTCATTTCCTTAGAAAGACCGCCTTCATGGTCTAAATCAATCACACGATTCGCGATAGTATTGATAAACTCAAAGTCATGAGAAGTAAAGATGAGTGAGCCTTTAAATGTTTTCAAGCCTTCGTTTACTGAAGTGATACTTTCTAAATCTAGATGGTTGGTTGGCTCATCTAACAATAAGACGTTCGCACTTGATAACATCATTTTGCTAAGCATACAGCGTACTTTTTCTCCACCAGATAAAACGCTCGCTTTTTTCTTCACTTCTTCACCGCTAAATAGCATACGGCCTAGAAATCCGCGTAAAAACGTCTCTGTTTGTTCATCCTCTGGTGCATATTGACGCAACCAATCGACTAAGTTCATATCCACACCTTCAAAATAAGCAGAGTTATCTTTAGGGAAGTAACTTTGAGAAGTTGTCACACCCCATTTAACTGTACCTTCATCGGGTTCCATTTCACCAGCAAGTATTTTTAACAATGTCGTTTTTGCAATTTCACTTTCACCAATTAATACAGCTTTATCATTAGGGTTCATTGTGAAAGAGATGCCGTCTAAAACTTTTTCGCCTTCAATCGTTTTAGAAACATTGTCAACAAATAGTAGGTCATTTCCGATTTCACGTTCTGGCGTGAATTTAACGAACGGATAACGACGAGATGAAGGTTGAATATCATCTAATTCTATTTTCTCTAATTGCTTCTTACGACTTGTTGCTTGTTTCGATTTTGACGCATTGGCAGAGAAGCGCGCAATAAAGTCTTGTAATTCTTTGATTTTTTCTTCTTTTTTCTTATTTTGTTCTTGCGCCATCTTCTGAGCCAATTGGCTAGATTGATACCAAAAATCATAATTCCCTACATAAATTTTAATCTTACCGAAGTCGAGATCAGCGATGTGCGTACAAACATTATTTAAGAAATGTCTATCGTGGGAAACAACAATCACTGTATTTTCAAAGTTAATTAAAAAGTCTTCTAACCAACTAATGGCTTGAATGTCTAGTCCGTTGGTCGGCTCGTCGAGTAATAACACATCAGGTTGTCCAAATAAACTTTGCGCTAACAATACTTTAACTTTTTGATTATTTTCAAGTTCAGACATTTTTTTATCATGTAACTCTGCCGCAATACCAAGTCCTGAAAGTAATGTTGCCGCATCCGCTTCAGCATTCCAACCGTTCATTTCAGCAAATTCGCCTTCAAGTTCAGCAGCGCGTATTCCATCTTCATCACTAAAGTCAGGTTTCATATAGATTGCGTCTTTCTCTTGCATGACTTCGTATAAACGCTCATGCCCTTTAATGACAACATCTAGTACACGTTCATCTTCATATGCAAAGTGATCTTGTTTTAATACTGCTAAACGTTCATCTTTGCCTAACGAAACATGACCCGATTGAGAATCTAACTCTCCTGATAAAATTTTTAAAAACGTAGACTTTCCTGCACCATTTGCACCGATAAGTCCGTAACAATTTCCCGGTGTGAATTTAATATTCACATCTTCAAATAATTTACGATCACCGAAACGTAAACTCACATCTGTAACTTGTAACATGGATTTTCTCCTTTATTTCATTTTCATCTAATGGATGAATTATATCATGAGAAAGGGCTATAAATCTAATTTCTTTAAAAAATAATCGAACAGCACCGCATGACTTTTAAATGTAACTTACCCTTAATGCTTATACCACTATAAGATGATATAATAGAAATAACTTAATTATAGAGGAGTACGTTATGTCATTTAAAGAAAATGAAATTATAGGGACGATTGAATTTTTAGAAGTAAAAGCCCTTGAAGGTTCTACATATCATTTGGAAGGGCCGAACCAAGAATTAGTGAAATTAAATGCGTCAGAAGTCAATGCTGATGACGAATTAGAAATAGGGGAGTCATATAGTTTTTTCATCTATCCTAACCGATCTGGTGATTTATTTGCTACTCAAAATATGCCTGATATTACCGTGGGGCGTTATGACTTTGTTCGTGTACTCAGTACAGACCGTGATGGTGCACGCTTAGACGTCGGCTTACCAAGAGAAGTTTTAGTACCATGGGAAGATTTACCCAAGCTTAAATCGTTATGGCCTGTAAAAGGAGACTACGTTTTATGTACATTGAGAATTGACCGTGAACGACAAATGTTTGCTCGACTTGCATCAGAAACAACGGTCCAACAAATGTACACACCTGTTCATGATGACGCACTTAAAAACAAAACAATTCAAGCACGCCCATATCGTTTATTACGCGTAGGTACATTTCTTTTATCAGAAGAAGGCTACAAAATTTTTGTGCATGAGTCAGAACGTAAGGAAGAACCGAGACTAGGACAACAGTTAGATGTGCGCATTATTGGCTATAATGATAAAGGCGAATTAAACGGTTCATTTTTACCTTTTGCGCATGAACGTTTGGATGAAGATGGCGAACGTATATTTAACCTACTTGTTGAATACGAAGGCGAATTACCATTTTGGGACAAATCTAGCCCAGAAGCTATAAAAGAAGTTTTTAACATGAGTAAAGGCGCTTTTAAACGCGCTATCGGTCATTTATATAAAAAGCGCATTATCAATATTGAAACTGGAAAAATCACATTAACGAAAAAAGGTTGGTCTCGCTTAGAAGATTAACTCACGTAAAATTTTCAACTTAAAATCATTTCAGATAAAGCCTTGTCGTCATGCATACCACTTGATGATAGGGCTTTTTTCATATGTTTATTTAACGTCATTGTATCTCTATTTGTGTTTCGTCATATTAAATTTATATTGACATTTAAATTGAACAGCTTTATTATTATCATAAAGAACAAAAACGGACATTTTAAAACATTTCCATGGATCGTGACTATTGAATTAGGCGAAACCACAAATCAATTTTGTATCAGACGAATTGATTTGTGGTTTTTTTATTTGAGTTTTGGGAGGTTTATAAATGATTATTCAACAGGTTTTGAACAATAATTGTGCAATTGTCAAATCACACGAGCAAGAAGAACTGATTGTCACAGGTAAAGGTATCGCATTTAAAAAGAAAAAAGGGGACACTTTAGAACGTCAATTGGTTGAGAAAATTTTTCGTCTAGAAAACGAAAATATGAAGCAGAATCTGACTTTTTTAATTAAAGATGTTCCGATTAAATACATCTTAACTAGCTTTGAAGTTGTTTCAACTGTACAAAAGCATTTTAATCTGACGTTTCAAGACTATCTTTATGTGACATTAGCTGATCATTTATATGCAGCACAACATCGTATTGAAAATAACCTTTGGCAAGAAACCGTTATACCAGATATGCAGTCGCATTATCCACTTGAAATGGAGGCCGCAGAACTTGGGTTAAAAATCATTAATCAAAACTTAGCGCCATCGTTTCCACAATCTGAAGTTGTCAGTTTAGCATTACATTTTCTCAATGCCAAGCTGGATGTAAACACGACTCAAATAGAAGATAATGCACGATTCATTCGTATCATTAACTTCGTAAATCAGTTTTTAAATGACCATCAAATTGTTCGAACCCAACGTAATCATTATCACTACGACCGCTTTTTCACACACATGAGTTACTTTTATGAGTCTCAAAATGCAAATAAAGATGAAAATCAATTAAGTTCGATTGATGTTGCTATTTTTTTGGATTAAAACAATCTCATCCAGTCTCGTACAAACTTGCAAGCGAGCTGGCAGAAGCTTTAGAAAGTCAATTTCATCTCACCGTTCTAGAAACTGATAAATATCATTTTCAATTGCATATAGAGCGACTTATTTAAGGCGATAAAGGAGGAAAATTTATGTCTAAAGAAGATAACATGATGATTGGATTTACCATTGTTGCTATAGCAGGTGATGCACGTGCAGAAATTATGCGTGCATTCGAGGCAGCCAAAAGTAAAAACTTTCAAGAGGCGCAAGCACACATTGAAAATGCGAATCGATTTATTAATGAAGCACATGTGGAACAGACACAGCTTTTAGCAAAAGAGTCACGTGGCGAAGTCGGAGAAATGAGTTTTGTCATGGTTCATGGACAAGATCACCTCATGACGACAATGGCTTTACGAGATATTGCAAAATACTTTATTGATGTCTATCAGCAATTAGAACGCTTAGAGAGGTAGGTTAATATATATGAAATCCATTATCAAATATATAGAGCGTATGAAGCCTTTTTTTGAAAAGGTTGCAGCCAATCCGTATTTAACTGCAATTCGTGACGGATTTGTCGCAGTTATGCCTGTTATTTTATTTTCTTCATTGTTTATTTTAGTTGCTTATGTGCCGAATATATGGGGATTTCACTGGCCAAAACATATTGAAGAAATCATTATGAAAGTTTACACATTTACAATGGGAATGATTGCCGTTTATATTTCAGGGACTGTCACCAAGTCACTGACTGATAATAAAAATATCAAGTTACCTAAAACAAACCAAATCAATGTTATCTCCACATTTATCGCTGCCGAATCAGCACTATTAATTTTAGCGATGAATCCTGTAAAAGATGGTATTAATATTGATATGTTAGGTACCAAAGGGTTGATTGCCTCTTTCTTAGTCGCATTTATCGTTCCTAACATTTATTACGTTTGTATAAAAAATAATATTACGATTAAGATGCCTCCCCAAGTTCCAGGGAATATTGCACAAGCGTTTAAGGATATGATTCCATTCGCCTTATCGGTCTCCTTTTTCTGGATTATTGATATTTTAGTGAGACATTTAACAGAAGGAAATTTAGCCGAGCTTGTGACAATCTTACTTTCGCCTTTATTTACGGCTGCCAATGGTTACTTAGGCTTTGCTGTTATTTTTGGGTTCATTGCTTTCTTTTGGTTTATTGGTGTACACGGCCCATCCGTTGTGGGTCCTGCTGTGGTTGCAATCATGTATAATAACCAAGCTGAAAATTTACGCCTTTTTAGAGAAGGGCAACATGCAAGTTTTGCATTGACACAATCTACACAAGATTTCGTTGCACTAATGGGTGGTACTGGCGCGACTTTACTCGTCCCTTATTTATTTATATTTCTTTGTAAATCAAAAGAATTAAAAGCTGTTGGTAAAGCATCTGTCGTTCCAACTACTTTTGCAGTAAACGAACCTTTACTCTTTGGTGCACCGATTATCTTAAATCCAGTATTTATGATTCCTTTTATCATTACGCCTATTATTAATTCATGGATTTTAAAATTCTTTGTTGAACAATTAGGGATGAATGGTTTTATGCACTTACTTCCATGGCCTACACCAGCACCGATTGGTATATACATGGCTAGCAATTTTGCAATGCTTTCTCTTGTTTTAATAGCCGTATTATTGATAGTGGATTTTATTATTTGGTATCCATTTGTACGTGCATACGACAAAATCAAGCTTGATGAAGAACGCAGTACTGTAACTGCTGAATCAAGCAATGATTTAAAAGATACCTCTGATACAAAGACTGAACAAGAAAATGAATCTTCATATGACCAATCGACTCACAACTTTAGTGCCAATGTTTTAGTCGTCTGTGCAGGTGGCGGAACAAGTGGTATCCTAGCTAACGCACTTAACAAAACAACAAAAGAAAAAGGCGTTCAGTTAGAGGCAACCGCTCGTGCATATGGTCAAGACATGGATTTGATTCGTGACATGGATGTTGTAATCCTTGCACCACAAATGGATTCAATGAAAGATGAAATGAAGAAAATAACAGATCAATATGACGCACAACTAATGACTACAACTGGACGTGAATACATTGCGTTAACACGTGACGGAGATGCGGCATTAACAAAAATAGCTAACTTGATTCGTCAGAAAAATTAAACAAAAATAAACATAAAGGAGCGATTTAAATGATAGCATTACCTAAAACTTTTATCTTAGGTGCCGCAACAGCATCATATCAAGTTGAAGGTGCAAGCAAAGAAGATGGGAAAGGTCGCGTTTTATGGGATGCGTTTTTAGAAAAAGAGGGGCGATTTAGTCCTGATCCAGCGAGTGATTTTTATCGCCGTTATGAAGAAGACATCCGTTTAGCTCATGAACATGGTATTACAGCGCTGCGTATTTCAATTGCATGGTCACGCATATTTCCAAATGGAAGTGGCGAGCCGAATGTGAAAGGGGTTGAATACTATCGCAAAGTATTTGAAACATGTCTTCGATACGATATAGAGCCTTACGTTACTTTGCATCATTTTGATACGCCTGAAACATTGTTTTTACAAGGAGACTGGCTCAATAAAAATCAAATTTCAGCATTTGAGGATTATGCCGCTTTTGTTTTTGAAGCATATCATGACATTGTTAAACATTGGATAACGATAAATGAACCTATTGCCTATGCACAAGGACAGTATCTTTCTGGTGCGTTTCCACCAGGTGAAAAGTATGAGCGTCTAAAATGTGTCCAATCTCAACACAATCAACTCGTTGCACATAGTCGTGTTGTCAATTTGTTTAAAGAAAAAGGCTATCAAGGTGAAATTGGTCTCGTACATGCATTAACACAATTTTATAGTATTGATCAACAACCTCAAAATATTGAAGCAACACGTAAACATGATATTTTCATGAATGGGTTCATGTTAGACGCAACATTTTTAGGCTATTATACGGACGAAAAACTCACAACAATAAAAACGATATTAGCAGATGAATTTGAGCAATTAGATATTCGAAAAGAGGAGTTGGATACCCTTAAAATTGCAGCACCGCAACTTGATTTTATTGGAATAAATTATTATCAAAGTAATTGGATTCAATACCATCAGGATGAAAGCTATATTTTTCATAATGGAACAGGTGATAAGGGGACTTCTGTGTATCGCATCGCAGGCATTGGTGAAGTTGTCAAAAATGATAAAATTCCAACGACCGACTGGGATTGGTATATTTATCCAGAAGGCCTTTACGATATGATTCAACGGATTCAAAATGATTATCCAAACTATAAGAAAATGCTCGTAACAGAAAATGGACTTGGTTACAAAGATCAGTGGATTGACGAAGAAACACCGATAAACGATCAAGTACGTATTGACTATATAGCAACTCATCTAGAAGCAATTAGTAAAGCGATCAAAGAGGGTGCACGTGTCGACGGTTATTTTGTATGGTCACTACAAGATATGTTTAGTTGGTCAAATGGTTATAATAAACGGTATGGACTATTCTATATTGATTTTGAAACGCAAAAAAGATATGTCAAAAAAAGTGCATTATGGTACCGTGAATTAGCAAAAACGATTGCCCAACAATCTTAACATACGTAAATAGGAAATGAGCCTGAGACAAAATTGTCTCAATAATCGATGAAATCCGAGGTTTTCGTAAAAAACGAAAAATCTCGGATTTTTTCCTTTTATCATCAGTTTAGCCGCACTAGATGCGACTAATTTCCTTAGGCACCTCGTTAATTTAGTTTTTGTTGTGATGAATTAAATTATACGAAAGTGCCTTATTTTTTTAAGTATAATGGTGAATGATTACATATATAAGCGAAGTATTTATAGCGAGACTCCTGAGGGAACAGGACGAGCCGAAGACTACAGGCTGAGGCTGTCCCCTCGGAAAGCGAGCCTATATAATACGAAGCATGATAATAAAAAGGAAGCTCGAAGACGATTTTTATCAAAATCATCTTCGAGCTATTTATTTTGGTATTTATGTCCCAGGCTCATATTATAATGATTGAATAGGTGTGGCTGTCTTCTCTAATACTTTGTTTAAGGCTTCTATATTTTTAACCCCTTCGTTTGTAAGCCACGATTGCGCTTGGCTCATGTTTTCATTACGGTACAGTTGTGTTGCGCTGCCTCAGATTGTGTATAAACGACTTCTTTTTCACTAAATCCTTCAACAAATGACATGTTAACAGGAATTTCTACTTTTAAAACATCAACTTGAAAACGTGGTTGACTGTATATTTCCATCGCTTGATTAACTTTATGCGGCTTTAATTTTGCGTATTCAATACTTTGGTTGTCTTCAATAGTCGCATCATAAGTCAATATTTCTAAGAAGAAAGGTATATCTTCAGAATGACACTCTGCGCCCACACGTTCAACAAATGCTTCCTTTTTAATATTTATGTCTTCTGATTCATCTACGTCAACATAAATAAGTAACTTAATAGCATTTGCGCCAGCCTCTTTTAAACGCTTAACAGACCAATTATCAAGTAAATCTGGAAGTCGACCTGGTTCGGTTTTATCATAGCCTGTTTTTTCATAAGCTAACATTAAACCACACAATGGCTCTCTGCAAGCAGCAGCTGGAAGGCCATATTCAGGATCTAATAAAATGCTAGATGCATAAGGTGTCAAAGATTCAGAAACGATAACTTTAAATTGTTCGATAGCTTTATCTGAAATATCATTTCCTAACATTCGCTTTAATGCACCACGTTGATCAATCGCCAATGCTGCAATAAAGCCTTTATCATTCACTAAATGAGATAAGTCTTTTACCATTTTATTTGCCTGCGGATAAAAACATATACAAATCTTCTCAAATTGATTATTGTATAGTGATGCTCGTTTATTTCGCAGGTACCTCCTAATCATTACACGCGCACCTAGTGATATTATTTTACTTTTTCAACTTAAATGTCATAGTAGTCAATAGCGTATCTCCACATCCCCAGAGATATCATTTAGTAACTGTGCTTATTTTAAGTACTATAATCTTTAATCTTGGTAAGCCCCTTGATTCCATTTTTCTAAATACAAATCAAACATATCGTCAGTGTAATGAACATCTTCTGACTCTAATACATGATCAATTTGCCGAATCAATGCTTCGTTTTCATCTGTGTGCTTATATTCAGTGTTAATAAATGTTTCGACAATATTTTTGATTAAGTCAATCCCCGTCACTGCACCTCCAACTGCAATAAGGTTGCAGTTATATTGTTGCTTTGCAATTCGTGCACTTGTAGTATCACGCACAAGAGCTACACGTGCACCAGGTGTTTTATTCGCAGAAACACTAATGCCAACACCCGTTCCACATAAAACAACACCTAAATCTGCTTCTTGTTTAACGACACTTTCTGCCGTCAATTTTCCAAAAATAGGGTAGTGCGTGCGGTGCTTATCGTATGTACCAAAGTCAATAACTTCATGCCCTAAATCTTTTAAATGTTCAGAAATCCTCATTTTTACATCTGTAACAATGTGATCACAGCCAATCGCTATTTTCATAATTTTCCCTCCCAGTTTTTAACACATATGATTGAGCATATCGATTCTAATTTGATGACGACCTGCATCGTAATCAGCTTTAAAAAAGGCGTCTGCACAATTTTGCGCAAGTGTTGCACCTATAATTTCTGAACCTAAAACGATGATGTTCGTATTATTATGACGTCTTGTCATTTTAGAAGATTGCTCATCGGATACACTGGCACAAATAATGTGTTTATATTTGTTCGCAATGATAAATGGGGCAATGCCATAGTCATCAACGATAATCGCTTTACTTTCTAAATCACTCTGAATCTTCATAACAGTCTGTTGGGTTACTTTGAAAACATCGTCTCCATCTTCTGAACTTGTTAAATCCACGACGTCATGACCTTTAGCTACCAAAAAAGAAAGCAATTTTTCTTTTAATGCTTGTCCTTTTGTTGTCGCATTGAGGTACAATTTCATATCTCTCACTCCTTTAAAATGTTCGATAAAGTATAGTTATGTTCTTAAATGTTTGTTTATAGTTATATTATACACAACAAAGTAATTTTTACAAACTTAATTGTGCAATACCGTTATATTTTAAACAGAGGGATGATTTTAAAATTATTGTGTGATAAAAATGCGATGGAGTAGGGGTTAATCATTGTTTTTATCAAAATGATGAAGAAAATAGGTGTTCAAAAGAAAAAAAGAGTATAAGAGAAATTATTTGGTTTTCTCTTATACTCCAGTTCGAGTTAACGTAATGTTTGCATACAGCCACTTTTTATCAAATAAAAAACATAGGATTTTGTTCGATTTTTGCAACATCATCTGTGATGACAGCTGTAACTTGATTCAGTGTAGCGAATGTAAATAACGCTTTGACATCGAATTTTGTTCGATCTGCATTAATATAAACTTGCTCAGCAGTTTCAATAACAACTTGATGGCAGGCACCTTCAGCTTCATTTGCTGTCGTTATTTCTTGGTTTACGATCCCATTTGCGCCGATGAATGCCTTTGTAATTTCAAATTGACGAATCATATTTTCAGCATATTGGCCTACAAAAGTACCTGTTTTTTCTCGATATCGACCACCAACTAAGTACGTATCAATATGTGCCAAGCCTTTATACTGCATAAATATATCCATAGAGTTCGTTACAATCGTCAATCTTTTCTCTTTTATATAATCAAAAATGGCTTCGTTCGTGGTGCCTGAACCAATAAATACAACTTCCTCATTATCATCAACAACATCATGGATAAGTGTACTACACTTTTGTGCGATGATTTTTTTAGCTGCTGTATTCATTGCTTTCTTATCTTGTCTTGATTGTTCTTTATAAATCGTTGGGTTAGGGGAGGATAAAGCTTTAGCGCCACCATGTATACGTTGCAAATAACCTTGTGACTCAAGTTCTTTTAAATCACGACGTATCGTCATTTCGGCTACATTTAAATCTTTCGACAAATCTAACACACGTGCGATTCTTTTTTGTTCGATTTGATCAAGTATATACTGATGACGTTCATCTTTCAATTTCATCTCTATATCCTCCGCATTTCTTTAAACATTCTTCTTAAAGTTTATTTTTAACATTCATTTACTTTTCGCTATCAGTCCCAGCCTCAATTTCATTCGTTAATGCTTCTAATTCATCAACTAATTGACCGATATATTGTATTGTTTCTTTAAGTGGTTGATCCGTCGTAATATCGATACCAGCAATCTTCGCAATCTCTGTTGGAGAAACACTACCACCGGCTTTTAAGGCAGTTAACCAATCTTCTACAGCAGGTTGACCTTCATTTTTAATACGTTGTGCCATAATTGTTCCGATAGTTAAACCAGCTGAATAAGTGTATGAGTAAAGTCCCATATAATAGTGAGGTTGACGCATCCAAGTTAACTCAGCACCTGGTGTATACGTTACTACATCTCCCCAGAATGCTTTAATCACATCTAATTTAATTTCATTTAGCGCAGGGGCATTCAATGATTCACCTTTATCAACACGTTGATAGACTTCTCGTTGATAAGCTGCCTCAAGTAAATGCGTGACCATATTATGATAATATGTGCGTGCTAAAATAGAGCCGATTGCCCAACGTTTAAAACGTGGATTATGACTATTTTTGAATAAGTAATTTAGCATTAACATTTCGTTCATTGTTGATGGTGCTTCAACAAAATACATAGATGCTTCAGATTGTAAGTAATTTTGATGCGCTTGTGCAAATGTAAAATGGCCTGCATGACCTAATTCATGAGCTAGCACAAATGCCTCTGTCATTTTACCTGTCCACGAAATAAAAATATAACTATGTGACGCATAAGGGCTCGCACAATAAGCACCCGTTTGTTTACCTTTATTTTGTGGAAAATCTATCCATCTTTCATCATAGGCTTGATTTAACATTTTAACATAATCAGCACCTAAGACATCCAGTGCACCAAAAATATATTTTTTAGATTCTTCAATTGTAATTTCAGGCTCATATGTAGGATCAACCGAAATCTTTAAGTCTTCAAATCGAAGCTCGTCTAATTTATTTGTTCTTTGAATGATTTTCGCATATTTACGCATAATAGGGGCTAAATCAGACATAACCGTATCAATTTGGCGATGATACATCTCTAAAGTAACATCTTGTTCTTCGAGTAGGTACTCAATGACTGAATCGTAACCCCTCAAATCAGCTTCTAATTTTTCTCTTTGGACTTGAGCATTGTATACTGCAGCCGTTGTATGTTCATATTTTTTAATCGTGTCACTAAAATGACGGAAGCTCTTACGACGTAAATCCGTGTCTTCATGATCTTCATAGTAGCCTTCAAACGTCGTATAGTCCATATCATATTGCTGACCATTCACTTCGAAACTTCCGAAATCAATATCAAGCATTTTTGTGATGCCATAGATTTCACTTGCTGATGAAAACGCGGGTGCCATACTCGCCAAAGCTTCTTCTGCTTTGGCATGTAATTGATGCGGTTGTCTTTTTTGCAATTGCTTTAAATAATAACCATAAGGCAACTCATTAATTGCAGTATCCATCGTTTCTTTGTCTAAAGATAGCAACTCAGATTCAACAAAAGACAGTTGGCTTAAAATCTTACCATAATTCGTTGAAAATAGGGCGCTTAACCGTTGTCGTTCTGCGTCTGTAGTATCGACACTCAGCAATAGTTCTGCATAATTCCCTGCGCGATCTAATTCTATTAAGATTTGAGAAAAGGCTTCTAATCCTTTTTTAATGGTATCTAATTGGTTCAATTGCCCTTCATATTGCGCTTTAAAGCCTTGGGCATCTTGATATAATGCGTGAATCGCTTTTTCGTAAGCCGCTGAATCAGCGTATAAATCACTTAAATCCCAAGTTTCAGCTGTAGGAACTTCCGTTCTATGTGGTAATTTTTGAGACATATGTCATCATTCCTCCTTTAAATATGTATGTAACCATATTATAACGTTTTTATATGCATAAACGCATGTCAAAAGATATTGATAACTTAATTTGACTTTTAAAACTGATAAAGTACAGTAATTTTAGTATAATGAAATCTAAATCAAAGCAATTGAAGGAGACTAACCCATATGACGATACTAGAAATGCCGAACTATTTGTGGGTGACTTTACTCATTATGGTCGTCCTCACGTTATTTTGTACTTTAGTGCTCAATAAGTGGTTTTCTACAGCAATAACCATGTTTGTCGTGCTTGGTGTATTGGCATTTATCATACCCAATTTTTATGACATTACGTATGAACCGTTATTAGGATATGCAGCATTTGTCGCAATTCTAAGTTTAATCATTAGCGCATTGTTATGGTATTTTACACGCAATTGGCGAAAACAGCGTCAGCTTAGAAAATTTGAAAAAGAACGTGCACGCTTCGAAAAAAATCATTATCCAAAGTAATCGCAATATCCTTAAGCAAGTTGATATCAATCATCAACGGTTTAGGGATATTTTTTATTTTATGTATAAGGAAAAGGGCTCAATCCCTTTTTTATACATAACTTCCTATAATATATATTATGTAAACTAAAAAGTGATTTTTGAAATACATTGGTCTTTCTATACATATCTATAATGATTTACGTATTTACATATTAAATACATCATTTACCAACGCTTATTATGATTTAACCGTTAGTATTATGTTATGACGTTTATTATTTGCAGCTGATTGGTTTATATATCATTTAAAGATCTATGCAACACATGAATTTGCTATGGCTACATGGTATATATAAATTCACGCTTAGATAATGCGACAAATTTGAAGCTAAAGCCATCCATAGTGCTATAACCATGTTCAATAGCGATATTTAAATACCGTTAAAAGCTTATAAATGTATGATACATCAGCACAATCACTGATTTACAATAATAATACATAATAACATCTAAAAACCTATTGCTAAAGGCTTCAAATTTGCTCCATATGTAACGATTTAGATTCATACAGTGTTTAAGCGCACTCTAAAATGAAAGCGCTGTCAAAAGTCCTTATATGCTTGTTTTAAAATTTATATCACTTATTAGGTTTACATAACATAAATATGGTTAATTCTATTTTTTATAAAAAAATTCGCGCTTTTTAGCTCAAAGCGCGAATCAATTGTTATTGTTTTTTAATTTTTGTACGTACTTTATTCAATGTATTGAAGACAAAGTATTTTACTTTATGGATAGGTTTATAAAAGTCACCAATAAGTTCTTCAATTTGCACATTGAATCCTCTTTTAAAGCGATATACACCATAATCTTCACTGTTTTCGGTAAAATCACCGGACAAACCGTAAAAATTGTAACGCTCATAACCTTGTTCAAAGCAATAGTTAATCATAAACCAATGCATCGCATATGGTCCCATAAATTGGTTGTATTTCTCACTTGAGCCGCCCGAAAAATAATTGATTTCATAAGCATTTGCAAAATATACACCCGAAGCAAGATGAAGGATTGCACCATCTGTTTGACGTAATTCGCTAGCTCTTAACAATTCTTTTTGGTCATGATCAATTTGCGTATCTAACTCTGCAATTTTCTTGATTTGTTTGTCTGTTTTATTCTCTTTAGACATCATTTGATCACGTCTTGATTCTTTATCATTCAAGCTCTCTTGTAATGTCGTTATATACTCATCAAGATCAATATATGCTAACGGAATCAACACTTTATGGCCATAATGATTAATAAAGTTTTTGAAATAGTCGTCTGTTTTTGACACAAAGCCTGCACGTTCTTCAGTCTCTCTATAAAGCTCTAAAAAGAGATCGATTTCATCTTTTTCTAAAAATCTAACTTTCACACCAAAATTGTTCGCTTTATTGATATTTCTTTTACGCTGACTATCGAACGATTTTTTTAATGTCTGTGGCGTTTGATGTTTTAAATCGAGTACGCCCATCCATCTCACTTGACTCGATGTGTCATATGTAGTTGTAAAGCCATGATGACGGTAACCGTGCGATTTGAAAAGTTGTACTAATTTATCATTACGCTCTCGATTCGGAAACGGTTGGATATCTTTATCATATATTTGATAAATCCAATATGGATCTATTTTGACATAAAGGCATTTATTTTTCGTTAAATATTGTTCTAATTCTTTTAAATAGAAGTCTACTAATCCTAAATCACTATAATCCATGACCGGGCCACGATTTGAGTAATAAACATAACTGCCTGCTGTAGGAATTTTTGAAAATAAGCTGGCTGCAAGGATTTGATTGTTGTCATCTTTCACACCAAGCAACACAACTTGAAATCCGTCCGCTTCTCTTGTTGCAATATTTTCTTTTACTTGAAAATAGTGGCTTTCTAAAACAGGATTTTGAACAAATTGGTCGTATTCTTCAACTGTTAACTCTGTAAATTTCATACCAATAAATCCCCTTCTCTTTGCTATATCTTATCTTTTTATCTTGTCTTTTAATTGCTTTAATTTTAAGTAGACTGTATAGGCAGGTTTGTTTATAGGCTTAATAAAATCACCGACATATTCTATTACTTCTGCATTATAGCCTTTTTTAAATTTTATCACACCTGCATCTTCTGCATCTTCTGAAAAATCACCACTAATGCCATAAAAGTTATATCTTGGAATTTGATAATCAATCGCATAATTAATCATTTCCCATTGCACTGCGTAGCTTCCAGCAAAATGACGAAATTCGTTTGCTGTGCCGCCTGCATAATAAACAACCTCAAATGGATTAATAATAAAGAATCCAGCCGAAATCGGTAATGTGTCACCGTGTTTAAGTTGCAATGTTTCTGCTTCTTTTATTTTAGCTTGATTCGCTTCTAGTTGTTGCTCTAAATTTTTCTTTTTATTTATGGCTTTCTGATTTTCAGGACGCTTGTTGATGTCTTTATCTGCTTTTGCAATTTCTTTTTTAAAGTCTTGCGCTTCAGTGTTGAGCTCTGCTAAATATGCATTAAAATCAATATACGCTAGTGGTACGCGGACACGATCTTTATAGTATTTCATACGATGATAATAAAAATCGTCATCTCTATCTACAAAATCTTTTGTTTCAGATGTATCTTCCATAAACGAACGGAAAATATGTAATTCATCTTCGTTTAGATAGCGGACTTTCACACCATTTTTCTGTACTTTTTTCGTATTTCTTTTCCTTAAATTATCCATTTGATTTAAGATGTCTTTTGATGTTTTATTTTCAACATCGAGCACAGAATGAAAACGAATTTGCCTTATTGTATCAAACCCAGTTGTGAAACCTTCATGTTCAAAGTTTAATTCAGCCATTTTATCAAAAAACCAGTCACTGCCGTATCTTTCAATCACTTCACCATCATGGTTTCGCTTTAACATTGGTAAATAAGGGTCTACTCTCAAATACAATGCGTGATATTTCTTAACATATTTTGAAAGTTCATTAAAAAAGAAATGAACGAGCTCTTTATTTTCGTAGTCCATGACTGGTCCGCGGTTTGAATAAAAATATTTAAAAAACTTCATTACTGGCACTGCTGTCAGTAAACATGCTGCTAGTACGTTATTGTTGTTATCTTTAATGCCGACAAGATGTGTTTCAACACCTTCAGCAACCTTTAATTCATAGTTCCCTACCATTTGCGTGAAATGGCTATATGGCATTTGATCTGTAAACGCACCAAATTCAGCCGTCGTTAAATTTGTAAACTTCATTTTAATACTCCTATTTCTCTTTATATCTTCCAAGCATTTTTAATTTGTTCTGCTTTTCCTCTTATGGCATACCTAGAAAAAGCAACAGTGAAGTTTTAAATCCCCAGATTGTTTAAACTCTATCACCGTTGCGATTACGCCATATTCACCCTTTTATTCTTTCTACATTTTAACTTATTCCCTTCAAATTCGCCAATATGACGGTATTAAATTTAAACTAATTCTGAAAAACAGTATGCTTCTAAAAGGGCTTGAGCTGCTTTAATTGAATCTATATGTGTCCGTTCCAATGCATGTGAAGACTCAATTCCTGCCCCAAACAAACCGTGTTTGACATCTGCACCTGCACTTAAAGCGGCAGAAGCATCAGAACCATAATATGGATAAATATCTACTTGATATGGAATGTGGCGTTCACGACATAAAGACACCAGATGATGACGCAATTTTTTGTGGTAAGGGCCTGAAGCATCTTTTGCGCATATTGACACAGTGTATTCGTCTGAGGATTGACCATCACCTAATGCGCCCATATCAAAAGCGATAAATTCTTTGACTTTTGGATCAATATTTGAGTTCGCACCGTAACCAATTTCTTCATTATTAGAAATATAAAACTGAATTGTATAAGGGAGCCGCTTCGATTGTTCTTGATACCATTCCAAAAATTCAATAATGACTGCTACACTGACTTTGTCGTCTAAATGACGTGACTTTACAAATCCTGAAGCCGTAACTTCTGTTCGAGGATCAAAACTGACAAAATCACCGACTTCAATACCTAAAGCACGTGTTTCCGCTTCAGATGTCACCTTTTCATCTATTCTCACTTCCATATTAGTCTCATCACGCACAATTTCATGATTGTTACGATAAACATGTGGCGTCGTCTCATGGATTAAAATTGTACCTCGGTATGTTTGTCCTGTTGCCGTTTCAATCGTACAATATTCGCCTTCAATTGCATTATAACGAAAGCCACCAATAAGAGCTAAACGTAAACGACCATCTTTTAATATCTCTTTAACCATTGCGCCAAGTGTATCTACATGAGCTGTGATACACTTTTTCTTCTCATCGTTGTCGCCCTTAACTTCTATTAGTAATCCGCCTTTATTAGTAATATGTGTCGTGTAGCCACTCAATTCCACACGCTTTTTAACATAATCGATGGCACGCTCAGCACTTCCCGACGGACTATTGATGGCTGTTAATTCAGTTAATGTATCAATGACACGTTCATTCATACTCTTCATCCCCTTCTTCTTTTTATTCTATTGTAACGATGATACGCTAAAATCTCACGTATTCTTATCTCACTCTTGCAATTAAACGCGTTAAAATGATAAACTAGCCATTATTTATTATAAACTCAAGGGGGGACTTTGATGACTCACATCTTTTTTGTTGGTCTCGGTTTAATCGGTGGAAGTTTAGCCAGTAATATAAAGTATTTTCATCCAAACGTAACCATTACCGCTTTTGATGCAAATCCCGACCAACTCGAACGTGCACAGTCTATAGGTATTATTGACCATGCCTCTTCAGATTATGAAACGACACTTAAGCAAGCAGACATCGTGATTTTTGCGACACCCGTTCAAACGACAGTTAAATATTTAAAAGCGTTGCCCCATCTTGAAACACAACCCGGTTTAATTGTCACTGATACTGGAAGTACGAAAGCAACGATTCAAGCATTTGAGTCGACTTTATTAGCTGCTCAAATCCACTTAGTCGGTGGGCATCCGATGGCGGGAAGTCATAAATCAGGCGTACTCAATGCAAAAAAGCATCTATTTGAAAATGCTTATTATATTCTCGTTCATAACCTTGCAGAAAATAATGATGCACGTCAGCAAATTCAGCAATTACTCGAACCTACGCGTGCCCACTTTATCCATTTAACTGCTGAAGAACACGATCGTATCATGAGTGTCGTAAGTCATGTCCCTCATTTCATGGCCTCTAGTCTTGTTCATCTTAATGCTTTTTTCGCTTCTGAGTCTTCTTTAATTCAAGACTTTGCGGCTGGAGGTTTTCGCGATATTACACGTGTAGCAAGTAGTAACCCCGAAATGTGGCGAGATATTTCAATTGAGAACAAGGCCCATATCATTTCGACACTTAAACATTTACAGCGTCAGCTTTCGAATACCATTCATTTGCTTGAAACCGAACAGCAAGACGCCCTATATGATTTTTTTAATGATGCAAAATCTTATCGCGATGCCTTGCCAATTCGTCAAAAAGGAGCAATGGAGAGTACTTTTGATTTATATGTAGATATCCCAGACCAACCGGGCATGATTTCAAAAATTACAGATATATTGAGCACGCATTATATTTCTATAAGAAACTTGAGGATTTTAGAGGTTCGTGAAGACATTTACGGTGCTTTACGTATTAGTTTTAAACGTCCGGAAGATCGAGATGCAGCACGTATTGCATTAAAAGACTTTGATACTTACTTAAGCTAACAGACAGGAAATATCAACGCATTTTGCATTTCCTTCCTGACTCGTGTTATAATAACTTCAACAAGAACTTCGTGCATGATATGCACCAATCCCCTCGCTATCGGAAGTAGCGAGGGGATTTTTTCGGCGCTAGCTTATCATATCGCCTATTTTTTCTTATTGCTGCGTACACGTAGCCAATGTGCAAATAACGCAACAATACAACCACTGACAACCGTGGTTGTGATGTGAACAAGAACTTCGGTCATTCATATGCACCTCCTCTCTGCGTCATCATTGACGCCTGAGAGATAGGCGACTTTTTTATTATACCACCTTCATTTTTACAATCCTAGCTTACTTCTTATCCACCGTAAAATAACAATAAATACGGGTATCTCAATCATACAGTTACATTTTATGTCCCGCCATTAAGCCTAATCTTCCATACTTTGTTCCCGCTTCAGTATAGGATATCGCTTTTGAAACGATCCCTTTGCCATATTTCTCTTGTAATTGATCGATCGTTTTCGCCAACTTTTCTTGACGTAACCTTTGAAATTCATCCGTAAATAAATCTAACTGTCTTTCACTTTCAGGTGACATTTTCGTCAACGACACACTCAAGGTCCGATATAATTCATTTGGGTCACAATACGTTTCAGCCAAACGCGCAACAACGTTATAAATATCTTGCTCTAAGTTGGTACCGACTTGTAACGTATACTGTTTAGAGATACCGCCTCCATCTTTGTAACCAAACGAAAAATGAATCGTCTTTGCGAGTTGTTCACGTTCTCGCAAGCGCCGTGCCACATCTTCAATGAGCTCTTGCATAACGACCTTTGCTTCTTGAAATGTATAATCACGCATCAAAATTTGGCTTTTACAAATAGAAGGGTTCATAATTTGATACGTTTCATTGATACGACTTTGATCAATCCCATTCGCATGTAAATGAAGGTCCACACCTATAATCCCAAAGTCTCTTTTTAAGTAAACGTACGGATACTGTGCTAATTGTCCAATTTTAAAGATCCCGCGTGCATTCAACTTTTTCTCCGTTCGTTTACTAATCCCCCAAAAAGAAGTCAAAGGAGAAATCTCCCATACTTTATCTGGCACATCTTCATAACGCCATTCGGCAATATAGCGCGGATTATTTTTAGCTTCATTATCCAGTGCGAGCTTACTGAGTAACATGTTAGAACCGACACCAATCGCACATTGCACTTTAGTTTCTTCATATATTTCTTTAATTAAACGCTCACAAAAAGAATGTAAAGTCGTATTAAAACGATAGTAACTCTTCGTCACATCCATAAAAAACTCATCAATACTGTACTGATGAAAATCTTCTGGTGGCACATAACGTAACGCGATTTTAGAAATCTTTAGTGATATATCTAAATACTTACGCATACTTGGATTAATAATATAAATATCGTTGCGATGCGGAATTTCAAATAGACGTGAACCTGTTTGAATACCTAACTTTTTAAGGGGTTGCGTTGCTGCAAGCACAACCGATCCCTGTCTTTTCGTATCTGCAACTACTGCTAACTTTGTCGTTAAAGGATCTAATCCTTTTTCAATACACGACACACTCGCAAAAAAACTTTTTTGGTCTATACACAAAATATCCCTGTTTTCTAATAAATGATAATCATACATCTCCATTCACCCTCACCTATCTGAAGTTATATTTCTATCATACACGAACATATGTTCTTAAATCAACACAAACAGTACATACGTTCTAATAAAATCATAAAAAAAGCGATGTCGCGCCTTTCATCAGCGGCAACATCGCTCAATTGAATCCTCACTGCTTATGAATGATTAACGTCGGTAAGGAATGACAGCTTCCATCTCTTCATCCAAACCGTGCCCAATATAAACATGAGTATGTAAATAAATATGGCTTTTAAGTGATTTAAACGTTAACGACTCCGGTTTAAAACTAAAGTCTATTTTTTTATCTTCACCTACATCGATAGTAAATGCTTCATCAATCACAAAGCGGTCTAGTTCGTGCGTTAAATATGAAAAGTCACTCGTTTCATCATCATTCGGATATTTTTCAATCATCGTCAATACAATATGTGTCACTTTTTGATCACTCTGACCTGCTTTGAGATGTACACAACCAGAAATTGTATCCGAAAGATCATATTCTCGCTGATTTAAACGAATAAATACTTTCATACCGTTGATGCCTAAAGATGTTAATACATTATCGAAACCCATAAAAACCCTCCATGTCTCTTGTTGTTAATCTTATCATAGCCAAAAATGATTCAATCGCGCAACCGATATCAAAAATGCTATAATGAAATAAAAATTGAGGAGGTCTTATCATGCCTATTGTTACAGTTAAATTATTAGAAGGTCGCACAGATGAACAGCTTAAAAATTTAGTAACTGAAGTGACAGATGCCGTAGAAAGAACAACAAATGCAAAGCGAGAAGCGATTTCTGTTATCATTGAAGAAATGAAAAAAGAACACTTCGGCGTTGCTGGTGTACGTAAATCAGACCAATAATACTAAAACCCCCTGTTTGATTGAAAACAGGGGGTTTTAACATCATTTTAATCATTCAAAAATGCTTGAATTCGCTTTTTATTTTCAGCTTTATCTATACCTAAAGCAGAGCCACCATCATTCGTCGTAATATTTTCGTAGCTTCCTTTAACAGGAACACTTAACGTCTTAATATCTTTATCACCACGGACAATAAAACTGAAGCCTGTTTGATAGATTGCTGAATCTGGCATGTTCGTACCGACATAACCCCGCATAATGCCCGCTAATTTAGGCGCCTTCATAATAGATGAAGGTTGTACGAGTTGTTGTTTCAATGCCGACATCACTTGTTGTTGACGACGTACACGTCCAAAATCCCCTTCCGGATCATTACGAAAACGTGCATAACCTAGTAACTCTTTCCCGTTTAGGCGATGATAGCCTTTTTTCAATGATACACCAATTTTGGCAGACATATCTTTTTCAACGTGAATAGGCACGCCTTTAGGCTCAAGTTCGTCAATCATCGCTTCAAAACCATTAAAGTCTAGTGTTGCATAGTACTCTGGCTCAATACCTAAGTTTGACTTTAACGTCTTGCGCAATAGTTCAGGTCCACCTAATGAATAAGCCGCATTAATTTTATAGCTGTTATAGCCTGGAATATCCGCATAAATGTCACGCATAATAGACACGATCTTCATATCTTTTTTAATATAGTCATATTGTGCAACCATAATCGAATCGGTACGAGACACACCGCCGTCTTCACGGTCCGCACCTAAAATTAATACAGTGGCTTTCCCATCATTTTTAATTGCACCATTAAATTTATGTATTTTCGGCGCTTGATTATGTTTTTTAGCCACTTCAAGACCTGACTTATAACTAGAAACACAATACATCACAAAGGCAAAAAGCAGAATGATAAACGCCAAGATAAACAAAGGCCATTTAGGTATCTTTCTCTTTTTCTTACGCTTTAAAGTTTTCTCAGAAGCATTCGAGGTACTACGGTTTAAATTGTTTTCATTCATCTTATCAACCTTATATCTTCAAAATTATGTATCTATGTACTATAATAAATACATATTAACGTTATATAAATTTATTTTAAAAATCAAGTGAAAACCATAAAATCATACCAAGTTCTTATATGGAAGGGTGTTTAAATGAATATCAATACAGCATATTTTGCAGGTGGTTGCTTTTGGTGTATGACCAAGCCATTTGACCAAAACGAGGGCATTGAGCAAGTCACATCAGGTTATATGGGAGGCCACGTTGATCAACCGACGTATCAACAAGTGAAAACAGGAGAAACAGGTCACTATGAAACAGTCAAAATCGAGTATGATGTCGCACTCTTTTCATACCAAAAGCTGTTAGAAATCTTTTTCTCAGTGATTGATCCGACTGATGACGGTGGACAATTCCAAGATAGAGGTTCGCAGTATCGCACTGCTATTTTTTATACAAACGAAGACCAAAAAGAAGTCGCTGAAGCTTATATTGCTTCACTCGAAGGCACTTTTGACCACGATAAAGCAGTCGCCACTAAAGTTCTTCCAGCTTCTGAATTTTATGAAGCTGAAGCATACCATCAAGATTTCTATAAAAAAGACCCTGAACGTTTTGAACAACAAGAAAGAGAACGTGAAGCTTACGCGCAATCTCATCAAATTAAGTAAACATAAGCATACCATTGCTGATTTGAATAAAGGATTTTTATATCGGACTTATCACATATTGGTTTTAAACTACAGAAACACCGACAAAGTACTTATGACTTTGTCGGCGTTTTTATTTTTCTATTACAATTATTTTTTTCGACGAATCACTCTTGTCACTTTAATGAGACTCTCCCAGACACTTTGGCCTCGATGATACACTAAATAGCGTGACTCCCAATCTGGATTGAACTTGCTTTTATATTGACGTAAACCTTGGAAACTATACAAACCATTAAAGTGTTCATAAAAGCGACCTGCAAATTTCTCTCTAATATGACCATAAGGCACTTGTCCAACATTGGATAATGTCGCCATCCCCATATTAAAACGTGAATAGCCTTCTGATTGGGCCCATAAAATCATATTTAAATATAACGCGTCCATGAAAGGTAAGCCTAATGATTTATCCCAACGAATCAAATCGACGGAAATGGTATCTGCACCTTCAACAGGCATTAATGTACAAAAGGCATCAATACGACCTTCTTCATTTCTCAACACCCCAACTGGCGCTGCGTTAATATAGGCAGGCGTGAATCGACCTACTGAAAAGTAAAACTCTGATTGCTGACCTAGCCACTCTCGACTAATTTGATGCAATCGATCATACGTTTTCTCGTCTAACGGCGTCTCTAAAATTTCAAATTGATAACCTAATGATTCAAATTTATTCAACGTCGCTCTAAAACCACGTCGTTTTTTACCTGCAACTGTAAAGTCTGTCGCGTTGATTAACGCCTCTTCACCCAATTTGAAGAATTGGTTACCAAAGTCATGATAAAGCGTCAAATAATCTTCAGACACTTGATAAAAAATGACATCTCTACCTAAATATGTGGCATACTCATAAAACTCCGTCAGCAACGAACGGAAATCTGATTCTAAACCTACAGGATCACCTAAAATGATATAGGCACTTCGGTCATAACGATACATAACGAAAGCCGTTTGTTGTTCATTAACAAATACGAGCTTATCGCCACTATATAATAAATGGCTTAATAAATGCCCGCCATATTGTTTCAAAATTTGACTGGCCACTTCTTTATCATGATGTTCTCGAGGGCGACGATAATTCCATTCGAAAAGATAAATAATGACCACAACAATTAATGTCATACCAATGACAGACAACCAAAAAGTTGAACGTAATAAGAAAAAGTCAATTTTAGGCGGTTGTACTTCAATTAAGTATAAAAATTGCTTCACTAATAGCTGATTGAAATAAAGGACAATCGCACTAATGACTAAAATAATCGTTAATTTTTGGATACGAAGTGGTCGTTTAAGTACACGTGCTTTACGATAAGCAAAGATCAGTGCTGCAAGTATTAAAGCGATAACGAGTAATAATAACGTCGCGCCATATACATAAAAATTAGATAATAATAAGATAACGAGCGCTACAATCGCAAACAATATCGATCGTTTACTCCTAGCGATAATCCCACGTAAATTCAGCAGTAAAATCAAACTTGCACTGACATTTAAAATATACAATAGAATAAACAATGTATGATGCTTCGTATTTAAAGCATCGAATATAATGGAGAAATTACTAAAGAATAAAATCGAACTCATCATTAATACTAGAATACTCAACGCAAGTGATGGTATTAACGCAACAAAGTCTTTTTGGAAAGACATTAAAAAACCTGAAACCTCTTTTGCGGGTAAAAAGTATTTTGATTCAGAAACATATTTTTTCGCAAGTGAACCGAATTCAAAAACGGTTAACACAAGTGCTATTAATAATGGGAAGAAGTAATAGGCAAAACGATATAAAAGTAACCCTAATACCACTTTTTCTTCGGCAATCCCTAAATGTTGTAGACCTAACAGAACTATTAAATCAAATGCACCGAAACCACCCGGTATAAATGAAATAAGCCCTGAAATCGCCGCAACAATAAAGACACTGAGAATCACTGGATAAGAGACATGCACACCTACAAGTTGGAATGCACAGAACAGAACGATACTCGCTAATAACCACTCTGAACTAGACACGAGTGTAAAGATAGACCCTAACCAACGCGCCGTCCGATCAATAGGCCAAATCCATGAAATAATAATAAATACAGGTAATAAAAAAGCGATAACGTATAAAAAGACTGTAAACCAAATCGATGTGCGGTATAAAAAGCTAACATCTAACACATGTGTCACGATTAATAGTGACAAGAAACTTAAACCTGTCAGCATCGACGTCAACATATAGGAGACAAATTGAACAAGCTTTTTGCGCTCATTTGTATAACTCCCATAAAACCACATACGAACACTAGCGCCAATAAAACCACCGAATCCGATAATATTATTAAACGCATTGATAATATAACCGACGCGCAACGCTTTAAAAGGAGAAAGATCTAATTTAAAACGACCGGTTAAAATCACGTCATAAAGTGATAATAAAATGACGGAACTTCCCCCTAATAAGAAGAGAATAATCATTTCCATTGGACTAATATGATTGAATAATAGGAAGACTTTCTTAAAATCAATAGCCGCAAGTTCTTTGACTAAAATCACTGTAATCGTTGTGATTAAAAAAATGATAAATGCAATTTTTAGATATTTAAGCAAGTGATGTTTTTGTTTTATCATGCAAACTGTTCCTTTCTCTATGTGTGAATCCATGTCTTAGAAAAAGAGATTGAGACACTTTATGATTGCTCAATCTCTCCATCTTTTATTGTTCTTTATTATATTCTTCCTCAGGCATCTCGTATCCACCTGCATCATCAGCGTAATATTTATTATAACGACGCTTGAATAATAGGAAGATGTGAGAAACTAAAACTTTGATAATCGCATAGGTTGGAATACCTAAAATAACCCCTACAATCCCTAAGAGATTACCTGCAGATAAAAGGACAAAGATAATCGTTAACGGATGAATTTTAAGTGTTTTCCCCATAATATTTGGCGAAATAAAATGACCTTCTATAAATTGAACTGCAGTCCAGACGACAATCAATTTTACCAACATAAATGGAGAGGTAATAATAGAAATAATAATCGCTGGTGAAATCGCAATCGTTGGTCCTAAATAAGGCACAACACTCGTTACTGCGGCTATACTTGCCAAAATCAAAGCATAATCTAAGCCGATAATGGAGTAACCGATAAATAATAAAATCCCTATACAGAAAGAGACAATAATTTGTCCTTGAATGTAAGACCCAACTTGTTCACTCATTTTATCTAATAAATCATGTACATCTTTGCGAAACTTTGGAGGAACAATTCTGTTAGAAAATTCTTTAAAACGATGCCCATCTTTTAACATAAAAAATAGAACAAAAGGAACTGTCACAATAACAACTGTGATATTCACAACAGTTTCAGCAAAAACACGTATTTTTGAACTTAAGCCATCAGCTAAACTAGGCACCTTTTCTTGTAAACCATGTAGTGTTTTTTCAATTTGCGAATAATAATCAGACAAAAATGGTATATGCATCATATTGTCCGCAAAGGAACTGAGTTTATTAATATAATTTGGAAAGTTATGCATTAAGCGTTCAAATTGAATTGTAACAAGTGGAATTAATAAATTTACAACAATCGTTATAATTCCAGCAATACCTAAAAATAAAATCGTAATGCCCCAGACCCGATTAATATTATAACGCTCCATTAAATTAATAATCGGATTAAACAAATAGTACAGAATGAGCGCAACAATAATCGGTGCTGCAATAGTATTAAATATAATAATGAAAGGTTGAAAAATATAAGACACACGATCAAATATAAAAATAACAACCCCTATTAAAATAAAAACAAGCAATGCAAATATTAAGTCTTTACCACCGAAAAATTTCATAAAGCGACTCTCACGTATGTTTAGATTTCGATGTTCTAATTGTTCTTTTTGTTGCTGTTCGGTCATAGATTTCACCAAGCCTTTTAGAAATTAGTTATAGTTTATCGCTTTTCCATAAAAATTTAAACTTAAATCTATAATAACAAACAAACATACGAATTTGTCGCAAAGATGAATATACAAGTCTTTAAATTTATTTCTATCTAAACGATGAACCTCATACGCTTCATTATACCATTAATATTACCAACGCTCTTCAGACTATAAACCGAAAATTTCAAATAATAAAGCATGATTTTCTGTTGAACGATGTTTTCCTTAGAAAATGAAATCACACGAATAATATAAAAAAGCTCTAAGATGATTATAATCAAATACCATCTTAGAGCGATTTCTATTAAGATTAAAGCTTAACCATAATTGTCAATACATCGGTTAATGTCATCAAGTCAAATGCATCTTGACCTTCATTCCAAACTTATCTGTTAAATTTCAAAAATTTTATCACCATGCTGAACAGTTTGCACATCTGTATAATCAAGATGTTTAATTTCAGATTGCGTTACAATAATTGGCGTAATATCGCTTTTCGCTGATTTTCTAATTAATTCTAAATCAACGGTCATTAAATGATCGCCTGCTTTAATTTCTTGCCCTTCTTCAACATGAACAGTAAAGCCTTCACCATTTAACTTCACCGTATCTAGACCAACATGGATAAGCAATTCTAAACCATTGTCTGAAACCAGACCTAGTGCATGCTTAGTTGGGAATACGAGTTGAATTTTGCCATCAAATGGTGCATAAATTTCACCTTCACTTGGACGAATTGCCATACCTTCACCCATCATTTTTTCACTAAAGACTTGGTCAGGTACTTCTGAAAGTGGCACAATTTCACCACTCATTGGTGCGGATACAAGACCAGAATGTGTCACTTCAAGATCTGATTGTGAACCATCAACAATAACTGTTTCATCATTATCATCAAGTGTCACAGGATCTCTAACCACTTTACCATCCATAATTTGTTGCATTTCATGTTTGATTTGGTCTGATTTTGGACCAAATATCGCTTGCATATTATTACCGACTTCAAGTACACCTGATGCACCTAAATCTTTCAAACGTGCGACGTCTACTTTAGATTTATCATTCACCTCTACACGTAGTCTTGTGATACATGCATCTAAATGCTTAATGTTGTCTTTATCACCCATCGCTTCTAAAACTTCATATGGTAAATCACTTGTCGATGTTGTCGTTGCTTTTGTTTGTTTATCTTCACGTCCAGGTGTTTTGTAATTGAACTTGACGATAAGGAAGCGGAACACAAAGTAGTAAATCACCGCATACACTAAGCCGACTGGTATAACAAGCCACCATTTCGTTTGGTTTGGTAAAATACCTAATAATAAGAAATCGATAAATCCACCAGAGAATGTATAACCTAAATGTAAGTCAAGTAAGTATAAAATTAAAAAGCTGAAACCATCTAATACAGCATGAATAAAGAATAATAATGGTGCCACAAATAAGAATGAAAATTCAAGTGGCTCTGTAATACCTGTTAAAAATGATGTTAAAGCAGCAGAACCCATTAAACCTGCTACAACTTTTTTATTTTCCGGTTTAGCCGTATGATAAATTGCTAACGCAGCTGCCGGTAAACCAAACATCATAACTGGGAACTCACCTTGCATAAATTTACCTGCTGTTAAGTTCGCACCTTCACGGATTTGCTCAATAAAGATACGTTGGTCCCCACGGAAAATTTGTCCTGCACCGTTTGTATATGAACCAAATTCAAACCAGAATGGTGCATGGAAAATGTGGTGTAGACCAAATGGTATTAATAGACGTTTAATAAATCCAAATAAGAATACAGCTAAACCTGTATTTGAGTCGAGTAAACCTTCACTAAAAGCATTTAAACCGTTTTGAATAATAGGCCAAATCAATGCCATCGGAAATGCTAATAAAAATGATGTTGTCGCCATCACAATAGGTACAAAACGTTTACCTGCAAAGAAACCTAAGTACGAAGGTAACGAAATATTATAAAACTTGTTGTAACACCAAGCCGCAAGCGCACCAATGATGATACCACCAAATACCCCTGTTTGTAGCGTTGGAATACCAAGTACACTTGCATAACCTTTTGCTGTGTCGCTAACATTATCAGGTGTAACACCTAAAAATTCACCCATCGTTTTGTTTAAAATAATAAAACCTACAAATGCGGCAATGGCAGCTACACCATCTCCACCTGCTAAACCAATGGCCACACCCATCGCAAAAATGATAGGCAAGTTATCAAAGATAATACTTCCCGCCGCAGCCATCATTTCAGCTACATTTTGAACACCATGGTTTTGAATAAAAGGTAAATACGATTGTAACTGATCACCTTGTAATGCTGCACCAAATGCAAGAAGTAGCCCTGCAGCTGGCAAAATCGCAACCGGTAACATTAATGCTTTACCAATACGTTGCAATTGTCCAAACAATTTCTTTCTCACTACATAAACCTCCCTATATTTATGACACATCACACTTCACACGACATAAAAAAAGGGCATGAGTCAACGACATGTGAAAACTGTTCACAATGTTTTAAACTCATGCCTAATCTAACTTAGTAACACGTTTTTATGCTTGTTTTTTAGATGCGAGCGACAGCTGATGGATATGCATCGTTAAATATGCCACTTCAGCTTCATATACGCGAACATCAATTTGTGATTGAATCATTTTAACTATTTTAACAGCTATATTGTAACATAATGGGTATTGTGTCTTCAATAGATTTTCAAAATTCAATTCAATGGTTGTGCCTTCACCTTTTTTCAATCGTTGCAATAAGAAATGGATATGTCTTACAAAACGTTGATATGGAATAGATGACTCTGGAATTTCAATCCCCATATCATGTTCAATCATTCGAATAGCATTATTAATTAATTTCGGAACGGTTTGCATTTCTCCAAATTCAACATCATTGATCTGCGAAGCGATATGAAGTGCAATAAAGCCGACTTCATCTTCCGGAAAATCAATGTTGAGTTGCAAGTTAATTCGCGTCACCACTTTTTTCGCAATTTGATAAGCTTCTGGATAGCTATATTTTGTCTCACTTAAAAATGGATTAGTAATTAATTGCCCGTTTTCCATACGCTTTAATGCAAAAATCAAATGATCTGTTAACGAAACGACAAAAGATTCTTCATGACTCAAATCGAAATGCGACATAATCATTTGAACAGAATCAATGACAACACGCAACACCCGTTCATCAGTGTGCGCAATTAACATTTTATAATGATCTTGCTCCGATTTGCTTTCTAATTTGAAAACTTTCTCAATCGTTTCTGGATCTCGAATTGTCATGCCCGGTTTTTTATTAAACCCTAATCCTTTTCCGATGATAATCACTTCAGATTGTTGATGTTGGCAAATAAGTACATTATTATTGAGGACTTTTTTAATTGTATACTGATTCACTGTCTTCACCTCTTACATCCAATTCAAATCATACCGCTTATTGCCGAAGATGAAAAGCACAAAATCATGGCTTATTCACAAAAAAATATGTTTAAATGACAAATGTTATACAATATTAAAATAACACGCTCACTCATCAACGTTCCACTTAAAAAAATTGTTAATAAAGGGCTGTAGACATTCATGCCTCAGCCCTTATTGAAACTAATCGTGTTTTTTATTTTTATGAATTTCGTTACCCCAACATTCAATACCAAATAAATTAATTTCTAATTCTTCTGGTCTGAAAATCGGTCGTTTTCCTGCTTTTCGTTGTTTCTGATAATCTTTCATCACTGCAAAAGCAATATTAGAAAGTCCAATAATCGCCACGATATTAACGATTGCCATTAATCCCATAAAGACGTCTGCAGTATTCCAAACTGTCTCAGTTTTAACGACTGCGCCAACAAATACAAGTAAAACGACAAAACAACGAAATACAAAAAGTACCATTTTATTCGTCGATAAAAATTCGATATTGGATTGACCATAGTAGTAGTTACCAATTACAGATGAAAAAGCAAATAATGTAATCGCTACTGTAAGGAAAATTCCACCAGCACTACCTAAATGCTCATTCAATGCTGATTGTGTCACAGCCACACCTTGTGGTTGTCCTTCACCGAACTTCAAACCTGTATATAACAAAATCATAATCGCTGTTGCAGTACAAACTAAAATCGTATCAAAAAATACACCGAGTGATTGAATTAATCCTTGCTTAACCGGATGTGAGACTGCGGCTGTTGCTGCAGCATTTGGTGCTGAACCCATCCCTGCTTCATTTGAAAACAGACCACGTTTAACACCTTGTAATACAGCAAATCCTACAGCGCCACCCGCTGCTTGATCAATACCAAAAGCACTTTTAATAATAGTTGAAATCATCGGCAAGATTTGATCAAAGTTTAATAATAAAATAATTAATACCATGAAAATATAAATAATTGCCATAATTGGAACGATAAATGATGATAATGTTGCAATACTACGCACACCACCAAAAATAACAATCGCAGTAATGACTGCTAAAATAATCCCTGTAATCACAGGACTTACGTTGTATTGCGTATTTAACGATTCAGCAATTGTATTGGATTGCACTGTATTAAAAACAAATGCAAATGTAATTGTAATTAATATCGCAAACAAAACACCTAACCAACGTTGATTGAGTCCTTTAGTAATATAATATGCAGGGCCTCCACGGAAACCGCCTTCTTTATCTGGCACTTTATATACTTGTGCTAAAGTGGCTTCAATAAATGCACTCGCTGCCCCTATGATTGCTATAATCCACATCCAAAAAACTGCACCAGGGCCACCTAATACGATTGCAGTTGCAACACCAGCGATATTACCCGTTCCCACTCGAGAACCCGCACTGATTGCAAAAGCCTGGAATGGTGAAATACCTTTTTCACCACTGTCTAAAGTTTCCGATTTTTCAGTTAAAGCTCTAAACATTTCTGGAATCCATCTGATTTGAACAAACTTAGAACTAATTGAGAAAAATAAACCTGCTGTTAAAAGTAAACCAATTAAATACTGAGACCAAATCAAATCATTACCGACATGAATAAAAGCCTTAAACCACCCCGGAATTAAACTATCAAAATCTCTCACACAAATCCCTCTTTACTTTTTAATTTCAAAATGTAAACAATCAAGTTAAAACAACTAGCCCCATTTTATCATCAAAGTATAACAGTGACTATAAATTTTTTTAGTGCTTATTCAACAAACAGATTCTCTATCTCGCCAAATACTGTTGTATCGACAACGAAGCTACCATTTGTATATTGCTCTGATAAATGAATATCTTTAATTTCGCCTTCAAAAGTATCATTTTGAGAAATCAGTTTGTAGCGATTTTGATCAGGTTGACACACGCGCGCTGACACAATACGATGCGGCTGTTTCTTTAACTCTTTCAACAATGTAATTCCACGTTGAGCACGTTTCGCTTGTTGTAAGACTTTAAAAGCGATACGTTTAAGTGAACCACGCTGAGTCGCAATTAAAATCGTGTCTTGTGGTGAAACTGTATTAACCATCACAACATGGTCATCATTTTTTAAATTAATTCCCTTAACACCTGCAGCACGTAAACCCGTATCAGGTAATTCTTCAAGCGCATATGTGAGTGACATCCCTTTGAAAGTTAAAAATGTCAATAACTGCGAAGGGGTCTTCGTTGACACATGCATGACTGAAATCAATTCATCGCCATCTTTAATTTTAGCTGCCACGAGTGGTTTATTCGTGCGTGTTGATTTAAAACCAGAGAGCAAGCTTTTCTTAATCATACCTTGACGTGTCGCTGTGATGATGGCACTTTGATCATCGAATTCAGAAACAACATAGCAATCAATAACTCGCTCATCCTCATCAATCGGCACAATCTGAGAAACATGTTGTCCCAAATCCTTCCATTTGATATCTGCAATTTTATGAACGGGAATGAACAAGTAACGCCCTTTATTTGTAAAAACAAGCGCATTGTCTTGCGTATTGACTTCTAAAATTTTAAGTACACCATCTTGCTCTTTCAATCCGATTTCATCTTTGCCACTTGCATTAAAACTACGTAATGATGTTCTTTTAATGTAGCCTTCTTGCGTAATACTTAACATCACTGTTTCACTCGGTACAATGACTTCTTTGTCGATTTTGATTTCTGCTATTTTTTCTTCAATCACTGAGAGACGTGGTGATTTAAATTGCTTTTTAATCGCTGTAAGTTCTTCTTTAATGACATTTAATAATGCATCATGGTGATCTAGAATGTGGCGTAATGCATCGATTTTTCCTTTTAACTCTGCATGTTCTTCTTGAAGTGCCACAATGTCCGTATTTGTCAGGCGATATAATTGCAACATCACAATCGCTTCAGCTTGAGCTTCAGTAAAATCGTATTTTTCAACTAAATTATCTTTAGCATCACGTTTATTTTTGGAATTTCTAATTAACGCAATCACTTCATCTAAAATCGATAAAGCTTTCATTAGTCCTTCTACAATATGCATTCTCTCTTCCGTATGTTTCAAATCATAACGTGTACGTCGACTCACGACTTCGATTTGATGGTTTAAATAACTATCGATGATTGATTTAATGCCCATTAATTGAGGACGTCCTTCGCGTATCGCAACCATATTGAAATTATATGCAACTTGTAAGTCCGTATTTTTAAATAAAAAATTTAACACTGAAGTCGCATTGACATCTTTTTTAAGTTCAATTGCAATTCGAAGACCGCTTCGATCCGTTTCGTCACGTACTTCAACGATACCGTCCACTTTTTTATCAGCACGAAGCTCATCAATTTTTTTAACGAGACTACTTTTATTCACTTCATAAGGAATTTCAGTAACAACAATTTGATGACGTCCGTTTCTCAACGTTTCAGTTTCAGACTTCGCGCGGACAACAACCTTGCCTTTACCTGTCTCATAAGCTTTTTTAATACCGTCAATCCCTTGTACAATACCACCAGTAGGAAAATCAGGGCCTTTAATATGTTTCATTAACTGATTGACAGTAATATTAGGATGATCGATATACTTTAACGTCGCTGTAATCACTTCTGCTAAATTATGTGGCGGAATATCCGTGGCATAACCTGCAGAAATGCCTGTTGAGCCATTGACCAATAAATTTGGAAAACGTGCCGGTAATACCATAGGCTCCATTTCAGTATCATCGTAGTTCGGAACAAAATCTACCGTATCTTTATGAATATCACGCAAGATTTGCTCAGAAAGCTGGCTCAATTTTGCTTCAGTATAACGCATCGCTGCAGGCGGGTCATTATCAATACTTCCGTTATTCCCATGCATCTCAACTAATACATGACGTAATTTCCAGTCTTGGCTCAAACGTACCATCGCATCATATACAGAGCTATCGCCGTGTGGATGTAATTGACCTATAACATCACCGACTGTTTTAGCACTCTTTCGAAAATGTTTGTCATACGTGTTGCCATTGGAATACATTGAATAAAGGATACGACGCTGTACTGGTTTTAAACCGTCACGTACATCAGGTAAAGCACGCTCTTGAATAATGTATTTACTATAACGACCGAATCGATCTCCAATCACGTCCTCTAAAGGTAAATTTTGGATGATTTCACTCATTATGCATCCTCCTCTTCAACTGTCTGGTCTGACAAAACTTGAATCTCATCATTTTCTAAAATGCTTTGATCTTCCTGCATGCCAAATTGAACATGACGTTCAATCCAATCTCTACGTGGCGCAACTTTATCACCCATTAATGTTGAAACACGTTTAGATGAACGTACCTCGTCATCAATTTGAACACGAATCAACGTTCTTGTCTCTGGATTCATCGTTGTTTCCCATAACTGGTCTGGATTCATCTCACCTAAACCTTTATAACGCTGTAAAATAAAACCTTTACCCATCTCTTTTTGTAATTTTTCTAGCTCTTCATCTGTCCATGCATATGAGACTTGTTTATTTTTACCTTTACCTTTTTCTAGCTTATAAAGGGGTGGTAACGCGATATACACACGTCCTGCCGCTACAAGTGGTCGCATATACTTAAAGAAAAATGTCAGTAGCAATACTTGTATGTGGGCACCATCCGTATCCGCATCGGTCATAATAATGACGCGGTTGTAATTACTGTCTTCTAAACTAAAATCATTACCGACGCCAGCACCAATTGTATGGATGATTGTATTGATTTCTTCGTTTTTGAAGATGTCTTCTAACTTGGCTTTTTCTGTATTAATGACTTTACCTCGCAAAGGTAAAATAGCTTGAAATTTACGATCACGTCCAAGTTTAGCAGAACCCCCTGCAGAATCCCCTTCGACAAGATAAAGTTCGTTTTTCTCAGTGTTTTTACTCTGTGCTGGTGTTAACTTACCAGATAATAATGTATCTTTACGTTTATTCTTTTTACCTGATCTCGCTTCTTCTCTTGCTTTACGTGCAGCTTCTCTTGCTTGTTGTGCCTTAATCGCTTTTTTCACTAACGATTTTGATAATTGTCCTTTTTCTTCTAAGTAATACGGTAATTTTTCAGAAACGACAGCATCAACTGCACTTCTTGCTTCAGGCGTACCTAACTTTGATTTTGTCTGTCCTTCAAATTGCAATAAATGCTCAGGTATCCGTACAGAAATAATTGCAGTTAAGCCTTCACGAATATCATTACCTTCTAAATTCTTATCTTTTGCTTTCAAATCACCAATACGTCGCGCATAATCATTAAACACACGTGTCATGGCTGTTTTAAAGCCCACCTCGTGTGTACCACCGTCTTTAGTACGGACGTTGTTAACAAAGCTCATAATGCTTTCAGAATATTGATCGTTGTATTGAAAAGAGACATCCACTTCGATTTCATTAGCCGTTCCTTGGAACAAAGCCACATCATGTAAGACTTCTTTACCTTCATTCACATAGCTTACAAAAGCTTTAATCCCTTCTTCATAATGGTAAATTTCGCTGCGTTCTTTTCCTTTACGTTGATCATCAAGTGTAATCTTTAATCCTTGTAATAAGAAGGCAGATTCTTGCAAACGTTCACTTAACGTATCAAAATTAAAGCTTGTAGCATTTTTAAAGATTTCAGGATCCGGCTTGAATGTCACCTTTGTTCCTGTCTTTTTCGTTGTGCCTTTTTGAACTAATTTTGTTTGTGGCACACCTCCGTGAGCGAAGTGTTGCTCAAATATTTTTCCGTCACGATGAATTTCAACGCTGAGCGATTCACTTAACGCATTCACAACTGACGCCCCTACACCATGCAAACCACCAGACGTTTTATAACCACCTTGTCCAAATTTCCCGCCGGCATGTAGCACAGTAAATATCACTTCGACAGTAGGCTTTCCAGAACGATGTGTCCCTGTTGGCATACCACGTCCATTATCCGCTACAGTAATACTTTCATCTGCATTGATTGTGACGTTAATTTCGTCACCATAACCATTTAAAATTTCATCAACAGAGTTATCTACGACTTCATATACTAAATGGTGTAAACCACGTTTATCTGTAGATCCTATATACATCCCCGGTCTTTTTCTTACAGCTTCAAGTCCTTCAAGCACTTGAATTGCATCATCCGAGTAATTATTAACTTTCTTTGCAGACACTCAATTCCCCTCCTACAAACATACGTTCGTTCATCAAACTATACAATAGCTATTCTTATATAAAATCATTGAAAATGCAAGCGCTAATCTATATCATGACTAAAATAAATATTATTTTTATCAATCCTGACATCTATTTAGAAATTAGGGAATATGTCAAAAAAACAATGATTTATTGCCATTTTTTTAGTCCACCTTTTGATTAAATGTACAGAAACGACTATAAAAATACATGACTCTTTGTGAAATTATGTTAAAATAAGAGCAGGTACTAAAAGGATGTGAATACTTATGGTGATAGCCCTACTATTCATTGCAAGTTATTTAATTGGTTCTATTCCAAGTGGTTATTTAATTGGGAAGATTTTCTTTAAAAAAGATATTAGGGAATATGGGAGCGGCAATACAGGTGCAACAAACAGTTTCCGTGTACTAGGTAAACCAGCTGGGTTTGCTGTCACATTTTTTGATATATTTAAAGGGTTCATCGTTGTATTCCTTCCAGCGTTATTCAATGTGGAAATACACGGTTTACTCGTAGGAATTTTTGCAATTATCGGTCATGTTTACCCTATCTACTTGAAATTTAGAGGGGGAAAAGCAGTGGCGACAAGTGCTGGCGTCCTGCTTGCTGTTAATCCGATTTTACTATTAATACTTGCTTTGATTTTCTTTATCATTTTAAAATTAACAAAATATGTTTCATTATCAAGTATCATTGCAGCAATTTGTTGTGTGATTGGCTCATTTTTCATTAGTGATTATGTATTATTAATAACGAGCATCGCTGTTTCAGTTCTACTCATTTATCGACATAGTAGTAATATTAAACGCATTATTAAAGGGACTGAACCTAAAATCAAATGGATGTAATACTTAAAATTTGAATTTAGTTTAAAACCCATTAAAATAAGGTAAACAAATCATATCCTTATACTGGGAGGAGAATTCGACATGAAAATAGAATTTACGAATGATGCCATTACTTGGTTTAAAGATGAACTTGACTTACCAGAAGACGGAAAAGTGTTACGCTTCTTTGTTCGCTATGGTGGAGAGTTCCAATTAAAACAAGGATTTAGCCCAGCTTTTAATGTAGATTACACACGTGATATAGATGAAATTGGATACGAAGAAAAATTTGATGGCATTCATGTCATCGTAGCAGAAAAAGATGTTTGGTATTTTGAAGATCATCATATAAAAGTAGATATTAAAAATGATGATGTGCTTTATGAAGCCGAACTTATTGAATCATAAATTAAATTAACAAGAAAAATCGAGGTGGAATCACAATTTCCTAACCTCGATTTTTTTATGATTGCGTTGAAACAATTTCTATGACAAAGCTATTAAGACTACAATAATCATTACTCTAAATTTTAATAGCCTCATTTGCCCTGCAATTTGCTGATGCACAAACGAGATGATAAAAACAAATTGATGTTTTTATATGGACGACTCTTGTGTGACTTCTAACTCTTCGCCCGCTTCATTTCTTTGCTGAACATCATGATAAACTTCATACCAATTTGGAAAAGCTCTATCTAAACGAACAGGTTTGCCTTCATTTTTAGTGATGATGACATTATCTGTATAACCCGTTGTCGCAAGCTCACCTTTTTCATTATAAACTTCATATTGATAACGAGAGCGTAATTTTGAAAACTTAGACACCCATGTTTTAATTGTTACTTTTTCAGGATAACCAATACTCTTTTTATAATTAATATTCAGTTCTGTTACAGGAGAAACAATACCTGCTTCTTCCATTTCTACATAGTCTAAGCCGAGTTTGCGTATGTAGTCTGTACGTGCAACTTCAAACCATGTCGCATAGTTACCGTGGTAAATCACACCCATTTGGTCTGTCTCTTGATAACGTGCTTCGATTTCAGTTAATGCGTAGATCATTATTTTACCTTCCTTCTCTTAGCGCTCATGCCACTCATTTTACCATAAAAAACCACCCTAGAAACTTATAATGAATTTGGCAATAGATGTATCAAGGATATTAACCTCTACGTATCAAAAAATAAAGCCCGGTACATCAAAATGACCGGACTTTATATAATATTTTCTTATCTATTCATTATGAAGAAGCTAATTTTTTACGTAACACAAGTTGTAAAATACCACCATGACGATAGTAATCAATTTCTACATTAGAATCGAAACGTGCAATGGCTTCGAACTCAACAGTAGAACCATCTTCTTTCGTTGCAGTTACTTTCACTGTGTCTCTAGGTTGAACAGATTCGCTAATTTCAACTGAAATCGTTTCTTTACCGTCTAAACCTAACGTATCCGCTGATTCACCTTGTTTAAATTGTAATGGTAAAACACCCATCATAACTAAGTTAGAACGGTGAATACGCTCATAACTTTGTGCAATAACTGTTTTTACACCTAATAAATTTGTACCTTTCGCAGCCCAGTCACGAGATGAGCCCATACCATAGTCGTTACCTGCTAATACAACAAGGCCAGTGCCATCTTCTTTATATTTCATAGCTGCATCAAAGATTGGCATTACTTCTCCAGTTGGCCAATATGTTGTGAAGCCACCTTCTGTTCCTGGTGCTAATTGGTTTTTAATACGAATATTGGCAAATGTACCACGAACCATGACTTCGTGGTTACCACGACGAGAACCATAAGAGTTAAAGTCACGTGGAGAAACACCATTTTCTGTTAAGTAGTGTCCTGCTGGCGTATCTTTACCAATTGCCCCTGCTGGAGAGATATGGTCAGTTGTAACAGAATCACCAAATTTACCCATGACACGTAAATCTTTTAATGGTTCAATGTGACCTGGTTCTTTAGATAATCCTTGGAAGAATGTTGGGTTTTGAATGTACGTTGATTCAGGATCAAAATCATACAACGGTTGATCTGTCGTATCGATTTGGTTCCATAATTCGTTGTTATCATAAACACTCTTATATTCTTCTTTAAACAATTCAGGTGTAACAACACTTTCTACAGCGTCTGCTACCTCTTGAATAGATGGCCAAATATCTTTCAAGAATACATCGTTTCCTTGTGCATCTTGGCCTAAAGCTTCTTTGTGTAAATCAATATCTACAGTTCCCGCTAAAGCATAAGCTACAACTAATGGTGGTGAAGCTAAATAGTTCGCTTTGACAAGTGGATGGATACGTCCTTCAAAGTTACGGTTACCTGATAATACAGAAGTTACTAATAAATCTTCTTTAGCGACAGCTTTTTCAATTTCTTCTAATAGTGGACCTGAGTTACCAATACATGTTGTACAGCCATAACCGACTAAGTTAAAGCCAAGTTTGTCTAAATAGCTTTGTAAACCTGAGTCACGTAAATAACCTGTTACAACTTTTGAACCCGGTGCTAAAGACGTTTTAACATAGGCTGGAACTTCTAATCCTTTTTCAACAGCTTTTTTAGCTAGTAACCCCGCACCTAACATCACGTAAGGGTTAGAAGTATTTGTACAAGAAGTGATCGCTGCAATCGCAATGTCACCTGTCGTCATTTCAGTTGTTGAACCATCTTTGAATTCGATTGTTGCCTTTTTATCGAATTCTGATGCGTCTAAACCATGACCTTGGTTACCCGCTGGTGCAGTCACTGATTTTTCGAACTCTTTTTTCATATCGCTTAAGAAAATTAAATCTTGTGGACGTTTTGGACCTGATAAAGAAGCTTCAACTGTAGATAAATCAAGTTCCACAACGTCTGTATAATTTGGCTCTTCATTAACATCAAAGAACAGGTGATTTTGTTTTAAATACTTTTCAACTGTTTCAATATGTTCATCAGAACGACCTGTTAAACGTAAATATTTTAACGTTTCGTCATCAACAGGGAAGAAACCACAAGTTGCCCCGTATTCTGGTGCCATGTTGGCAATTGTCGCACGGTCAGCTAAAGGTAATTTATCTACACCTGGACCGAAGAATTCAACAAATTTACCTACTACCCCTTTTTTACGCAATAACTCTGTTACGCGTAATGCTAAGTCTGTCGCATTTGCACCTTGAGGCAATTCATTAGATAAACGTACACCAATAACTTCAGGAATTGGGAAGTATGATGGCTGACCAAGCATGCCCGCTTCTGCTTCGATTCCGCCAACACCCCAACCTAAAACGCCAAGGCCATTAATCATTGTAGTATGTGAGTCCGTCCCCACTAATGTATCTGGAAATGCAACGTCTTCTCCATCTTCTTCACGTACGTGAACAACATTAGCTAAATATTCCAAGTTAACTTGGTGTACAATCCCTGTTGCTGGAGGTACAGCATTATAATTTTTAAACGCTTTAGTAGCCCAGTTCAAAAATTGATAACGTTCATAGTTACGTTCGAATTCTAATTTCATGTTGCGCTCTAAAGCTTCTGGATTTGCGTAACTATCAACTTGTACAGAGTGGTCAATCACTAGGTCTACAGGAACTTCTGGGTTGATTTTAGACAAGTCTCCGCCAACATCGTCCATTGCTTTACGTAAAGAAGCTAAGTCTACAACCGCTGGGACACCTGTAAAGTCTTGTAAAATAACACGTGAAGGTTTGAATGGCACTTCACCTTTACTATTTTCTTTACCAAATGTTGAAAGCGCTTTAATATGTTCGTCTGTAATAACGAAACCATCTTCTTGACGCAATACTGATTCAAGTAATACACGAATAGAATATGGTAAGCGGCTTACTTGAGTAAGTCCTTGTTCTTCTAACGTTTTCAAATCATAGTACGTTAAGTTTTTTCCGTTTAATTGAAATGACTTTTTAGCTTGTTCTTTTAATTTTGAAGCCATCGAATATCCCCCCTGATATTTTTATATGCCGTTGGTTTAATTGTATAATTAACGCTTTATGAAAACAACTAAATGATGATTAAAACTGGGGTTTTGAAGTTTTGACTTTCTAATCGGTTATTATAACTAAAACTTATGACTTTCATCAGGTGTAATAAGTATATATTATTAATTGAGAATGATTTTCAATCAACTGTTGATCAATAAAAAAGACAGGTCCATCCACTGTATTTTCATTTCAGTGAATTGAAACCTGTCTTTTAATTAAATGAATTTATTTTTCTTGATCTCGCAACGCTTTACGTTTTGAAATTAATTCCTCTTCATAATCTTGTTGTGAACTTGCGACATATTCTTTCAAACGATGTTTATTAGGGGTTAATGTTAAGCCCAAGAACTTACGCTCTTTATTCGCATCTTTATAGAAACTAATCATCATCAGTATGACAATCAATGAGAACGGCAAGGCACTAATAATCGCTGCACTTTGCAACGCATTTAATCCTGCTGCACCATCGCCTCCGCCTGATAATAATAAAACAAATGCGATAAGTGATTGTGCGACACCCCAAGTTACTTTAACAAAACCACTTGGATTAAGTGAACCGTATGTTGTCTGCATACCTAGTACAAATGTCGCTGAGTCTGCTGATGTAATAAAGAATGACGCAATTAAAAGTAACGCGATAATTGAAAGCACCATGCCTAATGGCACATGATGAAAGACACCGAAAAGTTGTGTTTCAGGTGACATTTTGAAAATTTCTGTATGTTTTTTAGCCGTTTCAATACCTAAAACGCCAAACACACTAAACCAAACGAAACTTACAATAACAGGCACTAAGAGTACGCCTGAAATAAATTCTCGAATTGAACGCCCTTTTGAAACACGAGCAATAAATACACCTACGAATGGGCTCCAGCTTAGCCACCAGCCCCAATAGTAAAGCGTCCAATTTGTCATCCATTCACGTTTTTGAGGATTTGTTGGTGCTGCATCAAAACTGTTAAATAAGAAAGAATTTAATAAGCTTCCCGTTGAACTTGTAAACATGTTTAAGATTAAGATTGTCGGTCCCACAATTAACCCGGCAATCAATAATAAAGTCCCTAAACCGATGTTCAAGTTACTTAAATATTGAATTCCTTTACTTAAACCAGACCAAGCACTCATTATAAATAAAATTGTCACGACAACAATAATAATAGATTGCGTAATGATATTGTTAGGTGTGCCGAATAGGTAATGTAAACCACCTGAGATTTGAAGTGCACCCATACCTAGAGAAACGGCTACCCCAATAACTGTCGCAAATACAGCTAAAACATCAATAATCGTACCAACGAGACCATCTACATGATCCCCTAAAATGGGACGTAATGTTTTAGATAATAAGCCCGGTTCACCTTTTCTAAATTGCGCATAAGCTAATGCAAGTGCGACAACACCATATACTGCCCACGCATGGAATCCCCAATGAAAGAACGTCGCACGTAATGATTCAGTAAATGCTTCCGTTGATTTCGGATCAGCATTAGGGGGTGACGCAAAATGAGAAATTGGCTCTGCTGCACCATAAAAGACTAATCCAATCCCCATACCTGCACTAAATAGCATCGCAAACCAAGAAATTGTGTTGAATTCCGGTTTATCGTGTGGTCGGCCTAACTTCAATTTCCCTATCGGACTGAAGATTAAGAAGATACAGAAGAATACGATAATCGTCGTTAAAATAAGATAGTACCAACCCAGTTTATCTGTAATCCAAAGTTTTATCGTATTCGTAAATTCACCAAACTGCGTTGGAATGAACACACCGACTAACACAATCGCAAAAACGATAATTGCACTAATCAGGAATACCGGAGAAAACTTCTTACCATTTGGTTCTGGAGTTGAAGAACTCATAAAATAACATACTCCCTTTCATATATTAAATTTTAAATAATCACGCACTTTATATTAACAATGTACAAATATTTTAAAGCGCAATCGACATATATACAATAACAAAACATTATCGTATAATCAACGAACTAAGAATCATATCAATTTCTTTATTAATTAAATCTTGCAATATTTTATGAGTAATGTATAATCGGTGTGCCATTAAATATGTTTATTGGAGGGGAAAAAAGCCATGTTAAAAGAATTTAAAGAGTTTGCATTAAAAGGTAACGTGCTGGATTTAGCTGTTGCTGTTGTAATGGGTGCTGCTTTCAATAAAATCGTGTCATCATTGGTCGAAAACATCATAATGCCTTTAATCGGTTTACTATTTGGCGAAGTTGATTTTGCTAAAAACTGGTCAATGTTCGGTATCAAATATGGTATATTTATTCAATCTATCATTGATTTTATTATCATCGCTTTTGCATTATTTATCTTTGTTAAAATTGCAAATACGCTCGTGAAACCGAAAGCAGAAGAAGAGGAAGAAGCTATCGAAGAAAACACTGTACTCCTAACTGAAATCCGCGATTTATTACGTCAAAATCAAAAATAAGTGGGCATTAAAAATGACAGGCGATAAGGTAGAAAAGAATCTCTATCTTACCGTCTGTCATTTATATTTTAAGCTAGTCCAAAAATATAGGACGTATAATTATTCATTGTAACGTAATAAAGTTGTACTTTGATAATTTTTAGAAACTACATCTAAAATAACAGGGATACGATTTTTTAATTCAGTGACATGAGAAATAATTCCTACTAATCGTCCACTCGATTGAAGTTGAATTAATGTATCTAACGCTGTCTCTAAAGTTTCTTGGTCTAATGTCCCAAAACCTTCGTCAATGAACATCGCATCTAGTGCAATGCCTCCCTGCTCATTTTGTACCACTTCACAAAGACCTAAAGCTAATGCCAGTGACGCTTGAAATGTTTCTCCCCCAGATAATGAGGTAATATGACGTGATTGGTTTGAGTAGTAGTCAAAAACTTCAATTTCTAAACCACTAAACCCTCTTCCTTTTTTCTCATTCCTAATCAACTCATACCGTTGACCTGTCATACTTAACAATCTTTGATTCGCTTTAACGAGAATTTGTTCTAGAAAATGCATCAGTACATAATTTTCTAAAGTTAAATTATGCTCATTTTTTCCATTTAAAATTTCGGCGAGTTGAAAGAGTTCAATTTGTGCTGACAATGTCTGCTTTAAATGTGCTATCTCCCGTTCTATTCGTTGTATCGTCTTCTTATTTTGATCTACTTGAAAAGCAAATTCATTCAACTGCTTTTGCACAGACTCATATTGTAATTGTGTTTCTTGTTGCTCTTTTTTCAAAATATCTATATCATGCGGTTCAATAGTTAAAATTTGTGTCGTAACATCTTGAAGTTTAAATTGAAGTGCTTGTATTTCATGATGAAATTGCTCCACTTCAGACGCATAGTCAGATTTGTTTTCACTTTCGTTTGAAATGGTCATTAATGTCGTCTCATCCGCAATATCTAATTGCTTCATTGCTGTTTTCAATTCTTCGTCGAGTCGATTTAGTTGTATTGTAACATCATCAATTTGTTGTGCTATAAGACGCAGATCATAGTGATGATTTTTCACTTTATTTTGTGTATTTTCTAATTGTTGTGTTAACGCTACTTTTTGCGCTTCAAAGTCTTGAACTTCCGCATCAATTTGCTCAAATGCCTTTTGAAACTTCACAATATCATCATATCCTGTTATTTGTTGAAAACTTCCTAACTGTTCTTGAATGTGTTGTTGTTCTTTTTCTAAAAGTTGCTTTTGACGCATATTTTCATCCAACACTTTATTGATACGTTCAACTTGTTGTTGTAATGCTTCAATCCGTTTATTTTCACGATCAACGGCTTCTATATCATTTTTAACATTTAAAAGTTGTGCTTCATTTTCATTTAATAAATTTTTATCAAATTGAACGTCTCCAATTTCATTTATTCTTTCCTTTGTATGCGTAATATCTGCTTCGCAATGAATTTTTTGCTCAGTGAGTTCTCGAATTTGAATTTCAATTTTCGCATTTTCACTTTGCAATGATTTAATGGCCTCAATCTCCGGACCATGATCGACATGTGAAACGTGTTGCCCACACACAGGACAAGGTTCGTCAACTTGTAAAACTGTTCTTAAAGTAACAACCGCTTTTTCATGATCGAGTAAGTGTTGATCTTGACTTGAAATCGTATGCAATTGTGCGCGCTGTGCCTCAATTTTATGCGTTAAATTTTCATATTGTTTGTTGAGTTGTTGAAGACTTTCTTCATGCTTTAGCTTGAGTTGCATGCGCTTTTCAGATTCAATAAGTGACGTATGCTGTTCAGTGAGCCTCATTTGCATATTTTGTAACTGTGATTTTTTCTCATAATCCGGTTTTTTCTCAATATCCACTTCACTAATTTGTTGTAATTCATTTTTAGCTTTATCCATTTCTTCTACGAGTTGCTGATGTTGTGCGTTGATTTGTTGGTCACGCTGTTGCTTTTGTTTTAACTGTTCGACTTGTTGAAAATAATGTCTCGTATTTTGGATAAATTGTGATTGTTGAGCTATCCGTTCTTGTTGAGCTAAATGTTTTTCAAGCAATGTTGCATCTTGTGTTTCTAGTTCTTTCAATGCATCAAATTCTGATGTTAAAGTAGACTGCTTACTTTTTTTGGAATTCAGTGTTTTTTCGTATTCAAGCTTATTTTGATACGTTTTGATAGCCACTTGGCTTTCAGTTATCAATTTTAATTTCTTTTCTAGCTCCGTAATTCGGGGTTGTTGTTCATTTAACTGATTTAATTTGTGTTCTAAGTCCGCTTTTTGTTGTTTTAATTGTTGACGTGATTCTTCACGTGCAACCGCTTCATTTATCTTTTTCATAGCGGCTTCACTTTTGCTTTTCTCCACTGCCGTTTCGTCGACCTGTTGTTGTCCTATACGTTGAAACATCGGTAATGCATCAAGAATCAATTCATATTGTTCACTTTTCAATTGTTTTTCTGCTACTAATTCAGCGTCATCTAATGTATACATTTCATCCCAGCTGCTTTGGATTTTTGTATAGATTTGATTAATTTCATTCTTCATATTTTTAGTTTTATCTACCAACTCATTTTTAAGAATGTCATACAATTGCGTATTAAAAAGCGTTCTCAAAATCGCCTGCTTATCTGTGCTATTTGAAACTAAAAAGGATTTAAATTCGCCTTGAGGCAAGATAAATAACTGTCTAAATTGATCTTGTTTAAGCTTTAAAAGATTTAAAATAAATTGGTCTCCGGCTTGAATTGTACTTTCAACCAGCTCAAAAACGTCACCATTTAAATGGTAAACTTCAAGTTTAGGTTTTGTCTCATTTTTATTTCCTGGTTTCAAAAATGAAGCTTCTCGAACGACCTTATAACGACCGCCGTTGATTTCAAATTCAAAGGTAACCGTTAATGGTTCCTTAGGTTGCGCAAAGTGACTTCTCAAATGTTTCACTTCTCGTTTTTCAGTAGACGCACGTCCATATAGCGCATAGACCATTCCATCAAATATCATCGTCTTACCTGAACCTGTTTTTCCGCTAATTAAGAAGAGTTGATTCGATTGTATATTTGAAAAATCAATGGTTTCATCTAAAAAAGGCCCAAAATTTTTAAGATGGAGGCGTATCGGTTTCATCTTTTATTCCTCCCCTTCTATTTTTTCTAACAATGCCAATACATTTTCTTTTTGCAATTCCGATAACTTTTCAGTAGTCATTTCACTATAAAACTTCTCCACGATATCTATTGGATGCATTTTTTTAACATCTTTTAAAGCTTTAGATTGATATTGGGAAGTCTGTACTTGTTGTGTTAGTGATAAAGTGTTGGGATAAATTTGCTTTAACTTTTGCATTGGATCTTTTACATGACTGAGTTGTTCAACAATAAAGTGAAAATAACTTTCGTCACTTTTACGCTCAAATTCACCATTCATTAAATCATCAAATTTTGCTTCGACTACTTCTAATTCGTGTTTAGGTTTCAAAGGGACAAAAGACTGTTTTATTCCATGAGACTGTACGTCAAATATTCGAATCCCTTTTGCTTGTCCAGCTTCCGAAAAGGAATATTGCAAAATTGACCCACTATAGACGATATGCTTAAATGGCGTCGCAAATGGATGATGTATATGCCCTAACATCACAGCATCAAAATCATTTAAAAATTGGGGTGAGACCGCTTCAATTGTACCTACAGTAATTTCACGTTCAGAGTCACTTTTAGGTGCACCATTTAAAGTGAAATGTCCCACTAAAATATTCGTCATATTTTGGTCTAAATGTGGTTGAATACGTGCAATCAATTTCTTAACCGCTTGCTCATATGTTTCAATCGGTTCATTCAGAAATTCACGCGCTTCTGATACAGTAAAAAACGGCATAGTGTAGAGTGCAACATCCTCAAATATGTATGGCGTTAAACACTGCTCTAATTCTGTAGCAATGTACAATTGATTGTGCTGAAACCATGAAGCTCCATAACGTAGACGCTCTTTACCATCATGGTTGCCATTAATCATAACAATAGGAATTCGTAAATCTAGATTTATCTTTGCGATAGTATTTTCCATTAGTCTAATTACATACTTATTTGGATACGTTGTATCATAGATATCACCAGCTATAACGAGCAAATCAGGTTTTTCTTTTATAAGCACTTCTATCAATTGATCCACAATATACTGTTGATCTTCCAAAAATGAATGGCCATTTAATACTTTTCCTAAATGCCAATCCGCTGTATGTATTATTTTCATATTGATCACCTCAGAACAAACGTTCGTTATTATTGTATAGGTGTTTTTATTGGAATTCAAGCGCCCATTTCAAATCTATCATTTCATCATTTAATGATAATATCAATGCCTCGCTTTAACTCAATAAACCTAAAAAAAGAATGAGATTGAAACCAAGAGATTTCATTATCCCACTCCATCATATTGATTATGATTAAAAAAATGGATTGAGGCTGAAACACTCAACTCAATCCAAGACGGTTAATTTATAAATATCAGCGATTCAACAATGTATGAATATATCGCCAAGCTGCAAGCATTTTTTATTAAAACAAACGACACGTACAACACATAAATGAAACATTACATTTTAATAATATGCTCTTTATTGTACAAGTTGATGCTTAATTTTGCGATAGCGACGTAACATCGCAAGGCGCCATGGCAATAACATACTAAAAGCTAATAAAAAGAACATACCTGCTAACTCACCCGGATCAATATTACTGCCTATAAATACTTTTAATACTGTTCTTACCAATAGAAGCGTGATGAGCACAAGCGGGAAAGCTTTAGATTTTTTTAAAAAGATTTGGCTCCCTTTTGTTTCAAAGTGTGATGTCATAATGAGTACACTCGAAAAAATCACACCTAATACAACTGACTCTAAAATTTCAAAATTAGAAAGTCTAAAATAGGGAACAACGTACATCAATGCACCTGTTGCCATAAAAAAAGGAGGTAAAAGAATTTTCTTTTCATTCACTGGATATTTTTGCGCTTTCATTCTAATTACAATGACCGCTGCCCCCATGACAAATGCAATAAGAATCGATAATACTAAATACGTCAATGTTGCTCCTCCTCATTTCTCATTCGATACTCAATAGTATATCACATGACATTTAAATTCGTTAATTTTCTTACTTCGACGTATTATTTAAGATTTTACATCTAATAATGTGTTTTTTCATAACTCATGTTATACGCACGTCTATCAATGTCTTTTATTGAAACTACTGACTTATCTTATAATAATATATATAAAAAGAGAGCATTAATAATAAACTAACCACTAACAAAATAAGACCTATAAAAAGATGTGTTTCTATTAAAGCAATTACTAATATAAGACTTAAACTAGTCAACCATAACATTACTATAAACAAATAAATCAATTTAGTTTTTAAATGTGCAGGCACCTTTTGCGCATCAATTGAAGCGATAATATTCACATCTTTTGTTATCCCCAAATAAATAGTCACAATCGTTGATATAACAATAATGAGTATGATACTAATCATGTATGTCATACCTCCTCTTATCCATTATAACAAACGAAACCACAATTATATTACGTTTATTTTAAATTTTTTTCTATATGAATAAACTGGACGTACTTTGACATAACATAGACCCTACCTCTTTCAGTTAATAGAGTGGAAGTCACTTGTCTTAAAATTAATACCAAGTAAGGTATAGCCATACGCTTAAAGCACTTCTTTATTTTAACCTAAAAAAATAGCAAAGTTGAGTACGATTTTTATTACCGTACTTCTCTTTGCTATTATCAACATCATGGATATTACATTTTTTTGTCCATGTTTTTATTCATCATTGTCATCATTTGATTAATCTTCTTTTGAGATGGTTTTTGTCCCATTTGCATCATCATCATGCGCAACATTTCTTCATTAATAGGTGGGTTCTTTTTTAAATAGTCCATCATATATTTACGTGCTAAGAAAAAGCCCCCCACTAATCCACCGATAAGTGCAATAACAATTAATAAAATTGCTAACCATGTAGCCATAGTTTCACCCACTTTCTGTATCCTTTTGCATTTTACTAAAATTATGTATTCTTTTCAAGATATGAAAGCAAACTTATATGAATAACTAAAAGAAAAGCCAAGCTCAATTTTGAACAAATCAAGCTCGACTTTTGAATGCGATCATCAATTATAATTTTTCAATTTCAGATAATATGTTTTCTTTTGTAAAACCATATTTTTCGACAACTAAGTCGCCAGGGGCACTTGCGCCATAACGATCAATACCTACAACAAGACCGTGCATACCTACATATTTATGCCAACCAAGTGATGATGCCATTTCAACAGCAACACGTTTTTCCACTTGTGGTAATAAAATTTCGTCTTGGTACGCTTTTGATTGTGCTTCAAATGCATTCCAGTTTGGCATTGATACAACACGAACACCTTTACCTTGTTCTTCAAGTGCTTTTGCAGCTTCAACTGTTAAACTTACTTCAGAACCAGAAGCTAATAAAACATACTCAGGCGCTTTTTCAGTTTCATAAACGACATATGCACCTTTTCTAACGCCTTCTTCTACAACAGATTCTTCTACATCTAACACTGGTAAACCTTGACGTGTTAATACTAAAGCAGTTGGGATACCGTTTGATTCAACAGCAACTTTCCATGCAACACGTGTTTCATTACCATCAGCTGGACGAATCACGTTAAGATTTGGAATGGCTCTTAAGCCTGCCAATTGTTCGATTGGTTCATGTGTAGGACCATCTTCACCAACAGCGATTGAATCGTGTGTAAACACAAATGTAGAACGAAGTCCCATTATTGCTGCTAAACGTAAAGCAGGTTTTAAATAGTCACTAAATACAAAGAATGTTGCACCGTATGGATGTAAACCACCATGTGCAGCCATACCATTAACGGCAGCAGCCATCGCAAATTCACGCACACCGAACCATACGTTTTTACCTTCGCCATTTTCAGCTGAGAAGTCTGTTTCTTCTTTTACATTTGATTTATTTGAAGATGCTAAGTCAGCAGAACCACCAAATAATGTTGGAACAGCTTTACTTAATGCTTGAATTACATCTCCTGAGTCTGCACGTGAAGCACCTTTATGACCTAATTCGAATTTTGGAAGTTCAGCTTCATAACCTTCAGGTAAACGGCCTTCTAAAGCATCTTTAAACTCTTTGTATAATTCAGGATATTGTTGACTGTATGCTTCAACTTTTTTATGCCATTCATCTTCATTTTCATTGGCACGTTTAATCATTGTTGAATTGAAGATTTCATAAACTTCGTCGTCAACATGGAAATATTTAGAACTATCTAATTGATAGTTTTCAAATGTAAGCTTACGTTCTTCTTCACCTAAAGGTGCACCATGAACTGAATTACTATTTGATTTGTTTGGTGAACCTTCACCAATAATCGTTTTAACTTCAATGATTGTCGGACCATTTTGTTGTTTAGCTTCAGAAATGGCTTTGTCGATAGCCTCTACGTCATTACCATCTTTAACAAGAATATGGTTCCAACCATACGCCTCAAAACGTTTTTTAATATCTTCAGAAAATGATTTATTTGTCTCACCATCTAAAGAAATGTTGTTAGAATCATAAAGTGTAATGAGTTTGTCTAGTTTTAAATGTCCTGCTAATGATGCTGCTTCATGAGAAATACCTTCCATTAAATCTCCGTCAGAAGCTAAAACATACGTATAGTGGTTGACTACTTCGATGTCTTTATTAAATTTAGCTGCTAAATGTTTCTCAGCCATTGCCATACCTACAGACATTGCAAAACCTTGACCTAGTGGACCAGTTGTAATTTCTACACCTTTAGTATGGTGATATTCTGGATGTCCTGGTGTTTTAGAACCCCATTGTCTGAATTGTTTAAGCTCTTCTAATTCTAAGCTTCCTGAAACATGGAGTAAGCTGTACAATAATGCTGAACCATGACCCGCTGATAAAATGAAACGGTCTCTGTTAAAATATTCATTTGAATTAGGGTTGAAATTCAAATGACGTGTCCATAAAGTATAAGCCATAGGTGCTGCACCCATTGGTAATCCAGGGTGTCCTGAATTTGCTTTTTCAATGGCGTCAATACTTAAACCACGTAATGTATTAATCGCAAGTTGATCTTTTGTTTCTGTCATATTATTACTTCCTTCCTTTCGAATGCTCATCATATTTTCATTATAACCGAAATGGTAGTATAAAGCCTAATAAATCAGCATGCCAATCAGCAAATATAAACTAATTTTAGATTAGTTACGTAAATGATTTTTCTTTTGGATTTCTTTAAGTTTTTCAGGTGTAACATCATTACCTTCTGGATCAATCACTTTAGTGTTCTCAATTTGGCTTTTGAAGCTACTTCTGAACATTTCTAAATATTCACTTCTCAATTGTGATTGCTCTTTTGCTTCACTTTCTGTTAAACCCTCTTGCTTTTTCTTATTAGCTAATTCATTGATTCGATTCAATTTTTCTTGAGTAAACATCATCAATTCCCTCCGTCATTTTCTTTTCAAAAATATAACAGATATAGTGGATAAAACCAAACACTTGGACTTATATTACAATTTAAGCGGAATAGCGTCCGTTTTATAGTCAAATCTTTCTTATCTTGTGAAAAAATAGGCATATAGAAAGGTACAATTTATTAAAAAATTAAAATAGCTAATTCAAAAGAAGGTTGTCTTTTTCTTTTATAGACTTTATCAATAGTTCGTCTACCAGTCTAACTGACCTCGAGCATATTTTGACTCGAGGTTCAAATGAGACTGAAAACTTCGATGTGTCATAATATATGGGATGTCTAATTGGAAAAGAAATGGAAGTAAAAATGGAGGTTAAAAGTATTTCGTACGCAGAAAAAGTTGATTTTGATTAACGACCAAGTGTTGTCGCAATGGCTGGCTGATTCGTATCGATGTGTTCGTGTTTTTGAACTTTTTCTGTTTGGTTTGTTTTCAATTGATGATCTGTCATTTCGTACGTTTGTTCTGTATGGCTACTATCGCTTGCTAATACAAAGAATGTAAAGAAAAGTAGTATAGATATGATAAATACCGCTAAGAACAGGTATATTTCTGAAATTTTAACATGAATCATTGCTATCACTCCTAGAACGTTTGTTTGTATTAATACTCTAACAGAACAAATGTTCTATGTCAACATCAAAACGAACAAACGTTTGTGATTATTTCATCAATATGTTATACTAATTTCAAACCAAGCGAAGAAGGAGTGTGCGAAATGAGAGAGCTCACAAAGAGACAAAGCGAAATATTTGAATTTATAAAGCATGTCGTGCAAACAAAAGGGTATCCACCGAGTGTTCGAGAAATCGGTGAAGCAGTTGGTTTAGCTTCAAGTTCAACTGTGCACGGTCATTTATCTAGATTAGAAGAAAAAGGGTATATTAGACGAGACCCCACTAAGCCTCGTGCCATAGAAATTGTGAATGAACTCATGGGAGAACCTGTGAATATGGAAGAAACGATCTATGTGCCTGTCATTGGTAAGGTTACTGCAGGGACACCTATTTCTGCTATTGAGAACGTTGAAGAATACTACCCATTACCAGAACATTTCACTTCAACACATAACGGCCAAATATTCATCCTAAATGTTATAGGAGAGAGTATGATTGAAGCTGGTATATTAGACGGAGATAAAGTTATCGTTAGAAGCCAATCTATCGCTGAAAATGGTGACATCATTGTAGCTATGACTGATGAAGACGAGGCTACAGTAAAAAGATTTTATAAAGAAAAAAATAGATACCGTCTTCAACCAGAAAACAGTAGTTTAGAACCTATTTATTTAGATAATGTCACTGTACTCGGAAAAGTGATTGGCTTATTCAGAGAAATGTAAAAATGACATTTGATCACTCCTTCTAAAAAAAGCAAGCGACTTAATGAAGCACATTCATTAGTCGCTCGCTTTATTTTTTTATTTTTTATTGAGTAATTTTTTAATACGATCTAAAATATCTTCCGATTGATTTAAAGGAGGTTGATTTTGTTGATTAATTTCTTTTCTCCAAATCATATTCACTGTTAATCACTTCCAAAGAAGCTATTCCCCTTTATCTCAGCATCAAACATTAACCGATATAGTTTTCTGTGAAAAATGGTTGACGGTCTGAATTAAAATCAACACCAATACCTATTGTTTTCACACTTCTATTCAATATATTTTTACGATGTCCTTTAGAATTCATAAGTCCATGATGGGCATATATAGGACTCGTTTGACCATATGCTAAGTTTTCTGCAGCAACTTGATATTGATGTCCATCAGCTTTAATACGATCAAATGGTGTTTTACCGCTTAAATCATTATGATCAAAGTAATGATTTTTTGCCATATCAGTACTATGCTTTCTTGCTGTTTGCGCAAGAGAATCAGAATAAGCTAATGGTTTTAAGCCTTTTTGAACTCTTGTAGCATTTAACAAGACATAATCACCTTTTTCAAAACTATCACTCAAATATTTTGAAGGGGCAGCGTACTGCGCATTTAATTTATTCTCCATCGTATGACTGATTTGCATCAATCCCATGAGTCGATTGTTGTCATATTTATCATAGAAAGCAGTTGTGTAGATGCCATTTTTATCAAAAATATCATAATCTTGTTGCTCTTTTTTATAAATCGTATGACCTTTTTTAATTTCCTCTACAGGTGTTCCGAGTTTATCACGGACAAAATCTTTAGGGCTTCCATATTTAATCCCATTTTTAGAAGTAATCATATTTTGATTCGTATACAACCCGTGTACTTTATCATTGATAAAACTGACCATGACAAATTCGTTAAAATCATGATGGTAGACATACCAACGTGTACCATATTCGTTTCCTATTTTGGATACTGGTTGCCCAAGTTTTGCTTCAACTTGCTTTTTAGTCATATTCATTTGAATATTCCTCATCGCAAAAACTTGCTGTTCTGGCGTTTTTAACGTCGTTTCATTTGTTTCACCATCGACAAATTGATCAATTTTTTCATTCGCTGGCTTCACAAAATCAGATATTACCGTACTCGGTTGAATGGGGACAAAAAGAATGATTAACAATCCTATAAGAAAAAACAAAAGGAATTTACGGATGATCAACAGCTCCTTTAATCTCTGTCACCATTAAAAATAGAATTACGAACGATGACGTAGTCTACCTTTCTGAGCGCATCAATGTCTTTGCCACCTGCATATGAAATCGAACTTTGTAAGTCTTCTTTCATTTCAGTGAGGGTATCTTTTAATGCACCTTTATGTTCGACAAACATTTTTTTACCCTCAACATTTTTACGTTCACCTTTTTGAAATTCTGATGCACTACCGAAGTATTCCTTGTAAGTTTTACCATCTATTTCAACCGTTTCTCCTGGTGATTCTTCATGGGCAGCAAATAATGACCCTATCATTACCATTGAAGCACCAAAACGGATTGATTTTGCGATATCACCATGTGTTCGAATACCACCGTCTGCAATAATCGGTTTACGCGCCGCTTTACTACAGTGATTCACCGCTGCCAGTTGCCATCCACCGGTACCAAAACCAGTTTTAATTTTAGTGATACACACGCGACCTGGACCGATACCTACTTTTGTAGCATCTGCACCCGCATTTTCAAGTTCTCTTACGCCTTCAGGGGTACCCACATTCCCTGCGATAACAAATACATTCGGTAATTGTTTTTTAATATGCTGAATCATTTCAATAACTTGATCTGAATGACCGTGTGCAATATCGATTGTAATATACTCAGGAGAAAGACCTTCTGCTTTTAATTGATTGATAAAATCAAATTCACCTTGTTTTACACCTACTGAAATTGATGCAAAGTAGCCTTTTTCATGCATTCTTTTAACGAATGGTAAACGTGCTGCTTCGTCAAATCTATGCATAATATAGAAGTAATCATTTTGAGCAAACCACTCTGCCAATGATTCATTCATCACGGTTTGCATATTTGCTGGGACAACAGGTAATTTAAAACGCTTCGGTCCAAATTGAATGGAAGTATCGATTTCTGAACGACTTTTAACTACACTTTTATTAGGGATGAGTTGTATATCTTCATAATCAAAAATTTTCATAAAAAAAGCCCCTTTATATATTTATTCCTATGATAATATACTATCTTTAGGAAACAAAGTAAATAAAGGGAGATCGGTTTTACCAGCTTGATTTTTTAACACCAGGGATTTGTCCTTTGTGTGCATGTTCTCTAAATGCGATACGAGACATTTCAAATTTACGCATAACACCACGAGGACGACCTGTAACTTTACATCTACGAGTTAAACGTGTAGGTGATGCGTCTCTAGGTAATTTTTTAAGACCTTCATAGTCACCTTTTGCTTTTAATTCTCTTCTAATTTCAGCATATTTAGCGACCATTTCTTCTCTTTTTTTCTCTTTAGCTATTTTAGACTTCTTAGCCATTTATATGAACAACTCCTTTGAATCGTAATTATTACGTTTTACATCATAGCACATTCTTTTCCCTATTCGCAAGCCTTTAAAATATAAAAAAGTAAAAAAGAGTTGGCAAAAATGGAGTGACATGCTAAAATATTAAATCGTAATAGTTTCAATTTGAAAAGGAGGTCCTACCCATGCGCGTAAACGTTACTTTAGCATGTACTGAATGTGGTGATCGTAACTATATCACAACTAAAAACAAACGAACTAATCCTGAGCGTATTGAAATGATGAAATACTGCCCAAGATTAAACAAACATACTTTACACAGAGAAACTAAATAATCGTAGTGCTTATATCATAACACTACGATTATAAAGTATAAAAGAAAATGAATCTATCATTTCTTTAACTTAAATCACAAGTGTCATTGCCTTGTCATATTTTCGAGGCAATTAGACATTCATTGAGGATTTTTATATTTAAACGATTTGATTATTAATTTTGAGTTGAATTATTTATGTCCTAGGCTCTTTCCTACGATTAGTCAAGTCTTTATGTTTAAAATAAGCATTACTAAATTAGCCCGTTCAATTTAATTTTTTTGAATAAGGTGTTATGATGTATATGATTATATGGTTACATTAGTGTGGTGCTTTTTGATAATCATATAATTGATTGTTAGTAATAAGATAATGAATGGTTTTTAACAAACGATTCACACTAGCTATGACTGCAGTCTTATGAGGTTTCTCATTTGGCTGCTTTCTTAATTTGTAGTAATAGTCTGCAACATGATTTTTATAACGATTTCGTCCTCTAATGATATTCATGATGATTAGAAACAATAAACGTCTAGCTTTCTTATTACCTCTTTTATTAATTGTATCTCTGCTCATAGAATTACCTGATTGATAACGTTTTATATCAATTCCGACATACGCATTGAGTTGTTTGTTTGTTTCAAAATGTGTTATATCTCCAAGCTCTCCAATCAGTAAAGCAGTGGTTAATTCTCCTAACCCAGGAATAGAAACTATATTTTCAAACGCATCAGTTGTCTTAGCTAATTTAATCATCTCTTTATCAAACAAATCTTTTTCATGCATAGATTTAAGTAATTTATCACATAGATGTCTTAATTTCTCTACGAGAAATGAAGATTGTTTAACTGTAGGGAAGCTATTTTGTGCTATTGAAATCAAATCATTCGTATACTTTTGAGCTTTTTTAATGGACATGCCTTTAGCTGTTGAATTAAGTATGGTATGAGTTAATTCGTCATGTGTTAATGCGAAAACACAATTGGGATGAGGAAATACTTTAGCTATATTTAAAGCAATCTTAGAGTACCTATTTTTAAATAACTTTTCTAAGCCTGGAAATGTTTGATGAAGCACTTCAACTAATTCTACCTTTAGTTTATTTTGATCATTTTCCATTTCTAAATGAAATCTTGCACGTTCTCTAAGCTCAAAATATATTTCTTCAGTATGACGTTGAATTTTAGCGTCCTTCATATTGAATGCCAAAAGCGCAAGTTTATGTGCATCAGCTTGATCGGTTTTCCATGATCTTAAAGAACTTGTTCTGAATTTAGCTTCTAACGGGTTCATCTCAATATAATTAATTTGATTTACGCGACAAAATCGAGTCATACCTCTTGAATAAATACCAGTAGATTCAAAAATGATTTGTAGGTGGTCTAAATCATTCAAATACTTTAATAAATAATTATAACCATTTTTATTATTTTGAATGGTAAATTCTCTTTGAAATTGATCGTTATGATAATGAGCTACGACACTACTTCTTTTACTAATATCAACACCTAAGTAATTGATAAATATAGCCTCCTTTAAAGAATTGAGAAGCTTTGAACTTTACTTAGCCTTTTTCATCTCATTTTCCTATACACGGTTTCAAGAACCCAACATACTTCAAACGAATTTCAAAAGGAGAGTAAAGCTGATCAGTTTAAATTGCGGATTCAAAGATCCAAGAGTCTACTCGATCTACTTCTCTCTACAACTATAAAAAATAGCTGTGAAGAAATCTATCGTCATAAATTTCTTCACAGCTAATCTTAGTATGTTTTAACAGTAGAGCAGGATACCTATCTTTTATTTAAAATACGACACCAGTCAAATTACGTCACACACGCGAATACGTAATTTGACTTTTTTTATGTGTTTTAAAGCTCAATGAAGTCAATTGAGTCACTTCAAACTCTCTTCAGTATATATTTATTATGTTATACATACCATGTTAAATTTTGAGTCTACTCCTCTTTTATTTAGCCCACTGAACGAAATGTTTGCTTACTATTTTAATTACTTAGAAGCAAAATTGAATCGTAGCCTTAAACGCCATCCAGGCTATTTGACATATTCCACTCTTAATGAATATGCTTAAAAACCTTATTTTTATCACTTTAAAGTCTTAAATTTCTATTGAAACTATACTACTTTAGAAGTAAAATAAATGAAAATCTAAATTATGAGGAGAAATTGTTTATGGAAGAAAAGAATTTGAGTAGAACCCTCCAATCAAGGCATATCACAATGATTGCCATTGGGGGTGCTATCGGAACAGGATTGTTTGTAGCAACCGGTGGCGTTATCGCACAAGCTGGCCCAGGTGGTGCCATACTCGCATACATGATTATAGGTATTATGTTGTACTTTTTAATGTCATCTATCGGGGAAATGGCTACATTTTATCCAGTGTCAGGTGCATTTAGTAGTTATGCAACACGTTTCGTTGATCCGTCACTTGGTTTCACGATGGGATGGCTTTATTGGACTATCTGGTCGTTGGTTACAAGTGTAGATGTCATCGTCGCATCTAATGTGATTAGTTATTGGGATACCTTTCATTTCTTCTCACCTCTTGTTTGGAGTCTGCTTTTTCTAACATTACTATTCTTAGTTAATGTATTCACTGTAAAAGCCTTTGGAGAAGCTGAGTTTTGGCTCTCATTAATCAAAGTCATTACAATTATTATTTTCATAATACTCGGTATTTTAATGATTTTTGGTATTCTAGGTGGGCATTACTATGGTCTTAAAAACTTTACGATTGGAGAAGCACCGTTCGTAGGCGGCATTTCAGGATTTTTAATCGTGCTGTTAATTGCTGGATTTTCAGTTGGTGGTACTGAAGTTGTGGCGGTAACTGCAGGGGAATCTGATAATCCAAGAGAATCTATGCCTAAGGCGATTAAACAAGTGTTCTGGAGAATTTTACTGTTTTATGTATTATCCATCGCTGTTATTTCAGCCATTTTAGCTTATACTGATCCGACATTACTTAACGAGAGTGGATCCATTGCACAAAGCCCATTTACGATTGTATTCGACAAAGTAGGTATTGCATTTGCTGCTTCTGTTATTAATGCGGTCATTTTAACTTCATTACTTTCAGCAGCTAATTCTGGTGTCTTTACTACAAGTCGTATGCTTTATTCATTAAGTCAACATGGGCAAGCGCCTCAATTTTTAGGTAAAATTCATCATCGCTCAAAATTACCTTTAAATGCTTTATTTACAACTTTTATTTTTATTGCGATTGTTACGCTCTATGCCAATTACAATCCAAAAAGCGTCATTGGGTTGCTAAATATTATTGGTGCACTGGTCACATTTGTATGGGGCTCAAGTTTAATTGCACAAATCCGAATGAGACGTGCAATTAAGAAACAAAATAAAGATATTGATCAACTACTTGCGTATAAAGCACCGTTCTTCCCTGTGGGACCGATTATCGTTATTGCAATCTTGTTGTTCTTAATATTTGGTAGTTCAGCAGAAGCTATTGTTCATTTTGAAGTTTCTAAATTACTTCAAAGCTTTTTACCTATTATTGTGCTAATTGTTGTTTATTTCGTACACAAAGCAATCAATAAAACAAAAGTGATTCCTCTTGAAGAAATAGATTTAAGTGAACATGAGTCCTATCGCGAATCATAAATATCACTTTAATCACTTTCTTGAATTACACCCTATACTCGATGACTATTTTCAGTAGTCATCGTGCACTATCATGGAGTGAGACGTACAAAGTCACGCTCCATGTTTCTTTTTATCCCCCATCATTTTTAACTTGCCTATATTGATGTGAAAACCTATTTATCTCCCATTTACTATAAATCGTTAAATAATGTATAATTAAGTTAATAAATTGTAAAGGTGGTTATTGTATGGTCGGTCAAACAAACCTTTTCGATGATGTTTTAAAGCCGGATGAACGTTTTGTCATCGTCGTTCAAGCTTTAGAAAATAAAAATGGGCAATTAGCAAAACGTACGTTAAGAGAATATAGTAGCTTAACCCATGATCAGATGAACAATTTATTTCAACATTTAAAAGAACTATATTTAGACTCTGAGTTTGAAGCGAATCAATCTGCATTCACAATTACAGTCTATACGAACTTAGACTATACTGCAGATCAAGTGTATGCCCATATTAAACGTCATCGTGGCAAACACGAATGGACACATACTGCAAAATAGCATCATCTATTTGTTCCATAAAAAACAACACAAGTCATAATGATAACAGCTGAATTTCACTTTATAATCCATTTTATCGTTATCTAAAGACTTGTGTTGCTTTTTAAATTTTTATATGCGAACAGTGTACGGCTTTAATCTATTTTATTTCACGAGTCCGAGTGCTGCTTATTTGTTTATAAGTTGTTCTAACGCGTATGGAATTCCATCTTCATCATTACTTTTGGTTACCATATCTGCTTGTTCTTTTACTTCATCAGATGCATTATCCATTGCAACTGCAGTCCCAGCAGTTTTAAACATTTCTAAATCATTGGCGCTATCACCAAAAGCTACAATATAATTTACATCAATATCCAATCGCTCCGCTAACGCTTCAATGGCTGCACCTTTTGAAACGCTTTTTCTCATGAATTCTAGGAAAAATGGTTTACTTGTAGTCATGTCGATAGCTTCATTAAATTCGTTTCCGAATTGTTTAGTAATTTTTTCAATGTTTTCTTCAAAGTCAACACCCATTACTTTCGGAACTGATTTTTGAATGTAACTTTTCAAATCATCTACTTTTTCCATTTCTAAACCAGTCAATTCAGATTCTCGATTCATGTATTCATGTTCACCATCATAGATAATCTTGCCGTGATCATACGTAAGAACAAATAAATCATGTTCTCGACAAAAATCTACAATTTTATCAAATTCTTCCTTCTCAATATCTTTTTTTGATACAACCTTATCAGCAGCTAAATCAGTTGTTTGAGCACCGTTATAGCTCATTATATAACTGCCATACTGATCCATTTTAAGTTCTTTTGCTGTCGGTAACATCCCTTCAGTCGGACGACCTGAAGCTAAAGCAAGTTTATAACCTTCATTTTGTAGATCAAGCAAATAAGATTTTGTTTTTTCTGAAAGATGGTTTTCAGAAGTCATTAATGTATCATCCATATCCATTACAATTAATTCAATTTTCATCTAACAATCTCCTTTCAACTTGTTTATATCTTACAATAGTCTTCCGAACATATACAATCAAACCGATTGGTAAATAACAAATAAAGTCCTTTTATAGTGCACTAATGAATCAACACAGATAAAAAAGAAGAGTGAGACAGAAATCAATTCGGATTCGTCCCACCCTTCCACGGCAAAGATGACTAATAATGTACAAACTTTCATACAAAAACATACGTAAAGAGTACATCTATGCACCTTTTATTTAAAGCCCACATTAGACTAAATGTATAATATTTCAGTGTCAAGTTTCCATCTTATTTGATATGTAAATCAAACGCGACACGGTACCTGTTTAATAATGATGAATGACGTCGCTCACCACACCTGTTGTATTTACAGTTGCTAACTCTGAATGACAACTTTTAACTTCTTTGCGTAATGCGCGCACAAGCGGACCGCTGTTTTCTTTTTTTACCATCGTTAAAATGGTTGGCCCCGCTCCTGATAAAACAGTGGCATAAGCATGATAACGATGAGCAATTGTTTTAATTTGATCAAAATCTTGAATAAGATGTTGACGAAACGGTTCGTGCAAGCCATCTTGTTCCATCATTTGACCTGCGAGAACATAATTATGCTGAATTAGCGCACTTATCATGGTATTGCTAATAGCGCTATATTTCACCGCTTCTTTATGCGTCAGTGTCTCTGGCAATACTTTTCGTGCTGTTGTTGTCGCTAACTCATAGCTTGGTATTGTAACGATAAAATCAACATCTGGTACATCAATATGTGCAACACTTGTGACATGTGTTTCTTCATTATGATAGCCCACTACTAATCCGCCATAAATCGTCGGTGCGACATTATCAGGATGACCTTCAATATTAGTGGCAAGTTGTAAAAGCTCGTACTTGGATAACTCTATATCGCCAAAATAATTGGCGATGTATAAAGCAGCAACAAGTGCAGATGCCGAAGAGCCAAGACCTCGCGCTAGAGGAATGTCACTAAACATTCTTATTTCTAAAGCAGGTAAGGTCACTTGATACTTATTGGCCACTTTTTGAGCAATCTGATACATATAATGCCCCTCATCTTCAGGTAAACCGACCAAATGCGGGCCTTCATGAACAAATCTCCATTTTTCACCTGAAATGATTTGCGCCTCGATGTATAAAAACTTGTTCAATGCCATACCAATTGAATCAAAGCCACAACCCAGATTCGCTGTCGATGCGGGAACTTTTAAGCTCAAATTATTTTTTGTCATTGTAACGCATCCTTAATATATTGAATAATACTTTCCTTATTATTTGGTAATGCTTGAATTGGATTCTCTAATAAACCAATCGCAGTGTCTGGATCTTTTAAACCATTTCCTGTTAATACCGCAACAACACGTTGTCCTGGTTTGAGTCGACCTTGACGATGTAATTTAATCAGACCTGCAATAGACGCATTACTTGCTGGCTCACTAAAAATACCTTCTTTAGACGTCATCAATTGATAAGCTTCTAAAATTTCTTCATCTGTGACAGCATCAATAAGTCCTTGTGACTCATCAATAGCCTGTACTGCTTTCTCCCAACTTGCAGGATTACCAATACGAATCGCCGTTGCGATAGTCTCTGGATTTTTCACGACTTTGTTTTGCACAATTGGCGAAGCGCCTTCTGCTTGAAAGCCAAACATCTGTGGTAATCCAGATTGATTTGCATCATGATAAGTTTTAAATCCTTTCCAATATGCAGTAATATTGCCTGCATTACCGACTGGTATCGCTAAAACATCGGGTGCTTGTCCATCAAGTTGGTCGACAATTTCAAATGCACCTGTTTTTTGACCTTCAATTCGGTATGGATTGACAGAGTTTACTAATTCAATTTCACCGTCTTGCGCTACTTCTTTTACGATTTCTAAAGCTTCATCAAAATTTCCTTCAATAGAAACAATTTCTGCACCATACATCACAGCTTGTGATAATTTACCCAATGCGATTTTACCTTCCGGAATAACTACAATCGCTTTTAAACCTGCTCTTGCAGCATAAGCAGCTGCCGAAGCAGATGTATTGCCTGTTGATGCGCAAATCACAATTTTACGCCCTTGTTCCTTAGCTTTAGTGACTGCCATCACCATACCTCTATCTTTAAATGAACCTGTAGGATTGGCACCTTCATATTTGACGTAGAGTTCGATACCTAACATTTCAGAAATTGTATCGCAATAAATTAAAGGCGTATGCCCTTCATTTAATGTCACTTTAGGTGTATCATCTGTGACTGGTAAAAATGATTGATATTCTTCAACAAGACCTTTCCATAATTTCATGCTTATCAAACTCCTTCAACTGGATATACTTTTTGTACGTGATAGCCTTCTTCTGATTCGACGTAAGTTGTTGGATGATGATCAACACCTACAACAACCACTGCTACACTATGAGGCGATAACGGTTCAATTTGAAGAGACTTATGAAAAGGTAGCTTGCTTTTCAATGTCGCTTCGACTTGTTTTTGTGAAACTTCAGGTGTATTAACCACTAAATAATAACTTTCCTTTTCTTTTATCGTTACTGTTTCGCCATCATCCATCATTTCTTTTGTTTTATCGGTTTTTAATTCAAAATGCGGTGGTAATGTATGAAGATCAGACTCAAATTGGAGTGCAACATTTAATAAGTCACTCACGACTGCTGAGCCTGTCGCTAAACTGCCGGCACCTTTCCCATAAAACATAGTTTCTCCTACAGCGTCTCCGATAACATATATCGCATTGTATTCATTTTCAACCGCTGCAAGTTGGTGTGAATGCGCAATTAAAGTCGGTTTCACGGATGCTTCCACTTTACCGCTGACATAGGCACCCTTACCGATAAGTTTAATCTTGTATCCTAATGCTTTTGCTGCATCTATATCGTGGGTCGTTACACCACTAATCCCTTCTGTTTCAACATCTTTTAAATTAATTACTTGGTTAAATGATAAATAGGAAGTAATAACGACTTTACGCGCTGCATCGATACCTTCAACATCATCTGTTGGATCGGCTTCTGCAAATCCTAAATCTTGTGCTTCTTTTAAAGCATCTTCGTAAGGTGTGCCTTCTTCTGTCATTTTAGTCAAAATAAAATTCGAAGTACCATTAAAGACACCCATGAATTTACTGATATTATTCGCATTCAATCCATTGTTTATTGCATTGACAATCGGTATACCCCCAGCTACACTCGCTTCATATTTAAGCGCCACTGCATTTTCTTGTGCTAGGTCTTCTAAAACACGTAAGTGAACAGCCAACAAATCTTTATTCGCCGTAATGACATGTTTCTTTTGAGTCAATGCTGCTTTTAACCAGTCCACAGTCGGCTCAATCCCACCCATCACTTCAATAATAATATCAACATCATTGTCATTTAAAATGTCATTGATGTCCTCGGTTAAGTGATATCGAGAAATGTTCAATGGACGTTTTTTTGATGTGTCTCGGACCAAAATATGTTTGATGTGGATATCTTTTTGAATTGTATCTTTAATTTGTTGATGGTTCTCTTCAATGATTTTTACGACACCTGAACCGACAGTACCTAATCCTAATAACGCAACATTGAGTTGTTTCATCTAAATCCCTCCGCTTAAATTCTCTCAAAAATTATTCAAGTACAGTTGAAATATATGTAAATATGGTTTAGTATAAATTCATTCACAAAGTTTGTAAAGTTCTAAAAATTTAGAAATATACCTTTATATTACCATTAGTCTTTAACAAACTAAATAGGCAAAGCATCATTAAAGAAAGGTTGTCAAAATTTATGAAAGTATCAAAATTTGGGGGAAGTTCAGTAGCGTCTGCTGAACAAATCAAAAAAGTTTTAAACATTGTAAACAGTGACAATGATAGACGCATCGTTGTTGTTTCTGCACCTGGTAAACGAAATGATGATGATATCAAGACAACCGATCTTCTCATTAGGTTGTATGAAAAAGTAGTTAATGGGCTGGATTATATACATAAAAAAGAAGAAATATTAACACGTTTTCAAGATATTATTGATGGGCTCTCACTGAAAACAGATGTCCTAAACGAAATCGATCAAACATTAGAACACCATATTTCTACATTAAAAGATCAGCCTGCACGTTTATTAGATGCGCTGAAATCTTCAGGAGAAAATTTTAATGCTCAAATTATTGCTGCATATAATAATGAACAAGGGATTCCAACGACGTATTTGTCACCGAAAGAAGCGGGTATTATTGTGACAGATGATCCGGGTAATGCTCAAATTCTCGAATCAAGTTACGACCAAATCAACCAACTTCAAAGCTACGATAAAAAAATCATTATCCCTGGCTTTTTTGGCTATTCTGAAACAAATCATATTGTGACATTCCCTCGTGGCGGCTCAGATATTACTGGTGCCATTGTAGCTCGAGGTGTTAAAGCTGATTTGTATGAAAACTTCACAGATGTTTCAGGGATTTATCGGGCAAATCCAAAAGTGATTTCTAAACCAGAAATTATTAGCGAAATTACTTATCGTGAAATGCGTGAGTTATCTTACGCTGGATTTAGTGTCTTTCATGATGAAGCATTACAACCTCTTTATCGTTACCGTATACCTGTTGTTATTAAAAATACAAATCGACCTGATGATCCGGGGACTTATATTGTACATGATCGAGAAATTGATCGAAAAAATGTCGTAACCGGTATCAGTTGTGATAAAAACTTTACGAGCATTAACATTAAAAAGTATTTAATGAACAGACAAGTGGGCTTCACCGTGAATATTCTTGATATTTTGGCTAAACATCATATTTCATTTGACCACATGCCGTCTGGAATCGATAATATTAGTATTATCATGCGCTCAGCACAACTCGCTGGAAAAGAACAAAAAGTATTAGAAGAAATCCGTCAACGCTGCGAAATTGACGAATTAAGTGTTGAAAATGATTTGGCTATTTTAATGGTTGTCGGTGAAGGAATGAGTGCAGCGGTAGGCACAGCAAATAAAATTACTGACGCACTCGCACAGGCCAATATCAACTTAAAAATGATTAATCAAGGTTCATCTGAAATCTCAATGATGTTTGGTATATCTACTAAAGATGCCAACGACGCAGTCAAAGCGTGCTACCAACATTGTTATCTAAAATAAGTAAAGAAGAAGTACTTATCCTCCCTCTCTAATGAGATGTTAGTGATAAGTACTTCTTTCTGTAAGTACCTTTCTTAATAAATCTTCGCCTACTGCCACTTTTAACGTAATAAACTGATAATAACTCATGCGATCTATTAAGTGGCGACAATATTGAACTTGTTTTTGACTCACAGGTTCATGTAATAAATACATCAAAACTATTTCAGGTTTTATATAATCCACATTCCATTTTAACGAATGATAATATATTTGTTTTTCAGGAATTCTAATATTATTATTTAATTGGAACATCCACTCTTCATTATCTACATCATAAATAATTATATTGAGTAATAATATTTCATTTTCATAAATTTCTACAGATGCGATTTGATGTAGACGATGCTTCTCACAATTCACCATTTTCCCATATTTATCCAAACCCTTAATTCGATAATTCTGAGGAATCGCACTTAAAACGGTCAACAAATCCATTCTGTTGACGCATATTTCTATCCCATCTTCCAAACATAACTGATCATTTAAAAATAAATTAGTCGCTGCTTCTCCGTGAAATTTAAAATCATTGGGAACACGTTCAATTAATGTGTACATCAATTGATTGACATGGCATTTTTGATTTCCTTCCATCAATTCGCACCTCCTTAGAAAACGCTTACACACGACAGTAATTATACAAGATAAGTTTTCACTTATCAATCAACTTGCGTTAAAAAAACATTTGTTACTACATTTGTCACAATTATTTTGATATTTTTTTATTAAGTATAATAATTATAATCTTTAGGCAATGCAAATCCATTATTAAATTATAATACTAGTAATAGTTGTTTAGTTTCAGAAAATTTAATAACAAAAATCTTTAATATTCATACTTTTACGTTGAATTATATATTATTTCATTGTAAGCTATTAAATATATCACTCCTACATTTGAACAATAACTATTTCGGTTTAAAAATAATTGAATTCCTATTTAATAACAGTTAAAATTTTACATGTATGGATTGGATATTTTGTGTACTTTTAAATGACATAAACAGTTTTTTTGAATTTCCTTAAGAATATTCTTTTAAAACTATAAAAATTTTAATATAATATGACTTAGGGTATTAAGAATTTAGAAAAGGAGTGAAATTATGAATAACCATTTTAAAATGGAAACTGAAGCTATCTTCTTTTATGAATCAAATAGAAAGAAAATTATCAGTGAATTAAAAAAGCAACATGGTCTCAAGTTGAATGACATCTTGTTTTTATATCACTTAAAAACGACAAATAGCCGCCGTATTTCTTTGCACAAAGTCAAACAATCGATTGACTTCAGTTTAATGGAGATACATAAATCTTTAACGGCGTTGACTGAAAAAGACATCATTGGTAAAGAACGTTCTACAGAAGATGAAAGAAAAGTGTTTATTACTATTGATGACAAACAAGCTAAGACGATGAATCAATTATTAGATGATTTTAACCAAATCCAAAAAGAAGTGCTTCAATAGGCCTTCTACCCCAACAAAATGACCGTACGATATAACAGATATCATTCTCCGTGGTATCTGTCTTTTTATTATTCAAAAATATTTTCACTTTATACATGCATGAAATTAGACATTCATTTAAAATTAACATAAGATAAATATTAACTTATATCTCATTACAACAAGGTTATGAAAGGAGGATAAATGCCATGTCAATTATGATTTGGGTTATCATATCTGCCTTATTTATTATTGTCTTGCTCAGTTTATTGCGTGTTAAATTTTATCAAAACAAATTAGAAGTTGAACTTTATACAAAGAGTCAGCTGTTAAATAAAATATCTAAAATGAAGCAAGAAAAATATCAATTCCAAACTAAAGAAAAAGATTCAAGTGAATATCATCTCGACTTGCGTCGTGCCAAACAGACATTAACTGAAGATTTGGATGCACTTGTTGATGATGAGAAAATCCGTCATTATCGTATATTTACTACAAGTCAAATTGCACCTAAGAATACGATATATCCTTTTATTTCGCAGTTTGATATTCTTGTAGTCACAAATATTGGTTTAATTCTATTGAATCTTAAAGCTTTAAAAGCGAAAACATTCTATCACTTTGAAGGACGCTTACCTTTAAAAGATGAAAGTGACATTCATCAAATTGTAGGGCATTACATTGCCTACCAATATCACAACCAATTTCAATCAGAATTAAGAACACACTATACATTTAGTGAAAACATTCATGAGAATGAAGTGACGTATCAATTTAACAAATATGATTCATATGAAATGGCTGAGAAAGCAACACAAAATCTGCAAATGCATTTTGAATCCTTAGTAGATGTGCCGGTTTCTACAATTGGCGTGATCTACTGTGCGAAACAAAATGGAGAACGTATTGATGGTGATGCAACACCATATAGTCAAGTTTATACTTGTGAAAACAACCAAGATTTCCAAAATGCATTACAACAATTTGTTGCTACAACACATACTAACCTTTCAGATGCATCATATGAACAAGTGATTAACAATATTGAACATAAAAATTAAATTCTGAATTTTAGTGTATCCAATATGCAAGTGCATTAAATAAGGTTGTATATTTTTTAACGGTTGGTGAAATATTCACTGACCGTTATTTTAATTTTTGATATCAAAAAAGCACAAATATCTCTATAATTGTAAGTGCCTAAACAAACCATTAAGGAGATATTGTGCCTATGTATAATGATATATCAGAAATGCTTGGAATTAAAGTCAAAAATTTAAAAATCACTCAAAATCTAGGATTACATGTACATAAAAACGTAAAGGCATTATTATACGAAGGCCAATTGAGGGCATTAATAATAAAATAAAACTGATTAAACGGGTTTCTTATGGCTATAGAAATTTCTGGAATTTTAGGAATAGAATCTTAATCATTTCCAAGGTATTTGTAAGTGAATATAAAAAACGCATTAAACAACAAAATAACGTTGCTTAATGCGTTATCGTCTCGCCAACCGATGTTGACTAAGAACCTAAAATTACAGAGTACTAAAACAGACCATTTAACAGAAAACCTCATGAGTAAGTATCATTTATACCTAAAATTACAGAGTACTAAAACTTGATTGTAAAGGGTGAGTTACCTGCAAAAGGTATCATTTATACCTAAAATTACAGAGTACTAAAACAAGGTCGCCCCACTCTTGCCATGCTTCGTGGTATCATTTATACCTAAAATTACAGAGTACTAAAACACGAGTTATTGCTAATCGAATCGAGTTTTTGTATCATTTATACCTAAAATTACAGAGTACTAAAACTTCAGGTAATGCTGTTTTATCCCAACGTTTGTATCATTTATACCTAAAATTACAGAGTACTAAAACTTGTCGTATCGCCGCCAGTTGAATAATTACGTATCATTTATACCTAAAATTACAGAGTACTAAAACGATTGTTTGAACCATACCAACATGGCATAAGTATCATTTATACCTAAAATTACAGAGTACTAAAACAACGACGTGCCATTGAACTACAAGACAAGCGTATCATTTATACCTAAAATTACAGAGTACTAAAACCTCTAGCTATAATTATAGCTTATTTTTATGATTATTATAACCAAATTTAATGTTAGACATTTTTAAAATCTCGCACAATTTCGACTAAAATAATTTAGCAGCGCTTGATAAATCGATTAATTTACAAGTCAATTGACCAAGCGCTAGAGCCTTTTCCTATAATAAGCTCTTAGATTTATTTATTAAACTTCAAATCATACATTTTTATATATTTCGCTACAGCAATCGGTAGATTGTCATAATGGATATCCAATACAAAATCTTGTTTTGCATGTTTAAGGTATTTTACGACAACATAGATATCTATTGGTTCGAAGACAATGATATCAGCTAAATTATAATTTGAAATCTTCGGTGTTAATTCAATGACCTCTTGATATAATTTAATAATTTTTTCTAAGCTACGTTTAATCTCAAGTTTTTCAAAATTAAGTGGCGCATCCCATACTAAATGATTAATAAAATCTACTGTCAATAATTGCTTTTCATTTCTAATATAATTCATATGCGCTAAATCATGAGCTATAAAATGTTTCGATCCTGTTAATACAATTATTGGAACCCCTAAGTCTTCTAAAATATTCCTAAATCGAATTTGTTCTTTCGGACTTAAATTAGATTCGGGATAGCAATAAATCAATAATGCTTTATTATTAGATTGATAACTTAACTCTTCAACAATTAAAGGTATGAGTGACTCTAATCTTACAATTAAGCGACTATATTCGTGATCTAAATCATACGCAAACTCTATATTTTTAATAAAGGATTTTGTATCAAATCTCTTTGTTTTTAAAGGTAAATCATTTTTAACAAGGTTTAACAAATCTTCTAATAAAACATTAATAGAGTTTAAATAGCTGTCTAATTCGTATTGTTCTGACAAAAGTCGATTGAGCTTTTTAGTTATTATTGCGTTAGCAGCCAAAGTATGTTCCTTATCTATTGCTTCGTGACTTAACATGTAGCATTGATAAAGATTAGATGGCAATTGTTCTTGATTAATTCTGTCATAAATGCTTGTTTCATCCTTATTTGAATGACGCTTTTGAAAATAGTCACATATGATATTTAATATATCTTCTTCCTTAGTCTCAAATTCATTATATATTGAAGTGTACATCCCAATGTTCATTTCAGTCTTTGGGATAAGCGTACTTTTTATCTCCCAAATCATATTGTTCATTATAATTATCCTTTAAAATATTATTGTTCGATTATCACCGAGTAAAGCTATATTTTGATCTTCCTTACCTAACAAAATTTGCATTTTTTCATATTGTTTCTCGGTTATAATTAAAGATCTTACATGACCGTCTTGAGGTAAGAATTGTTTTATTTGTAAAACTGAAAAATCTGCAGCATCTTTATTGGCAACACTTTTAATATAAATTGAATATTGCATCATCAAAAAACCATTTTCAAGTAACCTTTTTCTAAATTTACTATAAATTCGCCTCTGTTTTTTCGTCTCAACTGGTAAGTCAAACATAATCATTACTCTCATAAACCTATAGCTCATAGAAAGTAAATTGCTTAATATCTGGAAATTTAAGCAATTGTTTTTGACCTTCTCTAAAATAATCAATGATAGACTGAATCATGATTTCAATAGCGCGTATAACTGTTTGCATCTTACCGTCTATAAGCACCCTCGCATGTAACAAATTCACAAGCTTTAATCTATATGCTTTTGTCAAAAAATCTTCTGGCGGATGTTTGAGTAAAAATAAATCTACTAAAGGTCTAAAGGGTTCAATAAAGTCTGATGCGAGATTAAAATGATTTCTACCACCTATATGGTGAATACCTAACGCGGGAATGAGCCCTTTTGCTACGATAGTTCTTGCAATAGCTGCATTCAGAATCGTGTATCCATAATTAAGAACTGCATTCTCTAATGAATTGTCATCATCACGTTTAAAATCTTCAAAAAAGCTATTAAAATAATATTTTGCAGCTTGTCCTTCAATATTGTGTTCATCTTTTAATTGAACGACATCTCTCAATTCTTGCATTTTACGAATCCTAGCCTCATTTCCTACGATTAGTCAAGTCTTTATGTTTAAAATAAGCATTACTAAATTAGCCCGTTCAATTTAATTTTTTTGAATAAGGTGTTATGATGTATATGATTATATGGTTACATTAGTGTGGTGCTTTTTGATAATCATATAATTGATTGTTAGTAATAAGATAATGAATGGTTTTTAACAAACGATTCACACTAGCTATGACTGCAGTCTTATGAGGTTTCTCATTTGGCTGCTTTCTTAATTTGTAGTAATAGTCTGCAACATGATTTTTATAACGATTTCGTCCTCTAATGATATTCATGATGATTAGAAACAATAAACGTCTAGCTTTCTTATTACCTCTTTTATTAATTGTATCTCTGCTCATAGAATTACCTGATTGATAACGTTTTATATCAATTCCGACATACGCATTGAGTTGTTTGTTTGTTTCAAAATGTGTTATATCTCCAAGCTCTCCAATCAGTAAAGCAGTGGTTAATTCTCCTAACCCAGGAATAGAAACTATATTTTCAAACGCATCAGTTGTCTTAGCTAATTTAATCATCTCTTTATCAAACAAATCTTTTTCATGCATAGATTTAAGTAATTTATCACATAGATGTCTTAATTTCTCTACGAGAAATGAAGATTGTTTAACTGTAGGGAAGCTATTTTGTGCTATTGAAATCAAATCATTCGTATACTTTTGAGCTTTTTTAATGGACATGCCTTTAGCTGTTGAATTAAGTATGGTATGAGTTAATTCGTCATGTGTTAATGCGAAAACACAATTGGGATGAGGAAATACTTTAGCTATATTTAAAGCAATCTTAGAGTACCTATTTTTAAATAACTTTTCTAAGCCTGGAAATGTTTGATGAAGCACTTCAACTAATTCTACCTTTAGTTTATTTTGATCATTTTCCATTTCTAAATGAAATCTTGCACGTTCTCTAAGCTCAAAATATATTTCTTCAGTATGACGTTGAATTTTAGCGTCCTTCATATTGAATGCCAAAAGCGCAAGTTTATGTGCATCAGCTTGATCGGTTTTCCATGATCTTAAAGAACTTGTTCTGAATTTAGCTTCTAACGGGTTCATCTCAATATAATTAATTTGATTTACGCGACAAAATCGAGTCATACCTCTTGAATAAATACCAGTAGATTCAAAAATGATTTGTAGGTGGTCTAAATCATTCAAATACTTTAATAAATAATTATAACCATTTTTATTATTTTGAATGGTAAATTCTCTTTGAAATTGATCGTTATGATAATGAGCTACGACACTACTTCTTTTACTAATATCAACACCTAAGTAATTGATAAATATAGCCTCCTTTAAAGAATTGAGAAGCTTTGAACTTTACTTAGCCTTTTTCATCTCATTTTCCTATACACGGTTTCAAGAACCCAACATACTTCAAACGAATTTCAAAAGGAGAGTAAAGCTGATCAGTTTAAATTGCGGATTCAAAGATCCAAGAGTCTACTCGATCTACTTCTCTCTACAACTATAAAAAATAGCTGTGAAGAAATCTATCGTCATAAATTTCTTCACAGCTAATCTTAGTATGTTTATATTATTATGTTCCATGCACCTAATTTGATTCAATATTTTTTGCTTCAATATTTGTTTCCATAGTTCTTTTTTACTTAATTCATCCCATGACAATTGCGCTTTCATTTGTGCATACTGACTAAAATGACCAGAAATAGGTTGCAATACACATTCTGGCAAATGTTTTTGGTTACAAAAAATTACTAAAATATTATAATCAGATAATTCAACTAATAATCTAGCTGTTACCGTAACAGTCAAATCTTCAATAACAACCGCAAAAATATCACTCAAAGGTACTTTAATCTCCCGATCTCCCTTAGCAATTTTCAAACTACTCAATGACAAAGATAACTTAGTGACATCACTTGCATAGACGATGCGCCAAGACATTATAGGACACCTCTTTTAAAGATAAGTTGAGGACTTTTTGAAGGTTTAACTTTAAATTGATTACCTAAAACGTCAGTTGAATATTTTTCAATCTTTTCAGTTTTTTTACCTATTGTTTTAAAAATTCGTGGTGTTTTTTTAATTTCCATTAAGTCACAATAGTCTTTATAATTAATATCAATCATATTTAATTCCACCACATTTCTTGTAGAATTATTCACTCCAATTACTCTAAATAGTTCATCATCAATAGAAATCAAGTCATTATAATAAAAACTACCAATAAATTGAGCATCACTAGGTACTTTATATCTTTCTTTCAATGCTTGATATTCATTTTTTAATATTTGATAATGCTTCTCTTTTTTCTTTATATCCATGTAAGTTAAAGTAATCATATGATAGCCTGCTTTTGAGTGAAAAACATCGAAGCGAAAAGGCTTAATGGAGAGCTGTACAACCTTTCTTTCTGCACCCGGAAAATTTTTGCTTATATCTAGATGAGTCCCTACTTTTTTCCCAATATACTTTAATTTTTTGATAGTGGGGCCTTTTTCATTTTTAGCATATTTAGTAAGGTATTCACCATTTTCTTCGTAATACTTGGCAAACGGATTTTTCTCTTCTCCATATTGTTTTATCACTAGCATTAATTTTTCAAAAGTTTGAGGATCATGTTTATACATAAGTAACTTCTCAGGCGTTTTTAAAAATAAATCTTTAATTTTAGTATTATCTTTGGCATATATATCTTTAACGGTTTGAACAATATAATGGTCTTCATTTACTTCCCGTGTAGAATATAGACTATCATTAATCAATTGTCTATTTGGCTTCTTATCTACTCGATGTGAATATTTAAAGTCTTTATAATCTTTAATGTCTTGGACTTGCTTAGGAATTTCAAACATTTTGCGAAAGTCTTGTTCGGATAGTAAATTCTTGGACTCTTTATTTCTATTTAGACTTAAATTATTATTTTCTAAGATAGCATTTGCTTCTTTAAGTTCTTTAGACTGTTTGAATAAATAACTTACATTAGCAATAATTAACGCATCTTCTGCATGATGTTTAAATCCTTTATTTCGAGCTTTATCAAACTTCCAAGCTTTTCTCAAATAATTTGTAAAGCTTCCATTAATAGTTTTAATTTTAACGTCTAAATCATTAGCACTAAAGTAAGATTTCAATAATTGCACTAACTCTCTTGTTGCATAGCGTGTATCCACCAAATTGCGATTAATAAACTCTTTTTGAATTTCAAATTTATTAATGTCACGTTCTTCTAACAAATACTCTCTCTTTTTCTTGGATATTCTCTCCTTAGATTTACTTAGGTTGAGTATGTGTTGCTTAAATTGCGCATATGATAAAGCGCTTTCATTAGAGTTTAAGTACTGATATGGTGTACGGTTTCCTTTTTTACTATTTTCTTCTTGCTTTACCAGAACTTTATTATTAAAAGAGTTATCAAACGATACTGACCTCGGGATAATGTGATCGATTTCATAATGTGATGGATTTCTAAGTAAATCATCTAATGGAATATTTTGTAGAGAATACAAGCATTTTCCTTCTTGCATGTGATGCAATTTAATTTTTTCAACTAAACCTTTTGCATTGTGATTTCCGTATTCTCGAATCGCTTCCTCTACTTGTTTTCTTGTATTCTCATTTTCTTTTTGTATACGGTTTAAAAACTTTCTTCGATCTTCACTATTTTTCTCTCGAGCTAATTCAATAACAATCTCTTCTGGCAGTCCGTACTTTTTTATTACGGTATTTACAATTTCAATTGATTGAATAAAAGAACGTTTTACGACAGGTGACAAAATGAACTCTTCAACCATGTTTTTAGGAATTTGCTTCTGTTTAGAAAGCTGAAACTTTTGAGGTTTAAGATTAAGAGCAGTAAATACCTCCATTTGGTTTCGAGATGTCTGCCACATCTCTTCGATTAATAGATGTAAACATTTTAACGATAAACGATGAGTCCCTGTATAACCATTCAAATGTGCAATTGCTTCTTTTTCAGACTCTGTTAATAAATCCTGTAGTTGATCCAAAGCTTCTTTAATACTTAATGGATCTTGATAAAGCGTTAAAATAAATGCAATTTCATCTAATAATTCAATATTTTCTAAGTTTTTCTTATCCAAAAATATTTTATTTAAATCATGATACAACTTAAATGATGTAAATTGTGGTTTCCCGTTTTTGGTAATTCTATATCCTTTAATATCAGATTCTTCAACATTTATTTCTTTGGCAATTTGTTTTAATGTTGGTGATTTCTTTTGTTTGAAGACATTTTCAATAATATGATACTTTTCATAATATTCTAACTTTTCATTTTCATCTCTTGCGATTACTAAATTATTCAAATCATTTAATGCATTAAATAAATCTGCTGAATATGCGTACTTAACACTTCTTAATTCCTCTGGAAAGTAGGTACATCTTCCAATTAACTTTTCATACCATTGTTTCAAATCGCCATCCCAACCGTATTGACTTCCTTTACCTGGGCCCTCATAGTATTCTCTTCTCGTTTCTAATAAATGTATGTACTGTTCTATAAAATGATCATCAATGTCATGATAATTTTGTTGCGTAGTTAATATTTGTCTTGCTTCTTTTACAAAATCCTCCGTCTTAAATCTGTTACTTTCCCCTCTTACTTTATAATGTTCATTTAACCTATCTAATTGAAGTTCACAAACATATCGATTTTCTAACTGCTTTGCATTTTCTTTTAATTGCTCTTTTGTCGATAGTTCATTAGTACTTTCATTTTCGTCCATCACAACATGTACATTATGTATTCCTCTTCTTTTAGCCAAATGTAATAGTGCAATGACAAGCTCACTTTTAGATAATGGTGATGATAATCCCTTAACCCTGATTAGATATGGGTTTGTACTCTTAGGAATTTTGTCGTCAATAATTAAATGGTATTGTGCTAATAAATTTTTAACTCGATCTAATCTATGAATTCTTCTTCGTTTTAAGCGTCTTGAACCCCTTTTAGCTCTTCTACCCTCGTTGTTTTCAACATTCGCTTCAGGAAACAATCTCACACCAGCATCTATTACTGATTTTGAATCACTATGAATTAAACCGTATCCAACTGATGCGATACCAACATCTAAACCGAGAATATAACTATTTTTCAAATTTTTATCCCCCTTTTATTTTATTTATTACATTATAATACACTTTAAAACGAAAAAAAATCCCACTAATAAATTAGTGGGATAAACACGACATTTTGTCTTGTTTTAGTAGATTCTGTAATTTTAGGTATAAATACAATATATATTGTAACTTTATATTACACGATTACAGGAGCTTATGTCAACTCTTTTCGCCACTTAAAATCATATTGAATAAGTATACCTTCATATCTTTTGATGATACGGCTAGATGAAACAAAATAAGTAAACAAATAGAATTTACAAGTTAATCAAAATGCTTTATTTACTTTATTATCTATCAGTGATATTACTTTGGATATGTGCACTCTTAAAAATTTCTATTGGATCTTAATTAAGTCACCTATTTAAAGCAGCTTAATTAGATAAAAATTTATTCAAAATACGAATGTAAGTATAATGCTTTTTTTAGTTAGACTATATCATTCTGACTTTATAAAAAAACTTGCTCCCTCACGATTAGAGAGAACAAGTTTTTTAAATATTATGTGATTGATTTAAATCATTTCAAAAGATTTTTTATTCTTTTATGTCACTTTGCTGATGTCTCATTTTATTAAGTATAAATAAAACAGCAGGTAACACAATATAACCAATGACCATAGCTGTAATTGCAAAATAGTTCAAAGTGGTATGCTGACCTTCAACGATTGAAAACTGCCCTTTCCAATTGAATTTAACTAATAATATGATTGTAAATAAAAATGAAATGATAGGAAGTATTACATCTGTAAAAACATTTTTCTTAACGTTTTCTAATACTGTCCCTTTATTTTTATTGTAATAAAATACAATCACCCCTATTGGAACAACTAAAAATTGAATAAAACGTGAGATTGAACTTAACACAATAATACTTGTCATATTATATTGAAATGCCATAGGAATAATAATAGCAATTAAAAAAGTAACGATAAAGGCGTTAAACGGAAAATCATATTTTGTACGCTTTTTAAACCATGGGGAAATTTGTTGTTGATTCGCAATGGCTTCAATGATTCTTGGTGTAGAAAATGAAGCAGCTACGTTAATTCCAAACATGGATATAAGTGCACCATATAAAATGATATTTTGGATAATGGGTGAGTGAAAAACAGCTACTAAGGAAACAACTTGCTTTGTTTCAATTAAAGCTTGTGGATTCAACGCCATAGTAACTAAAATAATCCCTAAATAGACAGCGGCAATTGAAAGAATAGCTAATGGAATAGCACGAGGCAAATTTTTCTCTGGATTTTTCATATCTTCAGATCCACTCGCCACACTTTCGAAACCTGTAAAAGCATAAAATGCAGCAATGATCGCCAAAACAAAAGTTGTGGTATCGATTTTAGAAGTATCAACGATATGCGTGACCTCCGAAAATCGAACTTCACCCGTTGTTACAATTACAACAATACCAGCTACAATTGTTGTAACGAGTGCGAGTAATTTACCAATCGTTGATAAATTATTAATAATTTCAAATAGTTTATTCCCTGTAATATTAATTAAAAGTAGTGTTACCATTAATATTAAAAAACCAATTGTAATCAGTGTGGTATTTGTATTGTCACCTCCGAATATCGTGATGACTGTTTTCACAACTGCTGTAGACATAACTCCCCATGCGATACATGCCGCTATGAAGCGCGTAATACCTACATAGAAACCGATATTATCTCCAAAAGCCGCTGTTGCATACGCATATGCCGCACCACTTTTGTTTACATATTTTGAAGCAGCGGCAAATGTTACTGCCAATATAGAAGCAAATATTGCTGCTAATATGTAGACATAAGGCGTATATGACCCAGCAATGGATATGACTGCACCTGGAGATAAGAAAATCCCTGAGCCGATAATTGAGTTAATTGCTAATAAGACGATTGACCAAAATCCTAATTTCTTCATTTTTAACCACTTTCTTTCGCATTTTTAATAAAATCTATAAATAACTTATCCATTGCTTCTTCTCGCCATAACATTTCAGGATGCCACTGCACCCCCACTAAATAAGGATAGTTCTGAGCTTCGATACATTCAATCACACCGTCACTTGAACTAGCAGTGCCTTTGAAGTCCGGTGCAATATCTTTAATTAATTGATGGTGAAATGAATTCACAAAAATCTCTCGTTCTTCAAACACCCGAGCTAAATGACATTGTTCTAATATTTGGATACGATGTGTTTTTTCAGTTGGATTCACACCTTGCCAATGTCTTAAAGTTTCTTGTTCACGATAAGAAACATCTTGGTACAATGTACCGCCATAGTATACATTAATCAGTTGAGCCCCTCTACAAATACCTAAAATGGGAATGCCACGTTTTTTTGCTAGTTCTAATACCGTATATTCAAATAAATCACGCTTTAATAACGTTTCTCCTATTAAGTTTCTCGGATCTTCTCCATACAAATGAGGACTGACATCATAACCACCACTCAAAATAAGACCATCTAATTGTTCGACCTGTTTTTCGATTGCATTTTTATCTGAATGTATAGGAAGTACAACTGGCACACCTGCATGCTTAGTAACAGAATAAACATAATCTTGGTTGATATAGCAACGTTCGTACCCAGGAAACATACCATCTTTATCACGTAAAATATTAGCGGTAATTCCTATTATAGCTACCATATACATCCCTCCATTACAATTGAGTTATTTTAATTATAATGTGGGTGTTGATTTTGTCAATAACACTTTCTGATTTTTCTGACTTTTTAAGTCAGATTTTTCATTTTTATTAATAACAGTTAAATGTACAAGTGTTTATAAAACAAAAAGCTGAAGTTATCACAGTATAAATCCAATCTGTAGATAACTCAGCTTGTTTGTCAATTTGCACATGCTAAATTAAAGTTTTCTGCTCGTCTTGTGATTTAAAAAATGCCCTCGCGCGAGCAATTTATCCAATTATGCTTCACTCCAAATGTTGAGCTTTTTCTTTTGTGCTTCTTTTTGTGCTTGTTCGATTTGAGGGCGATATTTATAGTTTGGTGAATAGAATTTTGCTCGTGCTAATCCTTCTTTTGCAAGTCTGACATTAAACATTTTGTCGCCTACCCAAACATAAGCAAGTGTACGTCCGTATCTATCTTTCGGTGCGCGATCATATTCTAAAGTGACACGTTTACCTGTAAGATGTTTCTTCGTAAAATCAGATGCTTCTTTACCATAAGGTTGAACTGGCGTATTAGGTTTAACCGTTTCAGGTGTATCAACACCAATCATACGCACGCGTTCTTCCTTTCCATCTTTATTAACTATAATAGTATCACCATCGATGACACGTGTAACGATATATGAGTCGCCTTTTGTACTGCCTTCCGTCGTTTTAAACGGTCCTTGTCCATTTACATATTGTAATGTTAAGACAAAGATTGCTACTACAACAATTAATAAACCAGATGTAAATTTCTTCATCATTTCCTCCTTATTGTTTATAAATTAATACTTTTATATTATTATATTTATATATAATTTTCCATAAGTTTTCTTGCCCTAATTGTGACTTTTTATCTACAAATGCTATAATGTTGACATTAGGAGTGAAAAAACATGAAAACATTTAAAAATAATTATCTATCTTTAGTGGTTATCATTATAGCCATTTTGATTGGCTTCTTTTTACAACATAAATTCAACCTGCCACTATTTGCTGGTGCATTCATCGGTGTCTTCCTCGGCATGCTCGGCGGTTTTATCACACAAATTTTAATGCCTAAAGATCAAAATCATGATGCTGATCAAAAGAATCGGCAGTAAATACAATGATTATCCACAAAAAGTTCACTTAAACTATAACTGGACGTACCTATGTATAAAACTTTTATAAAGCATAAAAAAGACTATACTTTTTTACGCACAGATGATACAACTCGATCGTCAAAATATTCTCCACTCACAGCCAGTCTGTGCAGTGGTTTTTTTGAAATTGTACAATACTTTTAATAGTACGTTTTAATTTTATACCCTTGATAGCAAATCATTATCTGTCACAAATCATTCTATATTACAATTGTAATATAAAATTCTTTTATTAATGAAATAGTGGTCTAGAAATACTTGTTGAAAAAGTGTTTCTTTATCGAATAATAGAGGTGTCATTGACCCATGCTCATAGTCTTGTTTATGTTCAGTTTTTTGCCTCCAATGCGTTATTAATTTTATTTATTACCATATCCCTTAATAACCAAATTGACTTTCAATTTATGATTGATATTAATAAAATTAAGCATTTAGAAAAATATAACCGCCTATTTTTTATTATGGGAATTATTTTACTAATCTTTTCTATGTATATATTGTTACAATTTTTACAACGGTTATAGCAAAACCCAATTGCATCAGTAGCCTTTGTTGTCATAGAGAAATTCCAAATTTGAACCTTTACGTTCAATGTGAGTTTCTCTTTTTTGTTTATTTAACCCATTAGATTTTTTAGTGACAAGATAATAAATAAATGTAACGCAAAATTTAATCAACCTCTAAAATATCGTAAATACATCTTATCATTTTTATATTTAAAGTTAAAATTATATACAATGACTTCACTAAATTTACAAATATTTTTATATAAGTGGTTAGCAGATATTCTAAAAATAACGAAATGATTATGAAATTATAGTTAAGATGTCACTATTGAATTAAAGAACTCTATTACAGCTGATTGTAGTGATTAAATTGCTAAGTAATGATATATCAAATCAAGAAAATAAATACTGTTTTTGATATTTAATAAAGATTTGATAATGGATGTATTTTTTGGTATATTACGGCTTATAAACAAGTGGATAATTTTACACTCTAAAACTTGTTTACCTCATATTTTTGTTTCTAAAATAAACTAAAAGTTGAGCTTTGTTTTTGATAGATTCTTATTCTTAATTGACCTTTTGACATTTCGTTCGTAATAGCAATTCATTTTACGCTTCGTATCATTAAGAATTATTTCAACTAGGAGAGAAAAAATGGGAGAGTTAAACAAAAATGAATTAGAACAATTAGAAAAAAGAATTAATCATAGATTTGATGATTTAGAAAGACAATTACATGCCTTACCGATGCACTTAGAAGATAAAATGAAACTCATTTTTCAAATAGAGAAAGAAATTCTTAGAGGTGAAAGAATAAAAGATCGGGACAAAATTATTAACCGAATCGCCGTTACTTTAACAGTGATTGGTACGATTTTAACGACAATCATTGCTTTGTTCACTTTTTTCTGGCGATAAAGCAAAATAAACAGTATAAAGTCATGATACCACATACATGATCGTGGTATTTGATTCTTTTTGCTCACCTTTTGCATTAAAGGAAATACGATGAAATCGAATTAAGATTACTCGTATTTCCCTTTTTATATTTACGGCTTCCTTTTCAGGAGTGAACGTAAAATAAGTCATGTCGATAGTATATTCACTACGATATTAATGATTGTTAATGTATTTGATTTTTTCTTCATATTGTTATCCTATTTATACAAATTAACGACTCACTCCAATTTATTATAACTTTAAATTAACTTTATTTACAAATTTAATTTTCTAATACATAACAGTTTTGTAACTACGTAATGACTTAAACAGCTTTTGTACACTTGATATTATGTCATTCTTTGTAGGCTGTTGAATCAAATTCTCAATTTAGGTTTATTTTTATATTGAAACATTATACAAATTTTACACATCTATATGCACATCTTTATACTAAAACAGCTTAAAATTCCACTCATTTATTCCTAATTTGAACAAAATCTTTTAAATTACATAAATGTTTTCGACATATTTATATTTAAACCTTTAATTATATTTATCACTATTGATTTTAATGCTATAATTGTGCTGTTCATTAGTCTCTAAAAATAACAATTCGCGATGATTCCAGTTCATATTTATAAAATTTGCTTTGTAACTGTATGACATCGCACACCATTTATCATCTTTTGCGTATTTTCTAACCTTAAACCGATTGATAGATGGATTAAAGTGACGTTTACTCCTTTTTAATGACACATCATAAGAAGGTTTAACCCAGCATGAATTCAAAATTTAGATACTAGGATAAGATTATAGTAGAAGGAGTCAAGCAGATGAAACAACGGAAGTGGTATCAAACGCAATGGTTTACAATTTTAATGCTTATTTTTGTTTTTCCAGTAGGTCTATTTTTAATGTGGAAATATCAGCCTTGGGGTAAGTGGATTAAAATTATTGTTACAGTCGTGGTCTTAATCATGTTTATGATTAATTTTCCAAATAATAAACAACCACAAGATTCTCATTCAACAAAGCAAGAAACAACTCAAGAGCATACGAATAAGGAAGAACACAAAAAACAAACTTCTAAACATAAAGATGAAAAAAATGAAGCAAAAAAAGAAAAAGAAGATAAGGAATCATACGAACCAGGAACTACGGACCGCATACCAGTTAAGTTAAGTGCAGCGGTAGATGGTGATACCGCGAAATTCGTTTACAACAATAAAACTGAAACATTTAGATTCCTACTTATTGATACACCTGAAACGAAGCACCCTCGTTTAGGCAAACAGCCATTTGGTCAAGAAGCTTCTGATCGGACAGCTGAACTACTTAGAAATGCCAAAAAAATTGAAGTAGAATTTGATGTAGGTCAAAAACAAGATAAGTACCATAGATATTTGGCATATATTTATGTTGATGGAAAAATGTTAAACGATATTTTAGTCAAAGAAGGCTTAGCGAGAGTCGCTTATGTTTATCCGCCAAATACAAGATATTTATCTGAGTTAGAAGCTTCTCAAGAAAAAGCAAGAGAAGAAAAGTTAGGCATATGGAGTTTGACTTCTGCTTTCGAGGAAGAAAGTCATGAACAACCTGCTGCAACAACAGCACCTGCTCAAAATGACAACACAGCACAACCTGCACCTCAACAATCACATACAGAACCAGCTCAAAGCACTCAATCATTTGCCAATTGTACACAGTTACGTTCGGTTTATCCAAACGGCGTTCCACAAGGACATCCTGCATACCAACCAAAATTAGACAGAGATAACGATAATTTTGCATGTGAACGTTAACTCAGTATTCTAATATTTAGCTTACCAAAAAGTGAGATAAAATTATTAGTACTCATAAGATAACTAACTTTAGTTCATTGGATTATACATTAAAAGCAGTTGTGAAAGATTTAATATCTAACACAACTGCTTTTATTTTCAATCTATTATTTTAAATTCACGCCGTTTCTCTTCTGTCATCATCAAAATCTATGCACGAGATTTGCGGTTTAAAAAGAGTAACAGTAAAGTACATAAACTGCCTAAAAATGAGACGATAATGCCAATTTCAAATATCATACGATATGCTGTAACAACATTATCTTGATGCGCATCAAGGAGCTTACCATTCATCGTGTAAACCCAGAAAATAGGCGCATATGCTGCGAACGAACCTACACTCATTGCTGAACCAGCATATTTTTTAGGAATATCAAACTCAGCAATAGGCGCTAGTATTACACTTTTAGCTAAAAACGTTGACACTGAAAATACGATTAAAAGCGCCATACTGATAAAGAGATTTCCTTCGATAAATACAACACCTAGTAAAACGAGTGATGATAAAATAAGCGCTGAGAAAATCATTTTCGAAGATGACTTAAATACATAGTCTGAAATCAAACCCGCAGACACACCCATAATGACGCCCATAAGTCCTGTATTAAAGATTCCGAAAAGCGCAGTTTGTGTTGTTGAAAGTTCATAAGTTTTTTGTAAATACGGCACGCTATATATTAAAATGATATAGCCCCAATAAATCGACATCGCACTCAATGATGCCAACCATACTTTAGGCTGTAATAGCACATAGAATAAACCTTTAAGTGCTTCAGCTGATTTATTAAGATGCATCTCTTCTGTTTTTTCTTCATCGATTGCAGCAATACCATTTTTTGGCACATATTTGATAATTAATAGAATTAAAGGAATAATCAATAAATTATATGCAAGCATGCCCCCTTTAAATACAACAATCCCACTGATTAATGACATGATTCCTACAATAATTAAATTCATGATCATTTCTTCGGCACGTCGGATTGATTCTAATAATCCAAAACCCATACCTCGATTACTTTGGTTCGTGAATAACATAACACCGTTAAGTACAGCTGGCCAAAAGAATGAGTCCACAATACCCCAAATAATCGCAATTACTTTTAACATTTGAAAAGTTGGACTGAAGAAAATGATCACTGAAATAGTTATAAAGCGAATTACCAATCCTACAATTAAAATAGATTTCACCGAAAAACGGTTATTAATCCAACCCGCAGGAATGTAAAAGAATATAGAAATACCAATGAGCCCAAATATCGCTCCTAGCTCTGCATTACTTACTTGTAAGACATCGAGTAATAAATTATAAAATGTCCCTTTGAAGGCTTCGAAACTTGAGTAAATCAACTGCCCTGCTGTCACAACAGTTAAAAATCCAATAAGCGTCTGTCTATCTTTAAAGTTCAATTTGTCCATAATACGTTTCATATGACGTACCCCTTCCGCTTTGTTGTAAAATCTATTGTTGTTGCAAATGAATGAGATCATCAGCATAATCTGTAAATATGCCGTCTACACCCCAATTGATCAGTGTATTTGCACGATCTTTATCATTCACTGTCCATACGCTCAATGTATAACCAGAATTTTTAATTTCTGAAACGAGTTCTCGTGTTAAGTTAATATCTTCTAAATGGACAATAGATGAACCACAATAATCTACTACTGTACGCCAATCATTATAAAACGCACATTTTTCAAATAAAACCGCACGCTTATATTGTGGTATATATTGTTCTGCTAATTTGAGCAAACTAAAGTTAAAACTAGAAATTAATACTTCTACTGAGTCATCTAATTTCTCAATTTGTGTCTTCATTAATTGCAACATGCGTTCACTTAAATAGGTTCCATTTGGACCCGTAACACCTTTAAGCTCGATATTAAGATTCATTTTATAACGATTTGCAAACGCTATAAGCTGCTCAAATGTCAAAATACGTTCATCTGCAAACTCTGGATGAAACCAAGCCCCAGCTGATGCATTCTGAATTGCTTCATAACGCGTTTCACTCACTTCTCCATATGTATTCGTTGTTCGATCTAAGTCATCATCATGAAATATAATTAAAACTTCATCCTTGGTGATAGCGACATCGAGTTCAAGCCACTTCACCCCTTCAACTTTACGAGCTAAATCAAATGCTGCAAAAGTATTTTCAGGTGCTTTACTCGACAATCCTCTATGTGCGAAAATATTCGTCATAATAATCCCCTTTACTAAATTTGAAAATAAAATCTACAAAGCTTTGGTATAGCTTGCATTATTATTGTGCGAAATCATAACGTTAATAAACTGCGTATTAGACTCGATAACACACCTATCAATCATAATTAAACATTATCCACGCTTATATAAATTAAATTAAAAACAATGATTAATCGCTACCAATTATAATGAAACAATGGTTTTATACAATAACTTTTGTAGACCTGCTCATTATTATAAAGCGTTTACATTATACTGACAATATGATATTAATATTTTTTTAATTCATTTTAATGTCTAATGCACTATATGAATGGAAACGCGCATTAATCACTTTGATGCTAGACTAAAAAACGGACACAGTAAATTGATAGGAATTTAATGTATAATAAAAGAAATCAATTTATAGGAGTGCCAGTGATGGCGAGAAGAAAATTCGATCATAGCTTTAAAATGGAAGCAATTCAATGAGTAGAATCAGGGAGACGTGCCTCAGAAGTTTCGAGAGATTTAGATATTCCTATTCAAACCTTAACAAGATGGCTGAGTATATACCGTAAAGACGGTGAAAAAGGTTTTTTTGGTAGCGGTAAACGTACGTCAAATACACAAGTAGAAGCAGATTTAGAAAAGCGATTAAGAGACTTAGAGGAAGAAAATAAAATCTTAAAAAAGGCTATGCACATCTTTGCCAAAGACCAGAAGTAATATATAAGTTTATCTATGAACACCGACATGAATTTCGTGTCGTAAAGATGTGCCAAGTTCTAGGTGTTTCGATTGGTGGGGTTCCTAAAGAACTACTCACAGATAATATGAAAGAAGTGATGGATCAGCCCTGTACGAGATTCAGTAAAGGTCAAATCAATCGTCGATTCGAACAATTCGCGCATGATATGGGAACAAAAGTCCGACCATGTATAGCAGGGAGACCTATGACAAAGGGTAAGGTTGAAGCTTCTATGAAACTACTTGATGAAATCCATGCCTATCAAGGCGAATTTAATTTGTCTGAGCTTCATGAATATATCTCAAAACTGAATCAAAGATTAAATTATCAGCTACACCAGGGTACGGGAAAAATACCGATTATTGAATTAGAAAAAGAAAAGAGCCACTTACTCCCCTTCCAACGGAAAAAGTAAGAGACTCCTATAGAATCATTGGACAACATGTAAAAGTTAACGCTTCTAATATGATTACGTTTCAAGAAAATCAATATTCAGTACCATCTGAATATGCCGGAAAGCGCGTGCAATTACAAGTGTTCAACCATGAACTACATGTATATTATAACAAGAAGCTGATAGCGTGCCACTCTATAAGTAACGCCAAGTTGAATTATAAAGAAGAACATTATATTGAAGCGTTGCAATTATCATCCCCATATTATCCAGTCGTCAGTGCGAGTGTTTACGTCCGACTTCCTTCAGATTCCACTTCACAATGGACACCCTTGTCTTTCGCTAACAGTTCCTACTACCAAGCCTGTAACGGACTTTCACCGTCAAGATGTTACCCATGCCGGGCGCACTATAAACATCAAAATAGAGACCTGTTGTAGGCCTCTATTTGCTTTTCTTTTTATCAGAAACAAATACATTTAAGAATAATAGAAACAATGGTGGAAATATAAAAAACAATGAGAATATACCGATAACGAATGGTAATGTAATACAAGCTAAAATAATTCCCAAAATCATTATTAAAATCACATTATTTTTTTTTAATCGAAACAACTAGCTACAGCTCCTCCCATTCCTCCAGATACTCCACCTATCACTCCACCAATAACAGATCCAGCTCCAACTGAAACAGGAGTTGCTCCAATAGCTCCATATCCAGCTCCACTAGCAATACCTCCTCCAGTGCCACCAAGAAGTCCACTACCAGTACCTAAAGCACATTTTTTCCAATTAGTTTTATAAGTTACAATATCATCACTTTCTTTTAATGTAACATTACCAATAATATTACCATCTAAGACCTTATAAGTAACATAAGCTTTTCTTTTATCTTTTGTCGTTACTTCCGAAGGCAATTCTTCAGATTTTTTTGTTTTTTTATTTAAAATTGTTGCCTTGCCATTTTTCACTTTTCCTTCAGCGAATTTATTGGGAACAACTTTAAATTGAGCATCATTAACTTTGACAACTTTCACTTTAGCATCATCACTGTCCTTCGAAGTACCTGCAGTAACAGAATCAGTTTCAAATATTCCGTAGTTAAAAGAAATCAATAAACCAAAAACAATTAATAATGATGATATTTTTTTGTACATTTCAAAAACTCCTTATTCAGAAGTTAAACAATCCCTTAATAACATCCCAATTGAAGCATATCATAGTGATTTATTTATACCAATTATTTGATAAATTATGACCCTCGGAATTTTTAATTTGTGATGTATACACTTACCAATTATATTCTAGTTTATTAGCGCAAAAAGTATCACCATATAAGGTAACCCTAATATATTACTTAACCTATAATTTTCCCCACAGTGCTTTTTTTCAACAATTTTCCTTCTTTATCAGTTATTTTACCTATAGGCATGTATAAATTATCTTTCTTATTCGCACCATCCGCTTGATACTTAAATTGAACCTACCACATTTTATTTTTTACATCTTTAATAACTTGATCAAATAGCACCCACTCGTCAGGCTTAATCCATGAATCGTTGTCCACTTCTTCCTTATCCATACCAAAGGCGCGACGTACAACGATTGGGTCTGTGTTACTTTTAGATGCAGTAAATTCACCTTTCCATGGCCATACAGTTTTAGGTGGTTTACCTGATTTGGATTTGGCAACATTTGGAGCTACTTTTGGTATAGGTGAATCATCTTGCATATATTTAATCACAAGATTATCTATGATTGCGATGTCATGACGACCATAGCCACATGCAGATAATATATTACTAGGATCTTGTTTATCATATTGAATATCTTGATGGCCGGGCATTGGTGTACGTGGATTAATTTCCTATGAATTACATAATGCCCCTTAATGCGACAAGAATTACAGAGTGATTTCAGTGAACGTGATTAATCTGTAAAATAACAAGACTCTAATCCAAAATAATTTTTCACCATTTTTGGCTAACGAATCATCATCGTCTTTACATGTAAATATTAAATTACTTTCAGATTTAAACCGCATTTTTATCACCTAAATCGCAAACTGTTGAATTGCTTCTAATTCTTCTTCCACAGTCTTATTCTCAAATGTTTCAATATGCGTTAAATGCCGCATATCTTAATGCATCTAGTACATCATCATATTCTTTTATTGGTAAATCTTTTTTATCGTCCCAAGAATAGTTATAAATTTCAGATGCAAAACGTGGACACATATCATATAAAACCCATAGCTTATTATTTTTAAAATAATGTGCAATTAACTTAACGCCACGCATAACACGTTTATCAGCAAACACCGCATTAAGACCTTCCTCTTGGAACTTTGCAACGTGTTCCGGACGTGCTGAGTCACAATAAAAAGGAAGATTACCATAGATCGCTTAATTCACTTTAATCCTTGCGAAGGTATTGAACTTAAACACAAAGATTTAAGCGAGCCCCAAAAAGCGCAATACTTACCAAAAGAACAAATCAAACCATTTCTAGAAATGATTAAGAAAAGAGACATACACCAATACTATATGTTTAGAACAATGATTGAAACTGGCATACGTGTAGGTGAAGCTAATGCGCTGCAATGGTCTGATTACAATAGTAAAGATAAAACCAAAGTCTTATGATCAAAAGCATGACAGATGGAATACATCGAAAAATAAAGAACATAGAACTATTTATATTACTGATGATTTAGCGAAAGAATTAACTAAACTGAAATACCTTCAAAATGCAAATCGGATGGTAAATGAAGATGTTTATAATGAAACTCATGACTTTATATTCTGTAATGCATTTGGCGACCCGCTTCCACGCAGTACAACACATAATACTATGATGCATGTGACAGGTGAGCTACTAGGCAAAGAAAACAAGCTAAGCATCCACAAGTTAAGACATACGCATGCTACGCTTTTATTAGAAAGCGGTGTTCCGATGAAAGTTATTCAAGAACGTCTCGGACATAAAACAATGGCAGTTACCGAGCAAGTTTATAGTCATGTGACTGAAAAGATGAATCATAAGGCAAAAGAGAACTTTGAAAACTTTATTAAGGATTCGAATATTTTTTAGCAACTATTTTGAGACCATTTTGAGACCAAAACGCTATTTTTAGCACACTGGTCTCAAAATAGTTTTAAAACAAAAACCCTCAAAGCCAATAGCTTCAAGGGTTTCTTCTATTAATACTGCTTCATATATTGCTCGACTTCCCATTCAGACACTTGTGTGCGGTAGTAGTCCCATTCAATAGATTTAGAGTTAATAAATTGATTATAAATATGATCTCCTAATGCGTCTTTTACAATTGGGTTTTCACGCATTGCTTTTAATGCTGTGTATAATGTTGAAGGTAAGTCTTCGATACCAACAGCTTCGCGCTCTTCACGATTCATTTCATAAATATTTTGATTTACAGGCTCTGGAACTGTTAATTTGTTTTTAATACCGTCTAAGCCAGCTTGTAAAATTGTTGCTAATGCCATATATGGGTTTGCGGAAGGATCTACTGATCGAATTTCAATACGTGTAGATAATCCACGAGAGCTTGGGACACGAATTAATGGTGAACGGTTTTTACCACTCCATGCAATGTAACTTGGCGCTTCGTAACCCGGTACTAAACGTTTATAAGAGTTAACTAATGGGTTACACACTGCAGTAAATCCACGTGCGTTTTTCAAAACACCAGCAATAAAGTGACAAGCATCTTCAGTTAATTGCATATCTCTGCTTTCATCATAAAAAGCATTTTCTTTTCCTTTAAATAAAGAAACGTTAAAGTGCATACCGCTTCCGTTCACACCAAATAATGGTTTTGGCATGAATGTCGCATGTAAATTGTGTTTACGTGCAATTGTTTTAACAACTAATTTAAATGTTTGGATATTATCACAAGCTGTTACTGCATCTGCATATTTAAAGTCAATTTCATGTTGTCCTGGTGCAACTTCATGGTGTGAAGCTTCAATATCAAAGCCCATGTCTTCTAATTCAAGTACGATATCACGACGACAGTTTTCACCAAGGTCTGTTGGTGCTAAGTCAAAGTAGCCCCCATGGTCATTTAATTCCATTGTTGGTTCGCCTTTTTCATCTAACTTGAATAAGAAAAATTCTGGTTCAGGCCCTAAGTTGAAATCTGTAAATCCAAGTTCTTCCATTTCTTTTAATACACGTTTTAAATTGTTACGAGGATCCCCTGCAAATGGTTGATGATCAGTTGTATAAACATCACAGATTAAACGTGCAACTTTTCCTTGTCCTGCTGTCCATGGGAAAATCACCCAAGTGTTTAAATCAGGATATAAATACATATCTGACTCTTCAATTCGAACAAACCCCTCGATTGAAGATCCGTCAAACATCATTTCATTATCTAAAACTTTCTCTAATTGACTCACTGGTACTTCTACATTTTTAATTGTCCCTAAAATATCAGTAAATTGTAAACGTAAGTAACGTACGTTTTCTTCTTCTGCAAAGCGTCGGATGTCATCTTTAGTGAAATTTTGTTTCGGCATGGATAATTGTCCTCCAATTTTAATTATTTAAAAAATCGTGATAAGTCTCCACGGTTAAGCGGTATCGACTCGCGCTGTGGCTTTTGTGTCGTATCCACTAGCATTTGTTTTCTTAACCGTTCTTCCTCTTCGTTTAGCGCGTATGTACTTTCTGACAACATGATTTGTTTAATTCCTTTCATATTAAAGCCTTTCTCTAAAAGATGCTTAATTGAAAGTAAAGTTTCCAAATCATTTAATGAAAACAAACGCTTATTCCCTTCAGTTCGTGAAGGTTTTACAAGTTCATGTGTTTCATAATAACGAATTTGTCGTGCAGTTAATTCGGTTAGACGGCTGACAACACTCATCGGAAATACAGGCATGCTACGTCGAATTCTATCGTTGTCCATATCCAGCATCTCCTTAACTTTGAACTTGTATTAACCATAGCACATCATTTCAGGCATTTCAAAAATATGTAAGAAAACCTGACATGAAAGCGCCAAGCCTAGTCATATCAGGTAATCAGAAAAGTCAGACAATCAGTTATATTTTCATATTTCACTTAAATTGTAAAACTTTGTATTTTAAATGGAAATTAATCCTTTTTTCATTAGTGTTTTAACAGCACGAATGACTGCAATTTTGACATGCTCGTATGTGAGTCCACCTTGAACATAAGCTTCGTATGGTGGACGAATTGGGCCATCTGCTGATAATTCAATAGATGAGCCTTGTACAAAAGTGCCTGCAGCCATGATCACGTCATCTTCATACCCCGGCATATAACTAGGTTCCGGACTAAAATGGGCATTAATAGGTGACGCATGTTGAATGCTTTGACAAAATTGAATCATCTGTTCAGGTGTATCAAATGACACAGTTTGAATTAAATCCGTACGCTGCACATCATATCGAGGCGTCGTACGCATATTGAGACGTTCTAATAATAAACTTGTAAATAGCGCACCTTTAAGACTTTGACTGACCACATGGGGACTCATAAAAAAGCCTTGATACATTTCTTGTAATGCATATAATGAAGCACCCGCTTCCTTCCCGATTCCAGGGGCAGTTAATCTATAACCACAGCGTTCTACTAAGTCTCGTCGTCCAGCAATATAGCCGCCAATTTTCGCGAGACCTCCTCCTGGATTTTTAATTAAAGAGCCTGCGATTAAATCTGCACCCACTTCGATAGGCTCTTTGGTTTCTACAAATTCACCGTAACAATTATCGACAAAAACAATAATATGAGGGTATTCGTTTTTTATAGTTTGAATCGCACGACCTATTTCATCAACGCTTATAGATGGTCTTTGACTATACCCTTTAGAACGTTGAATCGCAATCACTTTTGTTGTTTCGTTAATTGCTTGTAAAACACGCTCAACATCAATTTGATCTTCCTTTAAATCAACCTCTTGGTAATGGATACCATATTCTTTTAAACTCTCAATACCATTTCCGTTTTCACCGATGACTTCGAGTAATGTGTCATACGGTTTGCCTGTAATATACATTAAACTGTCTCCAGGCTTTAACATACTTTGTAGAGCAACAGTAATCGCATGGGTGCCTGAAATTAACTGTGGACGTACGAGTGCATCTTCAGCCTTGAAAGTATGCGCATAAACCGCTTCTAAATGATCACGACCAAAATCATCATAGCCATATCCCGTGGACCCTAATAAATCTGATTCAGTGATTTTTACATGATGAAAGGCATCAAGGACGCGTGCTTGATTTTCAAGTGCACGTGCTTCGATTTCTTTAAAATAAGGGGTTAATGTTGTTTCTACTTCATTAATCAATTGTTCTAATCGCTTCATTTTTCTGCTTCTTTCTATTATTTTTTATAACCTTCTATTAGATATTCATTTGTTGTTTCGTCAAATTCTAATTTCGTAACTAATGTGTGTTGTTTCAAGTAATATAACGTGTCTGCTTCATGACTCTCTAGGCGTCTTTCATAAAAATGAAGTTGGCTTTGAATCGCTTCTATTAATAAATTTTTCACCACTTGAATATCATCGTGATTTTTAGCGGATACAAAAACAGAGGGCTGTTCCACAATAGGCTCTACGCCTTCATGTAAATCTTTTTTGTTAAAAATAACCACTTGCGGAATTTCAGCCATATCTAACTCTTTAATAATTTCATTAACAGTATCGTATTGAATTTTATATTCTTTATGACTCGCATCCACCACATGGATTAATAAATCTGCATTACTTGCTTCTTCTAGTGTTGATTTAAAAGCTTCAATTAATGTTGTGGGTAATTTTTGAATAAAACCAACTGTGTCTGAAATGACCAACTCGAAGCCATCATTAATTTTAAGACGTCGTGATTTCGGATCAAGCGTCGCAAACAGTAAATCGCGCTCATAAGTTTCTGCATGGGTCAACGTGTTGAACCACGAAGATTTCCCTGCATTCGTATAACCAATCAGTGCAACTTGGAAAGATTGGTTCTCTTCTCTTTGATGGCGATAACGTGCACGATGTGCTTCGACTTCTTTTAATTTACGTTTTATTTCATTCATACGCGTACGTATATGACGACGATCGGTTTCTAGTTTTGTCTCACCAGGTCCTCGTGTACCTATACCGCCACCTAAGCGAGATAAACTTTTTCCATGTCCCATTAAGCGAGGTAAGAGATAATTAAGTTGTGCATATTCTACTTGTAATTTACCTTCTTTACTTTTCGCTCTCAAAGCGAAAATTTCAAGAATCAATTGTGTACGGTCAATAATCTTAATGCCTAAATATTCATTTAAATGTTTAGATTGTGCTGTCGTTAATTCGTCATTAGCCACAAGAACATCTATTTCTTGTGATTCCACAAAAGCTTCTATCTCATCTAATTTTCCTTTACCAACATAATATTTATGATCCACTTGATTTTTATTTTGCGTGAATTCACCTTTCACCTCAAGATCACATGTATACGCCAGTGCATGTAATTCTCTCATCGTACTGTCAAAATCATAATCTGATTGATAAACATCTACACCAATTAAAAGTGCTTTTTCTTTAACTTTTTTGGTAGAATGGAGTTCATTTTTTTGCATTACATCACCATTTTCTTTAAACATATCATCACGTATTCTAACATAGTGTTTCAATTAAGACTATATTGAATAATTATGTTATATTTTTATTAGAGGTGAGGACAATGCATTTATATGATATAGAAGTCACAAAAATTGATGGAACAAATTACCCTTTATCTGAGTATAAAGGCGACGTTTTATTGATTGTAAATACTGCAAGTGAGTGTGGTCTAACACCACAATTTGAAGGTTTACAAAAGTTGTATGATACTTATCATGAAAAAGGATTTACGATTCTTGGTTTCCCATGTAATCAATTCGGAAAACAAGAACCGGGTAGCGGGGAAGAAGCAGCATCAAACTGCCAACTAAACTATGGCGTTACTTTTCCAATGCATGAAAAAATTGAAGTTAACGGCGAAAATGCACATCCACTTTTCAACTATCTCAAATCACAACAAAAAGGTGTATTTGGAGATAAAATTAAGTGGAATTTCACGAAGTTCTTAGTTGATCGAGAAGGAAATGTGGTTAAGCGCTTTTCACCACAAAAGACACCAGAAAGTATTACAAAAGAAATTGAAAATGTTTTATAAATTAAACATCACCCTTTCCTATTTCTAGTGAAAGCGGTGATGTTTTTATATTTAATGATTTAAAATTGGAGTACACCCTATAAATGAACAGATCAATCAAGGATGGTAGTGGAGATGAATGCTAAATACACCAACCTATTCAATATGAATGTATATTGAAAGATGGTCATCATATGGTCAACCTTTTAGATTGCACATTTAACATGCATCCCCACTCCGCCATTGTGGATTAATAAATTAGTTTGTGCCTTCTAAGAAAGTACTAATCGCATGTTTGTAAATTAAATGGTGACGTCCTTGAGAGAGTATATCAATTACATATTGGTCAAAATCAACAATTGTACCACGTAATTGGAAACCATTCGTTAAAAATACAGTGAGTTCCTTACCCTCGTTTTTAAAAGTTTCTAGGTACTCATCTTGAATGTTGCGTTTCTCAATCATGTTCATTTCTCCTTTTATTTATTAGGGTTTTGAGCTCAGATAACATTGAAGTAAGTGACATCTTCTCTCTATCTAACCAATGAACATTAAGTTTGTTTTTAAACCAAGTCATTTGCCTTTTTGCGTAATTACGTGAATGCTGTTTAAGTTGATCCACGGCTTCATTAAGTTCTATTTCATTATGAACTACCGGTATGATTTCTTTGTAGCCGATAGCTTGCATACTTTGACACGATTCATAACCTAATTCAATAAGTTCTTGCACTTCATCCAATAAACCATGAGACAACATTATGTCTACGCGTTTATTTATTCTTGCATATAATGTATCACGCGACATTTCTATCCCTATTAATAATGTATCATAATTTTCAGTCAATTGGGTACTTTTCTTTCGATTACTTAAAACTTTTTTTGTAGTTAAATAATAAGAGATCGCACGCTCTACTCTTTGGCGATTGTTCGGATGGATATCAGCATAAGATTGAGGATCAAATGTCCCTAAGTATTCATGGAGCGCTTCATTTGAATACGATTTGAGTTCTTCCATTTTTTGCTGAACTTTTTCTGCAACCTCTGGAGAAACTTCTTCTTTATCAAATTGATAATCGTATATTACAGATTGAATATATAGACCTGTCCCTCCAACAATGATAGGTATTTTCCCTCGATTTGTAATATCCGTTATGAGTGTACGTGCCTGTTGCTGAAAATCGTATGCGGAATATGTTTGGCCTGGATTTAAAATATCAATTAAGTGATGCGGGATGCCTTGCATTTCAGACTCTGTCACTTTTGCGGTACCAATGTTCATTCCGCGATAAACTTGCATAGAGTCACCACTAATGACTTCTCCATTAATTTCTTTCGCGAGTTCCACACCTAATTCAGTTTTACCACTCGCAGTGGGACCTACGATTACTACAATGAAAGGTTTCTTACCTATCACCGAGTTCACCTACTTTTCTTTTTTTAATAATTTGACGACTCATCCATTCTAACATATGCTTCCATACCGTCTCTTTATCATTTTCAAACAACACTTCATGGCGTTTGTTTTTATATAGTTGAACAGTGATATGTTCAATACCACCTTTTTTCAATAACTTTCCTAAGTTTCTAATCGCATTTCCAAAATCACCAAACGGATCATCTTTTCCTGAAACTAACAAAATTGGTAATTGTGGATTCATCTTTTCAATGTTTTTAATACGTGCTGTTTGCATCATCGTATTTACAACACTATAAATCAATTGATTAGATACAAGGAAGCCTGAATATGAGTCTGCGATATAAGCATCCACTTCACTTTCATTTGAACTAATCCAATCGCTTTCAGTACGTAGTGGCTTGAATTTTTTATTAAAGCTATTCGTCATCACATTATTGAGCCACTTCATACGGCGTTTTTTACCACAAATCAATGTAATACATTTTAATAATGGCACAATAGTGAATCTATAAAACGATGGAAACAAGCCTGTACCACTTAATATGAGTCCTTGACAGTCATTCGGGTAGGTTTGCACATACTGACGTGCAATAATTGAACCCATTGAATGTCCAAGTACAATTAGAGGTAACGTATCATCAAATTGTGCTTTCAATGTCGTTTGTACTTCATGTGCATCTTTAACCACTTGCATCATTGAATCATAATGGCCTCTTTCACTATCGATATCAATGCCATGACCTCTATGGTTGTGTCGAATCACATGGTAGCCTTGTTGATTTAATTTTTCAACAAGCGCATTGTACCTTTCTAAATGTTCTGCCATTCCGTGGAAAATATGCACAATCCCAACGGACTCACAATCCGTTCGATCTACTTTTGCTTCTAATATTGTGCCGTCTGTAACTGCTATTTTCATAGCTTCTGATTTAACCATTGTTATCCACCTTTCCGCATCTCTTCACTTAATTCAACTTTACCACAACATCGGAATAAAAACACAAGAATTAAAATTAAACTGCATACTATAAATTGAGAATACCTTTCACTTGTTATCAAGAAACTATCAAACAAAAATTTTAACAGTTGAAAAATCATCGTTTACGAAATGTATGAAAACAGTTGTATGTATGAATAAGCTGAAATACGAAAATAAAGTGGAAATCACTGATATATTTGATGATAAAAATAAAAAGTAACACAAGCTTAAAATCAACTTGCGTTACTTTTTATCTCATAAATTGCTAGCTAATATCTTATTTTTCAGCAGGTTGGTGTTGACCATGTCTTGCTTCTTGGATCGCTTTATCTAATTCAGCATGATAAGCTGCTTTAGTATTTGCATCGTAGCCTAATAAGTCAGCTAATACATCGACAACAATATCTTTATATTCTAATACACGATTAATATCAAAGTATAATGCACCCGTACGACGTACAAGGAAGTCAGTTGGTTTTACAACTAATTCGTTTTGAACGCTATATACAAGTTCAACATATAATTCTAATGGTAAACCAGTTGTTTGATGTTGTGCTGCTTGCGCAATCGCAAATAAATCATCAACGTTAGAACCATATTTTGAAGCTAAGTGACGAGCTAATTTTTCATCTAAATTGAATGCTTTCGCAGCTTGTACTTTTTCTTCAACGAATTTATCGAAGTTTGCACTACCACCAACATCCCCACCAGAAATTGGAATGTATTTTGTATCTACTTTATTGAATTTCAATTTATATTCTTGTTTTAATCGTTTTTCAACTAAGTTTACAATTTCTAATGCCATGTGACGGTAACCTGTTAATTTACCACCAGCAATTGTTAATAATCCTGATTTACCTTCCCAAACTTCGTCTTTACGTGAAATTTCAGAAGGGTCTTTACCTTCTTCTAAAATTAACGGACGAATACCTGCCCATGTAGACTCAATGTCTTCATCTTTAACTTGAACAGTTGGGAACATATAGTTAATGGCATCAATTAAATAATCTCTGTCTTCTTGGTTAACAAGTGGTGTTGATTTTTCATTATCATAGAATGTATCAGTTGTACCAACATAAGCTTTGCCTTCACGAGGAATAGCAAAAATCATACGACCGTCTTTTTCTGTATCAAAATAAACAGCTTGACGTAATGGGAATTTTGATTGATCGATAACAACGTGAACACCTTTTGTTAAACGCAATTGTTTGTTGTTTTTAGAGTAGTCTGCACTACGTACTTCGTCTACCCACGGACCTGTTGCGTTAACGACTTTTTTACCTTTAATTTTAAAAGTATCATTCGCTAAGCGGTCAATCACTGTCACACCGTTTACTTTTTCATTATTATCATATAAGAAGTTGTTTACTTTCGCATAGTTTAAAATATCAGCACCTTGCTCAGCTGCTTTTTTCATCACTTCAATTGTTAAACGAGCGTCATCTGTACGGTATTCAACGTAGTAACCGCCACCTTTAAGACCATCTTGTTTAACTAATGGTTCTTTGTCAGTAGTTTCTTGTACAGTTAACATTTTTTTACGTTCTGATTTTTTAACACCAGCAAGGCGATCATACATACCTAAACCGATTGAAGTTGAAAACTTACCAAATGTACCACCTTTATGCATTGGTAATAACATCCATTCAGGTGTCGTAACATGTGGACCATTTTCATAAACGATTGCACGTTCTTTACCAGTTTCAGCAACAACGCCAACTTGGAATTGTTTCAAGTAACGTAAACCACCATGAACCAATTTAGTAGAACGAGAGCTTGTACCTTGTGCGAAGTCTTGCATTTCTACTAAAGCGACTTTCATACCTCTTGCACTTGCATCTAATGCGATACCTGCGCCAGTGATACCCCCACCGACAACAACTAAATCATATTCCTCATTTTTCATTTTGTTCTTTACTGAATCACGTTTAAAAGTTGATAAACTCATATATTCCGCCTCCTAATATCATAAAAAAAGAGAGACTTCTCCCACAGCTTAAATAAAGTTGTACGAACGACGTCTCTCACAATCTCGTATGATGCTATTAACTTAACTACAGTATATCACACCACTTATTCTTCGTCTAATTTGAAAACTTGAGTGGCTTCAACTGCTTTTTTCCAACCTTTGTACAAACGATTACTTTCTTTCTCATCCATCGTCGGATCAAATGATTTTTCAAGTTTCCATTGACGACTAATTTCTGATTTATCTTTCCAGAATCCTGTAGCAATACCAGCTAAATAAGCAGCACCTAATGCTGTTGTTTCATTAATTTCTGGTCGTTCAACATTGATGTTGACTAAGTCGGCTTGGAATTGCATTAAGAAATTATTTTTAACTGCGCCACCGTCAACACGTAAAGTGTTTACATCAATACCAGAGTCTTGTGCCATCGCTTCAATTACGTCACGAGTTTGGTAACATAAAGACTCTAAAGTAGCTCTAATGAAATGCTCTTTTTCTGTACCTCTCGTAATACCGAAAATCGCACCACGTGCTTCAGAATCCCAATAAGGTGTACCTAAACCAACAAATGCAGGTACAACATAGACACCTTCTGTAGAATCAACACGTTTAGCATAATCTTCTGATTGCGGAGCCGAGTTAATCATTCGGAGACCATCTCTTAACCATTGAATGGCTGAACCTGATACGAAGATTGAACCTTCTAATGCGTAATTGACTTTACCATCAATTCCATAAGCAATCGTTGTTAACAATCCATTATCAGATACAACTGCTTCCTCACCTGTATTCATAAGCATGAAACCACCTGTGCCGTATGTGTTTTTCACATCACCGCGTTCGAAACATGCTTGTCCGAATAGTGCAGCTTGTTGGTCACCCGCAATACCAGCAATTGGTACTTTTTGACCAAAGAAGTGATAATCGATTGTTTCGCAATACACTTCACTTGATGGTTTAACTTCAGGTAACATTGCTTTAGGTACATCTAAAATTTCAAGCAATTCGTCATCCCATTGTAAATCATGGATGTTATACATTAATGTACGACTTGCATTGGAATAGTCTGTTACATGCGTTCTACCACCAGAAAGTTTCCAAACTAACCATGAATCAATTGTTCCGAACAAAACATCGCCTTTTTCAGCTTTTTCACGTGCACCTTCAACTTTATCAAGTATCCATTTAACTTTAGTTCCTGAAAAATAAGGGTCTAATAATAAACCAGTTTTGTTTCTAAACGTTTCTTCATGACCAGCGTTCTTTAATTCATCACAAATATGTTGTGTTTGACGTGACTGCCAAACAATCGCATTGTAGATTGGACGGCCTGTGTTTTTATCCCAAACGACAGTTGTTTCACGTTGGTTTGTGATACCAATCCCTTTAATTTGTGATGCCGATACGTTATTTTCGTTTAAAACAGATGCCATCACTGATAAAACTGATGTCCAAATTTCGTTGGCATCATGCTCTACCCATCCGCCTTTAGGAAAATGTTGTTTAAACTCACGCTGTGCTATGCCTGCGATTTCCCCATTTTCGTTAAATAAGATTGCTCTAGAACTTGTTGTCCCCTGATCAATCGATAAGATATAGTTTCCCATAACATAGTCTCCTCTCAACTCTTCACTGATATTAACTTGTAAAGTATTACGATAAGGTTATTATAACCCAAAGTGCTGGTGTAAGATGTCAAATCCAGCTCATAAACACTAAAAAACTACAATACGTCATCACCATGTTATTAATACCTCTATGATCACAACGTATTGTAAAGTTTTGTATGTCTTACTTTAACATTCATACTTATGACAAAAACAGTAATATGAATTAGATTTTAGCAATTTCATCTTGTGGCGATTTTTTATTTAATGCCGCACCAAGTAATAATGTTAAAACTAATACGATAATCGTTACAATTGTCCAAACATCAAATGCGCCTTTAAAAATTAAGCGATATACGACTGTACCTACCATACCACCAACCAATGGTCCTAACACAGGTACAATTGCGTAACCCCAACCGCTGTCACCTTTACCATGGATTGGTAAAATAGCATGTGCGATACGTGGTCCTAAGTCACGAGCAGGATTAATTGCATAGCCTGTTGTACCACCTAAGCTGACACCAATTGCTACAATCAAAGCACCAACGATTAATGGGTTTAATCCTTCAGAGAACTTATTTGCCCCGATGTATAAAAGACCTGAAGTTAAAACTGCAGTACCAATAATCTCTGAAATAAAGTTTGCAGTATAGTTTTTAAGTGCAGGCGCAGTTGAAAAGACGCCTAATTTTGTTGCTTTATCTTCAGTTGCACGCCAATGTGGTAAATACATTAACCATGTCAACACGCCACCTAAAATACCACCAAGCATTTGCGCAATGATGTAACCAGGAACTTGTGACCATGGGAAATCACCATTCATTGCAAATGCAAGTGTCACTGCTGGGTTAAGATGTGCATTTGAAAATTGACCAACGGCATAGACACCTAGCGTCACACCAAGTCCCCATCCAATAGCAATGACAATCCAATCGGCACCATTACCGTTTGTTTTTTTCAAATTGACGTTGGCACATACACCGCCCCCCATGAGTAGAAGTAGTGCAGTACCGAAAAATTCAGCTAAATAAACATTCATGCTTTTTCCTCCCTTTAACGAAAAAGAGACTTCCTTCGCATAACAATTAATACGCCAACAGAAGTCTCTCAGTCTCTCACAATTTATCAACTTGATTTAATCTTACATTTTGATGTAAGCGTTGTCAACCATTATTTTAAACGCTTTCATAAATAAATGGAAATTTAATTTTACTGAAAATGAATTAACTATCTATTTAATTGGTTTTTAAAATCTAAATAATCTTCACTTTAAAGATAAAATGCTTTGAAAACGGATGTCAAACAAATATTGAACGCCTGATTATAATTGCTGATTTGACGCTTCTAACGCGCATCTTATTCACTTACAGCCGCTTCATCAATACTAAATGTTAAAGGAGATGTACTTATTGATGCTTTAACACCGTATGGAATCGTACATTTAGGTTCATTGTGACCAAAACTAGCGTTACCGATGACCGGTAAATCCTCTTGCTGAAATTCTTTTAAAATGCTTTGAATAATTTGGTGATATTCATTTTGATATATTCCATTTTGAGGACGTCCCAATATAATCCCTTCAATACGATCAAATATGCCCATGTATCCAAAAGAACGAAAAGTATCTTCAAAAGCCCACGGTTCAATATTAACTTCAGAGTTTTCTAAAAACAAAATCTTGCCGTCAAACTGTTCAAGTTTTGGAAAATACTGTGAACCTCTGAGGTGGTCTAATGATTCAAAACAACCGCCGATCAGGTCTCCAGAAACGTTACCCTCGCCGTTCACTAATATGTAACTTTCATTTTTCTTTGTTTCACGCGCGATATTTTTATTTTCTTCATCCCATCTCAAGCCAAAAATCCGCACATAATCCGACGTGGCCAACTTTCCAAATGGCTCCGCTTTAGAAATGACATCAAACATATGATCAAGCGTATAGTCATCAAGCGCTACATTTTCTGCAAAGTCCGTGAGCAACGCTGGACCATAAAAGCTAACGATTCCTAATTGGTTTAAATGCAAATGAAGTGGTGTGATATCTGAGTAACCTATAAAAATCTTAGGATGCGCTTGAATGATTTCATCATCTAAGTATGGGATAATTCTTGCTGATTCTTTACCCCCAATCGTACAAAGTATGGCTTTTACTTCTGGATCTTTAAACGCCGATGTCAGTGTCTCTGCACGTTCTTTTGGATGATTGTAGTTCCATTCAATCGTATTAAGCGCTTGTTCCATAACTTTAACGCGATAACCTAAAGTTTTGATATTCTCTATACCTTGTTGTGTACGCCATTGAATATTCGGCTCACCCGCAAGGCCAGAAGACGGGGAAACAATCGCAATTGTATCCCCTTTTTGTAGCTTCTCTGGTTTGTTCAGCATTTAAATCCCCCTCTATTTTTTACTTACCATAATGATGCGTCACTTGTTGTCACATAGGCAGCACCACTATTAATGGCGTTTTCAATTTCTTCCTCTGTGTTAATCAAGCCTCCCGCTATTACCGTAGTACCTGTTTTCTCATGTATTTCTTGTATCACTTTATCTGCGATACCGGGTAAGACTTCAACATAATCTGGCTCGATACGTTGAATGAGATCGATACTTCTCTGTAAAGCGTGACTATCAATAACAAACACTCTAAAAATCGTAACGACACCAAGCGCTTTTGCCTTTTTAATCACTTTAGTTTTAGTTGATACAATCCCTTTAGGTTTATAAGTTTGAATAATATATTCACATGCAAATTCATCATGACTCATCCCTTTAATGAGATCGATGTGCATAAAAGGTTGCAGTTCATGCTCTTTAATTAATTGCGTCATGCCTTTCAAATGACCAATATGTGTATCAAGAATGACACATTTTTTATAATCTGTTTTAAACAATCTTTCTAAATCTCTCATCGAACGAATTGCTGGTAAAATATGTTTTTTCATAACATTCTCCCTCTTCATCGTATTATTGAATTCTCTTAAACAGACGCTCTAATTCATAATTACTAAAGTTGATAATCACAGGTCTTCCATGCGGGCATGTAAATGGGTCTTCCATTTCCCCTAATTGTTGGATTAAATCTGCCATCTCATTTATTTTTAAATAATGATTGGCTTTAATCGACTTTTTACAACTCATCATTATCGCAGCTTCTTCTCTAAACTTTGCAATGTCAATCTTCTTGTGTTGAATCACATATTCGATAATATCTTTAATGATTTCTTCAACTTGCTCACTTGGGAACCAAACTGGATAACTATTCACAATATAATCATATCCACCAAAAGGTTCTAAAAAGATACCTGCCTCTTTTAATGTATCACGATATTGCTCAATAATTAACTGTTCATCTTTTGAAAAGTTAAATGTGATTGGAATGAGAAGATTTTGGTTTTCATTTTCCACTTCTCCAATTTTATCTCTAAAATACTCATACTTTATCCGTTCTTGTGCGGCATGTTGATCAATTAAATACATGCCTTGATTATTTTGAGCAATAATATATGTGCCATGTACTTGTCCTACAACTTCCATATAAGGCACGCGTCTTTTAGGTTTTTGAGGTACGTCATGAGGTAATGCATCATCTTGACTTTGAGTTGGTGACTCAGCGAACGATGGAGGCACTACAGCTTGATGACGATCAAGTTCATTTAAAATCGCTTTTTGTTCTGCTTCAAAATTGTCATCTGAATGTACTGAATGATTGGCTGATGACGGTTCATTTGAAGCTGTAAAGTGATTCGCTTCTTCTTTAACCTCGAAATGTGGTGGCGACGGTTGTACTTCATCTTTATCCGTTGTTTCATGCTTCTCATGTTGTTGCACTTGCTGATCAAAAGCCATTTTTTGTTGCTCAAATTGTTCAAGTACCTTTTTAGGGGCATATTTTTGTTTTAAATCATTTTGAGGTATGAGTACCTTATCTTTAAAAGCCTCACGTATTTTATTCACAATGAGATCAAACAACTGATCCTCTTTAGATAATCGCACTTCCAATTTCGTAGGGTGCACATTCACATCGACTAAAACGGGATCCATATCAATATTGATATAAACAATTGGATATCGACCGATCATCATTAATGTGTGGTAGCCTTCTTGAACAGCTTTATTTAATAAAAAGTTTTTAATATATCTACCGTTGATAAATATCGACATATAATGCCGATTGCTTCTTGAGTGTTCAGGTTTTGCAACGTAACCCGAAATACGATAGTCACTTGTTTCGCCTTCAATATGCACTAAATCACGCGCTACTTTCATTCCGTATATTTCTGCCATCACTTCATTTGTTCGTCCTGAGCCATTCGTTTGGAGAATGGTCTTACCATCATTTTTAAGCGAAAGACGAATATGTGGGTGGCTCATCGCCATTCGATTCACAATATCTGTTATTTTCCCTAATTCCGTGTAGAGACTTTTAATATATTTTAGTCTTGCTGGCGTGTTATAAAATAGTGAGTCTACACGAATGTCTGTACCTTTACGCGCTTTCGCTGGCTTTTCTTTCAGTATGGCACCTTCTTCAGCATACACTTCGTAACCATTAATACCATCCGTAGACGTTTGTAATGTGACTTTTGCAACTGAAGCAATACTTGCGAGTGCTTCGCCACGGAAACCTAACGTTCTAATATGGAATAAATCATCATCTTCTTGTAATTTACTTGTTGCATGGCGATGAAATACAAGTCCTAAATCATCCGCTAATATGCCGGAACCATTATCCACAACTCGAATAGAAGATACACCTGACTCTAAAACTTCAATATTAATTTCAGTTGCACCTGCATCAATACTGTTTTCTAATAATTCTTTCACAACAGAGCTCGGACGTTCCACTACTTCACCTGCAGCAATTTTATTTGCTAAAGACGTTTGTAGCGTTTTTATTTTTCCCATCAATTTCACCCTCTACTGTAATCTATTTTGAAGTTCACTGAGCTTAACTAATGCTTCAATTGGGGTCATTTGCGATAAATTCATTTGTTTAATTTCAAGTTCAACTTCGCTATTTTGTGCTTCTGATTCAAATAAATCGAAAACAGGTTGTTCGAATTGGGGCTTTGCATCTGAATGTTGCTGTGACGTTACTTGTTTAGGTGTTTCAAGACTTTGGTTTGTGAATTCAACCGTTTTTTCAGCATTTGCTTCTGATTTAATCGCGGCTTGTTCTTTCGCTTCAAATGCATCTAAAATAACTTGCGCACGGTCAATCACTTGTTTAGGTAGGTCGGCTAATTGTGCGACTTGAATCCCATAACTATTTGCAACAGCCCCATCTTTAACTTTGTGTAAGAAGATAAGCTCACCTTGATATTCATCTGCAGCGACATGCACATTCTTCAAGCTTGGAAGTGCTTGTTCCAATTCTGTCAGTTCATGATAGTGCGTTGAAAATAAAGTTTTCGCTTGAGATGTTTCCGCAACATATTCAATCATAGCTTGAGCCAACGCAAGACCGTCATAAGTTGAAGTACCTCTACCGATTTCATCAAATATAATTAAACTATCTGGTGTGGCATATTTGAGTGCTTTTTGTGCCTCTAACATTTCAACCATGAACGTACTTTTCCCAGATACAAGATCATCTGCAGCACCAATTCTTGTGAAAATCTGATCGAAAATAGGGAGTATCGCAGATTCACAAGGAACAAAAGCCCCCATTTGTGCCATAATACTTATAATCGCCACTTGACGCATATAGGTTGATTTACCTGACATATTAGGCCCTGTAATCAAATAGATAAATTGTGACTGATTTAATTCACAATCATTTGGTACATAATCATTATAATCCATCACACGCTCAACAACTGGATGACGTGAATCTTTTAAAACTAATGTTTTGTCTGTGCTGAATTGCGGTCGGACATAATTATATTGTTGCGCTATCTCTGCAAAACTTTGCAAGCAATCAATTTCAGATATAATTTTAGCTTGTTGTTGCAAACGTTCTGTATATGTTTTTACTTTTTCACGAAGCGCTACAAACAATTGATATTCGAGCTCGATTGCTTTATCTTGAGCACCCAAAATCACAGCTTCTTTTTCTTTTAATTCATCAGTGATAAATCTTTCAGCATTGGATAATGTTTGTTTTCGTTCATAGCCAAATTCAGCTGGATTAAATTGCGTCAAATTGGCACGTGTAATTTCAATATAGTAACCAAACACTTTATTAAAGCTTATTTTCAAAGATTTAATCCCTGTTCGCTCACGTTCTTTCGCTTGTAATTCAGCTAACCACTGTTTTCCATTTTTTGAAGCATCTAAATATTGATCTAATTCTTCGTTAAATCCTGATTTAAAAAGGCCACCTTCTTTGACAGATAACGGAGGTTCATTCACTAAACTATCTTCTAACAATTGTAAAAGGTCATCTAGCGGTTCTAACGCATTAAAATGTGCAATCGCTTCATGTTCAATAGTTTGTAAGAGTGCTTTTATAGAAGGAATTTGTGCAATCGAATGCTTGAGTTGTATTAAATCTTTTGCGTTCACATTACCAAAACTTACGCGACCGACTAATCGTTCGATATCGTAAACTTCTGTTAAATAGTTGCGTAAAGTGTCTCTCTCGATAAAATATTGTAAAAATTGATCGACGGCATCATGACGTTTTGTTATTTCATTTCGCTGAATAAGAGGTCGATCAATCCATTGTTTCAAACGTCTTGCGCCCATAGGGGTTTTGGTCTTATCCATTAACCAAAGCAATGTCCCTTTTTTTGATTTAAGTCGAATACTTTCAGTTAATTCGAGATTTCTCTTAGCATAAAAATCCATTTTCATATAATCTAACGCTTGGTATTCAATCACATTCTCAATATGCGACATATCTCTTTTTTGCGTATCGTATATATAATCTAATAACACTTGCACTGCCTGAAACTTACTTGGATCAGACAACTGATTAACAGCATATTGCACATCCGAAATACGTTCAACAACTGTAACTGTTTCTGTAATCATGCTGAATTGACGTTTAAGTGTTTCTGATAGAGGTTGAGTGACAACAATTTCGTTAGGTTGAATGGTCGTCACTTCGTTTACAAGCGTACTTTCATCTTCAAAGTGTGTCACTTTTAATTCACCAGTCGAAACATCACAATAACTGAGCCCATAGCCATCTTCATTATGGATAAAACTTAAAATATAGTTGTTACGTGTATCCTCTACGCCACCTTTTTCCATCACTGTACCTGGCGTAATCACACGTACAACTTCTCTTTTAACCATGCCTTTGACTTGTCTTGGATCTTCCATTTGTTCGCATATAGCCACTTTAAAACCATTTTGTATTAACGTTTCAATATAACTATCCGCAGAATGATATGGAACGCCTGCCATTGGAATAGGATTTTCTTTTTTAGCATCACGTTTCGTTAACGTGATTTCAAGGACGCGAGAGGCAGTAATTGCATCATCATAAAACATCTCATAAAAATCACCAAGTCGAAAAAAGAGCAACGCATCTTGATGTTGCGCTTTAATATTTAAATATTGTTTCATCATTGGTGTAACATTTGCCATATACTTTCACAATCCTTTTGTTCAAAATTTTCTATATTTCATTTACTTTTTGAAGGTATTTTATGTATGCGATTTAAATATGTATCAAGGCTGAGAGTATAAACTTCTGTTTAAACCCCCAGCCCCTCAATGATTTAATAATTATTTTAATCTTCTTTTATTTTTATCTAATTTTAAGTATGCTAATAAACCTCGCCGCTTAAGTACAAGTAAAAGAATGTAACTAATACTTGCACCAATCAAACTCGATGTAATAAATGCAGCCATTAACGGTTTAATGAGAAAATGATCTAAGTGGAGTATCCACGCAATTGGAATACAGAACAAACTCCCAATAATGCCTGTACCAATCACTTCTCCTATCGCCGCAACAAATAAGTGCCGATTTACATAATAAAACAAGCTCGCTAGCAAAACGCCAATCATACTCCCAGGAAACGCAAACGGCGTACCTGTTCCAAACAATACACGAATGCTTGAAGAAAGGAAGGCTTGGGCCAGCCCGTACCATGGTCCAACTAAAACAACGCTCAAAACATTGATAAAATGCTGAACTGGTGCTGCTTTAATCGGACCAATGGGGATGACAATTACTGAACTCAACACTACATTAACGGCCACAAATAATGCTGTCAGTGTCAATTTACGTGTATTCACACATATCACTCTCCACCACGGTTGAAACAATGATGTGCTCTACCATATTTTTAGAATAGAAACTCTATTTTACCTTAAAAACCTATGTCCTCATTCATAACTTCTCATTTAGCTACACAATGTTGAACGTCTAGACATCTCAGTCATCAGTTGAACTTTCAATTCGCGTTGATATTGTGTCTACAACGAGATGGAGCAACTCATTTGCCTCTTGCTGTGCTGTTCTAAACTCATTGACAATAGGGATATCATCTATTGTCGTTCTAATTTGATCTATCTTCGCTTCAGAACGTGCATAGGCATTCGGCTTATTATAGTTTTGTAGATTTACAGACTGCTTTTGATTCTGCTTCAACTCTGACATGTGCTGTGCAATCTGTTCATTTTGATGAATTTGTGTTTCAATGCGTCTATAATCTTGAATTGTATCTAAAGATTGAAATGCCTGACCCAATGCTTTAGCAGCTTCCAAAATCGACTCTTTTGAATACATCTTATGGTGTCACCACAGCTGCTTCACTGACACCAACAAATTCACCATTAAGTGAGAATTGTTTTGCTTCAACAACCTTAACATCTACAATTTTACCGATAACAGATTTAGGTGCTCGGAAGTTAACAAGTTTATTTTTTTCTGTATAACCTGCTAATACTTCATCATCTTTTTTACTTGCACCTTCACATAATACACGAACAGTTTGTCCCTCATAAGCCGCTAGCGTACGTGAAGAATATTCGCTTACTAAACGGTTCAAACGTTGTAAACGCGCTTTTTTCACTTCATTTGGTACATTATCCTTCATTTTAGCAGCAGGTGTACCGTCACGTTGAGAATAAATATATGTGTAGGCATGCTCGAATCCAACCGCTTCATATAAAGATAACGTTTCTTCAAATTGTGCTTCTGTTTCGTTTGGATACCCTACGATAATATCTGTTGTGAGCGCAACATCTGGAATGGCAGCCTTAATTCTATCTACTAAATCTAAATAGCTCTCTCTTGTATATTTACGCCCCATAATTTTCAACACGTCATTATTCCCAGATTGAACTGGTAAATGGATATGCGGCACGATATTTCCACCTTCAGCAATGACTTCAATCATACGATCTGTAAAGTCCCACGGGTGACTTGTTGTAAAACGGACACGCGGGATATCAATTTTTGAAATATCAGCCATTAAATCACCTAAACCATAAGTAATACCTTCTAAATCTTTACCATAAGCATTCACGTTTTGACCTAATAACGTAATTTCTTTATAACCTTGACGTGCTAAATCACGTACTTCTTCAATGATATCTTCAGGACGTCGACTACGTTCTTTTCCTCGTGTAAATGGCACGATACAGTATGTACAGAATTTGTCACATCCATACATGATATTGACCCATGCTTTAATTTTGCCGTCTCTTACTTTAGGAAGGTTTTCGATAACGTCGCCTTCTTTTGACCATACTTCCACAACCATTGCTTTAGAAAGATAGGCTTCTTCCAAAATTTGAGGTAAGCGATGAATGTTATGTGTTCCAAAAATCATATCCACATTTTGGTATGATTTCAAAATTTTATTTACCACAGACTCTTCTTGTGACATACAGCCACACACACCGATTAAACAATCTGGGCGTTCTTGTTTAATGTGTTTTAGATTCCCAATTTCTCCAAACACTTTATTTTCAGCATTTTCTCTAATCGCACATGTGTTCAATAGAATGACGTCTGCCAAATTGATGCCTTCAGTAGGTGTATAGCCTAAGGCAGTAAAAATTCCCGCCATAACCTCTGTATCATGTGCATTCATTTGACAACCATATGTTTTAATTAGGAAAGTGCGTCCTTTCCCCATACCGCGATACTTTTCATCGATTTGAAAATCACGATTATATTGAACTGATTCTTTTCCACGCTTTTTGGCTTCTTTTAAGCTTGGCGGTTGATAAACGTGCTCAAAATCAAAATATTTACTATAATCTTTCTCTTTATTATTACGTTGTGCTAAAACATCAATCGTCCCAGCTTTTCTTTGTTCTTCGTTCACATACAAAACCCTTTCTGCCCATATATCATTAGTTCATTATATTAAAATTCTAGCCAAAGTGCAAAATGATATTTTTCGAAGTCAATATAAAAATCGTTACACTATTTTTCAGTATCGTCATATTTACCAGTTAGTGTTTCAATACTGATGCCTTCAGGAACGTGATAAAACTTTATTTGATGAATGACGCTAGGTGCTTCTAATTCAACCATCCGATCATTCATTTTTTGGATTAAAATAAGCAACGCATTCATATCGCCTTCGACATTTGTTTCTAATGCACCAACACGATATTTTAGCCCGGATGCCTCAATCACTTTTATTGCTTCATCAACAAAAGGAATGACATCCTCTCCGTGAGGTGTCTGTGGAATGATTTGTATACTCATCAATGTATCAACCAATGACAAAACCTCCTCTTTCTTCTATATATTATACCTGATTACAATTAAAATAAAAAATATCCCTAAGTTTGTGGTAAAAATTAGTCTGCTATCAAAATACGTTTTATAGCCTAGCCTTGATTGGAGCCTTTTAATAAACATGCTCTTTCTTAACTATCAATTTTTCTGCAAACTTTTTGATGTATAAATATCAAAGCATTTTTAGTCATTTTGATAAGACTGTTCAACCTTAAATGATAAAAATGAATCTTTACACTTTTATTTTAATTGATAATAGCAACTAAAAAAGCAACGCCACTTCAATGTGCCGTTGCTTTTGCAGAATATATTTTATAATCAAATCAGCAAACTTTATAGATAAAGCTTTATACAAATTGTTTTGTAAAAGATTCAAACTGTGCTTCACTTAAACTTAAATCATGTTTTGCTAATGGTGTATCGCCTAACGCTTCAATTTGAGATTCATATGATGGCGTTTCAGTATCTTGATAAACAATACCTTTAATTAATGAATCATGTTGTAGCACGGTTTGAATAGCACCTTGTTTATCTGTCACATCATAGCCCTCTATATCCTCAATCGCTGTTAAATTCTCTTTGAACCAATCGTACGTATTCACTTTGTTGTATGTTACACATGGAGAAAAAACATTTACAAATGAGAAGCCATCATGATTAATCGCATCTTCAATCATTTTTGTTAAAGCTTTAATATCACTTGAAAAACCTTGTGCTACAAACGTTGCTCCTGATGATAAAGCTAATTCAAGAGGTGCAACATTTTGTTCGATATTCCCTTTTGGTGTCGTTTTTGTAACAAATCCCGGTGCTGAAGACGGAGAAGTTTGCCCTTTTGTTAAACCATAAATTTGATTATCCATAACAATGTAAGTAATGTTCATGTTTCGGCGTAACGCATGAATGGTATGTCCCATACCAATAGCATAACCATCTCCATCTCCACCTGATGCAATGACAGTTAAATCACGATTGGCCATTTTAACGCCTTGTGCGAGAGGTAATGCACGACCGTGAATCGAATGCACTCCGTATGAATTTACGTAACCAGAAAGTCGCCCTGAACAGCCAATCCCAGTGATTAGGGCAACCTCATCAGGTTCAAGCCCCACATTTGCAGCTGCTTTTTGAATCGCCGCTTGTACAGAGAAATCACCACAACCTGGACACCAATTCGGTTTCACATTATTTCTAAAATCTTTAAAAGTAGCCAATTACACTCTCTCCTTTAACGCATTTACGATTTCTAAACCTTTTTCTTCAATCTCATAAGGTAAAAACGGTGTACCGTCATATTTCGTTTGCTTAACAAGTTTATCGCCTAAGTTAACATTCATTTTGATAATGCTTGCGAGCTGGCCTTGGTAGTTATGTTCAACAACAACAACTTTTTTCGCTTTATCAGCAGCTGCTTGGATTGTTTGAGTTGGGAATGGATGAAGTTGACGAATTTGGAGGTGGTTTACTTTAGCTCCTTGCGCTTCTAGTCTAGCAACACCTTCTTGAATTGCGCCCTTCGTTGAAATGAAACCAAGGATTAAAATATCCGCATCTTCATGTTCCAATTGACCTTCAACAGGTTTTTCAATCAATAAGTGTTCCGTCTTACGCATGCGTTTTTCCATTTGATCTCGGCGATTTTGAGCGGCTTCACTAGGTTTTCCTTCTTCGTTATGTTCAACACCTGTAACATGGTGAATACCACCTTTTACACCAGGAATAGGTCGTGGTGAGACACCTGATTCTGTTAAAGCATAGCGTTTGAAGTACCCTTTATCTTCTGGATCGCGTTCGATATCCTCTGTAATAGTTGAGCCGCGTTGAATCTCAATTTTTGAATGATCTAAGTTTTTCACTGTTTGCTTACCTAAGGAAAGTTGTAAGTCACTTAGTAAAATAACTGGACATTGATATTCTTCCGCTAAGTTAAATGCTTCTACTGTAAGGTAAAAAGCATCTTCAGCATCCGTTGGCGCAACGACAATTTTAGGAATATCTCCGTGTGTTCCATAAATCATCTGCATTAAGTCAGACTGTTCTTGCTTTGTTGGTAAACCTGTAGATGGACCACCACGTTGCGTATTCATTATGACTAACGGTGTTTCAGTCATCCCAGATAAACCTATCGCTTCCATCATTAACGAGAGACCTGGACCAGCAGAAGCAGTGAATGCACGAACACCACCATAGTTCGCACCAATCGCCATCGTCGCAGCTGCGATTTCATCTTCGGTTTGAATGACGGTTCCGCCCACTTTTGGTAAATTTTCAATCATATATTCCATTATTTCAGAAGCCGGCGTAATCGGATAAGCAGCCATAAATCTTGAGCCTCCTGAGATTGCTCCTAAGCCAATGGCATCATTCCCTATCATATAAAGATGAGGCGTACCTGCGCTTTCTTCAAGCATAAAGTCCCCTTGAATGCCAGCCAACTCATCTTGCATAATACGATAACCTTCATTCAATGCTTGAATATTAAGTTCAACGACTTTTTCTCCTTTTTTCTCAAACATATTTGTAATGAGCGCTTCAAATGTGTCAGTATTTAAATCCATTAACGCTGCTGTTGCACCAATGGCCACCATATTTTTCATTAATGTTGTCCCTAATGATTTGGCAGTTTCTGTAAAGGGTAAGACAACCAATTGCGCTTTACAGTCTTCTGGTTTCTCAGGCTTAGCCTTACTATCTGCTAGGATGACACTATCTTCTCGCATTTCATGATGATTTAACACAATTGTTTCTTGATCAAATGCGACAAGAATATCTAAATCATCACTAATTGCGTGAACAGGTGTTGTAGAGACACGGATTTTATTATTGGTATGGCCTCCTTTAATTCGGCTTGAAAAATGACGATAACCATACAAATAATAGCCTTTTCGATTCATTGCAGTGGCGAAAATTTCTCCCGTTGATTCAATCCCTTCGCCTTGCTGACCTCCCACTTTCCATGACAATTGAGCTTTCATAGATTTAGCCTCCTACACGATTAAATTCACTATTTATCATATCAAAATAACCCATTATTTGCTCTATTAAATAATGGGTTTTAAAAAAATTCATACTAATGGCGGATAATGCTTATATCCTTTATTAGATCTATTAACGTTAAATGAATATTATGCTTCGAACGGATGGTCATCATTGATTAAAATACGTTCAATATTTTTGGCTGTCCCGTCTTCTTTTAAATCAACAATAACGCCTGACAACACACTACGCCCTTCATCAGGAACAACGTGACGTTGAGGTAAACTTGTAAGGAATCGTTTAATGATTTCATCACGATTAATGCCAAGAATACCATCATAATAGCCCGTCATACCTACATCGGTAATAAAAGCAGTCCCTTGAGGTAAAATACGATTATCTGATGTTTGAATATGTGTATGCGTGCCAACTACAGCACTCGCACGTCCATCTAAAAACCAAGCCATTGCATTTTTCTCAGAAGTGGTTTCAGCATGAAAATCAACAAAAATATAATCCGTTTCTTTTTGCGCTTCTTCAATCAATTGATTGGCTTTTTTAAAAGGATCATCAATATCTGGCATAAAACTACGCCCCTGCAAATTAATAACTGCTAGCTTTTTATCATTTAAATTAATAATACGCATACCAATCCCTGGTGCTTCATCAGGAAAGTTTGCGGGTCTCACAAGGCGTGTTGCATCTTGTATAAAATCATAAATTTCTCGTTGACCATAAGTATGGTTTCCCATAGTCATAAAATCAACGCCATTACGCAATAGTTCTTTATATATTTTTTCAGTTAAACCTTTACCGTGCGCCGCATTTTCTGCATTCACTATCGTCACGGTCGGATGATAACGTTGTTTCAGTTTTGGCAACCATTCTGATATCGCTTGGCGTCCAACTTTTCCGACAATATCTCCTATAAATAAAATTCTCATTATGTTTCGTCCTCTCTAAATATGGGCATTTATGTATATTTCAACTGTATCATTATTTAAAAATTCTATATACAAAGCATACGCAACATATAAAAAGAGACGAGCTATGAAAAGAACAATCTTCCATACAAACTCTTGGCATTGTTCATTCTCATCTCGTCCCATAATGATATATTAAAAGTATGCATTTCATTCATCAATGCTAGACATAACTGTTGTGGTCATTCGCGAAAAGTTATTTCTATTTGAAAAGATTGTATAGTATTTAACGATGTTGATTTACCTCTTATTGTATCTTTCTCAATAGAGATGTCAACCGTTCTACTTGATTAAGCTTCATCTTTCACATAGAGCAAACGAATTGCATTTAAAGCCACAATCAAAGTTGCACCCATATCTGAAAAAATAGCAATCCATAACGTTAACCAGCCAGGTATAACTAAGAGTAAGGCAATTAATTTAATACCAATCGCAAAGACAATATTAGCTTTAATCACATTCATCGTTTTTCGACTTAACCGGTAAGTAAATGGCAATTTAGACATATCATCGCCGAGTAAAGCAATGTCAGCAGTTTCAAGTGCTGTATCGGTGCTCGCACCACCCATCGCAATACCGATAGAAGCACGCGCTAGAGCAGGTGCATCATTCACACCATCACCAACCATTCCTACTGGACCATTTAAAGCTTCTAATTTTTCTATATGCTTTAATTTATCTTCTGGCATTAAATCTGCTTCAACATTTGTCAATTTCAATTTTCGATTGATGGCTTGTGCACTATTTAAATTATCCCCTGTCAACATGACTGTATGTTGTATCCCTAAATTTTGAAGTGCTTCAATTGCTTTTTGAGACTGTTCACGTACTTGATCTCGAACAGTAATTAAAGTGGTTAAAGTATGGTTAATCGACATTAAAATAACGGTGTCGCCTTGCTTTTGCATATCATTGATTTGTTCAACAAGTTCTTCATTGGTATTGATATGAAATAATTGGGGTTGACCGATTAAAATGTCGTTTCCCTCAATAACGGCACGCACACCTTGCCCTGTTTTAGATAGAAAATCTTTAACCTGATATTGTTGATAGTCAATATGCTTTTCTGTTGCGTAGGCTACCACTGCTCTCGCGATAGGATGATTTGATAAGTTTTCAACAGCAGAAAGATAACCTAAAGTATCTATTCTTTCTTTTTGGTTTTGATTTAAATGGATGACCTCTGTAACGACCGGATGGCCCACTGTTAGCGTACCTGTTTTATCAAACGCGAGTGTTTGAACTTTACTCAATTGCTCAAGGTAAATCCCGCCTTTAATAAGCACGCCGTTTTTAGCAGCATTTCCTATACTTGAAACAATAGAAATCGGAGTCGCAATAACTAAAGCACAGGGACAGCCTACGACTAAAACAGAAAGTCCTTGATATATCCATGGTAAAAAAGCATCATTTAATAATAAAGGTGGAAGGATGGCTACTAAGAAAGCAATCACCATAATACATGGCGTATAATATTTTGCGAATTTTTCTACGAAAGCTTGGGCGGGCGCTTTTTCAACTTGGGCTGCTTCTACCAATTGAATCATTTTCGCTAATGCCGTATCTTTAGATGCTTTCGTTACTTTGACTTCAAGCACACCATCTTCGTTTAATGTACCTGCATAGACTTCATCGCTTTCTCGTTTATCAACTGGCATTGATTCGCCAGTGATAGCAGCTTGATTGACTGACGCATGACCTGAAACAACAATCCCATCTAAAGCAATTTTTTGCCCAGGCTTAACATACAAAATATCATTAACTTCAACCTCTTCTGTAGCTAAGCGCAATAATTGACCCCGTCTAAGTATTGTCGCCTCATCAGGCGCAATTTCCATTAAAGAAGCCATAGATTGACGGGCTTTATCCATAGAAAATTGTTCTAATGCTTCACTGATTGCAAATAATATGACTACAACAGCAACTTCTCCCCATTGGCCGATTAATACGCCCCCGATAATCGCAATCGTCATCAAAGTACGCATATCAAATTCAAAATGGAGGAGATTTTTGACCCCTTGAATAATCAACTGGCTCCCACTTAAGACGATAGATAGCGTATACAATATGAGCGTCATAGTATTGTTCGCGTTGTTTAGCCATTGTGAAATATAACCGAGAATAACAAGAATCGCAGCAAAGATAATGGTTTCATGTTGATGATAAAATGCTTTGAATTTATCTATAAAGTGCATCTCTTTGACAGGTGAATGCATCGTACGAGATTGCGCATTCACTTGTTGATCGTCAGGAATAATTTTTAGATTTTCAAATGAACCCGCATGTTCTAATTCATCTAAAGTAGGTTGACCGGTTACATAAATTTTCGAAGCGCCAAAATTAACTTGCGCCTTTTCCACTGAAGTCAGCTTGTTCACATTCTTTTCAAATTTACCCGCACAATTGGCACACGATAACCCTTCGATACGATATGTTTTATGATTTTGTACCATCTTCATCCACTTCTTTCTTATGCTCAATAGATATTGTCATAATTTGACGGATATGTTCGTCATACAAGCGATAAAAAGCACGTTTACCTTCTTTCCGATAAGTTACGATTCCGTTTTTGTACAAAGATCTTAAATGGTGCGACGCGTTTGCAACAGTAATATTGAGTATTTCTGCGATATCACAAACACACAGCTCTTCATGTTCGCACAAAGCAAATGTAATTTTTGCACGATTGACATCAGCAATACTTTTAAACATTTGACTTACATGTTCAATATTAGAATTTTCTATTTCTTGCTTAGCTTCGTGTACGATTTCAGCATCTATACTAAATGTGTCACATGTTGGAATTTGTTGTTTTGTCATTTATCTCACACTTTCATTCAAGTATTCGTTTGAATAAATTATAACTCGATTCATTTCTTTATTCAAGTGTATATTTGAATGTAAAAATATATGATTAAATATAATCAGTTGGGGTATTGAAAAGATTAGGAATGCTTATTGTTTAATAATCAATAAGTACGTATTTTCATAAAAACATTAGGAGTTGTTTATTAACTTATGTCAATTAGTATTGATCCTGAAAAATTTGCAGAACTTGTTTTGAGCGCGAATCCATCTAAAAAAGAAAATCCTGAAGATATCGCAAAAGAGAGTATCGAATTATACATCAATGCGTATCGAATGGCAGAACGTTATGCAAACATTTCCTCAAGTAGTTATGACACATCTAGTGCTTTAGAAGAATTGAAAGAAACTGAACTTCATCTCTGTAAATAACTTTGATGACGACTGAAATTTAAAATGGAAAAATTAATCATTTAGGATATGAATACAAATAAAAAAACAGGTTTCATCATAATGTACATGACATTATGATGAAACCTGTTTTTATTTCATACACTGTTACTTCGCATATTCAATTGCTCTCGTCTCACGAACAACTGTCACTTTGATATGACCCGGATATTGTAGTTCATCCTCAATCTGATTTTTAATATCTCTCGCTAAGCGATGAGATTTTAAATCATCTATTTCTTCTGGTGATACAATCACGCGTATTTCACGACCTGCTTGTATAGCAAAAGCTTTTTCCACGCCATCATAGCTTTCAGAAATGTCCTCTAATCGTTCTAAACGTTTGATATAATTCTCTAACGTTTCTTTTCTAGCGCCAGGTCTTGCAGCCGATAAAGCATCTGCAGCAGCAACTAAAATAGATATAATCGATGTCGGCTCAACCTCTCCATGGTGTGAATGAATTGCATTGATGACCGTCTCAGGTTCGCCATATTTTTTAGCTAATTCGACACCAATTTCAACATGGCTTCCTTCAACTTCGTGATCAATCGCTTTACCAATATCGTGTAATAAACCGGCTCTTTTAGCCAGTGTTACATCTTCGTTCAATTCTGCAGCAAGCATTCCAGATAAATATGCTACTTCAATAGAATGTTTAAGCACATTTTGTCCATAACTTGTTCGATAATGCATACGCCCTAAAATTTTAACGAGATCAGGATGCATATTATGAATATTTAATTCAAATGTTGCATGTTCACCTGCATCACGAATAATTTCATCGACTTCTCGTCTTGCTTTTTCTACCATATCTTCAATACGGCCTGGATGAATACGACCGTCAGAAACGAGGTTGATTAACGCTGTTTTGGCAATTTCTCTTCGAATAGGATCAAAACCTGATAAAATTACCGCTTCAGGTGTATCATCAATGATTAAATCAATACCTGTTAATGTTTCTAACGTACGAATATTTCTACCTTCACGACCGATGATACGTCCTTTCATCTCGTCATTAGGTAAGTTAACAACTGACACTGTTGACTCTGAAGTATGATCAGCAGCAAAACGTTGCACTGTCGTAGCGAGTAATTCTTTTGCTTTTTGGTTTACTTTTTCTTTAGCTTCACGCTCTTTTTCTTTAACAAGTACTGCAATATCTTGTGACAACTCTTCTTCTACACGTTCCAATTGCTCTTTACGTGCTTCTTCTTGTGTGAGACCGGAGATGCGTTCTAATTCTTGTTCGTGCTTCATTATTATTGATTGAACACTACTCTCTTTTGCGTCTACTTGTTGTTGTCTTTCTTCAAGTTTAGATTCTTTTTGCTCTAAAATCTCATCCTTTTTATCGAGTAGATCAGATTTTCGCTCCAAGTTCTCCTCTTTTTGAAGAAGTCGGGATTCTTGCCTTTGAAGCTCTCCACGTCGTTCCCTTAGTTCGCTTTCGATGCGTTCTCTTAGAACTTGGTTTTCTTCTTTAGCTTCGATTAATTTCTCTTTTTTAAGATTCTCTGCTTCTTTGTTTGCTTGTTCAATAATATCTTTAGCAGTACGTTTGGCTTGTGACTGCTTTTGATATATTAAATTCTGGGCGATTAAATACCCTACAACAACTCCTAGAATTATACCCAGCAAAATGAGTAAGAGGCTTAATAAATTCACACAAACACCTCCTTTTTCTAGGATTTCGTTCTGTATGTTAACCAATCTATATGATTATATGACTAAAAATAAGAATCATACAAGTTCAATTGTACGTTTTGAACAATGAAAAATCAAGGTATCCAACACTATTGAATAAAAAAGATGATACATTTCAAAACGAAAAATCATCACGCTATCATGTTCTATTTGAAATTTTGTTGCAATTAGCTTTTCCAAAACAAAAAGTGAAACCGAATCTAATTCTTATTTAGATTCATGTTTCACTTTTAATTTTATATCGAAATATGATTATTCATCAAATAATGTTTGTGGCTCTTCTTGCTCTTTTTCTTCTACATCACCGTCAAAAATACCTAATTTTTCACGGAGTTTTCGATCGATTTCATCTTCTAATTGTGGGTTTTCTTTTAAGAATTGTTTTACATTCTCTTTACCTTGACCCATACGTTCACCGTTATAAGAATACCATGCACCAGATTTGTCTACGATGTCATATTGTACACCTAAATCAATCAATTCACCTTCTCGAGAGATACCTTGACCATACATGATATCGACCTCAGCGACTTTAAATGGTGGTGCCACTTTATTTTTCACAACTTTGATTTTCGTACGGTTACCTACGATGTCTTGGCCTTGTTTCAATTGTTCTGCACGTCTGACTTCTAAGCGAACAGAACTGTAGAATTTCAACGCACGACCACCTGGTGTCGTTTCAGGGTTACCGAACATAACACCTACTTTTTCACGAATTTGGTTAATGAAAATTGCAGTCGTATTTGATTTTGAAATGGCTGCTGAAAGTTTACGTAATGCTTGAGACATAAGACGCGCTTGTAAACCAACATGTGTATCACCCATTTCACCTTCGATTTCTGCTTTAGGTGTTAAGGCTGCAACAGAGTCCACAATAACAATGTCCACGGCACCACTTCTAACGAACGCTTCAGCAATTTCTAAACCTTGTTCACCGTGGTCAGGTTGAGAAAGGTATAGATTATCGATATCCACACCGAGCGCTTCAGCATAGACAGGATCCAACGCATGTTCAGCATCGATAAACGCAGCAATACCGCCATTTTTTTGCACTTCAGCAATCGCGTGTAACGCTACAGTAGTTTTACCAGAACTTTCAGGGCCATAAACTTCAATAATACGACCTTTTGGATAGCCGCCAACCCCCAATGCATGATCCAATGTAACAGAACCTGTTGAAACACTTGAAACACGGCGATCTTTATTTTCACCTAGTTTCATAACGGCACCTTTACCGAATGACTTTTCCATATTTTTTATTACTGTGTCGAGTGCTTTTTGACGTTCATTATCCAATATAGGACCCCCTAATAAATAAAAATTTCCTTTTAATTTAATTCTACTATACATGCTTTCAATTAAAATTACAAGCATTTTGCGAATATTTGTTCGCTATTTTGTGATTTGAATACTAACAAAATAGAACGCATGTGCTTGTGTTTTGTTCAAAATCATATCATATTAGTGCTGTTTTAGTTCATTTAGCCATGCAATCAGCACATAATTTTGACTTCGATCACGTTGTAAATTTCTGTGATGACTCATTTTAAATGTTTCAATTCGGAAGTGATCACGATCTAGAAAACCAATATAGACTGTATTACCTTGTGAAAGAAGGCTCATCGCCTGTTCAGTGTCATATAAAGATTGCACAAATACTGCTGATGCATATAATTGGTTCTCAATTGTGGCTGTTTCATCTACAAATTGAGGATGATGCATCATATACCCTTTTAATAGATGTGTATGATCCTCTTTTTTTAATCTAGAGTAAAGTAAACCTTCTGTCACTTGATCATATATCGCAAATGATTTCTTTTGTAACGCCATAACAGCGCGCTCAGGTGTAGTGTCATTGGAGCCATAATAATAATGACCAATTCGACTTAATATTTCATCTTTTATCGGTGCTATTAACTGTTGACTCGCTTTTTCATCATCCGCGCTTGCCGTCAATCTGATTGTGACTTCGTGCGTACCTGCAAGTGGTGCAATTGTTGGGTTTGTTTGCGCATCGATTAAGTCAAGTAATTCTGTTTCAACTTGTGATTCACCTATCCCACAAAAACGTAACACTTCAGAGAAAATTGTTTTTCCACCTTGTGAAAAGTAAGGCATGAGTTCATTCACGACCATCGGCTGCATTTCTTTCGGTGGCCCAGGTAGCATAACAATGTGTTTATCATTTTCATTAAAATAGATACCCGGCGCCATTCCTACACGATTGGCTAATACTTTTGCACCTTCAATTACAAGTGCTTGTTGCTTATTATTCGGCGTCATTTCTTTTTCATGTTGTTTGAAATAATCTTTAATGTAATTGAGTGCTTCTTGATCTGTTACGAGTTTTTTATTTAAAACACGTGCAACCGTTTGTTTTGTTAAGTCATCTTTTGTGGGGCCTAAACCACCCGTGAAAATTAATGCATCATATTGCTCCAGCGCTCTTTTTATGACAGTTTCAAGTCTTTTTTCATTGTCACCCACAACGATATGCTCCAACACATGATGACCCGCTTCATTCAACTTTTGTGATAAAAATTGAGCATTCGTATTTGTAATTTGGCCTAAAAGTAACTCTGACCCTACTGCGATAATACAGACTTTCATAATATTGCCTTCTTTCTGCCTACAAAATCTTATTCACAACTTCATTATATCTTGATATCCCTTTGAAATGGAACTAAACCGTTTATTGTTTTTACAGAATCACCCTTTTCAACTAAGACTCCATTACAAAAGACTTGATTATTATGTGAGCCTGTTGTTACAAACAAAATAAAAGAAGAGTAAAACAAACAGCCCAATTCAACATTGTTCTCTTTGTTTCACTCTTAAAAGTTCATTCATCCTTGAATTAATCATAAAATTAAGCTTTTTTATCTTGTAAAAAAACATCTCTACCTTTATAGAAATATTCAATACCTGATAAAATTGTAAAAAATACACCAATATACAATAAAATTTGCCCTAAAGAAAAACCAATCCACTGGCTTAAAGGCTCACCTAATAAAATGAAAACTAAGGCAACCATCGTTACTGCCGTTTTAATTTTTCCAAGTTGACCTGCCGCACTCACAAAGCCTTGCTCAATTTGTAATAGTCTCAACCCTGTCACCGCAAATTCACGTGCAATAACGATGATGGCAACGACAGAATTCGTCAATCCAAGTTCTACTAAAACAACTAAAGCCGCAGAAACAAGAAGTTTATCAGCAAGCGGGTCTAAAAATTTCCCCATATTTGTTACAATTTGCCATTTACGTGCTAAATAGCCATCTAAAAAATCACTTAATGATGCGATGATAAAAATGATTCCACTAATTAAAAATTCAATACGAATCGAGTGTCCCCCTAAGAAAGAAACATTCCCCATTCCAAAATCAACAAGTGCAAACAACATAAATATTGGAATTAAGATGACTCGAAACAATGTGATCTGGTTAGGTATATTCATAATTATTCCTCTCTCCACTTATCTGTTTCTCTTATTGCTATTATAGCACAATGGTTAATAGCCCCCAAAGTACGGCTGTAATACCAATCAGCATACCAATAATGATCGCAACTTTTTTCGGTTGCACATCTGTATTAGAAAATACTAATGCATCTTGATTTTGTGAGATTTGTTGTAAAATATCATGGGCTTGGTATGTCATGGAAGGCAACTCTTCTTTATGCTTATCCATGAGTAATGGGCCATCAACATTCACGGATTGCGCATATTTTTGTATAAAACCTCGTATATGATTAGGATGTTCAAATTGCTCAAACTGATTGCGTTCAATGGCAACTAATGTTTCTCGCTGAATTTGTGTTCTTTTTTCTAATTCAGCTAAAGTCATTCCTAAACCTTCTCTTTTACTTTGCAGTACTTCACCGATTGTTTTCAACTTATGCTCTCCTCCAAACGTTAGAACGAACCAAAACCATCACCAAAGCCGTCTCCGAAACCACCAAATGTATCTCCAAAATCTAAGTTATTTTTACTTCTAACGGTTTGCTTTTTCATTTCTTCATATTCAATGGTCTGATTTTCTTCGGTTCTTAATTCAATAATATAGTCAAAATCATCCATAATATAATCGCTTGCTTCAACAAATAAATCAGGATGTTCAACGACCTTTACTGATGGCAACGTCATCACTTCTTTAACAAGCTCTTGGTGCCTCGGATTTGTTTCTCTTGCAGTGACCGCACCATCAATAATATACACATGATCTTTATCGTATTCACCTTTAATTAGTGAACTACGAACCGTTTGTTTAATTAAAGTTGAACTGATGAACAACCATCTCTTGTGCGCAGACACACTGCCAGCTACAATAGATTCCGTTTTACCCACACGTGGCATACCTCGAATCCCAATTAATTTATGACCTTCTTCTTTAAATAATTCAGCCATAAAATCAACAAGTAAACCTAAATCGTCTCGTTCAAAACGAAATATTTTTTTATTATGCTCATCTTGTTTTACAAAACGTCCATGTCTCACAGCAAGTCTGTCTTTTAACTCTGGCTCACGCAAGACTCTTAGAGAAATATCATCAATTTCTTTAAGTAAAGTTTCAAAGCGTTTTACTTTCTCTTCACTATCGGATCTAATAATAAAAGCACGAATGGATTTATCAATACCGTTTATCGCACCAATATTAATTCCCATCATCCCAAGTAAACTTGAAATATCACCTAACAAACCTGCTCTATTGATATTGATATTATACTCTAAGTACCATTCTCTTTTTTCACGTGTAATCATGAAAAACCCCCTTGCAACGCTTGCCTATACGTTATTTATTCATATTATAGCAAATTAACAATACCAGCCACCATTAATACGTTGAACTGTACCCGTGATACTTTTCGCCTCAGGAGATAGTAAGTATTGCGTTGCATGTGCAATTTCTGAAGGGTCTATCCATCGATGCTGTGGCAATGATTCGAGCAAATCCTCACGTGCTTCTTCTGATAACGCATCCGTCATACGTCCCGCAACAACGCCTGGCGCAATCGCATTCACTGTCACATTCGTTCGAGATAACTCCTGTCCGAGTGCTTTAACAAATCCGATTTGTGCCGCTTTCATGGAAGAATAAATGGTTTCAAAACTTGCTCCCGTTTCACCCCAAATAGATGAAATAACGATAATACGTCCATTCTCACTTTGTCGCAATTGGTCGACAAAAAATTGAGACATTTTAATAAAATGAAATACATGCACCATATAAGCATCGTGAATTTGCTGATCCGTCATATCTTGAAGCATGCCAAATAAACTTTGCCCACTCGTATAAATTAACACATCTAAATTTTGAATAAATTTTAATTTCTCTTCAAGTTGAATCGATTTTGTTAAGTCAATTTGCACAAATTGAACCGGCTGATTTTCATACATTTTGACCAGTTCGTCAATAGCTGTATGATGATAAGTCACTATAACTTCATAGCCACGTGAAAGAAGGTCATGCGTAATTGCACGACCTATATTGCCTGATCCACCAACAACTAAAGCTTTCACGATTTTTCCATCTCCAATCGACTATCGACTATCGCATCTAATTGAATCCGTTTTTTAATAGTCGCATTCATCGTTTCTAGCGTAATACCTTCAATGATTTCCAACAATTCAAATAAACTAACACCATCAAAATAAAACTTTGTAGATTGATTCGCAATATATTCAGGGGCATTTAAACTTGAAATATACTCCCCTATAAATTGACGTTTCAATAATTCAAATGCTTTTTGATCTTTGACTTGGCCCATATTTGTTGTTAACTCATCAATCAATAATTTTTTTAACTGATCAGGTTTTGATGTTGCAGAAGTAATTAATGAAAAACTATATGAGGGCTCTATCACCGTTTGATAACTAAATGTATCATCAATCAAGTCTTGATCAAGTAAAGCTTGATAGAAATTCGTCTCTTCGCCATAAATCATCTCAAAGAAAAATGACATTTCAATATCTTCTTTAACACGTTGGTGTTCTGTGAAGTCATCAACTGGATGTTTAAGCCCAATCATTAATCGAGGTGATTGAATATGCATGCGCTCACTGACATTAGACTGGACCACTTCATTGCTTTCATTGAGCGGGTCACGTTCAATTTCCGGCTGTGCCTCAATTGCACGTGCATCTTCATGTTGTTTCACCAATTGCTCTATATGTGCAGGTTCAACATCACCAACGACAAATAAAACCATATTTGATGGATGATAAAAAGTTTCATAACAGAGATATAAATCTTCTTTAGTAATTTGATAAATACTTTCGACTGAGCCTGCGATGTCCACTTTAACAGGATGATCATGATACATTGCGCGTAAAGTATTGAACATTAGTCGATAACCTGGCTGCTCTTGGTACATTTTTATTTCTTCAGCAATTATACCTTTTTCTTTTTCCACTGATTCTTCAGTAAAATAAGGGGTTTCAACCATTTTCAACAATCTCAAAATATTGTCGTCAACGTGATTTGTCGCACTAAATAAGTAACTTGTACGATCAAAGCTCGTAAATGCATTGACTTGTGCATCGTGCTCAGCAAATTCCGTAAACAAGTCGCCTTCTTCTTTTTCAAATAATTTATGTTCTAAAAAATGCGCAACCCCATCGGGTACACTGACAAATTGGTCTGATTGATGTGGTTTGAATCGGTGATCAAGCGAACCAAATTGCGTTGTATACGTCACAAATGTTTTTTGAAAATCTTTTTTAGGAATGACAAAAAGGTTGAGTCCGTTTTCTAATGTTGTATGATAAACTGTTTCATCAATTTGTTGATAGTACGTATGGTTCATATTAAGCTTCCCCCTTTGTCAAAATATAAATGGTATCTAAATGCGCATTTTGACATAGACGTTGAACATCTTGACGTGTCACCGCTTGAATGCGAGATTCAAACTGGGACTCACTTTCAGGTTCTTTAAGTAACAATTGGTTATGCATCGTTTCAATCATATGCTTAGGTCGGTCTTTTGCTTCTTTACGATTCGATAAAATAATTTTTTTAGCCAAAGCCATTTTATCTTCTGTAAAATCTCCTGACTTAAATCTATTGAATGCTTCGATAATTGTTTCTTTTGCGAGTTCATAATCATTAACTGAAACGCCACTTAATACAAATAAGAAGCCATTTTTGCCGTCTATTTGCGAATGAATGGAATAGGCTAAACTTTTTTGTTCACGCACTTCATTGAATAATACAGACGAAGGGTCTCCACCAAACATCATATTAAAAACAACAAGCGTGTAATAATCAGGCTCACCGTATTGGGTTGGAAATCTAAATCCTATATTTAACTTGGCTTGATCGACTTGATCCGTTTCAACGATTTCCTTTACAGGTTGATCTTGGTTTATATCTTGACCAAATGAAGTTGACGCATATGTAAAAGGTTGAATATTGAACTCAGATTGAATATGTTGTACTGTAGCTTCTTCATCTACGTTACCTACGACGTATACTGAGCAGTAATCATTTTCTAGCATAGATTGATATGTATGGTAAATATCTGTTGCTGATATGTCATCAATATGTGCAAGCTCTCCTGCCGCCATAAAACGATAAGGATGATCGCCAAACATATGTTTAAGTAACTGCAAGTATGCAAGTTGTGATTTATTATCCTCAATGGCTTTAAGTTTTTTCTTTAACAAACGCTTTTCTTGTGCTAGAAAGTTTTCATTAAAAGCTTTATGAGAAACAAGCGGATTTAAAATGACCTCTTTTAATAATGCGACACCTTTTTCAAATAAAGGCTCATCATCTAATAGGTAACGTTCATTCACGATTTCTAAACTGATGGTGATCACATGTCGATCTTTATATTTAGATACATAGCTATTCACATAAGCACCGTATAATTCTGACAAATATTGGTTAAATGCTTTATCAGTAGGATAGTTTTGTGTTCCGCGAACTAATAATTTACTCAATAGTGCACGTTGTGTCATCGTCTCAACATCTAATGGCGCCATAAATTTAAAAGTCACTGTCGTCGTTTTAAATTTATGCGTTGACATGACAGAAATTGAATTTGATGGTTCTTGTTGAAGCTGTTTCAAAGCAACTCCTCCTTTTAAAAAACTATAATTATTATGTTATAGACGTTTTCTTATCGTCCGAAACTTCACAAGGCTACTCTTGAAATAGTTTAAAGAATATAAAATCGGTGTGCCATCTTCAGTGAAATGAACTTGACGTAAAAGCATTAACCCGTCGCGCGGATCTGAATCTAAAGCATCAGAGATATAAGGTTCATAGCTAATCGCTTCCATTTCTGTTTCAGCATAAGCGATTTTTTTCTGACTTGCTGCTTCTACAGCTTTCAATATAGAAGATTGTGGATGATGCGTACCAAAATGTTCAAATACATCGGTCGCTACTTTATCTAAACAATAGACAACTGGGTGACCATTAGCCGTTCGAATACGTTCAACAACAGTAATTTGTGATTTAGGTTCGAGGTTCATCACTTTACAATCATCAAGCGATGCTTCTTCTTCATCAAGGCTTAAAAATACGGTGCCATTTTCATAACCTTTATCAGATATCATGCGTCCAATACTCATTAATTCATCTAAAGGATAAAAGAACGGCTGTGGTACTTTAACTCGTGCGCCTTCTTCAAAATTTTGTGTGACTATTTGTTCAGTAACGAGTTCGTGAATCGCAACCTGAACGTCATCTGTCTTTACATTACATGTACGTGCAAGTGCCAATAAACCCGGTAAAGATTCACCAGGTTTAATGCGCTCTTCTTCAATTTCTTTAAGTATCCATTCTTTCACAATATTAACGTCAGGATTTACCGACATGTCTTACACCTCTCCATCATTTAAATCAACTAAAATTTGTCTTGGCTTGCTCCCCTTTTGTGGTCCAATGACCTGATTTCGTTCTAAATCATCCATGATTCTCGATGCTCGATTATAACCAATTCGAAACTGGCGTTGTAATAGCGATGTACTTGCTTTTTGTTGCTCAATAACAAATAAATAAGCATCTTTGTATAATGGATCATCACTTTCCATATCCGCTTCATCCACTTGTGCATCTGGCTCCATCTCTTTAACGTAATTCGCTTTTTGTTGGGCGACGACATATGAGACGATTTTTTGCACTTCATTATCACTTAAAAATGCACCTTGCACACGCGTACGCGTAGAGCCACCATTTTTAATAAATAACATGTCCCCTTTACCAAGAAGTTTTTCCGCACCACCACTATCGATAATTGTACGTGAGTCCGTTTGAGAGCTCACCGCAAAGGCGATACGTGATGGAATGTTATTTTTGATTAAACCTGTAATGACATCTACTGAAGGACGTTGTGTTGCTATAATGAGATGAATACCCGCTGCACGCGCCATTTGTGTGATGCGTGTAATCGCTGTTTCAACATCTTTACCTGCTACCATCATTAAATCTGCAAGTTCATCTACAATTACGACAATATAGGGTAATAATGGTTCTTTTTCATCCAACTCATTATTTTTTTGATTCATTAATGCGTTGTAACCTTCAATATTACGTGTTCCTGAATGTTGGAATAAATCATATCTTCTTTCCATTTCTCCAACTACTTTTTCTAATGCTTGCGCCGCTTTATGTGGATTGGTTACAACAGGTGTTAATAAATGTGGAATTCCATTGTACACATTTAATTCTACCATTTTTGGATCAATCATCATAAGTTTTACTTCATGTGGCTTTGCATTCAATAAAATACTTGTGATAATGCCGTTGATACAAACCGATTTCCCACTTCCGGTTGAACCTGCGACTAATAAGTGAGGCATTTTATTAAGCTCTGCAGTAATTGGTTCTCCAGATATATCACGACCTAATGCTACTTCTAATTTATTTTGCGTTGGGAATTTTTCATCTAATACTTCTTTTAAAGTCACTAACGCAATTTTATTATTAGGTACTTCAATACCGACAGCCGATTTTCCTGGGATAGGCGCTTCAATTCGAATATCTTTTGCCGCTAATGCTAGCGCGATATCGTTATGTAAATTAACGATTCGACTTACTTTCACCCCTTGTGCAGGCTGTACCTCATATTGTGTCACAGCTGGACCGATTTTAATTTGCGTCACTTTCGCATTGACACCAAAATTTTTCAAAGTTGTTTCTAATAATCTTCCTTTTCGTTGGACTTCTGCTTTTGAAGTTGTTTGTTGTTGTTTTGGAGCATCTAATAAAGAAAGCGGTGGAAGTTCGTACGCATGATTGGCCACCTCGCCCGCTTCAGATATACTGCCTTCAGCATCTGATTGGTCTGAAGGGATGCCAACATTTTCATCTGCATGATTAATCCGTTGAATTGGATTTGCTTTTGTATTGTTTTCTTGTTCATTTTTAGCTGTTTGATGCCCGTCATTTGAAGCCATTTTATGCCCTAAAATTGGAATTGAAGGATAGTCTGTCTGTGTTTCATCTTCTGTTGACGATACCTCTGGAAAATCAGATACGTCTTTCATTTGTTCACTTTTAGATTGTTCTTGAGCAAGTCGCTTTTGCTCTTTTTTCTCTTGCTTTTGTAAACGTCGTTGCTCTCGATGATGACCATAACGATTATATGCATGTGATGTCGCCTGTTTAACGTTTTCTAAGCCAACCTTTGCAACATCTCTATGACGTTTTTTCAATAACAAAATACCACTCGAAATCAATAAAATTAATGTGAGTATGACGATACCTACGATAGAAATCAATGGCGTTAAAATATGAATAAACATATAGCCAAGCAAACCGCCACCAAAATAGTTAAAACCTTCCGTCTCATATGCGTGGTATACATAAGATAAAACAGGCTCACGTCTCGCTGCTGCATCCCCAATCATCATATAATGCATTTGAGCTACCAATAATAGTGCAATCTGTAAAATGATTGACCCCGTTAGCCTTCTTGTTTTTGGTAACTTTCCATTATAAGCAAAAAAACCTGTCCCTAGTAATAACAATAGATAGGTCAGATAACGTGTTACGCCAAACAGATAATTAAAAAAGCTATCAATTGCAATACCCACTAATCCTAATTGAAAAATACCTAAAGTTAAAATAACTACAAAAACAATAGACAAAATAAATCTTAGTGGTGTATCGTTTTGCTTTTTTTTAGAAGTTCGTTTCTTGCTGCGAGACGTTTGTGATTTTCGTTTTTTCGTTTGCGGCATTCATCGTCACCTTCTACTTTCTGTTAAATATGTAAAATACCTGTATGATGAAAAAAGCGAATCTACTCTTTAAAATGCGAGTATTTCAAAGAGTAAGATTCGTTTTCTTGTTTGAACATCACACTGGTTTAAACGTTTATATTTCTGAAATCACAGGAATAATCATTGGACGTCTTCGTGTGCTTTCAAAGAGCAGTTTACTCACCTGATCTCTCATGTTTTGTTTCATTTCAGACCACTCAATACGTTTCTCTTGTAATCCCGCTTCCACAATTTCACGCACTTTATCTTCTGCTTCTTTCAATAAAGCTTCACTTTCACGAACATAAACGAAACCTCTTGATTGAATTTCTGGACCGGCTGCAATGCGTCGTTTTTTCGGATCAAGTGTGACGACAGCAATGAAAATACCATCTTCTGCTAACAAGTGTCTATCGCGTAAAACGATATTTCCGACATCACCAACACCGATACCGTCAATTAAAACATTGCCTGCATTAACTTTTTCATTTAAAGCCATGTCTTCCCCATCAAAATAAATAACATCTCCAGCTTCAGCTAAAAATATTTTTTCTGGGTTCACACCTGATTCACTCGCGAGTTTAGCGTGACTAATTTGCATTTTAAACTCACCTTGAATCGGTATAAAATATTCCGGTTTCATCATGTTTAACATTAATTTTAATTCTTCCATGCAACCATGACTTGAAGCGTGAATCTTTTTATTATTTGGAATCACATATGCACCTGCACGTGCTAACTCATTGAGCGTATTTGCGATAATCACTTCCATATTGGCAGAAGCTGTAATAGCTAAAAAGACTGAATCGCCTTTTTCAATATTCATGATTTTATGTTTTTGACGTGCCATCTGGCTCAACGCTTCAACTGGCTCACCTTGCATACCTGTTGCAATAATGATGACTTCGTTTTTTGGATAGTTTTCGACTTCACTCATTGGTATTAACAAGTCTTTTGGAATATTAAAATATCCCATTTTACGAGCAATGCTAAATGAACTTTCTAATGAACGGCCTAAAAATGATACTTTTCTATTTAATTTGCTCGCAATATTTAAAACTTGTTGTATACGAATGAAGTTAGAAGCATAACATGAGACAATTAAACGCCCTTTTACTTTTGCAAATGCATCAAACATATGGCTTTCAATGACGTTTTCTGGCGTATTATAACCTGGTTTTTCCGCTTCAGTAGAGTCACTTAAAAGTGCAAAGACGCCATTTTCGCCGATTTCTGCCATTTTTTTCATGTCCGGGGCATATTGGCCATGTAAACTCTGATCAAACTTAAATTCACCTGTATAAACAATTGCACCGTAAGATGTATGAATACATACACCTAAGCTATCCGGGATGCTATGTGTTGTGTTAAAAAATGTCACATTTACACCTTTAAAACGCATCACCGATTCATTGTTGACTACATAATATCTAATTTTTTTATTAATTTGACGTGCTTTTAAGTTTTCTTTTACAAGTCCTATTGTTAATTTCGAACCATATACCGGTGCGTCTACTTGTTCTAATACGTATGAAACCGCGCCAATCGCATGTTCATGTCCATGTGTTAGAAAAATACCTTTTAATTTATGTTTATTTTCTAGTACGTATTGAATATCAGGAATCACTATATCGATACCTAACATTTCATCTTCAGGAAACTTTAATCCTGCATCTAACATAAACATTTCATCATCGACTTCAATGATATACATGTTTTTGGCAATTTCTCCTACACCACCTAGTGGTATAATTCGTATATCTTTATTTTTCTTTTTTACTAAATTCAAAATTTTACCTCCTACTCAATATATAGCCCGTCCATTTTACATTCATATTTTATTATAGTTGATTATACAAACTCTGTACACTATTAAAGTGCTACGAGTGGAACAGAAAACAATTTGCTTTCTTTCGCTAAACACACCAAGCATAGCGTATTTTAAAATCGAAATGTTTAAAATCATTACAGCGTTCGCGTTTGTATTTTCTTTTTGAACATGTTAGCACTATGAATGATTTCATTCATAGTCACTTTAAGTTGTTTTTGTCGATATGATATAAATACCCCTAAAGCTGAAATTGTGCACTTCAACTTTAGGGGTACGCTAAACAGAAACGACATTGGTGGCTTAACACACCAATGTATTTCTAAAAAACTTATTGTGAAATTAACACTTTATGAGATGCATTCACACGGCCTTGCTTGTCAATTTCAGTCACTTTTACATTCAATGTATCGCCGATTTTTAATACATCTTCCACTTTATTAATACGCTCGTTTGAAATTTGAGAAATATGAACTAAAGCATCTTTACCTGGGAACAATTCAACAAAAGCACCAAACTTCTCAATACGTTTAACTTTTGCATCGTAAATTTGTCCGACTTCTGCTTCTCTGACAATATTTTCAATCCAACTACGCGCTTGATTGATCATATCTTGTTCCGTTGAGCCAATAAATACTGTACCATCTTGTTCAATGTCTAATTTAACACCTGTCGCATCAATAATTTCATTGATTTGTTTACCGCCTGGTCCAATGACGTCTCGAATTTTTTCAGGCTTGATTTGCATTGTTTCAACTTTAGGTGCATAAGCACTGAGTTCTGTTCTAGGTTGATTAATCGTTTGCATCATATGATCTAAAATCGCTAAACGCCCTTTACGTGCTTGTTCAAGCGCTTCTTCAATCACTTCTTTAGTTAAACCATCTATTTTAATATCCATTTGAATCGCTGTGATACCTTCAGTCGTTCCCGCTACTTTGAAGTCCATATCACCTAAAGCGTCTTCCATGCCTTGGATATCCGTTAAAATCGTATATTGATCATCACGTGTGACAAGACCCATCGCAATACCTGCCACTGGCGCTTTAATCGGCACACCTGCGTCCATTAAAGCTAAAGTAGAGCCACAAATAGAAGCTTGTGAAGAGGAACCGTTAGATTCTAATACTTCACTTACAATACGCACAGTGTATGGAAAATCTTTCTCATCTGGAATGATATATCTCAATGCACGTTCACCTAAAGCACCATGACCAATTTCGCGTCTACCCGGTGCTCGAACAGGACCTGTTTCACCTACAGAGAAATTCGGGAAGTTATAATGATGCATAAAACGTTTATGCTCTTCTTCACCCAAACCATCAATGATTTGATATTCTGAAATTGAGCCTAGTGTTAAAACTGATAACGCTTGTGTTTGACCTCGTGTAAACAAGCCAGACCCATGGGCACGTGGTAATAAACCAACTTCTGATGATAAAGGTCGAATTTCATCCGGCTTACGACCATCTGGACGAATTTTTTCATCCGCAATTAATCTTCTTACCTCTTCTTTGATTAACGTATTAATAATCGCATTAACTTCTTTTAATAAAGCCTCATTTTCAGGATCTTCTTCGTCTTCAAAGTTTGCAAGGACACGTTCTTTAATCGCATCAAGGTTTTCTTCGCGCTCTTGTTTTTCAACCGTTTGAATCGCTTGATTTAGTCCTTCATTTTGAGTCATTTCAGTTACGGAATCAATAAGCGTTTGATTTTTTTCTTCTGGAATAAATTCTTGTTTTTCTGGTTGTAAATGTGCAATGATTTCTTCTTGAAATGCACATAAGCGTTTAATCTCTTCATGACCAAATAATATCGCTTCTAGCATCTCAGCCTCAGTAATCTCACTTGCACCTGCTTCAACCATGTTAACAGCATCTTTATGACCAGCAACTTCTAAGTCTAGGCGTGATACTGCTTTTTGCTCTAAGTTTGGATTGATGACATATTGGCCATCAACTAATCCGACATTTACCCCTGCGATAGGACCTTGAAATGGGATGTCAGAAACACTCAATGCCATTGAAGAACCAATCATTGCTGCCATTTCAGGAGAGCAATTTGGATCTGCACTTAGAACTGTGTTAATAATTTGAACATCATGACGGTAGCCATCAGGGAATAATGGTCGAATCGGACGGTCAATTAAACGTGCAGTTAATGTCGCTTCATCACCTGGACGTCCTTCTCTTTTTTTAAATCCGCCCGGAATTTTCCCAGCCGCATACATTTTTTCTTCATAATTGACAGTCAACGGGAAAAAGTCACCATCACGTGGCTCTTTTGAAGCTGTTGCTGTAGATAGTACAACGGTGTCACCGTATCTAACGAGTACAGCACCATTTGCTTGTTTCGCCAATTGTCCAGTTTCTATTGTTAACGGTTGGTTTGCCCATTCCGTCTTGAAAACCTTTTTTTCTTGAGACATGATAAATCTCCTCTCCTACCTCTTTACATTTCGTACCCTTTTACTATCAATATTATAGCTTACATTTTTGCCATTTAATAGTAAAAAAAAGAGCCGGGTACGATAATTGTCCCAGCCCCATTGATTCGTCTTATTTTAACTCTCTAAAATTAGCGACGGATACCTAATGATTTAATTAATTCACGGTAACGTTGGATGTCTTTGTCACGTAAGTAGTTTAATAAGTGACGACGACGACCAACCATTTTTAATAAACCACGACGTGAGTGGTGGTCTTTTTTGTGAATACGTAAGTGATCGTTTAATGCACTGATTTCTGCAGTTAATACAGCGATTTGTACTTCAGGTGAACCTGTATCTGTTTCGTGTGTACGATATTCTTTAATTAATTCATTTTTACGTTCTTGTGAAATTGCCATTTGTCAATTTCCTCCTTTAATTTTTAATTGTGCCTCTATCTGAGTCAGGCGTCGGAGTCTCAACCTACCAAGATAAAGGTCTCTGTCCTAATATCAATAGACTTAACTATTATAAGATACTTCATCGTCAAAATCAACAGCCAATAAATATTTGGCACGTTCTTTATCTTGATTCATTTGGGCCACAAGCGGGTCAATGCCATCAAATTTCAGCTCTGGTCGAATAAAATGATGCCAATAAATAGTAACACGTTCACCGTAAATATTTTCTTCAAAATCAAAAATATTCACTTCAATAACAACTTGAGGCAAATCTTCATGAAATGTCGGTTTCACACCAATGTTGCATACGCCTCTATACACTTTTTCTTTCGAACCAATGACTAAACTCACTGCATAAACGCCCTTTGTAGGAAGTACGTAATCATCACTCGGTTCAATATTAGCAGTTGGGAAACCAATTGTTCTGCCTCGTTTTTCTCCTTGAACAACTGTTCCTTTAATACGATAACGATACCCAAGTTGTTCATTTGCCTTCGCTAAATCACCTGATTTTAACGCGTTTCGTATTGCAGTCGTTGATATTTTCTCATCATTCAGTTCTTTTTTTCCTACTGTAATGCATTCGAATTGCGATTGATATTCTTGCATCATCGCCATGTTCCCTTTGCCGTATTTACCAAATGTAAAGTCAAATCCAGCAATAATTGCGCGTGCATGATTTTTCACTAAATAAGACTGCACAAATTCATCAGGCGATACTTCTGCAAAACGAGATGAAAAGTTAACCACGAGACAATAATCAATATCATATTCGCCTAATAAAGCAACTTTGTCATCTAAAGGGGTTAAATAAGTGGTTCTTTTTTGCTTTGGATTCAATACAACTGATGGATGTGGATCAAATGTCATAACCGCTTTTTTGAGTCCCTTTTCTTTTGCAGTCGCTTCTAATTGTTCTAAAAGTGCTTGATGACCACGGTGTAGTCCATCAAAAAATCCCAAAGCCAACGCAATATCTTCTTGTATATATTGGTTAGGTTGGATGGGATGTGTAATTTCAATAACTTCCATAATCGATAATCTCCTTTAATTAAAAACCTTTTTAGGCTTTATTTCCTCTTGACGAGATGGATGTCTTTCATAAATGGCCATAACACGACCTGTTTCACCATCTATCATAACAATTTGGGAGTCAAAAGAAACATCAAATGCATTTTTTAAAAACTTTTGTCCATTTTTAATTTTTAATTTTAAGGCTTCATCCGTGACTTGATACATAGGTAAAGCTTTCAGACCATAGATAATCGGCAACAGTTTTTCTTGTAAACGTTCTTCTTCATGTAGCGTTTCAATTTCGGTCAAACTTAAGGCTTGCTCTAAAGATAAACCGCCACTCATTGTTCGTGTCAGACGTGACATATGTGCCGGGAGATTCAATGTTTTTCCTATATCTGTAGCTAGTGCACGGATATACGTTCCCTTCCCGCATGTCACTTCAATTTCAAAGCGCATCATTCCATCTTCAAAATGTAACTCTGATATCCGTGCAATATGTTCAATATATATTTCTCTTTCCGGTCGCGCTACGGTTTCACCTTTTCTTGCATACTCATAGAGCTTTTTTCCGTTTACTTTTACTGAAGAATACATTGGAGGAATTTGTGTCGTCCAACCTTCAAATTTTTCTAGAACTTCATCAATTTGCTTAGCATTGATATCGGATGGTTGTAATCTAACTTGCTCTAATACATCACCGGTTTGATCTTCAGTCGTAGTGGATAAACCGAGTGTGACCTCAGCATGATACGTTTTCCCCATTTCCATGACATAGTCACTGACCTTAGTGGCTTGTCCAATACAAATGGGCAAAACACCATCTACTTCAGGATCTAACGTGCCAGTATGGCCGATTTTCTTTGTATTTAGAATCTTGCGCAATTTAAAAACAACATCGTGACTGGTTAATCCGCGTGGCTTATTTACTGGTAAAATGCCATGGTACATTTCATCTACTCCTTTTCACAAAAAAACTAGAATACGCTGATTCCATCGAAAAATCAGGCTACGTATTCTAGCGCATGCTGTTAATCTCTCTTGTTTAAATCTTGAATCAACTGCTCAATACGATTACCGTATTCAATTGATGCGTCATATTCAAATTGCAAATCGGGTACAATTCTAAGTCGCATACGTTGACCAATTTCTGATTTAATAAATCCTTTTGCTTTTTCAAGACCTTTAAAAGTATCTTCACGTTCTTTATCACTGCCTAAAACAGTCAAATAAACTTTTGCTAATGATAAGTCATTTGTAGGTTGCACATCAGTAATTGTTAAAAATCCAACTCTTGGATCTTTCAATTTGTTATTGATAATGTCCATTAACTCTTTTTTCATCTGTTCACCGACACGTTCTGCTCTCATATTCATAGTTATGCCTCCTTTCACTTTATTCGTAGCGTTTTCCTCATTTACACATTATAAAGGACATCCTAAATACGCGTCAATCCAGTTCACCGTCACCCTAGTCTGACTTGACATAGATAGGAGGCCATCTTTTTTATTCTGCACTAAAAATAGACTTGAACTTCCACATTAAAAAATACACTTTCCTGTATTGTAAACATATTAAACAAACAGAAAAGTGTATTGTTATAACTCATTTATACATTATCATGCTAAAGTGATGATTCAACAATAGTTTATCTTTCGACTTCTACCATTACGAAAGCTTCAATAATGTCGCCCTCTTTAATATCATTGAATTTTGCAATTGTGATACCACATTCATAACCTTGGGCCACTTCTTTTGCATCATCTTTAAAACGTTTTAAAGTATCTAATTCACCTTCAAATAGGACAACACCGTCACGAATAATGCGGACACTTGAATCACGTGTGATTTTACCTTCTGTCACATAACTTCCGGCAATTGTACCGACTTTAGAAACTTTAAATGTTTGACGTACTTCTGCTTGACCAATGACTTTTTCTTCGAATTCTGGATCAAGCATCCCTTTCATTGCTGCTTCAATTTCTTCAATAACATTATAAATAACGCGGTGTAGACGCATATCTACATTTTCAGCATCAGCCGCACGTTTTGCACCTGCATCAGGACGTACGTTGAAACCGATGATAATACCGTTTGAAGCGTTAGCCAATGTTACGTCGGATTCGTTAATAGCGCCCGTAGCAGTGTGGATAATACGTACATTTACGCCTTCCACATCAATTTTCATTAATGAAGCAGCTAAAGCTTCAACAGATCCTTGTACGTCACCTTTAATGATTACGTTTAAGTCTTTCATTTCACCTTGTTTCATTTGTTCAAATAAATTATCAAGGGAAACATTTTTACTTTCTTGACGTTGTTGTAAAATACTTTCTTGTTCACGTGCTTCACCAATACGACGTGCTTTCTTCTCGTCTTTAAAGACTACAAAGCGGTCGCCTGCTTGTGGTACATCGTTTAAACCTGTAATTTCAACGGGTGTAGAAGGACCTGCAGATTTGATTCGTTTACCTAAATCGTTAACCATCGCTCTCACTTTACCGTGTGTGTTCCCAACGACTAATGCATCACCTACATGCAATGTTCCGTTTTGAACGAGTAATGACGCTGCTGGACCACGAGATTTGTCTAACTCCGCTTCAATCACTGTTCCAACTGCTGGTTTGTTAGCGTTCGCCTTTAATTCTTGGACTTCTGATACTAAAATTAACATTTCAAGTAAATCATCAATACCTTCACCACTTAATGCTGATAGCGGCACAAAAATCGTATCGCCACCCCAGTCCTCAGGAATTAAATTATATTCTGTTAACTCTTGCATAACGCGATCAGGGTTTGCAGTTGGTTTATCAATTTTGTTTACTGCAACAATAATTGGCACATCTGCTTCTTTAGCGTGATTTATCGCTTCAATTGTTTGTGGCATAACACCGTCATCTGCAGCAACAACTAAAATAGTAATATCTGTCACTTGTGCGCCACGTGCACGCATTGTCGTAAATGCGGCGTGTCCAGGTGTATCAAGGAAAGTAATCTTTTTACCATTGTTTTCTATTTGGTAAGCACCAATGTGTTGTGTAATACCACCCGCTTCACCTTCAGTGACACGTGTGTGACGAATCGAGTCTAACAAAGTTGTTTTACCATGATCAACGTGGCCCATGATTGTAACAACTGCAGGTCTTACTGTAGCATTTTCATCTTCTTCAATGTCATCAAAGTAAATAGAAAGATCATTATCATCTACAACGACTTCTTCTTCGATTTCCACACCATAATCTGATGCAACAAGCTCTAAAGCTTCAACATCTAAAGATTGGTTAATGTTGGCCATAATACCTAACAAGAATAATTTTTTGATGATTTCAGATGAATCTACACCTAATTTGTCAGCTAATTCTCCAACTGTAATGCCTTCTGTATACGTAATTTTAGATGGCATTTCTTTAGGTTCAGTTGGTTGTTGTGCTTTTTGGTTCTTTTTGTTTTGTTTATTATTTTTAGAACCTTTATTATTCTTTTTATTTTGTTTTTGTTGCTGGTTTGGTTTACCTTTTTGGTTTTTCCCTTGTTTTTGGTTTTTGTGATTTGATTGAGTATTTTTTTGCGGTTTTGTATCTTTTTGTGCTTGATCTTTTTTGAAAACTTTATCTAATGATTTAACTTGATCATCTTCTAAAGTTTGCATATGATTCGATACTTCTACGCCCTCTTTTTTCAACTCATCAATCACATCTTTACTTTTTATATTTAAATCTTTTGCATACTCATAAATTCTTTGTTTACCCATTAAACCACTCCTAACATTATTCATCTATCATTGACATCAACTTCTTTGCAAATCCTTGATCAGTGATACCAATATTAACACGTGCACTTTTGCCCAATGCGTCGCCTAAATCATCACGATGGCTGATGATTCGATATGGTGTTTGATAACTATGACACTTATTAATCAGATTGTTTTTAGTGTTATCTGATGCATCACTCGCAATTAAAACAAGCTTTAATCGATGCTTTTTTAGTTCAGCAAGAATAACAGACTCACCCGTTTTTACTTTACCTGCACGCATCGCTAAGCCTAAGAAATTCAAAATTTGTTGTTGATTCATTTGGTAGGTATCTCTTCTCTATAAATTAGACGAATAATTTCTTTATATACTGGCTCTAACGTTTCTTGAGACGCTTTAAAAAATTGTTCTAACTTTTGTGCTTGTTGTGCCTGTTCTATTAGCGCAATATCTTTTGAAACATAAGCACCACGGCCTGGTAATTTTCCAGTTGCATCTGCAGATATTTCGCCTTCTTTATTTTGCACGACGCGGATCATATCTTTTTTAGGTTTCATTTCATTTGATAAGATACACTTTCTCATAGGAATTTTTCTCTTTTTCATTCAAAATCCCTCCTATTTTTCGTTGCTTTCATCCTCTAAATCAACCAAAACATCGTCATGCTGTTCATCTTCAACATGATTTGATTCTGAAACAGTATTGTTTGCTTCACCAATACCAAGTTCTTTCGCATCTGATTCAGATTTGATATCAATTTTCCAGCCAGTCAATTTCGCGGCAAGACGTGCGTTTTGTCCACGTTTCCCAATAGCAAGAGATAATTGATAATCTGGAACAATGACCGTTGTAGATTGGTTTTCTTCATCAACAATAACATCGATCACTTGAGATGGACTTAAAGCATTTCTAACAAACACTTTAGGATCGTCACTCCATTGTACGATATCAATTTTTTCACCACCGAGTTCTTCTACAACCGCTTCCACACGCGCACCTTTTGCACCGACACAAGCACCTACTGCATCAATGTCAGGATTTTCAGAGTAAACACTAATTTTAGATCGGTCTCCCGCTTCACGTGCAACAGATTTAACCTCAACCGTACCTTCGAAAATTTCAGGCACTTCTTGCTCGAATAAGCGTTTTAACAAGCCAGGATGACTTCTAGAAACAAAAATTTGTGGTCCTTTTGTCGTTTGCTCAACTTTGTTTACATAAACTTTAATGCGCGCATTCGGTACATAAGATTCATTAGGGCTTCGTTCTGCTTCGGATAACACTGCTTCAGTACGTCCTAAATTAACGTAAACATAGCGATGGTCGACACGGTCAATAATACCTGTCATAATGTCTTCTTCTTTATCAATAAATTCTTCATATAAAATTTCGCGTTCTGCATCACGTAAACGTTGCATCACAGCTTGTTTCGCTGCTTGTGCACCTACACGCCCAAAATCTTTCGGTGTCACATCTTCTTCATAAATGTCCCCAACTTCGTATGCTGGATTTTTAACTAATGCAGTCGACAAGTCTATTTCTTCACGGTCATCAAATACTTCTTCAACAACTTCTTTACGTGAAATGACACGGAAAGTCCCACTGTCCAAATTAAGTTCGACACGTACGTTACGCGCACTATCATAATTCTTTTTATAAGCTGTAATTAAAGCAGCTTCAATTGCATCTACTAATACCGCTCTTGGAATCTTCTTTTCTTTCTCTAAATATTCCGTTGCTAACAATAATTCATTACTTTTCACTCATTTTCCTCCTCACATTTAAAGCATGACTGCATGACGTGCTTTTGCAACTTTATCACGTGGAATTGTGACCGTTTTTGTTTTAGATTTAATTTTTACTTCGACTTCAATCGCTTCGTCAGAAACGGATTCCAATCGTCCTAACCATTCTTTTTCACCTTCAATTGGTGCATAAAGCGACACAAATACAGGTTGATTTATCGCATTTTGAAAGTCTTTTTCATTTTTAATCGGTCTTTCAGCACCTGGTGACGCAACGTCTAAATAATAAGCCTGTGGGATCGGATCATTTGCATCCATGACCTCACTAATACGTTCAGAAGCTAATGTACAATCATTTAAATCCACACCGCCTGGTTTATCAATCGCAATGTGCAAATAATGATCTCTACCCTCTTTTGTAAACTCAACATCGACTAATTCAAAATTTAATTCGTCAAGGACAGGTTGTATTAATGTTTCAACTTGCTCTGTAACTTTACTCATACGAGCCCCCTTATCACTGACAAACAAATAGAAAAGAGCGGGTGATACCCACTCTTTCTACTTGAGTCTAATTTTATAAGCATGCTTATTATATCACAGTTTTGATAAGGCGACAAATGAATGTTACATATCAAAAATAGAGAGTTGTGCTTTGTCTGGCATATCATGTAAAGTTCCTAAATCATCGAGGTACTCAATAATTTTTTGAGAAACGCCCGCTTTTTTATTTAAATCCTCTTTTGAAAGAAACGGCCCATCTTCTCTTGCTTCTACGATCCGTTTTGCAACGTTTTCACCAAGTCCAGGAACAGCAACGAAAGGCGGAATTAATGTATCCCTTTCGATTGTAAATTCATAAGCCTGACTTTTCTCAAGATTGACTGGTTGCATACGATAACCTCGATGTGCCATTTCATTCATAATTTCAAGCACGGTTAAAATGTCTTTTTCTTTTTTACCAAGATCCATATAACGTGAATACATGTCTTTCACTGTATTTCGAATACTTTCTTTGTCTTTCACCATTGTCAATAAATCAAAATCGGATGCTCTTACTGTAAAATAACTTGCATAATAGTATAGAGGATGATGCACTTTAAAATAAGCAATTCTCACGGCCATAAGAACGTACGCTGCTGCGTGGGCTTTCGGGAACATGTATTTTATTTTTTTACAAGAATCGAGGTACCAATCAGGCACGTTATTCTCTTTCATGACTTGTTCAAATTCTTCTGTTAACCCTTTACCTTTACGTACCGCTTCCATAATTTTAAATGCAAGTGAAGGTTCAAGACCTGCATACATTAAATAAACCATGATGTCGTCACGACAACCAATACAGCTCGAAAGTGTACAAGTTCCACTTCGAACAAGTTCTTGCGCATTTCCTAACCATACATCCGTTCCATGTGATAAACCTGAGATTTGGACGAGCTCTGAAAAAGTAGTTGGCTTCGTATCTTCTAACATTTGTCTTACAAAGCCTGTCCCAAACTCAGGGACACCAAACGTTCCTGTTTTCGCTAATATTTCTTCTTCAGTCACACCTAATGGCTCAGGAGAACTAAAGATGCCCATCGTTTCTTTATCATCTACAGGTATTGTTTTAGGATCAATACCTGATAAATCTTGTAACATTCGAATCATTGTCGGATCATCGTGTCCTAGAATATCGAGTTTCAATACGTTATCGTGTATTGAGTGGAAGTCGAAATGGGTCGTCATCCAAGGCGAATTTTGATCATCTGCAGGATATTGAATCGGTGTAAAGTCATAGATATCCATATAATCCGGTACAACGATAATACCACCTGGATGTTGACCTGTTGTCCGTTTAACACCGGTACAACCTTTAACTAAACGATCAACTTCTGCGCCTCGTTTATGGATACCTTGGTCATTTAAATAACCTTTCACAAAACCGAATGCTGTTTTTTCAGCAACCGTACCAATTGTCCCTGCACGATAAACGTAATCCTCTCCAAACAATACTTTAGTGTAATTATGTGCTTGTGGCTGATATTCGCCACTAAAGTTCAAGTCAATATCGGGGACTTTATCCCCTTTGAACCCTAGAAATGTTTCAAATGGGATGTCTTGGCCTTCTTTAATCATTTGCGTCCCACATTCACAAGTTTTGTCAGGTAAATCAAATCCAGAACCGACTGAACCATCATTAAAAAATTCACTTTTTTTACACTTAGGACAAATATAATGTGGTGGCAATGGATTTACTTCTGTAATTTCAGTCATTGTCGCAACAAAGCTTGAACCCACTGATCCACGCGAACCAACTAAATAACCATCTTCGAGCGACTTTTTCACGAGTCTTTGTGAAATCAAATAGATAACGGCGAATCCGTTTCCAATAATACTTTCTAACTCTTTTTCTAATCGATCAATAACGATTTGCGGTAAATCTTCACCGTATAGTTTTTTGGCGTTATTATAACTCATTTCACGGATTTCTTCATTGGCACCATCCATATTAGGTGTATAAAGTTTATCTTTAATGGGTACAACTTTTTCAACGCGCTCTGCTAAAGCTCTTGTATTCTCGACTACGACTTGATAAGCCCGAGATTCACCTAAAAAGTGAAAATCATTAAGCATCTCATCAGTTGTTCTGAAATGTGCTTCAGGTAAAGTAGATCGGTTCAATGGATTACCAGGTTGAGAAGCAATTAAAATTTTCCGTGCGATACTATCGTGTTCGTGTAAATAGTGTACATTACCTGTTGCGATGACTGGAATATTATTCGTTTCGCCCACTTTCAAAATTCGTTCGTAAATTTCTACAAGCGTTTCATTGTCGCGAATTAATTCACGATCAAGCAAATCTTGATAAAGTGCAGGTGGTTGTATCTCAATATAGTCGTAATACTTGGCAATCCGTTCGACTTCAGATTGATCTTTTTGCATCACTGCAGTGAAAACTTCACCTTCATCACATGCTGTTCCAACTAAAATACCTTCACGATATTGATCTAATAGTGAACGTGGAATTCTAGGTGTACGGTAATAATATTTAACAAGTGAAGCGCTGACGATTTTAAATAAGTTCTTTAAGCCTGTCTGGTTTTGAACAATCAGCGTAACGTGTTGTGGGCGTGCTCGCTTATAAGCATCCTCATTTGATAATTTTTTATTAATATCTTGATGGTTGTGTACATCTAATGCTTTAAGTTGCGCTAACATTTTAATGAAAATATAAGCAGTTGCTTCGGTATCATAAATTGCGCGGTGATGTTGTGTCAGTTCAACGCCATACTTTTTAGCTAAAAAGTTCAATCCGTGCTTACCATAACTTGTATTGATTGTACGTGAGAGTTCAAGTGTATCAATAACCCCATTAGTTGAAGGACCGAAGCCAAGTCGCTCATAGTTTGTGTCTATAAAGCCCATATCAAAAGAGGCGTTATGTGCAACAAAAATGGCATCTCCTACCCATGCTTTAAAATCTGTGAGCACCTCTTTTATCTCTGGCGCATCTCGTAACATGTCATCGGTAATGTGAGTTAAATTCTTAATCGTTTCAGACAGCTTTTCGTGTGGATTACTAAAACGTTCAAACTTGTCTATAATTTCACCGTTTTTCACTTTTACTGCAGCTAATTCTATAATTTTGTCATATTGGTTGGATAAACCTGTTGTCTCGACGTCAAATACGACATATGTAGCATCGCTTAATCGTATATCGGTCGGTTTATATGCAATAGGCACACCATCATCAACGAGCATCCCTTCCATACCATAAATCATTTTTATGCCATGTTTTTCTGCTGCAGCATGCGCATCTGGATATGCTTGTACAACATTATGATCTGTCACTGCAATCGCTTCATGACCCCATTTAGCCGCTTGTGCAACATATTCACCGATATGTGTCACACCGTCCATTTGGCTCATAGAAGTATGCAGATGAAATTCGACGCGTTTTTCTTCAGCCTTATCCACTTTTGGTGTACGCTTGATCTCTTCAATATCTGACATCATCATCACAAGATCTCGAATAAACATATCTTCTTCGATACGTCCTTGTGCTCTTATCCATTTACCTTCAGATAATGCTTTGAAGTGTTCTAAGTCGTCTTTATTTTTACGCGTAAACATTTTAAGTACTAATGAGTCTGTATAGTCCGTCACCTTAAGTTCCACAATATGGCGTCCACTTTTGAGTTCTTTAAGGTTAATATCAAAAATGACACCTTCAATAGCGACTTTAAACTCTTCCTCAATAATACTTTCAATCGGTCTCACATTTTCAACTTGAATTGGTTTACCGATTTGACAACGCGTTACGGACACTTCGTTATCATCTTTTGCACGTTGTTCTTTCATCTTTTCTATTTTTGCTGTTGCTTCTCTCGCACTTTGCTCATCCTCTTGTTGAATGTGTGCTTCAAGAGAAGCTAAATCATCGTCATGACCATGCTCATCAGTTTCAAACACCACTTTATCAACATCAAAACCACATCGTTGCATTGCTTTGACTAGGCTGCCATTGCAAACCTTATTAAAGTGCTGACCTTCAACATCATTTTGAACAAGTACTTTAACAACATTGCCTGACATCACAATACGTTTCTGTTTAAGTTGACCTTTGACCTTAGGAGATAGTTGCGTTTGGTCGATACAATCTCCAAAATATTTTAATAAATACTCATCTTGACCTTGATGCGTTGCAACTGTAATTTTCCAATCAACATTTGCGATATCTTGAAAGCTCTCTTTCATTGCATGAGTCAATACAGCATAATCATCATATTTTAATAATCGTGGTAATTGGATATGAAAAATCCATTCACGAGATTTTTCAGAAACATCGATGCGTGTCAATAGACCTTGTTCGATAATATCTTGATCAAAATAATCTTGCATATGAATTTGTTTTAAGAGAATCTTAAACTTTTCTTGATCCTTTAATGCCACACTCATAACCACCTTATTTTAATTGCCGTACATCCATTTGTATTTAAAAATGACTTTCAAGCCATTTTATATTTCATACGGGATAAGGCTGAGAAATCAATAGATTCCTCAGCCTTCTTATTGTTGTTGCATCATCAATAGAACCCAATCGGTTAACCTATCGTGAAGCAATATGCTTATTTTTATTATAACAAATGATTGGCATCTTCTTACTGAATTTGTTCACTACATTTTTCTAAATGCGCTAACAAAGCATCAACATGGACTTCTTCACTTTCGCCATTGTCTCTTCTTTTAACTTCTACAATACCTTCAGATGCATTTTTTCCGACTACCACACGAAGCGGTAAACCAATCAAATCTGCATCATTGAATTTCACGCCTGCACGCTCGTTTCTATCATCATACAACACATCATACTGTGTTTGTAATAAATCATATAAACGGTCTGCACATTCACGTTGATCTTCTTTTTTAGGATTCACTGTAATTAAATGAATGTCATAAGGTGATACTGCTTTTGGCCAAATGATACCGTGCTCATCATGATGTTGTTCAATAATTGCACTTAATGTTCGAGATACACCAATACCGTAACAACCCATTGTAAGGTTTTGTTCGCGTCCTTGTTGATTTAAAACGGTCGCATGCATTGGCTCTGAATATTTTTCGCCTAAAACAAAGACTTGTCCCACTTCAATACCTTCTGCAAAACGTGCCGGACCGGATCCATCTGCTAGAGGCTCACCTTCCAGGATAAAACGGAAATCGCCATAAGCTTCAACTTTAAAATCACGATCTACGTTGGCATTGACATAGTGATAGTCATCTTCGTTAGCACCTACAATTAAATTGTTTATAGATTGAACGAATTGATCTGCATATACTTTGATATCTCTATCAGTAATCGGACCTAAAGAGCCAGACGTTGCATTTAGCAAATTACGTATCTCGTCTTCTGAAGCGAGAGCAACATCGTCTGTTTTAAAGTAATCTTTAATTTTAACTTCATTGAGTTCATGATGTCCTCTAACTAAAATTAAAACGAATTCACCGTTCACTTTAAAGACCATTGTTTTAGTGATGTTTTCTAATGGCACATCTAAGAAATCAGCAACTTGTTTCGCTGTTTTCATATTCGGCGTCTCTACCTTTTCTAAGTCTTTTTGTGCATCTAAAGTCGTATTAGACGCATAGTAAGGGACTTCTGCTTTTTCGATGTTTGCTGCATAGTCACTTTGTTCACTATAAACGATTGTATCTTCACCAATTGCACTTAAAGCGTGGAATTCGTGTGTATGATTACCACCAATTGCACCTGAATCAGCAACAACCGGTCTGACATTTAAGCCCACCCGGTTAAATATCGTTTGATAAGCATGAAACATGTTCTGATATGTTTCCATTAAAGAAGCTTCATCTGTGTGGAATGAATAAGCATCTTTCATAATAAATTCTCTACCACGTAATAAGCCAAATCTCGGTCTTTTCTCGTCACGGAATTTTGTTTGGATTTGAAACAATGTTAAAGGCAATTGTTTATAAGAACGCAACTCATCACGAACAAGTGATGTTACGACTTCTTCATGCGTCGGTCCAAGCGCAAACTCACGTTGATTACGATCACGAAGACGCATCAATTCCATGCCATATGCATCCCATCGTCCTGACTCTTTCCATAATTCAGATTGCTGTAATATAGGCATGACAACTTCTACAGCATCAATGCGCTCCATTTCTTCACGAATAATTTCAGAAATTTTATGGATTACGCGTGTCGCAATCGGCAAGTAACTATATACGCCTGCTGCATTTTGTTTAATTAAACCTGCTTTTAATAATAGTTGATGGCTTTTTGCCTCTGCTTCAGCAGGTACTTCTCTTAGTGTTGGAATAAAAACTTTTGATTGCTTCATCCTTCATTGTTCCTCCCTAATCGTTTTATAAGAAATAACGTTGTATATCATTCCAAGTGACGAGCACCATAACAACAAGTACAAACACTGCACCCGCTGCTATGATCACTGTCTCAGCTTTTTTATTGGCTGGTTTTCTAAAGATGGCTTCATAAAATACAAATAAAATACGTCCACCATCAAGTGCTGGAATAGGTAAAAGGTTCATAATACCTAAGTTCACACTTAATGCTGCAGTCCAAGTAATTAAATTAATGATCCCAGTTTTAACGACGGTGTCGACATTTTTATAGATACCGACTGGTCCATTTAACATATCAAAACTAAATGTTCCCGTGAAAATACTTGAAATCATGCCAACAACTGCAACAAAGATGAGTTTCCCAAAGCGTAACGTTTCTTCAATACCAAAAATTAAAGGTTCGAATAGAGATCTTTCTTTTGTTGATGTAAAACCAAGTTGATAAGCCGTTTGTTTGGAAGTTTTAGAAGTTTGAATTTCTACTTTTTTCGGTTCAAACTTTTTATCAATTGTTTTACCGTTACGTTCGACTACGATCGTCGTTTCATTTCCTTTAGTTTGACTTAATGCTTTACTCACATCTTCAAAGCGATTAATTTCTTGGTTTCCAATTTTTTTGATTGTATCACCTTTGTGAAGACCAATTTGTTCTGCAGGTGAATCTTTTGCAATCTGATCAATTGTCGTACTTGGCGCACCTTGATAATAGGCTAAACCAATTAATAGTACGAAAGCTAAAATGAAATTAAATAACGGTCCCGCAAATAAAGTTAAAAACTTTTGATACGGTTTTTTGTGTGCAAATTGTCGATCTCTCGGTGCAATTTGTATTAAGCTTCCATTTTGTACAAAATAAGCTTTCTTCGCAATTGGATAATGATGGCGCGCTTGATCGTCTGCAGCAACACCTTCAATATACAATTGTTCTTGTAAATCAATTTTCTTTACTTCTATAGCTTCTATTTTTTGAAATTTGTGTTGATCGTCTAAAATGATGTGCGTCACTTCATCTTGATCGTTCACTTTAATTTTAACATGCATCCCCGGCTGTACAGGCGCTTCTTCTAGTCCATCTCCAGCCATACGGACATACCCACCTACAGGTAATAAACGAATAGTATAAAGTGTTTCATCTTTACGAAAACTGAAGATTTTAGGTCCCATACCAATTGCAAATTCTGGACACATGATACCTGCCCGTTTCGCAAAAAACATGTGACCGAACTCGTGCACGAATACAAGCACACCGAATACGATAATAAAAGCGATAAGTGTTATTAACATAGGCACTACACCTCATATGGTTTTGTTTTATAGTAATGGTCGATTTCTAAAATTTCTTCTAATGATGGGTCCGGAATCACTTCATGTGCTGCCATTTCACGCTCAATCATATGCTCAATTTCAAGAAATGTGATCTCATGGTTTAAAAACTTAGCCACTGCCACTTCATTAACAGCATTAAGTACAACTGGCATGGATCCACCGATACGCAATGCATCATAAGCAAACTTCAAACATCGATATCGATCCAGATCCATTTCTTGGAAGTGCAATTGCGACACTTGCGCTAAATCTAATGATGGCGCTCGATGTTCAATTCTCTCTGGATAAGTAAATGCATATTGAATCGGCATACGCATGTCAGGGGTACCAAGTTGTGCCATCACACTCGTATCAACGAATTCGACCATTGAATGAATAATGCTCTCTTTATGCAAGATTGTTTTAATTTGGTCTATTTCCAAATCAAACAACCATTTTGCTTCAATCACTTCAAAGCCTTTGTTCATCATCGTTGCAGAGTCAATCGTTATTTTATTCCCCATTGACCAATTGGGGTGGTTCAATGCATCTTCGACAGTAACATGTTCTAGTTGTTCACGTGTTAACTCTCGGAAAGAACCACCACTCGCAGTAATTGTAACATTTTTAATTTGATGCATATCTTCGCCATTTAAACATTGGAAAATTGCAGCATGCTCTGAATCTACAGGAAGGATATCAACACCATAACGCTTTGCATGTGCCATGACAAGTTTTCCGGCCACAACTAAAGTCTCTTTATTCGCAAGTGCTATATTTTTCCCTGCTTCAATCGCTTTCATTGTAGGCTCTAACCCGACACTTCCCAGTAGCGCATTTAAAACTAAATCGTTTTTCTCATATGTTGAAACATCGATTAATCCTTGACGCCCACTCACTATATGAGAATGATAAGGTTTTAAGCGTTCAACATCCGCTTCATCTTGAACAGCAACAATTTCTGGTTTAAACTTTTCAATCACTTCAATTGCAAATTCAATATTTTTCCCAACTGTAAAACTAATCAAGTTAAATGATTCTGGATGACGCGCAATCACATCAATCGCTTGCTGACCTATTGAACCTGACGCGCCTAATATTGCTATATTTTTCATTAATGTTCCTCATTTCACTTTACATTTGAATTAAGAAAATATTCATTAAAGGTAAAACAAACATGAAACTATCAAAACGGTCTAAAATACCACCATGTCCAGGTAGGAGACGTCCAGAATCTTTCACACCGAAATGGCGTTTAAATCCTGATTCTACTAAGTCACCTAACTGTCCGAAGACACTGAGCACAACAGTTAATAATAGAATTAAACTGATGTGATACTCAAATGACACAAAAAACATAAATGTAAGGGGTACGAGGAGGCTACAAATCAATCCGCCGATGAAGCCTTCAACCGTTTTATTCGGACTAATAATCGGCCATAGTTTATGTTTTCCAAAAAGTCGGCCAAAAATATACGCCCCTGTATCTGTTAACCAAACGATCAACAAACCAAATAGGATATATTGTAAGCCGGCTTCTCTCGTTTCATAGAAGTACATGAATCCAATCCCCACGTAAGCAACAGACATTAAACAAAATGCGGAATCCATGAAACTGAAGCGGTTTTTGGACATAACCGTATAACTTAAAATAACAAAGCTCATCGCTATCAACGATTTCTGTTGTAACACGGGCACCCATGCACCAAAATCTTGTGGAATCATAATAATAATTAAAGCCAAGGCACTGATAATACCTGGTATTGACAGCAATTGAATCCGATTCATGTTTAAAAGTTCTTTTAAAGCAATTAAAGCTAATAAGAATGTAAAATACATCCATACTGATCCGCCAATCAGTAAAATAGGTAAGAAAACGATTAATGCGACAATCGTTGTGATTGTTCTTACTTTCATCCCACTACTCCTATCTACAATCCTCCAAATCGTCTTTGGCGTGATTGATATGTTTTTATACATGCTCTTAATTCTGCCTCATCAAAGTCAGGCCACAATTTAGAATTAAATATAAACTCACTATAAGATAATTGCCAAATCAAAAAGTTGCTTATACGTTGTTCGCCTGAAGTCCGTATTAATAATTCTGGATCTGGGTAATCGTGTGTCATTAAATATTTTTGGAAATGCTGCTCAGTAAGTGTATCAATATCATCATCTGAAGCGTGTCGCATCTCTTTCATCATATTCTGAATACCATTGATAATTTCAGCTCGTCCCCCATAATTGATTGCAAATATTAATGTCAATCCAGTGTTGTCAGCTGTTTTATTTTTAGCCTCATCTATGGCTTGAATTGTTTTTTCAGGTAAATCATTTATAAAACCAATCGTTTCAACACGTACGTTTTTTTCAATCAATTCGGGTAAAAATGTATTTAAAAAGTTAACAGGTAATCCCATGATATAGTTAACCTCTTCATCAGGACGTGACCAATTCTCAGTTGAAAATGCATAAAGTGTTAAATATTTAACATTCAAATCGCTAGCTGCTCGCGTAATGGTTTTAATCGTCTGCATTCCCTGATAGTGACCTTTAATTCGTGGCATTTTTCGTTGTTTTGCCCAACGACCATTGCCATCCATAATAATCGCTATATGTTCAGGTATATTATGTAAATCGATTTGATCGACATGTTTTTGACTGTCGATTTTCTTCTTAAATTTCTTAAACATGCGCGTTCCTCCGAGCCTATTCCGTCTCTTAAAATATTATAATCTCTTTAGCGTACAATTATCTACCATTTTATCACACTCAATCAGCGCATTGAATAAACAAAGAAAAAAACTGTACCAAAGTCGTATTCGGTACAGCTCAGTGAGAAGGCAAACCATTTCTACAATTTTACTATGAAATGAGGGTGACGTATCACGATATGATAAGAAATAATACATATAACATTGATTTTATTTTATCTATATTAGGCTTCTTTTAATTGAGGAGAAGCGTCAATTTCACCCTATTCATTTTGATTGATTCTTGTCTACTCGTCGGTATGTCTAAAACTTAAACTGACATAATATCTTTTTCTTTATCAGCAACTAACTGATCGATATCTTTAATTGATGAATCAGTGATTTTTTGAACTTCATCAGAACCATTTCGTAATTCATCTTCAGAAATTTCGCCATCTTTTTGTTGTCTTTTTAGATGATCATTTGCATCACGTCGAATATTACGAACAGATACTTTTGCGTTTTCACCTGTTTTCTTGACGTCTTTAACAAGTTCTTTACGACGTTCTTCAGTGAGTGCTGGCACCATAATACGAATCACTTCTCCGTCACTCGTAGGATTAACACCTAAGTTTGCAGCAATAATCGCTTTTTCAATATCACCAATAGATGTTTTATCGTATGGTGAAACGACAAGAAGACGTGCTTCAGGTACGTTAATACTTGCTAATTGTTGGACAGGTGTTGGTGCACCATAGTAGTCCGCTTCAACACCAGCTAATAAGTTAGAGTTTGCGCGTCCTGCATTAATTTGTGCCAATTCACGAGATAAATTCTCAATTGATTTTTTCATACGACTTTTAGCATCTTGAATAGTTTCTTTCATTTTTTTGCACCTCTATATTATTTTGTAATAATTGTCCCTATATCTTCACCTTGGACAGCACGTTTAATATTACCTTCTTCCATGATAGAGAACACTTTTAAAGGTATATTGTTGTCCATACAGAATGAAGAGGCTGTCGAATCCATGACTTGTAAACCTTCCTGTAACAATTGAATGTATGTTAAACGTTCATATTTTTTAGCATTCGGGTCTACTTTTGGATCTGCTGAGTAAACACCATCAACATTATTTTTCCCCATTAAGATGACGTCTGCTTCAACTTCAGCAGCACGTAATGCAGCTGTTGTATCTGTTGAGAAGTATGGGTTACCGATACCCGCTGCAAAAATAACAACGCGTTTTTTCTCTAAGTGACGAATCGCACGACGACGAATATAAGGTTCTGCAACTTGCTTCATTTCTATAGATGTAAGGACACGTGTATCACAATCAAGTTGTTCTAAGCTATCTTGTAATGCAAGTGCATTCATCACTGTCGCGAGCATACCCATATAATCAGCAGTTCCTCGATCCATGCCTAAGTCACTACCTGTTTTTCCGCGCCAAATGTTACCGCCACCCACGATGACAGCAACTTCTGTATCCATTTTTGCGACTTCTGCTACTTGTTGTGCAATGCTTTTAATAATCATTGGATTAATTCCAAATCCTTTGTCCCCTGCTAATGCTTCTCCACTCAGTTTCAAAACTACTCGCTTATATTTTGAAGTTTCAGTCATTATTTTAACCTCTCTATTCGTAATATGTAAAACAATACAAGTAAAGAAGACACAATAAGCATCACCCTTCTACACGGCTTCAATCTTGCATTGAAGTCCTGCAGAGGAGGACACGAAAGGTGTCTTCTTTCTTATACAAAACCGTGTCGATTATTTCATTTGTCCTTTTACTTCATCAGCAAAGTTTTCTTCACGTTTTTCTAAACCTTCACCCACTTCGTAACGAACGAAGTCTACTAATTGACCACCTTTTGATTTAAGGAATTGTTCAACTGTTTGGTCAGGGTCTTTAACGAAGTTTTGGTTAACAGCACAAATCTCTTGAAGATATTTGCGTAAACGACCTTCAACCATTTTTTCAACGATGTTTTCTGGTTTACCTTCATTTAATGCTTGTTGTTTTAATACTTCTCTTTCATGGTTGATTTCTTCTTTACTTACTTGGTCAGATGAAACGTATTTAGGGTTGATTGCAGCGATGTGCATCGCAACATCTTTTGCAGCTTCTTCGTCAGTTGAACCTTCAACAACTGCAAGAACACCAATACGTCCGCCCATGTGTAAGTAAGCACCGAATGCGTCACTATCTGATTTTGATTTGATTTCGAAACGACGTAAGCTTAATTTTTCACCAATTGTTGAAATCGCTTCAGTCATATGTTCAGAAACTGTTTTACCGTTTGGTAATGTTGTTTCATTTAAAGCTTCAACTGAATCCACTTTTGTTTCAAGAATTTGGTTAGCAATTTCTTTTACAAGTTGTTGGAAACCTTCGTTACGTGCAACAAAGTCTGTTTCTGAGTTGATTTCAACGATAACAGCATCGTTACCTTTAACTTCAACATGTGTAATACCTTCTGCTGCAATACGGTCTGCTTTTTTAGCTGCTTTAGCAATACCTTTTTCACGTAAGTAGTCAATGGCTTTATCAATGTCACCATCAGTTGCTTCTAATGCTTTTTTACAATCCATCATACCTGCGCCAGTTCTTTCACGTAATTCTTTAACAAGTTTAGCTGAAATTGCCATTCATGATTCCTCCAATATTCAATCAATATTTATTTTAAAAAAAGGGGCTGGGACATATTCACGTCTCAACCCAATGAAAATACTCAAAATGATAAAGTGGCAGTAGATGACGCGTTTGATCCTACACTTTAAATCAAGCTTTTCTCAATCCAAGTCATCTTTGCCATTAGTGGGTCGATGAAAACAAATAAGTTTCTATCCCACACCCATTTCAAGATGCGACTTAGTTAGATTCAACAGATGTTTCAGTTGTTTCTACTGCTTCAGCTGATTCGTTATCTGCTTTTTCATCTTCAGTTAAGTCGATGTTTTGTTCAGCAGCTACTTCATCGTTTGATACACCTTGTTGACCTTCTAAAATTGCGTCTGCCATTTTACCAGTTAATAATTTAACCGCACGAATTGCGTCGTCATTCGCTGGGATTACGTAATCAATTTCATCCGGATCACAGTTTGTATCAACGATACCAACGATAGGGATGTTTAATTTACGTGCTTCTGCAATCGCGTTGCGCTCTTTGCGTGGGTCAACGACAAATAATGCTTGTGGCATTGATTTCATATCACGAATACCGCCTAAGAATTTAATTAAACGGTCATATTCTTTTTTAAGTTCTACAACTTCTTTTTTAGGAAGAACATCAAATGTTCCATCTTCTTCCATTTTTTCAATTTCAGAAATACGTTGTACACGTTTAGAGATTGTTTTATAGTTTGTTAAAATACCACCTAACCATCTTTGGTTAACATAGAAGTGGCCAGCGCGTTCTGCTTCAGCTTTCACTGATTCTTGCGCTTGTTTTTTAGTACCTACGAATAAGACTTTACCGCCTTCTTCAGATACTTGTTTAATAAAGTTGTATGCTTCTTCAACTTTTTTCACTGTTTTTTGTAAGTCGATAATGTAGATACCGTTTCTTTCAGTGAAGATGTACTTTTTCATTTTTGGGTTCCAACGGCGTGTTTGATGACCGAAGTGAACACCAGCTTCTAGTAATTGTTTCATAGAAATTACTGCCATAATATAAATTCCTCCTATTGGTTTACATCCGCCACGAACACTCATATAAAAACGATGAAATTCATCGCACCCTTTTATACTTCGGTGTTGCGTGTGTGTTTTGACTTTTATAGCCGCTAATTAATATATCATAACATGCGCGAGTTTGCAACAACGCAATCCAATTATTCTGCACGCGTTAACTCGTCTAAGAATGCTTCTTTCTTAACTTTAATAAAAGTCCCTTTCATACCTAAAGAACGTGATTCAATAACGCCGGCACTTTCAAGTTTTCTTAAAGCGTTAACGATAACTGAACGTGTGATACCTACGCGGTCTGCAACTTTTGAGGCAATTAAGAGACCTTCTTTACCACCAAGTTCTTCAAATATATGGTCAATCGCTTCTTTTTCTGAGTAAGATAAAGAGTTGATCGCCATTGAGATTGCTGCTTTATCACGAGCTACAGATTCAATCTCTGAATGTTTTTCACGTAATATTTCCATACCGATTACTGTTGCAGCATATTCACCAAGCACAAGATCATTTTCGTTGAAGTCATCGGCAACACGGCCTAGAACAAGTGTTGCTAAGCGTTCGCCTCCACCAATAATTGGGAAAATTGTTGTTCTTGAGTCTTTGAATAAATCTTCATTTTCTGGTGGGAATACTGATAAATCACTATCAATTGTAATATTTGATGACGTTTCATATACGTGCATTAATTTATCCGTGTAAGCCTCTGGAATATGACGGTCCTCTAGCATTTGAATAATACGTTCATTTTTAAGTAATTCATTCAAGCAAGATCCCAAAATTTTACCGCGACGAGAAACGATGAATACATTTGTAACTGTAACTTTACTCACCGTTTGGGCAACATCTTTGAAGTCGACAGAGATACCTTTATGTTTTTGTAACAAACTACTTAATTCTCTCGTTTTCGATAATAAGCTCATGTCATTTCTCCTTTTTTTCTTATAAAATAAATTCGCTTAAATCTTTGTTCGTTGAAATTGTTTTTAATTTATCGTCTACATATTGTGGCGTAATATCCACTTGAGCGTGTGGCATATGCGGCGCTTCGAATGACAAGTCTTCTAACATTTTTTCTAAGATTGTATGCAGTCTGCGGGCACCGATATTATCCGTTTCTTGATTGACATGATATGCCATCTCTGCAAGTCTGTAAATCGCTTCGTCTGTGAAATTTACTGTGACTTCTTCCGTTTGCAATAGCAACTCATACTGTTTAATCAGAGATAATTTTGGTTCTTTTAAAATTCTTACAAAATCATCTACAGTGAGATCTTTTAATTCTACACGAATTGGGAATCGACCTTGAAGTTCTGGAATCAAATCGCTTGGTTTAGAAACATGAAACGCACCCGCGCCGATAAAGAGCATATGTTCCGTACTCACAGTACCATATTTTGTTCTTACAACGCTACCCTCAAGGATAGGTAAAATATCACGTTGCACACCTTGTCGAGAAACATCTTGGCCACTGTTTTGGCTTGTCGTAGCAACTTTATCAATTTCATCTATAAAGATAATTCCCATTTGCTCAGCAAGTTCAAGCGCTTCTTGGTTTGCAGTCTCGTGATCAATCATTTCGTCAGCAAATTGATCAACAAGAATTTTACGTGCTGTTTTAACAGGTACTTCTTTTTCAACTTTTTTCTTAGGCATTAATTGGCTCATCATTTCTTGCATTTGTTCGTTTTGCTGTGTACCTAACATGCCTAAAGCACCCGGATCTTGCTCTACTTTAACACGCACTTTTTCTTCCTCTAGCTTTCCGTTAAGGAGTTGCAATTTAATTTCAGAACGTTTTGTTTTGATTTCTTCTGTTGGCGGCTCTTCTTCCTCTTCTTCATTTTGCTGACCAAAGTTTGGAATTGCACCACCAAATAAAGATTCTAAAGGATTATTAGTATTTTTGTTAGCTTTTTTCTTAAGACTAGGAACAAGGAGTTTAACGAGTTTTTCGTTAGCTTTTGCCGTTGCTGCTTCAACCACATTTGCTTTTTTCTCATCTTTAACTAATCTTACCGAAACATCGACTAAGTCACGCACCATACTCTCAACATCTCTACCGACATAACCTACTTCAGTAAACTTTGTCGCTTCAACTTTTAAAAATGGTGCACCAACTATTTTAGCCATACGACGGGCAATTTCAGTTTTACCCACACCTGTTGGTCCCATCATTAATATATTTTTAGGGGCAATTTCTTGTTTAACTTCATCCTCAAGCAAACTACGACGGTAACGATTTCTAAGGGCAATGGCTACCTTTTTCTTCGCTTCATCTTGCCCAACGATATATTCATTGAGTTTATCTACGATGTCTTTAGGTGTATATTTAATCGCATTGTTCTCCATGCTTTAAACCCTCCATTATAATTCTTCTACAGTGATGTGATCATTAGTGAACACGCAAATTTCAGAAGCCACTTTAAGGCTTTCATAGGCCATTTCTTGTGCACTCATATGTGGTGCGTGTCTTTTTAGTGCGCGTCCGGCGCTCAAGGCAAAATTACCACCCGAACCAATTGCAATTAAATCATCATCCGGTGCAATCACTTCACCTGTACCACTAACGACTAAAATATTATCTTTGTTCATGACAATTAACATCGCTTCAAGTTGGCGGAGTTGTTTATCGCCTCGCCACTCTTTTGCGAGTTCTACAGCAGCTCTTTCCAAATTACCACTATATTGTTGTAATTTTCCTTCAAACTTTTCAAACAATGTGAATGCGTCTGAAACACTGCCAGCAAAACCAGCAACGACGCGGTTATTATACAATTTACGAACTTTTTTAGCAGTTTGTTTCATAATGACTTGTTCACCTAAAGTGACTTGACCATCTCCGGCCATCGCTGCTTCACCATTATGTCTTACTGCGTATATCGTTGTCGCATGAATTGATGAACTCATGTTAAATTACTCTCCTTTTCTCGCACGTGGATGTGCCTTTAAATAAACATTTCTCAACTGTCGATTTGTTACATGTGTATATCGGCCTGTCGTAGATAAATTAACATGTCCAAGTAAGCTTTGAACAGTTCTAAGGTCTGCACCTTCATTTAACATATGTGTTGCAAATGTATGTCTCAACTTATGCGGATGAATCGCAGTCACACCAGCTGTCCGTTTGACGATATCATTTAAAACATAGCGCACACCTCTTTCGGTAATCGGTTGACCTTTTAAGTTTGTAATCAAATAGTCGTGCTGTACATTTTGAATAGGCTTAAACTGTTCTAAATATACTTCAAGACTCTGTCGACAAAATTCGCCGAAAGGTACAATTCGTTCTTTTCCACCTTTACCCAATACTTTTACCCAACACATTTCTAAATCAACATCTGAAACTTTTAAAGACACCAATTCCGAAACCCGAATTCCTGTCGCATAAAGCAACTCAAGAATTACTCGGTCTCTGAGATCTTTTTGGTTCCCCTTACTTACCGTTTGAAATAACGCTTCCATTTCTTCTGTATAAAAAAACGTAGGTAAATAACGCTCTTTTTTGGGATGAACTAATTGGACAAATGGATTCACTACATCTTGCTCTTGTGTCATCCAAAAAGCATAAAAACTACGCAATGTAGAAATTTTTCTTGATACTGTTGTACGTTGTAAACCTAAATCATAAAGTGTTTGTAAATAGTTTCTTGCGTCACTGTATTTGAAATCTCTCAATCCTAGTTGTTCTCGATCAAGAAAATGATTAAATTGGTCTAAATCGTCGTGATAAGCTTTTAACGTATGCGATGAGAAAAAACGCTCTCTTTTTAATGTATCTAAAAATTGTTCTTGGATTTGTTTCAAAGCAAAAACCCCTCCATCATTAGCATTGTAGCATAATGATAAGGGGAACTGCATTGATTATACATTGAATTTTTGTATTTATCAAAATTTTACTTATTTTGCCATTTTTTAGACCATTTATAATGTCTCTTTAAAATGATTCAGTTGTGTTAATGCACGTTGCGCGAGTGTTTCATAGCGCTCTTTTTTATCTTTTATACGTTCTTCCAAAGCAGGTACTAATCCGAAGTTCGCATTCATCGGTTGGAAGTTCTTATTGTTCGTTGCATGTGAAATATAATAAGCCATACTTCCTATCATCGTTTCACGAGGGAAAATGACATCTGCTTTATTAAGCATACGGTGTGCTAAATTGATGCCTGCAACCAATCCACTAGCAGCACTTTCTACGTACCCTTCAACACCTGTCATCTGTCCAGCAAAAAATAAGTTCTCACGGTCTTTAAAAGCATATGTTTCATTTAAAACTTCAGGTGAATTAATAAACGTATTGCGGTGCATGACGCCATATCTCACAATATCTACATTTTCCAATCCAGGAATAAGACGAATCACTTCTTTTTGAGCGCCCCATTTTAATCTCGTTTGAAAACCTACAATATTATAAAGCGTACCTGCCGCATCATCTTGACGTAGTTGAACAACGGCGTAAGGACGTTTCCCTGTTTTCGGATCTTCCAATCCAACTGGCTTCATTGGTCCAAATAACAACGTTTTCGGACCTCTACCCGCCATGACTTCAAAAGGCATACATCCTTCAAAGTACTTTTCTTTTTCAAAATCGTTCATCGGGGCTACTTCTGCTTCAAGTGCTGCCTCATAAAAGCGGTTAAACTCCTCTTCCGTCATCGGACAATTCAAGTAAGCTGCTTCGCCTTTATCATAACGTGATTTAAGATACACTTTATCCATATCAATTGAATCTTTTTCAATAATCGGTGCTGCAGCATCATAAAAGTATAACTGATCTTCACCAGTTAATGCGACAATTTCTTTTGCCAAAGGTTCAGTTGTCAATGGTCCTGTCGCAATAATTGTAGGGCCTTCAGGGATAGAAGTGATTTCTTCATTTTTAACCGTAACATTGGGATGATTTTTTAATGTCTCAGTTATATAACCTGCAAAGTCATGTCTATCAACAGCTAAAGCGCCACCCGCAGGCACACGTGCTTTATCTGCCGCTTCAATAATTAATGAGTTTAATTGTCTCATTTCTTCCTTTAATACACCGACCGCATTCGTTAATGCATTACCACGTAACGAATTAGAACATACCAATTCAGCAAATTTGTCTGTATGATGCGCTGGTGTTTGTTTTACAGGACGCATTTCATATAAATTCACTTTGATTCCGCGTTCTGCAAGTTGAAATGCTGCTTCAGACCCTGCTAAACCAGCGCCAATAATATTAACAGATGTCATTATTATTTTCCTCTCTTTAAAACATTATTTTTGAACTTCTTCTTTATAATCACAGTTCGAACAAACGACTTGCGTTGTACGTCCTTTTTTGTGTTCAGCAAGATAATGGTTACATTTTGGACAATCTCTGCCGATAGGTTTATCCCACGAGATAAAATCACATTCTGGATAATTTGAACAACCATAAAAGACACGGTTTTTCTTAGATTTACGTTCGACGACATCACCTGTTTTACACTTAGGACATTTAACACCAATCGGTTTCGTAATTGCTTTTGTATTGCGACAATCTGGAAAATTTGAACATGCCATAAACTTACCATAACGCCCCATTTTAATTACCATCGGGCTACCGCAGACTTCACAATCTTCACCGGCAGGCTCGTCTTTGATTTCAATTTTTTCCATTTCTTCTTCTGCGCGTGCAACATCTTGTTTAAAGCTGTTGTAAAAGTCTCCAACAACCTTTTTCCAAGCAATATCACCGTCAGCAATTTTATCGAGTAACGTTTCCATATTGACTGTGAATTCCACATCAATGATTTCAGGAAAGTACTCTTTCACTTGTTCGTGTACAATCTCACCGAGTTCAGTTGGCATGAAACGTTTACTTTCATTTTTAACATAATTCCTTTTTTGAATGGTGTCAATTGTAGGGGCATAAGTTGATGGTCGCCCAATTTTTAATTCTTCTAACGTTTTAACTAGACGTGCTTCAGTATATCGTGGTGGGGGTTGTGTAAAATGCTGAGCTGGGTCTATTTTAGTAGCAATCACTTCATTACCTACTTCTAATTTCGGTAAGCGGTTTTCTTTTTCTTTCCCTTTATCATCATTCGTTTCCACATATAACGTCATAAAGCCTTTAAATTTAATCGTTTGGCCATTCGCTCTAAACTTAATATCGTTTTGTGTCAAATCAACAGAAACAGTATCTAAAATCGCAGGTGCCATTTGACTTGCTACAAATCTTTCCCAAATTAATTTGTATAAGCGATATTGATCCCGAGTTAAGAAATCTTTCATCTCAGCAGGTGTACGAAGTGTGCTCGTTGGACGAATCGCTTCATGGGCATCCTGGTCCCCTTGCTTTCCTTTTTGTGTTGATTTTGATAAATAATCAGCGCCATATTGAGACTCGATATATTGTTTAGCTTCATTTTGTGCATCTTTAGAAATACGTGTAGAGTCTGTTCTCATATAAGTAATCAGACCTATTGTCCCTTTTCTTTTTAAGTCGATTCCTTCATATAATTGTTGTGCAATCATCATGGTTTTACGCGCTTTGAAGTTCAACTTACGTGCAGCTTCTTGTTGCAATGTTGACGTCGTAAAAGGAAACGCAGGTCGACGCGTTTTTTCTTTTGTCGAAACATTTGAAACGGTAAAACGATCCCCATCCAATGCTTTAGTGATTACAGCGACATCATCTTTATTCGTTAACTTGTAAGGTTTACCTTTATAATGTAGAAACTTGGCATTAAATTTTGATTTTCCATAACGAAACTCGCCTTCAATTGACCAATATTCTTCGGGCTTAAAATTACGAATCTCGTTTTCACGATCAATGATGAGGCGTAATGCGACAGATTGCACACGTCCAGCTGATAACCCTTTTTTTACCTTTTTCCATAAAACTGGAGAAATATTATAACCCACTAAACGGTCTAAAATACGGCGCGCTTGTTGCGCATCCACAAGATCCATTTCAATGCCGCGTGGATGTTTGAAACTTTCTTTCACAGCATCTTTAGTGATCTCATTAAATACAACTCGATTCTCTTTACTATCTTCTAACTCAAGTATATTTGCTAAGTGCCATGCAATTGCTTCACCTTCGCGGTCGGGGTCACTTGCAAGAAAAACTTTTTTAGCCTTTTTCGCATGTCGCTTCAAATCTTTTACGACAGGTCCCTTTCCTCTTATAGTGATATACTTAGGCTCATAATTGTCTTCAACATCTACACCCATTTGGCTACGTGGTAAGTCTCTCACGTGACCCATAGATGCAATGACTTTATACTTCTTGCCTAAATATTTCTCTATCGTTTTCGCTTTTGCAGGCGATTCAACTATGACAAGATTATCTGCCAAAGTAGTTACCCCCTTGCTTTTTCTATTTACAAAGATAAATGATAAACGGTTAATTTTATATTTGTCAATCTTTTATAATTATTTCACAAAGCATTAACATTTAATTTTTATAATCTTTAAGAATATCTTGTGCAGATAAAACCACTTCTGCCCCCTCTTTGACGCGCAATAGATTACCTCTTGTATGCTGATTAAACATATCACCTGGTAAGACATAAACATTACGATTTTGTTCCAATGCTTGATCCAAGGTAATGAGTGCCCCGCTCCGTGCCTGAGCTTCTGTAATTAATACCCCCTGAGATAATCCACTAATCAATCTATTTCTTTCAGGAAATCTAAATTTTGCGATAGGTATGTGAGGGGGATATTCACTTATTGTAAGATACTGGTTTTCGATCTTTTGTCGCAACTGAAATGTACTTGCAGGATAATGACGATGATGACCAAATCCAAGAACACCTACAGTATGCATATGATAGTCAAGTGCAAATTGATGTGCAAGTGCATCGGTTCCATATGCTAAGCCAGAAATAATAGTGAGTGGATATTCGCGTAAGTCTTTAAATAAATAAGAAAGGGCTTGTGGGGTGTAGTCTGTACAACGCCTTGCGCCAACAATTGCTAGAGTATGTTTCATCGCTTTGAATGTTTGGAGATTACCTTTACAAAAAAGAACAAAAGGAGGGTCATGAATTTCTTTTAATTGGGAAGGATAAAGAGGGTCATGAATCGCTAGAGGAGTAATACAATGTCGTTTTAAATCAGACTCTATAGTATCGATTTTTAATGAACGAAAACGCCTTATTTTTTGCACAATAGTTTGAGAAGGCGTTATTTTCAACATTTCATTGAGATAGTTGCTAACGTCGTCGATATTACCTTTTAAAGTGAGTAAGATGGGATACATCTTTTGAATCTGTTGTGTTGTAAAGCCGGCATATAATAGTAAAAGGAACAGTTGTTTCATCTTCTTTTAGTCACCTCATTAAGATTATAAGGTATTTTTGCCCTATCATGTATGTCTAAAAAGAATTTAATAGTTATTCTTTCAATTAAACAGCGTTCTATATATCTGTTCATTGAGCAGTTCAACACAAAGAATGGGCTCATTTATAAATCAAGCACAAAAAGGGCTGACTTAAGCCAACCCTTTTTAATATTTAACTTTTATCTATGCTGTTATGCCTTCACAGTTAATAATGATTTATAAATGCCAGCTTCTTTAGCTGCTTCAATTAACGTTGCACCAATTTCAGAAGGTGTTGCAGCTGTTTTTACGCCACAATCGTTAAGCGTTTTAATTTTTTCTTCTGCAGTTCCTTTACCACCAGAGATAATAGCACCTGCGTGTCCCATACGTTTCCCTGGAGGGGCTGTTTGACCCCCGATAAAGCCGATAACCGGTTTAGTCATATTGGCTTTAATCCATTCTGCCGCTTCTTCTTCAGCAGTACCACCAATTTCACCAATCATCACTACAGCTTTTGTTTCATCATCGTTATTAAAAGCTTCTAAAACATCAATGAAGTTTGTACCATTAACTGGGTCTCCACCAATACCTACCGCTGTAGATTGACCGATGCCTTCTTCAGTCAATTGATGAACAGCTTCATAAGTTAATGTACCTGAACGTGAAACAACACCGACATGTCCTTTTTTATGAATATAACCTGGCATAATACCAATTTTTGTTTCATCCGATGTAATGACACCTGGGCAGTTTGGTCCAATTAAACGTGTTTTTCTACCTTCAAGATAACGTTTCACTTTAACCATATCAATAACAGGAATATGCTCAGTAATACAGATAGCTAAATCTAATTCTGCATCTGCACACTCTAAAATAGCATCTGCAGCAAATGGTGCAGGTACATAAATGACAGAAACGTTTGCGCCTGTTTCTTTTTTAGCTTCCTCCACCGTATTATAAACCGGTACACCTTCGACCACTTGTCCACCTTTACCTGGTGTTACACCTGCGACGATTTGTGTCCCATATTCTAACATTTGTTTAGTATGGAAAAGGGCAGTTGACCCTGTAATACCTTGTACGATAACTTTTGAATTCTTATCTACAAATACGCTCATTTTAGTTGTCCCATCCTTTCCTTACGCTTCGCTTACAAGTTTAACGATTTTTTGAGCGCCTTCAGCCATAGTGCTAGCGGGTTCAATTGCTAAACCTGATTCTTTTAAGATTTTTTTACCTTGGTCTACATTTGTTCCTTCAAGACGAACGACTAATGGTAATGTAAGTTCGACTTCTTTAACAGCAGCTACAATACCTTCAGCAATGACATCACAGCGCATAATTCCCCCGAAGATATTTACAAAAATACCTTTTACGTTGTCATCACCTAAAATAATTTTAAAAGCTTCAGTCACTTTTTCTTTTGTAGCGCCGCCACCTACGTCTAAGAAATTGGCAGGTGTACCGTTAAAATGGTTAATTGTATCCATTGTTGCCATTGCTAAGCCGGCACCGTTAACCATACAACCAATATTTCCGTCTAAAGCGATATAGGACAATTCATATTTAGAAGCTTCGATTTCTTTTGGATCTTCTTCATCCAAGTCACGTAGTTCCACCACATCTTTATGACGGAATAACGCATTGTCATCGAAGTTAATTTTAGAGTCTAACGCTAAAACTTCCCCTTCACCTGTTAAAACAAGTGGATTAATTTCAACAATAGAACAATCTTTTTCAATGAACACATTGTATAAAGAAATCAAAAATTTTACTGCTTTATTAATTGATGCTTTAGGAATGTTAATGTTAAACGCAATTCGACGCGCTTGATAAGGCGATAAACCTACGACAGGGTCGATTGTTTCTTTAAAAATCTTTTCTGGACTTTTAGCCGCAACTTCTTCAATTTCAGTTCCGCCTTCTTCAGATGCCATTAAAGTTACGCGATCTGTTGCGCGATCAATCACAAAGCCAACGTAATATTCTTTTTGAATATCTGCACCTTCTTCGATGTATAAGCGTTTTACTTCTTTACCTTCTGGACCCGTTTGATGTGTAACGAGCACTTTACCTAACAATTCATTCGCGTATGTTTCAACTTCTGATAAAGACTTAGCAATTTTTACACCGCCTGCTTTACCACGTCCCCCAGCGTGAATTTGTGCTTTTACAACATAAACATCTGTATCTAACTCTTTTGCTTTTTCTACAGCTTCTTCAGCTGAAAAAGCTACGCGCCCTTCTGGTACTGCTACGCCCATTGAGCGAAAAATTTCTTTTCCTTGATACTCATGGATATTCATACTCCATCCTCCTGTTTCTTAAGGTTAAGTTCAATTTCAATTATAGGAAATGTAAGCGCTATTGTAAACAGATAGACATAGAGTTCTCTCTATTTATCAGACTTTTAACACTGATTTAATCCATTTAATTTGAGCGCCTCACCTTTTAGTGCGCATGAGTGATAAAAGGATGGCACAGAGAGAACCTTATGGTGGACGCATCTTTTCCGTATTGCATTAAATTTCACTTTTATCGCAGTTGACTATGATAATATGGACTTAGCTTTCCTTAAACATTGAAAGACTGAAAAATAGGAGGTATCTTTAATGGATTTTAATACATATCAACAAAAAGCAATGCGAACTTTAAAAGATCATCCCGACTTTCATAAACATATACAAATGGCCGTATTGGGACTTAATGGAGAATCTGGCGAAGTCGCGGATATTATCAAAAAGCATTTGTATCATGGTCACGACTTTGATAAGGAGGCTTTTAAAAAGGAACTTGGAGATGTATTGTGGTATCTTTCTACATGTGCATCTGCCATTGATACCGATTTGAATGAAATTGCACAGTTAAACATCGAAAAACTTGAGCGTCGTTATCCAAATGGCTTTAACCATCAAGATTCAATTCACCGCAAAGATTATTGATATAAGATGCATTGTTTTGAAGCATAGAAAAATGCATAAAACAAAGGCCGGAAATGAGTTTGCCATACATGTGATATGGCGACCTCACTTCCGGTTATTTTTAAAGTTTATTATTCAGAGAAGCGGATGAATGATTTATCAAATTACTTGTCTGCTTGGAAAGTGACTTGCGTGTCATCATCCATTGGGACATTAATCGTTTTTTGTTCATCTTCTGTTGATTCCACAGCAAAATTATGGTCTTTTAATAGACGAATCAGGTCAGCTTGTTGTTCTTCTTCAATAGAGATATTTAAATTTTGTTCAATTTCTTGCTTTATTTTTTCTAATTTCTTTTCATCATGTGTAATCTCCACTTCTGTTTCTTCAAAGTGAACGAGTACTTTATACAATTTCTGTAATGTTTCATCCATAAATTTCAAATTCCTTTCTTTAATTGGAAATTAATTATAGTAAAACATAGTTTCACAAATTTGCAAACGAATACGATTAATTAACCTTCAAAATAGAATCAAATCAGTAACTCATTCTTATAGCTGCTTTGCGACGATTGACTTAATCGGTTCAAAACTTTTTCGGTGAATATCTGTCACACCGTACGCTTCCAAACCGTCTAAATGTTTTTTCGTTCCGTAACCGGCGTTATTTGAAAAATCATAGCCAGGGTATTGTTGATCATAAGACGCCATCAAATCATCCCGATATTCTTTCGCAATAATACTCGCTGCTGCTATTGAAACACTTCGAGCATCCCCTTTTATAATGGACTGCTGTGGTGCAGTGATTTTATCTAATGTCATCGCATCAATTAAATAATGCGTAGGCACTACAGTTAAATTTTCAATTGCGCGATACATGGCTAATTTGGTTGCTTCATATATATTGAATTGGTCGATTTCTTGTGGTGTGGCCACTCCAATTTGCCATGCACGTACGTTTGCTTGCAACTGTGTATTCAAGTTTTTGCGTTTAGCTGGGGAAAGTTGTTTAGAGTCATTGATACCGATATAGTGATGCTCAGGTTGTAAAACGACCGCACTCGCAACAACAGGCCCTGCTAAAGGTCCTCTACCCACCTCATCTATTCCACAAATCAATGCTTCCGGATGATGTGCTAAAATTTCATTTTCAAATTGGCACATTTCATCATATTTTAATAGCTGTGCCTGTATTTTTTCGATTTGCTTTTCACGACTTAAAAAAATACGTTGTACGCCCTTTCGAGCATCATGATAATCCGGATGTGCTTTTAAACTTTGGATAGTTTGAATGGTTTGTATTTCTTCTTTGATTTGAGCAATGGTTTTTGAGGGTCTCATTTATTGCGCACTCAATTCATCATAAATATCGAAACAATATGTCCCTATTTTCGCATTTCTAATTTCATGAATAATCAATTCAATCACAGCTTCATAGTCTACTTCATTTCCACGCTGTAAGAGGCCTCTTTTACGCCCAATTGCGTCAAACCATTCAATATTATCTGCATCACGCGGCACATCAATTTTATAATGTGCCAATAAACCTTCATAATCATGTTCGATTAAAAACTCTAACCCATAAATGGCAACTTCATCCAAATGCACAATGCTATCTTTAATGGCACCTGTTAAACTTAGCTTTTTACCAATTAACTGATCTTCAAATTTAGGCCATAAAATCCCTGGTGTGTCTAATAATTGTAATGATTGGCCCACTTTAATCCATTGTTGCTGCTTCGTTACACCTGGTTTATTTCCTGTTTGTGCGATTGTGCGTTTTGCCAATTTGTTTATTAGCGTTGATTTACCTACATTTGGGATACCCACTATCATCGCGCGAATCGCTCTCGGTTTTAAGCCTTTAGCTTTTTCACGTTCGAATTTTTCTTTCGTTACTTCTATAGCTGCGACTTCGACCTGCTTTAAACCTTTACCGTGCTTAGCATCGACCGCAACAGGATAGGCCCCTTTTTCTTTAAAAAATGTATACCACTTTTCCATTTCATTTAACTGAGACATATCTTTTTTATTAAAAATGACTACGCGTGGCTTTTGTTGAATCACTTCATCAATCATCGGATTTCTTGAACTTAATGGAATTCGTGCATCTACTAACTCAAATACAACATCCACTTTTTTTAATTGCTCTGTTACTTCTCTTTTCGCTTTGGCCATGTGACCGGGAAACCACTGAATCACCATAATTTTAAACTCCTTTAAATAATGCGCTAGACATCGTCTTTTCAATTTATCTATGTTATATTAATTATTGATTTTGATAGAAATATATCACTTTAAGTTGTTCTATTCATACGCATTCATCACGATAGGCTTTAACGTCTGCATACATGAATCGCATGTATGGTCTTAGAATGCGATGAGGTACCTACACTACTTTAAGTATAATTAACTTGAACGTCAATAGCTATTAATCACACAACGTTTGATTCCATGAAAGCAGGTATTTTTTGATGTATAATATAGAAAGAATTACTGAAATTTTTAGGTTTATTCTCGTAGGTGGTATTAACACGATGAACTATTACGTCGTATACCTTATCCTTTTAAACTTACTTCATATTCATTATCTTATTAGCCATATCGTTGGTTTTATTGTCGCTTTTGTTATTTCTTACTATTTAAATTGTTACTTTGTTTATAAAGTCAAACCAACCTTAAAAAAGTTTTTAGCATTTCCGCTAACACAAGTTGTGAATATGGGCACTCAAACGTTACTTATTTTTATTTTTGTACAATATTTAAATTTTAACGAATCGATTGCACCTTTTATCGGTTTAATTGTAACGATTCCAATCACTTATGTCTTATCTAAATATATCCTTAAAGATCGATAATATATAAAGTGGGGTTCAATGATGAAGCGCTTTTTTCAATCTGTAAACATGATTATCACAGCATTGATTTTATCTTTAATAGGTCACGCGTATATCATTTATCGCTTTTGCGTTGATGGTTTATTGTTCACTGGGCCTAACGATGGTCTAGAACAAATGGTACCGATTCAGATGTTTTTATATCAAAAATGGTCTGAGGGTACCTTTTTTTATGCGACCGATTTCGGATTGGGTGGAGATTTTTTTACAGATCTATCTTACTACTTTTCAACGAATATCATTTTCATAATTACTGCACTTATAACTTGGTTATTACATCATTGGGGACTTGTCGATCCAACTCAAATGATGTATTGGTTGAAACTCGCACTGATTGTTTCAATTATAAAATGTGCTTGTATTATCCTTGCGACATACGCATATGCAAGATACATAAACTTAAAACGTCACACTGCAATTTTATTTGCGTTTTTATTTGCAACTTCGCCGATATATTTTCGATTTACAGTCTATTGGCCATTTTTCAGTGATGTATTCATTTGGATGCCTCTCCTTTTTTTAAGTATCGAGCGCTTTTTTAGAACTGGAAAAATAGGACTATTTGTGACTGTTGTCGCCATATCATTCATCAACAATTTTTATTTTGCTTATTATCAAGTGTTAATGGGTATCATTTATTATCTTTTGCGTTTAATTTACCAGCATGATGAAGATTTAATACGTCGAAAGCAATCTTTTGTTCCCCTTTTTATTGGGTCCATTTTAGGCGTAGGTGCAAGTCTTTGCTTTTTCTTTCATGGTGTTCACAGCTTTTTAAATAATAGCAGGATTCCTTATAGTGGCCGTATCCCATTCGTTGAGCCATTTAATTCTAGCTCAAATTTATTTTACGATAATTATTTAATCGTTATATTATTCCTTACGATTCAAGCTTTGCTGACGTTTAAATTATACCGTCATTTTTATTTTAGACTATTTGCTATTCTAAGTTTCATCACGATTGTATGCGCATTTATTCCGTATGTTGACAGCCTCTTTAACGGCTTTTCTGCGCCACAAAAGCGCTGGCACTATTTAATCGCATTTGCTTCGAGTGGTTTAATCGCATGCTATCTCCATCACTTCAAATCTGTAGACTACAGAACGTATATCTTCACTTCTATTCCGGCAATTTTAGTTGTATGGATAAGCGCTTATTTTTATGAGCGCTATGTCGTTTGGATATATACGTTACCCGTGGTCTTTTTCATCGGGCTATTAGCCTTATTATTAAAAAATAAACCGAGAAAGTATATTTTCTCATTTCTATTCAGTATTTATTTGATATCGTTATTCATATTGACTTTACTTGTCTCTCTTGTTTTTACAAAGTATCAAATCTTTCATCAAGACCATGAAAAAAGGGCAAATCGGTTTTATGTACAAGCAAGTCTTTACAATACACCGCTTCAACAAGAACTTGTTAACAACATGAAGTCCCAGTTACGGGGCGGAGAACGTATCGATTGGCGAGTAAATGCGCAAGATAACACACCAATGTATCAGAATTTTAGAGGCTTAAGTCTATATTCGAGTATATTTGATCACCATCTTGTAGCACTTTATTATCGCGAATTGATGATTAATTTGAAAGATGAATCTGTAAGCCGTTACCAATCGACAGGAAGCCGCTCCAATATCGCGAGTTTATTTTCTGTTCGTTATCAAATGTTGAAAGATTATCAACATGAATTACCCGCAAACTTTAAATGGGTGAAACAACAAGGTCAATATCAAATATATGAAAATCAGGATATCCTTCCGCCAGTTCGTGTCATGAATCGTTACTATCGATCAAGTGATTTAAAACAGCCTTTAGATCGTGAACATGCCATGATTGAAGGTGTCGTCTTAGATAATAAAGGACACCCTTATCCGACAAAAGCCAGTAATCTTATTAAAAAGGTCTATCCTTCATATATTCATGCACATAAAATGGATGAGAATAACATTAAAGTCTCACAATCAAATGGTGGCTTGCGAATTCATGTTCCGTATGCGATTCGAAAAAATAATAAAGATTTTTATCTTATTGTTTATGTAAAAAAAGGATTGCCTGATAGTAACAGCACGATTACAGTAAATGGCTATCAAAACAATCGTTTGTTTAATGATTCCATTTATCGTACGGGTCAAAATGAATTATTATATCGGACTCAGCCAGATGAAAATGGCAATATTCGTCTTCAATTTTCTCCTCAAGGTCTTTATCATTTCCAATTATGTGGTTTATACGGAGAAAATTATCAAATTCTCAAAAATGCCAACCATCACATGAAGCATCATTTGGTGGAAAAACAAGGTAAATTTTTGATTCGTTTGAGATCACATCAGGGGGGTATGGCAGTTATAAACATCCCTTATCGTCAAGGTATGGTCGCTAAAGTTGATGGTAAAAAGGTAAAGGTTGAAAAAGTGAACTATATGATGACAGGCATCCCAGTTTCAGCGCATGCAAAGGAAATCCAATTGACTTACCGTCCACCGTATTTTATAACACTGATTATCATTTCGATATTCAGCGTCGGACTTAGTTTCATGTTTAGCCGTTGGTGTCGACAACATTATCAAAAAAGAAAGAGTGAAAAAGTTGAAAAAGCAAACTAAAACGTTGTCCTTTAAAAAAGGGCTTAAACTGATGGTCGTTGCAAGTTTAGTGGGATTGATTGTTTATTTACCAGTCCTCTATCGCTTTATCGTTCATGGAATCATTTATAGTGGTAACGGAGACGGATTTAAGCAAATGATGCCATTCCAAATGTTTTTATACGATCGTTTTACTCATTTTAAGTCCTTCTATGATTTATCTTTAGGGCTTGGCGGTGATTACTTTACTGATTTAGCCTATTATTATGCTACTTCTCCCATGATGTATCTTAATTTCTTATTTGTTGCTTTAGGACAATGGCTATTTCATATGCATCCTCAAGGGATTGCTTTTTGGCCTGGTAACCAAATATTTACGGCTTATTTACGGTGTATCATGACTTTTATCGCTGCATACGGCATGTTTAGAGCATTTGAGTTTAAACGTTATGAACGTTATTTAGGAGCATTTCTCTACGCAAGCTCTTCCGTCGTTTACTATTTTAATTTTACTTGGTCATTCTTTGGAGATATTTTAATTTATTTACCTTTATCTATTTGGGGCATGGAACGTTTTTTCAGAAACCGTAAAATCGGTTTGTTTATTATTGCGATTGCTTTAACTTTATATTCGAACTTTTATTTCAGTTATTACGAATTAATTGGCCTGACAGTCTACTTAATTTATCGTATGATACATACACATCCTAAAGATTGTGTCACAAGATGGCAAAAACTTTACCTGTTGATACCCGCTGCCATCATCAGCTTTTGTATCGCTTCGTTTGGATTTATAACAGGCGTACGTTCGTTTTTAAATAATGATCGAGAATCGAATGAGGTCATGATTTCGCCCATCATAGATTTTTCTCAGAAATATCATATCTTTACAAATGGATTTTATATTACAGTTACATTTATTGCATTAGTTGCGTTATGTTCATTTAAACTCTATCGTCATTACGAATATAAAATGTTTGCTGTTTTAACATGGCTTCTTTTAATTGGTTCTTTATCACCTTATTTTGATAGTGCATTTAACGGGTTTTCATTTCCACAACGACGCTGGGTATATTTCCTTGCACTGACAACAAGTGCACTCATTACGCTATGGATTAAATATTTCAATGAATTGACACGCAGAGCGTTTTTACAGTCACTCATCCCGATAATTCTTTTAGCTGTCGCAACCCTGCTCTTTTCGAGAGGTGCCATGTGGTGGATGATTGTCAGTATCATCATCCTAATCATTTTGAGTCATTATGCACTTAGACAAAAGAAATTAACTCAAAACATGCGATGGATAATTCTAATCTTCTTTGTAGTACAACAATTTGTCCTACTTATCGATTATCATCATAATAATATCGCACCTTATCAGTCAACAATGAAAGATTTGCAAGCTGCGAAATATCATAGTCCTACATTACAACGAGAAATTAACCGAATTAAACAACATCAGACATCTGTTGCGCGTATAGACTATATGGATCCTTATGCAGTGAATTCAAGTCTCATTTATGGGTTTAATGGTGTGGCGCTCTACTCTAGCATTTTTGATGGTCGTATTCTTCATTATTATGATAAAGAAATGCAGATTAATATGGAATATGATAGTAATAGTACTTATCGATTATTAGGCGATCGTGCAAACTTATATGCTTTATGGGGCGTTTCAGATCGTATCAAAAAAGCGCCAGATACACTTTTACCTTATGGTATGCAACCTGAAAACGAGATTAAAGATGGCAAAACAACATGGGCACATGCTAAAAATCTTATCCAATATCCGAGTGCGCACTTAACAAACAAAGTATACAATCCTGACGACTTAAAATCGCCTCTAGATCGCGAGCAAGCCATGTTACAAGGGGTCGTGATGCCAGATGCAAAAGCGAATCAATCTTTTGAACCGAATACTAATTTCGTTTCTAAAGCAACCATTCAACCTCGCGATGCAACATTAAAACAAGATCGCTTATCAGTTCATAAAAAAGATGGCGGCGTAGATATTCAAATCCCGCACCAACAACATTCAGCTTTTAAAGATTATTACATTGAGATGGATGTTGAATTACTGAGCCCTAGTCTGCCACATTACTTAAAAGTGGATGATTTCTATCAAAGACGTACATCATTAAATTATGCCTATCGTCGTTTTGTCACACCGGTTACAGTACGGGTTCCCGCCAAAGATACTGTTCAAGTCAAACTTAAGCAAGGGAACTATCGTTTCCGTGTTAAAGGTATATATGGCGAAAACTATCAAACACTTAAAAAAGCTCAAAAAAGGGTACAGCCCGTTCGAATTGAACGCGGTGCACAACAATTGAAAGCACATTTTCATTCAAATCAAGCACAGTACCTTGTATTACCTTTTCCTTATCGAGAAGGATTGTCAGCAGAAGCGCATGGAGAACCAAGAGCAGTTAAACAAGGCAATGGGCTAATGACGCTTATTCCTGTACAAAAAGGAGATACTGAGATAACACTACACTATGCTCTACCTTATTGGAAAACGTTAACAGGACTTACGTTGATCGGTCTCATCAGCGCATTATTGTATCGAAAATGGTTAAGAAAAACGCATTAAGAATTCAATAATCGCAAATATAATTATAAATAGAAAGTATTACTTGAAATTCACGATATTAGACACATTTTTAATAATCATATTGATGGAATGTAAAAGTGATTTACGAGATAGACCTCATTTCTAGATTATTATAAATCTACATTACTATTGTTCCAATATCCCAAACGAGCTTTCGTCATTTCATCAAGATGAGGTCACGAATTCACAGATGATTGCTCTCATATCAAGATGTCTATAAAATTTGAAATATAAAACATACTAAGATTAGCTGTGAAGAAATTTATGACGATAGATTTCTTCACAGCTATTTTTTATAGTTGTAGAGAGAAGTAGATCGAGTAGACTCTTGGATCTTTGAATCCGCAATTTAAACTGATCAGCTTTACTCTCCTTTTGAAATTCGTTTGAAGTATGTTGGGTTCTTGAAACCGTGTATAGGAAAATGAGATGAAAAAGGCTAAGTAAAGTTCAAAGCTTCTCAATTCTTTAAAGGAGGCTATATTTATCAATTACTTAGGTGTTGATATTAGTAAAAGAAGTAGTGTCGTAGCTCATTATCATAACGATCAATTTCAAAGAGAATTTACCATTCAAAATAATAAAAATGGTTATAATTATTTATTAAAGTATTTGAATGATTTAGACCACCTACAAATCATTTTTGAATCTACTGGTATTTATTCAAGAGGTATGACTCGATTTTGTCGCGTAAATCAAATTAATTATATTGAGATGAACCCGTTAGAAGCTAAATTCAGAACAAGTTCTTTAAGATCATGGAAAACCGATCAAGCTGATGCACATAAACTTGCGCTTTTGGCATTCAATATGAAGGACGCTAAAATTCAACGTCATACTGAAGAAATATATTTTGAGCTTAGAGAACGTGCAAGATTTCATTTAGAAATGGAAAATGATCAAAATAAACTAAAGGTAGAATTAGTTGAAGTGCTTCATCAAACATTTCCAGGCTTAGAAAAGTTATTTAAAAATAGGTACTCTAAGATTGCTTTAAATATAGCTAAAGTATTTCCTCATCCCAATTGTGTTTTCGCATTAACACATGACGAATTAACTCATACCATACTTAATTCAACAGCTAAAGGCATGTCCATTAAAAAAGCTCAAAAGTATACGAATGATTTGATTTCAATAGCACAAAATAGCTTCCCTACAGTTAAACAATCTTCATTTCTCGTAGAGAAATTAAGACATCTATGTGATAAATTACTTAAATCTATGCATGAAAAAGATTTGTTTGATAAAGAGATGATTAAATTAGCTAAGACAACTGATGCGTTTGAAAATATAGTTTCTATTCCTGGGTTAGGAGAATTAACCACTGCTTTACTGATTGGAGAGCTTGGAGATATAACACATTTTGAAACAAACAAACAACTCAATGCGTATGTCGGAATTGATATAAAACGTTATCAATCAGGTAATTCTATGAGCAGAGATACAATTAATAAAAGAGGTAATAAGAAAGCTAGACGTTTATTGTTTCTAATCATCATGAATATCATTAGAGGACGAAATCGTTATAAAAATCATGTTGCAGACTATTACTACAAATTAAGAAAGCAGCCAAATGAGAAACCTCATAAGACTGCAGTCATAGCTAGTGTGAATCGTTTGTTAAAAACCATTCATTATCTTATTACTAACAATCAATTATATGATTATCAAAAAGCACCACACTAATGTAACCATATAATCATATACATCATAACACCTTATTCAAAAAAATTAAATTGAACGGGCTAATTTAGTAATGCTTATTTTAAACATAAAGACTTGACTAATCGTAGGAAAGAGTCTGGGACATAAATACCAAAATAAATAGCTCGAAGAAGATTTTGATAAAAATCGTCTTCGAGCTTCCTTTTTATTATCATGCTTCGTATTATATATGTAATCATTCACCATTATACTTTAAAAAATAAGGCACTTTCGTATAATTTAATTAATGCCAATAAAAACTAACGCGGTGCCTAAGGAAATTAGTCGCATCTAGTGCGGCTAAACTGATGATAAAAGGAAAAAATCCGAGATTTTTCGTTTTTTACGAAAACCTCGGATTTCATCGATTATTGAGACAATTTTGTCTCAGTCTCTTTGTTTTATGTTTATTTTGTTACTTTGCGCTTCGAAATTAACGAATTTCTTGGATACGCGCTGCTTTACCACGTAAGCTACGTAAGTAGTAAAGTTTCGCACGACGTACTTTACCGCGACGTTTCACTTCGATTTTTTCAATTTTTGGTGTGTGTAATGGGAATGTACGTTCAACACCTACACCAGATGAAATTTTACGAACTGTGAAAGTTTCAGAAATACCGCCACCACGACGTTTGATAACAACACCTTCGAATACTTGGATACGCTCACGGCTACCTTCAATAATACGAACGTGTACACGTAAAGTGTCACCTGCACGGAATGCTGGGATATCATCGCGTAATTGTGACTTAGTCACTGCTTCAATTAATTTGTGATTTGTCATTTTTTATTCTCTCCTTCAACCTATGTTCTTGCCTCGACAAAATATAGCAGCGGATCATAGTGATTTTTGTGTTTCCACACTCAAAATATACTAGCATAAATCAATTTGTTTTTCAATGTTCTTTTAAAGATTCAATATACTTTTGATCTTTTTCACTTAAATCATAGGCTGCTAATAAATCTGGGCGTTTTTCAAAAGTTCTTTTTAATGATTGTTCGTGACGCCATTGTTCAATATGGGCATGATTTCCCGAAAGTAATACATCTGGAACAGACATATCTTTAAACGTTCTTGGGCGCGTGTACTGAGGAAATTCCAACAAACCGCTTGAAAATGAATCATCTTCATGTGATGCCTGCTTACTTAATACACCAGGTATCAATCTTACAATGGCATCTGTCATTACCATCGCAGGCAATTCGCCTCCAGTTAACACGAAATCACCGACTGAAATTTCATCCGTGACCAATTTTTCTCTTATTCTTTCATCATAACCTTCATAATGACCGCAAATAAAAACGAGATGCTTTTCTTTCGATAAAGACTCTGCCAATTTTTGATCAAACGGTTTACCTTGTGGCGTCATCAATATCACTCGTGTTTCATCCGTGACATCAATCGCATCCATTGCATTGAAGATAGGTTCAGGTTTTAACACCATACCTTGCCCGCCACCAAATGGATAATCATCGACTTGATGATGCTTATTATCTGCGTAATCTCGAAAATTAATCGTCTGTGTCTGTAAAATTTCTTTTTCACGCGCACGTTTTAAAATAGATTGATTCAACACACCGTCAAACATTTCTGGAAACAATGTTAAATAATCGATCTTCATTCGTTTAACAACCCTTCAAGTGGTGTAATCATAATTTTACGATTCTCAATATCAACCTCTTTTACGACATCCGCTATGTAAGGAATGAGATGTTCTTTCTCTCCTTTAACAACCCAAACATCATTTGCGCCTGTCTCAAAGATTTCTGTGACACGTCCGATTGGTCTATCTTCGTCAAAAACCGTACAACCAATGATGTCAGAATAGTAGTATTCATGCGTACCGAGTTCAATATCTTTATGATCTCTTTCTTGAAATAAATGAGAACCTTTTAAATGTTCAACTTCATTAATATTGGTATAGCCTTCAAATGTGAGCATATGCAAACCTTTATGCATACGATGTGATTTAACAACGACATTCATTGTTTCCGTTGGTGTATCAATTTGTAATGTTTCACCTGGTTGAAAGCGAATATCTGTGAAATCAGAATGTGATTGAACTTTTAACTCGCCTTTAATGCCGTGCGTATTTACAATTTTACCCACTTCTACTTTCATGATGTGCACCTCCCATTTCTTATTGTTATGTATAAAAAGGGTGAGACTCGGTTACATTTCAGTAACATTTCGTCTCACCCTTAACACCGATGATTCAATTTGTCATAGGGTTTGAATCCTATTTATGTCTCGCCTATGAAAACACTGAAGTAATAAAGTCAATGTAGATGACTTTATACTTCAAATAGCAAAGCATCATCAAAAAGCAGATTATGAGCACTTTTTATGATGGCTTTGACTGCTCAATGTTAAAACAAAATTATTTTGCTTTCTTTTGCTCATCGAAAGTTTTTAAAATACCTTCACGTGATAAAATATTGTGAACTGTATCTGTTGGTTTTGCACCGTCTTTTAACCATTTAAGTGCTAATTCTTCATCAATTTTAACCTCTGGCGCATTTACTGCTGCTGGGTTGTAAGTACCGATTTGCTCGATGATACGACCATCACGTGGTGAACGTGCATCTGCTACTACAATACGGTAAAATGGATTTCTTTTTGAACCTAAACGTGTTAAACGAATTTTAACTGCCATTTATTATTCTCTCCTTTAATTCTCATTAAGTTTTGTTATCTACAAGAAACTATAATAACAGGTCATACATCGTTTGTAAAGAGAAATTTCTTTACCAACATATATATTGAAATAAAGATGTTGGTGAAGCCTCGCAAAAGCTTTCAAACAGTCAATTATGGCTGTGTTTGATGCACAAAAGAAAAAGACAAACATTGAATGCGCTTGAGACAATGCAAAAATAAATAGCGCTCAGATGATTTTGAATAGAAAATCGCCTGAGCGCTATTTATTATAAATCTTCATATGATATAACTTCGCCAGCCTCAACCTGACCTGTAGTTTTCGGCGCCTAAGCAAACACGTTCATTGTGGCAAGGCTATCAAAAATTTGATGACTCGAACTCACTTTAGAATGGCAGATTCATGCCTTTAAGCATATTTTGTAATTGGTTTTGCTTACCTTTTTTACCTTTTCCGCCACCTGTAAATTGTTTCATCATTTTCTTCATATCGTTGAATTGTTTTAACAGACGGTTGACTTCTTGAATTGAGCGTCCAGAACCGTTCGCAATTCTACGTTTTCTAGAAACATTTAGTTTAGCAGGGTCTTCTCTTTCTGTCGGTGTCATAGACTGAATAATTGCTTTAATGTGATCGATTTGTTTATCGCTCATATTAAGTTTATCCAAGCCTTTCATTTTATTCATACCTGGAATCATTCTCATAATATCATCAAGTGGCCCTAAATTTTTCACTTGATCCAACTGTTCTAAAAAGTCATCAAGTGTGAATGACGACGTGCGCATTTTCTTTTCTAAGTCTTTAGCTTTTTCTTCATCCACTTCTTGTTGTGCTTTTTCAATCAGACTTAAAACGTCACCCATACCTAATATACGTGATGCCATACGTTCAGGATGGAACAATTCTAAGCCATCTAGCTTTTCGCTCATACCTATAAATTTAATCGGTTTTTGTGTTACTGCTCTAATAGAAAGTGCTGCCCCACCACGTGTGTCACCATCTAGTTTAGTTAATGTAACACCCGTAACATCTAACTGTTGATCAAATGACTCTGCCACATTTACAGCGTCTTGACCTGTCATTGCATCCACGACTAACATGATTTCATTTGGTTTAGCAATTTCTTTCACTTCTTGAAGCTCATTCATTAGCGCTTCATCAATATGCAGACGACCTGCTGTATCAATAATAACAAAGTCTAAATGCTCATCTTTTGCATGTTGCAATGCATTCGTCACGATTTGTTGAGGTTTAACTTGATCGCCCTCAGTGTAGACAGGGATGTCAATTTGTTTTCCGACAGTCTGTAATTGATTAATAGCGGCAGGACGATAAATATCAGCTGCAACGAGCAACGGCTTTTTATTGTATTTTTTACGCATTAATAAAGCTAGTTTCCCTGCAGTTGTCGTTTTACCTGCCCCTTGTAAACCTACCATCATCACAACTGTAGGTGGTTTTTTAGCCATCGTAATCGTACTATTATCGCCACCCATTAAAGCAGTGAGCTCCTCTTGTACGATTTTAATCACTTGTTGGCCTGGTGTTAATGACTTCATGACGTCAGAGCCTAAAGCTCGGTCTGAAACTGTCTTAACAAAGTTTTTGACGACTTTAAAGTTTACGTCCGCTTCTAATAAAGCAAGACGGACCTCCCGCATCATCGCTTTGATATCAGCTTCAGTCACTTTACCTTTACCTTTTATTTTCTGCATTGTCGCTTGCAGTCGATCGGATAATCCTTCAAAAGCCATAAAGTGACCCTCCTTATTCTAGTTCTTCAAGTTCTTTAATATATGATTGAATACGTTCTGGTTCTTTAATATTTTGATGCATTAATTGATAAATTTCTTGTCTTCGTTTAAAACGACGGTATAAACCCAATTTTGCTTCATAGTCTTCTACCAAATCGCCAGTTCTTCTTATGTTATCATACACTGCTTGACGACTCACTTCAAATGTCTCTGCAATTTCACTTAATGCATAATCTTCTAAATAAAAGAGTCGTAAGTAATTACGCTGCTTTTCTGTTAAGAGTGATTGATAAAAATCAAATAAGTAATTCATACGAATTGTTTTGATCAAGTCATTTTCATGCATAGGCTATGCCTCATTCTTAGAATCATCATCATTAGATTCTGGTACATTTTGTTCGATCATGTCAGCAAACAAACCATAAACGTAACTTTCAGCATTAAATGGTTGTAAATCATCCATTTTTTCACCAAGTCCTACATATTTAACTGGGATATGCAATTCATTACGTATCGCTAACACAATACCCCCTTTAGCTGTACCATCTAATTTCGTTAAAACGATACCTGTCACATTTGTAACTTCTTTAAACGCCTTAGCTTGTGCTAAAGCATTTTGACCTGTTGTTGCATCTAAGCAAAGTAAAACCTCATGGGGTGCTTCAGGAATCGAACGTGAGATAACACGCTTAACTTTTTCAAGTTCATTCATTAAATTTTGTTTATTTTGAAGTCGACCTGCTGTATCACAAATTAAAATATCGACACCTTTATTTTTAGCGGCGTTAATGGCATCATACATGACAGCGGCAGGGTCAGATCCTTCTCCTTGACGAACGACGTCAACACCCACGCGTTCACCCCATACTTCAAGCTGTTGAATGGCACCCGCACGGAAAGTATCACCTGCTGCGAGCATGACTTTTTTACCTTGCAATTGATAACGATGTGCTAACTTACCAATCGTTGTCGTTTTCCCTACACCATTGACACCGACCATTAAAATCACGTTTAAACGGCCATCTTCAATATTCATGACTTCTGATTGATCGTCATCTTGTTGGTATATTTCAACAATCTTTTCTACAATGGCTTCGCGTAAATCTTCAGTTTCTGTAATATTACGTCGCTTAGCTTCTAAACGTAATTCATCAACTAATTCCATCACAGTATTAAATCCAACGTCGGCTTGGATTAACATTTCTTCCAACGCTTCAAAGAAATCTTCATCCACTTTTCGATAATGCGCTAATAAGTTATTTAATTGATTTTGGAAGTTTTCACGTGATTTTTCTAAACCTTCACGGAATTTCGCACCAATTTTTTGAGATTCTAACTCTTCAAACTCTTCAATAGATATTAACCCATCATCGAACTCATCATCAATAGACGAACTATCGTCTTGAGGCTTTAATGAAGTGTCTGCTTCATTTAACTTTTTACGCTCCGCTTCATCTTGCATTGTCTCATCTTGTTGTAACAGTTCATCTTGTTCTCGCTCGGGTTTGGCAAACTTATCTTTTAATCGTTTAAAAAAGCTCATTTATTTTGAGTCCTCCTTTATCACTTCATCTATAGTATTCAAATTCACACTGACTAAACGGGAAACACCCATTTCTTGCATCGTCACACCGTAAAGACGGTCACACATTTCCATTGTGCCTTTACGATGGGTAATGACGATAAACTGTGTTTCCTTTGATAACGTTCTTAAATACGATGCATAGCGCATCACATTGGCTTCGTCTAATGCCGCTTCGACTTCATCAAGAATAACAAACGGCGCGGATCTAACTTTCAAGATTGCAAATAATAAAGCAATTGCACTTAGAGCTCTTTCACCGCCACTTAAAAGCGAGAGATGCTGTAATTTTTTGCCTGGCGGTTGGACTTTGATTTCGACGCCAGCAGTTAAATAATCTTTTTCAGTCAAAGTTAATTCTGCTTGTCCTCCGCCAAACAAGGACTTAAACACCTCAGCAAAATGGTCTTGAATCGCATGAAATGTTGTACTAAAACGGTCAGAAACCTCGACATCCATTTCTTGAATAATTTGCTCTAACGTTGATTTCGCATCACGTAAGTCGTTTCTTTGCTCAGAAAGGAACGTGTAACGCGCTTCGACCTCTTCATATTGTTCAATAGCATTCAGATTGACTGGCCCCAGTTCATCGATTGACATTTGTGTTAATTTCACTTTTTGACGTAATGCCTCAATCTCTTCAGGTTGACTTGGGTACGTTGCGGCTGCATGTTCATAAGTCATGTGATATTTTTCGTCTAAATGTTTTAACGCATGATCAATGAGTACGTCTAGTCGTGATTGGGCAGATTTAATGTCTTGATATTGACTCTCGATATCCAGTAAGTTTTGATGCGTGTCTTCTAATGCTTTTTCATTCGATTCTATTAAATCTTCTGTATCTTGACGTGTATGTCTTAGCTCATTTTGTTGATTTAAATCTGCTTGCTTTTCTTGTTGTTTTTGCGTGATTTGCGCTTGAATATTTTCTAAAATCGAACTGTCATTCACCTCATCAGAGTTTATGACTGCTAATTGATCAAGTAATTTTTGCTGATGCGCGTCGATGTCATGTTGTTCTTTATTATAACGTTTGAGATGCTGTTGCTGCGTCGTTAAACGTTCTTTAATAACGGCTAAGTCAGATTGGTATTGATGCAATTGTTGCTGAAGTTGTGTCGTCTGTACTTTACCTTCTTTATTTTTTTCAGTCATTGCTTTAATTTGTGCATCTAAAGCATTGAGTTCTTTTTCAATCTCATCTTTCCGCTTTTGCTTAGCAACTAATGTCGCTTCACTTTTATCTGCTTGATAACCGTCATTTTTTTCAAATTCAAATTCTTCATGCTCATTTTTCAAACGCTGCTCTATTTCAGTATAGCGATCAATCGCTAATGCTAAATCATGTAATTCGCGTTTCAACTGATTGTATTGTTGTTGTACCTCTACATAACGTTGACTCAAATCATCTTGCTCTTTTTTTCTTTTTTGGCAAGCTTGTTCGAGCGCCTGTGTTTGTGCAACATATTGTTTGAGTTGTGCTTGCAAACGGTTCAGCTCATCTTTTTGCCCTAATATCGTTTGGCGTTGCTGTGTACCACCACCTGTCATAGAGCCACCAGGATTAACAATTTCGCCTTCTAACGTGACGATACGCGTTTTATATTGAATTGCCCGTGCAATTTCATTCGCATGTTTTAACGTATCTACAATCAAGGTTCGACCTAATAAATTGTCGATGATATGTCGATACTGCGCGTCAACTTGCACTGCATCACTAGCAATAGTAATAAATCCCGCTTGCTGTTCCGCAATACGTACGAGTGACACATCAAGCTTTTTCCCTTTAATGACAGATAAGGGTAAAAATGTAGCACGACCTAGTCTTTTTGTTTTTAAATAATTAATGGCTTCACGTGCGGCACGTTCATCAGTAACAATGACATGTTGTGTCGTTGCGCCCAAAGCTGTTTCAATGGCAGTCGTATATTCGTTAGAAACATTGATTTGTTGGGCAACAGCACCATGGATGCCAGTCAATTGATTTTTAGCTTGTAAAACTGCTTTAACTCCTTGATAAAAATGGCTAAAATCTTCTTCACGTATTTTCATACTTTCAATTCGTGATTTTAGCTTATCATTATATCGATAAGCCTGATACAACCTTGATTCATCATCTTTTTGATTTTGTTGAATTTGAGCTAATTCATTTTCGAATTGCTCACTTTGTTGCTGCACCGCTTGCATTCGTTGTTGCTTGTCATGACGTTGCTGACTCATGGTTTCAATTTGATGTTGCGCCTCTTTTAGCTGATTATAAGCTTCAGTCAAACGTGAATCTAGGCGAGATTGCTTCACTTTATGTTCATCAATCGTACGCGTTAGAAAGCGAATATCATTATTAACGTCCGCTTGTTCCGTCATTAATTGATAGTAAGTATCTTTACTTTGCTCTAATGTTTCTTCAATGGACTCATCCGATTGATATAACTGGTCCTCTAACTTTTGGATATGATGATTAAGCGTTTTACGTTTTTCTTTCAAATCTGAAATCGTTCTTTCTACTGCTTGCATATCTTTTTCAAGTTGCGCCTGTTGACGCTCTAACGCAGCTTGTTCTTCTTCAATGCGTGCGTTGGCTTGAGACTGATTCTTTTGTCTTTCTTCAATCAATTGATATTGACCCGACAACTTTTCAACTTGCTCAGTAGATTCAATCAATTTTTGGTTAACCTTTTCAAGTTGTTGATCGATTTCATAACGCTTCCCTTTAGCGGTCTGAATCATATGCGTAATTTTAGATTTTTTTTGCGCGATTTTAGCTTGGGTGCTCTTTAATTCATTTAAGGTCGCATCATGCGTTTCGATTTGTTTTTGATAAGACTGAATATCGTGAACAGTGACTCTAATATCACTTTGTTCTAATGTTTGACTGAGTTGCAAATATTCTTTTGCGATTGACGCTTCTTCTTTTAAAGGTTCTACTCTACCTTCTAAGTCATACAAAATATCTTCAACACGTGTCAGATTGATTTCTGTATCATCGAGTTTTTCTAGTGAGGCTTCTTTTCTCTTTTTATATTTTAGAACGCCTGCTGACTCTTCGATAATTTGACGCCTATCAATCGGTTTGGCATTCAAAACCTCATCCACTTTACCTTGAGAAATAATGCTAAATGCTTCTTTTCCCAAACCTGAATCTAAAAATAACTCTCTAATATCTTTGAGACGCTGTCTTTCATTATTAAGATAAAAAGCGCTATCTCCATTACGATAAAGTCGTCTTGTTACAACAACTTCTGCAGCATCGATATTCAAAATGCCTTTGCTGTTATCTAATTTCAACTGAACCTCTGCAAAATTTTGTGCATGACGATGTTTTGAACCGGAGAAAATAATATCCTCCATCTTACTCCCACGCAATACACGTGCAGATTGTTCACCGAGCACCCATTTAATTGCATCGGTAATATTACTTTTACCACTCCCATTAGGTCCTACAATTGCAGTTACACCTTCATCAAATTCAATCTGCGTTGACTCAGCAAATGATTTAAATCCATATGCATCAATTGACTTTAAATACACCATTGTCTACTCCTTATGTGTCATTTGCAAATATGCCTGTTCAGCTGCTTTTTGTTCAGATTCTTTTTTAGTACGTCCTTCACCTTGAGATACAGGCTTCCCATTGATTATAATTTCAGAGGTAAAAGTTTTATTATGCGCAGGCCCGTCTTCTTTAGCGATACGATACGTAATGACGCCAAGATAATTCTGATGAACATACTCTTGCAATTTCGTTTTGAAATCAATCACGCCTAAATGTTGCTGATCTTTTACATGAGGAAAAATAACAGCTTCTGCAAATTTCCAAACCGTTTCTAACCCTTGATCCAAATATATTGCACCGACAAATGCTTCAAACACATCAGCCACTAATGAAGGGCGAGTTCGACCACCCGTTTTTTCTTCGCCTTTTCCTAACAAAATCAATGGCATCAGATCAATTTGCTGTGCAAAAATGACGAGTGAAGGTTCACAAACCATTGTTGCCCTCATCTTTGTTAAATCCCCTTCTGGTAAATGCGGGTATTCATCAAATAAATAACGCGAGACGGTTAATTCTAATACCGCATCCCCTAAAAATTCTAATCGCTCATTATGCTCGATTCGTTCCATATTATAATCGTTTATAAAACTTGAATGAGAAAATGCCTGTTGATATATCGAAATATCATGATAGGTTAAATGAAGTTCTTTCATTTTATTTTTAAAGTTTTTTTCAAATTGTAATACTAGTTCTTCCTTTCTCACCTTCGCCATGAGTTGACCTCCTTGTATTGAGTGTTTTTGAGGTACATGATGATGTCTTCACAGTCTTTTCCGTTCGACACAACATTCACCACAAGTGTACCAAGAGGTGATATATGAATATGAACACGCTCCCAAACTTTTAGTGAGCACATCACATGTTGTCATGTTGTTCACTAAAAGTGGGACTCATCATTCAATTGACACTTCAATCACAATTGCTCTTCTATTATACGTGATGTTACACTTGAAACCTATCAGATTAGTAAAAAATCTGAGCCGAAACATCGACTCAGATGAAAACAATTATTTTTCAAGTGTATTAATGTAATTAACAGCGTCTCCAACTGTGTTGATTTTTTCCGCTTCTTCATCTGGAATTTCAGTACCAAATTCATCCTCTAATTCCATCACTAATTCAGCAATATCAAGTGAATCTGCACCTAAATCTTCTTTGAAAGATGCACCTTCAGTTACTTTATCAGCGTCTACGCCTAAACGATCAACAATGATGTCTTTTACTTTATCGAAGTTTTCCACAGCCCTTCACCTCCTTTAAAAGCTTGTGCTGTAGTTCAACACTTTGCATGATTCTTCGTATCGAATTGAAACACTCGACTGTTATATTTTGCCATTTTATTGGCCTAAATACAACCCATTTCCGAGAAGACTCATCCGTTTACGAGAACTATTATACCATGATTCAAATCATATGAAATCGATATTTGATTAATATGCATTAAAATATTTATTTCACATTTATTTGTTACAATCATTTCACACTTTTTTAGTCTGAAACAAAGTCATGTCTCAAACTTTATTCCATATGCATGCCACCATTTACATGTATCGTTTGACCTGTGATATATTCCGCTTTATCAGAAGCAAGAAATGCAACTGTATGCGCAATATCCGTATCTTGTCCAAAGCGACCTAGTGGAATTTGTGATTTCATCGTTTCTTTCAACTCGTCATTTAATGCATCTGTCATGTCAGAAACAATAAAACCAGGGGCTACTGCATTAACCGTAATGTTACGTGATGCAAGTTCTCTTGCCGCTGTTTTTGTCATACCAATGACACCCGCCTTAGACGCAACATAGTTAATTTGTCCAGGATTCCCTACCGCACCGACGATACTTGTTAAGTTGATAATGCGACCATGGCGTTGTTTTAACATTTGTGGCGTCACTTTTTGAATACAATTAAAGACACCTTTTAAGTTTGTATCAATGACTTCGTCCCATTCACGTTCTTTCATTCTTATCAATAGATTATCTCTTGTAATCCCTGCATTGTTTACAAGTACATCGATTGAACCAAATGTTTTAACGACTTCTTTAATCATCGCTTTTACTTCATCGCCGTTTGAAACATTAGCTTGAATGGCTACTGCATCAACGCCTTTTTGTTTAATTTGTTCAACAACTTCTTCTGCTTTTTCTTGATTGCCTGCATAGTTAACGACAACATGATAACCTTCTTCTGCTAACTGCAATGCAATACTACGGCCGATACCGCGAGAAGCGCCTGTGACTAATGCTACTTTACTCATCTGCTTTCCATTCCTTTACATCTTCGAGTGTTTGGATCGAAGTTATTTTTACATTTCTGTTAATCTTTTTAACTAAACCGGATAGAACTTTGCCTGGACCTACTTCTATAAAGTGGTCTACACCTTGTTCGATTAACCATTCTACAGAATCAATAAATTGAACAGGGACATATAACTGTTTAATCATATTTTGCTTGATTTGTGTCGCATCTACTTCAGCGGATGCATTCACATTTTGAACGACTGGTGTTGTCGCTGAGTGCCATTCAAACTGATTAATATAAGTTGTAAATTCTGATTCAATGACTTGCATCATCGACGAATGAAATGGTCCTGAAACATCTAACGGTAAAACACGTTTAGCACCTAAACTTTTACCATCAGCCACAAAACGATCGATGGCTTCTTTATGACCTGAAACAACAATTTGACCAGGACAATTGATATTCGCAGGTTCAACGACGTACTGTTCCGTTGAAATTTGATCACAAATCGCTTTCACTTCATCCAAAGAGAGACCTAATACGGCTGCCATACTTCCGACGCCTTTAGGAAAAGCTTGTGCCATGAGTTCCCCACGTTTACGAACGATTTGAACGGCATCTTCAAATTTTAAAACACCGCTCATCACTAAACTCGCATATTCACCGAGACTATGACCTAATGTAAAGTCACTTTTAGGTTGTCCCATAGCCGCATAAAGCGCCATACTGTGCGTAAGAAGCGCAGGTTGTGTATTTTCAGTTTGACCTAAAATCCCTTCCGGATCCTCAAACATCGTTTCTAATAAATCAAAAGGCATTTGTGATTGTGCTTCATCAAGAATATGTGTTGCAGCTTGATCTTGTTGATACAAATCTTGTGCCATTCCGACTTTTTGGGCACCTTGTCCCGGAAACATTAAAACTGTTTTACCCACTTTATTCAGCCACCTTTTCTCTCATGTTTTCAACAATGCGCGTATCCGCTGCAATTTTTGCTTGGCGAATCGCTGAATAAAAAGCTTTGGCATTTGAACTTCCATGTGCTTTTACTACAATTCCATCAAGCCCAAGTAGCACCGAGCCGCCATACTCAGTGTAATCTAATTGTTTCGCAATATGCTTAATATCTTTTTTCATCATTAAAGCTGCCAGTTTATTTTTCACACTATGTAATAAATCATTTTTAATGATTTTTCCAAACGATTTGGCAATACCTTCTAAATTTTTCAAAATCATATTACCTGTATAACCGTCTGTCACTATGACATCTGCTTCGTCTTCCATGATAGACTTCGCTTCAATATTACCAACAAATTGAAACTGTTCAGTTTTTGACATTAAGTTAAAAGCTTCTTTTGTTAAGCTGTTTCCTTTTTTAGCTTCGGTACCGATATTTAACAACGCAACTTTAGGCGTTTCAATACCTCTTAGCTTTTGTGCATAAATATGTCCGAGCACAGCATTTTGATATAAATGTTCGGCCTTTGCGTCAGCATTTGCGCCTACATCTAAGAGGACAACACCTTTACCCTTTACTGTTGGTAATGTTACCACTAGTGCTGGACGTGCAACACCCGGTAAGCGGCCTACGATAAATAGTCCTGCCGACATGAGTGCACCCGTATTCCCAGCTGATACACATGCATCTGCCTCACCATTTTTTACCGCTTCTGCCATACGTACCATTGAACTGTCTTTTTTACGCTTAATTGCGCGAACAGGTTCATCTTCCATCGTAATTTCTTCAGTCGTATGTCTGACTTCTACTCTAGGATGCTGAATATGACATTGCTTTTCATCCCCAAATAAAATTATTTCCAAGTCCTCAAAATCATTAACTGCTTTTTCAACACCTTCGAGAACGATATTCGGTGCATCGTCGCCACCCATCATATCTACAGCTAATTTTACCATCTTATTCATCCTCACTTATGTAATACATTTTAAATATTCCTTCAAAGACTCTTTCTTTTTCAACATAAGAAGTGACACTCATTTCATAATATTTGTCATCATGAAATTGAACCTCTGCTGTTGCCATGACAACATCACCTAAATGAACAGGTTTTACAAAGTGAATATGACTTTCTTTTGTTAATACAGCGATATGTTTAACCATTGCGACACATAAAGAATTCGCTTGTGCAAACAAAACATGTCCACGCGCGATTTCATTTCTAGAAAAAACGTCCTTTTTGGTGATTGTCAAAATAGATTTCCCATAATGATTCGGTTCAAGCGAAACGATATCACCGATAATGTCTTGATCCTCCAAAGCACTAATATTTTGGTATTGATCTTTTGCGACACTTTTCACACGTTCACGTAGTTCTGGTATTTTAAGTTGACTACGATCAAGACGAATCGTTTGTATACTCACTTCAAACATCTCGCTTAATGCTTGATCCGTAATGAACGGATTTTGTTGGATGGTTGTTTCAATTAGCGCGCGTCTCTCATCCTTAGTCTTTTTCACATCATCGCCACCCAAAATTTAGTACCAAGTCTCAATTGACTCCACATTATTTTAACACGTTCAACCTTAGTTTCAAAACAATTTAATATGCTTGTAAAGTGTGATGACACAGCGATTTTCTCTCTTATTTTTTGAGTGTCATCATTAATCAAAACTTTGATAGAGTATTTTATCTTCAATAAATGTGCGCAAACGTTCGTATGCTGGCGTGAAAAAGTCACCTGATTGAATGAGTTGTGCAGCCTCATCCCTTGCAACTTCTAGCATTCGATAATCTTCAACAAGATTTCCGACTAAAAAGTCAGGCAAGCCACTTTGTTTCACACCAAAAAAATCTCCCGGTCCACGCATTTCTAAATCTCTCTCACTCAGTTCGAATCCATCCGTGGTCTGCGTCATAATTTGCATCCGTTCGATACCGGTCTCGGTTTTAGGAGAAGCAATCAGCACACAATAACTTTGATGGTCACTTCGACCGACCCGTCCACGAAGTTGGTGTAAAGTAGATAATCCGAAGCGGTCTGCATCATATATCATCATAAATGTTGCGTTAGGCACATTGACCCCTACTTCGACAACAGTTGTTGCAACAAGCACATCAAGTTCATGAGCACTAAACTGATGCATCACTTGATCTTTCTCATCCGAAGTCATTCTTCCGTGTAACAGTCCAATCCGCTGATTTGGCAAGGCAACTTGCAGATTTTCATATAAAGCAATTGCATTTTGCACATCTTCCAAATGCTCAGAGCTTTCTATTAATGGTGAAATGACATAAGCTTGGCGTCCCTTTTTCAACTCATTATTCATTTTTTCAATGGCTAGATCGTATCTTTCATGTTTGATCCAATGCGTTTGAATAGGCTTGCGTCCTTTAGGTAGACTTTTTATTGATGAAACATCCATTTCACCAAAAACTGAAATTGCCAACGTCCTAGGTATAGGGGTAGCTGTCATAAATAATACATTGGACAAAGCCCCTTTTTCACGCAGCTTCTGTCTTTGTTGAACGCCAAAGCGGTGTTGTTCGTCTGTAATTACTAAGCCCACATCTTTAAAATTAACGTCATCTTGAATTAATGCATGTGTTCCTACTACACAATCTATCTCTCCGTTTTCCAACTGTTCTAAAAGTAATTTTCGTCTTTTCCCTTTGACCGAACCTGTCAGAAGTGCCACATTCATATGCGGCCCAAATAGTTGTGCAAGGCTATCAGCATGTTGTTCTGCAAGAATTTCTGTCGGTACCATTAAAGCAGATTGAAAACCTGCAGTCTTCATCGCATACATACAAATCGCCGCTACAACCGTTTTACCTGACCCAACATCTCCTTGTAACAAACGATGCATCCGTATCGGCGCTTTCAAATCTCTAAAGATTTCATTCACACTCTGCTTTTGACCTTCTGTTAATTCAAATGGCAACGTTTGAATAAAAGCTTTGACTCGTTGCAAATCATAATCCACTTCAATCGCTTCATCAGATGATTTTTCAATTCTGTTCAACCATTGCATCCGTAATTCAAACATAAAAAATTCTGTAAATGCAAACGTTCGTCTCGCTTTAATGAGAGACTGTTGATCTTTCGCTTCATGTAAAGCGTGCAATGTATCGCTCAATGTTTCTAATTTATATTTAGTACGCAACGCTTCAGGTAACCATTCTTCAATCGTAATATGATTTAATGTTTCTCGTATCATATCTCTAAGTTGTTTTTGTTTAATCCCTTCCTTTACACGATAGATGGGGGTGTACTGGGCATCGGAAAGGGAATCAGCACTAAAAAACATTTTGTTTCCATTTATTTCTTGCTTTCGTCGTGACCATTTCCCTTTTATAATGACTGTTTCATGTAATTGGATTTTATTCTTCAAATAGGGCTGATTAAAATATATCGCTTTCACTGCAACGCCATTTACCATTACATGCACAGTTAACTTAGAGCGGTTACGTCCAAAAAAAGCGACAGTTGGAGTCGAATAAACTTCTCCTCGAACTGTCACATTGGCTTCATCTTCCGCAGTTGTGATATCTACCAACGTATTATCTTCATAACGCGTTGGCAAATAAAGCACAAGATCTTGAATGGTATCAATATTCATTTCATTTAAAACGGCGAGTCGCTTTGGACCTAAGCCTTTAATTTCCTTTAAACTATAAGGATTATTGATAAGATTGATGTTTGTCATATTTAATCACCAAAAATTTGTTGTTTTAATCGTTGACCGGTCGGTGTACCTGCCAAGCCACCACGGCCCGTTTCACGTAACGCAGAAGGCATCGTTTGTCCAATTTTGTACATCGCATCAATCACTTCGTCGGTAGGAATACGAGATTCAATCCCCGCTAAAGCCATGTCAGCAGAAACAATCGCATTTGACGCACCTGCAGCATTTCTTTTAACACAAGGGACTTCCACTAAACCTGCGACCGGGTCACAAACTAAGCCGAGCATATTTTTAAGACAAATTGCAAATCCTTCTGCGGATTGTTGTGGCGTACCACCTGCCGCTTCTACAATAGCAGCAGCTGCCATCGCACTTGCTGAACCCACTTCAGCTTGGCATCCGCCTGCCGCCCCTGAGATAGAGGCATTATTTGCTACAACGAAACCAAACGCGCCTGATGTAAGTAAAAAATTCAGCATATCTTGTCGACTTAATTGTAATCGATTTTTTAGTGAAAATAAAACGCCAGGTACAACACCTGCTGAACCAGCAGTTGGTGTCGCACAGATTTTCCCCATTGCTGCATTGACTTCATTTGTTGCCACTGCTTTACTCACAGCATCTAAAACGAGATCTCCAGCAAGGGTTTGGCCTTTTTCAATATACGCTTTCATTAAAACAGCATCGCCACCTGTTAGCCCTGTTTTAGATGTGACGCCAGCAAGTCCTTCTTCTAATGCTTTTTCCATTGTTTCTAAGTTATGATTCATCTGTGTATAAACAGCTTCAGCAGACAAACCTGTAACAGCCATCTCTTGTTCGAGCATCACTTCATATATCGCTTTATTTTCAGCTTCACATTTCGCAATTAATTCTTTCACACTCTTAAACATTTTAATGCTTTCCATTTTACGCATCCCCCATTAACGATACTGTCACAACACCAGGTACTTTTCTAATCAAACCTAAAACATCTTCACTAATATCATCATCTAATTCACAGGTCATTAATGCTTCGTCGCCTTTTTCTTTACGCGCGACTTGCATACTCCCAACATTAATGCTGTAATCACCTAAAATATTAGCTACTTTACCTATTGTACCGAATGTGTCTTGGTGGAAGACGAGTAAGGTTGGATAATTACCACTAATCGCAAGTGGAAAACCATTAATCGCCACAATTTCTATTTTGCCACCACCGATTGAAACACCTTCAACAGATATATTTTTATCGCCATCTGTCATATCTATAATCGCTGTATTCGGGTGTGAACGTTCCTCAGTCATTTCTATAAAATGTACCCGCATTCCTTGTGATTCTGCGGTTTCCAAACTAGATTCAATTCGATCATCATCTGTATCGTAACCTAACAATCCGCCGACCAATGCTACGTCTGTACCATGTCCTTTGTACGTTTCCATAAAAGAACCATATAAATAGATATCAGCACGATTCGGTTGTTTTCCAAACAGATCTCTAGCAACCAATCCGATTCTGACTGCACCTGCTGTATGTGATGATGAAGGACCGACCATTGTTGGCCCTATAATATCAAATACGCTTTTATACTTCATTTTTTGCTCCCCCCGTTTTAGACCACTTAAAGTGTAACTTTATTATAACAATCTTCCATATTGATTAAAAATTTGACATTGTAAACATATAAAATAGAAAGTTTCATAAATATTTAAAACATCTTCTTAATGACATGCAATCACTCAATATCATTCATTAACGCCACTAATTGATGTTATTTTTCATTAAAAATAGGAGTAAAACAGTCATCTCATATTAAACAAGAAATGACTATTTCACCCCTATGAGGCGTAATCACATATGAAAGTAATCCATCTATTTCATTGCGCCTCTTCAACATAGATATCAGCGCCCTAAGTCAAGCATAAAAGACCGCACACTGAGCTACTGAATCCATGGTTTATTCGACGGCAAACAAATAAGGATAAATAGGTTGTTGACCATTTTGAACTTCAATCTCAACATCTTCAAAATGTGTTTCAACAAATGATTCAATCCATTCAGTTGTTTCTGAATTTGCTTCATCACCAGTAATAATCGTTAGAATTTCACTATCTTCATCCAACATTGTTTCCAAAGTTTTTTGAACGACTTGTTGTTCATCACGATCACTCGCAATGATTTTATCTTCCACTAATCCCATATATGCATCTTTTTCAATTTTAATGCCATCAATTTTTGTATCTCGAACAGCATATGTAATTGAACCAGACTTCACATTTTCTAAAGCCGCAGTCATCGCAGTTTCATTTTCATCAAGTTCAACACTTTCATCATAATGGAACATAGCTACAATACCTTGAGGCACAGTACGCGTTGGAATGACAACAGCTTCTACGTCAACAATTTCAGCTGCTTGTTGACTGGCCATTTGTATATTTTTATTATTCGGCAAGATAATTGCACGTTTGCAACCACTTTCATTAATCACATTGACGATATCTTCCGTAGACGGATTCATCGTTTGACCACCACTAATGACATGTGTTGCACCCATGGATTTAAATAATTCCGTAATGCCCTCGCCCATAGAAATCGTAACGATTGCCGTTTCAACATTTTGAGCAGGTTCTTGCTTTTGTTTTGTACTTTCATTCGATGCTTCTTTACGTAATACCTCACGATGTTGTTCGCGCATATTTTCAGCTTTAACTTTAATTAATTCACCGTATTTTTGACCGAACGTGAATACTTCGCCTGGCGTCTCAGTGTGAACATGAACTTTAACAATTTCATCGTCACTAATCACAAGTAAAGAATCACCAAATCCACTCATATCTGAACGGAAAGTCGTTTCATCAAATTTTTCTTTGCCAGGTTGAAAGCGGACCATCATTTCAGTACAGTAACCGTAAACAATATCTTCTGTGTTAATGACACCGTGAAAATCATGTTCATCATTAAAGAAAGTTTCTGTATCCACTTTAGGTGCATGCGCTTCTACTTTTTCACCTTTCATTGCTTTTAAGAAACCTTCATAAACAAGCGTTAATCCTTTACCACCACTGTCAACAACACCGACTTCCTTTAAGACAGGTAAAAGATTCGGTGTATTTTCAAGTGATTTTTGCGCAGCCTCATAAACGCGCGTCATCATTTCCAAACAGTCTTCTGTTTCTTCAGCTACATCGATTGCTGCTTGTGCTGCATCTTTCGCAACAGTTAAAATTGTTCCTTCAACCGGTTTCATCACTGCCTTATACGCTGTTTTAACACCGGCGTCAAAACTGTGCGCAAACTGCTTAGCATCGATATCTTTTTCATCTTCTAATGCTTTAGAAAAACCTCTAAAAATTTGTGATAAAATCACACCTGAATTACCACGTGCGCCCATCAACAAACCTTTTGAAAAAGCTTTCCCTAAGTCACCGATATGACTTGTAAGATGACTTTGAACTTCTTCGCGCCCTGAAGTCATAGATAAGTTCATATTTGTCCCTGTGTCCCCGTCAGGTACTGGATAAACATTTAACGCGTCAACCATATCCGCATTATTCGATAAGTTTTGAGCCCCTTGTATAATCATTTCGGCAAATAAATTGCCGTTGATCTTAGTAATCATGCAAATATCCTCCTATTTGTCATTCCCGTCATTATTAAAACGTACGCCCTGTACAAAAATATTCACAGAGTTTACTTTTAGTTTTAATGTATGCTCTAAAGTATATTTCACTGTTGATTGCACATTTTGCGCAACTTCTGAGATTTTAACGCCATAGCTGACAATGATATGCATATCAACATCTAATACGCCTTCATTTTCTCTCACAACAATACCTTTAGCATAATTTTCATGTCCGAGAATTTCTGCAATACCATCTCTCACTTGCTGACGAGATGCCATACCCACAATACCGTAACATTCTACAGCTTTTCCGCCTACAATAGATGCTATCACTTCGTTTGAAATGTCAATACTACCATAATCATTCGTAATTTCTAATGCCATATCATACGCCTCCTATTCTCAATCAGTCCGCTTTATGTCATCATCCATTTTTTAATTTTCAAAACTTACATGAACAAAATGTAAAGAAAATCAATTTCTAGTAAACCTTATATTACTATACATACAAGTCTTATGCCAATGGAGATGTTCCTTGTTCGTCATTCTTAGCAAACAACGTTTAATCACAACAGTAAATTATATCAGAAATCGACCACTACAAAAAGTAATATCTGAAAATATACCCTAATTTAATATTGCATGTCAATGTTTAATGTGGTATATTACGTTAGTATGTAGTAGCAAAGTGTATTTGTATTTCTTAAAGGAGGTACGATGATGGGTAAAGAATGTTTCGTTACAGGACGTAAAGCTTCAACAGGAAACAACCGTTCACACGCGTTAAACGCTTCAAAACGTCGTTGGAATGCTAATTTACAAAAAGTTAGAATCCTTGTTGATGGTAAACCTAAAAAAGTTTGGGTTTCAGCTCGTGCTTTAAAATCAGGTAAAGTCACTCGCGTATAATTAACAAAATAGATTAAAATAAAACGAGTCTTTATGTGGAAGACTCGTTTTTTTGTTGCTTTAATTTTTATTCGTCACGGCTTCTCATAAGAAAAACCGCCCCTTCATGAACAATCACTTCGCCCTTATCCTCTATAAATTCATTTGAAATCGTCAGTGTGGATCCGCGTTGTAAAGTCACTTCATCTAATTCATACTTAAAACCTTTTAAAGATAACTTCACCTGATCTGCACCTAAAGGAAAAGATACATATTTAAAACTTTCATTATTCTCGATTGTGTAGCGACCCTCTGTTAAATATTCAATCTCATTCATTTTATCAATTATTACTATTTTCTTGTTTACAAAATCTGGATTTTGGAGCAATGCCATTGCGCCCATAAAGTGATCTAGTCGTCCACCTGTAGCGCCATAGATTTGAATGTCATCGTAACCTAAAGCAACTGCTTGGTGAACCGCTAGCGCTAAATCTGTATCTGCTTTTTCTGCAGGCACAGGTTCAATTGCAATATGCGATTTAATCCATTCACGTTCAGAAGATGAAATCGAATCAAAATCACCTACCGCAAAAACAGGTGTGATTTGATGTTGAAGTAAAAGAAGTGTGCCTCTATCAACACCCGCCCACTCTTGATCATGATGGTGTTCTAATAGTTTTTCAGGTAAAGTACGAGAACTACATAACAAACAGATGCTTTTTGTCATGGGCTATGCCTCACCTTTTAAAATTTGTGTGGCTTGCTGATAATTTTGTTGATTAAAGAAATAAGAACCAGCCACTAACCAATCCGCACCCGCTTCAATCACTTGAGCTGCTGTTTCGGCATTGACACCACCATCAACTTCAATTTTAAAATCAAGTTCACGTTGTTTTCTTTGTTCTTTTAATTGCGCTATCTTTCTTAATGATGATGGAATAAATTTTTGGCCACCAAATCCAGGGTTTACGGACATAATCAGAACATAATCCACTTCATCTAAAAGCGTGTCTAAAGCACTGATGGGTGTACCTGGATTAATGACAACACCCGCTTCAACCCCTCTATTTTTAATTCTTTGAATAATTCTGTGGATATGCGGTGTAGCTTCATAATGTACAGACAGTTTATTTGCACCTTTATCGATAAAAGTATCAATATACTGCTCTGGGTTATTAATCATTAAATGAACGTCAATCGGTAAAGATGTCGCAGATCGGACAGCTTCAAGAATTGGAAAACCAATTGAAATATTTGGAACGAATTGACCGTCCATCACATCAAAATGCAGCGCATCTACCCCTGCACGCTCAAGTTCAATCATTTCCTGTTTTAAGTTCAGAAAATCTGCCGATAATAAAGAAGGAAATATTTTTGTCATTAGTACCTTACCTTTCGATTAGAAATTTCATTAAAAAGTTGAACATAATGCTGATAACGGAATTCAGGTAGCTCATTTTGTGCTACTTTCTCTTTGACATGACATTTGGGTTCATTAATATGGTAACAGTTTCTAAACTTACAAAGTTCACCCAATTGTGCGATATCGATAAAATAGTCTCGAAGCTCTTCCTTTTCGATATGTTCAAAATCTAAAGCGCTAAATCCTGGTGTATCAGCGATATGCCCATTTTCACGCTTATATAATTCGACATGTCTTGTTGTATGCTTACCTCTATTTAAAGATTGTGATATTTCATTCGTTGCCAACGCTAAATCTGGCGCATAGCGATTTAGAAGCGTTGATTTCCCTACACCAGACTGACCGCTCAATACAGCCAAACCAGGCGCCCAATCTTTAAAGACACGCTTCACATCGTCATCTTTACCAATAAATTGTGTTTGATAACCTATTTTCTCATAATAATCTAATGTGTCTTGAATTTTAATTTGCTCATCTTTAGACGCAAGATCTTTTTTAGTAATTAAGATGTTAGGATGTAGACCATATGAATGTCCGATGACGAGAAAACGATCTAAGAGTTGACTTGAAAAATTGGGTGACACCGCGCTCATCACAACAATCAACAAGTCAATATTACTCACAGGTGGGCGTTTTAATTCATTCTTCCGAGGATGTACATGCTGAATATAGCCTGATGAATGGGTTTCAATATCGATGTCGACAATATCACCAACAATCGGCGAAATTTGTTTTTTTCTAAAAAGCCCTCGTGCTTTTGCATCATATATTTCACCTTCAACATCGACTCGATAAACACCACTTAATGATCTGATAATTCTACCTGTTTTCAAATTCACACCTCATTTTTTCCTTTAGATTCCTTAGTTATTATATCAAAGCCAAGCACACAAAGACATTATAAAGTGCGGAACGAATCCATCATCTCTATATTAAATATATAGAATATGAGAATACGCCATATGGTTTCGAATGCTTAAACAACATTTGAATCATATGGCGTATTGATTAGTTATAAATCATCGTAATGAATTGTTTTTCTGTCAACCGTTTTCCCATCTACTTTAATTTCGTAATGACCTGAATCATCTTTAGGTATCGTTAAATTTAAAGGATAAGAAATACTTTTAGAAATAGTGAAAGTTTCAGCCGGTGAATCGCTATCATTATTTTTATCTTGGATATACACTTCTACTTTTTGTGCTTTTTTGTTTTTACCACTATATGGAATTGTCACATTTTCAGAATAAGGTTTCTCCCGCACAGTTTTAGAATCACGATCTGCTTTATCCTCACTGTCATCATCATCTTCTTTGCCGGTAGAGACGATAAATCTTACAGTGTCTCCTTCATCGACGTTCGTCTTTTTAGGTGTGTGATTAATGATATGATTTTCTTTCACATGATTATCTGCACGTTCTTTTTCTATTTCAACATTTAAACCTTTGTCTTCTAGCTCTTGTTTGACCTTATCGTAATCTTGATTTGTGTAATCATCAACATAGATTTGTCGCTTTCCAAGTGACTCGGTAAGCTGTACTGCATCTTTAGTAACGACAACATTTTCACCTGGTGTAATACTTTGTGCTTCTATGCTTCCTTTTTCAAAATCATTTTGCGTGTACGCTGTTGTAAAAGTCACATGACTAAAGCCTAATTCCTTCAACTTATTCTCAGCATCCCGTTTAGTCATACCGATAAGATTCGGCATTTTTTCAATATGCTGGCCTTTAGAAATAACAATATCAACCTGACTGTTTTGTTCTACTTTTGAGCCAGCTTCCGGTTTAATGGCCATAACACGTTCTTTATCATAATGGTCACTATATTCATGTGAAATGTGGCCAATTTTAAGCTTGTTATCTTTTAATAACTTTTCAGTTTGTTGTTCTGATTTACCCAGTACATCAGGAACTTGGCTATATTTATTGCCAATCATAGCTGCGGCCATAAAAACAAACAAACTTGCAACTAACAGGACTAAGATAAGACCAAAGACCACTTTTTTACGGACAGAACGCTTTTGTGTTGGCACATAATAAGAGGCCTTCTTAGACTGTTTAGGCTCAGCTTGTTTTTCTGTTTGAACGATTGGAATTTGTGTTGTTTCTTTTACAGATTTTTTTTGTTTATCTTGTTCTATTTTTAGCGCATTTTTATCGATAGGCACTGTTTTCGTTTTAGAGGTATCCGATTCATATAGGGGTTCATTTTTACGACTAGGATCTAGTGTAGACATGACATCACTCGCCATCTCTGAGACAGAGCGATATCTATTACTTTGCTCTTTTTCTGTCGCTTTTAAAATGACGTTACTTAACGCTTGCGGAACATCTCTTCTTTTATCACTTACATTAGGGACCGTCTCTTGTATCTGCTTAATCGCAATACTAACAGGCGTTTCGCCATTAAATGGTGGCTGTCCAGTTAACATTTCATACAAAACGATACCTAAAGAATAAATATCAGAGCGCTCTCCCGTTTTCTCACCTTTTGCTTGTTCTGGTGAAAGATATTGCACTGTTCCGACTACGTGATTCGTCTGGGTCATCGCTGTTTCACTTAATGCTTTGGCGATACCAAAATCCACAATTTTTAATGTTTGATTACGATCAATAATCATATTTTGCGGCTTAATATCCCGATGGATAATCCCTTGTTCATGTGCATGACGGATGCCACTTAAAACTTGCTCCATAAATTGTAGTGCTTTTTGTGGCTGTAAGGGCCCATGTGCTTTTATATAATCTGACAAAGTTGGTCCCTCAATATATTCCATCACTAAAAAGAAACAATCATCTTCTTCACCCACATCGAGTACGCTCACAATATTTTTATGAGATAACCGTGTCGTATTTTGCACTTCTCTTTCAAAGCGTTGCACTGTTGCTTGTTTTTCATTCGGCAAAATATGAATCAATTTGACTGCCACTTTACGATTTAAAATGGTGTCCATCGCAACGTAGACATTCGACATACCACCGCCGCCAAGAATTTGGGTTAATTCATAGCGATCATCTATCAAACGCCCTATCATACAGGCTCACCTGCAATTTCTGCAAGAACAAAAGAGATATTATCTTTCGCTTCATGTTCGACAGCAAGATCAAGAATCGCTTGACCTGTCGCATGAATATCTTGTTCTTGTTTTAAAACATCATGTATTTTATGAGATTTGACATAATCAGTTAAACCGTCAGAATTTAAAATCAGATATTGATAAAATTGTGTTCGCTTCGTAAAGATATCTGGTGTAACAAAACGATTTGTACCCATGACTTTAGTAATAATATGTCTTCTTGGATGTAGAAAAGCTTCTTCCTCAGTTATTTCACCTAGCATCACCAATTGATTTACAAATGTATGATCGATCGTAATTTGATCCATACGTCTTCCATTCGTGAGATAAGCACGAGAATCTCCTACATTTGCGACCACGATATGATGATCAAATACAAGCGCACAGACGCATGTTGTTCCCATACCTTGATAAGCAGGATTTTGTTGTGCTGTATCATATAGATCACGATTCACAACTTGTAAAGTATGTTTCAACCAATGTTCCGCTTGTTCTGGCTCAATATAATTTTCTGCTTCAAATCGTGTTTGTAAGGCTTCTACGACAAATTGAGATGCGACCTCACCTGCTTGGTGTCCGCCCATCCCATCACACATGACTAAAAGTTGTTGATCTGTTTTGTTATAAAACACACCACCTGCATCTTCATTATTTTCACGAAAATTCCCTGTCACTGAAAAAAATTCTGCATTTAACATTATGTTCTACCTCGTTTCCGCTTGTCGTTCCTTTGCTCTTAGCTGTCCACACGCAGCATCAATATCCGAACCTTGTTCACGTCTAATTGTAGCATTGATTCCTAATTTTTTTAATTCCTTTTCAAATTTAAAAATATCATCTTTCGGTGTTTTAACATAATTTCTCTCAGGAACATGGTTCACAGGAATTAAATTCACGTGACAGTTGAGCGGTTTAATCAGTTGTGCAAGTTCACGTGCATGTTCGATTTGATCGTTTACACCGCCAAACAAACCATATTCAAATGTAATACGACGGTTTGTTTTTTCTTGATAGTATTGAATAGCATCCATCAATTTGTTGACATCGTACGCTCTATTAATTGGCATTAGTTTTGAACGAATTTCGTTATTTGCTGCATGCAAGCTTACCGCGAAATTAATTTGTAATGATTCATCAGCAAAGTCATAAATTCTAGGTACAATACCTGAAGTGGATACTGTAATATGACGTGCACCAATATTCAAACCATTGTCATCATTTACAATTTTTAAGAAATCCATCATCTCATCGTAGTTTTCGAAAGGTTCACCTATGCCCATGATTACAATAGAAGAGACACGCTCGTCTGTTTCATCTAATGCTTTTTGAACAGTTAAAACTTGAGACACGATTTCACCAGCCTCAAGATTTCGTTTCAATCCTCCAAGTGTAGAAGCACAAAACGTACATCCTATACGGCAACCGACTTGTGTCGTGACACAAACTGAATTCCCATAATCGTGACGCATTAATACCGTTTCAATTGTATACCCATCTTGTAATTCAAATAAAAACTTAATCGTACCGTCTCGGCTTTCTTGTTTAACGACGGTTTGTAACGTCGTAATTGAAAAATGAGAGTCCAATAAATGTCTTAAATCTTTTGAAAGATTTGTCATTTCTTCAAAACTATTAACTCTTTTCTCATATAACCATTCAAATATTTGCTTTGCTCTAAAACTTTGTTGCCCTTGTTCTTTTAACCAATCCTTCATTTCATCAAATCGTAACGAATAAATCGATTGCTTTTCAAAATCAGGAAGAAATTTATTTTTCTTCTTTTTTTCAGCTGTAATCATTCACCATTATCCTTTCTTTTTTACTCTCGTGATAAAGAAACCATCTGTATTCATATCTTGCGGTAAGAGTTGTAATGTTTTTGTATATTCTCCATTGCGCGGGTCAATCACAGGGTCAAATTCAAAATCATGGTTTGACTTTAAAAATGTATAAATTACATTTTCATTTTCTAGTTGCTCAATTGTACAAGTCGAATAGACAAGTGTACCCCCTGGTTTCAAATTCTGAGCAACATTATTTAATAACTTAAGTTGAATTGTCACTAATTCATCTATAACTTCAGGTGTCATCGTATACTTGATTTCTGGTTTATGTCGAATTACCCCTAAACCACTACAAGGCGCATCTAACAGTATCTTGTCAAACATTTGATCGTAAGGTTTTGTTGCATCATGTTGCATCGCTTTAATATGCGTAAGCCCCAACTTATGAATATTATTTTCTATTAACGTAATTTTATGGTCATGCAAATCTGTAGCTAACACCTGGCCTGTCCCATTTAATAATTCCGCAATATGACACGCTTTACCGCCCGGTGCACTACAACTATCTAAGACCGAATCTCCTGATTGAAGGTTTAACATATGCGCAACAAACATTGAACTTTTGTCTTGAATACTCACATAACCTTTTTTAAAAAGAGATGTATGCATCACACCATGACCTGAAACATGTAAACATTCAGGCAAATGGTCATCCTTTTCAACGTGTAATCCTTCTTTTTCTAGAGCTTCTTTTGCCTCGTCAATGGCGATTCGAGTTTGATTCACACGTACTGTTTGTGCAGCGGGCAATAGTAAGTTTTCGGCAATAGATGTCGTCACAGCTTCTCCAAAATGAGTTAACCAATGTTTTATAATCCAGACAGGAATACTGTATTTTACAGAAAGGCGTATTTCTTTCTTTTTTATCGCATCGATATCAGGAAGATTTTGCGTCGTCACTTGTCTTAAAATCGCATTGACCACGTTTCCTGTCTGTTGCCCTCCACGTTGTTTAGCAATATTCACTGCTTCATGAATAATTGCATGTGTTGGAATTTTATCTAAATAGAGATGTTGGTACAGACTCATCCATAAAAGTCGACGCACCCAGCCTTTAATTTTCGTCTTAACAAAAGGTTTTAAATAGAAATCTAAAGTTAGCTTTCGTTTAATCGTCCCATAAACAAGTTCAGTGTATAATGCACGGTCTGCTGGATTTAAAGCATATGACTGTAATGTTTCATTCATTTTCAAGTTACTATAAGCCCCATCTTTAATGACAGCTTCAATTGTCATCAAACTTAGTTCACGTACCGTTGCCATTTACACAAATTCCTTTCCTACAAGGTTTTCTTGATAACCACTCAGGAATTGCGACACTGGCATCCGTTTTTTTCCTGATAACTGTATTTCAGTTAACGCAATGCTGTCCTCAGAGCCTGTTCCGACAATGATTTGTCTTTTTGTCGTTTCAATAATTTGACCCGCTTTACCACTTTGATTTTTTACAATTTCAGCAGCGTATATTTTCATCGTTTTATCCTCAAATTGCGTATATGCAACGGGCCATGGCGACAAACCTCTAATATGGTTATAAATTGTCAATGCATCACGATCCCAGTGTATGCGTTCATCTTCACGTTGTATATTCGAAGCGAATGATACATGTGCCTCATCTTGAGGTGTACGTGAATTTGTACCATTTAACAGAGATGGAAGCGTTTCTTCTAATAATTCTGTACCGAGCTGACTCAATTTATCATGCATCGTCCCTACATTGTCTTCCGCTTCAATTGGAATCGCACGTTGAGAGATAATGTCACCGGCATCTAGTTTTTTGACCATATACATGATCGTTACACCTGTTTCAGCTTCACCATCAATAATCGATTGATGAATGGGTGCACCGCCACGATATTTAGGTAATAAGGATGCGTGTACGTTTACAGCACCAAAACGCGGATGTTCCAACAATTGTTCAGGTAATAACTGACCAAATGCCGCAGTCACTATGAGGTCACACTCCATTGCTAGTAACTGTTCCAATTCGTCTGAATGCACTAACTTTTCAGGTTGATAAACAGGAATTTGATGTGCAACAGCCACTTGTTTTACAGGTGGTGGGGTTAAAACACGCTTACGTCCGACAGGTCTATCCGGTTGTGTAACTACCGCAATAACCTCTTCTTTTTCAATTAACATTTCTAAAATTGATGTTGAAAAATCAGGTGTGCCCATAAAAATTATTTTACTCATCTTCTAAATATGCCTCCAATTCTGCATCAGAAATTTCACGATCCATCACATCTACAAATAATATCCCGTTCAAATTATCAATCACATGTAAAATCATACGCGCGATATCATCATACGCTGTTAACTCGACTTCATTACCCTTAATATCAAAACTCTTTACTTTAATCATTTGACTTCTCGTCACTTCACCAAAACGTCCAGGAACACTTAAACAACCTTCTAATTCTGTCGTCTTTTCTTCAGATTGACTAATGACTTCTGGGTTAATTAATTGTAAAAGACCATCTTGCTCCATATCGACCAGTGCAATTTGTTCTTCCACACCAATTTGAGGCGCTGCCAATGCTTGTCCCCCTGCATCATACATCGTATCTTCAAGATCTTGTAGAACACGTTCAACGTGGCTGTCAAACTTCGTCACAGGGGCTGACTTTTTTCTGAGACTCGGATGAATATTCGTTCTTATCTTTTTTATCATATGAAGCTCCAGCTCCTCATAAAAAATTTATCATTATATTATAGCTTATTACGTCAAAAATTGCGATAACTATCCGCTTTCATCATAACAAAAATAATGAAGTGATACATGGGAATGAAACACAATCCTCAACTTTAACTTATACTACAACAATCTAACCTTTTTTAATGACAAAAGATGAAAAAATTATCGTTACTTTTGATAGCATTAAAAACTTTCTAAACGTTTATAAATTATCAAAAAAGATTCCGCCAATCTATATTTCGCGGAATAATATTAATATTGTGTTTAACAACATTGTATAAATTTTAAAATTGTCATTTGGAACTATTTAATGCATTCAAACGAAAAAGCTTAACTCGATTTTATTTGTTCACCTATTTAAGTTTAGTAGAGTTTCAATGTAAAAAGAATACAATTGTTAACACCTATCAATCATTTATGGAGGAGATTGTTAATGAGAAAAATATTCACTTTAATTTTTACAAGCCTTCTGATTTTAACAGCTTGTAGCGAACCCGACACCGATAAGCAAAGCACGTCTAAACATAAACGCTATTCTAAAGAAGAAAAACACACTTCTAAAAATAAAACAGTTGAAAAGCCCCAAGCCAATGTTGTCACAACTGATGAGGATATTAAAGAGGATGAGAATAAAACAACACTTCAAGAAGATACATCACAAACTCAATTGGATACACACAATGTGAGAGATAGAGCAACATTAGAACAGATACTCAACGGCGATTATACTGACCAACAAAAAATTGAAGCCTATAATAGTGCGGTGGCGAACGGTGTTATCCCTCAAGGCAACGTAATGGAAGGACCTGCATTAGCAGCATATGAAAGCTCATTACGTATCGAACGCGGTGAAGAAAAGTCAGTATACGAAACACGTGAACCAGAAACATTTGATTATGACCATAATGGCGTCTATAGAACACCTGAAGAACAAAAGGCACATGAAAAGTGGATTCAAGATCAATTAGAGTGGGAAGAACAACATGAAAAAGAACAAGAGCACGTGGGAGATATCGAAGCTGACGATGACAATCTAATAGAGGAAGATGAATAACATAAAATGCATAGTTTCTTAATTACTCATTATAACTGAACTATTCACCTGTAATTAACTCCCTATTTAAAGTAAATTCTATTCCTTTTATTATCTGTTTTGAGTAAGGCGCCTATGAAAATAAGTAAAAAATTAACAATCATAATGCCATTAAATAATGTCGTCCAGAATGATGAATCAAAAACTTTAACATTTGATGCCATCAAAAATGCTACAATAAATATAATAATCAATATAGATAAATACCATTTATTTTTAATAAGCATGATTAACATCCAATGATTTATTGAATGTATTCGATTTTATCCATCTCAATTTTCACATGCTCAAGTATATTCTTTTATTCACTACATAACAGGTTTTCAACATAAATTTTGAGTCGTCTTAAGTACCATTTTAATAAGACCGACATCTGAAAACAGATTTTGTAGCTGGTGATTCTTCTCGCAAAGCAGATTAGACTTCTCAAAAGCTTCATATTGAGAAGTCAGAGTGCTATTGCGCAATCATTAGCTACAGCAAAATTTTCTGGTCATGCATATTCAATACGCTCAACCGTTAACAATCAAAACCTTATTACTAGAGCTGAGCGATTTATGAGTCGAAGATTGAATGGATTAAAATTTAAAATAATCGTTTTACATCATCATATGAGGGTTAATATCGATTTTTAACGCCAATTTCTTTTTAATAAACATTTCATGATAATAGTCGTCTAAATAACGTAAGGCGTCGATTAAAGCAGGTTCACTTTTATATTTAACTAAAACTTGAAATCGATATTCGTTATTGATACGTGACAATGCTGATGGTGATGGCCCTAATACAAAAGCTTTATCTGTAAGATGTTGTAACAAAATTTGATGAACATGTGATGCAGCTTGCAATACTTCCTTCATTTTTTCATGAGTGATTGTAAAATTGATGAGATAGTAATACGGTGGATATTGAGCAAGCTTTCGATACTGCATCTCTTTTTGATAAAAGCTGACATAATCATTTTGTTGGACATCATACACGGCATAATGATCAGGATTATAAGTTTGAATAATTACTTCTCCTTTTTTATCGTGTCGCCCTGCACGACCTGCAACTTGCGTTAATATTTGGAAAGTCCGTTCACTCGAGCGGAAATCAGGCAAATTAAGCATCGTATCTGCATTCAAAACACCAACTAATGTGATATTCGGAAAATCCAAACCTTTCGCTATCATCTGCGTTCCTAATAAAATGTCACCTTTTCCTTCTCCAAACTGTTTCAACAGCTTCTCATGACTTCCTTTTTTAGTCGTAGTATCAACATCCATACGTATAATACGCGCCTCAGGAAAGCGTTGATTGAGAATTTCTTCGACGCGCTGTGTCCCCGTCCCCATTTGACGAATATGTTCACTCCCACAATTTGGACATTGAGTGGGCGCAGGTTCTTGATGACCACAATAATGACATTTCAACTGATCAGAAGATTTATGGTATGTCAGTGAGATATCACAATTAGGACATTGAGGCACATGACCACAATCTCGACATAACATAAATGAGGCATAGCCCCGACGATTTAAAAACAGTACGACTTGTTCTTTTTTATTCAAGCGGTCTTCAATCGCATCTGACAGTGCATTTGAAAATAATGAGCGATTGCCATTCGCAAGTTCTTCACGCATATCTAAAATTTCGATTTCAGGTAAAGGCTGTTGATTTACACGTGTAGGCATGGCAAGTAATGTATATACGCCTTTTTCTGCTCTTGCATAACTTTCTAAACTTGGTGTTGCGCTACCTAGAACAAGTGGACAATGATGATATCGACTACGCCATTCCGCAATATCTTTTGCATGATATCTAGGATAATCTTCTTGTTTATATGTAGACTCATGCTCTTCATCAATAATAATAATACCTAAATTTTTGAATGGCGCAAAAACACTTGAACGTGCCCCTACGCTTACTTTTGCACGACCGTCTCTTATTTTTTGCCACTCGTCATAACGTTCTCCTTTAGATAAACCAGAATGTAGCACTGCCACCTCATCTCCAAAGCGACGTTTGAAGCGGATGACCATTTGCGGTGTGAGTGCGATCTCTGGTACAAGCATCATCGCTTCTTGATTATGCGCTAAAACTTGCTCAATAATTTGTAAATAGACCTCTGTTTTACCTGAGCCAGTAACACCGTGCAGTAAAAACGTCTCTGAACGTTGATTTGTGACAGCATCTTCTAACTTCACAAAAGCTGCTTGTTGCTCAGAGGTTAAAATACGCTTTTGATCTTGCTCAAATATACGTCCTTCATACGGGTCTCTTTCGACAATGGCATCATATTTTTCAATTACACCTTGCTTCTCTAAAGTATTGATTGCTGACTCTGAGAAAGTCATTGCCTTTAGTTCTTTTAAACTTACATCTCTATGATGTTCATCTAATAAAAAAGCGAGCAATTCATATTGTTTTGGTCTTTTAGTGAGTGTTTCTAAATGCGCTTCTGCTGCATCAAAATCATTCACGCGTACTGCACGTTGTGTTTTCTTTGACGTGTTTTGAGATAAAATCGTCACACCCTCAACGACATCTTTTTTCATATAAGACAACATTTCAGTAATATTTTCGTCCGCTTGTGCTTGTTTATAAAAGTAGATTCCATCATTATTAAAACATTGTGCTAGCCTATCTGGTAGCTGTGTGCGGTCTTTTATTTTAAAGGCTTTAGAATATTTCGCTTTAATTGCACTCGGTAACATCGCCTCAAGTATCGATATTCGCTTTGAAATAAAATAATGGCTGTACCATTCACTTAATTGCACTAATTCTGCAGTGAGTTCAGGTTGAATATCTTTAACTTCGATAATTGATTTGAGCCGAGATAAATCGTAATTGGCTTCAGCTTCAGATACACATTTCATGACATATCCTTGTATTTTTCGAGGTCCAAATGGAACGATAACACGTACACCAGGTTGAATGGTAGCTTCTAAATCTTTTGGAATTTGATAATCGAAAGTTTTATCTACGCTTTTTGAAGCGATATCAACAACAACTTGAGCAATCATTGGTGCCAACTACTTTCTAACGCTGATAAAATCTTTGTTGCGAGTGCTTTTTTAGGTCCTTTTTGTATCGGGTAGCTTGAACCTTCTTTAAAGAACAATGTCACTTCATTATCATCTGAACTAAATCCAATTGACTGATCTCCAACATTATTCGCAATGATGACATCAGCATTTTTGTTTTTTAATTTTTCTTTTGCATAATGCGCTACATTTTGTGTTTCTGCTGCAAAGCCAACCAATTTTTGTGTTGTTTTATGGTCCCCTAAATACTTCAAAATATCTTGTGTTCTTTTAAATTCTACAGTCACATTGCCGTCTTGTTTTTTCATTTTATGAGGTAAAGGCGTCACAGGCGTATAGTCTGAAACAGCAGCCGATTTAAATATAATATCTTGTGTCTCATAGCGTTCTACTACCGCATGAAACATTTCATCTGCTGTTGTCACTGACACAAAGTCAACACCATTAGGTACGTCTAATGTTGTTGGGCCTGATACCAATGTCACTTTTGCACCTAAAGATACCAATGCTTCAGCAATCGCGTAACCCATTTTTCCTGAAGCACGATTTGAAACAAAACGGACTGGATCAATGATTTCCACCGTTGGACCTGCCGTAATCAGTACACGTTTATCTTTAAAATAATTCTCTTCTGTTGACGTCGGTCTCTCTGCCATCTCTCTTTCAAGAACATTTTTGATTTCTAATGGCTCTGCCATACGACCTTTTGCTACATACCCACATGCTAAAAATCCTTCTCCAGGTTCAATAAAATGATAGCCGTCAGCCGTCAAAGTTTTGATATTATCTTGTATGCGTGGATTTTCATACATATTGACATTCATCGCCGGTGCGATAAATTTTGGTGTCTTCGTTGCAAGCAATGTTGTTGTGACCATATCATCTGCAATACCATGGCTCAATTTCGAGATAATATTGGCAGTGGCAGGTGCAACAACGATTGCATCCGCCCAATCCCCTAATGCAATATGTTGAATTTCTTCGGGATTTTCTTCAATAAATGTATTGGTATATACCGCATTGCGACTGATTGCTTGAAACGATAGTGGCGTGACAAATTGTAATGCATGTTCAGTCAACATAACGCGTACATTAAAACCTGCCTGTGTAAGCTTGCTCGTTAAATCAATGGTTTTATATGCGGCAATACCACCTGTTACAGCTAACAAAATATTTTTCATCATTTCCACTCCCGTTTTTTCGCTCTTAAAGGCATTATAATATATTTAGTCTTTCCTTTCATTAACGCCAAATTCAAAGCTTGTCTATGCGTCATTCAAATATGACTTCCATAATAAATACGCTTTTCAATAATGACTTCTTGATCGAAGACTATTGAAAAGCGCATAATTTGATATTGAGATTTAAGTCTTAATTAAAAGTTTTTCTCATCTACATGTGGATGAATTTTACTTGCAGCAATTTCTTCAAGTGCGCGTCCTACAGTTTTTTTACTGCTGTAACTGTCTAATAATAGATGTTCAGGATCGGCTTGGATTTCTCGTGCACGCTTAGCCGCTGTTGTAGCAATTAAATATTTAGAATTGATTTTATCTTGTAATTGATGTAGCGATGGGTATAACATTATTTTTTTGCCTCCAATAACATTTTTCTATATTTAGCTTCTATACGTTCACGTTTTAAATGTTCAGCTGCGACAATACATTGAATTCGGTCTTTTGCCAAATCAACTTCATCATTCACTACAACGTAATCATATAAATTCATCATTTCAACTTCTTTTTTTGCTTCATTGACACGACTTTGAATCTTTTCAGTAGATTCTGTGCCACGACCAATCAGACGTTCAGTCAAATGGTCAAGACTTGGTGGTGCTAAAAAGATAAACAATGCATCTGGAAATTTTTTACGAACTTGTTTTGCCCCTTCAACTTCGATTTCTAAAAATACATCATGCCCTGCATTCATTGTATCTTTTACATATTGAACCGGTGTTCCGTAGTAATTTCCGACATACTCCGCGTATTCAATAAATTCATCTTCTTCAATTAATTTTTCAAATGCCTCTCTTGTTTTGAAAAAGTAATCCACCCCATCCGCTTCGCCTTCACGCATTTCACGTGTCGTCATTGAGATTGAATATTTATAAGATGTGTGAGGATCATCAAAAATACGTTTCCTGACTGTGCCCTTACCAACGCCAGAAGGGCCCGAGAGAACTATGAGTAAGCCTTTTTCAGTATCCATGCCGTACGACCTTTCTTCGCTATTCTTCTATTTATTTACATATCTTACCACAGTTTTTGTTATATTGTATAGAGTCGTTAAATTAAAAACTTTACGTCTGACGTCATTGTTGGCACATGTTATAATAGTGTAATGAAAAATTTTAAAGGTGGCAGATGATTATGGCATTTGATGGTTTATTTACAAAGAAAATGGTAGACGCGTTACAATTTCTTGTATCTGGGCGTATTCATAAAATTAATCAACCGGAAAACGATACAATTATTATGGTCGTGAGACAACAGCGGAAAAACCATCAATTATTGTTATCTATTCACCCTAATTTCGCACGCCTTCATATTACGACTAAAAAATATGATAATCCTTTTGAACCACCTATGTTTGCACGTGTATTCCGTAAACACTTAGAAGGTGGACGCATTAATGCCATTCGACAAATCGGAAATGACCGTCGAGTTGAAATTGATGTTGAAAGTAAAGATGAAATTGGTGATACGATTTATCGCACAGTTATATTAGAAATTATGGGGAAACATAGTAATCTAATTTTAGTGAATGAAGATAGAAAAATTATAGAAGGCTTTAAACATTTAACGCCTAATACAAATCAGTATCGTACTGTTATGCCTGGGTTCCAATATGAAGCACCACCAAGTCAAAACAAACACAATCCATATGACGTTTCAGGTCAGCAGGTTTTATCTTATATCGATTTTAATGCCGGAAAAATTGATCGACAGCTGCTACAAACATTTGAAGGATTCTCACCGCTCATCACTAAAGAAATTACGATGAGACGCCATTTTATGACTTCTGAAACATTACCAGAAGCTTATGATGAAGTGATGTCAGAAACAACGATGCCATCGCAACCTATTTTCCACAAAAATCATGAGACAGGAAAAGAAGAATTCTACTTTATGAAGTTACACCAATTTTACGATGATATCGTGACATTTGATTCGCTCCACGAATTGCTTGATTGTTTCTATGATGCAAGAGGCGAGCGCGAGCGTGTCAAACAACGTGCAAATGATCTCGTTAAGTTGGTCCAACAATTATTACAAAAATATCAAAATAAGCTCGCTAAGCTGATTGACGAACAAGCTGGCACACAAAATAAAGAAACCCAACAATTATATGGTGAGCTGATAACTGCCAATATATATCGACTTCAAAATGGAGACAGTTCTTTAGAGGCATTAAATTACTATACAGGTGAAAACGTGACCATTCCATTAGATCCAACGCGCTCCCCTGCAGAGAATGCACAATATTACTATAAACAGTATAACCGTTTAAAAACGCGTGAAAGAGAATTAACGCATCAGATTCAATTGACTAAAGATAACATCAATTATTTTGAAAATATAGAGCAACAACTCGCACACATTCAAGTACAAGAAATAGATGATATTAGAGAAGAGTTAGTAGAGCAAGGTTATTTAAAACAGAAAAAACTTCAAAGAAAGAAAAAGCAACAGAAGATTCAATTACAATCTTATCTTTCAACTGACGGGGATATGATTTTAGTTGGTAAAAATAATAAACAAAATGATTATTTAACGAATAAGCGTGCTCAAAATAAGCATTTATGGTTTCATACCAAAGATATTCCTGGCAGTCATGTGGTCATATTAAACGATGACCCATCCCAAAAAACGATAGAGGAAGCTGCAATGATAGCGGCCTATTATTCTAAAGCAGGGCAATCCGGGCAAATTCCAGTTGATTATACTGCGATTCGAAACGTGCACAAACCGAGTGGCAGCAAGCCTGGATTTGTCACATATGACAGTCAAAAAACACTTTATGCAACACCAGATTATGATATGATTCGTCAACTCGAATCAGAAAAAATTTAATCGTTGTAAATTTAAATACCTTATCGAGTGGTCCTCAATCTGCACATTGATTGTCGCTCGGAGATGACTAGGGTTGCGCAAAACGCAACAAAAGCGTATGCGCAACCTAGACATCTACTGACTTAAGGTGTGATAACTGACAGCGGGTATCAACCCACTTTTGATGTCTCAAATTTCATTTATTTTAAGATTTTGACATCTTTACTATCCAAATAGCCTACCCATTTATTGTTAGCATCATAAATAGATAAGTAAGTTTCTCCATTTGGATGATGATATAAGTATTTAGCTTTATATGTGCCGTCTAATTTCAAATGTTTTTCAGTCACTTTATTTTTAAAGTTCAAGTCTTTCCAAAGCAGACTATTTGAATGTAGCAGTTTCACATTTTTTTGATACGGATGTGCTTCAGGTTGACCCATCCAATGTTTAATATAGTCAATGTTTAGCGCAGTTAAACGTGTCGCTCCATTAAAATCCACATTACCATAAGTGTGTACACCAATCACTTGTTGGTTCGTATTTCTCACACTACTTCCACTTTGACCTGGATTTGTATCCATTAAATAATGAATATTATGTTCAGTTAAATTTTTAATCACACCATTTGCACGATATTGCACATTTCCACCTTTGTCGCCAGGAAAACCAGATGTTTCAATCGGTTCATTGACATTCATATTTGAAGTCACAGAAAGTGTTCCTGTTTTCTTACCTAAATCCGAATCCAATGTTATTAATGCCATATCATAATTAGAATCCTCTGAGTCTTGCCATTGTTTCAATGTCATTAATTTTTTAGACTCTGCTTTACCAATTTCATAATTTTGACCGTTTACACCTGCATAAACAGTAATTTTAGTCGCAAAACCTACGCCTTTTGAATACACATTATGGCCAGCAGTTAATACAGCGTTATCACCAATCATCGTACCTGAACCAATGTATGTTTTACCATCAGGGAAAGTCATATTGAGCAGAACGACTTGTCGGTATGGGCTGTCTTTGTAATTTGAAACACGTACACGGTCATCTTTACCAAAAACTTTTTCAGGCACATTCCCTTTTTTCTCATCGATACTTTTAAGTTTGCTTTGATCTAATTCAAGATGACCCGATGTTGGAGGCTCTGTTGGCTTTTGACTTGGTATTTCGGCATGTTGACTTTGATGATCGTTCGTTTCTGCTTGAGCAAATCCTACAAAACTCGTTTCCAAAAGTAACCCTGTGACTAAAACAGTACTGACTAAAAAAGGTTTTTTCTTCATGACACATGCTCCTTTTTTTATTTTTTTATTTATTTCACATGATATGCTTCATATCAGTAAAATAAATTATAATTTTATATACCCAATCTATCTAAAAAATATTACATGTGTAGTTAAATTTATTTTATTTTTATAAAAATATTACATTAATTAGTTTAAATTATTTATACAGTATGTATAGCCTGCAATAAGTCTTGATTTTGAAATTAGTTAAATAAGTATGCACGCTTGTTCAATTGAATCTTATGCATCACCGTTTAAAAACACTTTTAACGTAAGACCTTAGTAGGATTGAAGACAAAAACAGTTGCATCGGCTATCAATAAAATGGTAAAAACAAGTTAAAGCGATATAGAAGATTTGCGATGGACGTGGTTATGTTAAGATAAGAGTAGCGCATGCGGTCATACTTGAAACTGTAACCACGGTTTTGAAGGAGGATATACATGAAAAGACAAGGTAAGCGTTTAGATTATCCTAGAGTAGAAAAAATATTAGATGATGGAACGATTATTGCTTATGATAAGTATAATCAACTGAATACGGATTTAAATATTCATACATTAACTGATGCCCAACAACATCAAGTTTTTGGTGGCATACTGATTAACACAGCAGATCAACAAAATAAGTATTATACTGATCGTGATTATCGTTATGAACAAGAACAACGAGAAGCACTCAACCAAAGCAAAAGTAGAAACAAATGGCTCTTATTCGGCTTTATCATTGTTTTATTACTGTTAGTTGTTTTTATTGTAAAATCTTGCAGTAGTGACGATACACAAAATGAGACATCTGATCAAAATAATGCGACGACAAATTCTCAACAAACACCTGACAACAATAAATCAGAAAATCAATATGTGGAACAAAAAGATAAAGAATTACAACAACAAATTCAAGATACAAAAGATAGTATTAAAAATAACCACAGCGATACACAGTCTAAAATTGATCAATTAAAGCAAGAGATTGAAAACTTAAAAAATCATACAAATGATAAACAAGCGAATAAAGTAGCAAATCAATATGATGATACCGTGGACAATTTACAAAACGCTGAAAAAGAAAGACAAAATGGTAATAACGACGCTATGGAAAAAGAGTTAGAAAAAGTGAACAAAAAGCTTGATGAAATTACTGAAAAAATTAAGTCTTGGTTTAAAAATGAAGAATAATTTATATTAAAAATGCGTTGACATTTAAAAAAACACGGACTTATATCCCAAAATAAATAGCGCTAAGATGACTTTTAATAGAAAATCGTCTTAGCGCTTCTTTTTTAGGAAAAATACGTATCGTATAACTTTACTTTCCGAAGTAACAGCCTCAGCCACTTTTCTTTTTCATTCACGCGGTGTTTAACTCCACCCTTTCGGCTTCTAGCGTGTCGATTCAGGAAGTGCAAGTTGGAAATTCACACCAAACTTATCTTGAACCCATGCAAACTCACGATATTGGGGTGGCATTTCTGTTTTAGGCATTAGAATCGCACCACCATCTTTTAAACCATTATATAATGTATCCATTTCAAATTGATCTTTGACTGTCACATACAATGACATTGCTGGATTCATTTCAATCTCTGCGCCATTCATATTATCAATCGCCATGAACACTTGACCATTGAGTGTAAAAATAGAATGTTGTACCTTTCCTGCCTGCTCAGGAATGGTATCATCATATTTCACCATTGTGATAATTTCACTATCTTGAAATAATGATGTATAACGTTGTATAGCTTCTTCAGCATTCCCATTAAACATTAGAAATGTCGTAATTTTAGGTATTTTCATTTTGATCGTCTCCTTCATGCAATATTCGAGAAATGGAACTTTAGGTATTTTAGAAAGGGTAACAACGTCGTTCGTTTAAATTTGAACTTTGTCACCTTTAATTTGTTCGAACCCTACTTTCCTTTTCTCTGCCCTATGAGATAATAGCTTTTTACAACTATTTCCTCTTTATGACTTTGTTTGATTATTTCTTTTGACTTTCACTCTATATTATAACCCGTTACAATAAGGTTAAATCATTTTTGGAGGTCATTTTATGATTAGCATGAATTTATTAATACCACTTTTAGTAATGCTTTTAATTATTGTGGGTGGCTGGTTATTTTTACGTTGGTATTTAAAATAATTATACCTATCCTTATATACTTGAATACAACCGATCAATCCTTACAGTATTAAATATAATAGCGATACCATAATGAAACGATAAATATAAAGAAGCGGGATAGCAATCAAATTGATTTCCTTATCCCGCGCTTTCTAGTGCGCATCACACAATTAAAGTTGATTACGCCAATTAATTAATGTTTCAATATCTGCTTCTGAGATTTTACCTTCAGCTTGTGCAACTTCGATTAACTCATCGTAATGACTCAACGTATAAAAAGGGACTTTGGCATCATTAAACATTTCATCAGCTTTACTTAATCCGTATGTAAAGATGGCAACGACGCCTAATACATCCGCTCCAGCCTCACGTAAAGCATTCACTGCTGTAATCGATGAACCACCCGTCGAAATTAAATCTTCCACAACCACTACTTTTTTATTGTTACTTAATGCACCTTCTATTTGGTTTTGCTTACCGTGACTTTTACTTTTTGAGCGTACATAATTCATCGGCAAACTCATTTTATCTGAGATATAAGCTGCATGTGGAATTCCCGCAGTTGCTGTTCCAGAAACAACTTCAACATCTGGAAAGTGTTTTTCAATAAGTTGTATTAAACCATCACGGATTGCTTCACGCACTTCAGGATAACCTAACGTCACACGATTATCACAGTAAATCGGCGACTTGATACCCGAGCTCCATGTAAACATCTCGCTTGGAGATAAAGAAACTGCTTCAATATCTAATAATGATTTTGCAATTAATTTTGACATTCATTTAACCAACTTTCCTTAATTTGATGATAGCTTTCTACAGGATTGTCACTTTGCGTAATAGGTCGACCCACAACGATGTGTGTAGACCCACGTTTTTTTGCATCTTCAGGTGTCGTTATTCTTTTTTGATCATCTGATGCACTATTCGCCGGACGAATTCCTGGCGTCACTTTTAAGAAGTTCTCTCCACATTCCGTTCTTAATAGACTCGCTTCTAATGGTGAGCAAACCACACCATCAAGTCCAGCACGTTGTGCGAGTTGTGCGTAATTCAACACTGCTTCTTCCATCGTTGATTGAATATTTTGTTCATGGTGAAGTTGTGCTTCTGATGTCGATGTAAGTTGTGTAACTGCGATCAGTTTAATATCTGGATTATGCTTTTTTAAACCTTCAACGGCACGTTTCATCATTTCTGAACCACCAGCAGCATGTACGTTAACCATATCAACATCGAGTTGAGCTAATCCTTCCATCGCCTTGCCCACAGTATTTGGAATATCATGTAATTTCAAGTCGAGAAAAATATCATGGCCTAATGCTTTTATCTTTTTAATAAGCTCAGGTCCGGTTTGATAAAAAAGTTCCATGCCCACTTTAACAAATAAAGATTCATCAAAGTGGTTTAAAAATGCAATAACGTCTGCTTCAGTTGCGAAATCTAATGCGATAATGGGATCATTTCTCATGTACTGACAATCCTTTCTGCGTGCGTCGTTTTAAGTCTAAGATGTGTTGAACATTGAGTTCATCTAATCGTTCAGGTAAGGCATCAATAATTTCTTTACATACTAAAGGATTTTGGAAATTTGCAGTCCCGACAGCAACCGCATCTGCACCTACTGAAATATAATCAATGACGTCTTGAGCGTTTTGAACGCCGCCCATTGCGATAATAGGAATATGAGGCAATGCTTTTCTTACTTCATAGACCATCCGTAATGCGACTGGCTTAATTGCAGGACCACTTAAGCCACCGATAATATTATGAATAATAGGTTGGCCCGTACGAGGATCGATTTTAAGACCAACAAGGGTGTTAATCATTGTGAGTCCATCCGCATATTCAGCGATAGCTTGAGCCATTTCCACAATATTGGTCACATTAGGTGATAATTTAACATAAACCGGCACGGAAGATACTGCCTTAACTTTGCGTGTTAATTCTGCTGCCACTTCAGGATCGACACCAAATTGCATGCCACCCTCTTTAACATTAGGACAAGAGATGTTTAATTCTAGTGCCTTTACATTGGGTGCTTTAGAAATATGCTCTGCAACGTAGACATAATCTTCTTCTAAAGAACCGGCTACGTTCGCAATAATTGGCACATCATAAGCTTCCAATGCTTTCAATTCGTGTTCAATAATATGATGGACGCCCGGATTTTGTAATCCGATGGCATTAATCATACCGCTATCCGTTTCGGCAACACGTGGTGTTTCATTACCGAACCTTGCTTCTTTTGTGGCCGCTTTAATCATGATTGCACCTAAATCAGACAAGTCATAAAATTGTCCGTATTCTGCCCCAAATGCAAAGCAACCACTGGCTGGCATAACTGGGTTTTTAAGAGACAAACCGGGTATTTCTACATTTAATCGACTCATAATACAACAGCTCCTCTCTCGAAAACAGGTCCATCTGTACATACTTTAACGTAATCAGTCGGATGTTGAGGCACATGACATACACAAGCAAAACAAGCACCAATACCGCATCCCATTCTTTCTTCTAATGAAATGTATCCAGGTACATCCTTTAAAGTTTCTAATTCATTTAATGCTTTTAACATCGGTTTCGGCCCACATGTATAAAAAATATCATAATCGATTGGGAGTTGGTCAATGACCGTTGTTACAAACCCTTTTTCACCTTGTGAACCATCTTCTGTTACGATATGTGTTTCTCCTAAAGCTTTGAATTGATTTTCATAAAAAACATCCTTAGATGAACGAAAACCAAGTACATGAACAGTTTCAATTCCATTTTGATTGAGTTGTTTAGACAGTTCATAAAGCGGTGGTACCCCTATTCCGCCACCTACAAGTAATGCTTTTCGCTTCGCTTTATCAACTGGGAAGCCATTTCCGAGTGGTGCTAAAATGTCGATTTCATCCCCTTCATGTAAAGCTGCAATACGCTTCGTACCTTCTCCTTCAGCACGGAAAAGCATTGTAAAGCTATTGCTTTCTTGATCAATTTCACAAATTGAAATCGGTCTTCGTAACATGTGTAATGAGCCTTCTCCAGTCTTAATGTGGACAAACTGACCGGGTTGCTTTAAATCAGCAACCGCCGGCCCAGATACTTTCAATTCATAAATACGATCCGCAATATTTTGATTAGAGATGACAGTTAATTTTTCCACCACAACTTAACCTCCTACATATTTCTCATAGAGAATGTCATACTTTCAATCACATTCGTTAATGCATTTGCTGTATCAAGTGATGTGAGACATGGCACGCCATTTTCTACTGATGCGCGACGAATTTGGAAACCGTCTCTTTCGATTGTTTTACCTTTAGTCATCGTGTTAATAACAATTTGAACATCGCCATTTTGAATCTTCGTGATGAGATCGTCATGACCGCCAATTTTATCAACCGTTTGCACTTTAATCGCATGCTCAGCTAATTTTTTAGCTGTGCCCTCTGTCGCTATAATTTTATACCCCACTTCATTCAAACGCTTTGCAATTTTAACCATTTCGTCTTTATCTTTATCACTCACAGTAATTAATACCGTTCCATAATCTTTAACTTCCATCCCTGCTGCTGTCAAACCTTTGTAAAGCGCCTTTTCAAGTGTTAAATCGCGTCCCATGACTTCACCTGTAGATTTCATTTCAGGTCCTAAAGTGATATCTACATTTTTTAATTTATTAAAACTAAATACGGGTGCTTTAACAAATACCCCTTCTTGATAAGGTTGAATACCGGGTTCAAAACCGAGTTCCGCTAATTTTTGTCCCATAATGGCTTTCATAGCAAGCTGTGCCATTGGAATTTCAGTAATTTTACTTAAAAATGGGACTGTTCGACTTGATCTTGGATTCACTTCTAAAACATATACCCCATCATGTGCAAGGACGAACTGGATGTTAATTAAGCCGATAACATTTAGTCCTTTTGCCAGTTTAATTGTATAAGCTTCAAGCGTATCAATCTCATCTTGAGTTAACGTTTGTGGTGGGTATACCGCAATGGAGTCTCCAGAGTGAACACCAGCACGTTCAATATGTTCCATGATTCCCGGAATAATAACCGTGTCACCATCACAAATGGCATCAACTTCTATTTCTTTACCTGTTAGGTAACGGTCCACTAATACAGGGTGTTCAGGACTCGCTTTAACCGCTTCTTTCATATAGTTTTCTAACTCGTCATCGTTATAAACAATTTCCATTGCGCGTCCGCCTAATACGTAAGACGGTCTTACAACTACTGGATAACCGATGTCTCTCGCATTAGCCAAAGCTTCTTCAGCTGAAGTTGCTGTTTTCCCTTTTGGTTGTGGTACTTGAATTTGGTTGAGCAAAGCTTCAAACTCTTTTCGGTCTTCAGCGCGATTTAAATTCTCTAATGATGTTCCTAAAATTTCCACACCATATTTTGCTAATTTATCAGCAAGGTTGATTGCAGTTTGACCACCAAACTGAACGACAACACCTTTAGGACGTTCTAAGTTAATAATGTTCATAACGTCTTCTTCTGTTAATGGTTCAAAATAAAGCTTATCTGAGATAGAGAAATCTGTTGACACTGTTTCTGGATTGTTATTGACGATAATAGCTTCATAGCCGGCATTTTGGATAGCCCAAACTGCGTGTACCGTTGCATAGTCAAACTCTACACCTTGACCAATACGAATCGGACCTGAACCTAAAACAATAATTTTTTCTTTTTCTGTAACGATAGACTCATTTTCTTCTTCGTAAGTTCCATAATAATATGGCGTTGCAGATTCGAATTCAGCTGCACATGTATCCACCATTTTATATACTGGATTAATATGATGTTTTTGACGTAGTTGATATACCGCTTCCTCTGTCATTTCAAAGCGATGTGCGATGACACGATCACTGAAGCCAAAACGCTTCGCAAATCTTAAATAATCGATATCCCCTTTGTTTTCTTTTAACGCATGTTCCATGTCGATGATGTTTTTAAATTTATTTAAGAAGAAGTAATCGATACGTGTCATTTCATGAAGTTCTTCGAGTGTTGTTCCTCTGCGAATCGCTTCACCAATAAAGAATAAACGCTCATCATCTTGGGCTTGAATTCGAGATTTAATGTAATCCAAATCATAAGATTCACCGTTAGGTAAACCTAAATGATGGACGCCATACTCCAATGAACGAATCGCCTTTAATAATGATTCTTCATATGTACGACCGATTGACATGACTTCTCCAGTCGCTTTCATTTGTGTGCCGAGCTCACGTTCACCTTTTTCAAATTTATCAAACGGAAAGCGTGGAATTTTTGATACGATATAATCCAAACTTGGTTCAAATGCCGCGTAAGATGTCCCAGTAACAGGGTTTTTCATTTCATCTAATGTGAGCCCTACAGCGATTTTAGCAGCGAGTTTTGCAATCGGGTAGCCGGTTGCTTTTGAAGCTAATGCAGATGAACGAGATACACGTGGATTCACTTCAATGATATAGTACTGCATTGAATGTGGATCAAGGGCAAGTTGAACGTTACAACCACCTTCAATACCTAAAGCACGAATGACTTTAAGAGAAACATCACGTAACATTTGATATTCCACGTCTGATAGTGTTTGACTTGGCGCCACAACAACAGAATCTCCTGTATGAATACCAACAGGGTCAATATTTTCCATATTACATACAACAATTGCGTTATCATTTTTATCGCGCATCACTTCGTATTCAATTTCTTTAAAGCCTGCTATTGATTTTTCAATTAAACATTGCGTTGCTGGGCTGTATTTCAATCCATTAGAAACCACTTCATGTAATTCCTCATCGTTATGGCAAATACCACCACCTGTTCCTCCCATTGTGAAGGCAGGTCGAACGATCAATGGATAACCAACTTTATTTTTAAATTCGATTGCTTGTTCAAGCGTGTTTACAATATCACTCTCTGGTACAGGCACATCCAGTTCATTCATCAAGCTACGGAATAATTCACGGTCTTCAGCTTGTTCAATAGAAGATAGTTTTGTACCTAAAAGTTGAACATGATTGGATTCCAACACACCGCTTTCGTGAAGTTCAATCGCCATGTTTAATCCTGTTTGTCCACCTAATGTAGGCAGTAATGCATCAGGTTGTTCTTTACGGATGATGCGTGCAATAAAATCATGTGTTAAGGGTTCAATATAGACTTTATCCGCAATTTCTTTATCCGTCATAATCGTAGCAGGATTCGAGTTCACTAAAATGACACGATAGCCTTCTTCTTTAAGTGCTAAACAAGCTTGTGTGCCAGCGTAATCAAATTCTGCTGCTTGACCAATAATAATAGGTCCTGAACCTATCACAAGAATCGTTTCAATGTCATTTCTTTTAGGCATAAGTAACGCGCTCCTTTTGTTTATTTTGTTGCATCATTTCAACAAACTGATCGAATAAGTAATTAGAATCTGTTGGTCCAGGACAAGCTTCTGGGTGATATTGCACCGAAAATGCAGGTAACGTTTTATGTTTAAGTCCTTCAACTGTACCGTCATTTATAGCGATATGTGTAATCTCTAAATCTGTGTTTTCAATAGATGCTGCATCAATGGCATAACCATGGTTTTGACTCGTAAGTGCTATTTTCCCAGTTTTTAAATCTTTTACTGGGTGATTCGCGCCACGGTGTCCAAACTTCATTTTGAATGACTTTGCACCTTGAGATAAGGCAAATAATTGATGGCCTAAACAAATTCCGAAGAATGGAATTTTACCTAAAATACCATTAATCATTTCAAGAGCAACTTCGACATCCTCTGGGTCTCCAGGTCCATTGGATAACATAACACCGTCTGGACGCATTTTAAGAATTTCATCAGCTGAAGTATCATAAGGAACGACTGTCACTTCACACCCACGTGCATTTAATTCACGCACAATATTTTGTTTTTTACCGAAATCTACAAGTACCACGCGAAGATCAAATCCCGTTGAAACATAAGGCGTTTTTGTAGAAACTGTTGGCACCTCTGTTCTAGGGAAAGTCATTGTTTGTAGTTTTTGAATCATTTCATCAATTTCTGTTTCATGGTCTACAAAAGCAGCTTTTAAAACCCCATGCTGACGAATTTTTTTCGTAATACTTCTTGTATCTACACCACTTATACCGGGGATGTCGTATTCTTTCAAAACTTCATCTATCGACTTTTGCGCCCGAAAATTACTTGGTGTCGTACAAGCTTCTTTAACCACAACACCATTTAATGTAGGCGTCAATGATTCGAAATCATCACGATTGATCCCATAGTTGCCAATAAGTGGATAAGTAAATGTAATAATTTGCCCTGTATACGAAGGGTCTGAAATTGTTTCTTGATATCCTGTCATTGCAGTGTTAAAAACAATCTCACCTTGTGTTAAGCGGTCTGATCCTAATTTAAATCCAGTATAATGTGAGCCATCTTCTAACACGAGATAACGTTTTTCAAACATCTTTATTTTGCCCCCTCATAACAAATATGTCCTTCTACCATTGTTAAAATAGGATTACCGTATACTTTTTCTCCTAAGAATGGTGTATTCGATGCTTTAGACAAGAAATCTTCTGCTTTAATTTCGTATTCGTCTTCTAAATTAATCAACGTTAAATCTGCTAAGCCACCTTCTTCTAAACGACCGTATGGTAAGTCAAAAGTTTGTGCAGGTTTCGTTGTTAAGTAGTCTACAAGTTGTTGTAATGACCAGTCTCCATTTTTAACAAAGTGCGTGTACAATAATGGGAATGCCGTCTCACTACCCACAATACCGAATGGTGCACGTGTCATAGGTTGTGCTTTTTCTTCTGCTGCGTGTGGCGCATGATCTGTTGCAATGCAGTCAATTGTGCCATCTAATAAACCTTCCAATAATGCCGCTCTATCTTCGTGACTTCTTAATGGCGGATTCATTTTATAGATCGCATTGTCACCTGGAATATCATCCTCTGTTAGTAAAAGATGATGAGGTGTGACTTCTGCTGTTACTGGAATACCTGCTTTTTTAGCATCTCTAATCACGCGTACACTTTCTTTTGTAGAAACATGACAAACATGATAGTGACACCCTGTTGCTTCACTCAACAAAACATCACGAGCAATTTGGACAGATTCACAAATATTTGGAATCCCCGGAATACCGAGCGCTTTACTTCTTTTACCTTCATGCATAGCACCACCGTAAATCAAACTATTGTCTTCACAGTGGGCAACGACAGCTTTATTTTGAGCTTTAGCTTGTTGCATTGCTTCATACATCATTGAAGCTTGTTGGACACCCACACCATCATCTGTAAAAGCAAAAGCACCATTTTCTGTAAGTGCTTTAAAATCTACATGCGCTCTCCCAGCCTGTCTTACAGTGATTGACGCATAAGGTAGTACACGTACATGCGCACTTTTAGCAATTAATTCATTCAAATGCGTTAAATTTTCTATAGAATCAGGAACAGGCTTTGTATTAGGCATCGGACAAACAGTTGTAAAACCACCGCGAGCCACTGCACGCGTTCCTGTTTCAATCGTTTCTTTGTATTCACCACCAGGTTCTCTTAAATGTACATGGACATCGATAAACCCTGGAGATAAGAAATGACCTTTCGCATCGATGACAGTCATTTCATCTGTTGCTTCTATTGATTCAGCAATTTGCTTGATTGTTTTACCTTCAATCAAAACATCTACCTTTTTTAATTGACCTGCTTCTAACATTTTTGCATTTTGAATTAATTTCATATCCGATTCTCTCCCTTATTTTTTAATTGTTTCTGTCAGTACAGCCATTCTGAGATACACACCATTTTCCATTTGTTTAAAAATTCGTGATTGCGGTGCTTCAACTAAAGAATCGGCAATTTCAACATCCCGATTGACTGGTGCAGGATGCATAACAATCGCATGTTCTTGTAATTTTTTGTAGCGTTCTTCTGTGAGCCCATATTGAGCATGGTATGAAGCTTTTTCAAACCCATGTGAGCCAACAGTATGTCTTTCATGTTGTACTCTTAGTAACATCACAATATCCACTTGATCGATGACGTCATCTAAGTCGACATATTCTGCTTCCATCGTATCGTCTTGCCAAATTTCAGGACTTGAGAATGAAACATTCGCACCCAGTGCTGTCAAACTGTGATAGTTACTTCGCGCAACACGTGAGTTTTTAATATCTCCACATATCACAACATTCAATCCTTTAAATCGTCCAAACTCTTCGTAAATGGTCATTAAATCTAACAGACTCTGTGTTGGATGTTGGCCACTTCCATCACCCGCATTAATGATAGGAATGCCCATATTCAACAATTCATCATAATAGTTATTTTGTTCATGTCTGATGACTAAAGCGTCGCAACCTATACTTTGGAGTGTACGACAAGTATCATAAAGCGATTCTCCTTTTTGCACAGAAGAAGCTGTTGATTCAAAATTAATTTGTTTAATATTTAATCGGTGTTCAGCCATTTCAAAACTACATTTTGTACGTGTAGAGTTTTCAAAAAATAAGTTCGCTATATAATGACCTTCTAAACTGGGTACGTCTTTACCTTTCTTGTATTGAGAAGCTTTTTGAATAAGGTTTTCAATTTCTTTTACAGATAAGTGTTCCATTGAAACAAGATGTTCCATTGACAAGACCTCCTAATGTTTATCGTTTTGGTAAGAGTAAATTCAATAAAATACCTGCTGTTGCTGATAATGCCATACCTTCAATAGTTAATTTGACACCTAAATCAGATAAGTTAAGCATCATATTTCCAATTCCTATTACTAAAATGACTGAAGCAATGACAAGATTACGATTTTGAGCAAAATCCACTTGGCTTTCTACGAGCATTCTTAAACCACTCGCTGCGATTGTTCCAAATAATAAGATTGACACACCGCCCATTACTGGTGTCGGGATAGATGAAATCAATGCTGTAAATTTACCTACAAAACCTAGCATGATGGCAAATACCGCAGCACCACCGATGACATAAATACTGTAAATTTTTGTAATGGCCAACACACCAATGTTTTCACCGTAAGTTGTACTTGGTGGTCCACCGATAATACTTGAAAACATTGTTGAAACCCCGTCGCCGATGATTGAGCGATGTAAACCTGGATCTTCGAAGAAATTACGTCCTACGATTTTATTGATGACCATTTGGTGACCAATATGTTCACTAACTGTTACAAATACAATAGGCAACATGATGGTGATCAAACCGAGGTGAATGGAAGGATGATAATCAGCAAATGGTAAGTAAATGTCCGGGAACTGGAACCATGCTGCTTTTTCAACTGGCTTAAAGTCCACTATTCCAAACATAATCGCTGTAATATATCCTACGACTATACCTATGAGTACAGGTATCAGTGAAAAGAAGCCTTTCGCAAATCCTTGAACAATCAAAGTGACTAATAATGTAATACCTGCAACTGCAATATAACTGAGGTTGTAGCCTTTCATATCTCCTGCATTTTCAAACATCACCATATTAACAGCAGTTGGTGCAAGGCTAAGACCAATGACCATAATGACAGGACCGACAACAACGGGTGGTAAGAGATGCATTAACCAGTTAATCCCGCTTAACTTAATGGCAATCCCAATAATGACGTACATCACACCACTCATGAATAAGGCTACAAGCATATCGCCTAAGCTATTTGTGCTCAAACCTGTAATAATCGGTGTGATAAAAGCGAAACTAGAGCCTAAATATGCAGGAATCTTTCCTTTCGTTATTAATATGTAGAATAATGTACCAATTCCTGATGCAAGCAAGGCCGATGATACTGGAAGGCCAGTGAGAAACGGAACAAGTACCGTGGCACCAAACATCGCAAATAAGTGCTGCAAACTTAAAAATGCCCATTGCCCCGCTTTTGGTCTTTCATTCACATCGAGTACCGGTTGTACGGTACGTTTAAACATTTGATCGTTTTCCATAGTTTTCTTCCTTTCGCATAAAAAAAGTCTCTTCACCTTTTTAAGGTAAGAGACTGAGGTTTGACATCTATACATTTCATCCATTATCGCCTATACAAATACAACATTTGAATAGCATAAAATGAATCAAATAGGATGTGCTCGTCCTTTGTCAGTCTCTCGTACTGAATTAAAAGGCTTTATGTGATGACAACGGCATTGCGCTGGTCAATTTCATTTAAATAAACACTGACAGATTCTTCATGTGAAGTCGGTATGTTTTTACCAACGAAGTCAGCGCGTATTGGTAACTCTCGATGACCACGATCGACCAGTGTAGCAAGCCCTATCTTTTTAGGTCTTGTATACATTAAAATCGCATCAAGTGAGGCTCTAACTGTTCGACCTGTGTATAAAACATCGTCCACAATGATGACTACACGATTCGTTAAGTCTGCATTAATTTCAAAAGTCTTGTTTAACTGTTGACTTCTTGCGTCAATATCATCTCGAAAGTCAGTAATATCTATCGTGCCAGTTGGGACTTCGACTTCTTCAATTTGTTGAATCTTTTGTTGAATACGTTTTGCCAGATACTCTCCGCGCGTTTTAATACCAAGTAACGCTAAGTTGTCTGATCCTTTATTATATTCTAAGATTTCATGAGCAATACGTGTTAGCGTACGATTTATCGCCGATTCATCTAAAATCACACGTTCAACCAACATTATTCACTCCTAACAAAAAACTCGTGTCTTTAATAGACACGAGTTTAGAATAAGCAAAATTCGTCATATCCTGATCGAAATATTTTAACGTCTCTCGTACGTTTAAAACACATTCTTATTTAGGATAGAAAAGATTTTTACGTTCTCTATTCATGTCTTTTGAGCCTCACAGGACTCTACATTAAAGACGTTTGTTTTTATAATTTTTCTTAAAACAATGGTAACGCTTTTTACAGGACTTGTAAAGCCTATATAGTAAGTTTTCTAATTTTCTAATCGTTGCACATGATAGAAAAATTCACTATTAGAACTTTTGAGGTTAATTTCATCCATCATCGTGATTATACACTCTACAATTAAGCTTATTTCTCTTCTTTTCTTAATTGTCCTAATAACTGTTCAAACGTTTCGGGTAACGGTGCAACACGTTCAATATACGCTCCTGTACGTGGATGATTAAATCCAATTACACCTGCATGTAACGCTTGACCCCCGATATCTAACGTTTTCTTAGGACCATATTTCGGATCCCCTACAAGTGGATAACCGATATATTTCATATGCACACGAATTTGGTGTGTACGTCCTGTTTCCAATTGACATTCGACTAATGTGTAGTTTTTAAAATTTTCTATTACATTAAAATGCGTAACAGCTTCTTTTCCATCATCTTCAACTGCCATCGCCTGTCTATCATTTTTATTTCGTCCTATTGGCGCATCTATCGTGCCAAATTCATGCGGGATATGTCCATGAACAAGCGCCGTATATTTACGCGTAACCGTTTTAGCCATTAATTGTTCAACAAGACTTCGATGTGCCACATCATTTTTAGCAACCATTAATAAACCTGACGTATCTTTGTCAATACGGTGCACAATCCCAGGTCGAATCTCACCATTAATGCCTGATAAGTTTTTAATTTGATACATCAAACCATTTACGAGTGTTCCTGAGTAGTGTCCTGCTGACGGATGAACGACCATCCCTTTAGGTTTATAGACGATAGCGACATCTTCATCTTCATAATAAATATCTAAGTTTAAATTTTCTGGTTGTATATCTGCCTCTACCACTTCTTTTTCCGTTACTTCTACGTGATCTCCCGTTTTAAGTTTATAATTGGATTTAATGGTTTTCCCATTCACTTGAACTAAGCCTTCTTTAATCCAATCTTGTATTTGACTACGAGACCACTCTGAGTTAAATTCCGGTAAAATTTTATCTATACGCTGTAAATGGTGGGCTTCGTTATCAATTGTAAATTCATGCTTTTCCATTATTACACCTCACCTTTTTGATTCTGATCTTTAAGTAGTACAATCACGAGCAAAATAACACCTATCGTTAAACTTGCATCAGCAATATTAAAAATTGGGAAGTCATATCCAAAAATGACCGTATCTACAAAGTCTACAACTTCCCCTGTACGAACGCGATCAATAAAATTACCTAATGCACCCGCAAAAAGTAAGCTTATCGCAATTTGCATCATCATTTGATTTTTAGCTTCCTTAATAAAAAATACAACTAAAGCGATAAGAATGATGACTGTAATAATGTAAAAGAATGTGATTTTACCACTTAATATGCCCCAAGCTGCGCCATTATTTCGATGTGATGTGATAGATAAAAAGTGAGGAATCACATTAAATGATTCACCTACTGCCATTTGTGTTCGAATCACAAATTTAGTTACTTGATCGGCAATCAAAATCAAAACCACTATCAATATTGAAAGCCCGAGATAATATTGTCGTTTCATATTATTTTTCCTTTCTTTTAATCACCGTTATATTATAACACGATATAAAAAAGTACGGTAAACGATACTCTCTATTTACTTATAAAGTCCACGTCATTATTGCAAGTAGAATAACCGCTTTGTTTCAAAACGACTGGAATATTTATATCAACAGTGAGAAAAAATAGATGAAGCTTACTTTTTCATAAATTGACCTCCCAATAACATTCTCGTGCTATTAGGAGGTCAATCGTGTAAATCATATTTGATTTCCAAATTAGGCGACTTTAGTTAACAGAATACGTCAATTGCTTCCAAATGACTTCTGTCACTCAGCCAACGTTAACTTATAGAGTCTTCACAACCGCTTGGCATCGTGGACATAATCCAGATAAGCCAGCCACTGTACCTAAAGATTTACTATAATTCCAACAACGTTCACATTTTTGTCCTTCTGCATGAACAATTTCGATTGTTCCATGTTGATAAACTTCACCTTGAGGTGCATCCACAACTTCGACTTGAGAAACGATAAAGAGTTGATGTAAATCTTCAAAGCCTTCTAAAAATGCAACTGTATCAAATGAAGGGCTATTACCAATTTTCACTTTTGCTTCTAAAGATTTACCAATTGTTTTTTCATTTCTCGCTGCTTCTAATGCACGGTTAACGTCATCACGCAATGCCATAAATTGACCCCATTTATCAAGCAATGCTTGATCTACAGCTTCTTTTTCAGGCATATTCGTTAAATGTACACTTTCTTCTTCAACATGTTCAATATGTGACCAAACTTCATCCGCTGTATGTGGAATAATCGGAGCTAGTAATTTTGTCATATTAACTAAAATCTCGAAAAGTACAGTTTGCATACTACGACGTTTGTGTGCGTCACGTTTTTCAATATATAAAATGTCTTTACCATAATCTAAGTAGAAGTTACTAAGTTCAACATTAATAAAGTTTTGAACTTCTTGATAAATATCAAGATAATCAAATTGTTCATAATGATCTAATGTGCTCGCTGTAAATTCTCTTAAGCGATGTAAAACATAGCGATCCACTTCTAATAAATCGGCTTCTGCAATGCGATCTGTTGCAGGATCAAAATCATTCACATTACCTAATAAGAAACGTAATGTGTTTCTGATTTTGCGGTAAACATCCGCCACTTGTTTAAGAATCTCATCAGAAATACGAACATCCGCAAGATAGTCAACTGAACTTACCCAAAGACGTGCGATATCTGCACCTTTTTGTTTAACAACTGTATCTGGCGCAGTCACGTTACCTAAGGATTTACTCATCTTTTTACCTTCTCCATCCATCACGAAACCATGAGAAAGTAACATTTTGTAAGGTGCCAAACCACGTGTTGCGACAGCTGTTGTAATTGATGAGTTAAACCAACCACGATATTGGTCGCTACCTTCTAAATATAAGTCAGCTGGAAAACTAAGCTCAGGACGCGTTTCAAGTACGCCTCTGTGAGAAGAACCTGAGTCAAACCATACATCCATGATATCTTCTTCTTTAGTAAATACACCGTTTGGACTACCTGGATGCGTAAATCCTTCTGGTAATAAGTCTTTCGCATCTTTTTCAAACCAGATATTTGAACCGTGTTTTTCAAATAAATCCGCAACGTGGTATACCGTTTCTTTTGTCATAATGATGTCGCCATTTTCAGCATAAAAGACTGGTAAAGGTACACCCCAAACACGTTGACGAGAAATGACCCACTCACCACGGTCACGAATCATGTTATAAATACGTGTTTTACCCCATTCAACTTTGAATTGAGTATTGTCAATCGCGTCTAAAATATCTTGACGTACTTTCGAAATTGATGCAAACCATTGTGGTGTTGCACGGAAAATAACTGGTTTTTTCGTACGCCAATCGTGGGGATAACTATGTGTAATAAATTCAAGTTTCAATAAAGCACCTTTTTCAGTTAACAATTCTGTAATCGCTTTGTTTGCTTTATCATAAAACATACCTTCAAACTGACCCGCTTCTGCTGTGAATACACCTTTAGCATCGACAGGACTAATCACATCTAAACCATATTTTTGACCAACGATATAGTCATCTTCACCATGTCCAGGTGCAGTATGAACACATCCTGTACCCGCATCTGTAGTAACATGTTCACCATTGATGACTAAAGAAGTACGGTCAATGAAAGGATGTTGCGCTTCAACATATTCAAGCTCTGAACCTTTAAAATCTTGCTCACGTACAATCGTCTCTTTATCCCAACCTAATTGCTCTACAACACTATCAACAAGTGCTTCCGCAATAATATATTTCGTTCCATCTACATTCATTTGGACATAAGTTAATTCAGGGTGAACAGTAATCGCAACATTAGATGGTAATGTCCATGGCGTTGTTGTCCAAATAATAAATTTAGCGTCTTCATCCACAACACCTTTGCCGTCTTTAACGTCAAAAGCAACGTAGATGGATGCAGAACGTTTATCATGATATTCAATCTCTGCTTCTGCTAATGATGATTCACTAGAAGGTGACCAATAAACCGGTTTTTTCCCTTTATAAATTAGACCTTTATCTGCCATTTCACCGAATAAACGAATTTGAGCTGCTTCAAATTCAGGTTTCAATGTGATATAAGGATTTTGGAAATCGCCATTAATACCTAAACGCTCAAAGTCTTTTTTCTGAATTTCAATTTGTTCCATAGCGAAAGCTTGGCAACGATCACGAAATTCTGAAATTGACATTTCTTTACGTTTTACACCTTTTTTTGTTAATGCTTGTTCGATTGGTAAGCCATGTGTATCCCAACCTGGAACATATGGTGTATAGAAACCTTGCATCGATTTATAACGCGTAATGAAGTCTTTCAAAATTTTATTTAAAGCGTGTCCCATATGAACGCTTCCGTTTGCATACGGTGGACCATCATGCAAAATATATGACGGATTGCCTTCATTTTTCTTAAGAATTTTTTGATACAAATCTTGCTCTTTCCATTTTTGTTGAATTTGAGGTTCTTTATTAGGAAGACCCCCACGCATAGGAAAATCTGTTTTTGGCATTAATAAAGTATCTTTGTAGTCCATTTGACATTACACTCCTTTAACTGAAAAAGAACTCTAAGCTCAATAACAGGGACGGAATGACCGCGGTACCACCCTGATTAACTCAGCTTAGAGTTCTCTCAAAAAATTTATTAATATTCAACAAAACAGTGATATAAGAAAAGGACATCTATTAGGCTCTCACTCTCCCTAACTCGCTGTATCCATGCTTATCTTTTCTTACTTGTCTGTTTCATCTTTAGATTGTGTTGTTTCGTTTTCATCTGATTGTGGCTTCTCATTGTTATTTTGAGCAACCTGTTGCTCTTCTGCTGTAATATCTTGTTGGTTTAAATGTTGGAAATTTTCCTCAGTCACTTGTTGTGCATCTAAATCATAATTAAGGAGATAGTCCCAATCATCATTTTTTAATAAATCTAGCTGCGCTTCAACAAGCATTCTAAAGCGAGAACGGAAAATTTTCGATTGTCGCTTCATATCTTCAGTTTGGAAAGATAAACGACGTGCTTTTTCTAAACCATCATTCACAATTCGATTTGCCTCTGCTTGTGCTTTTTGAATAATGGCATCATGTTCTTTTTGCGCAGCAGCTTTAGTTTCGTCAGCCGCTCTTTGGGCACTCACAATTGCTTCTCCAACTGATTTTTCAACATCTTTAAAAGATTGGATATGTGAGTCGCGTTCATTTAAAACGTTTTCTAATTGCTTTTTATCTTCTCTTAAACGCTCAAGTTCTTGACTCAATTGTTCTAAATATTGTTCAACTTCTTCAGGTTCAAAGCCATTTTTAATACGCGTAAACGATTTGTTTTTAATCTCGCTTGGTGTAAAAGCCATAAATTGCCCTCCTCCATCATACACTATTTAAATAAAGTTTGATAGGTGATTCTTAGTTTATCTTTTTTAGTACGACTCCCTATTTCAACCACTTTAGCGCGTCCATATCCTTGTATCGATAATAAATCCCCAGCTTGAAGCTGAAAATCAGCTGCCTCAATCAATGTGTGGTTGACTTTGACACGCTTACGTTGAATATAAGTTTTCGCTATGGTACGTGACTTTCGGATCATTTCTTTTAAAACGACATCAAGGCGTGTTGCACTGACTGTTGCTTCATGTGTCTCCCAATACGCTTCTGATTGTACCATATCTTCAAACGGGATAACATTAAGTTTAATCGTAGCCCCTTTAATACGTGTTAATTCTAACATGATATACGATTCCAGTTGTTTTGTCAAAACGAATTGTATTCGATCCGCAACAATAATATCGCCCACTTGTTCACGTTCAATCCCTAATGACATTAATGTTCCTAAAACATGTTGATGTTGAAGTGTCACAAATTTTGAAGGATAGTCGATTTCAATTAAACTGATTTCAAAATCGTCCAAAGTGGGGTCAAAATAACTCGGCGCAATTACAGCACGGCACCTTTCAGCTTGATGTCCACCATTAAAAGTCACATGCAAATCACTAAAACTACCTACAATCACTTGCAACATATATTGACCACGTGGATCTAAAAAGTGTGTTAACACAGGCGCATACTGTGTTTCAGCCTGCCTTACTTTATCTAATAAATAATCGATTTGTTCATGTTCCTCAGGTCTAAAATGTTGATAAATATCCAAAGATGGAACTCCTTTTCATATTAATACATCCATTTCATCGTGCTTTAATTAAATAAGTCACGAATAATATATTTCCTATCAATTTTATCATTAATTTCGCACTTTAATAAAGAAGAAGCTTCTCATTCAATTCATTAGCTTCAAGTTCTTTAATTATTGATAGCAAAGAAAAATGTCATACACATTGTATTTTTACACTAATATTATCGTCCATCATCAATCATTCACACTCTTTTTCAATGTTGTACGACTTTAGTTAATCGTTGAGCTTTATGTATACGACCTCCTTGAGAGCATTATCAGTAAAGCAAAGCTGATATAACGGATTGTCTTAGGTTATAAAAACTTTGATCATTTAGGCAGTCCTTTCATTTTATGTACAGATTTTTGTAAGCCACCCAAAAAAGAGATTAAGCAACGCTATGCTACTTAATCTCTAAATTTTACTTATTAGTCATACATAATAAAGAGTCGGGTTTTTAAGATGCTCACTTAGGAAAATGTACCCCTTTTGTCTTATCCCCCTCTAAAAGACCAACAATTATTTCTGACAATTTATAATAAGAAGTCTATTTCTTGATTCAATGTTTTACTACTTAGTATTTATAATTTCATTTAATGACACTTTTCGATCTTCATTTAAAGATATAGTACAAGCATCTGCGGTAGCAATAGATTCAAGTGCAGCAACACCATTTAAAAGCTTGATGAATTCATCGGAAACTGGCTCACCTTTTAAAACTTGATGAAGGTAGTTTACTTCTTTGTCTATACATGTTTGTAACCATAGGGGTGTTCTTATGCCTGGTTTACCATATGCAATTGCACCATCCATGCCACGGCCAGTATATATTTCGGTTCTCTCCTCATCTTCCTCTTGCGTTTCGTGTATTAGAAAATGCGATTCGCCTTCACCTTTGACACGTAATGTTCCACCTGTTTGATACAAGTCAAGTTTGATTGCACCCTCTGTTCCTTCAATCAAAACATAATGCTCTCCCCAACGAAAAGCATTTCCATACTCTAATAGCGCATATCGTTCATCGCTATATTCTAAATTGATAATAAGCATATCATCTTCATCACCAAACTGCTCGCCTTTATGATAAACATTACCTCCTACCATTGTGGCTTTTTCAGGAAGTCCACCCATTATAAATTGTATACAATCTAATTCATGAATATGATGATACAAATGTCCACCTGATTGCGAACGCAGTTTTTTCCAAGAAACAGTCGGTTGTGGTTCTTCCCATCCGGTTCTTGTAGCATGACAATATAATACTTTTCCAATTCTGCCTTCATTCACCAAAGACTTCGCATAATGGACACCATTAAAAAAGTTCATAATATGACCCGCCATAAAAATGACTCCATTTGCTTTACATGCATCTACCATTGCTTTACAATCTTGATAATTCAATGCGATAGGTTTTTCACAGAACACATGCTTCCCTTGTTCTGCTGCTTTAATCACCGGTTCACGATGAAGATGGCTAGGTGATGCTACAATCACACAATCAATATCCTGTCTTCTAACCAATGCGTCTAAACTATCGCATATCTCTGCATTTAGTTCAGCTGCAATAGCTTCAGCATGATGAGGATCAAAAACTGCAGTCACACTGGCATCCTCAATTTTATGAATTGCCCTAGCTAAATCAGCACCAAAATAACCCGTACCAACAATGCCATATTTAATCATTATTTTTCACTTTCTTTCTCAGTATTTTTTAGTTCTTCAATCTGATAAGAAACGAAAGGAACTACATTTTTAATATGTAATTCTTTCCTAGACCATGAATCATATTTTTCAAACATTAATCCAATATCATTGTTAGGTAATTCTGTTAATGAAGAATATGAGTAGCCATATTGACTATAATCAACATTATGATGGTAACGCCAATCAATATGATTATTTTCATCCACTAAACCAATCCAAATTTGACCATTTCTTCTGCCATATTTTGAATTTGGAGTACTTAAGATAACAGCATTTTTACCATCAATCTTTTGACTGTAATTGATTATAGAAAGTTCTGTTCCATAGTTTGGATTAGAAATGAAATCTAAATATTCTGGCTCACTCCATGTTTCACCAGCATCTTTACTTGTTATAAAAGCTATTTTTCCATTATTAGTTCTCATATAAGCTTGTAAAATTCCTGGTTTCAATTCAACTAATTGCGCCTCAGCAGACCAGTTTGATGGCAAAGATATAACTTTTGTCCCCCAGGATTTGCCATTATCGTCACTATAAATAAATACAGATTCCTTCCCAGTATATGATGGAATGAGTATTCTACCCTTACTATGTTCCACAATTCCTCTGCCTGGAGCTAAATATGGAGAATTATGATTTTCTCCAAGTAATCCAGGGATTAGTATTGGTTTTGACCAAGAACTTCCGAAATCATTACTTACACAATATGAAATATAATTAGTCTGTACAACCTTAAATAATGAATCTTTGTAAAATATATTCATATCTACTAGTTTTCCGTTTTTATACTCTTTTTTCTTACCGTTAATTATTTGTGCAGAATATTGCTCAACTTTTAACTTTTCACCATTTTTGCTAATTGAATAATTGTCATCCACAGTGTATTCGGTAGATTGATTATTTCGATCATCATAGATTATTCCATTATCTCTAATTGAATATTGATATTCACTATCTCCACTTTTTTTCAATTTTAAATAATACTTCTTACCAATTTTTTTAAAACCTGAATCGTTTCGAACGGAATCACGAAAACTAACACCAGCAGGCATTATATCTGCAAAAAGCATAGTTTGGTGATTGTTTTTCTCTAATATTACCGAATCTATAAATGTTGCTCCCCCACTTATTTGCATGTCACGTTTACTAGCATCTCTAGGCCACTCTAATGGCACCGATGCAAAATCATTAAACGACAAAGCAATATTAGGTTTTGACCAGGAACTACCATTATTATCTGTATAACTCGTTGCTATATTAATTTTATTTAAAAAATCATGTGTGCCACCATAGCGAGCATCAATACTTGATAATACTCTACCATTGCTCAAAGTATACAAAACAGGAATTCTAAAATAATTTGAACCTGTAGCATCATTAGCCTTATAGACCAAATGATTTGAAATATTATTTTGAGTTTTATTTTCCAAGTTTTTTTCATTCAATGGATAATTATAAATTTTAATATTTTCAATTGTTCCGTTAAACCCAAATTTATTTGTTCCTTCTCTGTTAACTCCACCAATAACAATGGAATCTAATCCTTTTATATCATTAAGTTTTAAGAATTTATCCAGCTTTTTTTCTTCTATTTTATATCCATTTGAATAAAGAGCGTATGTGTTAGAATTATTATTTGACACTAAAGCAACAGTATTAGACACTGGTTTATTTTTGTATTTTCCCCAAACAGAAGCCGGTCTACTTACTACATTATTTGTTTGAGATCCTGAATCACGGGCCTCCATTCCCAATTCACCTTTTTCATTAATATATAAATCTAAATAACTATTTGCATTTCCTTTTTTAGAATTTGATATTCCAAATAAGGCTTGAACACCATCGGGCTTGGATTGACTATATTTAATAATTACTATAAAACCAGGACCATTAAGTTTATCTAGAATATCTTCAGTTACATTAATACCACCACCCTTTAACTCAATATTATTTTTTTCAAATAATAAAGAATTATCTTCATTCTTATCAGTTTGAGCATTTACTTGAACATTAGTGTTTAATTCATAACAACCCATCACTAAAAATATAATCACGGCACAAATTAGAATCTTTAATTTTTTCATTTTAGCCTCCTTATATTTTTACTTTAATTACTAACTTTTTAACAAGTTGATTATTCTTATTCAATTTAGGTTGGTGCAAGTCTTCTTCAAAAGTGACAAGAAGATTAGATGATGTTAATTCAATCGTCTGATAAGTATCGCTAACAAATAGTTCAAAGTCATTTTCTTCATCATATTTTGAAATCGATTTCGCATGTTTCGGTTCTGTTACTGCCATTTTTTCAAGGTTGTTAATAACAAGATGAATATCGATATATTTTCTATGATTTTCAAATTGTTTGCCGGGTATACCGTCCGCGATATACGTCATACAATTAGCAAATACACGATCACCATCAATTTCGATTCGTCCTTCTTCTAACTGTGTTAAATCTGTTTGATTTATAAATTCATCTACTTTTTGAAAATGTGTATTTAGACTTACATATCTTTTAAAATCATCTCTTTCAGCAATAATCATTTTATATCCTCCTTATCCTTTTAGTGACGCTTCGCCCATGACTCATCCGATAAGATTTCTGGGATATCGTGAATCGTTGTATATTGAGGCGCACTTACTTTATTTCCAGTTAAAATAGAAACCGTATAACCAGAAACAAAAGAAACGCTAATAGAAATAAGTGAATACGCCCAATAATTAACCACTTCTGGCGGGATAACATATTTAATACAAACCATTACAATAGTTGATACAATTAAAGCGGCATAAGCTCCGTATTTGTTAGCTTTTTTACTTATGAATCCAAGTACAAAGACACCACCTAACAATCCAAGTACAAGTCCCATAAAACCATTAAACCATTCATAAGCAGATTTGATATCTGAATGTGCCATTATAATAGAAACAACAATAGAAAAAATACCTACTAATAATGAAACAATTTGTGCTATACGTGTTCGACGTTTATCGGACATTCCTTTTGAAATCACATCTTGAATATCAAGTGTCCAAGAGGTTGCAACTGAATTTAACCCGGTCGAAATTGTTGATTGAGCCGCCGCATAGATTGCAGCTAAAATAATACCTGTTACACCTACAGGAAGTTGATAAGCAATAAAGTACATAAAGATTTGATCTTGCGGTATTTGATTTGTTGCCTCACTCACATTTTGCACTTTATAAAAGACATACAATCCTGTACCAATTAGATAAAAAACTGTTGCAATACCGAGAGATAGTGCGCCATTCGTAAAAAGCATCTTATTTAACTTGCTTATACTTTGAGTTGTTGTAAAACGTTGAACTAAGTCTTGTGAAGATGCGTAAGAAGAAAAAATTGTTAATCCCGATCCAACGACAATTAAGAAAATCGAGCTTGATAAAATGTTAGGATCAAATATCTTTTCTGTTGGTGCTATGAATTTCCCATGTGCCAGTTGTTGTGTGATTGCACCAATCCCTCCATCTACATCGTAAATCAACACAAATAATGCAATCAAAGCACCGCCTGATAAAATAACGCCTTGAATAAAATCAGTCCAAAGAACGGATTTTAAGCCACCTGTATATGAGTAAATAATTGCTATAACACCCATAAGAATTATTAAAATATTGATATCTATTCCAGTCAGTGTTGCTAAACCAACAGATGGAAGGTACATGATAATAGAGATACGACCTAATTGGTAAATAATGAAAAGAATTGCAGAGATAACACGTAATGATTTTGCTTCATAGCGTCTTTCTAAATAATCGTAAGCTGTATCAATATCCATCCTCGCAAAAATAGGGAGCACGTATTTTATCGCTAAAGGTATTGCAATAAGCATACCAAGCTGTGCAAACCATAATATCCAACTTCCTGCATATGAGTTTCCAGCTAATCCTAAAAAGGAAATCGGACTTAACATTGTGGCAAATATAGATACTGATGTAACATACCAAGGTACAGAACCATCACCTTTAAAAAATTCTTTACCTTTCATTTCTTTTTTTGAAAAATAAAGTCCAGCGACAAGCACGGCAAGTAAATAAACAATTAAAACGAATAAGTCAATAATTGTAAAACCTGTAGTATTCACTGTAAACACTCCCTTAACAAGCCTTTCTTTATTTTTCTATTTTAGATAAAGGCATTTCTTGTATGATTAATTTTTTGAACTGCATCAGCTGCTAAGCTTTTATCACTATCATTTAATGGTGTTAAAGGCTCACGAACTGAACCAAGATCAAGCTTTTCATTCAGTCTAAGTACTTCTTTAGCAATGGCATACATGTTGCCGTGACCTGAAACAAGTACTGCAATAATTTCATTTATTGCAAATTGTAATTTTTGGGCTTGCTCGAATTGATGTGCTTTAATTAAAGCATCCAATTTCAAAAATAATTCCGGCATTACACCATATGTACCTCCAATGCCCCCTTCTGCTCCCATCATTCGCCCACCTAAGAACTGTTCATCCGGGCCATTAAATACAATATAATTATCACCGCCAGATGCTACGAAATTTTGAATATCTTGAACAGGTATCGATGAATTTTTCACGCCAATGACTTTTGGATTTTGACGCATTTCATCATATAATTGAGTAGAAAGTGCTACACCAGCGAGTTGAGGAATGTTATAAATAATAAAATCTGTATTCGACGCTGCATCACTTATAGTATTCCAATAATTTTTAATTGAATATTCTGGTAATTTAAAATAAATAGGTGGAATGGCAGCAATTGCATCTACGCCTAACTTTTCAGAGTGCTTTGCTAAATCAACGCTATCTCTCGTGTTATTACATGCAACATGATTGATTACAGTAAGTTGGCCCTTAGCTACTTCCATAACTGCTTCGATAATTGACTTACGCTCTTCTACATTAAGGTAGATACATTCTCCTGAAGACCCATTGACATAGATTCCTTTAACACCTTTATCAATAAAGTATTGCACTTGCCTTTTTACCTTATCTAAACTTACTTCTCCATTTGAGTCATAACACGCATAAAAAGCTGGTATGATCCCTTTGTATTTATCTATGCTTTTCATTTTTAATTCCCCCTTCTTTTTAGAACCCCTTTTCACTTAAGCAAACAAGCGGCTAACAATTAGAAAATTATATTTTTCACAACATTAAAATGATGTATAAAGATTTAAGCGGCCAACCTTAACATGACATTATTAAACATCCTTTTTGAATTTAAATTCGGTATCTTTATTAATAATCGTTTGTTCGAAGTAGTATTTGCGATCTGGATTTTCCAAATAATATGAAAATAAGCAATCAGTCATCAATAAAATTGGAAGTTGTGGTGAAATACGATTTCCATATGCTAGATGGTCGGCTGCAGCTAAAAGTAAAATTTCGTCACAACAAAAATCACTTTTATTCATATTTCTTGTTGTCATTAAAACCGTATGGGCACCATAGACTTTTGCTGTTTGTAAAGCGTCAAGAACGGTCTTGGTTTTTCCTGAAATAGATGCACCGATTACTAGACACTTTTCATTAACAAGCAGGTTATTCCATATAAACATATCTTCATCTTCAATCATTTCACAAATGATTCCAAGACGCATAAACCTCATTTTCATCTCCTTTAAAGCTAGTGCCGAGCTCCCTTTACCGTATAAATAAACTCGCTCAGCAGATTCAATCATTGTGGTAATTCTTTCAAGCTTCCTTTCATCTATGACAGAATAATTCTTGCGTAGCATTTCCTCATAATCAAATAAGACCTTTTGTGTTAAATCTTTATATGCAAGCAATCCTCTTTTTTCACGTAGCATTTCTTTATAATGAAAAATGAATTCTCTAAATCCTTTAAATCCACATTTTTTAGAAAAACGGGTTAATGTTGCTTTAGATACATGAAGTTTGTGACAAAAAGCATCCGTCGATAAATCTTCAACAGAGGTTTGATTTAAAAAATATTTGGCTACTGTTTTTTCACTGTGAGTCATATTATCTAAATTGGATTCGATCATTGGAACGAGCTCTTTGTATAATCTCATGTTAAGACCTCACTTAATGTAAACGTTTACAATTATTATTTTAGTAAAGCTTGTTCTGTTTTTCAATGCTACATTCAATTTAGAAACATGTTTCAGAAATAAGCGTAAAAGACGATAACATGTCATTCTATTTTTAATATTTGTTTTCTTTCACAAATAATTGAACCCATTAGCATTCTAACGCAATAACAAATTGAAGTGCGATAATGGTGCCAAATATCATTGATAGCAAAAGTGTCGTTCCCACCCTTCAATTCATGATCAAACGCACAAACTAAATAAGACGTTGAACTACGAAATCAGCTGGATTTCTGTTCAACGTCTTATATATCACTTGAGTTAAGCTTATCTGTCCGATAGCGTAATACTGATTAATGGTAAATGGCTAATGATAATCTAAAATGTCTTGATTATCTCATTACGAGAAAATTATGCTCTTCATTTTTTCTTAAAATGTCAAAAACGTTTCTCAATACGCCATTGAGAAACGCCTAAACAATATATTGAATTAATGATATGTGATTTATACAACGCACTTCTGACACATGTCGAAAGAAACGAGATCATCGACAATCTCAGTAAATTGAAACACTGTACATTTATTCTTCATGAGACATACGACCTTGTCGGTACACTCATATTAATAAAAATGATTAATGATTAAATTAAAAATGGATTGAAGTCCACGTTGAAATAAATTCAGTACGATAAATGCGACAATCGGTGATATATCGATAAAACCGAGTGGCGGTATAATTCTTCTAAATGGTTCTAAAAAAGGCTCATATATTTTAGCCATGAAGCGACCTACGACACTTTCACGTGCGCCTGGAAGCCAAGACATGAAAATATAAATAATCATACCAAACGTATAAGCTTCGACCAAAAATAAAAGAAAATTAAAGATTGTCGTGATTAACTGTATACTCATAGAATTCTCCCTTATTCATAATGATTTCCCATGGATTCGATATGATCTGTAATACTACCTGCAACTTCGACATTGTCAGGTGTACATAGAAAAATATCTGCACCCACACGTTGTATATCTCCTCCGATAGCATAAACTGTACCACTTAAGAAGTCTATAATACGTTTTGCCGATACTGGGTCAATGCGTTGAAGATTAACAAGTGTTGCACGACGGTTTTTCAACTCGTCTGCAATATCCTGTGTATCTGAAAATACGCGTGGTTCAAATAAACACATTTTTGAATTACCGCTTTGATAATTCTCTTGGGCTTGATTCATACTCACCACATTCCCTTGCTCTTGTTTTTGTGCAACTTGGTATTGCTTATCATTTTGAGAAGACTTCATACGCGTAGTTTGTCGTTTATTAGGCACAGATTGAATTGCACGAGGTCTCTCACTTTGCTGTTTTGCCGGTTGCTGTGCATTTTGTGATTGCTGCTCACGTTCTTGACGACGCTCTTCTTCTTCAATGAATTCATCATCATCTTCTTCTTCAATTGAGAAAAAACCGTTAAACAGATCTTTAATAGCCAATGGATTCACTCCTCTTTTCCTACTAGACGCGTTCCAATTCTCACAAATGTCGCACCTGCTTCCGTAGCAATATGAAAATCATTGCTCATACCCATTGATAACTCGGTACATGGCGCATGTGTTAGATTCATTGCTTGGACTTCATCGCGTTTAATTTTAAGTTTTTCAAAAATTGATTTTAAGTATGCTGTATCGTCAGTATAAGGTGCCATTGTCATTAGTCCGACAACATGAATATAACGATAGTCTTTTAACATTTCAATAAATGGAATGACTTCATCAAGCGAAATACCATGTTTCGACGTTTCGCCAGAGACATTCACTTGGACAAAGCATTTAATTTCATGATGTGCACGTTTGCTAATCTCTTTGGCTAAACTTTGGCGATCTAATGCATGTAAATAGTCTATTTCATCGATGACATCTTTCACTTTACGTGATTGTAACGAACCGATAAAATGCATTTTTACATCATCAGGTAATGCTGCTTTCTTTTCCAAAAAGCCTTCAATACGATTTTCACCAAAGTGCCGAAGACCAGCTTCATATGCTTCTATAGCTCGCTCTATTGTAACATATTTCGTCACTGCAATCACGTTTGGTAATGTTTCATCGTCTCTCTGATGTGCGTGCTCTCGTATCTCTTGTTGAATTTCCTCTAAATTCGATTTTACTGACATTTATTCATACCTTCTTTCATTCGATGATTGGCCAATAAATGCTAACATTCTTCCCGTATTCCCTTTTTCTACGCGATACGAAAAGAAACGCTCTAAGTCTTCGGATGTCGAATAATCGGTGCGATATATATTTTCTTTAGGAACGCCATAATACTCACATAACAATTGATTGGCATATTTCAAATCGATACCGTGTCTGTCTGTATCTCTCGTCTCAACATATGCCTCAATTGGGATAGGCAAATTTTGAAATTTTTTCAATATATCATCGTTAATCTCATAACTATTCGATGTCGCAGGGCCAATCACCACATAAATATCTTTATAATCAAAAGGAAACTGATCTAGTACACGGTGCACGATTGTTGCTACTGTCCCACGCCATCCAGCGTGTGCTAGCGCAATATAATGATGTTTTGGACTGTAAAAATAAATAGGCACACAGTCTGCAAAGCACATGGTTAAAACCGTATCTGTATCATACGTATATAACCCATCCACACCGAATAATACATCATTCGATAATGTTTCTATATTTTTACCTCGATCCTCTTTTGATACTTCAACTACTTTAGCTTCATGCGTTTGAATTGGAAAAACCCAATTTTCTGGGGAATACCCTATTTCTTGACCTAATATTTCTTGATGCTTTGTAATATTTTCATCTTTGTCTTCAACATATCTTGCCATGTTAAAGGCATCAGAAGGATAAGCACTTAAACCACCTTGTCGTGTTGTTATACCAATATGAACACCATGTCCTAAACTAGGCTGATAACTGAGATGATGCGGTTTTTCAACGAATAAATCCATAAAAATCACTCCTTTATGAATAAATGTAAAGCGCTTTAAATTAAGATGCCATTAAAAAAGCTAGGACAATGAAGAAATGACAATTGTCCTAGCAGTTCACTACACATTTAAGTGTATTTCATATATCAACGTATACACAATTAACGACGTGTTCTTCTTGAACGTCTTTCTTCTCTGTTACGAATGAAGCTTGGAATATCATCGTCCGCTGTTGTATGACTACGTCCGCTTTCAACTTCTTTTTCTTGAGAAGTTGCTGGTGCATTGTGGCCACCGAAACTTGATTCTTTTGGCGCAGTTTGTGATGCACTTGCACCAAAACCAGAATGACCTTGTTTACGTGCATGAGATGATGGTTTATCTTCAAAACCAGTCGCAATCACTGTTACTACAATTTCATCTTGAAGCTCAGGGTTAATCACTGTACCGAAGATCATGTTAACATCTTCATCTGCTGCATCTTGAACAATATCAGCAGCTTCTTGTGCTTCAAATAATGATAATGATTCGCCACCAGTGATATTCATTAACACACCTTGCGCACCTACGATTGAAGTCTCAAGTAATGGAGAAGAAATCGCTTTTTTAGCAGCTTCTACTGCTCTGTTTTCACCTGATGACACACCGATACCCATCAATGCTGAACCTTGGTTAGACATAATTGTTTTAACGTCTGCAAAGTCAAGGTTAACTTCACCAGATACAGCGATTAAGTCAGAAATACCTTGAACACCTTGACGTAATACGTTATCTGCTTCTTTGAATGCTTCCATCATTGGTGTAGACTTATCAACGATATCTAATAAACGATCGTTTGGAATAACGATTAATGTATCAACTGCTGCTTTCATTGCTTCAACACCAGCAGCTGCTTGTGTTTGACGCTTACGGCCTTCAAAGCCAAATGGACGCGTTACAACACCGACTGTTAATGCACCCATTTCTTTAGCGATTTTGGCTACAACTGGCGCAGCACCTGTTCCAGTACCACCACCCATACCGGCAGTAACAAACACCATATCTGCACCTTGAATGGCATCTTCAATTTGTTCTCTTGACTCTTCGGCAGCTTTTTTACCGATTTCAGGGTTTGCACCTGCACCTAAGCCACGTGTAAGTTTTTCACCAATTTGGATTTTAGATTCTGCTTTAGATAAGTTTAAAGCTTGTCCATCCGTGTTAATTGCAATAAATTCAACGTTGTTCATACCGTGGTCAATCATTCGATTCACAGCGTTGTTACCGCCACCGCCGACACCGATGACTTTAAGTGTCGCTAAATGATTAAATCCTTGTTCAAATTCTAACATTTAAATTTCCTCCTAATCTTTGTAGCCAATCAATCAAACAGTGAATTCATTATCTTTTTAAACTTGCTCTCTTCTTGTTTTGGTTGCGCTTGTTCATTTCGGTCTACATCGTCTTCAAATACCTCTACCGAAGTATCTTCTTCAACATGTTCTGATTTTGAAGTTTCTTGTGGTTGTTTTTTCGATTTTTTCTTGAAAAATGATTCAAATCCACCTACTTTAGGTTCTTGTCGTTTTGAATCGCTTTCAATAATCTCTTCTTCAATTTCTTCATTATCATGATTACTTATTGTAACATAATCTAATAACTCATCGAAAGCAATACTACTAGAAATTGTCGAAATTGCTGAAGAAAATTCTGGTTTTCTTACTCCCATTTGTGACGGTGTATGAATACGCACTTTTTCGCTGACCATATCTTGTAGTAATTCTTTTACACCTAGTAAATTGGCAGAGCCACCTGTTACGACAAAACCACCATTTACTTTGTTTAACCCTAATTCTGCTAAAATATCAAAAACATCAAAGAATATTTCTTCTACACGTGCTTCAATCGCATCACTCAATTCTTTTTGAGTGAATTGTGCAGGTTCATCAGAATCAAGCTGTTCAACACTGAATACATCTTGATCTGAAGCTGAGTCATAAAATGCATGTCCATATTGTTGCTTAATCTTCTCAGCTGTTTCATATGTAGTGTTTAAAAATTTTGCGATGTCTTCTGTAATGCGACGTCCCGCCTTAAAGACGACATCTGCATCGACTAATTCACCGCGTTCATAAAATGCAATTTGTGTAAGATCTTCACCGATATCGATGACGCATGCACCAAGTTCACGCTCAGTAGGTGTTAAAACCGAACGATAGTTGAGTGAATCTGAATAGACATCTAAAACATCTACGCCACAAGATTCAACACATTTAATCGTATTAATTAAAATGGATCTATTGATCGCGATGACACCAGCATCCACTTGAAGTGAATGACGTGCGACAAGTTCATTTGGATCAGAAACTTCATTGTCATCATCAACAATAAATCGAATTGGGAACGTATTAATGACATCCGTTCCAGGCTCGGCATTTTTCTCACGAATACCGTCGAGTACTTCTTCAATATGTGTCCCATTAATTTCTGTATCTTTGTGAAACTCAATTTTGTTTGTTTCATCAAAAACTTCTGTACTTACAATGGGTAACTTTAAAAAAACTTCTTTAATATCAACGCTTGATGCTATTGATGCTTTCTTAATTGTGTCTTTAATCGCTTGTTTTGCAATATCAAAATCATCAATCAAACCATTTTTAATACCACTCGTATAGGTCTGCCCTGTACCTATCACATTAATTCCGTTATGAAATTTTTCACCAACAATCGCTTTCACGCTTGATGAGCCGATATCTACACTAACATAATAATGCTCTTCCATAGATAGGCACCTCCTGACATTTCTTTACATAATTACACTATTATAAGTGTACAATAACAAACTATCAATGTGAACTATAAACACATTGGATTTTCAACTTTTTCCTAAGACTTTAGTAGTAGGTTTCAAAAAAATAATTCAAATATTGCACTTCATTTTTTTAAGAAAATGAAGTCGCAAGCATACTTTGAATTAAATTCATCCAAATCCTCGTATCAAATCGTACAAATGACTACAAGTTGATTCTCATTTTTGAGTCAATGACGACATCAAATGATTGAATTGAAAAAGGCTGATTCAACAATTCCAATTCAAATCATCGCTCTATTTAATCTTGCTTAGGAATCCTTTTGGTTGTCTTTTGTTTCCTTATTATCATTGTTATCTTTGTTGTCTTTGTCGTCTTTATCATCTTTAATTTTATTCAACGCTTTTTGTAAATCGTCTTTTGCTTCGTCTTCAATTGCTGTGCCACTTTGAACTTCTTTCGCACTCGCCGAACTGCCTTTTTCATTTTTAACATTTTCATAAGGAATAAATGTAGCACCAACCGATAAATCTATAAATCCAGATTTTTTCAAATGACCCGATTCATCTTTTTCTAACGCTTGGGACATACTTGGATAATATTTGAGTTTATCGGCTATGGTTTTAATCTTACCAACCACTTCAATGCCATCTCTCATATAAAGTTTAATCAAATCTGGCTGATTTTTTTGCGGTGTACTTACAATTTCTGAAATTTGTCCCCGTGTTGTGCGATCCATTTTGTGAAGCGCTGTAATGATATCTGTTTTGTCATCGCCTTTGAATCCTTCCAAGTATGGGGCTTCGTTCGGTATTTCTCCTTTAAAATCTTTTAACACTTTGCCACTTTCAATAATAGGCACCGTTTTAGATTTCTCAGAAGTTACACCAATAATTTCATGTTCTTTAACATCAACTGTTAAATGATTAAACAAACCTTTATGAATAGAAACGCTATCGACTAAATCTTCTTTTTCAATTCTTTGTTCTGCGTCACTCGCAGCATAAGCATAAATTCTTGGGTGATTATCAATTTTTAGTGCTTTTATGATTTCTTGATCAGAAATATAATGATTTCCATGTATTTCAGCATCTTTAATTTTACTTATCGGTGTAAACATATATAAGAGAATCAGTATGACTACAATGAGTAAAACAATAACGATGTACCGTTGCCTACGTCGTCGTTTTACCAATTGTTTCTTACGCTTTTCTTTTAAATATTCATTATCGATTCTTGGTACCTTATTTTCCGTCATACAACGTCACATCCTTTAATGTGATGGCAAATGTTCACGAAACGCCTTAATAAAGTTCTCACCGCGCTGTTCGAAAGTATCATATTGATCCCAACTTGCACATGCTGGTGATAATAATACAACATCGTTTGGCTCAATAATATCTTGCACTTTAGCAACTGCATCTGTGACATCTACTGCTCGGATTACGTATTTACCTTGACTCTCTCCTAGTTTAACAAACTTTTCTTGCGTTTCACCAAAGGTTACCATAACTCTAACATTCGTCATATAAGGAATTAAATCATCAAAGTCATTGCCTCGGTCTAAACCACCACACAACCAAATAATAGGTTGCTTAAATGAATTTAACGCAAATTGAGTCGCTAACGTATTTGTTGCTTTAGAGTCATTGTAATATTTATTCGTTTTATTATTACCAATATACTGCAAGCGGTGTTCGATGCCTGAAAATGTAGTTAATGACTGAATAATCGCACTTACTGAAACACCTGCTAATATCGCAGCCATAACAGCCGCTAAAATATTTTCAAGGTTGTGTTCACCTGGCAATACGATGTCATCCAAATGAATAATACGAACGCCATAATAGACAATATATTGATCTTTTACATAAATGCCTTCGACTTCATGTTGTGTAGAAAAATATAAAATTTTTGCTTTAACTTGTGAGACATCGATTAAATGGCGTTGATGATAATTGAAAATCAAATAGTCACTTTCAGTTTGGTTCTGAAAAATACGCTTTTTAGCATTTTGATAATTTTCAAGATTTTCATGAAAATCGAGATGTGCTGAGTAAATATTTGTAATAATCGCAATATGCGGGCGGTAATGCTCAATACCTAACAATTGAAATGAGGACAGCTCTGTAACGAGATATTCATCTGCACGTACTTCTTGAGCGACTTTTGAGGCAACATAGCCAATATTTCCTGCTAGTCTGCCATTTTCTCTACTTTTACTAAACATGTCACCAATCAACGAAGTGACCGTTGTTTTTCCGTTTGTTCCCGTAATCCCAATAATCGGCGCTTCAGAAATTAAATAACTTAATTCAACTTCTGTTAAGACCTTCAATCCTTGTTTTTGTGCTTCTTGTATAATTGGGACTGTGTACGGTATTCCCGGGTTTTTAAAAATAATTGGGGCTTCATCTAATAAGGCCAGTGGATGCGAACCACTCACGACATTAATCCCCATATTTTCTAAATCTCTAGCATGCGCATCTTGCGAAACGTCATTTCCGTCATTAACCGTGACCTCTGCACCAAGACGATGTAATAACTTAGCAGCTTCGTAGCCACTTTTTGCTAACCCAATAACAAGTACTTTTTTACCCTTTAGCCCTGTATAGTTAATCAATTAACTCACTCCAATCCACAAGCCAATTAAGCCTGTAATTAAACCTACTGACCAAAATACAGTAACGACTTTCCATTCGCTCCAACCAACTAGTTCAAAGTGATGATGAAGTGGACTCATTTTAAATATACGTTTACCTGTTAATTTAAAAGATGTCACTTGTATCATTACTGATAAAGTTTCAATGACAAAAACAAATCCGACTAATAAAAGTGATAATTCTTGATTCAACATAATTGAAATCGTCGCGAAAATACCACCTAATGCCAAGCTTCCTGTATCTCCCATAAACACTTTTGCAGGGTTAATATTATAAGGTAAAAAGCCTGCAAGCGCGGCTACCATAATCATACAAAATACACCAATTGAAGGTTGCTCTAATACGAAACTCATAATTGCGTAAATTGTAAATCCAATAATAGAAAGACCTGTCGCTAATCCATCTAAGCCGTCAGTTAGATTTACTGCATTAGAAAAACCAACTTGCCAAAAAATGATAAATATAATATAGGCATACGATAAAGGAATACTGATATCAGTGAAAGGTAAATTCAGATTAGTTGAGAAGTCAAATGCATTAAACACTTTTGCCACGACAAAAAATATAACTGCGATAGCAATTTGCGCTAAAAACTTCTGTTTACTTGTTAAACCTTGATTGTTTTTCTTCACTACAATGATATAGTCGTCAATAAAGCCAATTAAGCCAAAACCAATTGTGACAAAGAGCAGTAACAGCAACGGACTTGCTGGTTCTACAAATACACTAGCAATAATCGTTGTAACAATTGCACCAATTAAAAATGTTAATCCACCCATCGTTGGTGTACCTGTTTTCTTCATGTGACTTTGAGGACCTTCTTCACGAATACTTTGTCCAAATTTCATCCTCTTTAAAGTTGGTATGAGTATTGGAACTAAAACTGCAGTAATGATAAATGCGATGATTGCGCTGAAAATTCCCATATTATTCTCCTCTATCTTTCATTCATTTTTTACATTCATTTGTTTAAAAGATGTTGTTCTTCCTTCATTTAACTAATCGATACAAACTTATTTTATAAGGCGGACATGAAGGAGAGGATATCAAGCCTTTGTCCTCTCCTCACCCCAATGCACGCCTTGTTCAAGAATGATAGTCCTTCCATTCAGCTATTCTGTATTTTCAGACTCAAGCGTAACTTCAATTTTGCTTTTCTTATCAATTGCAGATTGCGGAGACTGAGATTGTGTTTTTACAAATCCGCTACCTTTAACTTTGACTTCAATACCTGTTAATGACTCAAATGCAACAATATCATCACGTGTCCAACCTGTCATATCTGGCATTGTCATATCGCCATCTGTCATCAGTAATACATGACTGTTAGGTAATAGTTTTGTGCTTGATGAAGGACTTTGGTTAACCACCTTCTCTCCATTACCGATAACGACTGGATTCAATTTTTTACCTTTAATTTCGTCTTCGGCACGTTGCACGGTACTATTTTTAACTTTTGGCACACTATTAATTGTTGATTTATCATTCACTTCGTTGTTATCAACATTTAAATATTGTAACGTGTGTTTCATGATTGGATTAAAAGCCTTGCTGACACCCATTTCGTACGCTTCTTGGTCATTTTTTTGAGCGAGACTCATACCGGCATAAACAACGACGCGTGGATTGTTGCTTGGTGCGTGTCCCATAAAGCTTACAAAGTATGGGTTAGGCCCTTTGACATAACCGCCATTATCCGGATCGGCAACTTGGGCAGTCCCTGTTTTACCGCCGATACGATAACCATCGATACGATAGTTTTTAGCGTGACTATCTTCGCTGTTCACAACTTCATCCAATTGTTTATCCACTTTTTTCGCAGTTTCAGGCGTAATCGGTTTACCCGCTACCTCACGTTTACCTTCAAAAAATGTTTGATTAGAAACTGGGTTCATAATGGACTGAATAAAATAAGGGCGCAACATTTCACCTTTGTTAAAAAATGCGGATTGGGCTTGCAACATTTGCGCAGGTGTCACTGTTGTTGATTGACCGAACGCAGATGTTTTTTGCATCAATTTATTTTCCCAAGCAATATTCCCTTTTTGTTCACCATCAAATAAACTACCTGTGGATTTTCCAAAACCAAATTTTTCGTACCAAGACTGCATTTTATCAGCACCAACAAGATCTTGAAGTGTCATCATGAGTGTGTTAGATGAGTATGTAAAACCTAAACTCATATTAATTTTGCCCCACCCTTTTTTGTTCCAGTCATAAATACGAGAGCCTTCAATATCTCTGTATCCTGATTCATACTTATCATTTGGTTTAAACTTTCCTTCTTGAATTGCTGCTGCTAAACCAAAACTTTTAAATGTAGAACCCGGTTCATACGTATTTTGATATAAATCATTTGCCCATTTCTTTCCAAAATCTTCACCTGTATCTGGATTAAAGGTAGGTCTTTGACTATAAGCTAAAATTCCTCCTGTTTTAGCATCCATAACGACAGCAAACACATCTTTCGGGGCATAATGTTTGACCATATCATCAAGTGCTTCTTCGACAAACACTTGAATATTTGAATCAATTGTCAAATGCACATCATCACCACGTTTAGGTGCAACTTCATTTTTTGAGTTTGGAATAATATAACCCCAAATATCTTTTGTAAAAGAAGAGTGGCCTTTTTTACCTGATAAATAGCTATCAAAAATTTTCTCTACACCAAGTGCACCTTTTAACTCACCTGTATCTGGGTCCTTCTGGGCCATCCCTACTAAATGTGAGGCAAAGTTACCATTCGGATAAAATCGTTGAACTTCAGGATATAACGTAATGCCCGGCAAATTGGCTTTCTCAATGATTTCTTTATCATGATACGTTAAGTTTTGCCCTGCGCGTCCAAATTCAACTTGGAATGCTTTTTTAGTATTAAGTCGTTTTTCAATTTCTTTTTCAGGCATATCAATGACTTTAGCGAGAACTTTTGCTGTTTTCTTCTTATCAACTACATGTCTTGGCTTTTTAGAGTCTTTACTCGCTCTTTTATCCAAAACAGCCGCTAATCTAAATCTATCGACATCTTCTGCAAGCACTTTGTTATTTCGGTCATAAATCTTGCCTCGTTCGGCATCCTGATCTAAATGGGCTAAATATTTTTCATTGGCGCGTACAATTAAATCTTCACCAGACGAATGGCCGGTTAACATAATAAAACTATATCTTAAAATCAATAGAAAAAAGAGCAGCCCGAAAAAACTCATCAGGAGGACTGCTCCTAGCTTATTTTTTTTAATCTTAATTTTTCGTTTCGCCATCTTTACGCACTACCTTTATATTGTCGTTCTTTAAACTCATACCTTGTTTTTCGGCTTTTTCATAGATGCGTTGATACGAAGCATTTTTCATAGTTTCTGACTTTAATGCGCTATTTTGACTGGATTGTTTCTCAATTTTTTGATCTAAATCTGCAATTTTGCCTCTTGTATCGTAAGCATCCATTTTTAAAGATAGCATATAGATACTAATAGCGGCAATGATTGTAATAAGTGCTATGTATAACATTTTTTCAAAGCGTGTTAATTTAACGGTAACTTTCTTTGTAACTGTTTGTTTATGTGTCACTTGCTTTTTTTGCGGTCTTAATTTGGGTTGTTCTTCAACTTGTGGTTGATAAGCATCATAAATTCTTTCTACAGCCATATCTCTCTCGCCTCTCTATTTTAAAATTTCTGCCACTCGAAGTTTGGCACTTCTCGCTCGATTGTTATCCTCTAAATCTACGTCACTTGCTACTATAGGTTTTCTATTGACTCGTTTGAGCTTAGGCGTATAGGCGTCTGGGATTACCGGAAGCCCACGCGGTACTTCTGGCCCTTTTTCATATTCTTGAAATATTTGTTTACATAATCGATCTTCTAATGAATGGAATGTAATGACTGAAATGCGACCGTTCACTTTAACATGCTCAATTGCTTGTTCTAACGAGTCTTCAAATGCTGACAGTTCATCATTTACTGCAATACGAATCGCTTGAAAAACACGTTTCGCTGGGTGCCCCCCTTTTCGCCTTGCTTTTGCAGGAATACCTTCTTTAATGCAATCAACAAGGTCAAAAGTTGTTTCAATCGGCCTTTGTTCACGTTTGCTTTCAATTTTTCTTGCGATTTGCTTTGAAAATTTTTCTTCCCCATAACGAAAAAAGATCTTCACTAACGCTTCGTAAGACCATGTGTTGACAACTTCGTAGGCGGAAAGAGATTGCGATTGATCCATTCTCATATCAAGTTTTGCATTATGTTGGTAGCTAAACCCACGTTCGGGTATATCGAGTTGAGGACTTGAAACGCCAAGATCATAAAGAATCCCATCTACTTTTTCAATATTCAAATCCGCTAAAATTTGTGCTAAATTTCTAAAATTATTATGTACAAAAGTTACTTTGTGAATGTCTTGCTGTAATTTTTCTTTTGCATGTTGAATTGCCGTGATATCTTGATCAATCGCAATTAAACGACCTTCATCTGATAACTGGCTCAAGAGATATTGCGAGTGCCCTGCGCCACCTAACGTGCAATCAACATAGATGCCATTTTCTTTAATATTTAGTTGATCTACTGTTTCTTTTAATAACACGCTGATGTGGTGAAACACTGCAAACCCTCCAATTTAAAAATCAAAATCGATTAAGTCTTCTGCAATTTCTTCAAAACTTTCTTCAGATTCATCATAGAAAGCATTCCAAGTATCTCGGTCCCATATTTCAATACGATTTGAAACACCGATGACCGTACACTCTTTATCAAGATTTGCATACTCTCTTAATTTTGCTGGGATATTAATTCTCCCTTGTTTATCAATTTCCACTTCAATCGCACCAGAGAAGAACATACGCATAAATTTACGTGCGTCTCGTTTAGTCATAGGTAAGGCTTTCATTTTTTCTTCAATGGTTTGCCATTCTTCAAGTGTGTAACCGAATAAACACTTATCAAGGCCTCTAGTGATAATAAAACGTTCATTTAAGTCATAACGAAATTTAGATGGAACAATCATACGGCCTTTAGTGTCCAATTTATTTTCATATTCGCCCATGAACATTTTATCTCACCTCACCTTAAATATAATTTACCACATCTCCCCACTATCCTCCACTAATTCTGTAAAAATCTCCAAAATTTATCAAATTCGACATAAAAAAACAGTGGTTCGACTCAATCGAACCACTGTCAAAAGCTTGATACTATCATGTTTTTATAACGATTTGCTCAAATGTGTAGTGAAGTGGAGGGAAGGTGGAGGATGTGAACATATCTATCCCAAATTGATTCAATAATTGGAGGGGATTCCAAACACGTTCTTGTAACCCCCCCATTGGATGGAGTGTTTGAGACAAAATTTGAAAATGACGCATGCTAATCTCATTTTCTCGCTCAATATTTTTTAAATAACGTGTTTTCAAATAGTCATATTGATGTGTATGAATTTGATGGTTTTTCTTTAACAACTTATGATTGTCTTCTGATTCCCCAACTATGGCGTCTAATTTCTCATAGAATTCGATTTGCTGTTCACGCATACGTGCAATTTCGTTTAAAACTTCATCTGAAGCTTGTGCGCGTATAAAGCGTGCTTTCGCTGATGCTGTACCTTCTGTAATGACCTCGCCTAAATCCAATCTATATGTTTCCAATAATTTTTCAACTTTTGGTGAAAGATAAGTCATGCGCATTCGAGGTAATACAATCGGCATTTCAATGTCCATTTCACGAAAAACTTTTTGCAGTTCAGCCCAATATTTAATTTCACTCGGGCCACCAATAAACGCAACCGTGTTGAAAAGCCATTCTTCCGTCAAAGGACGTGTCACAACATTATTTGAAAACAAGCTTGGATTTTTATCAATTTCAGCTAATAATGTCGCTTCATCAAATGTCACATCAGACTTACTCAAACGAAACGCCCCATTTTCATACTTTATCATTTGACGTTGATCCTCATAATGGATAAACATATGAACATTCGTATCTGTTTGAATCATCGGTGATAAACCATTGGCCACAGTTTCTTTTTGTTGTGATCTAAAAGCATCATCCAATTTTTGATGATTTTTAATAATTGACTGGAGAAGTGGTTTTTCTAACTCTCTTAACGGCTCAAATTGTGCATCGATTAAAAGCAAGCCTGTAGACTTAAAACACGCATGAATCATCTTTTTAAATAACGTCGTCCAGTTTGTCGCTTCATCAATCCACTGCAAGAGATTTTGATAAAGTGATTTGGAATGCTTTGTTTCAGGCAAAACTTCAAAATAAACACGTAATGCGTCTTTCAAAGCATCTTTGTCAGGTACATATCTAGATACATTCGATTCTGGTGGTGCCATTGTATGATATTTCACTTTCTGTAAGTGACCTGTACGTTCCTGCATGACATAAGTATGATTCACTTCATCAAAATCGTGATCTTCACCGGCAATCCAAAACACTGGAACAACAGCTTCTCCATACATATTTTCGAGTTCATTTGCTTTTACTACAATAGAAATGATTTTATGGAAAGTATATAATGGGCCAGTAAATAATCCCGCCTGTTGACCACCAATCACCACTTTCGCACCCGCTTCTAGTGCTTTTAATGTACGTGCTTGAGCATCGGATAAAACCAAATCAGACATATAGTTGCGAATTACTTTAGCAATTGCCTTTTCCCTTCCATTATTAGGGGCTTGCATTCGCCGCTCAAAACTCTCCCCTTCAGTTGGATCATAATCATAAAATTTCAGCACATCGTTATCTTGCTTCATGATGCGCTGTATAAATTGATCCCTCTCATTAACTGAAATACTTAAACAATCCATGCTCATTTCTCCTTAAACAGTATTCCATAACAGTATAAAGGTTCAATCAATATCTGACAATCTTACGGCTTGCTTCAAAAATTAAAATAAATAAGTTATAATTAAATTAATATAAACAAAGGGGGGTTATCACATGACTAAAGTTGAACACCTCGATATTAACTATAAAACTGAGGAACTTTTTGAGGACTTTCGTCAGAATTTTGGTAACAAAGATTTGTATATGGTGAATGAACTACATGGGGAAATGATTGATGCAAGTTCAAAATCACCATTTTACGGCATTTATGTTGGTGAGAAAATAGGCGCAAGGATGGCTTTATATCGTAAAGGTGAAGTTGAAGAAACGTATTTCCCTGATTATGAAGATTATCTTGTCGTTTGGAAGCTTGAAGTTTTAAAAAAATATCAAGATAAAGGTTATGGTTCTGCATTAATTGATTATGCAAAATCATTTCAATTACCTATTAAAGCAATTGCGAGATTTGAATCAAAAGACTTCTTTGTCAAAAATGGTTTTAAAGATTTAAATGCTAAAAATGATGATGGCCATGATATTTTAGTTTGGGAACCTCAAACTAAATCATAATTCATGTAGCGACAAAAATATAAATCAAATCATAAAAAACGACGTGCTATTATCTTCACACGTCGCATATTGGAGTAGGACGACGAAATGACATTGATTTCCGCCCTACTCTTTTTTTATTTAACATCAAATCTAAATGTACTGGTGATCTTCACCCGGAGTTTCGAATCGAATCCTCTTTACCTATGTATAGACTCAAAATCATAAAGGACAGTATCTGATAAGACAGTCCGTCCACTCTTTATGATTTATCCGCTATTTCAGAATTCGGGTTAAATCACAGATGTGTTCGATTGTATATGTCGGTTCAATTGCTGTATTGTTGTCTAACTGGCGATGATTGTACCAACATGTATCAATCCCTGCGTTGATACCGCCTTGAATATCTGAAGTTAAAGAATCACCGATAATTAAAAAATCACTTTTTTGATAATCCTTATAAACGTTGAAAACCGAGTCAAAAAATTCAACACGCGGCTTTTGTGCACCAATTTCATCCGATATAAAAATATTTGCTATAAAGGATTTTAAATCCGTTTTCGCAATACGACGTTTTTGAGTATCCGTCACACCGTTTGTGACAATTGCGATTTCGTATCTATGTTTTAATTGATCTAACAGGTGCTCTATACCATCTAACCATTTGATAGGTGCTAAAGCGAGGCCATCACGAAAAGTAACGTCCGCTTCGTGGCCATCCATCTCCATTTGGTATGTTGAAAAAGTTTCTACAAAACGATGACTTAACACTTCTTGTCTCGTTAACTCGCCGCGTTGAAAAGCTTCCCAATGGGCTTGGTCGATTTTTTTAAAGCCTTCATAATCTTGCATCGCTTTGGGTACTCTATAGGTTGACATTAAATGCGCATAAGCTTTGACTTCGGCATCATGAAAATCCACCAATGTATCATCAAAGTCGAATAAAATCACTTTATAGCTCATTTTTTCCACTCCATTTATTCTTAATATGCACACAAGTTTACCAAAAATAGCAATCTATTGAAACACAAATATAATGTACAATCGAAGCAGCCGTTGTCAATGATGCACTTATGAATAATTACAATACATTACCGAAATGCTTATTTGTATTATATTGATGGTTCTACTGAGAGGCTGAATTAAGTTGAAGAGTGAAACAAAAGTGATTGACCCCATCGAATGCTTCATTAACCACTTTTTGCGTATCTGTATGAAATAGCGCCCTAACTGTCAACATTTCGACACATTTAATGACGTTTAAGTCTAAAAAACAATAAAGTAGGAAATAATGCACTTTTTCTAAGATTCAGACATTATAATAAATGTACAAATACATCAAAGGAGGTCATTCCTATGACTTGGGCAAATGTTATTTTAGGTATTATCAATTTAATCAAAGGTTTAGTTGACACGTTTGGAAAAAAATAATTTTTCTATTATCTCAATATTAACTTTTTATGATAAAGTAGGAGGATAGACGCACTTTTCTCGAGTGCATTAGCTTCCTACTTTATTTTGTTGTTCAAAAAAGTAGAAATTTGTTTTTTCAAGATAACGTGTTATTATAACCAAAAAAGAACTGAGGCTTTATTGATGTATAGTAAAAAACAACCAATTCAAATATATCTCACATTATTTTTAACTACCACACTCATAGGAAGCATCCTTCTCTATTTACCGTGGACGGGTAAAAAGCCCATTTCTTTTATTGACGCATTGTACGTAGCAACGAGTGCTTTTACAGTTACGGGTTTATCAACAGTCGATATTACATCCCAGTTTAACGTTTTGGGAGAAACAATCATCATGCTCCTTATTCAAATTGGTGGTATGGGGATTGTCGCAGTTTCAATATTGGCATTAATTATATCTCAAAAACGCATTAGTTATCGAAATAATCAGCTTTTCAAATTGGAGTTAAATATTGATGAATCATTAAATGTCACAGATTTTTCTAAATTTATTTTCATATTCACAATCAGTTTCGAAACAATAGGTGCACTCGTACTTTCAACTGTATTTGTGCCTGAATATGGTTGGTCTTATGGCCTTTTTATTAGCGTTTTTACCTCTGTCTCTGCGCTGAATAATGCAGGATTTTCACTTTTTAGTGATAACTTAATTGCTTACGCTCATGATCCCGTCGTTAATTTGATGGTAGCGATGTTAATTATTTTAGGCGGTATCGGCTATATCGTTTTATTCGATATTGTTACAACGCATCAACTTAAAAGATTGCAGCTTCATACAAAAGTCACTCTTTTTGTCACATTTATATTAATTGTTGTTGGTACATTAGGTTACTTTGTCTTAGAATACGCACACGCTTTTAAAGGGATGTCGTTTTCACAACAACTTCTAGCATCGTTCTTTCAATCTGTAAGTACGAGAACAGCAGGCTTTAATACCATTGATTTTTCACATCTCGCGCCAGGTACATTAATGTTGACGATGATTTTGATGTTTATTGGTGCTGGACCTATCAGTGCAGCCGGTGGGATAAAAGTCACGACATTCGCACTTGTGATTTTATATGTCATCACATCGTTGAACGGTCACCGCCACACACATTTATTCCGCCGTTCTATTGATCAAAAACAAATTCAAAAAGCGGTTGCGATTACGTTAACAGCTATGATGTTCGTGATTATGATTATCTTTTGCTTTTCAGTCGCACAACCTAACTTACAATTTGAAGCGATTGCCTTTGAAGTCATCTCTGCATTCGGTACAGTCGGTTTGTCTACAGGTATTTCGACGGAATATGGCACAGTCGCTAAGTTGCTTATTATAATGACAATGATTGTAGGTAAAGTAGGTGTGCTTACACTATTAGGACTCTTGCAACATAGAACAAGAGAAACATTCCATTACGCAAAAAGTCACTTATACTTGTGATACTTCTTTCTAATTTGGCAGTTACTGACAAAGATTACGCTAGATTTTAAAACTAACGTATATTTCCGTCAGCAACTGTCTTTTTATTTTAAAGTTGGTTTACAAATTAAAATTAATATGAAAACTCAAATTTTATTGTTTAAAATCGCCTCGTGTTGTTCTTGTTTAGGATTCTAATATATACCGACAAATTTATATTGTAATATTTTGTATATCGTGTTAATTGTATATAAAAGATTTGAAGACAATATTGATTTATCACAAATTGTTCGTTATAATTAATCTTGTGTTAAAAATGTCCTGGTAGCTCAGCTGGATAGAGCAATGGCCTTCTAAGCCATCGGTCGGGGGTTCGAATCCCTCCCAGGACGCTAATTAAACCCTCTAACTATTGTTGTTAGAGGGTTTTTGTTTTGCGCGTGTCAAAATTGTATTATTGCTTAATTACCCCGTCTGTCGCCGGTATAGTTTTTATTATTATCCGATCACAAAAAATCATCCGGTAATATTTATTGTTTAATTGTTAACCCCACCTTATCTATACCAACGTTCGCGCTAATTACTATTTTAGTCATCATAAAAAGACACCACGCAATGTGATGTCTCAATCTTATATATTTAATTCTTCTTTCAATGCTCTCTGTAATGTCTGACTAAAGTTAACACCTTTCTCTTTACCTAACACAACCAGATACTGTGGCAATGTAACCATCTTATTCACTGTCTTATTCTCTTCTTTAATCCTAACAAGTTTAGTATCGACAGTCACTAATTGTAATTGCTCATTATCCTCTAGATTATTGACAAGCTCCTTAAACTCAGATGGTTTAGGTATCTCGTCACCATCATCTTCCTTCACCAGTAAATGCCCCTCTAATGCATCCTGTGCCATAAATACAGCATCTTCAATGTCATTACCAAACGTTATCGCACCTGGTAAATCCGGAAAGTATACGTTATAGTCGTTATTTTCTTGTTGTAATACTGCATAGAAATGATACTTCATATTCATCCCTCCTATAAAAGAAGATATAAGAGGCTATAAAAGTCCTCCTTGCTTTAACATTGAGCGTTCTGTTCCACGTGGTAAATCTTTCTTCGGATGTGGAACAGTGACTTTACCTTTACGCGTTGGATGTTTAAAGTGATGGTGACTACCAACCACTCTTACAAGATACCACTCACCTTGCTCAATCTTCTCAATAACTTCTCTTGATGAGCTCATCAATTTTCAACTAATACATATATTATAACATATGTTAAGAGACTAATAATTAAAAAGACAGACCAATTAAGACGTCCTAATTTGATAAGGTAATAAAGTTACTTTTTATATTTGACTATCATTTTACTCTTATATTCAGTAGAAAAAAGTATAAAATGATAACCGCTTGCATTACTTCATTTTTATGTATTTTTTATAATAAAAAGCGTCATGTTTTCTAACAATTATTAGAAATCATGGCGCTTTTTATTGGATTAAATTAACTTTTAAACTTCCCTATCGCATAGACATATCAGTTATTGGTTGGTATAGGTTTATTGAATTCATTCTGACAAACTCCCAATATGTCAGATTAACCAATACGTTAGCTTTAAAGAGTGTAATGTCATGAATTAAAATCTAAAACCAGTATTTAAATACTTGATTATTTTACATATCCTTGTTTTAAAACATTTTCGATTCTTTGTTGTAGTGCATCCTTTTGAGCTTTATATTCAAAAGAAACAATGTTTACGGCTCTTTGTGCTTTTCTATGCGCTTGAACTGTATGTGTTTTTTCAAATTCTGTTACTAATTGTTTAGCATTCGCAAGTTGTTGCTCTCTTTTTATCGTTAAGTCACTTTTCTTTTCAGCTTTGTTGATTTGTGGACGGGCACCATAGCTAAATGTACCATCATTATATTCAACAATATTGTTTGCGTGGATAAATTTAATGTATTTTGGTGTTTTATTGAAATGTGGTCTTGATTGATATTTGTATGTTCCATCACTATATGTCACGATGTTATTTTTAATACTTACTGGTGTTTTTTCTCTTGGACCATATCCTTGACTTGCATCAGCAGTTCCAATAAATGTTGTTGCTGTAATTCCAATTGTAGCAATAGCTAATAATGATTTTGTTATCAATTTATTTTTCATAATTTTTTCCTCCAATTTTTATAACTAACAGATATATACAATACATGATTTTCTACCATTTAGTAATTAACTATTAATTAACTATTCATAACTATTTATCATCATTATTAAATGAATTTAATGATTTTGAGATGTATTCAGCATTTCTCTTAGCTTATGAATTCGCTTTAGCAGTAGGCAACAATAAAATAATAATGAACTCTCTTTACTTCCTATACATTAATTTCGAATTAAGAATTCAATATTTATATCACTTTCCATAATTAAACAATAAAGGTTCTTTGTCAACGTCGGTTGGCGAGACGATAACGCATTAAGCAACGTTATTTTGTTGTTTAATGCGTTTTTTATATTCACTTACAAATACCTTGGAAATGATTAAGATTCGATTCCTAAAATTCCAGAAATTTCTATAACCATAAGAAACCCGTTTAATCAGTTTTATTTTATTATTAATGCCCTCAATTGGCCCATTCGTTAAATGTGGATAACGCATCGTATTTGAGATATAGGGCAAATATTTGATGAATGTTTGAATGACGCGCTTGAGTCCTTGTGAAATATCTTTTGTTTTTGAATCCTGTAAGATGAAGCGTAATTGCTGGATATCGTTTACTTTCAGAGCACTTAAAAGACGATGCCCCGTTTCATATGTCTCTTTGAGCCTCTCATCAAGCTCCAATAAATACTGAACTAAACTGTATTGACTCTGCCAAGACTTAAAAAGTCCGTATGACTGATATATCATTCGATCTAAATCTAAGGGCGCTTTTAATAGTAACTTCCAATAACGCTTTAATTTATTATATTGAGGTCTATCTTTTGTCCTAAAACCATTCATAACTTGAACTCGGCATCGATTGATTTCACGATTGATAGCCTGCACGATATGAAAGCGATCCATAATTATCTCCGCATGAGGAAATAAGTCTTGAATGAGTGCGATATAAGGTGGAAACATATCTATAGAGATGGTTTTCACTCTTTCACGTTGCTTTCTAGAGAACTTTAAAAAATAGGCTTCTCATTTATGTTTGCGACGATCAGGTAAAATATCGATGATATCATGGGTTACACTATCACAGTAAATAAAGCTCATCGCACCTTCGACATCTTTCGTTGATTTGAATTCGTCAAAAGCTAAGTGCTCCGGTAAAACATGATGTGCCTGCGTCTTCACCGAATCACTTACCTCTTTTAAATGGCGATGGACAGTTGAAGGTGATACACATAGACTTTCAGCGACATCCTTTTCAGAGATGACTTTAGATAGTTTCCGGGTCATCATGCGTTTGACCTCATTTGAGATGGTACATCGGGGTTGAATATAGGGTGTTTGAGCTGTAAAGGTTTGTTGACAAGCTTTACAGTAAAAGCGCTGTTTCTTCAATTTTAAATAGGCAGGTCTTTCAAAAATTAATCCCATATAAACTTTCGTTTTACGAAAGCCATGTTTAATAATTAAATGGGCATCATTTTTAATTCCACAACACGCACAAGCACTGGGATGATATGTCAATTGGCCTTCGTATAATAATGCCTTTACGTTTTTATGTACATCTAATCCTAGATTTTGAGTGATTTTTAAATTTTTGACTTTAATTCCAAGCATTTCTGATATATCATTACACATAGGCACAATATCTCCTTAATCGTTGGTTTGGTCACTTACAATTATAGAGATATTTGTGCTTTTTTAATATCAAAAATTAAAATAACGGTCAGTGAATATTTCACCAACCGTTAAAAATATACAACCACAATAAAAAAGAGCCCGTTTAAATGGAGTGACCTCCAAATGTTAGATTTTAGGTCTAACTTTTGGGGTGCACATCAAAAACGAGCTCTTCTTGCTTAAAACCTTATTCAAAAGATTTATTTCATAGGAATACAATACTATTTTGTATGTTGATTATTTTTTCTGCGACGTAGAAGTAACAGACCAAATACGCCAAATATAGTACCTAAAACAGCAGGAGTTTGATTTGCTTTTCCTTGACCAGTATTCGGTAAGGCTTTTTCATCAGCATTACTATGTTGATCTTCTTTTGCATCTTCTGCTTGATTCATCTGTAATTTTTGATTTTCTGTTTGGACCATAGCTTCAGCCTGATTAGTTTTCTTCACTTGGCCACTAGTCATTGTAGTCTGTTTTGAAACAGCTGGCATTGTCTCTGAATCTTTAGGAGCCATTGGTGTTTTTGAATCATTAGAAGTAGTATTTTCCATTGGTGGTGAAGAAGGTTGCGGTTGATTTGGATTCATTTCTTTATCCTCTTGTGGTGTCGGTGATTCTGGTTGATTTGGTTGATTTGGCTGAGTTTCTTCATTCACTGGTGGTTTTGGCATTTCTTGATCTTTCGGTGCTGTTTCCTTATCTGTAGGTGGTACAGGCGGTACATTTTCTTGAGGTGTGAACTCATGATCAACAGGTGGCTGCGGTTGATCTGGTTTTACAGTATCCTCTTCAAGCGTTTGTTCACCTTGATGCTGACCACCGATTTGTGGTTGGGTGTCTTCAGTAATATCTACCGGACTGTGACCACCTTGTTGAATAACATCTTTATCTTCTTCTGTGTCTTCTTCAAACGTTTGGTTTCCTGAATTCATTCCACTTTCATTTGGTAACGTTGAATCTTCGACTATTTCTTGACTTGAGCCGATTTCGTATACAGGTTTGTCCTCATCTGTATCTTCTTCAAACGTTTGATTACCTGAATTCATTCCACTTTCATTTGGTAACGTTGAATCTTCGACTATTTCTTGACTTGAGCCGATTTCGTATACAGGTTTGTCCTCATCTGTATCTTCTTCAAACGTTTGATTACCTGAGTTCATTCCACTTTCACTTGGTAATGTTGTATCTTCGACTATTTCTTGACTTGAGCCGATTTCGTATACAGGCTTATCTTCTTCTGTATCCTCTTCAAATGTTTGATCATCTGAATTTGTTCCATTTTCAGTTCCTAATTGACTATTTGTATCAATAAAATGATTTTCGTCAATTTCTTCAGTTTCTGTGTAACCATTATCTCCACTTTCTAAGCCCAAACCACTCATTTCATTGTAGTTGTCATTTTCAGTAATTTCTTCAATAGGCCCTTCAGCTTGACCACTCACATTAGGATTTAACGTATCTTCTAATTCAACTAAATTGTTTTCAGTTGTATATTCTTTTGTATCTTCAACTGTAGTATGGTCAGTCACAGCTCCTGTCACAATACCTTTAGCCGTATCTTCATCATATTCAACAACATTTGACTCATGTTGACTTTCACTACCACCCGGATTTGTTTCTTCTTCAAATTCTACAACATCTGAATGATGCTCTGAGTTCTCATGTGTTGATTCTGAAATCTCTATTGGATTAGAGTCTTCTACAGTTTCGGTATAGTCATAACCACCATCTCCGAAATCTTGACCAGATTGACTTTCAAAAACAATTGGTTTACTGTCTTCACTTTCTTCTAAAACACCCGTTGCTTCATATCTTTCAGGTTCAGGTGCTGTGTTCATATCAAGATCTATTGGTGTACTTGATTGAATAATTGGTTCTAATGGTCGGTTTTTTCCTGCGCCATTTGCTTTATTAGAATAAAAAGCCACACCGTTATCCCATGTTAATCTAGTATGCGGGTAATAGTAATAACGTGTATTTCCGTTATATCCATCCAATACAGTTCTTAAATTTAAGTCACTATTTGAAACTTCAAATTTTGATTCGTAATCAACTAAATAAGCACCATTTGTTAAATCTGGAAATTCAAGCGTATATGATCCTCCACCGCTTGTTTTTAAATTGACGTTAGACGTAACATCTTCAAATTTAGTCACATCTTTTAAGTCTGCATAAACACTTTCAGCGAGCTTCCCTTGCCCTTTAAATTTATATACTTTCACATTAGGTGTATATTGATTCGATGGTTTTCCTTGAGTTAGATTACCATAAATTGTCACTGATTTAACCGACGCTTTATCTGGATTTATATAAGCAAGATGTTTAAAAGTTTTATTTTCTTTATCGAGCTCATAAATTCTTCCATTTACATTTACCCCATAATAATCAGTGACACCTGGTAGATAAACTACATTAAATGATTGACTTGTTTCTTTATCACCTAATTTAGAAATAATCGTTTGACTACCCGCATTTGTCACTTTATCAGGTCTAATAAATAAGTTAAGTGACAATTGCGCATTTAATTCTTGCTTATTTTCAACATAATTAGAAAACGTATATCTAATTGTAGTTTCATTTAAAATTTGTCCAGTCGCAATAATTGCTTCACTATCTTTTATCATTGGAACTTTACCAATTTTTGAAACGCCTTTAGTGTCTACATTGTCACTAATAGTAAAGTCAAAATAGTCATTTGGTTTTATACCATTTTTAAATTTCCATTCATAGTTTAATGTTACACGCTCAGCATTATGTGGATTTACAGTTTTATTTTGATCTTTCCCTGTAATAGAACTGTTTACTACTTCTACTTTATTCGTAACGTCTTGACCTTGTTGGGGGTTGTTATAAGTTGTAGCCCTTACATGTGGTGTGGATGTTTGTGTTTCTGCGCTCTTTGGTGTAGTAGGTGCTGTTAATGATTGAGGTGCAGTTTGATTCTGAGTTGCAGGTTTCCCATCACCTGTTTCTTCAGATTTTGGTTCAGATGCTTCAACTGTTGTATTCGAAGGCACTTGCTCTTGTGCTTCTGCTTTAACAGGTTGTGCTGAAACAGCATTCGCTTCTGTTTGATTTTCACTTTGGCTTTGTTGATTTTCTGCCTGTAGTTTTAAATCTTGATTTTGTTCTTGGCTTGGTTCTTGCTCTACATTTATTTGTTCTGTAGTATTTTCATCTATTTCACTGTTATCTTCATTTCTATTCCCTACTGTACTTTGCTTTTTAACATCTTCTGCGGCTTCAGCTTCATGATGCTGACCGATTCCTATAAATACCATAATCCCTAATAAAACTGAGGCAGCACCAAATTTATGCTTTCTAATACTAAATTTTTGAGTTTTTTTCACTAATTATTTTCTCCCTTTTCATTAAATATATATCTGGCTTCAAGTACATTAAGCCGTATTATATAGAGATTAATTCAATCAAGCAACCCTTTTGCTTGATAAAGTAAAAAATTAAAAGATGAATAAATAAATAGTTTCACACTATAAAAGTAATATGAATTTAACTCTGCCCCTCAGTCTTAGTGACAATAGTAGTGTGAAATAATAAAAATTGAGAAAAACATTTTTTAATGCCTCATGAGTTATTAGAGAAAATCGTTTGATTTTTATTGTTATAAAACATTATTATAATACTATCTATTTTGAGTTTATTATTTAATAAAATAAGACACTTACGCAATCGTGACTGTCTGTGATTAATTTATTAACTACATTTAAGAAACTAAAGTAACCAAGTACGTAAAAATACGCTAAACAAGGAGATTAGCCGTTATACTACAGTTAAGAAATACAAAGGAGGTGAAGACAATGTTTATCATCAACTTAATCAAAAAAGCCATCGAATTCATCAAAGGTTTATTTGGTGGCGACAACAAATAATCTTGCTTTTAACACGAACCGCTCGTATGTATGATGTATGTACCTAAAAAGCCGCTCATCCATAAAATATTATGGAAAAGCGGCTTTTTTATATGATAATTCACTTTGATTCAGTCAAAACATGATTTTCTTTAAATAAATAATAATACAGATGACACTGAAATTAATACTATCCTTTCGATACATCCTTGCTTTTTGTCATAAGTGATTTAAAAATACTTCTTTATAGTTCGAAAGGGATCGTATCGATTATCTTGTGATTACGATTTCTAAATCGAACTTCACTGTCTTTTCCATCGATTATCACTTCTGCATATGTTTCTTCAATGTCACTTCTAGATTGTGATATGCTTCCTGGGTTAATCACGTGTACATCATTGATTTTTTCGTAACGTGCGACATGGGTATGTCCGTATAATGCAATCGCTGCTTGATGTTGTGCTGCAACATGTGCCAATTCGACACGTGAACGATTGACCCCAAATAAATGGCCATGTGTGTAAAAAACATTTGCTTCTTCAAAATTGTCTACTTGTGATTCTGGAAATTCTGGATAAAAGTCCATGTTGCCTTTTACGCGATGATATAAACTTAACTCTGTATCTTGATAGGCAAATTCGGAATCGCCCAAATGATAAAATGCGTCTGCATCTTGATGTTCTTCATAAATTTGATACAAGATCCCTGATTCTGAGTGATTATCGCTAGCGACGATCAGTTTTTTCATTTTGCCTCACCTTCAATATAGGCTTGTAGTTGATCTATTGCTTTTCGTCGATGACTAATATCTGATTTCTCTTCAGCTGTTAATTGCGCCATAGTTTTTTGTTGATCGGGTACTAAGAAAATAGGATCATAGCCAAATCCATTTTCACCAATTTTGTTCAAGGTAATTTCCCCTTCAACCGTACCTCTAAATGTTTTCGTCACGCCTTCTGCAGTGGTCATACTGATGACACAAACAAAACGAGCTGTGCGATCGTTTTTATCTTCTAAACCTTCAAGTACTTTTTGAATGTTAGCTTCATCATTTTTCTCTGGTCCTGCATATCGTGCTGAATAAACGCCAGGTTCGCCATTTAAAGCGGTTACTTCTAAACCACTATCATCAGCAATCACAGTCTTATTTAAAGCTTTAGCTGCCGCTTCAGATTTCAAACGTGCATTTTCTTCAAATGTAGTGCCTGTTTCTTCTACATCAAAGTCTTCAATGATTTCATTGATTCCAATCACATTATAATCTGAAAAAATAACTTTAAAATCGTTTATTTTACCTTTATTTGACGATGCAATAACAATATCCGTCATTTTTATTCCTCCTCACCTAAATGTATTCGTTCTACTTGTGTGTCTATATTGAGCCATTCTTTAATAATATAAGTCATGTATCTCACTTCCCCATTTGCGAAAAAACGATGTTTCGGATGTGGATCATAGTTGGCATGTTCTTGACTAAATGTTAAAAGTGCACTCACTTCTCTCGCTGTTTCTAAACCAGATGAAATGACTGTTTTCGTTTTACCAAAGTAGTCAAATATCGGTTGATAAAGCAGTGGATAATGGGTACAACCTAAAATCACTGTATCCGCATCCGTTTGTCTCCAACTCTTAAGCGTCTGGTGAATAATAATATTCGTAATCGTTGGATCTTTATACTTCATTTCTTCTACCAATGGGACAAAGCCTGGACATGCCACACCGTACACGTCTACCTTAGGATTAATACGCTTAATATGCTCTCTGTAAGCTTCAGATTTAATTGTTCCTTCTGTCCCTAAGACAAGTACGTTTTGATTTTTAGTTGTCATAATCGCTGTACGTGCCCCAGGTTCAATCACTCCGATAACCGGAATTCTTAATTGCTTTTGTAAAGGTTCTAAAGCAACGGCTGTCGCCGTATTACAAGCAATTACAAGCATTTTTATATCAAACTGTGTTAAATACATCGCCATTTCAATCGTAAACTGTTTAACTTCTTCTTGGTTTCTCGGACCATATGGACAACGTCCAACATCCCCTAAGTAATAAATTGTTTCATTAGGAAGCTGTCTCATAATCTCTTTCGCAACAGTTAAGCCACCAACGCCCGAATCCATAACACCAATCGGTTTATCCATCACATTCATCCTGTTCATTTTCATTATGTATTTTATTTTATCATATCTGTTATATTATTGGACACTGAAAGCGTACCTGTCATCTAATCATCAATACGCGTTTTTCTTTTATATGGAAATAGAAAAAGCGGTGAATAGACTCACATTTAAGTCCATTCACCGCTTATATTTCAATTATTCAATTTCATGGTCTGAACCAAAGAACGATTTGAACATGTGGAATGATGTTTCACGATTAAGTGCAGCAATTGATGTTGTTAATGGAATACCTTTAGGACAAGCTTGCACACAGTTTTGTGAGTTACCACATGCTTGTAAGCCACCTTGATCCATGAGCGCATTTAAACGTTCATCTTTAGTCATAGCGCCTGTTGGATGCAAGTTGAATAAACGTACTTGGGAAATAGCTTGTGCGCCTACAAAATTGTTTGTACTTGTCACGTTTGGACATACTTCTAAGCATACCCCACAAGTCATACATTTTGATAATTCATATGCTGTTTGACGTTTTTTCTCTGGCATACGAGGTCCTGGGCCTAAGTCATATGTTCCATCAATAGGTACCCATGCTTTCATACGTTTAAGATTATCAAACATCCGTGTACGGTCTACTTGTAAATCACGGATAACAGGGAAAGTATTCATAGGCTCAAGTCGAATCGGTTGTTCTAGTTGATCAACAATAGCAGAACATGATTGACGTGCACGCCCGTTAATCACCATTGAACACGCACCACAAACCTCTTCTAAACAACTCATATCCCATGTGACAGGTGTTGTTTTTTCCCCTTTGTCATTAATCGGATTACGACGAATTTCCATTAACGCAGCAATCACATTCATGTTATCTCGATAAGGAATAACAAATGTTTCTTCATAAGGTTTTGAGTTTTGATCTTTTTGACGTTTAATAATTAACGTAACTGTTTTCTTAGAAGTTTTTGTTTCAGTTGGTTGTTTTTCTACCGTTTCTGCCATTATTTTTTACCCCCTTTTGACTTACTTGTGTAGTCACGTTTACGAGGTGGAATTAAGCTCACATCAACTGGTTTATATGTGAATGCTGGTTTTTCTTCTGGTCCTTTATACTCAGCTAATGTATGTTTCAACCACTCATCGTCATTTCTGTTCGGGAATTCAGGTTTATAATGTGCACCACGTGATTCATTACGATTGTAAGCACCAATTGTAATCACACGTGCGAGTACAAGCATATTCCACAATTGACGTGTAAAGAAGACCGCTTGGTTACTCCATTGTGATGTATCTTCCATGTCAATATCGTGATAACGTTTCATTAATTCAACAATCTTTTTATCCGTCTCTAAAAGATTATCGTTATGACGTACTACCGTAACATTCGCTGTCATAATTTCACCAAGTTCACGGTGCAATTTATATGCGTTTTCTGTTCCTTTCATATTCAACAACTTATCAAAACGTGCTTGCTCTTCTTCTACACGACGTTGATACATACTTTCATCCATGTCGACATATGATTTTTCAACATTTTCAACATATTTAACTGCGTTCGGTCCAGCTACTGTTCCGCCATATATTGCGGATAAGAGTGAGTTAGCACCTAGGCGGTTACCCCCATGTTGTGAAAAGTCACACTCTCCTGCTGCAAATAACCCATCTATATTTGTCATTTGATCATAATCTACATAAAGGCCACCCATCGAATAGTGAACCGCTGGGAAAATTTTCATTGGTACTTTACGTGGATCATCACCAGTAAATTTTTCATAAATTTCAATGATACCACCGAGCTTAACATCTAATTCGTGTGGATCTTTATGCGATAAATCGAGGTATACCATGTTTTCACCATTGATACCGAGCTTTTGGTTGACACAGACATCAAAAATTTCACGTGTCGCAATATCACGCGGTACGAGGTTACCATAGTCAGGATATTTTTCTTCCAAGAAATACCACGGCTTACCATCTTTGTATGTCCAAATACGTCCACCTTCACCACGAGCGGATTCACTCATAAGACGAAGTTTATCATCGCCTGGAATTGCAGTTGGATGGATTTGGATAAACTCACCATTAGCATATTTAACCCCTTGTTGATAAACAATCGAAGCTGCAGAACCTGTATTGATCATAGAGTTCGTTGTTTTACCGAAGATAATACCCGGGCCACCTGTTGCCATAATTACAGCATCTGAACCGAAAGATTGGATTTCTGAAGTTGTGATATTTTGAGCAACAATACCACGTGCAGCATTGTCCTCATCTTTAACAATACCTAAAAATTCCCAACCTTCATATTTAGTCACATAGCCATCAACTTCGAAGCTACGCACTTGTTCATCTAATGCATATAGCAACTGTTGACCTGTTGTTGCTCCCGCGAAAGCAGTTCTGTGATGTAATGTTCCACCAAAACGTCGGAAGTCTAATAAACCTTCATTTGTTCTGTTAAACATGACACCCATACGGTCTAATAAGTGGATTATCTTCGGCGCTGCTTCAGTCATGGCTTTAACTGGAGGCTGATCCGCTAAAAAGTCGCCCCCATAAACTGTATCGTCGAAGTGTATCCATGGAGAATCACCTTCACCTTTAGTGTTGACTGCTCCATTAATACCACCCTGCGCACAAACAGAGTGAGAGCGTTTTACTGGAACAATTGAGAATAAATCTACATGCGCTCCCTGTTCCGCTGCTTTAATTGTTGACATGAGACCGGCTAGTCCGCCTCCGACAACAATAATTTTCTTCTCTGCCATAGAATTGTCACTCCCCTGAAATGATTAAACGTTATACGAAAGCTAAAATTGCGCTAACACCGATATAAGAAACAATCACGAACACGATCAGTGAAATCCAAGTAAATACGCGTTGTGATTTTGGTGATTGTAAGAAACCCCATGTTACTAAGAATGACCAAAGACCATTCGAAAAATGGAATACTACCGCAATAATACATACGATATAGAAAATGAGCCAAGCTGGATTAGAAACAATTTGATGAACCATATCAAAATTGACTTCTTGCCCGAAGAATTTTTGAATACGTGTTTGCCATAAGTGAATCATAATAAACACAAATGTTAATAATCCAGATGCACGTTGAAGTAAGAATAACCAGTTTCGCATATACGAGTAATGCCCGATATTTTGACTCGCTGTAAACGCTATATGTACCCCATAGACCGCATGATATAAAATTGGAATATAAATCATGATAATCTCTAAGGCATATAGAAATGGTAACGACTCCATAAAATGTGCCGCTTTGTTAAATGCTTCTACCCCTTGTGTTGCTTGATGGTTTACCATTAAATGAACAAGTAAAAACGCCCCTAATGGAATCACACCAAGTAAAGAATGTAAACGTCGAAGGTAGAATTGATTCTTCGATTGTGCCAAAGGAAGTCCCCCCTGCAATACTTTTTAATTTTTGATTTCTTTTTAAGTGTCGGATTATAGAAAACGTTTGCATATGAATGTAAAAAAAGAAATCAACTCTCTTTTATTGTAACACTAAATGTGACAAATTTGGGTATGAGAATGATTCTCATACCAAATTCATTCATTTTGTTCATTTAGTGTTTCATAGAGTAAAGTTGCAGTATTTTTAGGCAGTCCTGCTTCTTGAAGTTGATCCACACTTGCTTCACGCATTTTTTTAATCGAACCAAATGTTCTTAATAATTTTGTTTTGCGTTTTGGACCAATACCTTCCACTTGATCTAACACTGATTGCATTCCTGTTTTTTGTCTCGTTTGACGATGGAAAGTAATCGCAAAACGATGCACTTCATCTTGAATACGTTGTAATAAATAGAAAGCTTGGCTATTTTTCTTCAACGGAATAACCTGCGCAGTCTCTCCATACAATAATTCTGAAGTTTGGTGCTTGTCATTTTTAGCGAGCCCCGCAATTGGAATGTCTAAGCCCAACTCATTTTCTAATACACTTGCGACACTTGACATGTGACCTTTCCCACCATCAACAATAATCAAGTCTGGAAGAGGCAAACCTTCATTTAACACACGTGTATAGCGACGACGCACTGCTTCTTGCATAGATTTGTAGTCGTCAGGACCTTCGACAGATTTTATTTTGTATTTACGATATCCTTTTTTATCTGGCTTTCCATCGATAAAACTGACCATTGCAGAAACAGGATCCACCCCTTGTATGTTCGAATTATCAAAAGCCTCAATACGAATAGGTGTTTGAATTCCCATCGCATCACCCAATTGTTCGATTGCTTTGACTGTTCGAGATTCATCTCTAGCAATGAGTTCAAATTTATTGTCTAATGCAATATGTGCATTTTTATTTGCCATATCAACAAGTTGCTTTTTTTGACCACGCTGAGGTGAAAGGATTTTCGTATCTACCACTGAGCCAATCATAGTCGTATCAAGATTTGAAGGAACATGAACTTCTCTAGGTAAGAAATGTTGATTTAATTGATAGAACTGACCAATAAACGTATAGAATTCTTCTTCAGGGGTTTGTTGCAAAGGAAACATCGTTGCTTCTCTTTCAATCAGATTACCTTGTCTAATGAAAAAGACTTGGATACACATCCATCCTTTATTCACACTATAACCGAAGACGTCTCTAACTGTTTGATCAGCTGACATAATTTTTTGCTTTTTCGTTAAATTATGAATGTGTTGAATTAAATCACGATATTCTTTCGCTTGTTCAAACTCTAGATTTTCACTCGCTTTTTGCATTTTTTCTTCTAGATTTCTTAAAATCGTTTTATCTTCCCCGTTTAAAAATTCGGTAATTTCCCTTGTCATTCTTTCATATTCTGATTGGTCTACTGGATACACACAAGGTCCTAAACATTGCCCAATGTGATAATAGAGGCATAAACGATCTGGCATTTTATCACATTTACGAAATGGATAGATACGATCTAATAATTTTTTCGTTTCATGTGCAGAATAAGCATTAGGATAAGGTCCAAAATATTTTCCGCTTCCTTTACGAACTGTTCGCGTTACGATCAGTTTAGGGTGCCGCTCTTTTGTTATTTTAATAAACGGATAACTTTTATCATCTTTTAATAATACGTTATAACGAGGTTGATACTTTTTAATTAAATTTAGTTCCAACAACAACGACTCTGTCTCGCTCGATGTGACAATATATTCGAAATCAACTATTTCTCTCACAAGTCGCGTTGTTTTCGTATCGTGTGCACCTGTAAAGTAAGAACGGACACGATTTCTTAATTTCTTCGCTTTCCCTACATAAATCACTTGGTCTTGCCGATCTTTCATCAAGTAACAACCCGGCTCCATAGGCAACACAGATAATTTTTGCCTAATATGCTGCTTTGTATCCTCCATCATTCATTCACCTTCTTTATTTCCCCAGCTCTAACAATGAAAAGGGAGTGAAACAGAATTATAATCAATTACAATTATAATCTATCTCACCCCCGCAATGGCGATTTTATAGATATTAGCTTCTTTTAAGCGCATCAATCATGTCATCACCTATTGCGCTTTTAATTTTTCATAATAATGCGATAACGTCTTTCGTTTAAATTAAAAAAGAGGCACTCACATTAAATGTGTTTATCTAGAACTTGAGCTAAATTTTCTTTTGGTTGGAAACCAACAACTTTATCAACTGGCTCACCATCTTTAAATACGATAAGTGTTGGAATACTCATTACTTCGTATTTTGCAGCTGTTGCTTGGTTTTGGTCAACATCTAATTTTAAGATATCAGCTTTACCATCATAATCTTGCGCTAAGTCTTCTAAAACAGGCGCAATCATTTTACATGGACCACACCAAGTTGCCCAAAAGTCTACTAATTTAACACCTTCATTAATTTGTTCTTCAAAATTTGAATCTTTTACTTCTATTAATGCCATACGAAGTTGCCTCCTTAATTATCATGTGATGGTCAAATTATAACAAATTGTATTTTGCATTTCACTACAATTGCTCATTATTTAATTGTAGCAACCGTCACACCAAACCCACCTTCACTTGGCATCCCCGTTCTAAAAGTGGAGACGCTTTTGTGTTTTTTCAAATGTTGTTGTACACCTTTTTGAAGTGCACCCGTTCCTTTTCCGTGAATAATATATACGTCTTCGTAATTACTCAATACCGCTTGATCAAGATATTGGTCTAACGCGCTCATGGCTTCATCATAGCGATACCCTCTTAAATCTAACTCCATTTTGACAGGTGAACGGTTTGTTCTTGTGACCATTTTTGTCGTTTTTTCTTTAGTCTTTTCTTTTTTCTCTAAATCTTTTAACGGGATTTTCATTTTAATGATCCCCATTTGTACAACTGCTTCTTCATTGTCCAACAGCTCTAAAACTTCACCTTTTTGACCATACGATAACACTTTAACTTCATCGCCAGCCACAATATCATCCCATTTTTGCTTTTTAACATTTTGTTTGATTGAGGATGCTTCATACTGGTCTTCAAGTCGTTTCTTTTGTTCGATAAGTTCATGTTCTTTAACTTCTGCACCTTTTTGATCGCGCATCTCTCGCAACGATTTCAAAATATCATCTGCTTCTTCCATTGCGGATTTCACACGCTGATTCGCTTTCTCTTTAGCATCTTCCATTAATCGTGCTTCATAGTTTTGATATTTCTCATATGCTTCTGATAATGCTTTATGTGTTTGAGAAGCTTCACGAACAAGACGATCTAATTCAATGCGTTGATTATCTACACGTTTCGCATTATTTTCTAATGCTGCAATCATTTCATTAATTTCTTGTTCATCTTGACCAATCATTGACTTTGCGTGATGAATAATTTTAGATTTTAATCCTAGACGCTTAGAAATATCAAACGCATTTGAACGTCCCGGTACACCCATTAATAATTTGTAAGTCGGGCTTAACGTATTGACGTCAAATTCAACACTTGCATTCATCACACCTGCACGATTATAACTATAAGCTTTTAATTCAGGATAATGCGTTGTTGCCATCACAAGCGCGCCTAACTCATGAACATCATCAAGAATGCTCATAGCTAATGCCGCACCTTCACTTGGATCAGTTCCAGCACCCAATTCGTCAAAAAGTATCAAACTTTGTGCATTCGCTTCGTCTAAAATAGAAACGATGGTTTTCATATGTGAAGAAAACGTTGACAGCGACTGCTCAATGGATTGTTCGTCACCAATATCACAAAACACATGATCAAATACACTCAATTGACTGCCATCTAAAGTTGGAATCAGTAAGCCAGATTGTGCCATGATAATGATTAACCCCAATGTTTTAAGCGTCACGGTCTTACCACCCGTATTCGGACCGGTAATAATCACTGTTTGAATAGAAGAAGCAAATTCTATTGTATTCGCCACAACCGTTTCACGATCCAAGAGTGGATGAAATGCTTTCGGCAAATAGACTTGTCGCTCTTTAAAAAATTCTGGTTTAGTTCCTTTGATTTTAGAGGCATATCTCGCTTTACCAACCAAAAAGTCTAAATGTCCCATGACCTTTTCAGAAAGCAAGCAAGCGTCAGCTTCTTCTGCAACTTCCTGTGTCAATTGAGCTAAAATGCGTTGGCGCTCTGTTGCTTCCTCACTGCGCAAACGGCTCACTTGGTTGTTTAATTCTACAACTGATGCAGGTTCAATATAAAGTGTTTGACCCGACGCCGATTGGTCATGAACAATACCATTAAAGTCTTGTCGATATTCAGCTTTAACAGGAATTACATTACGTTCATTTCTCACTGTCACAATGGCATCAGAAAGCTTTTTTTGATTTCCAGTAGATTTTACAATGCGATCAAGCTGTGTTTTAATATTTTGATTTGTTTTAGAGATACGACTTCGAATCGACTGTAACTGCACACTTGCAGAATCATACAAATCATCACTATCACATTTTTGATGAATTGATTGATATAAGTCAGTTAAAACCGGTAATTGCTGCATCTGTGTATCCAAACTTTCATAGTTAATCGTCTCTTCATCTTCAACGATTTGATTATAAAATGTCTTAAACTGATTTTGAACTTGAATCAGCATCTTTATCGCATTTAATTCCTGTACATTTAAAGTACCGCCAATTGTTGCACGTTTAATGAAGGGTTCTACACGTGATAATCCGCTCATACTCGGGATGCGATATTGATTATAAATTTTAGCAATTTCATCCATTTCATTCATTTGATGAACGACCGTATCATAGTCAGAAGAGGGAGTCAGCTGCTTAACCTTTTCAACTGCTAAATCACTCATCACTTCTTGTTCTATCAATGATTTAATTTTATCAAACTCTAATATTTCTAAAGTTTTTTGTTTCATCCAATCCCTCAATTTCTATTTAGGTTGCTTTGGGTTTCTAATAAATGATTTAAATGCTTCACGAGACATAGCATTCACTACATTTTCTTTTTTTACAAAACCTTTTTGCGCTGTTGCGATACCAAATTTCATAAAATCTAAATGTCTTGTATGATGCGCATCTGTATTAATTGTTACCATTAAGTCTGGATTTTGACGTAACACATCGGCACTTAAATCTAACCGTTTTGGGTTAGCATTGATTTCTAAAACTGTGCCAGTTTCTCGACATAATTTTACCAACTGATTAATATCTGGTTTATAGCCGTCTCTTCGTCCAATAAGGCGTCCAGTCGGGTGAGCAATGTGGCGAACGTAAGGATTTCGACACGCACTTTCTAAACGCTTCATAATTTCTTTTTCAGATTGATTAAAACTTTGATGAATTGATGCAATGACGTAGTCCAATTGTGATAATATGTCATCATCATAATCTAATCGTCCATCTGAAAGAATATCCATTTCTGTCCCTGAATAAATATCTATCTCTGAATATTCTTCATTTAATGCTTTAATCTCTTCGTTTTGTTTTAATAAACGTTCGACTGACAAGCCATTAGCTACTCGTAAACTTTGAGAATGGTCAGTGATACACATAAAACCATAGCCTTTTTCAATATTCGCTTCAATCATCTCACGCAATTGATGTGCACCATCACTTGCAGTTGTATGCATATGAATGTCACCATTTATATCTTCTAATCTGATAATTTTTGACAAGTCTCTATCAAATTCTGAACCATCTTCTCGCATACTTGGTTCTATCCATTGCACACCGAAATGTTCATAAATCGCCGCTTCACTATCCAATTGTAGTAAATGACCATCTGGTTGCTCAATCCCATACTCACTCACTTTTTCTTGTGTTTCTTTAGCAATTTGTCGAATTCTAATATTATGCGCTTTAGAACCTGTGAAGTGTTGTAGTGTATGATAGAAGGCATTAGGCTCGATTAAACGGAAATCCACACCAATCGTCTCGTCATCATAACTCAACTCCAATGAGACTTTCGTTTCACCTACCGCGACATCTTCTACTTTATTGGGCATCTCTAACAGTTGCTTTTGCACTTTTAAAGGCGCATTCGTACTAATGATATAGTCTAAATCTTTACTCATTTCTTTCATACGACGAAAACTACCTGCAACTTCAAAACGCTCAATCTCGTCAATTGTTTGTAAATAGTCATCAATTGTACGACTTAAACCCATCATCGTATCAATAGGATAACGCTCTTTTTTGGCACCTAATGCTTTTACTTCTTCTAAATATTTCTCTTCAGTTTTTTTACCAAAACCACTGAGTGCGCTGATCTCATGATTTTCACATGCCTTTTGAAAAGATGCCTGATCTGTAATATTTAATTCGTGATAAAGTTTAGCAATTCTTTTACTGCCTAATCCTTTTATTTTAAGCAAAGGGATGAGGCCGCTCGGAACTTCAGCTTTCAGTGATTCTAACGTAGGAGATTTTCCGGTTTGTACAAACATGTTGATTACTTCTCCTACACCTTTCCCAATATTTTTTAACTCTGTCACATCTTTAATTTGGTCCATTGTACGTTCATCAGCTTCTAGACTCTGCACTGCTTTGCGGTATGCAGATACTTTAAACGCATTTTCACCTTTTAATTCCATATATGTCGCAATATCTTCTAATAAACGAATTACATCTTTTTTTGTCATCATATCACCTCATTAAAAAAGAGGGTGAAACAGTATGAGATCCATTTACGTTTCAGCCTCGTTGATTTGGTCTATTTTAAATTCAATGTAAACTCTGATAAAAGTGGAACCTCTGTTACGAACCACTGACCTGTCATAGAATGCGCCAATGCATTTTGAAGGGTTGCATCTGGAAATAACGCAAATAAAAAGCAGATATAATGCAGACAAATGAATGCAGAACAGCATGCTACAAATGCACCCGTTAAACGATTAAACATTGCCATCCGTTGCGTCTCAAACAGCTGGTCAAAACTGTTAATCACAAGATACATCATTGTTTTGATGACAATCACAATGAGGAGAAATACCACAATGTGATTGAATCGTGCCTCGTGATGATCTAATGCTACTACAAAATCCGTTTCATATGCACGCGTTCTCGGATAAGGTATAAATAATTTAGAGTAATGACTAAGTGGCTGATAAAAGCGACTTGCCACCCATAACGAAAAAAACGTACTTCCTAAATGTAGTGCACTCGCAACCCCGCCTCTATGAAATCCTGTCATCGCAAACAAAAATATGACAATTAAAATTAATAATAATAACACATTAGTTGCCTCTTTGTTTTAAACGCTGTATCTCTTCTCGCAAACGTGCATTTTCTTCTTCTAAGAGTACGAGTTCATGCATAACATTAACTGCAGTTAATACAGATTTTCTAACAGAATCCAAACCTGCATTTTTGCGTCCTAACTCTTTTATTTTACCATCTACTAAGTCAGCGACATAACGAATATGTTCAGGATCGTCTTCTCCTAAAATCGTATAATTCTGATCATTAATCGTTACATTGATTCGATTTTTGAACTCACCCATCTTCACTCACCTAGCCCTATTTTCATTTTTATTCATCATGGTTCATTATACACGAGATAGGTGCTTTTGTGTATCATTCAGAGTACAATGCTTCGTTAGAAATACAAACGAAGAGAACCCTCTTTTTTCATTTATACCTATATATCAAGTTGACGTCACATTGCTTATTATCTACAATGAATATTCTTCAAATAATATAACATTCCGTATAGAGAGTTGAGTTCAAATGGCGAACTGCAAGTTATAGACGAAACCGTTGAATTCTACTTTATCGTTTATATCCTCTCTTTGCTATGTTACGATTTGAGAGGAAAAATAAGAAGCGAGGTTAAAACATGTCAAATATTGTTGTAAAACTGAGTTCAGCTGACATCGAGCAACTTTTAGCTCAACTGAAACCAGAAATGCAAAACCTTCCTACAGGGATGCAAGCACGCGCGAAGTATAAAGGTGTTACGATTAGTATTTATCATTCAAAAAAAGTAATGTTTCAAGGGCAAAACGCTGAAGCAATCGCTAAGCAACTTCTTGGGTCGAAAGCAAATCCTTCCTCAACTCCATCACAAAAGCAATCAAAGTCAACGACCTCGATTTCATATAACAATATGAGCTGTATAGGGAGCGACGAAGCTGGGAGTGGCGACTATTTTGGTCCACTTACGGTATGTGCGTGTTTCGTTTCAAAACAAAATATCCCCATTCTTAAAGAATTAGGGGTGGACGATTCAAAAAAATTAACGGATGCTAAAATTACGGAATTAGCAGAGCAACTTGTCACTTTTTTACCTCACTCACTCCTTGTACTCGATAACCCTAAGTACAATGAACGCCAAAGTTTGGGCTGGTCACAAGTTAAAATGAAAGCCGTCTTACATAACGAATGCATTAAAAATGTATTAGAGAAAATCGATAACACAACGCTCGATTATATTGTGATTGACCAATTCGCTCAACCTGCTGTTTATCAAAGATATGCATCAGGCAACGTCCCTGAATTGGACAAAACACAATTTGAAACGAAAGGTGAATCAAAATCACTAGCCATTGCGGCAGCAAGTATCATTTCACGCTACGCTTTTGTTAAACATATGGACTTATTATCAGATAAGTATCGTATGCCTATATTAAAAGGTGCGAGCCATAAAGTAGATCTCACCGCAGCAAAAATAATAGAGAAGCACGGTATTCAAACGTTAGATCAAATAAGTAAAAAACATTTTAGCAACCGTAATAAAGCACTTAAACTCGTGGATGCAAAATACAACGCTTGATTATGTCATTAAACCCAATAAATTAAAATGTAGGAAAACAGCAATTTAAAATGGCTAGTTTCCCTACATTTTTTAGTATATTGTGATATAGCTTTTTATGATTCTATAATTTTAATTCTATACTGAGACCCTGCTAGATGTTTCTTTACCATATACTTTTGCTATTAAGCTCTTAAAGTCGCGCCTTTAGCTTCTAAAGCAGAAAGAATCAGTTCGTGAACTTTTGAGACTTGTTCTTCAGTTAGCGTATTTGTTTCATCTAAATATTCAAGTCGTATCGCAACGGATTTTTGACCTTCTTCCATGTGTTCTCCTTCATAGACATCAAATACAGAAGCATCTTTCAAGATTTCTCCGCCATTTTCACGAATCGTTTGTATTAAGTTTGCAGCTCTTACTTCTGACTTCACAACTAATGCAATATCTCTTGTTACACCTGGGAATTTAGGAATAGGTTGGTAATTGATATATCCCACAGATTGTTGCATGATTTTTTCATAATTCAATTCAAAAACGTAAGTACGTGACAGGTCATAAGATTTTGCTACTGTTGGATGAAGCTCACCAATAAAACCAATCGCTTCTCCATTTAAAATTACAGCTGCCGTACGGCCAGGATGTAGCCCGTCGATTTGTGCTGTTTCATACTCAAAGTGCAATGCTAATTTATCAGCTACACGATCAACAACACCTTTTAACAGATAGAAATCCACTATTTCTTTTTTACCTTGCCAAGGATTAGAGACATATTCTCCAGTCATGATACCACTTAAATATTCCACTTGGTCTGGTAATGCGCCTTCCCCGTTACCAAAAAAGACATTACCCAATTCATATAAAGCAATATTATGATTTTTACGAGCTACATTATATTGCGTTGCATCTATTAAATGTGGAATAAGGCTTTGGCGTAATGTTGAATGTGCTTCACTCATTGGCATTAATAATGAAATCGTTTCTCGGTCTACTGTTGTAAATGCAGTTGCACGTTCTTGATCAACTAAAGAATAAGTAATCGCTTGAGATAAACCCGCACCTTCTAATGCATTTTTAACCACACGTGTTTTACGTTGACGATCAGTGAGTGCGCCACTTGTTACATGTTCAAATATTGGCAGACTCGATGGAATGTTGTCATAACCATATATTCTTGCAATTTCTTCAATTAAATCAGCTTGTATTGTAATATCACGACGGCGTGATGGCACTTTAACAGTGATTTCTGAACCATCGACTTCAGTTTCAAAACCAAGTTGATTAAAGACACGGATAATGTCTGCCTCTGTAAGATTAAAACCGACAGTTCGATTTACTTTATCAGTAGTAATCTTAATTTCTGTAGTCAACGCGCCCAAATCTCCATCTGAAACGCGACCACTTAAAACTTGTCCACTCGCAAGTGTTTCTAGTAAATAACACGCACGATCGACCGCTTCATCTAAGAATTCTGTTGCCAGTCCTTTTTCAAAACGGCTAGAAGATTCGCTTCTTAAATTTAAACGGCGTGAAGTATGACGAATCGATACTGAATCGAAAATGGCACCTTCGACGACTACGTTTTGTGTTTGGGGTGTAACTTCAGAAAAATCTCCACCCATTACACCACCAAGTGCAATCGGCTGCTTGCCATTTGTGATAACAATGTCTGTATCCAGTAATTTTCTTTCTTGATCATCTAAAGTCGTCATCAACTCATTTTCATGTGCTCGTCTAACTACAATTTCGTTTGAACCGATTTGATCTTTATCAAACATATGTAGTGGTTGACCGTACTCCAACATGACATAGTTAGAAATATCTACAACATTGTTAATTGGGCGAATACCTGCTTTCATTAAACGTGCTTGCATCCATTCTGGTGAAGGTTCAATTTTCACGTTTTTTACAACGCGTGCACTATAATAAGGTACTTTTGAGGCATTTTCTACTTTGACTGATATTGCATTAGTTGCGCTTTCTTCTAATTCAGTCGCTGTTGTTTCAGGTTTTGTTACTTTTTTACCATAAAGCGCCGCTGTTTCATATGCTGTTCCAATCATACTTAATGCATCTGCTCGGTTTGGTGTTAAATCGAATTCCATAGACTGATCATTGAGATAGAGTGCCTCAAGTGCCTCTGTTCCTGGTGTAATTTTTGATGAAAATTGATAAATCCCGTTTTCAAATGCTTTTGGCACAACACTACTTGATAAGCCTATTTCTTGTAATGAACAGATCATACCATGAGAGACTTCTCCACGTAATTTTGCCTTTTTAATTTTGATGCCACCCGGTAATCTAGCTCCAACTTTTGCGACAATGACAGTTTGCCCTTCTCCAATATTCGGAGCACCACAGACGATTTGTACAGGTGCTTCTTCGCCAATATCAACTTGGCAAATATTTAATTTAGCCGCATCTGGATGTGCTGCCACTGATTCAACATAACCTACAACTAAATTTTTAATATCTTTTGTAAAATCATGAATATCATCTACTTCAATACCTGTACGTGTAATTCGTTCTGCTAAATCTTTGACAGAAACATCAATTTCAACGTATTCTTCTAGCCATTCTTTAGATATTAACATCTTGGTCACCTCTATCTTCTACTGCTTTAAATTGATTTAAGAAACGCACATCATTTGTATAGAAATGACGAATGTCTTCTATACCGTATTTGAGCATTGCGATTCGGTCTGGCCCCATACCAAAAGCAAATCCAGAGTATTTAGTTGAATCAAAGCCTGCCATCTCTAGCACGTTGGGATGCACCATGCCTGCACCTAAAATTTCTATCCAGCCTGTGTGTTTACATACATTACAGCCTTTTCCTTTACACTTAAAACAAGACACGTCAACTTCTACTGATGGTTCAGTGAACGGGAAATAACTTGGGCGTAAGCGAATTTCACGATCAGCACCGAACAATGATTTCGCTAATAACTCCAACGTTCCTTTTAAGTCACTCATTTTAATGTTTTCGTCTACAACGAGACCTTCAATTTGTGTGAATTGATGACTATGCGTTGCATCGTCTGAATCACGTCGATAAACTTTACCTGGACAAATAATTTTAACAGGACCTTGTCCTTGTCTTTTTTCCATAGTTCGCGCTTGTACAGGTGATGTGTGTGTACGAAGCAATATTTCTTCTGTGATATAAAAGCTATCTTGCATATCTCTAGCTGGGTGTGACTTCGGTAAGTTTAATGCTTCAAAATTATAGTAATCTTGTTCTACTTCATAACCTGTAACAATTTCATAACCTAAGCCTAAAAATAAATCTTCAATTTCTTCTATAGTCCGTGTTAACGGATGTTGTGCACCGTTTGCAACTTTTCTACCTGGAAGTGTCACATCAATTGACTCTTCTGCAAGCTGTTGATTTAATTTAGCTTCAGCTAAAACAGTTTGTCGTGCTTCAATGTCACTTTCAATCGCTTGTCTAACGACATTCACTTGTTGACCGTAAGCCGGTTTTTCTTCTTTAGGCAAGTCTTTCATATGTTTCATAAGTCCAGTGACTAGCCCCTTTTTACCTAGATATTTAACCTTAACATCTTGCAATGATTTTTCATCTTCTGCTTGTTGAATGTCTTCAATCGCTTGATGTTTGATTTTCGTCATTTCATCATTTTGCACCATTATTGTTCCTCCTTTTATTTAAACCAACACTTGCCTCGTCATCAAAAAAGTAAAACTTAATTTTTACTTTTTCCCCACTTTATCATTTTAGATTTTTCGTTGACTAAGCGGCAATTTTGTCGTAGCCTATACTTCTTTTCCATTCATTTAATGAAAATAAAAAAGATTCCACCCCAATAGAAATGGGACGAAATCTTTCCGTGGTACCACCCAGTTTTATGTAAAATAAATACATACACTCTGATTTGATGTTGATAACGGATATCACTCCGACTTAAATCTCTTTAAGTAGCTAAAAAGGTGAAAAAAACTATGTAAGTTGAGTATCACTTTCAGTTAATGTCATACTTCCCTAAGCAACTTCTTTAATAGTTTACGTCTTTTTGTTCGCAATTGTTGAATTGTTAATACGTTTATTATATACATGCAGTTAGAAAGGGTCAACCCAGATTCGTTCTCTTTTATCCTTTCAAATAAAACATTAAAATCCCTGCAGCGACTGCGACATTTAAACTTTCAGCTTGTCCATAGATTGGGATGGTTAAATTTTGAGTCGCATGTTGCAATAATTCAGGTGCAACCCCTTGTCCTTCGTTTCCAACGATTAATCCAAAATGAGATTGGCGTGTAGCCACTTGATGATAAACTGTTGCCTCTTCAAGTGCTGTTCCATAAATCGGGCCATCGAAGTGAGCGATAAAATCTATAACGTTATCGACAACTTGGATAGGAATATGAAAAACACTTCCTTGACTCGCACGCAAAACCTTATCTTGATAGACATCTGCAGTCCCTTTAGTAAGTATCACTAAATCTAAGCCTGCAGCATCCGCTGTTCGAATAAGCGTACCTAAATTCCCTGGATCTTGGATACGATCTAAAATAAGTACTTGTTGGGCTTGCTTCATATTCACTTCAGACTTTTCTATTACCGCGAAAACGCCCTGTGGGGTCATCGTCCCTGACAAACTCTCAGCAACTTTTTGATTGATTTCATACACTTCTTCAGCATGTTGAATCAACCCTTGGTCGACACGTTGTGGTTCAATCATAAATAATTGCTTGATGATAATACCACTTTGAAAAGCGGCCTCAATCAAATGTGGTCCTTCTATAATCGCTAAACCTTGTTTATCTCGTTCCCTTTTCTTTTTTAACTTATTAAAATTTTTGATTTTTGCATTTTGTATAGATGTGATTTGTTCCATAATAACCTCTTTTCACTTCCACCTATCCTGTAAGTGTGGCAACTGTCTCAATTTTGGTTAATGTATTTTATAATATCCAGAAAAATAAGGCTGGAACAGCAATAGTTCCAGCCTTATTTTAACTTAATATTATTAAACTGTAAAAAGTCTATTATTTAGAAACGACTTCTTCACCTTTGTATGAACCACAGCTTGGGCATACAAGGTGAGCTAATTTAAATTCACCACAGTTTCCGCACTCTTGAAAACCAGGTACTGCTAATTTAATGTGAGTACGACGTTTGTTTTTTCTTGTTTTAGAAGTTCTTCTTTTTGGTACTGCCATGATTAATCCTCCCTTTTATTCGATTAGACGCATGTATTTCAAAAAGCTTAGCGTGCATGGTTAAGATCATCGTATAATTGTTGTAATTTCTGAAGCCTTGGATCGACATTTACTTTTGATTCATCATGAGATGGGTCATTATGCAAATCATCTTCGTCAATAACTTCCCAACCTTGACCACCTGTCAGCATGTCTTCGCTATCATCGGCAACAACGCGCATTGGCTTTTCAAGCATTACGATTTCCTCGGCGATATCTCGGAGGTTAATCATGCCATCCGTTGCAAGATGATAATGCTCATCGTCCTCATCTTCATACAAACCATCTAAGTCAAACACTTCTGTTGTTGATGCATCTAATGGAACATCCACGGGGACTAATGTTCGCGCGCATGCCATAGTATAATTCCCAGTTAAATGCATTTGAGCAACTACTTCGTTGGATTTAACGGTAAGCTCCCCTTCTATTTGAATAGGAGATAAGTCCAAAATATCTAATTTTTGAACAAGATCGTTAAATGTAACGGTTTGACTAAATTTAAAAGGTTGTCCTTGGTATTTTCTTAATTGTGTTATTGACCATTTCATATGGCTTCACCTCTAACAAGCACAAAATTTATTTTAACTTTTGAATCTTAAGTTGTCAAGATTTTTTCTTAACATCTTATGTTCTGATACAATATTTATAATGAAACACGAAAGGATAGAATGCAAATGAAAAGTGTTGCCATGATTACAGAATATAATCCATTCCACAACGGGCATCTCTACCATGCAACTCAAAGCCAACGAGAAGCTAAGGCTGATGTCACTATCGCTGTTATGAGCGGTCAATTTATGATGCGTGGCATGCCTGCTATATTTAATAAATTTAAACGTGCACAAATGGCTACAGTGGCTTGTGATATTGTTGTAGAATTACCTTTACTCGGATCACTTTCATCTAGCGATATCTTTGCTGAAATGGGGATCAAAGTGGCTACGTATATGCAAGCAGATGTGCTCAGCTTTGGTAGTGAAAGTGGCGATATGGTTCAGTTGAAACAAACTGCAGAACAATTGCTTGAACTAGAAGAGACAGACGCTTTTAAACGTGAAATTAAATCTGGTAAAAGCTTTGCACGCATTGCAGGTGAAACTTTAAATACCGACCTTTTAGCAGAACCTAATAATGTACTTGCAATTGCCTACATTAAAAACATCTTGCGCCATAATCCAAAACTTCAGCCGATGACTATAAGTCGCGCGCACACGCACCATCACGATGACCAATTTCAACATGACTACCTAGCAAGTGGTACCGCTATTCGCAAAAGTTTATGCGGTAAAGATGATGTTTGGAAAACGATGGTTCCTAAACAAAATGTTCAACTCATGACGCAACCTTATTGCGACTCAGAACGGTTATTTCAATTGATTAAATTGTCGATATTACAACAATCTCCTGAAAGTTTAAAAAGCATCTATACGATGAGCGAAGGCTTTGAAAATAGATTACATAAAGTCATTACTCAAGTTTCAAACTATGATGAATTGATGACAGCACTAAAAACAAAGCGCTATACTTATACACACATTCAACGTATTTTGATGAATATTTTACTTAACTTTCAATATAGCGATGTCAATCAACAACTCCCCGGCGTAAGAATACTAGCAATGTCTCAAAAGGGGCAACAATATTTAAAGTATTTAAAATCGATTGCCCCTGAAAAACAATTCATTACCAATGTCAATCGTGAAAATGCTTCCCTTTTCAAACATGAAATTAAAGCAACAGAGATATACAATTTATTAACAGACGAAACAATGAATGATTTCAACACACCTGTTTCTATTGCACGATAAAGTTATACGGATGCAAAGCGCAATAGAATCGCTCTTTTACAATTAACTATCATAAACAAAAAGAAAACGTTTTGAATAGCACTATAGGTTCACTTCAACTCAAAACGTTTTCCAGTTTGTTATTAAATTCGTTTTTCAAGGTTGTACTAAGAAAATCATCTTTTCATCATAAACATTGTAAGAACGGATGCTTACGTTGAACAATACACCATTGAACGCAATTGACGTCATATCGTTTTACCGCTTCATTTCCAATTGATTGTATGTTTTTTAATAAATGCTTATGGTTCGACGTGGGTTTTGTTTATTTTCCAAACTTTTTTAATAAAGCTTCTTCAACGTGTTTTGGCACAAACTCCGAAATATCCGCATCGTATTGCGCCACTTCTTTCACGACACTCGAACTTATAAAAGAGTAATCCATAGAACTCATCATATACAGTGTTTCGACTTTATCATTAAGTTTCTTATTCATTGAGGTGATTCTGAGTTCATATTCAAAATCACTGACCGCACGTAATCCTCTAATAATTGTCGTCGCACCAATTTCATCACAAAAATCAACAAGCAAGCCACTAAATGAATGCACGTATACATTTGAAAGATGTTCTACAGACTTTTCAATAAGAGAAACACGTTCCTCATTTGTAAATGTCCCTTTTTTACTACTATTTCGCAACACACAGACGTGTAATTCATCAAAACGGCCAGCACTTCTTTCTATGATGTCTAAATGGCCTTTCGTAATGGGGTCAAAACTTCCAGGAATGACTGCTTTTGTATTAACCATGGTTATTTTCTCCTCTTTTCAAAACACAAGTATCTGTCAAACCATAATGATAACGTTTAACTTCTTCAAATAGTGACGTATCAATTGATTCACGGTGACTATATTCACAAACAATCATACCATTTTGCTTTAATAAATTAAATTCATGAATTTTTTGAAGTGCTTGATCAATAAGTCCCTTTTCATAAGGAGGATCTAAAAAAATCACATCAAATTGAATTTCTCTTTTAGACAAAGCTTTCAAAGCACGATCTGCACTATTTTTGTAAACTTCTGCCTGTTGTGTTAAACCTAATTTGTTCAAATTTTGATGTATAATTTTTACCGCTCGGATGTTTTGATCAACAAAAATAACTTGATCCATACCACGAGAAAGTGCTTCTATCCCTAAACTCCCACTCCCCGCAAACAAATCTAAACCTAAGCCGGAGACTGAGTGAAGACTATTAAATATTCCTTCTTTCACTTTATCCATCGTAGGTCGTGTATGACGCCCTTCCAATGTTTCTAAAGGCTTACTTTTATGTTTTCCTGCGATGACCCGCATTGATTCACACTTCCAATCTGATTTCATTTTTAATATACTTTGATTTATAAGGAGGATATCATCATGCAACAATCTTTTATCGTATTAGGACATGGTCTTACCGACCTTTATGAGTTTAAAACATTAATTCAATACAACTATGAACGTATCGATCGTATTGTTTTCTTTCATACGCCTAAGTCAGAAAAACAATTAACATCTGTCGCTATGATTATGCAGCCTACTGAAGGGCGTAAATTTCAAGCGATATATATGATGTTGGATGCAGTACGTTATCCATATCCAGAGAGCAATAAAAAATATGAGCTGATACAATCATTTGCCAAACCCTACAATATTGAAATGGTAGGTATTGACGTGCATGCACCTGATGATTATCCTGAATTAGCATTATATTTTAATTATTTAAAAAGTGTATTACGATTACAAAATTGGATCCCTCATTTAGAATGACATTATTCGTTCACTTCTTTTGAGTATTCTCTTTTTAAATACTTATAAGGTGAGCCAACAACTCGAGTCACATATTTTAGTTTCATTAATTTTGTCACAACTTCATCTACACGATCTTGGCTGACATACATAGAAACGTATTGTTCTTGCGGATTACTATAAACGATATGGCCATATTTTCTAATATGACGTTCATGTTTCATATTTTTTAAATAAATAATAATCTTTTCACGTTGTATGATATTCATATTTTCACCTCAATCTTTACAATAGTATCGTACCATGAGACGGGTCATCCGAAAAGTAGCTTTAAAGAATCTATCATCCGATGGGAGGAAAGTGGAATGACGCAATCACGACGTTTGATTACTCGAACTCTATTAAGCATCACCTCACTCATAGGCGGTGCCGCTTTTATTAAACATTATAAAAAAGGATCGGTGCATCGACAAATCCCTGAATTTTTCCAGCATCCTGCACCCTATATATTTAGCCATCGTGGCGGTATGGCTGAGCGCCCTGAATCGACTATCCTTGCTTTCGATCATTCGGTTGAAATGAATCTTACAGGATTTGAAACAGATATTCGCATATCTAAAGATGAAAAAGTGATTGTATTTCATGATGCTGATGTCAACCGCACAACAAACGGTTCAGGTTACGTTCGTGACCATACTTTAGCTGAATTAAAAGCGCTTGATGCAGGTTATCGTTTTAAAGATTTGAATGGTAAAAAACCTTACCAAAACCATCCAGAAGCCAAAATTATGACGATGGATGAACTCTTATCTCGCTATCCTAATCAATTGGTCAATATTGATATTAAAGATCATCCTCAGAGTTACGAAGGACAAATTGCTGCCCAACGCTTATATGAGACAATCAAGCGAAACCACGCAGAAAAACGTGTCTTAGTAACCAGCTTTTATAAAGTGCAAATCGAACGTTTTTACGATATCAGCCGTGGCGAGATTGCAATTGGTGCAAGTCAAGCTGAGGTAACTGACGCAATTTTAAAATTATATTTAGGACTACATGCTTGGTACCGCGGACGCGCACAAACGTTTCAAATGCCTACTGATTTTCATCGCATTCCACTCGTTCAGCCAAAATTGATTAACTGGCTCAACCAATCTCATATTATCCCTGGCTATTATGGAGTCAATAGTGTGGATGCAATGCACGACCTTGTAGAACAAGGTGTGCATACGATTGTTACTGATCGCCCTACGATTGGACGCCAGTTTCTCACTGCTTATCGCTCCAACATCTAGAATTCATCGCACACATCAACCTAACGCAAAAAGCCAATTTAAGCATTAAGAAAAACGAATTTCTTAACATGTTTAAATTGGCTTTTGCTATTGCGCATTATTTGATGCACTTTTTATTTAATACCTACTTAAAGTTGCGGATGACATTGACAGCTTGCACCTGTCGCACAACCGCCTGTAGTCAAAGCTTCAAATAGCGGTGTACCTGCATCAATCTTTACATTTTCTGAAACACTGGTTCCAATAATCGTTACAACTTCATCTAAGAGTTGCTGTAACTCTGTTTCAGATCTTTTAAAATTAACAACACTTTTATGCATTTCGTACGCTTTTTTAAGGCGTCTTGTTTGTCTCATCACTTCTTGATAATCAGGATGATAGCGACCAAAACGTTGAACTTCATCATACTTCACTTTACTTTTTAAAAAATCAGCATATAAGCTTTGCGCAACTTGATCGGATTCCAGAGATGATTTTGCCTTTTGATAAGCATCGAAAGCTTCTGAAGCTTTAATTTTATCAGCCAATTCATCAGCTTGATCTAAAACTGCCATGAGCGCTTCATCGTACACTTTCTTCATCACCTTTCTCTAAAAATATTAATAGATAATATTGTTGTTCGACTTCACCACCAATTTCTTGATATTTTTTACTTAACATCCGGGAGCGGTGAACATCTGAATTAATCCAACTGTGGACGAGTGAAGGGACATCGTTGAAATTATAACCTACATTTTGCGATACAGATTGATAATGTATATCTGTTTTATTAACAAGGTCGTTTAAGTTACTTTCTGTAAATTCTGCATTAGCAGCATCTCCAGAATTAAACAAATCAACAGTTGCAACATCTTCTAAAGTCTGATTCACTTTTAAAGGTTGTCGTCCATTGAGTTTACGAATTTCGTTGGTTAACTCATACAATGTCAATCGTTGGTTCACATTTTGATCTGAAGGCTTATCTTTTGCGTTCTCCTTGTCTGTTTCTTTAGAGCTACTATTGTTTTGGGCATAAGGGTTGATATCTGCTAATGCTTCTTTGTCGAGATAGCGAATACCGATAACTTTATTTCTTTGTTGATCAATAAAGACTTGCGCATAAATATTACCAAATTGAATAAGAGACTGTGTTTTAATGTCTTTATCAGATAACTCATAATGATAATTTTGATTTTTTACGGTAAATTGAGGCTCAGTATTGATTGAATATGAATTAAAAAGGTTCGACGCGGTATCATTGATTTTGATAGGCCCCGTTTCATTTTGAGATTTTGCCCCCGTCACATAAACCGATTTCACTTTATTGTGTTTTGTTAAAAACAACATATAGCGGTCGTCATCTTTAAAAACAAAACATTTATAATCTTTCTGATACGAATAGATACGATCCGCGATACCGTAGCGATCCATTACATGCTGAATTGGCTTACCCATTAGAGTTCCGACGCCAGTCGTTAATTTTGGATTTTCACCTTCATTTTTTTTAATATGCGGCGTCTTTTCTTTCTTTGTCGTAGTAGATTGATTCGGATTTTCTAGAACATCAAATTCTAGCTTTGGCGAATAAAAAAGATACACTAAAAACCCTACTAACAATAAAACTGCAACTACTTTTAAAACTTTACTTTTCATTGTATCCTCCCTTCACCTATGCTTGTCGTCTGAGCAACGAACGTTGTCATTTTGTATAATCCATAATGTTTGAGAAACGCATTCTTAATACTCCAATGATTAATTTGAACTAATTGGGTTCAAAACAAATATGTTAATGAGTTAAGAAACGCCAATATTCATTAGACGTCTGTCACTCTCTAACATATCACTAGAGTCATAAACTTGTATTGATTAACGTATGACTTTACTTCCATTAAATGTATATTAATTTATCATCGCACTTTTTATTCCATCATTTCAATACCTGAGTCGTTTAAAAGTCAATCGTATTTATTTTAACAAAACAATACCCTTTGTGAGAAAAAATTAACCCCGGGTCAATTGCATTACTTGATGCTTGTGTATCAAATTTGAAAATACGTCTCATTCGCCATAGTCTAAATATATGATAAAAAGAGCGGAACAGAAATCTAAAGTCACCAAGTAGATTTCGACGCTCCGCTCTTCTAAAATAACGCGATTGGTCTTAAAGAGGCTCAATCCAAATATTTAAAACCCAAATGTTGCTTTAATCAGAGAAGTTGTTTCTCCACCAGGATAAAGAACATATAAAAGAATATAAACAGCTACACCTGTAATTGCGGTAAAAAACCAAACTACCGATGCAATAGGCCCCACTTTTCTATGTACATTGTATTTGTCTCTTAATCCCGTAATAATTTGTACTAGCCCTAACACACCACCAACTGTGGCAAGTGTAATATGAAAAACTAGAAAAATTGTGTAATAAACTTTGACGGAAGCAGGCCCACCAAAAGCAGTGTTACCGATAAATATCGTACGACTCGCATAAATTAGAAAGAACGTCACTGCAAACACTGCTGCCCATAGCATTGTTTTTTTATGCTGCTCGATGCGACGTTTCCATATCAAGCGCCAACCTATCGCAACTAGTATGGCACTGATAACAATACACGTCGTACTTATTGTAGGTAAAATAGGTACATTCATGATATTCATTCCTCACTCGTAATCTTTTTAAATCATTTTAATTAAAGAGATAACGACAACAAGAGCAAAAAACAGAACGAGGTAATTTAAAGAATAGATAAACATCTTTGTTGCCCATTTTGTTTGATTCGTTGACGTTTTAAAACTTGTCAATCCTAATAATATCCACCCGATATTCAATAATGATGCTAAGACAATAAATACACTACCTAATTCGTGCATTAAGAATGGAAGTGGCAAGAGTAAAACCAACCACAAAAACATACCTAAACGTGTACGCTTAAATCCTTTAACAGATGGCAACATAGGAACTTGAGCCATCGCATATTCATCTTTACGCTTAATTGCGAGTGCATAAAAATGAATAGGTTGCCAACAAAATACAACTAAAAATAATGCCCACGCCATCATACTAAGTTCGCCGTTGATTGCAACCCAACCAATTAAAGGTGGTACCGCTCCGGGAAAACTACCAATGACAGTATTCCATGTTGTATGACGTTTTGACCATATAGAATAAAATGACACATAGCCGACAATACCTGTTAAACCAATCACGCCAGCCGGCATATTAATCATAAACAATAAGATTTCACCAACAATCATCATTCCAAAACTTAATAGAAGTAACTGACGGTCTGAAATGCGATCGTTAACGGTCGGTCTATTTTGTTTACTTGGCATCACTTGGTCGATATCTTGGTCATAATAATTGTTAAGTGCACATGCGCCTCCCATTACGAGTGTTGATCCCAACATCATAATAATAATTTGTGGAATAGAAGCTAAAAACGCATGATGAGACATCACAATCGCTAACCAAGCACCCGCAAATGAAGGAATTAAGTTGCCTTGGACAAGACCTAACTTAATGATTTGTTTCAGTTCCTTGTAAGTGATGCGGCCGGAAGTGTGTGATATAACTTCTGACTTTGCCATCAATTCCCCCCCCTTTTTCAAATAACATATACACCAATGATATATGAAAGGCGTAAGAATGACCAGTTTAAATAAGAAAAATTTGTGACACTTTATCGACATTCTGAAAAACTTCACTCTAAAAACACATTTTTATGAAAGCTTTTTGATATAATGACAGTAATGTAAATTAATAAAAATGATTTACTATTTTATGTAATAGTGGGGTGTTTGAGATTGTTTAATAAGCGAAACCTAAAGTGGCTAGCTGTCGTATCAACATTGATAATGACTTGGGTTCAACTTGGTGGTGCACTCGTTACAAAAACGGGCTCAGAAGACGGATGTGGATCTGACTGGCCACTATGCCATGGTGCTTTCTTGCCCCAAAATCTACCTATAGATACCATTATTGAATTGAGTCACAGAGCAGTATCTGGTTTATCAGTGATATTTGTGACATGGCTCGTCATTACTGCTTGGAAAAATATCGGTCATATTAAAGAGGTAAAACCTTTAAGTCTTATTAGTATCGGTTTCTTACTTATTCAAGCTTTGGTAGGGGCTGCTGCTGTCGTTTGGCAACAAAATGATTATGTTTTAGCACTACATTTTGGTATTTCGTTAATTAGTTTTTCATCAGTTTTTGTTTTAACATTAATTATTTTTGATTTAGACCAAAAATATGAAGCGAATAAGGTACATATTAAAAAGCCACTTCAAGTATACACTTGGGTGATGACTATCATTATTTATTTAACGATTTATACAGGTGCACTTGTACGACACACAGATTCTAGTCTCGCATACGGTTCATGGCCTGTACCATTTAATGATATTGTCCCACATGATGTACATGATTGGGTACAACTCGCGCATAGATTTATGGCACTGATTGCCTTTATCGCAGTGCTTGTCGCTTACATTCATGCGGTCAAATATTATCCGAATATCCGGACAATCCAATACGGGTACACTGCAAGTTTTATACTGATTATTTTACAAGTAACAACTGGGGCGTTATCTATCGTTACAAATGTTAATTTAATCATTGCATTATTCCACGCCTTATTTATCACGTTGCTCTTTGGACTAATCAGTTATTTCCTACTACTTATACTGCGGTCAAATCGCGGAGAACAATAGCACAAATATGCATCTAATCATTTTATTTAACATAAAAGCTAATTCCCTTTTTAAAAGTTGGGAATTAGCTTTTTTATTGTAGAAATCGCTACAACTCGAATTATTTTATGATTCTGCTTCTATCTCAATAAGTAAGTCTTGAGATTCAATACTGTCATTCGCTGAAACATGAATTTTTTTGATTGTTCCTTTAAAAGGTGCTTGAATCGTTGTTTCCATTTTCATAGCTTCACTAATAATCAATGACTGTCCTGCCTCAACTTGCTCACCTTCAGCTACTTTAACTTCTATAATTGTACCCGGCATCTGTGCACCAATATGTGTTGGATCTGCTTTATCCGCTTTCGGTTTCGCTAGATGAGAAGCTTGAATGTTTTCATCTTTCACTTGAATACGGCGTGCTTGACCATTCATATCAAAGAAGACAGTTCGTACACCATTTTCATCAGGATTTGTAATTGTTTTAAGTTGGATAATTAAAATTTTACCTTTATCAATCTCGATTTCTATTTTTTCATTATCTCTCATACCAAAGAAGAATGTTGGTGTATCTAAAATGGCAACATTACCAAACTGCTCATATGTTTTAACATATTGCTCGTACACTTTTGGATATAACGCATAGCTAATGAGGTCTTGCTCTGTCACCTTTTCTTGTTGCTTTTCCTGCAATTCTTCACGAAGTGCATCAAAATCGATTGGCTCTAAATATTCACCAGGACGCTCAGTGAGTGGCGCTTGTCCTTTCAATATAACACGTTGTAAATCCTTATTGAAGCCGTTAACAGGTTGCCCAATCTCACCTTTAAAAAATGACACAACAGATTCTGGAAAATCTAATTTATGTCCTTGAGCAACAACATCTTTTTCGTCCAATTCATTTTGAACCATATAAAGCGCCATGTCACCGACTACTTTTGAAGATGGCGTTACTTTAACAATATCGCCAAATAAGAAATTCACGCGACGGTACATGTCTTTCACTTCACTAAAACGTTCACCTAAACCTAAGCTTTTAGCTTGTTGACGAAGATTTGAATATTGACCACCTGGCATTTCATGTTGATAGATTTCCGTATGTGGCGATTTCATATCACTTTCAAAATCACTATAGTATGGACGTACTGCATCCCAATAATGAGAAAGTGTTTCATGACCTTCGATGTCCATGCGAATCTTACGCTCAAAACCACTCATTGCGTAGTAGATCGAGTTACTACTTGGTTGACTCGTCAAACCTGACATCGCAGCAACCGCAGTATCGATAATATCTACGCCAGCATCAATAGCTTGCTTGTATGTTAAAATACCGTTACCACTTGTATCATGTGTATGCAAATGAATAGGAAGATTAACTGCTGCTTTCAGTTCACCAATTAACTCGTAGGCAGCTCTCGGTTTTAGTAAGCCGGCCATATCTTTAATGGCTAACATATGGAAACCTTCTCTTTCTAATGTCTGTGCCATCTTCACATAATAATCTAACGTATAAACATCTGAACGTTCTGGGTTTAAAATATCGCCTGTATAACAGATTGTCCCTTCTGAAATTTTACCTGCTTTTTGAACCGCTTCATTCGCAACTTTCATTTGCTCTACCCAGTTAAGTGAGTCAAATATTCTAAACACATCTATACCCGCTGCAGCACTTTCCTCAACAAACTTTTGAATGACATTGTCTGGATAATTTTTATAACCTACAGCATTTGACGCACGTAATAACATTTGAAATAGGACATTCGGTATCGCTTTTCTTAATTTACTTAAACGTTCCCACGGATTTTCTTTCAAAAAGTTATAGGCTACATCAAATGTAGCGCCGCCCCACATTTCAAGTGAAAAATTATCTTTCATCACATTGGCTGTTTCAGGCGCAATTTTCAAAAGATCATGTGTCCGCACCCGTGTCGCTAATAAAGATTGGTGCGCATCTCTAAACGTCGTATCTGTTAAAAGGACTTCATCCTGCGCTTTAACCCAATCCGCAACAGCTTGAGGACCTTTCTCATCTAACAACTGTTTCGTCCCTCTTAACTGAGCAATCGCTTTCGTATCCGTAGTAGGAATATCCGGGTGTTCAAAATTTGGTTTTGGTCGTTTCTCTACATTCGGAAAACCATTTATTGTGACATTTCCGATATATTCTAATGTTTTTGTCCCTCTGTCACGCGAAGGTTGAATCACAAATAACTCTGGTGAAGCCTCAAGAAACTTAGTTGTGTAATCGCCAGAAGCAAATTGAGCATGATTAATGACATTACGCAAAAATGGGATATTCGTTTTTACACCCCTAATACGCATTTCTTGTAATGAGCGCTCCATCTTTTCTCGTGCTTCCTTATAACTGATGGCGTGTGTTGATACTTTAACAAGCAATGAATCATAAAAAGGCGAAATTTCTGCACCTTGGAAGGCATCACCTGCATCTAAACGAACACCAAAACCTCCACTTGAGCGATAAGCTACGATGCGACCCGTATCAGGCATAAAATCTTGAGTAGGATCTTCAGTTGTGATTCGACATTGTATTGCATAACCTAAAGTATGAATCTCGTCTTGGCGTGGCATTGCAATCGCTTCATCATGTAGAGACTCACCGTCAGCAATCAAAATTTGTGTTTTAACGATATCCACACCTGTAATCATTTCAGTAATTGTATGTTCAACTTGTACGCGTGGGTTTACTTCTATAAAGTAAAAATCATCACCAGAAACTAGAAATTCAACGGTTCCTGCATTGACATATTTAATCTTTTTCATTAAATCGACTGCCGCATCACAAATACGCATTCTTAATGCCGTCGGTAAACTTACAGAAGGTGCCACCTCTACCACTTTTTGATGACGACGTTGGACTGAACAGTCTCTTTCATATAAATGAATGATATTGCCCGCTTCATCACCAATAATTTGAACTTCAATGTGTTTTGGATTATCAATAAACTTTTCAATGTAAACTTCACTATTACCAAATGATTTTTCAGCTTCGGATTTGGCACGTGTAAAGGCTTCTTCAAGTTCAGATGCTTCCTTTACAATTCTCATACCTTTACCGCCGCCACCGCTTGTCGCTTTAATCATTAACGGGAACCCTGCTTCTTCTGCAAAAGCTTTAGCTCGTTCAAAATTGTCAACCGGGCCATCCGTTCCCGGTATCACCGGTAGCTCTGCTTTAATGGCTGTTTCACGCGCTTTAACTTTGTCGCCAAACATATCTAAATGTTCGAGGTGCGGTCCAATGAAGATAATATCTTCTTCTGCACATCGTTTTGCAAAATGCATATTTTCACTTAGGAAGCCGTAACCTGGATGAATTGCATCAACATCTGCATCTTTTGCCACTTGAATGATGCGTTCAATATTTAAATAACTTTCTGATGGACCAAGATCTTCGCCAACTAAATACGATTCGTCTGCTTTATATCTATGTAATGAACCCATGTCTTCTTTTGAATATATTGCAACCGTCTGAATGCCTAACTCTGTTGCCGCTCGGAAAATGCGAATAGCGATTTCACCACGATTAGCTACTAATAGCTTATTGATGCGTTTCATTTTATAAGCCTCCTAAATAGTTCGAAAATTCTAAAAATACAATATTAATTATAACAAAAATAGCTCGGTATTTTAAAGAAACAAGTTTAAAAATCATTTGTATTTTAAAATCAACTATCAGAATGATGATAAATAAAACTTATCATTTACAATAATTTATACAAATGGATAAAGTCATTTTATCTGTTATCGAGATCGATGTCAAAAAGAAAAGTGATCTCTCATGACGTTTGTCATTGTACAAAGCTGTTCAAGATATAAAAAAAGTGCATAAAAACGAAATTTAAAATAAAAATTCGCTTTTATGCACACAAGCTTTTAAATTTGTGAAATTCTTTGAGATGACTAGATTTTATTTTGTTTTTCATAATAACGTTGCTTGGCATCGTCGTATTTAATTTGTTTTGCAACAATTAAAAGTAATCCCATCGCAGCACTTAAGCTGAGCATAGATGAACCACCAAAACTAATAAATGGAAGTGGCACACCTGTTAAAGGAATTAATCCAGAGATACCACCTAGATTAACAAATGATTGTAAAGCAATATAACTTGCAATACCTACACAAACCAACTTATAGAAATATGATTTTGTTTGTGATGCAAGTTCAAAAGCGCGATAAACGATAAAGAAAATCAAACCGATTACTAAAAAGGCACCCACAAAACCAAGCTCTTCACATATAATTGCGAATATAAAATCAGTATGGGGTTCAGGTAAATAACCTAGTTTCATAATACTATTTCCAAGGCCTCGACCAAACAAGCCACCGTTACCAATTGCTAATAGTGAGTTAGAAAGATGGTAACCTATACCTGATTCATAGTTGAATGGATTTTCTAACGCGCTAAATCGTGCCGTCAAGTACGAAGGTAAAACATTAATTCTAAAAATAACAATAATGATAATGACTACAATTAATGCTCCTAAAGCGTAAGAACCAATCTTAATTAAGTTTTTGACACCGATACCTGAATAAACGATAATACTAAAAAATATAGCACCTGTAAGTAACGTTTGACCTACGTCTTTTTGTAAAAGGACGAGACCTAAACAAAAACCTACAAACAGGATTGGCCATAAAATAACTGAAGGATTGCGCTGAATTTCGAAACGCTTTCTTTCTATAATATACGGAACATATAAAATAATAGCGATTTTTAATAACTCAGAAGCTTGTAAATTCATAAATCCTAAATTCAACCAACTTTTAGAACCGTTAATTTCAGATCCAAATGCAAGTGTCGCAAAAAGTAAGAAGATAATCATCGCCATCATACCGAGCTGTACATTACGTTTTTTCAAGATTTTAACATCCATAATGTAAGCCATGAAGAATACAATACTAAAACCCATCAATACGTAAATAATCTGTCTCGTATAAAAATATGTTCCTGCCACCGGTCTACCGCCTGTTAATGTTCCTCGCGTCGCAGCCACCATACTTGCACTGTACACCATTGTTAATCCAATAAAGCAGAGTACAAGATATGTAATTAATAATGGAAAATCGATATATTTAGAGGATCTCAAAATATATCGAAATAATCTTTTCATATTATTCATATGTTAATTCATCCAATTCCTCGCACTTACAATGCGAAAAACGTGCTACACTTTTGTACCGATAGCAAACGTTAGACACGTGTAAATGCTTCGTGTAATTTTGATAACTCTTTTTCTAAACGTAACATTAGCTTTTTGCCATCTTCTTCACTCACAAGGCCAAGATTGACTGCAAAATCAACTTCTTTTTGTAAGCCGTACATTTGTGTATCTAAAACTTCCTCATATAAAGGACATTGAGGTAATGTTAAATTATCTATTTGAACTTTAATTAGTTGCAAAATACGTTCTGCGTCTTTATTCAACTGTTCATATGCAACATTGCTCATATGTTGTTGCTTACTCATGACAGCGTCCCCCCCATAAATTTTCTTTTATATTAAAAATTTTATCTTATCGGATATTAAAAAGCAAGTAAATTTAGTATGCCTCATTCCTAAGTATGATAAAATGAAATTAGCTAAATTGAGGGAGTGTTTAACAATGATTCAGATTAAAGGTGCTGTTAAATTTCCAATCACGCTTGATAGTACGACTTGGATTTTTGACGATCGAAAAGTAACATTAGAAGATTTAGAAAAAGGCGTCTTTGAAGGTCAAAAACCGATTCAATTTGATGATAATAGAGAGTGGAATCGAGCTATATTAGAAGGCCAAACGAATCCCCCTACATTAAATTCTGAGATTGACTATAAAAAGCGCGCTGTGTTACAAGGTTCATTTGCTATTAATATGACACCTTTTTTCAAAAATGCAGAGCCGCTTAAAGAGGCTACTATTATTCGTCTGTCTAATGCGGAATCTCATATCGATATCCCTTTTGAATTTCTACCATATCTCTTTTTCCAATTTGCCAAAGAAGGCAAACGTTTATATGAAGATAATGGCGTCGATAGCTTTGTTTATACAGTAGAAGATGGCTATCAATATGAATTCAAGCATGTGACTCATATCGAGGTGCGTTAATTTGTGGAAAGTGAAATGTGTGATATGTGATACTGAAGTTTTATTGGATGAGCATACACGTTTAGCAAAACGATTGAAGAACAATCCAATTAAAACATTTATGTGCGATGAATGTAAAAGTCGCTTAGATACACCTAAACAACGACCAATTTCATCACCTCACACGCAATCTTATCATTCAAAATGAAAACAAGAGCTTGAGACAAAATTGTCTCAGGAATCGATGAAATCCGAGGTTTTCGTAAAAAACGAAAAATCTCGGATTTTTTCCTTTTATCATCAGTTTAGCCGCACTAGATGCGACTAATTTCCTTAAATTTAATGCCATGAGGACAAAGCCAAACTCTCGTTTGACCTTATTTATCCCCCGCACGGACATTCGATTGAACACCAAAATAGCTTTCATAAATCTAAAAACGGGTTCTACATCAATTTTTCTTTGATTGTAGATTTTTTGTGTTTCTGGTTTAGAAAGCTTTTGATTAATTTGAGCTTTAAAGTACTCCCAATTATAATTTCTCATGATTTTTTTATTTGCTTTTGAATTAGATTTCATACACTGATTTCGAAGTGGACAAGCTGAACGGTTGATGGTTTTATAGGAAGGTGTTTGACGTTGAGAAAGCCACATCATGCGAAGACTATCATGAAGTAATCTTTCGATCTTACGTCCAGAGAAAACAGATTGTGTGTAGGCATATAGAATGATTTTTAACATCATTTTAGGATGGTAAGCAGTCGAACCACGATGGTGTTTGAATCCCTCGAATTCAATATCTGGTATTGATTCAACGATATCATTGACATGTTGGGATAAATCATTATCAGGAATTAAAATAGATGTTTCTATTGGTAGAGTTAATTGAGACATATTATAATCTTTTTGCATAAGGCACCTCGTTAATTTAGTTTTTGTTGTGATGAATTAAATTATACGAAAGTGCCTTATTTTTTTAAGTATAATGGTGAATGATTACATATATAAGCGAAGTATTTATAGCGAGACTCCTGAGGGAACAGGACGAGCCGAAGACTACAGGCTGAGGCTGTCCCCTCGGAAAGCGAGCCTATATAATACGAAGCATGATAATAAAAAGGAAGCTCGAAGACGATTTTTTTCAAAATCATCTTCGAGCTATTTATTTTGGTATTTATGTTCCAGACTCTTAATTTATATCGTTTAAGCTTCTTCTTTTTTAGGATATGGGTAAAAACCTGAAGCAAATGCTTCCCATAATCTCTCAGGTAATTGGTGTTTATCTTCACGTTCTGGATCGAAATATGAAATGATTTCGTCCGTTTGACCAGATTTAATTTTAGAAATATATGCTGGATCGAATAATAATTCACGTCCAAGGCATACTAACGGAACGCCTGTATTCAACGCATTTACCGCATCATCAGCAGTAAAGATGGCGCCGACACCAATTAATGGCATACGATTGTTAATCCAATCAAGTAATAAGTCGATACGTTTTTGACCTTTATACTTACCTTCGCGTGTTACTGAGTGAATATCCATCAGTGAAACGTGGAGATAATCAAGTGGTTTTTCAATTAACTCACTCACTAAGCGTTGTGTAAGTTCCATTGAAATTCCTGGGTCTTCCGCTTCCTCTGGTGAAAAACGATAACCTACAATAAAGTCATCTGGTGCTTCTTCATTAACGACACGTAATACTTCATTAACTACAGCCATAGGAAAACGAAGAGGCTCGCCCCACTCATCTTCTCGACGATTATAAAATGGAGATACAAACTGATGAATGAGATAGTGATTCGCACCATGAATTTCAACGCCATCAAATCCAGCTTCAATAGCTAGCGAAGCTGCTTTACCATAATCAACAATTGCTTGTTGAATTTCTTCAACAGTCATCGCACGGACTTCGTGTGGCTCTTTGTGACCAAAACCACCTGTTGAAAGTGCACTAGGTGCTTTCACATCGCCATTAGGAACTAATTCTGGCAAAGCTTTAGCGCCCCCGTGGTGAATTTGGATGACTGCTTTAGCGCCTCCTTTTTTCATTGTACACGCAAGTTCTTTCAATCCAGGTAAGTCTTCTTTTTTCGACACTGATGGTTCACCTGGAAATGCTTTACCTTCAATGTTGATATAGCTTGCAGCTGAAATAGCTAAGCCTACATCTTTAGCTCGAGGTTCAATATAACCTAACTCTGTAGAAGACGTTGTCCCATCATCATTTGACAATGTATGTGTTAACGGTGCTAAGACAAAACGATTTCTTAATGTGCTTCCGTTAGGTAATTTTAGTGACTCGAATAATGGCTCAAACTTTTGCTCCATTTTAACTCCTCCTCAAATGTGTTTCGAACACATTTTAATACAAGGCGGATTATAAATAAAATAAACAGCTTATATTAAAACAAATTTACTCTTATTTAAAAAATTCGCTCTTTTCAATTAATCAAGTACATTTAGTTAACAATGCAAACACAATAACGACTGTAAAGAATTTCTGTGGGTGCTTTTAACCTATAATAAAAAGAGCGAGACGTTAAAATCAAATTGATTTTTTGTCTCACTCTTTTAAATGAAAGTCGACTTATATTAATTTTCTTCTGATTCCATCATTTGTTTAATACGTTTAGCTTCTTTTTCACGTTGACCTTTATTTAAAATTTTCTTTCTCAATCTCACGTTTTCAGGTGTTACCTCTACCAATTCATCATCGTTAATAAATTCTAACGCTTCTTCTAACGATAACTTACGAGGTTTTTTCATTGTTTCTGTTTGGTCTTTTGTCGCAGAACGTACGTTAGTTTGATGTTTAACTTTAGTAATATTGACAGTCAAATCATTTTCTCTGTTATTTTGACCTACAATCATTCCTTCGTATACATCTGTTCCAGGTTCCATAAAGTTAATACCACGGTCTTCTAAACCTAAAATCGCATATTCACTTGCAGATCCTTGGTCCATAGAAACTAACACACCGTTACGACGTCCACCAATACGACCTTTAATACGAGGTCTAAACTCATCAAATGTATGGTTAATGATACCGTAACCACGTGTCATAGACATGAATTCAGTTGTATAACCAATTAATCCACGCGCAGGCACGTTAAAGATTAGACGTGTCAATCCATTATCTGTCGTTACCATATCCACCATTTCACCTTTACGTTGTCCTAAAGACTCAATCACTGCACCTGAATATTCTTCTGGCACTTCAGCTTGAACGCGTTCAAATGGTTCATGTAACACACCATCAATATCTTTTAAAATAACTTGTGGTTTTGAAACTTGTAATTCAAAACCTTCACGTCTCATATTTTCGATTAAAATTGATAAGTGAAGCTCCCCACGTCCTGCAACTGTCCATGCATCTGGTGAGTCTGTTGGTGTAACTTTCAATGATACGTCTGTTTCAAGTTGGTTGTCTAAGCGCTCTTGAATTTGTCGTGCTGTTACAAATTGACCTTCTCTACCCGCAAACGGTGAATTATTCACTTTAAAAGTCATTTCAAGTGTTGGTTCATCAATACGTAATACAGGTAATGCATCTTGATGATCTTGTGGTGTGATTGTTTCACCTACGTTAATGTCTTCCATACCTGAGACAGCAATCAAATCACCTGCATAGGCTTCTTGAATTTCTTCTCGTTTTAAACCAAAATAACCAAATATTTTAGTCACACGGAAATTTTTAACTGATCCATCTAATTTTAATAATGATACGCTTTCACCAACACGCATTGTCCCTCTAAATACGCGCCCTATTCCAATACGCCCTACATAGTCATTATAATCAAGCAATGCAGGTTGGAATTGTAAAGGCTCGTCACGATTATCAACTGGTGCTGGAATATATTCTAAAATCGTTTCATATAAGCTTTGCATGTTTTCATCTTGTTTTTCAGGATCAAGGCTTGCAGTACCATTAATCGCTGAAGCATAGACAACAGGAAACTCAAGTTGGTCATCATTTGCATCAAGTTCAATGAATAAATCTAAAACTTCATCCACTACTCCCTCAGGACGTGCTGAAGGTTTATCAATTTTATTCACAACAACAACAGGTTTCAAGTTTTGTTCTAATGCCTTTTTCAAAACAAATCGTGTTTGTGGCATTGTTCCCTCATAGGCATCTACAACTAAAACAACACCGTCTACCATTTTCATAATACGCTCAACTTCTCCTCCGAAGTCAGCATGCCCAGGTGTATCTAAAATATTAATACGTGTGTCTTTATAGTTAACTGCTGTATTTTTCGCTAATATTGTGATCCCACGTTCTCTTTCTAAGTCATTAGAATCCATCGCACGTTCTTCAACATGCTCATTCTCACGAAAAATACCAGATTGTTTTAATAGTTCATCAACCAATGTCGTTTTACCATGGTCTACGTGAGCGATAATCGCAATGTTACGAACATCTTCTCTAAATTTTGTCATACTTTAATTCCTTTCTCGGGTAAATTACCACTTTCTTTTACAACTCGTTTATTATATCATAGAAATGAAATGAAGAAACAGAGTTAGGTGGGATTAAGATGAAAAAATCTCAATCAATTTTTTTATTGCTATCAATTCTTGCAATTTTCTTTTTAACCATGTTTAGCTTTGCAATCGCTGCAACCAATGTATTTTGGATGATCGTCACATTTATTTTAATGGTAGCAACGTTTGGTGTAGGCTTTTCATTAAAAAAGAAATACCGTGAAAACGATTGGCTATAACAACCACGAATGACTACATCTTTTAATAAATTTAAGGGCTGAGACACATTGATGTCCCAGCCTTTGTTTATACCCATTTTACTTATGTTTCAACTTTTCATGCAAAGCGATGAGTGTCTCATCATGCTGACGCAAATAGTCCTGTCGAATTGCTGTGTGTACTTTTTTATTTCCTACGAGAACAGAATTCGGATGCGTCATTGCTAAAGGTTCTCCTAAGAAATTTGTCGCAATCCCATCCACTTCTTCTAGTATAATGATGCCTCCAGCATAGTCCCATGGTTGTAAACGTGGTGTCATATATGCAGCAAGCTGTCCTGTAGCAACGTAAACAATTTCGAGTGCTGCTGATCCATATGCGCGTGCACTTCTTGAGTCACTTACGATAGGTTCTAACATTGTGCCTAATTTAGGTTTTGTGAGCCAATTTGGATTCATACCAATAATACTCTCACTTACGACAGTATCCTCTAAAAGAGGTAAAGGTTCTTCATTCATCAGTGCACCTTTCCCAGCTTTGGCATGGTAAAGTACATCTCTCATCACATCATAGACAAACCCTGCATAAGGCTTCCCTTCTTTAAAGATACCTATTGATATTGCAAAGTTTTCACTTTGATGAATAAAGTTTAACGTACCATCAATCGGGTCAATCACCCAGACAATGCCTTCAGTCGTTTCAATGTCATGGCCGTGGCCTTCTTCACCAATAATGCGATGATTTGGGTAGCTCTCTTGGATTTGACTCACAATAAACTGTTCTGTCTCTTTATCTACATTCGTTACTAAATCATTGGGGTTCGACTTAGCTTCAATTGCAAGTGTGTCACCCATCTTTTTTCTAATATTATTTCCTGCTTCTAAAACTAAACTTTTCGCAAAATCATATAAATGCATTCGACTCACTCCTATTAAATTCATTATACACTAAAATGGGGCAAGATGAATGTTTCGCAGTTCGGTATATGCTACAATGAAATCAGTTTAACACGGATACATAAGGAGGCGTATGATGACAAAATATACGTTTAAACCCAAAGATTTTAAAGTCTTTGAAGTAGAAGGTCTAGATGCAAGAATGGAAGCATTAGAACAACAAATTCGACCTCAATTACACGCACTTGGCGACTATTTTACAGATTATCTTGAAACTTTAACTGGTGATACTTTTTATGCACATGTAGCTAAACATGCTAGACGTACGGTCAATCCGCCCAAAGATACTTGGGTCGCTTTCGCAACGAATAAACGTGGTTATAAAATGATGCCCCATTTTCAAATTGGCTTATTCGAAGATCACTTGTTTGTGATGTATGGACTCATGCATGAAGATAAAAACAAAGCTAAAGATGTTGAAGTATTTGAAAACAAATTAGAAACGCTTCTTGATCTGCCTAACGACTTCCAAATATCTTTAGATCATACACAGCCCGATAAATCTCGTATACAAGATTTATCAAAAGAAGAACTTCAAAAAGGTATCGCACGCGCTAAAAATGTTAAAAAGGGCGAGTTTTTTGTAGCACGAGCGATTCCTCCTCAATCTGAGCATTTGAAAACGGATAAAGCATTTATTGCCTTTTTAGAAGACACATTTAAGCATCTTTTAAAATTTTACAGTTAATGTAAAGCATAGATGCCATAATAAAAAGACTTGGTCATTGCCAAGTCTTTTTATAATTATTTATCATCTCGATCTAAATCATCTAATCTTTTTAGTGATTCATCTCTATTATTTTGATACTGATCTCCGCTATTTTCTGCATGTTGCGTTTGGTTTTGATTAACTTCTCTATCTTGTGGTTCATGTACAACATTTTGTCTCTCCTGATGACGTTGGGCTTCCACATCTTGAGGATTTTCTTGATATTGTTGTGAGCGGTGTTCAGGATTTTGATAAATGTAGTTTCCATTTTTTGGCTTGCGGACAAGTAACATAATACCTGCAATTAACCACAAAATTCCTGAAATCAAACTTGCGCTTAAAAATACACCTGTTGCAGCAGCTATAATTAGTAATATCCCTGCTAAAATAGGCTTTTTAAACAAGAATACGGCCACTAGCGCAACAACTAAAGGAATAAGAAAAGTAATCAATGAAGTTGGGTTAATATTATTCAATTGAGACGCATCTTGACCCGTCATCTCAATTTGTTGTTGAAATTCTGGATTTTTAAAAATAGCAATCGCACCAATAATTAAAACGAACCAAATTGCGTGTAGAACAATTCCTACCCACGTTAAAACTTTCTCTGCTGTACGCTTGAATGGTACTTTTGCATCATTTCTGTTGACGATGCGTTCATCATTTTTATGCTGATTATAAACGTATTGATCTGACATATTAAAACCTCCTTATTGACTGTATTGCCTTTTTTCAAACTTGTAAACGCATAATACTTCATTTTATGTGTATTGCTAAATTTTGAGCATGTCCGCACAAAATGACATCATTTTTACAATAAACCTATAAGTTACATTTTATATTAGTAAAAATAAAATCAATATACTCAACGTGATACACGTGTTAGTATCCAACGTCAAACGGACACCTAAAATCAATGATATATTAAAATAGATAAGATTTAAAGATAATTATATTAAAATTTGAATAAATAGGCTAAACCAATAATTTATCGAGATTTTTATTATCATATTCACTGGCAAGCTTGTGCTATTTTCTACATTATTAAAAGGCACTTATTCCGATGTTCATGTCTAATCTCAAAGCGATACTAAAATCTAACTTTTAATGATTAAAGACATGCACTGAAATAAGTGCCTTTTTTATTTTGCGATTCAAATAACGTTATTGCTTTTCGTCTTCTTGCTCGCTGTCTTCAGCAGACTGTTTTGGTCTATCTTGTTGCAATTTCAAACGATTATCATAATTTTGGCGACGTTGTGTCGATGCACTCACTCTATGCTTTCTTTGTTCTTTTTCATGCGCCTTACGTGCTTTTTTCTCTTCTTTACGTTGTGCTTTGAGTTCTGCTTTCTCTTGCTTACGTTGTGCTTTAAGCGCTTCAGGTGATGTAACCGTATCATCCTCGTCATATTCTTCTGAAGTCGTTACATCATTTTCCACATCTTGTTCAGGCTCAGCTTGGTGAGACATTGTACGACTATCATAAATGAGTGTGTCATCTTCTGCATCATTGATATCATGTGTTGATTGTTCAACCTCATTTTTCTTAATCGGCTTATGATTATACTTTGCAGACCGTGATAATACAACTGGTTCATCATCAGATGGCCCCTCGTTTTCAACATGCGTGTCCTCTTTTTCCGCATTGAAGTGTGTCGATTGCGTATGAGGCAGATCTCCCTCATCTTCATCATACGTATTCTCTCTATATGATGGATAGCCGCCCATGTCTTGGTACATAGGTACAAGTTCATATTTTTCTTTTCTTCCAAACATCATTAGCGCAACAATAAAAAAGAATAATGGAACTAAAATAAAAAATAATGGTAATGTAATAATCGCTACTAACAAAAATAGCAGTCCTGATACAATACGATGATTCATTGAAATCAATGCTAGGAATGAAATCAATAGACATACGATCAAATATACGATAAATGCCCATACACCGTTCTGTAACATAATCACAAGTTGGGTTGCATTTAAATTATTACTTGCTAAAAAATCTTGCAAAGTGGCATTATTGGCAACCCCATTTTCTAGTTTTTGAATTGAATTCTCGTTACTAAAGAGAACCAAGCCAAAAAACATCGCCACAACTGTAGCACCTAATAATAATATCCAACTCAACCAGCCAAGAATCTTCTCAGCAAGACGATTTACAGGACGACTGATTTGTGTATATGCTTCTCCAGTCATGCTTCCACTCCTCTTATTTATCTTACTCACTTAATTATAACTAAACTCAAATGAAATCACTAGAATCATAACGCCATTTTGAAATTTAGGAAACGCTCATTGTATTCATTTAACACATCTGGCCCTAAATCTTTGTACACTTCAAGACGTTTTTGCTCTTCTCGTGTTGGGTAAACACGATGATCGTGACTCATTTCTTTTGGCAATAATTTTCTAGCCGTTTGATTAGGTGTACCATAACCCACCCATTCGGTATTTTGCTTACTCACTTTAGGATCCAACAAAAAGTTAATAAATTGATGTGCACCTTCAACATTTTGTGCCGTTTTAGGAATGACCATATTATCAAACCATAAATTCGAACCTTCTTTTGGCACGACATAGTCAAAATGATCGTTTTCTTGAAACAATGGTGCTGCCGAACCGCTCCAAATGACAGCAACATTCGCCTCATGTTGCTCAAGCATCATTTTAATTTCATCGCCTACAACACCTCGAATATTAGGAGAAAACGTTTTTAAGTTTTGTTCTGCCGATTCTAAATGTGTCTCATTCGTATCATTTAAACTATACCCTAAACTATTGAGAGATAGACCCATAATTTCTCGAGCGCCATCCACCAATAATACATCATTTTTTAACCGTGGATTTTTTAAATCATTCCAACTATTAAAATCGATATCAGGATATTTTTCTTTATTATACAAAATGGCGACTGTCCCAAAGAAATATGGAATCGAATAAGTATTTTTAGGATCAAAAGGCTGATTCATATAATGTGGGTCTAGATGCTTCATGTTTGGAATTTTTTGATGATCAATTGGACGCAATAAATGCGCTTTTCTCATTTTTTCTATCGTGTAATCACTCGGAAAGGCCACATCGTAATGCGTACCGCCATTGCGAATTTTTGCCTCCATCGCTTCGTTAGAATCAAATGTTTCATAAACCACTTGTATCCCTGTTTTCTGTTCAAATTGCTGAATTATTTCAGGATCAATATATTCTCCCCAATTATAGACGTACAGCTTTTCTTGTTGCTTGCCACCAATTTCATCATGGTTAATCCAATACCCGACACCCAAACTGATTAAACCCAGTAAGAGTGCGCCCCCAATGAGTTGTATCAATTGTTTCATATCGTCACACCTCTTTTACTGGATTGCTTCTTCTGTTTATGGCGCTGTATCAGTTGATAGCTGATTAAGCCAACCATAATCAATACAAATAAAATCGTAGAAATAGCATTAATTTCCATACTTACACCACGTCGTGCCATCGCATAGATTTCAACAGATAAAACACTAAAGCCGTTACCTGTCACAAAGAAGCTCACTGTAAAATCATCTAGAGAGTAAGTTAGTGCCATAAAAAAGCCACCAATAATTCCCGGCATGATATGCGGAATGAGCACCTTACTCAATAATTGAAACTCGGTAGCACCTAAATCACGTGCTGCATTCATAATTGAATCGTTCATTTCGTATAATTTTGGTAAAACTATAATGACAACAATAGGAATACAAAAGGCAATATGTGAGATGAGGACAGAGGTAAAACCTAATCCATATCCCGTAAAATGACCTATCGCTGTAAACATAATTAAAAATGAAGCCCCTATTACAACATCGGAAGAAACCATTAAAACGTTATTTAAAGTGAGCAACGACATTTTTAATGTTTGATTCCGAAGTTGGTACAACAACAATGCTCCAAAAACACCAATGATAGTTGCAATACTCGCTGCTAATAATGCAATCGCAATTGTATTAAAAACAACTTGCAAGAGATGTTTATTTTGAAATAAAGCTTGATAATGTTCCCATGTAAAACCTTCAAAATGCGTCATATTCCCCGCACTATTAAACGAATACAACATTAAAAAGAATATCGGCAAATACAAAACGACTAATAAGGTGTACAAATAAGTTTTACCGTACCATTTCATTTTGATGTGCCCCCTTTTTGCTTACTTCGTGTTAATACCATGACAAATGCCATGAATAACACTAAAAATATTGCAATTGTTGAGCCCATACCATAGTTTTGTATCACCAAAAATTGTTCTTCAATCGCTGTACCAATATTAATCACTTTATTACCGGCAATCAATCTCGTAATCATAAATAGAGATAATGCAGGAATAAAAGTCACTTGAATACCTGTTTTCACACCTTCAGCCGTTAACGGTAATAAAACTTTTCTAATCACCGTCGCTCGATTTGCACCTAAGTCTTGTGCTGCAAAAAAGAGCTGCTCAGGAATATCTTTCATACTGTTATAAATTGGAAGTAACATAAACGGAATATAAATATATGCCGAAACAAAGATAAAGGCTGGCGCTGTGAACAGTATAGGCTGTGCTGGAAGATGAAAGGACATCAAAATTTTGTTGATAAATCCATCATGACTGAAAATACCAATAAATGCATATGTCTTAAGTAGTAAATTCATCCATGTAGGTATAATCATGATCAACAACCAAGTGGCTGCATTTTTAGACTGTTGAATAAAATACGCAGCCGGATAACTGACTAAAAGACAAATCAAGGTAATGATAAAGGCATAAATAATAGATTCACCGAGCATCATCATATAATGCGCTGTTAAAAATTGACGATAATTCATCAAAGTAAAGTGTCCATCTTCATTGACGAATGAAAAATAAAGGAGTAACACGACAGGTATGATAATGAAGAAAACCATCCATAGCAAATAAGGAATTGCGAGCCAACGATTAATGTGTTTCATAGCTTAATTCTCCATAACCTTCTATACGTTTATCAAACTCTTCTTCAGTTTCACCTGGCACCATGATATGAATCGCTTCTGGCTCAAAATCGAGTCCTACACGTGCTCCTATATTTGCATTTTTAGTCGATTGAATTGTCCATTCATACCCTTTTCGATCTTCACATATCATTTCGTAATGTACGCCTCTAAATAGCGAACTTGTCACAGTCGCTTTAAAAAGCCCTTTTTCTTCAGGAACAACTGTAATATCTTCTGGTCGAATAACGACATCGACTTGCGTTTGTGGCGGGATATCTTTATCTACACAATCAAAATTTTGACCATAGATATTGACGATATAGTCCTCCACCATAACACCCTCAACAATATTGGATTCACCAATAAAATCTGCCACAAAACGATTGACGGGCTCATCATAAATATCAAGTGGTGTTCCAAATTGTTCAATTTTTCCTTCACGCATTACAAAAATAAAGTCGCTCATCGCTAAAGCTTCTTCTTGATCATGTGTTACAAATACGAAAGTAATCCCAAGACGTTTCTGTAACGCTCTTAATTCGTACTGCATTTCAGTACGCAATTTCAAATCTAATGCGGATAACGATTCATCGAGTAATAAAATCTCTGGTTCATTGACAATTGCACGTGCAATCGCAATACGTTGTTTTTGTCCACCACTTAATGCATGTATAGAACTTTCAATATATTTTTCAAGCTTTACTAATTTAAGTGCTTCTTTTACTTTTTCATCAATTTGTTGCTTATTTAGCTTTTTTAATTTCAAACCAAATGCCACGTTATCATAAACATTTAAATGTGGAAATAAAGCATAATCTTGGAAAACGGTATTGACTTGTCGCTGATTTGCTGGCCATTGATTAATGTTTTTACCTAAATACACAATTTCTCCCGCGTCCGGCGATTCAAATCCCGCAATCAGTCTTAGCATCGTCGTCTTACCACATCCTGATGGCCCAAGTATCGTATAAAAATAACCAGATTCTATCTCTAAATCAACTGCATCTAAAATTGTCGTTTCATCATACTTTTTAGTAATCTTCTTAAAAGATAATAACTCACTCAATTCTAAAACCCTCCTATAAATATGATGATGTAGCAACAATCATCAACTTTGCACAAACATGACCCGCATTAGATAAACGATGTGTGGCATGTGCTTTAAAATAAAGTGCATCCCCCTGTTCAGCAGTATATTGATGATCGCCTAAAGTCAGTGTAACCTTCCCTTCTAAACAATATACAAATGTGTCAGAGACAGAAGGCTGAAAATCTTTATATGACGCATAAGGTTGCAATGTCAGTAATAAAGGTTCCATATCAAACTCATTCGAACGTTTTACTGGCCATTGTAAAAAATACCCTTTTTCATCTTCATCATAAGTCAGTTGCTCATTTTTCGGATAATGTACTTTTGTGACGTATTTCGTATCAAAAAATTCTTTTGGAGAAGTACCTAACACTTCGAGAATATTTAAGAATGTTTCCATGCTTGGAGAAGTTTTATTACTCTCAATTTGAGAAATATAGCCCTTAGATAAATCTGTCCTTTCACCAAGCTCTTCTTGCGTTAAATTTTTTAAGCGTCTCAAGTTTTTAATCTTTTGACCAATCTCCATAAAGTTCCTCCACTCAAAAAAGCGACTTGTTTACTTTTACTAAACATTTTGTTTAATGCTTAATAAAAATAACAAATCGCTCACGAAATTACAATAGTTTTTTACTTGTTTGATAAAATTTCTTGATCTGGATTTTCTTTAGCTTGTTTCATCACAAAATAACTGTCATAGCCACTGTGCTTTCTGAAATCTTCAAAAATACGTTTTTCATCAGCTTTACCCGGAACAACTGCTTTGAAACGACGATAACGTGTCATTAAAACTTCTCTTGCAATGTGTTGTTCATAGTAGGATTCAATCGCATTAAAAAATGTAATGACATCCATGATTTCATCTTTCGACCAGTCCATATCAATTGGATAATGATAATCCATTCGAGCCCCTCCTTAAAGTTGGAATCCATTCCACACATCTCGTTGTTCATTCTAACATTGTTCTGAAATTGAAAAAAGGGACTGAAACAATGATGTTTCGGTCCCTCATTTATATAACTATTATTACATTGTATGGATTGGTAATCCTAAAGCTTTTTCAGCTGCTTCCATGCTCATTTCACCTAAAGTTGGGTGGGCATGTACAGTTAAAGCGATATCTTCAGCATTCATACCTGATTCAATTGCTAAACCAAGTTCAGCGATCACGTCTGATGCACTTGTACCTACCACTTGCGCACCAATTAATGTGTCATCTTCTTTAAGTGTAATCAATTTAACGAATCCGTTTGTATCATCTAATGATAATGCACGGCCGTTTGCTTGATAAGGGAATTTAGAAGCTTTATATTCGATGCCTTCTTCTTTAGCTTGTGCTTCAGTATAACCCACTTGTGCCAATTCAGGCTCAGTGAAACATACTGCTGGCATACCAATGTAATCTACTTCTGCATTTTGTCCAGCAATCGCTTCAGCAGCAACTTTTGCTTCATAGCTTGCTTTATGTGCTAATGGTAATCCTGGAACAATATCACCAATTGCATAGATACTATCAACAGAAGTACGGCTTTGTTTATCGACTTCAATTAAACCACGATCAGTAAGTTTAACGCCTGCTTCTTCTAAACCAAGCTCGTCTGTATTTGGACGACGACCTACAGTTACTAATACGTAGTCAGCTTCGATTGTTTTTTCTTCGCCTTTAACTTCATAAGTCACTTTAACGCCATTTTCAGTTTCTTCAGCAGATTTAGCTAAAGCTTCAGTTTCGATCTTCATACCTTTAGCTTTCATTTCTTTCTTAACTGGTGCAACCATTTGTTTTTCGAAACCGCCTAAGATTTCTTTCGCACCTTCAAGAATTGTTACTTCAGTACCGAAGTTCGCATAAGCAGTACCTAGTTCTGAACCGATATAACCGCCACCAACAACGACTAATTTTTCTGGTACTTCTTGTAAGTTTAATGCACCTGTTGAATCAAGAACGCGACCACCAAATTCAAAATTAGGAATTTGAATTGGGCGTGAACCTGTTGCAACGATAGCATTTTTAAAGTTGTAAGTTTGTGCACTTTTTTCATCCATAACACGTAAACTGTGTGCATCAACGAAATAAGCTTCACCTTTAACGATTTCAACTTTGTTACCTTTTAATAAAGATTCAACGCCGCTTGTTAATTTGTTAACAACTGAACCTTTAAAATTTTGAACTTTACCGAAGTCTAAAGAAACATTTTCTGCTGTAATACCAAGGTCTGAACCGTGTTGAGCTTGTTCAAAGCGGTGAGAAACATTTAATAACGCTTTAGAAGGAATACAACCTACGTTTAAACACACACCACCTAAGTTACCTTTCTCAACGATTGTTACTTTTTGACCTAATTGTGCAGCACGGATCGCTGCAACATAACCACCAGGGCCTGCCCCAATGACAATAGTATCTGTTTCAATTGGAAAATCTCCGACTACCATATTTTACCCCTCCATTAATAATAGTTCTGGATTGTTTAATAAACGTTTGATGTGGTTCATAGCATTTTGACCTGTTGCACCATCGATTTGTCTATGGTCAAAGCTAAGTGATAATGCTAGTACAGGCGCTGCTACAATTTCACCATCTTTTACGATAGGTTTTTGTGCAATACGGCCAATACCTAAAATCGCAACTTCTGGGTGGTTGATAACTGGTGTAAACCATTGACCACCTGCAGAACCAATGTTACTGATTGTACATGTTGCACCTTTCATTTCGTCAGAAGTTAATTTACCATCACGCGCTTTTACAGCAAGTTCATTAATTTCATCTGAAATTTCGAACATTGATTTACGGTCTGCATTTTTAACAACAGGTACTAATAAACCTCTTTCTGTATCTGCTGCAATACCGATGTTCCAGTAATGTTTATGAACAACTTCACCTGCTTCTTCATTAAATGAAGTGTTAAGTGCTGGGTATTTTTTCAATGCAGAAACTAATGCTTTCACAACATATGGTAAGAATGTTAATTTTGTACCTTGTTCAGCAGCAATTTCTTTGAATTTCTTACGGTGATCCCATAATTCTTGAACATCAATTTCATCCATTAATGTTACGTGAGGTGCAGTATGTTTAGAGTTAACCATTGCTTTAGCAATTGCTTTACGCATTGCAGGGATTTTTTCAGTTGTTTCAGGGAATTCACCTTCAGTTGAAACTGTTGATGCTGCTGGTGCTGCAGATTCTTGAGGTGCTTCAGATGCTGATGCACTTTGTGATTCAGGTGCTGCTTGGCCACCACCATTAATGTATGCATTTACATCTTCTTTAGTAATTCTACCATTTTTACCTGTACCATTGACAGCTTTAATGTTGACATTATTATCGCGTGCATATTTACGTACAGATGGCATTGCTTTAACGTGTCTATTTTCATCGACTTCACCAGCTTCTTGAGGTGCTGCAGCTGGTTCAGCTTTTGCTTCTTCTTGAGGTGCTTCTTCTGCTTTATCAGAACCACCGTCGTGACTATGACCGCCTTTGAATTCCATTTCTTCAGCATCAGGTGCGTCAATCATTACAATTGTGTCGCCGACTACTGCAACTGTTCCTTCTTCAACAAGTACTTTTTCTACAGTACCGCTTACAGGTGATGGAATTTCAACAACTGATTTATCATTTTGTACTTCACATAATACGTCATCTTCTTCAATAGTATCTCCAGCTTTAACAAACCACTTTACGATTTCACCTTCGTGGATACCTTCACCAATATCGGGTAATCTAAATTCAAATGCCACGTTGTTTCCTCCTAAAAATCAATTTTTAATAATAAGTTGTCCACACAGATTTAGGAGAAGAAACGGCTGACCGTTTCATTCTCCATTTGTGCCTCTGTGACTTTCTCGTTTAACACATCTTCTCAATTTCTCTATTAAAATTCTAGTGTTGCTTTTGCTTGCTCAATAATATCATTTTTATTTGGTAACCAAACATTTTCTGCTTGTGTAAATGGATAAATCGTATCTGGTGCAGCTACGCGACCAATTGGCGCTTCTAATGATAAGATGGCACGTTGTGATAATTCTGATACCACGTTTGCTCCAACACCTGCTTGTTTTTGAGCTTCTTGAACAACAACCACACGACCTGTTTTTTCAGTTGATGCAACTAAAGTATCAATGTCTAATGGTTGAACTGTACGTAAGTCAATTACTTCAACTGAGTGACCTTCTTTTTCAAGTTCTTCAGCTGCTTTTAATGATTCTTGTACCATTGCACCGTATGCGATAATTGTTAAATCAGTACCTTCGCGTTTAACGTTAGCTTTACCGATTTCAATTGTATATTCTTCTTCTGGTACTTCTTCACGGAATGAACGATATAATTTCATATGTTCAAGATAAACAACAGGATCATTGCTACGGATACTTTCAATTAACAATCCTTTTGCATCATATGGACCTGATGGGATAACAACTTTCAAACCAGGAGATTGTGCTAAAACACCTTCTAAGTTATCAGCGTGCAATTCTGGTGTGTGTACGCCCCCACCAAATGGTGTACGAATTGTAACTGGTGCAGCTTTAGAGTTACCTGTACGGAAACGATGACGTGCAATTTGTCCTGCAACTGAGTCGAATACTTCAAATACGAAACCTAAGAATTGGATTTCCATAATAGGACGGTATCCTTGTGTTGTAAGACCTAACGCTAAACCACCGATTCCTGATTCAGCTAAAGGTGTATCGAATACACGGTCTTCACCGAATTCTTTTTGTAAACCCTCTGTTACACGGAATACACCGCCGTTTACACCAACGTCTTCACCAAATAACAAAGTGTTTTCGTCATTTTTAAGTTCAGTTGCTAGCGCATTATTAATCGCTTGAACCATTGTCATTTGTGCCATGGCTTACTTCGACTCCTTCTCTTTGTAGATTTCGTATTGTTCTTTAAGATTGTAAGGCATATCTTCATACATGATTTCCATTAATGAAGTTACAGTTTGTTTTTCTGTTTTATCTGCTTCTTTAATTGCAGCTTTAATTTCATTTTTAGCTTGTTCGATGACTTCATTTTCTTTGTCTTCTGACCATAAGCCTTTATTTTCTAAGAATTTTCTGAAGCGAACGAGCGGATCTTTTTTCTCCCACTCTGAATCTTCATCAGAAGTTCTATATTTAGTTGGGTCATCCCCAGCCATTGTATGTGGACCATAACGGTAAGTCATTGTTTCAATTAATGTTGGACCTTCACCATTAATTGCGCGTTCACGAGCTTCTTTAGTTGCTTGGTATACTGCTAAAGCATCCATACCGTCAACTTGAATACCAGGGATACCTACTGCAATTGCTTTTTGAGCTAATGATTTAGCTGCAGTTTGTTTATCACGTGGTGTTGAGATTGCGTAGTTGTTATTTTGAATAACAAAAATCGCAGGTACTTTGTATGCTGAAGCAAAGTTAATACCTTCATAGAAGTCACCTTGTGAAGAACCACCGTCACCAGTATAAGTGATAGCTACAGCTTTTTTACCTCGTTTTTTAAGACCTAGTGCCACACCTGCAGTTTGGATGTATTGTGCACCGATAATGATTTGTGGGCTTAACGCATTCACACCTTCAGGCATTTGGTTACCTACAAAGTGTCCACGTGAGAATAAGAATGCTTTAGTCAATGGTAAGCCATGCCAAATTAATTGTGGTACATCACGATATCCAGGAAGAATAAAGTCTTCTTGTTCTAAAGCGTATTGTGAAGCTAATTGTGAAGCTTCTTGACCAGCAGTCGGCGCGTAGAAACCAAGACGACCTTGTCTGTTCAATGAAATTGAACGTTGGTCTAAAATACGTGTCCATACCATTCTTCTCATTAATTCAACTAACTGTTCATCCGATAAATCCGGAAGTAAATCTTCGTTCGTTACATTTCCATCTGCATCTAAGATTTGAACCATCTCAAATTTCGACTCAGTATCTTTCAATACTTGTTCTGCATCGAATTGGGCTTTTAACTTAGCAGCCATGCAATTCACCATACCTTTCCCGTTTATAAATATAATTCAACTTACTTTAGTGTAACACAAAATATAAAAACTGTTAAACAGTTTTATGCAACTTCTGTAACACTTGATATAACAACAGTATAGCCAACTGTTATACTATAGAACTCAAACTGTTATATTCTATTTGTTAGCGATTTCATCAACATCTTGTTTCTCTGTTTGTACTTTTCGAATTGCTTTTGTATAGTTATCAACCTTTTTCTTCATTTCTTTTTGTGCTTTATTTAAAGCTTCTGATCGTTTATCCACTTCTTGTTGAGTACCAGAAGAATTTTTGAAATAACCAAATAAGTCTTTTTCTTTATTAATAATATTTTGATAACCTTTCACAAAATCTTTATGCTTTTTATATTTTTCTTCTAAAGCTTGGTTTAGCTGATCATATTCTTTTTTGTCATCTTTATCTTCAATTTTGTTAGATTCTTTTTTGATATTTTGGAAATCTTTCTCTGATTGCGCCATTGCTTTAGACTCTTTATCAAGTTGCTTTTCTCTTTGTGATGCATTATCTAAGAAAGCTTTAACTTTATCTTGAACTTTGCTGATATCTTTGCCACTTACTTCTTTAGAAATTTTTTCTTTTTCTTTTTCAAGTTTATTCATTTCTTTATTAATGTTTTGAATTGGCGCTTCTGCTTTTTGCATTTTTTCAAGTCCATTATTGTAGTTCTCAAAATGCTCTTTGTCATTGTTACAACCTGCTAGCAATATCGTTGCAGCCATTGCTACACCCATTGTTTTTTTGAATTTCATATTTATGGTCCTCCTTATATTGTCAATGGCTATATTAATGAAATTTCCTTCATAATTCAAATGATGCTTCGTTTTCTGCGTCAATTCATAACTCTATTTTACAAATCCTTACTATTGTAACGATTTTGAATTATTGGTTCATATCCCACTCATTTTTCATTATACCAAAACACATCGTATACAACTCAATATTACGCATTAATATATTGAACTTATCTCAAACTATTAAAAGATGTCTATTTTAAGTTTAAATTAAACTAATATGACTCTCCGTAAAAAGCGTCTTAAACCGTATTAAAAAGTGGCACTTTTTTCAATTTTTGAGATGTTAGCATGATATAGAATAAAATCACAAATTCCTTTTTAATTTTGTCAAATATTTATTGAGTAATTAAGAGTAAACGACTATCACTTTTAAGTCATTTTTTGATATATTAATAAATAAGGAAGGTGTCAAATATGTTAACAATGAAAGATATTATTAGAGATGGACATCCAACACTTCGCCAAAGATCAAAAGAAGTGGAGTTCCCATTAACTGACGAAGAACGTCAAACTTTATTAGATATGCAAACTTTTTTAAGAAATAGTCAAGATCCAGAAATTGCTGAAAAATATCAATTACGTAGTGGTGTAGGTCTTGCTGCACCTCAAATCAATGTACCTAAACGTATGTTTGCCATTTATTTACCAGATGATGGAAATGGCAATTCATATGATATGGGTATCGTCAATCCTAAAATCGTAAGCTATAGCGTACAAGACGGTTATTTACCTACAGGTGAAGGATGTCTAAGCGTTGACGAAGACGTGCCTGGTTTAGTTCACCGTCATTATCGAATCAAATTAAAAGGTTATGATATCGATGGTAACGAAATCAGTTTGAGACTTAAAGGTTATCCTGCCATTGTCGTGCAACATGAGCTCGATCATTTAGATGGCGTTTTATTCTATGATCGTATCGATCACGATAACCCACTCAAACCTAAAGATGGTGCAGTCGAAGTTTAAACATTGTCAATTGATATTCAGTAAATTCTAATTATAAATAGCAAAGCCCCAAATCTCTGATGAATTCAAGTGAGATTTGGGGTTTCGTTAAATGAGCTGATGCCTGAGACGTGGATAGGTTAAATGTATGGTGATATACATCACTGCCCTATTGAGATTATAAAAACACATCTCTTCTTTGTTTGTGTCTAATTCCTTCATCATCCAACGCCTCTTTAAGTAATTGAAAAGTTTCCATGTCTAAAAACTCTGGATCATGATGATGTCTAATAAAGTAGTGGTTATCTTGTGTTGCTTGCTCTTCTTCATATTCAAAAAACATTGTCACTTGTTCGTTTCTGACTTCGAACTGAATCTCAATTAATTTTTTGTCCTCACGATTACGTTCCTCTTTAACTTCTGTTAATAACTGCGCTACACTTTTCATCTTCATCACCTTTTTTCGGGACATTTTAAAGAGATATACCACTTATCTCATTTAGGTACTATTTTAGTTTATCACATTCCGCTTTATTTATTCGATGACTTCATGTAAAATAAAAGCAACTGGGCTGTATTTGAAATACAATACCCCTCATCAAGAACGGAAATCAAAATTAGCGATGTACATGCGAGATTAAAGTGAATGAAATGATGAATTGAATGTTATTGAACACATTGTTTAATCATGATTCGGTTCATATTTTTTATTTTAAAATTCAATTTTTAACCCTGTGGCATGTAAATCGATTTATTATAAAGAGATATCCAATTTAGGAGGAACGAATTAATGTCAATTTTTAAAGTATTTTATCAACATAATCGTGATGAAGTGATCGTACGTGAAAATACACAAACGATTTATGTTGAAGCACAAACTGAAGAACAAGTTCGTCGTTATTTAAAAGAACGCAACTACAATATTGAATTCATAACTAAATTAGAGGGCGCACATTTAGAGTATGAAAAACAATCCGATCATTTTAACGTGGAGAAAGCACAATAATGAAACAACTTCAAAAAAATGAAGTGGGCGTCTATGCATTAGGCGGCTTAGGTGAAGTCGGTAAAAATACTTATGCCGTTGAATACAGAGACGAAATCGTAATCATTGATGCAGGTATCAAATTCCCTGACGATAGTTTACTTGGTATCGATTATGTTATACCAGATTATACGTATCTTGAGCAGAATCAAGATAAAATCGTGGGATTAGTAATCACACATGGTCACGAAGACCATATCGGTGGTGTGCCCTACCTGCTTAAAAAGATTAACGTACCAATTTATAGCGGACCGCTTGCATTAGGTCTGATTCGTAATAAATTAGAAGAGCATCATTTGTTACGTCAAGCTAATTTAAACGAAATCACTGAAGATACAGTGATCGAATCTAAACATTTCAAAATTAGTTTCTATCTTACAACACACAGTATTCCAGAAACTTATGGTGTCGTTGTCGATACGCCTGAAGGCAAAGTCGTACACACAGGTGACTTTAAATTTGATTTTACGCCTGTAGGTGCCCCTGCCAATATTGGTAGAATGGCAAAACTAGGTGACGAAGGGGTCCTTTGTTTACTCTCTGACTCCACGAACTCCCTTGTTCCCGATTTCACTTTAAGTGAACGTGAAGTTGGTCAAAATGTCGATAAAATTTTCCGTAATTGTACCGGACGTATTATCTTTGCAACATTTGCATCTAATATATACCGTGTCCAACAAGCGGTTGAAGCTGCTGTAAAGTACAATCGAAAAATCGTGACATTTGGTCGATCAATGGAAAACAATATTAAAATCGGTACTGAACTGGGTTATGTTAAAGCACCACCTGAAACTTTTGTAGAGCCAAGCAAAATTAATAGTATTCCAAAACACGAATTACTTATTTTGTGTACGGGTTCTCAAGGTGAGCCTATGGCCGCTTTATCTCGAATCGCTAACGGTACGCATAAACAAATTAAAATTATTCCTGAGGATACAGTTGTCTTCAGTTCTTCACCAATTCCAGGTAATACAAAAAGTATTAATCGCACGATCAATGCACTTTATCAAGCGGGCGCAGAAGTGATTCATAGTAAAATATCAAATATTCACACTTCTGGACACGGTTCACAAGGTGACCAACAATTAATGTTACGCCTTATTCGACCTAAGTTCTTCTTACCTATTCATGGTGAATATCGTATGCTAATGGCACATGGTCAAACTGGTATTGATTGTGGTGTTAAAGAAGAAAATGTTTTTATTCATGATATTGGTGATGTGCTTGCGCTTACGCGTGATAGTGCGCGTAAAGCGGGTCGTATCCCATCAGGCACAGTCCTTGTCGACGGTAGCGGTATTGGTGACATCGGCAATGTTGTTATTAGAGACCGTAAACTCTTGTCTGAAGAAGGACTTGTTATTGTCGTTGTGAGTATTGATTTTAATACGAACAAACTTTTGTCAGGCCCTGATATTATTTCACGCGGTTTTGTATATATGCGTGAGTCAGGCCAATTAATCTATGATGCACAGAAAAAAATCAAGCAAGATGTAATCAATAAATTGAATAACAATGAAAATATTCAATGGCATCAAGTTAAATCTTCTATTATTGAAACATTGCAACCTTATTTATATGAAAAAACAGCAAGAAAACCGATGATTTTACCAGTCATTATGAAAGTAAATGATAAAACAAAATAATTAAAGTCATGATATAAAAATGATAAAACAGAGGGGCATGCGATAAATCAAATTCGTAAACCCCTCTGTTGTTTTATGCTACAACAATTTTAATGCGCGTTTAAACTCAAAAAGGACGAAGTTGACATTCATGTTCCAACTTCGTCCTTTTATTTTAAAACTAATGTGCCATTTTTTTCTCAAAACGCGTTAAGTCATTATCATGACCGATAATAATTAAAATATCATCAAATTCTAATGCAATGTCTGGATCTGGCGCTACAATAATTTCTTTTCCTCGTTTAATCGCTATAATATTGATACCAAATTGAGCACGCACGTCGAGCTCAATTAATGTTTGGCCCGCCATTGTTTCACTCACTTTAATTTCAACAATAGAATGTTCGTCTGACAGCTCTAGGTAGTCTAACACTGTCGCACTTGCAACATTGTGCGCAATACGACGTCCCATGTCTCTTTCAGGGTGTACGACTGTATCGGCACCTATTTTGTTCAAAATTTTAGCATGATAATCATTTTGTGCCTTTGCCGTTACTTTTTTGACACCCAACTCTTTTAATATAAGTGTTGTCAGTGTACTTGCTTGAATGTTTTCACCAATCGCAACAATGACATGGTCAAAATTACGAATCCCTAAACTTTTCATTACCGCTTCATCCGTCGTATCTGCCACGACAGCATGTGTTGCAATATCACTATATTCATCTACGCGGTTTTCGTCTTTATCTATCGCCATAACATCCATGTCTAACGCATTTAATTCTCTAACAATACTGCCACCAAAACGCCCTAGTCCAATGACTACATATTCTTTATCCATTACAGGCCTCCTGAAGTTGATTTTACGCTAAAATATGTGCGCAATGCATGCGTGGGAAAGGGAGTGAAACAAAATCTAAAACACCTTTTAGACTTTCATTTCACTCCCATTAAAAATCTTTTCAATAGCCCTTTGGTTTACTCGACATAGCGCAAAACAATATTTTCTCAAAGAGCCACTTAATGACTTACATGCATCAATCATACTTGATTATCTCATAATATGCGCACATCAATTAATGATATTCTTATATTACTACAAATCCATGTGTTATGCATGAATGAACTGATTAAAATCAACAATCACATGTTTTTTATTTTGAGTGCGTTAGTAGCCTTTTTTATGACCTCTCACATAGTCTTTGTCAAAAACAAATAACTTCAAAATAAAGTAAAGTGAAGGAATTAAAAGCAACAGACCGCATATAAAAGCGATAGTCAATACAAGTGCCATACTATCATTCGTTACCGCATCATCTATATGAATATAAGGGTAAAGAATGTATGGTAATTTACTGAGACCATAACCGAAAAATGCTGTTCCCATTTGTAACATCACAAATAAGAATGCAATACCATGCGCCTTTTTGAGGTACGTAAGCACCCCAGCAATTAAAAATGATACGAAACTGATTATGAATAACCAGCCGTAATCAAAAACCGCTGCGTTAAAGTGTGCTTTATTTTGTATTCTTAACGATAAAAATACAAATAACGACATCAAAATCATAGGCGCGCCCCACATGAGAAACCATTTACGTAATAGTGCGTAGGCTTTCCAATCTTGAGCACGATGCGCATAGAATGTTAAAAATCCTGATGAAATATATAACACTGAAACGATAGCTAATAAAACAACCGCCCAACCGTATGGACTTAACAACAACTCTGTCCAGTTGAGATCGATACTTCCAGAAGCTGTTTTTTTAAGGAAACCACCTTCTGAAATTGTTAATGCTGTCGATAGTGCTGCAGGGATTAATAATCCTGAAATACCATATATCATTAACCAAGACAACTTACTATCTTGACCGTAGTTTTCAAATGCATAAAATGCGCCTCTTGCAGCAAGTAGAATTAATGCGATTGAACCTGGGATCAGTAAAACTGTACCATAATAGTAAGCTGTATCTGGGAAGAAACCAACAATGCCGACGAAGAAAAAGACAAAGAATACATTGGTAACTTCCCATACTGGGTTAAGATAGCGTTGTATCAAACGGTTAATATAATGAGATTGTCCAAAAAGTTTCGCATGGAGTGAAAAGAAACCCGCACCGAAATCGATAGATGCCACAATGATATAGCCGAATAAAAACAACCACAAAACAGTGATACCAATGATTTCATAACTCATCATAATTCACCTCTACTTCTTGCGATACGTTCAATATCTTCGTATGCCGCTTTATTTTTAAACATTCTTACTAATACGTATGTTGCAGAGAACAAGAGCACGAAATAGAGTATTGCAAAAAGCATAGTCACAAAAACGAGACCATTTGCATTTGTTGCTGCGTCTTGAACTTTTAAGAATCCTCTAACTATCCAAGGTTGTCGACCGAGTTCTGTTAAAAACCAACCGAATTCAATCGCTAACATTGCTGCAGGTCCAGTCAATAAAGTCGCATATAGAATCACCTTATGATGTGGATTTAATTTTTTCACCCACATCGCAATCACGTATGCGAACGAAACGACGAAACAAAAAATACCAAATGTCACCATGAGATCAAAGAAATAATGCACAATCAAAGGGGGTAACTCATCTTTTGGAAAATCGTTTAATCCTTTCACTTTCGTATCAAAGTGACTATCAGATAGAAAACTTAAGGCACCAGGAATGTGGATTGCACCTTTAACTTCCTGAGTAGACTCATCCAACACACCAAATAAAACTAAATCCGCATTAGATTCGGTATTAAAGTGCCATTCATACGCAGCAAGTTTTTCTGGTTGTTCATGGTGTAAAAATTTAGCTGATAAATCGCCTGCTAACATGGATAGCATCGTAAAAAGCAGACCTGCGATCATTGTCACTTTGAGTGCTGCTTGATGATATTGGCGATCTTTTTCCACTTTATTTTTAAGTAACTTAAATGCTGCAATACTTGCTAAAATAAAGGCCATTGTCATTACTGCAGTTGTAACAACATGGAATGAACGAACAAAGAAAGAAGCATTAAACATCGCTTCTATTGGATCAACATTGACCATTCTTCCATCTTTAAATACCATTCCTGCTGGTGTATTCATAAAAGAGTTCACTGACGTAATAAATAAAGCTGAAAACGTACCACCAATAATAACCGGAATACTAATTAAAAAATGTATCCATTGATTTTTAAAACGATTCCAAGTATATAAATAAATACTTAGAAAAATGGCTTCAAAGAAAAAGGCAAAAGTTTCCATAAATAAAGGTAATGCGATGACATGCCCACCAATTCGCATAAATGTAGGCCATAGTAATGATAACTGTAAACCAATAATTGTACCTGTTACTACACCAACGACCACTGTAATTGTGTAACCTTTCGACCACCGTTGGGCTAATGCTATATGTTGATCACTTTTCTTTTTAATACCGATAAATTCAGCGATTGCAAAGAAAAGTGGCATACCGACGCCTATTGTTGCAAAAATAATGTGGACTGCAAGTGTCATTCCTGTCAAAAACCGACTAATATCCACTGCATCCATTTTGATTCCCTCCTTAGTTTTAAAAGTAAAGTGATTTTTATTATAAGCCCATCTTTCATAGTTTTAATATCTTTTTGTTCACTTCACACGTGACAATTTATTGACAAGACTTAAATTTGTCATTTTTAATCAAACTATAAATTTGCTTTTTGACCATTTTTAACTTATGATGAAGAACAAATTGAAAAGAAAGTTGGCTCAATTATGGCTGAAGTAATTATCTATACACAAAATGACTGTCCGCCTTGTGCGTTTGTTAAAAATTATCTCAACGAAAATCACGTTAATTTTGAAGAGCGCAACATTGCAAATACGCAATTTCGAAATGAAATGATTGACTGGGACGCATTTTCTACACCTTTTATTTTGATTGATCAGGTGCCTATGTTCCAAGTTGATTTAGATCAATTAAATCAAAAATTGGGGATTCCTACTTCATAATAGTGGGAGTCATCTCATATGCAACAGACGTCATATTTTGGTTCTTTGTCAACGTCGGTTGGCGAGACGATAACGCATTAAGCAACGTTATTTTGTTGTTTAATGCGTTTTTTATATTCACTTACAAATACCTTGGAAATGATTAAGATTCGATTCCTAAAATTCCAGAAATTTCTATAACCATAAGAAACCCGTTTAATCAGTTTTATTTTATTATTAATGCCCTCAATTGGCCCATTCGTTAAATGTGGATAACGCATCGTATTTGAGATATAGGGCAAATATTTGATGAATGTTTGAATGACGCGCTTGAGTCCTTGTGAAATATCTTTTGTTTTTGAATCCTGTAAGATGAAGCGTAATTGCTGGATATCGTTTACTTTCAGAGCACTTAAAAGACGATGCCCCGTTTCATATGTCTCTTTGAGCCTCTCATCAAGCTCCAATAAATACTGAACTAAACTGTATTGACTCTGCCAAGACTTAAAAAGTCCGTATGACTGATATATCATTCGATCTAAATCTAAGGGCGCTTTTAATAGTAACTTCCAATAACGCTTTAATTTATTATATTGAGGTCTATCTTTTGTCCTAAAACCATTCATAACTTGAACTCGGCATCGATTGATTTCACGATTGATAGCCTGCACGATATGAAAGCGATCCATAATTATCTCCGCATGAGGAAATAAGTCTTGAATGAGTGCGATATAAGGTGGAAACATATCTATAGAGATGGTTTTCACTCTTTCACGTTGCTTTCTAGAGAACTTTAAAAAATAGGCTTCTCATTTATGTTTGCGACGATCAGGTAAAATATCGATGATATCATGGGTTACACTATCACAGTAAATAAAGCTCATCGCACCTTCGACATCTTTCGTTGATTTGAATTCGTCAAAAGCTAAGTGCTCCGGTAAAACATGATGTGCCTGCGTCTTCACCGAATCACTTACCTCTTTTAAATGGCGATGGACAGTTGAAGGTGATACACATAGACTTTCAGCGACATCCTTTTCAGAGATGACTTTAGATAGTTTCCGGGTCATCATGCGTTTGACCTCATTTGAGATGGTACATCGGGGTTGAATATAGGGTGTTTGAGCTGTAAAGGTTTGTTGACAAGCTTTACAGTAAAAGCGCTGTTTCTTCAATTTTAAATAGGCAGGTCTTTCAAAAATTAATCCCATATAAACTTTCGTTTTACGAAAGCCATGTTTAATAATTAAATGGGCATCATTTTTAATTCCACAACACGCACAAGCACTGGGATGATATGTCAATTGGCCTTCGTATAATAATGCCTTTACGTTTTTATGTACATCTAATCCTAGATTTTGAGTGATTTTTAAATTTTTGACTTTAATTCCAAGCATTTCTGATATATCATTACACATAGGCACAATATCTCCTTAATCGTTGGTTTGGTCACTTACAATTATAGAGATATTTGTGCTTTTTTAATATCAAAAATTAAAATAACGGTCAGTGAATATTTCACCAACCGTTAAAAATATACAACCCATATTTTAAGGCGTTATCGTTAATTTGTGTAAAACAAAACAGGAGCGTGCACTTTGAGGTGCATGCTCCTGTTCGTTTTACAGTAAAGTGAACTAAGCCTGACTTGTTTTTGATTTGACTAAATCAACAACTTCATCGACAGTAGCACAATTAATTGCGCGGTCTGCTAATTGTGTCATCTCAGTTTGACTTAAATTTTTAATTTGTCGGCGTGCTTTTAAAATGGATGTCGCGCTCATTGAAAATTCATCGAGCCCTAAACCAATTAATAGTGGAATAGCTGTTTCATCTCCAGCCATTTCACCACACATACCTGTCCATTTACCTTCTTTATGAGATGCTTCAATTACTTGCTTAACTAAGCGTAAAATTGAAGGATTGTAAGGTTGGTAAAGATATGATACACGTTCTGACATACGGTCAGCTGCCATCGTATATTGAATTAAGTCATTCGTTCCAATACTAAAGAAGTCAACTTCTTTAGCAAAAACATCAGCTAAAGCTGCTGTAGATGGAATTTCCACCATAATACCTAACTCAATATCATCGCTAACTTCAACGCCTTCTTGTTTTAAGTTTTCTTTTTCTTCAAGAAGAAGCGCTTTTGCATCGCGGAATTCTTTAATCGTCGCAACCATTGGGAACATAATGTTCAGTTTTCCGTAAGTTGAAGCGCGTAATAACGCTCTTAATTGTGGACGGAAAATTTCAGGTTGATCTAAACAAAGACGAATTGCACGGTATCCAAGGAATGGGTTCATTTCCTTAGGCAAGTTAAGATATGGCAATTCTTTATCTCCGCCGATATCTAACGTACGAACAACTACGCGTTTACCATTCATTTCTTGTAATACTTTTTTATAAGCTTCAAATTGCTCATCTTCTGAAGGCATCGTATCGCGACCCATATATAAGAATTCTGTACGATATAAGCCAATACCTTCTGCACCGTTATCTTTTACACCTGGCAAATCATTAGGTGTCCCAATATTTGCGGCAAGTTCAACATGTTGACCATCTTTTGTTTTTGATGGTTCATCACGTAATTGTTTAAGTGCTTCACGATCAGCAAAGAATGATTCACGTTTATGTTGATACGCTTTTAGTTCATCTTCCGTTGGATCAATGATAACATCTCCAGTTAAACCGTCAATAATCACCATATCACCTTGTTCTACAGATTCAGTAATTGATTTTGTCCCTACAACAGCTGGAATCTCTAATGAACGACTCATAATCGCTGAGTGTGAAGTACGACCACCAATATTTGTAACGAATCCTTGAACATATTGTTTATTTAATTGTGCTGTATCTGATGGCGTCAAATCATGGCCCACAATGACGACGCTTTCATCGATAATACTCGGATTTGGTAATTCAACACCAAGAAGATGTGCTAAAACACGTTTGGACACATCGCGTATATCCGCAGCACGTTCTTTCATGTATTCATTATCCATTGATTCAAAAATTGAAATAAAGTTTTGTGACACTTCAGTTAACGCATGTGGTGCGCTTGCTTTGTCATTCTTTATTTTTTCTTCAATAGGGTTAATCAATTCTGGATCATCAAGTACTAATAAATGCGCATCAAAAATGGCCGCTTTGTCAGCACCCAATTGTTCTTCCGCATTATTGCGAATTTTTGTTAACTCTATTTTAGAATTTTTCAACGCATCGTTGAATTTTTGGATTTCTTGTTCAGGCTGATCTGTTGTCTCTTGACTAAAACTCAAATCAGGTTCAACGAGCAAATACGCTTTGGCAATAGCAACACCATCTGAAGCTGCAATTCCCTTAATTATATTTGACATTATTTTGTTAACCCTTCTTTTGATAAGACTTCAGTAATCGCACTGATTGCTTCTTTTTCGTCACTACCATCAGCATAAATAGTAATTTCTGCGTCTTTTCCGACACCTAAGCTCATAACACCCATGATTGATTTTAAGTTGACTTTTTTAGCGTTGTACTCTAATTGAATATCTGAGTCAAATTTAGAAGCTGTTTGAACAAGCATTGTTGCAGGACGTGCATGAATACCTGTTTCGTCAATAATTACATATGATTGTTGTTCCATCTTACATCTTACTCCTTCAATTTCTAGATTTACTAGCTTAAATTATTACTAACTTTGCTACATAGCTTAACATTACCAAATTCTATATTTAAATTCAATTCGTAAATGCTTTCATCCCTTGATTTTCACAGGATTGGTTCAAAAAATCGTCACGGAATTTTATAAATTATAACAATGCCTTAACAACATTTTCACATTTTTGAATGTGATCTTTTCCTACTTTATTCATAAAGTAATAACTAATTGATGCCGATACCGCTTGTCCTACAAGAGGAAACCAACGTGTTTGTTTAGCCGCTGCACGTTTTGCGACATCTCTCACAACTACTTTTAAAATACCGCTTGATACTTTCTTTCCTATAAATTGACTGCCTTGAATGCCTGCAGCCATCAAGACACGATTTTTCATATCATCGCTCATTTTATTCACTTGTTTGTGATCTAAACCATAAATTTTATTGACATCTTCTATAATGTCACGCATTAATTTCATATCGACGCCAAAATCGAATCCTGGTATTGGAACGATGGTTGCACTCGATGAAAGAAAAGCTTTTTTCTTCACAAGGTTTTCAGCACGTTGACGTCTTTCATTTATTTCTGAAGTCGTGACTGGTAATGTATTTTTTCGTTTTATGTTTTCAATATTTAAGACTTTATTCCCTACTGTTTCGCTAATTTTATTGGAAATACCCATTTCAACTCCACCTTTCAAACCGTTATTACCTTCTTATACCCCGTTTCAATTTCAAATATTACTGAAGTGTCACAAAAATCAATTTAAGATATTTCGACGGTTTAAAATGTGGATGTGTTTTAAAATCTTTAGGCAAACCCATTACCTCATCAATTTGATAAGCGACGCCTTCATGATCTAACGTTTTTTTAACCATATTTTTAAATGCTTTTAATGAATAAGCACTGTGATTTGTACTTAAAATGAGACTGCCCTTCGCATTTAATAATGTTAAAGCCCCTTCAATCAATTGCGGGTAATTTTTAGTAACAGAAAAAGTCTTCTTTTTATTGCGGGCAAAGCTTGGTGGATCAATCACGATTGTATCGAATGTCAGCCCATGTCTTTCTGCATATTTATAAAAATCAAACGTATCCATGACAAAAATATTTTGTGATTTCGGATCGATACCATTGAGTCCAAAATTTTCTTCAGTCATGGGACGGGAACGATTCGCTAAGTCTACACTTGTTGTTTTTGCACCGCCTGTCGCAGAAATTACAGAAAACGCACCTGTATAACTAAATAGATTTAAAACCTTTCTGTCTTCTGAATAATAATCTCTTAATTTTTTTCTTGCCTCTTTTTGATCTAAAAATATACCTGTCATCGGTCCATCATCGAGGTGCACATTGTAAAACGTGAAATTTTCCTCAATCACAATTGGAAATTCCGGTTTTTCCCCTTCAACCCATCCACCTTTAATAGATTGATGTTTAAATCTCGTTTTTTCAAAAATTGAACGAAACGGAAAGACCTGTTTGATTGCCCCAAGAATAGAATCACGAAATTGATAAATTCCCACTGAATACCATTGAATCAATAAGTGACCATCATAGGAATCAATCGTTAAACCACCTATTCCATCCCCTTCTCCATTGAATAGACGAAAAGCATTAGTTCCTTCAATTTGATAATAGTATTGGCGTGTTTCTAGAGCTTGTTCAAATAACTGCTCAAAAAAAGCTTGATTAATTTCATCATCTTTTTCATATGATAATATCCAACCTAACCCTTTATGTTGTCGTCCAACGTAGCCGACACCGATAAATGAATTTTTAGATGTTAATAATTGAAATAAATCTCCCTCTTCTAGTCGATCGTGGCGATAGATGTCCTCTTCTTCTATTAAAGGGTATTGATTAAGATATTTATCTTCTTTTCCTTTATTTAATACTGCGGTTTTCATATAATCAGCCTTTCCCTTCTTGTCATTACCACCATCTTAACACGAAAAATATGGGAGTAACATTGTTATCGTAGTACCGATGTGGACTTTCCAACATGAAAATGTTCGCTTTAATTTTGATGTAATCTCACTAGGTCGTGTGATTTCTTTTTTAAGAGGTATTAATACTTTTTTCACGCCTCAACACAGGCATTGCATACGGATTTTTATCATTAAAAGAAAGCGCTAAGACAATTTTCTAGTAAAATCATCTTAGCGCGATTGATTTTGGGATTGGTGTCCCAGTCTCTCCAAGCTAGTATTCAATTATTGCGGTTTTCTTGGTACGGGACCTGGTTGTCTCAATTGTAAGACGAAAGCAATAATAGTCGGAACTAACATTAAAATTAGAATTGGCGTGATGAAAATGGATAATAACAATCCATGTACGACAATGACGATATACTCTGTCAATAATTTAAAGAATAAAATACTAATCATAAATAATTGTAAATAATAATATTTACCTCTTAGCATTCGTGTTACAGACGTTAAAATAAATAAAATAGCAACAATTAAAAGAAGAAATAGACTAATCCACTCGTATACATATTGTGTTTGTGAAAGTTCCCAATCTCCAGATAAAAATAAGGCATTGCGGTTGTTAAATTCTAATAAAATAAAGAACAATAGAATTACACCACAAGCAATGGTTACGTAGCCTTTATTTAGCCATTTTGGACGTTTTTTTAGAAACGTAGGGATATCATCTTCTTCCAATTTAGCCCATTTAAACCATTTTTCTACAATCGCTTCACGCTTAGCACGTAAGCGTTCGATATCAATACTTCTACGTGTACGATGCGAAATATCATGTGTGAATTCAACTGTACGATCTTGAAAATCCTTGAAATGAATTTTAGAGGTGTTCGTAAATTGATACTTTTTACTTCTAGAATATGGATTTTCTTCACCTGTAATCTCTTCTTGCGATACAGGTAGTGAACGACGAAGAAATAAGAAATTCCATATTGCCATTTGTCCAATCAACCATAATACGACGAAAAATGTATTGATACTTAAAACGTCGATTGGTGCTATTTGACGACTTTCAATTCTTGTATAAAGTGCCAATTGTGTAATGATATAACAAATGCCGTAACTAAAAATAATCCATAAATAATGTTCTTTACGATGTAATGGATTCAGCTCATCTTTATACGCAATATAACCAATATGAATTAGAAATGGAATGATGAAAACAAACGCAATCCATCCATACACTTGTGACATAAAAATGAGTGTTAAAACGAAGAAAATGATTCCGATAAGTAAAAATAAAATAGATATGTCGTAATCAAATCGTGTCGTATTTGTGAGTGTTCGACCTATGAAGAGCATTAAAATACCAAAAAGAAGAATAATAATGCCACTTGCTAGCGGGATATCACCAATATACTTACTCATCACGCGGATAATTTCATTGAAAAAGGCCATAATGAAGTCCCATAAATTATCAATCTTAGAAATATGGTGCTTGCCATCCTTTAACTCATGAATGAGTGGAATATTTATAAAAATAATCACACTTAATAAAATTGACAGTGCACCGATAATATAGCTATAAATGACCTCGGTGTATTTGTTAAACAAAGACATCCTCTCACCTCAAAGTTATTATATACGAACTATGAATACCTGTCTGTAAAATTAATCAAATTCAGTCTTTAGAATGAGAATTTTCAATACTTATATCGCATCAAAATTTTAACTCGATTTCCCCACTATTGCGTACAGCAAGCATCCACGTATATACAATTGAAAACTTCAAAAAATACTTGATTGGTTTAGTATACCAAAAGATAGTCAGCACCTTAACCATTTCACTCATGCTTAAAATGACAAACTAACCTTCGTATATCATTCAAATTTTAGCACCGCTTCATCAATACGACTCAAATGATCTGAAAAGAAAAGCACTTTTCAATACATAAGTTTAAAATATCAAACCCCTTGGATGTCTCATCTCCCCCTCATCGCAGCCAAAACACGCATTGATATACATCCTTTAAAATCTTGTTTGAAACAATTATGTTTAGCGTTTTTCAATATGGGTTATGTATTATTATAGCTTTAAACGAAAGGGAGGCGTTTTAAATGTCTGAAAAAGATATTAAAAAAGCTGCAGAACAAGCAAAAGATAAAGAGCAAGAATTAAAAGATAAAAAAGAAGATGCTAAAGAAGGCGCTGAAAAAACAAAAGACGATATTCAAAAAACTTTTGAATAATGCGACCTTTTTATTTGAATGCTGTGCATTTATAGAAGTTTAACAAGGGATTGAACGTTAACATGTTCTAATCCCTTCTTTTGTGTTTGACAGACATCTCATTAGGCATATCATTCAAAGCATAGTATTGAAATTGTCGGCCATCTCGCCATTAAAAAGAATGTTGAAGAGTGTTGACTTTTGAATGGGCTAGGTGTACATTGACATTAACAATTAAATACGCACGCACTAGGGGTGTGAAAGCTGAGATGAGGATAAGCCTCGAACCCTTTGAACCTGAACTAGATGATACTAGCGTAGGAAAGTGTTTCATTTATAATGGATACGCCTTGTTATAGGAGAAAAGCACATGCTTCAATTAAGATGACTTGTATCCCATATAAATTATCACAGCATACGTCTGTCTCTAGTGTAAGAGATATGCGTATTTTTTTAATTTTGGGAGGTATACAGATGAAGAAAGGCTTAACATTATCAGATATTCTGGTCACTGTATTGGTTTCAGTCATTTTTGCAGTGATTTATAATTTATGGTGGATTGTGAATAATACAGTTCAACCTTTAGGATTACATTTAGATCAACTTTTGTATGGTATGTGGTTTAGTGCCGCTGTCGTTGCATATCTTATCATTCCAAAAATGGGGATTGCACTTTTAGCTGAATTTGCTGCAGGAGCTGGGGAAACGATTCTCATGGGACGTTTTGATATTCCTACGATTATTTATGCATTGCTACAAGGTCTTGCTTGTGAGATTGTATTTGCTATTTTCAGATATAAATCTCGTGCATTAATGGTAGCTGTTCTTGCAGGTATGGCAGCTGCAATCATTAGTTTACCGATTGACTGGTACTATGGTTACTTAAATGAAGTTGCCACATGGAATCTTATTTTACTTATTTCATTCCGTGTTATCAGTGGTGCAGTTCTAGCGGGTGTATTTCCTTATATCTTAGTCAAAGCCCTGGATCAGACCGGTGTCACTAAACTATTTCGACCTGCATCTAAAGATGATTACGATACATTGTAAGGTGGCTTCATTGTGTTAAAAGTTAAAAATTTACGCTTAAAATATCCAAGCGCACCCTATAAAATTTTTGATGGTATCGATATTGAAATAAAAGATAAAGAAAAAGTACTTTTACTTGGCCCTTCAGGTTCAGGTAAAAGTACATTACTCAATGTATTAAGTGGTATCGTACCGAATTTAATTGATTTACCTATGAAATATGATGAACTGCAAATTGCTGAGCACTCAGGTGTTATTTTTCAAGATCCTGATTCACAATTTTGCATGCCACAAGTGAATGAAGAGCTTGCTTTCATTTTAGAAAATCAGCAAGTCCCCCGTCATGAAATGGATGCAAAAATTCAATGGGCTTTAAAACAAGTGGGCCTTGATATTAATCCTAAACAATTGATCCATCATCTTAGCGGTGGGATGAAACAGAAGCTAGCCATTGCTGGCACTTTATTACAACGTGCAGATACTTTGTTTTTAGATGAGCCCACAGCAATGCTTGATACAGAAGCTACTGAAAATTTATGGACCTTGTTGAAAACGCTATGGCAAGACCAAACGGTATTAATTGTTGAACATAAAGTGGCACATATTTGGGACCATGTTGATCGTGTCATTTTAATGAATCATCAGGGTGAAATCATTCAACAAGGGACACCAAGCGATATTATGAAAAATTATGAATCTCTACTCACTGAATATGGCGTATGGCACCCTAAAGCATGGTCGCATGCCCCTGAACCACAAAAAGCTCCCTTTTCTGAGCAGGCATCATTATTTGAATTGGCGTTTCATCAAGGGGCTGTCCAAAGAAATCGTCAAACTTTATATGAAGTTGAAGACTTGACCATTCGTTCTGGAGAATGGATAACTTTAACTGGGAAAAATGGTACAGGCAAAACGACGCTATTAGAATCGATTATGCAGTTGATTCGTTATAAAGGCAAGATGACTTTTAATGGCAAAAAACTCACTAAAATTAAAGATGCTGCGCAACACATGTATCTGGTTTATCAAAATCCGGAGCTACAATTTATTCAAAATAGTGTATACGATGAAATCTATATTAATTACCACCATATGGATTCTAAAAATGCCAAATCTCGCACGTCTGAGATGCTCGCACTTCTTGATTTAGAGCATGTCTCACAGCAACATCCTTTTGAACTCTCAATGGGACAGAAAAGACGTTTAAGCGTGGCAACAGCTTTAAGTACTGAAGCGGATATCATTCTCTTAGATGAGCCTACATTTGGTTTGGATAGTCACAATACATTTAAACTTATTGAATTGTTTCAAAAACGTGTCGCTCAAGGACAAACGATTTTAATGGTAACCCATGACCCACATATTATTCAACGTTATCCATCAAGTCGTTTAGAAGTTAGAGGCAAACAATTACATGAAGTCGAGGTGGTGCGTGAATGATAGAGTCATGGAAAATACGTAATACGTTTATGGATCAAGTGAACATTGTAACGAAGCTATTTTTAGGCATCGCGTTATTCTTTTTCATCATTTTTATTCATAATTTTGATTTTATGATTTACCTCGCCACAATCATGTTTATATTTATGTGGCTTGTTAGTGGAACTAAATGGAAAGTTGTTTTAACCTTTTCGCTTATTGCGACATTTTTTGCGCTGACTTCATCTCTTTTTATGATTTTTTATGGCCATGGGAAGCACGTTTTATTTTCGTTTGGTTTCGTCAAAATAAGTACTGAAAGTTTAGTCAGAGGCCTTCACCTCTCTTTTCGAACAATGACAATCAGTTATTTTGGCTTGTCTATTGCGTTTACTTCGCAAGTCATTATGATTTTTTATAGTTTTATGCAACATCTAAAAGTCAAACCTAAAGTCGCATATGCATTTATGGCTGCGTTTCGTATGATTCCTTTAATGATTGATGCTTTATTCCAATTAAGAAATTCATTAAAGATGCGTTACCAAATGATCGATAATCAAAATTATTCAGGCTTTAAGCGATTGAAACATTTACTCATTCCTTTATTAAGTCAAAATATCCGAAAAGCGCATCGTCTTTCGGTAGCAATGGAGAAAAAAGGCTTTAAAGATGGACCACGCACATATTACTATCATGTGCCGTTCAGTTATAGAGATATCGTTTTAATCGTCATTACATTGGGTATTGTAATGCTGTCTTTCATATTAGCAGGTACGTTACCATTAACTGGAATTACAGATGCGCGCTAACACGAGTCACGCATCTGTTGCGTTTTCATGATCTCGATGATATGAAAAGGCATCGCACAGATTTCCTTTTAATCCCGTTTATAATTCCATCTGCAAAGGAAATCGGCACGTCACTTAAATCACAGAATAACACTGTGATTTAAGTGACGAACCATCGATGATGTAAGGCAGCATTCCCATACAATGCCTTTCCTTTGGCAGAGTAGACGTATATTGACGAAAGTTTTTTATAAAGCTTACGCGCAATATAGTCTGCTTATGCCTCTTTTTTTATGAGGATTTTTTTGCGCTCTGTCGAATCGGACAGTTACGCAAAAAAGAGGTTAAGCCGCATAACATGGCTTAACCTCTTTTTTGGATGAGCTACAATATGAGACGTTATACTCAATTACACATAGATACTCTTTCTTCTAATATAAGAAAATACAACCTCCTCAATTGACGAACGGCGTAATTGGGGAGGTTGTATTTCTGTTTCAATTTCTATCATTGAAGTGACGACGTCTCTTCATGTAAAGTTTATCCATTATGACAATGCTTTATTTGCAATATCATTTCGATAAAATAAGGCATCACTTTCTATTTGAGCTACACGTTGATACGCTTGCGCCTGAGCTGATTCAATAGTTGCGCCTTCACCGATTGCTAAAATCACACGGCCACCAGAAGTCACATATTGCTCATTTTCATATTTTAATCCACTTACAAAATAATGGTCTAAATCATTTTCAAACCCTGCAACAGCTAAACCTTTGTCATAGTCACCTGGGTAACCTTTTGAAGCAAGCATCACGCCGACTACAGCATTTTCTTTCCATTTCATATCAATAGGTTGCTTTTCATCTAATGCAATGATATGTGCCATAAGGTCACTTTCTAGGCGTGTTAATAAAACTTGTGCTTCGGGATCGCCAAAGCGTGCATTAAATTCTATGACTTTAGGACCTTCTTTCGTTAAAATCGCGCCAATATATAATAGACCAAAGAAGTCATAACCTTCTGCCTGCATCGCTTTTGCAATAGGCTGAGCAATCTTTTCATTAGCTTCTTTTAAAACTTGGTCACTGATATGTGGAACTGGGCAGTAAGCACCCATTCCGCCCGTATTAGGACCTTGATCTTGATCGAAAGCACGTTTATGATCTTGCGCAATCGTATCAAAAGGTACGGCATAGTCACCATTAACAAATGTCATGAGTGAAAACTCTTCACCTTCTAAAAACTGTTCAAAAACCACTTTGCTTTCTTTTTCAGGATATAAAATATCAACTGCTTCTTGCGCTTGCTCACGCGTTTCTGCAATAATTACGCCTTTACCAGCTGCTAAACCATCTTTTTTCAAGACCACTGGCAATTCACATGTTTCAATGTAAGCTAAAGCTTCCTCTTTATCATTAATTTCACGATAATCTGCTGTTGGGATATCATATTTTTCCATAAGACGCTTAGCAAAAGATTTTGATCCTTCGATTTGTGCAGCATCTTGATTAGGGCCAAATACTTTGATTTTTTCCGCTCTTAATAAGTCAGCTAATCCCCCAGTTAAAGGTTGCTCTGGTCCAATGATTACCCACTCTACTTGATGGTCTTTTGCAAATTCAACAATGCGATCGTGTTCCGTTTCAGCAATTTCTGAATGCACTTCGGCTACATGATTCATTGCAACATTTCCTGGGATTGCAAAAACTTTTGAAACGAGCTGAGATTGATTTAATTTGTGTGCAAGTGCGTGTTCACGCCCGCCACCACCAACGACCAATACATGCATAGTATGCGTTCCTCCTTCATTAATGTTTGAAATGGCGCATGCCTGTAGTTACCATAGCGATACCATATTGATTCGCCATATCGATTGAATCTTGATCTTTAATAGAACCCCCTGGTTGTATAATGGCTTTAATACCTGCTTTTGCAGCAGTTTCAACTGTATCACTCATAGGGAAGAAACCATCTGACGCTAATACGACTTGATCGTTCATTTCGATTGCACGCTCAATAGCAATTTTAGCAGAACCGACACGATTCATTTGTCCCGCGCCAATCCCCACAGTTTGTTTGTCATTAGCTAATACAATCGCGTTACTTTTCACTGACTTAACAACTTGCCAACCTAACAATAATGCATTCCATTGTTCTTCTGTTGGTTTCGCTTCTGTAACAACGGTCATGTTTTCTTTTTTAACATCGAAGTGATCTTTATCTTGAACAAGATAGCCACCTGAAACAGAGACAAATTCAACTTCATCTTTTTCTTCAGACATTTCAATTTCAAGTAATCGGATGTTTTTCTTTTGTTGCAATACGTCGAGCGCCTCTTTTTCAAATTTTGGCGCAATCACAACTTCTAAGAAAATAGAATGTAAATCTTCAGCAAGCGCTTTTGTAACTGGACGGTTTAATGCAACGATACCACCAAAAATAGATTGACTGTCTGCCTCATATGCATGTTGATACGCTTGATGAATGTCTGAAGCAATACCTACACCACATGGGTTCATATGCTTAACTGCAACTGCAGTCGGTAAATCGAATTTTTTAACAAGTGTTAATGCCGCATCCGCATCTTTAATATTGTTATAGCTCAATTGCTTACCATGCAGTTGTTTTGCACCTGCAATGGTATTCGGAGCTGATGATGTACGAACAAATGACGCAGACTGTTGCGGATTTTCACCATAGCGTAAAGTTTCTTTATTGTCACTGAAAAATTCAACAATCGCTTGGTCATATTCAAATGTATGATTAAAAACTTTAATCATTAATGACTTTCTATAAGCTTCATCTAAAGTACCATTTTGAATACGCTCAATCACTGTGTCATAATCAGTTGGATCCACAATCGTTGTAACATGTTTAAAGTTTTTCGCAGCAGCTCTTAACATTGTCGGCCCACCGATATCAATGTTTTCAATTGCGTCCATTTCTGTCACATCTGGATTTTTTACTGTTTCTTTAAATGGATATAAATTAACAACCACCATATCAATTAAATCAATATTTTGTTTTTTTAATTGTTCTAAATGCTCCGGTTTATCTCTATCAGCGAGAATACCGCCATGAACAGCTGGGTGAAGTGTTTTAACACGTCCATCCATTATTTCCTCAAACTGTGTTAATTCAGACACTGATGCCACTTTCACTCCTGCTTCATCAATTGCACGATATGTGCCACCTGTTGAATATAATGCATAACCTGCATCGACTAATGATTTGGCAAATTTAACAATACCTGTTTTATCAGAAACACTCAAAATTGCTTTTTTCATGGTTTAATTTAACTCCTTATTGAATAATCTTCTTTATTACGGTTGGATATAATTCATATTCTAATGATTTAATACGTTGTTCTAATGTAGATATCGTATCATCTTTATAAATCGGACATGTACGTTGTTCAATAATTTGTCCAGTGTCCATGCCTGCATCAACATAATGTACAGTTGAACCCGTTTGGTCATCGCCACTATTTAATGCTTGTCCGACTGCGTTTTTACCTTTATATTTCGGTAATAATGAAGGATGAATATTAAGCATACGACCTTCATATGCTGATAATAACGTTTCACCAATGAGTCGCATATAACCCGCTAAAACAATCCATTCTGCTTGTTCAGCTTTCAAATGTTTAAGCACATCCGCTTCATACGCCGCTTTATTTTCATACGTTTTAGGTACAAAAGCATGAACGGGTATTCCATGTTGTTGCGCTAGTGCAATACACGCGGCTTCTGGTTGATCTGTATATAGCGCTGTCACTTCTATATTTTGCAATTCACCTTCACGAATGCGTGTCATAATATTATCGAAATTCGTCCCTGAGCCTGAAGCAAAAATCGCAATTTTAATCACAGTGCCGCCTCCGTTAAGCGAATGGCTTCATCTTCTTCAGTAATTGTACCTATTGTGTAAGATTGAACATCCGCTGCTTTTAAAATTTGATGCACTTTTGTTTCATCTTCAGGTCGAACAATAAGTGTAAAACCGATGCCCATATTAAAGATGTGATACATTTCATCACTATCAACTTGTGCTTCTTGTTGTAACCATTCAAATACTTTAGGTGTTGGGAAAGATTCTGTATTAACAACGGCTGTCTTACCTTGTGGAAGTGCTCTAGGAATATTTTCATAGAAGCCACCCCCTGTAATATGTGTCATCGCTTTAATTTGTACTTGTGATTTCACCTCAAGTACAGGTTTAACATATAGTGCAGTCGGTGTTAAAAATACATCTAAGTAGCTTTTCCCTGCTTCAAATTCATCTTCGACATTAATGCCAGATTGTGCAATTAAGCGACGTACTAAACTATAACCATTTGAGTGAATACCATTGGATGCAAGTCCAATGATGACATCTCCTTTTTCAACTTTTGAGCCATCGATATAGTCTTCTTTTTCAACAGCACCTACAGCAAAACCAGCGACATCATATTCACCTTCGTGATACATCTCACCCATTTCAGCCGTTTCGCCACCGATTAACGCTGTATTTGTAGCAACACAACCATCACTAATTCCTTTGACAATTTGCTCAATGACTTCAGGTACGACCTTATTTGTAGCAATGTAATCTAAGAAGTATAATGGCTCTGCACCTGTCGTTAAAATGTCATTGACACACATGGCTACTGCATCAATACCGATGCTGTCATGTTGATTATAGTCAATCGCAAGTTTTAGTTTTGTACCGACGCCATCTGTACCTGATACGAGGACAGGCGCTTTCATGTTCAGTTGTGATAAATCAAAAGTTGCCCCAAAGCCACCTAATCCACCGAGTACTTCTTTGCGCATTGTTCTTTCAACATGACTGGACATACGTTTGACCGCTTCATAACCTGCCTCAATGTCCACCCCAGCTTTTTTATACGATTCAGCCATTTATTACACTCCTCTTCTTTTCATTTCTTTCGCTTCTGGCAATTGATGATCTACAATTTCAATTGGATATTCACCTGTAAAGCAAGCGTTACATTCACCTTTAGAACCGTGCGCTCCGAACACTTCATGCATCCCATCTACAGATAAATACGTTAATGTATCTGCACCAATCATTTTTCGGATTTCTTCGACGCTATGTTGTGCTGCCATCAGTTCAGCATGTGTAGAAACGTCTATCCCGTAATAACATGGATCTTGTAATGGAGGTGAAGAAATACCCATATGCACTTCTTTAGCACCTGCTGATTTTAATGCTTTCACAATGTATTTACTTGTCGTTCCACGCACAATGGAGTCATCTATCACCACGACACGTTTTCCTTCAATCACATCACGAATTGGAGAATGCTTCATTCGGACTTGACGCTCTCTGACTGTTTGATCAGGTGTAATAAAAGTACGGCCAATATATCGATTTTTTAATAATCCTTGTTCATTCGGAATTCCTGTGTATTCAGAAAAACCTTTTGCAGCTTGAAGAGAAGAATCAGGCACACCAATAACGATGTCTGCATCTACTCCCATTTCTTCAGCTAACTTGCGCCCTAAAGCTTTTCTGACATTATAAATAGAATGATTTCGAAATTCAGAATCAGGACGTGCAAAATATACATATTCCATAGAACACATCTTATGATCTACATCAGGCGTATACATATCGTAGTCCACATCATCTTCATTTGAAAATGTGATTAATTCTCCAGGTTCAATATCACGAATATACTCTGCACCAATTGCTGTAAAAGCACATGTTTCACTAGCTACACAATATGCTCCGTCCACTTTACCAAGCATTAAAGGACGTACCCCACGATTATCTCGTGTTACGGTCAATTGCTGTTCATTTAAAATGACACAACTAAAGGCACCTTTCACTTGGTTCAACGCAGCTTTTTGATTCGTCTTAATATTTTTCGATTTACCTTTAATGAGTAAGTGTGCTAAAACTTCTGAATCACTTGTTGTTTGGAATATGCCGCCTTCAGACTCAATCGCTTTACGAATTTGACCTGCATTTGTCAAATTCCCATTATGCGCTAATCCTAAGTCCCCTTTTGAATGTTTAAACAAAAAGGGTTGGACATTTGAAATTTCACTTGCACCCGTTGTCGCATAACGGACATGACCGATAGCGTGCGCATAACCTTGAAGTGAGTTAAGTTGTTGTTCTGAAATCGCTTCGGGAAGTAATCCCATACCACGTGCGCCAAAGAGTTGCTCACCATTCGAACATACAATTCCAGCACCTTCTTGACCACGGTGTTGTAAACTGTGTAAAGCCATGTATGTTAAATGTGCCGCATGTGGATGATTCCAAATTCCAAAAACACCGCATTCTTCATTTAGTCCACGGATGTCATACATGCCTCAATAGCCCCTTCCCAGTTTCTTTTAAGTTCTGATGTACGACGTTCGATTACACTTTCTTTACCTTCTACTTTAAAGTCGTCAGTGTCAGTGAAAGAACCAATTAGTGTTGCATCTTCAATATCAATGCTTTGTCCTTTTTTAACAGCGACAATATAACGCCCTTGTGTCTCACTAAACAACTGTGCATTCGTTAAATCAAATTTTGCATCAATACCTAAGCTGTAATGCGCACTCATTTTAGCTAATGTAAGTAATAAACCGCCTTTACCGACTGTTTGTGTATGTGAAACTTTTCCACTGCGAATCGCTGAACGGATTGCTTCGCCTCTTTGGACTTCTTTAGATAGATCGATATGCGCCTCTTCATGATTGACACCGCCATGTAAAAGTTTCTCAATTTGGCTTCCACCAAAGCTATCTGTCGTTTCACCTACAACATAAAGTGTATCGCCAACAGATGGTTGATATGATTTTAAATAATCGATATCTTCTATTAATCCCACCATACCTACAACAGGTGTTGGGAAAATTGAAGATGTTCGTGTTTCGTTATAAAGTGATACGTTACCAGATACGACAGGTGTTGCTAATACTTCACATGCTTCAGCCATTCCTCTTGTAGAATCAATAAGCTGTTGATAAATGTGTTTTTTCTCAGGAGAACCATAGTTTAAACAGTCCGTCATCGCAAGCGGTTTTGCACCAACTGCGATTAAGTTACGGTATGCTTCTGCAACGACCATTTTTCCACCTTCATACGCATTATTAAATACGTAACGAGCTTCACCATCGATTGTTGATGCAACAGCTTTATTCGTACCTTCGACACGTACAACTGAAGCTTGTAATCCCGGTTTCACAATGGTATTCGCACCGACTTGTTGATCGTATTGATCATACAAGTAATGTTTTGATGCAATTGTAGGATGCGTCAGTAATTGATCGAATACATTTTCAACATCTATATTGTCGTAATTGTTTGCCGGCGCTTCATGTTGAAGTTTCTCTCCCTCTAATACATAAACTGGTGCTTCGTCAGCAAGCGGTTCAACAGGGATATCTGCATAAACTTCACCTTCATATGTGAGAACAAAACGATTGGTATCTGTTACTTCACCAATGACTGCACTATCTAACTCGTGATAATCAAATAAATCTAAGAACTTTTGTTCAGTTCCTTTCTTAACAACGAGTAACATACGCTCTTGTGTTTCTGAAAGCATCATTTCATATGGTGAAATTCCTTTTTCACGTACAGGGACTTTATCTAGTTCTAAATGAATACCGCTGCCCCCTTTTGCAGCCATTTCAGAAGATGAAGATGTCAAACCTGCAGCACCCATATCTTGAATTCCTACTAGTTCTTCAAAAGTGATTGCTTCTAAAGTCGCTTCCATTAACTTTTTACCGACAAATGGGTCACCGATTTGAACAGAAGGACGTTTACTTTCACTTTCTTCTGTTAACTCTTCTGATGCAAAAGTCGCACCGTGAATTCCATCACGTCCTGTTTTTAAGCCAACATAAATGACAGAGTTACCTACGCCTTTAGCAGTTCCTTTTTGAATCATGTCATGATCAATAACACCGACACACATCGCATTGACAAGTGGATTACCATCATAGCGTTCGTCAAATTCAATCTCCCCTGCAGTTGTAGGGATTCCAATACAGTTACCATAGCCACCTATACCTGCAACTACGCCACTTAATAATCGACGGTTCGTTTTTTCAGTCAGTTCGCCAAAGCGTAAACTATTCAATAAATTAATTGGACGTGCACCGATAGATACGATATCACGAATAATGCCACCAACACCTGTTGCTGCGCCTTGATACGGTTCTATTGCTGATGGATGGTTGTGTGATTCAACTTTAAACACGACTGCTTGATTATCACCAATATCCACAACACCTGCCCCCTCACCAGGTCCCATTAATACATGTTCACCTGTAGTTGGGAATTGTTTTAAAAATGGTTTAGAGTGTTTGTAAGAACAGTGTTCACTCCACATTACTGAAAAAATACCTGTTTCAGTAAAATTAGGTGTGCGTCCTAAAATTTCAGTTACTTTTTCGAACTCTGTATCACTTAACCCCATATCACGATACAATTTTTCTGATTTAACTTCTTCCGCAGACGGCTCTAAAAATTTAGGCATTTTGTTCCCTCCAACTATTTACCATAGATTCAAATAATTTCACACCACTATCAGTACCAAGAATTGCTTCTAATGCTCGCTCTGGGTGAGGCATCATGCCACAAACGTTTCCTGCTTTATTCACAATCCCTGCAATATCATCGTGTGAACCATTTGGATTGTCCACATATTTCAAAATAATTTGGTTATTTTCTACTAAGTCTTGATAAATTTCTTCCGTACAATAATAATGACCTTCACCATGTGCAACCGGGTAAACCACTTCTTCACCCTCAGCATAGTTATTTGTAAACGGTGTTTGATGATTTACAATTCTCAAACGTTCGTTGCGACTTACAAATAAGTGTGAGTCATTATGCAACAATGCACCAGGAAGAAGTCCAATTTCTGTTAAAATTTGAAAACCGTTACAAACGCCAAGGACAGGTTTGCCTTCTTCTGCAAGTCTTTTAACTTCTTTAATAACCGGTGCGACACTCGCTACAGCACCTGAGCGCAAATAATCACCAAATGAAAAACCACCAGGAATCAAAACACCGTCGTAGCCATTTAATGACGTTTCACGATAATCCACATAATCAGCTTCTACACCTGATTTGATCGCTGCATTATACATATCACGGTCACAGTTAGACCCTGGGAATCTTAGGACAGCAAACTTCATTTTATGCATTCTCCTTTTCATCCAATACTTTGTAGCTATATTCTTCTATCACTGTATTCGCAAATAACTTTTCGCTTAATGTTGTGATGACATTATGAACCGCTTCATCCGTTGCTTCATCAATTGTCATATATAACACTTTCCCTACACGAATATCATTAACTTGTGGATATCCTAAATCGTGTACTGCACGATTCAACGCTTGTCCTTGTGTATCTAAAACTTGGGGTTGTAAAGTGATGTGTAATTCGATTGTTTTCATAATTAAAGTGCCTCCAATTTATTTAAGAAAGTTTGATAAGTATCGATTAAAGAACCTGTATCTTCTCTATATACATCTTTGTCAAAATTTTCGTGTGTCGTTTTATCCCAAATACGACATGTATCAGGGGAAATTTCATCTGCGAGCACAAGTTTCCCTGATGAATCGTGCCCAAATTCAACCTTAAAATCAACGAGATCAAGTCCCATTTCATCCATTAATTTCACAAGCGCTTGATTCACTTTGAGTGCTTCCGCTTTAAGTGCAGCAATCGTTTCGTCATCTGCAATATGAAGGAGCTTAACATGATCATCTGTAATCAATGGGTCGTTAAGGTCATCATTTTTGTAGAAAAACTCAACGAAAGGATAATCAAAACGATGTCCTTTTTCAAAACCAAGACGTTTTGTAATAGAGCCTGCAGCAATGTTTCTGACTACGACTTCTAGCGGGATGATTTTAACCGCTTTTACTAATTGCTCCGTTTCAGACAATTGACGAATGAAGTGACTTTCAACGCCTTCTTTTTTAATATATTCAAAAATCTTACTTGTAATTTGGTTGTTTAAGCGCCCTTTCCCAACCATTGCATCTTTTTTAGCGCCATTTCCTGCTGTCACTTCATCTTTATATTCGATACGTAATTCATACGGTTGCTCCGTTTCGAATACACGTTTGGCTTTACCTTCATATAGTAGACTCATTTGATTTGGTCTCTCCCTTCAAATTGTTTCAACATAGCTTTTTCAGTTTTTTCAATATCGTCTGTTAAAACGGTCATATGTCCCATCTTACGTTCAGGTTTTCGCACTGTTTTACCATAAATATGCACATGCCATTCTGGATGTTGACTGAATTGATCTTCTAATAAGTCTAAATCTTTACCTAGTAAGTTCATCATGACTGCAGGTTTCAATAACTCGATTTGAGATGGCAATTGTTGCCCCGTCACAGCTAGGATATGTGTATCAAATTGAGAAAAATCACACGCTTCAATTGAATAATGTCCTGAATTATGAGGACGTGGCGCAATCTCATTGACGTATAGTTCATTTTGTTGATCAATAAAAAATTCAACTGTAAATGTCCCTACGAAATGTACTGCTTCTGTAATTTTCGAAACTTCTTGTCGTGCTTCTGCCTCTTTACTTGAACGCGCAGGTACAATTGTTTTAAACAATACTTGATGACGATGTTCATTTTCTTGAAGCGGAAAATAAACTTTTTGTCCATGGTTCCCTATCGTTACAGTTAGTGAAACTTCGAGTACTAAATCCAAAAATTGTTCTGCGACACATTCTTGATTTTCAATTAAAGCTAATGCTTCCTCGAGTTGCACTTCTGATTGTACAAGGATTTGACCTTTACCGTCATAACCTCCAAAACGTGTTTTAAGCATAAAAGGATATCCTAATGTTCGTATTGCCACATTCAAATCTTGTGCTGATGTGACTTGAACAAATGGGACGACCTTTGCGCCTGCATTTTGTAAAGTTTGTTTTTCTGTTAAACGATCTTGAAGAAGTTGGATGGCTTGATAACCTTGAGGAACGTTGTAATTATCTACAAGTTTTTGAAGTTGTTTGCCCGCAATATTTTCAAACTCGTAAGTGATAACGTCTGATTTTTCTCCTAATTGTGTTAATGCTGACATATCATCATAGGCAGCATGTATAAATTCATGTGCAACATAACGGCAAGGACAATTTTCATCTGGATCCAACACGACTACACGATACCCCATTTTTTGTGCAGATTGTGCCATCATCTTTCCAAGTTGTCCGCCACCAATAATGCCAACTGTTTGTCCAAAATGTAACTTATCGAAGGTCATTTTGCATCACCTCTACTTTTTCTACAAGCGATGCTTCATAAGCGGTTAAACGCGCTTGAACTTGTTCATCTGTCATACCTATCATTCTTGCAGCCAAAATCCCTGCATTTTTTGCACCTGCTTTACCAATTGCCGTTGTAGCTACAGGTATTCCGCCAGGCATCTGAACGATAGAAAGTAATGAATCTAAACCTTTTAAACTTTTAGATTCAATAGGTACGCCAATGACGGGCAATGTCGTCATAGAAGCGACCATACCCGGTAAATGTGCAGCACCACCTGCACCTGCAATAATGGCTGAATATCCATTTTGTCGTGCTTGACTTGCAAATTCGACCATCATATGTGGTGTGCGATGTGCTGAAACGACTTTTTTATCATATGGAATTTCAAACTCATCTAACATGACGCAAGCTTCTTTCATTATTTCCCAGTCAGAAGAACTCCCCATTATGACTGCTACCTTCACTATGAACACCCTTTCAAAGATTTGAAATATTAATCTTAATAGTTGTATATTACAGGTATAGCATAACAAGCTCACATGCTTTTTTCAACGTAAAAATCGAACTTTAATACTTTTTTTAAATCTATATTTCGTATTTTGTTCGATTATTGGTATAATTACATTGCAATAATTCGTTATTGTTCGAATTATTATGAGGAGGCTATTTTTATGAGTGCAAAAATTTTAGATGGGAAGCAAATCGCGAAAGATTATAGACAAGGTTTGCAAGATGAAGTAGAAAAATTAAAGGCGCAAGGGTATACACCTAAGCTTTCTGTTATTTTAGTTGGAAATGACGGCGCAAGCCAAAGCTATGTCCGTTCAAAAAAGAAGGCAGCTGAAAAAATTGGCATGATTTCTGAAGTTATTCATTTAGATGAAGATACTTCTGAAGCAGATGTGTTAAAAGAGTTAGATCGCTTAAATCAAGATGACAGCGTAAGTGGGATTTTAGTACAAGTTCCGCTTCCGAAACAAGTGGACGAACAAAAAGTATTAGATGCCATTGACCCAGCCAAAGATGTTGATGGTTTCCACCCTATCAACATTGGTCGTTTATATTTAGATGAAGCAAAATTAATCCCATGTACACCACTTGGCGTGATGGAATTATTGAAACATGCGGATATTGATTTAGAAGGTAAAAACGCAGTAGTTATAGGCCGTAGTCATATTGTGGGTCAACCTGTGGCAAAATTATTAATCCAACAAAACGCAACTGTCACTGTTTTACATTCACGCAGTCAAAATATTAGTGAACATTTAAAACAAGCTGATGTCATTGTAAGTGCGGTAGGTCGTCCTGGCATGGTGACACGTGATGACGTTAAAGACGGTGCTGTAGTGATTGATGTCGGAAATACACCAGATGAAAACGGTAAGCTTAAAGGTGATGTAGAGTATGACGAAGTAAAAGAAATTGCAGGCGCAATCACACCTGTTCCTGGTGGTGTAGGACCGATGACAATCACAATGGTTTTAAATAATACTCTAATTGCTGAAAAAATGCGTCGTGGCTTGGAATAAACTATCAACATTGATGCATGCTAAAGATATGTCTGTTAACGGTATATTTTTTCTTAGTTAGTTACCTAGGACAATTCAAATATTGATATATAAAGAGCCTGAGACAAAATTGTCTCAATAATCGATGAAATCCGAGGTTTTCGTAAAAAACGAAAAATCTCGGATTTTTTCCTTTTATCATCAGTTTAGCCGCACTAGATGCGACTAATTTCCTTAGGCACCTCGTTAATTTAGTTTTTGTTGTGATGAATTAAATTATACGAAAGTGACTTATTTTTTTAAGTATAATGGTGAATGATTACATATATAAGCGAAGTATTTATAGCGAGACTCCTGAGGGAACAGGACGAGCCGAAGACTACAGGCTGAGGCTGTCCCCTCGGAAAGCGAGCCTATATAATACGAAGCATGATAATAAAAGGAAGCTCGAAGATGATTTTGATAAAAATCGTCTTCGAGCTATTTATTTTGGTATTTATGTCCCAGGCTCTTTCTTGTATGTAAAATACATATTATATTTCGTTATAATTATTCAATTCGTTTTATAGTTAATTTAATACCAGTTATTTACTATATAAATATAACATATTAAAAGTCTCAATCATTCAAATATCAAATTAATTTATTACAATTTACTAGAACTATATACATCTAAGCAAATTATAGTTAGAATATTTTCAAGGACATTAATATAATTATTTTAACTAAAGGGGCTTTTCTTAATATGATTTATACAATTACTTCTACTCTACCAAAAGAACATGGTGGTCGTACTAAGTCATTGTTACAAAGAATAAATCTACTCAAACAGCAATTAAACATCGATAATGTAATTTTGACAACAAACTACAATATTGAATATCCAGAAATTCAAAAAACATTTTTCGAAAAAGGCATTCTTGATTCCTCTATTACGCATGAAAACATCTATGATTGGTTATCTGGTTATCGTCTGTATGCCGTTAAACGGAGTCGTTTCAAATCAAGGCCATTCATAAATGAGTCACCTCGAGAAATCGAAGTACTGACATCTAAAGTTTCTAAGAAAGATAATGACATTGTTCGATACTACGATCAAGAACGCTATGTCCTTTATAGAAAATACTATGCAAAATCAAACATCTTAGAATTAGAAGATTTTATGGATGACATCTCCAAGCGTCGCATTGAAAGACGTAAGTACAATCAATACGGCTATATTCATCAAAAAATCGTCTATCATCCTAAGACTTTCGGTAAGCAAGTTGAAACATTTTATGATGGTTTAGGCTACCCATATTGCGTCAAATACTATACTTCAGATGCAAAACCTAAACTAAGTCTCATCAAACTTGTTGATCAAGAAGGTCGACCTTATCGCTTTTTTGATAATGAAAAAGCATTATTTCGTTATTATTTTGAAAGTAAGTTCCAAGACGGTGACATTGTTTTCAATGATGCGCGTTTATTGGACAGACCTTTATTATTCAATAAAAAGAAGACTAAAAACATCCTCGTTTTCCATAATACGCATTTACAAAATGATGATACAAGCGTACTCAAATCTTATCAATTTGCATTAGAAAATAGTAACGCTGTATTCAAATATCTAATCCTTACAAATCACCAAAAAGAAGATATTCAAGCAAAATATGGTATTTCAAATGATAAATTCGTAGTCATCCCTCACTCTATTGACCACACGGATTCCCACAACATTGAACATGCTCGTAAAGACTTTGTTTTTATCGGAAGATTTAGCGTACAGAAACAATTGACGCATCTTATTCGTGCTTACAAATTATTTAAAGATAAGGGCTACGAAGATAAACTTCACCTTTATGGTAAAGATGAAGATGACCAACTAAAAATGATTAAATCTTTGATTAAAGAATTAGATTTAGAAGAAAGTGTCGAAATTAATGGCTTCACATCAAATCCATTAGACGTATTTTCACGTGCAAAAGCTTCTTTACTAACAAGCCTGCACGAGGGATTTGGGCTTACAATTATGGAAAGTATCAAAACAGGATGTCCTGTCGTTTCATATGATGTGAAATATGGACCTAGAGAAATTATTGATCATGAGTCAAATGGTTATCTAGTCACACCACAAAATATAGAAGAATTTGCTTCTAGAATGGAAGATATTGTTAATCAGCCATTACAAAATGTGCAGTTGACAAGTAGATTATATCAATCTACAGCCATTGAAAATTATAAAACCCTTTTTAATTCCCTTGGCTATACGGATAAAAAATAATATAGTTCAATCGCATTAACTCACGATTATTTTTTATTCTTTCTAAAAAAGCGATGAAGAAGCAAGCCACTAAGCCCTTCTTCATCGCTTTTCATTATTTATTATTTATACATTAACACTTAAACGTGGTACAAATGTTTCAAAGTGAATTCGATTTTGGTCTACGCCTAAATCATCTAATGTTTTAATGATGGATTGTAAAAATGGTGTTCCTCCACATACATAAACTTCTGTTTCATCTGTAAGGTAGGTTTTAAGTTCATCCGCTTCTAAATAACCTTCTTTATCTTTAATATGAAGATGAAGATGCGCATGAGACGATTTTGCTGTTAACGCTTCTAATGTGTCTTTAAAAGCAACGTCATTTTCTGTCGCAGCGACATGAATCATTTGTGCTGTACCTTGTGATTCAACCACTTGTCGGTACATAGAGACTAAAGGCGTTACACCTACGCCTGAACCGATAAATAATTGAGGCTTTTCAGAATGATGTACTTTAAATCCTCCCACCGGTGCAGATAATAAAATCGTATCCCCTTCTTTAAATTCTTCATGTAATACCGTCGATACTTCACCCTCATGTGTATCACTCACTTCATGTCTTACCCCAAATGTCAAGAAGTCTTTACCACCATCTACAATAGAATAGTGACGTTTTGCTCTATAAGGTAATCTTTCACTTTCAATATCTACTGTGATGTATTGTCCTGGTACAAACTGACTTAAATCTTGTGTCTCTGAAGTCACTGTAAATGCTTTAATATTATGTGTCACTTGCTCAATATGCGTAATTTTAAATGGTTTGAAACCGTCCCAAGCCATGTTTTCATAGATTTCTTTTTCTACACCGATGAAAGCATCTGCAATCACGCCATATGCTTTTGCCCAAGTTTGAATAACTGGATCATCTTCTTCAAGCCCAACAATTTCTTGAATGGCAGCAAGTAAATTTTCACCTACAATCGGATAATGCTCTGGAAAAACTTGTAAAGCACAATGTTTATAAGCGATTTCTTTAACAATAGGTAAAATCGGTGTAAAGTCCTCAATGTTCATTGCAGCTGCTAAGACAGATTGTGCAAGCGCTGTCGATTGAAATCCTTTCTTTTGGTTCGTTTGATTAAACATATTGCGCAATTCAGGGTGTTGGTTAAACATTCTATTATAGAAATTTGATGTGATTTCTGTTCCTCTCTCTTTTAAAATCGGTACAGTTTGCAAAATAATTCCTTTTTCTTCTTGTGTTAACATAAATCCTCACTCCTGTTTAATATTTGCATAGATTCCTTACTCAAACATTTGGCTTATGTCAAAAGTAAATCAATCGTACATTTTGATACAGCCATTCTAGAAAAATATAACATATTCTCATTGATGATAATTAGGTCCATAGATGGATAGCAAAATTCTCTGAAGAATGTATAATACTTAATGTGAATACCATAACAGTTCAATGAACGGAGGGCCAAAATCTTATGAATAAACTACTTCAATCATTATCAGCTATCGGTGTATCAGCAACACTTGTCACACCACATCTTAATGCAGAGGCTACAACAAACACGATTCCCTCTTTTAAAGGTATAAAAGACTCGGTCATTCAAGTGGGCGAAAAATACAACCCCCTTGAAGGTGTGACCGCTTTTGATAAAGAAGACGGCGACTTAACTGATAAAATTAAAGTGAATGGTCATATCGATACATCTAAACAAGGTACATACGAACTTCAATACCAAGTTGCCGATTCAGACGGTGCGATTGAAACTTCTTCAAGAGTGATTAAAGTTGTAGATGCACCCTTAAAATAACATTTGTATCATTAGTTCCGACCAACCAAAGGAAGCATCAACACTTTTTCCTAATGCAAAATTTATTATGCACTAAAAATAATATTGATGTGCTATGCCATTCCCATAAAGAAGAGAGAGATAAAATAGACACATAAAAACTGTGTTTATAAATCTTTCTCTTTTTTTCATATCAACTACTTCGTATTTTAAACTTTTTTTCACAAATTTTAATTAGCACTTTCCCTACATCTATTCTTCAAATCCCCTTTTTTAAATCCAAAAAAAATAGCTCGAAAAGTTTGTGAAAAAATAAACATTACCTTTTTCTTAATTAAATCTTAATTAAATAAGTAGAAATAGAGACTTTTCACAAAATGTACACATAATTTTAATAATGCCCTGAAGCCCTATCATGCCTTGAATATCAAGGCTTTCATGTTTTTTCATTTATTATTTTTTCAAAATGGCACTTGTAAATATCATATATTATTTTAAAATTAGTATAAGCCCTACAATTGTAGTATTAGGAGGTCAAAAAAAGTGTCAAAATTTAAGTCTTTGCTTCTAGCTTTCGGAACATTGTTTTTGCTTGCGGGCTGTTCTGATGTAGAAGTTCTAAACGCAAAAGGGCCAATGGCCAGCGACCAAAGGTTTTTGATTATTTATTCAATCATCTTTATGGTTGCCATTGTAGCTGTGGTACTTATCCTATTCGCGATATTTACGTTTAAGTATCGTTACAAAAACACAAGCGAATCAGGAAAAATGCACCACAACGTTATTCTTGAGACAGTATGGTTCATCATCCCTGTGATCATTTTAATTGCATTAATGATTCCAACTGTTAGAGCCTTATATGAATATGAGGAGCCACCTAAAGCTGAAGATGACCCAATTGTCATTTATGCAGTGAGTGGTGGATACAAATGGTTCTTTGCTTATCCGGATGAAAAAATTGAAACGGTTAACCACATTAAAATTCCTACTAACCGACCAATTACTTTCAAACTTCAAGCAATGGACACAATGACAAGTTTCTGGGTTCCTCAATTAGGTGGTCAAAAATATGCTATGACTGCCATGACAATGGAGTGGACTTACCAAGCTCACGAAGAAGGTACATATCGTGGACGTAACTCAAACTTTAACGGTGAAGGCTTCTCTCGTCACACATTTAACGTAGAAGCTGTCAGTCAAAGTGAATATGACAAATGGGTAAAAGAAGCGCAATCTGAGAAAAAAATTGATCAAGATACGTTTGATAAACAACTTTTACCTACCACTAAAAATAAAGAACTTACTTTTAGTGGCACACATATGGCATTTGTGGATCCTGCTGCTGATCCAGAATACATTTTCTATGCTTATAAACGATTCAACTACGTACCAAAAGATCCAAACTTCTATGATGATACAAAAGGCGTACTAAGTGAACCGAATAAGCCAGCACGTAAACCACAAATTACAAATGCGAACTACGAACGACATGGTATGAAAGCTGCCATTCTGAAAAACGACGAGCCATATAATCGTGCATTCATGAAAAATGAAAAGCATACTATGGACGAAATGGAATCAATGCATGAAGGTGCCAAAGATGCTGAGGCACATAAAGATCATAAAAGTGGAGGTGGACATTAATGTTGAACTTTCCGTGGAATGAGCTTTTAGTAAACGGTAACTGGATGATTACATTGGCTCAAATTGCAGCACCATTCCTTGTTATTGGTGTTGTTGCTGCCATTACTTACTTTAAGCTCTGGGGATATTTATATAAGGAATGGTTCATGTCAGTCGACCACAAAAAGATTGGTTTAATGTACTTAATCTGTGCTGTTTTAATGTTTGTACGTGGTGGTATTGATGCAATCCTATTACGTATTCAATTAACAGTACCAGATAACCCATTCTTAGAATCAAACCATTATAACGAAATTTTTACAACGCACGGTGTAATCATGATCATCTTCATGGCAATGCCACTTGTTATCGGTTTAATGAACATCATTATTCCATTACAAATTGGTGCACGTGACGTTGCATTCCCATTACTTAACAACATTAGTTTTTGGTTGTTTGTAGCAGGTATGCTTTTATTCAACCTTTCATTTATCGTCGGTGGTTCACCTGCAGCAGGTTGGACAAACTACGCACCACTTGCTGGTGAATTTAGTCCTGGACCAGGTGTAAACTACTACTTAATCGCGATTCAAATTTCAGGTATTGGTACTTTAGCAACAGGTATTAACTTCTTCGTTACTATCATTAAGCTAAAAACACCAAGTATGACATTTATGCAAATGCCAATGTTTGTTGTTACAACGTTTATTACAATGTTAATTATTATCTTGGCATTCCCTGCATTAACAATCGCACTTGCGTTAATGACTGCTGATAGAATCTTTGACACTGCATTCTTTACAGTAGCCAATGGCGGTATGCCGATGTTATGGGCAAACTTCTTCTGGGTATGGGGGCACCCTGAGGTATACATCCTTGTCCTTCCGGCATTCGGTATTTATTCAGAAATTATTCCAACATTTGCACGTAAACGTTTATTCGGACACCAAAGTATGGTGTGGGCAACAGCTGGTATCGCATTCTTGAGTTTCTTAGTTTGGGTTCACCATTTCTACACAATGGGTAATGGTGCATTAGTTAACTCATTCTTCTCAATTACAACAATGTTAATCGCTGTTCCTACAGGTGTGAAAATCTTTAACTGGTTATTCACATTGTACAAAGGCCGAATTACTTTTGAATCACCTATGCTATTCTCATTAGCATTTATCCCTAACTTTACAATTGGTGGGGTTACAGGTGTCATGCTTGCGATGGCATCCGCTGACTTCCAATACCACAACACATATTTCTTAGTTGCCCACTTCCACTACACAATTGTTGCTGGTGTTGTATTCGCATGTTTCGCAGCTATGATTTTCTGGTATCCAAAAGCAATGGGATACAAATTATTTGAGAAACCAAATAAATGGTTCTTCTGGATCTTTATGATTGGTTTCAACGTTACATTCTTACCACAATTCATTTTAGGTCTTGATGGTATGCCACGTCGTCTTTACACTTATATGCCTGAAGATCACTGGTTCTTATTGAACTTTATTTCTTCAATTGGTGCAGCGTTGATGTCTATCGGCTTCTTAATTTTCGTTGGTAACATCATCTACAGTCACATTAAAGCACCACGTGAAGCAACTGGCGATAACTGGGATGGTTTAGGACGTGGTTTAGAGTGGTCAACTGCTTCAGCAATTCCACCTAAATACAACTTTGCCATCACACCAGAGTGGGACGATCTTGATACATTTGTTGAAATGAAACGACAAGGTAGACACTATCTTGACAATCATAATTATAGTGACATTCACATGCCAAATAATACACACATTGGTTTCTGGATGGGTGTCTTGTTCTTCATCGGTGGTTTCTTCTTAGTATTCGAAACATTATTACCTGCGATTTTATCACTTGCTGGTATTTTCGGATTAATGATTTGGAGAAGTTTCCAAGAAGATCACGGTTATATTATTCCTGCAAGTGAAGTCGCTGAAACTGAAGCGCGCTTAAGAAAGGCACGTCAAAAAGAAAGGGAGGCTCTAAATCATGAGTAATAAGGTTGTCGATACTATTGATGCTCGTACACATGAAGGCGAAATAAATAAACTCGGTTTTTGGATCTTCCTTACAGCTGAATTTGCACTTTTTGGTACGCTTTTCGCAACACTATTAACCCTCCAACATGGTGGTAGTTATGGTGGCATGCTTACAACTGATTTGTTTGAATTACCACTCGTATTAATCATGACTTTCTTACTTTTAACAAGTTCTTATACTTGCGGTATCGCGATTTATTACATGCGTAAAGAAAATAAGAATTTATTATTACTTTGGATGATTATTACAGTGTTACTAGGGATCGGATTTGTTGGATTCGAGATTTTCGAGTTCTCGCACTACGTTCATGAAGGTGCAACACCACAAACTGCTTCCTACTGGTCTAGTTTCTTTATTCTATTAGGAACGCACGGTGCCCACGTAACTTTAGGTATTTTCTGGATTATCTGCTTATTAATCCAAGTTGCAATGCGCGGGCTTAATAAATACAACGCACCAAAATTATTTATAGTAAGTTTATACTGGCACTTCTTAGATGTTGTTTGGATTTTCATCTTTACTGCCGTATATATGATAGGGATGGTGTATAGCGGATGAATACAATTGTTAAACATACGATAGGCTTTATTGCCTCAATCATTTTAACGTTACTTGCAGTTTTCGTGACTCTTTACACATCACTGTCTTTTAACGCCAAAGTTACTATTATTTTTGGTTTTGCATTTATCCAAGCGTTCTTACAACTCTTAATGTTCATGCATTTAACTGAAGGTAAAAATGGTCGTATTCAACTTGCAAAAGTACTCTTTGCGATTATCATTACTTTAGTTATTGTTATCGGAACATATTGGGTTATGCAAGGTGGTCACGGTCACCACATCTAAGCAATGCATAACGAAAGCACTAACACGCATGCGTGTTAGTGCTTTTTTTACAATATTATTTTAAAGGAGCGACAATAGAGATGCCTATCCCTATTATTATTGATACAGACCCTGGTATTGATGATGCTGCGGCCATCAGCTTCGCACTTCATCATCCAGAAATCGATGTCAAATTGATTAACACGGTCCATGGTAATGTATCTATAGATAAAACAACACGAAATGCGTTAACACTCGTAGAATACTTCAATAAAGATGTCCCAGTCAGTCGTGGTCAAGCTGTCCCTTTAATTCAGCCTCCAATTTATGCAGAACATGTACACGGGGAAACGGGTATGGATGGCTTTGAATTTCCTCCTCTCACACGAACGGTGAAATCTGACAATGGGGTCGAAGCAATGAAATCCGTCATTGTTGAAAGTCATTCCCCTATTACCTTAGTTCCAATTGGTCCTTTAACTAACATCGCATTATTGCTAAAGCATCATCCGGACATCAAACATCAAATCAAAGAAATTGTGTTAATGGGCGGCAGTGCTTCACGAGGAAATGTGACTGTAGCAGCTGAGTTTAATATTTATGCTGATCCAGAAGCTGCTCAAATTGTCTTTGATAGTGGTGTACCTATCACCGTAATTGGTTTAGATGTTGTGCGTACAACGAATCTTCCTTTAGAAAAGTTGCCAAAGATTCAAAATACGAATCAAACTGGCGCGATGCTTGTTGAGCTTTTCCGCCATTATAGAGGTGAAAACTTCCAACAAGGCTTGAATGTATATGATGCCTACACCATCATGTATTTAATCCATCCAAATTTATTTACACTACGTCCAGCTCATGTCGATGTTGAACTCAAAGGTGAACATACACGGGCATGACCATTATGGATTTCCAACATTCTCAGCCGAATGCGCAAATTGTGATGCAGATTCAATATGAAGATTTTCTTGACTCTTTCTTCTCATTATTATCCTACTGCCCTTAATATAACTTAGACGAACCGCGAAATGTGGATAAAATCATTATAGCGATAGATTGGAAATCAATATTCCGGCTCAAACGAGTGTGAATCCATAATAAGCAATAACAATGATATAAAGAGAGCGCTAAGATGACTTTGATTGAAAAAGTCGTCTTAGCGCTTATTTAGTCTAAAGATAAACAATATGGCTAGAACTGTACAAGCTTTCTAAGTGTAAATAAAACCTATTAGACACTGTTCTTTTATTTAAATTATAGTCAATCGTCTACACTGAATTGGACATATTCTATGGGAATAGATAATGATAATTTAAGTAGGATTAGATGCATACCTAACCTAACTTCAATCACTTATTTTAATTGTCGTGATCTTGTTTAAGCACGTCACCAGACTTCGCATCCAATGTGATTTCTTGTTCACCTTGCTTGCTTGATAATTCGATTTCATAAACAAATTGACCATCGTCTTGGCTCAATTGCCATTGTTTTAATTCACCATCATATTTTTTCTGTGCTTTTTTAACAGCTTCTTTAAATGAAATTGCATCTTGATATTGGATCGCTTTTTCATTATCCATCTCGTGTTCTGATTCTTGTTCTTTGTGTATGACTTTATTATCTTTATCTGATACTTTTATTTCTGCTTCTTTATTTCCTTTGAATAAGCCGATTTCATAAACCCATTCGCCATGGTCGTTTTTATATTCTAATTTTTTAACGTCCCCATCAAATGATTTTTGTGCAGTTTTAATGGCTTCTTCTGGTTGTGTTTTCACTTTATTAACATTTTGAGTCGTCATATTTTGAGATGATGCGTTAGATTGATTGTCTGATTTTTGTTCAGTTTTCTGTGCATGCTCTTGATGGTCATCGTGATCGTCGTGATCATCATGACCACAAGCCGCTAGGACAATCCCTGTTGATAATAATAGTGATAATACTTTGAACCTCATTGTATAACCTCCGAATTTTTAACATAATCTTTACTTAAACTTCACATTCCCTTTATACAGACTTTTATGCAGAAATGCTACAATTTATTGTTTCATATATTAAAAATCCGTCGAGAGATGTAGCTGTCTATCGTAATTGCAATCGATTTTTTATAGCGCCTATAATGTGTGGTGCTTTCTCTAAGTGGTTGTAAACATCTAATAACTTCGATTTTTCATTTTGCCAATTGTAAATGACTTTGGCCTTTTTGGTATTCTCCTTACATTGGGCATAAAAAGACGGATCATCAATCATTTGATTAACAGCTTTTGCGATGTGCTGAGCGTTATGAGGGTCAATTGCAATACCAATCTCATTTTCTACAATAACACGTTTAACTTCAGGAAAATCACACCCAATAACCGGGACATGCGCCATGATATATTCAAATAATTTATTTGAACTGGCTGAATAATGATTAAAACAAACATTTTGTAAAACTTGAAAACCAACGAAAGCTTCGCGTGTAATACTTGGCAGTTCTTGAAATGGGACTTTATCTAAAAAATAAATCCAATCTCGTGCAGAGGATTGTTGCGCTTGTGTTTTCAACGTCTCTGTCAATTTACCGCCTCCGACAAAAACCAATACGCCCTCCTTAATTAAAGGCATCGCTTCAATTAATTTTTCAAGACCTCGACCTTGTTGAAGCCCCCCTTGGTAGAGTAATATTTTTTCATCTGGTTTTAAATTAAGCTTTTGATGTAAATTTATTTTAGGTTTTGTTTCAATATCATACAGCTCAGAATAATTATAAAGTGTTTTCGGATAAAATCCGTAAATGTGTTCATTATATTTTGCTCTCGTATGATTTTCTACTATCATTTCATCAACAAATTGTAATAGAAATCTTTCAATACGCTTAATTAAATCAGGACGATACCCTGTACGATCGGATTGAACTTCGTGACTATCATAGACAAGCGGTTTTGGTTTGAGACGCAACTTCGCACACACAATTCCTTGGGGTAATGTGTTCAAATCGTTTGCATGATAAACGTCTGGATTGAGGCGATAACCTTTAACAATCATTCTTAAAATAATCGCACTATTAATTACCCACTTGCGTAGCCAACGGGATTTCATTGCCCCCATGCTAATTAATAATAATGCTAAATAGCTGCTTAATAACATATAATTCACATAAAACAAGCCGACTGCCACAGCTGTACATACACCTCCGACAACGATTAAAAAGCGTTTGCCATGATCTGAATAAGCTTGCAATAGTGTGGGATAACGTTTTACGCGATGAACGCTAAAACGATCTGAAATCTTTTCATAAGGGTGGATATTGGGATTTTTCGGATCATTAATCGCAATCAAATCAACCTGGTAACCTGCATCTGCTAATGCGGTACATTCACGATGCACACGCGCATCATTTGTAAAGTGATTCCAAACGAACATACCTACTTTTTTCATCTATAACGTCCTTTCTTATATCTTTTAAAATGTAACACTGTCTAAAATATTAAAAACCACCCACTTGCCATATAATTGCGATTAAAAATAAAATGAAACTACCACCTAAAGGTAAAAAGGTATGCCAATGTACAGGTGATAATTCTGACGCTTCAATTGAATCACTTCTCTGTTGTTGTAATCCAAGCATTTTCTTTTTATAAGCAAGTTGTCCTTTTTTATCTCGTGCTTTAAAACCACGAATTAACGTATTATATCGCTTAACAACATGATTGACTTCGCCATATTCAATCATTTCTCCATAGTGAATCCAGATGGCTTTATCGCATAAATTTTTAATTTGAGCTGCTGAATGAGATACAAAAAATATTGTTTTTCCTTGTTGCTGCAATTCTTTCATTTTGGCGATACATTTATTCGCAAACGTTTCATCACCAACTGATAACGCTTCATCCACAATGAGAACATCTGGATTTGTATGAATAGCAATTGAAAAACCTAATCTTGCTTTCATCCCACTCGAATAACTTTTAATGGGCTGATAAATAAATTCATCGAGCTCAGAAAATTTTACGATATCATCGAATATTTGATTAATTTCTTTAGTAGACATACCATGCATTAAACATTTATAACGTATATTCTCTTCACCCGTAAAATCATTTTTCAAGCCTGCTGAAATCGCAATGAGTGAAGCATTACCATTAATCGTTACTTTCCCTCTCGAAGGTTTTAATACTTCTGCGAGAATATTTGATAAAGTAGATTTCCCTGAACCATTTAATCCAATGAGTCCAACTGACGTTCCTTTTTCGACTTCAAATGAAATATCATAAAGCGCATAGTAGGGTTTAGGTTTGTAAAAATAACCAAATGAAAATAAAGAAATCATTTTACTAATTTTACTGTTATTTAAATCATATATTTTTGAGACATTTTCTACCTTTACTTTATAAGTCATGTTATCACCTGATTTAGATGTGAGTTATTTCGTGCGTTTGCTTTAATTTCGCGAAAGCAATTCACGTAATCTTCAAAGTCTCCCATTCGTGTTTTAATAATCGATTGATCTTGATCCATTACACTTCCTTCCTCTGTAAATGCCCAAACCATATTACCGCTGCCTTTATAATCGCTAAGCTTCGAAGGAATATAAGGATTCAACTGTTTAATACCAATCGTATGTGCGTCAAAAATAAGTAAGCCATCGAATAACAAAGTAAGATTTAAAAATTCAAAATAACCTACCAGCGGGTGTAAAATAATATATTCTTTAAAATCACTGTTTTTGTACATATTCAAGACATTACCTCTAATATTTGTAAAACAATGTATTCTAAAGTTTGTTTCCCCTTTAGATTCTAAATATTTGCATACCAATTCAATCTCGTTAAAACCCCTCGTAGCATAAAAATTACCAAAATAACCTAAGTTGATATATTCAGCATCCACTTCATAAGTAGTCATCACTTTATAATAATCGTCTTTTCGAGGGATAGGATGTCTCGATATGACTGCACGGTTTCTAATACTTTCTTTAATATTGTCATCAAATCGCTCAATCATGTACTCCATTTGATTTTCATTTGTAAAAATTAATTCATCTGCATGAGATAAAGCAAGTAACTCACAAACATTAAAGACATTATCGTCAACTAATGACACAAGTTCGGGTCTTAAAGATTTCTTAATTTGATATATATACTGTTCATCTTCAATGGGTGCAAATCTTAAGTCACTTGTTACAGTCGTGTGCAATGGATCTGAAAATTCAGCTCGCCAAAAGATGTGCGGATTTTTAACTTTAATTTCATATCCTAAAAAATGAGATTGTGGAAACATGGCTCGAGAATAGAGGTGCTCGTAAGATTTTGGATTTTCCTCTAACACTTTTAATCCTTCTTCGATAAATCCGCTAATACTTTCCCAACTAGAAAAGGCTTGTTTAACATCAAGTAAGTAATGTGTGTCTACTAAATGTTCAGCTAGCGTATTCAACATCGGATCTTTGTTTCTAATGCGTGACATGTTATTTGATATGATATCTACAATCTCTTCCTGATCTCGAATACGCTTTGCCATGACGTTCCCACTCGTATCAATAAATGGTGGAAAACAATAGGCCACCACTAATGTCTTGGCATGCCCATTATTCAACAAATGATAATTGAAAGGTTGGAAATGTTCCCTGATATACATCATTAATCGCGCATTGACTTCTGAAGATTGCGTTTCCATAAAAGCCTTAAGTTTAACGATTAAATCATTCGCTTCAAAATGATAAGTAACGTCCGTGAGGAGACTCTCTGAATAAATAGCTTGAATCGTTTTTAATGCTTGGTAAGCTTCTGCTGTCGTTTCGATGTTCGTTTTTCGGTTTTGTGTTAAATTCGATACTTCTATTTTGCATTGTGAAGTACCTATATACTCACTACATCTTTCATTAATGTATGACTTTATAAAGCTATCAAGCGGATACTTTAAATAGATATTTTGTATCGCATGTGTCGGATAAAGCCATTCTGAACCGATTAAATAAATCATATCGCGTGATAATGTATGATTAGCAATAGGCAATGTACTGATCATTTCCTCATGAAACAGCGTGATAAGAACATGGCTGTATTCAATCTGTTTTATTGCAAATTCAAACGAAGCGTTAAAGTCATTTTCGAATAAATGACAAAAGATTTGTGAACGCTTTTGAATTGCCATCTCATTAAAATTTAAAAGCTCTTCTTTTGATTTAAATATTAAAATCAATTGGTCATAGCGATTTTGAAGTTGTAGGAAAGTTTCCTGATCTAAGTGATTGTTTAAAAATAAGATATAGGAAATTCCCTTTTTTAACCTTTTGTTATTTTGAACCTCACCACTATTAATCAACGAATTGGCAAAGGAATGAGGTTTTCTTGCAATAGGTTTTTGCATTGCTTCTAATTGTTCCGGTGAATATTGTTCTGGCGATGCATTCATTTTACAACCTCCCTCCAAAACCATTTCATCCCTTTTTTGACATTTTTCTTGTTCACTTTTTTCTGATAAGTAATTGCCTTTTCTAGAAGATCAATCAACCTTTCATGATTTAAATAGATTTTTTTATATTTCCAAGCACTCCGTTTAAAACGATGTAATTCTCTAAATGCATACTGCATCCTTTTATGTTGCTTTATATATTCTGAGTACAAGTCTTGATAGTCATGCTCTAGCTGTGTTAAAGCATTTTTAATTTGATGTTCATTCACTGTATTTCTGCCTATTTGTTGTTGGATTGCTAGCTTTAATTGTTCAATTAATTGCTGGTTATGCGTAGCAACTAGCGCCTGTGTCCCCTCATTTTCTATAAAATCTATAGATAGAATTTGATGCTTGAAGTTGTAAATGTTAAGCATATACATTTCAGGCATCTGAGATAAGAGGCTAATGATTGTCGTTTCATTTGTCTCAAGGACGTGAAATATGCATTTAAATTTCAATACATGCGGTATCTCAGCTAATAACGCTTTAAAATTTGCGATTGTGCGCGCATCTATTACTTCATAAAAATGGCACTGAATTTCCGTCACTTTTTCTAAAGCTGTTTTAAATTGCGTTTCACTTCTATGTGTCCAATGATTGTTCTTAAAATGAATTTCGAGTTTATGCGTATTTGTATTAAAATCCCACGAAAAAATACACTTATTTTTAGACATCGCTATCCTCTTTTCTTAATAGACTCTCATTTCCTTTGATTCTGATACTTTTTGCTGATCATTTTGTTGTACAAAGGCTTTGATTCTATATTTACCGGGTTCTAATTCGAGTTGAAAATGGTTTTGAACTTGATACATGATTTTATCAATCGCTACTGATTCACCCTTTTTATAAATATAGAGCGCATATTTCATTTTTTCTCCCGAACTACATATTGTTACATCAATTTCGCCTTCTTTTTCCTGATGAGTTACGATATCATCGATTTTCAAAGTTGCTGGATTATGATCGAGTAAGTATGCTGTTTCAAGCATGATGTCTTCTAATTGTGATTCTAGATATTCATATGCGGCTTGATAATTAATATTCCCCATTTGTAATCACCTCAAGTTCTTTTTGAAGTACAACATCTGAACCTGTTATACTTTGTATCATTTTGGATGCGTTTCTACTCATTTCTAAAAATACTTTTGGATGTTGAATTAAATAATCAATATAAGCAACCATTTGATCAACATCGTTTCGTGGTGCTAAAAACCCAGATACTGCTTGCTGAATAAAATTGGGGATGCCACCAATCTCATTCGAAATGGGTACTAATCCTGAACTCATGGCTTCATTAATTGATACGCCTTGAGAATCATGGCGACTAGGTCCTAAATATATGCCATGCTCTCGATGGATGCTTGAGATTTCATTTTGCGGAATAAACATCTTATTCAAATTAACATTTTTCTTATTTTGAAGCGGCTTTGTAATTTTTTCAAACAGTGGCCCATCCCCATAGATTGAAAATTTGAGTTTCTTAAAGTATTTCTTTTTAGCTAATTGTTGTATGACTTTTACTGTTAGGTCATTTGCGTAATTTTTAGCAGTAAAGGGGCGTATCGATACAATATGAAAGCGGTCCTCTTCTGTTTTTTCGTGATAAGGAAATAAATCTGCATCAATCATATTCGGTATGATTTCAAAGTTTTCAGGCTCAACACCTACAAATGGATCTACATACAATGTCTTAAATCTTTCAGAGACATAAATAAACTGTACGTTCATATCTTGGCGTGTCATTAACTTTTTCAAAAAAGCTTTTTGAACTGGATAAAAATGCTCTTTTTTCTGTAGTTGCGCTTTTAGTGACCCCGGTGATGATAAGTAATTATAATAACGTGTATACCATGCCTCAGCTTCAAAACCGTGTAACCAGACAACGACATTCGGCTTTACTTTTAAGCGTTCTACTGCGTTAAACATTTTATAATTAATAAAATGGAATAACAGCTTATCGTAACGGTAATATAATAGATGATTGTATAATTGTGCCTCATCCATATACATGATTTTTACACCATCAAAGTATTCATCTCTTTTGATTTTAGTTGTAAAAACAACAACCGTTACATCGAGCCCTTGTGCTAAGTAGCCTTTAACTCTTCGATGAATGAAAGCATTCGCATATATTTTATCTTTGTTTGGATATGCATTGGTTATCAGTAAATACCCCATTCTTTCACCTCGTTCTTCATCATTTCAATTTCATCTACTAATTCCGCATCATACGGACGATCAAAATGTTGATATAAATCAATGATTGCTAAAAATGCTTTCAACACATTTGGATCTTTCTCTGTCGTTCTATTTATCCTTGAAATATACCAATGCTTAACATAGTAATTAAAACGATGATTCATATATGTTGATAAATAGCCATGCTGTTTTAGAAATTTCACCTTTTCCCGCTCAACTAAATAATATTTTCTAAAAAATTGTTCAGAAATTTGATTTGTCATCGAATTGGCAATCCCTGCGTAGTAGACATGCACTGTAGCATCAACCACTTTGATCGCTTGGGCATGATGAATCATTGTTAAAAAGAACAATGAATCTTGTCCTAAAGCACCCGGCACCATTTTAATTTGATGTTTTTTTAATAAAGACTTCCTAACAATGAGCGCTTGAATACTGGCTGTCTTAAGTTTCATATCATGTAAAAATTGGTGAGTCTGTCGCGTCATATCCGCATGCACGACATGAACAAACTGTTGATAATAATCATGTTTTTTCGTTTCAGTTTGGTCTACTTTTAACATGTTGCCAATTACAGCATCAATCTCATCATTTTGTGTTATTTCCTCGAACAAACGGTCAATTCCTTCTCCAATCCATTCATTATCAGGATCTAGAAAAGTGATCAGGTCACTCTTCGCATAATCAATCCCTATATTTCTTGGCGTCGAAGCACTCCCTGAAGCTTCATCTAGATGAATCACTTCAATATTTTTGTACCATTGACTATACATTTTCATTAAGTTGCTGGTGTAACGATCCGTTGACCCATCATCAACAAGAATGACTTCTAGTTTTGGAAACAAAGGATGACTTATGATTGAACGTAAACATTTATGCTCTAAATGTGTACCATTGTTATGGACAGGCACAATCACACTGAGTTCAGGTTTCACAGGTGGAACTGCTTCAATCTGATTCTGACTATCTACAAATGTGATGTCTAATGCAAAACCTCGTTGATTATTGTCATGTTGTTGATTAAATGCTGTTAAATAGCGGCTGTCATAACCACTCACCCATCGATATCCCTCCGTCCTTTTGGTAATAAATCGGACATCGGTATACATAAACGCTGCTGCAAAGTCACTCAAGTATTCGGGATCATAGTTGAAATCAGATGAGAAGAACGTGTAGTAATCTGTATGAATGTCGTCCGTGGAGGAAACACATGTTTTCCATTCATAAGTTTGAGCTTCAAACATTTCCATTGCTTTCGTATCCGCTTCCTCGATAACTACCGTGAGCTCAGGAAGATTTGAGCTTTGACTAGACAATCCAATGAATTGACTGACATCGTTCAACCACTTCAACTGATGCGCTGTTGAAAGCATGACCTTTTGAATACCGATGGATTGTGCTCTTTTAATTAAAACGGAATCTAATCTATTAATTTTCTTCACATCTTGAGGCTCAAAAACCATCTGTACCTGTGGAAAATGTGCATTCACAAATGTGTTATAATTCGATAGCATGAACACGCCCATGCCTTGTAACTCGAAAATTCGGTTCGCACACATAGTCTGGGAATATTTAATAGTATTCACATTAATAGCAAATGGATAGGCACGATGCATTTTCATCGTATTCATATGGTTTAACGGTGCAGCAATATAGGGTAAGAATGCTGCTGGAAACTGATACTTCTTTTTATTTGTCCATAGATTTCGATCATAAATGGTTAAATCCCAGTTATTTTGAATGACGCCTTCCAAAATTGTTTGTATATCCGCCGCACGTTCTTCATATTTATCTAGCCAAGAACCTGCAAAAACAATTTTTTTATCCGCAACATCTCGGCTGGACGCTATCGGATGATGGATTCGAGGATTGATTGGAAACCGCATCTGTTTCACCTTTGCAATGCCTAATTTTTCTTTATAAGCTAACACAAAATCTTGTTCCGTCGTTATCACATGTTCAAACCATTGTGCATGAGATTGAAAGACCTCAAAATTAATAGGATCCTCCTTATTGAAAAATACGATAGGAATTGCTCTATCTTGGAAATTTTTAACAAGCCTTTTCAGTTCTTCATATTTTTCACTATGAACGTTCGTATTGCCTTCCCAATAACCATCTATACCTTTCCAAGTCGATGCAATGATGACAAAATCATAATGTTCATCCTTATGTTTTTCATTAATGTAAATTAAATTACAAGCTCCTTTTAAAGCATCATATAAAAATGTATCTGCGACAATGCCTACTGTTAAAGGCAATTTCTCTTGATTTAATAAAGTTTGTTCTGTCGTGTTCACTAAGTCAAAAGATGCATTTTGATCCCCTTTTCCCACTTGATGATAAGTACGAATATAGTCAACGTAAGGTTTTAACGCATGGGATCGATAGATTTCGTAAAGCCCTTTACCCTCATCTTGTTCTATGACGTCCGCAATATTTTGGAGCGTTGTGAGTTCTTCTTCTTTGAAATCAATCTTTTCTCTCGTCATTCGGAATGGTTTAGGATTGCCAAATAATAAATACTTTATCTCTCTAAAATTCATTTCAGCCTCTCCCACCATTTAATCTGAAGTTTTCCCAATTTTGAATTGCGCAACTTCAAGTATCGATCTTTTAATGTGTTATTTTGTTCCATCAATTGTGCAATCGATTGTCGTTTTTCAATCGTATCTCCGAGCAATTTTTTTACAACATTAAGTTGTTGCTTTCTTTGAATGGCCATGAGGATATTCAAATGATTTGCGATTAAGTACCCTACATCATTGACTTGATAATCAAACGGCTCATCTTGATTTTCAAGGTAAACTTGCTTCCATTTTTGATCAAAATAAGCAAGATGAATCTCATTTAACTGTGAATCAACGTGTAAAAATAACATTAACTGTACATCATTTTTATTCACATAAAGCTCAAGCTCGCTCTGTTTCAAAGCAAGCTTAGTTGACTGTTCATATTCATATAACACTTGATATAACTTTGAGGTTGGGTCATTTAATTCAAATGGTATTGTCATCGCTTCGTCTTGATAGATTGGAACCTTCCCAGACTTTAATCTTACATAAGCACCTTCATACGATGTTTCAGAGATGAATTGTTTAAAACTCGATTCCATTTAACCCCTCCTCAACCTTTGCGTTAACTGTTCGATATTGTTTTCCCATATAAAATCCGCATCTCTTAAACTTTGCGTATTATCGATGGTTTGTTTCAATAATTGTGGATTATTTTTCAGTTCTAAAATATAGTTAACGATTTCTTCCAATGAGGCATTTTCCTTTGAAAAGCCAACGCCACTTTGTTGTATTAAGTCACACACCGTTTCTCCTAAATTACTGACGACCGGTGTACCTGAACATATGCTATCAACAATTTTGCCAGGCATTACATTCATAAATACAGGTGTATTTTTTAAAATAGACAACGAAACATGATGAGTTGAAATCATTGCTAAACATTCTTCTCTTTTTAACGGAGGAATGAGTCGAACATAATGCATACACTCTTGTTTGACAGCACTTCTAAATCGGTCTGCTTTCACACCATAAACAATAGCTGTAAAATGAACTTTTTTTGCGTTAAGCTGTCGCGCAATCGAGATTAATTGTTCCACATCTTGTGCATAACCAATATTACCTGTATAGATGACTGAAAATGCCTCTAATTTATGGGTAGGTTGAACTTCACTTTTTGTAATAGCATTTGGCATATAAATAAAATGCTTATCGTTACCAATCATATTTTTAATATAAGTCTCAAAAAAAGGATTGTTAATCACCACATCATCCGCTTGTTTATACATTTGTTTTTCTAAAAACTTTAGAATTGGCTTTGAATATTTAAGTTTAAACTTCCCAATATCTATAAAACTGTCAGGCCATAAATCTCTAATTTCTAGAAAATATTTCGCTCTCTTATTCTTTTTGAAAAACAGAGTGGCCCAAGCCATAAATATATTAGGACTACTGACAAATATATTTTCAAAACCATCTAATCTTTTAAGATAATACTTTAATTTAACTGTCAACTCGAGATAGTAAAGTAAGCGATAAACTAAATTCGGATGTTGTTTATCAAATCTCATATGGATGCGATGGATTTGTGTGCCTTCAAGTTGATTTAAAGCATCATTATCGAAATAACGCTCGCTTTTAAAGATTTCTCTATTGGGATAAGATGGATCCGTTGTCACAATCATCGGATTAAATCCCCTTTTCTGGAGTTGCTCAAATATATTTTTCATCCTATTAGCTGCTGATCCAAGTTCTGGATAAAAATTTTGACTGATTAATAAAATTTTGTATTTCATACCTGCTCCTTCTGCATTGTGCTATAAAAAATCTAATAATCGGTCTTTAAATCTTTGATGTACTAAAGCCCCTAAAGTTAACATCAACAATGTAAACGTCCAATAATAAAAATGATCTGCCATTGTCCCATATAGCAAATGTGGACTTGTTAAAAAAGCACTTCTATAGACTTCTACTAAATAAGTAAAAGGATTTAACTTAGCTATTTTTTGTAAAATAGGCTGTGCAGAATTGAGACTCCAAAATATAGGTGTCATGAAGAAACCTAATCTCAATATATTTTGTAAAAGGTTTCTTGTGTCTCTGACAACAATGACAAGTGAACTCATCAATAAAGAAATCCCAAAAATTGCTGGAAATGCAGCGAAAATAAAGTAAAGAAATATAAAGTACTTCCAAATCGCAACATAACCATTGACGACCGATATGACAAATAAAATCATGGTCATAAAGCACAGATTAAACAACGTATTGGTGAATGAAATCGATAATAAGACAGAGGATGGAAATTTCATTTTCGTCACTAACTCTAAATTAGATTGAATCGCATTGGCGCCCGAATTAATACTTTGAGAAATGAATAGCCAAGGAAATAAACCAGAAATTAAATGGACGATAAAAGGCACGCCATCCACTAAATGGTTTCCTCCACCTCTTAAACCTAATCCAAAGATTAAATAATAGACGCCGACTTGCATCATAGGTTGTAAAATATTCCAAAACACACCAAGATAGTGATTAGAATACTGAGATTTCATATTATATGCTGCCAATTGAATTATTTTTTGCCAATTTCCAACTTGTTCTTTTAAAATCTTAAATAATATATTCACACTTATAACCTACTATCTTTATAAAGTCTTCACATACTTTCTATTTCGTATAAATTACCGTAGTTGAAGTATTTAACTTCATTAAAAGTGTTCGGTATGACATTTTTTGTATCAAGTATCAACTTATCTTTCATTGAACTAAAGTCTTGGTCTTTAAGTATTTTAAATTCCGAATGATCACTTAAGACAATGACAAGGGATGAGCCCTCTACAGCCTTTGCGATGTCTTTTTCAACAAAGTCCAATTGGACGTGAGGATCATACGCAACAACATCTAATCCTTCGATTGCTTTTAATAATTCATAAATATCAAATGCAGGCGATTCACGTATATCATCCACATCACCTTTATACGTTAAACCAAAAACAGTAACCTTTTGACCGTTCACTGTTTGTAAAATCTTTTTCACATGATCTACGACAAACTGTGGCATCGAACGATTAATTTTACGACCTGTTTGTATTAATGGAGAGTGTTCAGGATCTTTCGCAATAATAAAATAAGGATCTACTGCTAAACAGTGACCACCTACGCCAGGTCCAGGCCAATGAATATTAACTCTTGGATGTTTGTTTGCCATTTCAATGACATCAAGTACGTTAATGTTTAAATGATTGCTAATCTTTGCTAGCTCATTGGCTAATGCAATATTCAAATCACGATACGTATTTTCCATTAGCTTACTCATTTCAGCAGTACGTGCATTTGTTTCAATCATTTCTCCTTGAACAAAAGTGCGGTAAACATTTTTGCCCGCTTCCACACATGCAGGCGTGACGCCCCCTATAATCCGATTATTATGTACAAGTTCTTCTAAAATTTTTCCAGGAAGTACACGTTCAGGACAATGGACTAAATACAAATCCTCACCAATCGTATAGCCTTGTTGCTCAAGAAACGGTTTGACATGGTCATCAATTGTGCGCGGTGCGATTGTTGATTCCACAATCACTGTGTTGCCAGATTTCAAATAAGGCACAATACTTTCAAGTGCACGCATCACAATTGAAATATCACATGATTCATACGTATCATCATTGTTAGGTGTTGGAACCGCAATGATAAAAACATCCGCTTCTTCAGGGGTTTGAGATGCTTTAAAATTCCCTTTTTCCAATACAGCCTCATATGCTTCTTGTAATCCAGGTTCTTCGATATGAATTTGCCCTTGATTTAAACTTGCTACTGCTTGAGGATTAATATCTACACCAAGCACTTCCACCCCGTGTTTTGCAAACATAATAGATGTTGGTAAACCAATATAACCTAAACCAATCGTAGTTAATTTCACGCTCATACACCTTTCTTCTCTATAGTTTAATCATTCCATCACATCTAACTGATTTTTATTTAAATTATTAAATCTATATTAATCTTTAAGTAAATTCGGTCTGATTTCAATTAAAAATACAAATTTATTATTAAATTTACATTATCTTAGACTGGGCTAAAATTCTTTTTAACATTCTTTACATTTCTTTAATATTTTTATAAACAGATCAAATTTTTAAGCACAAAAAAACCTCAAATGAAATAACGATGCGTTATTCCTTTCGAGGTTTATCATTTGTCAATAGATGAGGTGATAAAAGATTAATTATAGCGTTTATAACAACCTTATAAAGGCTAAGGTGCATGTGCGAAATTACGCTACCTTCATCATTTTTCATCTTAAACAACACAATATTATGATTCAGCTAAATACAGCGCTTTAAAGTTGTTGACTAACGCATTAAAATCAGGCACATTAAGTGAAAAATAAATTTTTATTTTTGGTTCTGTCCCTGAAGGTCTTAATGCGATAAAGCCTTCATCAAATGTATAACGAATTAAATCCGCTTGTGGCAACGTGATTGCAGTCTCTTCACCTGTTGAAAGATGTGTTGCCTTTTGCGTTAAATAATCTTCTTTTGTTTTTACTTTTAATCCTGCAATGTGTTCGCTTGTATCATTTCTAAAATGAGCCATCATGGCCTCTATTATTTGTCTACCTTTTGGTCCTTCGTAAGACGGCGAAAGCGTTAAATCTTCATAGCGACCGATTTCTTTATAAATATCTTCAAGTACCGCTTTAAATGTGAGTCCATTTTGATGCAACAGTTGTTTATATTTAACGAGTAAAGGAATAAACTGAATTGCATCTTTATCTCTTGATAAATCTTTCGCTAAATACCCATGACTCTCTTCGAACGCTAACACCAACTGTGCGTCATCATTTTGCTGTTGACGACGTTCTAACTCTTCAGAAATGTATTTAAATCCCGTCAAAACGTTTACAACTTTAATATCTAACGCTGATGCTAATACCTCACTCAAAGCGCCCGTAACGATTGATTTAACCATATAGAACGCATTGCCTGATGTTTGCAGCTGTTGATAGCGTAATTTAAGTAAGATTAAGCCAATTTCATTACCATTAAAATAACGTGTTGAGCCATCTTCATAGCGCTCAACAAACCCGAATCGGTCTGCGTCTGGATCTGTAGCAATGATAAGTGACGCATTTTCTTGTTCTGCTAAACGTTTGCCATATTCAAACGCAGCTTCTTCTTCTGGATTAGCACTTTTAACAGTTGGAAATCTGCCATCAGGTTCTGACTGTGTTGTTTCAATAACATAGTTATCAAACCCAAGCTCTGTGAGTATGTCTGCAGCTATAGGTAAGCTTGTTCCGTGTAAACTTGTTAAAACAACACGTGCATTGTTTTCTTCAATTACGCCAACTAAATCTTTCACGCCTTGCTTATACGCCTCAGTCACTTCAGTAGGCAAAGACGTAATCAATTTTTCTGTTTTTAACGAATTGAAATCACGTGCTTCAATTTCTAATGGAGATTCAATTGCATTAATATATTGGCTCAAGTCTTCTGATGCCTCAGGTAATAATTGTCCACCATCTGCACCATAAATTTTAATACCATTATAATGACTTGGATTATGACTTGCCGTAATCATGACACCTGCTGTTGCTTTTAGCTCGCGTACAGCAAATGACAACTCCGGTGTTGATTTATAAGTATCCGCTAATACGACGCTAACGCCTTCAGTTGCTAATACACGTGCAATTTCTTGAGAAAATTCTTGTGATAAAAATCGTGTATCAAAGTGAATCACAACTGTTGGATGCTCATTTTTTTGTTTTAAATATTGTGCGAGTCCTAATGCCACTTTACGTATTGTAAACTTGTTTAAACGACCTGGACCGAGACCAAACGTACTCCGAATCCCAGCGGTACCAAAAGTTAAAACATCTTCAAAACCCGCTTCTTGTTCTTCCTTTGTTTGTTCTTCATAAAAGGGTTTAACTAAACTTTCATCAAGATGTGACATCCATTGTGCCTTCAAAAACATCCACCATCCTTATTTTGCTCTTTATCATTGGAAGTGGGACAGGATCAAATCGATTTTACAACCTCAATGTTGCAACAGGATACAACGCTTGAGGAAAGCTATGTATAAAAGTGCACAACTTCCAGTCATCAACAGCGCGTGTATCGATTTTGATACAATCATCAAAAAAGATTATATGATGTCCCACTTCTTTCATTAATTAACTCTATTATACACCAACACGAAGTCCTACACATGAAAAAACAATTTATTTCGAAGCGGTGCATCTGAAATGATTGAAATCTTACAATCAATTGCATTACAATATATAATCATATGTTAAAAATATCTTTTTAGGAGCAATTTATTATGAATAAAGGACTCAAATATCTGTTGTACTTACTTGCTTTAATGCTTGTAATTGTTCCTACAATTTTTGCGTTTATTCTATTTAATTCATCGAAACATGCTTTTGACGACTCATTTTCTCATTCTGATGAGCGTCAATCTAAATTAAGAGATAGTAAAGTCAATGCTGCAAAGGAGCCTGTTTCAATTTTATTTTTAGGTATTGATGACAGTAGTTCACGAAGAGAAAACGGACAAAGTACAGAACATTCACGTACAGATGCAATGATTTTATCCACTTTAAATCCTGATAAACATCAAATCCGTTTACTGAGTATCCCACGTGATACTTTGAGCTACATTCCAAAAGTCGGTTACTTTGACAAGATTACACATGCACATGCATATGGAGGACCAGAATCTTCAATGGATACGGTGGAAACTGAGCTTAATGTCCCTGTTGATTATTATGTTCGTATTAATATGGATGCTTTTGCTGATACAGTTGATGAGCTTGGTGGTATTGAATATAATGTGCCATACGATCTCAACGAACCTAACACTAAAGATAAAGGTCGCATCAAACTGAAAAAAGGTAAGCAAAAATTAAACGGCGACGAAGCACTCGCAATCACACGTACACGTAAACAAGACTCTGACTTAAAACGTGGCGAAAGACAAATGGAAGTTTTAAAAATTCTCTTCCGTAAAGCGCAAGAGACAAATTCTTTACACAAATTAGATGATATTATTGAAATTGTAGGAAAAAATTCTAAACATAACTTAAATTACTCTGAAATTCGTGCACTCGCAACAAACTATTTAGCAAATGATGTCACAATCAAATCTCAACAACTTAAAGGTGAAAATGAATTGCTTAACGGCATTTACTACATTAATCCTGACGTCGATGATTTAATTAAGACATCAAACTTATTACGTGAAGATTTAGAATTAAGACCCATTAAAAATAAAAGTGACTTTCTGATACAACGTGCGAAGTCCTTTTACGGTGAAGTTCCTCCATTAACAGAAATCGATGATCAGCTATTAAAAGGACGCCAAAAATCACAAAAAGATAACACATCATCAGAACAACAAAATGGTGATAGTCAAGCGTCACCAGCAGTTGATCAAAATCAAAATCAGCCCGCTGTTACTGAACAAGCACCAAGTCAACAGCCTGATTCATCACAACAGTCACAAGGGGTTCCAGACCCATCTCAAAATAACAATACATTTTATTAATAAGGAGGTGCCTATACATGCCACGCCCTACACACGACAAAATCATGCAAATCAATGGGATATTCAACATGTTAGAGCAACAAATCATTCACAGTAAAGACATGGCGCATTTTCGACAAGAGTTATTTTATGTGAATCATGCACACCGTGAGAATTATGAAGCACTTCTACTTTATTATTCAGACAGCCAGAATAACCCGGTGATCAATGGTGCGTGTTATATCGTTGCACTTCCTGAAATTTTTGATGCGATTGATGTCTTTGAATCACCCCTCCCATTTTCATGGGTTTATGATGAAAAAGGTTTAACACCAGAGATGCAAAATTTGAGTGTGCCTATTCAATATCTCGTTGCTGCAGCATTAGAAGTAACTGATGTTAACATTTTCACACCTTCTGGCTATACAATGGGAATGAACAATTGGAATATTATTCAAATGCGGATTTTTTGGCAATATACCGCATTAGTACGACAAAATGCAATGTAATTTTAGCGCCTACCAACGCGAAATACGTTGTAATAGCTTCTATTTTATTAGCGCTCAATCCGCAGATTATATAATGATTTTGACTTCATAACGATAAATACAAAAACAGGTTGATGTCTTAAACACATGTTAGACGTCAACCTGTTTTTTGGCATTGTGCTCACGATAGAAAGTATACAATTTGAATCCCCTATTGTTTGCACGTGTCTAAATTGGGATAATACATTTTATATATTTTACTTCATTCTTAGTCTATTCAAAATCATTTATGATAAAATCGATATCATACTGATAAAAAAGGGGTGCAACGATGATCAAAAAAGTAGAAACAGCACGTGAATATGAAGATGTATTAGACATCAGAAAGATCGTTTTTGTAGAAGAACAAGGGGTGTCACTTGAAGAAGAAATTGATGAATTTGAAACAATCGCACAATATATGATTGCCTATAACGATGACCATCAACCCATCGCAACTGCACGCTTTCGAGATGTGAATGGCATTGCGAAAATTGAACGTGTTGCAGTTTTGAAATCTGAAAGAGGTCAAGGGACGGGGAAGGCATTAATGCGCGCACTCGAGCAAGAAGCGCAACGCCAAGGTTTTCGTCATTTCAAATTAGGTGCCCAAACACATGCGATTCCTTTTTATGAATCATTAGGCTATCAAGCGTATGGCGATCAGTTTTTAGATGCGGGTATCCCCCATTATTACATGGAGAAACATCTTTAATTACGAAAGCATTTAATGGAACATCATCATAACTCAGCTTACTTTATATATATTACTTTATTTGAAATAATCTATAATTTCTAATTGTGCATTATCTACATAAAATAACGGGGACAATTATTAAAGTTAAATTACAATCAAGTTAAAATGCACAATTCCTGTATCTTTAATTCTATAATGGCATTAATCAACTTTATATTAACTTATCTAAAAGGAGTAATGAAATGGTTAAAAAATTAGGTTATAAAACACCCACTATCATTGCATTAACATTAGCGGGGTCTGCATTAACTGCGCATGAAGCACATGCAGCTGAACAAACAAAAGCGCAAGAAACACCAACAAATATTTTAGACGAGCATCAACAAGTTCAGCAAGCCAACCAGGCCAAGAACGAAACGAAAGCTCCTACGATTTCTGGAACACAAGCGTATAAAGATCCAAATCAAGTTGAAATTGAAAAACCAACACAACCTAAAGCAGACTCAAGTCTTTTAGAACAAACTTCTGCTTCTTCATCAGCTACGCAACAAGCTACCGAACAAGAAGCAACTTCTCAAAATAACCATGCACAAGCAGACGTAGCTGAACAACCTGTTGCATCACCTTATGCTGCTGAAGAAATCGATCCACATCACGAAGCTGAAGTATCAACTGAAGCGTATCATGCTGCACAAGATCAAAAAACAGATGCACAACAAGAGACACCACAAAATGTCACAAAGTCGCAGCAATCCCCTTCTGAAGCATTACCGAAAGATGATTCACAAAATATCGCTGTACAACAACAAAATAATCAAGTGACAACTGAGCAACCAACAACTCATACGCAACAACCAACTCACAATACGCAACCAACGGCTAAAAAAGTACAATCAAAAGCAACTGCTATTTCCGCACAAGAGAGAGCTGCTGCTACATCTAATCAAGAGAAAAACTTAGCACGTGTCGTTGCACGTTCAGCTGAAAAAACACCAGCTGTAAAACAACAATCTACATCAACGAATGAAAAAGTAGATATCAATGCTAATCCAAATGGACCAACACCGCCTCGCGTTGGAGGTAAAGGTGGGCCTGCAACAGTTAAACTTGAACCTACAAACTATTCAGCTCGTGCAGTAGCCGCTACACCTAAAGCATATCAACCACAAGTCAAATCACAAATTAACGACTACATACGAAAACAAAAATTTAAAGTTCCTAAATATGAAGAAGACTATTCAAGCTTTATTCCACGCTATGGTTATCGCTACGGTGTTGGAAAACCTGAAGGCATCGTTGTTCACGACACAGCTAACGATAATTCAACAATTACAAGTGAAATACAATACATGAAAAATAATTATCAAAGTGCTTTTGTTCACGGATTTATCGATGGTAACCGAATAATTGAAACGCAACCAACTGATTATTTAGCTTGGGGTGCTGGCCCTATTGCGAACCAACGTTTTATTCATATTGAGCTTGTTCATGTGCATGACTATAATTCATTTGCACGTCAAATGAACAACTTTGCTGATTATGCAGCAACTAACTTACAATACTATGGCTTAAAACCTGATAGTGCAGAATATGACGGTAAAGGTACCGTTTGGACACATGACGCTGTTTCTAGATATTTAGGTGGTACAGACCACGTAGACCCACACGGTTATTTAAGAGCACATGGCTATTCTTATGATGAATTGTATGATCTTATAAATGAAAAATACCAAGTGAAAATGGGCTATGCTTCCCCTGCTGGTAGCACTGCAGGTCAATCATCAAAACCTAAACCGCAAAACAACAATTTAAAAGTGACTGACAATACAGGGTATAGCCGTATTTCATCTAAAAACAACGGTTTATACAAAACTGTGTATGACCAATCTGGTGTACGTACAAATCAAACAAATGTGACATTAAAAGTGACTAAAAAAGCAACACTGAATGGTCAATCATTTTATCTTGTATCCACTGCGAAAAACAATGGTTTACTCGGATGGGTACGCAGCAATGATGTCACTTATCAAAGTGCACAACCTGAAAAGAACGTGAAACAATCATACCAAGTTAAACCAGGTACAACTGTTTATGAAGTGCCTTGGGGTACAAAAGCACAAGCTACAGGTACAATTAGCGGTAGCAAAAAACAAACTTTCAAAGCAACTAAAGAACAGAAAGTCGCAAATACAAATTGGCTTTATGGTACAGTTAACAATTTAACAGGTTGGATTGATGCAAGTAACGTTGTAAAAACACCATCTTCATCAACAACTGCACCTTCTTCACCATTAAAAGTAACAGGTGACTCAGGTTTTGGTCGTATTAATAATAAAAATAACGGCTTATATAAAACTGTATACGATGCGAAAGGCCAACCTACATCAGCAACCAATCAAACTTTAAGTGTTCAGAAAAAAGCAACGCTCAATGGAAAATCATTCTATCTCGTATCTGACTATGCGACTGGCACTTATGTTGGATGGGTTCAACAAAAAGATGTTGACTACCGTACAGGTCAAGCAGCTAAAAATGTGAAACAAAACTACACAATCAAACCAGGCGCTACGCTTTACAAAGTCCCTTGGGGTACTAGCGCACAAGTGGCAGGTAAAGTCGCTGGTAAGAACGCACAAAACTTTGCTGCAACAAAATCTCAAAAAGTTGGAAACTTAACATTCGTTTATGGTACTGTTAATCAATTATCTGGATGGATCGACCAATCATTATTAACACAATCACAAGAAAAAGCAACAAAAAATGCCGTACAAAGTGTATCTCAAATCGGTCAATTAAAATCATCAACTGAAGGAATAAGAGCTTCGATTTATGATAAGACAGCTAAAAATGCTGCCCAATTCACTGACCGTACTTATAAAATTGCTAAAACAGCATCTAACCAAAATCACAATTACGTTTTATTACAAAACGCTGACGGCCGCACACCATTAGGATGGTTTAACGCGAATGATGTGATTCTACGTTCACTTGGTACTGAAAAACCAATGCATGGTCAATATAAAGTTAATAACAAAACAGCTGGATTATATTCAATCCCATGGGGTACTGCGAAACAACGTATCGATGCCCTATCTGGCAACGTAAAAGATCGTACATTTAGTGCTGTTAAATCTGTTGTTGCGGGTCCAGACACTTATTTATTCGGTCAAGTGAACCATAAAATGGGCTGGATTAACCTTAAAGATTTAAAACCTGTTGCTTCTGCTTACACAGTTAAGCCGACTTCAGCAACTAAAGCAACAAAATTAAGCCAACCTCAAGATTACTTTGTTTATAACGGAAATGGCTATTACTATGCCAAACCAAATGCACAAGTTTTAGGCTCTTTAAGTCCGTATTATGAAACATTATTTAAAGTGACAAGTACACAAAATGTAAAAGGTGTGACATGGCTTTACGGTACTTTTGAAAATGGCACACAAGGTTGGATTAAATCTGGTGACTTACGCTCATTACTTATTAAATATTACAATGCTAACGCTTCTTTAAAAGAAGCCGTTGATAAACAAATGGCATTGCCATACAAACCACAAGTTCAACATGTACCAGGCAAATGGGAAGATGCAAACCGCCAAGAAGTGCAAGCAGCAATGGATACACAAAACATTAAAAACAGCGCTTCAGGCATTTATCAATTCTTAAAACTCGATCAATATCAAGGCTTAAGTGCAGATGCATTGAACCGATTACTCGCAGGTAAAGGTATCTTAGCTGGCCAAGGTGCTGCGTTTGCAGAAGCGGCAAAAGCAAATAATATTAATGAAATCTACTTAATCTCACACGCATTTTTAGAAACTGGAAACGGTACATCTACATTAGCAAATGGTGGATACGTAGATAAAAACAATAAAGTGATCACTAACGGTCCTAAAAAATTCTACAATATGTTTGGTATCGGGGCAGTTGACTCTGACGCCATTCGCGGTGGTTTTAAAACAGCTGAAAAATATGGCTGGAATACTGTTAAAAAAGCAATCGTCGGCGGTGCGAAATTTATTGGTCAAAATTACATCCACGCAGGTCAAAACACGTTATACCGCATGCGTTGGAATCCACAAAACCCAGCGACACATCAATATGCAACAGATATCGCATGGGCAGACTTTAACGCAAAACGTATGAAACAATTCTATGATCAAATTGGTGAAGTTGGTAAATACTTCGATATCGATTTATATCGTCAAAGTAAATAAGATTGCTCATATTAAAAGCCCCAAAAGTGTGTTTAATACCTCTTTTGGGGTTTGTTTTTTGGGCTGTACACTTTATATGGTGGTTATGTGTCTATAATAATTAAGTCGCAAACTTCCGAATGCTTCTTCGAGTCTCGCTTTCCCAGGCGCCTTACCTCAACTAATTTTGGCTTTTATTGTAGCTCATAAGAAGCCAAAATGGATTTTCGGTTTCGGCTCTATGCCTCGGGAGTCTCGACTCGGTACGCAATCTATTTAAGCAATTTCACTATTGAAAAGTGGCATTGCTTTTTTCTTTGGTCTTTTATACAGTCTAAAAATAATAAAAATGCGATTTTTGAAGTTATAAAAGTTGCGATAGCCATATGAAACTCTTTTAATCAGTTTAACTTTTTGATTAATTCCTTCAATCGCTCCATTATTGAATTGAGGGGTTCCAATCGTATAAGCAATGATATCCTCATACTTTCTGTAGAAGCGTAACACTTTCCATCCATACATTTAAAACATTGTTTTAACAGATTTAAATACACTGCTATCTCTTGGAATCTTAAAAAAGTAATTCGCGATAAACGTTTTCCGTGTTTGTGTATTCGGTTTGGATTCGTATGATAACAGTGAGGACAAGTCATAGGCTTGTATGAAAGGGTACCAAAGATGACGTTAGATTTCTTACCTCTAATAACTACATCTTCTTCAACTTTAGTGATTTTAATATTATTATCTTTAATTTTTAGTAACTTTAATATATCATTACACATAGGCGCAATATGTCTCCTTTATTTTTGGTTTAGTCACTTAAAATGATAGAGGCATTTGCGCTATTTTTGTACAAAAAAGCAGGATGACTTATGTCATCCCACCATAAAAAATGAAGAACCGTTTTTTGTATCAAAAATAGGACCAGTGTTTGAATCACCGGACCTATTTAACACTTATAATATTTACTTTAGATATTCAAATTTGTAATGGTCGTTGTTTATTTATCGCCTTGATTGTCTTTCATTTCTTGATCTAATTCTTTCACGAGACGTTGAATACCTGGATGTTCTAAATGAATACCATCATAAGCAAAGTAATCCGTATGGCCTACGCCGACTTTATTCCAATCCACTAATGTGACATGCTTATGTTTATTAGCGACTTTTTTCATTAACTGATTAACATGATCTTTATAGTCACGTGGCACTGTCGTATTAATTAGGTAAACATCCGCTTTATCAAAATCTTTCACAATTTCTTCTAACTGCGCTTCATTGAAATCACCGTTTGTACCAATTTGAATGACGACTGGTTGCCCTGCTTTATTGTAATCTGTATATTTCTTAGCAACGTTGAGCGCAACACCCATAGAACGCCCGACTTCTGCGTCAATGGTTGGTTTTTGATAATAATCATCTAAATAATAGCCCATTCCTACTGTTAATGAATCCCCAATAAATAGAGGTGATTCTTTTTTAGGATCAAAAGATTTTTCATCAGTTGTTTTATCTTGCTTTTCAGGCTCGGGCTTTTTAGGTTTTTCTGTCGATTTATGATTTGTTTTATAAGCCGTTGCTTTTTGCTCTTGTTTTGCATAACCATCAAAATGTCCAGTTAATACAAATGCAGTTAACACAATGGCAGCTAAAACAAGTGGTGTACGAATAATCGAAGTCACTATTTTCTCTTTAAGGAAGAACGTTCTAAAACCATATCTTCTGAATGGCGTTTCCACAAATCGATAAGAAATTTCTGCCATAACAAACGTTAATACGACATCAATAATATACATGTAAAATGGGTACTGACCCGCTACAAAGTGATGGTGTACAAATGTAACGATGACAAAATGCCATAAGTATAAACTATACGATCTTTTCCCTATATATAAGAAAAGTGGATTACCCATAAATCTAGAAAGTAAGCCCGATGGTTGTACTACACTTGCAATAATAACTAAAGTCATTAATGAAATGGCGTAAAAGCCACCGCTATACAGAAAGTACTGTTGCTCATTCACAGCATAGAATAACCATAATAAAGCACCTAATGCGATGATACCAAAAATATCAATCAGATTTCTCCCAAGTTGTGGTGGCTTAGCTTTCAACTTAAATGCTGGCCACACAAATGCAAAGATAACACCTAATAATAGCGTTTGTAATCGTGTATCTGTTCCAAAATATGTACGTGAGTTATTCGCACCTGGTGCGGATAAATAAAACATTAATGCTGCTGAAGCGATAGAAATGATAGCGAATACGACAACGACCCATTTTTTTCGTCTAAATAATTTAAAAAATAACATTAAAATAATAGGATAAAAAATATAAAATTGCTCTTCTACAGCTAAAGACCATAAGTGCTTAAGTGGCATAGGTTTAAATTGATCAAAATAATCAACATCTTGGAAGATATACCACCAATTTGAGATGTAGAGTAAAGCTGCTATCGCATCACCTTTAATTGACTCTAAAAGCTTAGGGTCAAATGCTAAGACGTAGAGTACTGTAAATAAAGTAACAAATAACATTGCTGGGATTAAACGCTTAAACCGTTTAATCCAAAAATTCACTAAATTGATTTCACCGTAATTTTCATATTCGAATAGTAGTAAAGATGTAATTAAATAACCTGAAATAACAAAAAACGTATCTACACCTAAAAAACCACCAGATAGCCATTGAGAATTAAGATGATAAATGATAATCCCTATAACTGAAATCGCACGCAAACCATCTAAACCCGGCAAATATCGTGGAGGATGCTTCAATCGTTTCATTCCAGTAAAATTATTATGAGACATAGCTGATTTCTCCTATTCCATTTTTTTAAGGAACGATTTATAGATATACGCCCTTCAATTTACCACAAAAATAGTAGATTTTAAACCGTGAGTCGATGAGGTTTTGCAAAATAAAATAATCTTATGCTTCAAAGTTCTTTTTTATTTTTGTTTGGGCATTGTATAAAATAAGTATGCTATTAATTTATCATATATACATTTTCATTGCATTTTTGAAGATATTTATAATACATTAACTATGAGATTGTTAAAAGGAGTCACCTATTTATGACAAATGTGAAAAAAAGAGATGCATTTTTTGATAATGCACGTGCTGTTTTAATATTTCTTGTCGTTTTAGGACATTTAATTAGGCCTTATGTTGATACTCATATTGCGATTAATGCATTATATTTGCTTATTTATAGTTTTCACATGCCCGCCTTTCTATTCATCTCTGGCTATTTCGCCAATAATGTGGGTAAATCTGGTTACATAGAAAAAGTAGGCAAAAAATTGTTAGGTCCATATCTCATCTTTTTTGCGTTCTTTTCAATTTATTACTTTATTACAGGAAAAAATAGTGAGTTAGACTTAGATCCATTTGAACCTGTTTTTGCACTATGGTTTTTATTAACACTGTTTTTCTTTAACGTCATTATCGTGATTGTCCGGCAGTTTAAACCTAAATACGTTTTACCTATCGCCATCATTGTGGCACTATTAGCAGGTTTTTCTTCAAATGTAGGAGACTATTTAAGTTGGTCACGTACACTCGTATTTTTCCCTATATTTTATGTTGGGTATTTATTAAACATTGAATTTAGCCATTTCGTTAAGATGAAACGTTTTATTCCTATCTCTATTTTAGTTTTAGTAGGCTTTTTTGTAATTTATATCGTTCATCCTATCGATGCGGACTGGCTATTAGCAAGTACACCATACAAACACGTGGACGGCATGCATGTACTGATGAGTCCGCTAAAAAGATTATCTTTATATGGTATTATCTTTGTCACGATGTTCTCTTTCTTTAACTTAGTGCCAAGACATCATCATTGGTATACTTATATAGGATCAAGAACAATGTATGTTTATTTATTACATGGCTTATTTATCGGTGCCATTCGAGGCCACCAATTTTATCCTTTTATTGATACGCCAATTTTAGGATTACTTTATAATATAGTACTTTCAGGCTTTATCGTTTGGTTATGGTCGAGTGATTTTGTCGCGAAATGGACGAATCCTATGATTAATTTGCAACGGCCATCAAAGTTTAAACCTTATTTTTAGAGAAGATACCATTTAGAACATAATCATGTGTATGTATCGTTGACTATCATTTTAGATAGCTTCTCATGCGTACACATGTTATTCTAAATGTTAACTTCTCTTTTTTTAGGACGTGATTTAAAAATGAAATTAGAACTCAATACATATGCACAATATTTAAGAGCCCCGAGTATCCGACAATTTTCAAGTCGAATTAATCAGCTAGATGATGTCATTAACCTTACAGTTGGCCAACCTGATTTTAATATGCCCGATATTGTTAAAAAGGCATATCAAACGGCTATTGAAAATAATCAGACGACCTATTCACATAATAAGGGACGATTGGATACACGTGAAGCAGTCTCTCAATACTATCAAACACGTTTCAATATCCATTACGACCCTGAAGAAATCATTATTACTAATGGCGCTTCTGAAGCATTAGACACTGTACTGCGCTGTATCATCAATCCAGGTGATGAAATTCTACTTCCGGGTCCTGTTTATGCTGGCTATATTCCTTTAATTCAGACGCTCGGTGGTAAACCTATATTCATGGATACGCGACAAAGTGGCTTTAAAGTGACACCTGAACGCATCAAACAACATATCACGCCAAAAACACGTGCGATACTGCTCAATTATCCATCTAATCCTACTGGCGCCATACTTTCTGAAGCAGAAGTGACGGCACTCGTCGACACTTTGAAAACATTGCCGATTTTTATTATTAGTGATGAAATCTATGCAGAAAATACATTTCACGCCACACATACGTCGTTTGCACGCTTTGAATCCATTCGGGACCAATTATTGCTGATTAATGGTTTAAGCAAATCACATTCAGCTACAGGCATCCGTATTGGCTTTTTATCTGGCCCTCAATATTTAATAGACCGTTTAACATTTATGCACGCTTATAATTGTATTTGTGCCAATGTTCCGGCTCAAATGGCTACGATTGCTGCATTAACTGAGGCTACAGATGCGCCTCAAACGATGAATGCAGCATATATGAAGCGCCGTGATTTCTTGATTGAATCATTAACAGATATGGGCTTTGAATTAGAAGGGCAACCTGAAGGAGCGTTTTATATCTTTCCTAACATTCAAAACTTTACCGATGATGACTTTGCATTTTGTGTCGATGTTTTAGAAACCGTTGGCGTCGCTATGGTTCCTGGATCTTCTTTTACGGATTATGGAAAAGGTTATGTTCGTATTTCATATGCCTATGATATGAAGTCATTAGAAGAAGGCATGGCGCGCTTAAGACAATACCTACAAAACAAATATGCAGACCGTTTAATCAACTAAAAAAGTCTCCATTATAGACATATCATTAAAATAATGAATAAGCTTGTTTGCTTAAAAATACTTTATTCACTAAAAATCAGAGTGATTTAAGATAATTAAAAACACTCATCTATAATTTCCTTTACAAACTAAAAAAGCCGATGGACACATTGATTACCTCACGTCCATCGGTTTTTATTTTTGATGACTTTTCCTTCTTTTCAACTTATGGGAATTTAGGGAATTGATCGAAATCAGGATCACGTTTTTCTTTAAACGCGTCTCTGCCTTCTTTTGCTTCATCTGTTGTGTAATACAAGAGTGTTGCGTCACCTGCAAATTGTTGTAATCCAGCTAAACCATCTGTATCTGCATTCATTGCTGCTTTTAAGAATCGTAAAGCTGTTGGAGAATGACGCATGATTTCTTTACACCATTTCACTGTTTCATCTTCAACATCTGCTAAAGGAACGACTGTATTCGCCATACCCATGTCAAGTGCTTGTTGTGCATCGTATTGACGACATAAATACCAAATTTCACGTGCTTTTTTGTGTCCTACGATACGTGCAAGGTAGCCTGAACCATAACCTGCGTCAAATGAACCCACTTTTGGTCCAGTTTGTCCAAAACGTGCATTATCTGCAGCAATTGTTAAATCACATACGACTTGAAGAACGTTTCCTCCACCGATAGCATAACCTTTAACCATCGCAATAACCGGTTTTGGAATGACACGAATTAAACGTTGTAAATCTAATACATTCAAACGTGGGATTTGGTCATCTCCAACGTAGCCCCCATGACCGCGTACTTTTTGGTCTCCACCTGAACAAAACGCTTTGTCGCCTTCTCCAGTTAAAATGATGACACCTACACGCTCGTCATCACGCGCACGTGTGAAAGCATCAATCATTTCTTGTACAGTATTAGGTGTAAATGCGTTATGTACATGTGGACGGTTAATTGTAACTTTTGCAATCCCTTCAAAAAATTCGTATTTAATTTCTTTATACTCTTTTAATGTTTCCCATTGTCTTTCCATGGTTGGCCTCCTCTAGTAACCTTTAATAAACTCCAATAATATTGTATCAAATTTGGGTGAATCTTCCACATGAACCGTATGGCCTACGCATTCTACAATTTCTAAACTCGCATTAGGTAACGCCGCTTTCATTTGATGTGCAATCGATACAAACTTCTCATCCCATTCACCAACAATCAATTGTACAGGTAACTCTAAAGTATTCAACTGATCCCATAAATTCGGCATATGGCCCGTTCCGTAATCTGTTAAAGCTTTAATTAAGCCTGCTGTGTTCTGTGCCATTCTTAACTGACGCACTTGAAGCTGTTTCGATTCAGATATCCATCGTTGTGTCTGAAATAATGGCAACTTCTCCCAATCATTCACAAATACTTCGAGCCCTGCAATCTCAAGGACACGTGCACGTGCTGCATCCACTTGTTGTCGCTCATGACGTGCGACAGGATCTTGAATTCCTGGAGAACCACTTTCGAGTATTAAACCTGACAACAATGAAGCGTGATTGAGTGCATAATAAAGTGCTACCCGCGCCCCCATTGAATAGCCGTGTAAATAAATAGCTTGGCTTTCAAATTGTTGAAGCACCAAATGCAATTCAGAAGTAATCCAATCAAAATCCCATTGAATATCCATGGGAGATTGATCTTGTCCGTGTCCTGGAAGATCGACACAAACTACGTCCGCTTCTCTTGTCAATATCTCGATATGTGAATCAAATGTGCGTTGATCACTGATAAACCCATGTAGCAATACTAAAACCTTGTTGCTCGGTTGTTGTGCCCGATGCCAATTATAATGTAACATTTACAATTTCACTCAATTTCTGATAAAGATTTTGATGGGCGTCATAATTTTTTTCACGATTCGTCATCACTTCAAACAATGTTGGTGTCATCGTCGTCAAATTAGCATATTCAAATGCCTGTAAGTCTTGAATACGCTTAAAATTAAAATCATAAAGTAATGCAGTGTATTCAAAGTTCAACCCTGTAGGTGTTCCGAATAAGCGTTCAAAATGTTGGGAAGCACTCTTTTTCTGTGGTAAATATGAGAAAATACCGCCTCCATCATTATTGAGTAGCACAATATTCATATGAATGTCATTCAATTTAGACATAAGCAGACCATTCATATCATGGTAAAAGGCAATATCCCCAATAAGTAATGTTACTTTTTGATGAACAGCCATACCTAAAGCAGTTGAGACAACCCCATCTATTCCGTTTGCACCTCTATTGGCATAAATACGACCGCGTTGATTAAAATATAAATTATCAATATCACGTATTGGCATACTATTGCTTACAAACAAACAGTCTTCATCCGTTAATTTATCCAGTAACTGACTCACATATGCAGACTCATCATTAGCGTTTTTTTGATGCTCCGTAATCGTTAAACGGGCTTGTTCTTCCATATTTTGCCATTGACTCAGCCACATTTTACGATATGTGCCAGGCACCTCACCTAAAGCTCTAAAAAAGTCATTCGGTGACATTTCAAAAAAGTAATCCGGTTTTTTAGGAAATGCGTCTACGTTTGAACTGTTTTGAACTAAAATTTGATCTGCATCTGTTGTTTTCAACCATTGATTTAATTTTTTAGATACGACCGGCTTTCCTACTCTAATAACAAAATCGGCTTCAATTTCAAGTCCAGCACGCAAAAGTAAATCATAGGTTGCAATCACATTTGGATGTTGTGTGGCACGTATGCCATTTAATGCATCCGCAAGTATCGGTAAATCATACACGGTAGCAAACGTTAAAATTTGTGATATATCTTGATGTTGCATATCACCAACGACAATTAAGCCTTTCGCTTGCTTCAATGTTTTTTCAATACGACTTAAATCTATTGATTTTTGATATTTAGGACGGTCATACGTCTCTGTTTTCAGTAAGTCTAAACGTGATAAGTCGGGTGTAAGGGGCTCGCGAAACGGCAAATTAAAATGGACAGGCCCTTGTTGGGGTCCGTCAAAATATTGACTCGCTTTTTGGATTTGATATGCGTTGAATTCAGTCATATGCACTGTACCATCTGCTATTGGCAAATCGCATTGAAACCGAACATAATTTTGAAACATCCCCACTTGATTAATCGCTTGTGGTGCCCCTACATTTCGAAGCTCATGTGGTCTATCACTCGTTAATACGACAAGTGGCAGACGACTAATATGGCTTTCTGCGATGGCAGGGACATAATTCGCAGCGGCAGTACCAGAAGTACATACGATTGCAACCGGACGTTGACTTCCCTTCATTAATCCTAATGCAAAAAAAGCAGCACTTCTTTCATCTGGATGAATCCATGTTTTAATTTCAGGATGACACTCCAACGCCAAAGCGATTGGTGTCGAACGAGAACCTGGACTAATCACTACTTCTCGCAAGCCATACGCATAGAGCTCAGAAACGAAATGAAAAACTTGTTCTGTTAAATCACTTTGATTAGTCATACTCAGTCACCCCTAGTGCCTCCATCATTGGTTTAAATTTTAAAGCTGTTTCTGCCACTTCTTCAGCTGCATTAGATTCTTGAACAATACCTGCACCAGCAAAAAGCAAGGCTTGATGTCGGTTCATTAACATCGAACGAATCGCCACAATAAACTCACAATCATCATACATATCAATCATGCCTACAGGTGCCCCGTATAAACCACGTGCGCCGAATTCATGCGCTTCAATATAATCTAATGCACGCGCTTTCGGGTAACCCCCAAGTGCAGGTGTTGGATGCAAATCATCTATCAATTCGATATATGATTTTTGTGCAAGTGGGCCACCTATCTCTGTATATAAATGATATAAATGATCATTTTTTAAAATTTTAGGTTCCTTATTATAGTCGACATGCGTCGTAAAAGGTCGTATATCTTCGAGTATGCTTTCGACTACAATTTCATGTTCAACTAAGTTTTTTTCATCTTTCAGAAAAGCTTCGACATGTGCTTGGTCTACTTTTTCATCATGCGTACGACGAATTGTTCCTGCAACGGCTTTCGTAGATAATTCCCCGTTAGTAACTTTAAACAATTGTTCCGGTGTTTGAGATATAAAAACATCTTCTTCGGATTCTAAAACAAATAGATAACTGTTTTTTTCATTTTGTAAAGCCCGATAAAGTATCGTTGGAATACTTAAATCTGCATCAAATTGCACCATACGTCTGCGCGATAACACAATTTTTTCATCATGAGCTAACTGTTCTGTTGTCTTTGCAACTAAAGCTTCCCACTCATCTTTATATATGTCTTCCATACGTTTCACCGGTGGCGGTGTCGTATCTTTTATTTCTATTGTTTCTAAATGATTCAATTGATCGAATAGCGCATTAAATTGATCTATAGAAAACGTTTCTTTTTGTACTGTATAAGTTAAAAACGTTTCATCGTTTACTTGTGATATTAAAACTTCAGGCAAAATAAAGTGATTCACACCAAAACGGCGCCATTCATCCCCCAGACGCTTTGTAGAAAACTGAAACCCCCCACAAATTCGTAAATGATGGCGCTCAGAATCAGGATGGATTAATGCAATGTTGTCTTTAAACTTTTCCCATTCTTTAAAAATAGAGCGTTTATTTGTGAAATCATTTTTAATTTTTGTTGCAACACGGTAACCAAAAAAAGTTGTTTTACTATCATTTAACTGAAAGTAAAAACGATCTCCTGCATCTTCTTTTGACATTTCAAACAACGTAATCGGATCCAATTGCTTTTGCAACTTCACTTCAATCGAAACCCATTGCTGTGTCGTTTGTTTGACCGCATCCATGATTGCCTGTTCACAGACGTCAACAGTCATCTCATTCTCACTTCTTTCATCATAATCAAGTTTCATCCATTACTCCATTCTAACATTTTTAATCGTCGTTGTGTTCGCAAGTGTCTTTCTTATAATATTATTATTGATTTAATAGTAAAATTTATTTATAATAGGCATGTATTATAAATATTATAAAAAGAGGTTATTGATATGGCGACTGAATTTGAAAAACATTCAACATTTCACAAATACTGGTTACTCATGCGCCCACATACACTCACTGCTTCTGTTGTTCCAGTTTTAGTCGGAACTGCAACTGCTAAACTTTTTTTATTAGGCAGCGAAGATCATTTACGCTTTAGTCTATTCTTAGCAATGTTGGTCGCTTGTTTACTCATCCAAGCTGCTACGAACATGTTTAATGAATACTATGACTTTAAAAAAGGTCTAGATGATCATGAGTCAGTTGGTATCGGTGGTGCCATTGTCCGTAACGGCATGACACCTGGACACGTTTTAAGACTCGCACTCATTTTTTACGTCATCGCAGCTTTACTTGGACTATACTTAGCAATCCAAACTTCATTTTGGTTAATACCTGTCGGACTTTTATGTATGGCAGTAGGCTACCTTTATACAGGCGGGCCATTCCCAATCTCATGGACGCCCCTTGGTGAATTATTCTCTGGTGTATTCATGGGGATGATTATTATCGTCATCGCTTTTTACATACAAACAGGCAATCTTCAAAACTATGCTTTTTGGATTAGCATTCCAATTGTAATTACTATCGGCCTCATTAATATGGCTAATAATATTCGTGACCGCGTCAAAGACAAACAAAGCGGTCGTCGTACATTGCCTATTTTATTAGGCAAACGTGGCTCGCTTATTTTTATGGCAACATGCTACATTTTAGCATATCTATTCGTGATTTATACGGCACTTTTCAAAGATGGTGGATCCCTCTTCTATTTACTTGCATTGTTAAGTTTTCCACTGCCAATCAAAGTTTATCGCCGTTTCAAAAAGAACGATACGCCACAAACAATGATGCCGGCAATGGCAGCAGCAGGAAAAACAAATACATTTTTCGGTGTTTTGTATGCATTAGGCATTTATATCAGCGCTTTACTGGGTGGCGTATAAAACCTCCAGTACGCATTCATTTTATGTGATTAATTTTTAAATCATGACGGGTGTGGAAGTACGAAATCTCGCTTCAATGATGAGATGTCACTTCCCACCCTTTTCTTTTTTCAAAAGTCTCTTGTAGACTATCAATTTCATTGTAATGATATATAGCGATATATACAAATGTTTTAATCCGCTTTAATTTGAATTAACTGATGGCGATAATTAAAAAATTGTCGATAGCTTAAATAAGTTGCAACAAGCGCTGAAATGATCGTTGCCGTTGTATGAATAAAAACAACCATGAGTTGAAATTTAATCGCTTGTAAAGGTGGAACACCGGCAATAATAAGCCCAGTCATCATTCCTGGAATAGAGACTAGCCCGTATGTTTTTACTGAGTCGATTGTCGGAACAATTGCTACTTTAATACTCTCACTAATTGCATCTTTTGCAGCTAATGAAGGTCCCGCACCTAACGATAATTTTGCTTCAATAGATTCTGTCTCTTTCGTAAAAATCCGATCTAAATTTTGATAACTCAAATTAATCGCAATCATCCCGTTACTCCCTACCATACCAGCAACCGGAATAATTTCATTCGGCTTAAAGCTTATCGCACCAGTTAACAGAACGCCTCCTAAAGAAAGAACAGCACCTGTCATTATTCCAGCAAACGAAACCCAAAAAACATGGTGCATAATTTTTGAAGCACGTTTTCGTGTATTCGCTGCAGCATTAATCATAATGACTACTATCAAAGCAATAACAATCCATACTTGTTCTAACTTGAAGACAAATTCTAACAAATAACCAATAATGACCAACTGAATCACTGCACGTATCGCAGCAATAATTAAATCTTTTGCGATATGCAATCTTTCTTTAAAAGAAATCAGTATCGGAATCAATAACAATAAAGACGTTAACAACAAAGAAGTTGTACTCATCATAATCATTGTTCCTCCTTTGTGATGGTGCCGTTTGTAATCTCAAGTTGTCGATGAAAATGACGGTGACTTTGCTCTGTATTATGTGTAATCCACATCACAGACATTCCTTCTTTGACTAAATCAAAAATAAACTTTTCGATTTTTTTGCTATTAATATCATCTAGCGCACTCGTCGCTTCATCCAGTAAAAGCAAATCTGGCTTGAACATCAATTGACGCGCAATCGTCACGCGCTGTTTTTCACCGCCCGACATATGATGAACAGAGTCTGAAAGTTTATATTTTTTTAAGCCCATCGCATCTAATAAATATTTCGCACGTGATTTATCAAATCCTTCTTTTCGTGCGTGTGATGGAAAAATGAGATTATCTCGTATTGTATCACCGAAGAGTTCAACCGATTGTGGTAAATAACTAATTTTTTGTCTTAAAGCTTCTGGTTCGTATGTTTCATAAAGCTCATTTTTAAACTGTATCGTTCCTTCCGTTGGACTAATCAAATCAGCTACTATTCTTAATAGCGTACTTTTTCCGCTACCAGAAGGTCCTACAACTGCAATTGCTTCACCTTGATCTACACGGAAACTGACATGATCTAAAATCCGCTGATCATCGATACAGTAACTCACATTTTTTACGTCAAGCATCTACCTTGTTCCCACCTTTATATTTCATATAGCGATAACGATGACCGTACAACATTTTATCTTTTATTGTTTCAAAGCCCATTTTTCGATAGAGTTGGTATGCCTTTTCATTGATATATTCACAATTCAAGCCCCATGTCGCGTGATTATCAGATGATAAAAGGTAGCGCATTAACTGACGCGCAATACCACGTCCTCGAAACTCAGGAAATGTCGCAATTGACTCAATATAAATATCATCTTCATCTGCCTCTAACACAGGTAAAGGCGTCGTATGTTCAAGTTCAATAGGCGTATCAAACTGTAAACGCTCCCATTCTTTCTCATATTGTGCTTCATTTTTCCCAGGATATGCCACAATCATACCTGCTACTTGTTGGTTTACCTCATAGACATGAACATGTGTCAATGCATTTCGATAATGCACATCCGTAATACTTTTCATCAGTGCATGGATAACGGTCGATTTAGCATAACGTTGCACAATTTCCAATTCCATATCTTGCCATATCATGTAGGTCAATTCTGCAATCGCATGTGCGTCTTCATAAGTTGCTTTTCTAATCATAATTCTCCACACCTCTTCTATGTAATCCCTTTATATTTTAGTCGATATAACGCAAGATTTGAAATAAATAATTTAAATTAGCAAATGTACGTTCTAATTTCACTTCACAAAACAGAACATATGTTCTATAATTGGTGTGAGGTGATTTTCAATGAAAGATAAAACACTGCCAACTGCGTATCAATCCGAAACCGATTATCGAAAGATTCCTAGACAATATTTAAATGCGAGCATCCCTCAAGGACGCGGTATTGTGAAATGGGCGCCCTTTGCGACACTACCCGAACAATTTTCAGAGATTAAACAATTCGAAGCCAATCAACTAAAAATAGACCGCCCAGATTTAAGCGAAGATCAAATCAACGAAATCAATCAAATGCTGCATTTTAAAATTGCTAAAAACGCCTTCACTCAAATTAGCTATTGGCGTTCCGGACAGATTCATACCATTCAAGGTTACATTGCAAGCATTAACACATTAGAAAATACATTGGTCATTGCGAATGAACGACGTACCGATCAACTCACAATTGGCTTAAATGAACTTTATGGTGTCGAATAATATAGAATAAAAATAATCCTATCGTTAAGAAAACCATCACGATAGTTCTGACACTCATACATTAAAACGCACGTCATCTCGCGTGTCTTACATTCATATACCCGAAATTTTGACAATTATTTTATTTTCTACATATTTATTACAATAAAAAAAGAAAACATGAAGTACTATATTTGATATCAGGCAGTAGGAAACGCGCACACTATTTTTATAACGCATCTAAAGATAATTTGTATCTTTTAAATGCATTGAAAGATACGATATCGCTAAGTCTTCGTGTAAGAGTGACTAAAAATAGATTTAAAACACTGATAAAACGATTGATTGCTTTTAAATTAACACGTAAAACCCCTATTCTCTTATAAATGTAAAATAGTTTTTCTGGGAAACGATTCAAAAAAACCGTTCATATGTATATGATCGTTTTTTTCGTTAGGCCAAAAGGGACTTCAATTTTTATAATGCCCCTTATACTTTGAATAGCAATATTGTTGTAATAGGTAAGTTTGATAGGTTGTAAGGATTGGACACCTGCATTTAGTCTTATCCTAGCTAAAAACGGCTGTACACTTTATATGGTGGTTATGTGTCTATAATAATTAAGTCGCAAACTTCCGATTGCTTCTTCGAGTCTCGCTTTCCCAGGCGCCTTACCTCAACTAATTTTGGCTTTTATTGTAGCTCATAAGAAGCCAAAATGGATTTTCGGTTTCGGCTCTATGCCTCGGGAGTCTCGACTCGGTACGCAATCTATTTAAGCAATTTCACTATTGAAAAGTGGCATTGCTTTTTTCTTTGGTCTTTTATACAGTCTAAAAATAATAAAAATGCGATTTTTGAAGTTATAAAAGTTGCGATAGCCATATGAAACTCTTTTAATCAGTTTAACTTTTTGATTAATTCCTTCAATCGCTCCATTATTGAATTGAGGGGTTCCAATCGTATAAGCAATGATATCCTCATACTTTCTGTAGAAGCGTAACACTTTCCATCCATACATTTAAAACATTGTTTTAACAGTTTTAAATACACTGCTATCTCTTGGAATCTTAAAAAAGTAATTCGCGATAAACGTTTTCCGTGTTTGTGTATTCGGTTTGGATTCGAATGATAACAGTGAGGACAAGTCATAGGCTTGTATGAAAGGGTACCAAAGATGACGTTAGATTTCTTACCTCTAATAACTACATCTTCTTCAACTTTAGTGATTTTAATATTATTATCTTTAATTTTTAGTAACTTTAATATATCATTACACATAGGCGCAATATGTCTCCTTTATTTTTGGTTTAGTCACTTAAAATGATAGAGGCATTTGCGCTATTTTTGTACAAAAAAGCAGGATGACTTATGTCATCCCACCATAAAAAATGAAGAACCCTAAAAACGAGGTCTAAAATCGGTACATTGAGTTTCCGAAGAGATTAAGTGATGCATGTCAATCTCTTGATATGACTGGTTTTCAATCAAATAAAAAAGTGTCAAAAAAGTAACTTACACTTTTTTGACACTTGCTTTTCAAAAAGCCTATTAAATTAAGGACTTTGAAGTATAATTTACGGAAACGGAGGGATTCGAACCCTCGCGCCGCTTTCGCGACCTACACCCTTAGCAGGGGCGCCTCTTCAGCCAACTTGAGTACGTTTCCATGGCTCCACAGGTAGGACTCGAACCTACGACCGATCGGTTAACAGCCGATAGCTCTACCACTGAGCTACTGTGGATTAATTTTCAATCACAAATACAATTATAGCAACATCAATGAAGAAATCAAGAGAAATTTGTAAAAAAGTTAATAGAACATTTACACTATGCGGATAGATATTCTGTAATCTTTACACTTTGTTTAAAAAGTCTCACCCTAATGCACTTTAGCTTAACTTTCCACTTCTAATCAAGCGCTGTTGAAATGCTTAATTTAATCTATTTATTGCGATAACGCTAAAAATCCTGCGTGTTGCTATATAACATGAGTTTAGGCTACTCGGCCACAGTCATTCAGGTTCAAGCAGCCTAAACGAAAAACTATGAGATATGTTCTAAAGATTTAAAAAATGACTATCATTGTCTTTCTTTTCGCTCATTTCTTTTTTTGCTTTTTCTAATAATGCATATTGGGACAAAGCTTCAAAAATATTAAAGCGCTCTTGACTATAATCAATGGGTTTCTCTGGATTATGCGTTTGGACTTGATTCGATCTTCCCATCAAATAAGCGAAATAAATACAATTTAAAAATTGATGCTTAATGCTATGATGAGAAACATTTAAAATAATGGATTGTTCATTCGCAAAAGTAACTTTGCAGCGAGATCCTTTCATCGATTTTAATTTAACTACATAATGCATGTTAATCCAGCAGTTTTCGGGAACTCTATCGGAATGTGTGGGAAAAAAATAAGTTTGATAAATGGGAGTGAGTAAAATCGGTGTTTTATTGGAGATACTTGCAATACGTTTCGCTTGGCCTTTTCTTCCTGCATAGGTTTCACCATAATGCCTACAACTTCTTTCCATGATACGTTGCGTACGATCATGAACAACAAACTGTTCACCATCATATCTGAAAACCTCTGTGCTCATGAGAATACCGTCAGGTCCATCGACAGGTCTAAGAAACATATCTCCTTTACAAATGGCGTAGGCTGAATTAAATTTATGGTTCATACTAGAACCCCTCCTATTCGTCAAAAGGTGTAGGTTCTCTCTTTCTAATACTTATTATATGTTTATCTTAAGGTAAGTCAATGAGAATTCGTTACTAAAAATGTTTTATTACACAAATATGTTAAAATTCTGTCTTAATTACTTTAAAAATTCAGAAAACTTATTGCGTTTTATGTGTTCATTCGTTATACTGTTTAATAACTTAATTCATACTCAATACACAAAGGAGTGACACATCATGGAAAACCAAACAGATGTAAAAAGACATTTTATTGTAAATTCTGTACACACAATTAACCAGCTTGGTGTTGAACTTGTCATTGAAGAAGCTTTAAAAAATCAAAGAAAGCGAGAACTTCAACAATTAATTGACGCTGCACTAATTGATAGAAATGAACAGGCATTTAATATGTATACTCAGGAATATTTGAAGTTGGAGGAAGTTAACGTTGAGTAATTCCATCACACATTCACTTCCAAATTAAACAGGACTATCCATGATTTATCAATGAATAGTCCTGTTATTTTTATACCATTAACTCAATTAATGCTTCTCGTGGAATATCCCCAAAATAATGGTACATATCATAATCTTTTAGCGCCTCTTCAATTGCATCTTTATGATGAGAAACACCTTCAAGCGCATTTTCTAAATCTGTGACGTCTCCCTCACCAAAGAAATCACCAAATATTTTGGCATGCGCAATGCGCCCTTTTTTCACATCTAACTTCAATTGAACAAACCCTTTATCAAACTTATGTTCTCGCTCAAAGTTATATTTAGGATTTTTACCATAATTCCAGTCCCATGTTCGATATTTTTCATTACTTAATTTTTCAATATTTTTCCAATCTTTTTCAGTTAATGGATAGGATTCGACTTCGGCATCACCAAACAGCTTTTTCAAAATGATTGATTTGAACGTTTCAATATCTAATGGCTCATCTAAAAATTCTTGAATATTTGCCACACGTTTTCGAACAGATTTAACACCTTTAGACTGAATTTTAGCCGGATTAACACGCAATGCATTTTGAACTTCATCCAATTCACTGTTTAACATCAAGGTGCCATGACTAAACATGCGGTCCTTAACTTTGACCATTGCATTACCCGATATTTTCGCTTGCCCAACTTGAATATCATTACGCCCTGTTAACTCTGCTGCCACACCTAACTCATTTAATACTTCTACGATAGGCTGTGTAAATTTTTTAAAGTTATGAAAGCTATCTCCATCATCTTTAGTAATAAAACTAAAGTTTAAATTCCCAAAATCATGATAAACCGCGCCACCGCCTGAAATTCGTCTTACCACATCAATATGATGTGCGTCAATATAAGGTTGATGCACTTCTTCTATCGTATTTTGATTTTTCCCTACAATAATAGAAGGTCTATTGATATAAAATAAAAAATAACTGTCGTCTTCGTCCATCGGCACTGTTTTCAACACATACTCTTCCATAGCTAAATTTAAAGTTGGATCTGTATGATTGTTGTTACTAATAAATTTCATAATACGTACACTCCTTTCCCAAAATATGCCCTTATCTCAGTTATGCATGATTCCAATTATTTTTTCCAATAATTCACCTTAAAATTTCTCATAATGTAACTATTTTCGGAAAAATGACGTAAATTGTTTATTTAAAATGTAAATTTTAGTACAATAAATGCTAGTTAATTTCTAAAGGGGGCTACGATAATGACAATCGCTGAAATAGGAGATATTGTAGAATTCTATGATGGTATAAAAGGAAAAGTGGAAAAGATTAACGACAATTCTGTTATTGTTGACTTAACAATTATGGAAAACTTTAATCAATTAGATTTACCAGAAAAAACCGTTATTAACCATAAAAGATATAAAATTATTGAACACAAAGGATAAATTCGTATGAAAAAAATAAATAAGTCGCTACTTTGGTTTATACTCAGTTTTATTGCCTTTCACATTATATTATTTATTATGTGGGGTGAACATGAAGTTTATTGGCAGTTGTATACAGGCATTATGCTGATTGCTGGAATTAGTTATGTTTTTTACCAACGTGATTTTGAATCTAAGCGTTTAACGACGTCGATTATTACAGGACTTATTACAGGTGTTGTCCTTGTCCTAGTCCAAGTCATTTTTTCTTGGATTACAAGTGACTTATCCTATACGTCATTAATTCGACAGTTATCGCGGACAGGCGTTTACTTCAAATGGCAAATGCTCGTCACATTGCTTTTTGTTATGCCTTGCCACGAACTTTATATTCGCTCAATTCTGCAAAAGTCAATCACGCAGTTGACACATCGCGCTTGGCCTGCAATTTTGATAAGCGCATTACTTTCTAGTTCATTTTTTATCTACCTTGATCAATGGTGGATTGTCATCTTTATATTTATTTGTCAGTTAATCCTCAGTTTGAGTTATACGTATACACGCCGTATTGTCACAACGACAGTAGCCCAAATTGTAGCGGTTGTAATTTTGTTAATTTTTCATGGTTAATTTCAACAGCAAATGTTGCCGTTTTACAGGCCATTTGCTGTTTTTTTATACCCGTTTGCCCTATCACGTTCACCCCAAAAATATAGGAGACCATACCTCAATCTATCAAAAAGCCTTATAACATTACGTATATGAAATAAATATAACGCTCATTTCCATCCTTCAACGATTCCGTAAACCACCTATTTTTTAAATCTATTAATTCTGATAAATATATATTTTTTTATTATCAAAAATATCATTACAGTTGTTTAACGTCATTTTTTAAATATCATAAATTTCTATTTAAACATATACGTTTAATTAAAAGCTTTAATTTAACTCTTTGTAATTAACAATCTGTTGTGATAGAATTTTTACACGATTAATTAATCGATTAATCAATAAATTTGAATTTGGAGATGATAGTTTTATGAACAAGCATTACCCAACTAAGGCTAGAACACTTTCTCGTTTTTCGATTAGAAAATGTTCTGTAGGTACCGCCTCATTCTTAATAGGTACCGTTGCATTTTTTGGTATTCATCACGAAGCATTTGCGGCAGAAAATACGCAACAACCTGTGACCGTTAACCAGATACAGTCACAAGATAAAGAAGATGCATCTAGCACGCAAACCGAAACAAATAACGATAGTTCCTCAACTGATGAAAATGCAGCAAAAGAAGCGTCTGCATCACAACCGAAAGATAACGCAAATACTCAGAATGAAAATGCACAGTCTCCTGAAAATCAAGAATCTGTGTCAAAAACAAATCAAACAGAACAAGAAAGTCCAGAAAAAGCATCAACAGAAAGTGAGCAATCTACAAATTCATCTTCAACAACAGATTCTGAAAACGCAACAACAGAGAATAAACAACCTACGAATTCAACTGAAAAACAACCTTCAACTGAACAACAGCAAACACAATCTAAAAAATCCCCAGCTTCAACATCTACTGAAAAAGAAGCAACAGATACTCAAAATGTGAAGGAACAACCTACAAATACTGAGACAACTAAAGATCAAAATACAGAGAATCAAAATATAGAGAATCAAACTGCAAAAGAACAAAATCCAAACACGCAAGCGTCTAGCAATCAAAATTCAACAGATCAAAATACAACACCTGAAGAAAACCTTTCAAATTCTAATACACCTCAAACGAATACGACACCATCTACTCAACCTGTTGAATCTTCAAACACAAACACTCAAAGCCCATCTACAGAAAGCTTACGTACCACACAATCACCTAATACATCTTCTGAATTAAAAAAAGTTAAAGGGACAACAAAATTACGTGCTGTAAGTAAAAATGAAGCACAACCAGTCGCAGCCGGTGGTTCAAATGTAAACGATAAAGTCCACGCTACAGACATTTCTACTTCTGAAACATATATTGAACCGAACAACTCAGGAAGTTATTATTTGAGAAGTAAATTTAACGTTGATGGCCAAGTAAAAAGCGGTGACTACTTTACTGTTGAAATGCCAAAAACAGTCAATGTCTATGGGGATACACGATTTGACCCAAATCATCAAGAGAAAATTAAAAATGCAGATGGTCAAGTGATTGCGCTTGGTGATTACGACGTTCAAAATCATCGTATGACCTATACTTTTACTGATGCTGTAAATAATTTAACGAACATCTCAGGTCAGTTTAATTTGACACAGTTTATGGATCGTAAAGTCGCAACAGACTCAAAAGTCTATCCTTTGAACTACAAAGTTGCGGGTGAAAGTTTAGATACACAAATCAATGTGAATTATGGTGAATATTATAACGTTGGCGATTCTAACCTTAAATCAATGATTACACTTGAAGATCCGGATAAAGGCGATTATGAACAATATATTTATGTCAATCCGATGAAACGTACAGCTAAGGGAACAGTTGTGGCACTGCAATCTTACCAAGATGATCCAGCTAAAAGTAATGGTCAATTAGATCCTAAAAATTCTAAAATCCAAATTTTCAAAGTCGGTCCTAATGACAAATTAAATGATAGTTTTGGTGTAGAAGATAGTCAGTATCAAGATGTTACAAACCAATTCAACATTAACTACTATAAAGATGGATTAGCTTATATCAATTTTGGTAATTTAAATGGTGCACGTTACATCGTTAAAGTGACAAGTAAAGAAAAACCTGATTCAAAAGCAGATCTTAACTTACGCTCAACAATGTACACGCAAAACCAATACAACCAATACGATCGTTTGACTTGGGATAATAATATTTTAAAAAGTAGCTCAAGTGGTACAGCAGATGGCTCACAAGCAGTCTACTCTCTCGGCGATAAAGTCTGGGATGATATCAATAAAGATGGTATTCAAGATAGCAATGAACCCGGCATTGCTGGCGTAAAAGTGACTTTGAAAGACAGTAACGGAAATGTCATTGATACGACAGAAACGAATGCAAACGGAAAATACTCTTTTGACAATTTACAAAACGGTAATTATAAAGTGAGTTTTGAAACACCTGCAGATTATACACCTACCAAGTCAGATGCTGGTAACGATGCCCTCGATTCTGACGGTCCAGTAGATGCGATGGCTATTATTAGCGATGGAAATAACTTAACAGTAGACCAAGGGTTCTATAGAACAGAAACACCTAAATATAATGTGGGTGATAAAGTTTGGGAAGACTCAAATAAAGATGGTATTCAAGATAATAACGAGCCTGGTATTGCCAACGTAACCGTTACACTTAAAGATGCAGATGGCAACATCATCGGTACACAAGTGACTGACGAAAATGGTAAATATTTATTTAAAGATGTCGCAGAAGGTGAATATACTATTGACTTTGAAACACCTAATGGTTATACACCAACGCTTACTGGTCAAGGCTTTTTAAATACAGACTCAAATGGTACAACAGCAAAAATTCTCGTTGATGCTGACGATTATACTATCGACAGTGGCTTCTATAAATCAACGCCTGACCAACCATCACCGGACAATCCAGATAATCCGGACCAACCGTCACCAGACAATCCAAATAATCCGGATCAACCGTCTCCAAATCAACCGGACAACCCAAATCAACCATCACCGAATGAACCAAATCAACCTGGTAATCCGGACCAACCGTCACCGAATGAACCAAACCAACCTGGTAATCCGGATCAACCATCACCAAATGAACCGAACCAACCCGGTAATCCGGATCAACCATCGCCGAATGTACCAAGCCAACCTGGCAACCCAGACCAACCATCACCGAATGTACCAAGCCAACCTGGCAACCCAGATCAACCGTCACCGAATGTACCAAGCCAACCTGGCAACCCAGACCAACCATCACCGAATGTACCAAGCCAACCTGGCAACCCAGATCAACCGTCATCAAATATGCCAAATGAGCCTGGTAATCCGGACCAACCGTCTTCAAATATGCCAAACGAGCCTGGTATGCCAGGACAACACGAAACGTCTCAATCAAATGCTTCAAATCATGAAGCGATGACTGAACAACAAAAATCTAAAGCATTACCGAAATCTGGTCAAACTTCTTCAAATCAAGGTACGCTGTTTGGTACTTTATTAGCTGGATTAGGTAGCCTATTCTTATTACGTAAACGTCGTCATCGTCAAGATAAATAATCATCACGTTCTTCTGATATGATAACGAGATTTTGTAAATGAAACCTACTTTATTTCATTACAAAGTATCAAAGTTAACCTAAAGAAACCCCATAAGTTCTAAGCACTTTTGCTTAGTCTTATGGGGCTTTTATTATAAACCGATAATAGACATATTCGACTTAGGTCTTTTTATTTCTAACTGTTGTTTAAGAACTTTCGCAATCAGCTCTGGCATCGTTACTGGATAAGTTTGATGTAATGTCACATCTGGTAAAATATCCTTATAGTGACGATAAATATAATCCGTCATGACAATGCGATAACTATAATCTTCATGCAAACCAAACTGTGTCACACGATAATATGGCGGCTGATTGATATCAATTGTGAAATCAAAACCTGACCAAAATAAAAAGTGCGTCGGATCCATGTCACCCACAGTTAGATGGTTGCCGTCCCATTCAAGGTGGGCTGCACTTTCTTCAATGAGCTGTTTAATAACGCTTCCTTTCAGTGTCATATCCATTGGCTTATCAGGATGTGGATACATATTGTATATGTCTTCATTTTTCAAGCCCCCCTTTAAACCTGTCGCATTAGGTAAAGGCAAATTGACACATGTCATGGTTGCTTCCAATTCTTGAACGAGACTTTCATGTAACAATTGGATGTATGGATGAGGTCGAACAAGGAGTTCATGAAAATGCGAAAAGTACATATCTATATCGTGATGATGAATGGGTTCATTTTTCCAACTTCTGACCGCTTTTCGGTCATAATATGTTAAATCTAATAGCGACTGGTCTTCTTCGTATTCATTTAGAGACACAATTTCAGGCTCCATTTCGAGCAGTTCAAATGAATTCCGTCTTTTACGAAATTTAACATTTACATGCACTAAATTCTCAGCATTTTGACCCGCTTGAACAAATAGCGTGTCACCGTCATTTTCAATCACTGTCTCATGTTGATGCCCTGTAATCATTAAATCAATAATCCCCACTTGTTTCATAATCATTTCTGCTTGATTCTCACCTTGTGATTTCGAATCATGACTTAACTTAGATAATCCTCCATGATACAATACAATTAAAAATTCAGGTTCTACTGTTTCATAAATATAACGAATCCATCTTTTAGCTGCTACAGTGGCTTTCTCTACTGTCACATCTGATTCCATTTCTATATTTTCATTTTTCATTAGCCCTTCTGAAGTTAAACCCACAACCGCAATTTTTAAGCCGTTAATATTTTTCACCATATACGGCGTTGAAAAATAAGGTTCTCTTGTTCTTGAGTATTCAATATTAGCTGATAACCAAGGGAAACGTGCAAGTGCTATAGAGCGGTTTAAAAAGTCCAAGCCATACTTAAATTCATTCGAACTGATCCCGCTTGCATCATATGCCATTGCATTCATAAGTTTAATCATCGGATGGCGTTTATATGGTGCAATGATGGCATAATAAAACGCAGTGATACTTCCAGCTAGATTACCACCATTGTCCAATAAAACGACGTGGTCATGTTGACGTCTTACTTCATTAATATATGTACCTGCCCGATAAATATTTGAATGCTCACTTTCATTTAAAATATGACTATGCATATCAGACGTTGCAATAATCTGGATATTCATTTCATCATGCTGACTCATTGCTTTCACCCCAATCATTATGATTCAATTCGTATTTTACCATAATTTTCAAGCCTTTAACGATTGAATTAAAAAGAACTTATTCCGCTAATAAATCCAAACAAATTTAATAGACCTTGGTTAAACTGTACCATATTAATTATTTATCTATTTTCAGTTATTCATTTTACTATAAAAATATTTTTATTTATTTAACAAATTCTCATACATCTTCAGACCTATTTTCTTGTATTTTTATTCTTTTTTACAAGAAATGAATTGACTTTCAGAAAATATTAACTTAAATTAACTTTATCGGATTAAATTACTTTAACAAAACGTCATGAATCATTACACGAAAGGTGAATATTGTTTATGAATTTCAATCGCTCGTCTGTTAGATTCGTCGCCTTAACGTTACTTTATTTTGCTATTATGTTGACTTTGTACTTTATATATGGCAATGGCGATGCACATAACACATTTATTTATAATGATTTTTAATATTAAAGGAGCTAAAACATGAAAGATGTTTTAAAAATGATTGCACAGTACAGTCAGACACAGCCTAATGATATCGCCGTTCAACATCGTGGTGAGTCATTAAGTTATTTAGAGTTAGAAACATACTCGAACCGCTTAGCAGCACAACTCTCAAATAGCAGCGCACCAGTTGTTGTATACGGTCATATGTCACCATTTATGATTGTGGGTATGATTGCTGCACTTAAAGCAAGATGTGGTTATGTCCCAATTGATCAATCCATCCCTGCAAATCGTATTTCTCATATTTTAGAGAAAGTTGTCCCGCAATATATTATTAATACGACTGACGCAACAATAGGTCAACACGTATCAACTGAATATTTTATTCAAGATATTCAATCATTTACAGAAGAGACGCCTTTCACACCGATTAAAGGTGATGCAATTGCCTACACCATCTTTACATCTGGATCAACAGGTATGCCAAAAGGTGTCGAAATTTACTACGATAGTCTCGTTGAATTTGCAAACTGGGTAGATTCGCTTAATCAACATGAAACTAAAGACGTTTGGGTCAACCAAGCACCGTTTTCATTTGATTTATCAGTAATGGCCATCTATCCTTGTTTACTTTCAGGAGGCACACTGTTACTCATTGATAAAGAAATGATAGCTGCACCTAAATCTTTATATGAATTGTTCCAAAGTGAACGAATTAATGTTTGGGTCTCCACACCATCATTTATGGAAATCTGTTTGATGCTTCCTCAATTTGATGCTAATGGCATGGAAGGGCTTCGAACGTTTTTATTTTGTGGTGAAGTTTTGGCACATCGTACAGCTAAAACATTGTTAAATAAGTTCCCAGATTCTTATTTATACAACACATATGGTCCTACAGAAGCTACTGTTGCCATCACGAGTGTGAGAGTCACACAATCTTTATTAGAAGAATATGACACTGTACCTGTTGGTGTACCAAGACCAGGTACGACGTTAAGTGTAACTGATGAAGGCGAATTAATCATCAAAGGAAACTCGGTTAGTGCCGGTTATTTGAAAGATCCTGAAAAGACGGAAAAAGCATTCTTTAAAGAAGATGAACAACGCGCTTATTATTCAGGTGATCGCGCTGTACATCAAGATGAGATGTGGTTTATTAAAGGTCGTATCGATAACCAAATCAAATATAACGGTTATCGTATGGAACTTGAAGAAATCGAATCAAGAATGAACCTTTTACCGTTTATTAGCGCTTCAATGGTGGTCCCTATTTATAAAAGAGGTAAGATTGTTTATCTGACAGGGGTTGTAAAATTGAATGCTGAAGGCGTTCAATTAGTAGACATTAGCCATGAAATTAAGACGCGTCTAAAAAAAGAATTACCTGATTATATGATTCCTAAAAAAATCGAGATTGCTGATGAAATGCCATTGACAAACAATGGTAAATTAGACCGCAAACGAATTAATGAGGTATATCAATCATGACGCCATACACTAGTTTTCATTTCTTTGTGATTGCACTCATTGTTTTACTCCCTGTTATTATATTAGGGTTATTCGGAAAAAGGTCTAAAGTATACAATTTTATCAGTACAGCAATCATGATTGTCATTATATTTGCTGACAAAAAACACAACTTATTTGGAATTAGTTATATAAGTTATCCATTAATAAGTTTCATCGCATATATTTTATGGCAAACTTTGATTATTAAAGTTTATGAGCGGATGACTTCACAAAATCGCTCAACGTCTTACTATGTCTTAGCTTTAGTTTTATCGATTGCACCATTATTTATGGTCAAACTTTTACAAAGTTCATGGCTTGGTAAGGGCCAATTGCATATGCATAGTTCAAAACTTGTTGAATTATTTGCATTCCTTGGTATTTCATATATTACATTCAAAAGTGTTCAATTGATTATGGAAATTCATGACCACACACTAAAAGAAAAAGTAGACGTCAAAAAACTGATTCAGTTTATTTCATTCTTCCCTACGATTTCTTCGGGTCCAATTGATCGCTATCGTCGCTTTAAGAAAGATGATGATAAAGAACTGACAAAAGAGCGTTATCGTCAACTACTAGGCAAAGCCATTCATTTTATTATGCTTGGTTTTCTGTATAAATATATTATTGCCTATGTTATACAAAACTATGGAGTTAAGCCATACACAGGCCATCTAGAAACATTTGGGGATTACTGGTTCTATATGTATACTTACAGTTTCTATCTATTCTTTGATTTTGCTGGATACAGCTTATTTGCAATCGCATTAAGTTATATCTATGGTATCGAAACACCGATGAACTTTAATCAACCTTTCCGTGCTAAAAATATCAAAGACTTTTGGAATAGATGGCATATGACTTTATCTTTCTGGTTCCGTGACTGTATTTACATGCGTTTTGTATTCTTTATGGCTAAGAAAAAATACATTAAATCGACGTTCCATGTTTCTAATATCGCATTTTTACTTAACTTCGGTATTATGGGGCTGTGGCACGGATTTGAATGGTTTTACGTCGCGTATGGTCTCTATCACGCATTGCTATTTTTCCTTTATAACTACTATGAAAAATGGCGTAAAAAACGTTTTGGCAAATGGAATCACCCTGTCATCAATGTATTAAGCATTGTAATCACATTCCACTTTGTTGCATTCGGCTTTTTAATTTTCTCAGGCCAATTAATTTAATGATTAAAACTTAATTTACAAGGAGCGATATTTATGGATTTTAATGAAAAAGTTTTAGATATTATTGCGGAAGTTGCAGAAGACGATGTTGTAAAAACAAACCCTGACATTCAACTTTTCGATGAAGGTATTATGGATTCTTTACAGTCAGTTCAATTATTAGTTGCTTTTCAAGAGGAACTTGATATCGAAGTTTCAATTATGGACTTTAATAGAGAGGATTGGGCAACGCCAAATCAAATCATTAACGAATTGGCAAAATTACGATGAAATCAAAGCAACATTACATCATTGCATTTTTAACAAGTATCGTATTATTTGTTGTCTTTATATTGTTACCAGCAAAATGGTTTGTTCCACCTCACCTCTCAAGTCAATTACCTAAATATCAAGTTGCCAATGACAGCAACATGTTAAAAGGTGAATATTTACAAACTGACATGCTTAAAGACTCACATTATTACCCGGTATATGGTTCGAGTGAACTTACAAAAGACGATCCTTTTCAACCCGCATTATTACTTAAGGGACATACAAAAGATTTATTTTACATGGGTATCGGCGGCTCAACTGATCTTATTCAAGTGATGACTTTAGGCGCTCAATATGATCATTTGAAAGATAAAAAAATGACAGTGATTGTTTCACCTCAATGGTTTACTAAACACGGATTAACTGAGTTAAACTATTTAGGGCGTTCTTCTAAGTTACAAATCAATAGTATTTTTGAAAATCCACGTATTCCAAATGATATTAAAGTGCGTTTCGCAAAACGCTTATTGCACTTTAAAGATAATAAGGATAATGAGTTTTTAAAAGATATGGCTACTCAACATCATTCAGATGGTCATTTCTTAAATCCTTTATATGAGAATCATTTGGAAAAAATGGAAGCGATACGTGCTTATTTACCTATTCATCACACGAATAAACTTCCACAACTGTTAGAAGAACACAAGAAACAACCATTAAACTGGAATAAATTAGACGAAAATGCTTTAAAATATGGAAAAAGTCAAAGTCAAACAAATCCATATCATATTAAAGATAAATATTGGAAAAAATTACAGAAGAAAAAATCTGTAAGCCGTCAACATGAATTCCATACAAATTCAGTTGAATATGACGACCTCGCTTTACTCGTAGATACGTTAAACCACTCAGGTGCAGATGTGCAGTACGTACTCTTACCTGTTAATGGTAAGTGGTATGACCATATCAATCTTCCAAAAGAAAGAAGATTGCCAGTTACTCAAAAAATAGTAAAAACTATTGAGTCGCATCATGGTCATGTCGTAGATTTATCAGATAAAGATTATGAGCCTTACTATATGAGTGATGCCGTTCACGTTGGTTGGCGTGGTTGGGTTGATGTGACACGTCACATTGACGAACATATTCATTCTAAAAATTAATCATACTTCCTTGAAAGTATGAAACATAAAAAGGACCTCCAAATGAGATGGAGGTCCTTTTTGTGTATTAAAATGGCTGTACACTTTATATGGTGGTTATGTGTCTATAATAATTAAGTCGCAAACTTCCGATTTCTTCTTCGAGTCTCGCTTTCCCAGGCGCCTTACCTCAACTAATTTTGGCTTTTATTGTAGCTCATAAGAAGCCAAAATGGATTTTCGGTTTCGGCTCTATGCCTCGGGAGTCTCGACTCGGTACGCAATCTATTTAAGCAATTTCACTATTGAAAAGTGGCATTGCTTTTTTCTTTGGTCTTTTATACAGTCTAAAAATAATAAAAATGCGATTTTTGAAGTTATAAAAGTTGCGATAGCCATATGAAACTCTTTTAATCAGTTTAACTTTTTGATTAATTCCTTCAATCGCTCCATTATTGAATTGAGGGGTTCCAATCGTATAAGCAATGATATCCTCATACTTTCTGTAGAAGCGTAACACTTTCCATCCATACATTTAAAACATTGTTTTAACAGTTTTAAATACACTGCTATCTCTTGGAATCTTAAAAAAGTAATTCGCGATAAACGTTTTCCGTGTTTGTGTATTCGGTTTGGATTCGTATGATAACAGTGAGGACAAGTCATAGGCTTGTATGAAAGGGTACCAAAGATGACGTTAGATTTCTTACCTCTAATAACTACATCTTCTTCAACTTTAGTGATTTTAATATTATTATCTTTAATTTTTAGTAACTTTAATATATCATTACACATAGGCGCAATATGTCTCCTTTATTTTTAGTTTAGTCACTTAAAATTATAGAGGCATTTGCGCTATTTTTGTACAAAAAAGCAGGATGACTTATGTCATCCCACCATAAAAAATGAAGAACCAAAATAGATGGCTACTTTCAGAGAAATAATGCCAAGTTAACATTTTAACCAATCTGAATTCTTTCTTTTGGATAATGATATTTTGACGGCTCGCGGTTACCACTTATCATGATGATAAATGAGATTAAGCCTACACGGCCGATAAACATTAAAACCATCAACACAACTTTTGAAACATTGCTTAACTGCGAAGTAATCCCCGTGGATAACCCACACGTACCAAAGGCAGACATAATTTCAAAATAAATTTTAACAAATTCAATATGACTTCCTTCTGACAGAATAATGATAAACATTCCTAAAAATGTAAGCATGATTGCGATACAAAACACTGCAAATGAGCGCTGAATATCTTGATTATGAATTTCTCGATTAAATACTTTTATTGATGATTTCTCAGCATTTGGCTTGTAATTAATCACAAACAAAATAATAATCGCAAAAGTCGTTGTCCGTATACCGCCACCAACTGAACTTGGAGAAGAGCCGATAAACATCAATGCACCCATTAATAAGTTAGTCGCATCTGAAAATTGAGCAACATCAAATGTCTCTAAACCCGCACTTCGCGTGGTCACAGACTGAAACATGGCATAAAACAAAGTTTTGTGCCAAGATTCGTGTGCAAAAACACCATGACCTTCAATCATTAAAATACCGAGTACACCCATGATTAGTATAACTAAGTAAGTGACAGTCGTAACTTTCGTAAATAAAGAGAATCTAAAATTAGGTATTCTATTTTTAATATAAGCTTTGATCTCCAATAACACAGGAAAACCAATTGAGCCTAATACGATCAGAAACATAACAATCGTTTGGACAAAATAATCATTCGCGTATGGAATGAGTGAATCTCCTGTTATATCGAGACCTCCGTTCGTTGTTGCTGAGATAGAAACAAACACGCCTTGTAAGATAGCCTCTTTGATGTTATGAATGTCACGATAAAAATAAAATGCTAACAGTGTTGCCCCTACTAACTCAATCACTAAAATTGCTCTTACAATATCTAAAATTAACTTGACCGTCCCACTCATCGATTCTCTATTATTATCCAACATAATGAGTTGACGCTCTCGAATACCAATATGTTTTCCTAATACAACCCATAATAATGTACCAATCGCCATTACACCGATACCGCCAATGTTAAGGATAACCAATAAGACGATGTAACCAAAGGCAGAATAGGTTTCTGATATGTTTATCGGTGTTAACCCCGTTACACTTACACCCGAAACAGCGACAAACAAAGTATCGATGGGTGCTACTTTGACGCCAGGCTTATGTACACCTGGCAAATTCAACAGTAAAAACGCACCAACGATAGCGACAAGGTAATATAAGACAATCCCTTGCTGTGGGCTTGATCTTTTCAATAAAAATTTGACTATGGACAACGCCATTCACCCCAAAGCTAATTCAATTTATATGAGATCTGCTTAACCTCACCTTCACGTATCACTTTTAATTTTAATGCTTCTTTCAAATCTGTATGTTCAAATAATTTTTGTCGATAGGCCAATTTATCTTTAATCGGCTTACCATCTAATTCTACTATGACATCGCCCTTTTTCAACCCTGAATTTTGGGCAGCGCTGTCATCGTCAATATCACTCACCATTACGCCTTCTTTTAAACTTTTATTCACGTTATAATCATCTTTTGTTGCATCTGTCACATCGATGACATTATCTAACTGAAGGTGTGTATTTGGATGCTTGATTTCACCATCTTTTTCAAGTAATTTTGCTGTATGTATCGCTTGATTAATAGGAATCGCGAAGCCCATACTTTGTACATTCGGCATACTGATTTTTAATGATGCGATCCCAATCAGTTCACCATTTTGATCAACAACGGCACCGCCAGAATCACCTGGATTAATTGGTGCATCCACTTGAAAGGCACTTAATAGTGTATCATATTCATTATCTTTATCGATGTCAACAGGTACATCTCTATTGAGCCCCGATACGATGCCTTCGCCAACTGTATTTTGAAAATCTAAACTTAAAGGATTTCCTACTACAATCACAGGTTCACCTAAGATTAAAGCACTTGAATCGCCTTGTTTAATCGGTTTTAATACATCGCCTTTAGGTGCATGAACGGTCATGACTGCAAGATCCGACCATTTGTCTTTTCCTATTACTTTACCCATTGCAGTTTGATGGTCGCCAAATGTTAATTCATGCTTTTCTCTATCACCGACGACATGGGCATTCGTTAATATATAAAGGGTGTCGTCCACTTTTTTGTAGACGACACCTGATCCGCTTTCTTTTTCTTCTTGCGTTTGTTGCTTAGCATCTTGAACTGTATCTGGTGTACTCTTACTATTATTTTCTATAGATACCACGGATTTAACTGCGAGATTCGCGTTTTCCATCGTTTTGGTAACTGTTTTATTTGTACCTTTTTGATGTTGCTGTTCTTGAATCGCTTGTTTGACATTGTCATTTTCACTTTTATTCACATTATTAAATATTGCAAATAATAAAATGACCACTAAAATAACCGCTAATATAATGAGGATTTTAGCCCATTCTCTAGAAAGAAATTGCGTGATTTTTTCAGTCCAATCGCGCTTCGTTGAGTACTGATGCTTCGGAGGATGTTCTTGTTGGTGTTTGTCAGGTGTTTCAATCATTGCGTCTTGGTGATCATCTTGATTTTCTTTGTGATCCACTTGTTTGGATGATTGCACCTGTTCTGACCTTTCTTGTTGTGTCTCTGCATCTTTATGATTGGATTGCTCTGCTTCACTGCCATTAATTGACACTGATGATGTTTCTTGAATCGGTCTTGAAGCCTCTTTGTTAGGTTCTGCTTCGTGCTTCACCTTGTTTTGTGACTTATCACCATCATCATGTGTGATTTTTTCAATGCGCGCTTTGCGTAGATTGTCTTTCACACGCTCTTCATTGTTTTTAACTTGAGCCTTTTCCTTTTCAGCTTTGAGCGCATTTTCTTCTTCTTCTGCCTTCAATCTGGCTTCACGCTCTTCATTATGAAAAAACTCACGTCTTTTTCTTTTATATAGATGTCTCGGAATCACATGTTTTTTATCCTGATCCATTGCACGCCCTCCTTATGTTGCTCTCACTCTATTATGACATATCAGCGCTTAAATTTCTGTAAAATTCACTTTTAAATATCAAAAATACTAAATCCGGCGTTACAAGATTCATCATCAAAACGGCATAAAACCAATTGCGTTTAAGACTCAAAAAGTAAATCTTAATCTCTCATAGCACAGTCTTTTTTAAGAAGAAAGGGTCCGAACAATCCTTTGTTCGAACCCTGTATGTCACGCTTTGATTTTAACATGTTAATGTTTTTGATCTTTTTTATTTTTAACCATTGATGTGAACCATCCGATAATGACAAGTCCAATCATCACTGTCCAGAATATAATTTGCCATGTAGCTGAGTGTGGGAAATCGTGTGGAATTAATCCGATGTCATCATGTGCAAGTACAAGGATGACAAGCTTAATACCAACCCAACCTACAATTGCGAAAGCCGCACCTTCTAAGCCAGGATATTTATTTAATAACTCAACAAAGAATGAGGCTGCAAAACGCATTAAGATGACACCAATTAATCCACCCACAAACATAACCGCAAATTGACCAGCATCCATACCACCGAAGTGAACACCAATTTTTGGCAATGTCACGGCAATTGCTAATGCTGCGAGCATTGAATCGATGGCAAACGCAATATCTGCAAATTCAACCTTAGCCACAGTTAACCAAAACTCTTTAGCGCTTACTTTTTTCTCTACACCCTCATCGTCATAATGATGATCATCATTGTCAGGGTACTCGTGGCCTTTATCTTTAGTTTTGAAAAACTCATATAGATTTTTAGTGGACATGTAAATTAAATAAGCTGCACCTAACGCTTGAATCCACCAGAAATTAGCTAAAATACTAATCAAGAATAAAGCAATAAAACGAAATACAAAAGCACCTAACAAACCATAGAAGAGGGCTTTTTTACGCTGTTCTGGTGGCAAGTGCTTAACCATAACAGCCATTACGATGGCGTTGTCAGCTGCTAATAAGCCTTCTAAAAAGACTAAAACCAATACAACCCATCCGTAGGTTAATAACAAACTTGGATCCATTGCAAGATCACTCCTTCGACTTTTATCAGTAATTGAAATATGACAAAAATTTTTTATAAACACTCAATATATCAATAGTCATTTGATTAAGCGTCTCTGTTACTGTCTTTATGTCACAGACATAATTAAAGAGACCCATGCTAAATCAATAGCAAAGGTCTCACTTAGCATAAACAGATGCCCGCTTCACCGGAAGAATCACTGTTCTTCGTAATGACGACAAAGCGTTATTAACGATCGACACGTTAATCAAGTTACTCCCCTCTGACCAAAGTCAGTCACAGGTATTTAATTATGATGTAAACATTATACCCAATTTTCTATCAAAATAACAATATAAAAAATAATTTTTTCACTCTTTAAAGTATACGTCCCACTTCTTACAATAAACTATACAGTTTAATTTCTGGGAACTTTTCTTCAAACCAGCGTGTCGCAAAATCATTTTCGAATAAAAAGACTTTATTGTCGTAACGATCATTAACAAGAATTGAGCGACTAGTACTCATCTTGTCTTGAACGTCTTCTTCATTTTCAATCCAACGTGCAATCTTTTTACCTACAGGTTCCATAACTACGTCGACATTGTATTCATTTTTCATACGATGCTCAAACACTTCAAATTGAAGTTGACCCACAGCACCTAAAATAATTTGATTGGTATGCGGGGATTTATAATATTGAATGGCCCCTTCTTGTACCAATTGTTCAATCCCTTTATGGAAATGTTTTTGTTTCATGACATTTTTCGGCGATACTTTCATAAATATTTCTGGTGTAAATTGCGGTAATGCTTTGAAATGGAACTTCTGATTACCCGCCACTAACGTATCTCCAATTTGGTAATTACCTGTATCATATAAACCGATAATGTCTCCTGCTACGGCATGGTTGACTGTCTCTTTGTCATCTGCCATAAAGCTTGTTGAACGTGTAATCTTTTGCTTTTTACCTGTTCTTTGGAGTGTGACATCCATACCTCTTTCAAAAGCACCACTCACTACGCGCATAAAAGCGATGCGGTCACGGTGTTTAGGATCCATATTAGCTTGAATTTTGAAAATAAATCCAGAAAATTGTGGGTCGAAAGGACTCACTTCAACTTCTTCTTCAGTTTGACGTGCATGAGGCATTGGCGCATGATCGACGTATGCATTTAAGAAGTTTTGTACACCAAAATTCGCAAGGGCAGAACCAAAAAATACTGGTGTTAAATCCCCTTTCATAAGTGCTTCTTCATCGAATGTTTCGCCTGCTTCATCCACTAACATGAGTTCTTCAATCGCTTGTTCAAATAAACTATCATTCGCGATAGCATGTGACTCTTCAAGTTCATAATCTTGATTGATGTGTAACACATTTTCTTCATCTCTGAAAGGCTCAATTGTACGTGTTGCACGGTCAATAATACCAAAGAAGCCTTGTCCCATACCGATTGGCCAATTCATTGGATAAGTTTCAATCCCTAGCGTCGTTTCAATTTCATCTAACAATTCAAAAGGCTCTTTCCCTACACGATCGAGCTTATTAATAAATGTAAAAATAGGAATGCCTCTCATTTTACAAACTTTAAAGAGTTTCAATGTTTGTGGCTCAATCCCTTTCGCACAGTCAATAACCATCACGGCACTATCCACGGCCATCAAAGTACGATAGGTATCTTCTGAAAAATCTTCGTGTCCGGGTGTATCGAGAATATTGATTTTAAAATCATCATAATCAAACTGCATAACTGAACTTGTTACAGAAATCCCACGTTCTTGTTCTACTTTCATCCAGTCACTTGTCGCAAATTTACCTGTTTTTTTACCTTTAACTGTCCCTGCTTCTCGAATAGCCCCACTAAAATATAATAACTTTTCTGTTAGTGTCGTTTTCCCAGCGTCCGGATGCGATATAATCGCAAAGGTCTTTCGAGATGTCACTTCTTCTTTAATACTCATCTTAAATCTCCTTTTAATTATACTTCTTGTATCCAACGTGTGATGCGTAAAGCTAAAACTTCCGCTTCTTGTTCATCAATAACATTAAATAAATGCATCAATAAGTGTTCCGTTAGCGTTTCACCAAACATTGTATCGTCAACTTGAATCGACCAATGTAAGTCTGGTATAGAAACGAGAATATAGTCTTCACCTTTGTTATGATAAAGCCATACTTTTACTGAAAGATGCTCACTATGACTTTCTCTAATCTTCACTTGGACCACCACCAAATTTTTGATAAGCTGCCTCTAATCCAATCAAGTCATCTCGGTGCGGTACTTTGATATGACCTGGCATAATTTGATAAGGCTCTCTTCCTTTCGAAGCAAGTACAACCGTGTCCCCAGGTTCAGCTACTGCAATCGCATGTCGAATGCCTTCAGCACGATCTGTAAATTCCACGTAATTATCATGTGTTGCGCCTTTTGCGAGCTCAGCTGTTAGCATTTTAGGATCATCATTTGCTGGATTGTCTGGCGTAAAGATGACATAATCCGCTCGAGATGCGACTCGTCCCATTTCAGGGGTCTTCGTCAAATCACGTTCTCCCGCCATACCGACTAGAAAGATTAATTTTTGTTTTACAAAAGGTTGCACAGCATCGATAAGTTTAGACATGCCGTCAGCTGTATGCGCGTAATCAATAATTAAATCGATAGGCAATGAAGGATCCAATACTTCTAATCGGCCTTCTACAGGTTCAAGGTCAGCAACAATTTTAGAAATCGTGTCGAGGTCTGTACCTTTAACCCAGACGCCTATCATCGCCGCCATTAAATTTGAGATATTAAAGCGTCCAACATAAGGTGATTTGACAGGATATGTACCGAATGGCGTTACAAAATCAAACGTCACCCCTTGCAATGTTTCTACAATATTTGTTGCCATAAATTGCGCCTCGTTGTCTATGCCATATGTCATACTTTCATATGGCGTTACCGATTTTAAATAGTTTGAAAAAGCGTCATCTGCATTAATAACAGCATATTTATCACGACTAAGGTCTTGACCGAGTTGACTAAATAATAATGATTTAGCATGTCCATATGCTTCCATCGTGCCATGAAAATCTAAATGATCTTGCGTTAAATTAGAAAAAATAGCAACATCAAATTCCACACCACTTAAACGCCCTAAACTTAAGCCATGTGAGGATACTTCTAAAGTCATTGCTTCAGCGCCAGCTTCAACAGCTTCGTGTATTTTCTTAGTAAGTACAACGGTTTCTGGCGTCGTGTTTTCACCTTTTGTTAATGTTTCATTAATTTGAAAGCCGTTCGTACCGAGATAGGCACTTCCTTTTCCAAGCTTTCTATAGATATGATGAATCATTGTCGCAATTGAAGTCTTTCCATTTGTCCCTGTCACACCGATTGTTGTTAAATGTTGACTTGGAAAATCATAAATATGATGTACAAGATGACTCGCAACACGTAACGTATCCGGTACAATCACTTGTGTGACATTACCTTCTAGCTCTAATAATCTATTCACTACGACCACTTGACATCCTTGATCAACAACATTTTGCGCAAAACGATGGCTGTCAACAGTATAGCCCTTAGATGCTACAAAAATACTTCCGGCTTTCGCTGTCCGAGAATCAGTCGTAATATCATTTATGTCTCTATCTAAACTTCCTATGACTTGTTTTATTAATATATTTTCGAACAATTGTTGCGCGTTCACAGACATCTCTCCTTTTTTGATATACGCATATATTATACACTTTTCTCTCGTGAGAACGAGAATGAAAAGTTATTTTCATTTGAGATTTCTTCTTAGACAATACAAGGTTATCATTTCATACTCAACCGTTTTGAGTCCATACTCAGCGTACATGATGATTACAGCGCGTGAGTTAGTTCACATCACGTTAAACATTTTAAGCGATAAAAAAGATTACCTTCTACATTTTAAGGGTAAATAAAGTTAACTTTAGTCATTGATTTTAATACGTCCGTAGCCCTAAATCTTTAAATTACTATTGTGCCGAGTTTTGTTGTATATTAAGATAATATAATGAAATTGTCGCCAATTTTAGGTGTTATTTGTTTTTTCTTTCTATTATACTATGTATTAAAAAATAACATTAAATATTTTATGAACATATATACTGTTTATTTTAACATTTTAAGATTTTTGTAATAAATCTTTTAATTTTTTCACAAATAGCCCAAATTGCGATACACTTACATAGAAAAGTAATAAGTCTGAATATCTCGGAGGGTGGCTATCATGGTAGCTCAAAAGAAAAAAATATTGATTATCACGGGATCATTTGGTAATGGTCATATACAAGTGACAAATAGTATTATTGAAGAACTCAGTCATATGAATCTTGAACATCTTACAGTAATAGAGCATGATTTATTTTTAGAAGCACATCCTATTATGACATCAATCTGTAAGAAATGGTATATCAATAGTTTTAAATATTTTCGTCGTATGTATAAAGCATTTTATTATAGCCGCCCAGACCAGTTAGATAAATGTTTTTATAAATATTACGGTTTAAATAAATTATTAAACTTACTATTAAAAGAAAAACCAGATTTAATTTTGTTGACATTCCCAACGCCTGTCATGTCAGTTTTAACAGAACAATTCAATATGAACATCCCTATTGCCACTGTTATGACCGACTATCGCATGCATAAAAACTGGATTACACCATATTCTGCACGATACTATTTAGCAACAGAAGATTTAAAAGATGAATTTGCGAGTGTTGGCATTCCAAGAGAAACCCTCAAAGTCACTGGTATTCCTATTTCGGCACGGTTTGAAGACCGTATCGATCGAGAAGCATGGCTAACTCAACATCATTTAGATCCAAAAGCACAAACAATTTTAATGTCTGCGGGCGCCTTTGGTGTATCTAAAGGATTTGAACAAATGATTCAACGTATCATTGATGAAAGTCCAAATGCCCAAGTAGTCATGATTTGTGGTCGAAACAAAGAATTAAAACGTCAATTAAGTAAAGCATTTAAAGGGAATCGCCATGTTTTAATTTTAGGTTATACGAACAATATGAACGAGTGGATGGCGTCAAGTCACCTCATGATTACGAAACCGGGTGGTATTACAATTTCAGAAGCACTTACTCGAAAAGTGCCAATGATTTTCTTAAATCCTGCACCAGGTCAAGAACTCGAAAATGCTTTATACTTCGAACAAAAAGCATTTGGAAAAATTGCAGATACACCTTCTGAAGCAATTGATATCGTCACACATCTTACACGCCATCCTAATGAAATCAACGCGATGATTCAAAATATGGCAGAAGCACGTCAACCTAATGCAACACAACGTTTATGTCAAGATTTGCTCGACCTACTTTATAACGCATCACAATGTGAAACTGTTTATGGAAAGGTGCCTTTATATGCAAAACTACTCGTCAAATAAAATGACTATGAGAAATTTTTATATTCTCTTAGTTATTTTATTTTTGATGGAATTTGCGCGAGGAATGTACGTACTGAGTTATTTACCCCTATTGCCAACAGCAACATCGATTGCAGTCAGTATCACTTCAATTGCAATTTCCATACATTTTATATCAGATTCTATTAGTAACTTTTTTGTTGGCTTTGTTTTAAAACGGCTTGGACCAACCATTGTGCTCACTTTAGGTTTTATATTAGCCCTTGTGAGCCTGTTTTTAGTTATCTTTATGCCTACTTCACCTGTCGTACTCATTTTAAGTTCGGTTATGCTCGGCGTAGCTGTGTGTCCGATTTGGGTCATTATGCTAGCAAGTGTCGATGAACGGACACGAGGAAAACAAATGGGCTATGTCTATTTTTCTTGGCTTTCTGGGATGCTGGCCGGTATGATTACGATGAACCTAATATTCAAATCACATCCAACACATTTCAATTTTTTAATGTCGCTATGTGTCGCAATTGCGTTCATCTTGTATTGCTTTGTAAAGGTTAAGTTGACCGATTATAATACGAAAAATGTAAAGCAACAATTACGTCAAATTGTAAGTGTATCTAAACGTCATTTGATTTTATTTCCAGGTATCTTGTTGCAAGGGCTCGCAATCAGTGCATTAGTCCCTGTACTCCCGCAATATGCCCTGGATATCGTCGGAGTGACGACGCTTGAATACACACTTGCAATTGTTATTGGTGGTGTAGGCTGCACCATTTCGATGTTATTTTTATCAAAAATCATAGATGCCCATTCGACACGTTTCATGTACTTCGTTATCTTTTTAGGGTTTGTAATTTACGGTACTTCTATTTTTATTTTAACGTTCTTAACACATATTGTTGTCGTATGGATAATCGCCTTTTTCATTGGTGTGCTTTATGGTATCCTGTTGCCAGCTTGGAACACTTTCATGGCAAGTTTTATTCATCCAAGTGAACAAGAAGAAACTTGGGGCGTGATTAATAGTATACAAGGCTTCGGTGCCATGATAGGGCCTTTATTTGGTGGTCCATTGTCACAATTTTTTGGCAGTCCTATCTATACTTTTTATTTTGCAGCACTGATTATCTTTTTCTTAGCTATTTTTTATGGTGGCTATTTTGTAAAACGTCATCAGTCATAAAGTTTCAAGTCTTCTTTAAGCAATCGATTTTGACTTAAAAACGTTTATTAAAATGATGGAACGTGCTTGGGCTGGATTTAATCAAATAAAAACGGTTCTTCATTTTTTATGGTGGGATGACATAAGTCATCCTGCTTTTTTGTACAAAAATAGCGCAAATGCCTCTATAATTTTAAGTGACTAAACCAAAAATAAAGAAGACATATTGCGCCTATGTGTAATGATATATTAAAGTTACTAAAAATTAAAGATAATAATATTAAAATCACTAAAGTTGAAGAAGATGTAGTTATTAGAGGTAAGAAATCTAACGTCATCTTTGGTACCCTTTCATACAAGCCTATGACTTGTCCTCACTGTTATCATACGAATCCAAACCGAATACACAAACACGGAAAACGTTTATCGCGAATTACTTTTTTAAGATTCCAAGAGATAGCAGTGTATTTAAATCTGTTAAAACAATGTTTTAAATGTATGGTTTGTGATCGGACTTTTACTTCTAAAACAAATGTTGTTGAGGATAACTGTTTTATCTCAAACCATGTTCAGAAAGCCATTATAGATAAAGCAACACAAGTTCGCTCAGAAACTGATATCGCAAGTGATTGTAACGTTTCTGCATCTTCTGTAAAACGTGTGATTCATAAAGTAAGCAATGCCACTTTTCAATAGTGAAATTGCTTAAATAGATTGCGTACCGAGTCGAGACTCCCGAGGCATAGAGCCGAAACCGAAAATCCATTTTGGCTTCTTATGAGCTACAATAAAAGCCAAAATTAGTTGAGGTAAGGCGCCTGGGAAAGCGAGACTCGAAGAAGAAATCGGAAGTTTGCGACTTAATTATTATAGACACATAACCACCATATAAAGTGTACAGCCATAAAAACTGTCAATCGCCACATTAGAGGCAAATCGACAGGATGAAAAAAACCTTTTAAAGTGTCTGCTTTAAAAGGTTTTATTAATTAAGTATGCACGATGAAGGGCCATCTTCAAAAACGCTTATTACGCGTTCTACCCCAATGAATATGTTTCAATTTCTTTCCATTCATCTTCTGTGTCATCATATTTCATCAATGAAATTTGCTCAATTGTTTCTTTATGATCAACACCTGCTAAACGAACTTGACCATAAATGTCTTCAAATTCTTGGCTCGTTAAACCTTGAGCAATTGTAAAGTGCGGAACAAATGGATGCTCTGATTTCCCATAAAAATCGTCTCCATCAAAGCGGTTAAATAAATCCACTAACGCTTCTGTTTTTTCAACTTTGAAATAGATTACATTTGTAATTGGTGCAAAATTAGAAGCTTTTGTTGCATGAATATCAGCAACTTTAGCCCCTTCTAAACGTTTTTCAATATTAGCTTTTACACTGTCAAATTCTTGATCATCAATTTCAAAATGACTTTTAATAGTAATATGAGGTTTAATCTTTGTGTAGTGTTTATCATAACGTTTACGATAGGCATTAACCTCATTTTGGAAATCTTTTGATGGAATTAACGCTAACCCTAGAATCATTTCAATTCCTCCTTTGTTTTCGCTTGCCTCTATTATAGCAAATTTTCTAATAATTAGTTACTTAAAAAGTGTGTGAGTATTTTTGGCAGTTCTTTTTGCCAAGTTTTCCAGTTATGTCCGCCATCCAATTCCTCATAATAATAAGTCACTTGCTCGCATTCTACTAAGTCTCTGAATGCGCGATTCGGGGTTAAGAAATCTGCTTGTTTCCCAGTAGTCGGTAATTTAAAATCACATTCTTCTTTGCCGATTGCATGCCAAATATTTAAATGTGATTTAAACTGACATCTTTCGAAAATCTGTTTCACAATGTCGTCATAATAAGGACTCAAAATCCCAATTTGACTCATCACACGCGGATAACTTAAGCCTGTTAAAAGTGCAATACTACCAGCTAAACTATCTCCTAATAATAAGCGCGCATTGCCAACCTTATACGTTGCAAACTGACGATCTATCCATGGAAGTAACTCTTTAACTACAGCTTGAACCGTCTTCGCTGCTTTTTCCCCTTGAGGATGAAATTCAGTACTTCTATCCTTCACTGATTCATAGTGAAACCCAATAATAATTGCACGCTCAACTTCGCCTTTTTTCCTCAGTTTTTCATATACACGATGGAGTTGACCATATCTAAAAAAGTCTTGGCCATCAAAACATATGATTACTTTTGATTTATATAAATCCGAATAATCTTTCGGTAAATAGACGGATAACGTGATTTCTCTATCTAAATAATCACTTTTAAATTGTGTTTCTGTTATTTGTCCTGGCGTAAATGATGTCATAAAAAGACGCCTCCTCATACGAATTAACCTCATTGTATCAGGAGACGTCTCATGTGTTAATCTAAAAAACTTAATTTTATTATATAATTTGAAGTTATCTATCAAATGCTGTACGACTCATTTGGTATGTTAGTATACGACTGACGATATCAGATATGATATTGTTTACTCGAATTGATCTTCTTTCAATCGCTTCGGATAATCTTCTAACCAAAATGTAGCTGTTGGAATCTCTTTCGGATCGGGTTGATATATGGCTGTTTTGCCTGTGCCCTTTTCTTTTTTCTGTCTTTCAAAATCTTTTAATGCATGCATTGCAGGTTTATGCAGAATCCAAATGGCAATAATATTTAACCAAGCCATCATACCCACACCTAAATCCCCCATTGCCCAAGCAGTATCAGCCGTTTTAACTGCACCATAGGCTGTCGCAGCAATGAGTACAAGACGTGTGACATTTTGCCAAAGCTTATTTTGATTTTTAGCAATTCGGTTCGTTAAGAAACTTACATTCGTCTCGGCAATGTAATAATAAGCGAGAATCGTTGTGAATGCGAAAAAGAACAGTGCAATCGCTATAAAGTATGAACCAAATCCTGAAAAACTTGGGTCAAAATGATAACTTGATCCTTGAATCGCCTTATCAATCCCTGCTTGTGCATACATCGCAGTTCCGGAATAATCTTTACTGCCATCAGGACTTTGTACGAAAATCCCACTATCTTTAATTAAATTCGGCATCCCATTTTTAGCCATTGATCCATCCGTTGTATTATATGTGCCAGAAATAAGAATGATTAATGCTGTTGCCGTACAAACGAATAACGTATCAACATAAACAGAGAACGCTTGAACCAGACCTTGTTTCGCTGGGTGAGAGACTTCTGCCGCAGCAGCTGCATGAGGTCCTGTCCCTTGACCCGCTTCGTTTGAATAAAGTCCTCGTTTCACACCAATTTCAATCATTGCACCGATAATGCCTCCAAATGCAGCTTCCATACCAAAAGCCGATTTAAAAATCAGTGCAAATAATGCAGGAACTTCTTGGATATTTAACAAAATAATCACTACAGCCATTAAAATATAAATAATTGCCATAAAAGGAACAACAGCTGTTGCTACATTGGCAATCCATTTAACACCACCAAAAATAATTAACGCTAAAATGACCGCTAGCACTATGGCGATAATCCATGATGGTATTCCAAATGCATTATGCATGGAACTTGCAATCGCATTGGATTGAACACCTGGTAGTAATAAGCCCACAGAAATAATCGTGACAATCGCGAAAATCAGTCCGTAAATTTTACCGAACTTCCCTTTGATGCCACGTTCGATATAGTAGGCCGGACCCCCACGATACTCGCCATCTTCTTCTTTCTTATAAATTTGTCCTAATGCTGATTCAACAAAAGCTGTACCTGCACCTAAAAATGCTGTAATCCACATCCAAAAAACGGCCCCGGGACCTCCAATAAAAATTGCAGTAGAAACACCCACGATGTTCCCTGTACCGACACGACCCGCTAAAGACAATGCTATTGCTTGAAAACTTGAAATCCCTGTCGGTGATTTTTCACCTTGAAACATTAAACGAATCATTTCTTTAAAATGTCTAACCTGTAAAAAACGTGTCATTAAACTAAAAGCGATACCAGTAAGTAACAAACCATAAACGAGCGGTTTACTCCACACCACTTCATTTAGCCATCCCACAATCACTTCTAACATACACATGCCCCCTATCATCCCGCTAAATTTTTAAATTTTCAGATAAATCTGCTATCAGTATACACATTTAATAAATTCCGTGCAACTTATTATTAAAATTCACATACTAAATAAAAATTGAAAAGATTTATTGTCGATATTTCATTTTTTTCTTTTAACACGTATGTAGTTGGGCTATACTAAAATATAAGTGTTTACAAAAGGAGGAACAATTTATGACGAATAAAGTGTGGTTTCGTTCAGGCATCGCACTGTTGCTTTTATTTTTACTCATTAAATTATTTATAGATGTCAATCATATCTTTATGCCGATCGTTATCATTATTCAATCTATCATATTGCCCTTACTATTAAGTGGCTTTTTATTCTATATTTGTTTGCCTTTTCAAAAGATGTTAGAAAAACGGCATATTCCACGTTGGGCAAGTATTACCATTATTTTACTTGGACTTACAGCTCTTATTGGCGCTGTCATTGGTGTCATTGGACCTGTTATTGCAACACAAATTGAGAATCTCATTCACCAAATCCCATTTATACAACGTGAAGCTGAACGTCTTATTAATTTTGCATTAGACCAACGTGATCGACTTCCATCACAAGTAACTGACAAAATTAATGATATCGTTTCTTACATTAGTGAAATGGCATCAAATATTTTATCTAACTCACTCAATATTGTAACAAGTATTGTGTCCACACTTTTCTTGTTAATCTTAGTTCCGTTTTTCTTAATCTATATGTTGAAAGATCACGAACGTTTTATTCCAGCAGTTGCCCGCTTTTTTAATGGCGAGCGTAAAATATTTGTCGTTACACTTTTAAAAGATTTGAACCAAACATTAAAATCTTATATCCAAGGTCAAGTTACAGTGAGTTTAATACTCGGAACCATTTTATACATCGGCTATAGTATCATAGGTCTAGAATATACATTATTACTCGTCATGTTCGCCATTGTCGCAAATATGATTCCATTTTTAGGACCATGGATGGCATTTTTACCAGCGGGTATTTTAGGATTGATTCAAAGCCCTTCAACCTTTATATGGGTCTGTGTGGTCACTTTAGTTGCGCAACAATTAGAAGGTAACGTTATCACGCCTAACGTAATGGGTAAATCTTTAAACATTCACCCATTAACAATTATTATCGTTATTTTAGCTTCAGGTAGTTTAGGCGGTTTCATGCTCATCTTAGTAGCTGTTCCGTTATACGCTGTCCTTAAAACGATTGCACGAAATGTTTACAAATATCGTCACCAAATTTTACACAAAGCACAAAGTAATGTAGACGATAACAGCATTCTCTAAATCTTTTTAAAAGAACGATTAAAAACACGTCGAATATCAAGTTTTGAGATTCAACGCAAAAAAGCAATTTCCCTCTCAATGAGCGAAATTGCTTTTTTTAATCTCTTATTAGCTTAACACGCTAAAACTGTCAATTCGATTGCGTAAGAGAAGCTTGTTTAATCGCTTTTCTTTATCTTATCAATGACTTAGCGAATTGCATGGAAACCAGCGTCCACATGAATGTTTTCTCCAGTAACACCTGATGAAAAGTCACTTAATAAATAAGCCGCAGTTTTACCTACTTCTTCTTGATCAACATTACGTTTCAATGGTGCGCGTTCTTCAATCTCTTTTAAAATTGTTGTGAAGCTACCCACACCTCTCGCACTCAACGTACGAATAGGACCAGCAGATATCGCGTTGACACGAATATTATCCTGACCTAAATCTGCTGCTAAATATTTCACTGACGCTTCGAGGCTAGCTTTAGCAATACCCATCACATTATAATTAGGTACAGCAAACTCCCCACCAATATAAGTTGAAGTTACGATACTACCCACTTCATTCATAATTTTTCTTGCTTCACGCGCAACAATCGTGAGTGAGTATGCACTAATGTCTTGTGCAAGTAAAAAGCCATCACGAGATGTATCTGAAAAACGACCTCTTAACTCTTCTACACGGGCAAAAGCGATGGAATGGAAAACACCATCAATTTTACCCACATCTTGACCGATTTGTTCAAAGCCTTTTACGACATCTTCATCGCTTTGAACGTCGATTTGATAAACATGTTTTTCAGATTGATTTAATTGATCAATTAATTTATCTAGCTCTTTAAAGCTTCTTTCTTTTCTGTATGTAAATACTAACTTCGCCCCTAGTTGATCCAATACTTTTGCAACACCGAAACCGATGCTTCGTTTGTTTGCAATACCCATCACTACAAAAGTTTTACCTTCAAGATTCATCAATGTGATTACTCCTTTATCTTTTAATAACATGATACTTTTAATTTTACCATCTGGTCTTAAATTTTAAAACTATATCACATATTCTGCACTACTTTGTTGTCGAAAAATACGTGCTTCTACACGTATGAAATATAAGTACGTGACATAAAATCTTAGATAAACCTGCCTTCATGAATGCGCCTGCTTATGAGCTGAAGTCTCAACTCAATACCCTTCATTGCGATATACATAGCTTTTAAATAATAAACGTTATGGTGTGGACAAATTCATTTATCGTTAATTTAGTTTCTGTCGTTATTAATGAAACGACTTGTTTTTTAAACAATAATAGTAAATGATGCCATGCATAAACGAAGTATTGATGACGAGACTCCTGAGGGAACAGGACGAGCTGAAGACTGCAGGCTGAGGCTGTCCCCTCGGAAAGCGAAGTCATTCAATACGAGTTTTATCATAAAAAAGAAGCGCTAAGACAATTTTTATAATCCATCATCTTAGCCCTATTTATTTTAGAATTGATCTCAGTCTCAATGAAAATGAGACTGCGAAAACTGAATTGTGTATATGTTCGTAATTTAGAACATTTCCAATTCAATTTTAAGCTGATCAACGTACTCTTTCGTACCTGTAACAATAAGTCGATCGCCATATTGAAGTTGTGTATCCCCGTGCGGTACGATAGATTCATTATTGCGGATAATTCGTACAAAGATAATATCGCCACCAAATGGGAAGTTACGCAATTGCATTTGATCAAATGCATAATTGTACATTCCAATTTCATAAAGCGATGTTTCTACATTGCTTAATAAGTTCAGCATGTTTGGTGTTTCAATCATCCCTTTTAATAAAATCTGATTACTTTGGAAATTACTGAACAATTCAATACCTTTACTGCTTAATGCTTGTGCTTCATCACTCGCTTCAAGGCGACAAATGACACGCTCTACGCCATGATCTTTTGCCATTAACGCGACACGTCGGTTAATTTCATCATCATTAGTCGAACATACGACGATATCACTATCAAAAAGACCTAAACGCTCTAATATTGCAGGGTGATAATCTGCCATCTCAATCATCGTAATGTCATCTGATAATGTACGATGATCTGTTAAATCTTTGCGGTAATAAAGTGAAATTTGATATAACTGAGATCTTAAACCTTGTGCAATTGGAATAGAAAGTTGGTTTTTACCAATCATTGCAACTTTAATAGAACGTTGCATCTCATCTGGAATAGGTATCAGTTTTTTAAATACTATCGGTACGAAGACACATGTGATGACCGCACTTAAAACAAGGACACCCGATGTTTCTTTACTAATCGTACCCAGCTTTTCTGCGATTTTAGCTGCTGCAATGACAAGTGATAATGTTGAAGTCAGTAAAAAAGCAGATGCGATAGTTGTTTTCATATCAAACCATTTTTTAAGTAACAGCACAGGAATCAGTTTTGAAATAATAAAGGCCCCTATTAACACAGGAATAATTAATAGAATCATTGGATCCTTAATCAAGGATGGAATATTTAAATCGACACCGACCATGATAAAAAATATTGGAATAAAGAATCCGTAACCAAATGAATCTAACTTCTCAACAAGATCTTGTGTCGGCCCTAATAAAGAAACGACAACACCCGCTAAGAAAGCCCCTAAAATATTTTCTGCACCGACGCCTTCAGCAAGTGCCACGAGTAAAATAATAAGCGCAAACACGGCACGAATTCCAATTTGTGTCGTTCCATCCATCAGTTTTTGTAGAAATGGTGCTTTTTTGAACAATCCGCCTAAGAAGTAAAATACAACTGTAAAGACGACTAATATTCCTATAAGCCAAAGCGTTTCAGCACCTGATGCATGGACAGCCCCATAAACTGTGAGTAATAACATCGTCGCTAAATCTGCAAGCACAGCGACTAACAATATCAATTGCCCAATGGTTGTACTCATCAAGTTCATTTCTTTTAAAGTAGGCACGACAACACCAAGTGAAATGGTTGATATAATAATCACCATTAATAGCACATCATCAATAAGCCCCATCCATTTGAATGCGAATGCAAGACCTACCGAGATAATCATGATAAGCATAAACACGATCAAAGCGATGCGCAAATGATTCGGAACCTTTGCCTCTTCTTTCTTTTTATTCGATTTATCTTTTTTAAATGCATTGAAATCAATTTCTAACCCACTTAAAAACATTAGAAAAATAAAACCTAATGTGGATAGAATATTCAGTACTTCGTCACGATGAACAAGATTTAGAAATGAATTACCTATCACGATACCCATTAAAATTTCAGCTACGACGACAGGTAAAAATGAAATTTTCAATCTGTTAATCAATATTGGTGTAATCATAGCCGCAACTATGACAATGACTAGTGATACAAATTCCATGAGTACCCCCTTAGGTTAAAAATGACGTTGCTAATCCGAAATAGATTAACATACTTACTATATCATTGATTGTAGTAATAAAAGGTCCGCTTGCAACTGCAGGGTCAATGCCAATACGATTCATTACAAGTGGAATAACAGACCCAATCGTTGTCCCTACTGTCATCGCAATCGTTAAACTCGTTCCAACAATGAGAGCCAGATAAGGTTGTCCGTATAAAATGATAATAATAAAGCATAAACTCGTTGCGCAAGTAATACCGGTTAAAAAACCACTTCCGGATTCACGCAAGGCGAGTTTGAATTTACTTTTTTCTTTAATATCGCCCGTCGAGATATTACGTACAGCTACGGCTAATGACTGCGTTCCAGAATTCCCAGACATCCCGCTAATAATGGGTATAAAAGCAGCGAGCAAAGCCACTTTTTCAAGCGTTTCTTCAAAAGAACCTAAAATAGATGCCGTAATCATCCCTAAAACTGTTAAAATCAACAACCAAGGCAACCGTTTAAGTGCGGTTTGAAAAATCGAATCATCTGTAGAGTCAATGTCTGATACACCGGCTAAACGAGAGTAGTCTTCACTTGCCTCTTCATCCATAACGTCCACGATATCATCGATGGTAATAATCCCTAGTAAATGATTTTGATAGTCGAGTACGGGCATAGCAATAAAGTCATAGTCTCTCATTGTCTGTGCGACGTCTTCTTGGTCATCGGCAACATTAGCGCTAATGACACGCTCATTCATAATATCTTCAATATAAGTATCATTTTCAGCTATAATTAAATCCCTTAATGATAAGACACCGACAAGTTTTTTCTCTTCATCTACAACAAATATCACGTAAATGGTTTCCGCATCTGGCGCTTGTTCTTTTACCCTCATTAGCGCTTCGTGTACCGGTGTATTGATTGTCAAAGAGATAAATTCCGTTGTCATGATACCGCCGGCAGTATCTTCATCATAATGAAGTAACGCTTTAATTTCTTTAGCGTCCTCACGATTCATCAACATTAATAAGCTTGCTATTTTCTTTTTCGATAGCTGATTTAAAATATCTACCGCATTATCGTACGACATATGTTCAAGTACTTTACTCGCATAGGCCGCGTTCATTTCTTCAAATAAATCTTCATATTCTTCTTCATCAATTTCTAAACTCTCGAAAAACTCAGCCACTTCATCGGGAGATAAATATCGATACATTTTTTGACGTATGTCGTCATCACTCACTTCAAAGTATTCACTTTGTTCATATGAGTGCAATGCTAAAAATTCTTCTCTAAAACCATCAATATTCTCTTTAGCTATTAAGTCATCCAACAAGTCTTTGTCGAATATTTCTTCGTCATCTAAAATGATTTGTTCATTTTCATTAGCCACATTTGCCACCTCCATCAATCCGTATATCTACAAAGTGGTTAAAACTTGCTCGAAGTTTGGATGTTGATTCCTGATGTTGATTTCTTTATTTGTCAATGGATGTACAAACCTGACTTCTGCGCATTTCAATAATTGTGTTTGATAAGTAGGGTGTGCCCCTCCATATAATGTATCCCCTACTAATGGTGCATTGATGTATTCGAAATGAACGCGAATCTGATGCGTTCTACCCGTTTCAAGTTTAACACGACACCATGTATAAGTCTTGAAATTTTTAATAGGTGCATAATAGGTCAGAGCGGATTTACCGTCTTCTGAGACCCTACGTTTAATAATGCTTTGTGTATCCCGTGCAATGGGTACATCAATAAAACCGTCTTGTTCCAAAACCCCATGACAAATACACTCATAGTATTTTTCAATCTCAATACGACTCATTAAATGATGCACATGACGTGATTTCGCAATAATAACAATCCCCGTTGTATTGCGATCCAACCGTGTAACAACATGCGGGATGCCCCGTTCATTGCGCTGTTGCATATACGCTAACACCTGTTCAACTAAACTTTCATGAGGATGTTCTCGTGAAGGTGCCGTATTTTGTTGTTGTGGCTTCACGACAACAAGTAGCCATTCATCCTCATACAAAATATCCAGCGGTGCTAGAAAAGGCTGAAGATATGGACTCGGAAGCTCTTTAGGAAGATGAACTTCTAAACTATCATCACTTTGTAACGTATAACGCACAGTCTTCGGATCACCATTAACAAGTAAAGCGCCATTTTGTTTAATGGCGCTAATCGTCTTTTTAGAAAATTGTTGTTCATATAAGAATGACTTTAGTGTCATAGACGTTTGGATATGATATTTAAATATCACGATTCATCACCACTAGAAATAAATGAATCGTGAACACGTTTCCAGAATGGGAAAGGTCTAAAACGTGCAAAACGAATCTTTTCGTTAGCCACACGATATTGAATCGCATTGACATTTTTATGTTTAACACTTACATGATCAATGGTCGTTAAAATGCTATCATGATTGACCGGTTTCACATGACATGTATGATGTTTAGGCAACACTAAAGGAGAGCCGACCGTACGGAAAACGCGGTTATTGATTGAGGCAATTTCAGCAATCTGAATTGCTTCTAATGAAGGATGAATCAATGCCCCGCCTAATGCTTTGTTGTAAGCTGTCGAACCAGAGGGCGTAGAAATACATAACCCGTCTCCTCTAAATCGTTCAAAGTGTTGACCACGAATGTCTAAATCTACAACAAGCGTTGTTCCATTTTCGGTTTTCATAGTCGCTTCATTAAGCGCGAGGTAGCGTGTTTCATAACCTTTATCATTGTATCGAATCACAATCTCAAGCAGTGGATATTCAATGACTTGGAATTCAGAGTTATTAATCTCTATAATTAATTTTTCTACCTCATGTGGTAACCAATCCGCATAAAATCCGAGATGACCTGTATGTATCCCGACAAACGCACATCGAGACAGCATATGACTATAATGATGAAAAGCTTGTAATAAAGTTCCATCACCGCCTACTGAAATAACGATTTCAGGATTTTCTGGATCCTCAATCATTTTAAAATCTTCCATATGGCACATCATTTTATGCTTCAGCGCTTCAGATTTTGAATCTCCTTTAGATAATATAACGTAGCGCATCAATCCACCCCGCGATCCTCATGCTTGTTCGCACGTTTTTTCGAATAATATTTTTGAGCTTCTTGAATCTCTTCTTTAATTTCTGACATTTCTTCATCTAATAAGAAAGCGGCTTCCGCTGCACGTTCTAATCTCGTTTGAATTTCGGGTGGGTAATCCCCATCATATTTATATCGAAGCGTATGCTCAATCGTTGCCCAAAAATTCATGGCTAAAGTACGAATTTGAATCTCAGCTAAAATTGACTTTGAACCATCTAATGTTTCAATTGGGTATTCAATAATCACATGATATGAACGGTATCCACTTTGCTTAGTATTACTAATATAATCACGTTCTTCGATGACCTTAAAATCTTGACGTTGCCTTAGTAAATCAACCACAATGTCAATATCATCTACAAATTGACACATCATTCGTAAACCGGCAATATCATACATTTCTTCACGTAAACGATCAAATGGAATACCCCTTTTATTCGCTTTATCAATAATGCTCGTAATGGGTTTCACACGACCTGTTACGAATTCGATTGGTGAATTGTGTTCTGCAACTTCATATTGTTTTCTTAAGCCTTTCAGCTTTACTTTTAATTCATCAATCGCTTGTTGATATGGTGCTAGAAAAATTTCCCATTGGTTCATCTTACTTCACTCCGCTTCATACGAGTTCAAATGTTTCTTCTACGGCAGTCACAAATTCTTTTCCATAATTGGAATTACCTTCTATGTTTTCTAATAAGTAGTCCAACTCAGGAGAAAATTGCGTTAACGTTAATTCATCGTTAATCACGACTTCTTTGCCCCGATGTTCATGAAGCATTGGCCAAGTTTCCTGTACAAACATTAAGTACGAGAACGAAGACCCATCATCTAATAAATAAACAAAGGCGTGACGATCACTATCAGCAAGCATTTGTCCCGCTTCAGTAAAACCTTTCGTAGGTTCATCCGTATAACATAAGATACGGTTATCTTGAATTTTAACTTCGTTGACATAAATACGCATATCTTTTCCTCCTCATCACGTAACATTTTAACATAATTTAACGTGACACTCATCGTTCAAAACAAACTCAAGTGAATTACTTTCAAAACACCACATACTTCGGCATAATAAGTCAATAAGGAGTGATCATCAATGGCAATTGAACGTGAAATTGAATTTAAACAACGACTCGATAAAGCGCATTACGAGAAGATTAAAGCGCAATACTTTTCAAAGCAATCCCCTTTTAAGCAAGTTAATTATTATATTGATACACCAGACTTTCAAATTCAATCGCAGAAAATGGCTTTAAGAATAAGAGAAAAGCAAAACGCTTCTAATGAGATGACATTGAAAGTGCCAGATCAAGTTGGCTTATTAGAGCACAATGCACAAGTGACTTGGGCACCTAAACAAGAGGAACCTGTCCCTGTCGATATCATTGACACATCCATTCGAGAAGTTCTCGAACAACGTCACGTAGCGATGCAAGATCTGCTAGTTCTAGGTGCATTAACAACCTATCGCCTTGAAACTGAAACAGCACATGGTTTACTTGTCTTAGACCATAGTACGTATTTAGATACTGAAGATTACGAATTAGAGTTTGAAGTATCCGATTTTGAAACAGGAAAACATGCATTTCATCAATTATTAGACCAACTACAATTAGAGCCGGATACACCAAAAAATAAAGTACAACGCTTTTTTGAATACAAAAAAGCACAATCAAACCATAAATAAAAAGAAAAGATGATTGTGCACTATGCAAGCGTCGTTTCATTCAATTGATGAGGGATCCATTCATAAAATTCAATAGTATGACATGTAAACAGTTCATGTACAAGTGTTTTTGCTTTGAAATGTAAAAATTCATGTTATCATTTATATATAATACGAAACTTGAGCGGTGATGAAGATGGCACAGACACCTTATGAAGTGATTGGGCAAGAAAAGTTATACGCCTTAATTGATCATTTCTATAGACTAGTAGAACAAGATAATAGAATTAATCATTTGTTTCCTGGCGATTTTGCAGAGACGGCACGCAAACAAAAACAGTTTCTAACGCAATTTCTAGGTGGACCGGACTTATATACGCAAGAACATGGGCATCCGATGTTAAGAATGCGTCACATGTCTTTTCCGATAGACCATCAAGCAAAAGCCGCATGGTTGGAAAACATGCACATTGCTATTACAGAAGCACAACTTCCGTATGGCGTGGGCGATTACTTGTATGAAAGACTAAGTTTAACCGCAAATCATATGGTCAATATAGAAAATTAATTGTAGGTGAAATAACATGACGAAAGAATTGAGAGCTATCGTGAATACTTGTCGTGAAGATTCAAATCTTTCACCTGTAAGTAAGATTGAAATTTACTCTTTTTTTGATCCATTTAGTATGGACAGCTTTAAACTTTCTGCGATTTTGTCAAAGTTACGCATTGAATACCATCAATATATCCGTATTCGTCATATATTAAACCCTTCTTTGCGTGTTTTAACTAAATGTCAGGCACAAAGCACTTCAGATCGGGATAACATTGCACTTGCATTTAAAGCTGCCGAATTACAAGGGCGTGCACGTGCACATCGTTTTATGCATTTAATTCAAAATGAGATCATCCCCAAGCCCGACATTGTTACAGAAGAAATGATACGTAAATGTATCATTAATGCAGGTTTAGATTTAGACGTTTACAAAGATGATTTAAAGAACGGACAGTTGCGTGAAAGTTTAAAAGTGGATCTCCATATCGCTCGAGAAATGGAAGTTGAACAAGCCCCTTCTCTTGTGTTTTTTAATGAAGATATTCAAGAAGAAGGTTTGAAAGTAGAAGGTCTATACCCATATCATATCTATACGTATATTATTAATGAAATGATGGGAAGCCCTATCGAAAAATCTTTACCACCGAATTTAGCTGATTATATTCAACAAAAACAGTTGGTGACAGAAGAAGAGTTATTGACAATTTATGAATGGCCAGAGAAAACTTTAAAAAAAGAATTAAAAAAATTAATGTTGCAACAGAAGATTACGAAGATGACTTATCCTGAGGGCGTCTTTTGGAAATCAAAGATGTAAATATGACGATTATAAATAAATGAAATAACACTAGATAAATTTGACGTATATAGCAACCAAGCTATTAGGCGACAATACTTGTCTAGTGTTTATTTTTTGTTTCACTTTATCAGTGTTGATGACGCTTCATTTTGTCGATTGTTATGGCAAGGCAGACTTTAACACTATAGGTGACGAACGCATGTATAACGTTAACACGACACGATTTTAGTTATTGAATATATTATAATGACATCGTATGGGATTTAGAATGTAGGTATAGCTAAAAATGGACAAATAAAAAACGCCGTGTTTCGACACGGCGCTAAACAAAGGGGATGGGAGAAATTTTTCACTTCAAACAAAGGGGTATGTTTGTTATGTGATTAATTTCATGCTCATAATATAACACGAGTGTTTTATGGTTTCAACCATTTAAGACTAAAAACTAAAATTTTCACAAAACCGTCATATTGTAAACGAATTCATACCCATCAAGCTTTCATTAATTTTTCAAAGGCATCCAATTTTTGTTCGAAGACTTTACATGCATCCTCAATTGGTTGTGGTGTTGTCATATCTACACCAGCATTTTTTAAGATTTCAATTGGATAATTTGAGCTTCCTTTTTTCAAAAATTCATTGATGTAACGTTCAACGGCTGGTTGGCCTTCAGTTAAAATTTGGTGACTTAAACTTTGTGCAGCACTATAACCTGTTGCATATTGATAGACATAATAGTTCATATAGAAATGAGGGATTCTAGACCACTCTTTACTAATGTTTTCATCTGTTTCTACTGTGTCACCAAAGTATTGACGATTCAATGCAGCGTATTCTTCATTCATACGATTCGCTGTTAATGGCTCGCCTGCTTCCTCGATTTGATGAATTTTATGCTCAAATTCTGCAAACATCGTTTGACGGAAAAGTGTAGCTCTAAAGCGTTCTAATTCTTGGTTTAATAATAATAGACGACGTTTATCATCAAGGTGTTTATCCATGTAATGGCTCATTAATGCTTCGTTACATGTTGAAGCAACTTCAGCTACGAAAATAGAATAATCACTCATGTTAGATGGTTGATTTTGGCGGCTAAAATAACTATGCGCCGAATGACCAAACTCATGGACTAACGTATATAAATCAGAAACAGTGTCAGACCAGTTCAATAAAATAAATGGATTCGTTTTATGTGCACCTGATGAATACGCACCTGAACGTTTTCCTTTATTTTCATATACGTCTACCCAGCGATTGTTTAAGCCCTCTTTAATCACATTTAAATATTCTTCGCCCATTGGTTCCAAACCTTTTAACATCCAATCAACCGCTTCATTGTATGGCATTTCGAATTTGATATCTTTAACCATTGGTGTATACATATCGTACATTTTTAAATCTTCTACACCTAACAATGATTTTCTTAATTTTGTATATCGATGTAATAATGGCAAATATTCATGGACTGTTTTCACGAGATTATCATAAACTTCTTCAGGAATATTGTTATTTCCTAAAGCTTGTGCACGGGCACTCTCATAATGATGTGATCGCGCATTAAATACATGCTTCTTCACTTCACCTGCTAGCGTAGCACCTAACGTGTTGTTGTAGCTTCCATAAGCTTTATATACATTTTCAAAAGCAGATTTGCGTAGTACACGATCATCAGACTCTAAATATTTAATAAATGTACCTTGCGTTAATGGGTGTTTTTGACCATCCTTATCCGTTACATCTTCAAAAGTAAGGTCTGCATTATCAAACATACTAAATACATTGCCTGGTGTGGATAGTGCATCTTGTGCCTCAGTTAATAATTTTTCCTGCTCAGCATCTAAAATGTGTGGTCGCTTTTCGTTGATTAATTGTAAATCGAACTCAAAACGTTTCAAACCTTCATGAGAGGCAACATATGATTCAATTGTTTTCTCATCTATTTGAAGTAATTCAGGTACTAAAAAGCTCCAAGCTGAACTTATTTTAATTGCTAATTGATGGGCACGTGCTTCAAACCCAGTATACTGATCGTTCGCTGTATCTTGGTCTTGTTTTAAATGTGCATAAACATATACAGATTCAAGTTCTGTTTCAATTTCATCTTCGAGTGATAGAGCTTGATATAACGTTTCTGCGTCATCACCTAAGCGACCTTTAAATTGAGCTTCTTTTCCTAAATAGCTTTCAACCGTTTTAAATGCTTCTTCCCAAGCTTCATCACTTTCAAAAATAGTTGTTAAATCCCATGAGTATTCAGGATATTTTTGTTCTTGTTGTTCTCTTGTAAGTTGTTGTGACATTATTTTTTCCTCCTCTTGGTGTTGATAATAATTCTATTTTCTCATTTTTCTCACAATAATGCACACTATTCACTTATAAATTTAAAAATTTAATATATCGCGCTACTATGGTGTTAATTAATTTTGATGCATTCACTTCTTTCACAGCAAACTGACGCAATTTTATATTTTTAGCTAGAAGTGCGTGGCTTGGTACCTGACTTTGTATGCTCTTCAATATCCATAACTGCCATAAAACAGGGTGGGTACGAATATAAATTTGTTCTGGAAATAAAAATCCCGTTAATTTAATAACTTGTTCATCTGTTAATTGTAATTGGTACAATAGCGATATTGTAGGTTCTCGCACATTGTTTTTTTGACGACATTGTCTTATATAACTTAAGATTGTCGCAGTCGATAATTTACGAACAATCATTTCTTCAGGCGTTTGATGACTTAAATAATGGCAAAGCTGTGCGACAGGAATCGCGGTCATTTCACCATAAAACTGTGTTGCTGTAAGCGGAACAAGTTGTGAAATTCGGTAAATACTATCTGTCTCCGTATTGATACAAAAAAGAGAATAAGACTCTGGTAAAATTGCTTGTTGATGAAGTTGTGTCAGAATGAAGCGGCCTTGTTTAATTTTAGGTAATGCTGTAAGCCATAAGACATAATAGCCTAGTTGCGTTAATCCCACCGTCCGTTGTCGCATTCGTTTACAAGAAATCATACTTAACTGAATTTCTAATGCCCAACGTCCTACAATCAGGTCTGGAATTTGATTAATTGCTTTCAAATAGGGTTCTAATTTTACATCAGCGTGGCTCTCTTTTAATTGAAGATATAAATGAGATTTGCAACGATGATGCTGTTCAGATTCACCTTTCATCTGACGTGCCGAATGGAGATTGGATTGATGGGCAAAATGGGCATTTTTAGTAGTCCCTTGTTTTAAAATGACAGCTGCTTTACAAATTGGACAAAAGTACTGCTCTTGTTTGGACGCATGTTGTGCGAAAACTTGCTCTAATTGCTCATTGTATGCTGTTAACATCTCGTCACCTCAATTACATACACGTACAAACGTAAAAGATTACTTCAAATTTTTTTCAGTGCCCCTTTTTAAACACAACTCGTTAAAAACAATTGTGTTATCTTAGCTAGCTGATCATTACAAGTCATACAAGTTTGACTTAATATATTAAGCTTATCTTATAAACAAGTATACGACCTAAGTTTTAAATACGTTCAAAAAGGTAATTGAATTCATACTGTGGTTTAAAATTTTAAGTCAGGTGGATAAACATGCTTACATTTTTAGCAATTGCGATTTTCATTTTAACTTTAGTTTTTGTCATATGGCAGCCTAAAGGGTTAGACATTGGTATAACTGCTTTAATAGGTGCGGGTATTGCGCTACTTACAGGCGTTGTTCAATGGGCAGATGTAGGAGAAGTGACGCATATCGTTTGGAATGCGACTTTAGCTTTTATCGCGATTATGATCATTTCACTCATTTTAGATGAGATTGGCTTTTTCGAATGGGCAGCCATTCATATGGTAAAGGCTTCAAACGGCAATGGTTTAAAAATGTTTGTGTTCATCATGTTATTAGGTGCTGTTGTCGCTGCTTTCTTTGCAAATGATGGTGCAGCCTTAATTTTGACCCCCATTGTATTAGCGATGGTTAAACATTTAGGTTTTAAACCCAACACGATCTTTCCATTTATTATCGCCTGTGGCTTTGTCGCAGATACGACATCTTTGCCTTTAATTGTCAGCAATTTAGTGAATATTATTTCTGCTGATTACTTTGGCATAGATTTCTTACAATATTTAGGTCGAATGTTCATCCCTAATCTTTTCGCATTAATTGCAAGCATTTCTGTCCTATGGCTTTATTTTAGAAAGTCTATACCTCAAACTTTTAATATCTCTCATTTAAAAGCGCCCAAAGATGCCGTTAAAGATCCAAAATTGTTCATACTGTCATGGTTCATCTTAGTCGCATTGTTAGCTGGCTATCTCTTAGGTGGCCTTATCCATATTCCAGTATCCATCATCATCGGGATTATCGCACTCATATTTCTGGGTTGCGCACATCAATCTGAAGCTGTTCATACTAAGCAAATCGTTCTAGGCGCGCCTTGGAATATTGTACTGTTCTCAATAGGGATGTACCTGGTCGTATTCGGTTTAAAAAATGCCGGGATTACAGCCCTCTTAGCTCACGCGTTATCTTATATTTCAAATTATGGCTTATTCAGTAGTGTCATAGGTATGGGCTTTATAGCTGCATTTTTATCCTCAATCATGAACAATTTGCCGACGGTTTTAATAGATGCAATTGCTATAGGACAATCTGAAGTAACGGGTCTTATAAAGGAAGGCATGATTTATGCGAATGTTATCGGCTCAGATTTAGGGCCTAAAATTACGCCAATTGGTTCATTAGCGACTTTATTATGGTTGCATGTCCTCACTCAAAAAGGGATTAAAATTTCTTGGGGCACTTATTTTAAAATTGGCGTTGTCATTACGGTTCCTGTATTGTTTGTTACATTGCTTGGTTTATACTTCACACTCGTATTTTTTTAAGAAAAGAGGTTTTAAATATGAATAAAGAAACCATTTATTTTTTATGTACTGGTAACTCATGCCGTAGTTAAATGGCTGAGGGATGGGCGAAGAAAATATTAGGAGAAAAATGGAATGTTTTTTCTGCTGTTATTGAGAGTCATGGACTCAACCCTAAAGCGATAGAAGCCATGAAAGAAGTAAATATCGATTTATCAAACCATACATCAGATTTAATTGATAAAGATATCATAATTCAAGCTGATTTAGTCGTAACGCTGTGCAGTCATGCAGATGATAACTGCCCTACCTTACCACCAAATGTCAAAAAAGAGCATTGGTATTTTGATGATCCTGCAGGTAAAGAGTGGTCAGTTTTTCAACGAGTCAGAGATGAAATAGGTAAAAAAAATAAAGAATTCTACCAAATTTAAACAAAGAATAACTTAAAAAAAACAACGAGAGAGTCTGTTAAAATTTCACATCGGACTTCTCTATAAAGGATGAGTTTAACGGATGAAGTTTGACACAATCATTGCTCACTCTTAATATCTACTATCTTTTTAGTATTTAAAAACGAGTTCTCGAAAAAATCCGCGAGAACTCGTTTTATAGGCATAATTATTTTTTTGTCATTAATTAATCACTTAAAGGAAAATAACGTTTCACTTGTTCTGTTACATTATGACTCATTATAATTTTGCCATAATCATTTAGATAGTACGCTGTTCGATCACTTGGCATTGCAAATTCTAATATTTGACCATAGAAATCATGAATGTCTTCTTCTTGAACAGATTCATCAAAATGAACTGCATAATAATACGTTTGATCTATCATATAAAGTAAATCTTCAAAATCAGTCAATTGTTGATCGTTACGATGTGCATATTCAATGACATTCTCTAAATTTTCAAATTTAAAAATCGCAGTACGTGGTGTCGGTGCTTTAGTCTTATGCGTACGTTCTCTTTCATTTTGACTATCTGATGTTTGTTCATCTTTCAACGACTGTGATAATAATTCATTCAATTGGCTATCGAATTCATCAAAGGTACTATCTTCTTCAGACATTTGCATCAAATCATCATTTTTAGATTTTGAAATCGTTACTTCGACACCTTTTTCAAAGGCATGTACTTGTATCCATAACGGTCCTTCAACGACAAAATCTTCTTCTTCATTGATTTCTTCCATAACGGACCAGAAAAATTCTTCGCCTCGTTTACGGTTAGTCCAAAGATCTTCACGCTTAAATCCACGCGCCTCAATATCTGTATATGTGATAAAAAGTTTTACAGTCATATCGTCTATACGTTCTATTCTCATATCATCTCACTCCTTACAGTCGATGAATAGTAACCCTATTGTATTAGACAACCAATAAAAACACAATCTATTTGACTGTATCAAATAAAATTGTGTACCTTAACACTTTCAGTATAACATATCTCCCTTACATGACACCCGTTAGGCACACACATTGAAAATGGAGAAATGTATGATGGTTTATGATTAGCTCTATCATTTGGCACTTCTCTGTCATCATAATTAAAAGGACTGGAAGTGATTTTCCAGTCCTTTTAATATGCTAACGCTCGTCTCACAATAGTGATTCAAAACGCTTATATTTAATCAACCATACGTTGTGCTTCTTGCAATTGGAACGTACGTACTTTACGTGGTAAGAAACGACGAATTTCGTCTTCGTTATAACCTACTTGTAATCGTTTATCGTCTAAAATAATTGGACGACGTAAAATACCAGGGTTGTCTTGAATAATTGTGTATAAATCTTGAAGTGGCAATGCATCAATGTCCACATTTAATTTTTGGTAAGTTTTAGAACGTGTAGAAATAATTTCGTCCGTTCCATCTTCAGTCATTTTCAAGATTTGTTTAATTTCATCTAAAGTTAAATGTTCAGAAAAAATATTACGCTCCGTATACGGAATGTCATGTTCTTGTAACCATGCTTTCGCTTTACGGCAAGATGTGCAACTTGGTGAAGTAAATAATGTTACCATACATCTCACTCTCCTAATTTAATGAATGTCATTCATTGTAATTTAACGCTTCAAGATCAACTGCTTAATCATATATAAACAATTCTAATCTTAATTTATCTTTGCTTCTAACGCTTATGTTTATATTATACACCTGAAACATTAAAATTAAATGAGAAATCTGTAAAATAATCAAATGATTGCAATAATCAGACTTTAGTATGATTTTTTTCAATTTGGTTACTTCCTTAATATTAACATAACTTACAAACAAAGAAAATACTGTTACAATAGTATTGAATAACCAAGAAAGAAAGTAGGCTAGTCATTATGAAAACATTATTTTCGGGAATTCAACCGAGTGGTATTCCGACAATCGGTAATTACATCGGGGCGCTTAAACAATTTGTCGATATACAAGACGATTATGAATGTTACTTTTGTATTGTCGATCAACACGCGATTACAGTTCCTCAAGATCGGTTGAAATTAAGAAAGCAAACACGTCAACTTGCTGCCATTTATCTTGCTTCCGGTCTCAATCCAGATAAAATCACTTTATTTATCCAATCAGAAGTGCCTGCACATGTACAAGCTGGCTGGATGTTAACAACCATTTCTTCAATTGGTGAATTGGAGCGTATGACTCAATTTAAAGACAAATCACAAAAACAAACGGAAGGTATTCCTGCAGGACTCTTAACTTATCCACCTCTTATGGCTGCAGATATTGTGCTATACAACACTGATATCGTTCCCGTGGGTGATGATCAAAAACAACATATGGAGTTAACACGTAATCTTGTCGATCGTTTTAACTATCGTTACAACGATATTTTAACTAAACCAGAAGTCCAAATGCCAAAAATAGGTGGACGTGTTATGAGTCTTCAAGATCCAACGAAAAAAATGAGTAAAAGTGATGACAATCAGAAAAACTTTATTTCGTTACTCGATGAACCTAAAGTCGCAGCTAAAAAAATCAAAAGTGCCGTTACAGATTCTGATGGTATTATTCAGTTTGATCCAGAACAAAAGCCAGGTATTTCTAATTTATTAACCATCTATTCTAGTTTGACTGGAGAATCTATTTCTAACCTAGAAAAACGCTATGCCAATGAAGGCTATGGGACATTTAAAGGCGATTTGGCAGAAGTGGTCGAAAACTTTTTAATCGACTTCCAAGAAAAATATCACCATTTCTTAGAATCAGACCGCTTAGATCAAATATTAGACGAAGGACGCGACAAAGCGCATCGTGTTTCTTCTAAAACATTGAAAAAAATGGAAAAAGCAATGGGACTAGGACGTAAACGCAAATAAGAAGTGAAACAATTAGCATTATTCTTAACGCAAAAGACGCCTGACAAACACTGAATTCACAGTCTGTCAGACGTCTTTTTCTATGCTATTTCTCTTTTTTCTTACCTGTTTTTCTATCAATATCTTTGTCGATGTATACATATTTCAATGTAGTATCTCCACCGATATTATGATATTCAAGGTTTTTAACTTGAGGGTTTGTTAAGTGTGCTTCCCCTTTTTGATATATTGGTGCGATTGGCGCATCGTTTAATAATAATTCTTCAGCTTTCACTAACGATTCATTACGTTTTTCTTCATCTTTCAATAATACGCCGTTTGCATCTTTCACCAATTTATCATACGTTTTGTTGCTCCATCCTGTTTTGTTCGATGCATTACCCGTTGTCATAATATTTAAGAATGTGAGTGCATCCGGATAATCAGGTCCCCAACCAGATAATGAAATCTCATAGTTCTGACTTTGTTCGCGAGCAACACGTTGTTTAAACGGTAACTGTTGAATTTTTATAGTCACACCTGGCAAGTTCTTTTCAATTTGTGCTTTAATAAATTCAGCTGATATTTTAGATGCAGGTGTGTCTTCTGTATTTAATTTAAATGTAAATTCACTTTGACCTAATGCTTTTTTCGCTTTGTCATAATGCTCTCGTGCTTTTTTAGGATTGTAACTTAATGGTGACTTAATTTGATCAGCAAAATCTTTGCCATCCGGTGTTTTAGCAGTTGCTTTAGCTGTAAACGCATCACTTGGTGCAGAACCGTTGTTTAAAACTGAATCTACGTAAGCCTTTTTATCAATGGCTTGTGAAAATGCAATCCGCATATCTTTATTTTTAAAAGCAGGTACTTTATCTTGATTCAACTTCAAGTAGAATGTTGAAGCGAGTAAACGTTTTTTCAATGCAGGAGAATCTTTATATTTATCTACTTGTTCAGATGAGATGCCTGTATCATCTACCGAACCTGTATCGTATAAAGATGCACCGGCTTGTCCATCTTTCAAAATTTTATAATTCACCTTATCAAGTTTAACAGCATCTTTATCCCAATAGTCGTTATTTTTAACTAATAAGATTTTATCTTCAACTGCCCATTCTTTTACTTTAAATGGACCGTTGTAGACTGCCTTATCTGCTTTCGTACCGTATCGATCACCATACTTTTTAACGATTTTTTCGTTTTGTGGCATAAATGTACCAAAAGCTAACATTTCCTTGTAATAAGGAATTGGTTTAGTTAATTCAAATTGTAATGTATGATCGTCTAAAGCTTTCACACCTAATTCTTTCGGTTTCTTTTTGCTCATGTTAATTTCTTCAGCATTTTTCAAATCATACATAATATAAGCATATTCAGAAGCTGTATTTGGATCTAGAACACGACGCCATGCAAAGACGAAATCATGTGCCGTTACCGGATCACCATTGGACCATTTCGCATTTTCTCTTAACTTAATTGTCCAAGTCTTACCACCATTTGTAATTTTAGGTTCTCCTTTTGCAACACCAGGTACCGCTTCATCTTTACCATTTAAAGTGTAAAGCCCTTCATAAACTTGATTGAATTTATCAAAACTCACACTATCTGTAACTTTAGCGGTATCCAATGATGTCATATCCTGTGGTATGACTTTTCGAAATACTTGCCCTTCATCATCATAGACACTTCCAGCATTGCCACAGGCAGACAAAACAAGTACTGCTACAATAGCAGTCATTATTATTTTTAATGTGCTTTTAATATTCAATTGTCATTCCACCTTCCCACATTTATAAGCCGTGCGCTTCACGGTATTTTTCAAATTCTTCGTCTGTCGCAAAAACAAAATGACCTTCTGTGAATTCTTTTAACGTACGTTGATCATTTTTAGAAGCATCTTCTTTATACTCAACACGTTTTCTTGTACGTTCACTATCTGGGTCAGGTTGTGGAACAGCCGATAGTAGTGATTTTGTATATGGATGGATAGGGTGACTATAAATCTCGTCTGCAGTCCCCAACTCAACAATGCGCCCTAAGTGCATTACAGCAATACGATCTGAAATATATTTTACCATCGACAAATCATGGGCAATGAAGAGAAATGTGATGTTACGTTCACGTTGTAATTTTTGCATTAAGTTAACAACTTGTGCTTGAATCGATACGTCTAATGCTGAAATCGGTTCATCCGCAATGATAAATTCTGGTTCCACTGCAAGCGCACGCGCAATCCCAATACGTTGTCGTTGACCACCTGAAAACTCATGTGGATAACGATTCGCATGGCTTTTTCGCAGGCCTACTGTTTCTAACAAATCATAAACACGCTTTTTGCGATCTTTCCGATCTGATGCTAAACCATGAATATCTATCCCTTCAGCGACGATATCCATAACTTTAAGTCTTGGATTGAGTGAAGCATAAGGGTCTTGGAAAATCATCTGTATTTTCTTATTAAATTTAAGTAAGTCTTTATGCTTTTTAATATCTTGAATATTGATTCCTTCGTATAGCACCTGGCCATCAGTTACATCATTTAATTTAATTATTGCTTTACCTGTCGTTGACTTACCAGAGCCTGACTCTCCCACAAGGCCAAATGTTTCACCTTTAAATACTTTGAAAGAAATATCTTCAACAGCACGTACTTCATTACGCTTGCCATGGTTGAAATACTGTTTTAAGTTTTTAACTTCTAATAATACCTCTTTTTCAGCCATTAAAACGACACCCTTTCTACACGTTCTGGTTTATCAAAATTGTTCGGCATTGGACGTTGCTTACGTTTTACCATTTCTGGCGGGTCAACGTGAGGTGCACGTTCATCTAACAACCAAGAACGAACATAATGCGTCGGCGAAACTCTAAACCATGGAGGCGCTTCTTTAAAGTCAATCGCTAAAGCATATTCACTTCGTGGTGCAAATGCATCGCCTTTTGGTGGGTGAATTAGATCCGGTGGTGAACCAGGAATTGCTAATAATTCTGTGTCGTTCCCTGTTTCTAAATCTGGCATTGATGAAAGTAATCCCCATGTATAAGGGTGCTTAGGGTCATAGAATATTTCATCCACATTCCCTGTTTCAATCATTTGACCGCCATACATCACAGCCACACGATCTGCAACATTAGCAACAACCCCTAAATCATGTGTAATGAAAATGATAGACGTATCAATTTTTTGTTGTAATTCTTTCATCAAATCTAAAATTTGAGCCTGCATCGTCACATCTAATGCGGTAGTAGGTTCATCCGCGATTAACACTTTAGGTTCACAAGCAAGCGCCAATGCAATAACGATACGTTGTCGTTGACCACCTGAAAATTGATGTGGATATGCATTGAAGCGTTCTTCCACACGCTTTAAACCCACTAACTTTAATAATTCGATGGCACGTTTTTTCGCTTCTGATTTACTTAAACCAATATGTTTAATAATAGGCTCCATGACTTGCTTACCAATTTTCATAGTTGGATTAAGAGATGTCATAGGATCTTGGAAAATCATTGAAATCTCTTTACCGCGTAATTTCATTAACTCTTTTTCTGATTTTTGTGTGAGGTCTTCACCATTAAAAATAATACTTCCATTTTTAATTCTTCCAGATTTCCCTTGGAACAATTTTGTAATAGCTTTAGTAGAAACAGATTTCCCTGAACCTGATTCACCTACAATAGCAAGCGTTTCTCCTTTATTTAAATAAAAGTCAACGCCTCTTACCGCTTGCACTTCCCCTGCTTCAATATCGAAGGAAACATGCAAGTCATTAATTTCTAATACACGTTCAGACATTGTAAATTCCTCCTTTATTTACGCATTTTAGGGTCAAATGCATCACGTAATCCATCACTAAAGAGATAGAAGAATAAGATTAATAAACTTAAAATGATTGCCGGAATAAATAATTCATGCGGGTGAATAAGTAACATTGCACGCCCCTCATTTACAAGTGAACCGAGTGAAGTTCTAGGTGCAGGGACCCCGATACCGATAAAGCTTAAAAACGCTTCGAAGAATATCGCATTAGGCACTGTAAACATTGATGTTACAATGATCGCACCTAACGTGTTAGGCAAAATATGTTTAAAAATTAATCTGAAATCGGATGTTCCAAGTGTACGAGAAGCCAATACAAACTCTTGATTTTTCAATTTTAAGAATTCGCCACGTACAACACGGCTCATGCCTATCCATCCGGTAATGGTCATCGCTAAAATAATCGTCCAAATAGATGGTTCAAAGATTAATACGAATAAAATAACAACGATTAATGTTGGAATAGATGAAATAATTTCAATAAACCGTTGCATAATATCATCGACGCGGCCTCCAAAATAACCAGAAATCGCCCCGTATATGACACCAATAAAAATATCTAAAAAGGCAGCTACAAAACCAATAAATAATGAAACTTGAGCCCCTTGCCAAGTACGAGACCATAAGTCACGTCCTAATTGATCTGTACCGAACCAAAAATTTTCTTTAACATGTGCTTTATCATATGCGTTACCATCGACACCTTCACCAGTGAATGGTAAAAACGGCACTTTATCTAATACAGCAATTTTAGGTGGTAAGTTACGTCGTTGAACATCTTGTTCAGCAAAATCGTGGCTATTCAATAATGGACCTATTAATGCAAATAAAATAATAATGACTAGCCCAATCATACCGACTACAGCCAATTTATTTCGAGTCAGTTGCGACCAAGCGTCTTGCCAAAATGTGCGACCTTCTCTTTGAAACTCTTGCTCACTTCCGTCTGGCGCGCCAGTGCGAACGAAATCTTCATTCATAATCCCTGAAGTTTGAGCAACCGTTGCACCTGAATAATCGTCTTTTGGTAAATTGCGTTCTTCATTTGACATCATTTCTTACCTCCTTGCAAACGAATTCGTGGATCAATTAAGCCATATAAAACATCGACAATGAAAATAGAGACGATGAATAATGTACTAAATAATAATGTAATCGCCATAATGACAGAAAAGTCATTTGTCGTAATTGATCGAACGAATTGGTCCCCTAATCCAGGTACACCAAAAATATTTTCAATTGTTAATGTTCCTGTGAGAATACCCGCTAGCATCGGTACAAGAATAGTAATAACTGGAATCAATGCATTTCTTAATGCATGACCAAATAATACTCTTGAAGTTGAGTTCCCTTTTGCTCGGGCAAGTAATATGTAGTCTGAACTCAACACTTCTATCATTTCTGCTCGAATATAACGTGCGACTGTTGCTAAAACAACAGCTGATAAAGCCAACGACGGTAATATAGCTGTGGAAATACCTTCCCACCCCGCAACAGGAAACCATTGTAAACGTACGGCAAAGATATATTGTAGTAAGACTGCCAATACGAAAGATGGCACAGATATCGCAATAACCGAAATAAAGGTTGCTAAATAGTCAACCCACGTATTTTGCCGGGTGGCCGCTACAACCCCTAGGATGACACCTGCGATGACACCTATTACCATTGCAAAAAGCCCCATTTGCAATGAGGGCACTAATCTTGGTTTGATTAAATCCCAAACAGGCTGATTATCGTATTGGAAAGAGTTACCAAAATCTCCTTTGACAACATTTTTCATATAGTTCGCATATTGAACTGGTAATGGCTCATTAAGTCCATATTTTTCGTTCAATATTGTTTTTTGCTCGTCACTTAATTTTTCATCATTAAATGGAGAACCAGGCATTAATTTCATTAAGAAAAATGTAATGGTAATAATGATAAACAATGAAATGACCATATACAATAAACGTTTTAATGTATATCTAAGCATAAGCGTAATACCCCCTAATCTAAATTAACATTCCCTTCTAAATTTTCAGAAATATTAATGTCATTATAGACTTTTCGCAAAATTTAATCAATAACATTTTGATTTAACGCAATAAAAATTTATAGGCTATGCTCGATATTTCACTGTTTTATTTAAAGAAATTCACACTTTTAAAATAGATATATAGGTGTATATTGAGAGGATATAAGTTACAATAATTTGAGTAAATACTAAATGAGGAATGAAACTATGAGACGTATAAACAAAAATGCTTTAATTTATATCTTATTTACACCAATCGCAAGTTTGGTCATATGGCTTTTATCCACCCATACATGGACACACTTCATCAATATCTTCTTCACCATAACAATCATGGTCGCGATATTACTATTCACTTTTTTAATTATTCAAGAAGGCATACTCGATGTCACAAGTTATGGATTTAGAAAGTTCCGTTATCAAATGATGCGTAAAAAGAATCGCTCACGCTTTGAAGATGATGCTTTTTTTAATCCAAAGCATGCTAAAAAGTCGGAATACTTTGTATCACCTTGGATTATGCCTGCGCTTCTTATTCATGTCGTTTACTTTGTCATCGCTATTATACTCGCATATCTCGCATAATAAAAAATGAATAAATTTAAGGCGAGTGTTTTCCTAGGAAATACGATAATTTCAGATAATTCAATTATTTTACAATGGAAATTTCAGTTCAAATTGATCATTTATTCTGCAGTCAGTTTTATCTCCCGGAACAACTTTATGCTTTTACTTTAAAACGGTTTACTTTTGATTAATGATTAAAATTTTAAAAATACGTTTATTTGAAACGTTTTCAACCTTTTAAATAAACGTATCCAATCATTTTAAAAATATCTATAACTTGTTCAACTCTTATATATAGTCGTATAAAGATGTTATTTTTCTTAATTCTTATATTTTATTATTGTTAACAATATACCATATGTAAGTATATCTCTTTGACGTGTTTCTTCTATTATATATATGAACACTGTATTTGTAGAAAAAACATCTTTGAATAACTATTCGCTATCATTTTACGTTGCTTATTGCTTATTATATTCATAAATTGGACGGCACCAATAAGAGAGAAATCAAAAAATGCGTTCACCCATCAATGATTTTGAGAGTGAACGCATTTTTAATTTAAATTCGCTATTTTATTCGCTATATTTTTTGAAAATGAGTACTGCGTTATGACCGCCAAAGCCAAGGCTATTACTCATCGCGTATTCAATTTCATGATCTACAGCTTCATTTGGCGTAATATCTAAATCAATTTCAGCATCCGGTGATACAGCGTGAATTGTCGGCGCAATTTTACCATCACGAATTGATAAAATTGAGAAAATCGCTTCAATACCGCCTGTTGCACCTAAAAGATGACCTGTCATTGATTTCGTCGAACTGATTTTCAGTGATTTTGCAGCGTCACCAAATGTGTTTTTAACAGCTTGGATTTCAGATAAGTCACCAACAGGGGTACTTGTCCCGTGTGCATTCAAGTATTGAATATCTTGAGGTTGAATGCCTGCATCTTGAATCGCTGCTTCCATTGCACGAGAACCGCCTTCACCTTCTGGCCCCGGTGCAGTAATATGATATGCATCTCCAGTAGCACCGTAACCAACAAGCTCAGCATAGATTCGAGCACCACGCGCTTGTGCTGACTCAAGTGATTCAAGTATTAAAATCCCTGCACCTTCACCCATTACAAAGCCATCGCGGCCTTCTTGGAAAGGTCGACAAGCTGTTTCAATATCATCATTCGTTGTTAACGCTCGACTCGCACTAAATCCAGCAATAGCCATATGTGTGATTGGTGCTTCTGTTCCACCAGCAATCATTGCATCAGCGTCACCGCGCTCGATAAATTTAAAAGCTTCACCGATAGAGTTTGTTGCTGTCGCACAGGCTGTAACAGTGGCACCATTTGGTCCTTTTGCGCCTGTATCTATTGAAACTTGACCAGAAGCCATATCCGGAATTAACATCGGTACAAAAAATGGACTCACACGACGTGGACCACGTGCTTTTAATTGATCGTAGGCTTGTTCAAAAGTTTCCATACCACCAATACCAGAACCAATCCATACACCTACACGATCTGCATTCTTTTCATCAATTGTTAAACCAGAATCTTGTAATGCTTCACGCGCCGCTACAATTGCATATTGTGTAAAACGTGCCATTTTACGTGCTTCTTTTTTAGGAATAAAATCTTCTACGTTAAAATCTTTTAATTCTCCACCAATATGCACTTGATAAGGTTCTGTATCAATTCTAGTGATTTTATCGATACCATTTACGCCTTTCAGGGCGCTGTCCCACATTGATGGGACATCATTTCCAATAGGTGACAAGGCACCAAGGCCTGTAACTACAACACGATGTTTTTTTGTCATGTTCATTTCCTCCTCTGTTATTTACCCCATCTGAGTACAATCGAACCCCAAGTGAGTCCGCCACCAAATCCAACAAATACAACAATATCATCATCTTTAATACGTCCATTTTCTAATTCCTGCTTCACACTGAGCGGAATAGACGCTGCAGAAGTATTCCCGTATTTATCAACTGAGACACTCATTTTTTCTTTTGGCAAATCCAAACGCTGACGCGCTGATTCCATAATGCGAATGTTTGCTTGATGTGGTATAAACATATTGATATCTTCCGCATTCAAATGTGCTTTTTCAACTGCGCGTTGTGAGGATTCTCCCATTACGCGTACAGCAAATTTAAAAACTTCACGCCCATTCATACGGATAAAATTCGTCTCTTGGTCTTGATAGAGGTATTTTCCTCCAATGCCATCAGAGCCTAATTCATAGCTCAGAATACCACGATTTCCGGATACTTCGCCAATAATAACTGCTCCAGCACCGTCACCAAATAAAATAGCTGTCGAACGGTCGTTTAAATCAGTAATTTTAGAGAGTTTGTCTGCACCCACAACAAGTACATTTTGATATTCTCCAGAAAGTACGAACGAACGTGCCGTCACAATACCGTACATGAATCCAGAACATGCTGCTAATTGATCCATAGAAGCCACTTTATTTAATCCTAAACGTTGTTGTAACATATTTGCTACTGTTGGGAATCGGTGATCGCCTGTAGATGTTGCAACAATAACCATGTCTATATCTTGCGCATTGATACCTGCATCTTTAATCGCCCTCACACTTGCCTCGTAAGCTAAATCAGAAGTATCTTGATCTTCATTAGCCCATCTACGTTCTTTAATCCCAGTCATTTGAGAAATCCATTCATCAGATGTATCTAGGTACGATTCAAAATATGCATTATCAACTACTCGATCAGGTGCATAAGCGCCAAATCCTTTAATACCTACATTCATGGTTTGAACACCTTCTTTTAAATTTTTTAATACCAGGTATTAATTTACCACAATATGATAAAAAAAGACAAGCGAGATGCTAGGATAGCTATACAAATCACTACAAGAATATTATAATGAAAATATCAATCATATGGAGGCAATATAAAATGAAATACTTCATCACATTGATTTGGGCTATTTTACTTTTAGAAATGGTCAATTTTGTTTTAAATAGTCTTAATGGTGGAGGGCCAATTAACCTTATCACACCAATTTTTCTTGCTGTAGTTATGGTTATTGTGATTGCACTCTTGGATGTCGCTGGTAGACCGAACCACGATTCGCATTAGCGATAGCCTTATTGAGTAGGGCATTGAAATTGCCTTTACTATGCAAGAGACCCACGTTCTCAATCATCGATAAAGCCCGAGATTTTCGTATTCTATACGAATTCATCTCGGGCTTCGTTTTTATCTCTTTAATATTATGAAGTATGTTGAATTACTCAGTCTCCATCGCTTAACGGCTGGATCTTACAATCGTAATTTGTTTAAATATAAACCGAATAAAAATAGCCATGAAATCATTTATTCAAGATTTCTAATGGCTATTTCTTTTACTATACTTATTTCATATCAATTGTTTTAACTTTGTTTGTTTTTTGATCGAAATATTTAAGTGATTGTTTACGTTTTTCTAATTTTTGTTTCGCGCTGATACTGTAGTCATTGTTGTACAATGTCGCTTCCCAGCTACCATACATTGGGTTAGGGAAAATAATGTATTTGCTTCCAAAATCGTCTTCGTGTTGTCTTACAAGTTCTTCACGTGATTTTGCTGTCGGTTGTTTTGGCTCATCAAAATCAAGCAAGTTATCACCAAACAGCATCACTAAGTTGTAATCAGTGCGTACTTTATCACGGCGCTCTGTTTTACCCTTTTCGCCTTCTTTTTTCAACAATACGTGTTTTTTGTCAGCTTGTGGTAATTTTTCTTTTTTCAAGTTTTTAATCGTAGCGTCAAGATCTTTTTCATGTGAACGGTCAGAGACATAGAATATTTCTACATCATGCTTGTCCGCATATTTCAAGAAGTCTTTAGCACCATATACTGGTTTTGCTTGTGCGCTTTTTACCCACTCATGCCAACCTTCTGGGAATGTTTTACCATTTAAAACACTCGCAGCTTGGTAAGGTGAATTATCAAGTACTGTTTCATCAATATCAAGAACGATGGCTAATTTTTTACCACCTTTATGATTTTTAATTTTTTTGCTCAATGTTTCTTTAGCTGTATTATAACCTTGCGCATATAACGCTTTAGCTTCAGCAGAATTTTGATACCAAGAAACACTCATCATGTTTTGTTGTGCTAGTTCTTTTGTCGCTTGAGTTTCTGCTTGTGCTGTCGTTTGTTGTGCTTGAGTCGCTTGGCCACCTCTTGCATATGCTTGATAAGGTACGCTTGAAGAAGCAATACCTAAAGCTAAAAGTGCTGCAGTCGTCTTTGTCCATTTATTCATGTATTTTGTCACCTTTTTCCTATGTATTATGTGCGAAACAGAAATAAAAAGTCATTATCTTATCCACACATATATATTATATGCTTTTATAGTAAATCTCAATATTTCTATAAAATTTTTAACATTTTTTACAATACATCTGTGCACAATTGAAATAATAAGAGTAGGACACGAAAATACAATTGCTTTCAGTCCTACTCTTACGTTTCAGTTAATTTCAGTTATATTAGATGAAGCTTTAAACTTCTACTTCAGTCGTCGGTTTTTCGACTTTAAAGTGTATTTCATTGTCTTCTAAATAACCATACACTTTTGTACCTTCTGGAAGATGATCTTTAATCATCATTCTTGCTAAAGGTGTTTCGACATGTCTTTGAACAAAACGTTTTAATGGACGTGCACCAAACTGTGGTTCGTATGCTTCTTCACCCATCCATTTTTCAGCTTCATCACTCATTTCGAGTTGGATGCGTTGATCCATTAAGCGCATGTTTAAATTGTTGAGGATTTTATCAACAATCATTTTCATATCATCAATAGAAAGCGGTTTGAATAACACAATATCGTCCATTCTGTTTAAAATTTCTGGTTTAAAATATGCATTCAAACTGCTAGTGACTGCTTTTTCTGTTTCTTCAGTAATAACACCTGTATCTTTTACGTTTTCTAATAAAATTTGTGAACCAATGTTACTTGTCATAATGATGATTGCATTTTTGAAATCTACACTACGACCTTTAGAATCAGTAAGTCGACCTTCATCTAAAATTTGAAGCAACACATTAAATACATCCGTATGTGCTTTTTCTATCTCATCTAACAAAATAACAGAATAAGGGTTCCGTCTCACTGCTTCAGTTAATTGACCACCTTCATCGTGTCCAACGTATCCCGGAGGTGCACCAATTAATCTTGAGACAGAATGTTTTTCCATATATTCACTCATATCGATACGAATCATATGTTTTTCTGAATCAAACAATGATGAAGCCAATGCTTTAGCAAGCTCTGTTTTACCAACACCCGTAGGTCCTAAGAACAAGAATGAACCAATTGGACGGTTAGGATCTTTAATCCCCGCTCTTGCACGTACAACAGCGTCTGATACAAGGTCAACGGCTTGATCTTGTCCTACCACACGACGATGAAGGATATCAGATAAGTGCAACAATTTTTCGCGTTCTGTTTCAACAAGTTTTGAAACTGGAATACCTGTCCATTGACTTACAATTTCTCCAATTTCTTCATCAGTTACAACTTCACGTATAATGCGATCAGAATCTTCGCCTTGTTCTTCTTGGAATGAAGCTTCGAGTGCTTTCAATTCTTTTTCAAGCTCTGGTATTTTACCGTGTTGTAATACCGCTGCTTTTTCCAAGTCATAATTATTTTCTGCATCTTCTAAAGCTTTACGACTTTCATCAAGTTCTGCCCGTTTTTCTTGTACTTTAGCAATTTTTTCTTTTTCATTTTCAACACGCGCTTGTAAAGCCGCTTGTTTTTCTTTTTCTTCAGCGAGTTCTTCTTGTAACTCTTTCAAACGAATACGACTTGCTTCATCTGATTCTTTTTTCAATGCGTTTTCTTCAATTTCTAATTGCATCACACGACGGTTCGCTTGGTCTAATTCAGTAGGGTTAGAACCCATTTCAGTTCTGATTGTTGCTGAAGCTTGGTCGACAAGGTCAATGGCTTTGTCTGGCAAGAATCGATCCGTAATATAACGATCAGATAGCTCTGCAGCAGCAACGAGCGCACGGTCTTGAATGCGTACACCATGATGCACTTCATAACGTTCTTTTAAACCACGTAAAATAGAAATCGTATCTTCAATATTAGGTTCAGCAACATTCACTTTTTGAAAACGTCGTTCTAAAGCTGAATCTTTCTCAATATATTCTCGATATTCATTCAAAGTTGTGGCACCGATACAGTGCAACTCTCCTCGTGCCAACATCGGTTTAAGCATATTACCTGCATCCATAGCACCGTCAGTTTTACCTGCACCTACTAGCATATGAATTTCATCTATAAATAACAAAATACGTCCGTCTGATTCTTTGACTTCTTTTAATACTGCTTTTAATCTTTCTTCAAATTCACCACGGTATTTTGCGCCAGCCACAAGTGCACTTAAATCGAGCTCGAATACCGTTTTATCAAGCAATGAATCAGGAACATCTTTTTTTACAATTCGTTGTGCTAAGCCTTCAACGATTGCTGTTTTACCTACACCAGGTTCTCCGATTAATACTGGATTATTTTTTGTTTTACGACTCAAAATACGGATTGTGTTACGAATTTCTTCATCTCGTCCAATAACAGGATCCATGTTGCCTTTACGTACCTCTTCCACTAAGTCACGTCCATATTTTGATAATGCTTCATAGTTGACTTCAGGGTTTTGTGTAGTCACATTATTCCCTCCTCTTATCTTTTTAATGATTTCGACAATCACTTCTTTTTTATGTTCAACAAAACGTTTCATCGTTTCATCAATATCTATCGCTGCTAGCAAAATGTGCTCCATTGATATAAATTGATCATCATACGTTTTCATATAGTTTTCTGCAGTTGTAAAAAGTTGATTCGTTTGTGGCGAAATATACTGACCATATTGTACTTGATCGCCTTTCATTGTTGGGTAACTTTTCAATTTATTATCTAAAGCGCGTTCTAACTCTTCTATATTAATATTTGCACGCTCTAATACACTTTTAAATAAACTATCTGGTTCTTCGAGAACTGCTTTAAGTACAGCTTCTACTTCTATATTGGTTAATTGATAGGTTTTTGCATAATCAATTGCTTTCTGAAGTGCATTTTGAATTGCATGTGTCATTTGATTAATATCCAAAATGGCTCACCCCTCTATTAAAATAGGTCAATGTTGACTTTGACTTTCTTTGACCTTAGTTATATTATACCCCTTGCTATCAGAAAAATCAATGCTTAGTTTGACTTTTTTTGACCTTTTTAAAAAATTAAATTTCTAGCGCTTTGAAAGGTACATCTATGCATTTGCCTGGTATTTTGAATTTAAAACATTGCGATTTATTACTTATAAAATAAGTCGCGACAAAACCCACCTGATAACTGGTCGTTTTCATCGCGACTGTAATACATCATTCTTTTTTTCATCCTTTTACTACTGGTACTATTTTTTATCTGTAGGATGATTTTTTTCTATTTCATGAATGATACTATGCGTTAATGCTCTTACACCCGGTGGCTCTAAATGAATGCCATCTGGCGCAAAATATTCTGTATGATTTGCAGATTTTTGATACCAATCGACTAATGTCACATTTCCACGTTTTTTAGCTGCCTTTTTCAATACATCATTGACATGTCCTTCATAAGAACGCGGGACTCTTGTATTGACAACATAAATATCTGCTTTATCAAATAAGTCTAACAACGTATCAAGCTGGTCCTCTGTAAAGTCTCCGTTTGTTCCTAACTCTAAAACGACAATATCATCTTTGTTTTTATATTGCTTGTAGTTCTCTTTGACTAACGGAATCGCTTGAATGAGATTTCGTCCAACCTTACCATTAATATCCGCATTGGATACATAAGATTTAAAGTAATCTCCAATATCCACCATAACTGAATCACCAATAAGTAGTGGTTTCCATGAAGCATACTGACTATGATCTCCTTTAACAGTGAAACCATTGATTTCAAGTTGTGGCAGAGGTAATGGTCTGACAATAAGTTTGTCTAATTCTTCAGTATTGACCTCAGTGACATGCTGTGCCTTATGGTTTGATAGTGAATTGAATGCACCAGCAAAAACGAGCACAGTAGGTAATAGTAAAATAAGTACAAGCCAAGTCCGTAAAACTTTTTGCGATCGCCAGTTTCTAAGTTGTTTGAAAGTAAAAGCATGGAACCCCATTTTTCTGAAAGGTTGTTCAATGAAGCGATATGAAAATTCTGCCATACCAAACATTAGCAGAAGCTCAATTAAATAGACAAACGTCGGTATTTGTCCTTGTACAAATTGGTGATGAATAAATACAATGATTGGATAGTGCCAAAGATATAAACTATATGAGCGACTTCCAATATATGTAAAAACCCGATTACCTAATAATTTAGCAAAATAGCCTGAAGGATGTACACTACTTGCAATGATGAATAAAGTGACACCTGAGATAAGAAAAAAGCCACCATAATATAACCAATTGCTTGCTTCTTCAACATTTTTAAAACATAAGATTAGAATCACTAAGCCGATTAATCCAACAGCATCGATTATACTTTTTAAAGTTTGATTGATTTTAGCACTCAACTTAAAAGGCGGCCATATCCATGCAAGAATAACCCCCATTAATAAAGTTTGTAGACGTGTATCCGTACCAAAATAGACACGTGCGACATTTTCTTGTGGCACATATAATACCGCCATTGTCACAAGTGATATAAAGAGTAATGTATAAAAAGTGATTCGAATCCATTTTGTTCGTCGTACGAAAGTCAATAAGCCTAAAAGGACAACTGGAAAAACAAGATAAAATTGTTCCTCAATTGCGAGTGACCATAAATGTTTAAAAGGTGCAACCGCAAATTGTTCAAAATAATCTACGTTTTGAATGATATACCACCAATTTGAAACATAAAAAACCGCAGCAACCGCATCTGCACGAATCGGTTTGATTTCTGAAGGCTCAAAAATGAGCGTCAACAGTAAGACACTCATAATCAGAAAAAATACCGCTGGAATGAGTCGCTTAAACCGTCTCAACCAAAATGATTTTAAATCAATTTTGCCCGTATTGTAATATTCTGTTAGCAATAAACTCGTAATCAAATAACCTGAGATAACAAAAAATGTATCTACCCCTAAAAAACCACCTGGTAACCATTGTGGATTGAGATGGTAAATGATAATAGCGATGACCGCCACAGCTCTTAATCCGTCTAACCCTGGCATATATCGTGATTTTAAATGACTTTTCCCTCTATGTTCAAAATCCCACACACGCATCATTCTTTCCAAATTAATGTAATATTGTACAAACTATGTATTGATTATTTATTGTATACTCTTATTTCAAATCGCGCAATTCTAATTTAGCCTTCAAAACTAAAAAGAATTTATATGATAAAAAAGGTTTGCACATCAATCCCAAAATAAATAGCGCTCAGATGATTTTTAATAGAAAATCGTCTGAACGCTTCCTTTTTATGATAAAACTTCGTTTATGCGTGTCATAACTCACTAATATAGTTAAAAATAATCACTTTGGCATCATTTAATGAATAGCGACAAGAACTAAATTAACGATGAATTGATTTATCCACATCATAAACGTTTAGGATTTAAAATATATGCATATCGAAATAAACGATATTTAATTGAAAATACATTCACTTCGATGCGTCTCTATCATTTTTGCGGTTTTGATTTTCTAAAAAGCTTTCATCGTCTCATAAAATTGCCCTCTTTATCTTCATGTTTACAACATGATTGTCATAATTAACAAGAAGATTATATGAGATTTCTGTATTGCATCCAAAATTCAATTTGGCTTCATCGTAGTTTGTACTTCAATTAAACCAAATTGAGTTGAGACTTTAGCACCTATACAAGAAAGTCCAAGAAGGCATAGTTACCTATGCCTTTATATCCCGAACTCTTTATAATGATGGCTCACCTTACAACGCATTTAACTTACGCCTAGTGCGATTTTTGCGTAACGTGACATCATGTCTTTACTCCATGGTGGATTCCAAACAATATTCACTTCTGTATCTTGAATTTCTGGAAGTTCTGCTAATACTGTTTTCACTTGATCTACAATTTGCGGTCCAAGCGGACAACCAATTGAAGTTAATGTCATCTCAACAGTACACAATCCATCATCATCTAAATCTACTTTATAAACAAGTCCTAAGTTAACGACATCTATACCTAATTCAGGATCTATTACATTTTCTAATGCACCAAGTATGCTATCTTTAAGTGCCTCTTCCATCCGTATCACCTCTTTAATCTTATTACTAGTAACAATATATCAAAATCCCCACTTTTCGACAATAAAATGCTATGATATTGATACATTGAAACTTGGTATTAAGGAGAATTATGAATGAAGCAATTTTTAATTTGTTTAGATTTAGATGGGACATTATTAAATGACCAAAAAGAAATATCACCCTACACTTTCCGTGTTCTAAAAACGCTTCAACAACAGGGACATGCAATTATGATCGCTACAGGTAGACCGTACAGAGCCAGTCGCTTATATTATGAACAACTTGGCCTCAATACACCTGTAGTGAATTTTAATGGTGCCTTTGTACATCATCCGCATGATCCCCAATTCCAAACGCAACATCATCGTTTAGATGAAGGAATTGCCACAAGTATCATCGAATCACTTAAAAAAATGGAAATTCAAAATTTAATTGCTGAAGTTAAAGACTGTGTCTTTATAGATCAACCTTATCATCGCCTTTTTGAGGGCTTTAGTATGGGAAACCCTGTCACAAAAGTTGGAGATTTAAGAGAAAACTTAAATGAAGATCCAACGAGCTTACTCATTGAAGCAGATGAAATGATGATTCCACGTATTAAACAAATGCTCACACGCTTTTACGCTGAAAATATCGAACATCGTCGTTGGGGCGCCCCTTTCCCAGTGATTGAAATTGTTAAAAAAGGGATTAGTAAAGCTGTCGGTATTGATTACGTTAAAGATTATCTTCAAATTGATCACGACCAGATTATCGCATTTGGTGACGAGGACAATGATATCGAAATGATAAAGTATGCTGAACACGGTGTGGCTATGGGAAATGCAATAGATGAATTAAAACATGTTGCAAAAGAGACAACTCTGTCTAATAATGAAGATGGTATAGGTTTATATTTAAATGAATTTTTTAATTTGAATATTTCGAAAGAATAAAAATTGAATTCAATAGAAAAGACACAAAGGAGAAAAAAAAAGATGTCCAAAAAAATCATTGTTGTCGGAGCTGTCGCTGGTGGCGCCACATGTGCGAGCCAAATACGACGTTTAGACAGAGAAAGTAGCATCACAGTATATGAAAAAGACCGCGATATGAGCTTCGCGAATTGTGGTTTACCTTATTACCTCGGAAATGTTGTTGAGTCCCGTTCTAAATTGTTAGCAACAAATCCAGAGCAATTTAAAGAAAGCAAAGATATAACGGTAAAAGTGCACCATGAAGTTATTCAAATTAATAGTGCATCTAATAAAATTCAAGTTAAAAATCATTTAACGGGTGAAGTTTTTGAAGATGACTACGATATTCTCGTTTTAAGTCCAGGTGCACGCGCGTGTCATCTTAACTTCGAAGCGCCTCACCTCTTTACATTACGTAATATGGAAGATACAGATAAAATTGATACTTTCATTGAACAAAATAACGTTCAGCGTGTCCTTATTGTAGGTGCGGGTTATGTGAGTCTAGAAGTGCTTGAAAACTTGTATGAGCGTGGCTTACAACCTACACTCATCCACCGTTCCGAAGGTGTTAATAAATTAATGGATCAAGATATGAATCAAGTTCTATTTGATGCGTTAGAAGCACGAAACATTCCTTACCGTTTGAATGAAGAAATTAAAGACATTTCAGGAAAAACAGTCACATTTACTTCTGGTGCAGTAGAAGATTATGATTTAATCATTACAGGTGTAGGCGTGACACCGAACTCTGAATTTATTCAAGATTCAGGTGTTCAACTTGATGCGAGAGGTTATATTCCAGTTAATGAACGTTTCCAAACAAATATTCCAAACATTTACGCGCTTGGGGATATTATTACAAGTTTCTACCGTCATGTTGATCAACCTGCACATGTACCATTAGCTTGGGGTGCACATAGAGGCGCTAGTATTATAGCTGAACAAGTTGCGGGTAATGATGCGATTACTTTTAAAGGGTATCTCGGTGCAAGTATCGTTAAATTTTTCGATTATACTTTAGCAAGTACAGGTCTTTCACCAAGAGAACTTAAAAATTATGATTATGAAATGGTCGAAGTGAATAGTCCTGCATGCGCAAATTATTACCCTCGTAATGCACGCATTCATCTTCGCGTTTATTTCGATAAAAAGACACGTCAACTTTTGAGAGCAGCAGCTGTCGGAGAAATGGGTGTCGATAAGCGTATCGATGTGCTCACGATGGCCATGATGCATCGTATGACTGTCGATGAATTGACAGAATTTGAAGTTGCGTATGCCCCACCTTTCAGTCATCCTAAAGATTTAATCAATATGATTGGCTATAAAGCAAGAAACCTTTAATGCGTTAATAAAAGAGCGAAATAGATTCACAATTTGTCGTTTGAAGCACAGAGTAGGACAATGCAATCAATTTAATTTTGTTGGCCTACTTTGACGAAGATAGTGTAGATTGTACAAAGCTTAAAATAAGCGCTGGCGTAATCTAGAAATCTTTTGCTCTTTATTTGTATAAACCTTGCGATTAAGCAAAAAAGACGCGATAGGCGTAAAACGACCCATCGCGTCTTTTTTTAATCTTTTAAGTTTCGTATTATTTAAAAAGTGCCGTAATCGGACCCCATGGTAAAATAGCCCCTAAAATAATCGTAATCACTGCTACAATCCATGTCGCAATAAACAAGCCACGACTTGGCGTTTGTTTTTTCTTACGGGCAATCGTCACTTCCATTAATCCGACAACAGCAATGCCGCCTATCATTTTTAAAGTGAGTAACATATGACTTGCGCCTGCTGTAGTAAATGCCTTAATTAAAAGCCAAAAACCTGTAATCAATACAAACACCATAAATAAACGTGTGGCCATATGTAACGATTTAAATAAAGGTGTTGGCCCTTGTTTACTCGAATAGTTTTCATAAGCCGCAAAGAATAAAATCAATAAAATAATCCAGCTAATAATATGCAAATTAACTAAAACCATATCCATGTAACCTCCTTCATTAAACAATCTTCCCCATCTCACCCTATAGATTGCTTCTATACATTTTAAATTGCCTATTTTATCAATTTCAAACCTTAGGCAAAATAAAACATTTCATCTTTTATATTAAAACGATTTAAAACAAAATACAAATAAACAGGAGGCGATGCGCCGTACAAGTATATAAGAAAAATAAGCTATTTAAACACAAAAAGAGCGAGACAAAAGTCGATTTGACTTCGTCATCCCGCTCTAATATAAGTGACTTAAATAGCGCTAGTGCGCCGTTGAAAGGCATATAATTTTTAACGTTATTTTACAGTACCAACGCTGCATATACGCTATTTGATTTTTAATCTTCTTGTTTAGCAATGAAATTAGTTAATGTACCGATATTATCGATTGTAACTTTCACTTCATCACCTGGTTGTAAAAATTTCGGCGGATTCATCCCCGCACCGACACCTGAAGGCGTACCTGTCGCAATGATATCTCCAGGGTGAAGCGCTACATATTTAGAAATCTCTTCAATTAATTCATCAATTTTAAGAATCATTTGAGAAGTGTTACCATCTTGACGAATCTCGTTATTGACTTTCGTAACGATGTTCACATTCTCAGGTGTAGGCAATTCATCTTTTGTAACAATATAAGGACCCATTGGGCAGCCACCTGTTAAACTTTTTGACAAGAAGGCTTGATCATGTGCTTTTTGCGCTGTACGATCTGTAATATCATTGATGATTGTATAGCCATAAACATAATCTAAAGCTAAACCTTTAGGGATTTTTTCACCGGATTTACCGATAACAACACCTAACTCCCCTTCATAATCTAATGCATCAGTAATATCTTTATGATGAGGGATCGTACTTTCATCCCCAGTTAATGAAGAAGCTGCTTTCGTAAATACATATAAACGATCGACTTCATGATCTAACTCTTCAGCATGTGCTTTATAATTACGACCAAATGCAATCACATTATTAGTTGGTGTGACTGGAGGTAAAAATTCAATATCTTCAAACTGTACTTTATATTCTTCACCTTTACCACTATCTTCTGCAGCAACAACTGCTTTACGCACTTGTTCTTGAAAGTCTAATGTTTGGTTTTGTTGTAAACCTTCAAGTAGTGTTTTTGGATGAAAGTCACCTTCCGCAAAATCAGCGAATACTTTCTTTAAATCCCATGCTGCTTCTTCTCTTTTTACTTTCACTCCATATGAAGTTTCATCTTTATGTTTGAATGATAAGAATTTCATTCATCATCAGCTCCTAACGTATATCTTAGTGATATTATAACGAAAAATTTAGACAAATCACAAATTTTTAAAGGTTAATCAAGTTAAATCTTTAATTCACCATATTGAAAGAAATACAGAGAGCCGGACACCGGACTTTTTAATAATGTCTCTAATGCACGTTGATAATAAGTCATCTGTATACGGTACTTATTTTTTAACATCTCTCCGAATGCTTCGTCTGACATTCCTTTTCTTTTCATTAATGCATCTGTTTTATAATCAACAAAATAGTATTGTCCATTTTCTTTAAAAACAAGGTCAATCATACCTTGAATGATTGAAGGCTCCTCTTGATTTACATTTGATTCTACATGTGCTTGATTCACAACGAATGGAATTTCAGTATAAACTTCATCACTCTCTGCAATACGTCGATACAGCTGACTATCAATAAAGGTTTGAATATCATTTGTTTTGACCAAACGTCGCGATGCATGATCAATAATAGATTGCTCAACAAGGCTGTCAAGATAATGATTTAAATCCGCTTCTGACAATCCCTCTTTTTTAAACGGAAGGTGCTGCATAACTGTATGCATCAAAGTCCCAAATTCTGCTGCCGTTTGCTTTTCCTCTTGTAAAAACTGAGGACGCTCATAAGTCGCAACACCCAATCGGTATTGTCTAACCCTTTCATAATTCGTATCTGCCTGTTCAGTTTCTAATTGTCGCTTTAATTCTGAAACCGACTGTTTGGATGCTTTTAATATTTCTTCTTGATAAGGATAAGAAAATAAAAGTTGTTGCTCTATTTGCAGTTGTATTGCTTCATTAGAAGGTTCTTGGGATAGTTTTGTTTCTAATGCTTCTAACGAATGATCAAATTGTTGTGCTGATTCCGCCTCAGCAGGAAGTATCTCCTCTGCTAAAATATGTTGCTGTATCACTTTAGGTTTAATAGAAGCATCTAAAACTTCATTATCAGACTCAAAACGTTGATGTTTTAGTAAAGCATTATTTTGATATTTGCTCAACACACTATAGATGAGAGAAAATGGATTTTTCGCATTAAAACGATCAATAGCGGTTAATTTACCATTCGTAATCGGAGAAGTCGCCAACTGTTGCAGATGCTTTTCTTGCTTGGCTGTTCCAATTAAAAACAATTGCTCTTTTGCACGTGTTAACGCGACATAGATTAACCGCATTTCTTCCGAGATTAACTCTTTCTTATTGATTAAATCAATGCTCATGGATATCAACGATGGATAAAAAAGTCCCTTTGACTCATCATAATATTGCAAACCTAATCCTTCATGTTGATTTAATACGACTGGTTTACCTAAATCATTCGTATTAAATTCTCGTGTCAAACCAGAATAAATCACAAATGGGAATTCGAGCCCTTTACTGCTATGGATTGTCATCATGCGAACGACATTGTCGTTTGGGCCGATGACATTTTCTTCCCCAAAGTCTTTACCTCGCTCGATCATTTGATCAATAAAGCGAATAAATTGGAACAAACCTCGAAAGCTTGAATTTTCAAAATCTACCGCTTTATTAAACAGGCCATGTAAATTGGCACGTCTTCCTTTGCCACCAATCAAACCACTGAAATACTGAATGATGTAATGGTCATTGTATAATCTATCAATCAATTGATAAACTGGGTGACTCAAACTGAATGATTGGTACGCTTCTAAATCACTTAAAAAACGCTCTAATTTAGCTACGATCATAGGCTCTGCATCTTTATATTGTAAATAATGTTGAATGGACTGATAAAAGTAGTCTTCTTTCGGTGCCACGACTCTAATTTTCGCAAGCTCATCCTCTGTAAACTGGTATATGACTGAGCGCATTAAACCGACTAAATAAATATCTTGCAAAGGATTATCTATTGTTCTCAAGAAAGATAACATCAGTCGAATTTCAGTTTGCTCGAAATAACCTTGCTTACTATTAACAAATAAAGGTATATCTTTATCTTTAAACACTTGTTGAATATTGCGTGCATTGCTATAACTTCTTTCTAATATCACAATGTCTTTATACTGTGCAGGTCGATATGAACCTGTTTTCATGTCATAAACTTTTTTAGTTTTAAGTATCGCTTCAACTTGTTCAGCAATCCCATACGCCTCTTGTTCACTCGCGGTCTGTTCATTATTTTCATCTACCATGAAAACATTGAACTGTACTGGCATATCGACTTCATCATATGGGGCACCGTAATACAATTTAGCAGCTGCATCGTATTCTATCTCTCCTACTTCAGTGTCCATCATATGTTCAAAAAGATAATTGGTCGTTGCTAAGACTTCCGAACGTGAACGGAAGTTTTGAGATAAGTCGATACGCCAACCACTTGATTGATTTGGCTGATTGAATCTTTGATACTTTTCGATAAAAAGACTTGGATCGGCCTGTCTAAATTTATAAATGGATTGTTTTACATCACCGACCATAAACAAATTACCATTTGATTCATTGCCACGCTTAATACTCGCAATAATTTTTTCTTGGACACGGTTAGTATCTTGATATTCATCCACCAAGATTTCATCAAAACGTTGTCGATAAATTTCAGCGATTTCAGAAGGCGTGCCATCTTCATTAAGTAAAATTTCTAAAGCATAATGTTCATAATCAGAGAAATCCAAAATATTACGCGCCTTTTTCGCCTCACGAAAAGCATGAATTACATCTTGTGTCAGTAATGATAAATATTTAACACGCGGTGCTAAATCTTTTAATTCTTCTAATAATGTGTCATCTTCTCGGCCTACAAATAAAGTTTGGACTTGACTCAAATAGTCTTTAAATTGATCATAGTTACTTTTAAAAATATCATACGCTTCATTTAAAGATTCATCTTCTCGAACTGCTTTAGGCTTCGTTGGCATACGTCCAAACTGATATTCAAAGAGCAACTTCTTATTCAGCTGATCATCTGTGCGTATTTGACGAATGAATTGGCGATGCTGATCAATAAAATTAGTGTGTTTTGGGTAATCCCCAATCATTTCAAGTTGTTGGTAAGCTTCTTCAATTGCATTTTGAGCCGCTTCTAAATAAAGCAAAATATACTTATTTAAAATATCTAAATAATGCTGTTGTAAATGAGATTCAAGGTATGGACGTTCTAGACGGTCTAACCAATCTATGGGATCTGGATTGGCAATACTAAAATAATAGAGATTTTTAACCATTTGTCTTAATGCAGCGTCATCTCGATCTGTTGAAATATGTTCTGCTAAAGTGACAAATGTAGGGTCCAACCGCGCATAATGCGTTTCGAAAACTTCATCAATTACTTCCTCTAGCAGCAAAACGTTTTCTACTTCACTAGCTGTACGAAAATTTGGATCAATTTCCAATTCATCATAATGTTGTTGGATTAGTTTCAAACAAAAACTGTGTAACGTTGAAATTTGAGCTTGATGTATTTTAGCGCGTTGATTCTTTAAATGTTGATTGGTCGGATCCTCTATCGCAGCTTGCTGAATGCGTGCTTCTACACGTTGTTTCATCTCTCGCGCACTAAGATTCGTAAACGTAACAACAAGGAGGCGATCCACATCAATATGATCCCGTAAAATCCTTTGAATAATACGTTCTACTAGTACGGCTGTTTTACCGGAACCCGCTGCAGCAGCAACGAGTACATCTTGACCTTTCGCATAGATACTTTCCCACTGTGCATCTGTCCATTGCACATCATTTGGCTTGTTAGGAATCATGATTCCTCCTCCTCTGCTGCAAGTATTTCAAGGGGGTCAATTTTTTCATCGACACGTCGATATTTAGGACTATCAATCATACTATCTACATGGCACACTGATTGATACTGACAAAAAGAACATGGGAGTTTCTTTTGATATTGCATAGGTGCGACTTCATTATGACCATCCATAATGCGACTCGCAATATCTATAAAATTACGTTTATTATGATGAATCAATTTATGAATGGTGTCCTCATCCGTAACGCGACTCGTCGCATATAATTGACCATCCTTTTTCATACCTAAAGGCACAATATCTGATTTGAAACTGTTCGTCAGTCTTTTATCATAGGCATCAATTACATCGGCATCTTGATTTAATAACCCTTGGAGTTGATAAGATTTTAAAAATTCAGCTTCTATTTGATCATCATTCACATTATTCCAAGCTCGTTTTTCATCTTTAAATTTGTGCACAAACATATATAAAAAGCCACCCGGTTTTACTTCATCTATTAAGCCTAACCGCTCTTTATTTTGAAGTGCAATATCCATATAAGTCATCATTTGCATTTGTAAGCCATAATATACTTTTACCAAGTCCAAGGTAGCGGCTGTTTTTGATGATTTATAGTCAATAATATTGATAAAGCTTTTATTATTTTTATGAAACGTATCAATACGATCAATCTGACCTCTGATATAAATAGGCACACCTTGTTTTGTTTTCAACGTCTCAGCTTGAAGTTCATTGCTATTTTTTGGCGTTTTACGAAATGATTTTTCAAATGCAATCGGTCTGAATTGAGAATGCTCGGTCTGATGTTTCATAGCCATCAAGGTCGCTTGAATGATTGTGCCAATGCGTTGCGATAAATAACGATAGTACGACGTTGAATTCAATAAATTAAATTGCACTAATGGAAGCAATTCATCTAAAGCTTCTTGTGTTAAACGTTCAATCTGACTTTGCGTCAACTGATTGAAATGGCCTTCTACCTTTTCTGCAATATATCGTAAAACATCATGAAAAATCGTACCTAAATCAAAACTTTGCAATTGATATTTTGTTCGCTCATTTAGTCTTAATCCATGTGATGCATAATGCTTGAAAGGACAACTTTGATAACCTTCAAAACGTGAAACACTTGCATGGATAGATTGACCATACAATTGTGAAGTTAATTGTGTATCTAATTGAACCGTATCGTTATTGTAGCTTAACGCTGTTTTTAAATGACTAAGCCCTTCATTAAGTTGTTCATAATTTGACATCACATGGTAAACCGTAAACCATATATCTGACACGAGACCATCATCCAACCATGTTTTCAATGCTTCGAATAAATGGACTTTTGTCTGATGCGGATGCTCAACTAAAGTCAACGTTTCTCTCTCATGAACTTTTGATAATGATGTTGTTTCTAAATGAGGAAACATCGCAAAGATATCACTTAAAAATGGGCTTTTTTCTCGGTCTCCCCCACTTGTATCCATCAAACTATAAGAAAAAGTGACTTGCTCACATGCTCGCGTCATGGCATGGTAGCACACAAATGCTTCGTCCATTTGCAAGATATCCGCTGTAGGGCTCAACTGAATCCCAGCATATAATTCAAAATCTTTTTTCTCTTCATCAGAAATTAAACTGGTCCCATTGATAGGTTGAGGCATAATACCATCGTTCATACCAATTAAATAAACGTGCTTTTTATTATCCACTTTTGCAAGATCCATTGAACCAATGGTCACTTGGTCGATCGTCTGTGGAATCATAGAAAATTCAAGTTCATTCAACCCAACGTCTAAAACTTCTAAAAATCGCTTCAAAGTCATCTCGCGTGTATCAAAGACTGTCACAATATCATCAAGCACACGAATAAAGCCGTTCCAAATTTGATCAATTTCTTCTGCAGCTTCATGTTTCTCTTGCTGATCTAACCTATCACGTTGTGTCATGAGTTGGTTAGGTACTTCAAAGTCTTCTAAAGTTTCATAAAAATAAGTCGCAAAATCTCTCGCATTTTTCCCTTGTGATAACTTTTCTTGGAACTTCAAAAGTTTATTAAAGACATTGTTTTTTAAATCGATTACACGTTGAAATGTTTCAGCTTCTTCACGTGTCATTTTGTCATGTCTACGAAGCCCCATTTTACGAAATTGTTCTAGCTCAAAATATTTTGGATCAATCCAACGTTTGCCATAAATGCCTCTTTCAATCGCAAAATTTTCAAGAATATCGATTAAATATCGACTACGCGGAATGGATTCAGTCAGAATATTCGTTTTTAACAAGCGCATTAACGGCTCAAACTGCCACTCTGTTTGAATGACTTCTGCTAATGCACGTAACATTTCCATAATAGGATGGTGCGTCATTGATTTTTTCACATCGATATTAAAAGGTATATCGAATTGAGGCAATATCGATTCCATCAAATAGACGTAAGACGGATCACGATACAGTATCGCTATATCTTTATAGCGATACTGTTTTTCTCTTACATCTCTTATGATTGTGCGCGCTATATCATTCACCTCATCACGCGTCGTTGCTACTTCTCGTATTTCGACACTGCCATCTGCGAATGGATGTTCTGACGGTTGAAGCGCATCAAATTGTGATTCGAGTGTTTTTAACATGTCCGTTTTAAATCGCATCGGCTGATTGAAAAATTGGCGTTGTAGAGGTTGATGTGTGTCCTGTGCAATTTCTTCTAAATGTTGCAGTGATTCAGAGGGTTTACGGAACATACTAAAGCTGTCTTCATCCCCATTCGTCGTCAGTAAAACTGTAACAGCGCGTGTATGTCGAACAAGTGCTTCAATCACTTGATATTCTTGCGTAGAAAAGTTATGAAACCCATCGATATATATTTCCGCTTCTTTTAACCAATTTGAATTCGGAATCAGATCAACGAATCGTGTCATTAAATCTTCACTCGAAATATACTCCGATGACATCCGTGCTTTCAGTTGATTGAAAATAAGACCGATATCATGAAGCTTATCACGCGTACGTGGCTCCAATTGTTGGTCTTGAGCCATTTCCATAACAATTTCTGGCGTCACTGCATATTTTTCAAAATCTTGAATTTGCTCTCGTACCTTCGTACTAAAACCTAAGTATTTAACTTGAGAACGGTATAATTTCAGTTGTTGTTGATACGCTTGCAAAATATCATAAATCATCATTTCTATGGCAATAGAAGATAATTTTTTCTCATGTACTCCCCCCAATTCTTGAAATACACGATGACTCAATCTCTCAAAGTGCAAGACTTCTGTTCGGATACTTCCCATAAGTTCAGTATCGCTGACTAATGACTGCTCATATAAATAGGTCCCTTGCATAGGTGTAATGATGATAATAGGGTGTCCTAATGGTTGTTCTTTCATTTTCTGCTTGATTTCATTTAACATTTCAGTACTTTTCCCTGTACCTGCACGTCCGATAAATGTTCTAAACATCGAATCCCCCCTCTTATCCGTGTTTGATTAATTACACGTTCAAACATTCATTTTTACTTCTGTAAAATAGGTTCAAACTATTCGTTCACTTGTACGCTTTAAAATATTAAAGCCATGACCATGAGCGTTGAGTATACGACTCATTATAGCATTATCTTCTACTCCATCTCTATTAAATCCAACGCTCAATATAACTTGTCCTGTTAACATCGCCTCAAATTTTGACTAAGCGAATATAGATCTTTTTTCAATATTTTAAACTATGCAGGCTACGATTCAATAAAAAAAGCAGGATGACTTTTGCCATCCTACTTTTTAAGTAATTTATGCTTTATCCATTTTGTGTGTCTGTGTGATCGGGATTAAAGTTAATTTTAAATTCACTAAATGGCCAAAATCTAATGGCAACTTTCCCTACAATTTGATCTTCATCAATTAAACCAAACGCACGGCTGTCTTTGCTGACTTCGCGGTTATCACCCAGAACTAAATATTTCCCTTTAGGTATCTCTTTTTGACCGTCACTACCCGGTAAGTCTTTAGAATCAAATGATCCTGTAATTTGGTCATATGTTTTGTGTTTTAAATTATAGTCTAAATAAGGCTCTTTTACTTTTTTACCATTTAAATAAAGTTGATCATTTTTATATACGACATGATCTCCTGGTTTACCAATAATTCGTTTGACATAGTCACTTTTCTCATCAGCATGGAAAACAATAACATTGCCGTCTTCTAGGTGGCCGAATGTTTTACCAATTTTATTAACGATGACACGTTCGCCATCTTTTAATGTAGGATCCATGGAGTCCCCTTTAACATTATAAGGTTTAATGACAAATGCATATAATAAACCTACAATCAATAAAGCTAAACCTATAGAAATCAACCATTCAACTGTTTCTTTTTTCAAAGTTTACACCTCTTGTCTCAAATTAATCGTAATATTATCAAAAGGATAATAACGCATAAATACTTTCCCTTCAATGTCGGACTTGTTAATCAACCCTATCTTTCTCGAATCATTTTGTTGACCGCGGTCATCATTAAGAATTAAGTAAGCATTTGGAGGAATAATATCACTTTCCGCATGCGGTAATGACCTTAAAGACCACGATGCTTGATAATGATGACGAAGGTAAGGCTCAGCAACGGGCGTATTATCCAGTTGCAATTGGCCGTTGTGATACACAACAGATTGTCCAGGTTTACCAATCACTCTACCTATATGATATTGATTTTTATTTTTATATACAACGATATCAGCATGCTTGATATCATTAAATCTCGTAGCGATTTTGTTAACAATCAGTCGATCATTAGGATGAAGTGTGGGTTGCATAGCAGGCGTTTTAACTTGATAAGGAATTGCGACAAATAATATTAACAACGCTAAAATACCCCATGCCAGTAGACCAGCAAAAACAGTTCTAATTAGAAACTTCAATTTCGCACATCCTATCGTACATCATTCACTGCAACAAATTTTATCTTATCATAAAAAAGCATATTTACGTACATTTTTACATACGCAAAATAGTTTTACAATGATATCTTTAAAATCGAACACTGTCATCCTACTCAAGTCTGAAGTCATCTCTTTAAAATCGATACACCTTCATTGTTGACCCAAAAATTTAGGGACGGGTGCGAAATCTAAATTACCATTAGATTTCAACATCCCATCCCCATTGAAAGCAGATTACGAACGAATCAAAAATGAATTATCACCATATGCGTTGTTCATCCGCTCAAAGTCTATTTCTTCATATGCTTGATTTACCGACTTTACTTCGGCAACAGTGCATTTTTATTTATAAACGTGCTTCTAAATCTTTTTTCTTATCTTCGTAACCAGGTTTACCTAAAAGTGCAAACATATTTTGTTTGTATGCTTCCACACCTGGTTGATTAAATGGATTTACACCCAATTGATAGCCGCTCATCGCAACCGCTAATTCAAAGAAGTAAACCACATAACCATAAGTTTCTGCGTCTAATTTTGGTAATGTAACAACCAAGTTAGGAACGCCACCATCAGTATGTGCAAGAAGTGTACCTTCGAATGCTTTTGTATTAACTTCATCCACTGTTTTACCAGCAAGATAATTCAAGCCATCTAAGTCTTCTGCATCTTCTTCAATTGTAATATTGTGTTCTGGTGTTTGAACTTTTAATACCGTTTCAAATAAGAAACGACGTCCTTCTTGAACATATTGTCCTAAAGAATGTAAGTCTGTTGTAAAGTTTGCGCTTGAAGGATAAATACCTTTCAAGTCTTTACCTTCTGATTCACCAAATAATTGTTTCCACCATTCATTAAAGTATTGCAATGAAGGCTCATAGTTAATCAACATTTCAGTTGTATAACCTTTTGCATATAAAATATTTCGTATTGAAGCATATTGATATGCAATATTTGATGACAAGTCATCAGAAGATAACTCTTCACGTGCTTTCGCTGCGCCGCCCATCATTGCATCAATATCAATGCCTGCTACAGCAATTGGTAATAAACCTACTGCTGTTAAAACAGAGAAACGACCGCCAACATCATCAGGTACTACAAATGACTCGTAGCCTTCATTTGTAGCTAATTGTTTTAACGCACCTTTTGCTTTATCAGTTGTCGCAAAAATACGTTTAACTGCTTCTTCTTTTCCATATTTTTCTTCTAATAATTTTTTGAAGATACGGAAAGCAACAGCTGGTTCAGTTGTTGTACCTGATTTAGAAATGACATTCACTGAGAAATCTTTATCTGCTAAATAATCGATTAACGATTGAATATATGATGAAGAAAGATGGTTACCTGCAAAGATAATTTCTGGGTATGATGTGTCTTTTCTAAATGCTGGTGTCAACATTTCGATGGCTGAACGTGCACCTAAATAAGAACCCCCGATACCAATTACTACAAGGACATCAGAATGTGATTGTACTTGTTTAGCTGCTTCTTTAATACGTGAAAATTCTTCTTTATCGTAATTAACAGGTAAGTCAACCCAACCTAAAAAATCACTTCCCGCACCCGTACCTTCATGAATTGTACGGTGAATTAACTTAACAGCATCTTGTTGTTGCTCTAATTCATGTTGATCAAAAAACTTTAAAGCTTTTTGATAATCTAATTGGATATGTGTCATGCATTTTACCTCCTATATTTACTAAACTCGGTTTTATTTTACTAAGTTATGTGAACAAATTCAATTGAGTTACAACTGGGGCGACAAAAGTCACAAAACGCTAAATGTATATTTATTTAGATATTTGCATATTAAATCATTTGTGTTATAGTGGTTCTAACAAATATTAAATTCAACACAGAGGTGAACGTTTATGAAGAAGAAAGTTGTTTTAGCATATTCAGGGGGATTAGATACGAGTGTCGCGGTTCAGTGGCTTATTGAACAGAGCTATGAAGTCGTCGCATGCTGTTTAGATGTCGGTGAAGGCAAAGACTTAGACCTTGTATATCAAAAAGCTTTAGACATGGGCGCTACTGAATCACATATCATCGATGCAACAAAAGAATTTGCAGAAGAATATGTGAGTTATGCGATTAAAGGAAACTTAATGTATGAACAAACGTACCCACTTGTATCTGCATTGTCTCGTCCTCTTATTTCAAAGAAATTAGTTGAAATCGCTCACGCAACTGATGCAAGTGCAATCGCACATGGTTGTACAGGTAAAGGAAACGATCAAGTTCGTTTTGAAGTTGCTATTAAAGCTTTAGACCCTACTTTAAAAGTGATTGCACCTGTCCGTGAGTGGGGATGGAGTCGTGAAGAAGAAATTGATTATGCTAAAAAACATCAAATTCCAGTACCAATTGGAAAAGAATCACCTTACTCTATTGATCAAAACTTATGGGGACGTAGTAATGAATGTGGTGTTTTAGAGGACCCTTACGTTGCACCTCCTAAAGATGCATATGATTTAACAAAAGAGCTCGAAGATACACCGGACACACCTGAAGAAATATTGATTACTTTCAAAGAAGGGCTTCCAACTCATGTTAATGGCAAAAGTTATGTTCTTGATGATTTAATCTTGTACTTAAATGATTTAGCTGGAAAACACGGTATTGGAAGAATTGACCATATTGAAAACCGTCTTGTAGGGATTAAATCTCGTGAAGTCTATGAAACACCTGGTGCGACAGTTATTCTTAATGCACATAAAAGTTTAGAAACCATTACTTTAACTAAAGATGTTGCACACTTTAAGCCTATTATTGAAAAGCAACTTGCTGAACAAGTGTATAATGGGCTGTGGTTCTCACCTTTAACAGACGCACTTAAATCATTTGTCGACCATACGCAAAAATATGTTACTGGTGAGGTACGTGTGAAATTATACAAAGGTCATGCGATTGTGAATGGTAGAAAATCTGAATACACATTATATAATGAAAAACTTGCAACTTATACAAAAGAAGATGCATTCAACCAAGCTTCAGCTGAAGGGTTTATTGAACTTTACGGATTACCTACTCAAGTTAACGCAATGCTTCACGGGGGGTATGCGCATGAGTGAAAAAGCCTGGGGCGGTAGATTTGAAGAAAAACCAGAAGCGTGGGTCGATGCGTTTAATGCATCCATTCACTTCGATCAAACGTTAATTGATGAAGACATCCAAGGAAGTATTGCACATGCGACAATGCTTGCTCATCAAAAAATTATTACAACCGAAGAAAGCCAGGAAATTGTGCGTGCATTAAAATCGATTCAGCAAGACTTTCATAATGGAAAGATAGAATTTCAAGAGTCATTAGAAGATATTCACTTAAATATCGAACATGAATTAATTCAACGTATCGGTTCTACGGGCGGAAAATTACATACAGGTCGTAGTAGAAATGATCAAGTCGCAACGGATATGCACTTATATACTAAAAAAGAAGTACAAATCATCATCGACATGATCCACTCATTTCAACAGACGATTTTGGATCTCGCTGAAAAGCATGTTGATACCATTATGCCTGGTTATACACACTTACAGCGTGCGCAACCTATTTCTTTTGCACATCATATCATGACCTATTTTTGGATGCTTGAAAGAGACCAATCACGCTTTCAAGATGCGCTTAAACGCATTGACATTTCACCTTTAGGGGCTGCTGCTTTAAGCGGTACTACTTATCCGATTGATCGTCATGAAACACAAGAACTGCTGAACTTTAAATCTCTGTATGAAAATAGCATCGATGCGGTGAGTGACCGAGACTATATTGTCGAGACTTTGCATCACATCAACTTAACTATGGTCCATTTATCACGTTTAGCTGAAGAAATCATTTTCTGGTCTTCTGAAGAAGCTCAATTTATTACTTTATCTGATGCTTTTTCTACTGGGTCATCCATTATGCCACAAAAGAAAAATCCAGATATGGCTGAATTGATTCGCGGTAAAGTTGGACGTACAACGGGTCACCTTGTAAGTATGTTGGTAACATTAAAAGGCTTGCCTCTTGCTTATAATAAAGACATGCAAGAAGATAAAGAAGGTTTATTTGATGCAATTCTTACCTTAAAAGGGTCGTTACGTATTTTTGAAGGTATGCTATCGACAATGACAGTGAATGAGGAGCGCTTAAACACCACTGTAAAACAAGACTTCTCCAATGCCACTGAATTAGCTGACTATCTTGTTGTCAAAGGTGTCCCTTTTAGAGATGCACATGCGATTGTTGGAAAAATTGTATTGTGGTGTATTCAAAATAAGATGTATTTATTAGATGTACCGCTCGACATTTATCAATCGCACCACGAAAGCATTGAATCTGATATTTATCAATACTTACAGCCAGATGAAGCGGTAAAAAGAAGAACAAGCTATGGCTCTACAGGCCAAGAAGCTGTTAAGCATCAACTCAAAGTTGCTCATCAGTGTTTAACTCAAAAGCAATAAAAATATGCCAATGAGGTCTCATCTATTGTGATCTCATTGGTTTTTTATGTAACAAACGAAACGTCAACATTTCAGGTTTCTAAAAAAGCTATGTAACCTATTCTAAATTTATATACTTTCTTACAATTTTTGTTTGATACGGTACGAGATTGTCTGGGGCAAAGCATAAAAAGATGAATTTTACACTTTCCCATTTTATAATGATGATATTAATTATTTTTAAATTTTCAATTAAAAGTATTGTTTTTTCTTCCCTACTCCTTTAACTTGGAATTATACACATAGCGTAAGGAGGGTATTTATGAAAAAAATAACGACGTATATCGCCACTACCACTTTAATGTCAGCAATGCTTTTAGGATCAGCTTCCTATACTGCTGAAGCAAGCACATCACCACAAGAGACGCCTCATCAAGCGAAAGCAACCCCATTGTCTCCATCATTACATAATGTTTTAAACAAACCTCATGTCAATATCGGCCATCGTGGTGCGAGTGGCTATGCACCTGAACATACCTTTGCGTCTTATGATAAAAGCATCAAAGAAATGGGCGCTGATTACCTTGAGATTGACCTACAAATGACAAAAGACGGTCATCTTGTTGCGATGCATGATGAAACGGTCAATAGAACTACCAATGGTAAAGGACGCGTTAATCAGTATACACTTAAAGCGCTAAAAAAATTAGATGCAGGCAGTTGGTTTAATAAAGCACATCCTAAATTACAAAACCCGCAATATGTCGGCCAAAAGGTCCCTACTTTAGATGAAATATTTAAACGTTATGGCCACCATGCCAATTATTATATCGAAACAAAATCACCTAACGTTTATCCTGGTATGGAAGAAAAACTTCTAAAAAAATTGCATGAATATGGTTTAGACCATCAATGCCAATTGCGAAATGGAAAAGTTGTTATACAGTCTTTTTCATCAGACAGCTTGAAAAAAATACATCACCTCAATCCAAATGTCCCGCTGATTCAATTGTTAAATAGAGGACAACTAAAACATCATTATCAGCAGCAAGTAAACAACTGGCAAAGTTATGCAGTAGGTCTTGGTCCTGATTATAGAGATTTAAATGCTCAAAATACGAAAGCTTTACGACAAAAAGGTTTGTACATTCACCCATACACTGTTAATAATCGTCAAACGATGCAACGCTTAAATCATTATGGTGTGACAGGACTCTTTACGAACTACCCAGATGTCTATCGCGATGTAAATCAATCGACTACTACAAAACAGGTCAAACCTTCGTCATAAGTTAGGTCTCTCATCACTCCAAAAATAGCTAAGTCAGATTCGCTAACAAAAGATAATGTCATCGTTATAGACTTTATACTTATTTTTTTAAATATGTAAAACCGAAAAGCACCCCTGAACATTTAGAGATTGGTGGCTCTATGTTCAGGGGTGTTTTTTCGAACTTTATTGACGTCAAATACAACACAATGCTGTATGTTTATTTACTTTTTGCAATTGAAAATATCATGCTTAATACGGTTTTCAATCCAGTATTAAATCGTGAATTGATGCAGCTAATATTATGCCCAACCGCGGTAACGTGCAGCTTCAGCGGTACGTTTAATTCCTACAATATAGGCTGCCAAACGCATATCGATTTTACGATTTTGAGATAAGTTATAAATCGTATCGAATGCATTCACTAATTTTTCACGTAATTTTTCGTTTACTTCTTCTTCAGTCCAGTAGTAACCTGTATTGTTTTGTACCCATTCAAAGTAAGAAACCGTTACGCCACCTGCACTTGCTAATACGTCAGGCACAAGTAATACACCACGATCTGTCAATATTTTAGTTGCAGATGGTGTTGTTGGACCATTTGCCGCTTCTACAACGATTTCAGCTTTAATATCAGCCGCGTTATCAGATGTGATTTGATTTGCAATTGCTGCAGGCACTAAAATATCACAATCTAATTCAAATAACTCTTTATTAGAAATTGTATCTTCAAATAAGTTTGTTACCGTACCAAAACTATCACGACGGTCTAATAAATAATCAATGTCTAAACCTTCTGGATCGTGTAATGCACCATATGCATCAGAGATACCTACGATTTTAGCACCTTGATCATACAAGAATTTCGCTAAGAAGCTACCTGCATTACCAAAACCTTGAATGACAATACGTGAATCTTTGATTGTTTTACCACGACGTTTTGCAGCCTCTTCAATCGCGATAACAACACCTAATGCTGTTGAACGATCTCGACCTTGAGATCCCCCTAAAACAATCGGTTTCCCAGTGATAAATCCTGGAGAGTTAAAGGCATCCATTTGACTGTATTCGTCCATCATCCACGCCATGATTTGTGAATTTGTAAATACATCTGGCGCTGGAATATCTTTTGTTGGTCCAACAATTTGTGAAATCGCACGAACATAGCCACGTGACAAGCGTTCTACCTCATGAATACTCATTTGACGTGGGTCGCAGACAATACCACCTTTACCCCCACCATATGGTAAATCTACAATGCCACATTTCAATGTCATCCACATTGATAATGCCTTTACTTCTTCTTCATCTACATCAGGATGAAAGCGTACGCCCCCTTTAGTAGGTCCTACAGCATCGTTATGTTGTGCGCGATAACCCGTAAAAGTTTTTACTGTACCGTTATCCATTTTGACTGGAATACGGACAGTTAAAAAACGTAAAGGTTCTTTAATTAATTCGTACATACCATCATCAAAACCCAGTTTATGCATTGCTTCTTTTATGATACCTTGCGTTGACGTCACTAAATTATTTTTTTCAGCCATGATCCATTTCGCCTCTTTTTCCTACTATAATGTTTTCGTTTACATGAGTATTGTAACACAAGCAATTTTATTTTAAAGTTCTTTTCACTCTGCATGTTTAGGAGTCATTTTATCCCTCAGAAAACACTTTTTTCACTTTTTCAATGGCATAGTCCAATTCTTCCTTTGTAATTACTAATGGCGGTGCAAATCGAATCACTGTATCATGTGTTTCTTTACATAACAGTCCCTCTTCTTTAAGTCTTTCACAATACGGACGTGCATTTTCATGCAGTTCTATACCTATAAACAAGCCACGTCCTCGCACCTCTTTAATCGCTGGATGATTGATTTCAAGTAATGCCTTTTTAAAGTATTCTCCCAACTCTAATGAACGACCTGGTAAGTCTTCATCAATAATCACATCAAGCGCAGCAATTGAAGCCGCACAAGCTAAAGGATTGCCTCCAAAAGTAGAACCATGTGAGCCTGGTGTAAAGACATCCAGTACTTCGCTATCAGCCAATACAACCGAAATCGGTAAAACACCGCCCCCTAATGCTTTACCTAAAATATAAATATCTGGTTTAACATTATCCCAGTCTGTCGCAAACAATTTACCAGTTCGCCCTAAACCTGCTTGAATTTCATCAGCAATAAAAAGAACGTTATACTCATCACACAAGTCTCTCACTTCTTTTAAATAGCCTTCAGGCGGAATATTAATACCCGCTTCCCCTTGAATCGGTTCAATTAATACAGCTGCCGTGTTTTCATTGATTGCTGCTTTTAATTGCGCAATATTTCCAAATTCAACATTTTGAAAACCTTCTAAAAGTGGGCCATACCCGCGCTGATATTCTTTTTCTGATGATAAAGAAACTGGCGCCATTGTTCTACCATGGAAATTCCCTTCCATCGCAATAATCTCCGCTTCATTTGGCTTAATCCCTTTGACTTCATAAGCCCAACGTCGTGCAGCTTTCAATGCGGTTTCAACCGCTTCTGCACCGGTATTCATAGGTAATGCTTTTTCTTTACCTGATAATTGGCATATTTTTTCATACCATTCTCCTAAATTATCACTGTGAAATGCACGTGACACAAGTGTAACTTTATCGGCTTGTTCTTTTACTGCTTGAATAATTTTAGGATGTCTATGTCCTTGATTTACTGCTGAATATGCGGCTAGCATGTCCATATAGCGATGACCTTCAGGATCTTTAACCCAAACCCCTTCAGCTTCTGAGATCACGATAGGTAAAGGAAGATAGTTGTGTGCACCATAATGGTTTGTTTTTTCGATAATTTTTTCAGATTTTGTATTCATGCCGTCTACCCCTTTTCTGCAATTCTGAAATTTTTTATATGAAAGTATAGGGTAAATCGATAAATATCATTCATGGCCTTTTCATATCTAAGGTTTGAACGTCTTTCTTAATGATTTACCCTACAGTTGATATGAACCTCTTTAGATTTCATACCATTGTTATTTAATTAAATATTAGAGATGCTCTGAAACTGAACGACCTTGCATGTGTAAGACTAAATAATCTGGTCCGCCTGCTTTAGAATCTGTACCTGACATTTTAAAGCCACCAAATGGTTGATAGCCAACAACCGCACCTGTACAACCACGGTTAAAGTACAAGTTACCGACCATGAAGTCACGTCGTGCTTGCTCTAGTTTCATACGGTTATTTGAGATGACACCACCTGTTAAGCCGTATTCTGTATCATTGGCAACTTGAATCGCCTCATCAAAATCTTTTACTTTTGTAAAACCGACGACAGGTCCAAAAATTTCTTCTTGCATGATACGTGAATTAGGATCTAAATCAGCAATAATCGTTGGATAGACAAAGTTACCTTTTTCTTCATCTGTGTTACCACCTGTCACGATACGTCCTTCTTCTTTACCAATTTCGATATATTTTTTAATTTTATCTAATGATTTTTGATCGATAACCGGTCCTACATAAGTGTCTGGTTCTGCAGCGTTACCTACTTTAATCTTTTCTGCTGCTTCTTTAACACGTTCTAACAGCTCATCGTAAATATCTTGATGGGCAATGACACGAGAACATGCTGAACATTTTTGACCAGAGAATCCAAACGCGGAATAAACAATAGCATCTGTCGCAATTTGTAAGTCGGCTTCGTTATCAACTACAATGGCATCTTTACCACCCATTTCAGCAATAACACGTTTAATATGATTTTGTCCTTCTTGTATCACAGCTGCTTTTTGAATAATTTCTTTACCTACATTTTTAGAACCTGTGAATGAAATCAAGCCTACATCTTTATTTTCAATCAAGAAATCTCCAATCTCACTTGATGAACCAGGAATCCAGTTAACTACCCCTTTTGGTAAACCTGCTTCTTCAAGAACTTCCATAAATTTATAGGAGATAATAGGTGTATTGGATGAAGGCTTCAGCAATACGGTATTTCCAGTTACAATTGGCGCTGAAGTTGTCCCGGCCATAATAGCATATGCAAAATTCCATGGCGAAATCACGACACTGACACCCACTGGTAAATAGTCAAATTGATTGTATTCGCCTGGACGACTATGAACATGCTTACCATCTTTTAATTCAAGCATTTGTCGACCATAATATTCCATGAAGTCAATCGCTTCTGCTGTATCTGCATCTGCTTCTTTCCAAGGTTTACCGCCCTCTTTAGAGAGTAATGCAGAAAATTCGTGTTTACGTTTACGTGTAATCTCTGCAGCTCGGAATAAAATATTTGCACGTACTTTAGGATCTACAGTTCTCCACGTTTTGAACGCTTCTTTCGCTGCTTCTAACGCTTTCTCTGCATGCGCTTGTGACGCTTTAGACACGTAACCGATTGTTTCTTCACGATTAGAAGGGTTGTAAACTCGTGTTTTTTCTTCTGTAAAAACACGTTCTCCTCCAATGATTAATGGATACTCTTTTCCAAGTTCACTTTCCACCTTTTCTAATGCTCGAAAATATGCCTCACGATTTTCCTCTTTAGTAAAATCTGTAAATGGTTCATGTTGATATGGAATCATTCAAAAATCCTCCTTTGTTTATTTTAGAAAGCCCTTACATATATCATGACATATGAAGTATCTGTTTGTAAAAGAAAATCTTTAACCAAACCATTCATAAAAAAAACGATCACTTAATATCACTTTAAAAACACATCATCCAATGAACAGAGGCATGTTTTTAAGTAAATGTTAAGCGCTTTCATTTACTTGCATTATAGCGTGGATGAATCGTCATTTGCAACTATCCGACATACAGTTCCAGTACCCTTACAAAGCTTCACGAATATGGCTTAACACATATCAAACATCGTTCAATATTTTATTATTGAAGAGAGTGATGCGTATGAAATGACTAGAAAAAGTCAGTCTTGCACCGAATAGTTAGGATATTAGAAAAATGTATGCTATGATTAAAGTGTTAATATCAATTCAATAAGGGGTTATGAATGTTGAAAAGACAGTATCGTGTTGGACAACATGTCAAAGTGCGTGTGACTGGTATACAACCCTACGGCGCTTTCGTTGAGACCCCTGACAGTACTGAAGGACTTATTCATATATCCGAAATTATGGATGATTATGTGCATAATTTAAAAAAGCTTTTATCACCTGGTCAAATTGTGAAAGCAAAAATCATTTCCATTGATAGTAATGGAAAGCTAAATTTATCACTTAAAGATAATGATTACTTTAAAAATTATGAGCGTAGAAAAGGAAAATATTCAGTATTGGATGAAATTCAGGAAACTGAGAAATATGGGTTTCAGACTTTAGAAGAACGCTTGCCTTATTGGGTGAAACAGTCAAAAAAAAGAATGCAATATGAATCAAAATAATCAAAAACCGATGTATAAGCGAGACTTGTATATCGGTTTTCTATTGTTTTACCGCTTTGATTTATAAAAACCATTCGCCTGCACATGTCACACTATTAGCTTTACGTATACGCTTATCTTTTAAATGCATGTTGGTGGATTTATGTTCAATTTTAAGGCCATTTTCCATAGATATACTTAATTTCTTAACCTCTATTTTCAAACTCAAAAAAATAAAAGCTTTACTTTATTGATAACTACGTGTATAGTTAATCTCACGTAATAAAAGATCTTGAATTTAATTGTAGTGTATTTTTTAGAATATCCTCTTTTTTAATCAATCAATTTATTGCAAATATTTGTGCAAAAGCACTTGGAGGTATTCTTTATGAATAACGGTACAGTAAAATGGTTTAACTCAGAAAAAGGTTTCGGCTTCATTGAAAGAGAAAATGGAGACGACGTATTTGTACATTTCTCAGCAATCGTTGGAGATGGTTACAAAAGTTTAGAAGAAGGTCAAAGTGTTGACTTTGATATCGTTGAAGGCGAACGTGGCGCTCAAGCGGCGAACGTTGTTAAAATGTAATTTAAACCTTTATATATAGAAGAGACGAGGCGTGACTTCCCCGTCTCTTTTTTGTGTTATTTCATATTATTTTTAATGTCCTGCCATCCACGGTCGTGTAACTTGTGGTGATTGAGTGATTTTTTTAGGCAAATCTTCTTTTTTGACAAGACGCGGTTGTTGACCTTTTTCAATACGTTGTTTAACATTCGCATCCATCTTATACGTTTGAAAGGCGAGAAATTCTCGTTTGGCGATTTGCTGACACGACGGACATGACGCAGTTTCATGCTGCTCAGAAATGTGTTGCCGAATCGTAAAAGTACCACAGTTCGTACATGTATAAGAATAATTTGGCATTAGAATTCATCCTTCTCTGGCAGGACGCCTGGTTTAAAAATTTCACGTGGTATGGCTATCGTACAGCATGCGTTCGGAACGTCAACAATGCCTGCAACAGTTCCTTGCACGGGTGCTGATCCGAGTAACATGTATGCTTGTTCACCTGTAAAACCACGTGTTTTTAAAAATTCGATCGCATTCAGGCAAGCATTGCGATAAGCTGTATTTGCATCTAAATATGTTTGTTTTCCTGAAAATTCATTGACCGAAATGCCTTCAAACACTATATAGTCCGAGTAGTTCGGCAGCACAGGGCTTGGGTTAAACGCTGGATTCTTCTTAATTTGATACTTTTCCATGCCCCCTTTAATCACATTCACTCTTAAATCAATCCACCCAGGCATCTCGATACCGCCACAAAATGTAATTTCACCGTCACCTTGTGAAAAATGCAAGTCACCTACTGATAATTTTGCACCTTTAACGTATACTGGAAAATATATTCTCGAACCTTTCGATAAGTTTTTAATATCACAATTCCCGCCGTTTTCACGTGGTGGTACTGTACGCGCCCCTTCTTTAGCAACGCGATCAAAGTCTTTTCCTTTTAAAGTGCCAAGTACGACCGCATCTTCAGTAGGTAAATTCGCAAGCGGAGGCTCTCGATTCGGGTCAGTGTCCACAAGTGCTCGTTCTCTTTTATTCCACTCTGCTAGCATGTCGTGAGAGGGTGCAACATCAATTAAACCAGGATGAATGACACCTGCAAATTCAACACCAGGTACGTGTCTGCTGGATGCAAAAATACCTTGAAAGTCCCAAATCGATTTCTGTGCATTCGGATAATGGTCGACTAAAAAACTCCCCCCATTTGTCTTGTCAAAAATACCGTTAAATCCCCATTCATGTTCTGGAAAGGCACCAACATCCAAAATATCAACGACTAACAAATCACCTGGCTCGACATTGTTCACATAAACGGGACCACTTAAAACATGAACACGGTTGAGATTCACATATTTAATATCACTAGGATCATCATTATTTGAAATTTGCCCATCTGTCCAGTCTAAACATTCCATACGAAACGCTTCACCTGGCTCAACTGAAAACGCTGCTGGAATATCTGGGTGCCAACGATTGTGTCCAGGTTGTGCTTGTTGATCCATTTTCTTACTCAAATCAATACTAAATAGCTTTTTCGGCATGACAAATCCCTCCATTGATTAGATATGACAGAATCTTCCGTCATTTAAAATTATTTTACCTTAAAAATTAAAAAGTACACTATTTTAGCCATTAAATTAAATCACTTTCTATACACACTATTTGCTCTACAAAGAAAAAGTCGATAAAAACCACTCGCGATTTTTACCGACTTTACTATTCCTTATGAAATACTACATTCTATTTGCATGTTGACCGCTTCTGTCTAGCCTATTTGATGTACTACAACCATCTTTTCGTTAACATCTGCGTATGCCATTGTTGGGTCATTCAATTGTGTAGGATTTAAATCCGCTAAATAATGATAAAATCGAATATTCCAACCATTATTTGACAAATGATGACCTCCATTCATTGATTATTCTTCAACATCGATAGATTCAATCACAACGTCATAAACAGGTTTGTCTTGTGCACCCACTTTTACATTTGCGATATCTTCTAAAGTCGCTTCACCTTCAACAAGTTGTCCAAAAACAGTATGCTTTTGATCCAACCAAGGTGTCCCACCTTTTTCTTTATAGGCTTCAGCAATTTCTTTTGGCCAACCGCCATCTTCAAGTTGACTCGCCATTTGAGCTGGAAGTTCTTTCATTTGTACAATGAAAAATTGAGAGCCGTTTGTACCTGGTCCTGCATTCGCCATTGATAATGCACCATAAAGGTTAAATGCATTCATAGAGAACTCGTCTTCAAATGGTCCACCATAAATACTTTCGCCACCCATACCTGTTCCAGTAGGGTCTCCACCTTGAATCATAAAGTCATTAATGACACGGTGGAAAGTGATGCCATCGTAATAGCCTTTTTGTGCTAATTCAATGAAGTTTTTCACTGTTTTAGGTGCAATGTCTGGAAATAGTTTTAATGTCATATCTCCTTTGTTTGTATGCATTACAACTTTAATTTCATTTTCTTGTATTTCTTTTGTCAATTGTGGATAGTTAGTCATTTTCATACTCCATTCGTGATAAACTGATATATACGTATCATTTTAACATATTTGAGAGAGGATGGAATTATCATGCTTTACCGATTTGCTCACAAAACGGGGGTTTATGTTGTAAAAATTGTTGAAGAAGGCTCAGACCAATGTTTAGTTCAAGTATTACAAGTTATTAAACATCCTAAACAAGGTGACCTTCATCATCCGAATGAAGTGGAAGGTGTATTTTTCCACGAGCGTAAAGCTTTGAGTTTGTACGAAAAAAGATACACACCACAAAGTCGATTGAAACCTTTTGACGGAGAAGTTGAATACTACACCGTAACATTACAACGTGCAATCACTAACTTGGAAACACAACTCAATGAATTGGATACCGCTTATGCGCATGCATCTTTAGATTGTTTAACACGTTTAAAGACCGATTATTCACGTCAGTATAAAATAAATTTTGTTTAATATAGACGAGTTTCTTCTTATTTAAAAGGATATGAAAATCGAGCCAACCATTGGTCTGCCATGTTTTTCACAAGTTTCATAATCATGTATAATATTCTTATCGTAGTTTTTTTAAAAGGAGGTCAATCTATGAGTTGGTTACATATTGCGGTCCTTTTACCGTTAATATTCGCAATACTCATTCCAATCTTATATCGTTTCTATAAACGGGTTCATCTGGGTTGGTTTGTATTACCTATACCGGTAGTATTGTTTGTTTACTTTTTTTCATATATTAAACCAACAATGTCCGGGCAATTTACTGAACGATCAGTTGCTTGGATGCCACAAATCGGAATGAACTTTGATGTTTATGTCGATGGCCTTGGCTTATTATTCAGTTTGCTCATTACTGGCATAGGGAGTCTTGTTGTACTATATTCAATTAGTTATTTAAGCCAGTCTGAACAACTGGGTAACTTCTATTGCTATTTATTAATGTTTATGAGTGCGATGTTAGGCGTCGTCCTTTCTGACAATTTACTCATACTTTATTTCTTTTGGGAATTAACATCATTTTCAAGTTTCCTATTAATTTCATTCTGGAGACATAAAGAAAGATCATTATATGGTGCAATGAAGTCTATGATGATTACCGTTTTTGGTGGTCTTTCATTATTGGGTGGTTTTATTTTACTTTACCTCGCTTCAGGCACATGGCGTATTCGTGAAATCATCGAGCATGTCGATCAAGTTCAGTCATCTCCTATTTTTATATTAGCAATGATTTTTGTCATTATAGGTGCAATGACTAAATCTGCACAATTTCCATTTTATATTTGGTTACCGGATGCGATGGAAGCACCGACACCAGTCAGCGCTTACCTTCACTCGGCAACAATGGTAAAAGCAGGAATTTATCTTGTAGCTCGCTTAACACCGATTTTTGCTGTGTCACAAGGTTGGATATGGACTGTGACGCTATTCGGTTTAGTGACCTTATTTTGGGCATCACTGAACGCGACTAAGCAACAAGATCTTAAAGGGATTTTGGCATTTTCAACTGTTTCCCAATTAGGTATGATTATGGCGATGCTCGGGGTAGGTGCCGTGAGCTATCACTTTGAAGGTGCCGACAGTAAGTTGTACATTGTCGCTTACAGTGCGGCGATTTTTCATTTAATCAACCATGCGACTTTTAAAGGTGCTTTATTTATGATTACAGGTGCCGTCGATCATGCGACTGGTACGAGAGATACGCGTAAATTGGGCGGTTTAATGACGATTATGCCTATTTCCTTTACGCTTTCCATCATTACTTCTTTAAGTATGGCTGGGGTGCCACCATTTAACGGTTTCTTATCTAAAGAGCAATTTTTAGAAGCGATGATTGGGGTCACACATGCTTCACTATTCAGTTTGAATACAATTGGTATTTTAATTCCAATTGTGGCAGTCGTCGGAAGTATTTTTACTTTTGTTTATTCATTTAAATTTATTTCGGAAATCTTTTTAGGACAACATCATCCTGATGCGTTGCCTAATAAAGCACATGAAGCACCTATTCTGATGAATATTCCACCAATTATTTTATCTACATTAGTGATATTGTTTGGTTTATTCCCAAGTATTGTGTCTTCTCCATTAGTTGAACCCGCTGTTCAATCTATTGCCAACGTTGATAAAGTTGAAGCCTCATTCCACTTATGGCATGGCTTCACACCAGCATTCCTATCAACATTAGTGATTTATATTGTCGGCGCAGGCTTATTACTCACATTCAACTCTTGGGCACCTGTGTTGAGACGTATACCTAAATGGTTTACATTAAACCACTGGTACGATCAAACGGGTCGTTATACACCATATTATGCGACTCAAATTACACGCACTTATATGACAGGATTCAACCGTAATAACCTAGTCATTATTTTTTCAACAATGATTCTCTTGACTTTCATCACACTCGTATCGTTACCATTTTCTTTTGATTTTGTGAAAGTCTCACCTATTAGACCTTACGAATTTATTTCAGTTGTGACGATTGTTATTGCTGCAGTTATGATCATTTTTGCTAGATCACGACTCTTTAGCATCATTATGTTAAGTGCTGTCGGCTATTCTATGGCGATATTCTTTATTTTCTTTAATGCGCCAGATTTAGCATTAACCCAATTTGTAGTTGAAACAATTTCAACAGCACTCTTCTTACTTTGTTTCTATCACTTACCAAATATGAGTCGCTACAATGAGTCAGTAAGATACAAAGTCGGTAATGCAATTATCTCTATTGGGGTTGGTGCTGTGGTCACTATCCTTGGCTTGATTGCATACGGTAATCGTCATTTCGAATCTATTAGTGCTTTTTATAAAGCACATGTGTATGACTTGGCACAAGGTAAAAACATGGTCAACGTTATACTTGTAGACTTCCGTGGTACTGATACATTATTTGAATCTTCTGTGCTCGGTATTGCTGGTATGGGGATTTACACATTAATTAAATTACGTGCGAAACACAAAAATGGATACGAAAGGGTTGAGAAGATTGAACAGACAGAAAAATGATCTCATTGCACAATATTCATCACTGATTATCTTTTTCTTGATTATGATGTTTGGCTTCTCACTTTTCTTAGCTGGACATTACACACCTGGAGGCGGCTTTATTGGTGGACTTCTCGTTTCAAGTGCGCTCGTTATTATTGCTGTAGCATTTGACGTTAAGACTTTACGTAAAGTGTTTCCTTGGGACTTTAAAAAGCTTATAGCACTAGGCTTAACATTTTGTGTCGGTGCACCAATGTTAAGTTGGACATATGGTAAAAACTTTTTTACACATCGTGCTTTCGATATTCCTTTACCATTGTTACAACCTATGCACGTTCATACAGCTGTTATTTTTGATACAGGTGTATTGTTTGTAGTAGTGGGCACTGTACTCACTATAATTTTAACGATTGGAGAGAATGAGTAATGGAAATTGTATTGATTATTGTTTGCGGCATACTGACTTCAATCAGTGTCTATCTCATTCTTTCTAAAAGTTTAATTAGAATTATCATTGGTACGACATTGCTCTCACATGCTGCAAACCTATTTATGTTAACAATGGGTGGGCTTAAAAACGGAAATGTACCGATTTATGAAAAAGGGGTCACAGATTATGTTGATCCTATTCCACAAGCCCTCATCTTAACTGCAATTGTTATTTCTTTTGCAGTCACAGCCTTTTTCTTAGTATTAGCTTTTAGAAGTTATAAAGAATTAGGTACAGATAACGTAGAAAGAATGAAAGGAGTGCCACAAGAAGATGATAACTGAGAATTTACTCGTAGCGGTTTTAGTGGTCCCTATTATTACCGCGATACTCTTAATTTTTAGTGGCCTCCGCCCTTTTATTAAACGCTATATTGCATTAATCGGGACATTAGTGACATTAGGCTTTTCAATCCTCAATTTAACTCATGTTTGGCAAGCCGGTCATCCGATTATTTTAGAATTAGGTTCTTGGAAAGCCCCATATAGTATTGTTTTTGTCTTAGACTTATATAGTGCTTTACTCGTTACAACGAGTACCATTATCACGATGATGATTATATTATTCTCATACCAATCGATTGGGTTACATCGTGAAACGTATTATTACTATTTCACTGTTATGATGATGCTCACTGGAATCAACGGGGCATTTATCACAGGCGATATTTTTAACTTGTTTGTATTTTTTGAAGTATTCTTAATGGCTTCTTACGGTTTAATGGTCATTGGTGGAACAAAAATCCAACTTCAAGAAAGTGTTAAGTATCTCCTTGTCAATGTGGTTTCATCTGCATTTTTCGTTATCGCTGTTGGTATCTTGTATTCAATTGTCGGAACGTTAAATTTAGCCGATATTAGTCAAAAGCTATCTGTTGTGGGTAAAGATCATCCCGGCTTACTCAGCATTGCATTCATTCTTTTTATATTTGTATTTGCTACTAAAGCGGGTGCTTTCCCTATGTATGTATGGTTACCTGGCGCGTATTATGCACCGCCATTTGCAATCATCGCATTTTTCGGTGCCCTATTAACAAAAGTCGGTGTTTACGCATTGACACGTGTAATGAGTTTATTTTTCCATGATACACTGACGTTTTCACATTACACAGTGTTAGCTTTAGCCCTATTAACCATTATTTTTGGTTGTGTGGGGGCTGTCGGTTTTAGAGATACCAAACGTATTATTTTATATAATATTATGATTGCTGTCGGTGTGATTCTCGTTGGTGTCGCTATGATGACCAAATCTGGCATTATCGGTGCCATTTACTACACACTGCACGATATGCTTATCAAAGCAGCATTATTCTTTTTAATTGGTATTATGTATAAAATTACGAAGACTACTGATTTAAGAAACTTTGGCGGATTAATCCATCATTATCCAGTTTTAGGATGGACTTTCTTTATTGCTGCGCTGAGCTTAGCTGGGATTCCACCATTTAGTGGTTTCTACGGTAAGCTTTATATCGTTCGTGCTGCTTTTGAAGAAGGCTTTTATGCCTCAGGTATCATTGTCTTACTTTCAAGTCTAGTCGTGCTCTATTCTGTGATGAATATCTTCTTAAAAGGATTCTTCGGAAAGAGTTATGGCTATGTCTATAATCCAAGACTGCATCACCGTGGATTACTCGCTGTCGGTATCCTATCCGTTGTCATCGCTGTTGCTTTCGGTTTAAGTGCTGGACAATTATACCCTATTGTCGCAGAAGCAGCTAAGTCGTTCTATCAACCTGACACTTACATTCATAGCGTATTGGGGGTGAAGTAATATGGCAGTACAAATAGTGATTAATTTGATTTTAGCAATATTTTGGTTGTTTTTATCAGATAGTTATACGATGAATTCTTTCGTCCTAGGCTACCTTTTCGCGTTACTATTAGTTTATTTGATGCGCAAAATCTTGCCCGGCCGATTTTATATCATTACGCTATACAAAATCATTAAACTTATCTTTGTTTTCTTAATCGAATTAATTAAAGCAAATATCGATGTATTGCGTATTATTCTTCAACCGCGAATTAAAAATGAATCTGCTTTCTTTGTTTATGAAACAGATTTACAACATAAATGGCAAGTCGCGTTACTTTCCAATCTCATCACATTAACTCCAGGTACGGTTGTTATCGGTGTGAATGATGATATGAAACGCTTATATATTCACTGTTTAAACTTTTCAACAAAAGAAGAAGAAGTGGCGAGTATTAAAGGTTCTCTTGAAAAAGCAGTGAGAGAGGTGGGTGAATCGTAATGAACTTTGATGTTTTTATTATTATCGCTTTAGTTATTGTCGTCCTCTCGATTTTAGCCATCCTTGTCCGTGTGATTTTAGGGCCAACTTTACCTGATCGCGTTGTAGCGTTAGATGCAATCGGTATACAGTTAATGGCTATCGTCGGCCTGTTTTCAATCATACTCGATACACATTATATGATTGTTGCGATTTTATTAATTGGTATTCTCGCCTTTCTAGGCACTGCTGTTTTCGCGAAATTTATGGACAAAGGTCAGGTGATTGAACATGACAGAGACAATCGTGATTAGTATAGGATTGATACTTGTTATCATTGGTGCATTATTTAGTGCATTGGCTGCGATTGGGATGTTAAGACTTGACGATGTTTATTCACGTGCACATGCAGCGGGTAAAGCAGCAACTTTAGGTACAATGCTTTTACTAACAGGAACTTTTATTTACTTTATTGGTAAAGAAGGTTACGTCAATTTTCAACTCTTAATCGGTATCGCATTTGTATTTTTGACTGGTCCGCTCTCAAGTCATTTAGTCTTGAAATCAGCTTATAATCTCAAGACACCCGCTTCAAAGCGTTTAAAGCTAGATGAAGTTAAAGATGACATGAAAGGTACGAAGTTATAGTTTTTCATTGATTTAATTTGATTATCTACTGAGGCTATATGAACAACATTAATAAGCCCGAGATTTTTCGTGAAAATCACGAAATCATCTCGGGTTTTTATTCGTATTAAGTAAGGCGTGCATACACACATCTTTATTACTACAAGAATGTGATTGAATGCTTTCACACATATGATTCGTATTTGTATAATCGTAGCTAAACTGACTCACGTTTAATCTGTTTAATTGCGAGTGTGCCGCGCATTACTGATATCAATTCGTCATCTTCATTCGTCATACGAATATCCCAAACATGCGTGGATCGCCCTTCATGTAAAATACGCGCTTCAGCATAAATCATACCTTCTCGTGCAGATTTAATATGATTTGTATTCATTTCTAAGCCTACAGGGATACCTTGACTCGGTTCTAATAAATTGAATGATCCTATTGAGCATGCCGTTTCACCTAACGCCATTGTCGCGCCACCATGTAAATAACCGAAAGGCTGCTTAACCTTATCGGATACAGGCATAGACAATTTAACATAGCCTGGTGATTCACTCACTTTTTTAATCTCTAATAGTTCCATAAGATGTGTCATCTTATTGTCCCCCTTTCTCGTTTATTATAATATAAGTGCTGCAATTGTTCCCATAATAATCAACGGCACATTATAAAAAACAAAGTTAGGAATACATGTATCTCGGATATGATCGTGTTGACCATCTATATTTAATCCTGCTGTCGGTCCTAATGTTGAATCACTTGCTGGTGAACCTGAATCCCCTAATGCACCTGCTGTACCAATTAAAGCAATCAATGCCATCGTACTCATTCCTAAAGATTCTCCAAAAGGAATAAATAATGCTGCAAGAATCGGTATCGTCGCAAAAGATGAACCGATACCTAACGTCACAACAAGTCCAATAATATACATTAAAATAATACTTAAAAATTTATTGTCTCCTGCGATAAGCGTCAGACTATTGACCAACTTCTGAATATCCCCTGTTTCATTCATCACGCCAGCAAAACCATTAGCAGTTAATATGACCACACCAATATAGGCCATAATTTTAATACCATCGACAAACTGGTCATCTAAATTCTTCCAAGAGTATAGTCCTGAAACAAAGAAAACAAGGACACCAGCTAATGCGCCAAATATCATTGAATCCGTCAAAGTTTGAACGGTAAACGTTGCAAGTATCGCGACAATGGTTACAACAAGCACATATGGCTTAAGTTCTACAGTTGCTTCTGCTTGATCAGTTTTAATTTCTTTATAAATTCTAGGTTTACGATAATAAATCATTGCAGCAATTAAGCCAATGATATAACCAGACGCTGGAATAAGCATCGCTTTCCAAATCGAGTTAAAAGCAATTGGATGATGCGCTTTTTCAAAACCTTTTTGAATGATTTCATGAAAGATGTGACCAAAACCAAATGGCAGCAACACGTATGGGAAACAGAGACCAAAACCAATAATCATTGCAATTAAACGTCGATCCATTTTCAACTCATTAAATAAGCTGAGTAAAGGCGGAATAACAATAGGAATAAACGCAATATGTACTGGAATGACATTCTGACTCATAATACTGAGCATCAGTAAACTCACAATAATTAAGACTTTTATCTTAATTCGGGATACTTTCGTTTCTTCTGCACGAATCGATTGAATAATCTTTTTTACAAGATAGTCAGTAATACCACTATATGAAATTAAGGCAGCAAAACCACCAAGTAATGCATAACTTAACGCCACTTCTGCGCCATCTACAATATTATCAGTGAACGTAGAAATCGTATGATGCAAAGGTAAGCCTGCAAGTAAACCACCTATAAGCGCACTGATAAACAAACTGATGACAACATTTAGTCTGCATAAGCAAAGTATAATCATAATGACAACTGCAATTAAAACAGAATTCATTCCAAAATCACCTTTAGTTCATTATCGAGTTAAAGTGTATGTTTAATATACTAACATTTATCATACATTTCGTCAATCGACTGTAAAATCTAGGACTTGTTGAAGCACTAAAAAGTTATTGCGTTATTAAAAAGCCACTAAAACTTAATATAAGCCCTTTTTAATTAAAATCATTTCAAGCCACTTATAAAATCAAACGGTAACAGGCAGTTCAAACAACAAAGAGAGCAAGAAGAGATATCTTATACATTTAGATACCTTCTCACTCTCATGTCTATTAATACGTGAATTAAAACTATTTCGGATATGATGTACGTGATGACTCTTTTTGGTAACAAACCTATATACTTCAGGTCATCATGTCTCAAACCTCAACGTTTTTCTCAATGATTTTTACTTAGACCTATTCACTATCAATTGTTCCGTATTGTGTTTTTAACCAATCCACAACAGTTGGAATCATGTAACCTGTTGGTCCTTTAGGCCCTCTATGTGATGCTTTTTCGGTTGTCGCAGGCCCTGCAATATCGAAGTGTAAGTGGGGTGTTTCACCACTAAAATGTGTCACAAAAGCAGCTGCAAATAAAGCGCCGCCCGGTGAGTTCACATGGTTCGTTATATCAGCAACATCTGAAGATTTTAACTTTTTACGTTCAGTTTCAGTAATAGGCAGTTCAAAAACAAGCTCTTCATATCGTTGTGCTGATTGAAGTACTTCTTCTAATGCTTTAGGATCAACGTTCTTTTTAAATACTGCAGCTTTATCTTCACCTAGAGCTGCAATCGCTGCACCTGTTAAAGTCGCAAAATCTAAAATGATTTGTGGTTGGTATTGATTCACAAAGAATGTCGCATCCGCTAAAACAAGTCGACCTTCTGCGTCTGTGTTTGGAATTTCAACTGTTTCTCCACTTAACGCAGTAAATACATCATCAGGTTTCATTGCATTGTTCGCTACCATATTTTCTGCAGCAGCAATGACTGCGACGATATTGACTTTTAGTTTAAGCTCTTTTGCCGCTTCAATCATCCCAATAACATTTGCTGCACCACACATGTCAAACTTCATCGTCGGCATTGTTGTACGTGTCTTAATGGTATAACCACCTGAATCATAAGTAATCCCTTTACCGACTAGTGCGACCACTCGGTCTGAATTGTCAGGGTCACCATAATATTCTAAAGTGATGACTCTAGGTGGATTAATTGAACCTTTACCGACAGCATGAACTAAACCAAAACCTTCTTGTTGAATGGCTTGCTCATCTTTAATGTCGACTTTAACAGCTGAATCTTTAAAGTATTGTTCCACTGTTTCAGCTAAATATTGAGGTGTCATAATATTAGGCGGAATATTACCTAAATCACGTGCTTTATTAATGGCACGTCCTAATTTTTGACCCGCTTCAATTGCTTTCTTTTCATCTTGCAAATACTGATCTGTAGATGTCATTTTTAAACGAAAAGCGGGTTTCTTATCAGATTTATAATCATCAAATTGATAAATTGATTGCTCGCTTTGTAGACCCATTAAATTAAAAACGGTACTAGATTCTAAAGATTTTGATAAAAATGTATTCGCTTTAAGCTCTATTTTAGAGATAGATTTCTTTTGTAAGTATTGGAATAAATTACCCCAAATTTTTAAATAATCTTTTTCTTCCATTTGATTGATATTCCCTAATCCAACAGTAATCAAATGGCGTACTTCATTATCAATCGATACCGCAGTTGAAGCAACCTCACCGCGTTGAGAACTGATAATATGGCTCGCTTTCAAATCACTTAATGCATCATAAAGTGATTGTTCTTGCTTTACTTCATCAAAATATTGATTTAAATGTTCTGGGATTCCTGCAACAATAACTGTCGCATGCGCTGTATTTTGTGTTCCCACTACATTCACTCCTTTCAAGTATGTAAATAGGGGGGCGGAAAAGAAATCCTATCATTGATTAAGATTCCTAACTCCCGCCCCCATGTGGCTGACTATTTTAGTCTTTGTATAGGCAAAGGACTTCTGCTCTCATTTGCATATACTTTTTTTATGCTTCATCAAACAATATATTCATTGTCATTATTCTAAATATAATTGTGTCGTTACCGGTGATGATAAGCTTATGACAACTCAGCAACTTAGCGCATCACTTAATCAGACTGATGAAAAAATATCTGTGAGCCACTGATACCATGAAAGAGACAGGTAAGTTGTGTTTGTTTTAGCATTTAAACAGTTTCATTTCAACTCAATCTATTAAAATTTACCTTTTTTGTATGCTAAGCCGATACCACCTAATTTGAAAACAGCACGTGTATCAATCACGCGTTTTAAGAATGCAGCTTTTTTACCAGTGATTTCGCGACCAAATACAACACCTACACCATCACGATGACCTAATGAACATACTGTACCACGATCATTGTATACAAATGGCTCAGTAGATTCACCTTTTAATATTTTAGCAACGTTTGTTGCCGTTTTTTCACCTTGTTGCATTGCAAGTTGTGCTGTTGTTGGTAATGGACGTTCTTCACCTTCAGGAATAAATGCAGAAACATCACCAATAACAAAGATATCGTCGTAACCTTCGATTGTTAAATCTTGTTTTGTTACGATGCGACCACGTTTTACACCTTCGAATGATTTTTCCATTAAATGGCTACCTCTTACACCTGCAGCCCATACAACTGTATTCGCTTCAAGTTGTTGTTCTTCATCGTTTACTTTTACAACGAATCCTTTTTCATTCGCTGCTACAATTGGTGTACCAACTTTAAATTCAACGCCACGTTCTTCTAAGTAGCTCACAGCATAGCTAACCAGATCATCAGAGAACATTGGTAACATTTTTGGTGCGGCTTCAACACAAGTCATTTTAACTTTACTTGGATCTACACCATATTTATTCGCTAATTCTGGAATACGATCAGTTAATTCACCTAAAAATTCGATACCTGTAAAACCAGCGCCTCCAACAAGGATAGCTAAATCTTTATCGTCTTTAGTTTTTGAAGCGGCATAATTCGCAAATTGGTCTTCAATATGGCGAGAAATTTGACGTGAAGTATGCACGTTTTCGATTTGGAAAGCATGTTCTTTCATACCAGAAATGCCAAAAGTTTCTGATTCAAAACCTAATGCTACGACTAAAATATCATATTCAAAAATACCATGTGTTGTTTCAACTTTTTTTGCATTACGATCAATCTTAGTCACTTCAGCACACACAAAATCAACATGTTTTTTCAACACGCTTTGAATTGGATATAATGCATCTTCATAGCTAATCGTACCAGCTGAAGCTTCATGTAACCAAGTTGACTCATAGTGGTAGTCATTTTTATTGATTAATGTGATTTGTGCATCTTGTTCAGATAATTGCTTTTGAAGTTTAGCCACAGTTTGTAAGCCAGCATAACCAGCACCTAAAACGAGTACTTTTTTGCGTTCTGCCATTTGTATTCACCTATTCTTTCATAATATAATCTAATGATTTGTATATACTGTATACCCTCGAAATTTTACAGTATATCAATTGTAAAAATAATGTCATTAATAAGTGTATAGTTTTTTAGAATTGAATTCAAGTTAATATGTCATAAGATTGTAACAGCTTCCGACTTTGTTGTTTAATATACTTTTCTATTTTCTCATCTCCAATATGTTTTCGTCAAAAATTCAATTATAAACGATACAAATGGCCTTTTTTAGTATGTATGAGGATTTCATAGTTCCAACTCTCTAGTTTTCCTATATTAGGTCATAATAATTAACATAACGGTTAGCGAATGTTTCACCAACCGTTAAAAAATGACAACTAAAAAAGTAGGTATTGGGTTTGTTGAGAAACAAACTCGATACCTACTGCTTTAATCACATTCTCAAAACTTCCTAATTAACAATCTTCAGGTGTACCTGCGACTTGTGCTGTTCTGAATGAGCTTCCACAGCCACATGAAGCAATAGCATTCGGATTATCAATTTGGAAGCCACCGCCCATTAATGATTGTTTGAAGTCAATTGTTGTGCCATTTAATATTGGAGCATCCGCTTTATCCACAAGGACTTTTAGCCCAAAAAATTCTAAAACTTCATCATTTTCGCCTGGTTCTGGTTCAGCAGTCATTCCATATGTGAGGCCTGTACAGCCACCTCCTTGAACTTTAACTTTTAAATAACCTTCTGGCATATCATTTTGTTCCAACATATCTTTCACTTCATAAGCTGCTGCTTCTGTTAAATTTACTGTAGCCATAGCAAAGCCTCCCTTAAAAAATCCATGTTTCTTCTATGTGTGCGTATATATTCTGTAATAAATCATCAGGTGTGTCACCCTCTACCATATCTCCATTGACGAGCGCATAAAGACCAGAAGAACAAATGCCGCAATTTTGTAAACATCCATAATCAAGAACGTCAACATTCGGATCATTCTCTAACGTTTGATACACTGATTCTGAGCCTCTTGCCATATTGGAAATACAGAATTCGACAATCGGATTCATTTTACACCCTCTTCTATTTTTTAGTGATGCCATTATAACAAACTTTAACCTTTTCTTCTATGGAGTCGCTCACCTTCCACATCCTGTTTCTATTGAATACAATCAATATATAATTGAAATTTTACAATTATTTTACTTTGAGTATGTTTGTATGGTTTTCGAAAAAAAGATATAATTAGTATTAAGAAAGTAGGATTTTATGCAACTATCCGCATTGATCATAAGGGGTAAATGTTTAATGTGTGAATAGTAAATTTCATCTCTAAAGGGGTATTCAAAAATGAAGAATTTAGTTTTGTTAGGTGGCGGTTACGGCAATATGCGTATTATGTCTAAAATTCTACCTGATGCGCTTCCAGAAGATTATCATATTACGTTAATCGACCGCATGCCTTACCATGGACTTAAAACCGAGTTCTATGCATTAGCAGCTGGCTCAAAGTCTGACAAAGAAGTACGTGTTAATTTTCCACATCACGACAGAACCAATACAGTCTATGGTGAAATTACAGATATCGATTTAGATAATCAAATTATTTCAGTAGGACAAAACAAGGTGGATTATGATGAACTTGTCATTGGCTTAGGTTGTGAAGACAAGTATCATAATGTGCCAGGGGCTAAAGCTTATACTTATAGTATTCAAACACTGCAAAAAGCTAGAAAAACATACCACGATATTAGTGAACTCCCTTCTAACGCTCAAGTGGGTATTGTCGGTGCGGGACTAAGTGGCATTGAGTTGGCAAGTGCATTGAGAGAAAGTCGTAGCGATTTAAAAATTTATTTATACGATCGTGGCGAACGCATCCTTAATCAATTTCCAGAAAAACTAAGTAATTATGTTAAAAAATGGTTTGAAGAGAACGATGTTACAGTCGTCCCTAATTCAGATATTGTTAAAGTTGAACCGGGCATCCTTTACAATAAAGAAACTGAAAACAAACATGACTTAATTGTTTGGACAGCTGGCATACAACCTGTTGAAATCGTAAGGAATTTACCAGTTGACCTCAGCCGTAGTAATCGCGTTATGGTCAATCAGTATCATCAAATTCCAACATATCCAAACGTTTATGTTGTTGGAGATTGCGCAAATCTACCGCACGCTCCGAGCGCTCAACTTGCTGAAGTACAAGCAGACCAAATTGCGATGGTCTTAAAAACACAATGGGCTGGCAAACCGTTACCTAAACAGATGCCAGAAATTAAAATCCCGGGCTTTTTAGGTTCATTAGGAGAGAAAAAAGGCTTTGCTTACTTGATGGATACAACTGTCACTGGCCGACTTGCATCCATATTAAAATCCGGTGTGCTATGGTTGTATAAACACCATAATGGTTAATCCTCAACGCTTTTTCTATACATGTAACATAACTAAAATGAAGCGGTACAAACGTCGAACTTTTGACGCTGTACCGCTTAAATATTTAGAAATAGGCTAACATTTATTCCCCATTCAATCCATTGTATGTGTCACCATAAACAGGCAAACTTTACTTATCACCCTACCACAACATGTCAATTTTAATTTCTAACGCTTCGTTGACGCTTTTTTTATTCTGCAGTGACATCAAAATGTTGTTCGACAAAACGTTTAATCGGTTTAAGCTGAATATATCCGTCAGCTACGTATTCATCGTTCATTGTTACAAGAGGATAAAACAATTCGTCTTCTTGAATTTGTTCAATGAACTGCACATCATGATCTGTTAGGTTTTCAGTTGTTTTTTCAATATCAATATAAGTATATTCAAAATCAATATCTGGATATTTCCTAGGTAATAATGTTTTCAACCAATCATACGTGTTTTCAGAACTTGGTGCATTCACACAACTTGCACAAATAACATCCGCGCCATAGACAACCACACTCACTTTTCTCATGTATGCCCCCTAATTGATTCAATAGATTTTTTGTTCTACTTCTATTATAATAAAAAAATAAGCTCAAATAGAACCATTTAACTTGAAAGGAGGCATTATCCATGCCAACTGAAAATGCGACAATGTACGATCAAGTTGCAGAAGTGATTGAAAAACTACGTCCATTCTTATTACGTGACGGGGGGGACTGTGAACTTGTCGACGTTGAAGATGGTATCGTAAAACTTCAATTACTCGGTGCATGTGGGACTTGCCCAAGTAGTACCATCACACTAAAAGCTGGAATCGAGCGTGCTTTAATAGAAGAAGTACCTGGTGTTGTAGAGGTAGAACAAGTATTCTAATCATAAACTCAATATAGAATTAGATTGTTAACGGGATATAAAAGGAAACAGAGACTGGGGATAGCAATCCCAAAATAAATAGCGCTAAGATGATTTTCTTAATAGAAAATTACCTTAGCGCTACTTTTTTATAATAAAACTTCGTATGGTATGACTTTGTTTATGCATGCCATGACGCACTATTATAGTTACAATAAATGACTTCTATATCATTTAGTTCATAACGACAAAAACTAAATGAATGATGAATTGACTCATCCACATCCATTTTAATATTTAAAAGATATATCAAAATGGATAAGTTTTTCGTGCTTAACTTCTTCAAAGGCACTTTAAAATTAATGTGTATTCGTGACAACCTGATTACGCGCTAAATAACCTTGAATGACATCTTCAATATTTAAAATACAGGTTTGAATCATTTGATCTCTTGTTAACACTGACGCACTACCAATATGAGGTGTCACAATCACATTTGGATATTTTAATAGTGGATGATCTGTAGGAATTGGTTCATCACGTACCACATCCAATCCACAACCCGCAATCTCACCATTTTCTATTGCTTCCACTAAATCTTCTTCAACGACTAAGTCTCCGCGACCGATATTTATGAAAATGGCATCATTTCGCATTTTTTTAAACACTTCTTTATTAAACGTATTTTGCGTTTCAGGCGTAGAAGGTGCTGTACAAATGACGAAATCACTTTCTTTAATTAATGTATCAAATGAGGTGTAAAAAGCACCCAGTTCATGTTCCGCTTTCATATTTCTTGAGCGATTATGATATAAAATATCCGCATTAAAGCCTTTAAGTCTTCTCGCAAAGGCACGCCCAATTTCGCCCATGCCGAAAATACCTACTTTCGATTGATAAATATCTTTTCCTGCAAGCAAGTATGGACCCCAACTTTCCCATTGTCCCTGTTGCACATATTTTTCTGCTTCGACAATTCGTCTTGAAGTGGCCATCATTAAAGCGAAGCCTAGTTCAGCAGTCGTTTCAGTTAAAACACCTGGTGTATTAGCAACCTGCACATGATTTTGTTCAGCTGTTTGAAGATCAATGTTGTCATAACCGACAGCCATATTCGCGACAACCTTTAATTGTGGCGCTGCTTCAAAAAGCACCGCATCGATACGTTCACTTAATGTTACGAGTAATGCTGTTTTATCTCTCGCCGCTTCCAAAAACTGTTCGCGAGGCATAGGTGTTAGTTCATGATCCCACATCTCAACTTCACCTAATCCTTCTAATCGTTCTAAAAACTTTTGAGGAATACGTCTTGTGACTAAAATTTTCTCCATGAATAATCACTCGCTTTTTATAAGATTTTCACGCAATTCATTTAAATCTTTTACACTATATGTAGGCGGTGTTTCTCGATTCATTGCCTCTTCTTTTGAAGTTACACCTGTTTGGACGTGAATGGTATCCATTCCTACATGAATGCCTGACATAATGTCTGTATCATAAAGATCGCCTATCATGGCCACTTCACTTTTATCTAATTGCAACATTTCAAGTGCTTTTTCCATTATAGGTGTTTCAGGTTTCCCAATGAAAATGGGTGTCTGCTTAGAAGATACAGTCACTACACTTGTAATCGAACCATTCCCCGGCAAAAAGCCTTGTTCTTTAGGGATAGACGGATCTGGGTTGGTTGAAATGAATGTCGCCCCATTTTGAACAGCTAATGTCGCTTTTGTTAATTTTTCATAATTGACCGCTTCATCTAAACCGATTACCACATAGTCCACATGAATATCATCTTTCAATTGAAGTCCGCTCTCCTCTAAAGCTGTTGCTAAGCCTGTTCCACCTAGCATATATACTGTAGCGCCTGGGTGTTCTCCACTAATATAATCCGCAGTCGCCATTGCAGAGGTCACAACTTCTTCTGGTTGAGCTGAAATGTCAAAACTCGCTAACTTATCGACAACATCTACGGGTGCTTTTGTAGAATTATTCGTCACATAAATATGCGGAATATCATTTTGATTCAAATAATCAATAAATTCCGCAGCACCTTCAATTTTTTGGCTGCCTTTATACATTGTTCCGTCTAAGTCGATTAAATAGCCTTTATAAGCTTTCATTCACGCTTTCTCTCCTTTACCAAATGCTGTCACTGGTACATTTTCATTTTCTAAAAACTGGACAATTTCTTTAATAAATTGTTGATAGTACGGCACGGCTTTATCAAATAAAGGTACTAATTGTGTCGCATCTAGCTTGTCATAATAATGAACAAACTGACGTCTCACATCAATCGTTTCATGTAAGATATTTTGAGTCTCTTTAGAAATTGCACCTTCAAGTTCCAAAATATCAATCACATCTTTGTAATTTCCAGGGTCTCTTAATATAAAGCCATCAATAATCATATTGCCGATGTCAACAGATGACTCGATCAACATTTGTGCCACACGCTCAAATGCGTATGAATTGGATTTTACTTCTGGATAATCTTGGGTTAATTGGTCTAAATATTTGAGTTTAGTTTCTAATTGTGTTTTGTCAACGAAATACACTTTTATGTCACCCCTATTCTTCTCTATCATATCACAATTTTGCATGCAACTTCATTTATCGCTATACTTGGCATAGTATGATTTTAAAGGAGTATACAAGATGATAGATATGTTTTTATATGATGATGTTGAGCCTTCTCAGATTAGATTCGTTGGCTTTGTCGGCGAACATAGCCGCTATGATCTCGTGTTGATTCAAACAGATCGTCATTATGGGAAAACTTTGGTGTTAAATACACAGACAAATAAGTTTGGCATTATTGGAACTGATGATTTAGAAGAGGAAGGTTACATTTCCTATATATTAGGTGTCAGTGATGAAGAAGCAGACGAAATTACTGCTTATTTAAATGAAGTGATTCAATAAAATCCATCGGTCTTTTAGATTTCGTCGTTATGAATTAAATGATACGAAAGTAATTTATTTTTAACTGTAATAGTAAGAAACAAGGAAGCGCCCAGACGATTTTCTATTAAAAATCATCTGAGCGCTATTTATTTTGGGATTTCTGTCCCAACCTCCCTTTTTGTATACAGGCTAAAATTTCGCCTCACCTGATAAGGGATGACTCAAGTTGGGCATAGTTTTTACCAAAACATACACAACCAAGCCTAAACATCTTCTGACCTTTGCGTGTCTATCCGCTTATCTCTCTATTTTTACACGCTAATCATAAAATGGTATTAATCTTGAATTGTTGGCTGAATTTTAACATCTTTCAGCTTGTTCTCTTCTGAAGGTGCCCCTTCATGCCCCAGTTGCGCTTCAGCTTCGCGCTTCGACAAACGACGGACAATAAAATAAGCACAACCAAAGTTACAATATTCATATAAATAATCTTGTATCGTTGAAAAACGCTTATTAAAGTCTGCCTTTTTGTACGAATCATGATAAAACCCTTTAAGTCTTAATTGCTCATAACCGTAATCGCCTACGATAAAATCATATTTATCTAGAATCTCAGAATATCTCGCGATAAAATCATCTTCATTAAATCCATCTTTATAAGACTCAATTAATTCAAAATAGTGATTTCCTACTTTTATCATGTTGCTATCACCTGGATTTTATATTTTAAGTTGTTGGTCACCAAGCTGTTGTTTTTGTTTCGCCGCTTCATTAACTTGTTCATCTGCATGATATGAACTACGTACTAATGGTCCTGCTTGACAATGTTTGAAACCTTTTTCCATAGCTACTTTACGCAATTTACCAAACTCTAAAGGTGTATAATATTTTTGTACTTTTAAGTGCTTACGAGAAGGTTGTAAATATTGTCCAATTGTTAAAATATCAACGCCATTGGCACGTAAATCGTCCATTGTTTCGTGCAACTCTTCAATTGTTTCTCCTAATCCCACCATAATACTTGATTTTGTTGGAATATCTGGTTGTAATTCTTTAGAACGACGTAAAAATTCTAAAGTACGATCATACGTCGCACGTGCACGTACTCTTGGTGTTAAACGTCGTACTGTTTCAATATTATGATTTAAAATATCAGGTTTTGAAGCCATTAACGTTTCTAACGCTTCATAATCACCACCCATATCAGACGGTAAAATTTCAATTGTCGTAAATGGATTACGTTCACGCACTTTACGTACGGTTTCAGCGTATACATTAGAACCAGCGTCTTTCAAATCATCACGTGCAACAGCAGTAATAACGACATGTTTTAAATTCATTGTTTCTACTGATTGTGCAACACGTTCCGGTTCACCTAAGTCCAACTCATTCGGCAAACCTGTCTTAACAGCACAAAAACGACAAGCACGCGTACATACCGCACCTAAAATCATAAATGTCGCCGTACGACGTTCTCCCCAACATTCATGAATATTAGGACATTTAGCTTCCTCACAAACGGTATGTAAGTTTTTTTCGCGCATCATTTTTTTAAGCCCTGTATAGTTTTCGTTCGTGTTTAACTTTATCTTTAACCAATCCGGTTTACGTAAAATTTCTTCATTTTTAGTAGCCATAACAGCGGATAACCTCCCGTAATTTATAGGTCTCAATACATTATAACGAACTTCACACAAAATTAAAATGTACGAGACTTATTATTTATATTGTCAATAATTTATCTTTAAAGATGTCTCTTAAAAACTCAGGCATTAAATACGTAATTTCTGCATCTTTCAACATTGGGAAATAACGCCCAAATGTATACATATCTACCGTGCCTAACGTATATATTTCATCATCGTCAATCTCTAAACCTTTAACAAAATAGCGCTCACTAGATGCGATAAAACCAGCATCATATAAAATATAGCCTCCAAAAACATCGCCACGAAAACCTAATCCCTGTGCGTGTTCATACATATAGGCTTGTTCTCGCGCTTTCAACAGCACTTCTTTTAATTGCGCACCTGTGAGTTTCACTCGTACCGCGTTAATCGGATGTGGCAACATTTGATGCACATCATATTCTGTTAAATACTTATTTTCATAGCCTTTTACGATTAACCCTGCATTAATTATTGTACAATCAGCTTCTGTAAATTCATGGACACTTTGTGCAAGTATATAACTTGTTTGCGTAATATAATTCATAGCTCGAGGCAATGTCATTCTCTTTGTCACAATCGGTTGATCTAATAATGCGCGGCCTTCTTCTTCAAAATGCGTTTCCACTTCAGGTAACGTATCTAACGGATGTAAAATCGCTTGTTTAGAGACAACTTTTCGATTCTCAATATCGAGCGTAACCTCTCCTAGAAAATGACCATATTTGCCAGCTGCAGCCATTAATACCCCATTTTCCACTTGCCCATGTTCAAAATAGTGATGTGTGTGTGCGCCAAAAATGACATCAATTTCTGGAATCGCTTCGCATAGTTTTTCGTCAAAAAAGATGCCGACATGGCTGAGTACAATCAAAACATCATATTGTCCTTTTTTAGCGTCTATTTCTTTTTTAATCGCATCAAATGGATCTGTGACAACCCAATCCAATGCACGATAAAACGGCGTGAAAGCAGCTGTTGCGGCTACATACATAATACGAACGCCTTCTATTTCTTCAATATAAGACGACAAAAAGTGCCGTGGATAATTGCCTGATTCATCTAATACGTTCGTACAAGTCACTTTAAATGTCGCATCGTCATATAACGTGTTAAGCGCTTCATGAGAAATCGTCATGCCTTCATTATTTCCTATTGTCGCCACATCACAACCTGCTTCATTTAATAATTCAATATTCCGTTTACCTAATGTGCCTTCTGTCACAGGAAGTGATAAATCGACATGATCCCCAATATCGACGTAACGTGAAGCGTGCGTTAATGTTGGTCGCGTTGCTTGGAGGTATGCTGTAATACGTGTATAGGCATGCAAATAACTGTGAATATCATTTGTATGATAAATCGTTAAACGCATAATATCGCCTCACTTTAATTAAAGAATGAACGTATAATTAAATATACGCCTAATGCTAACATGACAAGTCGTAGAATCAATACGACTGTGTCAGACTTGACGGTTTTATTTAATTTTACACCTATCTGTGCACCAATCCAACTGGAAATGATTAGGATAATACTGTACCCCCATAAGACATGACCAAGAACGATATGACCTACTGAACCTGTTAAACTCGAGAAAAATATCATCATCATACTCGTACCCACAGCCACGTGAGGTGGGAATCTAAAGACGAGCAACATGAGCGGTGTCATCAATGCACCCCCACCAATGCCAAATAACCCTGCCGTTAAACCAATGACGAATGAAGCGATAATAGCGATGGAAGGGACGACACCATAGCGATAGTGTTCTCCATGCGCATCAGTAAAAGATTTCATATAACGTTCTTGTTGAAACGCTTTGATTGGTGGAATGCGATGACGTATCATCAACATTACTGCTACTACAATTAAAAAGATCCCAAAATATAAATTGAATGAATGGATTGTTAAATATTGGCTTAAATACGCACCGATTAACGCACCAGGAATAATACCAATTAAAAATAAAAAGCCATTTTTGATATCAACTTGTTTTTGTTTCAAATAACCAATCGTTGAAGAAAGACCGGTCGCAATAAGAATAATTGAGGATGTCCCAATTGCAGTTTGAGGCGTAATCCCATCTAAAACATTCATGGTGACACCAAAGTAAATGAGCGTAGGGACAATAATAATACCGCCACCGATTCCAACGAGTGAACCGATAATAGCGGAGAGAAAACCCACTAATATAAGAATAACTATACTCAAAATTGTAACCTCCCTTTAAAATAATTTAAGTTGTTGCGGTGCAAGTCCTTCGTAGTCTATTCCTAATAATTTCTGGAAGTATTTTGCATTATTTGCAGCGTGTCCACCTGAATTATTATTAAAAACAACATAGACTTGCTCTGCTTTATGATCTAATAACTTGATTTTGTCAGCTAATTGTTGAAGTTCCACTTCAGAATAATCATAAAGATAGCGTACATCACGCCATTCTTGATCAGACATATCTTTTTTAGTCCACCCGTATTGATTTCGCCCATGAAATCGAACTAATCCCGTTTGATGCGTAATTCGATTCACAAAAGGAATACTGCCCTCACCCACTTGAGGTTCATCACACACCGAATGGATGAGTTGATGTCCTGTTAAAAAGGCAAGCGTATGCTCTTTCATGTCGCCTTTAAACCAAGACTGATGTCGAAATTCTATACATACAGGAAATTGCTTCAACTGCTCGCGTACAAAACGAATGTATTGAATGTTCTTTGTAGAGCAATCAAACCACGGTGGAAATTGGACTAACACCATCGCTAGTTTTTGTGCTTCAACAAGCGGTTCAATCATTAATCGAAAATCGTTGAACAATTGCGCAATCGAATCCGCAAAATCATGATAATCAGCATGAAGCGTTAATGCTTGATGGATTTTCACAACAAACTTAAACCGTTCAGGTGTCTCTCTAATCCATTTTAAAATATTATGTTCAGGCTGAATTGCATAATATGAAGCATCTAATTCAACAACTGGAAAGTGACTTGCATATGTTTTTAATTTATCTGATTTTCTTTGTAAATCTTCGTACAAGGTGTCATGATCGCCCCACCCTGTTAGACCAATTTCTATCATTTTAATCACCGTATTTATTTTATCATATCAACATTGGGACTTGCCTTTTAATCACTTGAACAATATCATCTTCTTATCAAACTGAGTTATTAACGTGCATCACAACTATCTTTACGGTTGACTAATATGAAAGCAGGGTATAAGTGAAGAAAATAATCTCACAATAAAGGAGCTTCAATCATGGTTGAACAAATCAAATATGGCACACATGAAGATCAACACTACGATGTCTACGAAAACCAACAGGCTCAATTCAATGCATGGATTGTGCTGATTCACGGGGGATATTGGCGCCAAAAATATAGCAAATCAATGATGGATCCTTATATCGATTTTTTTATTGATGCAGGCTATTCAGTTGTCAATATCGAATACCGTCGTGGCTCAGAACACCCTTGGCCTGGTCCAACTGAAGATGTTGCACAAGCTGTCTCACATTTTAAAGATTCAAACTACGCACCCACACAAGTCATTGGTATAGGCCATTCTGTTGGCGGACAACTTGCGCTCCTTCAAGCTGATTTATTCAATCAAATCGTCGCACTTGCCCCTGTCACCGATTTACTTTACACATTGCATCAACATTTAGGTCAAGATGCTGTAGCTGAATATTTTAATACTTCTGCCACACATACGCTACGAGAAGCCTCACCGCTCACTCAAACACCGATTGATGTGGAAACATTAATCATTCACGGATTTAATGATACTTTTGTGCATATAGACACGACATTATCTTATGTACAAGAAAATTATAAAAATGGGCATTATATAACACTTTATGCATTGCCTTATTTAGATCATCTAGACTGTATTAATCCAACAGCGACGCATCAAAATATGTTGTTAGAATGGCTCTCTCATCGTGCCTCATAGATAAAGAAACAACCCATTACAAGTTGAACTTTGATGTGCACCCCAAAAGTTAGACCTAAAATCTAACATTTAGGGTGTTTTATTTTGGCTAAATATGATTTGGAATTCAAGATGAAAGTAGTTAATGATTATATTAATGGATTAGGCGGCTATAGTGCCATTGGAAAACGCCATGGTATTAATAGATCTATAGTAAGAAAATGGTATCATGCATACATTGCATTCGGCATTGAAGGACTTGAAAGAAAAAAAGGAAGGACGTCCATCTATGAAGAAGAAAAAGATTAATAAGCTTAATAATAATTATGTAATAAATCTTGAATATGAAAACGAACTTTTACGAGCTGAACTTGCCTATATAAAAAAGTTGAAAGCTTCAGGGATAAGTATACCGAGCCGACTGCTAAAATCGAATCAAGAGTTATTGAAGAACTCTGAAAAGAATTCAGATTAAAAGTTATCCTTGAAGCTTTGAAATTTCCAAAGGCTACATATGTGTACTGACAGAAGCAATTTGAAAAAGTTTCAGGAACAAATAGATTAACTGCGAATGGTTTTGACGTCAGCGCTTTAACTTGTTTAATAGAAGTGGCTAAATCATCAGGTGACAAATAACCTGCCCCTATCGTCCCCAATCCCCATTTCGAGACACTTCTGCTACAAGTTCTGGTGTTGTTGAACCTGCCATTCCTGCTGGTATGATTGGATATTTTATACGAAGTCGCAGTGTCAATTCGGTTTGATACCACATCAAAATCTCCCCTTTGTCTTTGAGAACAATGATGACACTCGTTAATCGGATTAACGAACTTGATTCAATTTATCGTTTTCTTCACGATCCATTTCGTCTTCAATTTCCATACCTAACATTTCTTCAATCAAATCTTCATGCGTGACAATTGCATCTGTGCCTCCGTATTCATCTAACACAATCGCCATATGTTTTCTTGTAATGGTCATTTTTCTGAGTACCCATTCTGCACGATTATGCTCATAAACAAAAAGTGATTCTGAACAGAAATCTAAAACTGACTTTTCAGGCGTTTTACTCCATGCAAGTAAATACTTTGAATGAAATACACCAACAACATGATCGATGTCGCCTTCATAAACCGGATAGCGCGTATAAGGATGATTAGTGACAATGTCATACACTTCATCATAATCATTTTCCACAGATAACGAGGTCACATTCACGCGCGGCGTATTGTTAATATCGTTCACTTTCAAACGGTCAAAGTTCATGACACCTTGGATACGATTACGCTCCATCTCATTAAAGGCGCCTTCAGTCCCCGCAATAGAAACCATTGTACGCACTTCTTCTTTAGACATACCTTGGTTCTCTTGACCGCGAGACAATAAGCGATTAATCCCATCTGTTATCGCATTTAAAACAACGGTAATTGGCTTTAATATAATGACAAAAAAGCGAATAATAGGAAAGACAAGTCGAGCAATCGGATCTGGAAATGTGGCAGCTATTGATTTTGGAATCACTTCCGCAAAAACAATAATCACTACAGTTAAAATCGCCGAAGCAATCCCGACGTTTAACCCTAAATCAACCGCCAATATCGTCACCAACGTCGGTAATAAAATATTTGCGATATTATTACCAATCAATATGGTCGTAATAAACGCACTCGGTTTATCTAAAAGCTTTAATAAGTTTGCGGACTTTTTATTATTTTGGTCTGCTTCAGATTTGAGTTTGACCCTGTTTGCTGCAGTGAGTGCAGTTTCACTTCCTGAAAAGAAACAAGATACAAAAATTAATAAAATGATCGCAATGATCATTAATCGGTTCCCCCTCTAATTTTCAGTAAAAGTCAACAAGCCTCTAGCCCAGTTATTTAAGCATTCATCGAAAACGACAAAAAACTCGGCCTACAGTGTTTTCTAGTTGAACTTTCTACCTTTAAAATCATCTTAAAATCGAAAAAATTTTAAATCATAAATCATATTAACTTTATTGTCTATGATGCGCATTTAAATTGCAAGTTAACTACTGACAAAAAAGATTACTAAGTTTATACCCATAATAGTTAGGCATATGCAATCGCATCTCGTAACATTTCAAAGCAGCATGTTAACGCTCCTCAGTAACACTTAAAAAGAACAATTAAAACAATGAGTTTTAAATTCATAGTATGTATTGTAGACTTTGATTATGATACTTGATGAATTGTTCCATACGAGTGGAACAATACTTTGATACTTGTTAAATTGAATTTAAAATATGCGACACTGTATTAATAAGCATGTGCAATGCAATCACAGCGAGAAGGTTTCGATTTGATGTTAAATATACATAAGTAAGTGTAATACCTCCTAAAATAAAAGGTAAGAATGTCCAAATAGATTGAAAATGTAAAAAGTGTGAAACACCAAATAATAAGATAGACACACAAGACATTGTTAGGTAGCCCCATTTCTTCCCTAATTCGCCGATAAGTAAATGACGAAAGAGTATTTCTTCGACAATTGGCGTCAGTCCACCTATTGTTAATAAGCTCAATATAAAAATATAATTTTGAGTGTCCAATATTGCAAGTGGGGCTACTTTTTGATAAATCAAAATAAAAGCACTCCAAATGATGTAAACAAAAATGATTTTCTTAATATAAAAATGTAATTCCATCCACCTGTGTTGAAAATGTTTGAAAATTGAATCTCTTTTTAAAAAAATGAAGAGTAGGATAATAATCAGCTGTGCTGTAAACATAATAATATTGAATAACAGTGCTTGCATTTCAGGGGTTAAATGATAATTCATCACCGTAGATAACATATTTGGCAAGTATTGCTCAGCTAATAAGGGAGAAAAGAATTGAAGCAAAAGAAAAAGTGGAAATAATATAAAATCTTGATATCTTATTTTCTGTCGTCTTATTGTAAGATTTGACATAAATACCTCCTATTATACAAATTTTTACAAGCATAACATTTAGCCCAATATTATACAATATATAAAATGATAACTATTAAAAAAGGATAGTCTCTAATGCGAGACTATCCTTTAATCATTAAATGCCTATTTTAACGAAGAGTAACTCTATCCAATAGAGCCTTCCATTTCGATTAAGAGTGCGTTTTTTTAATACTTTCTAAAATCAAAACGTTGATTTAATGCGATTTTCAAGGAGTGGGATTTTTTGTATTTTTCTGTTTCCAACTAAAATGGTATCAAAATTGGTATCACCCCACCTAATGCAGGTGGGGTTTTTATTATTTAATCACGCTAATCGCTTCCGCTGCTTCTTTAAATGTGCTATAACCTTTCAGAACTAATTTGATATACTCTCTCGCATCTTCTTCATTTTCGAAAAAGACGCTTTCGATATAATTCTCGCCCGACTGATCTACTTCGAGCCATTTATCTTCTAGCAATTCAACATTATCTTGAGTAACCTTTTCGCCAAACGGAATTTCTTCGGTTCTAAATATTCCCACTTCGTAATACGTGTTGCCGTCATGTTCCACTTCATTCAACAAAACGTATTCGACATTGTAACGACCGTTATTATCGTTCTCAATTTCTGTGAAGAATTGACCTAAGCTATCAACTAATTCTACATCGTTTTCGTTGTCTAATTTGATAATTTTATCCATTACTTCCAACCCCTTTTGATAATTATAAAGCTTTTCAACAGTTTCTAATGTTAAATTTTTAATTTTTCTTTTACCATTTCTAAGCTCGCTTATCGCTCCGTAAGACACGCCTGTATCTTTTTGTATCCTATAATTTGATACTTTTTTAGAATCTATAAGCCTAGTGATAGTGTCTACTACTTCTGTAAAGTTATTCATAATAATACGAGTGAAACGTTATTTATTTTAAAACAACAATATAAAGTTAATTATCGATAAAATTAATACAGCTATCATGATATAAAAAGTTAATGTACTTTTTGTTTCTCTTTTCATTTTAGCCACCTCCGTTTATAATGAGGTAAAGGGCTTTCGCCCTTACCTTACATGAGCGCTTTGAGAAGTGTAATTATTTGGATTATTAAGCTTGCTACGGCTAACCAAAATTTTTGCTCTTCTCGGCGTTCTTTTTTCATTCTTTCAGAACGTTTCACTCTTGTTCCTCCTTTCTATAATACAATTATATCACATATGAGATATAAAACAACCCTTTTCGCTTATTTTTTTAATTTTTCGCATAAAAAAATACCACACCGGTTAGGGCGTGGTAGATAAATAGGCAACCGTCAGTAACAGTCAACCTCAAGTACACTCCGCAGATGTGTACCGCTATTTTTACTTTATTATAGCATAAAAAATAATTAATAGTCTTCCCACCACATATTTGTGATTCTTGTTCTTTTAGTCCTTTGATAAATACTTGAATCATTTATTTGATACATTGTAGCAGGAACATAATATCTACCTCTACTATCTAATTTCAGACCAATCATCATATTAATATTGTTGTACTTATCGATAAATAACACAGATAGATTCTGAGGATTTTTACTGCTTTCTTTAGGTATAACACATAAACTAATTTCTTGGTTAATAAAACATTTATGTAAAAAATTATAGTTTAGTAATCTATTTCGAATCTCTCCAAAGTTATGATGCGCTTTTATTTCACTTATTGTTAGATTTCCCTCCAAAATTAATTGAAGTGTTTTTGTTGCATTAACCTTCTTATTTTGTATCTTGTGAAACCCTAACAAATGATGTATATCTCTCTTGTTAAATCTAATTTCTAATTGTTCAAGCTTAAAATAAGAAGTTTTTACTATTAGCTTTCGTTTAGTAAAGACTTCTATATAATCGTTAAGAAGCATTTGCAAATTAATATCATTAATTTTTTCAACTTTATAATAATCCCTCATTATACAAATGCTCCCCATAAATTTAATAAAAAAGCCCTACATCATTGTAGGGCAAATATGTATTGAGTGAAGGGCAAAAAGGGTATCAATTGCCGGGATAAGTGTTAAGTTACTTAGGCCACTTAACGGGCTATATAGTTCACTCCTACTATATACTATTAAACGATAAGCATGTACATGGAAGAAAGAACGACAAAGAGAGTTGACTTTCTTCATAAACAACTATAATATTTTTCCTTCTTATACGCAACAGTTATGACTAATTTTTTTCGCATTTTGTTAAATTTAGTTGGTTTTCGCTAACTTTAGTTAGATACAAAAAACCACCCTTAACTAGTATGGCTGGCGGTAAATAAAGCCGGATTGGTTACCGGTAATTTATATGTATTATAGCATAAAAAAAGAGGGCAGTCGCAATGACCGCCCTCTTATAATTAAAAGAGTTATTGAATAATCTGCTTGTCCAGAGTTAAAAGGTATTCACATAATGTGATAGAGTTTCTCCCAAGAACACTCCCTGCTTATACTGTAACATATTAATGTTAAGTTACACAACTATCTTAAAACAAAAAAGAGGGCAGGCAATACGACTACCCTCAATTATTACTATTGGAAAAATTATTATAACACACTCTATTTAATTGTTCCCCATAAATCGCCTAAACCTTGGTTCGGTGGGGCTACACCATTCCATTTGCGTATGGGTAAGTAGTAACGTTGACCCTGCCAGTCATAACCAACCCAAACATGACCGTCTTGTAACATCACTTCGTCATACTCACACCAGCCACCAGGCTGGAACATATAGCCTACTGGACAAGTGGTAAACGGTCCAACAGTTCTAACTTTAATCGGTTCATTACCACAAACAAAAGTGGCGCTTTCTTTCATATAGTAAGTACCGTATTTATTTACTCGCCATGCACCTGCAATTGGTTTTACTGTGTTACTGCTAGCACTCGTTTTGTTTGATACAGTGGCTACTGGTACTTTACCGTCCATGTAAGCGCGTATTTGCTTAATAAAGTAATCTTTCAATTTTAATTGCATTGACTCTGGCGCGATACCTTTTGTTGTTGGATCATAACCTGTGTGTAATAACATGCTACGGTGTGGACAAGCTGTATTGTAAAACTCAACATGCAAACGTACTGTATTACGGTTGGCAGGCAATCCCCATTTTTTTAGCATTCGTGCCGATTCTTGGAAAGCTGATTGCTCGTTTGCCAAAAATTGTTTATCGGTTGCACCAACAGATTGACATATCTCGATACCATAATAGTCGTGGTTACCTGCACGATTAGCTACATGCCACGTCACCTTGCCCTCTGGTATAGCTTGATACACCGTGTTACCGCTGATGTATGCGTGTGCGACGCCTCTTTCTAAACGGTTGTAATCGGCATTAACTAATCCGTTGTGATACGCCTCTGCTGTTGCCCCTGCACTACCTGCGTCATTGTGTAGAACGATACCGCGTGGTTTATAACCGCGTTTATCCATGTTGTAACCTTTTATCTCATCACGGATGTAAGTCAATTTTTTAGGTTGCTTTTGCGGTTGCTTAACGGCTTTTTCTTTTGAATTAGTAACGGATTGCGCTGTTTTTTGAACGCCTTCTGGTCTAAAATTAGGTCGGATAAACCACATCGGAAAGTCGTACGCATGCTTACGACGCGTTACTTTCTCCCAACCCCAACCAGGATAGTCTATATTGTCAGTCCATCCACCGCCTAACCAGTTTTGTTCGAGTACAATAATGTAATCTAGTGTCGCCTCAATGACCCACGCAACGTGACCATAGCCACCGCCATAATTCGAACCAAAAACCACCATGTCGCCGGGTTCTGCTAAAAATTCAGGCGTGTTTGAATAAATTTTCGCCTCTGTTTTAAAGTGGTTTTTGTTGATGGAGTTAAATGGTATATCTTTTGCACCTTGTCCCATTAGCATATGGTTAAAAAGCTTTTTCCACCCGGTGTTCGCATAATCGAAGCATTGAAAGCCAAAAACCCCATCTTCGTTGAACTGTTTGCCTTCAGTCGAATTTAAAAAAGATAGGAATTCTTTTTTAGAAAGATTAGCAACCATGTTATAACCCTCTTTCTCTTTCGTTTGCCTCATACTGGTTAACATCAAAGACAACGTCTGTGCTGTCGTCTGTAAAAGGTTGTGATGTATCGTAAAATTTCGGGGTTTTACTATTGCTATCTTCTTCAAAAGAGACTGGGTGTGTATCTTGGTCACGCGGCTTGCTCAATTGCATGTCTATGCCAGCGTCAGACACGCCTTTTGTGTTTGGATTGGTAATAACACCCAAATAGGCTAAAAGTGTTAGAATCGTGCCTACAATGCCACTGGCTGTTTGTAGTTGACCGGAAATGTCTACGCCGAAAATTTCAGAAACTTGTTTAGCTAATAAAAAAAGCAACCCTATCAAAGCAGATAGAGTTGCTCCATTTTTAAGTCGGTTTGTCCAATTGATTTTCATATTGTTATCTCCTTTTTTAGCAAAATAAAAAGCCGACTACGCTAATAGTCGACTTAATCCGCTTTAGTTATCGTTTACATCTGCCGAACCAAAAACAACTCCAAAAACTGTACGCAAATTTCATAACAATCACCTCCTTTAAATGCCAAAAAATGTACGTAGAATAGCAATAATGATCGTACTTGCAATCGTGCCTATAACACCCAGCATCCACATTTTCAAATCTTTAATGTTTTTGGCGTTTTCTTTCTTATTCTGCTCATCTTTCAATCTATCGCGTTTTAATTCTTCAAAAGTTCTATCAAGCTTATCGTAAACTTTTTCTTGCGTTCGAAGACTATGTTCAATGTTATCTAGTTTTTTAAACATATCTTTATCATTTTCTTCCAAGCGCAAAATGCGCCATTCATGCTCCCGTCGTTTGATAAAACCAAACATCATGCCACCTACTCTTTTTTAGCTGTATATGGTTCGCCTTTTTCATCAAAACTGTTACGTGTAATGTCTTGCTTTACATAGTACGTTTTAGTACCGTTGTTAAAGATTGTTGCAAGCATGTTTTGCATACTACATACTTTTTTAACCTGTTCCTCATCTTTAAATTTGTATGCGCTATTTGGTGACGCACCACGTACAAAACTGTTTGAATAGTTTTGCATTAAACAACTTTCTTCTCCTCTTTCATTAACCTCAACTAAATAAAATTCTGTAATTTGTTCCATGATAATTCCTCCTAATTTTTTTATTTATAATAAAAACGCCTAACGTTTATTCGTCAGACGTTTTACTATCGTTATTTTGTTCTTGAATAATTGCTTTTAACATTGCGTTTTCTTGTGAAAGCCTTGCTACTTCCTGCGTCAAATTATTGATCACGAGATGAGGGTCTGCTTGCAACCCTTGATTATTTTGATTCATTTTGTTTTTCCTCCAATACTTTAATTCTGTTTTTTAACTCTTTAATGACTGGCAACAAATGTATCCACAGTCTATCGTATTCGATACCTTCAATTTCTCCATCAGAACCATACACAACATGTTCGATTAAACCTGCCTCTGCTAAGTCCTCAGCAATTAAACCAACGTGTCGTGATATTTTGTATTTATCTTCGTCTAATTTTTCTCCCTCGACAATTTCTTTAGCATAATTTTCCACTTCATGTTTATCAAACCATGATTTTACATCTAAGTCTAAAATGTGTTGAGAGTGTTCCAATTGTCTTTTACTGTCATCAAACTGTTTTTCAATTAGTGCTTTATATTTCATAGCCGACGTTGAACGACCTAAAGTCCCTTCACCTGTAATGTGTAAATTTGGTGACCCCGAATAGGTTCTATTATAGATAAATTTTGATGCTATACGATTCCCTGCGTTATCACGTCCGACGAGAAAGCCGTCATCACTTATAATCCTTACATATTTATTTCCATCTCTTTTAGATATAGTGTTAAAACTACCATATCCAGCCTCGATTGTAGTATCGCCGCCGGTTGAATAATTACCGTCTACAACTTGAACTGTCTTTCCGTTTTGAGATTTACTGAATCGTAGGCCTGCACCGTAATTATAGTTTGTGTCTGACCCATACATGATGTAACCATCTGTATTTGATGAGTGATCTGCATTTGATACAGTAAATGCAAATCTATTGTTACCCGGCCGTGTCTCTTTGTGTGGGTGAATATATACTGCAGCTGTTTTGCTTTCGACGTTTGATGACGCATAAGCATCTAAAACAATTCTGTTATTATCACTCGATAATGCAACCACACCACCGTAACTGTTAATAGTAATTCCGTTAGCATCGGATTCAGAATATGTTGTATCCCACCATTGAATTGTACCCGAGGAACCTAGTCCTTCTCCCTCGCCGTCTATATATGTGGATATTCCAAATTCGGACATATATAGTGACCGGTCAAGAGCATTGTTTCTGAATCGTAAGTGACCATCCTTTAATCGTGTGAAAATATTATGCCTTGTTGAACGTCCCCTCCAAGTTCTTCTAAAACCGCCACCTAACTCTATTTGGTCATTCCTAATATCTACATAAGCCTGTCCTGAACCACCACGTATACCTACATTTCGAGTATTAATATCAACTTTTTCAGGCGTCGCGTTAATAGACGATACAACAGCGTCTTTGTCCACTTTGTTATCCATGTTGGACACAAGTAAGTTGAATTCTCTACTTGTATTTAAGTTAATCTTATCACCATTAAGCTGAATGCCTTGTGGACCCACATTCAACGATTGCGCTGTACCATTATCATCAAATCGGATTGTTGCACCTGTGGTTACATTTTGAACAATCTCAGACATGATGTTGGACAACGTCTTATTTGTAGCGTCAAATTCTTCTTTGGTAGTTCTTAATTTAATCTCTTTACCGTTTTGAAGTATTTGTGACCCATAGCGTGTTACTGTTTTTCTAAAATTATCGAAACTTTCTTTTACTTTATCATCTGTATAAGCGTTAGCTTTTCTTTCTGCATTTCTAGCTTTTAATTCAGCATTTTGTTTAGCCTCTTCAAGTTTGGCTTGCGCATCTTGTATAGCTCGTTGTTCTTCTTCAGAAATTTTGCCGTCAGCATAGGCTTGTAACTCTGTTTTATTGAGGTTATCTTGAGCATCAACATAAGAACGCAAAGCTTCTTGCGCTTCTCGATTTGCTTGTTCAATACTTGCTTTAATTTCAGGGTTATTTGCTATATCACTTAATTGATTATCTGTATACTGGCGTTGTTCCTCTAAACCACTATGATATTCATTCAATGTGACTTTATCACTAATTTGACCGGCTAGTGTCTTTCGTTCTGCGTCTGCCGATTCCATACGTTCGATTAATCCTTTTTGATTGCTTTGATAATCAATTGACTTTACGTAATCTCTAAGTTGTTCTTTCGTATCTTCACGTGCTGCAATTACTGCTTTTTCAACTACATTAGGTTCACCGACAAGTTGATTTTTGTCATTTACTTGTAAACCGAATGCATCGGCTATTTCTTGCAAAGCGTCTCTAAATTTTTTTTCAGTATATTGCGACTGTAACAATTTAAATCGTTCATCAATCGCTATCTTTGCACGTTCAACCACATTGTATAATCTCTGCATAGCCGTTCGATAATTTAAGAATAACGTTTGTGTATCGATTAATTTACCTATAGTAGCAGTTTTATCTGTCATACTTTCAAGATTGCTTTTAATGTTGTTATATATTGATACAGTAGCGTCAAGTTTGGCATTTAATTCATTTTTCAAATCAAAGTCCACTAAATACTCACTATTAATAACCTCATGCATTTCATTAAGCAATTTACTATGTTGAATGGATAAATTAACGAATGTGTTATTTAACTCGCTATATAGTGCTTTTTCACGTGTTATCGCACCTATATCTTCGGCCTTTTCTGCCGTTGCATTAACCCATTGTCCCTCCCAATAACGTCGTAATACTGCCACATCAGGATTACGTGTATCTAACCACAACATATCGTTTACGGGATTTTCAGGCGGTTCAGAACCTTTAAATATCTTACGTTCAAAGTATTCGAGTTTACCTTCAACTACATCAGCGACAATAGTATTTACATTTGTAAAATTATCGTTTAATTTTTGTGCGATGGCTTCCATTTTTTTTGTAAATTCTACACGTAGATCAGCTTCTTTATATTCAACATAATTCCCAAACGAATAGACACTTACATTTGTCAAAGGATTATATGTTTCAGATATAACTTCCCCCTCAACATATAGTGCAGGAGTAAATTCTCTATCTTTCACACGCACCTTGTCCCCTAAGCGGATAATTTCGTGCGGATAAGCTTTTTTAATATCTAAAGACGTCACTTCATAACTTACTGCTGCACTCTTTACTTTATTGAGTTGAGTATTACCTAAAGTGCGTAAGCGTCGTTCAGTCATATTCTCGTCTTCAGATTCAGGTTCGTATATATCCCAAATGTAACGTGTAGGTAATCCAAATTGTTTTTGAGCTTCATCATCTTTTACGATTAATTTAATACGTTCACCATTTTCTTTTTCAGGGCCTAAACAAACTAATGCTGTGCGCACTTCAGATACATCTACTGTACGTTTCAATCCTAGTAAATCTTTGCCCCGCACAATTTCTTTCCCTTTAAATAAAGGTTTTGGTTCTTTCAAACTTACGTATCGTGATTTAACTTTACGACTATCCAAATCAATGTGGAAATCTATAACCATTTTGTATGTGGTCGTCAGTTGTTTAAGGACATCAAATCTTGATTGATAGCTTGTCCATGACGTTGTACGTGTACCGTTATATTCAGTATCACCGCTTACTTTCCAACCCGTATCTTTTAATACATCACTAAGTGCTTGAGTAGTTGTATACTTTTCAAACTTTTGAGGAGGGTATGGTACGGCTGTTGCGATGTCTTCTAAGTATGATGCATTACATTCGATTAATGAATACTTACTTGTGCTGTCTTGCTCTATACGATTAATAATAAATTCGCGCGGTTCATTGCGGCTATCTAAGAAAATCACTCTGTTACGTTCTTTAAACTTAACCGCCCTGCTTGCTAAAATCGTAATGTCTAGTATTTCAGTATAATCTTTAATGTTGCGCTCATGTTTAACATCAATAAGTGATTTATCATTTTTGCTAATGAAATCTATAATATTACCTTCAAAGTCCAATACATGTAACATATTAATACCACCTATCTTGCCATTTTATTGTCGTATCAAACGTATCAGGCGGTTGAATAATCAATTCTGTATGACCCGAATTAACATTAAAATAATCACTACCAAATGTTTTTTCGTGTATGAATGGTTCGCCGTTAACCATGACTAAGTTGCTGCTCATATCTACCACAACGTCATCACCACTTTTTATGATCATATCATTTTCTCCAGCTGGCTTTTCTAATAATTCACGAATGTAACTACCTAATAAATACACTGGCATAAAGTTATTCGTTCCATTTTTGGCAGAATAAATAGAAACTGCACTTATTGGACGATTATAGAAATCGCCTTTATCAGTAAATGTAACTTCATGTGTATCAAACGCAATCTTACGTAACGGATAAGGTATTTCTCTATACTTCCAAGTCTTAATCGTGAACTCCTTGCCAATACGTGTTAAGCGCATGTATACAACAAATTCGTCCATACCGTAAATCGTTGGATTGTTTTTATAGTCATAAATCTTTTTAGGTTCACCACTTTGATTGTACAAGCAAATGATAATACGCCCAATTGCTTGATTGGCATTAGGATTAGTATATCCAATCGACGCAATTACACGACCATCAGTATCATATAAATACTGCGCTGTTCGGTTTGCACCCTTACGTTTTTGATTCACTGCAATTTTAAATGTAGCACTGAAATTGTTGATTTGCTTACTAAAACTACGCTTATACATTCCACCTTGCCAACCGCTACCGTTAATACTTTCTGTGTTTAAATAAACGCTTTCTTTACTTGTGGACTGACTAAAAGTACCCCCAACAGCACCGCCAGTGTATTTATCGTTGATATTATTAGAAGATTGTTTATTCCAACCTTTTAAACTCCTTAACTCGTCACCCAAGATTAAAGGAGAATAATCTTTAACCTTTTTATCTACGTCATCATCACCAATCATAAAGTAATCTTCATCTTTTTTAGTGATCATAAAATAATTGGAATTTTTTAACGCCCTTGCTTCAACTAATATCGGTGTATCTGCAGTACCAGCATTAACCACACTGACTGCATCACTAATTGCGGTATTTTTACTACCTTTAGTCGAATACTTGTAAGGGTCAGTTAAAACGACTTTTAAGTTAACTATATTGATTTGATTTTCAGTTTTACTGAACAACTCGATTGGTCCTTCAAAATATGCGTTCCAGTACCATTGTTTTGATTTAAATTGAAGTTTAACTTGTTTATCGTAGTTAAAGAATTTAACTAACTCATTTAGAATATCGTCGTGTGATTTAATCCCACTATGTGATAAATAGTCGTTGTGTATGATCAGTGGTAATTCAAATTCGTATTGTTTCAACTCTCGCCCTTGATAAACTGAACCACTTCTACCGGGTACTTCTTCAATTTTCACCTCAAAATTAAAAGAGGGTATTTTAAACCCTCTTTGAACAAAAAGCCACGGAAGCGTTTTATCATTTACTATTACTGTATCGTTCATTAAGCAAATACACCTCCTGTATTAAATCTTTGTTTACGTGATACATCGCGCTCACGTTTATCTACGGTTCTATTTATAAACTCACCCAAACCAAAATTATCAATCACTGGTTCGTAATCCTTATTTGCGATTTCTTCATTAGAACCAACAAGTTTGATTAATAAGCCAATCATTGTGTCTAACTTTTTCTCTAACTTACTGTTGTCATTATTGCTCAACGTTGCATTACTAAAGTTTTTAGGGCGCTTATTCTTACTAATATCTTTACTAGCTAACGCTAACAATTTTGCAGCGTCACTCGCTCGTGATGGATCAGTTGGGATAATCCATTCAGGATAACCCTCTTCTCCAAGATGATACAAGCCGTTGTACACTTTGCCACCTGTTGCATAGGCATAGTCTGCTGCACGTTTAAACGCACCGTTAAAACCATAAATACCACCGTATTTTTTTGCGATATTACGCATAGATGATAAGGCTTGGTGTAACGGATTGTTAAAGTTTGTATATCCTGGCTTAGCATAGTAATCGAAAGTCGGTTTAATCATTTGGAATAAACCTCTTGATGGTGTACCTCGTTGCGCATTGATGTCCCAATTATTTACAGCGTTAGGTTGGTAATTTGATTCACGTTTTACAAGACGCATCATTTGTTGATGTACCCAGTCTGATTTATATCGACCACCTAATATACGTTGAGCTTGACTGATTACTCGACTTGCGTATGCTGCGCCCGAGCCACTTGGATAATTACCACTTTTACCACCACCAACAGATAAACGACCATTCTTTTTCGCTCTTCTCAAATATGGTTCAGGGTCAAAATGTCTACCATTCCGTCTCATTTCAAAATGTAAATGTGGGCCTGTACTAAAACCAGTATTACCTGTTAACCCTACTACGTCACCTGGTTTAACTGTTGAGCCGGAAGGTGGTGACTTACTAAAGTTTTTAAGGTGGGCAAACAACATATCTATTGCACCGCTCGTTATTTTTACATAGTTACCATAACCGCCCGCCATAAATGGCATACGCGTCAAACGTCCGCCCATAGGGGTGCGAACTGTTTGATAGATGAATGGAAAGTCGACACCTTCATGAAACGGTCTACCAGTTGCAGCAGTATATGCTGCCGTATGACCATAATGGTAATTAATTTTATCAGGGTCTAAAATACCACCAACCAATTCTCCTCCGAGAGAATCAAAGCCACCCTTCATCCACTCAATTGCACCTTTTTTGATTTTTTCAAATGCCGCTCGTGTAATTTGACCGACAATCCCCATGCCTTTCGTTATAGAGTCAAAATTTATTCCTAAATTTGATAAAAGTTTATTAAATAGCTTAGCAGGGTTATCGATATAATCCATTACATCACCGATTTTATCAGTGAGCCATTCACCAGCACCTTTAACTTTATTCCCAACCCAAGATTTAGCGTTATTAAACCATGTACCTACGCTTAAACGTGGCATCATCTGTTGTCGCATGCTACCACTAATAACGCGTGAGCCTTTAGGGAGCCATGTCGTTGTATCTTTTGCAGGAGTTAAAGCTGTGCGTCCGTTAGGGTACTGTATTAACTCACGACGTCCATCTAGACCTTTACCATTACCCGGTCCTTTGTCCCCCACAACAGCCATAGTACCTTGTTTTAATCGTCCATCAGATGTAGTACGTATATGTCTGTTTATGCGTTGTGTCCCTGTAGATAATTTAGGTATTTTAGGTAAGCTTAATTTAGAACCTACCCAGTTAAGACCTTTAATCAAGCCGTTTAAACCTTCCTTAATGGCATCAACCATTCCAGTAATGTGGTTTTTAATTTTGTCTATGATATTACGCAAACCATCCTTCATGTTTGTGAACGTTTGTCGTACCGAACCCCATAATTTTGAAGCGATTCCAGTTACGGAATTTTTAATTGAATCCCAAACATTCGTCATCCAACTTTTTACTTTGTTAAAGATATATCGAGTTCCATTCCAAAGCTTTTGCCATGTCCCTTTAACTCTCGACCATAAGTTAGATGCTATACGCGTGACGTTTTTTCTTATCGAATCCCAAATACTACTTAACCATGATTTCACTCTGTTAAATATACTTCTTGTGCCACTATATAAAGTATCCCAAGTGCTTTTGATACGAGACCAAAGGGATTTTACGATAGAAACAACTACGTTTTTAATACTTGTCCAAATAGACTTTATAAACTTACGTAAAGCAGTAAAAATACCTTGCGAAAATGACAATATACGTTTGAATATGGAGCTAATAATAGACCATATAAACTCCAACACAGTTTCTATAACGCCTTTGACGCCATTAAAGGATTTGCTGATAATACCTTTAAAGAAACCGCCAAATATTTTAACGACTTTGAGTATTTTACCCATAAACCATAATTGAATAAGGTTCCAAATTAATACAACTGCGCCTTTAAATATCTGTTTGACACCTTCCCAAACCTTGCCCCATTGTCCTGTAAATACACCGCTAAATACTTTGACAATGCCTAGTATGACATCTAAAGCACCCTTAATAATACTTTTAATATTATCCCACGTATCTACAATCAACACTTTAATAAGTGGCCATGTAAATTTCATGATTTGCCATATCACTTTCATGGCAATCTTAATGGTTGGAACAATTACGCCGTTAAAAATAGATTTTATTAAGTCGCCAAACTCTTTTAGATTAGGTCCTATTTGGTTTCGAGCTTCAATAAAAAAGCCTTTAAAAAACTCTCCTATGTTTTTGAACGCTTGGATAATGTCTTTACCATTATCTTTCCAAAAGCGAGTGAGCTTGTTACCTATCTCTTGAGCAAAACGCCAAATCGCACCAAAAGCATCTATAAAAGCTTGTCTAATTTGAAGTAATGTTAATGCGACTTTTTTAGCGCTTGCTTTAGGCATTATTTTAGAGAGTAAGTCAACAGTTGGTAGTGTATTACCAGATAGTAAACTTTTTAATGAATTAAATACCGATTGTGCAACGCCCCAAAGTTTTTTGAAACCATTTACAACTGGATTAATTACTTTATTTACGATATTTCTAAAAGTTTCTGATTTTTTATAGGCTATCACAAATGCTGTACCGATTGCTGCTACTGCTGCAATAGCTAATCCAATTGGTCCTAACATAAATTTAAATGCAGTACCAACCAAAGTTAAACCTTTAGCTGCTAATGGTGCTTTTGTACCTAAAAACCCCATTAAACCGCCTGCTATTTTGATGTTTATCATTAAAGGTCCTAATGTAGCCATAATACTACCAATTGATGCTGTAAAAGCACCCACCGTAAGTATTAATGGACCTAAAGCTGCAGCAAAAACACCTATACCCACAACAGCTGTCTTTGCCCAACCTGGCATGCTTGTAAATTTATCTGCTAAAGATGCAAGTAAATCTGCCGCTCTACGTATATGGGGTGCTAAAACATCGCCTATGCTTATAGCCATTGATTCAATAGCTGATTTCATTCGACGAATAGAACCACCGATACCGCCTTCCATCTCTTTAGACATGCGTTCGGATGCACCAGTTGAATTATCAATAGACTTAGTTAATTTTTTGTAGTCCTCATCTGATGCATTGATGACAGCAAGCGCACCACTCATTGCCTCTTTACCAAAAATGGTAGCAGCAGCACTTGCTTGTTGGTCTTTTGATAGTCCTTTAAACTTGCCACGTAATTGATCCATAACATCACGCATTGGTAGCATCTTACCGTTACTGTCTGTAATAGATATACCTAAATTTTCCATCTCGTTTTTCATTGCTTTCGTAGGTTTTGCAAGGTTGGTAAACATAGTACGTAATGCTGTACCTGCTTTTTCACCTTTAATCCCTGCATTACTCATCAAACCAATAGCTATTGATGTATCTTCCACAGTGTATCCTAATGCCCCTGCTACTGGTGCAGCATATTTGAAGGCTTCACCCATACCACGAACGTCTGTATTTGCTTTAGAACTTGTTTGTGCTAACACATCGGCAAAGTGACCACTATCTTTAGCTTTTAATCCGAATGCTGTTAACGAGTCAGTAACGATATCTGACACCGCTCCCAAATCTTCGCCAGATGCAGCTGCTAATTGCATGACGCCATCGATACCGTTAAGCATATCTTTGGTATCCCACCCGGCTAAGGCCATGTAATTCAAAGCTTCTGCTGATTGACTGGCACTAAACTTAGTTTTTGCACCCATTTCAAGCGCTTTATCGCGAAGTTGTTGGAATTCTCCGCTCGTTGCACCTGATGTGGCTTTAACTTTACGCATAGAGTCGTCAAAGTCTATACTTTTTTTAGCGGCTAAACCAAAACCTGCTACTACTGGTGCAGTAACGTGTAGAGTCATTGATTTACCCACAGCTTGCATCTTTTTACCGATGTCTTGTAGTTTAGGTCCCCACTGACTAAATTTAGAACCTATTTTACCCATTGTTGTGTTTAAAGCACGTTGTTGCGTTTCTAAACGTTTCATCTCAGCTGTTGCTTCATTTAATTCGCGTTCGTATTTATTTAATTCGGCATATGCTTGGTTATACTCAGCGGCTGCCGCTTGTGTTTTTGCACTATTTTCTCCAGTTTCTTTTGATAACTGATCGTAATTGTTTTTTAACTCTCTAACTTTTTGAGCTTGTACTTGTTGGCGTTTGGTTAAACCGTCAACTCTTACCTTAGATTTTTCTAAAGAGTTGTCATAACGGCTAAATTTTGATAAGTTGGCGCTCAATTCTTTAGAAACAAGCCTCATTTGTCGATTTAAACCTGCAATACCTTTATTAAAGCCACTACCGTCTAAATCAACACGTATAACCATATTGCCCGCAGGTGTTGTCATAGCGTAACCTCCTTTCTAGCCAAAGATTTCTGCAAAACTTTTGGCTTTTTTCTTTGTTTCTACTTCAGACGCGACAATATTTAAAAAGAAGTGAATAGGCATGTTTGCGACTTTATCGGGGTCCATGCCTTCTTCAATCAACTTTTTTGCTAGTTTCATGTAATTTTTATATTGTCCTTCTGGTGTAAGGTCTTCGGGGTCTATTTCGTTTTCTCTGTCACGAACTTTTTTGTTTCGTCCACATCTCCTGCGATGAGTGTTCCTAGAACTTCAGAAAGGGTTTCAAAACCTTTTTCTCCACTCTCTAAACCTTTTTGTAATTCTTCTGATGTAAATTGATTCCCAAACATTTCTGCAATAAAAGTCGTAATTTCTTCAATCGCATCAAACATTTCAAGCGTTCTCTTCTCTTGTTCTTGCAACTTGTCGTTGTATTCTTCTTTTTCTGTTTCTGATAAAACTGCGTATTCTTCTTCTGTTAATTCTTTAAAATTAGAATCTGCGTAAAGGTTTTGCATTTTTCTTGCTAGTTTAGTCCCTTGGATTGTGTCAAATAATGTAATGATAGGTTTTGCTAAGTATTTTTTCGTCTGTGGTTTACCTGCTTTTGTGTATCCTGTAATTAATTCAATTGATGGTCTTGCCATAATAGATTCCTACTTTCGTTTTTATTTTTGCGCAAAAATAAAAGAGGGGTTTGCCCCCTCTTGAATTAGATAGATTGTAACTCGTCTTGTACTTCGATACTGATTGTGTCTGATTGGTCGCCAGAAGTAGCGGTTACAACGCCATGTCCAACTTCATTTGCAGTCACTGACCCTTCAGGTGTAACTTCAATATACTCTTCACCTTCAGTAACTTTATACGTTACCGGTTGGCCTTCAGGTTCCGTTGTAGCGCTTAACTGTTCTGTTTGGCCCCGTTTAATTGTTGTTGACGATTTAGAAAGAGACACACTTGTTACCTCTTTCTCACTCGTCTTTCCCGGCATCGCTTTTTCAACCTCATCCACTTCTAATTCTCCATTAACATCTTTCATGAAATCCTCATAACTTTTACCAAAAGTTTCCATAAAGACATAATCACGTCCTTCATTCACACCTTTTTTATCAAATCCAGTAACGTGTGATGACTCATCATATAAACGATCTACGAAAGAACCTTCTACTTCATCATTTTGGAATTCAACTTTATCTTGTTTCGTTTGTCCTGATAAGTTCGGACGCGTGAATTTACCTTTGAATAATCCTACCCATTCAGATGAACCGTCATGGTTAGTACGTTCAAATACAACAGCTACATCTGGCGGAATGTCGTTCGCACCGTATTTAAAACCGTTTTTACCTTTTTTAGCGCCTGCTAAGAATGCTTTTTGTTCTGCGGGAATTGATACGAATGTTGTTTTAACAGATAACTTACCGTTAGAGACGGCAGTTGCAGCAACCATATTATCGCCGTATTCTTCTTCAACTTCTTGTGGACGGTCCACTTCGATTTCTTTTAAAAATCGTGTACGGTGTCCGCTTTTTACTTTCCATTCTTTATCCGTATCAGTTTCGATTGGCGCCCAGTAAAAGTTAGTTACACCAATAGCGATACCTGATACGCCAGTTGATTCTGCAAAATGTTGCAAGTTTAATTTTAATTTTTCCATTAATCTTCCTCCTAAATAAATAGAGAACCGTTTGCACGAATGATTTCTCTAAAAGTTAGAGTCTCAACTTCGTACAAGGGTTCTCTGTAATAAACTTTAAAATTTAATTGTTTTAATGCTTTCACAATACTTTCTGCTTGCTGCTCGGGTTCGTTTTCAGACCACCAAACATCGATTTGATAGTCGTACTCACGCGTCATTTCTTCATTGTCAGCATAATCGTTCGGATTATATGGCAATGGAGTAATTCTTACGATAGGCTGATTTGTTTTAGTGTGGAAGTTTTCAGGAACAACGTACTTAAAGACGTTATCTTCCACAGTAATACTTGGGTTACTTACGATTGCATCATAAATTTTATCGGTTACATTCATTTTAATGACCTCTTCATCGCAGTTAACATGGCACTATACACTAACTGCCTATTACTTTTTTCAGTTTTAGTAATCCACAATTGCGGTCTTTGATACATCGTTCCGAATTCTGTTGCATGTATACGGTGTGCATAACCTTTTGTATATCCAATGTCTACGTATTTTTCTCCCGAACCTCTGTCGGTTTTTACATTAGATACAGCAATATGGTCGCGTGCATGACCTCGTCTATCACTTTTGGGCGTATTTTTTACGAGTATCGGTATTAAAGCGCGCGCGCCTGCTTTCAGAATTCGACTTTGATTTGCGCTAAACTCAACCTTTTTACGTAACAAACCTTCTTCAACGGTATTTTTCTCGATTTTTGCGGGCATTATAGCACCACCTCACAGTAAACACGTAAGTAAGATTTGTCTTGGTAATCCTTTTTAACGTATTTTATCGGGTATTTTTCGCCGTCGTGAATAATATAGTGCTTATTATTCGGCTGATAATCACCACGTGGATCACGTATGATAACTGTTTTAATGAATTGAGTGCCTGTTGTTAAACTTGTTTGTGTATCGGACTCTTTAGAATCTTGAATACAAGCAAAACAACTGTACAACTCTTTTGTAATAGGTCGTTGAGGTAATCCTCTAATTGATTGGCTGACATCCTCACAAAAAGTTACGCGCTCATTTAATCTGTTCGGATTGAACCGCATAGGCGTCCCTCAATTTATGCACAACACTTAAAACCATGTGTGGTGCGTAGTTTAGGTTTCTTTCAGTGTAAGCAAGACGGTTTTCAAAATAATATGCAGTGAGTGGAAAAACCGCTGCTCTATACAACGTTTGTTTCTCGAGCCAATCTAAATCATCAGTAACCGCGTCTGCAATGTCTTGTTTTGCCCAATCGTAATACATTATCAACAAATCATCTTCGTAAGAATGGTCGATTTTACAATGTTTTTTTAACAACTCTAAATCACTCACTGCAACCACCTACTTATTATCGATACGTTCTAAAATACCATCTTGAGGTTGGCCTTTTTTATTGACCTCGTTTGCACGTTTGACTGTCATATCGACTTCATCTCCAACTTCCAAGATTTTACCGATAACTTTATCTTTATAACGTGTTAGCACTTTATATTTCGCCATGATAATCACCTCTTACATTTCTTGCAAATCTTCTTCTGATGAAGCATCGTCATATTCAATGACAATAGCTGATTTATAATCTAAAATACAGCAATCTTGACGTACAGCAACCATTAAGCACTCACCGAAGTGCATGTAGTCAGTCCATGACGCTTGGTATTGTGAACGGTCAAATAATACGATTGCATCTTTTAAGTTACCGATAATCATCGTATTCTTGCCTTTTTCACCAAGCATTTCATCAGGCAAAATTTCCACTTTAGCACCTAATAAACGTTGCTGCGTTTTTTCTTTAACATCAGGTTGGATTAAGTAGTTACCTAATTTATCTTTCATTTTGTCTAATTTGGCAAACATTGTTTGAGATACAATGGCAACATTATGTTCGTAATTAGGTTTAACATTTAAATTCACAGCGTCTTTAATATCGTCTAATGATTTTGCTTTTTTAGTTTCAAGTTTAGCGCCTTCTTTTTCAAAACCGCTATCTTTAGAACCCGTCGAACCTTTAGTAATTACATCAATAATCGCTTTATTACGTGTAGCCGCAATTGTACGTGCCATCCATAATTTTAATTCTTGCAGTACATTAACTTTCGCATCTTCGATTGCTTCACGAGAAATACGGAAGTAACCACGGTGTGTGTCGATGTCGTATGCTAATTGGAAGAATGGTTTAACCGCTAATTCAGGGTTTTCTTCTAATTCTTCTACCTTTTCAAGCGCCGCAACCTCTGATTGACGTACAACAGGGTATTTACCAGAACCATTAGTAACACGTTTAACAGTTACATATTTATCAAGGTTAAACTCTACTTCTTTCAATTTAAGAATGTCAGTTACGATTTCTTCCGGAATAACTACAAAACCTGAATCTGTTTTTAAAGAACCACCCTTAATATCTTCGCGTGTTTCAAGATAATTAGTAAAATCTCTAACTTCTTGTGAAGTTACTTTAGTATCTTGGATTGAAATACCTAAATCATTTAAGTTAGGCGCTTGACGGTATGAACGTTCTTGTTCAACCACTACAGGTTGTGGATTTGCATTTTCTGCTTCATCGACTTTATCTTTTAATTTCTTTAGCTCTGCTTCTTTCTCTTGAATTTGAGAGCGCAAGTCTGCGATTTTCTTTTCTAAAGTCTCTGCTTTCTCTAATTCATCATTGTCTAATGCACGTGTAGCATATTTGATTTTTAAGTCAATACTACGTTTTAAATCCGAAATTTCAGAATGTAAAATATCTTTTTTATTCATTTAAATTCCTCCTAAATTCTTACATAAAAAATAGACGTCGCTTTTAAGCACGTCCTATGGTTGCATTTGTTAACGGTGTCCAACTTCACCAAGCTTATTTGTAATAGAATGTTTCTTAAGTTTTAATGCTAAAGCCTTCTTACGTTCTTCATTTTCAATGTTTTCAATACTACGTAATGCCGGTTTAACATCCGTATCTTTGTATGCCGGATAGGTCACCACAGATACATCTGTAAGCTCACGTATCGCTTTTAAAGTACGTTTGTAGATGTTTTCTTGTTGGTCAAAACGCATTTCATCACCTTGCTCATCGAGCATAAAACCAAATGAACATTGATTGATGTTACCCACACGCATATTCTCGTACAAGTCACGTGCAAACGTTGTATTCGGTAACTTACAACGGTATTTCAAGCCAACATCATCAGTTTCAAGTTCCAAAGTTCCAGACTTCGTTCTACCAATAATTTGTGATGGCACGTGGTCTACTAAACAACGTACATCAGATAAATCAGTGTTTTCTAAAGCGCTACGTGATATAGTTTCTTTAAATCCACCTAAATTCTCTGACCAGGTATCAAATTTCAAAGCGTAACCCTCGATGACCATTTCATTATCATCATTCGAACGGACTTCTGTGATATTTCCGATTCTCGTTTCCTTTGCCATCTTCCTCACCTCCTCTTCAGAAGTCTTTTGCTCGAAATATTCATGAATGCGTTGTTTGAATATTTCCTTATTGGGTCTACTTTCATCCTTTTCAAGACGACTTAAACATTCTTCTTCCGTTGCTTCAACTTCTTCAATGTCATAATCACAACCTTCAAGTTGTCGATTAAGCGATTCGGTCATATTACATGTTAAAAGATAAAAATTATCAAAGTCTTTATTTGTCTGCGAATCATTTATAAATATTTTTCGAAAACCCGCGATTATGTGTTTAGCATTTTCATTATGATCATGAATATCCAAATGAGTGATAGCGCGTTGCATCAAATCCCAGTCGAACACAACGTCTTTGTCCGTTAATCTTTGTTGAACCATAGTAGATTTACCAGCACACGGTGGTCCTTTGACTACAGTTAATTTAGCCATCTTCCTCACCACCTTTCAATTTGTTGTCAGTGCCACGTGATTTATTCATTTGGTACTCATCAACAAGCGCAATATTCACGTGGTTGAGGTCAACACGATGGATACTACCGTAACCCCCAGGTATAGGTGGTAAACCATCACGCTTACGGACTTCGTCAATGTTTGTTTTACCTGAATCAATATTAATTTTATCGATTTCAGCTTGTGTCTTTTCATCAACTACACGTATTTCAGTCGTATCGAATTTAAATTCACAAACTTTGTCTGTGTATTCATCATTAAATTTGAAATTCAACTCTGCACACACACATGTAATGTAAGGTTTTAACGTTGAAAGATAGTCCAAGTTTGCGTCTGTAATGCTCATGTTCGTAGTTTCGATACCGAATTTATGCAACGGAATGCCGAATACACCGGCAATCTCACGTGTGGACGATTTATTCTCACGGATTAGTTTTAAAACTTCTGTATCCACTTCTAGCTGATCAAACGTCATTGACTCATCTAGTACAACAACCTTACCTGCTTGCTTTGTACCACTAAACGCTTTGTGGAATTCCTCTCTCGCACGGTTTCTTGCTTTTTTATCGTTTAAGACGCCTTTCATCTTAAGTATTCCGCCTGCATGCGTGCCATTACGTAAGAAGTTGTTTAAAAAGTCCTTACCATTGTTATCAGAATCAATAGTCTTGCTCAGTGTATCAAGTAACGACAATCCATGAATCCCGTCTAATGAATAGAATTTAATGTCTAACATATCTTCATATTTAATGTTTCGCCTAATAAACTTACCGTTATCATCAGTACGTTCATGTGAATAATAAGGACGTCCCATTCGGTCGGATTTTAATTCTACTTCTGAAGTTTTTCTAAAAGTTAAACTAATAGGGTTACCTAACTTATCACGCGTGATTTCAACGTAACCATGAGAAGTCAATAAAGCATTGGCAAATACAACCAATTTAAAGATATAGCCGTTATACAGTGAATTCGGCCTAGTATTAAGCAAATTAACAACCTTATTACTATAATCAATCTGACCGTTAACGTTTAATCTAATAGGCATACGTGCTAAATCAGACGCAATCATCATTACTGCTGTAAAAATGTCACTGTGCTTAATGGCATCTATAGGCGTATACTGTCTTAAATTAGTACCCTGAAAACCAGGTAACGTCTGAACCATCATTTGTAAATCGTCTTCGTTATACTGTAAATCTCTATTTTCGTTTCTTAAGAAGATACCCACTTAATCACCTCCTTTCCCGTGATTCGTTGTCAATGATTAATGCAATAACCACTAGGAAAACGCCTGTGTTAGCTAGTCCTAACTCAACCCCAAATGCTAAGTAAGTTGCGGTATTCATTATGATTAAACCTAATAAAAAAAGGATGCTAACAATGTTAACAACCAATAGTTTTAACGGTATTAAAAGCTTGTTCAATTTCATCATTGCACCCCCTTTTAAAATCCGAATTCTTCATTTTCATATATTGATGACCAATCCACCTCGAATTCATGCATACTCGCTTCACTAAAAGCAGTTATGACAGAGATGATAGGGTCAATCTTTTGTCGATTCATCTTCTTGTTAATCTTAACGTTGTCCTCTCCGTCGTAAATTAAAACAGCGTTATTTACGGCAATGGTTAATAGGTTATTACCAAAATGTTTAATCGTCTTTTCAGCAACCCATACTCGAAATTGCTTAATAGGTTGTGAAAGGCTTCTGAAACTTTGCCCAACTTCAATTAGAGGCCAATCAATCACCATGGATTCTAGCGTGGTCACAAATGATTGTGCATTCCATGGATCATAACACAACGCTTTTACGTTTAACTGATACTCTTCCACAACGTCGAATATATACTCAATAACACGCTTGTAATCATTCATGCCACTTTCCGATGTGGTCACTTCCGCCTCTCCTGTATTAATTAATTTTTCGTAATTAATCTTGTCACGTTTCGACTTCTGTTCGAGCGTGGTCCTTAATCCAATAAACGAATGGCTGTCGATTAACATATCACCATCATCTGTTGGGAATATAAACCCTACAGAAGTTAAGTCGTCAAGTCGTGATAAATCGACACCGATATAAACGTCTTTGCCGTACAAACTATAATCATCACGATTCACTTCGATTGATTCCCATTCATTAATATTGATTAAGCTATCTTCTTTGTTCGCTTGCCAAAGGTTAAAGTTTTTAATCAAAATCTTATGGAATGACGTACCTTTTTCTAATTCATCTTGAATATCCGCTTTAATATTTCTCAGTATTGTGTCTCTATGTTCCTCAGACTCTAAAAGCGGCATTGCCTTAATCCACAGTGATTCGTCATTCACTTCATCTTCTGAATCCATTTCGGCACAGTATACAAAGTAATTATCCGCTTTAACTTCGCCCGATAATATTTTCGAGATGTATTTATATTCTTGATACATCTGACTATTGAGGTTATCCCCTGCCGTCGAAATTAAGAGGGTGAGTGGGTTCTTCTGCAGTGTCATACCCGTTTTAAATCTTGAATACATTTCATCGTCTGGCATGCTTGCCAATTCATCCAGTATAGCTACAGTTGGGTCTTTACCATCAACAGCATCAGGATTGTTTGATAACGGTTCGAACACGCTTGTTGAATCAATATGTGCTAAATCTGTTTTGCGTACATCTGTTGATTTACGAATGTAATCGCTTTTTGAACGTAGCAATTTGATTTGTTGACTTGCCATCTTAAATATCGTTTGTGCTTGCTTGTAAGTTGATGATGATACATATATTTGTCGGTTGTATTTCGGATATTGACCAAAAAGCAACTCATTAAGCGACATTCCCGATACCACTAGCGATTTACCTTGTTTACGTGCCATACTTACATAACATTTAGTAAACCGCCTAAAGCCACCATCACGTCGCCAACCGTAAATACTCCCTACGATAAACTTCTGAAAGAGCATTAAAGGCATAGGTTCATTCGTTTTAGGGTCAGGTAACATCTCGATGAATTTGATTGCCTTATTTGCTTTATCCACATCCCAATAACAACCTTCAGGTGGATATTTTAAATCATTCAAATGACGTTCAGCCACTTTAAAATTCTTCTTACTTACAAGTATCTCGCCTTTGACTACTTTTTGTGCATAAATTGTTGTGTAATCTAACATCAATCGTCACTCACAAACTCTTTGAATGGGTCATCATCCTCTTTCTCTTCAGGGACGACGATGCGTAATCGGCTATCGATTGTTAATCCTAGCGTGTTAGCTACTTGTTGCATTCGAGTACCCGCTTTCTCTTTAGCAGTAAAAGCAGGATTTACTTTAGATTCTCCATTCGCTCCTTCAATAACGACGCCACCTGTTGCTTCTAAATGCAGACTTGCTCTTACAAAATCACTGTAAAAACTGCAGTATTGTGAAAGTTGTGCTTTATCCAAATTTGATATTGGCAATTCTTGCATGTAAGGTAATATTCTTAGGTATTCTTCTTTCGCGATATCATCTAAAAAGTCAGGTGGATGTGAATCTATCTTTGAAAATTTGTTTAATTGCGCTTCTTGACGCTCTTTTTCGACTATTTCTTCTTTGGTGTAATTCTTCTTCGAATTATGCAGAAGTTTACGAGGTCTACCTGCCATTTTTAGCACCTCCATTATGTTTTAGTACCTGGTATTAAAAATTAAGGGAAATCTTTAAGAAAAAGAGTGGGCGCCGTTCTTCAGCGCCTTCCTCACCGCCCCCGTTCATTAATGTGGGGGACTTCCTTCTGCTCTCTTTTCGTTTTTCTGTTGTGGCATTCGTTGCATAATGGTTGCAAATTGTTTTTATCCAATCGTTTTGACCAATCTACTTTTGTCGGGATAATATGGTCAACGACATTTGCTTGTCTTCCACACGATTGACAAATATAATCGTTCTCCATCATCACGATTTCCCTCAAATTCTGCCACTGTTTTGATTTATAGAACCTTAGGTATTCTGGGTCATTCCTTTGCCTTACATCGTTGTATTTAGCGTTTGTATACGTCTTATGCTTATCGCAATAGCTTTCGTTAAAGCTAATTAGTTTGTTGCATGTCGGATGACTACAACGTCGCATTACTGGCATAAGCTCACATCGTTTATATCAATCACCATATCTCTTGTTTGATTAGCCACAAGTAATTGATTACCAATCACATCATGCACAATGTATTTATCTTTTTGATAGATAATCGTATCGCCTTTGTTAATCATCTTATGCAAGTTAGGTTGATAGGAATTAGCGTTGATACCTGCAACAGTATCGAGTGTAATGTTATTGAGTGTAGCAATAGATGTAATATGTTCTAGTGCATCACCTAGTAATACAGTTAATGTATCGATGTCATTGTTGTGTGTGAGTTTTCCTACCACATTCATAAGTGACAGTAGATGTGTCTGCTGATCAGTTGGTTGCTTTAATGATTGGTACTTATTGAATTCCATTGTCTACCTCCTTGCATAATAAAAAGGTACTGCGGTTAACAGTACCTAGTGATTTTGTTTTGGGTATTTTATTTGAGTTGTACACTCATATCAATCACACGTGTGTGACTCATATCAATATACAAAGCGCTTAGGCTAAGGGGTGAACCTAAACGCTCTATAATATAGTACCTGATAATATCATAATATCATTAAATAATACGCTCTATGCACACGCTATGCACACACCATTATTTCATTCCTACTTCCAACGCGACAGCCTTTACAAAGTTCTTCCGAATCTTGCCTGCAGTATTACGGTGCATGTGGCACTCGTCAGCAATGTGTTCCATCTTCAAATGATTAGACGACCAGTACTTAAGTTGTATAACCTTCTTATGTTCGACAGGTAGTTTGCTATACGTACGTTCGATTGCTTGAACCATTTCTTCTTGATTCCGCAGCATCTTATTTGTCATTAACCGTGTTGCCATAATCTCTGTTGTTCTTGCAGGTTCAGCTGACTGAAGCGGACCATAGATGATATTATTATCGACGGGTTGAGTTGGATTAAGTATCTCTAATCTTAATCGTTGTATGTCTTTTTTTGTATTATCAAGATTGTATATTTCTGATTCTATATATCTAAAAGTACCAGGTTTAATATCAGTCATGTTTACCTCCATTATTTATATCTTTCAGTAAAGCGTTCGAATTCTTTAGGATCAACATCGTCTTTAAACTTAAAGCTTAAATAGATATTGGTATACTTTAGGGCGTCATTCTCTTTCCGCAAAAGGCTATTGTCTGCCAATAGTATTAATACTATTAATCCAAGTATTACCGATATGATAATCCAAATCACTCGCTCACCTCTGCTTTAAAATCGTTTAAATGTATATGATTATCAATGTAAAAATCATTAGGTGCTTCCACACTGTCATTCGCTGTTAGTAAGATGATCACTTGCTCTGTTAGGTATTTACCTAACTCATATAACGCTAATGTGATAAGTAAGTTTATAATACGTTTAATCATTGTCTGCCTCCTCCACATTTATAGCCACTATATATTTTTTGTTTAATACGAGTTGTCCACAAGAAATTTTATCAATCACCAAGTAAGCGTATGTAGTTTGGTAATCTTTTAAAATTTTTAGAGGACTTTCGATTATTTTATCTTCTTCCAAAACAAAATGTGTCCCATTGAGTAGCATTATATTAATTTGCTTCATCTTTTGCCTCCTCATATATCTTTAGTGCCTGCTCCTTACTATCTGCATCTATGACAGTAAACGTTTGATTATGCTGTGGTTTAATTACTTCTTTAAACGTTTGTCCTGTCGAGTCTGTAAAGGTAGTAATTAAATACTGTGTCACTTCCCCAGCACCTCTTTCACTCTTGTTAGTATGTCTTTAGACGTATCCTTTGTCTTTGTCTGCTGTTCCGTCTTGTCTTGCATGGTTACGCTCCATTTTCTTTTTGTACGCTGCAATGAGGTCATCGATAGTGTAGTATTGAATAGCAATTTTGAACGGTAAAACTAAATCTACTTCTCTCATAAGATTCAGAATATCATTAATGTCAGCATCTCCAATTCGGCCATATGCTTCATCTACATCAAGTATGTTCGCTAACAATAAATATTGATGTGATAACTTCGGAATCTTACTAAAAAAATATTTAAAACCGTTTTCATCAAAACCAATACTCATTAAAGAATAGGACAATGCGAAAGCTAACATGTCTGCCAGTTCATCAAGTTGTTCTTCAAAAGGCTTGCCTTTGTTCTTTTTCCAATTCTTAAAAGGTTCTATTGTGTTGTACCATTCAAAAAATTCTTCTACATAAGCTTTATGGGTATCTTCTGGGTTTTTAGTCGGTATTCTGTCATCGAATTCCTTTTGTATTTGTAGCAACTCTTGTAATTGATCTACTGTTAATGTATTAGTCATTGTTTACGTCCTCCTTAATTAAATAAATTGGTTTGATGATAAAATCTATAAGTCCAATAACGGAATCATCAGACAGCTTATAATGCGTCTCTCTAATATCTCCAACCAGTTGCACAATTTCTAACATTTCATTTGTTTCAGGGTTATATACTTTATCTCCTACACTGATAGCCATTTCACTCGTCCTCCAATATTCTATTTAATTCATTCTCCAACTTATCGTAGTAAGGATTATCCGACCACGCCTTTTTATACGCTAGGTGTGTGTTAAACAACTCAACCACCTCATCTAACTTACGCTGCAACTTGTCACGTTGGTTACGTAAATTGGCTACGTCTGTGATGAGTGAGTCACTTTCTTTTTCGAGTTGAATTATTCTCTCGCCCAAATTTACTAAAGCATTCATTCCTATCCCTCCTTAAAAATCAAATATCGTCTTTTGCGTACCTAGCTCTTGCTCTAGGAACAAGTTATGCGTCGCTTTAAACCGCATTAATTCCGCCTCGCTCATATCCCACATTTGCCCTGCAAAGATAGCGTTCGCCACGCCTGCAACGTTGTATCTATCCTTAATAGGTACAACACTGATAACCTTGCGACCGTCTTGGTCGAATAAGTTATATTTGTCGAAAATACTCATAGCATGCACTCCTTATTCCGTTTTTTATCGCGTGGATCAATCAGCATTGCTACACGATTATGGTTTACACCAACCACAAAACCTTTTACACCACGCTTGCGTAACTCCTTTTGTAACTGTGTCGGCGACTTACCAGCCGTATTAATGCGGTAGCGTTGTTTTACCGTGTCACTTAAATTCCTCATGTTGCTTACGCCTCCCACTTATCAAACAATCGCTGTACATAATACTTCGCTTTAGCAATGTCCTCTTTGCCGTTTTTATGTGTCGCACGACTCACATACTTGATAGCGTTAAATACATAAGGTGCTAGTTCTGGCGGATACGTTTTGCACACTTGATCGCAATAGTCGATAACCTCTATGTCGCCGTAAGTGTAATGTTCAGGTTGGTTAACCACATCTTCTTTGTGTGTTGCAATTTTTCGATTGACCGGTAATTTTTCCCACTCTTCACTGTCTTTCAGCCACTTTGTACCACCACTATCCAAATTGATGATTGTAATTCCTGGCGCCCAATAGCCTTTTACAGTGCCTGTCTCCCATATAGATTCATCAATCCATTTATCTCCATCGTTAGCCTTATGACAACCTGTAACAACTCTCACTCTGTCGCCTTTACTCAAAATCTCGTTCATTAATTACGCCCCCTTTTAAATTAGTTGTTGATGTCCATACATATCAGTTTTAATTTTGGCAGTACCAGCATGTTCGAATAAATAGTCGCCGTAATCCGTACGCTCGTGACGTTGTGGTACCGTTTTAAGCCAAGGCTTTCTGTTTCGGCTCTTTTCTGCCATATATCTTTGGTAAGCCTGGTAACTTTCGAGTGCGTAATCCCTTTCGATATATATCGGCTCTTGGTATTTTCTTTTAATTGGCTTGTTTAAAGCATCTTCCAAGTCATATCCTTTAGCCAAACGTCTAGTTATCGTTTTAATGTCAACGCCATATTCTTGTGCTTCTAACATTCTTGAATAAGGTGCTTTGATTTTTCTATCGCCTTTGTGGAAATCGTAGTAAATATTATCTGCGTCTCCTTTAAACTTTTTAGATAGTCTGCAAGCAAGGTCTAAATCCCAGCCTGCTGAAAGACGTTCCCTTACCAATCCATAAGTTAGGTTAGCTGATACAAAATTAGTATGTTGTTCTTTGGTGAGGTCAATTTTATTAGTACGATTAGCCCCATTGTTCAGCACATCTTCAACAGACCATCCGTGTCTAAATAAACGTTGTCTAACAACTTGCGGTGTTGCACCACACGCTTCAGCAAGTTGCTTGATTGTTATCACTTGCCCTTTATGTTCAATTCTTTTTGATCTATCGTTCTCTATTACTGGTAATTCAATCACTGTTCTTCCTCCTCTATGACAAGTACTGTACGTGCTACGCCATCCCATTTTTTGAATGTTCTGATTTCCGATATCAGCACATCGTCCGTCCATACTTTGCCATTGCCAGCATCAAGTATTGTTTTCAACAAATTATCAATGTCTGGCTTAATGGTGTGTGGTTGTCCGATATGCGATTCCTTTTTGTGCTTTGGCCACGACTTACTAGGTTTAAAGTAAAACTCAATCGTGAGCCGTATTGGCTTGTCTATCATCAAAGTTGGTAACTGATCAGCTACAAACTTTTTATGCTTTACATAAGGTGCAGGCATGTAAGTATGCCCGCCTCGTGTAAATCTGGGGCGTGATGACCCTTTCGGATTACCTAAGTTCCTGTCGTCCTCTCGATAAAATATTTCTATTCTAGTTTCTTTCATGTTTACTCCTTTGCTTAAAGTCGATTTCATCAAATATCAAATGACTTACTTCATCATAGTCGTGAAATGGCGTTATTCGACCTCTAGCTAGCAATCTTTCTATCGCCCAACCCATTTGTACCAAATTGACTTGAATGAGCGTGTCGCCTTTGTACGTGTCTCTATAGAGACCTCCCAAAAAATCTTGCATTTCTCCAATTGTCATCAGTAAAACCTCTGCGTCTTTTTATAAAATTCCATTTCAACCACTCCGGTTTCTCCGTCTTTATTTTTGACCACATTTACCTCTATATCCGATTTGCCAGTTTGATTGTCTACTAGGTCCCTGTCGTAATAATCATCTCGATACAGCATAAAGATGAAGTGCGCATCTTGTTCAATACCGCCCGTTTCGCGTAGATCACTCATCATTGGTCGTTTGTCTTGTCTACTTTCAACCCCTCGACTTAATTGCGCTAAAGCTATAATGATGCAACCCGTTTCTTTCGCAATGATTTTCAAATCACGACTTATCTTTTCAACTTCCAATCGTCTATCTTTCATTGGAACATCTGATTTCATTAGTGTTAGATAATCAATAAAAATAATGTGAGGTTTATCACTTTCAATCATTGCTTGTTCTCTAATGTCTGACGGTGTTATAACAGCACCATCATGAATAGACAGTTTATTTAATTGTTTGATTTGATTTATAGCGTCCATAATTGCGTTTGTCTCATCAGTACTTAATCCTTGTGATTGTTTTATTTTGGACAGCGGAATATTAGTGATCATAGATATTAAGCGTTCTCCAATGTTCGTCCCGCCTGTTTCTAAACTAAAAAATGTTGTCGGATATCCTTGTCTCGCCATATTCCACATAATATTTAAAGCAAACGCGGTTTTCCCTGTCGAAGGACGACCTGCTAATATATTGAGTTGAGACCTTTCAAAACCTAAAATTTTGTTATCTAACTTTGCGTAATTTGTTTTAACAAACGCTCTTGGTTCATCGCTCAACACATTTTCCATAATTTCCGCCAAAAACGAATCGGTAGGGTTTGATTTGGCTATTTTAAGTTTGTCAAGTTCGCTCAATTTCTCTTTAAGGTACTTTAAATCCTCTCTACTAGGCGCCTTTAAATAGTCGTTCATCTCATAAATTGACTGATTCACTACATATTCTTGCAATATGTTTTCTTGGTCATTCATGAAAAATACTTTTTCAGTGCCCTTAGAATTGAATAAGTCTGTTAGACGCTTTGTACTCACGAAATCTTTATCTTCTCTTGACTTATAGTAGATTTGATTGACGTCTACCTTTCCAATTTCCAAAATATATTGAACGAATTTTTGTGCGTCTGGATCACGAAACATTTCAGGCTTTAGTTTGAATTTACTTAGCAAATCTGGATTGCGCATCAGGTTGGATATAATAGATTCTTCTGTTGTTAGTACGTCAATGTTCGACAATGCCTAAATCCTCTTTCATTTTCTGCCAACGTTCACGTGCTGCCTCTAATTCCTTTTTGTAGTTAGGGTCGTTTTTAAGACGGTATTCTTTTGTTTCTTTTTCGGGAATTTTACTGTAATTAAAATATTTAGGTTTATAAGCGACGATGTCTGCAATCTTGGGTCTGTAACTGTTATTTGCGATATAATGTTTCGTTTTCTTTAAGGTCGGTTCATAGTCGCCCTTTTCTGAAATGATGTCTATCCACGTCTTTATAGTCTCTTTATTAAAGTTCATAGAAAAAGCATCATCGACCAATCTTAGTATTGATAAAGCTTCTTGTTTGGTCATCATTAGTAACCAACTCCCAATTCTTCCGCTATTTCATCTAATGCAGATTTTGATGTTTGTTTTTTAGGCTTAACCTTTTTCTCTGCTTCTTCTTTTGAAGAAACGTCCTCTTTGTTCCAATTCTCCAAAACTTTAATTAGATAGTTGATACCTTTGTTGTTCTGTTTACAGTAATCAATAGCTACTTGTACTATCTCTAATTTATTGTCTTTAAAAGACTCAATACATTGTTCTAATTGTTGTGCTTTTAAAGGATTTTGTATCATCTCTATTTTTTTACTAATTAATTGAAATAATTTAGATGTCTCGTCCCTGTCTCTATTAATACTTGTATTATTAAACCTTGTATTATTCTCTTCCGTCTTTTCGTGGATAGGGTGGGAATCTTTTTGCGGATACCCCTCTCCATCTTTTTGTTCATAGGGGGGTATAATATAAATTTTTCTGTCTTTTACAGACATGTCTTCATTTCTTGTCACAACAGTTCGAATGTATCCTTTGTCTCTTAAATGGTTGATCCAATTCGATACCGTTTTTTTATGAACTTGATACAACTCTGCAAAGTAACTATTGCTGGCGTAAGCATAACCATATTTATTTGCTAGTGCGGTTATTTCTCCATACATTATGATTTCCATCGGTTTTAATTCTTTGTCATACCTTACGTTTGCAGGGATTATCGAATAATAATTTGGTTGCTCAGTCATTTACATTCTCCTTTCTGGTATAATTTTTCTGAGGTGAATATTTATGTGGATTTCAATCACTGCTTTATTTGTATCTATATTGTCTTTGGGATTGACCGCCTATAAACTTTGGACTGATTATAAAGAAAATCTGTTGAATATTTCAGTTCATTTAAAGAACCATTATATTGCTCATGGTAGACATGTTATTGAAGCTAACTTTGTAAATAATACAAAGAATGTTGTTTCTATAACTAGGATTGCTTTAGTAAACGAAAAACATCATTTTACATCTGAAGAAAACAGAGTTTTACTAACTAAAACAAAACATATACGAAACGAAAGCACTCCACTTCCTATTAATTTAAATTCGTATTCTTCAATCAAAGCTTTTATAGTTTTTGATACGAAATATAAAATTGATGATTGTGTATTTAAAATATTTACAAGTAAGGGCGTTTGTTTTACTGAACAAAAAATGAAAGTATTGAAAGAACAACGCCTGTTAAACTTAGCCCAATTAAGAATAAGTAAATAATATAGTCTTTTTTATTCATCTGCTTTTCCTCCTTTCAGCATTTTGTTTAATCTTTTATCTACATCAACCCAGCTGTCGTGTAGGTGGTATTTATCGTTAAAGCTATCCATACCTATGTTGTGCTGTTCTGTATGATGTCTATGGCAAAGCGCAAGCACCTTATTATCTGTATGGTCTATTTTGCGTCTGTTGCGTCCTCTACCGACTGCATGATAATGCGCTAGTTCAGCGTGAGGCTTACCACATATTGCGCAGTTTCTGTTAACAGTAGCCCAATACAACAACGCTTTATCTTCTTTCAATAACTTACTTGTTTCAACCTGCATTGGTATTTGATTATGGAACATAAACGCTACAATCAGCTCTATCAATTCACTTGCTACTTTCATGCTGCAATTACTTAGACTTATATGTTCATAACCTTTCATAATCTCTAATTCAGATTGGAATATTCGTCTTGTTGACTCTACGGGTTCGCCCCAATGCAGTTCTATGTCTCTACATAGCGCAAATATCTTTTTACGTTGATCGCTCGAAATTCTTTTATTGTCGTGTACCTCTACATCTGCGTTTATCGAATAACCATTTTCTAAAAGTTCAATATGACTTTGCTCAAGTTTCACACCAGTAGCAACGACGGAATACGTACCGTCGTTATCTGCCTGGTATCTTGTAATATGTTGCATTTATATCACACCTTAAAATGCTAAATCTTGGTCGTCATATCCTAATGAGTCGCTGCCTGCAAATGGATTACTTTGTTGAGACATAGGTGTTTGTTGTTGATTGGAATTATTTTGAGTTTCTTCTGCTCTTTGTTCGTCTGTTTTAGGTGTTGGTTTATTAACTACTTCATCACCTTTATTCCAAACTTTGATATATGATAGTTGTGCCATATATCGTCCTAGATTCTCTCTAAACTTCCATTTGACAACGATGTTACAAAACTTATTGATAAGTTGATCAGTATCAAATGTTAAGTCAGGTAATTTTAATTTGATTCCTAAGCGTGTCAATAACTCGATGTATTGTCTTTCTTGTCCGTCAAATTCAAAGGGTGGAACAAACTGATTGTGTTTGAACTGCTTACCCTCGTTGTTTTCAAAAACGACAGTGAAATAACGCCCCTCTGCATCATTTGCTTCAATATCCTTAACTTTCACTGTAAATTCTCCAGCGCCTAAGAACTCTCCGCCTTTCATAAATGCTTCTTGATTCGTTTCTGTAATATGATTTGCTCTACCTGTAATTTTCATAATTAGTTACCGTCCTTTATTTAGTTTCCGTTTCGGATTGCTTGTACTACATCATCAATACTTGGGTTGATAAACTTTTTATCGTTAATTTGTACACTTTGTGAGTGTCTTATTTTTGTTTCAAAGACTGGCGATGGTTCTGCGTTAAATACGTAGTTAAACGCCTTTTGTCCGTCTTGGTCATATTCTTCAATAGTCATTCTTCCTAGTACATCAGATTGACTAACAACCGCTTTTCTGATTTGGTCTTGCGCTTCAATCGTGATGGTAGGATTGATCGTGCTTCCTTCTTCGTCTTTTTCTTTGTTGATGCCCTCGTGTCCACTAATTGCTAAATGGAATTGGTAATGTTCCTGCAATTTTGAAATGTATCTATACATGTGCACAATACGTGTTGCAGTTTCTCCCCAATCGTTAAATGTCGGCTTACGAGTCTTGCCTGCCATAATGTCTTCAATCGTGATGTCACGCAATTTTTGAATGGTCTCTATAACAACAACATCAATTTGCTTTCCGTTACCTCTTAATTGCTCTAAAATCTGAGGCAACATCTTTACTACCATTGCAAAATGCTTGTAATTCTTGATTTGTACGACAGCACCATCTTCTGTAACTGTTGTTCCGTCTTCGTTGATGTCTAATACAAGTGCGTTGTTGTCTTTTGTCAAAAATGTAGTCTTACCAGTCCCAAACTTTCCATATACAGCGAATTTGTAAAATTTATTAGCGTTTTGTTGACTAATATCCTTAATGCCTAATTGTGTTAAAATGTCCTGTTGCTCAGTCATTTATAACCCCACCTTTACTGAATAAGATGTTGGTTTTTGAACCATTCTTATTCCGTCTAATACTTCGCCGTTATCGTCAATGACAGTACCGTCGTCAGATACGTTAAAAGCTTTCTTCATGTCTGCTTGATTTAACTTCTTAGTTGTCTTAACGTAGTCTGTAAACCCTCTTTGTTCTAATTGATCAATAACATCTTGTTCGTTTTTGACTTCAAAAACTTTTGAGCCTTTACGAGATGTTACCTTTCCGTATGGCGTGTTCAATTTGAATTTACTATCCTTTTCTTTCTCTGCTCTGTAGTATTCAGTAACAAGGTATTCTAAATGCTCTTTATTGCCCTGCAAGCTCTCAAGCTCTTTAGATTCCCATTCTTTAATACGGTCTACTTCTGATTGAGCTAAATCTTTAATTTCTTTTTCCTTAGCACTTATCGCTTCCAACTTTTTAAAGACCCAGTTAGCACTAGATAAGTCTGTAACTTCGAATGTGCTTTTAACTTCATTTTGTAGTTCTGATTCCTGTAATAAATTAGCCACTACTTAACCCCTCCCAACAGTCTACTCATTATGCGGTCATAGTTATCAATATTTTCAGCAATCCATACACGTGTTTCATACATTAAAATATCAATGGCACTTTCTATACCATATACGTCATAGATTGTGATTTCACTAACAGTATTGTCATCACGATCTTGAATTGTTACATCGACTCCGAATTCAGTTTTAGCGACGTACATGTAAAACTTAAATCCATCTATCGTGATTGTTTTCGAAAATTCTTGTCCAATTTCGTAATACATTTGAAATTTCCTCCATTTTTGGTAGAATGAGGCTAGATATTCATAGAAATTCCAACCCCTGACTGTTTGCTAGTTGCAGCTAGCATTCAGTCTTTTTTAATGTGTTGATTACATATTTAGCAGTGTAGTAAGTTGTTACTACAGTTGTTATCGCTACGAATAACGTCGTTGTGAAATATGTGTGAAAAGCGAATAGCGTAGTCATTACAAAGCTTGTTAAAAATGCGATTAATAGTGCTATCAATTTATCCTGCATGTAATCCCTCCACTACCTCGTCTGATAAATCCCAGTAAGGCATTTTTTCTCGCACTAATTGAATCGGTACTTTTCCGGATATAGTGATGTAGCCCTCTTTTTCTAACTCTTTGTTTAAATTTCTGACAATAGATGTCGCTTTGCTTTTTGATACTCCAGCGATTAACATGATGTGCTTAATGTTTAAATATTGTGGCTTCATGATTAAACCTCCTAATATCTATTTTTGTATTGCAGCGTCACACAAGTGATGACTGCGATAATGTTTAATGCGATTATTAATGTGGTCATATAAGTAATCCTTTCGTGTATAATGTTCTTATCTCCTTATGAAAGGAGGTGATAAGTATGAAAGTTTTGGTTACTTTAAAAGATGGTTCTAAAAAGCATGTTTCTGATTTAGAGAAAATTGTTTATCCTGGATATGAAAACATTGAAATTATCACAAAAGACCAAATTGAAACATTTTTTCTAGAACCTACAAATGCTTATGTGTTTGTTGGCGCTCAAACTCTAAGTGTAGAAGCTGGACAAATTCTCACGGTAGAATTTAGTTAACCTTTTTCAACAACTCTGCAACTGCTCGCAACAGTTCAGGGTTGTTGTTTCTTTCTAAACAGTGGCTAGCGTGCTTTAGTAATTTGAGCTTTAATTTATTCTTTTCACTTCTGATTTGTAGTAGTTTAAACATTATTAGTCCTCCTTAATTTGGTTTTTCGATTGTGGGTTTTGTTCATAAGTTTTCTGCTATACTCCTGTTAAGGAGGTGAAAAACTTATGAATAAAATTGAAAATAATATGATTGATGTCATACTTGAAAAGCATGGCATATCAGACAAAAACGTTTCTGATGCAGTTAAAGAAATTGCTTATGCCCTCTCAAAAGATAAGCAATTTATCAAAAATATTATAGAAACCAACGAACGTGAAACTGCTAGAAAGAATCGTTTTTAATCTCAGTCCCGTTTCGACGGGACTTCTAATTCCATTCTTTTATTAATTTCGTTATTTAATTTTTCGACAAAATCATGGCTATTTGTATACCACAATAATTTTGAAGCTTCTTTTATTGCTGCTCCGTAGTTTTCTGACTTAATTAAGATGTCATCAACCACTTCTTTAATTAATGCTTCGTATGATTTTTCAATTTCTTTTAATTGCTTAATTTTTGACTCTTGCATTCTTTATCCTCCTTTATGTTGGTTGTTTTTCGTTCAAAAATTTATTAATGAAATATTGCTGACCTTTTCCAGTGACTTTAGGTGTCTTACTAATCGATGTGTGTCCGTCAGAATGACTAATCGTAGTTTCTTTGATTCCAAACAATTCTCGTTCCATCGAATATTGAGTTGGCATGTTGTAATCGACGCCCTTACGTTTAATGAGAAATCCGTTTTGACGTAACCATTCGAACAACCTACGCTGACCGATATCGATGCCGTTTTGTTTAATAATCTTCGCTAACTCACCAACCAGAATTGATGTTTTAGTAGTAGCCACCGCATCAGCAAAAACAATTTTAGGTTTGTCTTTCTCAATCTTTGCTTCAAGTTGATTGATTGTGTTATTAGCAATCTTCAAAGCACGCTGCATAACCATTTCTGGACTGTTCCACGCTTTTTCCACTTGAATGAAATATTGACGTGCACGTTTTCCTGGTTCACTTCGTTGTATCATTGCTATTTCTTTAGCAGTGTCGAGTGTAAGAATATGATTGACTTGTTCATAAGTACGCGCCCTTTTTTGACCGTGTACTTTTTCAACTTGCGAAATAAAATCTATTCCGTTTTCAAAACCATACTCTGTCATTCTTTCGAACCACTTATCGTACCTAGTTGAAACTTCTAATGCTTGATGAAGTTCTCGACCACTGATTGCGATTTCTCCATTTTCTTTTTCTTGAATATTGAACATCTCTCCAATGTTCGGTTTGTTTTGTAAACCTTGCATTTGTTTTCCTCCTATTAAGTTTTTTGTTTGCGTTTCGTGTACTTTGTGGGTAAAAAAATATTCCCAATGTTTTCATCGAAAAAATCAGCAATAATAAACATCTCATCGTTTTTAAATTGATGCTTTCCTAATTCTTTTAAACGATATCCTTCAGTAGATATATTCAGGAGATTTGCTAAGTCTTCTTGAGTACATTTTCTTTCTTTTCTAAGTCTTATTAAATTCCATTGCATGTTGTCACCTCCTGCTTACAAAACTAACTATACACGAATCGTGTACCTTAGTCAACACAAAAGTTTGCATTTCGTGTATTTTTTTGTTGAATACCAAAAATAATTGGGATATACTATAGGTACATTTAGAGGAGGTAAAAAAATGGATAAAAAAGAATTAGCAAGATTTATAGGTAATAAAATCAGATACTATAGAACTAAAATGAATTTAACTCAAGACCAGCTCGGAGAAAAACTTAATACTAAAAAAGCTACTATTTCAAACTATGAAACAGGTTATAGAACCCCTAAACAAGATGATTTATTTGAAATAGCACATATTTTAAACATTAGTATCGACGACTTATTCCCTAAAAGACCTAGTAAGAATAACGACATCACAACTGTGTACAATCAACTCACTCCTCCTCGTCAAAAACGCGTACTGGACTTTGCTAACGAGCAATTAAATGAGCAAAATAACAAAGTCTTACATATAAATTCACACAATATAATATCCGAAGAAGTTGCTGTATACGGTTATGCTTCAGCAGGTACTGGAGAAACGTTAATAGATGGTGTCGAGTTCACAACACAATACAACGGCCACATACCTAATCACGATTTTGCATTGCAGGTCAACGGCGATTCTATGGAGCCCATGTTCGAAGATAAAGAGATTATCTTTATCGATAAAACAAAGCAAATAAATAGTGGTCAAATCGGCATCTTTGTTATTGATGGTGAGGCTTATTTAAAAAAAGTGTTCATTAGTGACAAAGGTATACGTTTGGTTTCGTTGAACTCAAAATATCCTGACTTAAATTTTGATAGTAGTCACGATATTAAAGTAGCAGGAAAAGTTATATTGTAGGAGGAATTAATTATGAAAGCTAAACAAAGGGATAAAGATTCACTTTTAAATAAATTTCCTGATTTCAGAATCATTATAGAAACAACTGGATCAACAAATTATCAAGGAACAGAATACAACGGTTCAATTATATCTTCTTTCAAAGAGATAGCTTTTGTATGTGAAAAAAAGAATTTTATATATGTAATTCCATGGTCTGATATAAACTCTATTTCTACTAAAAAAACATTTATAACAAACAATATCTACTTAACTTATGATAATTCATCTAAGAACTTAACATTTAAACTCACTAATGTTGAATCTGTTATAGCTATAGAGGTTTTATCTCAAGCAATTAATGAACACGAAAAGATTTTAAAAACACAAGAAAATTATATTAAGGAGCTCGAGAACGAAAAAGAACAAAATCGTTTAGAAATATTTTCACAAAATGACTCGCAGGAAAATGATTTTGAAATTGAAAAGTACGATGAAGAACCTATTTATAAAAATAAACCTTTGGACTTAACTTATACTAAAGCAAGAAAAATCGATAATTCGTTTGTTGTGTTAGACTTCGAAACCACTGGTATAGATTATAAAACAAACGAATTTTTCCAATATGGTGTTGTCGTATTTGAAAACGGAATGATTGTTAATGAATACAGTAAATATTTTAAACCAAACAAAAAACTAGGTAAAACCGTTATGAAAAAGACTGGTATTACTAATGAGTTTTTAGAAGATAAACCTTCGATACACAAAGATGATTTAGTCGAATTATATGAACTATTAAAAGGTAATACGATAGTAGCTCATAACGCTCCTTTTGATATGAAATATCTAATAAAATATTTACACAATTTCAATGTTGAACACGATAAATTTAGAGTTTTTGACACCTTACCGGCATCTAGAAGATTAATACACGAGACACCTAATCACAAATTAGAAACACTAAAAAATCACTTTAATTTAGACGATGGAGATTCTCACGAAGCTATTAATGATGCAAGAGCAACGGGAAAATTAGCACTTTTGTTAATTGAGAGAATGCAATTTTCAGGGTAGCCCGACTACCCTTTTTTATGCTCTCTCTACTCCCGCAAACCTTTTTAATTAGTAGGCAAAGTGATTTTATAAACACGGCAATTACATTTCAGCCGTTGAGGGTTTTTGAGGTGAGGAAGATTAATTAAATCAATTTCAGAAAACAAAAACCGCCACCTGATAACATATAGAAAATCAGACGGCGGAAAAAATATTTGAAAAAGGTATAAAGTCCTCGCAGAAGTGTTTTCAACTTCTAAACTTATTATAACAAATTCTATTATGTTAAGGAAATTATAAAAAACACCGCCCCTGTCTGGAAAGGACGGTGAAAAGTATACTCGCGCTCAGTTCAATATTAATAATATGAACTGTTTTTATTTTACCAATATCATTTTTAATCTTCAAGGGGAGATGTTTAAGTTGAATAAACGAAATGATAATTACATGGGAGAAGATTTATCATTTGTTGCCTTAGCTCTAGTTTTACTTGTACTACCTTTGTTAGTTATCTTAATTTGACTTATTAGCTTAAAGGAGTTTGGTTAAAATGGCTATAAAAGAAATTACTGAAGAAATAGGTTAGGATTTAGTAGAAATTTTAAAAAGAGTTAATAGCTTCCCCTACGTTACTGAAAAAATCACAAAAAAGGTTGAAAAACATATCAAAAGAAGAGTTTTTTGATCTAATTGCTAAAAATAAAAAGGAGAATAAAATTGAAGAGTAGCAGAGATTGCTTTTTTTATAAAATTTTAACATTTCTTATCACGATTATAATTTTATTAATTTTATTAATTTTTAAATTAATTTGAGATATCAGAGTGACAAATTTTTGAGATAGATATATTTGAGGTTAATATAATGGAACGCCAATATCCCTAGATGATTTGAAAAGGGGCAAATAGACATATTTCAAACATAAAATATCTCATCTTATTTCGTTATTTATAAAATGTTCTTGCCAACACAGTAATTATTAATATAATTTAAATATAAACACTAAAACATCTAAGGAGATTGCTTATGAAAAAACTAAAATTATTATTTGAAGATAACCACTTAGTCAACAATGATGTATACTGGAAGGCTGTATTAAAAGCTTTATTTCTCTCTTATATCTTTTATAATGCATTCGCATTAAGTGATTACGTTACAAAAAACTATATATTTGCAATCATTGCAATTATTATAATTATAATAGGAGTGTGGGCTACTAATAGATTAAAATTTAATTTATTGCAACTTAAAACATTAAACAGAAAAGATATATTAATTACTATACTAGGTTTCATTCTATTGTACTCTTTCGATGAAATATTTGAATATTTGAAACCTGGATTATCGCCTAACGACACATTAATTGTTCATGAATTCTCAGGAACACCTTTTATACTTCTAATAATTAGTATCGCACTTATTCCTGCTATTGTAGAAGAAATTATTTTAAGAGGATTTTTACTCCGTGTAGTTTTTAGAGGACATTTATTTATAGGATTAATTATTTCAAGTATTATTTTCGCGTTATTACATGAAGGAAATACTTTTATAGACTATATCCCTTATTTTTATTTTGGTCTTATTGTTGGTATATCTTATCTTATTACTAAAAGATTAGAAGTTGCTATAATTATTCATTTCTTAAATAACTTTATAACTCTTTTTGAATATTTTAACTAATCTAATTGGATACAGGGTACTCCCACGTACCCTTATTATTTTTTTACTTTTTTAAGGAGGGATTGAGTGAAATGGCGGTTTATAAAGATAACAAAACAGGTAAATGGTATTTTTCAACTAGATATAAAGATGTTTATGGCAATAATAAAAGAAAACTTAAACGTGGTTTCAAAACGAAACGTGAAGCTAAAAGTGCAGAAGCCGAATTTTTAACAGAAGTTAATGAAGGTTATAGTGACTCAAACACATTTGAGTATACTTTTTATCACTATTTAGAAAACAGTGACTTGCGTCCTAAAACTAAAAAGCGCAAAGAGAATGAATATAAACTTCATATACAATCTAAATTCGGACATATCAAAATGAATAAAATCACACAACAACAATGCCAAGAATTCCGTAAGTATCTCATGGACAATATCAATTCAGTTAATAGCGCACGTACAGTTTGGTCAGGGTTTAAAGTTGTAATTAATTATGCTAAAAAATATTTTGGTTTACGAATCGACCCCACTATTTCTATAAAACCAATTCCAAGATCTAAACCGAAACCAAAATTTATGATGAGGGAAGAATTTGAAGATCGTGTAAAAGATGTAGAAGAACAGGACTATCGGGAACTTTTTACTTTAATGTTTTACACAGGGTTACGAGTAGGTGAAGCAATGGCTTTAGTTTGGACGGACTACAATAAATATAAAAAAGAGATATCCATCAATAAAACAATGGACATCTCTAATCGGACTATATACCCCAGAGCTAAAACCGAAAGCTCTGAAGATATTGTACCCTTACCTAATTTCATCAACGAGATGTTATCTGAACGCTACCAACGTGAAAAACAGATGAACAAATACTTTGATGAACAGAATTATTTTATTTTTGGCGGATTAGCACCTAAGCACTATAGCCATGTTCATAAGAAATTCAACAAAGCTTTCCCTAATTATAACATACACGCTTTAAGACATTCTTATGCGTCTTTCTTAGCAAACAATGGAGTAGATATATTTGTGCTGCAATCACTAATGCGTCATGCTCAAATAACTGAAACAATGGGTACATATAGCCACTTATATACTCAAAAGAAACATGATGCTATTTCTATATTCGATAAGTAAATGGTATCAAAATGGTATCAGTACCCATGTTACAAGGATAAAAATCGCACTACATCAGTAGTTAAAACTAGCCTATACTACCTTCCATTTCGAATTTGATTAATCGGTTCATTTCAACGGCATATTCCATTGGTAATTCTTTTGTGAATGGCTCGATAAATCCCATAACGATCATTTCTGTCGCTTCTTCTTCAGAAATACCACGTGACATGAGATAGAACAATTGCTCTTCAGAAACTTTAGAAACTTTTGCCTCATGTTCAAGTGAGATATTGTCATTGAAAATTTCGTTGTAAGGAATTGTGTCAGAAGTTGACTCGTTATCAAGGATTAAAGTATCACATTCGATATTAGAACGTGCACCTTTCGCTTTACGTCCAAAGTGAACGATACCGCGATAAACCACTTTACCGCCATCTTTAGAAATTGATTTTGACACAATAGTAGAAGATGTGTTTGGTGCTTTATGAATCATTTTTGCACCTGCATCTTGGACTTGACCTTGACCTGCAAAAGCGATAGAAAGTGTGCTACCTTTAGCACCTTCACCTAATAATACGCAGGCAGGATATTTCATTGTCAACTTAGATCCTAAGTTTCCATCGACCCATTCCATGTTACCATTTTCATGAACGAACGTACGTTTAGTAACTAAGTTATAAACATTGTTAGCCCAGTTTTGGATTGTTGTATAACGTACATGTGCATCTTTGTGGACGATAATTTCTACAACCGCTGAGTGTAGAGAGTTTGTTGTATACACTGGTGCTGTACAGCCTTCAACATAGTTAACAGAGGCACCTTCATCAGCAATAATGAGTGTACGCTCAAATTGTCCCATATTTTCTGAGTTAATACGGAAGTATGCTTGTAAAGGTGTATCTAATTGAATATTTTTAGGTACATAGATGAATGAACCACCTGACCAAACTGCTGAGTTTAAAGCAGCAAACTTATTGTCACCAGCAGGGATAACAGATGCGAAATACTCTTTAAACAAGTCTTCATTCTCTTTAAGTGCAGTATCTGTATCTTTGAAGATAATACCTTTTTCTTCTAATTCTTTCTCCATATTATGGTAAACAACTTCAGATTCATATTGTGCAGAAACACCTGCTAAATATTTTTGTTCTGCTTCTGGGATACCTAATTTATCAAACGTACGTTTAATTTCTTCTGGCACTTCATCCCAAGAACGCTCTGAACGTTCTGAAGGTTTGACATAATACGTAATGTCATCAAAGTCTAATTCTGATAAATCTCCACCCCATTGAGGCATCGGCATTTTATAGAATAACTTTAAAGCTTTCAAACGAAAGTCTAACATCCATTCAGGTTCATCTTTCATTCTTGAAATTTCGCGTACAATATTTTCTGTCAAACCACGCTCTGATCTAAAAATAGATACGTCTTCATCATGGAAGCCATATTTATAATCGCCTACATCAGGTGCTTTTTTAGCCATCAATCATCACTCCTATTTCTTAATTAATACATGAGTACCCTTTGACTACCCAATTCTCTATTTTGAAATACGTTTTCTCGTATACACCATTTAGTGTTAATCTTCACTTTTACCTTCTTTTTCAACTGTACCCTTTTCAAGTGCCTTCCATGCGAGTGTGGCACATTTAATTCGTGCTGGAAATTGAGAAACACCTTGTAACGCTTCGATATCTCCCATATCTTCAGTAATCTCATAATCTTCACCAAGCATCATTTTTGTGAACTCTTGGCTCATTTGCATTGCTTCTTTTAAACTATGCCCTTTAATCGCTTCAGTCATCATTGACGCACTCGACATTGAAATCGAACAACCTTCACCCTCGAATTTCGCATCTTTAATAATGCCATCGACGATATCAAATGTGAGACGAATACGGTCACCACATGTTGGGTTATTCATATCCACTGTCATCGTACCATCCTCGATTACACCTTTATTACGAGGATTTTTATAATGATCCATAATAACTGAACGATATAATTGGTCTAGGTTATTAAAATTCATATGAGAAAAACTCCTTCGTTTGTTTCAATCCTTCGACAAGTTGATCCACATCTTCTTTTGTATTATAGATATAAAAACTTGCCCGCGCTGTTGATGATACATTGAGCCATTTCATTAACGGCTGTGCACAATGATGGCCTGCACGAACTGCGACAGCTTCCGTATCTAGAGCAGTTGCCACATCGTGAGGATGAACATCCTTGAGGTTGAAGGTGATAATACCAGCACGATTGTCTTTAGCTGGACCATAAATATCAATACCTTCGATTTGAGACATTTGTTCGTAAGCATATTGCGTCAATGCTTGCTCATGCGCATGAATAGCATCAAATCCAATAAACTCAATGTACTCAATCGCTGCTTGCAAACCAATCGCTTGTGCAATCAGAGGTGTTCCCGCTTCAAATTTTGTAGGTAAATCTGTCCATGTACTTTCATACAAACCAACAAAATCAATCATATCTCCACCGAACTCTGTCGGTTCCATTTCATTTAATAGTTCACGTTTACCATATAAAACGCCGATACCAGTAGGTCCAAGCATTTTGTGGCCACTAAAACTATAAAAATCAACGTTTAAATCTTGTACATCTACTTTCATATGCGGTACAGATTGTGCACCGTCAACTGAGATTATGGCACCATGTGCATGGGCTATTTCAGCAATTGCCTTAATATCATTAATTGTACCTAAGACATTTGAAACATGCGCAATGGCCACAATTTTAGTTTGATCGGTAATCGTTTCTTTAACCGCTTCAATGGATAATGTGCCATCTTCTGACATCGGTATGAATTTGAGGGTCGCCCCTTTACGGTGTGCAAGCTGTTGCCAAGGCACTAAATTCGCATGATGTTCCATTTGGGTTACAACGATTTCATCGCCTTGTTCCACATTTGCATCACCATAACTATGTGCAATCATGTTTATAGATGCTGTTGTTCCACGTGTGAAAATAATTTCTTCAAAGTGTTTCGCATGTATAAAACGACGTACCGTTTCGCGTGCACCTTCATAACCATCTGTTGCAAGTGAGCCTAATGTATGCACACCACGATGAACATTAGAATTGTATCGCTCGTAATAGTCACGTAATGTATCAATCACTTGCTTAGGCTTTTGACTTGTTGCTGTTGAATCCAAATATGCAAGACGTTTGCCATTGACTTTTTGGTCTAAAATGGGAAAGTCTTTGATAATTGCTTCTACATCTAATTTTGTATCGGCCACTACAATCACAGACCTTTCTAGAATTGTATTATTTGCCTATTTTTAATTCGATAACTTCTCGTAATTGACGTTGTACATCTTCAATTGGTAATTCACGTACTACTGGGTCTAAGAATCCGTGAATGACAAGACGTTCTGCTTCGCGTTGTGAAATACCACGACTCATTAAATAGTAAAGTTGCTCAGGATCAACACGTCCTACAGACGCCGCGTGTCCTGCTTCTACATCGTCTTCATCAATAAGAAGAATAGGGTTCGCATCCCCACGTGCATGCTCAGATAACATTAACACACGTGATTCTTGGTTAGCAGCAGAACCTGAGCCTCCATGTTTAATATGTCCAATGCCATTGAAAATGGATGAGGCACTTTCTTTCATTACACCATGTTTTAAGATGTAGCCATCTGTTTCTTTACCATATTGTACAATTCTTGATGTTAAGTTAATTGTTTGATCGCCACGTCCGACTACAACTGACTTCAATTCAGAAGTTGAACGGTCACCAATTAAATTTGTTGTATTGTCGATGATTTGATCGCCTTCATTCATTAAACCTAAAGACCACTTAATTGTTGCATCTGCTTCTGTCACACCACGACGGATAATATGTCCAGTGAAACCTTTATCTAAGAAGTCTACAGATCCATATGAAATGTTAGAATTGGCACCCGCGATAACTTCAGAAACAATATTTAATTGATTTCCTTCTCCACTTGTCGTTGATAGATAATTCTCAACGTAAGTCACTTCAGCACTCTCTTCAGTCACTAAAAGAACGTGATTAAAGAAGCTCGCATTTTCATCGTCATGAAGTACAACGTATTGAATTGGATGTTCAACAACGACATTTTTAGGAACGTATACAAAAATTCCGCCATTCATTAAAGCAGTGTGTAAAGCAGTTAAGCGGTGTTCATCTACCGTAACAGCATCTTTCATAAAATACTTTTGAACTAAATCACTATGATTGATTAACGCTTCGCTTATATGCTCAATAATCACACCATCTTGAAGTGCTTTATCATTAACTTTTGTATATGCAGATGTATTGTTATGTTGAATCACAAGGTTTTCTGTATTTTCAACGTTAATAATACGGTCAATTTCACTTGGTAATTCCTTTAAATCATGGAACACAGCACCTTGTGTTTCATGCTGTTTGAATGAATCGAAATCCCATTTATTTAATTTCGTTTTATCAGGTTTTGGCATTTCCAAAGATTCAGCTTGTTTAAACGCTTCTTTTCTTAACTCTGTCATCCAAGAAGGTTCGTTTTGAGATTGGGAATAATCAACAAGTTGTGCTTCAGAAATATTTAATGTTTCAGTAGTCATAATTATTTCCTCCTATGATGATTATTGATTTGAAATAGCTGTTTCGTATTCTTCTTTAACCCACTCGTAACCTTCTTCTTCAAGACGTTTCGCTAATTCAGAGCCACCAGATTTTACAACGATACCATTATACATAACGTGAACGTGATCCGGTGTAATGTAATTTAATAAACGTTGGTAGTGTGTAATAATTAACGCACCAAATTCATCGCCACGCATTTCGTTAATCCCTTTTGATACGACTTTCAAAGCGTCAATATCAAGACCTGAGTCAATCTCATCGAGAATAGCAAATTTAGGTTGTAACATCATTAATTGTAAAATCTCGTTACGTTTTTTCTCACCGCCTGAGAAGCCTTCGTTTAAGTAGCGTTGTGCCATATCTTTGTCCATGTCTAAGAAATCCATTTGTTTATCAAGTTGCTTAATAAATTGCATTAAGTTAATTTCGTTACCTTCTTCGCGTTGTGCATTCATAGCCGAACGCATGAAGTCTGCATTTGAAACACCTGTGATTTCTGATGGGTATTGCATTGCTAAGAATAGACCCGCTTTAGCGCGTTCATCTACGTCTAATTCTAAAATATTGACCCCATCTAATAATACTTCACCTTTCGTCACTTCATATGACGGATGCCCCATAATTGCTGATGATAAAGTAGATTTCCCAGTACCATTTGGCCCCATGATCGCGTGAATTTCCCCAGTATTGATCGTTAAATTGACACCTTTTAATATCTCTTTATCTTCAATAGACACATGTAAGTCTTTAATTTCTAATGTTGATGGCATTAATATTCCCTCCAAAATAATGTTAGATTCCATAGTTTAGTTTATAATAATTTTAATGTAACGTCAAAAAGTTTTCTTTGGTCTCTAATTGCTTATTATAACGGAAATGATGGGAATTATAAACCGTTTCGGGTTATATTACAAGACATCTTGAGAAAGCAAACCAGAATCTTTTTTAGAAAAGTTATTGATAATCACATCCCTCCTGTTCTCATTCGTCATTTTTGACATATATTATAGATGACATAGGATTGAAATCAGTTATAATGTGGTATGATGTAACGATAAACTAAGGAAAGGAATAGAATCATGTCGAAATTTAAGATTTCAAATATCCCTAGAGGTTTTGCGATGGGCATTAGTGATCTGATTCCCGGCGTCAGTGGCGGAACAATCGCATTACTCCTAGGCATTTACGATGATTTTATCGCTTCTGTAAGTGGTGTTTTTTCAAAGCATTTCAAAAAAAGTATCTTGTTTTTATTACCTATTATTATCGGAATGGCTTTGGCAATCGGCATTTTAAGTAGCGTTATCAATTATCTGTTAGCAACACACTTAATACCAACGATGTTTTTCTTTTTTGGATTAATTTTAGGGATTATTCCATTTTTATTACGTATTTCACACTACAAACAAACCTACAAAATCCAACATTGGATCATTATGGGAGTGGCTATTATAGCACTTGCATTGATGGCATATTTTAAAGGGGAGACTTCACATGCTGCACCTAGCCATATTGATTTGTCCCTGCCAATGCTCATTAAATATTTTATTGCTGGCGTATGTGCATCAAGTGCAATGTTATTACCAGGGATTTCTGGGTCATTTATATTATTATTATTCGGTGTATACAGTACTGTAACTTATTCCATTTCTGAAATTGTACGTTTCAATTTCGAAGCTTTACCTGTTATTTTAATGGTAGGTATGGGGATAGTTGTAGGGTTTCTAATCGCAAGTAAAGTGATTACGTATTTGTTAAAGCATTACACTTATCTCACTTATGCAGCCATACTCGGTTTAGTGATTGGTTCACTATTTTCAGTTTTTCCTGGTTTGCCTAATCAGGGCCTTACATGGTTAGCATCGATAATCACACTTATCTTAGGATTTATAATTAGTTTTATTTTAGGTCGCTTCACTAATGAGTCCTAAATCATATACAAAGGCGGGACAGAAATCGATTTGACTTCATTGCCCCGCCTTTTCATTGATTATTATAAAATTATTATTTATTTAAATAGGAAGAAACTCGGTACATTTTTGATTGATTCCACTTAGAAGCAACTTCATTTCCTCCCCATCAATAACAATCTTTAAACCTCTTATTAAAGAAGGAAAAGCCCGTTACTGAATCCATATTATCAATTACGAGATGAAATTCTCAGACTGTTCCCTTAATTATCAATGTTATTTTGCAGGAATCACTGCACCATCGTATTCTTTTTTAATGTAGTCTCTCACTTCAGCAGATTGTAAGGCTTTTAGAAACTCTTGATATTTCTTATCATTTTTATGGCCTTCTTTGACAGCTAAAATATTCGCAAATGGTGACGATTCATCCTCGACCGCAATAGAATCTTTAAGTGGTTTCAAACCATTGTCAATCGCATAGTTTGAATTCATAATAACCGCATCGCCTTCATTATTATTATACGTTTTAGGTAAAAACTCTGCCCCTTGTTGGTTATCAAATTTCAAATGCTTTTTATTTTCAACAATATCATCTAATTTTGCATCTTCAATTTTAACGCCGTCTTTGATTTTAATTAACCCAGCTTTTACGAAGAATGATAAGAAACGTCCTTCTTCTGCTGGATTATTAGAAATATAGATTTTCGCACCATCAGGTAAATCTTTTAAGCTTTTATGTTTTTTACTGTAGACGCCCATAGGTGTTGTTAAAACTTTGCCAACTTCTTCAATTTTGTAACCGTGTGATTTTTTCTCTTCTTTTAAGTAAGGAACGTGTTGAAATAAGTTAGCATCGACATCGCCTTTATCTAATAACTTGTTTGGGATTTTGTAGTCATTGACTTCGCGAATTTGAACATCATAACCTTTCTTTTTCATAATTTCGCCAGCTTTTTTAGCAATTTCACCGTGGGGTGTTGGTGTTGCTGCGACAACTATTTTTTTGTCATCTGCTTTGCTCGTTTTATCTTGTCCACAGCCCGTTAATACAAGTGCGAATACTGCAATAGATGTAAGTAATAACGTTAATTTTTTCATATGTATGCTCCTTTCAAATAACAACAGCTTGATTCTAAGTGCGAATAGGTATAAAAAATGCGTAGTACATTCACTTTCATACACTTATAGTCGATGATCGTTTGTACTACGCATTAAATTTAATTCAAATCATGGATACATATCTCGCTGACAAGTGTTCAAACATTTGAAACACGCTGTCACTAAGCTTTTTATTTCGCTGGTTCAACTGCACCATCGTATTTCTTTTTAATAAAGTCTTTAATATCTTTGGATTGTAATACTTCCATTAAAGCTTTAATTTTCTTGTCATCTTTATGACCTTCTTTAACAGCAATTAAGTTTGCATATGGGTTATTATTCCCTTTTTCAACTGCAATAGAATCTTTTTGTGGATTTAATTTTTGCTCGATTGCAAAGTTTGAATTGATGATTACCGCATCACCTTCACCATTTTGATATGTTTTTGGCAAGAATTCTGCAGATTGTTTACTGTTGAATTTAATGTCTTTCTTATTTTCAGTAATATCATCAAATGTTGCGTCTTGGATTTTTACACCCTTTTTAATCTTAATTAAACCTTCATCAACAAAGAATTTTAAGAAACGACCTTGTTCAGCTGGGTTGTTAGAAACGAAAATTTCTGCACCTTTTGGTAAATCTTTTAAGCTTTTATATTTTTTTGAATAAACCGCCATAGGTTCTAAATGAACATTACCAGCAGATTCAATTTTATAACCTTTGTCTTTTTTCTCAGTGTCTAAATAAGGTGTATGTTGGAAAAAGTTTGCATCTAATTCGCCAGCATCTAACAATTTGTTTGGTGTCGTGTAATCGTTAATTGTTTTAATTTCCAAATCATAACCTTTATCTTTTAATAATGGTTTTGCTTCTTCTAAGATCTCAGCGTGTGGTGCAGGTGAAGCACCAACAACAATCTTTTTGTCTTCTTTTTTACTATCAGAACCATTTCCACATGCGGCTAAAGCAACTGCAACAACAAGAACAACAATAATCGATAAAAATCTTTTCATTAATACAGTCTCCTCTTCACTATTATTAGCGTTTATCTATTTTATTTGTTATCCAATCCCCTAAGAATTGAATAATAAATACCAAAATTAATATTAAAATGGTTGAAACTAAAATAACGTCGTTTTGATTTCGCGTAAATCCTGTTAAGTATGCCAAGTTACCTAAACCACCTGCACCGATAACACCTGCTACTGCTGTTGATCCTACTAAAGCAATCGCTGTTACAGTAATACCTGAAATTAAGGCTGGTAGTGATTCTGGTATCAATACTTTTAATACGACTGTCCAAGTTGTCGCTCCCATTGATTTCGCCGCTTCAATAACGCCTTTATCAATCTCTTTAAGTGCAATTTCTACGAGTCGGCCGTAGAAAGGGGATGCCCCAATGATTAAAGCAGGTAAAGCACCTGTTGGACCACTGATTGTGCCTAAAAGTAAACTTGTAAATGGAATTAATAATAAAATCAAAATGATAAATGGTATCGCTCTAAATAAATTCACAATGAAAGAAACAATACTATAAAATACACGACCTGCTTTAGATTTACTTTTAGATGTTAAAAACAGAATCACACCTAAAATGAGCCCAAATATAAATGAGAATGCTGTTGAGATGATTGTCATGTATAGCGTTTCATATGTCGCTACCCAAACATCAGGCCAACGTACATTCGGCATTGTTATCATCTCTTGAAGTATTTCGCTAAAACTCTTACCCATGACTGACCACCTCTACATCGATATTTTGTGACTCTAAGTCCGCTTGTACTTCATCAAAATTTATTTTTGAGACATCTTGAATGTGCACGAGTAAATAGCCTATAGTGCCCGTTTTTGAATGTTTAATATTCCCCTCTAAAATATTGGCTGAAAGATGATATTCTTGCGAAAGATGGGACAATATCGGACGTGTTGTATTATCGCCAGAAAAAGTCAATTTAATTAAAATATCATCCTTTGCTAGAGGAAATGTCGCTACAAGCTCATCGCTCTCATCACTCGGTTTCAAGTCTTCTTGAACAAAGCGACGTGTCACTGCGTGCTGTGGATTTTCAAAAATATCAGAAACTTTACCTTGCTCAATGACACGACCATTTTCCATTACAGATACTTCATCACAAATTCGACGAATGACGTGCATCTCATGCGTAATAATAATAATCGTTAAGTTCTTTTCCTTTTTAAGTTGTAAAAGTAAATCTAATATTTCATCTGTCGTTTGAGGGTCAAGTGCACTTGTTGCTTCGTCACACAGTAAGACTTCTGGATCATTGGCCAGTGCGCGGGCAATGCCGACACGCTGTTTTTGACCACCTGATAATTCAGAAGGATACGCATGCTCTCTCCCTTTCAAACCGACACGTTCAACGAGCTCTAATGCTGTCTGCTTTGCTTCACTTTTTGCAACACCTGCAATTTCTAGTGGAAAAATAATATTATCCAATACCGTTCTTGACCACAATAAATTAAAGTGTTGGAAAATCATGCTGACTTTTTGTCGTTTTTTACGTAAATCTGCTTTACTTAGCTGACCTATGTTATCCCCGCCGATAACCACATCGCCCGATGTAGGTGTTTCTAGATAATTAAATAATCGTATTAAAGTACTTTTACCAGCACCAGAAAATCCGATAATACCATAGATTGAACCCTTCTCTATCTTTAGGTCAACATGATCTACAGCTGTCACAGATTTTGATTTACTCTCGTACTTTTTAACGATATTTTTAAGCTCAATCATACTGTTCCTCCTTGTGTTTCCCCTCTTATCTGCAAAATAAAAAATGCTTTCTCTTTTTAAAAATGAAAGAGAAAGCACTAACACGAATCGCTTTTCTCTCATCTTCAAAAGTAAAATTTTTACTTTATGTGAATTGGCACCATTTCTATATACTAGACGGTTGCCGGGCTTCATAGGGCACATCCCTCCACCACTCCGGATAAGAGTTTTCTGACTATTTAATTGATATTAATCTTATCATTGTAATCAACATGCGTCAATCACTTTTTTTAATTTTTCTAATAAGTACGGTACAGATTGAAAAGCATACAATCTTTCTACTTCTTGATCATAATGCATGATCATTAACACAGGCACAGACTGTATTTCATTTGCTTGACTCCAATCTGGGTGAAAATTTAAATCTATTTTCACAATTGGTAATTGTGTCATCTCATTGGCAATATCTAACATTCTTTCAGACATTTTACATGTCCCACACATCGGTGTATAACCGAATATGAGATGAACGTTTTGATCACTATTTCTATATATATTGTTCAATTGCTCTGAAACACTCATGATATGAATACTTCCCTTTAACATAAAAATCTTTTTTTACTTTAAATCCAAAATGTTGTAATACATTAGAGAGGTAATCGCGTGGACAACGTGCCACTTCACTATAATTCGTATCGATGAAAATATCGATGCGCTCACTCAAATAAGTTGTAAACCATTTGCGGATTTTTCGACCTTCCGCATCTGAATCTACTAAAATGTAGACCTGTTTATCATACAAATATTCAATCATATTGTCTAATTTTTCAATTCCCATCGTTCCATGTGTACATATAATTTCGACAGGTTCTAACAACACCTCTTGAACACGTTTTTTATCAGATTTACCTTCTACAACAATAACCTTATTGATCATCGCCATGGTCTTCACCTTCTAAAAAATATTTGAGTACAAAAAACTCCTTGATAATCAGATTACCGAGGAGTCTTTATGCGGGCATTATTCACCAATCATTTGTTCATAATCAGCTGCACTTAGTAATGCATCTAATTGGCTTTCATCGCTTAATTCAACTTTTACCATCCAAGCTTTTTCGTAAGGTGATTCGTTAACCGCTTCAGGTTCGTCTTCTAAACCTTCATTCACTTCGATGACTTTTCCTGATACAGGAGAATATAATTCAGAAACAGTTTTAACTGATTCCACACTACCGAAAGTTTCACCTTCAGTAAGTTCATCTTCCACTTCTGGAAGCTCAACAAAGACGATATCACCTAATTCGCTTTGCGCAAAATCTGTAATTCCAATTGTTGCTGTTTGACCTTCAACTTTTACCCATTCGTGTTCTTTAGAATATTTTAATTCGCTTGGCACTGCCACGTTAATCCCCTCCTATAATGTTTACAATTACAATTTTATCATGACATATTGGAACGGTTCTATCAACTATTTTATGATAGCCAAGTATTGCGATAGACCTCTTCATTAAAGCCGACTGTCACTTTATCACCTAAGATCGCTAATGGTCGCTTTACTAACATGCCATCAGAAGCAAGTAAACTTAATTTTTCATCTTCATTCATATTTTCTAATTTGTCTTTAAGGTTTAACGCTCTGTATTTTGCGCCATGTGTATTAAAGAACTTTTTAATATCCAAGCCTGATTTTTCTATAATTTGACGAAATTCTTTTTCTGTCGGTGTATGCTGTACAATATCGATAGGTTCATAGCTTACACCATGATCAGATAAAAATTTCGCTGCTTTTTTACATGTTGTACAATTTGGATAATGATAAAATTTGATCATGCCTTTGACCTCCTTATTCCAATTAATTTTAATATATCAAATTATTAATTAAAATGCTTGTTTTTTTCAAAAAATTCATTGCTACATTGTTTGATACTAAATTTATATAGACGAGTGGAACATTGTGTAGTTTCACTAGACACCCACTGCTTCACTTGTTTTATACCCAATATCAATACGGTTAAATATTAGGAGATGCACGACTTATGCCGTTGTTTATCAATGAATCACATAGATGACTTCACCTATGAAATCCGTTATAATGTCGTTACGTAATAGATATAAAGGAGATGTTTTAGATGCAACGCATTACTAACATGGAATCATTCAATCAAATCATCCAAAGCGAGCAACCTGTTATTATTAAATTTGAAGCTGGCTGGTGTCCAGACTGTAAAGCGATGGATATGTGGATTGATCCAATTATTGAAAAATACAATCAATATGAATGGTATTCTGTTGATCGTGATGAACTTGATCAAGCAGTGGAAGAATACGAAGTTATGGGTATTCCAAGTATTTTAATCTTTAAAGATGGCCAAAAATTACACCACTTACACTCTGCTAATGCAAAATCACCTGAACAAGTTGAAAGCTACTTAGCTGAAAGCTTAGGCTAATCATTTGAGGGGCTAGGACGAGATGATGTCCTAGCCCCTCTATTTATCTATACACACAAGTGCGTTATCCCTTATCTACTTTGAGATGCGTTTAATAGAACACTTTCAGTAATCCAATTCAAACAACGTTTTGGACTAAATATACTCTGTTAATATCCCTCTATTTTTGCGTTCTACTTTCGGAAAATCTGCCTCATCCTCTAAGTCTGTTAAATAAATAAAACCAACAAGTTTTTCATCTGGCGCCACGCCAAAGATAGTTCTGATTTTGGGTTTAAAAATATAATCCGGTGTTTTCCAACATGTTCCGATGCCTTTTTCATACAATAACAACAATAGATTTTGTGCGAAGGCACCGATAGCTAGATAGTTCTCATTTTCTTCTCTCTGTCTCGCATCACATGTCATAATAAGCGCTAAAAATCCTCCCAAATTTGTAACGGCCTCATAATGACTTTCTTGTTTCTCTTTATCTTTTGGGAATGCATATTTTGATATTTCTCGGCTCATTTCGCCTAATTTATTTTTAGGCACGTAGACAACGCGCCACGGTTCGCGCATACCATGATTTGGTGCGTCAGCCGCTTCTAATATTGCTTCTTTCAATGCAGACTCATCAATATACATATCCCTTTTGAACTTCTTAATACTTCTTCTTGAACTAATTGCTTCACGAAGCTCCATCTCTATCTACCCCTTAAAATGATAATCATTATCAATTATAAACGAGAGTCTTTTAACTTTCAAATAAACTGTACAATGGAAGTACTTCTGCCAATTGTTTAACATGAAGTTGACCGGGAGCCACCCCTTTTTCCAATGCACCATATGAAAGTGCCCCACCAAAAGTATTTTGAGCAGTTCGTGAAATCAAACCTAATTGTGACATTGATATCCCTGTCACCCACTGTTGCAAGGCGTCACTCGTTTCAGAAAGCGCTTGTAGTAGCACTAACACATCTTGTGTCGTTCTCGGCATGACTGCAATTTTTAAATGATTGGCTCCTAGTTGAGACATATGATAGTAGGTTTTTTTCAACACTTCTATCGGTGGTGTTTCTTCAAAATTATGGTATGAAGCAATCGAAACCATTCCCGCTTGGTGAATTTGTGATACAATCTCCCCTCGCTCTTGTTGATCAGGCACCCATTCAATATCAATTAAATCAATCTGTTTTAATTGTGTTAATCCGCGCAACAACTTAAAGTAGTCTTTCCTTTCGTAATGCCCTTCTCCACCTTGACTTTGTGTACGATAAGTCACTAAGATTTCGAATGGCTTAGTTGGATAGTTTTCTAAAATTTGATCGATAAGTTGTTCGACAACAATGGTGTGACATTCTGTTAAGGCGTCAATTCGCAATTCAAGAATGTCAAAATAAGCCGCATTTTGTTGAATCAATGCGCGTTGTTCATTTGATAACTGCTTTTGACGTGGCATAAAACTTGCTACAATTTGTGTTTTCAATGGCGATTCACCTTTTCTCATTTATGGATTGACAATATTTACAGCTTGACCTGTCGTAATAAATGATAAAACATCTTCTAGTGGGATATCCACTAAATTTTTAACGGCTTCATCCGTATAGAATGCAACATGTGGAGAAACCAACACATTTTCGTGTTCTAACAACGTTTGTAACACTGGATCATCTAATTTTTTATTTCCCCAATCATGTCTAAAATATGCCCCTTCATTTTCATAGGTGTCGATTGCCGCACTTGCAACAATCCCTTCATCTAAACTTTTAAGGAGGGCTTGTGTATCCAAAACGCTACCACGGGCAGCATTAATGATAATAAGGCCTGGTTTCGCTTGACGTAGTATCGCCTCATTAATCAAATAATGGTTTTCTTTTGAGCCAGGAATATGTAATGTTAATACATCTACTTTTGAAACGAGTTCTTCCAAGCTATCCACATATGTCACAACATCTCTCAAATCATCATCAGGAAGTAAGTCATAAGCTAAAACTTCTGAACCAAAACCACTAAAAATTTTAGCAGCGCGGCGTCCGATACGACCGGTACCTAAGACCCCAATTTTTAGCGATTCTATGGTACGTCCCTGTAGATTTAAGTTCCAAGTAAATTCTTGTGTCGCAATATTTTTATCAATTTGTGGTGTGTGACGTACTAATTCCAATGTACGTGTAACCGCAAATTCAGCAATGGATTGAGGAGAATAACTTGGCACATTGGAAATTTTAACGCCGTATTGGTTGGCAACTTCTAAATCAAATTGATCATAACCTGCTGAACGCTGTGCGATATGATGAATCCCTTTATCTACTAATCGCTCATAGTAAGCACTATCAAATGATGTCGTTTGCGAAATTGTCACCCCATCGACATCATCTAATGTTTCAAGTTGTTGCTCATTTAAAGGAGACGCTGTTAATTCTACTTCAACTGTCCCTTTATGCGCTTCAATCCATTGTTGAAGCGCTGGTAACTCATCTTCTCTAACATCAAATACTTTAATTTTTGTCATATTAATCCCTCCTGAAGTTGTCAGTCATTTCTGAATATACTCACTATAGCGTATCACTGCTTGTTTGAAAAGATGTGATGATTAAAAACTAAGTAAATGGGTAAAGATTGACAGATACGTATTTAAGGGAGGAATCATTGATGTCAACAATTTATGAAACAACTGCAACTAATACAGGTGGTCGTAAAGGTCACGTACAAACAGACGATAAAAAATTGGAATTTGACCTAGCGCCTCCTGATAACGCTAAAGAAAATGAAACAAACCCTGAACAACTTTTCGCAACAGGTTATGCTTCATGTTTCAATGGTGCTTTTGATTTAATCTTAAAACGAAACGGTTTTCGTAAAGCAGAGCCCGTTGTCGATTTAACGGTTAAACTTCAAGAAGACCCTGACAGTGAAAGCCCTAAATTAGCCGTTGATATACGCGCAAAAGTTAAAAACATCTCACAAGAAGATGCTGAAAAATCACTAGAAGAAGCACATGCCTTTTGCCCTTATTCAAAAGCTACAAAAGGCAACATCGATGTAACACTTGATGTAGAAGTTGTTGAATAGATAAATCTATAAAAAAAGCGGTGAAACAACGGATTTGATTTTCGTGTTTCATCGCTTTTTTATATTTCTAATTCATATGTCTGATACTTTTAATCGCATGACTCCATTTTAATCATAGCCGTGAACCTTATTTGCGCTTCCTTCTATCGCTAATCTCTCTTTGATTTTAAATCCGTTTCCTCTCAGTTGAGTCATCTCATCATAAGCCAAAAATTTAATTCTATTACATTTTAACGAGACAAAGCAATAAAACCACGTCCATTTATATATTAAATATATAAAATCTATAAAACCTAAAATAACATTGAAATTTTAAATGTTATTTATTATGATTGTAATTGAAGAAATTTTTAAACAAGAAGCGGGAGGTTGCCTATGATTAAAATATTAACCGATAATGATGCCAGTCAATTTAAAAAACTCATGACTGAAGCTTACCAGAATGATCCACTCACTTTTTTACACGAATTCAATACTCCCCCTGAAATTACAGACGAAGAAATCCACAATCTTCTCAATCCTGAAAATCAAAATACAAATCTCGTTTTCGGTGCTTTTCAAGATGAAACGCTCGTTGGATTTTTACAACTTTACCATAGCCAGCACATCACTAAAAAACACAAAGCCTTTATCCAAAGTTTATATGTCACACCTCAATATCGCGATGAATCGCTAGCCCATCAATTAATCGATGCCTTTATTCAATATGCCAAAAATCATGGCATAGAAAATATTATGGTATCTGTTGCATCAAATAATATTACAGCTAAAGTATTCTTTGACAAAATTGGTTTCGAATTTTTAGGCCTAGAAGAAAAAGCTAGAAAAATCGATGATCATTATATCGAGGAACATTGGCTGATTTACTACACATGTTAGTCCGTAAGCATATTTGACTCCCCTTACAATCACAATATATACTTTTTTCCTCAGTACACATCATGACCACATTTTCAAAGCCAAACTTGAATCATTCATATCAAAAGCATTACACGAAATCATTATTGATAGTGCGCATTAAAAATAGAAAAAGCATGAATGAGACAGAAATTCTTTTAATTTCATACTCTCATTCATGCTTCTTTTAGTTATTCGTTTGTAGCTACGGTTAAACCAGGATGATTTGTCACTTTATGCTGTTTTAAAATATTATAATAAATGTGTTTAATTTTAGATTCGTTTAAGTTAGGTTTAGGGTTTTCATAATTCGTCGCTAAAACAACGATATAACGGTCATTAAAATACGACGTGAAAGTTTGTCCGTAAAAAATACCATTAATACGATTATGGTCAGGATAAGTGTAAAAACCGTAGCGATATTTTTCAGGATATCGGGTTGTCATTAACTCATGAAGATACGGCTTTGTATCTTTTGATGGGAAAACTTTATTCATTTGAAGCTTTCTAACGAGCACTCCCATGTCATGTACTGACATATATAAATTGCCTGCCCCATAATATTGATTCAAAAACATAGGTGGTTTAAATACAGGTGCATTTTTATTTAATTGATAGCCTTTCGCCATATCTTCTTTATAACGTACATCATTGTAAAATGCACTATGTTTAAGTTGGAAAGGATTACCGAAATATTTATAGTAATTTTCGGCATAAGTATGATGTGTCACTTCTTCAATCACTTTTGCGAGCACGAGGTAGTTTGCATCATTATAGAAGTGTTTGTAATAATGCTTCGGATCTACACCTCTTTTTTGAATCGAATCGACAGCCTCATCTAAATTTAGAATATCTTTAGAACCTTTGTACTTGTAAAGACCACTACGATGTAACATCAAGTCTTTCAACGTAATTTTCGGTGTCGTTTCAAAATGAGGTAAATATTGATCCACGTCATCGTTAATATTAATTTTGTCGTCTAATTCGAGTTTTTTAACCATCATTCCTGTTAAAAACTTTTGAGCTGAACCAATCAAGTAAAGGGTATTAGGATTATTCGGTTTCCCGTTCTCTAAATCTTGAAATCCATAGCCTTTGTTCATCTTTAACTTACCATTTTCGAAAACAGCGATAGAACCGTTAAATTGCACATTTTTTAAATACTGGTCAATTTGGGTATAATTCAGATTCTTTTGATCAAGTACCGTTTTTAAGCGAGGAATATGATCCATATTCTCAATGCTATTTTTCTTTTTCTCTTGCTGACTCGCTTGAAAATTTGTCAGCTCTTGTTCATGCTGCTTTTTAAAATAACGGTATAAACTCAAACTGCCTATTAATATGACTAATGCAACAAAACAAACGAATACGTTCACTAATAATGATTTATTTTTTTTATTCACTCTCGTTTTACTCCTCTTATAATCATTAGACAAGTTCCAGATTTAGACATCATCGATTGCAGTTATGATAAACCTGTCTCAATCTAAAACTTGGTATTCGGCCACTGTTCAATAAGAGAAAGTGAACATCTCCCCATCATTGAGCTATGACTGGACAATATAGAGTTTACCACGAACATAATACTTTGCAAAAATATTTAATGATTTTATTGTCCACTATGATTATTTTACACATTAAAAGCTTTATAAATCCGAAGTATTAATGTCTGAAAAAATGATAAATTTTAAGGAAGCACATTGAGTGAATGAACCTAACTTTATATACATTATTATTTCAAAGCATATACAAGAACATTTTTATCTATTTAAAATAAAAAAGCTGAGACAATTTTTTCTGCCTCAGCCTCAATCGTTTAGTTTCTTGGTTCACCGTGTACAAGGATGCTACTTAATAAGTCAAATACTTTTTTGATAAAACCGAAAATGTCAGCCATTTCTTTCATCTCCTTTTATTTGATTACATTTTTATTGTAATACCTCTTTCTAAAAATTTGTTACTTTTTGCGTAAATGGTTTATTTTAATTCCTAAGTGTAATAAATTTTTCTTTATGTTTAATCGCTTAATATTATTTTTACTATATATTTACCTTATTTTAAAATGCAATACAGTTTCTTTAAAACCCTCCTATACACAATTCATTTCAAATTTAAGTATGAATGCTTTAACTTCTATTTCAGTTTTTACAATCTTTAATATTTAATATTATTAGTAATTTGATAAGTATAGTTGACTTTTTAAAAGACACCCACTAAAATGCAAAATATATTATTTTCAGAAAATTCATATAAAACTTATCCAGAGAAGCGGAGGGACTGGCCCTATGAAGCTTCGGCAACAGGCTACGGCACTGTGCCAATTCCAGTAACTGATACGGTCTTCGTATCGGTTAGAAGATAAGATTACATGGCAATACTTCTTATCTTTCCAATAAAGAAGTATTGTTTTTATTTTTTAGGGGGTCTTTTTATGTCAAAGAAACAAATACATTTAAACGGTTTTGTCCAACAGTCTCCATCACCGCATTCCATAGGTTTATGGAAACACGAAAAAGATAAAGGGCATCTTCATGGAGATATCGAATATTGGACGCATCTTGCGCAAACACTCGAAAAAGGAAAGTTTGATGCCCTTTTTATGGCTGACGTTTTAGGGACTTATAGTGTTTATGAAAATTCTCATAGGGCTGCCACAAAATATGCAGTTCAATTTCCTGCTTATGATCCTATTGCAACGATTTCAGCAATGGCAGCAGTTACGAAGCACCTCGGTTTTGCACCTACCGTATCGACAACATATGCAAAACCTTATCAATTAGCGCGACAACTCTCTACACTAGATCACTTATCTAAAGGACGCATCGGATGGAATGTCGTTACCTCTTATTTAGAAAGTGAGGCTGTCAACTTAGGTCTCACAGAGCGCTTGCCAAAAGAAACACGCTATGATCGTGCGGATGAATTTTTAGAAGTCACTTACAAATTATGGGAAAAGAGTTGGGATGACCAAGCTATCGTCAGAGATATTGACAGTGATACATATACTGATCCTGATAAAGTCAACTTAATTCATCACAAAGGCAAGTTTTTCAATGTTCCGGGTCCTCATCTTGTTGATCCTTCACCGCAACGAACACCTGTTATTTTCCAAGCAGGCGCATCTTCACGGGGTCGTGATTTTGCAGCAAAACATGCAGAAGCCGTCTTTACGACTCAGCACTCTTTAGATGCTTGTAAAGCTTATGTCGCGGATGTAAGAGCACGCGCAGAAAAATTCGGGCGTGATAAAAACTCATTGTTATTTTTACCGCTTATTATGCCAATCATTGGAGAAACTGAAGAAGCAGCTGAAGAAAAACATCAAGCATTGGTCGAACTGGTCAGTTATGAAGGAACAGCTGCTTTATTGAGTGGACATACCGGTATTGATTTCTCTCAATACGATCCAGATCAATATCTAGAAAGCATTGAAACCGGTGCGATTCAACATGCTATGGATATGTATACTAAAGACCCAAATCGCAAATGGACGTTGAGAGAAGCGATTAAATTTCATGGCTTAGGGACAGGTCCAGTCCGCTTCGTAGGTACACCTGAAAAGATTGCAGATCAACTGGAAGAATGGATTCGTGATGCTGATGTAGACGGATTTAATGTTGCACAAGCCTATTCTCCGGGCACACTTGAAGAGTTTGTTGAAAAAGTGGTTCCAGTCCTTCAAGAAAGAGGCATTTATCGACAAGATTATGAAGGAGAGACACTTCGAGAAAACCTATTTGGTAAAGGTGCAAAATACATTCGTGAAGATCATCCAGCACGTCAACTTTCAAATTAAAAACTACTGTATTTTTATTTTCTAAAGGGAGGGATTATATGAAAATTTCAGTCTCAAAGCTTGGATTTCCACCTTCATTATTATGGGGCTACGTAGGTGTTTTAATATTTATGATGGGAGACGGTTTAGAAGCCGCATGGATTAGTCCTTATCTTATTGACCATGGTTTGACACTACAACAAGCTGCCTATGTCACTACTGGCTACGGTGTAACCATAGCCATTGCATCATGGTTTTCTGGTGTGTTAGTTGAAATGTTTGGACCACGAAAAGTGATGCTGACAGGTACAGTTATCTATATCATTGGACAAATATTATTCATTAGTTGGGCTTTACCTTCTGAACAGTATTTTTTGATGATTATTACCTATAGTGTACGTGGATTTGGCTATCCTTTATTTGCATATGCTTTTCTCGTATGGATTACATATCGCTCACCTCAACACAAATTAGGAACCGCAGTCGATTGGTTTTGGTTTGTATTTGTAGCAGGAATGTATGTTTTTGGTGCGTATTATTCATCTATTGCTATTAAAGTATTAGGGTATATTGGAACGTTATGGACCGCTTTAATTTGGGTCATCATTGGTGCCCTGTTAGCAATCGTTGCTAACAAAGACATCTTTGTTAAAAATGAAAGTCATTCACATAAAAATAAATGGCAACAACTTTTAGAAGGCTTCACAATCGTTGCATATGAGCCACGCGTCGTCGTTGCATGCTTAGTTCGCGTTATTAATTCTATAGCTACTTATGCTTTCCCTCTATTCTTACCTGTCTATTTGTCGGAAAAGGGTATCACAACGACCACTTGGCTGAATATTTGGGGCACTATTTTCACTTCAAATGTCATATTTAACCTTATATTTGGTTGGATTGGAGATAAATTGGGCTGGCGTACCACGATTCGTTGGTTTGGTGGTGTCGGCTGTGCCTTATTCACCATCGGCTTATATTTTGTACCTCAATGGTTCGGAGGAAATGTTATTCTTATCGCTATTATAGGTATACTTTGGGGAATTTGCCTTGCTGGATTTGTCCCAATCAACGCTTTAACCCCTTCATTAGTTGGCGATAGTCATAAAGGCGCGGCCATGTCTCTATTAAACTTAGGTGCCGGTTTATGCGTATTTATAGGACCTGGTCTTGTAGGATTATTACACGATACGATTGGAACACGAGGCCTGATGTGGTTAATAGCAGCTATTTATTTAAGTTCCGCTTTTCTAGTTCAACTTTTAAAAACACCAGAAGAACGCAATATCATCACAAAAGATCCGTACGCAGAAGGATAATTGACTACTTTGAAAAGAGTCAGACAATAAAAATCATTCCAGCCGCTACTTCAAAATTAAGATACTATACTAAATAGGACTTGTGATGCAATCACAGGTCCTGTTTTGATACAAAAGCGCGCAAGTAACTTTATCTGATCACTCTTAATTAAGCTAATAATGCGCCTCATATAAAATCTTGATTGGCTATAACCTTTATTAGCTTCTTATATTTAATATCCTTTATAGAACAATGATATGCAACCCCATCGCATAAAACAGTATCGTCATTCACTTTTAAGTATTCTTTAAAATAAGACAAATTTTTAATATCCAAATTAGCTTTATTAAAATACATAATGTTAAGCCCTTATTAACTTAATTTTCCCTATTACCGTAGCTGTTTTTAGTCTAACAGCACTCAACACCACTTTTGCTAACAGAGTAAAACCCTTGCTACCTCACTTTAGAAGATTTAACTTTTTTATACGTTGAATATCTTTATCTAACAAGTAGAATAATGAGATTGCTATACTCAAAATAGCGATTAAAATAAAATTGATACTTATCGAATTAAAAATATTAGGCAAAGTACCACCTACCAGTGCACCAATCGGTATAAGAATACTCAAAAGTGTTTCATTTGTTGTTGCGACTCGACCAAGCATATGTTTGGGAGGCAAAATTTGAAAAGCTTAATAAATGAAAGATTGATAAAAATAGCAATATCGAACAAACGATGATACTATGTGTCCCAAATAAATAAAGAATGAACCACACGATTGATAAAATCAAGAAGCTAAGAAATAACAACTTGTTAAATTTAAATTGCTTAATGACCTTTGGAGCTGCTAAAAATCCTATCATCATACCTAAACCGTTAGCGAAAAGGAGCACAGCATATATTTACTATCATGACCATATGCTAGTGCCAATTTCGGATAAATAACTGTAACAGCCGATATTGAAAAATTAATGAGAGATAAAGGAAGCAACAATTTAAGAATTTTCTTGTTAGAAACATATCGTAGGCCTTCCTTAAAATCTTCCATGTATTCTGTGCTGATTGTTTTATATTGATCATTCGGATGACCGTTCTGGTGAGCTATGTTGACTTTTAATAGTTTAAACATGATAAACGCGATTAGAAATATGAATATATTCAAGCTCATGAGATTTTGAATTAATATGACACTTAATAAAAAACCAATAAAACTATCTAGGATAATATTTAAACCTTTATAAGTAAGTTGAAATAATGAATTGTTCTTCATGATTTCATCTTCATCTTTAGATAGGATTTAAGACACTCTCTGCTGGATAAATGAGAGATGAAAATATTAAAGACAAACTCAATAATATATACATCTTTATTAAACCCATGTGTCCACTATAAAATAACAATGCTAACAAAGTGACTAAAATAATTTGTATCATCGTACTTAGATATAGGATTTTTTAATATGATATCTATCTAAAATCGGTCCTAAGAATATCATACACACATCTATAATACCTACAATAGCGCCTATTATGCCTAAATATACGGGGTTATCATATTGAGTAGCAATATACCAAGTTAATGAAATTAATATAATACTATCTCCAATATTTATCGCTATTCTTCCTATAAGTAATTGATATATTGTTTTCATGATTTCACCGCAAAAACCTTTTTATAAAATAAGATGTAGCAACGCTTAAAGTACAGTCATATTAGAAATTTAATTTATCTCTATTATAATCTAAAGTGATATCATGACAAATCCCATAGCTGATCACATTCCTTATTGATTCAATTTCGAGTACTGCTATTTTAAATTATTTAAGGTTACAATGAAGTAATGAAAAAAACAATACACATTATAGCTATGAAATACGCTAGTGAAAAAATGATTAAATTAACTCTCTATTTGCTATTTATCCTCTCTCAAAAATATATCTCATCTATTCAAGTTGACGTAATAAACATAAAAAGGCTTCTCTATCTACTTTCTAAGCATTAAATACAATATATTCTTTCTATTCAACACATTGTTTTTTAAATATCATTTTTTATATTTATTTATTCACTTAAAATTTTATAGCATTTTTTATTTGTGAAAAAATGCACTTAGTGTTATATTACACATATATCATAATAGAAGGTGTATAGTATGTTAGTAAAATCAGCCGTTGTGAATGCAGTTGGCAAGGATTATGAATTTGAGACATTAGAGCTCCAAGATATGCAAAAAGACGAAGTTATTGTAAAAGTCGTTGCATCTGGAATATGTCATTCAGATGAGGCAATTAGAATTGGAGAGGCAGAAATACCGTTACCTGCAGTTTTGGGTCATGAAGGCGCTGGTATTATCGTTAAAGTTGGAGAAGCAGCAAAAAACTTCAAGGTCGGTGATCACGTTTTAATGACCTATAATATTTGTGGTGAATGCATGCAATGCAAATCTGGGCACCCCTCTTCTTGTAAATCTTGGGCAGCGCTAAATATGAGTGGCACAAGACTTGATGGTTCTTATGTATTCAAAAAACAAGATGGTACACCGGTTTCGAACTTTTTTACTCAAAGTGCATTTTCCACGTATACCTTAACGAACTATAAGAATTTAGTTAAAATCGATGATAACATTGACTTAAGATTAGTCGCCCCACTAGGATGCGGCTTTCTCACTGGTGCTGGTACCGTCGTAAATGGCTTAAAACCTCAATCAGGAGATAGTATAGCTGTATTTGGCACAGGTGCAGTTGGACTTGCTGCCTTAATGTTAGCAAAAGCTCAAGGATGTACGACTGTAATTGCTATTGATATTCATGATTATAGACTACAAATCGCTAAAGAATTAGGGGCAACACATGTTATCAATAGCTCTAAAGAAGACATATGCTCAGCAGTAAAACGTATCACTCAAGATAAAGGGGTCAAATTTTCTGTAGATACAACCGGAGTGCGTGATATCATGAAATCTTCTATTGAGATACTGAGTGCACAAGGCATTGCTGCACCAGTAGCAGTTACCCCCAAAACTATAGATATTAATCCATTTTTAGATTTAGTTCTTCAAAACAAAACAATCAAAGGGGTTTTAATGGGTGATGCCATTGCACAAATTGAAATTCCTCAATTGATAGCATTATATCAACAAGGAAAATTTAATTTCGATAGATTAATTCAATACTACAAATTTGAAGAGATTAATCAAGCAAGTTTAGATTCCAACACTGGAAAAGTAATCAAACCTGTACTGATTATAGACCCTGAATACAAAGTTAGTAGTGCTGAAAAATAAATATGACATAACTCTAAAATATTTAAACCACACCGTCCAACTCGTATAGATTTTCTGTCAAATAGGACTGATGAATAAAATATAGAGGTTAAGTAGCATAGCGTTGCTTAATCTCTTTTTTTGCTACACCAATTGCTCAGTCTTCAAAACCATGTATAATCCAAACAAGTGAAATTTCTAGTAATGAAATCACACAATAAGATTTACATAAAAATAATTTACAAAATCCAAATGAAGTAGAAATTATTGATAAAACAAATAGCGATGCAGATCCAGTTATTGAATTACCTAAAGAAGATATTGATTTAAAGGCAAATATTCAATATGATTTGGATACTGATACAATGGAAGTCAAAGGTAGCTATATTGTTGAAAATGGCGAATCAATAAATAAGAAGTTTAATGTTTTAATAGATCAACTTGAAAATGAAGAGTATGAAGCTACATTTATCGACAAAGATACTAGTGAAATAATAAAACACAACTCAATTGAAGCTAAATCATCTGCATGGCCATTAATAATATTAGCAGCTGTAGCTAGATATGGTGTGAAATACGCTGTAAAAAATATGGAAAGAGCGCAACTCAAAACGCTATTAAAACTAAAAGCTTTGGTAAAGTTTTACCTTCAATAGCCCATTTAGGAGCTAATAAAGGAAAACACATTCTTGCTAGTAAACATAATTGGAGCAAAGTAACTAAAAATAATTGGAGTGACGTTTCTAAAGTAATGTCACATGTTATGAGACAGGGAAAGCAAAGCAGAAATAAGAATACTGTATATTAAAAAACACTTACCATGAGTGCTAGAACAGTAGTCGTAACCTACACACGAAAAAAGTAAAATATATGTATCGAATGGAGGCAAATAAATGAAAAGCACTAACATTATATTAAATTTATTACCAACTGAATTGCAAAGAATGTTAGAAAACAAAGACTTGGACAATGTTTTAACATACTTTATGTCAAACGACATTTCAGACGAAAAATTAGCATATTATTTATCAAACCTTGCTAATCAAATTAACACGATTGAATATCACGAAATGGTCGCAAGCATCTATCATTTTCATTTTAATTATGTAGTTAGTGCTTATGATTTAGCTTATTATCACTATTGGCAATCGCTTGAGATTTCACAATTTAAAAATCAAAATTTGTTGAATGAATTTTTAGAGATTCTGGATGAACCAGATTTCGATATGATTAGTAAAGAGAATATTGAAATGGTTGCAAATAAAGTACTTGAAAAAGACCCTAAAAATGATATAGCTATTAAATACGCTAAATCATAATTCATAATTAAACCAAAAGGGCTGGGACATAATTCCAAAAATAAAAAAAGAATCCTCAGAAAAGTTATCTAAAGAAGAGATGAATCAAATTGAAACCTATCTAGAGAACAAAGAAAAAAATTAAATTTCTCAAATCGAAAATACGGCCAATACTCAAGAACGTAAAACATTGAGAAAATAGCGAAGCCAAATTAAAAAAAGCAAAAAAGCAATTAATGATCTTAGAGAACGTAAAATTAAATATGAGAATCAAAAGGAAATTTATGGTGACAGAAAGCGCTATTCAACAACAGGTCATGATGCGGCATTTATGGGAATGAAAGATGACCACATGAAAAATGGACAATTAAAACCAGGATATAACTTACTAAAAAAGCTATTAAGGGTAAATTAGTATGTGCAGTTAAAACTGTTACTGACAATCAAAAAGCAGCAAATGCTGTTTCAAAAAATTTCGAAGCAATTGATGCAGAACTACGCCCTTTGTTAAAATTATCTGAAGTCCCAGCTAACTCAGTTGCTGATGCAGTGTATAGAGGATTAGTAGAAGCTGGCGTTGAAAAAGGCCTCGCTGGTCAAGTTAAAGTTGCAGTAAAAAAGGTATTAACTTACTTGTTTAGGAGTGAAAATAATGTTTGAAAATAAAGATGATATAAGGTTACTATATCAAGCAGTTTCAGAACTAGCTGAAATCGTAGGACATCATCCTTACAATACAAAATCAATAAGTCTTTTATGTTTAGACTTAGGTATCACTCTAGATGAATATGAAAAAGTATTGATGGCATTTATAAGGTTGTCTAATAACAAAAATACTGATGATATGAACATTGAAGAATTTAAATCTATACTAATTAAAAATATAGCTAAATATGACGAAATAACAGACTCTCAAGCTTTAAGATTTATAGAAGGCTACGCTAGAAATTATATACCTGAATTATTACCATATGCACAAAAGTTATATCTTGATTTAAGAGTATAAAAATAAGAGCATAGCATTGATTTGCTAGGCTCTTTTTAATTTTAACCCTCCAATAGAACATCATCTATAATTTTAGTTCTATTAGGGTACTTTTTTCGTTTATTTCTCAGCATCTTCTATTTTCTTACGCTCAATCGTTTCTGAACGTTGTGCTTGTTTCAGTTGTGGCTCAAAGTGTGATTTTTCTTCGTCACATTGTTTAAGTTATTTCTTTAATACACGTAATTCGTTTCTGGTCGTTTCATCTGGAGTTTTAGATACTCACCTAGAAATGATGTGTTTTTTATTCCTTTCTTCTTCTAGCAAATACCATATGTATGTTTAATATTATTAAATCAATAAAAACTCCCCCTTTAAGATAGTTTTTCAATAAATCACCTATAAACGTCAAGATAAATACGTACAATTTCACTTAAATAAGAATATACAGTTTTATTCCTTTTCTGAAAGGAAATGCTTTTCTAATCTATAGGACTTTCCAACGATAGAGACGATTGAGTTATGATGCAATGCAGTTTAGTCCATTATTTATTGAGTCTTGATGAGAGGCTCAAAGAGACATATGAAACGGGGCATCGTCTTTTAAGTGCTTTAAAAGCAGACGATATCCAACAATTACAGTTCATCTTACAGGATTCAAAAACAAAAGATATTTCACAAGGACTCAAGTGTGTCATTCAAAAAGCATTTGTAAGTGAATGTAAAAAACATATTAAACAAGAAATAACGTTGTTTAATGCGTTATCGTCTCGCCAACCGACGTTGACATAGAGCCAATAAAAAAAGCCCATAACCACAAGGGTTATAGACTAAAGTATGGAGACGGCGGGATTTGAACCCGCGTCCAAAGGTCCTGATACAAATGTTTCTACGTGTGTAGTCTATCCATGAATTTCACATCATGCAAGGCGATAGACAGCCAACATGATGCTAGTTTGATTGATCTCTTCTCGTCAGACTTCAAACGGCAGTGACGAGCGTATCCTACTAAAGTTGAATCACGTTAACAGCACATAGGCGATGCGGTTAGGTGATGCAGAGTGCAATTACGCAGCTACTGCTAAATTATTGTTAGTTTTGCCAGTTATTATAAACTGATGTGTTGATAACGGAGACAACCCTCCGACACGCTTCATGAGCTCTGGGGACCCCTGTCGAATCCATAAACGTCCCCGTTATTCTAAATGTGCTTTCTTTATACGAAAGCACATTATATCATATCAAAATTTTACAATCTTAGCAATGCTTTAATATTTTTGTTTCATTGCACGATCCATATCTCGCTTCACAGCTTTTTCTTTTAAAGTTTGACGTTTATCGTATTTTTTCTTGCCTCTTGCAATACCAAGTAATACTTTACAATTTCCATGCTTTAAATAGAGCTTGAGCGGAATAATCGAATATCCGATTTCACGTGTACGTTCACCGAGTTTAGTAATTTCTCGCTTGTGCAACAATAATTTGCGTATACGTCTTGGGTCATGGTTGAAACGATTACCTTCTTCATAAGGTGCGATATGCATATTGTGAAGAAAGATTTCACCGCGTTTAACTTGTGCATAGCTGTCCTTTAAATTCGCACTTCCACGACGTATCGACTTAATTTCAGTCCCTTGCAACACAATGCCCGCTTCAATCGTGTCTTCGATGTTATAATCATGACGTGCCTTACGATTTTCTGCTAATGTGCCTTTACCTGATTTTTTTGGCATTGGTTTCACCTCAAATTATTTTTTCTTTTTTCGTGCTTTTTTCTTCACACTTTTCCCTTTATAAAAAGGTTGATGCTGTGTATTTCCAGATTTTTCACGACGGCGTGCGTTTTTTCCTTTACGTTGCTTCTGCTTTTTCTTTTTAGTTTTTTTCTTTTCAAACTGATTACCTTTTGTTGCTGCTTGTATCGTTTTACCGCGTGCTTTTTTATCTCGTTGTCGACCAAAATCAATAGGCATGCCTACAATTTGAAAATCAATTTGTCGTTCTTCTACATCTACATGAACCACTTTGACTTTTACAACATCACCAATTCGATAGACAGTCGCTTTTCTTTCACCGATAAGCGCCATTTGTCGCTCATCAAAATGGTAATAGTCATCGGTCATATTTTGAACATTGATCATCCCTTCAATTGTATTTGGGAGTTCAATAAACATACCAAAGTTTGCTACTGAACTAATGACACCTTCAAATTCATTACCAATATGTTGAATCATGTACTCTGCTTTTTTAAGTTCATCCGTATAACGTTCCGCATCGACCGCACGACGTTCACGTTGTGACGTATGCTCAGCAATTTGAGGTAACTTTTCTTCCCATTCGTGTTTCGCTTTTCCATCCATCGACTTTTCAATAAGATATTTTCTAATCAATCGGTGTACGATTAAGTCTGGATAACGTCGTATAGGTGATGTAAAGTGCGTATAATAATCAGCTGCTAAACCGAAATGACCTAAATTTTCTGCATCGTAATGCGCTTGTTGCATTGAGCGAAGCATCATTGTGGATATGACCATATCTTCTGGTCTTCCCGTAATTTCTTCACTAATACTTTGTAAAGTACTTGGATGAATATCTTCCCCTGTTCCTTGAATCATGATGCCAAAATTCGTAATAAAGTCAAAAAATTGGCGTAATCGCTCTGATTTTGGTTGTTCATGAACACGGTAAATAAATGGAACTTCCATCTTACTAAAATGTTCTGCTATCGTTTCATTGGCAATCAACATAAATGATTCAATAAGTCGCTCACCTTCACCACGTTCACGTGTAACCACTTCTTTTGGAATACCTTCTTCATTGACTAAAACCTTAGCCTCTTTGATATCAAAATCTATTTCGCCACGTTTTTTACGCATATCGATTAATGTTTGAGATAAATCTTTAGCTAAATCTAACATGGGTACAAGCTCACGATATTTTTGGCGTGTTTCTGGATCTCTATCAGTAATGATACGATTCACAGCTTCATATGTCATTCTTGCATTAGAATGAATCACACTATCAAATATTTCGTGTTTGATGACTTTACCTTCAGGATTAATGACCATACGGCAACTCATCGCCAAACGATCAACATTTGGATTTAACGAACAAATTCCGTTACTTAATCGATGTGGAATCATTGGTATTACACGGTCAACTAAATACACACTTGTCGAACGATCATAAGCTTCTCGATCGAGTGCAGAACCTTCTTTGACGTAATAACTCACATCAGCAATACTTACTGTTAATTCAGTATTTCCATGATCTAATTTTTTGACTGCAATCGCATCATCTAAATCTTTCGCGTCTGCGCCATCAATGGTAATAGTTAAATCTTGACGCAAATCTTGACGTCCTTCAAGTTCTGACGGTTGAATTGTTTCAGGAATGCGTTCAGCCTCTTTCAAAACATCATCTGGAAATTCTATCTCGATTCCATGTTGATAAATGATGGATAAAATATCTACGCCTGGATCATTTTTATGGCCTAAAATCGCTGATACTTGGCCTTCAGGATTATTAGTTCCATCAGAATACTTTGTAATTTGTACAAGAACTTTATGGCCATCAATCGCACCTAAATCCTGCCCTTTAGGAATAAAGATGTCTTGCATAATTCTTTTATCATCAGGCACCACGAAACCAAAATGACGGGCTTCTGAGAATGTACCAACCACTTGTTTAATCGAATGTGATTCTATCGCCTTTACTTCACCTTCAAATTTTCCTTTACGGAAGTCGCCGCGAGATTTTTTCACTTCTACGATAACCGTATCGCCATCCATTGCTCTATTAATTTTTGTAGGCGGTATAAAGATATCTTCCATGTCCTCTTCTTCAGGTCTAAGAAACGCAAACCCTTTCTTATTTTGGCTTAATGTTCCTCTGACAATGCCTGGTTTAGGTCCGCGTTTTTGATAACGGTCTTGTTTTGTCCGTGTAACCATTCCTGATTGTTCTAACTCAACCAATATTTTTATGAGGTCACGAAATGAATCTGCACTATTTAATCCTAATGCATCTTGGAAGTCAGACACTGACATCGGTTCATAATCAGCGCTTTGGATAATTGCCTTAATCTCTTCTTTTAAATTCATCTTGCTCCTCCTTTCTATTTAAAATCTGATTTAAATGACTTTCTAACTTGTCACGTATTTAAAATTGACTTTTTAATATGCGCTATTCAGACCAATCTAATGTTTCTAAAAATGAATAAATTTCTTCAAACACAGCTTCTTTTTCTTTATCAATTGTAATGACATGACCTGAATTTTGATACCATGATAAATGCTTATCTTCAGAAATAGCTTCATTGTATATGATATTAGCAGAATCCGGATTAATCATTTCATCGTTTTCTGATTGAATCACGAGTAACGGATCCATCACTTCATCTACAGCATCTCTGACTTCTTGCAATGTACCTTGGAGTTCTTTTAAAGTACTAGTCGGATGAAATGCTACCATCTCTTTTTCTATCGTCGCTTCATCTTTCCCCTCATACTTTTTAAAGTTTCTAGCATATTCTAAAACACCTTCATACATTGCACCTTCTGTTTTAATGTACATCGGCGTACACATGGTTACAATACCCTTCACACTGCGATTTAAGCTTAATTTCAGCGCAAATACGCCACCTAATGATAAACCTGCTACAGCAATTTCATCGTAGCCTTGTTCTACTAAGTAATCATAACCATCCACTGCATCTTTATACCACACATGTGGGCTTGATTTTAAAATTTCTTCTGGTGGCGCTGCATGTCCCTCATAATGAGGCGCATAGGAAGTATAGCCTTTCTTTTGTAAAAAGCGGCCTAACTGGCGTACGTCTGAACTATTACCTGTAAAACCGTGTAATAATAACACAGCGCGTTTCCCTTCTTCAAAAAAGAAAGGCTTAGGTAGTTGAATTTTCATAATACAATCTCGTCCTTTCAAACACTCATATGATTCATTCTATCGATAAAAAATCGTACATACAAACAAAAAAGCCCGACTTTTCAACGGCCGGACTCTACATATTAAAGTAACTGATACCTAACATTAATACAAAGAAAATAATCGATAGTACAATTGTCAATCTATGCAAAAATAAATCTACACCACGTTGTTTTTGCTTACCGAATAACTGTTCAGCACCACCGCTGATTGCGCCTGATAAGCCGTTACTCTTACCTTCTTGTAATAAAACAACCGTGATGAGTGCGATACAGTCAATAATGAGTAATACTACAAAAAAGGTATGCATCAGACTGTCCTCCATTCATCATATACGGAAGCTATTTTACCATATTTGCCGTATATTCACAATATAGTTTAAAGATTAAATGTCGATTTACGCTTCACACTTACGGTAATCATCATTATCGCGAGAACTAAAGAACCTAAATTCACGAGGAGATAAGGAACTAGTGCGAAAAATCCTTTCACATGAAAAATCGCTGCATAAAGGATGGGTGGATTGAGTAGCGCATTAAATAATTGGGAAATAAAGACTGCAAGCATAAACCACCATAAATAAGGATGTTGATTTTTAAGTGCAACGACACCTGCTGCATAGGCTAAAACATATAAAATGCCTACATAGCGTAAGCTGTTATTAATTGCATTGATGCTATTTTCTGTTGCCTTATTACCCGAATGTTCCAACATATACGTAATCACATGACCATCAACAATAACGACCTGATGAATCACTAAGCAGACCGCAAATAAAAATGAAATATAGCCTAATAATTTGCCGGTATGTTGTGCACGCATTTCAGAGTTTTGTAGTTGTGACATAAAAGACTCCTTCTTATACTTTTAATATTATTATATCAGTTTCAAAACACATTGAAAATCTAAGTCTTGGTCGAAATAAAACGAACACAACGATATCTATTTGAGCACTCCACTTATATTAAAGTTTTGAATGAAAAAACGAGAGGTTAAGCAACAAATTAGTGTTACTCAACCTCTCAATTATCATTTAATTCATCTATTTAACTTAATATTATTTGTTTAAGTTATAGAATGATTTTAAACCTTCATATTTAGCTGCTTCATATAATTCATCTTCAATACGTAATAATTGATTGTATTTTGCGATACGATCTGTACGTGATAAAGAACCTGTTTTGATTTGACCTGCATTTGTAGCTACTGCAATGTCAGCAATTGTAGTGTCTTCAGTTTCACCTGAACGGTGCGATACAACAGCTGTATAACCAGCTTTTTGAGCCATTTCGATTGCTTCGAATGTTTCAGTTAAAGTACCGATTTGGTTAACTTTGATTAAGATTGAGTTACCGATGTTTTGTTCAATACCTTTTGATAAAATTTCAGTATTTGTTACGAACAAGTCATCTCCAACTAATTGAACGCGATCTCCGATACGTTCTGTTAATAACTTCCAACCTTCCCAGTCGTTTTCATCCATACCATCTTCAATAGAAAGGATTGGATATTTATCAACAAGTTGTTCTAAGTAGTCAACTTGTTCTTCAGCTGTACGTTTTGCACCATTTTCGCCTTCAAATTTAGTGTAATCATAAACACCATTTTCGTAGAATTCAGAAGAAGCACAGTCGAATCCAAGGTAAACATCTTTACCTGGTTCTAAACCAGCTGCTTTAATAGCTTCGATGATTGTTTCTACGCCATCTTCAGTACCTTCGAATTTAGGTGCGAATCCACCTTCATCACCTACTGCAGTCACTAAACCGCGTGATTTTAAGATTTTAGCCAATGCGTGGAACACTTCTGCGCCCCATCGTAATGCTTCTTTGAATGTTTCAGCACCTACTGGTAAAATCATGAACTCTTGGAATGCAATTGGTGCATCTGAATGAGAACCACCGTTTACAATGTTCATCATTGGTGTAGGTAATACAGTTGAATTGAATCCACCTAAATATTTGTACAATGGTTGACCTAAGAAGTCTGCAGCTGCACGTGCGACAGCAATTGAAACACCTAAAATTGCGTTTGCACCTAACTTACCTTTGTTAGCAGTGCCATCTAATTGAATCATCATTTTATCGATTGAAACTTGTTCTAGTACTGAGAACTCACCTTCGATTAATTCTGGTGCAATAATTTCGTTTACGTTTTCAACGGCTTTTTCTACACCTTTACCTGAATAACGTGCTTTATCTCCGTCACGTAATTCTACAGCTTCGTGTTCACCAGTTGATGCACCTGAAGGTACGAGTGCACGACCAAACGCACCACTTTCTGTTAAAACTTCAACCTCAACTGTAGGGTTACCGCGTGAGTCTAGTACTTCGCGAGCGTATACATCAGTAATAATTGGCATAATGTTAAATCTCCTTTTTCAATCAATTTTATGATCTGTTCTTAATTTTTTAAACAGACATTATTTTATCCAAAACAGGTTGGCTGTTCATTGTTATTATAACGAGTAATACTTATTTTTCAAAATGATTTAGTGCTCGATTAATGATTCACCAGTCATATCTTCTGGTTGTTTTAAGCCCATGATATCAAGTAATGTTGGCGCTAAGTCACCTAAGCGTCCTGTTGAACGCAAAGTATGGCCTTCTTTAGTCAAGATTACTGGAACAGGGTTTGTTGTGTGCGTTGTCATTGGTTGATCATCATCTGTTAACACTTCATCAGAGTTACCATGGTCAGCAGTGATTATTGCGTGACCACCCATATCGATGATTTTATCAACGACTTCGCCGAGACATTCGTCTACAGCTTCGATTGCTTTAATAGTTGGTTCTAACTTACCACTGTGACCCACCATATCTGGGTTCGCAAAGTTTAAGATAATAAGATCTAAATCGCCTTTATCTAATTCTTCTAATAATGCATCGCGAACTTCATAAGCGCTCATTTCAGGTTTTAAATCATAAGTTGCAACTTTAGGTGAATTGATTAAACGACGACGCTCACCTTTGAATTCCTCGTTTTGACCCCCGTTCATAAAGTAAGTCACGTGAGGATATTTTTCAGTTTCTGCAATTCTTAATTGCACTAAACCGTTATCTTGTGCAACTTCACCGATTGTATTTTTCAAATCAACTTTTTCAAATACAATATGTGCATCAACTTGATCATTATAGCCTGTAAATGTAGCAAAATATAAATCTTTAACTTGTTCAACCTCAAAACCATCAAAAGCTTTATTTGTAAAGATTTCTGAAAGTTGTCCAGCGCGGTCAGGTCTGAAGTTATAGAAAATGACTGCATCACCGTCATTTACACCATCATTTTGATTTTCTACAACAAACGGCTCGATAAATTCATCTGTCAAATCGTTATCATAGTTTGCTTGAACCCCTTCGTGTGCTGAAGGATATTTAACGACATGATCAAATCCACGAATCGCATCGTGTGCTTTTTCTTCACGTTCCCAACGTTTATCACGGTCCATTGCGTAATAACGACCAGAAACAGAAGCAAATTGACCGACACCAAGTTCTTTGAATTTATCTTCAGTTTCATCAATATATTTAAGTGCAGATTTTTGATCAACGTCACGACCATCTAAAAATGCATGCACGTAAACCTTTGTTAAACCTTTTCTTTTAGCAAGTTCTAAAATCGCATAAAGATGTTCGTAATGACTGTGCACACCACCATCAGAAAGCAGACCAAAAACATGTAATGCGGATTGATGATTCAACGCATGATCGATTGCACTGTTTAAAACCGCGTTATCGAAAAAGTCACCTTCTTCAATAGATTTGTTAATACGTGTTAAACTTTGGTACACAATGCGTCCAGCACCAATATTCATATGTCCAACTTCTGAGTTACCCATTTGGCCATCTGGAAGACCTACATCCAAACCACTCGCTTCAATTTGCGTTGTCGGATATTTTTCAAAATAGCGGTCAAAATTAGGTTTGTTTGCTAATTTGACAGCATTACCATGGACTTCTTCACGATTTGCAAATCCGTCTAAAATAATAAGAGCTGTTGGCTTTTTGGCCATAATTATTTCGCACCTTCTAACAATTGAACATAGTCATCAACTTTCAATGATGCGCCACCTACAAGTGCACCGTCGATATCTGATTCAGACATATATTCTTTAATGTTATTTGGTTTTACACTACCGCCATATTGAATACGTGCTGATTGTGCAACTTCATCACTTGTTAATTTTGCAATGGTTTGACGAACAGCTGCACACATTTCATTCGCATCTTTAGCAGTAGACGATTTGCCTGTACCAATTGCCCAAATTGGTTCATATGCAATGACTACATTTTTAATTTGTTCATCTGATAAACCTTTTAAAGCTTTTTCTACTTGTGCTTCTACAACTTCATTTGCTTTACCGTTTTCACGTTCTTCGTCTGTTTCGCCTACACAAATAATAGGTGTCATGTTGTGATTAAATACAGCATGCGCTTTTTTATTGACATCTTCATCTGTTTCATGGAATAACTCACGTCGTTCAGAGTGACCAATAACGACATAACTTACACCTAGATCTTCTAAAGCAACAGGAGATGTTTCACCTGTGAAAGCACCATTTTCTTCAAAATAAGTATTTTGCGCACCAATTTTAAGACCCGGTGCAACATTTTCTTTTGTTAAAGAAATCAATGCATCTAATTGAATTGTTGGTGCACAAATCACTGCCTCAACTTCATTTGTATCTGGTAATGCTGGTAGCTCTTTTACAAAATTTTTAGCTTCCTGAACTGTTTTATTCATCTTCCAGTTTCCAGCGATAATAGGTTTTCTCACTTCAGAACACTCCCTCTTAATTCTTAGTTTGCTTTCTATATTCACGCTTTAAAATTATTTATTCGCAATTGCTTTAATACCAGGTAATTCTTTACCTTCTAAATATTCTAATGACGCACCGCCACCAGTTGAAATGTGTGTAAAGTCTTCTTCAAAACCAAGTTGCATAGCTGCAGCAGCTGAATCGCCACCACCAATTATTGTTGTTGCATCTTTAAGTTCTGCAATCGCTTCACATACACCAATTGTACCTTTAGCAAAGTTACTAAATTCAAAAACACCCATTGGGCCGTTCCATACAACTGTATGTGCACCTTCAAGTTGTTTTTTGAATAACTCAACAGTTTTTGGTCCGATGTCCATTGCTTCTTGATCAGTAGGGATTTCATCGATAGATACAGTTGTAATTTGTGCATCGTTAGAAAATTCTTTTGCCACTTTACCGTCAATTGGTAATACGATTTGGTCCCCTGCACGGTCTAATAAATCTTTGGCAAAATCAATTTTATCTGCTTCAAGTAGTGAAAGACCGATTTCTTTACCTTGTGCTTTTAAGAAAGTGTACGCCATTCCGCCACCGATTAACACTTTATCTGCTATTTTTAATAAGTTTTCAATGACGCCAATTTTATCAGATACTTTAGCGCCACCTAAAATCGCAACAACAGGTTTTTCAGGATTTTCAACAACGCCACCAATGAATTTGATTTCTTTTTCCATTAAGAAACCTGCAACAGCTTCAAGGTGTGTTGAGATTCCTACGTTAGAAGCGTGTTCACGGTGTGCTGTACCGAAAGCATCGTTGACGAAAATGTCACCTAAAGATGCCCAGTATTTACCAAGTTCAGGATCATTTTTAGATTCTTTTTTACCATCTACATCTTCAAAACGTGTGTTTTCAAACATTAAAACTTCGCCTTCGTTTAATGCTTTAATGGCAGATTCTAATTTTTCTCCACGTGTTTCTGGAATAAACTGAACCTCTTTGTTTAGTTTTTCTGATAAACGTTTCGCAACCGGTGCTAATGAGAGTTTCTCTTTATCACTTTCTTCTTTGACTTTACCTAAATGTGAGAAAACAACAACTTTCCCACCTTGTTCAATGATATATTTTAATGTTGGTAATGCCTGAACAATTCGGTTGTCGTTCGTAATTTCGCCGTCTTTCATTGGAACATTGAAATCTGCACGCACAAGTACAACTTTACCTTTTAACTCAACATCTGTTACATCCTTTTTTGCCATCGAGAATCCTCCTCATAAAAAGTCATGAATTTTAAAATAAGCGGAGAAGCGTTTGTGCTCCTCCGCTTACTACAAGCTACAAAATAGTTCGAAGCACATATAGTCGTACTTACAATCCTATTTTAATCTATTTTATTTAGCGTGGCTTGCTAAATGTTCTAAAGTACGAACAAGTTGAGCAGTATATGACATTTCGTTGTCGTACCAAGAAGCAACTTTAACTAATTGACGGTCGCCAACAGTCATTACACGAGTTTGAGTTGCATCGAATAATGCACCGTAAGTCATACCTACAACGTCTGAAGAAACAATTTCGTCTTCAGTGTAACCGAATGATTCGTTAGTTGCTGCTTTCATTACTTTGTTTACTTCTTCAACAGTCACTTCTTTATCTAAAACAACTGTTAATTCTGTTAATGAACCAGTTGCAACTGGAACACGTTGTGCACCACCGTCTAATTTACCGGCAATTTCTGGAATAACTAAACCGATTGCTTTTGCTGCACCTGTAGAGTTAGGGATAATGTTTTCAGCAGCAGCACGCGCACGACGTTTGTCACCTTTTCTGTGAGGTGCATCTTGTGTATTTTGGTCACCAGTATATGCGTGAATTGTAGTCATTAAACCTTCAACAATACCGAATTCGTCGTGTAAAGTTTTTGCAACAGGTGCTAATGAGTTTGTAGTACATGATGCACCTGAAACAACTGTTTCAGAACCATCTAAATCGTCGTGGTTAACATTATATACGATTGTTTTAAGATCACCTTTAGCCGGTGCTGAGATTAATACTTTTTTAGCGCCTGCTTGAATGTGTGCTTCAGCTTTTTCTTTATCTGTGAAGAAACCAGTACATTCTAATACTACGTCTACACCAAGGTCACCCCAAGGTAATTTAGCAGGTTCTGGTTCAGAGAATGATTTCACTTCTTTACCATTCACACGGAAACCACCATCAATTACTTCCACTTCTTCAGTAAAACGTCCTTGCATTGTGTCATATTTCAATAAATGTGCAAGCATATCGTCATCTGTTAAATCGTTTACAGCTACGACCTCAATGTTTTCTACATCTTGAATTCTTCTAAATGCTAAACGACCTATTCTACCAAATCCGTTAATTGCTACTTTTACTGCCATGTTAATGGCCTCCTTTAATGATATTTAAAAAGTGGATCAATTCAAAATTAAACAAATCACGCACTTTTTATTATAACTAAATTGTTTCACTCGTAATGACTTTTGCCGCAGCTTCATCTGTAATTAAAACAGTATTGGGAGAAGCGATTTTAAGGTATGCCTTAATTGCAAGACCTTTCGACGCACCACCCGCTACAGCAAAAATGTGTGCTTTTGATTGAGCTTCTTCTAACTGAATTCCAATCGTTTTAACCTTGTGAATGATGTTACCTTGTTGATCAAAATAGTATCCTAACGATTCACCGACAGCATGATGATGTTGAAGCTTTTCGATGACTTCTAATGGCGATTGTCTTCGTTTCGCCATTTTCAGCGCATCACCAATACCATGAATAGTGAATTGAGACTCTCTAATTTTATCCAATGTCTGGATAACAGAAGGTTCTTGCATCAAATTTTGATAAGTCAACTCACTCACTTGCTCAGGGACGTATAGTGTAGTGTAGTCGCCCCCGGTTCTCTGTGCCATTCTAGAACAAATTGTGTTGGCTTGAAAAACAACATTTTGACCTAAGCCACCGCGTGCTGGAACAAACAAAACATGGAAGGGAAGTTTCGACATCGCATCACTAACTGATGCCATAGTTGAACCACCCGTTACTGAAACAATTGCACGATCGTACAATTGCTTTTCAAGCAGTTGCCCAGCAATTCGACCAAGTTCTACCTTTACAGCAGAATCTGTATCGCTGTTCCCCGGAATGACATGAACTTCATTGATATCGTATTGACCTTTAATCGTTTGAGCAAGGCGATGATAATCAGAATAATGATTGAAATAAGCATTCAACTGTGTGACTACATCCTTACCTTCTACTGTCAACGCCATACCTGTGGGTTTGACAGAAATTAACTCTTGATGTTTAAGTAAATCTGTTTCTGAACGTAAAACACGTTCTGTCAAATTCAACATCTCACTCAAAGTTCGTCGTCCTACAGGTTGATATTTCTGAATCGTTGCTAAAATAGAGAACCTTCGATACATTTTGTCTATCAAGTCAGGCACAATTTTTTGTTGCACTTGAATCATACGTTCCAAGGTAAATGCCCCCTTAATAGTCAATTAGATGGTCAACTTTGAGCCACGCTTTGACATTTATAGTCCCAAGCACTGTAAAAAAATATATCTTGTTGTTTACAAACCCATCATACTACTGAAAAAGATAAAATGCAAGTCATAAACCATCCCAATTCAATAAAAGGTTGGACGAATAACGACCAACAATAATCTCATATGACTTCCATTTCATTTATAGCACGTTACACCATTTTTAAACATCATTATCTATTTTATTGCAAGACGTTAAGTTATTTCATATATTTACATAAAGAGGTGATTCTATGTCAAGAGATTCCGAACAGCCCGAGGTTATAGACCCTTCAGATCCACGCTATCGTCGCCCCGAAGATATACAACGCGGTTTAAACGAAAATAGATATGAAGGTGGAAATTATACCTATACGCGTTACTATGGGTGTACGCCTGTAGGCTGCTTGCCAGGTTGTTTATTTTCCATTTTTTTATCAATACTTTTAACATTATTACTCAATTTACTTTTTTAATATGAACAAGAAGAAATAAGTCGAAATGCGCATTTTATACTTCTAGTCAACATCCATATCAAGTGATTAGAAATAATAAAGTTGCAAAATAAAAAGCATAGCCACACGCTTTATGCGTTGAGTTGACTATGCCTTTTCTTTATCTTATTCATATAGTAACCGCGCAACACGATACGGTTCAAAATCTTCCGTTCTTCGTTTACTTTGCGTTTCAAAGTGTATTTCTTAAGCCATTTTAATGTTGATTACTTTTATCTTCTGACGGTTTTTGATTTTGGCCTTGGTTTTGGTTTTGATTTTGTTGAGGTCGTTGTTGAGAATGACCATTAGGTTGTTGTGTTGAAGGTTCCTTTTTAGGCTCCTGTGTTGAAGATGGTGGCGTTTTAGGTTCGTTTGAAGATGGTTCATTCGTCTTCGGTTCCGACGATTTTGGTTCTGAACTATCTGGTTTTTCATTCGTCTTCGGTTCTTTTTTAGGTTCCTCAGTCTTCGGCTCTTCTTTCTTAGGTTTTTCTGTTTTCGGCTCTGTTGATTTAGGTTTTTGCTGCTGATTACGTTGGTTTTGTAACTCTGCTTGACGTTCCGCTTCAATCGATTGTTGACGCGCCGCTTCTAAAGATCTTTCTTGCTCCGCTTGTTCTTTTTCAATACTTTTTTCTTTTTCTCTCTTTTCTTGCGCTTTTTTCTCTTTTTCTTTTTTAATTTCAGCATCACGCTTTTCTTTTTGTTCCTCAATAGACTTCTCTTTTAATCGCTCACTACTTCGGTGTGATTGATCGACGAATGAAAAGATTGCAAACACTAATCCTGCTAGCAATAATAATACGACAATAATACTGATAATCGCTAAACCTCGTTTTTTCTTTTTCCCGTTTTCAGCATATTTTGGTCCTTGTCCACTTCTTTTTGGTGCTGACATGATTTTCCCTCTCTTTATTAAGATCTCAATCTATTTAGTTTAAGCTATATTTATTTTTAAACTTACGTCTTGTCTGCCTTGTGATATTACAATTATACAATATTAGAAAGTTGACGACTATGTGACTTTTAAATTAATAACATTCAATATAAATCATATCACTCAAAACGACAAGGCACCAATTATCGAAATCTCCTAAATCAAAACCATGATCCATCTCACTCACCTTTTATGAAACAACACTACCCAAAACTATGATTCATTACTATTGTAACGAAATGGGGCATATTAAGTCCAAATTGCTATTGAATCTAAAAAACTTCCATGCGTCATCTGCTGATACTACTTTCAAGGTGAAGTTTAAAAATAATCATAATGAGGAAATGATTAACTATTACACCATTAATCATCTAAACATAAACGAAGATAATAAAAAGAGGTCTGAATGCTGCATCATTCAGGCCTCAACTAAAGGGAGTCAAAAATTACCTTCGTCGTATATATTATGGGGTATACTGAATTTAATTAAGAGATGTATTAATTATCGAAGGTACTTCTATTATAACGCACTTTGTGAATTAATAAACACACTTTAATGCATTTAAAGTGAAAAGTTAATGTCTGTTCTATGACAATAATATGAACAAGTCAAAAGGAGTGGTTTAAGTGACGAATTATTTAATAACTGGTGGCACAGGTATGGTTGGTACAGCACTAGTTGAAGACATTTCACAACGACCTGATTCAATGATTTACATCCTTACACGTAGCGATCGAAGTTCAAAATCTTCGCGTATTCAATATATAAATTGGAATCAAACGGGTTGGGAACAAAAAGTCCCCGACATTGATATCGTTATTAACTTAGCAGGCGCGACGTTAAATAAAAGATGGACAAAGACGCATCAACAACTTATGATGACAAGCCGAATACAATCCACGCGCGCACTATATGACTTATTTAAAACACGCAAGCAAAAGCCGAGTGTGCTTTTCAACGCAAGTGCGATGGGATATTATCCACCATCTCATACTGCAACGTATACGGAAGACTTTCGTACAACACCACATGATCTTTTATCCGAAATCGTTTATCAATGGGAAAAGCAGGCTTCACTATTTGAATCACTAGGTACACGTGTGATTTTAGGCCGATTTGGCCTCATCCTCTCTCAAAATGGTGGCGCTCTGCCTATGATCGAAAAACCTTATCGTTTCTTTGTAGGAGGGCGTATCGGTAGTGGTCATCAATGGTATTCATGGATTCATCTTGAAGATTTAAAACGCGCAATTCTATTCTTGATTGATCATAAAACAGCTTCCGGTGTGTACAACCTTGCTGCACCTGCGCCTGAAACGCAAAATCAGTTTGGGAAAATACTTGGAAATACGTTGCATCGCCCCCACTACACATGGATGCCAGCTACACTTATGCGACTAGTTCTAGGGAAAATGTCAACATTGGTACTTGATACACAATTCATCGTCCCTCAAAAACTCAATCAGCTCCACTTTACATTTAATTATCCAACGCTTTCACTTGCACTTAATGACATCTATAGCCATTAAGTGAACTGACCCGTGTTGAATGCTAAAAGTGCTCCGATGATATCATTTCTAGTGATATAATCAATCAGAATTGACACGTTGAAACACCATACATGTCAGTTCTGATTTTTAATGTTATCGCTAATTAAATCGCGCACATAAAGACACTTTATTTTAATTGTATCTGATAAAACGCAAGATTAAGCCATTGTTCAAATTTATATCCAACTTTCTCTAACGTTCCCATATGTCGAAATCCAAATTTTTCATGTAACAGTTTACTTTGTATGTTTTGATCATCAATACCTGCCACCATCGTTTGAAACTGTTTTTCACGGGCATCTTGAATTAATATTTCTAATAATTGAGAAGCAATGCCTTGTCTTCTCGCATTAGGACTGACGTATAAAGAATGTTCGATCGTAAATTGGTAAGCGGGCCAATTTCTAAATTGACCATACGTAGCAAAGCCTAAGACCTCCCCATTCCGTTCGTATACAAATACAGGTTGTTGTAATTGTTGTTTCGTTTGAAACCATTTTTCACGTTCTTCTAATGTTACTGTTTCATATGTATAGACAGCAGTCGTATGCTTAATCGCATGATTGTAGATTTCTTGAATTTGAGTCAGATCATTCACTTGTGCCTGTCTTATCACGTCTTTTCTCCCCTTTTCCCTCATTTAAATAAAGCCTATTTATTTTTTCATTAAAAAAGAGTGGCGCATAAATCTAAAATACGCTTTCAGATTTCATTGCTCCACTCATTACATATTAAGATGAGATAGGTTCATCATCTTATAAATAACAGAAACTTCTCTATTATTCTGGTTGCATTACTTCATCAATTAAGCCATAAGCTTTAGCTTCTTCAGCAGTTAAGAAGTTATCACGATCAGTGTCTTTCTCGATTTTTTCAATATCTTGGCCTGTACGTTCAGCTAAGATTTTATTTAATTTTGCGCGTGTTTTTAAAATGTGGTTCGCAGCAATTTCGATTTCAGTTGCTTGACCTTGCGCCCCACCAAGTGGTTGGTGAATCATCACTTCAGCATTAGGTAACGCGTAACGTTTTCCTTTAGCTCCTGCTGCAAGTAAGAATGAGCCCATTGAAGCAGCCATACCAATACAAATTGTTTGTACATCTGGTTTGATATGTTGGATTGTATCATAAATCGCAAATCCAGCTGTTACACTACCACCAGGAGAGTTGATATAGAGGTAAATATCTTTTTCTGCATCTTGTGCTTGTAAAAATAAAAGTTGTGATACGATTGAGTTTGCTACATTATCGTCAATAGCAGACCCTAACATAATAATACGGTCTTTTAATAAACGTGAATAAATGTCATATGCACGTTCCCCGCGATTTGTCGTTTCAATTACTGTAGGAATTAAATTCATAGATTATTTCCTCCTAATTTCTTTGATTTGATTTTATTCTAACCTAAAAGTCAAACATGGTCAAAAATTACGCTTTTAACTTTCACTATTTTAAGAGTTGACCCCTACAATGCATGAAGGTAAAATGATGAGTGTACGTTTCAATTTACCCCTCGTAGTGTAATGGATAACACTTAAGATTCCGGTTCTTACAATAGAGGTTCGATTCCTCTCGAGGGGGCTATCTTACTTTTTAAAATCAAGGCCCCCTAACGATGGGGTTCTTTTTATTTTACTCGTTAATCATATACCATATTATATTGAACTTCAGTGATTTAAAACGATGTCATTTCTTACGAAGTTTTATTATACAAAGAAAGCGCTCAGACGATTTTCTAGTAAAAGTCTCTGAGCACCATTTTTTTGAATTGATGTCTAAGCCCATATCGCGCATACTTTACGAAATGCACTATCAAATAGCATTGAAATATAACATAAAAAACAGGTTATCCAGACTGATTAATTGCCTACTTTTTACACTTCAAATCGTTCTCCGCTTCTGATTTTATCCGCCATTTCGTTTAACTTTCTTAAACGATGATTGATGCCCGATTTCGAAATGGTTCCCGTACTGACCATTTCACCTAATTCTTTCAATGAGACATCTTGATGTTCAATTCTTAATTTTGCCACTTCTCTCAGTCGATCCGGCAAATTATCTATCCCAATTTCTTCATCTATCAGTTGAATACTTTCAACTTGCTTCATAGCTGCACTGACCGTTTTATTTAAATTCGCTGTCTCACAATTTACCAGTCGATTTACAGAGTTTCGCATGTCTCTGACTATTCTAACGTCTTCAAATTTGAGCAATGCTTGGTAACCACCGATTAAACTTAAAAATTCTGCTATACGTTCCGCTTCTTTAAGATACGTAATCCAACCTTTTTTACGCTCCAAACTTTTCGCATTGAGCTCGTATGTATTCATCAATTGCGTAAGTCCTTCAGAGTGACCCTCATACAGAGAAAATATTTCTAGATGATATGATGAAGTTTCTGGGTTATTAACTGAACCTCCTGCGAGAAATGCGCCGCGTAAATAACTTCTTCTCATTTCGTCATCTTTAACCATAGTTGGATCGATATCATGGCTAAACATTCCATTTTTAAGTATTCCTAACTCGTCTAAAATCTCTTTTGCTTTCATTTTTATTCGACATATATAAATGTTATTTTTCTTTAATTTCATCTTTTTACGTACTAATATTTCGACTTCAACCTGAAAAACAAGTTTTATTAGTGTATAGATACGTCTTGCAGTTGTGGCATTTTCAGTTTGAATATTAATGACAAACTGTTGATGCGATAGGCTTAAGGCCCCGTTCATACGAATTAAAGCACTGAGCTCTGCCTTAGCGTTATCTTTATCAACTTCAATCCTTGTCAGCTCATTTTTCATTTCTGATGCAAAGCTCATAATGAATCGTTTCCTTTCTATTTATCAAGAATCAATATGGCTAAAGTTATGATTTGAATTGATCAGGGTCAAATTGAATTGTACTAATTTCTTGTAATGCAATTTCATAAATCATCTCTGCCAATATTTCTGTTCGATGTCTCACGTATTCGTGCTCTGTAATTTCAGCGAGATGCTCTCCTGTTACAAGTTGAACACCTTGTTCCTTTAATACCTCTTCATCACAATAAACAGGTTTAGCACCTTTGTCTTCATACTTTTGAAGTATTTCTTGTGAGAATGGTAATTGATTCGCAATCACAAAATCAATGACATTTGCACCCAGTTGTTGATGAATGGCACGAATATGATCTGTAACTGTATATTCATCTGTCTCTCCAGGCTGGGTCATTATGTTTGAAACATATAATTTTTTAGCATCACTTTCGACAATAGCTTCGGCAATGCCATTGACACAAAGGTTAGAAATCACACTCGTATAAAGAGAACCAGGCCCTAAAACGATTAAGTCTGCTTCTCTTAGTGCTGCAACAGCTTCATCCATCGGTTTCACATCAGCCGGCTCTAAAAAGACACGTTTAATTTTTTTATGTTTTCGAGGAATATTAGATTCACCCGTTACGATTTCTCCATCTTCCATCTCTGCGTTAAGCGCGACACTTGAATTTGTAGACGGTATGACGCGTCCTTTGATATTCAAGATTTTACTGAGCTCTTTTACCGCATGGCCAAAATCATTCGTAATATTGGTTAATGCGGCAATCAATAAGTTGCCAACAGAATGGCCGCTAATGATATCCTTTTCGAATCGATATTGGAACAGCTGTTCTAACAGCGGCTCGACATCACTCAATGCAACCAGTACGTTCCTTACATCACCCGGTGCTGGTATATCCATTTCGCTTCTGATTTTGCCTGTACTTCCGCCGTCATCTGCGACTGTTACAATCGCTGTAATATCTATTGGGAAGGATTTGAGACCCCTTGCCAAAACAGATAAGCCTGTCCCTCCGCCAATCAGCACTAATTTGAGTTGTTTCATTTTATTCGCCACTTTCTATATGTGCATCACGATGATGAACATATATGTTATAATCATACGTCTGCTTAAGTTCCTCAGCTAATCGTTGTGCTAATGCGACAGAACGGTGTTGTCCTCCTGTACAACCAATTGCAATAACAAGTTGTGATTTCCCTTCTTTTTTATATCCAGGAATCATGAATAATAAGAGATCCAATAATTTTTCATAAAATGTATTCGTCTCTTTCCATTTCATCACGTATTTATATACTTCTTCGTCCATACCTGTCAACGGACGGAGCTCCTCTACATAAAAAGGATTCGGTAAGAAGCGTACATCAAAAACCAAATCTGCATCTATTTGAATACCATGCTTGAAACCGAAACTTGTCACATTGATTGTAAATGTTGATTTATTCTCTTTATTAAAATTCTCGTATACTCTTTTTCTTAATGCTTTCGGTGTTAACTTTGTAGTATCTAAAGTATAATTGGCCAAACTTCTCACTTCGGCAAGTAAATTACGTTCTTCATTTATCGCTGCAACTAGAGTTAAATCGCCCTGCTCTTGAAGCGGATGCTTACGGCGTGTTTCTTTATAACGAGAAATTAATTTTTCCGTTTCAGCATCTACAAACAGTACATCTACGATTACATTTTTTCTACTTTGCACAGCATCTATTTCACGCACTAAGTATTTAAAAAATTCTCGTCCTCTTAGGTCGATACCAATCGCTACTTTTTGTAACGAAGGGTTGCCTTGCTCCATTAATTCTACAAACTTAGGCAATAAAATAGGTGGAAGATTATCGACACAAAAATAGCCTAAATCTTCTAAACTCTGAATAACGACAGATTTTCCAGCGCCTGAAAGTCCTGTAATGACGAGTAATTCACTTTTAACGATTTCATTGTTTTCTTCATGTTGCATTGTTGACCACCATCCCTTAAGATTCTCTTTTAGTGTACATGAAAATCCTTCAAAGTCATAGACAGAAAGCTAAAATTTAACACTTTTCATAACCGTATGTATTGATGATGATGTAACAATGATAGTCTCTACCAATATACTTTAACAACTCGGCTAGCACTCATTTTCTGATCATCTTGTCATAACAAAGCACTATTTTCATAAGCATAAAAAACAATGATAAATAAAAAGAGTGGGACTTGGAAACTCGTTGTTACGTTAGATTCCATTGTCCCACCTGTATAGGGTGTCGTTTATTTAATATATGAACACGCAAAATATAGCGTATTCGAACAGATTAACTTCAATCTTATAAAACGATTACTTAAAATCGTGATTAAGCTTCATCGTGCAAGCTTTCGATATACGCTTGAACACTTTCTGCTGCGATACTACCATCACTTGTTGCTGTTACGATTTGACGTAATCCTTTTTCACGAACATCTCCAGCTACATAAATCCCTTTAACAGCTGTGCTCATGTCTGGATTTGCGACAATATAGCCTGCTTCATTTGTAATGCCTAAGTTTTCAAACGGTTGTGTAAGAGGTTTCATGCCGATATAGACAAATAAGCCATCCGCATCCACTGTTTGTTCAGTGCCATCAACTGTTGAAACTAACGTCAATGAACCTACTTTACCATCTTTTTCGTTAACTGATTTAAGTGTATGGTTCCAAATAAAATCAATTTTTTCGTTTTTGAACGCACGATCTTGTAATATTTTTTGTGCTCTTAATTGATCTCTACGGTGAACAATAGTCACTTTATCTGCAAATTTTGTTAGATAAGTTCCTTCTTCAACAGCAGAGTCTCCTCCACCTACAACGTAGACATTTTTATTTTTAAAGAAGGCGCCGTCACATACAGCACAGTAACTCACACCACGGCCACCAAGTTGTTCTTCTCCAGGTACACCAATTTTTTTGTATTCTGCACCTGTTGCAATAATCACAGCAGTTGCCTCGATTTCGCTTGTGCCGAGATCGATAACTTTGTAATCGCCTTTATCTTCGATGCCTTTAATATCACCATATTTGTATTCGGCACCAAATTTTTTAGAGTGATCGAACATTTTATTTGATAAATCCGGTCCTGAAATCATTTCAAAACCTGGGAAATTTTCAACTTCTTCAGTGTTCGCCATTTGTCCACCTGGCACACCGCGTTCAATCATAACTGTTTTTAAATTCGCACGTGAAGCATAAACCGCAGCTGTCATACCTGCTGGGCCTGCACCGATGATTGCAACATCATATCTTACTTGTTCTGACATGATTCGTTCCTCCTCTTAATTTCATCATAAAAATTTTACAACATTTAAATACGAGACTCAAACTTATATGCTCAACAACCAATTGAGCGCAATTTCAAACATTTCTGGACACACGTCAAATAGTTCAATGAGCTCTTGTCGATTTAATGATTGTGCACCAGCATTAAAATACAAATAGGTAACTGCCGCAACATATGCGTTTACTTCATCAACATCTATTTTTTCCACCGATAAACTATCTGCATAATTAATCCAACTTAAAAATAATGCATCATCACCTTTAGTTTTAGGGAGGTGATAAAGCTTTTCCATTCCTTTGTGTATAAAATGTAACTTTGTGAGCTGTAGGTTTTGTATTAAATAGGAAAGATAGAGTTTCTCATAATCGCCTAGTGTTTCTAATATATCCCATACATCTTTCGTCATTAAAACCTCTTTACCATTTAATTGATTCAATAAAAAGAGCCCATAAAGACGTTCATGCTGATCCTCACTGGTTAATAGTGGTTCAATATGACGGTTAAAGTACTGTCTACTTTCATCCACGACCCAAGGTGGAAAACCAGGATTCGCTTTAAGAAATTGTGTCAATGCTTGCCAAAAATATTCACTTTGTTCAATATGACCCAGGTAATAATAATTATATGAAAGTGCATGAAAAAGCTGGAAAGTTTGAAATTTTCCTCTTCGGTGGAGGGGTAAGAGTAAATATTGTGATGCTTGATATTGCTTTAAATAACTTAACACGATTCCCAATTTAAAAGATTCTTCATCGTTAATTGGGACGACTTTATTGAGTAGTTTGAGGTAGTGATTAAACAGTGTTTGTTCATTCATATTATACAACAATAAAGTATAGTGACATAAAGCATGGACATCTGAAGCGTCTTCTTTCAAAAGCCGTTCAAACATTTCTTTTGCAATCGTGTTCTCGTTTAAATAGAGATAGCACATGGCAAGTAAATTTCGAATGAGGCGATTTTCTTGAATGACTTCATCTTGTCGTAGTAAGTACGCTCTGGCATCTAACAAGCGCCCTTGCCCAAACAAATATTGAAAAACGACTTGTGTTACAAACAATTGGCTTTCTAATTCAAGTTCATTTTCGCCAGTAAAAGAAACTTCAAACATACTCTCAAGTTCTTCGCGGTAGTCTTCATCTTCCGCGATAAACGCGTAGCTCAAACCAAATAAATAAGCTTTATTCGGTTCATTTAAATCAATGTTTAATTGACTAAGTTCATAATAAGAGGCCTCGAGTTCAGAGCCTTTACTGATTTCTTCGTAATAAATGGCTTCTGCCTTGCTTGGTGCATTTAATTTGATTAAGCAAGTCGCAAGTTGTTGCTTCGCCTCAAAATGATCGGGTGACAATTCTAACACTTTTTCTAAATAGCGCTGTGCTTTCACATAATCTTGCTGTTGCATTTTCTGTTGTGCCAAACGTTCATAAACAGAGACATCAGACCACAACTGTATAATATTATTCTTTTGTGTCATCATTGCCACCTCTCTTTCTCTTATTGTTCTTTTATTTGAATCGGTTTACCATAAGCAATGACATCATTGGGTATATCTTTTGAAACAACGCTGCCTGCACCGATTTTAGTACGCGCACCAATTTTAACACCAGGAAGAATTGTAACATTAGCTCCAATCATCGTATCGTCACCAATTTCAATCTCTCCTACTCTCAGTGCATCGGTCAAAAATTCATGTGTCAGTAGTGTTGTATTATAACCAATAATGACATTTTTGCCTATTTTTATTTTTTCAGGATAAAAAATATCAGGTGTCACTTTGAAAGCAATCGCCGTATATGGCCCGATTGTCATCTTCAAAATATGTCGATAGAGCCAGCGTTTGAATTTCAAACTCGGTACAAATCGCGCCAGTTCAATAATTAATGTATTTTTAAACAATTTTGTAAAACTTTGATAGTCATACATGTGCCAAAGCGCATTATGCGTTTTGGTCGGAATGACCGTTAAACGTCTTTTCATTTAACGTGACCCTTTCTTTTCCCAAGGCCAATTTAAAACACTTGCTTCTCGATACAACGGTGCTTTGGATTTAAATCGTCTCCATATAAACAGTGCTACACCAATCACAATAGCGATAATAGAGACAAGCTGTGCAATTCGAATCGTCTCAGTTAACATCAAGCTATCTGTTCGCAAGCCTTCGATATAGAAACGTCCAATTGAGTACCAAATTAAATACGTAAAAAATGTTTCGCCAATGCGAAGACGTCGACGTAAAAGAATTAGAATGATAAAACCAATCACATTCCATATGGATTCATATAAAAAAGTAGGGTGATAATAAATACCGTCGATTTTCATATTCTCAATTATGAATTGTGGTAAATGCAATTGTTCCAAAAAGGCGCGACTAACTGGCCCACCATGAGCCTCATGGTTCATGAAATTCCCCCAGCGTCCAATCCCTTGCGCCAATATAATGCTAGGTGCAACGATATCGCCGAGTTGTAAAGGATGCCAATCTTTGCGATAACAATAATACATTCCCATGGCAAACGCACCAATTAGGCCACCGTGGATCGCTATCCCTCCACGCCAAATCATAATAATCTCTGCGGGATTTTGTAAGTAATAATCCAAGTGGAATAAAACAAAATAGAGTCGTGCAGTAACGATAGCGACAACGACGCAGACAATTAAAATATTAATTAAATCGTCTTCTTTAAAGCCTACTTTTTGTGCACTTTTTTGTGCAAACCAATAACCAATTAATATTGCAGTTGCTATAATAATCCCATACCACTTGATTTGCAAACCACCTAGATCAATTGCTACAGGATTGATGTAACCAATCATCATTCTTTATCTCCTTTTTGATGTGTACTATTTTTTAATATTTCAGCATTTAAACGTTCATTAAATTCTTCTGCTGTATTAATGCCCATAATATTGAGTCGATAATTCATTGCAGCTACTTCAATAATGACAGCCACGTTTCTTCCTGGCCGAACTGGGACTGTTTTTTTAGTAATTTCCGTATCCAAAATTTTAAGCGTCTCGTGATTCAATCCAACGCGATCATATAATTTGTTTTGATCCCACGTTTCAAGATTGATATTCAGCCGTATGCGTTTTTGCGTCAAGATAGAACCTGCTCCAAAAAGCGTCATCACGTTAATAATTCCTAGCCCTCTTATTTCTAGTAAATGCTCAATAATTTTAGGCGGCTTACCAATCAATTCGTTTTTATTGATTTCCTTAATTTCTACATTATCATCTGCGACCAGACGATGACCGCGCTTCACAAGTTCTAAAGCCGTTTCACTTTTACCTATGCCTGAATCTCCAGTAATTAATACCCCAATCCCATACACGTCTACCAGTACACCATGTAATGCTGTAGAATTTGCTAATTCGTGCTCAAGATAAGACGTGAGACGTCCCATGACACGTGTCGTAGCTTCGTCCACATAAATGAGTGGTGTATCTAATGCTTTAGACGCTTCTAACAATTCCTCAGGCGCTTCAAGTCCTCTCGTGATAATAATTGCTGGTGTTTCTGGACGACAAAGTTTTCTCATCCGCCCCTGTCTATCCTCATCTGGCAATAAATTATAAAACGAAAGTTCTGTTGTACCTAATAGTTGAATTCGATTCGAAGCATAATGCGAGAAATAGCCTGCCATCTCTAAACCGGGTCTAGAGATATCTGTATTATGAATAGGTCGGTTTAAACCTGCTTCACCAGCTATCACTTTCAAATTAAATCGCTTTACTAAATCTTGAGTTGTTAACATGTCAGTCACCTCAGTATTCACTCTATCTCTCGTTAATCATCATATAGAAAGACGCAAAATAACAGTCTATTGCGAGACTAATCTCCACGCGCTTACTTAATCACACTTCTTTTTAACGCAGTCCTATCCGATGTACTGTGCCTATCGTGGTTAATTATGTCCTATATTATACATGAAATGCGAAAGAATGAGATGTATTTCATTATTAAAAAACTTTTACATTCATCTTAACTCGTTGTGTCTCATCCATTAAAAACGGTTCACTCTACTCAATGACCCTATTCATTTTAACATTTTTACTATTTAAGAAGGAACATCTACCACTAGACAGATAAAAAAGTCCCCAAAATTCATAAATCACATGAATTTTAGGGACTCATATAAGAACAATTTCTACACTATCATTTTAGTGCGAAATCACAATGATCATCTGTTAAATAAAGGGCATTTACTTTTCTTTATTCAATCTATCTGTCACTTCTTTTAATGTTTTTTCAAATTGTTTTAAAGGATCAATAGGGTGTGCTTCTTTATTTTGCTTTGCTTGTTCGCGCTGTTGATTGACATATTCAACGCCTTGACGTAGTGTTTCACTCACATTTTCAAATGTATCGCGGACAAAGTCTTCTACTGAAGATTTAAAATCGCTGTCTACATTTGTATCATCGGCTTTTGCTTCGGTTTTTTGAGTATCTGAATGGTTCGTTTGCGCTTGTGCTGTCGTTGTGTCTGTTGCCATTGCATCTAATAGTATTGCTGCTTCTTCTACTGAAATCTTTCCAGCTTGTAGTAATTCTAACACTTTGAATTTTGCTTCTTTCATTTACTAGCCCTCCTGTCGCGCTTTATCACGTGCCAATATTTCTTTCAAATATCGTCCAGTGTATGAAGTTGGATGTGCGGCAATCTCTTCAGGTGTTCCTGTTGCTAAGATTGTCCCGCCACCGTCACCACCTTCTGGCCCTAAGTCAATTAAATGGTCAGCAGTTTTAATGACATCAAGGTTATGTTCAATAATAACGACTGTATCACCATTGTCAACAAGTCGATTTAAAACTTTTAATAATCGGCTAATATCGTCAACATGTAAACCTGTTGTTGGCTCATCTAAAATATAAATTGAACGTCCAGTTGAACGTTTATGCAATTCAGATGCGAGTTTCACACGTTGTGCTTCACCACCCGATAGTGTTGTTGCTGGTTGACCCAACGTAATATAACCTAAACCTACATCCACAAGCGTCTGTAATTTACGTTTGATTTTAGGGATATTTTCAAAGAAATGGACTGCGTCTTCAACTGTCATCTCTAAAACATCAGAAATGTTTTTACCTTTATATGTGACTTCTAAAGTTTCGCGATTATAACGTTTCCCTCCACATACTTCACAAGGTACATAAACATCTGGTAAGAAATGCATTTCAATTTTGATAATACCGTCACCTTTACATGCTTCACAACGTCCGCCTTTCACATTAAAGCTAAAACGTCCTTTTTGATAACCTCGTACCTTTGCTTCGTTCGTTGAGGCAAAAACATCTCGTATATCATCAAAAACACCTGTATATGTGGCTGGATTAGATCTTGGCGTACGACCGATAGGTGACTGATCAATATCTATAATTTTATCAATCTCTTCTATACCTGTAATTTCATCATGTGCACCAGGTCTCACTTTTGATTTATTGATCGCTTTAGCAAGAGATTTATACAATACTTCATTAACAAGCGAACTTTTTCCAGAACCTGAAACCCCAGTTACCACATTCATCACTGACAACGGAAAATCAACATCTACACCTTTAAGGTTGTTACTTCTCGCGCCTTTCACTGAAATCTTACGGTCGGTTTTTTCTCGACGATGTTCAGGAACAGGAATAAACTTTTTACCACTCAAATATTGACCTGTCAGTGATTTTTTATCTCGCATCACCTGTTTAGGTGTACCACTAGAAACAACATGACCTCCATGATCACCTGCACCTGGTCCGATATCGACAAGATAGTCCGCTTCAATCATGGTATCTTCATCATGTTCGACAACAATTAATGTATTTCCTAAATCGCGCATTTCTTTTAGCGTATTGATGAGACGATCGTTATCACGCTGATGCAAACCAATCGAAGGTTCATCAAGTACATAAAGGACACCAGAAAGACGTGAACCGATTTGAGTTGCCAAACGGATACGTTGCGCTTCTCCTCCTGACAGTGTACCTGATGCACGATTCAACGTTAAATAATCCAAACCTACGTTATTCAAAAAGGATAAACGAGATGTAATCTCTTTTAAAATTAAACGCGCAATTTGGGCATCTTGATCTGATAATTCGATATTTTCATAGTAATCAAGCGCTTCTTTTATAGATTGTTCAACGACTTCACCAATATTTTTTCCAGCAACATAAACTGAAAGTGCTTCTCGACTTAATCTTTGTCCATGACACGTTTCACAAGGTTGTTCTGCCATATATTTTTGCATCATTTCACGGACATATTCTGAAGGCGATTCATGGTAACGGCGCTCAATATTCGGAATGACCCCTTCAAACGGCATCGTACGTGTACGCTGTTGTCCATTTTTCGATTGGAATGAGAAAGTAATTTCTTTATCTCCGGAACCATGCAAAATAATGCTTTTTTGTCGATCAGTTAATTTTTTATAAGGTTTATCCATATTGATTTTATAAACTTCACACACACGTTTTAATAACGTTGGATAAAAATCTGAACTCGTTGGCTCCCATGGGACAATCGCCCCTTCATTAAGGGATTTGTCTTTGTCAGGAACAACTAAATCAATATCAACGGTTAATTTAGTTCCTAAACCATCACAAGTCGGACATGCACCAAATGGACTGTTAAAACTGAACATTCTTGGCTCTAGCTCACCAATCGAAAAACCACATATTGGACATGCATGTTTTTCAGAAAACTCAAGTTGGTCTCCGTCAATGACATCGACAACAAGACGACCATCTGCAAGTTCTAATACGGTTTCAATTGAATCAGCCAGACGCGTTTCAATACCTGCTTTGACTACTAAACGATCGACAACAATTTCAATGGTGTGATTTTTATTTTTATCAAGTTCTGGCACTTGTGTCACGTCCATTATCTCGCCATCAACGCGGACACGCACATATCCCTTTTTACTAATATCATTCAATAATTTTTCGTGCGTTCCTTTACGATGATTAACGACAGGTGCCATTAATTGGATCTTTGTCCGTTCTTCTAACGCCATAATTCTATCCGTCATTTGTTGTACAGTCTGTGATTGTATCTCAATACCATGAATTGGACAATAAGGTTTGCCGATACGTGCATATAGCAAACGAATATAATCATAAATTTCAGTTACCGTAGCTACTGTAGAACGTGGATTTTTACTCGTTGTTTTTTGGTCTATTGATATTGCAGGTGACAAGCCTTCTATTGTATCCACATCAGGCTTGTCCATTTGACCTAAAAATTGACGTGCATATGCACTTAATGATTCGACGTATCGACGTTGCCCCTCAGCATAAATCGTATCAAAAGCCAATGAGGATTTACCTGATCCAGATAAACCCGTCATCACTATCAATTTTTGTTTAGGTAATTCAATATCAACATTTTTTAAATTATGGGCGCGTGCCCCTTTCACAACAATCGACGGTTCTTTCATGCTTTTCACCCTTCTGATTTTAATTCGAATAATAAATCTCTTAATTCTGTTGCTTTTTCGAAATCCAGTGCTTTTGCTGCTTCTTTCATTTCTTTTTCGACATTTTCTATCGTTTTTTGACGCTCTTTTTTCGTCATTTTCTTCGGCACTTCTGTACGTGCATCTTCATTTGTCTCATCAGATTCCACAGTCGCACTAATCACATCATGAATTTGCTTATTAATTGTTTGAGGCACTATGCCGTGCGCCTCATTGTAAGCCATTTGAATTTCACGACGTCGTTCGGTTTCATCGATTGCGACTTGCATAGAGTCAGTGATTTTATCCGCATACATGATAACTTCACCTTTGTCATTTCGGGCTGCACGACCAATCGTTTGAATAAGGGAACGTTCAGAACGTAAAAAGCCCTCTTTATCAGCATCTAAAATCACAACTAAAGAAACTTCTGGTATATCTAAACCTTCACGCAACAAGTTGATACCAATTAATACATCAAATGTTCCCATTCTTAAATCTCGAATGATTTCTATACGTTCAAGCGTTTTAATTTCTGAGTGGAGATAATTAACTTTGACACCTGCTTCTTTAAGATATGTGGTTAAGTCTTCACTCATTTTTTTCGTTAAGGTCGTAATTAAGACACGTTCATTACGCTCTGTGCGTTCTTGAATCTCACTTAACAGGTCGTCGATTTGGTTTTTCGTAGGTCGTACTTCAATTTTAGGATCTAGTAAGCCTGTTGGTCGAATAATTTGTTCCACCATTTCGTTAGTATGTTCAAGTTCGTAAGGTCCTGGTGTTGCTGAAACATATACGAGTTGCTTCGTTTTTTCTTCAAATTCTTCAAATTTCAAAGGTCTATTGTCTAACGCACTTGGTAAACGAAAACCATGCTCAACCAGTACCTTTTTACGTGCTTGGTCACCATTATACATACCCCGGATTTGTGGTAAAGTCACATGTGATTCATCAATCATCACTAACCAATCGTCACCGAAATAGTCTAGCAACGTATACGGCGTCGAACCTAAAGGTCTTAATGTTAAATGAACCGAGTAATTTTCGATCCCTGAAGTGAATCCCATTTCTCGCATCATTTCTAAATCATAATTTGTACGTTGTTCTAAACGTTGTGCCTCTAAAAGTTTGTTTTCACTTCTTAAATGTTCAAGTTGTGTTTCAAGTTCTTTTTCAATTCTTTCGATTGCAATTTTCATTTTTTCTTCACGTGTTACGAAGTGTGATGCAGGGAATAACGCAAAATGTTCTCGTTCTTTAAGAACTTCCCCAGTTAAATAATTAATCTCGCTAATTCGATCAATCTCATCACCAAAAAATTCAACCCGAATACATAATTCATCACGTGAAGCTGGGAAAATCTCAACAACGTCTCCACGCACTCTGAAAGTTCCCCGTTTAAAATCGATATCGTTACGTGTATACTGCACATCAACAAGCTTTCTCAATAAATCACTGCGATCCATTTCCATTCCGACACGAATACTTACTACCAAGTCACGATATTCATCCGGATTCCCTAAACCATAAATACAGCTTACACTTGCAATAATAATGACATCATCTCTCTCAAATAACGCACTTGTTGCAGAGTGACGCAGTTGATCAATTTCGTCATTAATAGATGCGTCTTTTTCTATAAATGTGTCAGTAGATGGAACATACGCCTCAGGTTGGTAATAATCATAATAACTCACAAAATACTCTACTCTGTTTTCAGGAAAGAAGGCTTTAAATTCACTGTAGAGTTGTCCTGCGAGCGTTTTATTGTGAGCAATAATTAATGTTGGTTTCCCTACTTCTTTTATCACATTACTCATTGTAAAGGTTTTACCTGTTCCAGTAGCCCCTAACAATGTTTGATGGCGCTTGCCTTCCTTAATCCCTTTCACAAGCGCCTCTATTGCTTTAGGTTGATCACCTTGTGGATCAAATTTTGAAGCAATTTTAAAATCATGATGCTCCATCCCTGTTCGCCTCCTATCAACTTAATACTCATATTTTAACAGAATACAATTAAAAAATACAAACATTTGTTCGTAACACGTGATTGTGCTTGCGCGATGTTTTAACATGTCAAAAAGGAGCGTATCTGATTGCCATGTCTTGCTTTTCAGATTCACTCCTGGTGAAAAATATTTATTTTTATAATCATTCTAAATATAACATTTGTAATGTAAATATTCTTAAATGTTATATTCCACTGTCATCATCATGCTCAGTCCGGTTTTTCTCTAAGTAATCCATAATGAGATATCCTGCTAGCAATGAGACAACATCTAAGAAAATAATCCATTCATTATGAAAGAAGCCTTTGTAGACTGAAGCCCCTATAACTACAAGAGTAATGAGAGTCCCTATCCATTTACTTCTCGTTACCGTACTGAAAAGAACAACAAGTACACATGGAAAAAATGCGGCTAATATATACCAGATCAATCCAATCACATCTTTCTTTTATTAAGGATATGCATTGTTGTTTCTCTTAATTCCGTTTTAGGGATAAATCTTTCTGTTAACATTTCAGGAATAATATGCTCTATGAAATCTTGAACTGAGTACAAATGATCAAATTGCATGATGGTTTCGAGACTCATTTCGTAAATTTCGAAAAATAGCGGTTCAGGATTTCTTTTTTGAATTTCTCCAAACGTTTCATACAGTAAGTCAATTTTATCAGCTACTGATAAAATTTGTCCTTCTAGAGAATCATCTTTCCCTTCCTGTAATCGACGTCGATATATATCTTGATACTTTTCTGGAATCTCTTCCTTAATAAAAGTATCAACCATTTCTTCCTCAACTTGTGAAAAGAGTTTTTTTAACTCACCGCTTGCATACTTGACAGGTGTTTTAATATCACCAGTAAAAACCTCTGCAAAGTCATGATTTAATGCCTTTTCGTATAAACTTTTCCAATCCACTGTTTTCCCATGATACTCTTCAACAGTGCCTAAATATTGGGCGATTTTTGTTACTTTAAATGAATGTGCCGCTACATTATGCTCAAAATACTTAAATTTTCCCGGTAAACGAATTAATTTTTCTAAATCTGATAATCTTTTAAAATATTGATGGACGCCCATAGCCAACCTCCTCTAAAATCAATTAAGCGCATGCAAGCTATTTGTTGATTATATTAACACATTTATATTGAATTTTTCACTTGTTTTTACAGCTTTCACTGATATTTAACAAAAATGAATACAATTTAAAATAATTCTTTACGCGAAGTCATAAAGTTTAAAAAACAAACGAGCCGACGCACCATCAATATCAGTTTTTTTAGCATTTAATGGCTGTACACTTTATATGGTGGTTATGTGTCTATAATAATTAAGTCGCAAACTTCCGATTGCTTCTTCGAGTCTCGCTTTCCCAGGCGCCTTACCTCAACTAATTTTGGCTTTTATTGTAGCTCATAAGAAGCCAAAATGGATTTTCGGTTTCGACTCTATGCCTCGGGAGTCTCGACTCGGTACGCAATCTATTAAGCAATTTCACTATTGAAAAGTGGCATTGCTTTTTTCTTTGGTCTTTTATACAGTCTAAAAATAATAAAAATGCGATTTTTGAAGTTATAAAGGTTCTTCATTTTTAATTTGAAAAACATGTATAAAAAAGGAACGAAGATGAATCCTAATATCATAGGGTTCATTTTTCGTTCCTATTTTGATACAACTTAATGCATGAGATGTCTTAAATAAGCCTCAATAAATGGACTAATATCGCCATCCATCACTGCATTGACATTGCCTGTTTCTTCATTTGTTCGATGATCTTTTACCATGGAATACGGATGGAATACATAGGATCTAATTTGGCTTCCCCATCCAATTTCTTTTTGTTCACCACGAATAGCCGCTAACTCTTGCTCTTTTTGTTCGAGCTCAAGTTGATAAAGCTTTGCTTTTAACATCTTCATCGCAGCTTCTCTGTTTTTAATTTGTGAACGCTCATTTTGGTTGTTCACCACAATACCAGTTGGATGGTGCGTAATACGAATGGCAGACTCTGTTTTATTAATATGTTGTCCGCCGGCACCAGAAGCACGGAAAGTATCAACGGAAATGTCATCAGGATTGATTTCAATTTCAATCTTTTCGTTGTTGAACTCAGGTATTACATCACAAGATGCGAAAGACGTATGACGTCGGCCAGAAGAATCAAAAGGTGAAATACGTACTAAACGATGAACACCTTTTTCAGCTTTCAAATAGCCATAAGCATTATGACCTTTCACAAGCATGGTAACACTTTTGACACCCGCCTCATCACCCGCTTGGTAGTCAACAATCTCCGTTTTAAATCCTTGTTGCTCGCAAAAACGCTGATACATACGTAACAACATATTGGTCCAATCTTGAGATTCTGTTCCACCTGCACCGGGGTGCAACTCTATAATTGCGTTATTCGCATCATGTTCACCATTAAGTAAGAGTTGCAATTCAAAATGATTAAGCTTCTCTTCAAAATCGATGACTTCAGCCTCTATATCTTGCTTGATATCTTCATCATATTCGTCTTGCAAGAGCTCAACGGTTGCTTCCATATTTTCAATCGTTTCTGCGACTTCATAATAATCTTGAACTACTGACTTTAACGCATTATTTTTATCGATGATTTCTTGAGCGCGGTTTTGATTGTCCCAAAAATGTGGGTCAGCCATCATTTCCTCATACTCTTGAATATTTGTCTCTTTGTTTTCTAAGTCAAAGAGACCCCCTAAGTTGTTCTAATTTCGAGGTATAGTCATCAATATTACGCTTAATCTCTGATAATTCCATATTTATCTCTCCTTCAAATGTTCAACAACTTATTTTCCATGGCAATTCTTATATTTTTTGCCACTACCACATGGACATTGCTCATTACGACCAATTTCTTGGTCCTTTACAAAAGGTTGGGGCTTAGCTTTCTCTTTGCCGTCCTCAGCTGAGACGTGCTTCCCCTCCAACTCCTTTGTTTTTTCACGCTCCACATCATCATCCACAGTAATTACTGATTTTAGGATATATTTACTTACATCTTCTTCAATGCTTTGCATCATGATATCAAATAACTCATGACCTTCATTTTGATAATCTCTTAAAGGATTTTGTTGACCATATGAACGTAAGTGAATCCCTTGTCTTAATTGATCCATCGTATCGATATGTGATGTCCAATGATCATCGATAGAACGAAGGAGAATCATACGTTCAAACTCTGGCATACGATCGCCTAATTGAGATTTTTGTCGCTCATAGGCAGCCTCGATTTTAGCCCAGATGACTTCATACATATCCTCTTGGTCTTTACCTTTAATTTCACTTTCTTTTAAGTCACCCTCATGTAAGAAAACGTCTTCGATATAATGAATAATAGGTTCATAATCCATTTTTTCTTCGTCTTCATTCACATAATAATTCAATGTTCGTTGCAACGTTGATTTCATCATTTGAATCACGAGCTCTGAACTTTCAACTTCATCAATAATGCGATTTCGCTCTTCATACATAATTTCACGTTGCTTACGTAAAACTTCATCATATTCTAAAATACGTTTACGTGCATCAAAGTTGTTACCTTCAACACGTTTTTGCGCAGATTCTACAGCACGAGAAACCATTCTAGATTCAATCGGCGTAGAGTCATCCATTCCCAATCGGTTCATCATCGCTTGCATTCGATCTGAACCGAAACGCACCATTAAATCATCTTGTAATGAAAGGTAGAAACGACTGTCCCCTTGGTCGCCTTGACGACCTGAACGACCACGTAATTGGTCATCAATACGGCGAGATTCATGTCGTTCTGTGCCAATAACAGCAAGTCCTCCGAGTTCTTCTACACCTTCGCCAAGTTTAATATCTGTACCACGACCGGCCATATTTGTTGCAATTGTTACTGATCCTCTTTGACCTGCACCCGCAACAATTTCAGCTTCTCTTTCATGGTTTTTAGCATTTAATACACTATGACGAATACCACGCTTTTTAAGCAAGTTAGAAATATATTCAGAAGTTTCAACCGCAACTGTCCCTAGTAAAACCGGTTGACCTTTACGGTGTTTTTCTATAACCTCTTCGACAACCGCATCGAATTTACCTTTTTGACTCACATAAATTAAATCGGACTTATCGTGACGTTGAACAGGTCGGTTGGTTGGGATTTGCGTTACTGTCATATTGTAAATATTACGGAATTCTTCTTCCTCTGTTTTAGCTGTCCCTGTCATACCAGCCAACTTGTTATACATTCTGAAATAGTTTTGGAATGTAATTGAGGCCATTGTTTTAGACTCATTTTGAATTTTTACGTTTTCTTTTGCTTCAATTGCTTGATGCAATCCTTCTGAAAAACGACGTCCAGGCATTGTACGACCTGTAAATTGGTCTACAATTAAAATTTCGCCGCCTGTCACCATATAGTCAACGTCGCGTTGCATTGTATAATGTGCACGTAACGCAAGGTTAATATGGTGAATAATATCAACGTGTTTGACATCATATAAATTCTCTATTTTGAACATACGCTCAGCTTTATCAATTCCTTGCTCAGTTAATTGAATCGCTTTTGTTTGTACGTCGTAATTATAATCTTCTTCAGATTTAAGCATCTTCGCAAAAACATTGGCTTGCGTATAAAGTGACGTTGATTTTTCGGCTTCTCCAGAAATAATTAAAGGCGTACGTGCTTCATCAATTAAAATAGAGTCAACCTCATCAATAATTGCAAAATTGAGCGGACGCATAACACGGTCTTCTTTATAGTTCACCATGTTATCTCTTAAATAATCGAAACCAAGTTCGTTATTTGTACTGTACGTAATGTCTTTACTGTACGCTTCACGTTTGTCGATAGTGCTCAAACTGTTTAAGTTCAAGCCTACAGATAGACCTAAAAAGTTATACAGTTCAGCCATTTCTTCACTTTGTACACTAGATAAATATTCATTGACTGTAATGACATGCACACCGCGACCAGTGAGTGCATTTAAATACGTTGGCATTGTTGCAGTCAATGTTTTACCTTCACCTGTTCTCATTTCAGCGATGTCACCATTATGGATAGCAATCCCACCCATGATTTGAACTTTGTAAGGTGTCATATTGAATACACGTTTAGAGGCTTCACGGACGAGCGCAAATGCTTCAGGTAAAATGTCATCTAACTTATTATTTTGTTTTCTAATATCTTCAACTTTTTGTACTTCTTCTTGAAAAGCTTTCGTTTTCGCTTTCATTTCATCATCAGTTAATAGCGCCATTTGTTCTTCTAAGGCTATGACTTTATCTGCTAATTTACTTAAACGTTTGACTTCTCTTTTATTACCGTCAACCAGTTTAGTTAAAAAACCCATTTTGTTCGCTCCTTTAGCGTTAATACTGTGTCGCTTACAACAACTCATCATACCATTTTTGAGTATAAATTTATACTCAAATACTCAGTTACATTGCCGTCGTTATTTATCACACTACTATCATACGCGTATTTTACTAAAAAAGAAATCTATGGCAATGGTCTACCATAGATTTCTTAAATATCAATCCAATATGTCATGAACTCCATTCGCTATAATGATAGGCTCAAAAACGATGCCTAAGTGGTGAAATTCACGCTTTCTTACTCGACATATTGATTATTCAGTTTCAATTAAACCGTATTTTCCATCTTTACGACGATATACAATACTTGTACCATCTGTTTCTCGGTCATTGAATACGAAGAAATCATGTCCTAATAAGTTCATTTGTAAAACCGCTTCTTCTGAATCCATTGGTTTTAAACTAAATGTTTTTGAACGGATGATTTCGATATCAGAATCTGTAGCTTCGTTTTCAACTTCTGGTTCTGCACCTTCAACATCAACAAAAACGTCTTCTTCAAAACCACGATCTCTATTTTTACGGTTTACACGTGTTTTATATTTACGGACTTGACGTTCAAGTTTATTATTAATCAAATCGATTCCGGCATATAAATCATCGTGACGTTCTTCCGCACGAAGTGTAACATTCTTCAAAGGAATTGTCACTTCAATTTTAGTGCTAGAGTTTTGGTATGTTTTAACTTTAACATGAGCAGTTGCATTGGGTACATTAGTGAAATAACGTTCTAATTTACCAATCTTCTCCTCAATATAATTTCTGATAGCATCTGTGATTGTGAGGTTGTCTCCATGAATTTCAAAGTTAATCATAGTGCTCGCTCCTTTCAACCTCTTTTTAAAATATATTCCTTACTTATATTTTAACATGTTTACGCTATCTCGCAAACGTTAACATACTTAATTTTCTGACTTTTTGTTGTAATAATACATCTGCGGCACAATGCGCTGTATGCCCCGTTGTGTAAATATCATCAATAAGTAGAATAGACTTGTTTTCTAAACAAATCACACTTTCATCATGTTCAAAATAAATCGGATTCTGAACCTTAAATCGTTCGCTTGGCGTCAAAGTATATTGTTTCGGTCGTACGTTCATCTTTAAACAATCAACATAAGCGATTTTTTGAAAATCTAATATCGTCTTTACTGGATTAAAAGTACGTTTGATATCATTTTCTCGACTTGAGGGCATAGGAACAATGAAATCAATATCATGTGCTGGTATTTTAATATAATAAGCAAAAATCTCTGCTAGCGCCACATCTTGTAAAAATTTATATTGGTGAAAGAGCGTTTTAATAAAACCTTGATAATGAAAAATCGCGTTTATCCTTTCAAAGGGTTGCGTAGAAAGATTGAGGTGATCACAATTACGACAATATCCAGATGTATAGGCACCTAAACAATAAGGACATCGGCCCTCTTTATTAAAACGGCAAGCTTGGATAGCTTCGTCACAACTTATACATACAATTTTTGGCTTTAAAAAAAGCGATCGTATCCCCACCTCTTCATCATACGTTTTCATACAGTAATGGCATCTCACCCATCAATCCACCCTCTCTGCCTCGCGATTCGATTCATCATTTTGATTTCACGTCGTGCTGTAAACATCGCTGTTGTTCTTCCCTCATGGAAAAAACATACATCGCCTCCTGGGCTTTGCATTTTCCGCCCTACACGTCCAGCAATTTGAATTAATGCTGTTGCAGAAAATCGATGACTGTCAACCACCCAGACATCTAAGTCTGCCATTGTAAAGCCACGTTCTAATATCGTGGTTGTTAACATAATTGAATACGCTTTTTGTCGTAGGGCTTCAACTTTCTTTATGCGCGCACTATCTTCACTATGCACAAAGTGCAGTTGCTCTATTTGATGACGATACGTTTCAAAAAATTTTCGCATTTGTTGAATATCACTAAAGAATATCAGTGTGGTTCGTTGCTGTTTTTGTTGATGTTTCATTTGATTAAGAAGGTAAAGTTGAACTTTGGAAAAACGAACTTTAAAGTATTTAAAACGTGGGACGACAAGTGGCTTTTGATGAAAACGAGCAGGTAAAGTAATCGTATGTTCATTATCAAACTGTGCTTTTAATTTTTTAGGTGGCGTAGCTGTCATATAAATCAAACTTTTATGTGTTCTTGCGGCATTTTCAATTGTGCTCATTAAAGTCGTATCCATCGACAAAGGAAAAGCGTCTACTTCATCTACAAATATTACATGGAAATGATTTTTAAATCGATACAGCTGGTGTACAGTTGAAATTACAAAATGCGCATCATACTGCTGTTTGCTCGCTTGATGTAGCACATCAATCGCTTCGCTTTCAAATGATTGCTGAACACGATAACTGAGTTCAATCACAACATCTAGTCGCGGAGAAACGATTGCCACATTGTAGGCGGCGCGTCTTGCGCGTGCAATAGCTTCAAACATCATCTCTGTTTTCCCAGCACCTGTTACAGCATGAACTAATAAACTTTCGAAATTCATAACCGCTTGTACAATACGATCAGAAGCAAATTGTTGCTGTTCCGACAACTGGAAAGTGAGATGATACACACCTGTTGTACACTTCATTAAACTTTTCGTTATAAAGACCGTCGTTAAATTATCAATCCGCCCCATTTGAATACAGTGGCGACAATATACAACTGTGTTATCGTGGTACGGACTCTTGTAACGATAAAAATGTTCAGGCGCTGTTGTCGCACATCTCGCACAAAGCCATCCTTGTTTCGTTCGTTCAATGCCTTTCTTTTGTGTTTCGATATCTACTTCCCTACATAGCGCTACATCAGTAATTAGTTGTCCGTTAAGATACATTTAAGTGGCCCCTTTCACCTGTATACACGTTTATGTCCAATGAATTACTTTCTCGCTTTCAAAAATATTTGCACATTGTTTTATAACTTCATGCTATTCAAAAATCAATGACAGGCCGATGAATTTAAATAACTGGCAATGAAACATCTTTTATAAGCGGATTCGTCTTTAAACATCACAAAAAAATAAAGACATCTTAAAACCAACACTAAGCGTTTGGTTTTAAAATGCCTTATACTTTGAATAAGTTTATTCAACTTCTTCATCTGCTTCAGGTAAACGGATATCACGGTTCGTCACACCAATCCCAAATCCACCTAATCCTAAATGAGACGAAATCACAGGACCAAATTCAGAAAATGCAATGTTTTTCTCAGGGAAACGTTCGCGTAAACTTTGAAAAACATCACGTGATTCTTCTTTATTATTACCACCGATCACCATCACTGTCGCTGTATCGAATTGATCAGCTAATTCAATTGCTTTTTGTTCGATTAATTTCAACGCTTTCTTTTTAGTACGGACTTTTTCATAAGGAACAATTAAGCCATCTTCAAATGTAAGCACGGGTTTCATTTTGAGTAAGTTTCCAATCCATGCTTGCGCCCCAGTAATTCGGCCACTTTTATGTAAATTTTTCAAATCATCTACAACTAAAAAAGCACCCGTATGATCTCTCATTTCAATCAAATCGGCTAATATTTCTTGTACATCTAAACCTTGAGCAATTAGATCTAACGCACGAATAACAAGTGCACCCTCTGGTAAACATGCAATTTTTGAATCGACTGGGTGAACGTTAATACCTTCAACCATATCAGCTGCTTGTAATGCTGTTTGATACGCACCACTAATACCACTTGAAAGATGAACCGTAATTACATCTGTATAGCCCTCATTTTTGTATGCTTCATAAGCATTTATCATCTCGCCAATTGCGGGTTGACTTGTCGTCGGAATTGTCGCTGATTTTTCTAATATATCATAAAATTCATCTGCAAAAATTGAAATATTTTCTTTATAATTCTCACCGTTTTCCAATGTAATACTCAATGGTACAACACGAATATTATATTTTTCTAAAACATGCTGAGGGATATAGCTTGTTGAATCAGTCATCACAGCTATCTTCATTTTTATTTCCTCCTCTAAAAGCTAAAACACAATCGTGTATTTTATTTGCAATCACTTTGATATGATTTAAGTGATATGAACGCTAATCGAAAAGATAGCGATAATTGTCAATGTGTGCTGTTCGGACTCGAATGTTGTCAAGTATGGCGATGCATATTTAAACGAAACCTACACACGCCTTTACACCTCCAGTTTAATTCAACCGAAAGACACAAATCCTTACAATATGTACTTGATACTTTCTTTTATATCAGATTTCTTATTATATTGCTATTGTTTTAACATACAACAATTTATAATTATATCAACAGTTTTCATAGGTTTCCAATAGGTATTGTGGATACAATCACTTCACGCACATCAATTATTATGCTTTAACAATACATGAAAGACGCTTGATTCATTCATGATAACTGCTAACGCGTATAAGAAAAATCATCACACATCGTGGTGTGACATCAAGCACAAAAAATGATTGCAACATTTGCCTAACCTTATATGAAGCTTATTAATATAGTATAATAGACAACGTAATTTGAACAATAAAGGGTGACATTTATGACAGATTCAGTCATTACAATAAAAGATGAGCATATCATAGAAAATGTAATTAATAAATCACGATTCATTGCACATATCAAACCTGTACAAGATGAATCAGAAGCAAAAGCATTTATAGAGGCCAAAAAGAAAGAACACCGTGAAGCCACACACAATTGCTCAGCATATACAATTGGGGATACCATGTTAATCCAAAAAGCAAATGACGATGGTGAACCTAGTGGTACTGCAGGAGTTCCTATGTTAGAAATGTTAAAAAAACTGGAGGTTCATAATGCAGCGGTCGTTGTTACACGTTATTTTGGAGGCATTAAATTAGGTACGGGCGGTCTGATTCGTGCATATGGTGGCGCAGTGAGAGATGTCATCCAAGATATTGGACGTGTTACTTTAAAGCCTGCAATTCCAACGCGACTGTCGATTGCATATGAACTGACAGGTAAGTTTGAGCACGAACTTCAAAGTACCAACTTCATATTAAGAGATACAAATTATACGGATCAAGTTACATATCATATTGATGTGTTAGAAGAAGATTACGATGCGTATATTCAATTTGTAAACCAACATACGCAAGGCAAGTTCACTATGGAAGAAGATCCTGTTAAACGTTTGCCTTTCGATATCGATTAACGAATGACTTCAAAAATCGATTCACCTTTTCATAACTTGTGAAAAATCATTGATGCATACATCCTCAATATTCTTTCATGAAAAGCAAATAAAAACGGGAATGGGCTATACACCCAATCCCGTTCTAACTTGTTGATGAACAAACGAACTTCGTTGAATTACGCTTTAAATTTTTAATATTTGCTTCGATAAAAGCACTTCATCTTCTTAATACTAAATCCATCCTTAAGATTCTGTCATCAAAATGAATTTGAAAAGACTACACTATTTTCTGCTCTCTTTTCGCTTTGAAATTAAGTTAAGTAGCGGTCGATAATCATCGTCAATTAATCCCGTAAACTCAACAATCAATTCAATTGTAACCACAATCAGAATAATCATTAAGAATACGCCCCATGGTTGTGATAAATATAAAATAATACTTACAACACTAAACATGAAAGCGATGGAATAAATGAGTATAACGGTTTGACGGTGTGTATAACCTAAGTCCAACAGTTTATGATGGAGGTGCGATTTATCTGCTTGCATAATATGTTGCCCTTTTTTCACTCGACGAATCATTGCAAATAAAGTATCAATGAATGGTACAGCTAAAATGACTATCGGGAAAAATAGGGATATAAATGTAATATTTTTAAAACCAAGTAATGATACAAAGCCAATAATAAAGCCAATCAATAACGCCCCGCTATCCCCTAAAAATATTTTTGCAGGGTGGAAATTGAATACGAGAAAACCGAGTAGTGAACCAATTAATACACTACAAATCATGATGATAAAGATATTACCTTGTAAGATGGCAATAAATGCAATCGTAGCTAATGCAATGACAGATACCCCTGCAGCTAGGCCGTCCAAACCATCAATAAGGTTAATGGCATTTGTAATGGCAACAATCCAAAAAATAGTAATCGGGATACCTAGCCACCCAAAATGAATTGTCGGTCCAATAGGCAAGGAAATAAAATCTATGGTCACCCCATAAGAGACAACTACAGTTGCTGCTAATATTTGACCTATTAACTTAATAATAGGTTTAAGGTCATATAAATCATCAATCAAACCCACTAAATAAATCACAACTGAACCTAGAAGTAACGGCTTAATCTCCCTTTCAATAGGTTCTCCAAGCCATATACCAATTAAAAATGAGAGTAAAATCGCCGATCCTCCCAGCATTGAAATAGGCTTAGTGTGGATCTTACGAAAATTAGGCTTATCAACAATATCCAATTTTTTAGAAACAGCGATAACGACCGGTATAATCATCAAACTGACTATCATTGAAACGCCAATGAGTATTAAAGTATACATCAGTTCACCTTCAATAAATGAAAATTTTCTTTATTAATATTCGACAAACAACAGCATATTTATAATGAGCTACCTTTAGAAAGTTTAACGTAAAGAATGAACTGTACTAAAACATAAATAAAAGTTAGAATGCTTTGTATAAGACAATCTAGAAGTTAGAACCAACATTCATCTTTTATAAACTTCAAACGGTAAATTGCGCACGCTTGTAAAGCGCATACGTCACCTTGTGCGCGATTGCGCTTTGAGCATGAATCAAATACTCATGCGGTTTATTTTAAAATAAAACTATTTGCATTAAAATCAATTTAAAAATGGTTTTACACGCTCAATCCTGTTATATATCCTACCATTCAAACGCTTCAAACACTTTATTATATTATCATATATTAACATGTAAATGCCTTTAATAACATTTATAGGAGCGAAAATTATTATTTTCTTTTTCATTATCATTGTATATTCTTTTACGATTATTCTCATTATCATTCAATGCATCATAATCGACAACTATTTGACACAATTGTGATATTTTAATTTTTTTAACTTATTATAAAAATACTAATACGACGTTTTATCATTTAAAATTCTGATTTTCTCTTATAAAAATGAATGACAAAATGTAACATTTCACTTACAATAACTAATGGTAAAGAAAAGGAGTCATAAATTATGATTGAAGCTATTATCTATAATATTTCAGTAACCATTGCTGGTATATATTTATTTCATCGTCTCCAATACGCAGAATCACACGATTTTAGATTTTCAAAAAGCTATATCACCGTATTGATGACAATTGTTGGACTATTATTAGCATTATATCCTGTACCTATAGAACATTATATGGTTCAGCTTTCTTTTGTTCCTTTACTATTTTTAGGACGCTATACAAATTCCTTTTACACATTTATTTCAGCCATGATTATTGCGCTTGTTGGCTATTTTGTATTATCTACATCTTTAACTTATGCTATAGCACTCATTATCATTGCAGGTGTTGTGAGCACTATCGGACCATTTTTAAAACAGAACCATGTCGTTGCAATTCAAATTTTGAATGTATTAAGTATCATTATTTTGACCGTTATTGCATTATTCATGCCATCGTATGATATTAAAGAAGTCATCTACTTAATACCACTTTCTGTGATTGCTACTTTAGTAACAGCGATTTTCTATGTTGATTTATTAAGATTTTTCTCTTTAATCGAACGTTACGAAAATGAAGAAACGGTGGATTATTTGACGGGATTAGGAAATGTTAAAGAATTTGACCGTCATCTCAACGAAGTCTCACGTATTGCAGATGATAATAACCAAAGTTTAGCTTTATTGCTGATAGACATTGATGGGTTCAAAGATGTCAATGATGCACATACACATCGTGCTGGAGATGCTGTTTTAAAACAAATGTCTCACTTATTCCAAAATTACGTGCCTAAAAAGACTAAAATTTTTCGTAATGGCGGTGAAGAATTTTCGATTGTCCTTCGTCATTATTCTTTAGATGAATGTGTGAAACTCGCCGAAAACATTCGAAAAGCAGTTGAAAAGTCTAATTTTCACCTTCCTGATAAAACGGTAATTAAACTTTCTGTATCGATTGGTGTTGGTTATTTAGATAGTGACGCACATAAATCTCATCGAAAAGTTTTTAAAGATGCAGATGACATGCTCCACGTTGCAAAAAATGAAGGCCGTAATAAAGTGATGTTTAATCCAATTATTAAATTACAATAAGCAAAATATTTTAGACACTTCGCGTAAGACATGTTCAATCACGCCAAGTGTCTTTTTTGATCTCTATATTTCTAGTCGCTTTATTTCAAATTAAAAAACAATTCTAGAACAATAACGCCTTGTTCAGAAACCTAAGCATATAGCGCATAAATGAATCTCCTTTTTTCTAATGTGTAATTATTTTAAGATGATTTTTTGTGTGACCCTATTATGAAAAATATTATTTATTCCCTATATATAAAGCTTTTGCTTATGATTTTTTGAAAACATGGGTATTATATATTGCAAGACCCTTTATTCCAATGTAGACTGACAATTGATTGTTATTAAAAAGGAGGCATAGTCATGGCAGAGGCATTAACGATTATAGATGAAGATAAAGTCATTGACGTTGTCTTACTTGCAGGCAAAGTCCTACTCGAAAGTGGTGCTGAAACGTACCGCGTTGAGGATACAATGGGCCGAATTGCTGCAAGCTATGGACTTGAAGATACATATGCTTTCGTCACATCTACAGCCATCATCTTTTCTTTAAATGATCGTACGAATACACGTCTTGTTCGTGTGCGTGAACGTACGACGGATTTAGAAAAAATTGCAATGGCTAATAATATCTCACGAAAAATCTCACGAAATGCTTTAACATTAGATGAAGCAAAATCGGAGTTAATTCATTTAGACCATGCTTCGTTACAGTATTCGTTTATTATTAAATTTATATCCGCTTCCATTGCATGTGGCTTCTTCTTATTCATGTTTGGCGGTGTCGCACATGATTTTATTTATGCAGTTATTGCAGGTGGCGCGGCATTTTTAACATTTGATTTAGTACAACGCTTTATACAGATTAAATTTTTCTCTGAATTTATAAGTGCAATGGTCGTGATTACGATTGCTGCCTTTTTTACTAAGATCGGCTGGGCAATCAATCAGGATATTATCACAATCGCTGGTGTTATGCCCCTTGTCCCAGGTATTTTAATTACGAATGCCATTCGTGACTTAATGGCGGGAGAACTGCTTGCCGGAATGTCTCGAGGTGTCGAAGCGGCATTGACCTCTTTTGCAATCGGTGCAGGCGTCGCGATTGTTTTACTCATATTTTAAGAAAGGTGTGGGAAGCATTGACAGTCATTTTGTATTATATTGCGCAGTTTATGATTAGTTTTTTTTCTACAATGCTATTTTCAGTTATATTCAATGCGCCTAAGCGATTGCTAGTTGCGTCAGGCTTTGTTGGTGCAATGGGTTGGTCTATTTATAAATTCACTGTAGATATGAACTACGGTATCGTGATGGCTGCTTTTCTTGGAAGCTTTATATTAGCGGTTATGAGCCATACGATGAGCCGACGTTATAAACGCCCTGTCATTATTTTTATATTACCTGGTATCATTCCTCTTGTACCCGGAGGCGCAGCTTATGAGGCAACACGACTCTTAGTATCAAATTCCTATACACCCGCTGTAAACCAGTTTTTAGAAGTCACACTAACATCAGGCGCGATTGCTTTTGGAATACTCTGCGCTGAGATCTTCTATTACATCTATACACGCATCAAGCATTACTATGGTAAACTAAAAGGTAAGACTTATCGTAAAGGATATCATATGAATAATCGTATTTAACGTAAGAGAAGGAGTGGTCAACTTGAAAGAACAAATTATTGAAAGACTTACACGCTACACTAAAATTAATACACAATCTGATCCAAATAGTGAGTCAACACCTTCCACTACAAGACAATGGGATTTATTACATCTTTTAGAGGAAGAATTGACAGCGATGGGATTGCAAACAGATTTGGATGATCAAGGCTATTTATTTGCGACATTAGAAGCCAATATTGAAGCGCCGGTGTCAACTATTGGCTTTTTAGCGCATGTAGACACTTCTCCTGATTTTAATGCTGCAAATGTCAATCCTCAAATCGTCGACAATTATGACGGTGGCATTATTAAATTAGGTACATCTGGACGTGAAATCAATCCTGAAGTTTTTCCAGACATCGTTAAAGTTAAAGGACATACTTTAATGACGACTGATGGCACTTCATTATTAGGTGCAGATGATAAAGCAGGCGTCGTGGAAATCATGGAAGCATTACGTTATCTATTAGAGCATCCAGAAATTAAACATGGTCGTATCCGAGTAGGCTTCACTCCTGATGAAGAAATTGGTCGTGGACCACATCAATTTGATGTTGAACGTTTTGATGCGGATTTTGCTTATACAATGGATGGCAGTCAATTAGGGGAACTTCAATATGAAAGTTTTAATGCTGCAGAAGCAACGGTTACTTTTGAAGGCGTCAATGTTCATCCCGGTTCTGCAAAAGATAAAATGGTCAACGCTTTAAATCTAGCGAATACTTTTCATCAATCGCTACCTGCTCACGAAGTTCCTGAGCACACAGAAGGTTACGAAGGATTCTTCCACCTGATGCAAATGAATGGTAATGTTGAAAAAGTGACATCACAATATATTATTCGAGACCATGATCGTACTTCATTTGAAAATCGAAAACAAACTTTAATTGAAATTCAAGAGAAAATAAACGAACAGTATTATTACAATCCTGTAAACCTTGTCATTCATGACCAATACCATAATATGGCAGAAAAAATCACACCACTTCAACATATTATAGATATTCCTAAAGCCGTTTATAAAGATTTAGGTATTACGCCAAATACTGCACCTATCCGTGGCGGTACAGATGGTTCACAATTATCATTTATGGGTTTACCTACACCAAATCTTTTCACAGGCTGTGACAATTTTCATGGGCCGTATGAATATGCATCGATTGATGTTATGGAAAAAGCAGTTCAAGTCATCATTGGTATCGTACAAAAAGTGGCTGAAAATCAAAAAGCATAACTTTATGACTATCAAAAGAGGTCAAAAAGAGTCAGAGAAGCTGTATTCTCTGACTCTTTTTTATCGACTGTATTTCTCTTTTAAATCATTCTTCATTGAGGGAGATAATTTAAAACGTCTCAATCTAGAAGTTATCATTAAAACCACTTAAATTGGTGTTATCCTAAGCCACATTTATTGTGGTAAATGCGTGCGCAATAACTTGATGGCTTGTATTGTATTATGGCGTAATTGAATCCCCATTTTGAAATCCGTCAATTGCTTTGGCATTTCGATAAAGCTATTAAACATGCCCGTTACACCTAAAGCTTCGAAACGTTCAAATTTATCTGCAGTGCCACACAATGCCACAGAAACTTTATCATGCTTTTGACATAATTCAGCGATGCGCAATGATGATGTATCGATAATTTCATCTTGTTCATCTATGCCTTCACCAAAAATGATTAAATCTGCTTGTCCAACTAATTGGTCAAGTCCTGTAATTTGATCCACAAGTTCATGGCTTGTATTGATTTCGGCATTAAAGAGTGCCGCCATAGTAGCAGCAATCCCTCCGCCTGCACCGCCTCTTTCAATAGGACCTAACAACAATTGATGTTCGTTTTTAAATAACTCACTCAAATACCATAATAGATTATCAATTTCTACAGCTTGCGTTCTCTCTATTTGCTGTTCTGTATAAGTTTTCATAATCGCACTTTGTTTACCATATAACTTACTTTCAAAATCGACCAGAACTTGAATACGACATTGTTGTAACCGTTGATCCAAATCACTTGTATCAATACGGCGAACATGTTTAATTTGGCGTGCGCCTTTAGTCATATCAACACGTTGGCCCTCGTCATCATAAAAACGTGCACCTAACGCTTCTAGCATACCCGCACCGCCATCATAGGAACCAATGCCACCAACTGAAATAACGATATGTTGTGCCGCTTTATCTAACGCATGTCGAATGACTTCACCCAGACCATAGCTTGTCAAATTGACGTGTGACGCTTGACCTGTTAAAAATTGACTTGCTTCAATCACTGTTAAACCATCATCTGTTTGGCCGTATGTGACATCAACGGCTTGCATTTCAGCATTATGCACAGAGATTCGATATTGTGTTCCAGACTTCCATAGAAATACTGCGTTCAGCAATTCTCTTCTACCATTAAATAATGGAACTTGAACGATATCTGCCGATTCTAATTGGCTCGCTACAGCTTCTTCCACATAGCGATTAGCATCATAACTCGAAATAATGCCATTATATTCATCCATCGCAACTAAAACTTTCATTTTGTCACCCTCTTATCTCTCATATCACTTAAATATCAAATCGAAACGATTCATCATTGATTATACTGTTTTTTCACTACTCAAACTGCTAGCGTACTATGAGCGCTAGGCTTATGATACAATAGGCGCCTTGCTGGCATAAATGCTATAACAAGGTTTGCTTTTTGGAAAGATTAAACTTCCATTTTCTCCCTGTTTGTCCATTTTAATAATCATGGATTGTTCAACCACTCCATATTATAGCGTTGACTTATAATTGAATACAAACGAATAGAACGCTTATAGACATTTTGTAGTGATTCTACAATAACCTATAAGCGTTCCTTTTTACAAATTGATTACTCTTCAGCTTGCGCAAGTGAAGATACATTAATATTATTGTGGCTATCATGCCATTTGACCTCACCATTTACAAAATAAAATGCTTGTGGTGATTCGTGCTGAATACCTGTTTTTTCAGCAATATAATCCGATAACTCTCTTTCTTCTTGAACAACGAGATAATAACCGTCCATATCACGTTCATATAAAAATTTATTAAACTGATCAAATGCATTTTCAGAAATCGGACATGTGTTACTATGCTTTAATATAAAAATATAGTTGTTTTGTTCAAGCACTTGCTCAAATTGGTCAATCGAAGTTAGCTTTATCGCCATTCTCTTCACCTCTAAGTATATTTTCTGTTTGTCTTTTATCTATCATTTAATTCAACTTTTCTCAATGTGTACCATTATACACACATAATCTATCCTTGTTAACCTTTAATTTTGATTGAAACTGGAAATCTACACGTATGAAATCCGTTCTTTCCTTCCTTATGAAGCAAATGATTCCCCATTAATCCTTAGTCTTATGAGTGATATTATTTAGACTCTAACTTTCTTTTTTCCTTTTCAAAAGGTTGATCGAAACGTTCTAAATCGTCTCCTTTTGTTACTAATTGATTCACATCAAATTTTGATAATTTTTCACTATATTGAATCGTTTTCGCTCTTTCTTGATAATAACGTTCTAATTTGTAATACATTTCAATCGCATTTTGACGCGCGTTATTTGTGGCACTGTCTTTTAATTGCGTTTTGTTTAATTCTTTTATTTGTCCTTGAATGAGCGGTAACATTTCTTTATGGATGGCATCTAATTGCGCCTTTTCACTTTTAGCATTCATTGACTTTTCTGCTATTTCTTTAATCGCTTGGTTGTTACTAATGAGTTTATTTTCAAGCATTTCACTTTCTCTTGAACCTTGCTCTGTTTGTTTCGCCAAGTTCATTTGCGACTCGACACGACTACGGTGTTTTTCAAATGCTTGTGTAGAATCGAGAATTTTTTCATTAGATTGAATAGATTTTTGACAAAGTGCTATAAATAAATCTAATTGTTTGATTTCATGTTCTTTTTGATCAATTCCTTTTAAATATGTTGATTTTAATGCTTTCAATGAATCATCTCGTGCCGGTAGTTGATTGGCTGCCTCTCGATAATCTTTAAATTTTGGCTTTAACTTTTGATCAATTGCTTTTTTTATGTCATTAAAAGCTTGTTTATTTTTATCTGTCGTATCAGTTTGACTTAAATAATGAATTTGATTTAAGTCCATTTGATTGAGTGTTTTGCTTAATACGCGTTCTTTTTCATTGACTATTTTCATGTGTTGATCAAACGCTTTTAATTGGTCTTCAGACGAATGCATACATGCCGGAAGTAACGTGAGCGCTAAAAAGCTTAAAATTATAATTTTAATCCATTTTTTCATCATTGCACCCCTTATTAATTCGTATTATACAGAAACATATTTAACTTGAAAATAATATATGTTATAGTTATGCAGAATTAAGCAAAATGCCTTATTTTAGCCATAAGGAGGCTTTCACATGTATCGTCATGTTCAACCTTTTATTACTGCGCAACACCAAGATTTTTATGCGCAACAATATCAAAAATATCGAGACATTCTCTTTAACTTATTGAAGTCTCCAGTGAAAAGTACACAGCATATCGGAGGGACCTTTCATTTTAACTATCCTACTGAGCCCATCCTAGACATTTTAGTCGGTGTGGACAACCTTCATGACATTACTTCATTAGATGAAAAAAGATTAAATTATGCTGGATTTTATCGTTTGCATCATCCTTATGAAAAAAAGGTCATGATGGCAAAGTTTAATAACTTAATTGATTTAAAACAGGAAGTCCGACTGCATATTCTCCAACGTCACACCCCTATTTTCGAACAGTATGCGCAATATCACGATTTGTTAACATCCCATCCAAAAGCCATTGACTATTTTTCAACACAAAAACAGCAATTGACAGGTACAACGTTAGCTATTCGAGATTATGAAGCACAAAAAGCACAATGGTTTAAAAATCTGCGCCAATATTCATCTTAGAATTTCGATTAAAACATGACGCTTTATCATAAAACAGTTAAAATAGAATTAAATAAATTTCTGCCGACATTTCTAAAATAAAATATTAAACAGAACTTTAGTGCAGAAATAATTATATTATCAATGAATACAGACAAAGAAAGGATGTTAATTTTGAATCATTCTAGCATCTTACAAGGATTAAAAGCGCTCGTCCCAGAACGCATCATTAAAGTAGATGAGCCTCTTAAACGTTATACTTATACAAAAACTGGAGGTAAAGCAGACTTTTATATCTCGCCTGATTCATATAAAGATGTACAAAAAGTCGTAAAATACGCTTACGATAACCAAATTCCAGTAACTTATTTAGGTAATGGCTCTAACATTATTATTCGCGATGGTGGGATTAGAGGCATTGTTTTAAGTTTGTTAGATTTAAATCATATTGAAGCTTCTGATGCGACAATCATTGCGGGTAGTGGTGCAGCAATTATTGACGTCTCAAGAAAAGCACGTGATTTGTCACTGACAGGGCTTGAATTTGCTTGCGGTATTCCAGGTTCAGTTGGGGGCGCTGTTTATATGAACGCTGGCGCATATGGTGGCGAGATTAAAGATGTCATTGATTATGCACGTGTGATTAACGAACGAGGGGAATTGCTCCAACTCACACATAATGAATTAGAACTCGATTATCGAAATAGTATTATCCAACAGCAACATTATGTTGTCCTTGAAGCTGCCTTTACCCTAACACCTGGTCAGCTCGAAAGTATTCAAGAAAAGATGGATGATTTAACAGCGCGCCGAGAGTCAAAACAACCGCTTGAATATCCATCATGTGGGAGTGTCTTCCGTCGCCCACCTGGCTATTTTGCTGGGAAACTCATACAAGACTCAAATTTGCAAGGGCATCGTATTGGCGGCGTAGAAGTATCGACGAAGCACGCAGGATTTATGGTAAATGTTGATAACGGGACAGCAACAGATTATGAAAGTCTCATCCACCATGTTCAATCTGTTGTAAAAGAGAAATTTGATGTCGCATTAGAACGTGAAGTTCGCATTATTGGAGAAAAGTTAGAAGATCAATAGTAACTGATGTGAGGAGCGAATAGCATGCCTAAAGTGTATGGTGCCACTGTAGATAAAGAAACACGATGTATTCATTATCATACGCCTTATGATATTATTGCAATAAAGTTTAAATGCTGTGAAAAATATTACCCTTGCTTTAAGTGCCATAATGAATCTGAGAAGCATCGCCCAAAACGCTGGCACTCAGATGAATTCCAAGTAAATGCCATTATGTGTGGCGTTTGCGGCCATGAAATGTCAATTGAAACTTATATGATGTCGGAAGCTTGTCCAGAATGTGATGCCCATTTTAACAATCGATGTAAATTCCATTATCATCACTATTTCGAGATTTAATATGGCTTTCATTTGAGCTAAAATCAGAAATTCTTTTATTTTGTTTATCATAACTTCACATTAGTGAAATGACTGAAAAGGAATGACTGGGGTGAATCATGCCTCCCCTAGCATGAACAGCTAAAGTGGGACAAAAATCTACACGATTTTTGCCCCGCTCTTTTAATTGTCTTATCAAAATAAGATTGGATATCCCGTCCCAACCTCATCTTTAAATATTAATTATAGAATGAAGTGATGTTGAGCATTGTGGAATATATCCAATGCTCAAAGCGTGCTTTCAAAGTTAGATGATATGAGCTGCAAAAATTCTCTTTTTTGTTTGACCGTATTCTTGACTTAGATTCACCTCTACATTTTGCGCTTCAGTTCTATTTGAAAGAGCTACAAAAACAACCTCACCAGTTGGAGGTGAGGTTGCTCGATCAAATTGTATAGACTTCCTCAAGACATCCCGGCGTCTAACATGTCATCACGCCTAGAAAAAGAGGAGTTCATATCTTTTATGCTTTATCGTTGTCATCAAAAATAAAGTCTTCGTCTTGTAAGCCTTCAACGTTAAGCGCTAATACGTAACCGTCTCCTTTTACTGAAAAGAAGTCATGGTTTTTAGTTGTACGGTCTAAAGCATTTTCAATAATTGGGCTGAACTCTTTTTCTTCAAAGTACGGTTCAAAACCTAAGTTAGAAAGTGCTTTGTTACCGTTATATTGTACATAATTAAGCACGTCATCAGCTAAACCAAGAGGCTCATACAATTTACGTGTGTAAGATTCTTCGTTTGCATATAAATCTTCTAATAATTTATACATTTCACGATCCGCTTTTTGTTTTTCACTTTCGGATAACTCACTACGTAAACTTTGTGCATCCAGTCCAGTAAATAGACCATGAATGGATTCATCCAATAAAATTTTACGAATAATTTCTCCAGATGTCGTCATACGACCTTGTCCTGCTAAATAAAGTGGATAATAGAAACCAGAGAAGAATAAAAATGTTTCTAAAAACACACTTGCAACACGCGCCATATATTGATCATATATCGTTGTTTCTTTCGCCCATAATTTATGATACGTTCCGACAATTTTCTCAGATTTGTATTTCAAATGTGGCTCTTCAATTACCCATTTGTCCAATAACTCATCTGTTTCACTTGAAGGAAGCAATGTTGTGAAAATATGTGAATAACTTTTCGCATGAATCTGTTCCATCATCCCCATAAAAGCATAGACCGCTTTTTTACGTAAGTCACTTGTATGCATCATGATTAAAGGCATACCATCATCAGCTTGATGTGTGTCTAATCCTGTTAACCCGGCTAATGCTTTTTTAAAGGCATCTTGTTCTTGTTCAGTTAAAGTTTTCCAACTCGCAATATCTTTTGAAACTTTAAATTCTGTTTCAACCCACATTTGAGCAATGTTTTGACGCCAAAACATATTCGTCATATCTTCTTGAGTATTCCAATTTACAGCTATCATTAATTTCCATTTCTCCTTATCTTTTTTATTAGTATCACGATCTATGCATCACGCATGTATGGGGCTAAAATCAATGATTTCGTTGCCCCAAGCATGATAATAGAGATGCACTTATGCTTAATATGAATTCGGCATCAATTTATGCCTAAATTGAGCAACTTGTACATTCTTCGACGCTAAGTAATTTATTTCTTGTGTAATATAAAGATTTAAGCCCTTTATAATGTGCATAAACATAAAGTCGAGATAATTCACGTGTTGAGATTTCTGAGTTTACATAGAGAATTGTAGAAATACCTTGATCAATGTGTGTTTGAATCGTTGCAATTAAGTCGATTAATTTCATTTGATCTGTGTTAAATGCTGATTTGTAATACCACATCGTTTGCGGTGATAAAAATGGCATTGGATAAAATGTTTCAGAATTTCCGTATGTGCGTCGTTCAATTTGATCCACGATTGGCATAACGGAACTTGTCGCATTTTGTACATATGAGATGCTTTGAGTTGGTGCAATCGCTAAGCGGTATGCATGGTAAAGACCGTATTTTTCAACTTCAGCTTGTAATGCTTTCCAGTCTTCTCGTGTTGGTATATCGTGATTTTCAAATAATGCTTTGACTTTGTCATATTGTGGCAAAAAGTCTTCAGATGTATAACGCTCAAAATAGCGACCATTCGCATAATCCGTTTGTTCAAAGCCAACAAAAGTTTCGCCACGTTCTTTTGCGATTTCCATAGAACGTTCAATTGAGTAATAGTTCATCATCATGAAGAAAACATTGGCAAAGTCTCTAGCTTCTTCTGATTCATAGCTTATTTTATTTTTCGCAAGATAGCCGTGTAAGTTCATCACACCTAAGCCAACTGAATGAAGTTCGCTGTTTGCTTTTCTTACACCAGGTGCGTTTTGAATATTAGCTTCATCACTTACAACAGTCAGTGCATCCATACCTGTATGCACAGAATCTCTGAATTTGTCTGATTCCATTACATTGACAATGTTTAATGAACCTAAGTTACATGAAATATCTCGTTTAATTTCATCTTCAATACCATAATCATTAATGACAGATGTTTCTTGTAATTGGAAAATCTCCGTACATAAGTTACTCATTTTGATTTGGCCGATATTAGAGTTCGCATGCACACGATTGGCGTTGTCTTTAAACATTAAATAAGGATAGCCTGATTGCAATTGTGTTTGCGCGATCATATTTAACATTTCACGTGCGTCTTTGCTTTTCTTCATAATATTTGGATTTTCAACAAGTTGGTCGTAATATTCATCAATATTAATGTCATCAAGTGTGACACCGTATTCTTTTTCAACCGTATGTGGTGCAAACATAAAGAAGTCTTTACCTTCTTTTGCTAGTTCGAAAAACTTAGATGGCACAATTAGACCTGTAGAAATCGTAGACAAACGTAAATCTTCATCGGCATTTACTTTTTTAGTGTCTAAAAACTCTTCCACGTCATAATGGAAAATATTAAGGTATACTGCACCTGCCCCTGGACGTTGACCTAACTGATCGGCATAACTAAAGCCACCTTCTAAAGCTTTAGCAACAGGGAGCACACCTTTTGCTACACCTTTGATGCCTTTGATTGCTTCGCCTCTGGCACGTAGTTTGGATAGATTAATAGCGACACCGCCACCAATCTTACTCAGTTGTTTTGCAGTTGAATCTATGTAGTTAATGGAATTTAAGCTGTCGTCCACTTCTAATAAGAAACATGATACAAGTTCCCCACGGCGCGCACGTCCTGCATTTAAAAATGTAGGCGTCGCTGGTTGGTAACGTTGATCAATCATCGCTTGAATAAATTGTTTTGCTAAAGCGACATTACCTTTTGCAAGGTATAGTGACACAATCACGACATGCTGATGATAATCTTCAAGGTATTTTGATTTATCATTGGTTTTAAGTGCATAGTCTTTAAAAAACTTACTTGCTGACATATAGCTCGCAAATGCAAATGGAATTGAAGATGCAAATGCAATGACTTCAGCAAGTTGCGCTTCACTGTATTCGTTAAATACGTTGTAGTAAAAATTATTATCAACTAAAAAGTGAAGGCGCTCCAATTCACTATCAAAATGAACGGTTTTATCTTTAATTTCTTCAAGATACACCGCTAACGCTTCTTGGTCTTTTTCTATTTGAAAAAAGCCGTTTTCATTTCTCTTTGTGACTTGATTGTTTAATTCAATGTGATTGTACTGCTTTTGTTCCATAGTTTTCATAAAAATTGACCACCTTCTCTTTAAATTCTGTTGTGTCTTGGGCATTCCCATGTAATTCAAACTTCAATAATAAAGGGACATTGTACTCATCAGAAATTGTTACGCCAGCCTTTGCGAAGTTTTGTCCCCAGTTGCGATTTCCACTTGCTGCAACGCCCTTTAAATATTCATGGTTTTTCCCTAAAAATTGTTGTACTGGTTGAGGCACCTCTCCAAAACCAATTGTACTTGTCACAATAATAAAGGGTTCTGTTATCTCTTTGGATGCATTCGTTTCATTAATCTCAAGTGTGTTATCAAGTTCTGCACGCTTAACAAAGCGTCTTACATTGCCGGTAAAAGAATAAAAAACGACTTTCATATTGAATAACCGCCTTTCATATTAAATGAACGCTTTTTATATAATTGCTTTTGTTTTCTCTCAATCACAATATAATTCTCATTAAATTAAATGCGAACATATATTTGTTGTCATATGCGCTTTAAAATGATGCGCGCATTTCGCAAATTGTTATATTCATCATGCAATCGTTCATCAAAAAATTAATAACACTACATGTAGAGAAGAAAAGAAATAGAATGTGCAAAAACGTGTAATCCTCTATCAATTCCATCTGTTTTTATCCTATTTCTCATCTTTCAAACACAATATATAGTGTTTGTTTTTATTTGTCGGTACTATATTATGTGTTTCATTATACATAAGTCCTTTCTGTTTTTAAAGAGATAAATATGAACTTTTGTCACCGATTGTCATCAAAAGCGATAGTATCAATAGGTTTAGGAAACAGAAAAATTTTTTCTGTAAGAAAACATTTTTAACGCTTGACTTTTGATGATAAAAGGATTACTAGGCGACGCAAATAGAACATATGTTCCCCTTTATTGTACACTTCCTTCACAAAATTTCAAGATATAATGCACGGTAACGCTTTTTATGCTACGATGTATAAGTCAAATTTTTATAATTAAGAGGCGATTTAATGAATTCAAAAATGAAAGGCATCGTTGCTATCTTAATTTCTGCGATTGGTTTTAGCTTTATGGCTGTGTTCTTTCGTCTCGCGGGAGATTTGCCCGTATTTCAAAAATCATTAGCTCGAAATTTTGTAGCGATGTTTATTCCCCTTTTCTTTATTATTAAATTCAAGCAACCCTTTTTCGGTAAACTCAGCAGTCAACCTTTACTCATTACACGCTCGATTTTAGGATTAACGGGTGTGTTGTTAAATATATATGCCATTGATCATATGGTTTTAAGCGATGCAGACATACTTATGAAACTCAACCCATTTTGGACGATTCTATTAAGTTTAATCTTTTTAAAAGAATATATTCAAAAGTATCAAATTACAGCGATGCTTGTCGCAATCGTTGGGATGCTTTTTGTAGTCAAACCTGAATTTTCTTCAGAAATATTACCTGCCTTGACAGGCTTATTGTCCGGTATTTTTGCAGCTTCTGCTTATACAGCTGTACGTGCACTAAGTACACGCGAAGCACCTTACACAATTGTTTTTTATTTTTCATTCTTCTCAGTTATTGCACTGTTACCGTTTGTGATATTTACGTACGAACCGATGAGCCGTATACAAATCATCTACCTTGTTTTAGCAGGACTTTCAGCGGCTGTTGGTCAAATCGGCATTACTGTCGCATATAGTTACGCACCGGCAAAAGATATTTCTATTTTCACATACGCTTCTATCATCTTTACAGCACTCATAGGCTTTGTTTTATTCAAAGAAGCACCTGATTTCTATGCTGTCATTGGTTATATTATTATTCTAGGTGCAAGTTATTATATGTTTGAAAAAGCAAGACGCTCAACTTACTCTGAACATCGTCATAAAAAGCAACAATCAAATTAAAGAAGGAGGCATACCCATGCCTAAAGGTCGTTCAAAAGAAGAATTAAAGGATATTACATTACTCGGCAATCAAAACAACACATATGATTTTGATTATCGTCCAGACGTATTAGAAACGTTTGATAATAAACATCAGGGACGAGATTACTTTGTTAAATTCAACTGCCCTGAATTCACATCTTTATGTCCAATTACAGGTCAACCTGATTTTGCTACCATCTATATTTCATATATTCCAAATGTAAAAATGGTTGAATCAAAATCACTCAAACTTTATTTGTTTAGTTTTCGTAATCATGGTGATTTTCATGAAGACTGTATGAATATTATCATGAATGACCTTATAGAATTAATGGACCCTCACTACATTGAAGTATGGGGTAAATTCACACCTCGTGGTGGTATTTCAATTGATCCTTATACAAACTATGGTCGTCCAGATACAAAATATGAAAAAATGGCCGACTATCGCATGATGAATCACGATTTATATCCTGAAACAATTGATAACAGATAATTTTATTTAAATACATTTAAAGCACACGAGGTTGGGACATCAATCTCAAAATAAATAGCGCTCAGATGATTTTTAATAGAAAGTCGTCTGAGCGCTTCTTTTTTGGGCTGTACACTTTATATGGTGGTTATGTATCTATAATAATTAAGTCGCAAACTTCCGATTGCTTCTTCGAGTCTCGCTTTCCCAGGCGCCTTACCTCAACTAATTTTGGCTTTTATTGTAACTCATAAGAAGCCAAAATGGATTTTCGGTTTCGGCTCTATGCCTCGGGAGTCTCGACTCGGTACGCAATCTATTTAAGCAATTTCACTATTGAAAAGTGGCATTGCTTTTTTCTTTGGTCTTTTATACAGTCTAAAAATAATAAAAATGCGATTTTTGAAGTTATAAAAGTTGCGATAGCCATATGAAACTCTTTTAATTAGTTTAACTTTTTGATTAATTCCTTCAATCGCACCATTATTGAATTGAGGGGTTCCAATCGTATAAGCAATGATATCCTCATACTTTCTGTAGAAGCGTAACACTTTCCATCCATACATTTAAAACGTTGTTTTAACAGATTTAAATACACTGCTATCTCTTGGAATCTTAAAAAAGTAATTCGCGATAAACGTTTTCCGTGTTTGTGTATTCGGTTTGGATTCGAATGATAACAGTGAGGACAAGTCATAGGCTTGTATGAAAGGGTACCAAAGATGACGTTAGATTTCTTACCTCTAATAACTACATCTTCTTCAACTTTAGTGATTTTAATATTATTATCTTTAATTTTTAGTAACTTTAATATATCATTACACATAGGCGCAATATGTCTCCTTTATTTTTGGTTTAGTCACTTAAAATGATAGAGGCATTTGCGCTATTTTTGTACAAAAAAGCAGGATGACTTATGTCATCCCACCATAAAAAATGAAGAACCCTTTTTTATGGTAAAACGGCTTTTCATATCTCGCAGCGCCTCTCCTCTTTTTAGAACAAACCTCTTTCAATCTATATCATCACACCTAAAAATATGTACATAAATGAATTATTTTCTTTGAAATGTATAAAGCTGAGTTGTATATCATATTAATCATTTTCTTGTTTAATCTACAATTTAGTTATAGAATAGTTTTAACTTCATGCGAAGAGGGGGACTTTTTTTATGGGCGCACATTACACAAAGGAAGAAATATTGAACAGTACGCCACGTACAGGTTTTTTTGGGCATCCTAAAGGTTTAAGTACATTATTTTTCACTGAATTTTGGGAGCGCTTTAGCTACTATGGTATGAAAGCCATTTTAGCTTACTATATTTATTATTCTATCGCTAAAGGGGGATTTGGCCTCAATCAAGGTGTCGCACTACAAATTGTGTCTATTTATGGTGCGTTAGTTTATATGAGTGGTGTGATCGGTGGATGGATTGCCGACCGTATTACAGGCACACGTCACGCACTGTTTTACGGAGGAACACTCATTATGCTCGGGCATATTCTTTTATCTCTACCCAATAACTTTGTAATCCTTTTAATTGCATTACTCGTGTTAATTATTGGGACAGGGATGTTGAAACCTAACATTTCCTCAACAGTAGGCTTATTGTATGAAAAAAATGATCCACGCTTAGACGCGGCTTTTACAATTTTCTATATGAGTATTAATTTAGGGGCATTACTCTCCCCACTTATTGTAGGTTGGGCACAAGTGAACCTTGGTTTCCACTTTGGTTTTGCTATTGCTGCAGTAGGGATGTTTATTGGGTTGGTTACATACTACATCACGAATAGAAAATATTTGGGTCTTGCTGGATTAGAAGTACCTGATCCATTAACAAAAGCAGAGCGTTCAAAATTAATCAAAATCGTTATTATTGTGGCTGTTGTCATTGCAGTAGTTTGCTTTATTTTAAATCTATTACAACTGTTAACGATAAGTACATTCGCAACCTTTATTACACTTTTAGGTGTGTTTTTACCACTCTTTTATTTTGTTAAAATTATTTTAAGTAAAAAAACAGCCGATCATGAACGCAAAAGAGTTTACGCATATATTCCTTTATTCATTGCATCGGTTGCGTTTTGGATGATTCAAGAGCAAGGTTCAACTGTACTTGCACAATTCGCTGATACTAAAACACAACTTGATTTAGCAAAAGTGACGGGTGGACTCATCGATTTTCATATTCCACCTGCTTGGTTCCAATCGCTAAATCCACTCTTTATCATTACGCTTGCACCATTATTTTCTATATTGTGGGTGAAATTAGGCCGTTTTAATCCACCTACTGTTATCAAATTTGCAATTGGTGTTATTTTAGCAGGGGTTTCATACTTAATCATGGTTATCCCTGGCGATGCTGATTTAATTAATCCATTTTGGTTGGTTGCAAGTTTCTTAATTGTAACGATGGGTGAACTTTGCTTATCCCCTATTGGCTTATCGACAACTACTAAATTAGCGCCAGAAGCTTTTACCGCACAAATGATGAGTGTGTGGTTCTTATCTAACGCGATGGCACAAGGGATTAACGCACAAATGGTAACGATGTATACGCATATTAGTACCAACCAATATTTCTTAATTTCTGGTGCAGTCGCACTTCTCATCGGTATCGTTTTAATTTGTATCGCACCATTCATTAAAAACTTAATGCAAGGTGTTAAATAACATTTAACTTCAACGATGGCACGATTAAGAAGCGGAAGTGGAACAACGAAATCGATTCGATTTCAGTTCTACTTCCTTTTTATTTATCTGATAAAGCGTTATTTCTCTGTTACTAAAAATGTTTCACCTAAACTAAAATCTGCTATAGATTCCCTATCATATCGGGCGTTAATTAAGTCTATCTCTACGAAATTATTTTATGCTTGATAACTTGATTTGTTATTTGTTGGTTATTTTTATTAATACAATGCTCAAAATCAATTACTTTCTTCTTATTTTATTATTTGGTACCATATGAGAGTCTGGAAAGTTTAATCTTTTATTTTAGAAATCTATTTAAAGCAAGTGAAACAGGCACTTTTACCTTAATAAGTCCCAACACGAATGACCACTGTTTTCTTAAATGTGCGTCATCTATTGAATGTTTTAGACCATCCAATAGATCACTTGTCATAACCGATTTAGGTGCCTTAAAGTAATCACACTATTAAATAGTGCCCTACTTCGTTTCAGATTCATTCAATCACGCTTGATAGATAAAGTGATAAAATTAAAATTATTCAAAATATTTTGTCGTCATACAAAATTCACATTTTCAAAATTATATTTTCAGAAACTTATTGAAATTTAAATATATCAGGCGTAAAATGGCTTCTATATGCTTTGTTCAGACAGGAAGGATTGATTAAAATGTCAGAATTATCACACGAAAAAGCTGTCCAGACCATTCCTCAAAAAGGATTTTTCGGACACCCTCGTGGTTTAGGAGTACTCTATACTGTTGAATTTTGGGAGAGATTCAGTTATTACGGTATGAGAGCCCTTCTGATATACTATATTTACTACAATGTAGGTCAAGGTGGTTTAGGCCTTGAAAAAACTTTTGCCCAGTCGTTGATGGCTGTCTACGGTTCATTAATTTTTATGACTTCCATTCTAGGGGGATGGATTGCTGACCGTATACTGGGTACACGTCGCTCGATGGTTTACGGTGCATTACTGATTATTATCGGTCATATCTGTTTAAGTTTACCGTTTGGATTATCCGGATTACTTGCTTCAATGGTATTTATCATTGTAGGTTCTGGTTTAATGAAACCGAACATTTCTAACATTGTTGGCCGCTTATATCCTAAAGGTGATGATCGTGTCGATTCAGGTTTTGTTATTTTTTACATGTCGGTAAATATGGGGGCATTTCTTTCTCCACTTGTATTGGATCATTTTAGAAATACGGGCAACTTCCATGGTGGATTCCTTATTGCCGCAATTGGTATGGCATTATCACTTTTATTCTATTTGCTATTCCATAAGAAAAATTTAGGCGATATTGGAACAACTGCACCTCACCCATTAAGTCCATCAGAAAAGAAAAAATATGGCATCACATTTGGAAGCTTAGGCTTACTCTTACTGATTTTACTTGGCGTTACATACGCAACAGGAACACTTACATTTGATTTAATTAGTCTCATCGTTTTAATATTAGGCGTTGCTTTACCGATTGGATACTTCTTCATTATGATTGTTAGTAAAGACACATCTGATGTTGAGCGTTCACGTGTAATTGCATTTATTCCTTTATTTATTGTCGGCGTTATTTTTTGGTCTATTCAAGAGCAAGGCGCCAACGTACTCAACGTTTATGCGGATGAAAAAGCGGACCTCACATTTAATTTGCTAGGTTGGCATAGCGCTTTTCCAGTGACATGGTTCCAATCGATTAACCCATTCTTTATCGTCGTCTTAGCGCCTGCTATTTCATTATTATGGCGTAAATTAGGTCGCTTCGAGCCGAGTCTACCTATCAAATTTGCGATTGGTCTCGTATTAGCAGGTATTTCATTTATATTAATGATGGTTGTCATATACGCATATAATGGCTCAGAAATTTGGTTTATGTGGATTGTTCTATCTTATTTCATTTGTGTTATTGGTGAATTATGTATTTCTCCAACAGGTAACAGTTCAGCGGTAAAACTAGCGCCTGAAAAATTCAATTCACAAATGATGAGTTTATGGTTACTGACAAATGCAACTGCACAAGCAATTAACGCACAGCTTGTAAAGTTACAACCTATTATTGGAGATCAAAACTACTTCGGTTTAATTGGTGGTATTGCTGTTGTCGTTGCTCTACTCGTTGCACTTGGTACACCACTTATTCTTAAAGCGATGAAAGGTATTCGTTAAAACATTACTTTAAACGGATAGCATAATTGACTTCAAATACAATAAAGTAAAACAGGAGTAGGAGAAATCTAAGTTCAACTTTAGACTTCTCCTACTCTTTTTAGATCTGTTTAAAATGATTAACATACACTACGTTTAGATATACAATGAGAACTAAGATTAACGAAAGGAGTCAACACAATGGCCCCGAAATATGAACACGGTTTACTTTTTTATCATGAACATTCAGGCCTTCAAAATATCCATGAAGGCATAGGGGAAGTGACAGTTGCACTTTCACAACTTTGTAAAAGGCTTTCCATCCAACTGAGTGAAAATGAAGGCGATATTGAACGTTACTGCAAAACAATAAAAGACGGTAACAATGTTGAATACATAGATGTGCTCTTTATTCTAGGTGGCGATGGTACGGTTAATGAACTTGTCAATGGTGTCCTCAAACACGAACTTCATATTCCAATTGGCGTCATCCCAGGTGGAACGTTTAATGATTTCGCAAAGACACTCAATTTAACGAATAAAGCCGGTGAAGCGAGTCATGACCTTTTAGTTGCGACGCCGCAAACTTATGATGTCATGAAAGTGAACGAGCGCTACGCCCTCAATTTTGCTGGGATTGGTTTAATGGTTCAAAATGCGGAGAATGTTAAAGGCAAATCAAAAGACCTCTTCGGAAAATTAAGCTACATCTCGTCTACGTTTAAAACGATAACAAACCCTGAACATTTTAAATATACTTTAGAAATTGATGGACAAAGTTATTCTGGCGAAACGTCTATGCTTTTATTTGCAAATGGCCGATTTATTGGAGGCGGAAAAATCCCCTTAACAGATATGTCCCCTTCAGATGGTGTACTCAACACTTTTATCTTTAATAACTACAGTATGAGTATCCTTAAAGATATTTTCAGTTTAAGGGATAGTATGACTTGGAATGAAATTAGCGACAATATCCAGCATATTTCCAGTCATACAATCAAAATTACGACTGATCCTGAAATGCGCGTCGATATAGATGGTGAAATCGATATGACAACACCAACCACGATTGAAATTATTCCAAATGCAATTCAATTATTAACAGCTCCACCCGCTGAAAATAATCAATAAAAAACACATGTGTCAGTAAAAAAGTCACTGACACATGTGTTTTATTGTGCGGTTGTATTTAATCTAACTTTCTATGATAAAGACTCTGTTTCAGAAATATCACTTAAAAAGTAAGCTTCAACTTCTTTCCAATTGTTTAAGCGTTCGAAGTCCGTATTCCCTTCGTTATGTGGCGCTGTAAACATTAAAGGTTTACCTGTATGAATCGCTAATTGTCGAGGACTATCATCAATTAAATAATCCGTCGCAACGATACCTTTACGCCCACAGAAAACAAATTGCTGTGGATCTAAAAATGGAAAATGTGTTAACAACCAATCATATTTATCATGGAAAGATGTTGGCACATCCATCGCTGCAGTTACAATGTAAATATCGTAATGTTCAGCAAGTTTTTTAACGACTCCCTGTGCATCTTTCATGACATTTAAGCGTCGAAAGAACCCTTCAGACGCTAAAATATCACGAATTTCTGCGGTATGCTCAGGCATAATATCGTAAATTTTACGTCCAATAATTTGTTCTACGGTTATACCTAGTTCGGTACGACGATTAAATTCATCGATTAGTGCTCCCGTCGTATCAGCTAAAACCTCATCCATGTCTATCCCAATTGACGCTCTCATCTAATCGCTCCCTATTATTCATTTCATTTAGAAGGCTATCAAAACAGTCATGCTTTAATGCCTCTATAACACGCCCTTATTTCAATAGTATCAATGTATTAAAAGGATTGTAAAACTTTGCGAATCACTTCATTTTGCTCTGGAAAACCTAAAGTGATGCGCACGCCATTTGGAAACCCTCGTGCAATGATTCCATTTTGCAGCAACTGTTCGTCTAGTTCTTTTGCTCGATCTGTTTGTGCAAAGATAAAATTCGTTTCCGATGGATAAAGCTTTACAGAAGTCTCTAAACCATCAAATTTTTCTCTCTCAATTCGATTACGTTCCACAACTTTTTGTAAGTAATCTTGATCTTCAAATGCTTTTAAAGCAGCCTGCTCTGATAAACGTGTTGTATTGAATGGTGGTCGTAATACATTTAATTGTGCAGCCAATTCAGCTGTCGCAACTAAATAACCGATACGTAAACCAGCAAGTGCGTATGCTTTAGAAAACGTACGCATCATCGCAATGTTATCATATTTTTTCATTAATTCAATCGTATTTGGAAAGTCTTTTGCAGTGACATATTCACCGTATGCTTCATCAAAAAGTACAGTTACATCTTTTGGGATTTTTTCTAAAAATGCTTCTATTTCAGCGTGTGTATGATAAGTACCTGTCGGGTTGTTAGGGTTACAAATCCAAACTAACGCTGTTTGCTCATTTACCGCTTCTGCAATCCCATCTAAATCAAATGCGCCTTCAATCAGTGGCACTTGAATTGTTTCGGCATCTTCTACAGTAGCGTTATGGAAATATTGTCCAAAAGTACCTTCGCTTGTGACAATATTATCCCCTGCTCGAACCATTGTTCTAGAAATAATTACAATCATCTCATCAAGGCCGGCTCCAAAAATAACTTGTGATGGCTCAACACCATAATGAGAAGCAATGGCTTGTTGTAAAAGCGGTGCATTGGGTTCTGGATATAAGAAGAGATCATCTACATGATCCTTAATCGCTTGTTTTGCCAATGGAGAAGGGCCATATACATTTTCATTTGAAGCATGTTTATATAGCTCACCTGCAATGCCATATTTTTTCTTAAGTCCTTCTGGTGATAAGCCTGGTTGATAAGCGCGTAATTTAGAAATTTGAGATTTCATTTCTAGCCCTCCTATATGTCAGAATTTTTTAAATATGTTAACTATTATAACGAGTTTTACTTTAAAATGCTAGAGTGTGTAGCCATCATCATCGATGGTCCTACTTGTTATAAAACATTTCATATACGCTACATATTAATTATAGTTAGGTTTCTAGTCATATTGCACGCTTTTTGATTAAAATCTAAAAAGACGGGATAGCAGGGTCATCTCTCTACAGAAGATTCACCGTTCTATCCCGTCTCAAAGCATTCAATGGCGTAAGTTATATTTGAAGTGCTTACGTTATTTTACATATATATCATTCGATATGCTTTTTAATGAATGAGTCCTTCTTTTTTCAAGTAGTCTTTTGCAACTTGATATGGATCTTCATCTTTTTCTGCAACACGATAATTCATTTCTTGCATTTCTTCATCAGAAATTTTACCTTGTAGTTTGTTTAATGCTTTCTCAACATCAGGATGCTTATCAATAAACGATTTTTTAAATAATGGTGCCCCTTGATAAGGAGGGAAAGCTTTTCGATCATCTTTCAATACGACCATATCAAATTGTTTTAATTCCGCATCCGTCGAGTATGCATCAATGAGATTAATGTCACCTTTCTCGACAGCTTGATAACGTAATTTAGGCTCCATCGTTTTCACATTTTTAAAATTCAAGTGATACAATTTTTTAATAGCTGGATAACCATCTTCACGATCATTAAATTCTAAAGTAAAACCTGGTTTAATTTCACTTTGCACTTTTCGTAAATCACTGACCGTCTTAATACCGTGTTGCTCTGCAAAATCACGTTTAACCGCAAGTGCATACGTATTGTTATATTTCATCGGTTTTAATAAAGTCATATCAAACTTTTTCTCAAGACTTTGATTGGCTTGTTGATACACTTCTTTTTCATTTTTTGAGTTTGGTGTTTCTTTCGTTAACTCACCTAACACCGTACCCGTGAATTCAAGATAGCCATCGATTTTATCAGATTTAAGGGCATTGAATAAAAAGCTCGTTTTACCCATACCGTCTTTAACATCGACCGTGTAATCTGTTTGATCTTCAATCAATATTTTATACATATTTGTGATAATAGAAGGTTCTGTTCCGAGTTTACCGGCGATTGTAATCTTTTCACCTTTGTGAGACAACAACGGTGCCACTGTAACAAGGAACATCGCAAGTAAAATCACACCCAATGTGATTAACATTTTACGATAAGAAATGTGGCTCAGTATTCTTAAACCGACATCAAATAAAATAGCTAAAATCGCAGCTGGTATCGCACCAATTAAAATTAAAGACGTATTGTTACGATCAATCCCTAATAAGATTAAGTCCCCAAGGCCACCAGCACCAATCAAAGCAGCAAGTGTCGCAGTACCAATAATTAATACCATTGCTGTTCGAATCCCGGCCATAATGACAGGCATCGCTAAAGGCAACTCTACTTTAGTGAGTCGTCTCATAGGCTTCATACCAATCCCTTTAGCTGCTTCAACTAATGAATCGTCAACACCTGTTATCCCCGTATATGTATTACGTAAAATAGGTAATAAGGCATACACAACTAAAGCAATGACAGCCGGCACTGTTCCAATACCAAATAATGGAATCATCAAGCCCAGTAACGCTAGCGATGGAATCGTTTGTAATACAGCAGCGATATTAATGACAATTTCTGACAGTTTCTTTGTTTTTGTCAAAAGGATTCCAAGTGGCACACCAATAAGCACTGCAATGAGTAATGCAACAAAAGACAGTTGAATATGTTCAAGTAATCGAGCTAATAATTCCCCTTTTCGATCACTTAAAGTATTGAGGATGGTATTCATACAGATTCACCTGCCTGGTTTTTTGATAAGAAACTAAAAATATCTTGTCGTGACAATAACCTAGATTGTGCATCGACCGTAACAATAACTGCATCATGTGATACGAGTTCGCGATAGACGTCGCTGACCGCTTGATTATGATCGACAACCGGATAATCTAATGTTTCGTTCGTATCAAGCTTTCTTCCTGCAAGTTCGGCTACTTTTCCAAGTGTAAAATGATTTAATACCACACCGGTCAAGTTTCCTAAAAATTGGCGTACAAAATCGTTTTTAGGCGTTTTAATAAAGTCATTAGGTGTCCCAATTTGTTCAACACGTCCATGATTCAGTAAACATATCCGATCGCCTAATTTAAAAGCTTCTTCAATATCATGCGTCACAAACACAATAGTTTTCTTGATTTTACTTTGTAAGCTTAAAAGGTCATCTTGCAATTTTTCACGTGTAATCGGGTCTAAAGCACTGAAAGGTTCATCCATTAAAATGACAGGCGGGTCAGCTGCTAGTGCACGCACGACACCGACACGTTGACGTTGACCGCCAGACAACTCGTCAGGCTTACGATTTTTAAATTGTTCAGGTTCTAAACCTACCATTGTCAATAACTCATCGACACGCGCATCAATTTTTGATTTAGACCAATCTTTCATTAAAGGCACTTGCGCAATATTGTCACGGATTGTCATATGTGGAAACAGCGCAATTTGCTGTAACACATACCCCATATCCCAGCGCATCTCATACACAGAATAGTCACTAATAGGTCTTTCTTTAAAGTAAATATAGCCGTCTGATAAGGGGATAAGACGGTTAATCATTTTCATCGTTGTCGTTTTGCCCGATCCTGATGGTCCAATTAAAACGAAAAATTCGCCTTCTTGAATCTCCATATCGACTTGATCAACAACGACTTTATCACCGTAACGTTTCGTTACATTATTAAACTTAATCATTGAATCCCTCGTTCTCTATTTTATTGATTTTCATTTATATAGCTCAATTACCCCAAACTTTGAAACTTATACTTATTAAATCATAATTCATTGAAAAAATAACTCAATTTGCCTCTAATTTTTAATCGAGCTTAATCTATAAAATAATACGTTACAAGTAGCATTCAATTTTATATAAACTGTTTCTTTTAACGCCATTATGTATATCAATAATCTAATCCATTTTATCGCAGGCGATGATCAAAATTTTTAATTGTCTTTACAAAAACATTGTCTCAAAAAAGCAATAAAAAACAACACAGACTGCATTGTCTGTGCTGCTTTATTTTCTACTGCTACAACGACCTATCCTTTAATATAGTCACTCCGACGTATTATTTATGAACTATGCATTTTATAATCTTGAATAGCTGTTAAAAATTCAGGACAGTAGTGTTTTAATTTATAACTACCTACACCTTCAATTTGAATCATATCTTGCTTTGAAAGTGGCTTTCGTTTCGCAAACGCTTCTAATGTATAATCCGTAAAAATATTCGTCGGTGGAATATTCATTTTTTCGCTCATATGTTGACGTACTTCAACTAATTTTTCAAATAAAATACGGTCAACACCTTCGACAGTATTAATATTAACAGTTTCTTTTGATTTTCGTTTGAAAGGTGTCGTATAAATTTTCGTTTCGTCATACAATAACGTCTCGACAGATTGATCACACAACAAAATTTCATCGTGTTCATTTAAAAAACCTTTAAAGCGTAACTCGTCAATTAAATGATGTAATTCACCTGTCGTATAATGTTTCATGATGCCATATGTGGAAAGTGTCTCATACGCGTGATGACGTATGTAGTCTGTCTTTTCACCACGCAATACTTGAATCACTGTTTGATAACTTTCATTTTGTCTTAAACGTGCAACACAACTGACAATCATTTTAGCTTCATTTGTCATGTCATACGTTTTATTTTTATCTACACAGTTACTACATTGTTGACATTCTTCTAATTTTTCATTGGGCTCAAAATAATGAACGAGTGTAGCTTCTAAACACTTACTTGTTTTAGTATATTGGATCATCTTCGTAAGCTTTTCACCCATGCGTTCCTTATAATCATCATCCGCTTTTGAACTACTAATAAAATACTGATGTAAACTGATATCACGATCACTATACAATAATATACAATCACTTTCTAAACCATCTCGTCCTGCACGTCCCGCTTCTTGATAATATGATTCCAAATCACCCGGCATATTGTAATGAATAACGTAACGAACGTTGGATTTATCAATCCCCATACCAAAGGCATTTGTGGCGATGACGACGCGAATACGATCGTACAAAAAATCATTTTGTGCTTCGTTTCTTTGGTTAGATGTCAGCCCTGCATGATAATAAGTTGCAGCGACACCGACATCTTCAAGTGCTTCATAAAGCGCCTCTACTTGTTTACGGGTAGAGCAATAAATAATGCCTGAAACTTTCGCATGACTTTTAACATAATCAACAATAAACTTTTGTCTTTGATAAGTCGCATTGACTTGAAATTTTAAATTACGACGTCTAATACTCGTTTTTACGACATGATTAGGGTGAATCATCAAGCGCGACATAATATCTTGTTGTACTTCCGTCGTAGCAGTCGCAGTAAGTGCTATAATCGCAAAATGTTGAGGCATAGCTAGGACCCGTTGAATGACCGCTTGATAACTTGGACGAAAATCATGGCCCCATTTCGATATACAGTGTGCTTCATCAAATGCGACAAGCGCAATATTGACACGGCGCAACAGCATTTCAAAATACGTACTCTCGAATCGCTCTGGTGCGACATACAAAAATTTTAATTCACCATCGACTAATTGTTGCTCGATTTCTTTTTGGGCTTGTGCAGTTAAACTACTATTTAAATAAGCCGCTGCAATGCCCATCGCTTTCAATTGATCGACCTGATCTTTCATTAATGAAATTAACGGGCTGATTACAATTGTTGTACCTTCTAACATCAGTCCTGGCACTTGATAACAAATTGATTTACCACCCCCAGTAGGTAAAACACCTAATGTGTGATGATGATTTAAAATCAATTCAATAATTTCTTTTTGACCAGGACGAAAACTCTGGTATCCAAAATAATGCGACAGTGTTTGCTCCATATTATCCCTCTTACTGTTCTAAAATTTCTTCTAGTTCACTCCATCTCGTGATGTCTAAATCATATTGCGTCTCAAGCGCTTCTTTTTCTTCACTCAATGCTTTGATTTTGGAATAATCTGCGTTGGCTTCAATCATCTCTTCGTCAATGGCTTTGAGACGTGTTTCTGTTTCATCAATTCTAACGATTAACATGTCGTATTCTCTTTTTTCTTTATATGATAATCCTTTTTTCTTTTTCTTCGGTTGTTCTTTTGGCGTATCTTTCGAATCTTTCACTTGTGTTGATGCTTCAACGTATTGTTTCTGATAAGCAAGATAGTCCTCAAATTGTCCTAATATCACATCAAATTGCCCGTCATGAATATACCAATAACAATCGACGACTTTATTTAAAAAGTAACGGTCATGGCTTACGGTAATGACTGTTCCACCAAAAGTTTGAATATAGTCTTCAAGGATCGTCAATGTTTCAGTATCTAAGTCATTCGTCGGTTCATCTAATAATAGAACATTCGGTTGATGAACTAACAATTTAAGTAAATTTAAGCGCTTCTGTTCTCCACCAGACAGTTTATATACTTTTTTACCATGAGTCGCACTCGGAAAGAGAAAACGCTCCAACAACTGTGTAATCGAAATGGTTGTGCCATCCTTTTGACGGGCTAATTCACTCTCTTCTCGCAGAAAATCAATCATACGAATATCTCGATTTAAACGCTCATCTGTTTGTTTAAAGTAAGCAATTTTAACCGTTTGACCCACTTTAACGACACCCTCATATGCGGTGTCTTCTCCTGCTAAAATATTCAATAATGTTGTTTTACCAGCGCCATTCGGTCCAACAATACCAATTTGTGCCCCTTTTTGAATCAATGTTGTAATATTTTCAAATAACGTGCGTTGATTGATTGCTTTCGTTACATTTTCTAGTTCAAAAACTTGTTTACCTAAGCGTGAATAAGCAAGACCTAGTGATCCTTTTTCCTGTGATTTTTGCGCATTGACTTGCTTTTCTAAATCATGGAACCGATCTTGTCTCGCTTGTTGTTTCGTCGTTCTCGCCTTAACGCCCGCACGCATCCACGCAAGTTCTTGTTTGTATAGGGCACGTTGCTTGGTTTGTTGGCGTGCTTCGATTTCTTCTCGTTCTGCACGCATCGCGATATAGGCCTCATAATTACCCGGATACGTTTCTAGCTGACCATTCTTCAGTTCTACAATGCGCGTCGCCACTTCGTTTAAAAAGTAGCGGTCATGCGTCACAAAGACAACTGTTTTCGGGTAAGATTTTACAAACTGAATAAGCCAATGGATAGATTCAAAGTCTAAATGATTGGTCGGCTCATCTAAAAGCAGTAAATCTGGTTTTTCAATTAATGTACGTGCTAAAATAACGCGCTTTTGTTGGCCCCCTGACAAAGATCCGAGTTGCCGCGTTGTATCATGAATACCTAATCTAGAAAGTATCGTTTTAATTTCAGCACTGTAATCCCATGCACCTAAATTGTCCATTTCTGTTTGCGCTGCCATCATTGCATCAAAAGCTTGGTCACTTTGTACTTCAGCATAAGTTGCAGTGGCTTCTTCATAACGCTTAATAACTTGTAACTCTTTAGAGTTTGCACCATATACTGTTTCGTACACTGTCATCTCGGGATTTAAATCATGATTTTGTGCAGCATAGCGAATGCGATAATTTTTAGGATGCGACTGTTCGGCATCAAAGTCATCGTCTTTACCTGCAATCACCTTTAATAACGAACTCTTCCCTGTCCCATTAATTCCTACTAATCCAATTCGTTCTTGATGAGAAATGGATAGATGAAGATCATCAAATATCACTTTATCCGCATACGATTTATTGAGGTGTTCAATTTTATACGCTTCCACAACACATGCACCCTTTTTCTTATAGATTTACTCGTATTTATTTGTTAACCTTAAATCAGTTCTATATATTATACACTTTTTTTGGAACAAATGATATAAAGAGAGGTGTGCTTGGTGGAATATATTTCAAATGCACCGCCCTTTCTTCAAGCACTCATTGCAGGTATCGTGACTTGGCTTTTAACTGCATTAGGGGCTGCAGTGGTATTTATTTTTAAAAAGGTCAATACACGTGTACTGAGTTCAATGCAAGGTTTCGCAGCCGGTATTATGATTGCTGCGAGTTTTTGGTCACTTTTGCAGCCTGCTATTGAAAGCAGTGCTGACAGTGCGACGCCGTGGTTACCTGCGACGATTGGCTTTCTTCTAGGGGGCGTATTTATCCGTTCTTTAGATGGGGTCATCCCGCATATCCATCGCAATGCAAAAGAAGCGTCACAAAGACAAGAGGGTGTCAAGACGCACTTAGATAAAAACACATTGCTATTACTCGCGATTACTTTGCACAACATACCAGAGGGGCTTGCGATTGGGGTTGCGTTCGGCGGTATTGCAACTGGAAATGCACATGCAACATGGCTTGGCGCTTTAGGGTTGGCAATAGGGATCGGCATACAAAATATTCCTGAGGGTGCCGCATTGTCACTTCCTATACACGCATCAGGTCAAACAAAGTGGCGCGCTTTTAATTACGGGCAAGCTTCAGCGCTCGTCGAACCGATTTTTGCAGCAATAGGTGCTGCAGCTGTTTTGGTCGTGACGCCAATATTACCATATGCATTGGCATTTGCAGCAGGCGCAATGATTTTTGTCGTTGTTGAAGAACTGATTCCAGATTCACAATCTGGGGATAATACAGACCTCGCAACTTTGAGTTTGATGCTTGGTTTTACCATAATGATGATACTCGATGTTGCATTAGGCTAATAGGAAAATCAATTATAAGAATTGCTATTAATTTGGATATTTAGCTTATTACATCTTACATTGCCTGGTTTATAGTTCAGTACTCAACGGTTCTATTTAAATGTTTCCTGAAATTTGAGATTTTTTTAAGAATATCCAGTAATAGATGAGTATGATTTGGCATTATATACCCTTCTATAATCTTTATAATTGATATTTACACATTCATTTTTTATCGCTTTATTAGACGTAACAAATCCCTGCTTTCGTTATTAATTTGGCTTGAACACCTTAATTATAACGTTAAGCAGGGCTCTTTTAGAATAACTCTGATTGACCGCTCACATAGCAAGTAGTTTATTGTTTAACACTGTTATCGTACCCAACTGACTGAAGTCATTAAAAATAATATTTCGAAGTAACTTTGGATTTATGTCAAGAATACGGACACAGAAAAAGAGAATTCTACCGCGCTTCGCTTGCTAGCCTAGCCCATCATGTACTTTTAAAAATCAAAAAGTACATTCTGAGCTAGGTTATTTTGTTGCGTATTTCTTCTCAAATGCAATGGGAGTCATATAATTCAACGTTGAATGTACGCTTTTAGAATTGTAAAAAGTAAGGATATATTCCACAATGCTAAACATCGCTTCATTCCTAGTTTTATAGTTCTGATGATGTATCAATTCCTTTTTGATGATACTATGAAAAGATTCTATACATGCGTTGTCGTAACAGTTTCCTTTACGACTCATACTGCTCTAAATCCCTTTTTCACGTAGTAAATTTTGATACTCTATTGAGGCATATTGACTTCCTTGATTTGAGTGATGGATTAGGCCTTCTCTAGGTTCTTGAATTGTATACGCTTTGTTTAAAGCTGACATCACAAATTCTTTTGTCATACGTGATGTCAGCCACCCAAACGCTGCCAGGTTGTGATACTTTAAACTGTTGGTTCAATAAATTGGGGTATACAGGAAGATGATGCTTTAAATGGGTCGTTGCCTTGTATTTCTTTTTTGTGATAGACCTTATACCGAGTTCCTTCATCATTCTACTGACAGTTCTTTGAGTTACAGTATGTCCGTGACGCCTTAGTATTTGTGTGATTTTGGGGCTTCCGTATCGTTTTTGACTTTTAATATAGATTTGATAAATATACTTCTTCAAACCTTCACGCTTCACTGTACGCGTACTTGGCTTGCGATTTTTCCAATCATAATAACCACTTCTCGAAACACCTAGTACTTGGCACATCTTTACGACACGAAATTCATGTCGGTGTTCATAGATAAACTTATATATTACTTCTGGTCTTTGGCAAAGATGTGCATAGCCTTTTTTAAGATTTTATTTTCTTCCTCTAAGTCTCTTAATCGCTTTTCTAAATCTGCTTCTACTTGTGTATTTGACGTACGTTTACCGCTACCAACAAAACCTTTTTCACCGTCTTTACGGTATATACTCAGCCATCTTGTTAAGGTTTGAATAGGAATATCTAAATCTCTCGAAACTTCTGAGGCACGTCTCCCTGATTCTACTCATTGAATTGCTTCCATTTTAAAGCTATAATCGTATTTTCTTCTCGCCATCACTGACACTCCTATAAATTGATTTTTTTTACTATACATTAAATTCCTATCAACTTACTGTGTCCGTTTCTTAGTCTCGCATCACTTCTTCTCTTGAACAATATATATAACTATCATCATTAGGACATAGTTCATAATGATTCAAAATACTACAAGGAATGCATAATTTATATTTATATTCTTCTATATCAAAAATAAACCACCTGCTTAATAATTTGATCTAGTAATTTTTTTAGCACCTACTTTTTTAGCATAATATTCTAAAAGACAAAACACTTTTTTTTCTATTTTTCTATTTCTATATGCTTGTAGGATATTTAATGATAAAACTATTAATTCATTCTCCTCTCTATTGTAATTTAAATCTATAGTGCCTATTAAATTATTTTCTATTAAAATTGGCAAAGCATAATAGCCATTTTTCCTCTTTTTTTTAGGAATATAAGACTCTAATCTATATTCAAAAGAAAAAAGTTTTTTTAATCGTGTTCTATTATAAATTAAATTATCAAAAGGAGATAAAAACACATTTTTAGATACTATTTCACTACTTTGATTATTAAAACACTCAATATCTTTGTTAAGTATATAATGCTTTTCAGCTTCATTAAACAAAGCATTCACTTCATTTAACTTCTCTAATTCACTTAAAACCTCTTGAACGTCGTTAATTTTCACTTTCCATTCAAATGCTATTTCCTTAGCTGTTAATACACCTAATCCTTCAAGAGAACACAACACATAATATTTTAAAGATTCCTTATAGCTATACGAATTATCTATAGTTTCTTTTTTATATAGATACCTTTGAAAATTCTTATCTCTTAAAACTCCTATCTGTCCCGTTCTAAATAAAAAATCTGTTAAATCTTGTATTTTGCCTTTTTTCCACCCTTTAGACTTATTATACTTATAGATGTTAGTTAATTCTTTAAACGATAATAGCGTATTTTCTGAAATAGACTCTAATATCTTTTCCATTAAATCAAAATCGTCTGTGTTATAAGACCTTTTATATTTTTCATAGAAGCTAGCCTGCCTCCAAAAATGTTTATTATCATCTTGCATATTATTTATAGTTAGCGCTCTACTATAATTTTCACTTATTTTAAATTTTTCATAACATTTTAATAAATCTTCTTGCTCATAACTTTTAATTCTATTTACAAAATACAAATCTTGGGTCTTAAGAAAAACGTTAATACTATCTAACTGAACTATACCTATATTATCAAGAGCATCATATATATCAGTAAAATAATTACCTTTATTTAACTTCTGTTTGAATATACTAAAATTTTTAATTTGTTTGTTTGATATTTGCATAAACACCTCTGATTATAATCGAAAAAGCAACAATTGTTATTAAAATTGTTGATAAAATAACAATAGTATACTTAACACCTAGTACATTAACTATAAAACCTGATAAAGCCAATCCCAAAGGATAGCCTGCTGTACTAAAAGAATAAAATAAAGAAAATATTTCCCCTTGATTTTGCTCAGGTATATTTTCTTGTATATAAGTCTTAGAAAATATCATTGCTGGAACAGAAATAATGCCAAATAATAATGCTAGCAAAAGAAAGAAAAATTCATTATTAGATATACCTATAGCAAAAAATATTACTCCATGCGCTATGATAGAAAAATCAATGATCTTTCTATTACTTCTAACTTTTAACTTAGAAATAATAACACTTCCTACAACTATGCCTAAAGACAAAAGAGATGAAAATAAAGAAAATATTATTGGACTATCACCAATTTCACTCTTAATAAATATAGGTATCACAACCGGATATACCCCCCATATAAATAGATTCCAAAATGAGTTATTTATTAACAATGATAAAACACTAGTTTCTTTTAAAATTTTTTTCAAAGAATAATTTTTTGAAATATCTTTTTGAGCTATGTCACTAAGTTTTTTATTATCCAATTTATTTATAAGTTTTAAAAATAGAAATAATGAAATTAAAAATGTAATTGCATTCACTATAAAACCAATACTATTATAATGAAAATTCAAGAAAATCCCTGAAATAATCGGCCCTAGAATAAGCGCTATATCAAATTGGATATAATGAATACTATTAGCGGATATTAACTCATTTTTATTAACAACTTTAGGTATTAAAATATTTGATAATATATCATTAGCTGATGAAAACGTACCCGAAATAAAGAGTAAAATGAATACTATATATACATTATTATCGTATAATAATATTGGTATTATAAAAAACACTATAGCTCTTGATAAAAACGATATATATGTAATTATTTTTATATTTTTATCAATTAGTCTCCCAATTAATGGAGAAAATAGAATTGCAGGTACTTCTAAACAAAGTAATGCGATGGCAATATAAATAGGTTGATTAGTTATAGAATATATCAACCAAACTAAAAATAAATTAGCCATGGCATCTCCTAGATTTGAAATAAAACTACCACTAATTAAACTCAAAAAATTCTTTTGTTTTAAAATTGAAATCATTATACTAACCTCGCAGGTATTCTACATTTAACTTATAATCCAATTTAACGACATATATTCGACACAATAAATCGCCTTTATTTATTTTATGTTCAACTATAGGTTCTATTGCTATAGATAATCCCAAACCAGTGTCATTCATCTCTTTTAATTTTTTTTCATTTAAAATACCAGGATGAATTCTAAATCTTGATTCTCCTTCAATTGGTTGTATTAATATTGAATAGCCTTCTGGGATCTCTATTCCCCATCCTAACCTCCATTCTAAACTACCTTGCCCATTAGGTATAAACACAGGATGCCAACTTCCATTGCTGAAATATTGATATAACCTAAACCAATTTGAATTTCGAATACCGATATATATTTTTTCTCTTTTTATCCAAAAAGTAGTTTCAGTAAACTCTGATAGTTTGTTTAATTCCATCTCATCATTTACGCTAACTTGAGTTTCTACCAATGGTTCACACGTAATATCAAATGGTGCCAAGACTTCTAAAGATGTCTCTATAGCTAACTTATACGGCCAACACTTTCCTTTAACTCTTTCTTGAGAAAGCCATCTTAATCCTTCGTATTGATTTGAAAGATTTCCAGTAGCTCCTTTTTTTGGTAATTCAGTCCATTTAAAAAGTTCTAGTATATTTATATTCATACTATTAATCTCCTCAAAACTATAAAAAAGGGAGTATCCCCCTTTTTTATACCGTTGTACTATTGTTAGTTTCATAAGTATTAATAAGTGTTTCTGAACTTGGTTCATATATAGATACACTACAAGGTCCTAATCCTGTTTTAACATATCCCTTTCTTTCTAACGTTTTCAGGTCTACTACAGATAAACCGTCGCCATCTTGATTATATTTACTAATCATAGTTCGTTTAAAAGCTGAAACATATAGAGTTTCGCTTTCCTCATCAATTTTTAATCCTCTAGGTGTAGGACCAACATCAATATGTTTTATTTCTTCATTTTTATTTATATCAATTGCACTTACTGAATTCGAAGCTTCACAACTTACATATACAAGGTTTTTATAAGGATCAGCTATAACAGCTCTTGGTCCATAGCCTACGGGTATTTCAGTAATCAATGTCTTTTTATGCAAATCAATAACACTTACAGAATGCCTATGAGTATTTGCTGTATAGACATTATAGTTTTTGTGTGTAAATGCGTGATATGGTTTAGCATTTTCGCCTAATTCAACTATTGAACTAATTTTTGAATCTAAAATATTCTCACCTAATTCAATAATATAAATACTATCTGAACCAGAGCAAGGTACACTTAAATATTTCCCATCTGAAGATACAGATAAAAATCTAGGGTTCTCGCCAACCTTAATACGTGAAATTTCCTGATCATTTTCAGTTGAAACAATAGAAACATCGCTTGATCCCGAATTAGAAGCATATATAATTTCTTTGTTAGGATCGACACATACCCCCCTAGGAGCCAGTCCTACTTTGATTTTGCTATCTTCTTTGTTATTTGTAAGGTCTATTTTTGAAATTGTATCACCTGCGCAATTACAAACGTAACCATAAGGCAAGCTTTTGTGTAAAGCCATACTACCTCTAGGACTCCCTCCTACAGGAATCCTAGTTAATTCGCTCTCCTGCTTACTACTAATTACAGAAATGTCATTTGAATCAGTATTAGTTACATAAATAAACTTTTCTTTCATGAAAACACCTCCATTTTTATACTTTAATTAATATACTAAAAATTCTGAAAAGTCAACTAAATATACAAAAATAGTAATTATTCATATAAAATGTCCTTATTCGAATTTTTTATTAATATACGTATCTGTCATTGCTATGGGTTGTCTTGCAAAATTAAATTCATAATATAATTTGTTCATATCCTTGATATAGTAGCTACCAGCAACGGAAAAACTATTCTAACAACTCATTAAATACAATAATTCGTTATCGCTAACCTTCTTTAACGCTACATCTTTAGAATTTTTATCTATACTCAATAACACGTCAAACCTCCTATTCATTGATTAAAAAATACGATTAAATAAACTTGAAATGAAATCTATGATAGTCTGAATAATTTGTAAAATGCTATCCCAAATTTTTTGTAAAAAGTTTCTATTTTCTTCTGTGTTTAAATCTTTAGCTTTTTCCTTAGCTTTATCTAATAAATCGCCTGAATTTTTTCTATACTTTTCAAAGCGACTTTTGCATTTTTAGCAAATGCTTTAGGATCTGAAGTTAAAGCGTTAGAATTTGCAACATTAGCCCTATTTTCAGTTATCATTTGTTTTTGATTATCTGTTAAAGTTCCAGACAATCCTCTTTCATCAAGCACTTTATTAACTATGTCTTCAACTTGTTTTGGCGTAATCTGTTCATCTTGTTTTTTCTTTATATCTGCTAACTGTTGTTTAATATCTGCTATAGACGCGTTTAAAGCTTCGTCTGAATACCCATATTTATTTTGATTTTCTTCAGATATTGAAGTTAAATCTTGCATTTCTTTATTTGAGTTTTGGATATCTTCAGAATTTAATTTGTTACCTTTTTCTTCATAAGCTTTATAAATACCTGCTAACGCACCTTCTCCAGTAACTTTTTCAACTGAAGCTATATGAATTTCAGCGTCTTTAATACCTGCTGTGATTGACGCGTTTTGATATTGTTCACTTGTAACCTTTGTAATGTTATCAGGTGTGTCTATTTCCACATCTACACCATTACCCCATTTTTTATGCTTAATAGTTGTACTTGAATATATATAACTTAAATTACCACTATTAGGAATATATTTACTAACGTCATCTGTTGTTACGCTGTATGTTTCATAGTCATCTTTCACGCCTAAATCATCTTCAGTCTGTTGTAAACCTTGACCTTCAAGATCAGCGCCCTTTATAAAAAACAGGCTTATCCCAATCTTACTTTTTTTCTGCTTTGGCCATACCTGGAACAGTTAATAATAATGTTACTACTGCTGTACTAACCATTAATTTTTTCATTTTTATTTAACCCTTTTTAATAGTTATAACTACCGTCCTTATAATTAATCTGAACGCCTTCTTGTTTATTCGCAATCCAAACATTGATATTTATTGTTTGGCCGTCATCATTAATTGAGTAGGCTCTAACGTGGGAACCTCTTGGCACAAGTTCATCATCTTTATAAACGGGCGTAACTTCATAAAACACTTTTGTTTCAGGATTATCATACATTGCATTTCTTATTTGCGTTTCAGGATAACCCATGCCCCCACCTTCAGGGTCTTTATTAGATCCAACATTTTGCGCCCTAGTACCTAATGTTAAATTATGTGTTTCCATATCTCCGCCCAATGACCAGGCAAGCGAATGAGATTTATTATATATATAACCCCTATACCCATCTAATTGTAATATTTGGTTGTTTGAGTTCTCGCCTTCCCATGCCTGCTTTTCAGGGTTATATGTTCCATCTTTATACTCCCCAGCTACATGAACACCGTAATCAAATGATGGTCTTTTTTGTGCTTTTGAAGAATGACTTTGAACAGCTTCATTTGTAATCAACGCTTTAACTTTGCCTGCTCTACCGTATTTATCCAAATCAGGATAATCGGCCCAAAAACGGTCATTACCTTTTTTATTTAATAAATTTTGATCTTCCTGACTTAATTCTGTCTTGTTGTCGTTTATAAAAGCATAGTTTTCACTATTAGTTTCAGCACCAATAAGTTTTATATCTTCTTTACTGTTTTTTATTTCAGGTGTATCTGATTTACTGAAATCACTAATAGTTGTTATTAAATTATCAACTTCATTTATTGCCTTTTCTGTATCACAACCACTTAATACAATAAGTGATAATAATAAGGCTATCAGTGGTTTAAATATCTTCATTGCATTACTCCTTTACTCAAATTGTTCAGCAATCCAAAAATATTTAGTGTAACTTTTATTCTCATAATAAAATAAAGGCTTAGGCACAACTTTAAAATTTTTATTTTTGACGTGCATAGTAACATTTTGTCTTGTTACACCTAATCTTTCAGCTACTTCATTAACATCTATGAGTTGCTGTGGTTCAGAACTTTCACGAATTAAATCATCTAAATTATTACTTTGAAGCTTACCAGTATAAATAGTGTTGTTTTTCTCCATAATATACACACCTTCATTCACTGCTATTTCATGCTGTAAATGGCGGTTATAAAATGTAGGAAAATGGCGGAATGAAAATGCTGTTTTTCCTACATTTTTTATTTTCTAAAATATATAATCATGTCTTAACTCAATCTTTGAATGGAGGTTGTTTGATTGAGACGTGATATATACGAAGGAGTGTTATTTTACATTATGAAAGGCATAAAACCAAATTACGCTGAGCTGGCTAGACAATATCATTGCGATCCAAGGACAGTTAAAAAATATTATGAAGCTGGGAAAGGCAATGAGTTGAAAAAATTAAAAACAAAGAAAACGGCAAAGAGAGTATCAAAATTAGAACCCTATAAAACGCTCATAGACGAAAAATTAGAGTTAGGTTGTACGGCTATGGCGATTTATAAATATATTTCTGAAAAAGGATATGAAGGCAAGTATACGATTCTAAGAGAATATTGTAAGTAAAAGAAAGAAAAGGAAATTAAAAAAGCAACTATACGGGTAGAAAAACGCCCTGGTATAGCTGCTGAAGTAGACTGGAAAGAAGATATGGTCATGCATGATAAATTTGGCAAACGTTATCAATTCAATATCTTTCTTTACGTTCTACACTATTCAAAAATGAAGTATATCACATTAACTTGGGATAGAAAACAAGATACATTATTTCAATGTTTAAAAGAATCTTTTGAGCACACTGGAGGCGTTCCTAGGTTGTATATTTTTAACGGTTGGCGAAATATTCACTGACCGTTATTTTAATTTTTGATATTAAAAAAGCACAAATATCTCTATAATTGTAAGTGCCTAAACCAACGATTAAGGAGATATTGTGCCTACCTGTAATGATATATCAGAAATGCTTGGAATTAATATCAAAAATTTAAAAATCACTCAAAATCTAGGATTACATGTTCATAAAAACGTAAAGGCATTATTATACGAAGGCCAATTGACATATCATCCCAGTGCTTGTGCGTGTTGTGGAATTAAAAATGATGCCCATTTAATTATTAAACATGGCTTTCGTAAAACGAAAGTTTATATGGGATTAATTTTTGAAAGACCTGCTTATTTAAAATTGAAGAAACAGCGCTTTTACTGTAAAGCTTGTCAACAAACCTTTACAGCTCAAACACCTTATATTCAACCCCGATGTACCATCTCAAATGAGGTCAAATGCATGATGATCCGGAAACTATCTAAAGTCATCTCTGAAAAGGATGTCGCTGAAAGTCTATGTGTATCACCTTCAACTGTCCATCGCCATTTAAAAGAGGTAAGTGATTCGGTGAAGACGCAGGCACATCATGTTTTACCGGAGCACTTAGCTTTTGACGAATTCAAATCAACGAAAGGTGTCGAAGGTGCGATGAGCTTTATTTACTGTGATAGTGTAACCCATGATATCATCGATATTTTACCTGATCGTCGCAAACATAAATGAGAAGCCTATTTTTTAAAGTTCTCTAGAAAGCAACGTGAAAGAGTGAAAACCATCTCTATAGATATGTTTCCGCCTTATATCGCACTCATTCAAGACTTATTTCCTCATGCGGAGATGATTATTGATCGCTTTCATATCGTGCAAGCAATCAATCGTGAAATCAATCGATGCCGAGTTCAAGTTATGAATGGTTTTAGGACAAAAGACAGACCTCAATATAATAAATTAAAGCGTTATTGGAAGTTACTATTAAAAGCGCCCTTAGATTTGGATCGAATGATATATCAGTCATACAGACTTTTTAAGTCTTGGCAGAGTCAATACAGTTTAGTTCAGTATTTATTGGGCCTTGATGAGAGACTCAAAGAGACATATGAAACAGGGCATCGTCTTTTAAGTGCTCTGAAATCAAACGATATCCAGCAATTACAGTTCATCTTACAGTATTCAAAGACAAAAGATATTTCACAAGGCCTCAAGCGCGTCATTCAAACATTCATCAAATACTTGCCCTATATCTCAAATACGATGCGTTACCCACATTTAACGAATGGGCCAATTGAGGGCATTAATAATAAAATAAAACTGATTAAACGGGTTTCTTATGGTTATAGAAATTTCTGGAATTTTAGGAATCGAATCTTAATCATTTCCAAGGTATTTGTAAGTGAATATAAAAAACGCATTAAACAACAAAATAACGTTGCTTAATGCGTTATCGTCTCGCCAACCGACGTTGACAAAGAACCCTATAAATAAAGGGGTCAAGACATTTATATGTCTCAACCCCTAACCATTTCAAATGGGAAAGTTATATTCCACAATGTCACTATTTGATATCAATAGCCTTATACAAACCGAAATTATTGCTTAATGTCTGCTTTTGGACCTTGTGGATATTTATATTTAGATGGATTCACTTTGTTGAAGTCTGGGTTTTTGTAGAAACGGAATAAATCGCCGTTTAAAATTTTATCGCTGACTTCTAAGTCATTTTCAACTTGCTTTTTATTTTTCTCTAAATCAGCAGGTTGTTTTTCTACTGGATGATTGTCTTTATTGCTGTATACCTTGCCATTTACATACTTGTAGTCTTTTGTTACAAAGTCACCGTTACGGAATGGCACCACTTGTTTGTGATCTTTAGACAGCATATCCGTACCAAGCATCAAATAGTTTTTCGTATCAATGCCCATTAAGTGAAGTAATGTAGGCATCACGTCGATTTGACCTGCATATGTTTCATCCACTTTTGGTTCAACACCAGGTGCTTTCAACCAAAAACCAGTCGCATTTAAGTCATTAAACTTCGCTGGCGTAATCGGTTCACCTAACAATTGAGACATTGCTTTATTATGATTTTCAGAAATACCATAGTGGTCACCATAAATCATGATTACAGAGTTGTCGTATAAACCACGTTTTTTCAAATCGTTAATAAATGCTTCTAAAGATTCATCGAGGTAACGTGCAGTTTGAATATAACCGTCGACTGTTGGGTTACCTGTATCCCCTTTCGGAATCGATGCATCTTTATCGCTTAACGTAAATGGATAATGGTTCGTTAACGTAATTAAATGAGAATAGAAAGGTTGTTTTTCTTTATCTAAGTATGATGCTGCCTCTTTGAAGAAGACTTTATCTTTTAAACCTAAGTTTTCAAGATTTTCTGGTGACATATCAAAATATGTCGCATCATAAAACTTATCAATACCGAAATGACGATATACTTGATCTCTATTCCAAAACGTTTTGTAGTCACCATGCATAACATTCGTCGTATAGCCCTCTTTTTGATGTAAGATAGCTGGTAATGATTGGTATGTGTTATCTCCTTTTAAAGAGAAAGCTGAACCTTGTGGTAAACCATAAAGACTGTTATCCATAGTAAACTCAGCGTCCGATGTTTTACCTTGACCTGTTTGGTGATAAAAATGCGGATAGTATCTAAAGTCATTATTACCAGATGAAAGTTTGTTCAAAAATGGTGTAACTTCTTGTCCATGAATCTTTTTATTAATTAAAAAGGTTTGGAAACTTTCTAAGTGGATTTTAATGACGTTTTTACCTTTAGCTTTACCGTAATACTGCATGTTCGGTTCAACATTTTTTTGCTTAGAGTAATTTAACACTTTTGTTAAATCATCTTCAGAAGCTAGTGCTTTTTGTTGATTGTTTTGAACTGTTTTCACGCCATCATAAACTGTGAAGTTATAAGGTCCTAAATATTTGACTAAATATTTATGGTCAAATGTACGTGTTAATAACTCTGGTCGATCTGTTTCTGCAAATGCTAAATTCAAGAAGAATAAAGCAATCGCTGTTGCCATCACAACTGGCACGAATTTTTTATGGAACACATTTTTACTTAACCATTTTTGTTTAAAAACAAGAATGAATAAGTACACTAATGTATCAATAAAATAAACAAAGTCATACCATTGGAATGATGCCCCAACAGCACCGCCCATTGAGTCCACATTGCTTACTTGGTTTAATGTACTAAAAGTAATGAAGTCTGAGAAAAATCGGAAATAGACGACATTGGCATAAAGTAAGAAAGTTAATAAGAAACCTCCTGTAAATATAAACCAATAGGCTTTTCTACCTTTAAAAAATAAAAACACACTTAATAGCAATGCAACTAAGCTATATGGGTTCATGAGTAAAATTAAGTTTTGTGTTAATCCTTTAACACCAAGTGACAAGTCAACATAATAAGCAAAATACGTTTTTAATGCGATGGTTAAAACCGTCAGTAGGAAAAACGCAAATATACCTATTCTTTTTTTTCCTTTTTCCATATTTGTTCCCCCGTCGTTTTATCTGTTGATTAAAATTCAATCGTTTAATAATTTCTCTAAATTTGTAAAATTCTCCACTAAAAGCTTTATTAATATGTAATATTCTTGTAATATACATGATTAAGTTCAATATAACAATATATACCCATTAAGACAAAAATTCAATCGAAAGCCGTTCGTTTGATTGAGATTAAAATGGCTTTCAATCTGGGTTTATATTGACTTTATATTGGCTTAATATTTTAAAAAACACTGCTTTAAATTGATGTAAGGATATGCAATATAAAATTGTAATATACTCGCCTCTCAATCAGAACGTATATGATTATACATAAATCACGCTTTAAATGACTCGGCCCATAGTTGTATTTCTACATCTTGTAGATTTAACTCGTTTAAACGCTTATTTTAACAACTCGCTTTGCATTCTAAACTCTATTCCTTGGAATAATTGCTTCCGCCACTGATGATACTTCACTAAATTTTGTTCAGCTTGTAACACATCAATAAACTGAAATTTAATTTTTGAACCTTGACTTTTTTGTGCAATTTTAGATAGATGATAAGAAGCGATTGTCCCAATTTGTGGGTAACTACCTAACGTATAATGATCATTAAGCAATACTATCGGTGCGCCTTCTTTCTTAACTTGAATAGTACCTCGTTTGACTGACCGATGTGGGGGCATATCTTTGTAAAAGGCTTTAATGGATGGGCCTTCTAATATCATTCCCATACGATTGGCCTTGCTCGAAATTTGGTATTCACTTTGAGTAAAACGTTTGAGAATAGCTTCTTCAAAGTCTTCTGTACCTTTATTCGGGATGACATGCACAACATCAGATAAATAGTTAAAAGAGAGTGCATAACCATCAACACCCCATGACACAGTCTTTCGCTCTTCCAATTTTTTAAACAATTGATGATGCCTTTCGTTATAATCCCGCTTCATATTGACGGTGTCGCCATCTCTTAAACGACGACCTTGAAATCCACCTATTCCTGAAATCATGTCAGTTGAAGTCGAATTCAGCCATTCATCCAATTCAAAGCCACCTGCAATCGCAAGATATACTCGTGCACCACGATATAAATGATCAAAAGAAAGCACATCGCCTTTGTTCATTAAATACAGTTTATTAACTTGAACTTGCATTTCGTCTGTATGTGCTAAAACTTGTGCACCTGAGAATGCAATTAATGTCGGCTCCGTGAACCGAATTTTAGCCATTTTATGTGTCATTTCTAACGTCGATTCATTCCGATCATTACCAACGAGTCGATTCGCAATTTCGTGAGCGAGCACATCGAGCGCCCCACTTCGAATAACACCCATATGTTCATAGCCCTGTCTTCCAAAATCTTGAAAACTCGAAAACAATCCACTATCTTCTATGATGATGGCCATTATGCATCCCCTCCTTGTGCTACAACTGTAAACTTCACTTGGTCTCCTAACGAAATTCTTGCAAAATCTTTTTTATTCGGTTGAAATAATTGTAATGGTGTACGCCCAATCACTAACCAATCGCCGTACGTTTCAGTCGTTGTAATACCACATTTATTATTTTCCATAATAATAGAACCCGCAGGAATCACACGTGGCTCATTCGCCATATGATTGACTATAATGCGAGGATCAACGCCCGTTAAATAAGGGAAAGCTGGCGAATAACCCATCATCGATACGAAATAGTCTGATTCCGTGTGGAGTTGAATAAAAGTTTGCGCATCCATATTCAACTCCGCTAAGATTTTCTCAAAATGCAAACCGTGTATGCCCCCATATTCCACTGGCACTTTAATACAGCGCTGTTGTTTTTCAAAAACAGCATCACTGATATCAATATGTTCAATAAGCGATTTCATATGTAAAAAAGGAGACGCTATTTTTAAATGTCTCATCATCATATATGCATCATAAGAAATGAGCATATCTGTTTCCGTTGGGACAATCTCAGTAATATATGGGTAATTTTGAGCGACTAAATAATTACGAATCATCAGTAACCTTTGTGTCGCTGTTGGCGTGACAGCCCCTTTTAAAGAGACCACTATCGCTTGATCCCCTTGACTATATACTTTCATTTTTCCACCTCTATTAATTATCATAAAATAAGCTTAAAACCTCAATGACACGGGGTGCCAATTCACTTATCAACCCGTATATGATTCCCCCTTGAATAATGAGCACACATAGCATCCATACATAGGCCCAAAAACGCTTTTGATGAAAAATAAGTTGATTACCTATCCATTGGCCAAGCCAGAGTACGATCATAAATCCTAATAAATATACCACTATCATAAAATCACCTAATTCTTTAGTTCAAGTGAAATAGGGACCCATTCACGCAAACTATTAATCATCCACAACTGACCACCTTGTTGTAACATTTCTAACAAGTCGCCCACTGTAAAATACTGCTCAGTAATTTTATGTTGCTCCAGTAGCATTTGGCGCATGCACCCTTGCAAAAAATCGTGTGCGTAATTGGGCGTGATAGATTGGCCGTTAAGCACGACAACAACATTCCCTATATCGAATTCTAAAATTTTTCCATCCGCATCATAAAAAAGTGCTAACTGTGTCGTATGATCATGTGTTAAATAATCGCGTTCAGATGTTTTGTAGATTCGTTGCCACGTAGGTACTTGATTTTTTGATGGTATCAACTGTGCAGTCATCTTTTTGGTTTCACCAAGCGCACCAACTTCAACTTGCATCTCCCCAGATTGATGCACAATCAGCTTGACCCGATACAGTCCACTAGGATATTGTGTTTGAACATGCTTCAAATTGTGTTGCCATCGTTCAGAGTCAAAGGGGATGTTTAATGACTGGCTCGCACTTCTTATTCTTTTATAATGATATTGAAGGCGAGCAATCTGGCCCGCTTCAAGCCGCATCGTTTCAAATAATTTCATAACTATCCCTCTAATATTTTAGTTTTCGCACAAAATTCTTCATATTCTTTGTCGGGATCAGAATCAATCGTAATGCCTGCACCTACACCGTAATAAAAAACTTCATTGATCCGTTCAATCGTCCGAATCGGTACGTTGAAAATCGCACGGCCATTCGGATGAAGTAAGCCTACCGAACCACAATAAATATGACGGGGTGTCGCTTCAAGTTCATGAATGATACGCATCGTATTGATTTTAGGCGCCCCGGTAATCGAACCACAAGGAAATAGCGCACGCAGTAAATCTTGATAAGTTGTATCATCTGAAATTTCCCCTGTGACCATCGTTGTCATTTGAAAAACAGTCTGATAACGTTCGATCGCAAATGGATGTTTCACTTGAACGGTCCCTTTTTTCGCTACACGTGCAATATCGTTTCTTAATAAATCAACAATCATTACATTTTCGGCTCTGTCTTTTTGAGAAGTTCTTAACGTTTGTTCATTAGCTTGATCATCTTTCACCGTAATCCCTCGAGGCATCGTCCCTTTCATCGGTTTACTTACCAATGTACGAGGATTTGTTTCGAAATCGCCTAATTGAAAAAATAATTCTGGCGAAATAGATGCTACTTTAATTTCTTTAGTGTCTATTAATACCGTATAGTCCCCATTCGCGGTCTGAGTAAAGCGTTGGTACAAAGCTGAAATCGACATCGCATCAAAGCTTTTAAGACGCGTCGTATAGTTGACTTGGTATGTCCACCCAGCAGTGATTTCATCTTGAATTTTGCGAATGTGTTGCTTAATGGTTTCCGGCGGTGTCACGAAATGAAAACGTCCGACTGCCTTCTCTGTTCTTTCTTCCTCTTCAACAGCGTTCACTGGTGCATCAAACACATAATAGGCTGCATAAATATGATGCTTTGGTGTATGCGTAATGAAGTCGCGTTGGAAATAAGGCGCTGCCTCATAAGGCAAATAAAGCGCGACATAATAGCCTTGTCGTTGGTAGGCTTCTGCTTCATCAATTAAAGGTCCAACTTCTTCAATTTCATAAGCAATCCTTTGCTCAACGGGATGCTCAAAATGATATCGATAAGATGTCGTTGTATTTGCATCGCTATAATATTTATAATTAAACTTCACAATCATCGATAATCCCTGCTTTTCTTAAAAAATTTCTCATTTGTTCATGTCCGTACTCTGACAAAATGGACTCCGGATGATACTGTAAACCGTAAATTGGCCACTGCATATGGCGCACTGCCATCACAATGTCATCTTCATTCAACGCTGAAACGACTAAAGGCGTGTGTATTGTGGTAGGGTTAGCCATTAATGAATGGTAACGCATCACGTTAAAAGATTTAGGCAACGCATGAAATAACGTTGACCCATCATGACGCAAACGTGTCGTATGACCGTGAACCGGACGCGGGGCATGAATAATTTTTCCGCCATAATACGTCACAATAAGTTGAAATCCTAAACAGATACCTAAAATTGGGACTTCTTTCTCAAATGTGCGCATTACGTCAAACAATATTGGATAATCTTCGGGTGCACCAGGTCCCGGAGAAATCACAATAGCACTCGGTTTCAACTGCTCCAGCATAGGAAGAGATACCTCATCGACATCAATGACTTTTACTGTTTGCTGACTCTCTACCTCTAAATAATCAACAATATTATACGTAAATGAATCTTTATTATCTATCATGACTATCATTTTTTTGCCTCATTTTTATTTAATAATTCTATTATCACAAATGTGCGCATAATTGACAAAGTTCTAGCCAATTTCATTTTAAAATATAAGGATGACTTGATTTCTGCGCCTAAATGTATTACAGTATGGAACGTAATTGAATTAAAGAGGTTCCTAGCTTCCAACCCTCTATAAAAAACTAGACACCTTCCGTCTATCTTTTTATAGAGACGGCTTTTTTTATGTCTTATTTTAGGATCTCTACATAAAATAAGGAGCGAAACAATTATGTCTAAGGTGCTCAATGATGAAAAAGCAGTCGTTGTATTTAGTGGTGGCCAAGATAGTACAACCTGTCTCTTTTATGCGAAAAAACATTTCAAAGAGGTGGAGTTGGTTACTTTTGAATACGGTCAACGTCATGCGAAAGAAATAGAAGTTGCGAAAGAAATCGCAGAGGATCAAGGGCTTAAACATCATATTCTTGATATGAGTTTATTATCTCAACTAACACCAAACGCGCTGACATCGCACGACATGCAAATAAAGACGGATGAACAAATACCTAACACCTTTGTTCCTGCGCGAAACTTACTTTTCCTCTCTTTTGCCGGTGCACTCGCCTATCAAATTGGTGCGAAACATATTATTACAGGTGTTTGTGAAACAGATTTCTCGGGTTACCCAGATTGCCGTGATGTCTTTATTAAATCAATGAATGTCACGCTCAACTTATCGATGGAACGCGATTTTGTTATTCATACACCATTAATGTGGTTAGATAAAAAAGAAACATGGGCATTGAGTGATGAATTAGGCGTACTTGATTATGTGCGTCATCGTACACTTACTTGCTACAACGGCATCATCGCAGAAGGTTGTGGCGAATGCCCAGCTTGTCGCTTACGTCAACGCGGTTTAGAACAATATCTTGCTGAGAAAGGAAGTGAAAAATCATGATGCAACAAATTTATCCATCTGTAAATCATGATTATACGTACGAACTCAATAAAGACTTTAACTTTTCAGCTGCACATTTTATCCCTGATGAACGTGCGGGTAAATGCATGCGCGTTCATGGGCACACGTATTTTGTAAATATTACGATAGCAGGCGATGCCTTAGATGAACTTGGTTTCCTCATTAATTTTAGTGAACTTAAAAGTCTCATCCATGACAAATTTGATCATTATTTATTGAATGATTTAACACATTTTCAAGGCAAAAGCCCCTCTACTGAAATCGTAGCGCAAACAATTTACGAAATTGTCGCTGAACATTTAAAAGATTTACCACATGCGCCAAAATGTCTTCAGATCTTTTTACGCGAAACACCTACAAGCTATGTCGTCTATCGACCGAAAAAACAGGAGCCAAAGCATGGCTAAAATACCTGTACTCGAAATTTTTGGTCCTACAATCCAAGGTGAAGGTCGTGTTATCGGTAGAAAGACAATGTTTGTGCGCACAGCTGGATGTGATTTTCGTTGTAGTTGGTGTGATTCTAAATTCACTTGGGATGGCAGCATGAAAGATGAAATCCGAATGATGTCCGCTGAAGCCATTTTCGACCAACTTAAAGCGATTGGTGGTGATCGCTTTAATCATGTCACGATTTCGGGTGGAAATCCTGCACTCATTAAAGGGATACAAGCATTAATCGATGTTTGTCAATCCCACGGCGTCCATACCGCTCTTGAAACACAAGGAAGCCATTTCCAACCTTGGATGCGTCAAATTGATGATTTAACGATTTCACCGAAACCACCAAGTTCTGGTATGAAACAAGATTTGGAGCGATTAAATCATGTGATCGCGCAATGTGACGTGTCCCAGATTAATTTAAAGGTTGTTGTATTTGATGATGCGGATTATGAATTCGCTAAAATGATTCATCATCGCTATCCTCACCTTCCATTTTATTTACAAGTTGGAAATCCTTATCTTGAAGATCATGTCGAACACCATACTCAAAAATTACTTGAACATTATGAACAACTGATTGATCGTGTCACTGAAGATGCAGAAATGAATGAAGTATACGTGTTGCCACAATTGCACACATTAGTTTGGAGTAATAAGAAAGGCGTTTAACTCACTCAGCCTTTCATCCATATAGTATATCCTCTCTTGAGGATGGAGATTAATAGATGAAGGAAACCTGTCTGTATGACGATTTTCCTTCATCTATTAAATTTTATAAAGATTTAAAGTGTTATTAAATGCTAATAAGAGATGAGATTGATATAATGGAAAAATGAATTGCGAATAGTTAGGAGAACATAATGGCCTTATTTGTCATCTTAAACATTATTATCGTGATTGGGACATTATTAGTTGATTTACATCGACATCACTATCAATATATTCGACTCAGTTCGGTGATACTATCACTCACGTTGAGTAGTTTTGTGAACCCAATCTTATTGAATAAGCTTAATTTTATTACACTCGCCACGATGTTAATGTATTTAACATGGTTGATCTTACAATATCATTTAGATTACACGCATCATGCATTTAAAATTCGACACCAAAAATTCTTTATTGGTATTTTGACCATTATGGTTAGTATTTTATTTGTCATTTTGGCACGGACATCTGAAGCATCGATTTATATGTCTGTACCGTATTTAGCCCCTGCCATTTTTCTATTTGGTGGGATATTACAATTTTCAACTACGTTAAACTCACCGCGTTTTTCAAAATTTTATCAAGTTTTGAAAATAAAGCATCCCATTTGGATGGGTGGCACTTTGATTCTCTTATCAATGATTACAATGGTTAGCCTCACGCCTTTTTGGTACCTTTTTGTGATAGTTTACATCGGCTTTTGGGCAACGTTAACGATTGAAAAAATATTTATCTTACCAAAAAATGATTAAACTATCCATAAATGTGGTATTTACTTGTAGAACCTTATGGTATAGAAAAAAAGGAGGCATACACTATGGGTTTTATAATTATGTTAATCGTCGGTGGTCTTATCGGTTGGGCTGCTGGAGCAATTTTAGGTAAAGATATCCCAGGTGGTATTATTGGTAACATTATCGCTGGTTTAGTCGGTTCTGCAATTGGTAGCTGGCTATTCGGTCATTGGGGCCCATCATTAGGCGGCGTTTATATTTTACCAGCATTAATTGGTGCAATTCTTGTTATCGCAATTGTGTCATTAGTATTAGGTAAAATGCGTGGTAAAAAATAAATTTGAATATTAAAATACATGGGCCTTGGCTCATGTATTTTTTTATGTATAAAAAAAGGTATTAAAGTATCGTGTTTGTATAACACTGTCATCCTTAATGCGCCTTGATAAACGCTACATAACTACCATTCATCAATCCGCGACTTTATCCTCAGAAAGCTTCTTTTTGCATTGTATAAAATTTAAACTTTAAATATAAAACGAATGTATTTTACTCACTAATATTTATTTATCTATAATATTGCTTTTTAAAATTAGTTTACATATAATACTTTTAAAGGCATACCTCTCTTCATAGTGAGGTCTTGGCCTTTTTATAACTATGATTTTGAATCTTTGAACGCAACCAATACAATCTAAATTTTACATTTTATACAGTGTTTGATGATTTATCTCTATCCACTAGATATTGATAATATGGGAGATGATTAATGAAAATGAATTATAAAGCTGCACTATTTGCACTCTTTTTAAATATATTATTTTCAATTCTAATGTTCATATTAAAGTTTAATATCGGTTTAATGATTATGGCATTTACGATTATTTTAGTTCCTGTTTTGATTAATATCCTCTCTTTATTTATGAGTAAAGAATCTTATAATATATTGACATTATTAACAATGAGTGTTTTCAATATTGCATATTATGTTATTTCTGCAAATACCATATTAAATAACTCTCATTTTCAAATCTTTGCTTGTCATTATTCCTATGAGACAAATGGCTCTATTATGAATTTAAAAGAACATTCACTTTCCATACCTCACTTGATTGTTTTCTTCTTACTTTATTTTGTGTTGAGTTTATTGTGCGCTAAAATTTATTCAAAAAGCTTAAAATTGAAATGATGCGTTTGAAAAATACAATGGTCGTACAACAAAAATGGTCATTTTCAACATCATTTGCGCGCATTTTCGTATTAGTTGTGCACTACGTGGCCTATGCATCGTTTTAAATCTATTCTAAGTTTTACAACATACACTTTGCCCTTCTTTAAAGCAAGTTCACCATTGTTTTGAAATAAAAAAAGCGTAGGAGAGAAATCGTTTTGATTTCGTCATCCTACGCTCCACAAAAAACAGTCGCCCCTATGAAGATTAAAAATAAAATTGATACTTGTTACTTTTTATCAAACTTTGGTGTTTCTACATTAGAGGCTTGCACAATGTATTGCGGTCGTCGCTTTACCTCATAATATATCCGCCCGATATACTCACCCATCACTCCAATAGAGACGAGTTGAATACCACCAATAAATAATATCGCCGCAATTAACGTAAAATAGCCGGGAACATCAACACCATGGATAAGTGTATCAACAAATAAGTAAATAATATAAACCATACTCATTAAAAAAATGAACAATCCCAAGTAAATCATTGTACGTAGTGGCTTATAATTAAATGAAATCAATCCATCTATAGCATAATTGAATAAACTTTTTATTGACCATTTTGATTGTCCTGCTTCCCGCTCAACATTTTCATATTGAATCACTTTACTACGGTAACCAATCCATGAAAATAAGCCTTTAGAAAAACGATTATACTCTTCTAAACTTACTAACGAACGCACCGCGCGTTGACTTAAAAGTCTAAAGTCACCAATGCCATCCTCTAATTCAATATCTTCAATGAAATAGTTGATCATTTTGTAGTAACAGCGCGTCATCCATTTCCGAGAAGCGTGTTCACCTTCGCGATTACGCTTTGCGATAATTTGGTCATAGCCTTCCCGGTATGCTTTTACCATATCAGGTATAAGTTCTGGAGGATGTTGTAAGTCTGCATCAATCATCACAACCGCATCACAATCTACACTATGTTCAAATCCTGCAAACATTGCTGCTTCTTTACCAAAATTTCGACTAAATGAGATATATTTAAGATGTTGCGTTTCATTGGCTGCCTCTTGAAGTATTGTAATCGTATTATCGTGACTCCCGTCATCAATAAACAACAAATCATACTCATACACTTGTGCAACACTGTCTTTTTCTAATATTCCTATCAATTGTTGTATGGTTTGATGTAGTACGTCTTTCTCGTTATAACATGGGACAATCACACGTAATTTCATTATTTGTGCACCTACTCTATCTACTTTTTCTATGTCTCATCCTTTTGTTTCTACCCATTTCCTACATAAAAGTAACGTTCATTAGAAAAGCGCGCGCTCACGCAAGGCGCTATCCCTACCTCTAAAGGATAGCATATGATCATTCGGTTTTAATCTCAAAGCCCTTTCCAGTCTATGATAGCGTCGAATATAAAATCTAAAAAAAGAGAGGAGTTGTCCACTTTATGTCATGGACACTCCTCATTAAAATCATTCACTTTTCAGTATGATGATACTTATCTTCAAGATTCTTCTTGAAGTTCATAATCATCTTCATCACGTTGTCGAGGACGTTCTAAGTTGTATTCATAACGCAACAATACATGAATTATCTGATGATTTTCGATTTCTGATATCACCCAACGATCATAAGTTGTATCGACGTAATCATCTTGTTCTAAGTCTGTATTTTGAGCTTGAAGCCAGCCCCCGATTGTATCAATATCTTCTGAGTCTTCAAAGTAAATACCAAACTTTTCTTCTAAATCGCTTAGTAGTACACGACCGTTGATTTGATATGTTTGTTCATCGAGCTCGACAATATCATTGATTTCATCATCATCAAATTCATCACGAATTTCACCAACGATCTCTTCAAGAATATCTTCCATCGTCAATATCCCAGCTGTACCGCCATATTCATCAATAATTAAGCTGATATGCACATGCTCACGTTGCATTCGAACAAGCGCATCGCTAATCCGTGTTGATTCTGAAATCATTGGTAATTCATGAATATAGTTGGCAATTTTAATTGGCACACCCGATGCATATTCTGTCAGAAATTCTTTTACGTTGATAAATCCTTTAATATGGTCTTTGTCACCATCTTCAGTAATCGGATAACGTGTGAACTGATGCTCTTTAATTGTTTCTAATAACTCATCTACATTGAAAGGTTCGTTCAATGTGATCATTTGCGTACGTGGCACCATAATATCTTTGGCATGACGCTCATCGAATGAAAAAATATTTTGCATATACGCAAGTTCAGTTTGGTTGATTTCACCACCATGATAACTGTTGTTCATAATGATTTTCAATTCTTCTTCAGACATCGCCTCATTACCAGCATTTGGATCAGCGCCAAACATTCTAATAATTAAACGCGCAGAACCATTCATTAACCAAATTAACGGTTTCATCACAAAACCGAAGTAATATAAAGGTCTCGCATATAATAATGCGATGCGGTCTGTATGTTGGATTGCTAAACTTTTAGGTGCAAGCTCACCGATAACAACGTGAATGTATGTCACGATAATAAATGCAGTCACAATTGATACGGTTGTCACAATCGCATCAGGAATATGAATGAGTCCAATCAGTGGCTCTAATAAGTGCTTAAATAAAGGTTCACCTAACCACCCTAAGCCTAGAGATGTCACTGTAATCCCTAGCTGACAGGCTGATAAATAATAATCAAGATTTGAAATCATTTTTTTTACAACACGCGCATTGCCATTCCCTTCAGCAATTAGCTGTTCAATGCGTGATGCTCTTACTTTAACTAATGCAAATTCTGAACCGACAAATACAGTAGTTAAGGCAATTAATGCAAAAAATATAAATAAATATAATATGGTCGTACTATCCAATTAGTTCCCTAATAGATAGGGATTCACCTCCGTTAATTGCATCGCTCAATAGAAAGCGATGATGATAAGTGTATATGACCTAAGTGACACAACAGCGTGTTCATGCCTAAATCCTTCCCATTGAGCTACCTCCAGACATAAAAATATTAATTTTATCATACCATAACTTTTAGTGAAATAATACTATGAAACTATCGTACTTTAGTAGGATTTCCAATATAACACGCACATCTTTTTCACTCAGCCATTCTTAGTTCATCACATTATTTAAAAGCAATCTGTTTCTGTATAAAACAGAGCGTTCGGGACATAAAATATTGGATTAATTTGTCTTCATGAACTCGCTTGCTTAGGGGCTGAAGTCACATGTGCAACAAAGATTTCGTTGTATTGCCTATGCAAAGCTGACTAGACTAAGCAAAAGCGACTTGTTCTTAACTATAATAGTGAATAATTATATGCATAAACGAAGTATGGATGACGAGACTCCTGAGGGAACAGGACGGGCCGAAGACTACAGGCTGAGGCTGTCCCCTCGGAAAGCGAAGTCATACAATACGAAGTTTTTATCATAAAAAGAAGCGTTAAGACGATTTTCTATTAAAACCATCTTAACGCTATTTAATTTAGTATTGATGACCGAAACGCTTTAAATCTATCACTTTACTTTCCATTCTTATCGGCTTTTGTAAATGATCTCATCACCTTACTATTAATAATCATCTTATTTTTTAAATAGTAGGTTTTGTTGGAGCCTTTTTCAACAATCCATAAATGACCGCACTTACAATAGCACCAATCAAAATGGCAACAATTGTTAAAAATGCATGACTTGGATCAGTCCCGATAATAACGACCAATCCACCATGTGGCGCGTTAATAGATGCACCAAACAATAGGGCAAGTCCACCCGCTACGCCTGAACCAATCATCATGGAAGGAATGACACGCAATGGGTCAGCTGCAGCAAACGGAATTGCACCTTCAGTGATAAAGCTTGCACCCATTACAAAATTCGGGATAATAGAACCACGTTGCTCTTTTGTAAATTTTGAGCGGAAAATTAACATTGCAAGCGCGATTGCGATAGGTGGCACCATACCGCCGATCATTGCTGCAGAAATTGGTGCTGTATTACCCGCTGTTAATGCAGCAGTACTAAATACATATGCGGCTTTATTGAAAGGTCCGCCCATATCGATGGCCATCATCGCACCGATAACAACACCAAGCAATACGATATTACTGCCTGATAAATGATCTAATCCATTGACTAAGCCGTTATTTAACCATGCGGCCGGCGTATTGAAAACATAAATCATCAATATCCCTGTCAAGAATCCAGAAAATATTGGATAAATCAATGTTGGTTTTAAACCTTCTAACATTTGAGGTAAGTTTCTTGTTAATTTTTTAATCCCTTCAGTGATGTAACCAGCTAAGAAACCAGCTATAATACCACCTAAAAATCCTGAACCACCTGAAATAGCGAGCATCCCACCAACAAGACCTGCGGCAAAACCAGGTTTATCAGCAATGCTTCGTGCAATATAACCTGCTAAAATAGGAATAATTAATGCAAATGCACTTTTGTTCCCAATCTGCCATAACGTTGCTGCAAAAGCGTTGTAATGACTACTATTCGGGTCAAATGCATCTGGATGAATCATAAACACAATCGCCATTAAAATACCACCTGCTATAACGAGTGGTAACATGTTAGAAACACCGTTCATCAAGTGTTTGTAGATTGTTTTACCGACACCTAATTTTTCATTACTTTCTTCAGTTTGCTGTCCAGAGGCAGCTACAAAAGGTTTTCTTGATGTATCTAAAGCACTGTTGATTAAAGCTTCTGGGCGCTTGATACCATCAGCAACAGGTACTTGAACAACATTTTTTCCATCAAAACGGTTTGTTTCAACATGCACATCCGCTGCCACAATAATCCCGTTAGCGCGTTCAATATCCTCTGAAGTCAATTTGTTTTTGATTCCACCTGCACCATTTGTTTCTACTTTAATATTAACGCCCATTTCTTCAGCTTGTTTTTTCAATGCATCCCTTGCCATAAAAGTGTGCGCAATACCTGTTGGGCAAGCAGTAACCGCCAATACATAAGGTTGATCTTGATCGACAATAGGTTGTGCGTCTTCAGCACTGTCTTCATCTGTTGCTTCATCATCTGCACGATTAATAATTGCTAATACATCTTCCTGCGTCTCTGCATTTAAAAGTGCTTCTCTCACTTTTTCGTCCATCAAAATACCTGAGAGTTTCGCTAATGCATCTAAGTGTGTTTGTGCCCCTGAAGCAGGTGCCGCAATCATAAAGAAGAGATGTGCGGGTTGCATATCTAAACTGTCATAGTCAATCCCTGCTTTTGACTTACCAAATGCAATCGCAGGTTGTTTTACAGCTGCTACTTTTGCATGTGGAATTGCAATCCCTTCACCAATTCCTGTTGAACTTTGTTGTTCCCGTGCGTGGATGGCTTTTTTGAAATCTTCTAGATGGCTTAATTTTCCTGCTTGATTTAATTGCTGTGCAAGTTCATCGATTGCTGTATCTTTTGTTGTCGCAGAAAGATCCATAGCAATCGTTTCTTTAGTGAGTAACTCTGTAATTCTCATGTTACCCCTCCTCGTATAATGGTTGGATTGTCACTCGTGCTCTCAGTTCTTGGATTTTGTCATATTCTGCTAGATCATGATTAAACGCCGTTGCAGAGCCCGAAGCAATCGCGAGTTTCAATGCTTCTGGAACTGTTAATTTTTGAGTTAATCCTGCAACCATGCCTGCCACTGTACTATCACCTGAACCGACTGTATTAATCACTTGACCTTGTGGTGCTTGAATCCGATAGGCTTCCTTCTCATCAACATAAATCGCGCCTGCACCACCTAGAGACACGATAACGGCCTGTGCACCTTTTGTAACTAATTGACGTGCATACTTAAGTACTTCTTGATCAGTCTTAATTGCGACATTAAACATCTGCTCTAGTTCATGTTGATTCGGCTTAATAAAGCGTGGGCGATAAGGTAATATCCCTTCAATTAATGATTTTTCAGCATCTACAACCAATTGTGCTCCTGTTTGTTGCGTGATTTTTGCAATGTCGGAATAAATACTTCCAGTCAAACAGTTCGGTACACTTCCGGCAACAATAATTACATCGTCTGCAGTTGTTTTACGAAGTTGTTCAAATAACGCTTCGACTTGTGCATCAGTAATATGCGGACCGGCAGCATTAATTTCCGTCTCGTCACCACTTTTTAACTTAATGTTAATACGTGTATCTTCATTGACGTGGGTAAATGCAGTTTGAATACCCGCTGTTTTTAATGTGTCTTCGATAAATTGCCCAGGAAATCCACCTACAAAACCGAGAGCCGTGGATGGCGTATCTAATGTTTGTAAGACACGGGAAACGTTAATCCCTTTACCTCCTGCAAATTTAGCAGTGTCTGTCGTACGGTTCAGTCCGCCCGTTTCAAAATTATCTACAAACATGACATAATCGATGGATGGATTAAACGTCACTGTGTAAATCATAATTGCCCTCCTAAAATTTCAAAATGTGAATCATATTGTGCATAACCATTGATACTTTTCACTTTTTCTGAAGTGATGATAATGGGTCGCTCTTGTGTATGAATCGTCGCTAAAAATTGTTCATTGAATTTGGAAGTATCTGCGAGTACATAAGCTTGTTGCGCCTGTGACACGGCCGTTTCTTTAACAATCGCTTCTCGTTCATCAGGTGTTGTAAAGCCTGCCTCAATATCAATCCCGTTCACACCAAGAAACACCTTGTTAAAGCGATAATGCTTTAGAAAATCAACAGCTCGACCGCCTACAACAGCCAACGTATTTCCTTTCACATCTCCGCCAATCAATTTAGTTGGGATACCTTGTTTGAGTAGGCCTTCAACATGAGATAAACCATTTGTCACAACGGTAATCTCTTTCGCACTCAGATAAGGAATCATCTCTAACGTCGTCGAGCCAGCGTCGAGATATATGCAATCTCCCTCATTAACGAGTTGGGCCGCCTTTTTAGCAATGGCCACTTTTTCTTCAATATGCTGTGTTCTTTTTTCGTAAAGTTCTGGCTCTTTAGGATTATTAATTAATTTTGCGCCACCATGCACACGTGTTAACTTGCCCTCTTCTTGTAGCCGAGATAAATCCCTTCGAATCGTCGAGGCACTTGACTCTGTATATTCGACGAGATGTTGTAATGACAAAAAGTTATGTTGTGCTAATGCGTCGAGTATCATTTCATGTCTTTTCTCAGTTAACATCTTCCCACCTCAATTCGCCTTCATTATAGTGTATCCGTTTTCAAAAATCAATCGTTTTCAATCAAAACTAACCAATAACAACCATATAATAAATAAAAAAGACACATTTTAGTCATTTTTCAATCAAAAACAACCAAAATGTGTCATTTCACTTACTGGATTACATCAACTGTCTGTGCTTGACTCATTCGAATTAAGTCTTCTGGTGCAATTCCCATTTGTACACCTCTTTGACCTGCACTCACAAATACAGTTTCACAAGCTAAAACTGCCGTATGAATCGTCGTTGGAAAATGTGTCTTCATCCCTATAGGTGAACATCCACCGCGGATATAACCTGTTACTTTCTTCAAATCATCTAAAGGCATAAGATGCAACTTTTTCTCATTGACGGCAGCCGCTGCTGCTTTCATATCTAAGTGTGCATTAACTGGAATAACGAACACAAAATGGGCATGGTCATCATTTTCAAGTACGAGTATTTTATATACCGTATCTGTCTCTGCTTGAATTAAAGCAGCAACTTCATGCCCTTCAATATGTGCATCACTCACAGGAAAAGTACGTATCTCATATTCTACTTTCGCTTGATCTAACATGCGCATCGCATTTGTTTTCTTTTGCTTTGCCATGATATCCCTTCTTTCAAGTCTTACTATTGTTCTAAGATAAACTGTGCCACTTTATTATCGCTCTCGATTTGATCATAGGTCATAAGTTCGTTTGTCATTTTTTGATGATCGACATGTTTATTTTGTAAAATCATGTGCTGAATTTGTTCGATGTTTTGACCTACTTTTTGAATGTTTGTAAATTGCTCAATATCAAAGTAAAAACCGATATCTTGTTGATAACGCGTCGTATCTTCCTCAAGGATAAGTATAGGTCGATCTAAGTGTGCATAATCAAAAATTGCTGACGAATAATCTGTTATTAAGACATCTGAAATTAAATACAACTCTTGAATATCAACCAATTCATTGAAGAAACAATGAATTCTTGGATGTAATCGATCATACACTTCACGTAAATGCCCCTCGTTCGGATGCAGTTTAACAATCATTTCATACTGATCAGGCAGCCCTTCTATCAATGACACAATATCAAGTGTCGAGACGGATTGACGTGTATCTTTTCGCCATGTAGGACAAAATAAAATATATCGCTTCTCTTCATTCTTAGTAAACATATACTTTTCTTGGATTGTTGATCTTCTCTCCACATCGTCTTGATAGCGCATCAAATCACTATTTCTCGGTGCGCCTTCACGCAATATTTTTAAATTTGGATGCGTCTTTAATTGGAAGGCAGATTGAATGTATTGTTCATAACGTGGTGAAGATGAAAGCAAAACATCCCATTTTTTCATACGCGGGGCAAATTGCAGCGCTTGCTTTTGACGTTCTTGCTCATCCATTAAGTCATTCACCATCCGTTTTAACGGAAAACCATGCCATGTTTGAACAACACATTGCTGTGGATGTTTCACTAATCGATCCCATAAATTCCCATTAATTATAACGTAGGCACTTTTCTCAAAAGCACGCATATATGAACGTGTACCAAATCGTATCGGTGTCATGCCGAAAGCTCTAATCTCCAATTCAACTAACGGATCTGCAGCACTTACGTAAATTTCTAATTCTGGATCTAATCTTTTAAGTGCACAGGCAATGTATTTAGGATCCCCTGAAAAGTTTTTGCCATGAAAAGATTCAACAAAGACGTGTTTTTTAGAGACTTGACGTTGATGAATTTGGCGTTGTTTCACACGTCCTTCGACTTTAAAAATAGCTTGGCGAACTTTATTATAAACGCGAGAACCTTTACGTAGCGGTCCTTTAGATGAGGACTCTAAATTTTGTTTTGTCTGGATTGCAAATCTTTTCGCCATTTCCTGAGCAAATTGATATCTCGCTTTTATTTTTGGGGGCTGAATCTCAGCTTGGTTCACTTGATGCTGTTGTGCGATTTCCATCGTTTTAGCAATGAGCGCATTTGTATCATTAATACGGATAAATTGTTGTTTTAAAACCTCAATATCTTCTTGTCTCTCTTCATCCGTGTACTGCGCACTAAAAGCTTGCATCAACGTATCGGCGTCTGATTTTAAATCTTTTTGAAGCCAGTGCACAGCATGAAAAGGTGTGTAAATAGCTCTCAACACCTGATCATCTCCAGGATAAAGGCATACACGATGCCCTTGTGCGATGGCTTCTAGTATAGAATAGCCCAATGTTTCATAGGGCGAAGATGAAAAATAAATATAAGATTCTGGTTCTGCTTCATTGATATGAACATTGCTTTCTAAACGATAATAGCGTACTAAATTCTCATAAAGTTCAAGTGAAGGCCCATAGCCTTGAAGATACAAATGAATCTGTGATTGGTGACGTTCGTGTATGAAATAACGCATCATTTTTAATGCATAAGAAATATCTTTAATTTCGTCTTCAAAACGTGCTTTAATTAATAAATTATAAGTCGTAGCTGTAGGGGCTTTCGCTATTTTTAGATGACTTGTATTGACATACATCGGAAACACGTACGGATAATCATAGCGTTGTTCGAATGCTCGTGCAATGGCTTCTGTACTTACACGTACTGCATCGACCGCTTCTAACGCCAAGTCCATATGCGGTGAAATATAAGCTAACGGACTGTGAATTTCACCGAGTATCACTGTTTCAGGTGAAAGCTGCTTCACTTCGCGTGCAAATTTAAAAAAGTCTTCTCGTGTGATGATCAATAAATCTGCGTGCGCAATAGAATTTGCACCAAGAAACGATTGGAATTTCACATTTTTTAGTTGCCCACCTTCTTCTGCTATCAGTGACTTTAATCGTTGTTTTCTCACACCCATATAGTTGACGTAAGTCACTTGATGACCTGCTTGGCACAACGACTGAATCAAATTTAAATTACTTCTTGTTGTGCCTCCTTTTTGAAAAATATGATAACCCAATATTTTAATATGCATATCGAATTCGCTCCTAATTTTACTTTTCAATTTCTCCTATTATATCACGAATGCTTTGCCTTTTCGGCTGAAAACATTAGCCTGCACTTTCTCACTTTCCACTATCATTTTATGTATTCAAGAATAAAACCTCGCTCATAGAATTAAGATGGGTGGCTTATTTTACAGCCATTCAACCCATATTTCTATCAACGAGGTGTCATTTCATCATTCACCCACATGGGCGCATGTTTTGATTTTAAGCAAAGCAATCATTACTTGCTTTTTTGATATTTCGCTCTAAACTGGTTTTCAATGACAATGACGACGCAACCTAATATCATAAAAGCGATGGACATTAATAACGGATATTCAATATCGATATCGTAAAGCGTTCCTGCAATTAATGGTCCAATAAAGTTCCCCATACTTGTAAATGTCGAATTCAGTCCTCCTGCAAATCCTTGACGATGTCCTGCTATATTTGAAAAATAATTGGTAAGGGCTGGGCGAATTAAATCAAAGCCAATAAAGACAACAAAACATAATAACATGACATGCCAATACGTATGTGCATAAATCATTAATACTAAAATAATCATTGAATAGATCAAAGCATAAGCAATAAATTTCAATTCACTAAAATAACGCATCATTTTATCAAACAAGAACACTTGGAAGATGGCTCCCAAGATGCCCCCACCTGTAATGGCAATTGAAATATCTACCGGTTTGAAATTAATTTTATCTGCTGTATATAGCGGGAATAACGTTTCAAATGCAGATAAACCAAATGCAAGGATTAACGTCAGTATGGCGGGCGTAATAAATACTTTATAATTAATTTTTCCTAGTTCGGCGTTATCAAACTGATGAAAACCTTGTGTCGTTTGTTTTTTTGGAGAGTGGACGTAGATGACCGTTCCGACAAAAGCTAATGCACCAAGTGCCCCGGCCACAACAAACGGCATACGATGTGAGATTTCGGCAAAGAAACCGCCGGCGCCGGGACCGAGAATGTAGCCTGCTGATATAATCGCTGACATATATCCAAAGTTACGCGCTTTATCTTTTGAGGGTGATAAATCTGCAATCAAACCGGTCACACCTGGCATAACCATTCCTGCACTCAAACCACCTAATACGCGAGAAAGGATTAAATATGAAAATGTATGGCTCGCTGCAAATAAAAATTCAGAAACACTAAACAGCACAAGCCCAATACAAATAATTAATTTTTTACCTAAACGGTCAGCTAATGCACCTCCGAAAGGTGAAATAATCATTTGTGCAAGCGCAAAAACAGCAACAAGTATTCCGAGATCAGAACCAGTTAACCCTAAATCCTTTAAATAGATAGGAAGTACTGGAATTACGAGACCAATTCCTAGAAATACTAGAAAAATATTTAAGTATAAAATAATAAACTGTTTATTCATACACTTCCCTCCCTCAATGTATTCAAAATATTAAAACATTATATAACAACGACTTAACAAAATAAAGAACAAAAACTCAAATCAAACCATTTAAAATATCTATTTAAAATAAAATTTGAGCGTTTATTTTTGTCTTTACAAAATAGATAGTCCACTTTACAAAACTTCTCATCTCATCGGCTTATAATTGAAGGCGCTCTATTTAATCACGATACACAATATGCCCTTATAACATCAGGCTTTAGGCTACTCCTAATTTCTTCCATACCCTTCATTTACCCTATTTCAATGAGTAACAAATTTAATTATATGTATATTTTTTTGTTCTGATCTTATAAAATATTTGAATCCTTTTTCATAACAAGTTATCCTTATTTGCGCATCACATAGAAGGAGGCTTGATAATGAAAGCACGTTATATTACACGTTTATTTTATATTGTCTTATTCATCATCTCACTTTTTTCACCTACACAATATAAATTTATAGCACTGAATATTACACTTGCCTACATTCCTTTAGAGCTTGTATTTTTGCTTAAACTCTTTCTTCCAAAACGCTGGTTTGAATGGCCATTATTTTTAGTGTTTTTAACAGTGTTTATTTTAATGTTACCTAATACCTTTTATATGGTGACAGATTTGATACATCTTAATCATTTTGGCTTTGATTTTCTATCAGGTCTTAATCTCATAGAGTGGACCAATTTTGCTTTATTGACAGCTTCCGTCATGTTTGCGGCATACTGTTATGTATTAATCGCATTAGAACTTTATCATATGATAACATCGAAGTGGTTTAGGGTTTTAGTCCTGCTTGGCATGATGATTTTAAATGGCGTCGGTATTTATGTAGGTCGTTTTTTACGCTTCCATAGTGTACACGTCATTAACCATCCATTTTCTGTCATATGGTCAACGTTAAAAGCCATTGATACCCCTGCCATGATTTTCATTTCGTTAATCGTTGGCTTACAAGCACTCTTATTAATATTTGTGAAAGGGGTGCGTAGTCAATCATGAATATGCTCTTTATTTTTGTCATTGCCATCGTATTGATACAAGCAATCATTGCTATACTCTATTCTCAAATGAATTGGCCATGGTATGTATGTCTTATTGTCTTTTCATTTCCGTTCGGTATCGCGTTGTTTTTAATACAGTTATTCTATTACGAACGTTTTCATAAAGATTGGGATGTCGCATTTAAAACAAAATTATTACTAAAGTATAGTTATATTTTGACGTTTTTAGAGTTTGTTGCATTGTATTTAATCATTTTTGTGGTTTAATAGTATCATCATAGTTCATATATGGAGGTCATCTTATGCGCGCATCTTCAAATCATCCTGTTGCCTGGCGAGACCTATGGGCATTTGTGATTTATATTTTAGTTCAAGTCATCTTAGCAAATTTGTTTCACTTATTGTTAGTTCCATTGCATATTTTCCCAGTAGGTTTATTATTTATCTTTATCGGGGTTATCACTGCATTAACGGTGATTGGATATTTAATTTGGTCCCATCTACATCATTGGAAAGAAAAAATAATCCATGCTTTTAAAGCGTCTCGAAAGTATGTTGGTACAATGATTGGTGCTTATTTCCTTTATATTTTTGCCAATGGGCTCATAACGTACCTTTTTAAATTTTTACCAGAACAATGGAAATTTAAGGAAACAGGTAATCAAGAGAGCTTGATGATTTTTTTCAATGACCCTAAATGGTTACCGCTTGCGTTTTTAAGCATTGTTATTTTATCTCCTATTACGGAAGAGTTACTATTTCGACATGTGTTAATTGGGGAACTCGGAAAAAAATTTGGATATGTAATAATGGGAATCATTTCCGCTGTCGTTTTTGCACTTTTACATATGCAAGCGGCACAATCTCCATTTGAAATTTTCCCATATCTATTATTAGGAATTTTATTTGTCTATACTTACATCAAAAGTGGATGCAATATTGCAGTTTCAATTATGATGCACATGTTTAACAACTTTATGGCGTTTATCATTATGGTGATTCAGCTTCACGCATAGTGTAATCGATACGAGCCTGAGACAAAATTGTCTCAATAATCGATGAAATCCGAGGTTTTCGTAAAAAACGAAAAATCTCGTATGTTTTCCTTTTATCATCAGTTTAGCCGCACTAGATGCGACTAATTTCCTTAGGCACCTCATTAATTTAGTTTTTGTTGTGATGAATTAAATTATACGAAAGTGCCTTATTTTTTTTAAGTATAATGGTGAATGATTACATATATAAGCGAAGTATTTATAGCGAGACTCCTGAGGGAACAGGACGAGCCGAAGACTACAGGCTGAGGCTGTCCCCTCGGAAAGCGATCCTATATAATACGAAGCATGATAATAAAAAGGAAGCTCGAAGACGATTTTTATCAAAATCATCTTCGAGCTATTTATTTTGGTATTTATGTCCCAGGCTCCTTTGTTATAAAATCACAGTGTCATTCAATATTTTGTTTTTCACATAAAAGATGACTCAATTTTTAAAAATGTCTATACAAATTTAAAAATCGAGTCATCTTCTAAAATGGCACTAGCCCAAACTTAATCTATTTTTTATACGTCGATTTAATGTGATTGTGATGACGTTGTTTTTAATGAGGCTTTAACGGATTCAACCGCTTCAACCGAATGTGCTAATTGTTGCTGTTCGTCTTCATTCAGTTCTAATTCGATAATGCGTTCTACACCATTCGCACCTAAGATGGCAGGTACACCAATATAAATATCATTTAATTGATATTCCCCTTGGCAGTATGCAATTGTTGGAAGTACCCGCTTCTGATCTTCTAAAATAGCAAGAACCATTTCATATACTGCTGCAGCAGGTGCATAATATGCAGAGCCGTTGCCTAATAGTTTTACAATTTCTGCGCCACCTTTTCTTGTTCTTTCAACAATAGCGTCTATTTGTTCTTGTGGCATAAGTTCAGTTAATAACACGCCGTTCACTTGGCTGTGACGAATTAAAGGGACCATAGTATCTCCATGTCCACCTAAAACAAGCCCTGTCACATCTTTCACTGCGACGTTGAGCGCTTCAGCTACAAAAGTATTAAATCTCGCTGTATCTAAAACGCCTGATTGACCCATCACTCTTTCACTAGGAAAGCCGGACGTGCGATAAACGGTGTAAGTCATCGCATCAACAGGATTAGTTAATACGATAATTGTACAGTTTGGCGAATATTTAACTACTTTTTGAGTGACCTCGACCATAATTTCTTCATTCGTTTGAACTAAATCGTCTCGACTCATCCCCGGTTGTCTTGGCAAGCCAGCTGTAATTACAACAACATCAGAATCTTTAGTTTCTGCATAGTCCACAGTTGCATGCACATGTACATTAAACCCTAAAATTGCACCGCTTTGTTGCATATCTAAGGCTTTCCCTTTCATCACCGATTCATTTTTTTCTCGGTCTACAAGTAAGACATCTGCATGACCATGCATCGCAATAATAAATGCTAATGTTGCCCCTGTATGACCTGATCCAATGATAGAAACTTTTTTACGTTTCATGTTCACTACCCCCTTGTATATCATCGTCTTTATTATAACACCCTCGAGTTGCTTTTTTTCATTTTTAGAGTAAAATCATTTGCATCTTTTTTTATCTTCCATTCACAAATCGATAGACACAAAAAACGCCTCCCTATCATAAAGTCCAAATGCGATACTTCGTTTGACGCAAAAGCGATTCGATACTTATCAAATTCTCGTTACTTTAGGTCATAAACATTGCGTCCTTATCAAAAAAACAGCACTTTTACATCAGTCTTTTTCAATAAGCTGATGATAAAAGTGCCATTCTTTACATTAGTGATATTTGAAAAACATATATAAGTATAACGAAAATGCGCCAATCATTAACACGGTCATCATTAATAAATACAATGCTGTACGACCGTATTTAAATAAGAATGCGATGAACATCGCGATGACGTTATAAACCATAAAAATACCAAAAACTGTCACTAACCAAACCGTATCAGGTGAAAAGATAAATAAAAATGCAACGATGAGTGCAAAAATAATATAAGGTATAGCGATGACGTTGCGTTTAAAACGACTACGTTTAATTTTTTCTTCTTCTGTCATAAGACTGCCCCTAACTTCAATTCATAATAATCCGATTTTACAATGTTTTTAAATATGATGCACCGACAAGTTGTGACAAATTATGGAATATCATAACCTTGTGCCGCAGTAAATATATCAAACCATTCTTGGTCATATAATTCAATATCAAGCCCTTGGATTACACGATCAAGTCGCTCTAACTGTTGCGTCCCTATAATCGGCATAATCTGAGCAGGATGCTTTTTAAACCAAGCCGAAACAACGGCTTCAACAGTTGTGTGATGTGCTTGTGCAATCCGTTTAAGTTCCTTCATAACACGTTGTCCTTTTTGATCGTCATTTTGAAATAGTGCACCACCAGCAAAAGGACTCCAAGCCATTAATTTGACGTTTTCGCGTTGCATATCATCAATCGTGCCATCTTGAAAAGCGATCAATTGATGTGGAGAAATTTCAATTTGATTCACTGCAATATGAAATTTATCGTCTTTCAAACATCGATTAAGCAATTCATATTGTGCGCGTTTAAAATTAGATACACCAAACGAACGAATTTTACCTTCATCGACCAAATCTTTCACAGCATCTGTAATTTCACAAGGCTGCATCAGTGGTGAAGGTCGGTGAATGAGTAAACTATCTAAGTAATCAACTTGAAGTTCTTTTAAAGACCGCTCTACTGCACGCTTAATATGTATTTTACTAAGATCATATCGATGTGCGGTTTGATGAGGGTGAATCGTGTTTGGCTGGACAATCCCACACTTTGTCACAATCTGCAGTTGATCTCTAAGCGCAGGAGATAACGCAAGCGCCTTGCCGAACATCCCTTCTACAGTATAATGGCCATAAATATCTGCATGGTCCATGGTTGTGACACCTCGCTCAACCAATTCATGAATAAAGCGATTCATTTCTTGTGGTGTCATTCCCCACTGATCTGCACGATAAAATCCTTGAATAATTCTTGAATAGTGTACATGTTGATTAATTGCAATCTTCTCCATAAATAACACCTCTTGATTGATCCATATTAGCTAAATTGTAGCACATCCAAATTATTTCTGAGTCTGGCTTCATCTAATTGCTCCCCAATCAAAACGACTGATGATGGAAAATCTACATCTCCAACACTTTCAATCGTAGGCAAACCTTGAGCATATTGAATTAAATACATTTCATTCGGACTTTCTCGAAGTCTAACGTAACCTTTTAAGCGTAACACATTTTCAGGTAATTTTAGGATAAACTGCACCAACTGCGCTTGTGAAATTGCTGAACTAAAAGTATATTTTAGACTTGTATAATGCGCATGATGATGGTCGTGATGATGATTACCATCATGGTGATGTTCATGATTATGGTGCGCATGATGTCCGTGACGATGTGCATGCTCAGGTAACGTATACTCAGCGCCTGTGTTTTCAATGACAGTTTGTTGCACTTGTCCATGGTCTGAAATTAACACACGACTTTTGGGAGCAATGGTTTCAATCGCTTCTACAATTTCCTTTAAGTCGCTGTCATTTGTTAATAAATCAACCTTATTAATAACAATCGTTTGACTCGCCCGAACTTGGTCTTCTAATAAATCAAGCGTTTGTTTCGAATAGTTTTGTCGAGATAAAAATCTTGAACTATCTACAATACAAATCGCTTCTGGATTTTCGAAGGCTTGCGCAATAAGTGGGTCTTGGCAAGCTATCAAAACATCAATCGGATTTGCAATCCCTGTCGCTTCAATAATAATATGATCAACATTGTTTTCTTGTTGACTCAGTTGATATAAAACTGCAATTAAATCATGTTGTAAATCACAGCAAATGCAGCCTTGCAATATGGATTTTTTGACGTTGTAATCCTTTAAAATTCGACTATCCACATCAAAATCTACAAATTCATTTACAATGAGTGCGACTTTCTCATCTTTTTTTAATATTTGCGTCATATAATGATTTAAGAATGTGGTTTTGCCACTTCCTAAAAACCCATTAACGATTGTAAGACGCGTTTTATTTTTAAGCATAAATTTAATCCTTTCTCTTAATAAATCTACAAATCTGTTATAATATATGTGTATGTCTGACTTTTAACTTGATAAAGTACGCTTTATCTTCTAAAATTACCGCATGCTATATTTTAAGGATAGCATAGATTTAAGTGAGAACGGCTTAAATCCACTCGATTATGGACGGGTTCCCATTCGTGATAGAGAGAGAAAACGAATAGAATGTCTGGAGGAGAACTAATTATGTCTGACCATTTAAACTTGAAAGAGCAAGTATGTTTTAGTTTGTATAACGCACAAAGACAAGTTAATCGTTATTATTCAAACAAAATTTTCAAAAAATACAATCTCACGTATCCACAATTTTTAGTATTAGAAATTTTATGGGACCATTCTCCTGTTAATGTAAAGAAAGTTGTAACAGACTTAGCGCTTGATACGGGTACAGTATCACCATTATTAAAGCGTATGGAACAAATTAATCTCATTAAAAGAGAACGTTCTGAAATTGACCAACGTGAAGTGTTTGTACATTTAACTGAAAAAAGCAAAGATATGCAACCAGAGCTCGCAAATGCATCACAACTTGTTACTGAAGCTTCATCATTAACAACTGATGAGGTTAAGGAGCTCAATCGATTACTTGAAAAAGTAATTACTGCATTTGAAGAAAAGAAATAATAATTAACAGTTCTTGAAGTGTGTTCTATTTAATGGGTGATAAAATCAGTTATTCTAAGTTTCAAATATGACAGTGTATTGCTATAGATAGACTTTGATTTTTGGGGACCGAATCAATATTTACGAAATCATACTGGGGAAATCGTAGTATTGACTTTTCAACCTGTTACTTTTCATAAAATCCTAACAGGTTGAAATCATATCAAAAAAATGAGGTATTTGATATTGACCACCTTGGTTTATCTATACATACTTTATCAACGACTGAAAGCGCGTTGAATGCATAAACGACTTTGCATTCACGCACTTTTTTTATTTTGCCTTTTTCTACTCTACATTGCACATCTCATCTATCATTAGGCTATCGCTTCAACACATATGGTTTATAGTTCAATGGGGTGATGAACATATTGCGTCAAAAATGATTCTGGGGACATATCTCCTACCACTTTTCCTTCTTGCATAACAATCACACGATCAAAACCTTTTAAATATTCCATATCATGTGTCGCGACAATCAACGTTTGCGCTTGTTGATGAAGCTGTTGCATGACCAATTTTGAATTTTCGATATCTAACGCAGTGGTTGGCTCATCAACGATCCAAACTGGTTGTCGACGAAGCAGCATACGTGCAATAGCTAATCGTTGAAATTCTCCACCAGAAAGCGCCGTTTTCGTCATCGTAATCGGTCGTTCTAATGGAATATGCGCTAACTGCAATTGATCTAACACTTTACGACATTCTGTCTCTGACGCTTGGGTCAATAAATTATCATACACTGTACCATCGAAAAAGTGCGGTTGTTGTAACAAGGTATTGATTTGCGCATGAAAATGCGACGTATCGAGTTGGCCTATAGGCATCTGATTGATCGTTATTTGACCTTCTGTTGTCTCGTACAAGCCCATCAAAAGATATAATAGCGTTGATTTTCCTGCACCTGATTCTCCAACAATCGCCACATACTCACCTTGATGAATCGTTAAGTTCAAATGAGATAAAATGGGTCTTTGTTGATGTTCATAACGTAGTGACACATCTGTCAAATTGAACATTGGTTCGCCGTTCTCAATGTCTGCAATATTTAAATTTTGGTGCCCCTTTTCACTACCTTGTTCGCGCATCACTTCTGATAAACTTTGTTGCGCAAGTTCTGTCTCACTCTTATAATAAGCCACTTGACTCATTGGCACTGCTTGTTCAAGTAATGTCAGAATCATTAAAATAATACTTGTCGCATAAACAACGTCCACATATTGCTTTTCGACCATCACAATAATTAGGATGATACTGACCAAGAGTGCAACCATACTTATAATATTTCTCACATACGCATACTTTAAATGTCCGAGTTGTGAATGATGTTCTGCTGAATTAAAGTGGGTTTCGCTTTTGGAAAGCTTAGTCTCATATTTTTCAGAACTATTGAAGCGTCGCAGTTCATTATGTCCTAAAATTCTGTCATGATACTCATGCATAAATTGTTGTTGAGATTGATTAACAGTCGTCTGAACTTGCTTAGCTTGTTGTGCTTGCAGCCAAGGCAAAACCAACAGCGTTAACACCATCGTGAATAGGATTAATACCGCATGTGTCCATGAAAAATAAAATAGGACCCCCGCTGTTAATAAAGTCGTTATTCCTATCACAATAGGCGGATAATAGACACGTAAATACACATTTTGCAAAGATTCCACTTGTGTCACCATACGACCTAATAAGTCACTTGAACGAAATTTACGAAATACATCCGGTACGATTGGAATTAAAGCGCGGTAGAGTTGTACACGTACATCTCGCAACATCGTAAATGTGGCCCGATGAGAACGTAGTCTCTCATAATAACGTGTAATTGCACGAGTAAAACCGAATAATTTCACTGTAACAATGAGTCCCATTAATGCAAAGAGAGGCGCACCTAGCGCACTTTGTGTAATCATATAGCCACTTAAGAAAAACATGCCTAAAGCAACCGCACTCCCTACAACACCTATAAAGATGGCCATTAATATATCTTTGTTCCATTTAATATTAATGGTTCGGTTTAATTTTTGATTGTATTGATTCATTTAAACATCACCATCCTGTTGATCCGCTTTGAAATCAATTTGAATTTGGGTATCATCAGAGCGTACCTTTCCGTCTTGTAAATAAATTCGACGGTTCGCATGTGCTATCGTTTGTTGTCTGTGTGCAATCGTCAAACGCGTCGTCTCATTAAAATAGGCATCCAACGTTTGTTGAATCAACTGTTCAGTTGCGCGGTCTAATCCAGCAACAGGCTCATCTAAAACAACAAAGTCTGGCTGCATTAACAAAAGACGTGCCAATTCTATTCGACGCATTTCTCCTCCTGACATCATCTCACCACCCTCTCCAATCAGGGTATCAATGCCGTCATGTAAAGCATTGATTTTATCCCACAAGTTGACCGCTTGCAGAACAGTCATTATTTTTTCACGCGGAACTGTGTTAAATACACTTACGTTTTCAGCAATCGTTGCATTAAAAATATATGGATTTTGCGATAAATAACCGATCTTAAGGTGGGCGTTTTGATAGGAAACATATCCTTTTTGTGGCGCCAATTCTCCAAGTAAGATTTGAATCAATGTTGATTTTCCAGCACCACTAGGGCCTACAAGCGCAATTTTGTCCCCTTTATTAATATCAAATTGAATATCACTCAGAACCTCATTCGCCATACCTTCATAACGAAATGACAGCTCTCGAACTTGGATGAGAGAGGTCTGTGTGGTATCTATCACAGGTAACTTTTGTCTCGGCAATTTATTATCGAGCGCCTCATGAATAATATCACTTGCGCCTTCACTCTCTTTTCCGGTATGAAATGCTTGTCCCAAATCTTTAATCGCATTATAAAATTCAGGTGCCATAATTAACGCAATAGCTGCTGTGTAGAAATGAATAGATTTAAAGACAATCAAACTTAACCCTACTTCTAAAGCGACCAGTCCAATGCCTAGCATACTGATAAATTCAAGCATCAATCCTGAAAGAAAAGCACTTCTTAAAATGACCATCGTCTTGTCACGGAATTGTGTACTCTCTTGTGAAACAGTCTCCACCGCTTGTTCTGAACGATTAAATAATTTTAAAGTGACTAATCCTTTAGTCAAGTTGAGAAAACGTTGACTGAAATGGTTTAAAAAAGTCATTTGGTCTTTGGCGTCATCTCGTGTTTTCAATCCAAACACAATGTAAAAGACTGGAATAAAAGGTGCAGTCACTAACATAATCAGTGCTGCAGGAATATGGATTTTAAACATGACAACAATAATGACAAATGGAATAAACGTAGATTTAAAAACTTGAGGTAGATAATTTCGATAGAACGGTAGCATATCGGATAGTGTCTCAGTAGCCATTGTTAATCTTTCACCAACGGCTTGTTGATTCACTTGTTTCAATAAACGGTGTCGAATCGTCGCCCGAACACGATGCGCAAGTTTTTCACCTAACCACGAATTCAAATAATCTAAGCTTGCTCTCATTAAAAGTGCCACTGCTAAAAGTGTCACTATCGGTAACCAGTGGGTGGATTTATTTGTAAGTAGACGGTCTAATATCACACCGATCGTAATATTTTGTGTCACGACTGTGATTGCTAAAGCTAAGCAGACAACCGCCATTAATAATGGATATAAGTAAAATTTCTTTGCCCATGAATGCAATTGTTTCATTTTTCGTGCCTCCATTTTGGATGCGTTATTTTTCTATTTTACATTGTTTATAAGGCAGAAAGCTAAAAATTAAATTGGTATTTTCAATCGATTTTCATGATGTTCGTACGCTGAATCAATGCGCCTGAACTCGTTTCGAAGATGTGACAGATTTTCGAATATCATCAACCTTTTGATATCAAGACTTAATTATTTTTACTAAGATAGGATAACGTCCTCTTTTAGATATCTCTTCATGTTATCTAAGTTTGATTTCATACTTTGGTCCTAGAATATAGGTTAACTAAAGACATGTGAGGGGTTCTTGTGCTATCATATGCTATATTATATTAACAAATAAACAAAAATGAATAGAGGGTACTTGTATGTTATTTTTTGAATTGATCAAAGCAATCATTCTCGGTATTGTGGAAGGTCTCACAGAGTTTGCACCTGTTTCTTCCACTGGGCATATGATTCTCGTCGATGATATGTGGCTCAAGTCGACTGAATTTTTAGGCTCACAATCTGCTTTTACATTTAAGGTTGTCATACAGCTAGGTTCCATTTTTGCTGCAGCATGGGTATTCCGACATAAATATTTCGAAATGTTACATATTGGTAAGTATGCACCTGAACGTCAAGAAGGTCGACGTTCTAAGCCACGACGTTTGAAATTATCACATATTATTGTCGGTATGATTCCTGCTGGTATACTAGGATTTTTATTTGATGATTTAATTGAAAAGTATTTATTCAGTGTACCAACTGTTCTCATTGGCCTTTTCCTTGGCGCAATTTATATGATTTTAGCTGATAAGTATAGTCGCAACGTTCGAAATCCAAAAACTGTTGATGAGATTAACTATTTCCAAGCTTTTGTTATCGGACTTTCTCAAGCTATTGCGATGTGGCCGGGTTTCTCTCGTTCAGGATCAACAATTTCTACAGGGGTCTTGATGAAGTTAGACCACAAATCATCCTCAGATTTCACTTTTATGATGGCTGTGCCTATTATGCTTGCGGCAAGTGGTTTATCCATCGTAAAGCATTATAATTATATTCAATTTGCGCATATCCCGTTTTACATTTTAGGCTTTTTAGCTGCATTTATCTTTGGTTTTATTTCAATTAAACTTTTCTTAAAATTGATTCAAAACGTGAAGTTACTACCTTTCGCTATTTATCGAATTGTGCTCGTCGTCGTTATCGCAGTCGTTTACTACGGTATCTTATAAAAAGGGGCACGCACAATCATCATCTCAGTGATGGGTCAAATTGAGGGCGTACTTTAATCTCTAGCAGTTGACTTAAAGATTAAAGGCGCCCTCTTTTACATACGCTTTTTCACCTCGACCTTTAAGCGTTTATTTCCAAGCGCGAAAGGGTAATAACACATAAGTATACTCACAAATGGAGGCAACGTTCATGAACAAAACGATCAAAACAATTATAAACATCTTACCTGTCTTTCTCGTCCCACTCATTGTTGAACGTAAAAAGTTCAAGTCTCATCCAGATGTACAAAAAGTGACGCAAACGACCGTGCATACCTCTCAAAAAGTAGCACATAAAGCAGGACATGCTGCTGGGTATGTTAAAGACTCTGTCGTCTCTGGTTCTAGCCATTTAAAAAATCGTGTTCAAACTAAAAAACAACGTCATGATTATAATAAAGCGATGAAAAAAGAAGCGGAAAAACAACGCTATATGCGCCCTGAAAATGTACGCGCGCGTGGTGAAGCGCTAGCGAAAGAAAATCGCAAAGAAATCGATAAACTTTCAAAGAAATTAGACAAACAAATTTCAAAACGCCATAAAGAAGAAGATAAAGCGTTAGCGCAACGTCAAAAAAACTTAGTTAAAAATATGGAAAAAATGCAAAAGTATGAAGAAAAAGTCGGTCATACACCTGGAAGCATAGATTTGAAAACAAAGCAGCGTGGCGATAAAATCGAGCAACAAAATAAAAAAGAAATCGAAAAAATGAATAAAAAATTAAAAAAACATCAAGAAGCACTGCGTAAAGAAGAAGAAAAGAATATAACAGCACGTGAAAAAGCATTGAAAGCAAATATGAAATCCTTCCAAAAAGATGAACAGTTAAATGACACATCTCAAAATGCACGTAACAAGCAGGATTAATCAATGCGTATATTGATAGATGGTGATGCTTGTCCAGTCGTAGATTCGATTATTCGTTTGACGTCTGAGACAGGCATCTTTGTATATCTCTTTCGCACATACGACCATTTTTCTGTTCAATCATTTCCCGAACACGTTGAAGTGAAATATGTCGATGGAGGTCGAGATGCCGTTGACTTTATGATTCTTCAATATGCTCAACCCGGCGATATTGTTGTCACACAAGACTATGGTTTAGCGAGCTTACTTTTAAATAAAGTCAAATATGTTTTGCATCATACAGGACATTTATATACGGCTCAAAATATAGAACGTTTGCTCACACAACGTTATTATCATCAACAAGAACGTCGAAAATCAAAACGTTATCCCAAAGGGCCAAAAGCTTTTAATCAAGATCAACGTTTATCTTTTGAATCACAATTGTTAAAATTAATTGAGACACAACAGTAACAGATGACCTGATTTCATAATTTTTTATTTAAAATCAGTGATTAAAAAAGGTGACGCGATTGCGTAGACGCCTTTAATTCAAGTTTTACGTATTATGTGTCACCTAAACCGGGTCATTGGAAGATGATACTCAAATAGATTCATCAATATTAAGGAGGAGGCAATATGATTAAAAGAATTGCTGTTTTTTGTGGTGCAAGCAAAGGTCACGATGATACATATGTGAAAGAAGCATACGCTCTAGGAAAGTACCTCGCAGAACATCAAATTGAGTTAGTTTTTGGGGCAGGTTCTGTTGGTATCATGGGCGCCATACAAGAAGGTGTCTTAGATTATGGCGGACGCGTGATAGGTGTTATGCCTAAGTTTCTAGATGAACGAGAAATCACAAGCCAAAAAGTATCAGAATTAATCTTAGTAGATTCGATGCATGAGCGAAAACAAAAAATGTCTGATTTAGCTGATGCTTTTGTGATGGCTCCTGGCGGTGCAGGTTCTTTAGAAGAATTCTTTGAAATTTATAGTTGGGCACAAATTGGGTTACATCAAAAACCAATTGGTATTTATAATACGAAACAATTTTTTAATCCGCTTCAAAATTTAATTGAACATATGATTAAAGAAGGATTTATTGATGAAAAATATACGCATCTCGCACGCCTTTATGAAACGCCTGAAAGTTTATTAGAAGGCCTTAAAAATGCAAAACCTATCTCAACACGGACATATGATTAATCCCAATCATTCGAGATAGCGTGTTACGCCATATAAGGGAGTTGGTATAATAAAACCCTTGTTAGGGATTGATGCCACTCCCTTTTTTCATTTCACCATTTTTGGACATTTCTTCTATTTAATTACGACGACTTTTTATGCGCCTCTGCCACGTCATCATAAAGCGGTTTGTGGTATCTAACTTGTTGTTTTAAGACATGATGCGGGCTTAGCTCTCTTTTTTCAAATTCATCATAAAAAGACATTCCGATTTTCTCCATTACACGAATAGAAGGACGATTAATGCGTGCAGCGATGGCATATACCTCGGATACTCCTCGCTGTTTAATATAATTTAAAACCGCTTCCGCCCCTTCAGTGGCAATTCCGTTGTCCCACACTTCTGGTGATAAACGCCAACCAATTTCATAAAAAGGTAAATTATCAAATGGATAGTCGCTCGTTTTAGGTATGTAATTCACACCAATAAAACCAATCCACTCTTTTGTCGCTTTCAATTCAACCGCAAATAAACCGACTTCATTTTTAGAAAGATAAGTTTTCATCGCTTCAAAATCAAGTCTTGATTTTTCATAGCTTAACAGGCTCGGAAAATATTGTCTGACTTGGCGATTTGCATTTAATTGTTGCAAAGGTAGTAAATCTTCCTCTTGCCAATCTCTTAGCTTTAGTCGTGCTGTCTCTATATATACTGTCATTGATGATCCCCCCATTGTAACAGCTCATAAAAAATAGACTCTATAGCTACAATAGCCATAGAGCTGCAAAAGTGATGCCATATCCATTATGCCTTTGAAATGTAGCTAATCAGTTGGATTTTAACGGGTACTTCTTTTATGCGATTTGGATTTTGACCTTTACTTGTTGTAAATGTCGCATCAACAAAATCATTTTTATGGTTCAAACGATATGTTGCGACATACGTTTCCCAATCATGATCAAAATTTGGTTTTAATGCAATTACACGTTTCAACTCACCTGTTGCATCTATAATTGAATAACCTGTAATATTTTCAAGCTCACGTCCGAGTTCAATTAAAGACATGTCGCGACCTTCTAATAACTCAAATTCCTTTTCATACATGTGCAATCCCTCTTTTCTGTACGTTCATATATGTGTTTTTAATACCCTCTCCATTTTAACATCAAACGCTTGAGATGTAGTCAATGAGTGAAGGCTTTCCATTACGCGCCTTTATAATTTGCGTGTGGTTAATGTTGCTTGTCGTTTGAATCTGAAGTTGCTTGTTCTTTATGCACTTCATTCGTCTTTTTATGTGTAGACGCCTTTTCATTAGCGCTTGTTGGTTCTTTTGTATGATTGGCTTTTTGATGGTTTTTTTCTTTTTCTTGCGGTTTATCTTTTTTCTTTTCTGTATCCGTTGATTTACCTTCATCAATAGATTTTTCTACATTTTTAATTTGATGATCTAAATCATCACCTTGCTTTTTTAACTTCTCATTTTCTTGTTGGAGTGTTTTTTGCTCTTTTTCTAGCGATTGAATTTCATTTTGCAGTTTATCCTTTTCACTCTTCCCACAACCAGACAAAACAAATGTGAGTGTCACAAGTATAATTAGCCATTTTTTCATTTTCTTTCTCCCATATCAAAAAATACTTCTCTTTTATTCTATCATGGTTTTACACTTCTAGCATAACGAGGCTATGCGCATCGTGATAAAAAATCTGAATTCACTCTTAACTTCTTTAGCCTTTCCTTATTACAAAAATAGAGACTATCTTCGAAAACAGCTCGATTCGCACTTCCCTAACGTCTTAATGCTCAAGATTTTTAACCATCGTATACTTTTCGACTTGATAACCTAACTTTTGGTTCAATGCTATCATAGCTTCATTATTCTTATCCACTTTGCCAATCAACTGATGTGCCCCTCGTTTGATTGCCCACTGCTCAATTTCTTGTTTGAATTGCTCTGCATAGCCTTGTTTACGATAAGCAGGTGTTACATAAAGAGATTCAATCGTCACTGTTTGAGAAGTACCATCAAAATGCGCCCATCCATACGCTTGAACTCTATCGTCGTCTTCCCTCATCACACCTAGCCAGTCTTGTGTATAGCGCAACCGACGTTCAATCATTTCTTCGTATAATGCAATTTCCATCTGACTCACAGTCTTTTTATTGCTATGACGCTGTTCATACAACATTTGTACATGTATTGATGCCACTTGATGTATATAATGGTGATTTTCTGGTTTCAGTAAAAACATAAGGGATTCCTCTCTCTTAAGTATTGATTTATTTCTATAAAATCGTCATAATAGTGACAGTTTAATGTTGAACCGAATAAAGGGAGGTGCATGACCAATGAAGACAACTAACGAACTCATGAAAGAAAATAATGTTAAGTCATTGCGCTTAAATAATACAGACCGTCAAATATTTGAAAGCTATATGACATATGTACGCGCAGATATGCGGGTCAATGCACATGACTCAGAAATTGTTCTACAACGTATTTTGACGCATTTGCTTAATGCTGAAAATAAAGGGATGCATGCGATGGATTTTTTTAATCATGATCCCAAAAAACATGCAATCCAAACGATTAAAGAGTTACCCAACCATACATTTATCAATATATTTCGTTATATTTTCCAACATATTATTTTTTTATTAGGCCTCTTTTGCTTTTTAAAAGGTTTTTTAGGCTTCTTTATCAATGATACCCGAATTTATCTTTATACTTTCCCGTTCACTTTTATTTTAGGTATTTTTATTACATTTTTGTTTGTTTGGGCTTGCTTTAAAATGGTACAGCTGCAAGCTTTTAGCTATTCCCGAATTGCCTGGCTTTTAGGTTACATAGTTTTAATCGCTTTAGTGGTGATTATTTTTATTGTTTTCTTCTTCCCACAAAACTTTTTACAGTTTGGTCCTTATATTCATATCAGCAATTGGGCTTTTATTGTGGCATCACTCATTATTGTGCCTGTAGGTGCTTATTTACAGAATCACAAACAGAAACAGACCGGACCTTCATGGCGCTAAAGTTAAGCACGGCCACCGTCCAAAGTAAAGCGACGACGCTTTCTTATATTACATATGAATCTTCAAAAGTACTAAGGTGCTTGAAGGCAGGCGTAAAAAATAAAACTTCTTCGCACCCTTAATTTGTGCTTAAATGATTAAAAAAGGGGCTAGGAGCATATCCTAGCCTCGTTTTTTAGTTACTATTTAAATCACTTCGCAAATGAAGCCCTATTTATCTCCTCAGTTGTCCAGCCTCTTTTCTGTATCGAATTTAGCTCGCTTCAACTGTCTTTGGGCTTTTTTTAGTAAATAAAATCAATACAAAACCTAATGCTAATGATAATGCAGAGACATAGAAGACATTGCCTAAACCAATCCAATCACTCATGGCACCGCCTAGCAGGTTTCCTAACAACTGGCCGACAACCATTGCATTTGCAAATAATGTTGAAGCATAACCTGGAAATTGTGGCAAAATATCTTGAAAGTAGCTAATCCCTATACCTAATAAAACAGCTAAAAATGCTGCAAGTAAGACTTGACCGATTAACATCATTCTCACACTTTCAAACACGCCGATACTTCCAAAAAAGAGACTGCCACAAACAGCCGCAATAGCTAGCAGCGTTCGTGTTTGAACCTTACTCGCAACAATGCCTAAAATAATCATAAAAGGCACTTCTAAACCTGCACATAAACTTGCTAAATGACCTACATATTTCTCTTCTTCACCAAGATATTTCGTAACAAAAAGTGGCATATTGAGTGTGTACATCCATTGCCCAATATGTAATAACACAAAAGCAACAAATGGCACGATAAGATAGCGATGTCTCAACATAGAAGGCGCATTTTGTTCCGTATGTGTCGCTGTACGCGTGGGTTGTTTCGTCTTGATATCTTTAAAAAAGAAGACTTGTAAAAGTAGCGTTGTCAAAATGATTGCGACAGTGCCTCCGAACAGCCCGCTATAGCCCCATGACTGATTAAGGATGTTGCCCACTAATGGTCCAAATAAGAAACCAAATGAAAACATAGACCGCAGCACAGAATTCGCAAAAACGGCGCGACTGCTTGAAGTCGACTGATCAATAGATTCTCTCGCAGATGCATAAAGTTGTGGCATTGCAGGCGCGAACAGCCCTTGAAAAATGGCATATAAAATAATAAATAGCGTAATAGAATGAATAAAAAAGGGGAGTGCAAAGCTAATCGCGCCCATAAATAACCCAATAATAATTAATAACTTACGATTCACAGCATGTGTGTCTGAAAAACGCGCTACAATACTATTCATTGTGAATTGGCTAATTGCCGCAAGTGCCAATAATAATCCAAACTGATTGGTAGTCATCCCGAGTTGGTTTGTTGCAAATAGCACAAAAAAAGGTACTGTAATGGCAATCCCCATGCCAATCAGCATCATGTTGACTAAAAAGAGCTTATAATTTTTAATAGTTAATAATTCCCGAAACATTTGTTTTCTCCTTAATACGTAATTATCTTCTTTCTTAAATGACTTTACATCATCCCTTACTTTTTCTTCTGTTTACCTAAAAAAGCACGCCCTTAAACCATCGCACGTAAACGTGCAATGGTATGCGTTACATCTGATCAAGATGTAGATATTCTTTGAAAACATTAATAAATGAGCTCACTTGCGGTAATTGCATCATACTCATGTCATAACTTAAATATGTAGAACGCACGAGCGAATGTGCTTCTATGTCTACTTTTAACATCTCGAATTGTGTAATATCTAAGTCTTTCACCATAATTTCTGGTAATATGGTCACGCCAACACCGCTCAAAAGTAACGCTTTACATGTTGCAACTTGATCCACCTTAATTCTTGCATGATAATCTTGAGACATATGTTGTTGATACCACGTTTTAATTTGATTAATGTAAACTGGATCAGCCTGAAATTCGATGAAAGGCAATTTATGTAGCTCATCTTTTTTATTTTTAGGATAAATAAAATAGTGTTTATCGTCCATTAAATGATCATTATGCATATTTAGCAAAGGATTCCCGCGAACAATCATAATATGATAATCGTTATGATTCGCTTTAATATGTTCACTTGAACCCACTTGTAATTCAATTTCAACATTTGGAAATTCAGTTGTATAACGATTTAACACTTCAGGTAACACTGTTTGACCCACCAGTGATGAACAACCAATCGATAGTGTCCCGTTAATCGCACCCACATGTGCTTTAATTTTATCTTGAAACAAGCGCTCTTGCTTTAACATTGATTTTGCATGCGCTATTACCATCGCACCTTCAGTTGTCGTAATTAACTGCTTTTTTGTTCGGATGAAAATCTCAACACCAAAATGTCTTTCTATAGATTTAAGACGTTGCGTCACTGCAGGTTGAGAAATGTATAGTCTTTCAGCTGCTTTTCTCAATGTACGTGTCTCATCTAAAGTAATTAACAACCGATAATCATCAATCTTCATCGTAGCGCCTCCTCAAAATAAAAGAACACTAGACAAACAGAACATTGTCCAGTGTGCTTGTATACTTTCACAGCACACGCTGGGTTGGTTGTAACGGTGTGTGAAAAACATTTCTTTTAATCACTAATACTGTTTATGCTTTTCTTTTTTCTGATACTTATGCTTGATTTTCTGATAGCAGTACATTGCCCGTCTTTCGATACTTTCAAAGTCCTCGTCAATCTGGATCATGAGTTGGTGTGCAATCACATAAGCCTCGTGGTATTGCTTTCTTGTAATTTGCTTCGTTTTCAGTGCATATTCCAAGTCGTCTTGATCAACAAGTTCATATCGGCCGTTAGGTAGTGCGAGCACATCTAAGCACAAGTCTAACGTGCGTGCCTTACCTTTTTGCGTAATATTTTTTAAATTAATATCAAAATAATATTGCAATGGTTGTCCTTTATCATTAAACATGACAGTCATACTGTAACGCTTTTTTTCTGGTAATATTTGCAACCACTGATAGTTATCATCAGCCACGACTATCTTTTTACCTACAACAGTCACCTCTAATGGCTCTCTCACCTTTTTAATTGTAATTAAACCTATGATGCCTTTAAATTTGTTATTGTTCACTTTAACTTCGATATAATCATGGTCTAAGAGGCGACGCCAGTGACGTTTATCAATATATTTCACTTTCACAGCCACCAACCCCCTTTCGTACATTATATATAAATCAGCGTTATATGTCACTTCTCTCAGTTTCTAACCGTTTTGAAATTTGTTCATCCATGCCTCGATGATAGATGTCAGTCTGTCTAAAGCTGCGTGCTGTGTAATATTTATTATGCGTTCAATTTAAGCGTGGACGTTGATTTTCTGAAAGATGAGAACATCGTACGATTTCATACATCTTAATATGAAACAAAAAACATACTAAAGTGTATACAATCGTTAGGTTCTCATCACCTTAACATCCACCTTAGTATGTTTAAAATCACAACCACTGTCTCCCATCATCGCCCTATATGTTATGGGATTGATGTAATGAGGTCACATTCCTCATTCCCTTTCATTTACACATTCTTTTTCGCATATTTTTGAATGATTGTTTTATGCTCAGGATAAGTTTCTATAAGCTCATCTTGTGTGAATAATTCAAAATGTTCAAATTGAAATGCCGGTTGTACCATACAACCTACTACCGCAAAACTATTTTCTTGTTCAATAGAAGATGCAAAAATGGTATTTTTAGGTACAACAAATTGTAATACATCACCATTTGCTACATCGGGACCAAGTTGCACAGTTTCATATGTGTGATCAGGATGTATCATATGAATTGTGAGTGTGTGCCCAGCATGAAAGTACCATATTTCATCAGCATCAATGCGATGAAAATGAGAAATGTTTGCGTCTTCTAATAAAAAATAAATGCTTGAATAATTTGGACGGCCTTCTGTCTGATCTGGACTTAATATCGTTTCACGATAATATCCCCCTTCAGGATGAGGGGTTAAATTAAGATGCTGTATCCATTCTTGAACATTCATAATAAATGCCTCCCAAAGATTTATTATAGTTCAACATTATGAAAGACACGTTGTACATCTTCAAGGTCTTCTAATACGTCAATCAATTTTTCAAAAGTCGCTTGGTCTTCATCAGAAAGTTGCACTTCTGTTTGCGGTAACATTTCAAATTCTGCAACTTCAAAGTCAGTGACGCCCATGTCGCGTAAAGCTTGTTGAACTGTAGCAAACTGATCAGGTTCAGCATAGACGATTGTCAAATCACCTTCTTCAACTACGTCACGAACATCTATATCGTTTTCCATTAATGCTTCAAGTACAGCATCTGCATCAAAACCTTCAAAGGCAAATGTCGCTGTGTGATCGAACATATAAGCAACTGAACCAGAAACACCCATATTTCCTCCATTTTTACCAAATGCGGCTCTTACATCAGATGCCGTACGATTAACATTGTTTGTTAAAGCGTCAACGATGACCATGGAGCCACTTGGACCAAAACCTTCATAACGTAACGCATCGAAATTTTCTTCGCCGCCACCTTTAGCTTTGTCGATTGCTCTTTCAATAATATGGTTGGGTACAGAATAAGTTTTAGCACGTTCAAGTACAAGTTTTAACGCTTGGTTTGACTCTGGATCTGGCTCTCCTGATTTTGCGGCCACATAGATTTCTTTACCAAATTTTGCATAAATACGACTTGTATTTTTATCTTTTTGTGCTTTCTTTTCTTTAATGTTATTCCATTTACGTCCCATTACTTCCATCTCGCTTTCACATGCTTTTTTGAATACTCTTTATTATACATGGAAATTTTACAGTATGGCAAATTCTACTCAATGTGAACAGGTTGTACGAATAATCGTTGTACTAATTCATGCGCCGTTTGCTGATCTGACGCGTGATAAATCAACAACCGCCCATCTTGATATAATGTCATTTCATAGTCTTTATATTGTAATCGTTTAATAAAATGATTTTCGATTAAACATGTCACACTAGGATGGATTTTTGCTGAAAACTGCTCTGGAGAGAGTCTATATTGATAAACGCCACCACACAGTAATTGTGTTTGTTCAAGTTGTTTATGATTTAATCGATCATATTGATGTTGAGCACAAACTTTACAATCTTCTTCTTTCAATGCTTTGATAGACAATGTTTTCATTTTGCCACGATAAATATCCATTGTCGTCATACGATAAGAAAAATCACCATGCATCAAATAATGGAAGACTTCTGCTACAACCAGACTACTCGCCATATGAACAGCGGGCGGAAGAACACCATTAATATCACAACTTTCCATTGTATCTGGTACGTCTGGCATTACACAATGTAAGCATGGACCATCTTGATGAATTGGAAAAACACTCACTTGGCTCCCCACTACTGCCCCATAAATATAAGGAATATTTAACTTTCTAGAGGCTTCATTAACTAAATAACGTGTTTCAAATCGATCAAGTCCATCTAAAATCATGTCGGGTTGCGTTTCATTGAGGATACCCAATATGTTCCTTGCTGTAATCTCCTCATTCAATGGTTCTATCGTCACTTCATGGTTCATTGCTGACAGATGTTGTTGTAATGCAAATACTTTCGGCGTCATAGCTTGTACATCTGCTTCAGTATAGCCACTTTGACGATGTAAATTAGATAAGGACACCACGTCTTTATCAACAATTGTTAAACGGCCGACACCACTTCGCGTCAATTGCTCTGCGATACCACTGCCTAGCGCACCAACACCGATAACCATCACATGTAATTGTTGCAGTTGGACTTGTCCTTGTTGACCAAAAGGTTTAAATTTCTCTTGTCTGTTATAGCGGGTCATTATAAGAACCCTAACCCCTCTGATGGACTTGATTGAACAGCATTATAGCGAATAGGAATACGACCCGCTTCATAGCTCAAGCGACCCGCTTCAATACCTTTTTTCATTGCTTCTGCCATTTTCACAGAATCTTTAGCACGTGATACTGCAGAATTTAATAATATCGCATCTGCCCCAAGTTCCATCGCTTCCGCACAGTCTTTTGCTGAACCTATCCCCGCATCCACAATAACAGGAACTTGGCTTTTTTCTATAATATAACGTAAGTTTAAAGGATTGCTAATCCCTCTTCCTGTACCAATTGGCGAAGCAAGTGGCATCACGGCATGTACACCGAGCGCTTCCAAACGTTTCGCTAACACAACATCATCTGAAATATATGGACAAACAATGTAGCCTTTTTCTAATAAAATTTCACATGCTTTATAAGTTTCGAGGGGATCAGGTAATAATGTTTCATCATCACCAATTACCTCTACTTTAATCATGTCACATACACCAGCTTCATTTGCCAATTCAGCAATACGTACTGCTTCTTCAGCCGTTTTCGCACCTGCTGTATTTGGAAATGTCGTAAATTTAGATAAGTCCACATTGGCTAAAGGGTTCGGCAACTTTTCATCATACAAACTCATTCGGCGTACCGCAAATGTAAGTACTTCTGTTTCAGATGCATCAATTGCACGAGATTGAATCTCTTCATTTTCGAATTTACCTGTTCCTAAAAACAATCTTGAATTGAAACTTAAATTACCAATTTTAAACATCATTAACCGCCTCCAACAAATTCTAAAAGTTCTAACTGATCGTCTTCACGCACTTCAGTTGTATCCCACTCTGAGCGTTTTACAACTTCTTCGTTACGTTCAACTGCCATGCGTTTTGATTCAATACCAAAGTGATTCAATATATCACGAATCGTAGTGCCTTCATCGAAAAGTTGCCTTTCACCATTCACATATACTTGCATTACCTTCACTCCTTTGCACGCCAATAAGTGACCATTTGTCTAAACTGATGGATTTCGTTTGAAAACGCACTTCCGATACATGCGATCCCCGAAAAACCTGTAGGAACGTTTTGGATTGTCTCAAGACGAATGCCTCCAATTGCAATAATAGGAAAGTCAATAGACAACACTGCTGCAATTTCACTAGAGGATCGTGGTGGCTGATGGGGCTTAGAGGGTGTGGGAAAGAGATGACCAAACAATACGAAATCAAAATGTTGGGCTTGCGCATAGCGAATACTATTTTCAGAATGCGTAGACATACTAATACGATAATCCGGCGACTTCTGTTTGATATGTTCGGCGTTAACATCACCTTCTCTGAAATGAAGGCGATGAATGCCCAATTGCTCGGCAAGCTGCACATCCGTATGTACAATCATTTTAGATTTTGGAAAACCTTCATCATGCAACTTTAAAATCCAATTTTCTAGTTCAGGCTTTCTCATAGGTGTCCTGAAAATGACGCCATCAATATCAGGTTCAATTGCACACAAGCGTTGAATATGCGTATAATCAAGCCTTTGATAAGGTGTAACCACTACAATCATCGTATCCATCCTCCTTAACGCAACAAAAAAAGCTACTTTTCATAAATCAAATTAAGAAAAGTAGCGTGTTATTCCCACGAATTCAGCCACTTTCCTACGCCAGTACGAACTGGATCAGGTTCAGGAATTTTGAAATCGCATTTCAATCTCAGCCATTCGCAATGGCACTTCCAGTGGAATCGTTTTATCTATTCAATTGCGTTAACGTTTTACCATACGTGTTAATTCTAACACATAACGAATAATACGGAAAAGGTTTAAGAACAAATTGAAACCCATCTCTCTAAGTGAAAATTGTCCTCGTTTCATCCGATTAAAGTCATAAAGCGTATACAATAAGAATAATAACAAACCTACCACCGCAATGAGCGTATGGTAAATCGGGTTATGGATAAACCACCCAAGTAGACTTGCTAAAATTAAAGCGATAAGTGTCACGAATAAATATTTTCCAATACTTGAAGCATCTTTTATCAAAAAATAACCTAAAAAGCCAAAGATAAGAAACGCCGCAATCGCTAATAAAACAGTGTTAAAAAATACACTTGGCCCTAAATCTTCTAACGTATACATAAATGTGGCATAGGATAATAAGCCTGCAACAATGGTATAAATATGTGAAATGATAGGACCACTAAAACGTACACGTTGGACAACCATCGAAATCAGAATAAGGATAAGTAATCCTATCGATAGCGGTTGGCGCCATGCTTCTGGTAAAAATTGACCTAAATAAGTTGAAATCCCAAAAATAAGCCAATAATAAACAAAAAAGAGCCAAACTTTTCCATAAGCCTTACTAGGGGGTTGATGTGTTGATGATGACATCTTTTCTCTCCTTTCTTTTTGGTTGTTATATTTTACGATAGATTGTGTTACGAATAAAATAAAGTCTCTTGTCTTGTACCCGAAAATGCACTTTTTAGACCTCATTCAATATCGCATTAAATTTTCATCTCGATAAATTCGCGTCTTATGGCCCTTTTTATTACGTCATTTTTTATTTTACATTCAGTTGAAACAGCCTGGGTATCAACCTATAAAACACTTCAACGCCCTTATTAAGCCATTAGAAATTGCACACTGTTCAATGACTCACTGTTACGATGAATCGATGCACGTTTGAATTTAAAACAATGAAGCACTGTATATTTTTGACGATGCATGGATGGCGAGACGCCTGAGGGAACAGGACAAGCCGAAGACTACAGGCTGAGGCTGTCCCCTCGGAAAGCGAAGCCATCCATACAAGTAATCCAACATCAAAAACGCTCTAAGACAGTTTAATTAAAAACAATCTTAGAGCGTTTGAATTGAGGAAATAACCCCAGCCTCATCTCATCATAAACCGTACAACGGCCACTGTACAATCAACAATTAATGTGCTGACAAATGATCTAACGCCATATTTAACGCCAACACATTCACATAGTCATCATACATCGTTCCTTTATGTGCTTGCTTAGTAATTAATTGATCAATTTGTTGTGGTGAGAGATTTCGTTGTTTTGCAATACGTGCCACCTGTTGTTTTGCATTATCCACCGTAATATCCGGATCTAAACCTGAACCAGATTCTGTCACCGCATCAATCGGTGTATGGTGACCATCATCTTGTTTTAAGTCTTCTACTCTCTTTTTAAGTTCAGGATTGCCATTTGAATAGTTATCACTACCAGAAGCCACCCCTTTTTCTTTTAATGTCGTTTTATCCATATTATATTTGACAGCACTCGTTCTTCCGTGAAAATACTGAGGTTCATTCCACTGCTGTCCAATGAGATTTGAACCTACTACCTTACCATTCTGTGTCACAAGACTTCCGTTAGCTTGGTGATGAAACAACGTCTGTCCAACTGCCGTTACAGCCAATGGAAAGAGGACACCACACAAAACCATTGTCATTACAACGAGTCCTATGCTACTTCTTATCGCTTTCATATACACCCTCCTATATCCACCATTGAACAATGAGATCGATGAGTTTAATTCCAATAAACGGAACAATCATACCACCCAATCCATATACCAACATATTTTTCATGAGGATGGTCTCCGTTGAAGCACCTTTAATGCGCACACCTTTCATCGCAATTGGAATTAATAATGCAATAATCAGTGCATTAAATATTAACGCTGAAACAATTGCAGATTCAGGAGAATTCAAACGCATAATATTTAAAATACTCATTTCCGGTACAGTGACCATCATCATTGCAGGTAAAATCGCAAAATATTTCGCAATATCATTCGCAATACTAAATGTTGTCAACGCACCTCTCGTCATCAATAATTGTTTACCGATTTTAACAACTTCCATCAGTTTAGTTGGATTTGAATCCAAATCAATTAGATTTGCTGCTTCTTTTGCACTTAATGTACCTGAGTTCATAGCTAATCCAACGTTGGCTTGTGCTAATGCAGGCGCATCGTTTGTTCCGTCTCCTGTCATCGCGACGATATGCCCTTTTTCTTGTTCTTCTTTAATGACTTTTATTTTATCTTCTGGCTTACATTCTGCGATAAAACGATCCACACCCGCTTCTTTCGCAATAGTCGCGGCAGTTAATTCGTTATCACCTGTACACATAACTGTTTCGATGCCCATTTGACGTAACTCTTGAAAACGTTCGACCAATCCTTCTTTAATGACATCTTTTAAGTAAATAACGCCTAAAATGGTTTGATCTTCAACGACGATTAAAGGTGTTCCGCCTTTACTAGAGACTTCAGTAACCAGCGATTCAATATTAGAAGGTACCCTGCCGCCTTTTTGTTTAACATATTTAATCATACTATTAGGTGCCCCTTTAAAGACAGCACGATCACCCATGATAATACCGCTCATACGTGTTTCCGCTTTAAAAGGTTGGTAGTCACCTTTGACTTCATCCGGTAATTGAACCGATGAAGCTTGCGCCAAAGTAACAATACTTTTGCCTTCAGGTGTATCATCATAAACAGAAGTTTCGTAAGCTGCGACGAGTAATCTGTCGTACCATTCTTCATGCACAGGCATCAATGATTCCGCTAAACGGTTACCATAAGTAATTGTGCCGGTTTTATCCAAAATTAATACGTCTACGTCCCCGCATGTTTCTACGGAACGTCCGCTTTTAGCTAAAATATTAAACTGTGTCACACGGTCCATCCCAGCAATACCAATAGCTGAAAGTAATCCCCCAATCGTTGTCGGTATTAAACATACTGTTAATGCGATCAACGTTGCAATGGGCACATTCAGTTTTAAGTACTGTGCAATAGGATAAAACGTTAAAATAACAACTAAAAAGATAATCGTTAAAGTGATAAGTAAGGTAAAAAGTGCAATTTCATTTGGCGTTTTTTTACGTTGTGCACCTTCGACTAAGGCAATCATTTTATCTAAAAACGTAGCCCCTTCCTCACTATCGACTTCAATAATAAGCCAATCCGATGTTACAGTTGTGCCACCAATAACACCTGAAAAATCGCCACCTGATTCTTTAATCACTGGTGCTGATTCCCCTGTAATTGCAGATTCATCAACCGTTGCAATCCCTTCAATAATTGTTCCGTCTGATGGGATGGTTTCCCCTGCTTTAACAAGGATGCGATCCCCACGTTTTAACGCAGAACCGTCAATCGTTTCATATTTTTCATCGCCTATAATTCGACGTGCAACCATATTTGATTTTGTTTCACGAAGACTGTTCGCCTGTGCTTTACCACGTCCTTCAGCAATGGCTTCTGAAAAATTAGAGAACAGAATCGTCAATAATAAAATCACAAAAATCGTAAATAAATAAATTCGTGACATTGCATCATCTGTAAAAATTTGTGGAACTATCGTCATTATTAAAGTTAAAACCATCCCTACCTCTACAACAAACATAATTGGATTTTTAATGAGATATGCAGGGTTTAATTTTATAAAACTCTCTTTGATGGCTTGTTTGACGATCGCGCCATTCAAGACATGAGATGATTGATTCATTCAACATATCCTCCTTTATTTTAATGATAAAAATTCTCCAATAGGTCCAAGTAATAACACTGGTAAAAATGTCAAACCACTCAATAAAATAATAAAAATTGTGAGTGATACACCAAAGAAAGGTTTGTCGATAGCCACGGTCTGATCATCTTTTTGATATGCTTTTTTATTAACTAAGCTTGAAGCAATCATGATTTGTAAAATGATAGGTATATAACGCGCAATCAACATGACGATACCGGTTGAGACATTCCAGAACGTCGTATCATCTGCGAGTCCTTCAAACCCAGAACCATTATTGGCTGACGATGATGTCATTTCATAAAGTGCTTGTGAGATACCATGAAATGAAGGATTCGTTAATGCGTCACTCGCACCAGGAATAATAAAAGCGAATGCAGTCGCAACTAAAATCAATATCGGATGAATTAAAAATGTTAATGCGATGAGCTTCATTTCTCGTCCTTCTATTTTCATTCCTAAATAGTTTGGTGTTTTCCCTACCATCAAACTGCAAATAAATACTGTTAATAAGACGAAAATCAACATATTCATTAATCCGACACCTTCACCGCCGAAAATGGCGTTAAGCATCATTAATACTAAAGGTACAAAACCACCCAACGGTGTAAGCGTATCGTGCATATTATTAACGGTACCTGTCGTAAATGCTGTTGTAATCGTCGTGAAGAGTGCTGAAAGTCCTGGGCCAAATCTTACTTCTTTTCCTTCCATATTCGGTCCAACTACACCTAAATGAGATAACACAACGTTACCTTTGTACTCTGAAATAATGGCAATCGCAAAGAAAACTAAGAAAAATAACAACATTGTTCCAAATATGACATAAGCGTGCGCATGAATTTGCTTACCACTTTTTGTCAACATTCTTCCAAATAGGAAGACAAGCGCACCAGGAATCAACATCATACTCAACATTTCAATATAGTTCGACCATACAGTCGGATTTTCAAATGGTGTTGATGAGTTGGCGCCTAAAAAGCCTCCGCCGTTTGTACCGATATGTTTAATGGACTCTAATGAAGCAATAGGACCATATGCGATTTGTTGAATTTTGCCTGTGATCGTATGCAACGTTAAGTTACCTTTTAAAGTTTGTGGTGTGCCTTGACTCATCAAAAGAATACTCACAATAAATGATAGCGGTATTAAAACGCGGACGATAAACCGCACAACATCTTGATAAAAGTTGCCGATGACATCTGTCATTCCTGTTAGTCGACGCAGCATCGCAATACAAACCGCATAACCTGAAGCACTAGACGTAAACATCAAATAAGTGATGACAATCATCTGTGTTAAATATGTGAGTCCTGATTCTCCAGCGTAATGCTGTAAGTTCGTATTCGTTAAAAACGAAGCAACTGTATTAAACGCTAATGAAACCGATTGATTTAAATTATGATTCGGATTTAAAAAGAGCCATTGTTGAGTCAATAACAATAGAAACGACACAATTCCCATTAGTCCATTAAATAGTAGAAAATGTTTCAGGTATGTCTTACCCGACATGTGCTCTAACTTTGTTCCTAACACTTTGTAAATCCCTTTTTCCACACCTAAAAACACCTTATCTGCAGGTGTAGGGGTTAATAATGCAACACTATATAAGTATCGACTTAATAAAAATGCGCATAAAAGAAAGATGATTAAAAAGATAACGACTTCCATGTTTTCCCTCCATCAATAATTGAATTTAAAACTTTTCACTGTAAATTAAGGCGTATACTAAATAGCCAATTAATACGATGACAATGAGACCTAATACGATAATCATCTCTTGACCTCCTCCTTATTGCAGGAATCATTATATAAAAATTTCTATAAGGAGATTATTAATATTTGCATCGTTTTATTAAGAAGTTATTAAGATAAAGAAAAACGTATTTTTTTATAGAAAATATAAGATTTGAAGTTTATGATGAATTAAAAGAGGTGAAAAATATGGAGCGTAATCCAACGATAAAAAGAGGGTCCCTGACAATATACCTTGGTTATTCTCCGGGTGTGGGTAAAACTTATGAAATGTTATCTAATGCTATAGATGCATATCAAGAAGGCGCTGATATTAAAATTGGTTACATAGAGCCACATCAACGTAAAGAAACCCAAGCGCTAGCTGAAAAACTCCCCGTCATTCAAACTAAATCTAAAAACCACGGGAGTCATACATTCCAGTATTTAGATGTTGATCAAATCATTGATGATGCGCCTGCTATCATTCTTATAGATGAATTAGCGCACACGAATATCTCAAAAGAGCGTCATGAAAAAAGATATATGGATATTGAAGAAATTCTTTCCCACGGAATTGATGTCCATACCACATTAAATATTCAACATATTGAAAGTTTGAGCGAGCAAGTATCATTAATGACAGGCGTCAAAATTAAAGAACGGGTGCCAGATCAATTTATTATGTCGAGTGATGCGATAGAAGTGATTGATATTTCACCTAAACAGCTCATCAATCGCCTTAAAGCAGGAAAAGTATATAAGAAAGAACGACTCGATACGGCCTTCACTCATTTTTTCACTTATGAGAACCTTTCAGAATTAAGGGAATTAACACTCAGAACAGCCGCAGATATTATGAGCCAAAAAGAGCACCTCTATAAGAAAAATATTGATATTACGCCTCATGTCGCCGTCGCAATTAGTGGGAGCATCAGCAACGAAACCGTTATTCGAGAAGCGCGACGTATCGCCAATCGTGAACATGCACAATTTACAGCTGTTTATATTGATGTGTTTGATCATGAAGGCAGACACTACGCTAATGAAAGTCAGGTTCATCAAAATTTAATGCTTGCGCAATCATTAGGGGCATCCGTTAAAGTGATTTATGATAATCAAATTGCATCGGGTCTCGACGACTGGTGCAAATCCCAAAAAGTTACTAAACTTGTTATTGGTCAACATATTAGTGACAAATGGAACGATATTTTCAAACGTCCTCTCATTGACCAGTTACTGGATTTAAAGCATCATTATAAAATAGAAATCGTGCCGATTAAGCATATCCAAATGAAAGCGAAGCATGAACGACACAATCAAAAGGTAGAACAGAAACGTTGGACTGTCGATATTTTTAAAATGATTACTATTCAAGCAATATGTGTACTTTTGGGTCTATGGGTTTATAGTGCAGACCATGGCGAGCAAGACACCATCATTCTTCTATTATTTTTGTTAGGGATTATTGTTTTAAGTATGTGGACACAGTCGTACCTCATCGGTTTTTTCGCGGCAATTTTAAACGTATTTGTCTTTAATTTCTTTTTTACTGTGCCAAGATTCACTTTCGAAGTTTATCGTTTTGATTACCCTATTACATTCACCATTAGTATTATCGTCAGCATCGTGACAAGCGGACTATTAAAACAAATTAAACACCAGTACATCGTAACGAAACATCAACTTTATCGTACAGATATCCTGTTACAATTTAATGATTCAATCAAACAGACCTATACCATTCCGGATTTATTAGTTAATGCTCGACATCAAATTCAACACCTTTTAAATCAAGAAGTTACGATTTACTTAGTTGAAGATGAAAAAATTTCAAAAACGATTCCAATTGAAGGTCCGCATGCCGATTATTCACGACATCAACAAGCATTGAGTTGGATTATTAAAAACCAAAAACGTGCAGGCGCCACGACAGACACTTTTCCAGGGATTCAATATTTATTAATCCCAATAGGAACAAATCCTGTCAAAGCCATCGTTTCTATACATTTTTCTGAACCGCAAGTCATTGATTCTTATGATAATTCTATTTTAGAATCTATGCTTAATGAAATTTCGCTTGCGGTAGAAAACTTGAGCTTGTTGCGTCAAACACGTGAATCGATGTTGCGTGCTGAGCGAGAAATGACACGTTCAAACTTTCTACGTTCGATCTCCCATGATATTCGAACACCTTTAACATCAATTATCGGTAATTTAGATGTATTATTACTTTACGGCAAAGAGATGCCTCAACAAGAACAACATCAGTTGGTTTCACGCTCGTTTGATGAAGCCCAATATTTACACATGTTAGTTTCAAATATTTTATCACTTACGAAACTCGAACATTCAAATGTGAAATTAAATCGTCAACTTTACCTCATTGAAGAATTAGTTGAAGAAATCGAATCTGTATTAGAACGGAGAAGATTAAATCATCAAGTTAAGGTCACGGCATTTCATGATATTTGTTTTGTTAATATTGACAGCAAACTCATTTTACAAGCCATTTTCAATTTGATAGAAAATGCTTTAAAACATACACCACCTGAAACTAAAATCACGCTAGTCATCAGTAAAAACGAAGAGCAGATTTTGTTTGAGGTCATTGATCATGGTCCTGGCTTAACTGATGAAGAGCAACATACAGTTTTCCAACCTTTTCATAAACATCAGTTCTTCAAAGATAATAAAAAAGACAGTATGGGGCTCGGTCTTTATCTTGTTCAGTCCATTTTAGAAAAACATGACAGTCAGTTAAAATATCGACAAAACGAGCCACATGGTAGTATATTTTATTTCAACCTACCTTATGAATACTAAAAAAATTTAGGAGGCAGTGCAGTGAATGTTAGAATACTCGTTGTAGAAGATGATGATGCGATTACACACTTACTCGACGTCTCATTAACCCTTGATTATTATGAAGTGCTCACTGCGACTAACGGCAAAGACGCTAATTTTCAAATTCGTTCAAAAGCACCCGATATTATTTTGTTAGATTTAGGATTACCCGATATTGATGGTTTGGACCTCATCAAAATGATACGTCAAACTTTTGATATCCCTATTATCGTAATCAGCGCACGACTGGATGAGCAAACGATTGTTGATGCATTGGATAACGGCGCGAACGATTACATGACAAAGCCTTTTAATGTTGATGAATTACGTGCACGCATTAGAGTTGTGCAACGATTAAAAAATATGCAAGATCATAAAGATATCGTCTTCGAAAATGGACCTTTAGTCGTGTCTTATCAGTCTAAAACAGCACGTATTAATAACGAGACGTTAAGTCTAACGCCTAATGAGTTTGCATTATTAGAATTATTATGCCGGCACGTAGGAAAAGTACTCACATACGATACGATACTCAAATCTATTTATGGTTATGTGAATAAATCAGAGATGCCGAGCCTACGTGTCCATATGACATCATTGCGCAATAAACTTAACCAAGCGCATCCGTCATCTAAACAACTCATTATTACCCGCCCTCGTATCGGTTATCAAATGCAATATTGGCATTGATTTCGACTTAAACTATGAAAAAGCCGGCGCCAAAATTAAGAAATGACAACTTAGTTTTGGCGCCGGCTTCATTCAAATTTTTGCGACGATTCTATAAGAATTTAGTTAGGAATGCAAATACAAATTGCAATGGTAAGCGAATCACATGTTCTTTCACTGTCTTACGTTCACTGTCTGCATATGAAATTTGCTTTCTTGCAGCGTAAATGTTTGCTGGAAAGACAAGCCATAAAAAGCCACTTACAATTTTTCTTACACGATTTCTGTTTTTGCCTAATAAAATGTAGGCAGAAAGTACGAATTCTGCGATACCTGAATATTTCACAATTGCTTCTTTAAAAGGCAAATAAGATGGGACAATTCTTAAAAACATTTCTTTGTTTTTAAAATGGGCTTGTCCACTTCGGAAAAACATAGTGCTAAATAATAATTTTGCGATAAGTTGTTTCATATTTTCTCCTTTGCTGACTTTAAAGTTTGGGTTTAATTTCAGTTATTCTTCAGAAACTTGCACGACTTGCTTACCAAAGTTATCACCTGAGAATAATTTTCTAAAAGCTGTAGGCAATTGATTAAAACCGTTATCAATTGTTACTTCTGATTTTATTTTACCCTCAGAGACCCATTTTGCAAGTTGTTCGCTTGCTTCTTTAAAATAATCAGAAAATTGAGCTACTACAAAGCCTTGCATCAATGCTTGGCTCTTCACTAAAGTTTCTTGAATTCTTGGTCCCAATTCAGCCTCTGTATTGTTATATGTTGAAATGGCACCACACACCGGTACACGCGCAAACTGATTGAGATGTTTGAATACTTCGTCTGATAATGCGCCACCTACATTTTCATAATACACATCAATGCCATCTGGAACAGCTTGTTCAAGTTTTTCAGCGAAGTCATCACGTTTATAGTCGACCGCAACATCAAAGCCAAGTGTATCCGTTAAATAGGATGTTTTCTCGTCACCACCCGCAATACCTACGACTCTAGCACCTTTAATTTTAGCAATTTGTCCTACAACAGAACCTACAGCGCCAGATGCCGCTGATACAACGACTGTTTCACCTTGTTTTGGTTTTCCAATTTCTAATAAACCTGTATAGGCCGTCATACCAGGCATACCAAGAACACTTAAATACAAATATAATGGCACTTCTTTTGAAGGAATCGGATTTACTTTTTGTGCATCAACGGTAATGATTTTTTGCCAAGGTAAGACACCTGTCACATAGTCACCTACATTAAAGTTATCCGCTTCAGATTGAATTACCTTCGCCACAATATGGCCGTGAATAGGCGCATCAATTTCATAAGGTTTAACATAACTTTTCGAATCATTCATTCTACCGCGCATGTATGGATCAACTGAAATATAAACTGCTTCCAGTTGAACTTCACCTTGCTTTGGCTCAACAGTTTCTATCTCTTCATATCTAAAAGTATCATCTTTCGGTACACCTTTAGGTCTTTTTGCTAAAACAATTTGTTCATTTTGCATAATTAGCCTCCGTTCTTAATGGATTACGACACATCTCGTTGTACTGAACTTAACAACTTGAGATGCTCGCTTTTAAAAACGATATGATGCCCTATCAAAGCACGTGATTCATCGTTATTTACTCACATTCGCTTTATTTTTCTTCTAGAAATGTTGCTACTGCATCTGAAAGTGATGCATCACCATTAATGATTTGGAATTCTTTACCATGAAGTGCATCATTAACAACCACTTCTGCTAATACTTCAGCAACGTCTTCTCTTGTGATTTTAATAGGGCCTTTACCTCTTACATTAGAAGCAATGGTAAATTTTGATGTCCCTTTGTCATTTGTTAAACCACCTGGATGTACAATCGTATATTTAAGGTTCGTACGACGTAAATAGTCGTCGGCATAATGTTTTGCAATTGTATATGGTTTTAAATCGCCTGATTCATCAAATGCTTCTCTGCGTGAATCAAATGTAGATACCATAATGAAATGCTTAACGTCAGCTTGCTCGCTCGCTTTAATCGCTTTAACAGCCCCGTCTAAATCAACAATGATTGTTTTATCATCGCCTGTATTAGGCCCTGAGCCAACTGAAAAAAGAACTTGATCAAAGTTTTTAAATGTTTCACTCAGTTCATCAATAGATTGATTTTCAACATCTACATAAATCGCTGAGACATTATCATTTTTTAATGCATCAACTTGCGATTCTTTTCTTACACCTGCAGTAAAATCAACGTTTTGCGCTTTCAGTTTATTGACGAGGTGTTTACCTACGCCACCATTTGCACCTATAATTAATTGAGACAATGTCATTCACTCCTTTATTTTTTTAATAACGCTAATGCTTTTTCAGCTACAGCATGGCCTGATTGCGGGTTTTGACCTGTAATAATACGACCATCTACAACCGCAAATGGGTGCCAATCTGCATCTTTTTTAAATTGTGCCCCTTTGCTTACAAACTCATCTTCTAATAAGTAAGGGATATTTTGAGTTGTTCCGTTTGCTTCTTCTTCACTATTTGTAAAACCTGTCACTTCTTTACCATTTACTAAGAAACCATTTTCAAATGGAATGTCTAATAGGCCAACTGCCCCATGACATACAGAAGAAACGATTCCGTTGTTTTCGTAGATTTTAACCGCAATGTTATTGATTGCTTCATTATTTCTTAAATCCCAAATTACACCGTGACCACCTGCAAAGTAAATAATACTGTAATCTTCAGGGTTCACTTCATCTGGAGATAATGTATGACCAAAGTTCTGCATATAGTTATCATCCGTATAGTATGCCCAATCATCATCAGACATCATATCTGGTGTAAGACTTACAGGATCAAGTGGTACATAGCCACCTTTTGGACTCATGTAATCTACTTCGTAACCCGCATCATAAAAGTCTTTCGCAAAATGCGTGACTTCAGAAAACCAAGCACCTGTTGCTCTTTTTAAATTTTCATATTTAGATACATTTGTCATTACAATTAAAGCTTTTTTCATTGTATTTCCTCCTACGAAATGATTATATATAATAAGATAACAGTTAAACCTTACTTTAAGAGAAGGGATATGCTCACATTGGAAAAATATTATATCGATTATGTTGCAGAAATATGCAATATATCCAAAAGCAGATTAAGATTTTATGAAAAAAAAGAGATTTTAAAATTTATAGAAAGAGATTCGAATAATAAACGATTATATTCAAAAGATGATATTGAAATGATTAAGTTTATCAAATGCTTAAGTACATTAAATATGACTTTGAAAGAAATTAAGAAAAACACCAATATGCTCTATGAAAAGAAAACAGACGTTAAAACCATTTTAACGTTACATTTGGAAGTCCTTAATACAAAAAAAGCCTCGCTGACGAAACAAATTAACATTCTCGAAAAGGAACTCAAACAAATATAAACCTCATTCTTCCATTAATATGTCAAACTTAACGTCAATTCATAAATGATCTGAACTTGAACATTTCTTTTCCTACTAGAGACGCCGTTTCATTATATATTGCAGCCTATATTCTTATTTACAACCTTGCTTGAAAACAGCAAAATATTGTTATATTCTTAACAGGTAAGTGCAATTAAAGTATTCAGCATATTCAATAAAAAACATAGCTATAACAACTACGATTAAATTACCTTTTATTTTAAATAGCCTGTAACTGTTCATTTCTAAACCTTTGAACAATTCATATTTGCACGCTCTAATCAAGCTTATTCGTACTGAAACATTCCATATCATCGTCATGGATGCAGTTACATTTTTATCTAACAAACGCAACATCAGCATTATAGTGGGGAAATGCAATGTGAGCGCAATGATGATTTTAAAATCACTAAGTATATCAAAATAGTTGCTATGCATCAACTTCATGTGAGACGGCGCGCCCCTTACATATTAATATGATATCACTTTTTGTTATCGCTTACATGATATGTAGTTTGATGTGGATTTAATGAAATAGGATGAGAGTGTAGCGCTTATGTATTGAAACTCGCTTTTTTGCTTCAAATTTTAATATCACGAATATATCTTGCTTACTGAAAGGACGAAATTATGCAATTTTTAAATTTAACTGAACAAGAATTTGATTCATTTGCTCAAGAGAATTTTTCGCATTACACGCAAAGTAAAGATCTCTTCGAATATAGAGATAATAAAAGCCAAGACGTTCATATTGTCGGTGTTAAAAACGATGAGGGCGAAGTGATTGCAGGTTGTTTATTTACAGAAGCTCGTGTGATGAAATTCTTTAAATACTTTTACTCACATAGAGGGCCAGTAATGGATTTTCATAACACTGAGTTAGTAACGTTTTTCTTTGAAAATCTCACACAGTATTTGAAAAAACAAAACTGCTTATTTACATTAGTTGATCCTTATATGGTCATCAACGAATACAATGCAGATGGTGAAATCATTGCGTCGCATCATTATGAAACATTTAAAACGACACTTGAAGGGCTTGGTTATAAACATCAAGGCTATTCGATTGGTTATCATCCATTGAGCCAAATTAGATGGCTGTCAGTCCTTGATCTAAAAGATAAAACAGAAGCAGACTTATTAAAAGCAATGCAATACCAAACACGCAGAAATATTAAAAAGACCGAAGAAATACATGTACAAGTTGAAGAATTAAGTATTGATGAAACAGAACGCTTCTTCAAACTTTTTAAAATGGCTGAAGAAAAACACGGCTTTTCATTTAGAGATTTAGACTATTTTAAAGAAATGCAAAAAATCTATAAAAATTCTGCTTTAAAAATTGCGACTATTAATTTGAAAGATTACTTAAGCACATTAACATCACAACATCAGTCCATCACAGAAACGTTAACTTCAGCAGAAGAAAAATTAGAAGAAAATCCTAATTCTAAAAAACAGAAATCAAAAGTACAAGATTTACGTCAACGACTTCAAAGCTCAAACAAAAAAATTGAAAGAATTCAATCGCTCATCGAAAGTGATGGTGAAGTACTTGATTTAGCCGCTGCTTTATACATCTATAACAATCATGAAATGTACTATTTATCTAGCGGATCCAACCCGAAATATAATGAATTTATGGGTGCTTATAAATTACAATGGGAAATGATTAAATTTAGCCTAGACCATCACATTGATCGTTACAATTTTTATGGCGTAACAGGCGATTTTTCAAAAGATGCAGAAGACTACGGTGTTCAACAATTCAAAAAAGGATTTAATGCACACGTTGAAGAATATATCGGTGATTTCGTTAAGCCTATTAAGAAAAACTGGTATTTCATTTACAAATTACTCAACCGAGAGCGTTAATTGATAGACCGTCGTTTTATGACGGTTTCCTCATCTTTTACCATCAATTCATATCTGCCTTCCGTTTAAGGCATGGGGATGACTACTCGGATTGCACAAAGCTTACAACAAGCCCCTGTGCAATCCAGCTACCCACTGCCATTTTATCAATACGCCCTTTCTATAAGTGAAATTATCCGTCCACTTGCCCACCTATTTATCCCTTAATTATCACACGCGTTTATTTATTAGAGTTCATCTTGATTAACTAGGTAAATGAGATGGCGTTATATTAAAATCATCTTACAAAACAAAATTTTCTGTCAGTTAAAAAGCATGCAGCAATTCGGGCATTACAATGTTTAAAGTCATCCGTCAAATTAAATAAAATTTTCCACAACATTACAAATTCGTAACAAGTGCCCTATATGATTTATTCTTTGTTATCATGGGTAGTGTATTCATAACAAATTAGAACACTCATAAATGATAGAGATTTAAAATCTAAGTGTCACTAAGGAGGAAATACATTGAAAAAATTCGCATTTGCATTTACGATGGCATCTGGCGCAGCTGCATTATTAACGCATCATGATGCCGAAGCTTCAACGCAACATACGGTTCAATCTGGAGAGTCATTATGGTCAATCGCACAACAATACGGCACATCTGTTGATCAAATTAAACAAGCCAATCAGTTAGACAATAACATGGTATTCCCTGGTCAAGTCCTCTCAATCGGTGGAGGCAGCGGTGCTGGTGGTGCTGCAACAGCACAATCATCTAATAATGGTTCACACGTTGTACAAGCAGGCGAATCTTTAAATGTTATTGCCGCACAATATGGTGTCAGTGTCCAAGATTTGATGCGTGCAAATGGCTTAAATAGTTATTTGATCCATCCACAACAAACTTTAAAAATCCCTGGTGGTTCTGGTGGTGCACAAGCCCCTCAAAGCGGTGGCGCAAATGGTTCATCCACAGGTAACGGAGGCTATACTTCTCCAACATTTAATCATCAAAATTTATACGACTGGGGTCAATGTACATGGCACGTGTTCAACCGTCGTGCTGAAACAGGCCAACCTATCAGTACGTATTGGTGGAATGCCGATCATTGGGCTAGCAATGCAGCAGCTGATGGATATACAGTAGATCACAATCCTACTGTTGGCTCTATTATGCAAAACTTTGAAGGTCCAGTCGGTCACGTAGCTTATGTTGAGCGTACAAATCCAGATGGTAGCATTCTTATTTCAGAAATGAATTACAATACGCCTCCAGGTGTTGTTGATTATCGTACAATTCCTGCTTCAGTTGCGTCTCAATATAATTATATTCACTAATTCATTTTGAAACATACGTCATAAAAAAAGCCATTAGAAGCGAAAAAACTTCTAATGGCTTTTTATTGTTTAAAATTATCAATTTTTATAGCATGCTGTAGTAATAAAGGGCTGTACACTTTATATGGTGGTTATGTATCTATAATAATTAAGTCGCAAACTTCCGATTGCTTCTTCGAGTCTCGCTTTCCCAGGCGCCTTACCTCAACTAATTTTGGCTTTTATTGTAGCTCATAAGAAGCCAAAATGGATTTTCGGTTTCGGCTCTATGCCTCGGGAGTCTCGACTCGGTACGCAATCTATTTAAGCAATTTCACTATTGAAAAGTGGCATTGCTTTTTTCTTTGGTCTTTTATACAGTCTAAAAATAATAAAAATGCGATTTTTAAAGTTATAAAAGTTGCGATAGCCATATGAAACTCTTTTAATCAGTTTAACTTTTTGATTAATTCCTTCAATCGCTCCATTATTGAATTGAGGGGTTCCAAGTGATTTTAATATTATTATCTTTAATTCTTAGTAACTTTAATATATCATTACACATAGGCGCAATATGTCTCCTTTATTTTTGGTTTAGTCACTTAAAATTATAGAGGCATTTGCGCTATTTTTGTACAAAAAAGCAGGATGACTTATGTCATCCCACCATAAAAATGAAGAACCTAATAAAGTCGTGTTTGTCCGTTTGCATATGCTATTGCACATTCATCTTGCAATAGACAGAGACGCTTAAGCTATAGATACTTCTCTATTATAAGAACAAGTTTAAAATCAAATAAAAGACTGCAGCAATAACAGCTGAAATTGGTAATGTAATGACCCAAGTGACGATCATACGTTTCGCTGTATTCCAATGCACACCTTTAATTCGATTTGAAGAACCTACCCCTAGGATAGATGAAGATACAACATGTGTTGTTGATAATGGAAAATGAAGTGATGATGCGACAAATATTGTCAACGCTGAAGCTAAATCAGCTGACGCACCATTTGCTGGGCGAATTTTCATAATGTTACCGCCCACTGTTTTAATAATCTTCCAGCCCCCAATGGCTGTTCCTAATCCCATTGCCGTTGCACAAGAGACCTTAACCCATAATGCAGGCTCAACACTCGTTTGTAAATTCGCTACAATTAACGCTAATGTAATAATCCCCATTGATTTTTGGGCATCGTTTGTACCGTGAGAAAAAGATTGTAAAGACGCTGTGAATATTTGAAAGATACGAAAATTACGATTGGTTCTTGTTAAATTCGCATTTCTAAAAATCGTTTTGACAATCGTATAAATAATAAAACCAACGATAAATGCAATCACGGGTGATAACAGTAACACTAACACAATTTTCGTAAAGCCTTGGTAGTGTAACACATTAAAAGAACCCGCAGAAGCAATTGCCGCACCTGCAATTGCACCGATTAACGCGTGTGAAGATGAGCTCGGTATCCCGTAATACCAAGTCACTAAATTCCATACAATAGCCGCCAAAATCGCTGCTAACACAACAACGAGACCATTTTCTAACGTAAATGGATCGACGATTTCTTTTGTAATTGTTGAGGCTACACCCGTAAAAGTCAGTGCCCCGATAAAGTTCATAAATGCTGCCAACAAAATGGCTTGTCTCGGTGATAACGCACGCGTTGATACTGCCGTCGCAACTGCATTGGCTGTATCATGAAACCCGTTGATAAAATCAAATAATAACGAAAAGATAATGATAGCTACCGTAATAAGCAACAAAAACTCCATAAACAAGGACTCCCTTAGCTATTTTTCATTATGATTGTTTCAAAATTATTTGCAACAGCCTGACAGCGGTCGGCAATATTTTCTAAACTTTCATAGATGTCTTTAATTTTAATTAAAGTAACAGGGTCTGTTTCACTATTAAAAATATGTTTAATAGACTGACGTAAAATGCCATCACAATTTGTCTCATATTCTTTAATATTGATAGAGTGTACACGCATATGTGAAAGTTTTTTCTCTGTCATTAAACCAATGGCCAATTTCATCTCGCCAATTGCTTTTTGAATATTATCCACAAACTCAAGCATATACTCATCTGTATATTCAATCGAATACATCTCAAACATACCCGATGTTTCTTCCATTGCATCCAAGACATCATCAATCGCATTACACAATGACATAATATCTTCACGTTCGATTGGCGTAATGAATGTTTGGTTTAAATCTGTTATGACTTGGTGCATTAAGTCGTCACCATGTGATTCATACGTCTTGATATTGTCAGCATAAGCTCGCAAGTCTAGGTGTGTATTGAAATCCATTTTACCGAACTCAATTGCTGCACGGTCTAAATTGAAGATCATATCCTCTAGGCGTTCCATGAACTTATCCTTTTTCTTCCTAATCATCTTAAAATCCTCCATTCAGCGATTACCCAATCACTTTTGTAAAAGTTTTATTACTTTAATTATAAGATAATGTTAAACCTTTGTTAACTCATAAGATGCTTGATAGGGTCATATCACCTTTTGATTTTCTTATTTCATTGTTGTTACATGCTTTCAACCTTTTTCACAATTCCTATTTGAAAATAGCATATATTTTAAAGCGCCACAATTAAATTTACAAAACCTTAACATTTTATTTTGTTAAGGTATTTGCCCTCTTAAAATCATCAACGTATTTTATTAAATGTACGTTTATTTTCGAAAATTCTGTAACTATTAAGGTATTATTAATCTCTAATGTAGGGTTATTATAAACTTTTTAAAGAATTTGAAAATATTTTTAAAGTTTAATTTAAAAGATTTAGCCTATCAGTCACCCAAAAATATGATAAGTTTTTGTTATCATTCAAATGATTTATTGTTATATTTATAAAATATGTATTCCTTTTAAAACTAAAAAATGTATATCATCAGACAATATCATATGCCCGGTACAAATCTTTTTCAAATGTAGATGACCCGTTTTATATACCAAAAAAGCATGATAGAAACCTCTATATTTTAAGATTTCTATCATGCCTTTAAAACGATTTAAAATAATGACATATTTCATTACGTCATGATATCGGATTAAATTTTACTATTTTAAATCGAATATTTAATGCTACGTCGTGAATGCATGTAAGCGAGTAGTGCAAATACAAAGTAGATGATTGTATATACACCCATCGCAATGAATACAGGGATAAAGCTTTGGCCATCCATTAATTCATTGAATGCTCTTGCAGCAAAGCCTGCATGAAGCAATCCGATGATCAATGGTAATCCAAAATTAAATACGACTTTTAATGCTAAACCTTTAAACATATCTTGATGCGTGTAACCCATTTTGCGTAAAATACGATAGTTTTGCATCTCATCCTCTGTCTCATCCATTTGTTTAATATAAATAATACATCCTGCAGCAATTAAGAACGCAATACCTAAGAAGCTGCTCACAAATAAAAACATTCCTGAAAATTGTAGTTGTTCGGTAAGCAATGATGATCGGTTTTGAGGTATTTCCTTATTATATTGTTGATTCCACTTTTCAGCTGCTTTGATATCTTTTTCATTTTTCAAATCATATCCAATTTGCGTCGTTGGGCCACTTTCTTTGTTATTTAATTGCGTTGTTTGTAAAGTTTTAAAATCTTTGTCATTCACTACTGCAAGTGACTGCCCAATAATAATTCTATTTGCAACATAAAATTGATTTGAAATATCTTTAACTTTTAATTGGACGTATTTTTTATCATTCCCTAGTCGCATTTGGATGCCTTTTTTCAAACCAGAGATGTTGTTAGAGACACTGCTTCCATTTACAAATGCAACCTCACCTTTATTCACCTGCACATCATCAATTTCTTTATCGCTTACAACGGGTGTAACAGTGTAGTTTTTATCCACATCACTCCCTTCTTTCAAAATGGATACATCAATCATATGCAAGACATTTTTGTCATATGGGATGTGATGCGATTTTAATTGATTTTCAAATTGTTGTGCTGATTTTTCTTTCATATAAGTAAATTCATGAGGACTCATAATGTCTACATTTTTTTGAATATTCGCTTGGCCAATAGCCGCAAAAGATAAAATCGTTATCGTAATGGCAGAAATAATACCAATAGCGGTTAGAGAAAAAGCATTTTTCTTCATTCTGTGCATAATAGAAGCTGTAAATACAACATCTGTCACATTCACATAGCCATGTTTACTTCTCTTAAGTGCTTTAAAAATAAGTGACACCGAACTTCTAAAGAAAAAGTAGGCGCCTAGCACTGTAGTTAATAAAATCAATGGTATTAATGTCATAATAAGCGTTGCTTCTCTTAGCATTATGACAGAAAGGTAATAACCGGTACCAATCATTACAATACCGAGTATTCCTAAAATAACGTCTCTTTTAGTAATTTGGGCTTGAGGCGCTTCAGTTTGCTTGATATCATTCATCATTTGGATGATAGAACGTCGCTTTAAGAACAAGTAACTTTGAATCATAATAAGCAAGAAAGATAAGATAACAAGAACTAAAGTGACACCTAAAGCTTGAGGCTCAAATGCAATTTTGATTTCCAGCGGTAAATGCGCTACGTTTTTAATAATTAATAAGAGTAGGCGTGAACCAAATAAGCCTATAATGCCCCCAATGAATGTTGTCGAAATGAAAATAACAATTTGTTCTAGCCCGAGCATGCGCATTAAGTCTTTACGCGACAAACCAATTAACTGAAATAGCGCAAAACTCTTTGTTCTTCTTTTAATAAACAACCAATTTGCATAAAGTAAAAAGACAATAATAATGACAAATAAAAACTTTTCACCAATGGCTGCACTGTTTTTCAATAATTTTGCGGACTCTGAATGCGTAATATCGTCTGTATATTTCAATGTCACAAAACTAAAGTACAACGAGATACTGAGTAGCAAAGAAAACAAATATATCGCATAATGGCGCAAATTTTGGCGGAAATTTTTAAGTACAATATGACTAAAACGCATGCTGTACACCACCTAACACACTTTGATTTTGAATGATTTCTTGGTAAAAGTGTGAAGCGGGTTTGTCCCCTTGATACAATTCTGTATGAATTTGACCATCTTTCAACATAATCACGCGATGCGCATAACTTGCTGCTACCGGATCATGTGTCACCATCACAATTGTTGTTTTCATGTGACGATTAATCATATCTAATCGTTTTAATAAATCTTGTGCACTTTTAGAATCTAATGCCCCTGTAGGTTCATCTGCAAAAATAATCGCAGGTTTACTAATTAATGCACGTGCCGCTGCTGTTCTCTGTTTTTGACCGCCTGATATTTCATTCGGATATTTATGGCTCAAATCTGTGATTCCGAGCGCATCTGTCACTTCTTGGTAGCGTTGCTCCGCTTCAGCCTTATTCATTTTTCCGATAGATAAAGGCAACATGATATTTTCACGTACAGTCAAAGTGTCTAAAACATTATAATCTTGAAAAATAAAACCGACATTTTGTTTTCTGAAGTGAGAGAGTTGTTTGTTCGACATACGCGTGATGTCTTGTTTGTTCACTTCAATCGTTCCTCTTGATACGTAATCAATTGAACTTAAAACATTTAATAATGTCGTCTTACCCGAACCAGAAGGCCCCATAATCGCTACAAATGCGCCTTCTTCAACTTTGAAATTAATGTCTTTTAAAACTTCAAAGCTTTGTTTTTTATTCCCATATATTTTACTAACATGACTCACATTTAAAATGGACACGATTCCTCACTCCTTCATCAAATTTATAATGCTATTTTATAGTGAATACAATGATAAATCGTGCGTATCATGTGACAAAACGCATGTCTTATGTGACATTTTTGTCACTTTGACATGCGTGCAATGTTTTCGTTCTGCATTGGAAAATGAATTGAGACTGTTGTGCCTTCACCAAGTTGAGAGTCTACAGTCACTTGAATACGTAAAGCATCACGTACAGCATCGACTAAATAAAGCCCCATACCTGAAGAGACCTGTTGATAATGCTCATTTTTACCCGTATAACCGCGTTGAAAAATACGTGGCAAATCGTGTGCTGCTATACCGCTTCCTCTATCTTGAATATGTAAATGCACTTGATCATCTTCAAACGTCGTATAAATCGAAATGTACGCATGGTCAGAGTATTTAATCGCATTTGAAATAATTTGACGAATGACCATACGAATCCATCGCTTATCCGTATAAACCGTTAGCGTGTCTGACACAGCCAAATCAAATCCAATCCCTTTTTGTAAACAGAGATGACGCGTTTGTTGAATTTCTTCAATTAGAATGGCACGCAACTTGACGCTTTCGAAATACATGTCATTGGATTGATGATTCAGCCTCGCTAAAAACAGTTGTTGATCGAGCATATAATCAATGCGAGACCATTCAAACATCAATTGGTTTCGGCGCTCACTATCTTCTTCTTTTTCGATTAACAATTTTAACGCCGTCACGGGTGTTTTAATATCGTGAATAAACTCTGTCATACTTTGTTCACTCAAATTAATCCATTCTTGTTGTTCACCCATAGACTGTTGAAGTTGTTGAATTTTCACCTGTAAATAATCTAATGTCATCTTTTCAAAAGGTGATTCTGCTAAATAGCGATGCTGCAATGATTCGACTTCCGCATAAGATTCTAGACGCTGATAAAAACGTGTTTCTTTCAAATAGGTACGTATCAAAAACGCAATGCTCACAAGCCATTTCAATCCTATGAAATACCACAAGCTATCAAGTGATATCTTTTCGTCTAAAGCACCAAGTAATAAAAAAAGTAAATCCAACGCAACCAGTAAACCAATCCAAGCGATACGCTCTCTTAAAAAATAAAATATCCACTTAATTGTTTTCATGTGCGAGATAACCTTTCCCTACTTTTGTTTCTATGACACCATCCAAACCGATATCTGCCAATTTTCTACGTAAACGATTGACATTTACAGTGAGTGTATTATCACTTACAAATGCTTCATCATCCCATAACGCTGTCATTAACGTGTCACGAGAGACAATTTGATTTTTATACTTGAGTAAAACCTCTAAAATAAGCATTTCAGTTTTAGATAACACTGCTGTTTGATCAGCTCTTACTATCGTTCCTTTCGACAAATCTACAACACTGTCTCGCCACAAGATGGTCCGTCGTTCTTCTTGATTATATTGATACACACGCCGAAAAATCGCTTGTAACTTAGCAATCAGAACAGGCATATGGAACGGTTTTTGTATATAGTCATCTGCGCCAATCTCCATACTCATCACTTGATCCATTGGATGATCACGTGATGATATAAATACAATCGGTACATTCGCATGCTGACGAATTTGTCGCGTCCAATGAAAGCCATCGAATTTGGGCAATGTAATATCCATTAAAATAATATGAGGATCAGCTTTTTGATATTCTTGAAAAACTTCATCAAAGTTTTGAATACAAGTGACATGATAATCCCATGACATCAATGCCTCAGTGATTTGTTGACATAATGTTTGATCATCTTCTACCAGTAGTATATCCAAATCCGTCACTCCTTCGTATAGTGCAAATCTTCACCGTTTTGTTGGCGATCATAATAGTTTTGAATGCGACATTTCATATCAAATCCTCTCACTAACATTTGAAAAAATGGGACTTGAATAAAGTAAGCAATCGGCCACCATGCCCGTGGAATATAATCAAATAAATGCACAATGACCGCGTCTAATTGTTGAATATAACGAAATTCAATAATGGCGTGATTGCCCCCTTTAACTTTTGCCAAACGTCCTTTGACCATTTCAAGTCTATAGAGCGTGTCATCTATTTTATTAAGTTCAAATATCATCAACAATCGCTTTTGCTTTTTATCATAGACTTCAATTCGATGATCGACATGTCGAATCGAAGTCCGCGTTCCCGGCGTTTGAGACAGCCATATCCCCATTTGATGGATAAAGCTATCTAAATGCCACTTCAACGGCTTCGGAATATGATGTACAAGGCGTATATCATTATATTTGGCACCTTGGAATTCAACAGAAATATGAGGTCGGTTCACTTTTTTACTCGTACATCGCACCGATACACCATATCTACCCAATTGTTGGATTGTTTCATTATCAAATTGACTACCTCTAACATAAATGATTTCTTTGACACCTTGCTGAGCCGCAGCACGCGCAAAATTATCAGCGGCAATGAGGTTCAAATCTTTCGCTAAAGCTCTTGTCATTTTAGCTGAATGTTTCGTTGGATCTAAAAAATAAATCGCGATATCTATACCATGCATCGCTCTTAAAACATCAAGATAATTGTAAATATCCGCTTCAATCCAATTCACTGCTGACTGTGCCTGCTTTTTAGGATATTTAGATATCGTATGAATAAAGCAACGATCAGCAAGCGTATGAATGAGTGTTTTGCCAATATAACCTGTACCACCAGCTAGCAACACATTGGGTTTCATCGTAAACTCCTCTCCTATCAATACCTAATATTTAACAGTTGATCCGTGTTATAGAAATTTCCTAAATGTCTTATTTTACGTTACAATAAATGTGAATCTCTATTAATGACGAGGCGAACTAAAAACATGAAATGGAGTTGAAAGCATGTCAGTAACAATTAGAGAAGTCAGCATTAACGATGTCAATACATTCACCACACTCATGCAACAAGTCTTTGAAGAATCTGAATATATGCTTTACGATCCAGGTGAATATATGCCTTCATTTGAAAATGCCATTTCAAAAATGGAAGAAGTCATCACTTCACCTCATTTAGCTATTTTCGTTGCTCAAAAAGAGGAGCAACTTGTCGGCTATTTAACAGTTAAAACAAAAACGCTTCATCGGATTGCACATATTGCTGAAATATCTATTGGTGTGCTACGTCAATACCAGAATGCAGGCATTGGGTATCAACTTTTACAACAATGTATGGAATGGTGCCGTCAACACGGGGTTACACGCCTTTCTCTAAGCGTTGTTACTGAAAATAAAGCAGCTGTTCAATTCTATGAACGGGCAGGATTTAAAATTGAGGGTGAACTTCAACATACACTCAAAATTGAAAATCATTACTACAACTCGTTTATTATGGCTTATTTGCTATCCTCTTCTTCTAATCCAACGCCTTAATATCTCTATTTTATCATTTTATGAAGTTCGACTCACATAATCGTCATATTTTTATATTTAAAAGCACTGAAATCTATTAAAATGATGTACATTCCATAAAGTTAGGTTTGAGCCCCATTTTTGGAATGCACATCCACAGTTATGATTTCAGTGCTTTTACTTAGTTATCGTATGGATTTAAGTTAATTTCAGTGTGGTCCGTATCTTTATTATCCGGACCGACTTGTGTGCCTGTTGTATTTCTACTTAAAAAGCTTAAGACTTTTTGAATATTCTCTTTGGATTCTGGTTTATTGAGATGAAACTGGTATTGATGTTTCAAGTGATGTGAACCATCAAAGAAGAATCGATCCACCGAGACACCTTTCTCTTCTAGGGCATTCGCAAAACTTTCATTTTGACTCATAAAAGGATCGTCATCCCCTACAGATAAAAATGTCGATGGAAAATCTTTAGTAATTTGATTCTCTGTGGACATTTCAGCAATATTTTTCGAACTCATTTCCCATTTTTTCACACCTAAATAACTTCTCATAAATAAATTAATTCTTGGAAATTCAGTTGAGCGAACGGTTTTCATATCATAAAAACCACCAAAGAAAATAGCCGCTTTAATTTGTTCAGGTGTAAACTGTTGTCGAAAATTCATTTCTTCACGTAATGCGCGGTTCGTTTGAATTGCAGTAAATTGACTATTAATTTGTGCACCTGCTGAATCGCCACCAATAATGACTTGATTTAAATCAATAGGCAAGTTACTTTCGTGATTTTTAATAAACGTGACCGCTCGATCCATTTGAATGAGTGGTGTCGGATATTGATACTCTGGTGCGAGTGCATAATTGACATTAACTACAACGTAGCCATGCTCAACAATATTCGCAAGTAGTGGGTTTTTGTATTGCTTATCCCCAGCGATAAATCCTCCACCGTGCGCCCAAAAAATCACAGGTAGCTGTTCATCCGCGCTCACATGCTTAGGCATAATAATATCGAGTTGACTATTCGGTAAGCCTTCCATGTAAGTAATGTCTTTAAATACTGAAACATTTTTATTTTGAATTGATACTCTATTTTGTTCCTGTCTCGATAGTCGAGGCTCAAAAAAATAGCCGGCGATCAGACCGGCTATAACGAGTAAAATGATTGATGTGATCACAATCCATCTTTTTCTATGATTCGTCATTCCAATCTTCCCTTTCGGAAAAATTGTAACACATCTAATCAATTAAGCAATAAATTTCTTATCTTGAGATTTACGATAGAGATATTTAACAATAACCGCAAGCACGATAAAGAGGCCAATAACCCCCATAATTGGGTAAACCACTTTAATAAGTCCTTCAAAGCCTACGAAACTTAATCCGTATGCTAACGGTACAAGTATAGAAATCATAATATAATAACCTTTTGTATAAGGTGTTGTAAAACGTGCTGCAAATGAATAAGACAAACCTAAAATTGTGTTATACATTACAGCTAACATCACGATAGATAATACAAATGTTAAAATTGGAGATATTTTCCCCGCTAAAACTAATGTTGGGATGGCAGAATCTTTAATCGCTGTATATTCTGAGTGTAAAGCGAAGTTAATTAAACCTAATAATACTAAATAGACAACCCCACCTAAAAGACCACCTAAACCAGAGACTAGTCTCTTAGATGCATCTCCACCGATTGCAACTAAAGTACTAAATCCTACTGCAAAAGCAAGACCACCATAATTGAATCCATTCCAAATTGCTAAACCAATATTTGGTGTTTCAACAACACTGTTGATTTTTGAAATAGGAATGCTGCCTTTAAATAAGAATGTGACAGCAATCAGTACAACTAAAACAATTAATACAGGGGTTACAATCCCTAAAGCTCTTACAATCTTATTAAAATCCATAAGTAATGTGATATAGACGGCAATACACATCAAAAGCGCGCCTAACCATGTAGGTACACCAAAGCTCTCTTCAAATGTAGAGCCTGCACCCGCAATCATCGTAATTGTTACGGCATAAAGTGACAAAATTAATACATAATCGATGACAAGACCGATTTTTTTACCAAATAAATACTCAAGTGTCGATCCATGATTATCTGCATCAAAGGCTGTCCCAATTTTTGCAACTTGACGCCCGATAAATGTCAGGATTAAACCTGAAATAAGTACACCTATATAGGAATAAATACCATATCTACTGAAGAATTGTAGGACTTCTTGCCCAGTTGAAAAACCGGCACCTACAACAACGCCTACATAGGCAAAAGCTATTTTTATAGCTTCACTATATTTTTGCATACTGTTTTGACCTCCTCGTTAGCAAAACACGTAAAACATTAAAACATATTACTCCATTAATTTCAAATTATGATACGCCTATCAACTATCTGAAAGGCTTGATATGACAGCTATGAGCGCATTATCAAATGATTTTCTTACAGTTTTTTATACTTTTTTATGAATAAACACACGTTACAGGCAATCAATTATGCATATTTATTCTAATTATGAATAGATTCAACAAAAGATTTCATAGAATTCTTAAAATTTTATAGGTATTTTTTGAACCCAAAAGTTTTTACGTACGCTTTTAGAGTAATTTTATACTCATTTAAGTCTCGAAAATCCCCTTTTAAATTTCAACCTTTACTTATCTTTAACTACAAAAAATCGGCTGTACACTTTATATGGTGGTTATGTGTCTATAATAATTAAGTCGCAAACTTCCGATTGCTTCTTCGAGTCTCGCTTTCCCAGGCGCCTTACCTCAACTAATTTTGGCTTTTATTGTAGCTCATAAGAAGCCAAAATGGATTTTCGGTTTCGGCTCTATGCCTCGGGAGTCTCGACTCGATACGCAATCTATTTAAGCAATTTCACTATTGAAAAGTGGCATTGCTTTTTTCTTTGATCTTTTATACAGTCTAAAAATAATAAAAATGCGATTTTGAAGTTATAAAAGTTGCGATAGCCATATGAAATTTAATCAGTTTAACTTTTTGATTAATTCCTTCAATCGCACCATTATTGAATTGAGGGGTTCCAATCGTATAAGCAATGATATCCTCATACTTTCTGTAGAAGCGTAACACTTTCCATCCATACATTTAAAACGTTGTTTTAACAGATTTAAATACACTGCTATCTCTTGGAATCTTAAAAAAGTAATTCGCGATAAACGTTTTCCGTGTTTGTGTATTCAGTTTGGATTCGTATGATAACAGTGAGGACAAGTCATAGGCTTGTATGAAAGGGTACCAAAGATGACGTTAGATTTCTTACCTCTAATAACTACATCTTCTTCCACTTTAGTGATTTTAATATTATTATCTTTAATTTTTAGTAACTTTAATATATCATTACACATAGGCGCAATATGTCTCCTTTATTTTTGGTTTAGTCACTTAAAATTATAGAGGCATTTGCGCTATTTTTGTACAAAAAAGCAGGATGACTTATGTCATCCCACCATAAAAAATGAAGAACCAAAAAATCTATTGCTTAATGTATCAATTAGACACGACAATATTGATGATAGGCACTTCGATTCAAGGTGATGCAATAAAAAAACGAGACAGAAATCTTGTTGGATAAAATTTCCGCCTCGTTCATACATCCGTTTGCGATCGTACATTGCTTTATGCGTCTTTATAATGGTTTAATTGATCAAAATCAACCACTACTTGATCCATACGTTTCGCTGTTTCTTTCAATACGTTTCTGGCCACTTTATTATTTGGATCAAGCTTTAAGATTTGTTTTGCAACACTAAAAGCCCTTTTATCAGAAATAACAGGCTCTGGAATTGCATGCAACAGTAACATTTGTAATAAACTTTTTACTTCTTTACCTTCAGTCAAATCAATTGATGATTTAGCATGATAATATGCAGCATCTAATGCGCCTGGCACATCACTCAATGGATATACAAGTAATAAGAAAGCTAAATCATGAATTTCTGCTGTTTCTTCCGCTTTAATCATATCAAGCAAACATGTATAATACATGACACTTTCTTCCTCATGTGCACTAGAGATATACGCTTCTTCAAAAGCTAAAAAGTCAGTTGCAGACATTAAGTTTTTTACCGCTTCAAATTCGCCGTTTAAGACATGTTTCTTTATTAAATCTTGCATGGCTTGTCCTCCTGAATGTGCCTATGTCCATTTACCACTATCTTAACATAATTACATTAAGATTGCAGTTTGACCTGCCACATTAAGTTATATTTTTATCGTATTATCTCATATATTTACATTCTAACATATTTTATATCTATCACGCTCAGTCGAAGGATTGAAATCATACAGAACGTGTTCGATACATCAAATACAAAAAGTAAGGCGCACCAATCACAGCAACGACGAGACCTGCTGGTACGCCGCTCGGTTGTAATAAAATTTTTCCTAATGTATCTGAAACAGTCAGCAGTAAAGCACCAATGACAATAGAAATCGGTATAAATAATTGATGTCTTGGTCCTACCATTGACTTTGCAATATGAGGCCCCATTAAGCCGATAAATCCAATTGCTCCCGCCACTGACACTGCAGCGCTAGACAAGAGAACAGCAATCAAAATTAATAAAATACGTGCTTTATTAAGCGGAACACCCACACTTTTAGCAATCGTATCACTTGTATTTAAAATATTTAAAGTTTCAGATTGAAAGATAACAATAGGCACTAAAATAATAAGCCAAGGTAAAAACGCGAATACAAAAGGCCATGTATCGCCCCAAATATTGCCTGCCAACCAAGTGGCTATAAATTCAGATTGATCTTTGTCAAATGTCGACATTAGCGTAAGCGCAGCACCTGACAACGCAGTCGACATCCCGACACCAATCAATACCATACTTGCTGGAGAAAGACCTTTATCCCCTTGATAACTCAAGATGAAAATTGCAAAAGCCGTCAACAGTCCACCTACCATACTGATGATAGGTAAAACATAAACAAACTGATCCGCTTGGATTTGACCAATTGCGATAAACAATGCGATAGCAAAGCCACTTCCTGCATTAATACCTAATATACCAGGCTCTGCTAATGGATTTTTAGTCACACTTTGTAAAATCACGCCACTCAAACTTAGAGCGATACCCGCCATAAGTGTAATCAACATACGCGGCAATCGGAAATCAATCAATATCAATTGATCTGCTGCATTCCCTTGGCCTAAAAACGTTTGAATAATACGACGATAGGACATCGCATATTCACCAGTTGTGAGATTCCAGACTATAGCTAAACAGAGTACGATAATAGCAGTCACTAAAACAATGCGTTGCTTCCGTTTCAATTTTGGATGAATCATATCGTACTACCCCCTTTTCGAATGAGGTAGAAGAAATAAGGGACACCTATAAAAGAAATAATAGCACTCATAGGCGCTTCTCCCAGTAATCTTGCAACTAAATCTGCCAATAGGACTAACGTTCCACCCATGACCGCTGCCATTGGGAGTACTTTGATATAATCAGTTCCTACTAAATAACGTACGATATGGGGCACAATCAGACCAATAAAAGCAATCTGACCTACCATCGCCACTGATATCCCCGCTAATAACATTGAGAGCACTAAAGCTAGTGTACGAATCCATTTTACATTTTGTCCTAAACCAGTTGCCAAAGTTTCACCTAAACTTAAAATCGTCAGTTGGCGACTTATAAGAATAAATAAAGCTAAAACAACTAACACAATGGGCGCACTAATCATAATTTGTTGCCAGTTTGTACCGGACACACCGCCAGCACTCCAAAAATTAATAGACTGATTCAGACGATAAATTAATGCAATCCCTTGACTTAATGCAGTCAAAAGAGCACTAACCGCTGCACCCGCAAGAATCAGCCGCATTGGATTAAATCCATCACGTCTTGACGAGCCAATCATCATCACGATTGTACCGCCAAAAATAGCGCCTATAAATCCGGCCAAAATAAGCACCGTAAAAGGCGCAGAGGGGAAAAATGCATAAGTCACTGCCAACGCAAAAGCAGCCCCAGCGTTTAAACCAATTAAACTGGGGTCTGCTAATCCATTTTTTGTGACGCCTTGAATCACTGCACCCGCTGTGGCTAAAGCAACCCCTACTAATACCGCTCCAATATTACGCGGGATACGAATTTCAGAAATAATATTATGTGCTTGAATCGATGGATCATAATGGAATATGGCTGCAGCAATCGTTGACAAATTGACATGCGCCTCACCCAATAAAATAGAAAGAACAAACACAAATATGAGTATCACAAGTGCACAAATCAGTTGCAATGCATAATTTAATTTAACAATTTTAATTTTATTTAACATTTGAATACGCCATGCCTTACCGCTTTATGCTTTCTCATAGTGCTTACACAATAAATTATAAGTCACTAACATTGGCTTGCCTGTTCGAGGATCAGTGCTCAGTTCCGCATCAATATTAAATACTTTTTCTAAAATCTCGTTCGTTAACACCTCATGCGTTTCACCTTGCTTAACGATATCACCATTTTTCATCGCAATCAGATGGTCAGAAAAACGAATTGCTTGGTTAATATCATGTAAGACCATAATAATCGTTGTCCCATGTTTCGCATTCAGTTCTTGTACGAGCTCTAAAATTTCAAGTTGATGTGAAATATCTAAATAAGTCGTCGGTTCATCTAAAAAGATAATATCTGTTTTTTGAGCCAAAGCCATCGCAATCCATACGCGTTGACGTTGACCGCCACTTAAATCATTGACTGCACGATGTTTAAAATCAATTGTTCCTGTTACACGCATCGCCCAATCGATTTCTTTTTTATCTTCTTCATTAAGACGTCCAAACCCTTTTTGATGTGGAAATCGACCGTAAGAAACCAATTCACCCGCAGTTAGCCCATCTGCTACATCTGGTGATTGAGGTAAAATCGCGATTTTTTTCGCAATTTCTTTTGTAGATTGTGTATGAATATTTTTACCATCTAAAGAGATTTCGCCACTTTTAGTATTCAGTAATCGTGATAAGGCCTTCAGTAATGTAGACTTCCCACAACCATTTGGCCCTATAATGGACGTAATTTTCCCATCTGGTATAGCAACGTCTAAGTTGTTCACAATGACACGTTCACCATATCCGATAGAAACTTCTTTACCTATTAATCTGTTCATCGTCATCCTTCTTTCTTAAAACGATTCCGCTTCCATTCCTATTATGAAAAGCGTTATTTGTACATTACGAGATAGACGTGACCAGTTTTCTATTTATATCACGCTATTTTGTAGATCTATTTCATCCAATTGATAATCATTATCATATATTTGTTAGTATATCATCCTTTGCTAGAAATTTCTAACTGAAACTTAATTGATATACATACATTAAACGAAACGAAAAACGTCTGTTTGTTAAACGATTGATACTTTTATTTAACAAAAATAAAAAAGTGAGATAGTCCAAACTATTTGGTAACTATCCCACTCATGCTACTCATATCCACTTTTCTTAAAAATGTCCTTTTAAATTAGTCTTCTACTAAAAAGCCATTACCGTATACATCACGAACGTCATGGACGACTACAAACGCGTTTTCATCAATTTTTCGTATCATGCGCTTCGTCCGTGATAATTGCGTTTTACTAATCACTGCATACAAAACATCTGTTTCTTTTTTTGAAAAGTAACCGCGACCGTTGAGTATAGTAATACCTCTGCCTATATCTTCATCAATCATTTTAGCAATGCGATCTGGCTCTTTAGAGATGATGGTTACAGCTTTTTTAGGATTTAATCCTTCTATAACAAAGTCCATTACTTTTGTACCTATGTACAAACTAATAATTGTTAACAGAGCACGGTCTAAAGGAATGACTGTCAACGAGATCAGCACAACAATTAAATCGAAGAAGAGTAAGGCATTGGGTGTACTCACATCTAAATATTTATTTGCGATACGCGCCAAAATAGTTGTTCCTGCAGTCGTACCTCCCGCCAATACAATAATACCGATTCCTAATCCTACAGAGAAACCACCGAATATCGCATTAATAATGACATCATCCGTTTTTACATGCCATGACTCAGTTAAACTAAGGAAAATAGAAATCAATACCGTCGCTAGTATGGTTAAATACATACTTCTTTTACTTAAAAATTTATACCCCACACCGATTAAAATCGCATTCACCACAAAGTTTGTGATAGCTGGAGATAAGTGAAATGCATAGTATAAAATGATTGCGAGCCCTGTTACACCGCCTTCACCAAGATCCGCAGTGATAATAAATGCATTTACGCCGGCTGAAAATATAAACGCACCTAAAACGACTAAAATTAAATCTCTAATTGTTCTGCTCACCAAACCATTCCCTTCATCTTAAGATTGTCTTTTTATATTGTCATTAGCCATATTATCACAACTTTATGACAATTCGTACCCTTGAATTCCGAGTTAGTGTAAAAGATTTTATTAAAGTGTTAAATTTCTGAATATTTAGTTTACTTATGGTGTAAAAGTGTGTATAATATGAATTACCTTATTTGTTGCTAGTTTACTAGTCAACAAGAGGCCATCTCCTTTGTGTTTTTTATAGTAAGAGAGATTTTTTGCTCGAGGTTGATATCATGCTCGAATATCAATCTAAATTATTCATTTCCCGTCTAAGGCAGTTCAGCAAGCGCTGGGCTGCTTCTTTTATGCGTTAATTTCATTTGGAATAATAAGCTGATATGGGCTACTCACAGTTTAAGACATTAACCTTTCAATATCATCACTTACACATAAAAAAGAGAGAGACAGGACGATGATGTCCTGCTCCCTCATTTTTTCATTCCGTCGCTCACCGGAATCACAATTACCAAGCGAATAAACCTACAAAACCTGCTGTTAATAATGAAACTAAAATACCCGCTAATAACATCATTGGTACATATTTAGAAACAAAATCAGACGTCTTTTCATTAACAATCCCTTTTAATGTACCGATAATCATACCAATTGTTGAGAAGTTAGCGAAAGAAATTAAGAATGTAGAAATAACAGCGCGGTGGTGCGGTGTATAACTATTAATTTCACCAGTAATTTCACCCATGACAACAAATTCGTTTGTCACAATTTTCTTCGCCATATTTTGTGCAACTTTCCACACTTCATCTGACGGTAGACCTAATAAGAATGCAAACGGCCACATAAATACACCTAAAACTTGGTCTAGACCAATGCTTCCTTTTAAGTGGAATAAGTGTGCAATACCACTACTGATAAGGTGGATCAAACGGTCTGCCAATTCTGCTAAAGCAACAAAACTAATAACGAAAGCAATGATAATTAAAACAAGCTTACCAGCATTTAATACTGAATCTCCCAAGAATGAGAAGAACGGTTGACGCGCTTCATTTTCACGTAAGTCATAAATAACATCGTCATTTACTTCAACTTTAACTGGATTCAAAATTGAAGCTACAATCATCGCATTAACAATATTTAATGGGATGGCTGTCAATACTAATTCACCTGGAATCATTGTGACGTAAGCCCCAACAATCGCACCAGATACAGAACTCATTGACATCATTGCAATCGTTAACACACGTGTTTCTTTCATGCGCTTTAATTGTTCACTCGAAACCGCAAGTGCTTCAGTGTTACCTAAAAACATCATTTCAATACCAAAGAATGCTTCAAATTTAGGTTGACGTGTAATTTTGGCTAACACCCAACCAATTGCACGCATAATCCATGGCAAAATACGGAAATACATTAAAATGTCAAACAAAGGCACAACTAATAAAATAGGGAAAAGCGCAGCAACAGCCATATCTAACTGTTTGACTTCTGTCCAACTTTTAAATGCAAAACCTATACCTGCAAATGCAGCATCTATTACCCAAGAGATACCTTCTGCTGCTTTTTTAACGGCTAAAGTTCCAGCAGGGAAGTATACGAAAAACCAAGCTAAGATAAGGTTCAATACAACTAAGACAGCGATAGAACCCCATTGTATATTTTTACGGTCACGTGAACACAGATATGCAACACCCAAAAATACAAACAAACCAATAATGTTAATGATCAAATACATAAGGATTTACCTCTTACCTTTCAACTGTTTTTAACACAACAAGTATACCACGCGTATGACATAGTGAGAATATGTTTTTTTAATAATATTTAGGTCAAAAACCCCTCTTTCTTCCATTACGTATAGCCCACGACAAACGACATTCTCATATGTCGAGATGAACAATGCAGTTCATCGAGTCATGCCGACCTAGCTAACTATCACACACATATCCAAACTGATTCGCATATTGTTAAACTGAATGGATTGTGCATCCGCCTTAAATGAAGCGACGAGTAAAACTTGACTATTTCACGTTATTTAGACTTTAAAGTCCAGCTGAATGCCGTTCTAGTCCAACAAAATTTTTGATTAAATTCAATAATTTTACATATTCTTTCTAAAATCACTATTGCTAACAAATATAATTCAAGGTATTCTATAATTAAATGAAAATGATTATCATTAACGATAAGTAGGTGGGAGTATGTTACATGTTGCAAATGCTGAGGTTGGAAGAAACTATCGAGTCAAAGCTTTAGAAACGCAAAACATTCATTTGAAGCATCGTTTACGCGCGCTTGGATGTGTGGAAGGTTGTTGCTTATCTATTCATCAAAAAGGTTTATTTAAAGGGCCTTGTACTTTAAAAATTAACGGCCAACAAATTTGTATACGAAATTGTGATGCTTGTGACATCCTATTGGAGCAGGCCTATGAGTAATGCATATTGTATTTTAGGGAACCCTAATGTTGGAAAAACATCATTGTTTAATGCACTTACCGGCTCTTATGCTTATGTTGGCAATTGGAGTGGTGTCACTGTTGAAAAAAAGGTCGGGCAATTAAAAAAGAAAAATGGTCATTTAATTGATTTACCTGGCATTTACGATTTAGTTCCTATTTCGCGTGACGAAACTGTTGTAACTGACTTTTTATTACATGAATCATTCGACGGCATGATTAATATTATAGATGCCGCACAAATCAAACGTAATTTTAATTTGACGATACAATTGTTAGAATTCGGCGCACCAATCCTCATAGGTTTAAACATGATAGATGTTGCTAATAAGCGTGGCATTCGGATTGACTATCAGAAACTCATGAGGAAATTACACGTCCCTGTCATTCCAGTCATTGCAAGAACTGGAAAGGGTAGTGATGATATGCTTAACGCCCTGACAGATCATCATATTTCAAAACAACGTCCTTTAAAAATCAACTATGGTGAAGCGATTGAAAACTTGCTTCAACAATTACAACAAGCAATGCCTTCTCAATTGAAATTAGAAAAGGCACAATATCGTTTTTTAGCGATTCAATATTTACTCAAAAATCCATCTGTTCTAACGTACTTAGATTCTCAAACGTGCGACGCATTAAATGATATTAAAAATGCATTTATGTCTACACATACAATTGACATTGAACATCATATTGTTCAGTGTAGACAATCCTACATTGACGCTATATTGGCAGACGTTGTTCAATATCCAGATACGCAACGACACTATGTTACAGAACGAATAGATGCGTTACTGACACATAAAATTTTAGGGATTCCTATCTTTCTTGGTATCATGTGGCTGATTTTTCAAACGACATTTACATGGATAGGTACACCCTTATCAGATCAACTGGATGAATTTTTCGGTGGCCCTTTAACTGACTTTACACGTGATGCTATGATACATCTCGGTATCTATCCAGCACTTCAAGATTTAGTCACAGACGGAATTATCGCTGGTGTCGGAGGCGTACTTGTCTTTGTTCCTCAGATTCTTGTCTTGTTTTTCTTCATATCTTTGTTAGAAGATTCTGGCTATATGGCACGAATTGCAGTCATTATGGATCGAATTATGGAAAAATTTGGACTAAACGGAAAGTCTTTTATCCCAATGATTATCGGGTTTGGTTGTAATGTACCTGGAATTATGGCCGCAAGAAGTATCGAAGAAGAAAAAGAACGTTTAACGACAATACTGATTGCCCCTTTTATGTCTTGTTCTGCAAGGCTTCCTGTGTATGGATTGTTTGTTGCTATATTTTTCGCGCAACATCAAGCACTCGTTGTTTTAAGTCTTTATGTTCTTGGTATCATCGTAGCTTTATTCGTCAGTTGGGTCCTTTCAAAAACAATTTTGAAAAAAGACACTTCTATTTTTGTAGTCGAATTACCCCCATATCGCTTGCCATCTATTAAAACATTATGGAGAAGCACTTGGGAAAAAGGAAAAGGATTTGTTAAAAAAGCAGGGACATTTATTTTTGCTGGTTCTGTCATCATCTGGCTGCTCAATTATTCTGGTCCATCGGGGTTTCATGTACCGGTAGAACAAAGCTTCTTGCATTTAATCGGGGCTGCTATTGCACCTCTTATCGCACCTTTAGGTTTTAGTTCATGGCAAACAGCTGCTACATTAATACCAGGATTTTTAGCCAAAGAAGTAGTTGTCAGTGCGATGGCAATCATTTATTCAGTAGATGAAAACGCCCTTGTATCAATGATTTCGTCACACTTTACAGCTTTATCTGCTTATTCATTTATGGTTTTTATTTTGCTATATACACCTTGTCTGGCGACTGTCGCGGCGATTCGTAAAGAAACGACATCATGGAAATGGACCTTGCTCGCACTCGTTTACCCAGTCACGATTGCTTATGTCTTATCACTCGCAGTTTATCAAATCGGTTCAATTTTCTTTTAAGGGGGAAACCGTTAATGACATTACTTTTAAATTTAATACTCATTGCACTTATAGTTTGTTACGTTGTCTTTGTAACGACACGTTATATAAAAAAATCTAAGCAAGGACAATGTAGCGCTTGTGAGGTCAACAAATCTTGTTCTACTAAACAGTTACCAAAACATTTGCAGTAATACAAAAAGGAGAATTTCATTCGCTGAAATTCTCCTTTATTGATTTAACAATAGATGAGGTGAAACGTTGAAACGAAACAACATACCACCCTTTCCTTTAGCTAACAACATAACATCGCGAGGCGCTTTAATTGCATCAAAGGCATACCATAAAAATGCCTGATGGATAAAATCCTTCACAAAATTACGCATCACGCTTTGTTGTTTTGTTATCAGTTAAATTTTGCGTTTCTACAAATTGTTGATATTTTTCATGAGTCTGCATTAATACTTCATGTCGGCCTTTACCTGTAACACGTCCTTGATCTAAAAAGATGATTTGCCCTGCTTTTTTAATTGTAGATAGACGGTGTGCAATGACAATCGTAGTGCGATTTTCCATTAACACATCTAATGCTTCTTGAATCTTACGCTCACTTTCACTGTCTAAATTCGCCGTTGCTTCATCCAGTAATAAAATATCCGGATTTTTGACAAAACTACGTGCAATGTCAATACGTTGACGTTGACCACCTGATAATTTCAAGCCACGTTCACCCACAATCGTATCGTATCCTTGCTCGAATTCCATAATAAAGTCATGACAATGTGCAAGTCGTGCATAATGGATAAGCTCTTCATCAGAAACTTCGCGATCAATACCATATAAAATATTGTCTTTAATCGTGCCATTCATCATTGCATTACTTTGCATAACGTAACCTATTTTTCTTCTCCAATCCGTTAGGGAAAGATTGTATATAGATTGATTATGATATGTAATATCACCACCATTAACATCATACATACGCTCAATCAAACTGAAGATTGTACTTTTCCCTGAACCCGATGGTCCAACGAACGCTGTCACTTCGCCTCTAACAACATTAAAAGAGACGTCTTTTAAAACAGGCGCAACATCGTAGCTAAAGTCAACGTGTTCAAATGATAAATCTCCTGATTCAATCAGATGTGTCTCGCTCGGATCATCAATGACTTCCATTGGCTCTTGTAGTATTTCATAAATTCGGCTACTTGCCCCTACTGCTTTTTTATAATCCGTGATAAGTGTAGATAAATTGATAAGTGGCACTGATAAATTTAATACATAAAATATCATGGCTACAAGTGTCCCTGCAGAAATAGCGCCAGAAGCAATACGCAAGCCACCAAAACCTAAAATAATCCCAATTGTTAATAACATGATTATGCCAGAAACAGGTTGAACAATCGCCGCTATCTTGGCTTGTTTCAACCCTAATCCATAAATTTTAAGTAAATTATCATGTGCAAGATTTAATTCTCGCTTTTCTGTGTTTGCTACTTTCACTAAGCGCATTTCAGTTAAAACACGTCCCAATAACCCACTAAAATTGGCAATCTCGCTTTGTGTATTTGTTGAGATTTTTTGCATAATCTTACCGAGTGGTATCATAATCAACACAAATATAGGAATTGTAATAAATGTTAATAGCGTCATTTGCCAATCTAAAACAAACAATAAAATTAAAGAACCAATCAACGTAATAATGGATGGGAAAAAGTTAGGCAACTTTTGTGATATAAAATCATTAATCACTTTCGTATCATCAGTTAAACGACTCATCAATTGACCACTTTCATTTTTGTCAAAAAATGGCATCTTTAAATGAATAATATGCTGCCACAACACTGAACGGATGGCATAAATGATTTTTTCACCAATTTTATTCAACAAATAATATCCGATACCGCTCAATAACGCGTTTAAGATAAACACAACGAGCAATATAACAATGAAGATCGGATTAATCGATGCAACTGTGAACTTATCTACCATCTTCCCAGTAAAGAGTGGAACAAGCAGGCCGCTAAGGCTTCCTAATGAAGCGATAATCACAGCGATAATAATGAGACCCACCGGCCATGAAATCTTTTTCAATAAATATAGGAGTGGGTTATCTTTTCTCATAGTGACATACCTCATTTATTCGTAATTTTCTTCGCAATAAGTAATCCGTGAGTCTTCCTTCTTTGTGCGAGCAGTCTACCGCATTAAATTTTAGTCATTTTTACCTAGCATAATTAAAATCGGTGTTTTTTGTTAAACCACAATGACTACGACTCGTAACTAAAACAAGGGCACCTTTGTAAAAAATCAGCCAAAGTACCGATTTATTAACAACAAGCTTTATGATAAAATGACGTTTGTTGTTTATCAATTTATAGTTTTAGATTGAGGAGTCTGTATGCAAATGAAAAAATTAATACTATCTATCGTGGCTGTATTCTTCGCTACCACAATTATAACACCTTTCGCGCGTGCATATACACCTTCACCTGTTGAACTTGCTCAACAAAGTGGTTATCCGGTAACTTTGCCGTTCCAACCTGAAGGTGTCATCAATATCAGTCAAACTGGCCAAATTTTATACGACTATAATAGTCAAAAAGAATGGTATCCAGCCTCAATGACAAAACTTATGACAATGTATTTAACACTTCAAGCGGTAAAAGAGAAAAAATTATCATTAAATGACACAGTTAAAATCACACCTGAGCATTATAGAATGTCAACACTACCGGAATTAAGTAATACAAAGCTTTATCCGGGTGAGACTTATACAATAGCAGAGTTACTTCAAATTACTGTTTCTGCTTCAAGTAATGCGGCTGCACTTATTTTGGCTAATCAAGTTTCTGACAATACATCTGATTTTGTAGATAAAATGAACCAGACTGCAAAATCTTTAGGTATGAATCACACGCATTACGTGAATCCAACTGGTGCAGAAAATCGACTGCTATTAGAATTTGTTCCTAAAAGATACCAAAATGAGTCTTCCTCTATTTCAACAGCCCATGATTACGCCATTTTAGCGCAACATACCGTTCAAGATACACCTAAAATTTTACATTTCACTAAACAAATCGCACCTACACAACACGGTGTAACCTATTACACTTTTAATGATTTACTAGAAGGTGGCAATATGAGCTTAGAAGGCACAGATGGCTTAAAAACAGGTTCTAGTGATATTGCAGATTACAATAATTCCTTAACGACAAAACGTGGAAAATTCCGTATATTTCACATCATTATGGGAGCTGGCGATTATAAACACCTCGGTGGCGAAAAACAACGGAATATGATGAGCGCGAGCGCGATTAATTATAGTTTTGCATTATATGACTATAAAAAAGTCCTCTCTAAAGGGAAGCATAAAATCGATGGTAAAACGTATTACGTCACAAAAGATTTATATGACGTCGTTCCTAAAAACCTAAAAAAACCTTATCATTTTGTGATTGATGATAACCATGTTCATCTTGATTATGATCGTAAATTCATCACAAAACATGATGGACCACCTAAAGTAGAAGTAGAAAACCCATTTATCTATGAATCTAAATCTGTCGTCATTTCAAGTTGGCAAACACATCCATGGATGACGATCCTCGCTTTCGGTGTTATTGTCGTCTTTCTATCTATCGTATTTTACAGTCTTATGAGCCGATTCCGTCGTAAATAAAATAAACTCATTGTTTTACACTGAGTCTCAAGCAACCTATGCGACAATCAAAAAAAGGCTTAGAAATTTTGGTAACTTCAAAATTTCTAAGCCTTTTTTAATTTACGACTATTTTGCATCTTTACCATACAACTCTTTCTTAATTTGAGTTGTAGAAATGCCTTCTGTACGTTTTAAATAAATCACTTCACATTTGTCTTTTAAGAAATCAAATTCGCCTTCCCAGTCATGACCCATTACGAAAGTATCAATTTCATACTTTTCTACGTCAGTTTCTTTTTGACCCCAATCATTTTCAGGAATCACAAGATCTACATAACGAATCGATTCTAACATCATTTTACGTTGTTCAAAATTGTAATATGACTTTTTATTTTTGATTCGATTGAATTCATCACTTGAGAGCGCAACAATTAAATAATCTCCCATTTCACGAGCACGTCGTAGTAATTCAATATGTCCATAGTGTAAAAGATCGTATGTTCCATATGTAATGACACGCTTCATCTTTACATCTCCTTAATAATCTATTAATATATTTACATTTTGTTAAAATTATAGCATAAACAATTCTTAATTCCTAAAATATATGAATATAGATTTTAAATCCTCACGAGTTTTTCTACATAATTAACCACCTGATTGAGACTCTCTCTCGTATTAAATTGGTGCCACTTTTCAAATAGTGGTTTTAAGTTTCCTTTTCTAATACGGGCATATAAGTCATGCTCATTATAAACTTTGTAATCTTGTGGAATGGCTTGATAATATTCATTGAGACCTCTGATCTCATCATATTCAGCCTCATCATAGACATAAAAGAGTGCAGGCGTATCAATAATACTCGCTTCTATCGCAAGTGAGCTATAATCTGTAATGATTAAATCTGCCATAACAATCAGATCAAGTGTGCATACTTTTGTGTTGTTCACTGCAGCAGGAACTGTAGGATGATACTTACTCAATAAAGTATATCCCGGTACAGTCGTTTCAAAAGTCACTTTATCGATAGTGCGATTATTTTGACCTTGCTCTCTATAGGTTGGTAAATAAACAGCAACTTTATTTTCGATTCCGAGCTCCTGCTTTAACTTTTGCTTGTGTGCTTCTATATCTAATTGTCGATATGTGGTCAAGCGCGGACTCCCAAACCCAATCAACTGCTCGTATTCCGCTTCAAAAGCTTTTTCAAAACAGTGTGACATTTGTTGGCCGCCTACGAGATATTTATCTGTTGCTTGATAGACAGCACGATACTGTTCGACTAATTTGTGATTGTTTAAATCTACTGAGCGATCTTCTAAACCAAACTTTTTAAGCGCACCTGCCGCATGCCAAGTTTGAATGACTGTCTGTCCACTCTTTTTATTTAATCCTGCCATTAATAAATAATACGTATCAATAAAGATAATCTTAGCGGTTGCTAGCGCTGACAACTGTTTCAAAATGGAAGAAAATTTAAGTGGGTGATAAGTAATATTTTGTCGATTCTCTAAAAAACTGAAATCCTTCTTTTTCGCAAAAACAGTAACGCGAAAACCATTTTCACTTAATTGATAGATAATGGGCAATTCATCTTCTTTAAAAGTCATTAAAAAAACAATATGGTTCGCATCCACACGTAAATGACTGTATAAACGACTTAAAAATTTAATAATATAAATATAAAACATTTTAATATAATATCGCATCATTGTTCTTCACCGCCTTAAAATGTTGTCGAATGAACAAAAAGCCCCCAACACAAACCACTGTATTGAAGGCGTGTTCTCATTACATAAAATCTGCAAAGTGATCTCTGTAGCGCATATGTAACATCGAACCAACGATAAATATTACAACTGTAACCAATACATTATATAGTGCAAGATGCCAATGCTCTATGAAATACCATTGATGATACAGTATCGCAGCACGGTAGCTCTCTGCTATAAAAAAGATTGGATTAAACTTCAAAATCTTTTCTGCTAATGACCCTATTGCAGGGTGCCATAATATAGGCGATGCATAGAAAAGGACCCTTAATAATGCTTGCATTGCCATTTGTGTATCTCTCACGAGCACACCTAACGTTGACGTTAATAGTGTTACAGATATCGTGAAGAAGTATGCAAACGGAATGTATAAAAATAACTGAATGATATAAATTGTTGGCATAATACCAGATAAAATACACAATATTATAATAGCGAATACAAGTGCCAAGTGACCATAAAGTTTACTTGTGACGATATAAGTTGGAATAATCGATAGTGGAAAGTTCATCTTCGCAACCTGACCGTATTTCATCGTAATCGATTTCGTGCCTTCTAAAATACCTTGGTTAATGAAGAACCACATACTAATACCGACTAATAGCCAATATATGAACGGTATCCCTTCTATTGGGTGGTTGCTACGAATCCCAAATCCAAAGACAAACCAATAAACCAAAATTTGTATTACCGGATTAATAATCTCCCAAGCTAATCCAAGATAATTATTATGATTTGAAATTTTAAGTTGGAATTGTGCTAACCGTTGAATAAGGTAGAAACTTTTTAAATGCTCCTTTAATACGATTCTAACTGAATTCATAATTTACCACGCTTTCACATATTGGATAATTCACTCAATACCAAAACAAGGTCGCTATAAAATGAATATATTGACCTAGAGTGTCTCATCACCTATTCTTTAATTGAAAATGTTCAACTATTTGAGTAAAATAGATACATTGTATCCCTAATACTTTACAATAGCTTCACAAATTTAACAACCACTTAGTAATATATTATAATCTATAGACAACGAATGATGAAAGCAAAAAACGAAATTCTCATAAATATTATCAATTAATGTAAGGAATGTTCTCAGATGAATCCAACTGTCAATATTAATCAAGTGACAAAAGAATATCGTATTTATCGTAACAATAAAGAGCGTATCAAAGATGCTTTATGGCCAAAGCATAAAAACAAAACATTTTATGCTTTAAAAGACATTTCGTTTCAGGCTTATGCTGGTGATGTAATCGGTCTCGTCGGTATTAATGGCTCAGGTAAATCAACACTCAGCAATATGATTGGTGGCTCGCTCACGCCGACTAATGGTCATATTGATAAAAAAGGTGATGTGAGTGTCATCGCGATTAACGCTGGCCTAAATGGTAATTTAACCGGCATGGAAAATATCGAATTTAAAATGCTATGCATGGGATTCGATAAACATCAAATTAAAGCATTAACACCTGAAATTGTAGAGTTTAGTGAACTTGGTGAGTTTATATACCAACCCGTGAAAAAATATTCAAGTGGGATGCGCTCAAAACTCGGCTTTTCAATCAGTGTAACAATTAACCCTGAAATACTCGTCATTGATGAAGCCCTTTCTGTAGGTGACCAAACGTTTACTCAAAAAAGCTTGAAAAAAATCTATGAATTTAAAGAAGCACAAAAAACGATTTTCTTTGTAAGTCATAACTTGCGCCAAGTGAAAGAATTTTGTACTAAAATTGCTTGGATTGAAGCAGGCCAACTTAAAGAATTTGGTTCAGTTGATGATGTACTTCCTCAGTATGAAGCTTTCCTTAAAGACTTTAAGAAAAAATCCATTGCTGATCAAAAAGCTTTTCGAAGCAGCTTAGATGAAAAACGTTTTGTTGTAAAATAAACGGATCATCAATCATGCAATTGCATATTTGCACAATACCCAAAAATGATACCTTTCATTCAATAAATCTTAGTGTTTCAATCAATTTTTTCAAACAAAGCGCGAGCAACTCCAGTCGTCCCTTTAAATACGACCTGAATCGCTCGCGTTTTTTATGATTGATATTATGTTTTTATTATGATGATAACGCTCTCCTTGCCGTGCTACAGCTCTGGTAGCTGATACATTTGATTTACCGTCGTATAACTTGCTTCATTTTTAAATAATTAAAGGTAGAGCGTCAATTCATCGCCCTACCTTTAAATTATTTTGATTGATCGAAATATTTCTGTTTATAAACCCCTACAACGAATTTAGGAATTCTCTGTAATCTACGGATACGTTTCATATCTGTCAAACAACGATACGCCCATTCTAAATTAAGTGCGCGCCACACATAAGGTGCTCTTTTAACCTCCCCACTAAAAACATCAATAGCACCACCAATCCCCATCATCAATGTATGATCAAAATGATGTCGGTTGTGCTGAATCCATTGTTCTTGCTTAGGATAACCCATGCCAACAAAAATGAAATCCGGATTAAACTGACGCACTTGCTCGATGACTTCTTGATCTGTAATGTCTATAAAACCATGGTGTGTTTGAATTTCAATATTTGGAAATTGTCGTTGGATACGTCTTGCCGCTTTTTCAACGACAGGTGATGTTGCACCAAGTAAAAACACTTTTTTATGTTCTAAATCAGCAATATTTAAACATGTTTCCATTACTTCGATACCAGGAACACGTTCTTGTAAAGGTTGGCCTAGAATACGCGCCGCTTTAACAATTCCTGTTCCATCAGGCACAATATAATCTGCCTGTTCAATCATTTTATGATATTTCGGGTTTTCTGAAGCGTAATGAACGATTTCTGGGTTTGCTGTCACGATGAATAAATTGTGTTTTGTCTCACTATGCATATATTTTAAAATATTTTGATGCATGTCTAATAAATTGACATTATCAAACATAACATTCATCACTTTGACTTGTGCATTTTTGTCTTTTAAACGATATGCTTCTTGCATTGTCGTGATATCAGGATGTGTAAAAGTTCCCTCACGCTCTCCACTAGGCATTACTTTTGCCATAGTTTCACCTTCATTCTCTCTATCATTTCAGTTTGTTTTTACTTTTAGTTTACAATATGTTTATGTTACTTTAACACATTTTACACCAAAATCAAGCTAAAAGAAATCTTTTCATGCTAAAGTATGAGGCTGTTTTTCTCCTATTTTAAAAAGAGCGCAACGTCCTCATTTCATCGTCTATTGAAAATGAATATTTACCCTCAATTGAATAGGTGTCTTCGTATAGTTATACTTTCAACTTTAAGACTTTAGTCCATAGTCCCTTTTTCGTTCAACCGTTATAATCATTATATTGGCTCTGAAAGGATGGACATATATGCACGGATATTCTTGGTTGACTTCGCCGATTCCAATTTCAGGTGTATTACTTTGCACCCTAACTGCAATTTACTTAATCAGTCGCTATTATCATCATCGCCCTTTATTTTCTATACTAGATATTGCAATGAATTATATTCCTGTCTTGACTCATGAATGGGGACATATCTTATTTAATAAATTATCTGGTGGTCGCGTGATAGATTTTGTAGTTGTCGCAACTAGACGTGAACGTAATGCGACAGGGCAACAAGGATACGCTGTCACACAAAGTCGCCATCGAACAGGACAAATCTTTACAACGCTAGGTGGATATTTAACACCTCCGATGATGTTATGTTTAGGTCTTTATCTTCAAAGTAAAGGCCAGGGCGCGTTATTATTGATGCTATACATTTTAATTTTTATTTATTTCACATGGAAGACCTCTAGAAAATTAGTTCCGATTTTGATTATCTTATTCTTAACACTTATCGGTTATTTTGGGATTCAATCTGAAAACTTAACAAATTATTCCTTCATATATATGTTCGTTTATCATTTTATTTTAGGAACTTTATTAGGAGAAGTCATATTATCAACGATAACGATTTTGCAACTCACATTTTCACGTTCACAAACCCAGTGGGATGGAACCGCACTAAAAGCGTTGACGCACCTTCCGACATTTTTATTTTCAATGTTTTGGATTGCAGTCAATCTCCTAACACTTTATTACACATGGACATATAGCTTTCATATCTTTTCATAGCTAAGCATGCATGATAAAGGGTTTTGGACATAGTTTTTTGATAATCATGACTCCATAAACGCGTTTGCTTAGGGGCTGAAGTTTCAACTCAATTTAGCTTAATTGAATGCGAAGTTTTATCATAAAAAGAAGCGCTGAGACGATTTTCTATTAAAATCATCTCAGCGCTATTTATTTTGGGGTTGATGTCCCAGCCTCTTGTTACGTTATATTAAAATGATGACTCGCTTATTTTTATTGTACTTTTTCAACGAAGATTACATCTGCGTTATGATAGCTTAATGTAACTTTTTCGTCTTTATTTTGCAATTCTAATAATTGATTGATTTCATCTTTTTCTACTATTGTAACGGTATCACCGATTGATAAAGCTTTGCTCGATAAGAATACAAGTAACTCCGATCGGTCACGGACACGTCGAATCGTCACTGTATCCCCTGCATAAAACTGCAATAACGGGGTTTTATAAATTTCTTCATATTGATTGTTTCGTGGAATCACACCACCGTGCGGACATGTTTCCGGATAATTCAACAGCTCGTCCAAACGTTCCACAAATAGTTCAGATACACGGTGCTCGAGCACCTCTGCTTCACTATGAACTTCTTCCCACGTATAATTTAAAATCTTTATTAAAAATAATTCTATTAAACGATGTCGCTTAATTACATCTAATGTATAAGTCAGTCCTAGTTCTGATAACTTTACGCCTTTATAAGGCTTCGTTATGACATAGCCTTCTTTTTCCAAGCGTCCTACCATTTCGCTCACAGATGGAGGTTTAATATTCAAAAATCCTGATAACGTTTTATTTGACACATAACTATGAACGCCATCATGACTTAAAATTGCTTTAAGATAGTCTTCTTTTTCCTCAGTTAACATATGCTCACCTCTTTCACATATACAATTTATTGTATCACGAATTCTATTGATATTGACAATTTTCTATTTATAATATACTTTATTAGGGTAACCTAAAACACAAGAAAGGTGGTGTTAATATGTTATCCATAAAAAACCTAAACCTATTTTTAGGTCAAAAACATGTTTTGAAAAACATCACATTAGATTTACCATTGAATGGTGAAATGATTGGAATTATGGGCCCCAATGGGAGTGGTAAGTCCTCTTTAATCAAATCTATTATTGGCGAATTACCTGCTGAAGGCACGATTTTACTTAACCAAAAACCGACACAACAACATTTAACAGATATTACATATATACCACAAAAATCTGTACTTGATCTTGACTTCCCAATCAATGTACAGGATTTAGTTTTATCTGGCTGCTATCAAGAAATCGGATGGTTTAAACGTGTACCAAAATCCATTCGCGATAAAAGAGACGCGTTATTAAAAGAGTTAGAACTTTTTGATTTACGCAAACGACAATTGCATGCGCTTAGTGGCGGACAACTCCAGCGTGTGTTCATCGCTCGCGCCCTCATGTCAGATAGCGTGGTTTATTTGCTTGATGAGCCATTTGTAGGTATCGACTTCAAAAGTGAACACATCATTTACAACAAACTTAAAGCATTAAAACAGCAAGGTAAACTCATTTTAATTGTACATCATGACCTCACAACAGCTTCTGAATATTTTGATCGTATTTTACTCTTAAACCAATCTGTCGCATTTTTAGGCGCAAGTTCCGAAGCCTTAAAAACAGAAAACATAGAATCTGTCTTTTTAAGTCGACACCATTCAACAAAATTACAAGACCAAAATCCCCATGGAAAGGAGTCATCACAAGATGTCATTCATTCAACATCTCTTTGAATATCAATTTTTGTCACGGGCTATGATTACAGCCATCTTAGTCGGCATTGTATGTGGCGTTGTCGGATGTTTGATTGTTCTTAGAGGGCTTTCACTTATGGGGGACGCAATGAGTCATGCCGTCTTACCTGGTGTTGCTTTATCATTTCTTTTCAATATTCCTATGTTTATCGGCGCACTTATTACAGGTATGCTCAGTAGTACAATTATTGGTTATATTTCGGACAAATCAAAAACTAAAAAGGATGCAGCAATCGGTATTACATTTACCGCCTTTCTCGCTTTAGGTATTATTTTAATCAGCTTAATTCATTCAGCAACAGACTTATATCACATTCTTTTTGGTAATATCTTAGCCATTACTCAGTCCGCATTTTATACTGCATTGGTTGTTAGTATCATTGTATTGAGTTTGATTATCATTCTTTTTCGACCTTTAAAAATGTCTACATTTGATCCTGTGTTCAGTCGAATGAGTGGGCTCAATACTACATTTATGCATTATTTTGTTATGTTACTTTTAGCACTCGTTATCGTGGCAAGTGTTCAAACTGTAGGTGTCATCCTTGTTGTTGCCCTACTCATTACACCTGCTTCAACAGCTTATCTCATAACAAAAAGATTATCTACAATGATGCTCGTTTCTAGTTTGTTTAGCGTTATCAGCTCTACAATAGGCATCTATGTTAGCTTTATATTGAATTTACCAAGTGGTGCGGTTATCGTCCTCATCGCTGCAATATTGTATGCACTTGTTTTTGCACTGACTAAATTTAACAACATCTCACATAAAGGAGCGTATCAAAAATCATGAGTAAACGAATTCTTACACTTTTATCGATTTTATCGATTGTTTTTCTTTTAACAGCATGTAACTCTTCTGATCAAGGACATAAAGATCATAAACTTAAGATTGTAACAACAAACTCAATCTTATATGATATGGCAAAAAATATTACAGGCGATGAAGCAGAAATTCATAGCATCGTTCCTGTCGGTCAAGACCCTCATGAATATGAAATTAAGCCTAAAGACGTTAAAGCATTAACTGACGCCGATATTATTATTTATAATGGGTTCAACTTAGAAAGTGGGAATGGTTGGTTTGAAAAAGCATTAAAACAAGCTAACAAATCATTAGACGATTCTTCAGTTATTCAAGCTTCTAAACATGTTGATCCTATCTACTTGAAAAAAGGTGAAAAATCAGAACACAACATTGATCCTCACGCATGGTTAAGTTTAGATAATGGGATCCAATACGTTAAAAACATCAAAGATGCATTAGAAAAAGCAGATTCATCACATAAATCTACTTTTGAAAAAAATGGTAAATCTTACTTAGACAAATTAGAAAAACTAAACAATAAAAGTAAAGACGAATTTAGTGATATTCCAAAAGAAAAACGTGTCATGATTACAAGTGAAGGTGCATTCAAATACTTCGCAAAACAATATGATGTAACACCAGGTTATATTTGGGAAATCAACACTGAAAACCAAGGTACACCAGAACAAATGAAACAAGCGATTGACTTCGTTAAACAAAATCACATCAAAAACCTTCTTCTTGAAACAAGTGTAAGTGATAAGAGCATGAAGAGCTTAGGAGAAGAAACAGGTGCGAAAATTTACGGCACAGTTTACACAGACTCTATTGGTAAAAAAGGTAGTAACGGAGATTCATACTACAAAATGATGAAATCTAACATCGAAACAATTCATAAAAGCATGAAATAACAACCCCATTGATACATCAATAGAAATATGCATCATATAAAAAAGCGTGACCAATTCATCACCATTGGTTCACGCTTTTTTATTATTTTAAATAATGAAGTTCGCTTGATAAACTTCTCAAAATCCTAAAAATCGTATTAATAACTAAGTTAGCTAAAGGAACTATTAAAAACTTATTTAGAAATTATAAAAATGATATGATTCAATATCAATTTTCAAAATTAGTCTTTATCTAAGCGAGAGTATATTCTTTTGCGTCGTTTCGCTCTTTTTTCTATTCGAATTCGACGCTTCGTCTCCTCATCTACATCTTCTTTATTCAGATCTGTATTTTCATGATTTTCATGTTTTTGATACATATAAGCACCTGTTCGATAAGCGGCACGCGAGATTAAATGACCGCCAACGGGTGAAGTAATATTAATAAAGACCAATGCTAAAATCGTACGAACACTGACATAACCTTGCGCAAAGATAAAATAAATAAATACACCCACCAGTGTCAATAAAACTGCTGCCGTCGAAGCTTTTGTGGCTGCATGAATTCGTAAAAAGACGTCTTTAAAGCGAACTAAACCAATTGCACTTATAAGCGCAATAATACTTCCTGCAAATACAAGGAGAGCTGCTAACAATTGGATGATTTCATTTGTCATCGCCATGAAATACATTCCCCCCTTCAATAAAGCGAGAAATCGTAACAGAACTTAAAAAAGAAATAATAGCGATCAACAGTACAGAATCTAAAAATGAAAATGTTTCGAATAAAAGACTCAGAACCCCTACTGTTGACATTAAAATTGCACTCATTGCGTCAAATGCGACGACACGGTCTGCTGTTGTAGGTCCTTCAATCAAACGAAACAATACGACAACTAATGACACAGCAAAGATAACTAATGCACTCGACAAGAAGAATTGCGTTAATTCAGTTATCATTTCGTCACCTCCACAATGAGTTCTTCGTATTTTTTAATACTTTTCAATAAATTTTTCTTTTCTTTTTCAGTCGTATCAATAGCGTGAATTAAAAAGATGTTAGGTTCACGATTCACACGAATAACAGTCGATCCCGGCGTAATAATCACTAAAATTGTTAAAAACGTAATTTCCCAATCTGTATCGAGCTGCGTCTCATAAGTTACTAAACCAGGATCCATTTTATTCGCTTTAAATAATACATAATTGATTATGGAGAATGTTGCAGTCAATAGTTGATAGAGATACGTGAATAAAAATTTAATCGACACCCAAATCTTTTTAGGATAGAATTCTTGATTAAAAAATTTATGAAGTAAATAAATAATGACAATACCTATTAAATAACCAATCACAAATGTTGGAAAACTAAAAGCATCTTCATCTTGGAACAGCACCCATAGGATGGCTATCATCATATTCAATGCAATTTGTCTCATTTAACTGCCACCTCGCAATCCAGGATTAACCATTTTTTCATATTTTTGGATATTCATGGATAAATCCGTTGCTTGTGCTGTAACTTGGTATATCACCGGTGCGCAAAGACCTATCGCTAATGTGAGTGCAGTCATAAATAAAACGATAGACTTTCTATTTGACTTGATAGGCTTAAATTGAATTTCTGCACCTTTATTACGATTTCCTGCATACATATAAAAGAAGACTCGGAATAAACTATACATCCCTATCAAACTTGTGATAATCATCAACGCTAAGCCGACATAATGTTGATGTTCAACTGCACCGATAAAAATAAGTAATTTCCCAGGAAATCCACTGAATGGTGGCACTCCTCCAATAGCTAATGTCACAATAATAAAAGCCACGCCTAGCCATGGCTCTTTTTTGGCTAATCCTGTTAAGTAACGATATTGGCGGTAACCCGTTGTGTAAACCATAATACCTATAATGAAAAACAGTAACGCTTTTACAACGATATCGTTTACTAAGTAAAAAATTGCGCCATTAATTCCATTAAATGTATGCGTACCTAAACCAAAAATGATATATCCGATAGATAATACAACTTGGTAAGCGGCAATCTTTTTAATATCTCGATACGCAATCGTCCCAATGGCTCCAATTATCATTGTGAGACCTGCCATAACAATTAATAGTGGTTCGACAATTTCACCACTTTTATTGAAAATTAACGTAAAGAACCGAATCAAAGCATATGCGCCAACTTTTGTCATTAACGATGCAAATAGGGCTGCAAGTTCTGTATTGAGCACGGCATATGCCTTTGGAAGCCACATAAATAAAACAAGGGCTGCTTTTGATCCGAAAGCGACAATAAATGACATCGCCACTAAGTGAATTGCCGTTGGATCATCCATTTCATGAATTCTTATCGCGATATGCGTGTAATTTAAGGTACCGATTTGACGATATAAAAGGCCAATCCCTATCAGGAAAAACCATGAACCTATTACATTGAGAACGACATATATAATACTCGCACGCAATTGCTCTACAGATTGTCCTAATGTCACTAACACGAATGAAGCAAGAAGCATGATTTCGAACATGACATATAAGTTAAACAAATCCGAAGTCAGAAAGGAGCCCACGACACCGGTTGTTAAAAATAAGACGAAAGATAATAAATAATATCGACTTGCACGCTTTTCACCGCGTCCAAAACCAAAAGCGACAATCATAAACACGACTAAAAATGTTGTCGTAACGAGTATTAAACTCAATGCATCGCCGACATATTGAATACCAAACGGTGCTTCCCAATTACCGAAATTCAAAACAATCGGCTTATGATTGTACACGTCAATTAACATCACGAGTGAGACGATAAATGATATCAATAGCACAAAAAGGGCAATAAAGCGTGATAATCGCACTTGCTTGTTCAAAATGACTAAAAGAAGTGCCCCCAGAAGTGGTAAGAGTATGGGTACGGCTAAAATATTATCGTTCATCCTCTTCACCTCCTGTTAATACATCGATTTCATCTTCTTTAGTCACTTTAAAAGTACGGTAAACTAAGACAAGCAAAAATGCAGTAATTGCAAATCCAATTACAATCGCAGTTAAAACAATCGCTTGTAATAATGGATCAACAAAGTTTTGATGACCACTCACAATCAATGGCTCAGTTTTTTGTGCGGTATATTCACCCATACTCATAATAATAAGGTTGCCTGCATGCGTGTAAATCGCGATGCCAATAACGATACGAATTAAATTTTTAGATAGCACCATATAGGTAGCAATAAAGACTAAAAATCCAATTACAATCAATAAAATAATATTCATGATCTCCCTCCACTCAGGGAAAGTATTGTCGTTACGACCACACCGACAACAACTAGGGCGATTCCCGCTTCAAATAATGTAACGGACGATAAATGTACTTCACCAAAATAAGGGAAAATCACATGCCAATCCTCTTGATAAAGGATGTTCTTACCAAAAAACACGGGCACAGTTGCAGTTGCGAGTGACAAAAGCGCACCAATAATCATGAGCTTTCTAAAATCAATAGGTAAAGCTTCCAATACCTTTTTCACATCAAATGCTAAAAACATTAAGATAAATGCTGAACTTAACACTAGGCCGGCAATAAATCCGCCTCCAGGATTATTATGTCCTGCAAAGAAGAGATAAAAGCCAAATGTTAAGATGATAAATACAACCACTCTTGTTACGGTTTTGAGTACTAAATCATTCTCTTTCATCTTGACCTCTCCGATCTTTATAGTTAAGTAATGTATAAATACCGAGTCCTGCAATAATTAAAACTAAACCTTCTGCCAGTGTATCTAATGCTCTGAAATCACCTAAAATGGCATTAACGATATTTTTACCGCCTGATTTTTCATAAGCATCATGATAAAAAACAGAAATTGTTTCTATTGCGCTCGCTTGTTGGATAATAAAAACAATACCGATTACTGTAATTGCAGTAAGTAAAGAAACTAAGATTTTAACGGTTTCTTTTTTCATATTGAACTTACCACGTGGAATATTCGGTAATCTTGAAAAACTTACGATAAATAAAACTGTCGTAATCGTTTCAGTAACGAGTTGTGTTAACGCTAAGTCAGGTGCACGCATTAAAATAAAGAATAATGCCACAACGTAACCAATGCCGCCTGTAAGAATAACCATCGTTAAACGTTGTCTAATAAATATGAGCGCAAATCCAATGAGAACTACCGTTACTAAAAGAAGTATATGAAAGATATGGTACTCAGTGACTTCGATACGTGAAAGTTCTGGGACGCCCGTACGGATCAAACCGTAGAGATGAATTACAAAATAAATAATCAACGTAATAATAATGTAAGAATTCAAACGATTATTCATCAAACTACGCAGTCCATATCCACAATAAAATTCCATTGAGCGGTATGAATCATTGCACATACGTGATACTGACATTTGATTTTCTTTTAAAGACAGATAGCGTCGTAAATCTACGAATGATACTACAATAAGCCCCACAACGATAATCGTTAAACTCATAAGTAAAGGTATATTAAACCCATGCCATGCTGATAAATGTGGAACTGCAGATGCAAAAGCGGTTGAACGAACTGAACTTAAAAATGCGGGTTGAATAAGATAAGTCCCTACCCACTGTGGAACAATAAATACAATCGGTAATAAAAACGCCATTATCATCGCGGGTGTAATGAACAAACGAGGTTCATGTATCGCTTTTTTCAACTGAAATGAGCCAAAAAATGTCGTCTTTATCATATTGATTGAATAAATAAAGGTAAAGATACTAGCAACAAAACCTACAAGTGCAATTGCAATCATCATCGGTTGATTGAAAGCAGACAGATGATTGGATCGAATTAACCCTTCAAAAAACATTTCTTTACTAATAAAGCCGTTTAATAACGGGACACCTGCCATAGAAAGTGCAGCCATTGACATGACAACCATGGTAATTGGCAGGTAACGTTTTAAACCACCTAATTGTCGGATATCACGTGTACCTGTTTCATGGTCGATTAAACCTACGCCCATAAATAATGTCCCTTTAAATAATGCATGATTGAAAAGATGAAAAAGCGCTGCGCATAATAAGTAAGTATAGATTTCAATCATCCCACTCTGCGTCGCTTTAGCAATACCGCCGCCTAATCCAACCATCGTCATGATCATACCTAATTGACTAATTGTTGAATAAGCGAGTATCCCTTTTAAGTCAAATTGTCTAATCGCGGTAAACGAACCGTATATCATAGTGATAAGCCCAATAGCCGTCACAATATAAGTATAAGTATCACTCAAACCTAAAATGGGTGTAAATCTTAAAAGTAAAAATATACCTGCTTTTACCATTGTCGCTGAATGTAGATAGGCACTTACGGGTGTAGGCGCAGCCATCGCCTTTGGTAACCAGAAATGAAAAGGCCACTGTGCTGATTTAGTAAAAGCACCGAGTAACAATAACAATACAATGGGGATAAACAAAGGATGCTGTGCAATCGTATGTCTTTGATGTATTAATTCACTAATTGAAAACGTTCCTGCCACGTAATATAACATTACGAAAGCGACTAGCATGGCTAAGCCACCTAAAACTGTAATCATAAACGAAGTAATTGCACCGTTTTGACTCTCACTTTTATCGTACCAATAACTAATCAGTAGGAACGATGACACACTTGTTAACTCCCAAAAAACGTATAACAAGATCGTGTTATCAGAAAGTACAATTCCTAACATACTAAACATAAATAAAACTAAATATGTGAAAAATCGGGGTAAATGATCATGTTCATAGGATAAGTATTGTGTTGCATAAAAGAATACAGCGACACCAATAACGGAAATAAGTAAGGCAAAAAACATACTCAATCCATCCAAGCGGAGTACGAGGTTAATATCTAAAGCAGGTAACCACTGAATCTTTTCAATGATTAGTTGATTGTTTAATACCTTAGGGATGTTTATTAAAAAGATTATTGATGCAACAAGGGGAGCAAGTAATGCAACAAAACCAGGTAATTGTTTTGTATTCCACTTCATCATTATGACAAGTATGACCATTATTGCTATTAAAAATAAAAGCAATCCACTTAACATCTTCACGCCTCCCTTTCTCTATTTTTATAAATTTAAAGCGATGGTCGTGTTAATTTCCTTTTTAGAAATACCTATAAACTTCATTGTTTCATAAGCCGTTTGATGACCAAGATATTTTTGAATGATTGAAACTGAAATTCCAGATTTATATGCGTGATAAGCAAAAGTTTTTCTAAGTGTTGTTAAACCAATATGCTCAATTCCTAATTGGTGTGCCGCATTATTAACAATACGATAAGCTTGCTGTCGACTAAGCCCTTTATTTGTACGTTTCGATCGAAACAATAAGTCATCACCAGAGATTGCTTCTGCCTGAATGTATTGTTCTAACTCTCTATGTAATTGTTCAGGAATAACAACACGTATATTTGAGTCCGTTTCATACCAACGTGTCATACTGACGCCTTTATCAGAAAGAAATTGAGACACTTTGAAATTAAGCAACTCTGTTAACTTAATTCCAGTATGAATAGCAAATTTAAAAAATAAATAATCACGCATTGAATGTGCCTTTAAAAATTCATACATTCGATGAATATCTTGTTTGTCACGGATAGGATCTACACAGTTCACGCTATTCCACCTCTCATAATGTTTCTTATTTCATGATAAACTATATTTAAGTAACATGAAAGAATTTTCATAAATTTTTTTATTTTTAAGGTGCGCTTTTTCTCTTTCCCTTTCGATATATAGAGTGAAAGGAGGTCAGAAAAATGAACATCCATCAAATCACACTTATTCTGACGCAAACATCAATAACACCGGAGGGTAAAACAACTAAAAATTCAAGACGTTTTACACAACTTAAGCCAACTGCAACCCGAGAAGAACTTAAAGCCTTTAGCAATGCCATTCAAGCACTGACTGGCGAACAATATGACACTATCGAAGTTTTAACATCTGAATACATTCAATAAAAAGGAGCATACAAAAATGAATACAAAAACTTTAGAAATTACTTTTTCCGACGCATCACAAAAGAATATTAAACTCTCTCTTCCAAAATTAGACACTTCTATCACAAAAGAACTCGTAGAAACACAAGCAAATAAGATTGTGCAATTGAACATACTCGATAGTAAAGGGGGCGACATTCAAAAAGCAGTAGGTGCACAACTGATTGATAAGTCCGTTACAGTCCTTTTCTAATAAAAAGACCATGCGCATACCAAATAAATAACGAGAGCCTGTCACAAATAAACGTGACAGGCTCTTTTCTAGTCATTCTTTTGATAATGAGGTCGAATTCTCACTTCATCACCATAGAATATCTTATATTTCCCCAACTTATAACATATCGCATATTTCTCAAATACTTCTTCAACCCTTGCTAACGTTTTGTAAGACTTAAAAGGGTTTAAAACTTCAACATATTGTCCCTCTTGAAGTTGGGTTGACGGTTTTACATTGATAAAAAACATTTGTTCATCAATGACACGTACGATCTCATGTTCGTACAAATTTATCACAACTTTCTCTTACATCATGCAATTCTTCAAATAAATGCCTCAGTCATGCGTTAAACTTAAATAACCTTCATGTGATTAATACAATTAAGTTCAACAACAATTTTCATGACTCCTCCCTATCTTAATCAAAATAACTTGCGTTTGTAAATATATCGTAACTTTCTTTTATCTAAAATATTAAACTTTTTGAAATTAAAATTCGATAAATCCCTTTAAGTGCTATCTTATTATATTTTGCTATAATAACACTATCTTAATTAAACAATAAGGATGGACATGATATGCTTTCACTTTTACTTATCTTAGGGCTTATCGCAGGTAGTGTCGTCCCGATTCAAACTTCTATCAATTCAAAATTGAGTCTTTATACGCACTCCTCGTTTTATGCTTCAGCTATTTCATTTTCGACTGGAACACTTTGGCTCATCATTGTTAATTTAATCATGAATCCACATGTTTTTTCGATGGCTTCTTTTCGTCATTATCAAATTGATTATTATTGGTACGTAGGGGGATTAATGGGGGTTATCTTTTTAACAGGCAATTTATTGTTACTCCCTAAAATTGGGGCTTCGCTCACCGTTGTCACTACAATTGCAGGTCAAATATTAATGAGTGTCGTGATAGACTCGTTCGGTTGGTTTAACGTAGACATCAAGCCGTTATCCATTTTAAAGGCTTTTGGTATTCTTTTATTACTCATTGGTATTATTTTAATGAATATTCAAAAGCGCTCAAAAGTTGTGCGTACGACGCATCAAACGCCTTTATGGATAATTGTAGGTATTTTATTTGGATTCGCACCTCCAATCCAAACTGCAATCAACAGTCATTTAGGTCAAAGTGTGCACTCCCCTTATTTCGCATCACTCATTTCTTTTACAGTTGGATCACTAGCTTTGATCTTATTAACCCTAATTGTTCACCGTAAATTTTCTATTAGTACATTTCATGCATCAAATGGTCCTTTGAAATGGTGGCATTTTATCGGAGGTGCGCTTGGCGTCATTTTTGTTACTACGAATATTATTTTAACCCCACATATTGGCGTAACATTTACTTTAATCACTGTCATGTTAGGTCAAATTATTATGGGCATGATCATTGATCATTTTGGATTATTAGGTGTTCCACCGCGTCGTTTATCTTCCCAACGCCTTATTGGCTTTGTTGTAATTATTATAGCGATTGTACTCATTCAATTACGCTAATAACATATTTTACAGGCTGGAAGAACTCGGATTGTGCTTAAATCAAATTTAAGTGCAATCTGCAAACCTTCCTCGTTCACTCAATATGACACTATCCTTAGACACTTTTGTTGTCTTTCGAATGAAACATTCAGGTTTTTTAAATTAAGTAGCTGCATATGTCATCACTTTCTTTTCTTCTTTCAATTCTTTTATATTACGATAAAATCATTCAATGCACATGAATTAGTTTAAATGTTCCTGTGCATTTTTCTATACACATTTTTAATGATTTTCTTTTTTAGTCATCATCCCATCTATATTTTGCACAATTATAGTCTGCACTCATCAAAACATTTAAGTTTACGATATACATTTATATATAAATAAAAAAATTGATATTATATATTTTTCAACTTGCATCCCATTTATAACTCAGTATAATATAAATATCTATTTGATGTGAGGTACTCGGATGACAAAAAAATTAATATGTATTGTCTTATTATTTATTTTGCTGCCCTTTTCTTTTATGACATTCTTTTTATTTTTTAATAACCAATCAGAAAACTCTGATTTAAAAATGGTGCGTGCCAGTGCTTCTCAGCCTTTAGTGTTAAATGGCATTGTGCAATCGGACTATCAAAAAGTGATTGTAAATCAAACAACGTTAGGAGAAGTTAAAAAAATTGAGGTTGTAGATGGACAATCTGTAAAAATAAATGACCCACTTCTCACTTACCACAATGCTGCTAAAGCCCACCAAATCAACTTTCTTTCTCATCTTATCCAACAAAATCGAAATCCTTCCAACACCTTAAACTATCGTGCTCAGATTGCTCAACTCCAAGAGCAACAAAACACAACAATCAAATCTCCCTTTGAAGGAATCGTGCATTTGCACAAACATTTTCCGAGTTTCCAGAATGAAAAAATACTTGAGGTTTATTCCAAAAAACAGCACCTATCATTTATAGTTCCGGAAAATTTGTATACGAAGATCAAAGTTAATCAGCCTGTATCTGTCAAGAAAGTTTTTGATACCAAAACTTACAAAGGCACGGTGACTTCTATATCTTCAGTACCTACCACTTCTGATAATTCTTCCAGTTTTTCCACCTATTCTTTCAATGTTAAAACAGCTGAAAACTTTCCTATTGGTACACACTTCACTTTACAAATCGAACAATCACGTATCGTCTTACCCCAAGACACACTTTTTGACCGTAATTCTGTTGTTATAAATAAAAATGGAAAATTCATTAAACGAATAATAAATTATGATAGAATAAATGAGCAACTTTTAATTGATAAAGGTGTTTTTATTGGAGAAAAAGTTGTTAGAAATCCAAATGCAAATATTTTAGAACCAAGTTAAACATGATATTTATCATTTTTTTACATTTTATTGCAATTTTTAGTTATTTAAAGGGAATAGTGGGTAAAAGAGCATTATATAAGAAGTTATATTGTAGAGAATGAATAAGCGTCATTTCATTTAAGATTGTTCTACAGATATCTTTCTTATTTTACAATTTTGCACCAATTAGATATGCTGTAATAAATAATTGCACGCGAAATAAATTAAATATAAATTATAATCGCATATTATTATGGTGTAAGATAGACTTTGTTTGCTATAATATAAAGTGAGCACTGGATTAATTCATTGATATTTATAGCATATATGCGTATTATGATTTGAGTTAATCTTTTAAGGGTTATACAAATGGGAGGTTATGAGAATGGCTGTTACAAGAGTCAAAGATTGTTTTGAATTATTATCCATGGTTACTTATGCCGATAGATTGAAAAGTGTGATTAAAAAGGAGTTCAAAATTAGTTTTGAAGAATTCGCTGTTTTAACACACTTAAGCTATCGTATTGAAGAGGAATACTACTTGAAAGATATTATTAACAACTTGAATTACAAACAACCTCAAGTTGTTAAAGCTGTTAAAAATTTATCTCAAGAAGGTTATTTCGATAAGCGTCGTAATGAAAACGATGAGCGTACAGTACTTATATTGATTAATGATGAACAACGCGAAAAAATTAATGCTTTATTAGAACGTGTGAATGAAACAATCAAATCTACTGATATTAGACCGCAATAAGAATTTACATCACTGATTATTCATAGATCATTCATCTTAATATGGGGAAAGTCTCAACACAAATGAGATTAATTAAATTAAAAACCACTCACAAAATCGACCATTTCTCATATGGTTGTACTTAGGATGAGTGGTTTTTAGGATACCTATCATCTCGCACTGCTACACTCCATTTTCCAACTCTCTTTATTACGTGCAGTGCTTATCTATTTCTACCACTTAATTTAAATGAAGCTTCACACAGTCCTCGTTTTAAAAAAAGTGAATAAAGCGAATGAACCGTCACGTTCATTGTTTTACTCACTCTTTTTAATCACTTTTTATGATTTTATCTTTTCCATTTAATACGCGTTAAATATGTGAATCTTATGATTTCGTTCTTGATGATAATTCAATGGTGTAAAAAATAATCAAGACGAGAATCATCACCCATATCGCTATGGAGATTAATTGTGCTGCTTGTCCATCAGAAATAATAACATCAATCGTCTTTTGCAGTAATAGTAAACCGATACCAGTGTACTCAAGATGTTTTAAATACAGGCCTATACCCATAATTATTAACCCAATAAAAGCTACAGCCATATGTGCATATTGTGTAACGACATGAATACCTAAATTAAAATCGAAGGCATTCATCATAATTAAAACAAACGCAACGAGTGCTAAAACGACGCCGATATAACTTTCGAATTTATTGCGATATAAATAATTTTTATGCATGATACGCATATAAATAATAATTGAAATGGGTAAAATAATTAAAATATAAACTAGTGATAAGCCTGTTGCCGCACCAAATGCAACGAGCTGTTTGTCATATAGATATGAAATCAAGATAAAATTGATAATAAAAAACACCACTGGATTAAACTGTAGTGTAAACAAATTCTTTTGAATAATTAATATAATTTCAGCAGGTGATTTCTGGCGATACTCAATGTAATCTTTATCTTCCGCTTCTGATTTTTGAATATCTTTCCTTAAATTTTCTTTTACATCATCAATCAAATGCGGAGAAACACCTTTATGCTTCAAATAATCTTCTACATTCTCTAGCAAAGTACGATTATTGACTCTCATATAATCCTCCGTCTCACTTAATACATAATCATATTATATTAGAAACCTAACGTATACGCCACCAACAATTTAGTGAAGTCTTATTTGAGTTACTGTCCTTTTGATCGTTATGCTCAAAAATAATATTGATTACAAAGTCTATAAAATAAAAAGGAACGAGGCAGAAATCATTTTGATTTCATTGCCCCGCCCCGGCAAGGTCATGTACAAAAGACATCTTTAAAGGATACCTTTTACGATTAAGCTTCTAAATCAATGCGATAAAGTTTTAAGTGCTGATCTTTTGGATTTTCAGATGCAAATTGATAAGATACTTTACCATCTACCACGTAACCATTATTTCCTGTTACAGAATTATAATGTGCACGTGTAATCGCTTTTTGGCTAACTTCTTTTTTTACATCCTCATAACTTGGTCCGTTGAGCGCTTGGTAACTCATACTAATTCTTTTTACTTTAGACTGCTCGCTTTGTCCATTTGTAGTTACAATCATGAGCCCTTTTTTAGTATGATACTCATAATAATGATCGTGTCCATAGGCTTGTTGCGTATGAATCCCTTTTCCTTTTTCACGAAAAACATCCTTCAAACTTTGACCAATCGTTACCCCTTCAATTGTTTGATCACCATTTTGTAATGCTTTAACTGACTCCAAATCGTTTCCTGTCATTGCGTTTGCTGTTCCTGTGTACGTAGTCAACAATGTCACACATGCGATAAGTATTGCACTGACTAGCTTTTTCATAAAGCGCACACTCCTTTTTTTATGCCGTTATCTTTAGTTATCCATACCCGTAATCATCATAAAATAACGATTTGATTACAAAAATATTACAACTCCATATGATGCGTTGTTCTTTGCATAAAATCTTTGACTTGTTTAAGAAATTTTTCTTTTTCTTCTACAAATGGGTAAACACCTGACTTATTGAATAATTCATATGTCGCATTTGGCATTAACTCAGCAACATGCTTTGACTCATTCGGTGTCACGCGTTCATTTGCCTGACCTGCAATAATGAGCGTTCTCACATGAATTTCAGGTAAAATCTTTTCCAATCCATTTTCCGTAAATGAATGATCAACAGCTGTTTTTTCATAATCTGTTAATAGCGCCTCAGAATCATTCACATTTTTAAGAAATTTACGTACTTTTCCTTTAGCATGATATAAATGCTTCTCTAAAAACTTTTCTTGCTCAGATTCATTACATGTTCGAATTGTTTCTGCGTATTTGCGGAATAATCGCTCATGTGGTAACAAAGTATCATCGACAGTAGGATTAATCAGTATTAACTCAGAAACTTTATTTGACGCACTCAAAGTCAGATCTAACGCGACCGTGCTGCCCAACTCATTTCCTATTACTGTCGCACTTTCAATATAAAGAAAGTCCATGAGCTCTTTTATATCTTGACTATATTCATGAAAATCAATCGCCAACGGTTTATCGGAATAACCATGTCCACGTAAATCGATTAATATAACTTGAAAATAACGTGCCAATCGTGTGGCAATGTCTTCAAAAACCGTATGGTTCATATATATCGAATGTATCATGACGATAGGATAACCTTTACCCATTGAGCGATAATTTAATGCCGTACCATCAGATGTCCTAAATAGTTCCATTACTTTTCAGCCTCCCGCTTTACATTTAAAATATCTAACAACTCTTCAAGTGTTGTGATTTCATAATCCATCTCTGAATCTAGAGGGACGACTTCATCTTCTTGTCCTTCATGACGATACCAAACACTCACCATTCCCATCGCATGCGCCGGCGCAACATCGTTTAATGCGTCATCCCCGACATAGATAACCTCTTCAGGTTGAACATCTAACTTTTCTAAAATATCTTCATAAATACGTGGGTGTGGTTTGCGGAAGCCGACCGTTTCTGAAGTGGATAAATGATTGACGTATTCTTCAATACCCAGTGCATAAACACGATACTGTTTTATTTTAGATTTACCATTTGCAATAACGCCAATCTTATATCCCGCTGCTTTCAATCTTTCTAGCGTATAGTTCGTGTCGTAAAATGGGAACACATAACGATAAAAATGCATTTCAAAGTCATGAAATAAGTCCTTCCAACTTAATCGATCAACGTTGAACTGCTTAATAATTTCTTTGTATAAGTCCGGTTTATCATGGTCTTCATCGTCATCTAATTCAATGAATTTTTTACGAAAATCCGAGGCCTGTACACGTACTAAGTAATCATGAAATCGCTCATACTGTTCTTCGATAAATTTATCGCGAGACTTTTTACGATCCAATAAAGTACCTTCTAAATCAAATATTATTGCTTTAATTTGTGTTAAGTCCATTGATTTCCCCTCATTGTCATTCTTGAAAATTACATAACTCTATCATAGTCAATTGCCTATCGCCGTTCAACTATCATGAGATAAAACATTAAAGGAATACCTATTATTGCCAATACAATACTTGCTGGTATTTGAATCGGCGCAAGCAATTGCGCACCTAAGACGTCGGCTAATACCATCACGGTTCCCCCAATCACGAGATTAAGCAACAATTTAATCGTAAGGGATTGTTGACTGATACGTTGTACAAATTGAGGAATCACCATGCCAATAAATCCTATGACGCCAACAAAACCTATAATAACGGTTGAAATCGCCGTCGCCAATAATAAAACGACGATTGATAAACGTTCGACGTGAAGACCTAAAGCAGCACTCGATAACGTATTCATTTGTAATAGCTTAATTTTAGGAAGACATATCAATATTGCACCTAATGTTAGGGCTAAGACAATACTTACATAGGTGACCTCTCGATATTCTGAAGCAGAAAATCCACCGAACATGTACGCCACAATATTTCGTAATTTTGTAGGATTAAATTGCACCATTAAAAATAATATCGCGTTTAGTAGAGAACCAATTAATATTCCGGCTAGAATCAGTGAACGCGTGGGATAACCGCGTGTTATGAAATATGCGACAGCAATCACAATGAAAAGTGAGACCATCCCCATTATCATCGCAAACGGGGCAATCCAACTAAAAGATAGGCCTAAAAGAACAGCGCATGCTGCACCCACTGTCGCACCATTTGCCAGCCCTAGCGTAAAACTGTCTGCCAGTGGATTGTTCAAAATGATTTGAAACATTTGCCCCGCTAAAGTTAAACCCATACCTGATAAAAGTGCTAATAATATGCGTGGGAGTCTGACCTCTAATATCAATGTTGCCGCCAACGGACTCCCCCATTCAATTTGGCTAAGAAGGCCATACGCACAGACAACAATCAGTGCAATTATCCAAAGCATTATACTGATTAAGCCACGCAAGGCCTTATTTTTCATATATGGCATCTCTTAACAATTTCATGGCATCATCTAAGCGTGGTCCAGGTCGAGACAACATATCATCGTTTAAAGCCACGACGCTCTCTTTTTTCACTGCGCGAATTTGTTCAAAACCACCACGTTGTTTCACGCTTTGTTGATAGTCCTTTGTTGAGACGCCTGCAGTCGACACCATGACATCAGGGTTTTTCTTTATAATTTGCTCTTTACTCACTTTCGGCCATCCTTCTGTATTATCAAATACATTTTTAGCGTGCAGTTGTTTAAGCATGTCATTCATAAATGTGCCTTTTCCAGCGGTATAAATTTCTGGTTCTGAAGCAATTTCAATAAATACTTTAGGCTCTTTTTTCTGTTTTGGAACACTATCTGTTACTTTCTTGATATTTGCTTTTGTCTCATCGATTAAAGATTTTGCTTGTTTTTCTCTACCTGTAAGTTTTCCAATTTGTTCAAATGATTCATACATTTCATTAATTGATTGGGCATCTTTTACATATGCCACTTTAATACCACTTTCACTCATATCTTTTAACACTTTTCCTTGTGTCGCTTTTTGAGATTCATGCGCTAAGATTAAATCTGGTTGCGCTTTAATCAAAGCTTCTTTATTTAAATGCATCGCATCAAATTTTTCTTTTTGCTTTACTTCCTTTGGATAATCATCCACTGTAGAAACGCCGGTAACTTTATCACCGATGCCTAATGCATATAATACCTCTGTGTTACTAGGCATCAAAGAAATAATGCGCTCTGGTACTCTACTCGTTGATTTTCCCGTATCCTTAGATTGATTTGCATTAAAATTACAGCCAGCAAGCACAACTACAATGAGTAGTAAGGTGCTTATAAAACTTTTCCCCCTCATGGTTTCACTCCTATTTTAATTATTTCATATATCTTATCATTTTCTAAAGTTTAATGGTTCATAAAAATTATTTTCTATAATAAATAATGTAAAATTTGAAGCCCTGTCGCAGACAGCCCATGCCCCAAAATCAATTTTCATGCATATTCGAAGATTGAATAACCAAAAAGAAGGCAGAAATCTATGCTTCATTTGCTAGATTTCTACCTTAATTTACTTTTAATTTTATGATTTACAAACTAATTTTACATTTGTTCTGGTGCAGAAACACCAACTAAATGTAATGCATTTCGTAATGTGATACGCACTGCATCAACTAATGCGATGTGTGCCTGAGTTTTTGCATCATCTTCTGTTAATACTTTTTCTGCGTTATAAAATTTATGGAAATGCGCAGCTAAATCTTGAATATAATTTGTCACACGATGAGGGGCTCTCGCTTCTGCTGCACTTTCAATCATCGGTTCAAATTCAGCGATTTTCTTTAATAATTCAATCGCTTTTTCATTTGTGATTGTTTGATAATCTGCACCTTTTTCTACTTGATAACCTTGTGCTTTTGCTTGTCTTAAGATAGAGCAAATACGTGCATGTGCGTATTGTGCATAATAAACAGGGTTATCTTGTGATTGCTCTTTTGCAAGCGCCATATCAAAGTCAAAATGCGTGTCTGGGCTACGCATTGTTAAGAAATAACGCGCTGCATCTACACCGACTTCGTCCATAATTTCTCGTAGTGTAATGGCATTACCTGTACGTTTACTCATTTTGACTTCTTCACCATCTTGCATTAAACGTACCATTTGCATAATTTGTATTTCTAAACGATTACTGTCAACGCCAAATGTCTCTAATGAAGCTTTCAGACGATTAATATAGCCATGATGATCTGCACCGAACAAGTTGATTAGTTTTTGATTGCCGCGTTGAATTTTATCATAATGATACGCAATATCAGGTAAGAAGTACGTATAAGTACCATCTTTTTTGATTAATACACGATCTTTATCGTCTTTAAAATCAGTCGTACGTAACCACGTTGCGCCATCTTTTTCATATGTGTAGCCTAATTCATCCATTTTAGCGAGAACCGCTTTAATTTCATTTTTCTCATAGAGTGATGTTTCACTAAACCAATGATCAAAATGCGTATTAAAATCAGCAAGATCTTGCTTTAATTTTTCCATTTCATAATCTACACCTAGTTTTCTAAACGTTTTTAAACGTTCATCTTCTGATAAATCAACTAGATGCGGTTGTTTTTCTGCTAAATCTGCACCTATGTTTTTAATGTCTTGACCGTGGTAACCATCTTGTGGCATTTCCGCATCATGTCCTAATTGTTGTAAATAGCGTGCTTCAATAGATTTGGCTAGGTTTGTAATTTGATTACCTGCATCATTAATATAATATTCACGTGTTACGTCATAGCCGGCTGCATCAAGTACATTACTTAACGTATCCCCGACTGCAGCGTTACGTGCGTGCCCAATATGTAAATCCCCAGTAGGATTGGCTGATACATATTCAACTAGAATCTTTTCGTTTTTAGGTTCAGCTACACGACCAAATGCGAGATCTTGTTCTAACGCTTGATCAATCACAACATTGAGATAACTTGGGTCTAAATAAAAATTAATAAACCCTGGTCCAGCGATATCGATAGATTTTACATGTGCCGCTTCCGTATCTAAATGGTCAACAATAAGTTGCGCAATTTCTCTCGGATTGCGCTTTGCTAATTTTGTTAAAACCATAGCGATATTTGTTGAGTAATCCCCGTTTTTACTATCTTTTGGGATTTCAATTTTAATATCAGGAATTGTGTCCACGATTTGCGCTTGTTGAATACTATTTTTAATTTCTTGAACTAAAGTGTCTTTAACTTGATCGATAATATTCATCTTATATCTCCTTATATTTAATTTCGTATTGATATTTTCCAATTTGTTCATTTCCTTGAAATAAGGCGTAATACACTTTAAGTTTCCCACCATTTTCGCTCACAAAATGTAATATACTCATTGTGTGGACGGTTAATACCATTTTACCATGCGGAAACTCATAAAACGTGGTCGTATCTTGACCTTCAACAAAATGAAGTGTCATATTGATATCACCTTTACGAATAATCTTGATACTGTCATCCGCTAATTTCACGGTCACATTTACAGCAGCGTCATCCACTTTTTCATGATATCGAATGAAGTCTGCATCTTTTTTCAACCATTGCCCAGTCGTTTGATGGGAGAAAATGTCCTTCTCTCCATCTTTTTTTACAATTTGACGCACATCAACTTTGATATTATGTTCCACAGTGTCATTCACCTTACTTTATAGAATAATACAAGCCATTATATCACACAATACAATAAAGAAAAGAGAGCAAGACATCATGTCCGGCTCCCTTTTTCTGGAAAATGTTAGTTTGCTTCATCGTTCAACGCTTGATGCAACGTCACATCTGAGTTGCGCCACATTTCAGGATGATGCGATTTTAAAAATTCAGCGAGGACTTTACGATTGTCTGCACCAATATGGTCGACAATGACTTTGTGCTTCATCGATTTATCCATCATATTCACATGTTCAGGCATACTTTTATATCCCCGACGAATCGACTTATTAACAAGCATATAAGCTGCAGTCACGCCAGCGTAATAGGGTCCTTGCTCGCCTCTTTCTGTTGTGACCCAACATAACCAATAGGCTTTTGCGCCATCAACATCAACAACTTCCTTGTCTGTTATCCATTTCACACCACGCTCTACTTTAGCACGTGCATGCATCGCACCAATATCTATAAACGCTTCTTGTGCTTCGATATCTATAAAAACAGGTGCCACATTATCTAAACTAATGGAACCTAAATTCGTTCCTTTATGACCATCTAGCGGGTCTTTTTTAATAATATTAAAATTAAAGCCTTTTTTCTCCGCCATTGCATGTCCCTCCATCAAACATAATCTCTCAAATACAAGTGAAGAATAAAAATTGATTTGAAAGACGTCTTCCCAATCAGTAAGAATGATAAGAAGTAAGACACGCCTCATTCAAAGCGAATGCCCAATCCTATCCTTAACGGCAACATGATCTTTTGTGCCCTTTCATATGGGCAAGACGCATGGTTCACTCAATCACTAATTGATTAATTTAACTCATTCAAAAGATTAATAATAGTACTTTTTATCTCGAGATCTTCAATATTAATAATGAGCTCTTTAGGATAATAGAGCTTATAGTCTTCACGTTTAATGCCTGTAATACTTGAAATAATGAGCGATTGGCTACTGATTTCTCGAATACTACCATTATTTTGTAATAAATGTATCGGTTGTCTATTAGATCCAGGTCGGTCATAATCATAAGGTAAGTCTGAAAATGAATCACTGACAAAATAATAGTCAGGGTCGATACCTGCCTGTTGAAATAAATCGCGCAACTCAGTAATCGTAATGATTGAACCATCAAATGGTAGATATTTAAATAAATCACGATTAATAAAGCGACGCGACAAATCACTTAAAATCGGATCGGTTTCTTCCATCCATTCTTTTAAGTAATATGTAACATCTGTTTCATCTAATTTAATATATTCTTCAACTGTTGCTCTATTCTCAAAAAAAGGCACAAAATCTCTTGGAGAGATTTTAAAAGCGTAGCCTTGTTCATATAAGTATTTCGCGCGTTTAAAACAATGATTAAGTAAAACCTCTCCACCCCGACTTACAGGGTGAAAGTAGATTTGCCAATACATTTGATAACGACTCATAATAAAGTTTTCAACGGCATGCATTCCGCTCTCTTTAATCAGTACCTCATCTTTCGAAGGTCGCATCAATCTTAAAATGCGCTCCATATCAAACATACCATAAGACACACCCGTGAAATAAGCATCTCGTTGTAAGTAATCCATTCGATCTGCATCAATTTGTGATGAAATCATTGAAATAACTAACTTATTGTCATGCGTTTTATTAATCACTTCGGCGACTTCATTTGGAAAAGTATCACTGACACGTTTCAGTACCTTATTGACTTCCGTGTCTCCTACAATAATCGCCTGAGTATATGCTTCATGGTCTGTATCAAATATTTTTTCAAAACTATGGGAAAATGGCCCATGTCCTAAGTCGTGTAACAAGGCCGCGCACATCGCTAGTGGTCGATCTGCATCATCCCACTCTGGCCGTCCTCTAAACGATTCGTCAATCATGCGTCGAACAATCTCATAAACGCCAAGTGAGTGACCAAAACGGCTATGTTCAGCAGTATGAAATGCTAAATTGAGTGTACCGAGCTGTTTAATTCGGCGTAACCTCTGGAATTCTTTCGTTTTGATTAAATCCCAAATCAATTGATCTTGTACGTGTATATAGCGATGAATCGGATCTTTGAAAACTTTTTCTTCTGGTAATTTACGTGCTGCATAAGTTGATTTCGTCAATCGAAAATCCTCCTTAATCGCAATTTTATCTCAGTCTTTTTTTCATAAGGGCGAGATGCATCGTTTCACCATACATCACATGTTCATATGTACGTAATACTTCAAAGCCTTCTTGTTCATAAAATGCGACACCTTTTTCATTTTGCGTATCGACTTCAAGGTAGACAGCATCATATTGACCATCGTAGTGCGAAAGTCCTTTTTCTAACAATAAACGTCCATAACCTTTATTTTGTGAATGTGGACGCACATAATGCGCTGATAAATAAAGTTCGCTTCCTTGTATAAAGTTAGCGAAACCTACTACTTCTTTATCTTCAATTGCGACAATAAAGAGTTGGTCTTCTAATCTTTTACGCAAATGCTCTTCGTTATATGAAGCCGCGAGTAATTCGTTCACAGTGGAAGCCGCATAAATATTCAAATACGTATTGTACCACGCTTTGGTCGCAACATCGCGGATACCAATGACATCATCAGGTGTAGCAATTCTTACTTCATACATTCAACATTTCGCTCCTTACTTGCATTATAGAATACATACTATTATACCATAAATGCACAATTAAATAGGATTGAAAATATTTATTTCGTCACGCGTAAAACTGGTTCCAACGCTTTGCCTCTTTCATTGCATAGTTATCATCACGAATATCACCAGGACGTTCTGCATAGCCAATTAAATAATCTTGTAAGTGTGCACCTAAATACTGCAAACTATATTCAATCTGTTGCACACAAGGCAGCGCTTTAATTCTAGGGCTATCGCCACCCACAATAATTAATCTAAAGTTGATTTTCGCCATTTTTTCTTTAAAATCAACGTAACGCGGATCTTGTAATGTTTCCGACCAATGGTCAATAAATGATTTTAATGTCGCACTCACACTGTACCAATAAACCGGTGAAGCAAATATCACTTCATCGCTTTGTAGTACTTTATCAATGACTTCTTGATAGTCATCATTGTAATCCAGTATCGTTTCATGTTGATGTCTGACATCTCTCACTGGATTAAACTTTAATTTTGTCAAATTAATCCATTCATGGTCGTGCCCGTTTAATGCTTCTTTAACCAGTGCAGCCGTATTGCCGTGATCTCGACTTCCCCCGAATAGCACCGTAATCATAAAATATCATCCCTTTTACTTTTTTGAATGTATGAATACTATTCCCATGTAAAGCGCTAAATATGCATGAATTCCTTTATCTTGCATGTGGACAACATTTTCAAAACCGGCAATAACTCATAAAAAAAGGCTAAGACACCATCACGTCTTAACCTTTTTAAGGATTTAAAATGACATCATTATTTCTAGGTACGCCACACCATAAAACAACTTTGTATCCGTACATGCCTGTTGCCATTTCTCTCTTATTTATTTTGAATCAATTCAATGATTTAATCGCTTATTGACGTTTAGCGAGTTTTTCTTTCAGCTTACGATCTTGTTCTTCTTTTCGACGCTTACGCTCCTCATTACGCTTTCTGAGACGTTCTTCTTCCTCTGTATCTCTTGGTTTTTGAAGTTGTTTCGTCACCTTTTCCATCAATTCTTCCTCAGTTTGCGCAGCGAGTGGTCGATTGTTCACAAACGCAAAAGTTTTACGTCTTCCTGGTCCGCAATATGATTGACAGCCCACTTCAATTTCCGCTTCAGGGTCTAACTTTTTAAGCTTTTGCGTCAATGTTTTAATGTTAACCGCTTGGCAATCATCGCAAACCATGAATTTATTTTTCACTTTAGCGTCCCACCTCTCAATTTTTTAGCTCTATCCATTTTACTCTTTTTTCAATATTTTTCAAGTTACAAATCTTTAGAGATATTGAACGTCAACCCCTATTTATACGCCACTTAAAAAACTTTATTAAGACCGTCCTTCGCCCAACGTTAAAGTTCCCATAAAAAAGGAGTGGAACAGAAATCGGTTTAATTTCGTTGTTCCACTCCAGCAAAAATGACTAGAATTGAGTAAAGCCTGCTTTAAGCATATGTGCAATCCAGTCAGTTACTGCTTTTATTTTATTTAAAACTTTTCGGAGATCGAACTCTCACTATGTCTCATTAATATCGATCATTTGAATCAATACAGCACTATTTATTCCATTTTTGCATTCATTTTCGCGTTACGCGCTAACATTCGTTCATAATACCCTTCATAGCGCTCCCATTCAAATGAAGTAATCGGATCCATATTCAGTGTACCGCCCAAATCTTTAATCGCATAAAGCAATTTAAACATGACCTCTAGTACAGTTAAAGAATGACCTAAAAGTTCTTCCAAAGATGCCATACAATCTGGCTCAATGCTTGGATACGTAAACTTTGTCTTCTCACCTTGAAGCGCATGTTCGTAAAATGCACGCATTAATTCAGCACGTTCACTGCCTGAGCCTTCAACACAAAGATAAATTTGCACAGCTATTCCACCCCGTACACGCCGTTGTGAGATGCCAGCAAACTTTTTATTATTGATACTCAAATCAAACTTACCTGGGCAATAAGAATGTTGAATTTCGTGTGTATCTATGTCTACATTTTCGTCTTCAAACATTTTGCTAATTAATAAGTACATCACTGTAAAAGCTTCATCGATAGAGGTTTCCGTTTTACCTTTAAACATCAGTGAAATATTTAATACACCCTGATCTAAAACAACACCTAAACCACCTGAATTACGGACAATCGCATTATAACCGCGTGTATCTGTCAAATAACGAATACCGTCTTGCAAATGAGGGAGTCGCGAATCGTGAATACCTAAAATCACTGTATGTTGATGAACCCATGTTCTTACTACATTCGGAGATAAATCTTTGCCCACACTTTCCGAAAACGTATCATCAAAAGCAAATGATTGCATAGGCGCTAAACCAGAAGAATGGTCAACATAGCGCCATGTGTGGTCATTAAAATACTTTGATGTTAAGTCCATTATTGTAAACTTTGTGCAGCAGTAATAATAGATAAATTATAAACGTCTTCAGTTGAACAGCCGCGTGATAAATCGTTTACTGGTGAATTAAGTCCTTGAAGTACAGGTCCTACTGCATCGTAGCCACCTAAACGTTGAGCAATTTTATAACCAATATTACCTGCTTCTAAGCTTGGGAATAAGAATACATTTGCATCACCTTGAATTTGTGCACCTGGTGCTTTTTTCTTCGCAACTTCTGGTACGATTGCAGCATCGAATTGGAATTCGCCATCAATAACAACGTTAGAAAGTCCTTCAGAAGCTATTTTTTCTTGAGCAAGTTGAACAGCTTCTACAACTTTTTCTGTATCATCTGATTTTGCTGAACCTTTTGTTGAAAAACTTAACATAGCTACGCGAGGATCCATACCAAAGCTTTGTGCTGTTTTGGCACTTTCAACCGCGATTTCTGCTAAATCTGATGCGCCTAATTCTGGATTGATGGCACAATCACCAAAAATAAATTGTTGATCTTCTTTAATCATAAAGAACACACCAGAAGTTTTAGATACACCTGGTTTTGTTTTAATGATTTGAAGTGCAGGGCGTACTGTATCTGCAGTCGAATGTGCTGCACCGCTCACTAATCCATCTGCATAACCTGCGTAAACAAGCATTGTACCGAAGTAGTTCACATCGTTTAAGAACGATTGCGCTTGTTCTTCAGTTGCTTTACCTTTACGTCTTTCCACAAATTTCTCAACTAATTCAGCTTTTAAGTCACTGTTTTCAGGGTGAATAACTTTTAAGCCTTCAATATTTAAAGATTTGTCAGCTGCTAATGCATTAATTTTGTCTACATCCCCTAAAACGATTGGTGTGACATAATCAGAACCTTGCAATTCTACAGCTGCTGTTAATACACGCTCATCTTCACCTTCTGGTAATACGATACGCACATTTTTACCAGAAAGTTTGTCTTTTAAAACATCTAATAAACTAGACATCGTTGTCCTCCTCTGCTTTCCTTCTCAATAATTTCCACCTATTATTATACGTTATTTAAACGTAGATTTCCATGCCACTCGCTTGTAAATCTAGGGATGAGGCGACCTAGTCAAATCTATTTCTGTCCTGCATGTTTATTTTTTCATAAACTCTAGTGAGCGCAGTAGATGGCTCGATTGCGCCTTCGCTTTATCAAGCTTTGCGCAACCCTAGTCATCTTTGCCGGGGCAGGACGACGAAATCAAATAGATTTCTGTCCTGCTCCCTTTATGATAAAATTTAATTATAATTCTATTTCTAAGGAGTGTTCTGAATGAGTCATGCAGCAGAGACTTTAGATGGTTGGTACAGTTTGCATTTATTTTATGCGATAGATTGGGCTTCTTGGCGTTTGGTTCCGGAGGCGGATCGTGAAGAAATGGTTACTGCTTTCCATCAATTACTCGATCGTTTTGATCAAGCGAAGTCAGATCATAGTGGCGATCAAGTGATTTACAATGTAACAGGACAAAAGGCTGATTTATTATTATGGTTTTTACGTCCAGAAATGAAGGATTTAACTGAAATTGAAAACGAGATTAATAAGTTAGCCATCGCTGACCATTTTATTCCTACATATTCATATGTTTCAGTGGTAGAGTTGAGTAATTATTTAGGTGGTGATTCAGAGGAGGATCCTTATGAAAATCCACATGTTAAAGCGCGATTATATCCAGAATTACCGCATAAACAATATATTTGTTTCTACCCTATGAACAAACGTCGTAACGAAACATATAACTGGTATATGTTATCTATGGAAGAGCGTAAAAAGTTAATGTACAATCATGGTTTAATTGGTCGCAAATATGCCGGTAAAATCAAGCAATTTATTACGGGTTCTGTTGGATTCGATGATTTCGAATGGGGCGTAACGTTATTTTCTGATGATGTACTACAATTCAAAAAAATTGTTTATGAAATGCGTTTTGATGAAACAACAGCACGCTATGGTGAATTTGGTAGTTTCTTTGTCGGCCACCATTTAGATAAAGAAGGCATTAATACTTTAATGGCGATTCAATAATATAAGCTTAATAATAACGAGATGAATGTGGCACGGATACGCCTTGTATCCCATCATCGTTCACCTTTCATTTCGTGTACTTTTTAAAGCTGAGACGTTGTCACGTCTCAGCTTTTTTATGACAGTCAAATGCACGACTCCCTGTATCTTTAAAATTTGTTTTCTCTATTTTTAATGGCCGCTTCATTCTTTAACAAACTCGATATTTATTTCAACTTCTCTTGTGCTATAATCGGTCTATATCAAAAGGATGCTTTCCAATCAGCCTCAGCTCAATTAAACACTTTGCTGTCGCTGACTTTTATTTTCACAATATTAAGAGATTAACACCATTTAGACTTTTGCAGATCGTTAAATCATTACTTTGACCTAGGATAGGAGTTAACTTATGACAGATAAAAAAGCAGGTGACATGGATGACCCAAATTACACCTTCTGATCGAGAAGTCACAAACTTAGTCATTTTAGCAGGACGTATTCTGCTTGAATGTGGTGCGGAAGCCACACGTGTAGAAGATACAATGAATCGCATTGCACAAAGCTATGGCTATGATGAGGCCCAAGGTTATGCACTCAATATTTTTATTAATTTTTCTTTGTCACCTGATCATGATACACGCATGGTTAAAATTAAGAAAAATGATACTAACTTAAGAAACGTTTATTTAGTCAATCATATTTCGAGACAAATCGCACAGCACGCGATTGACTTTGATCGTGCATATAACATATTAAAAGAAATCGAACAAAAACAACCACGTTACGCTTTAGGACATAAAATGCTATTTGCTGGCATGATTTCGCTAGGCTTTTCATATTTACAAGGTGCTTTTTGGATTGATGTTTTTCCAGCTGTTTTAGCAGGTGCATTAGGTTATTTTGTGACAGAATGGATGAAAAGTAAGCAACTGACACTCTTCATTCCTGACTTTTTAGGCGCCATCACCATTGGACTTATCGCCATTCCGCTCAATCATTGGTTAGGCAGTCCAAATATTGGAGCCACCATCACCGCTGCAGTCATGCCTATCGTCCCCGGTGTTCTAATCACCACCGCAATTCAAGACTTATTTGGTCGCCACATGCTCATGTTTACAGCAAAATTTTTAGAAGCAATCGTTACATCTTTCGCAATTGGTGCAGGTGTAACAACCGCGTTTTTACTATTATAGGAGGTGCGCACATTGACAATTGTCTTTATCTTTATATGTAGTTTTTTAACTTCATTTTGTTTTGCTTTTGTATACGATGCACCTACTCGATTATTTTTACCCGCTGGATTATGTGGTGGCTTCGGTTATTTAACTTTCTTTGTCGCAAATGATGTTTTTACGATGGACAGTATCTATGCGAGCCTCTATGGCAGCTTTATTTTAGGGATTATTTCTCACATTATGGCACGTACCTATAAATCTCCCGTGATTATCTTTATGGTTCCGGGGATTATTCCTTTAGTGCCCGGGAGTATCTTTTTTAAAGCCACTCAACAATTGCTCACATTAAATTTTAATGAAGCTAGCGACATCTTTGTTCGTGCAACATTAATCGCCGGTGCGATTGCAGTAGGCCTTCTTATATCTGATCAAGTGGCCAAATCTTTTATTCGCAAACCTATTCAAATCTTAAAATCACCTCAAAAATAAACCACGATTTTACATAGCCCTGCAATGAATTGAATGCTATTCGTTTACAGGGCTTTTCCAAGCGCTAATATCTTTTTATGCTCTCTCACCTTGTTATACGCTATCTGCTTCTATATACTTCCACTTCTAAAATTTTTTTGATTCATACACACTCAAAATATAAAGCGTTTTCATTTTTCGGTTTAACTTCGCTGTTTATTGCTGAAACCCTCTAGATACGCCATTAATGAATGTGCTATACTATTTTCAAATATGATACTACTTATGGGATGGTGTATTAAAAACAAAGGGGGGCAACATCATGAATAACTCTAATGAGTCACGATTGTTGACGTTTTTTACAGAGAAAAAGAAGGATCCTTCTTATACGCTTGCACAGTTAATCGGGCTAGTATTAGGACCCCTTCTTTTTGCGTTAATTTTACTATTTGTTAGACCTGACGACTTATCTTTTAAAGGCATCTATGTACTCGCTATTACAGCTTGGATTGCCATTTGGTGGATTACTGAAGCAATTCCTATTCCTGCGACAAGTTTGTTACCTTTAGTTTTATTACCTTTAGGTCATGTCATGGATAGTGCCACGGTTTCTGCTCAATATGGGAATGATATTATTTATCTCTTTTTAGGTGGCTTTATTCTCGCTATCGCAATGGAACGTTGGGATTTACATACACGGATTGCCTTAACAATTATTAATAGCATTGGGACAAGTACAGGGCGTATTTTACTTGGTTTTATGTTAGCAACTGGCGGATTATCGATGTTTGTGTCGAATACAGCTGCCGTGATGATTATGATTCCTATCGGTTTAGCGATTATCAATGAAGCACATGCTTTAAAAACTGAAAATGATAATGAAGAAAGTATTTTAAAATTTGAGCGTGCACTCGTTTTAGGTATCGGCTATGCGGGAACGATTGGTGGACTCGGAACGCTTATCGGAACTCCACCTCTTATTATTTTAAAAGGCCAATATGCCTCACATTTTGGACAAGAATTAAGTTTTGGGAAATGGATGATTATTGGAATTCCAACTGTCATCTTGCTATTATTTCTTGCTTGGCTCTATTTTAAATTCATCGCCTTTCGTCATGATATGAAATCATTGCCAGGAGGCCAAAAGGTAATTAAAGATAAACTTGCTGAATTAGGCAAAATTAAATATGAAGAAAAAGTTGTATTTATTGTTTTCTTAATTGCGAGCTTCTTGTGGATTTCACGTGAATTTTTACTTTCAAAATGGGGACCAACTCAACTGGTAGCAGATGGTACGATTGCGATGTTTGTGTCAATTTTACTCTTCTTAATTCCTGCAAAACATAAGCATAAACGTATTTTAGATTGGTCTATCGCAAAAGAATTACCATGGGGCGTGCTCATTCTATTTGGCGGGGGCCTCGCACTCGCAAAAGGAATACAAGCAAGTGGACTTGCAAAATGGCTAGGAGAACAAATGACCTTATTGAAAGATGTAAGTCCTATCGTTATTGTTATCGTCATTACAGTGTTCATCTTATTTTTGACAGAGATTACATCGAATACGGCAACTGCGACGATGATCTTACCGATTCTCGCTACGTTATCTGTTGCGATTGATGTACATCCATTATTATTAATGGTACCTGCTGCAATGGCTGCGAACTGTGCCTATATGTTACCAGTAGGCACACCACCAAATGCCATTGTTTTTGGTACCGGCAAAATAGAAATTAAAGAAATGGCCGTCAAAGGCTTTATCATGAACTTAATCAGCATTGTTGTAATTATTGTCGTTGTCTATTTCTTATTACCTATTGTACTAGGTATAGATATTACACAAAGTTTGCCTATTAAAAAATAAGACGACTGTTTAATAACTCATATCACTTATATTAAAATTAAAAATGCCCTACAAAGTGTGCACTATATCTGTGCGACTTTGTAGGGCAATATCATAAATTTTATGAGGACTGTGATTCACAAAATTAATTAAGTAAAGCACATCTCATTGATACACAACCTATCAAATTTTATAAGATAGTCGTTGTGATTATTTTTATTCGTGTGAAATATAATGTGATTTCCCTTTTAGGAAAAAGCTTAAAAATAGTGCTAAACCACTTAATGCAGTCGCGATCCAAAACGCACTATTCACACCATCAACAGATGCTAATTGATTCATAAATCGAATAATCGCAGCCATTGCATGGTCTTGGCCACCCATTTGTTGTGCCATTTCTTGCAATTCGTCTTTGATTGCTGGGTTCGTACGGTCTAGGTCTTGTTGGAAAGTTGCAAGATGTTGGTCAGTTTGTTGCGTCATCACTGTAACCAAAATCGCAGTACCAATTGAACCTGCAAGTTGTCTCATTGTATTAACAAGTGCATTACCATGAGAAACGAGACGAGATGGCAGTGAGTTAATACCCGCAGTCATGATTGGCATCATTACAAAACTCATACCAAATGAACGAATGATGTAAATCATTAAAATACTGCGATAAGGTGTATCCATTGTCAGCTGGGTAAGCTCCCAAGTTCCATAGGTCGTAATTGCCAAACCAAGAATGGCAATAGGTTTAACCCCTATCGTATCTAATAACTTACCAGCGATTGGTCCCATAACCCCCATGATTAGCGCACCTGGTAATAAAAGTAATCCAGAATCTAGTGGTGAAAAACCACGTAAACTTTGGAGGTAAAGTGGTAATAAAATCATACCGCCAAATAGACTCATTGTAAGTATCATATTGATAATTGCTGTTAATGTGAAGCCAGAATATTTAAGGACTTCAAAACTTAGCATTGGTACTTTCATTGTCATCTCACGAACGACAAAGGCAATTGTAAACACTGTACCGATAATGAACATAATCACAATTTTAGGTGATGTCCAACCATCGTTACCCGCTTCACTAAAGCCATATAATAGCGCACCAAAACCGATTGTACTAAATATGATACCTGGAATATCTGCTCTTGGGTTTGTCGTTCTTTGATAAATACCGAACCAAAGAAAACCAACTAAAAGCGAAATAATACCAATCACAAACATACCTATAAACATAGAGTGCCAATCATAGTTTTCAACAACATAACCTGATAATGTAGGTCCAATTGCTGGTGCTAAGATCATTGCAATCCCTAATGTTCCCATAGCCATACCACGTTTTTCAGGTGGGAAGATGGTCATAAATACATTTGTACCAAGTGGCATTAAGACACCTGCACCCATCGCTTGAAGCACACGTCCAACCATCATAATTGGGAAGCCCCATGCAATACCACAGACGAATGAACCAATTGTAAATAAAAGCATCGCAATTAAGAATAATCGTCGATAAGAATATTTATTGAATAAAAAGGCACTGATCGGAATTAAAATCCCGTTCACCAACATAAAACCGGTCATTAACCATTGTCCTGTTGAAGCGGAAATATTAAAGTCCGTATTAAGTTGTGGCAATGCTGTATTCAATAATGTTTGGTTTAAAATCGCTATAAACATACCAAATATCATTGCGACTAATACTTTGCTACGAGTGGTACCTTTTTTGAACACAAAGTCTTGCGTTGCATCTGCAACTTTTTCATTCACAGGTTGACGTGGAACATGCGTCTCATGAGAAGCTTGCGCATTTGAATGATCATCGTCTAATGTGAAAGTATGCTGACTTTGATGGGGTTCATTTGATGTTGTCATCGACTGTGTTGACGATTTGCGATGTTGTTTTTGTGGTTTACGCTTTTTACCACGGACTAAAATCCAGTTAAGTATAATAGTCACAATAAGGGCAAGAATTGTATAAATCATCACAAACATTTGATGACCCCCTTTTAATTTTTGTGAATACTTACTTCAGCGTTCATACCTGGAACAACACCACTTGATGGTTGATTGTCTAATTTGATTTTAACTGGAACAACTTGCGTTACTTTTGTGTAATTACCGTCACTATTTGATGAAGGCATTAATGAAAAGCTTGATGCAGTTGCATGACCAATTCGGTCAACTTTACCTTTAATTTTAGAGTGTTCGCCATCGATAGAAACATCTACATCTCGACCTTCTTCTACATCTTTAATGTCTGTTTCATCAACATTTGCAGTGATGTATAAGTCGTCCATGTCATATGCATAAGCAATAGGTTGTCCTGCTTGAGCAATACCTTCGTTTTGCCCATCAAGTTTAGCGATTGTTGCAGTTTGTGGCATTTTAATTGATACAGATTGTGGAGATCCATTTTCTCCTTTTCCTTGTACTTTAGCCACTGTGTCGCCTTTATCTAGTTTTTGACCTTCGTGCACGTCCAAGCCATCGATTTTACCTGATACTGGACTTGCGATTTTAATTTGATCGCCATCGACTTTTGCATTATCTGTTTTGATATAACTTACAGATTGGTTGTAAAAATAAAAGCCGACAACACCAATAATAATTAAAAGAACGATTGTTACAATGTTAATCGTTATTATTTTCTTCATTGTCTTTACTCCCTTTCTCCAATAAAGTAACTCTTGTATTATAAAATGATTTTTTCATAAAAAATAGAGACAATCTTTTTAAATGTGTCGGATTTGAAAATATATTATAATAACAATTGGTGATACTATGACTAAATCAAAATCAAAAGCAAGGCGTCAAATTATTAAAGCGATGATCCGCTTATTGAAGACTGAACCCCTTGAATCTATTACAATTAAACAAATTTGTGCAGAGAGCGATGTCCATCGTTCTACTTTTTATGCGCAGTTCGAAGATAAATATCAATTATTTGAGAAACTCACGACTTATCATATGACAAAATACGAGCGCCTAATTAATTACGCTGTAGAAGTTGTTGAGAATCATTCACTTCTTGAAGTTAAAACGACTATTTTAAAAATATTCAGATTGGTATTCCGCTATTTAAAGCGTCATCGTACTTTTTTTACCGCCATTATTGTCACACAACCGCAGCCCGTATTGATACGTAGCTACATCCAGTACACCTTTGGCGCGTATGATAAAATGTTGAAACATCTGCCCGAATTACAGCAGACACAATACTTCATCAATTATACGCTTGGCGGACAAATGGCGATTGTTTACAGTTGGCTCTCTAAAGGGTGTCAAGAATCTCCTGATACAATGGCAGATATCTTGTATTCAAATGTAATTAAAATGAATAGATAATTTAATGGATTGATTGAGAGGAAATTGGAGAAGACACAATCATGTGTCTTTCACAAGGCTAAGCCATATAGCTTTCGTCTAAACAAAGGTTTTAACTTATTAATAGTAGAAACCTGTTTCTCATGATATGTTTATGACAAAGCCATAACAGTTAATGTCTGTTTAAATCGCAGTCAAATAGGCCTGTCTCATCACTAACAGTCGCTACGCTATTAATGTGAGCCAGGCCCTTTATTGGAGAACTTTTTGAAAATGAAAAACACAAAATGATATGTTTATACTGTTCATATATTTTGCTTAACACTAATGTAACATGTTTTTAAACTTTTTGGGATAGAAATATTGAAATTTCATTAATTTTTTATGAATTTTTTCAACTTTTTATTTATGTTGTGTGTTGGAAAGGTCGCGAATCGTTTTTCATGCATAATAATCAGATTTTAAAAGTTCATAGTAATTCATATCTCTATATTGATGATCGATATACTCGTCGTCGCGTTTTACCCCTACCCAACGGAAACCCACTTTCTCCGCTATGCGATTGCTTCCTTTATTTTCAACATTTGCACGTAATTCCAATTTGTTTAGCGCCAAATCTTCAAATGCAATGTCACACAATTTTTTTACAACACGGGTTACAATTCCACGCTTTGTTTTGGCTTCTGCAAGCCAATAGCCTACCTCTGCATTTCTTTTTTCTTTATCAAATGCATGTAAATCTACCATCCCGATGAATTGATTCTCATCAAAAATCAAATAAAGCAGGGCTTCACCTTTTGCAACTTGTGTTAACATCACTTCTAAAAATTTTCTTTCAACTTCCACTGTTGTTACTTCGTCCACCCATTTTAAATAGCGTCTTAAATGCCCGCGATTTTGTTGTATAACTTCCAATATTTCTTCTGCATATGCGATATGAGGATAAACGAGCGCGATATTCCCCTCGATAGGTAATCTAAAATGATGCATCAACGCACCTCTTATTTTTCTGAAAATTATAACATTAACCAAAAATCTTTACAATCTCTTTTAATATATAGTCATAAATAAATAGAGCAATGCAAACTTCTAAATCAATTTTTAAAAGTTAAACATTGCTCTACTATTAATATTTATTCATTTAACATTTTATCAACATCACGTTTTTTTGTATCTAAAATTAATTGTGTTAACTCATCTTTATCCATACGTTTTAATTTTGGTAAACGAATTAAGAAGAAAATCAGTCCAAGTATTGTCCATCCACCAAGCGCAATATGAGATGGTAAAGACAACGAAGCCGGTGATATAGGAAGTAACAATAACATTAAGAAAATAAACGCAATCACCGAACCGACAATAGCAAATATTTTATAAACCGGACCGTAAGTTCGACTGTTTTTATCAAAACTAAACAATTTAGCAGCGGATAGACAAGTAACAAAATAAGCGATAGAAACACCAGTAGATGACATATCTACAATCCAAGTTAACGCTGTACGCCCTAACCAAGGTGCAATTAATGTAATCGCCACTAAGAAAATAATCGCCACATAAGGTGTTTTGTATCGATGATGTAATTTACTAAATACTGAAGGCATAATGCCTGAACGTCCCATTGAGAAGAGCAAGCGACTCGCACTCAATAAGAAACCATTCAATCCAGTAAAAATCCCCATAACAATAGCGATTGTCAATACACCTAAGCCAATCGTACCGAAAGCTTCACGCGTTACAGATCCTGTTAACCAAAGGTCACTGCTTCCCCCTGCTAACCAACCTGTATATAATATCATCATAATGTAAGTCACACTTGCAGCAAGTAAGCTATAAACAATCAATTTGAATGTTTTATTTGGAGAAAAATTAAATTCCTCTGCGGTTTGTGGAATATTATCAAAACCAACAAATGCCCACGGTGCAACTGCTACAATCATAATAATCGCTTTAAACCATCCATATTCAGGTCCATTATATGGTTTTAAATTATCAAAAGAAAAATTAGAACCGAAGAAAGAACCTACGAATAATAATGCCACGACAATAACCATTGCGACACAAAAGTAGTATTGAAGTGATCCTGAGACACTCGTCCCTTTAATCGCAATCAACATAAAAATAATCAATAATAACGAAGCAATGATTATTTCAGTAATATAGACGTCCCATCCTGCGATGGTATATAATTTTCCAAATTCAATAACATCTGGCAATAAAAACTTAATTAATAAACTAAATGCCGTCGCATTCAATGCAACTACACATATGTAACCGAATGTTAAAAACCATGCTGAGAAAAAGCTCACATAGCGTCCAAATCCTAAAAAGCTGAACGCAAAGCCACCACCTGATACTGGGAATCGTTCTACTAATGCACCGTAACTGACCGCAATAATAATCATTAATAACGCACCGATAAAGATACCGATAGATGCTGCAATCGGTCCTGAAGATTTAATCCAATCCCCTGGAAGAATAAATGAGCCCCATCCTATACACGACCCATAAGCAATCGCCCACACAAACTTTTCAGATAAGTTTTGTTGGAGGTCTCCACGATCAGGTTTTCCGTTCTTTGTATTCATTATCATTTCACCCCTGAGTGTTATTATACCCCTGTTATAAATTTTTATAACAATTATTTTTGGCATATTAAAAATAAATCATACCTTAAAATTTAAAAAAGTGCGATAAAAAAAGGCGCTCTATTTATTGTCAAACTTTTACAAAAATATGCATTATTTTTCGAATCATGGCGCATTTCCTTTTGTGACAATTAGATTTAATATCCATCTTTACATCTAGCAATAAAAAAACGTTACCTTAAATGTATAATAATTACACTCTAGGTAACGCTTTTATAAAATTGATTAAGCTATTCTTTTAATAAATATTAAAATGACTAAATAGCTCTGTACGTAAATATACATTGCCATCAAATGAATTTCTCTACTTGATACTTTTAAACAATATCATCTTACAGTTTAAAAGCGGCAATGGCTAACATCAGCCAACTTATTACAAAGAGAACGCCACCGATTGGAGTAATCGCGCCGAGAATACTCACTTGCGTTAAGGATAAAATATAAAGAGAGCCGCTGAAGCAAACGATACCGATGAACATTAACCAGCCGGCCCAGCCAACATTAAGATGTAAAGCGCCACCAATAATGCCTATCAATATTAAACCTAAACCATGATACATTTGATACATCGTTGCTTTTTCCCATACTGACATGTAGTGCTCTGATAACTTGCCATCCAATGCGTGTGCACCAAATGCACCTGTACCTACTGCTATTAAGGCGTTCAATGCGCCTAATATGATAAATACTTTCATTTTATTTCCTCCTCACTAAAAATCAAATATAGATGCGCCGTTCCCCACTTCATCATCTGTTACCATGCGTTGATTTGAATCTAATTGTTGTGGAGACGAGGACACCTTACCGCCCATCATTTTGATTTCTTCGTCAGTCACCTCAGATGAACGTGACGTATGACGATTTTTGTTTGTTTCTGATAAATTATGCTTTGAAAACTTTGGTGTTTCCTCATCAACATATAAAGATGTCAATGTGTGTATCGCATAAATGTGTTTATGAAATGCTTCATCTGTTGTTGCTGCATCCGCTTGCACTAATTCCTGTTCCAACAATTGAATCAGTTTTTCTTTATTCATCGAATTTCTCCTTACCTTCACACCAATGGATTGGCTTTAATCCTTGTGATTCTAAATATTGATTTGCTCTTGAATAAGGTTTTGAACCAAAGAAGCCTCGATGTGCAGACAATGGACTTGGATGGGGCGACTTGATGACATGATGTTTTGTAGTATCGATTAAACGCTCTTTTTGTTGCGCCGGTTTACCCCAAAGGATAAAAACAACGCCTTCTTTACCTTCAGATACTGCTTTAATAATTTCATCTGTAAAGACTTCCCAACCAATATCACGATGTGAGTGTGCCTGTCCTTGTCGAACCGTTAAGACTGTGTTCAATAAGAGAACGCCTTCCCTTGCCCAATCTTGTAAATGAGGGGAAGTTCGTTGACATCCGATATCATCTGCAAGCTCTTGATACATATTACGCAATGATGGTGGAAACTTTGCGTTAGGCTGTACAGAAAAAGCTAACCCATGGGCTTGATTCGGACCATGATAAGGATCTTGACCTAATATCACAACTTTAACATTTTCAAAAGGCGTTAAATCAAATGCCTGATAAATATTTTTTCTGTCTGGATATACAATTTGCGTAGAATATTCTTTCTCTAAAAAATCGTGCATAGCCTGAAAGTCATGTTTTGTTGTAATTTCATGAAATATTGTTGACCAATCCATCTTTTTCACCTCGTTGACATTTTACCATAATTCGTCATGAATCGTGTTCTTTCATTTTAGATCCAAACATTCCATATGCATAGGATAGGCGACCATGATAAGATAGTATGTAACTAAATAACTATGGAGACGTATTGATATGCGAATTTTGTCGGTCCAATATCAATAAGTTAGATTTAAAGGAGTGCGTATATTATGGCTTTAAAAAAAGTATTAACAATTGCAGGTTCAGATACAAGTGCTGGTGCAGGCATGCAAGCAGATTTAAAAACTTTCCAAGAACTAGACACATACGGCATGGTCGCATTAGCTGCAATCGTAACAATGGATAAAGAAACATGGTCTCATGATGTCACACCGATTCCATTTGACGTTTTTAATAAACAACTAGAAACTGTGATTTGTATCGGACCTGACGCAGTCAAAACAGGTATGCTCGGCACAGAAGAAATTATTCAGCGCGCAGGCGAAGCCTTTACTGAATCAGGTGCCAAATATTTTGTCGTCGACCCTGTGATGGTATGTAAAGGGGAAAATGAGGTCCTTAACCCGGGAAATACTGAAGCAATGATTCAATATTTATTACCTAAAGCAACAGTAACAACACCTAACCTTTTTGAAGCGGGTCAATTGTCAGGTTTAGGCACATTGAAATCGATTGAAGATATGAAAAAAGCAGCACAAATCATTTACGAGCAAGGTGCGCAACATGTCGTAATCAAAGGCGGTAAAGCATTAGATCAAGATAAATCTTATGACCTTTACTATGATGGTCAAACTTTTTATCAATTAACAACGGATATGTTCCAACAAAGTTATAACCATGGTGCAGGCTGTACTTTTGCAGCGGCGACAACTGCAAACTTAGCGAACGGTCAAACACCAAAAGAAGCAGTCGTTAATGCAAAAGCATTCGTCGCTTCTGCGATTAAAAACGGTTGGAAAATGAATGAATTTGTTGGCCCAGTCGATCACGGTGCAGCCAATCGTATCGAACAAATTGAAGTTGAAGTAACAGAAGTATAATCATTGGGCTATCAATATATTTAAGAAACAGAACGGCTAGGGGTGTACGAACTTGAAAGCAACATACACCCCTAGTCTTTTTGCATTGATTAAGATACTATCTCCCCCATCCTCTATAATGCCTAGTTCAAGCCACTTCTAAACCAAGCGCTTTACATATATTGAAAGATTAATTTAGTTTGCAACTTTGATTAACTTTCGCATATGACGTATCTCCATTTGCTCATCAATCAATATGGCCTCTTGATTACCCTATACACCTAAGGTTGCCATTTCAATACGTATCATACCTGTTCTACTACTCATTGACCGAGACTGACCATTATGAACATTGACTTTTTAAGGCTGTACACTTTATATGGTGGTTATGTGTCTATAATAATTAAGTCACAAACTTCCGATTGCTTCTTCGAGTCTCGCTTTCCCAGGCGCCTTACCTCAACTAATTTTGGCTTTTATTGTAGCTCATAAGAAGCCAAAATGGATTTTCGGTTTCGGCTCTATGCCTCGGGAGTCTCGACTCGGTACGCAATCTATTTAAGCAATTTCACTATTGAAAAGTGGCATTGCTTACTTTATGAATCACACGTTTTACAGAAGATGCAGAAACGTTACAATCACTTGCGATATCAGTTTCTGAGCGAACTTGTGTTGCTTTATCTATAATAGCTTTCTGAACATGGTTTGAGATAAAACAGTTATCCTCAACAACATTTGTTTTAGAAGTAAAAGTCCGATCACAAACCCTACATTTAAAACGTTGTTTTAACAGATTTAAATACACTGCTATCTCTTGGAATCTTAAAAAAGTAATTCACGATAAACGTTTTCCGTGTTTGTGTATTCGGTTTGGATTCGTATGATAACAGTGAGGACAAGTCATAGGCTTGTATGAAAGGGTACCAAAGATGACGATAGATTTCTTACCTCTAATAACTACATCTTCTTCAACTTTAGTGATTTTAATATTATTATCTTTAATTTTTAGTAACTTTAATATATCATTACACATAGGTGCAATATGTCTCCTTTATTTTTGGTTTAGTCACTTAAAATGATAGAGGCATTTGCGCTATTTTTGTACAAAAAAGCAGGATGACTTATGTCATCCCACCATAAAAAATGAAGAATCCTTTTTAATATATGAAATTGATTTTCTATACGTCCGTTCTATACATAATTTCGATGGCTGTCATGGCACGCCTTATAATCTAAAGCTTAATTCATTTCGATAACAATTGATGACGATTTATGCACTTTGATATCAAAAAAAGGCTGGGGTATTTCCCAACCTTTTTAAGTCGCTTATTCTTTATAGCGATAACATCTTTATAAGTAGTATTTATCAATGACTTTTAGATCATCTGATAATTCATAAATAAGTGGTGCACCTGTTTTAATTTCATAACCGACAATATCTTCATCAGATACGCCTTCTAAGTATTTAATCAAGGCACGTAAAGAATTACCATGTGCAGACACAAGAACAGTTTTGCCAGCTAATAATTCTTGTGAAATGTGATCATTCCAATATGGAATTACACGTACCAATGTATCTTTTAAACTTTCAGATTCAGGCATCACGCGTTTATCTAACAATTCATATTTACGATCTTTTAAATAACTTTCGCGTTGTGCTTCATCTTGCGCTGGAGGTGGTGTATCGTAAGAACGTCTCCAAATATGTACTTGATCTTCACCAAATTGTTTACGCGCTTCGTCTTTGTTTAATCCTTGCAATCCACCGTAATGACGTTCGTTCAAGCGCCATGATTTAACAACAGGAACATACAGTTGATCTGATTCATTTAATAAATGAAATGTTGTTTTGATGGCACGTTTCAATAATGATGTAAACGCGATATCAACATTAATTCCTTGTTCTTTCATTTTTTTACCCGAAGTTATGGCTTCATTATGTCCTTGTTCAGATAAATCAACGTCTGCCCATCCTGTAAATAAATTTTCAGCATTCCAAACGCTTTGGCCATGTCTACATAAAATAAGTTTTGGCATACTTTACCTTCTTTCTATTACGTGAACGCCAATCGCATTAAATGTTAATCAAAAATAAACGTTCACGTGCTAATCAATGTATTAACAAATGCGATTTATTTATTATATAAATTGATTATAACAAGTTTTTTGATGCTTTTACATGATTTACACTTGATAAAATATGAATATATTGTTTCATTTCCTAGCTTACTTATTTGTGCAAGTTTAATAGAACAAAATTATTATTGTAAGGTTACCTTTGGGTTGAAGCGTTACTAGTGAAATTTCTGTTTCAGTTGGTTTTTAAGAGTCTCATCCATTTGGACAATCTTGTTCGATATTTAAGAAAAGAGGTCAAGTTCAGTATAATTCACCACTTTGTTTAGTCGAAAAGTTATATCGCAACACCTTCTACTTACGAGAATACTACCAACTCCTTTTTGCAGCTGACAAAATCATTTGAAAAGTAATGGGACAAAGTCTATAAAAATTCATTATAAACTTCAACAAGCGGCTTGCGATGGTTTCAATATTTATTATATACATAACTTGGATATATGAATTATCAAACTATAGATATTTAGGTCAATGCGCTTCGTTTATAATTTTATTAACACTTTTATATCTAGTATATATTTCATTAGTTTATGTCTGCTTGCACAACGAAATCTATTACTTTTTGCTTTCCGCTAAATAAAATCTTCAACTAAATCTATGGGAATTTTATTATACCAATATGAAAATTCATGTGTGCGGAGCCCCCTTTATACATATTCACAATTCTTAACGCTTATAGTAAACCTTATAAATATATGCAGTTTATCCATGCTTTATATTTTATTCACTTACAATTTCATATGAATATATCTTGTTCATTACTTCATTATTATTTTTTGTTAACCGTTCAATCATATGGTTACATATATCTTTAGCCATATTTTCTATAGGCAAAGATATACTAGGTAATTGGGGGCTGGTGATTTTACATATGTCATGATTGTCTGTGCCTATTAGAAATATCTCATCTCCTAATACTTTTTTCACTCCTGCTGAAACGAAATCATTTCCAGTGTATACACCCTGAATATCTTTATACTTTTCTCTAATTTTCATCCCTATTTTGATGCCATCATTGATTGTAAATGCCGAAGAAAATAGATAATCTTTTCTAAAAGAGATTTTATTTTTTGAGAGCGCTTTTTTATATCCATCTAATCTCAACTTTTGAGCGCCATTAAAAGGATTATCAATACATATTGCTATATTTTTTATTCCTTTTTCCAATAAATATTCTGTAGCTGCTTTCGCGATATTATACTCGTCAAAATGAAAATTAGATACACTTTTAGTTTGGTTTGTATCATTACAAGAAATAATTAATCCACTCTTAGAATACTCTTCAATGACATCGGCGCTATTTTCTATAGAACACAGAACAACTGCATCAATTTCGTTTTTTTCTAACGACATTAGTACTTCTTCTTCTTTGCTCGGTGAGCAAAATGTTTGATGAATAAACGATTTATAACCTTTTTCATTAAAATTTTTGGTTAATTCATATGATATTTTAGAAAAAAATGGATGATCGATATAAGGAATCGATATGGCTACAGACTTTGTCGTCCTATTTCTAAAATATATAGCAATATTATTAGGGACGTAATTATTTTCTTTTATATATTGCAATACTCTGTTTCTTTTTTCTTCATTAACGTATGGATGATTATTTAACACTCTAGATACTGTAGATTTTGAGACATTGCACGCTTTTGCCACATCAAAAATATTCATCAAATTCCCCCGAAAATTATATTGACATGGGAATGTTCCCACAATTTAATATGAGTTTATCACAAATAAGGCGGTGCTTCTATGGATTTAAAATCAAATAGTATTTTTAAATTTCGTAAAAACATTCAAAAATTAAAAAGTTATAATGAAATTCATGCTAATAAATATCTTTCCAGTAAATTGGTTATTGAAAAACCCAAAAATTTATCTAATAAGCCCATTCAAAAAGTAGAATTTATGCCGGTAGATCGTTTAATAAAGGAAGATGAGTCAGAAAGAATCATAAAAGCATTAAAAAATTTTTTGCCAACCGGTAAATATACAAGTGGTAAATACATTTATGAATGTGAACAATATCTAGTTGAATATTTATCTATTAACCATGTGATAGCGTTATCAAGCGGAACTTCAGCCTTAACAATCGGATTGATAGCCCTAGGGGTTAAAAATGGCGACGAAGTTATTCTACCTTCAAATAGTTTTGCTGCCACAGAAAATGCAGTTTTATCAATAGGGGCAATTCCAGTTTATGCTGATGTTAAAGATGATTTTACTATTTGTCCTAGATCAATTGAAGACCGAATCACTTCAAAAACAAAAGCTATTCTACCCGTGCATTTATATGGTCGATTTTGTGACATGATAAAAATTAAAGAGATTGCAGAAAAATATAACATTAAGGTGATAGAAGATGCTTGTCAAGCAATAGGATTAAATGGTGTAGGTACTTACTCTAATCTAGCAGTGCTGAGTTTTAATCCATATAAAAATTTAGGGGTTTGTGGGAAAGCTGGCGCTATTATAACAAATGATACTGAATTAGATTATAAATGTAGACTAATTAGTTATCATGGATTTGATTTGAAAGAAAAAAATAAGAAACTCATGAACTTTGGATTTAACTCTAAAATTGATAACACACAAGCACTAATAGGCATCATTAGAATGGAATATTTAACTTTTAATCAATATAAAAGATTAAAAATTGCAGAAAAATATCACGAAGAATTATCAAATATTGAAAATTTAATCCTACCTGCATTAGACAACAAGTCAGTATGGCATCTATATCCTGTCAGAATTGGCAATAATAAGAGAGACTTTGTAAAGTCTGAACTTGAAAGTGTTGGCGTGAAAACTGAAATATACTATCCATACCTAAGTCATAAACAAATTTCTTATAAAACAAATCTTTCGCTTCCAAACACGGAAAGATTACATAAAGAGTTGTTATGTTTGCCTTTATATCCTAGTTTGATGGAAGAAGAACAAGATTATGCTATTAATGCAATCAAAAATATACTGGGAGGAGGAGTAAAATGAGCCAAAGTTTAATATTACTCGATTTTGACGAAACATATTATAAACATAACACTAATAACAACGATTTATACTACTTAAAAGAAATGGAAGCGTTACTAGAAAAAATATCAAATAAAAATAGTGTCATCACAGCGATATTAACAGGAAGCACTATAAATAGTGTCTTGGAAAAAATGAAAAAAGTTGATATGTCATACAAACCAAAACACATTTTCTCTGACCTAAGTTCCAAAATGTTTACATGGAACAATAATGAATATGTTGAATCAGATGAATATAGAGAAGAAGTATTAACAGAACGTTTTTTATTAGAGGATATATTAGAAATATTAAACACTATTTCATTAAAACATAAAGTTGAATTTATTCCACAAAGAATATTTAGAGAAAACGAAACCCTGTACAATTTTTACTTCTATTCTACAGGTAATACAGAATTGGACGTGAAAATCTTAAAGAATCTCATAGATTATTCTAAAACAAAAAATTATATGCCCAAATTTAATCGTTGTAACCCGTTAGCCGGGGATCCTGAGAATGCCTATGATGTGGATTTTACTCCTAAAAATGCCGGCAAGTTATATGCGACAAAGTTTTTAATGAAAAAATATAACATTTCAAAAAAGTCAATTATTGGATTTGGTGATAGTGGCAATGATGAAGAGTTTCTTAGCTACTTAAAGCATGCGTTTATTATGTCTAACAGCAAGGATGAAGAAATAAAGAAAAAGTTTCCAAATACAAAATATCCTTATTACAAAGGGATATATAAACATGTCAGTGAATTCATAGGAGGGAAATATGATTAAATACGGAATTATTGGCACGGGGGGTATTGCGAAAGTACACGCTGAAATTATAAATAACCTCTCAGGTGTATGCCTTTATGGAGCTAACGATATAGTTGATTCAAACTTAGAAAAATTCTGCTTAGATTTTAATACAACTGCTTATAGGGACATCCACGATATGTTATCAAAAGTAGATACTGTTATAATATGTTCCCCTAATTTTTGTCATGTAGATCACATAGTTAAATCGTTAGATTATAGCTGTGATGTATTATGTGAAAAACCCTTAACAGTTAACCTTACTGAATCAAATATAATTAGATCTTACAACAACAAGACAAATAATATAAAAAGTATAAATCTAAACTATAGAAATCTGGCGGTTATTAAAAAAATTATCACATTAATAGAAAATGATAAAATTGGTGAAATAATATCTATTCATATGTCATTTTTAAAAAATAGTGCTTATCGAAGAAAAAACTTTACTTGGAGAGATGATGGTACTTCAAAATTAAGTAGTGGGGCTTTAGGTGATTTAGGGGTACATCTTCTTGACTTGGCTACTTATATTACAAATAGTCAAGTGAAGGTAGAAACAATTAAAACTAAAATGATGACCAAAGTAAAACATAAAAGCAATAACCTGGTTCAAGTTGATGACCATTCAGAGACGTTCTTTATAACTAATCACGGTCAACACATTCATATAGAGACTTCAAAAGCATGTGAAAAGGAATTATGCGGATTCCATATTAATATATCAGGATATAATGGCGAAATAAAGTTTTCATCTAAAAAGGGCGGGGTAATTATTGTAAGCAATAATAATGTTCAAGAAATCATTCCATTAGAAGATAGGATATACATTGACCCTGAAAATGAGTTTTACGGGTGGAAAGATAGTTTTTACTACACACATTTAAATCTATTAGAAGCTATCAAGAATAAAAAAGAAACTTCTATTTCAACTTTCGAGGATGGTTTGAGAGCACAAGAAGTTTTAGAACATTGTATTAATAGTCATAAACAAAAGCAATACATTAAACAAAAATGACTAAAAATCACATCCTCTATTTTTCTTTAATGTATTTTCTTATTGGCTTGATACACACTTTTGTCGGTTCATTTAATCAATACTTAAAAATAGAATTTAATATGAATCAATCAGATGTGTCAAATTTAATAAGTATTCAGTTCACGACATTTATGATCGGAGTATTTTACTCTATTTTATCATTTAGTAAAAGTATAAAAAATACGCTTAAAGTAATTCATTTGTTAATTTTAATAATCGTTACTGCCTTTGTTTTTTTCGAAAATTTCTTACTTCTTTACTTTCTCATAGCTATACTTGGATTTTGTGCTGGTTTAATAGAATCATCTATAGCATCATATATATTTAACAATAAATTCAATTCTGCTAAAGTCTTTGGATATATTGAATCATTCTTTGCTATAGGGGCACTATTGCTTCCTATTATTGTATGGTTGTTCGAGTCATACTCAAATACAAAATTCTCAGTTCTCTTTATACTTATAGTAAATATTTTTTCGCTTTGGATAGTAAGTTCACTGACATTCGAAATAGATAATAAGAAGAAAAGTAACCTCACTAATGTCTTTACTAATAAAAAGTTTATGATAATTATAATTATCTTGATATGGTGCTTCTTTTATATTAGTATAGAAACTAATTTTTCAAATTTACTGCCATATATGAATTTAGTTTCTGATAATTTAAGTTATATCACTGTCAGTATATTTTGGTTTGGAATAATTATAGGGAGATTACTGTATGCTATTATATTGTCAAAAATAAAAATAAGATTAGAGAGTCTACTATTATTATATACAATCATCTCACTACTTTTATACATTATATTAATATATTCAGATACAGCAGATTTGTTTAAGTTAATATTATTATTTTTACTAACATTATTCTTTGCACCAATGTTCCCGTTAGGCGCTAGTATAATCAATAGATTTAGTAGTAATAAAAATTTGTTAACTAGTATTTTCATTGCTGTAGCCGGTATTGGAGGAGCAATTGGTGCTACAATTATTAGAACAGCTTTAACTTTAAATATCCCTGCACATGTAACTATTTTGTCGATATTATTAATTTGTTTATTCTTAAGTATTATTATAACAAAAATTACTAGAATTAATGTTTAATATATAGCAATAATGTTATATAATACTTCTGGATTTATGTCAAGAATACGGACACAAAAAAAGAGAATTCTACCGCGCTTCGCTTGCTAGCCTAGCCCATCATGTACTTTTAAAAATCAAAAAGTACATTCTGAGCTAGGTTATTTTGTTGCGTATTTCTTCTTAAATGCAATGGGACTCATATAATTTAACGTTGAATGTGCGATTTTAGAATTGTAAAAAGTAAGGATATATTCCACAATGCTAAACATCGCTTCATTCCTAGTTTTATAGTTCTGATGATGTATCAATTCCTTTTTGATGATACTATGAAAAGATTCTATACATGCGTTGTCGTAACAGTTTCCTTTACGACTCATACTGCTCTAAATCCCTTTTTCACGTAGTAAATTTTGATACTCTATTGAGGCATATCGATATCAAAAGTCGATTCTTAAAGAACGAAATAGTTATTCTAAAACGGATCATGATGCCACGTTTATGAGAATGAAAGACGATCAAAGGTGACATATTCAACACACAAAACTGGCCATATGCGGAAATTAACGATGAGTTTATTTGTCCCAATCATAAACGTCTAGGATTTAAAAGGTATGCTTATCGACATGACCGTTATGGATTTAAAAGAGATTTTAAATTATATGAATGTGATGACTGTTCAGCTTGTCCACTTCGAAATCAGTGTATGAAATCTAATTCAAAAGTAAATAAAAAAATCATGAGAAATTATACTTAATACTTTAACCCCGTCACCCTCGATGTATCACTCTTATTCAGACTTATTATCGAAATTACGTCCCTCGAGTCCTGCAAGTTCTTCTTTCGTTGCTGCTGGTGCTTTCATTTCAAAAATTTGATCGACAACTGTGTAATCATAGTAACCTAGACGCGCAATAGGACGGATAGACTTAATATCTAACTTTCCATTATCCATAATGACATTATCATCAATATGTACTTGCGCTACACGACCAATAACAATATCTACCGCCGAAACAGGGTCGCCAGTTGGAATGCGAATTGTTTGGACATACTCACATTCAAAATGCACGGGTGACTCTTTGACACGGTAACCCGGCACTTCGATACATGCTTCTTTTGTCACACCTGCAAATTCAAACTCATCTTCCTCGGGTGGTAACGCTTTAGACGACAAGTTTACAGCTTCTCGCAATTCATATGTTGCCATGTTCCACACAAACCAACCTGTCTCTTCAGCGTTTTTCACCGTATCTTTACGCTCATGATTTCCTAATACTGATTGATTCGCCGCAAACATCACCATTGGTGGATCCCACGTTAAATTTTGGTACTGGCTATAAGGCGCTAAATTGTCTTTCCCATCTTTTGAAACCGTTGAAATCCAACCAATCGGACGTGGTACCGTACTACTTTTAAATGGATCATGAGGTAAACCATGACTTCTAATCCCTTGTTTTGGTGAATACTCCATAACATTTCCTCCTTGATAGATGACTTTGCTTTAATCTAACAAATCGTGTAATCAGTTTCTAATACATAAATTCTATTAAATTATAAGGAAATTCTATTAATCGAGTGTGTCATGCGGATGAGACATCGCTGCACTTAATCTAAAAAAGAATTTAAAGCTGAAAGCAAGCCATGCAAATTCCTCTCAACGTATTAACATTTTCAAAAAAAGCTAGTTCCACATCACTTCTGTAGAAACTAGCTTTTCCCTCAATTTCAAATCATCGATCTATTTTTGATGATACTATTCTAAATTAGCATGGTTATTTTGCATGGTTGTCTCGTTTATATCTAATGCGGACATTAAATCTAATACGACACCATCTAACATCAACTGTGCACTTTGCTCGAATAAACTGCCGAGCGGTTGAGCAGAGCCTTCAGATTGATGTTTCGTACCTGCAGGAAGGACAAGCGTCACTTCTGCACGTTCACCTATCTTAGAATCAGCTTTTGTTGTTACTAAAGCAATTGTTGCACCTACTTCATGCGCTTTGTCGGCTAATAATTTTAAATGTGTCGTCGAACCTGAACCTGAAATGACAACGAGCAAATCCCCTTTTTGAATAGAGGGTGTTGTCGTTTCGCCGACGACATGCGCCTTTTGGCCAAGTTGGTTCAAACGCATCGCAAAACCATTTGCGACAAAACCCGAACGTCCTTTACCTGTCACAAACACCGCTTCTGCATTTAACACAGCTTGTTCAAATTGTCGGATGGCTTCTTCATCGACTTGAGACAACGTCTGTTCAAGCTCACGATGAATGAGTTCAAATTGCTGTTGAATAGCCATTTTATTTACCTTCAATCGCTTCACGAATTTGTTTTGCTGCTTCACGTGGATCGTCAGCATTTGCGATACCGCCACCTACGATAATTAAGTCTGGTGATTCTGCAGCCACTTCTTTAACAGTTTCAGGTTTAATACCACCTGCAACTGCAACTTTTGCATTTTTAATGACAGATTTAACTTTCTTCAAGCTTTCTAGTGGTGATTGACCTTGTGCTTGTAAGTCATAACCTGTATGAACGGCAATATAGTCCGCACCAAGCGCATCAATTTCTTTTGCACGTTTTTCTAAATCTTGTACTGCAATTAAGTCTACCAACAATTGTTTACCATGTTTGTGTGCTTCTTCTACAGCATTTTTAATAGATGCGTCTTCTGCCACACCTAAAATTGTAACAACATCCGCACCAAATTTAACAGCTTGACTCACTTCATAGTCAGCTGCATCCATAATTTTCAAGTCTGCTAAAACTTTGACATCTTCATCTTTTACATTTTCTTTTAAATGTTGAACGGCAGGTAAGCCCTCATTAATTACGATAGGTGTTCCGATTTCTACAATATCTACATAATCAGTTACCTTTTTAGCAAGTTCTGCTGCCTCTTCTTTATTTAGTAAGTCTATAGCTAATTGTAATTCCATGATTTCATCAATCCTCCGTCTAATTTGTAACTCTCATGATAACATATTTACCCAACATATAAGAGATTAAACAAATCGGATATCGAGGAGATACTGGAAAGCCTTATCGATTAAGGCATCGCAGCATCATCCACAAACACTTCGACATGTGGATGACGGTGTAATATTGACGCCGGTACTTCAGTTGTAATGGTTTTTGTCATTAATTGACGCATTGCCTCTCTTTTTTGCTCACCAAAGGCAAGCAAAATAATACGTTTTGCTTTCATAATTGAATGCAATCCCATTGAAATCGCCTGTTTAGGCACATCATCAATCGTTTCAAAATAACGGCTATTCGCTTGAATTGTACTTTCAGTCAAGTTGACACAATGCGTTAGGCTATCAAAAGAGGTACCTGGTTCATTAAAGCCGATATGCCCATTTTGACCGATACCTAATATTTGAATGTCCACTGCGCCACCTGTTTCTAATAACGCTTCATAACGTTTTGCTTCTGCTTGGATATCCTGTGCAATCCCATTTGGGAGATGGATACGCTCTGGATCAAAATGTGGGTAAGCGCTAAAAAGTACTTTTTGCATATATTGATAATAACTTTCTTCATGATTTGCAGCTAAGCCAACATATTCATCTAAATTAAAAGTTTCAATATGTGAAACGTCTAATTGATTTTTTTGTAGTAGCTCGACTAAATATTCATACACTTTTACCATTGTACCGCCTGTCGCCAATCCTAAGCGACTCTCTTTTTGATATAACATTTGCTTGTAAAGTTCACACGCTACATGGAATGAGGCATGTGCTTCTGTCCCTAAATTGATAATTTTCATCTTCGCATCCTACTCCTCAATCATTTTTACAAATCGTCTTGTAATGTCTCGAGGTCTTGTAATTGCACCGCCTACTACTGCAGCATATACCCCTTTTTCAAATACCGTTTTCAACATTTCCGGTGTGATCACATTACCTTCAGCTATCACTTTCTGTTGTACAACTGACAAAACATCTGTTAAAAATTTAAAGTCTTGATCATACAAGACTTGTCCTTGTGTTTCTTCTGTATAGCCTCTCAAAGTAGTTCCTATATAATCAAAGCCTAGACGATCCGCATTTTTAGCCTCTTCAATCGTCGCAATATCTGCCATAATTTCAACCTGTGGCGCTTTTTCTCTTATATATGTCACTAGTGTTTCTAAATCTTGCTCTGGACGTTCTCGCAATGTGGCATCTAATGCTATCACTTCACAACCACTCTCAATTAATTCATCCACTTCTTTTTGGGTCGCAGTGATAAAAACAGAGGAATTAGGATAGTCGCGTTTTACAATGCCTATAATAGGCAAGTCTACTTCTTTTTGAATTGCCATAATATCTGCTTTTGTATTTGCTCTTATCCCTACCGCGCCGCCTTCTTTGGCTGCTAAAGCCATTTTGCTCATAATCCAAGATGAATGCAACGGTTCATCTGGTAATGCTTGACACGATACGACCAAGCCTTGAGGTATTTTCATATCATTCCACATTCCTTTCGTTGTCTGTTCCTTTGTATTAGCCTGTATGGCATAGGTTTACGCTTCGATTCAGCTATTTTTATCCGTCATATGACTACTTTTCATTTTATTAAAGTAGATCTATTCATTGTCTACGCCATATCTCTTTAAAAATCTGTCTATATTTATGATTTCAATGATGCTTCATTCAATTTAAATCGTTCTGCGCAACATCTTTCGCAGTTGAAAACGTACGTCTAAAAAATATTTCATTTTTAAAGTACAGTACAAGGTGCATAACTATACGCTTATGCTTTGTGTTTCAATGCATCATCTGTCCACTTTCAATATATCATTTTGAAAATATCCGTCAATAAAATACATTGTTTTGAAAAATCTTTTCAAATACAATGAGATTAAAGGAGAATTGCTATGAAAATTGAAAATCGTATTCAACAATATCAACATCTTTTCACAAAAGTGGATCGACAAATTGCAAATTATATTTTAAATATTGATTATCAAATGGATATTGGTGCCATAAATAATTTAGCTGATGTGATTGGAGTCTCGCCTTCAAGTGTGACACGCTTTGCTTATAAACTACAATATGATAGTTTTCAATCTTTTCGATTCGCTATTCAACATGAATTGCAAGTGAAGCCGATTCATAATAGTCCGTCTATACAAATTTTGCACCAACACTATCGTTCAATTATGGATCATACTGGAGAATTTTTAGTTGAGTCAGATTTGCTCTACCTCGTAAATACGATTAAAAATAGTGAAAAAACAATTTTTATCGGTATTGGTAGTTCTGGACTGAGCGCGCAAGAACTTTATTTTCGTACTGCTCGTATGGGGTTTAATACGCTTGCGATTACTGATGCCCATTTAATGACTGTCGTCGGGCATATGTGCAATAACAAAACAACCATTGTTGCTTTTACCAATAGTGGTGCGACGCAAGAAATTATTGATAGCATTTATCATGGATACCAAAATGGAGCGACGATTATTGCTATTTCTCATTTGCGCACTCCTGCACTTGAAAGTTATTGTGACCGTATCATTATCACTGCCGATCGTAGTCGTACGCATGATGCGTATTTTATTAATTCACAATTAGCCAATCACTTTATTATTGACCTACTCAGCTATCATCTTTTACAAGATCAAGAGCGTCTTGACTATTTTACAGAAAGTTATCAACAGCTCGTGATGAGAAGACAACCCACACCTCAATTAAGTAAAGATTTGCTTTTATTTGAGGATTAAAATGAGCAGAGCTATATTAATTTTCTTTCTTTTTTAGTAAAATGGACAGATAACCATAATCAGGAAGGCAGTGAATTTTTTGCAACCGATTACAGAAACGACTGTTCAAAAATTATTTGATCACTATGCCAATGAACCTGTCTATATCCACGTTGAGACAACAAATGGCGCTTATGCGAACCATTTTGATCAGCGTGTATTCAACGCAGGCACATTTTTAAGAAATATACAGCTGACTTATCAGCACGCCCAACTTAAAGGGGGCGGCAAGGATCCTTATCGCGTAGGTTTAAAGCTCGACAACAGCGGTTGGGTTTACGTTCAAGGCTTAACACACTACGAAGTGAACGATGATGAGGAGTTCTTATTAGCAGGATTTAATTATGAAGGTCAACTTGCGGCAGCACTTGAAATTAGTCGCAAACCTTTTAAGGCGTAGAAAGGAGTACGAATACAAATGACGATTGAAAAACATATTCTTGTCATCTTTCCTCATCCTGACGATGAGACATTCTCCTCAGCTGGTACACTTGCACGTTATATCAACGACGGTGTGCCAGTTACTTATGCTTGTCTGACACTTGGTCAAATGGCACGTAATTTAGGAAATCCCCCTATCGCGACACGCGAATCACTGCCTGATATTCGTGAACGCGAACTTGAAGATGCTGCAAAGGCAATCGGGATTACAGATTTACGTAAAATGGGACTACGCGACAAAACGGTTGAATTTGAACCCCATGAAGAAATGGATGCAATGGTTCAAAAATTAATCGATGAGACGCAACCTACAACCATTATTTCTTTCTATCCTGGGCATGCGGTTCACCCAGACCATGAAGCGACTGCTGAAGCTGTTGTAAGAACAGTAGGTCGAATGGAAGAAAGTCGTCGTCCAAGACTACAACTTGTAGCATTTAGTAACGACGCCATCGACGTGCTCGGTGAACCTGATATCATCAATGACATTTCAGACTATAGAGACCAAAAATTTGCTGCTTTTGAGGCGCATCGTTCACAAACAGGTCCGTTTTTAGAACAACTTGCGAATCCTCAAGGACAAGCATCGGGTGTACCTAAAGATGCAGCAGCTTATTTAACAACAGAAACATTTTGGACTTATCAATTTAAATAAATGGTATGACATTCGTATTACTGTGAAAATTTAGTGGAGGAAGATACATGACTGAATTTGATTTATCAACGCGTGAAGGTCGTTGGAGACATTTCGGTTCGGTTGATCCCGTTAACGGAAGTAAGCCGACAACAAAATCTGAAATGCCCGACCTTCAAAGTACGCATAAAAATTTCTTATTTGAAATAGAAGAAGTAGGAATTAAAAATCTCGTTTACCCTGTTTGGATTGATCAATACCAAACGGCTGGTAATTTTAGCTTTTCGACAAGCCTGACGCAAGATGAAAAAGGCATTAACATGAGTCGTATATTAGAATCTGTCGAAGCGGAGTATGACAACGGGATCCGACTTGAATTTGAAGCATTAACACAATTGATGAATCGTCTCAAAACAAGTATGAAACAACGAAGTGCGGGTGTAGACGTGAGCGGAAAGTGGTTTTTTGATCGCTTGAGCCCAGTTACTCAAATTAAAGCAATTGGCCATGCAGATGTCACATATGGTTTAGCTGTCGATAATGATCAAGTTACACGTAAAGAATTGACGATTGAAGCTGCAGTGACAACGCTTTGTCCATGTTCTAAGGAAATCAGCGAATACTCTGCACACAATCAACGCGGCATAATTACTGTCAAAACGTATATCGACAAAAACGCAACATTACCTGAAAACTATAAAGAGATTATTTTAGATGCAATGGAAGCCAATGCGAGCTCAATGCTTTATCCCATCTTAAAAAGACCTGATGAAAAGAGAGTAACAGAGCGCGCTTACGAAAACCCACGCTTTGTAGAAGATTTAATACGCTTGATTGCTGCTGACTTAGTAGAGGTCAACTGGATAGAAGGCTTCGACATTGAATGTCGCAACGAGGAATCTATCCATCAGCATGATGCGTTTGCAAAATTAAAATATAGAAAATCATAGTTTACTTTCATAAAATTATCTTTTTTGAGGCAAACTCATCATAATCTTAATGATTTAGAAGGGACTCTAGATTAAACCAATAATCTAGGGTTCTTTTTAATGTTTTATAAATGAGTCTTTGAAACTAGACAATTTACCGTCGTGATAGTGATCCTCTATTTTTATTCATAAAAAAATCGGAAAGGCAAAATTGAAATATCATTTCACCAATCCGATTGATACAAAATCCATCATGCTAGATGGATTATTTTACACGCTACAATATAGTTAAAAGACAATATGCCATATCACACTTAAGCCAATTTAATTATCCTCACCTAAAACACGATAGATTGCTTTTGCAACACCGCTCTCTTCATTCGAAGCTGTTACAAAAGTGGCATTTTCTTTTAATTCAGGTAAAGCATTGTCCATTGCCACAGCAATACCTGCACGGTCTAACATTGATTTATCGTTCAAATTGTCACCGATTGCCATGGTATCTTTCATATCAATGCCTAATTTTTCAGCAATCGTACATAATGCTAACCCTTTTTGTGCATCTATGTGCGTAATTTCTAGATTACCTTTAGAAGAAGAAGACACCGCTAAATTACTACTCTCTGACAATTCAGCCTTCACTCGGGCAATTTTATCTAAATCTGTATCATGTGCAAGGACTTTCATGATTAACTCTCCTGTTACGGATTCTATATTGTCATAGTTGTCTACTACTTTTAATGTTCCAATTTCAATACGATGATTAATATGTTGACGTATTTTTTCAACATCCGGTTGTTGTCCTGAGTATTTAGCAATGTCCAAATAAATTGCTAAGTCACGCTCAGGATCTTCAGTATAAATACCAAAATTGGTATAAATTTGGTAATAGACATTTTCACGAACGAGCACGTTTCGAATACGTTGATAAAGTTCATGATTTAGACTTGATGTATGGACAATATCAAAGCTTTCATCACGAACTTCTGCGCCATTCAAACAAATATATGGGACTTTTAATCCTGTTGGTTTAATCGGATCATTCGCTTCATAAAACGCTCGGCCTGTCGCAATTGTTACTGTAACACCGCGTGATTGTGCGTATTGAATGGCTTCAATATTTTCTTGTGAAACTTCATGTGCAGCGTTTAGCAACGTGCCGTCCATATCTGTGGCAATAAGTTTTACCATCTTTATCCCTCTCTCTTTTATGTTTTAAATATAAAATGACTGTCTCAAATACAGTCTCATTCTATCAAAATTATGACAATAAGTATTGTCCAAACATTTTCATCTATTTAAAACGAACGAAAGGATTATCTGTCCAACGCTGTGTCATTCAGTCAGGTATTTGTTATTTGACACTCGGCACCCACTTATATTATTTTTTCATGCCTCAATCCCTTAATTAAAGCTTAGTTTGACATTGCCTTAGCAGCTTTTCGTTGACGTAGCGTTCTAAAGAATTGACGTAAGATTTCACCACACGAGTAGGCCAATACACCTTCAATCACTTTTGCTCGGTGATTCATACGCTGATCTTGAACGAGATTCATTAAACTACCGGTGCATCCCCCTTTTGGATCATAGGCACCAAATACAACAGTGTCCACTCGACTCATCACAATGGTTCCTGCACACATCACGCAAGGCTCTAGTGTCACATACAATGTACACCCTTCTAATCGCCAAGTTCCTAACGTTTCAGCAGCTTGTTCTATTGCCAGATGCTCAGCATGTGCAGTCGGATTTTGATTGGTTTCACGTAAATTATGTGCACGTGCAATCACTTTTTCATTTTTTACGATAATGGCACCGATAGGCACTTCTCCTTTTTTTGCCGCTTCACGTGCTTCTTCAAGTGCCAATGACATATAATATTGATGACTTGTCATACAGAAATAGCCTCACTTGTGTTAAAATTTGTAATACTGGTTCAATAAAATTTTTTATGGAGAGAAAAATATGAAAAAACCGTTTATCGCAATCGAAGGACCGATAGGCGTTGGCAAATCTTCATTAGCGCATAAGTTGAGTCAATCTTATCACTTTTATGAAGCAAAAGAAATTGTCGGCGAAAATCCTTATCTATCAGATTTTTATACAGATATTTCCAAATGGAGTTTTCAAACGGAAATGTTTTTCCTATGTCATCGTTACAAAGCTTATCAAGATTTAGCTGAATACGATGGTGGCATTGTCAGCGACTATCATATTTATAAAAACAAAATTTTTGCGCGTAATACTTTAAATGATAAAGAATATGATAAATTTTCCAGAATTTATGACATTTTGACAGAAGATCTGACTTCTCCAGACTTCACTGTTATTTTAGATGCAGATTTAAGTATACTTAAAGCCCGTATCGCCAAACGAGACCGTGATTTCGAAGCGAATATCCAAGATGATTATTTATTAAAACTTAAAGAAGATTATGCAAATTACTATCAATCATTAAAAAATGATGGTCATCATGTTTTATGGATAGACACAACAAAAATTGACTTTGTTGAAAATCCTGATGACTATGCGTATGTATTGGAACAAATTAACGAACTAATCGGAGGCAAATGAAATGAATCAATATAACATTCCTTCCAATGCTATTATTACGATAGCTGGAACCGTTGGTGTTGGGAAATCATCATTAACGCAAGCTTTAGCTGAGAAGCTTAACTTTCGAACTTCTTATGAAAATGTAGAAAATAATCCTTACCTCGATAAATTTTATCAAGATTTCAATCGATGGAGTTTCCACCTTCAAATTTACTTTTTAGCAGAGCGTTTCAAAGAACAAAAACGTATGTTTGAATATGGCGGTGGTTTTGTACAAGATCGTTCTATTTATGAAGATGTCGATATTTTTGCGAAAATGCATGAAGAACAAGGTACAATGTCTGAAGAAGATTTCCAGACCTACTCAAACCTTTTCGAAGCAATGGTATTAACACCTTACTTTCCTAAGCCGGATGTCCTTATTTATCTCGAATCTGATTATGACACTGTGATTGAACGTATTCAAACACGTGGCCGTCAAATGGAAATCGAAACAGATCCAGAATATTGGAAAATGTTGTTTAAACGTTATGACGATTGGATTAATCAATTTAACGCTTGTCCAGTTGTTCGTGTCAATATTAAAGAATACGACTTATATGAAAACCCTGAGTCGATTGATATCGTGCTCAAGAAAATCGAACATGTGATTCATACATATAGACAAGTGGATTCGCGTTCATAATCCGTATCTTTTCAAGATTAATGCGCTAATTTTAAAGCAGGTTAAAGAAGAAACAACGCACGTTGTTAACTTCTTTGATCTGCTTTTTTATCTAATACCGACAGTAATTGACTGACGTCATCAATGACCACATCTGCCGCTTCAAATGTCGCTTCTTGCCCTAATCCTGTTCTTACACCTACATTTAAAGCACTACCTGCATTTTTTCCAGTCAACATATCGTTATCTGTATCTCCCACCATGACAAGCGCTTCACCTTGAACGCCCATGTCCCACAAAGGTTGAAGTAACCGTGCATCTGGCTTTTCATATTGATCACCCTCTGTAGAAATAAATAAGTCAAAAACCTGCTCCAATTGTGTGGTTTTGATAAATTTGTCTACCCCTACCGCATTATCACTTGTCACTAGACCTAACTGATAGGACTGTTGTTTTAGTTCATAAAGCAATGTCTGCACACCTTCATACAACTCAATTTCAGGTTGTCTTTGACGTATTAGTTGCTGACTTCTTTCCGAAACCCATTTTGTAGTTTCCACATCTGTAAAAGCGTTAAATACATTGATCATATCTTTTAACGTTCCTGATGCCATGATACTTCCTTTCACAAATTGATGATCACGTATACCTAATTTGTGATACACTTCAATCCGATTATCAATTTTATAATGTGCACAGACTTCATCAACTAATTGTATGCCTATCTTGGTCCAACTCTGATCAAAATGTATCAGTGTGCCATCTTTATCGAATAATATCCATTGTTGATTTGTCATTTTTTCACACCTCATCTGTTTTGCGTTACGTTTATCATACCTCAAAATAAAGGTTCTTCATTTTTTATGGTGGGGTGACATAAGTCATCCTGCTTTTTTTGTACAAAAATAGCGCAAATGCCTCTATAATTTTAAGTGACTAAATCAAAAATAAAGGAGACATATTGCGCCTATGTGTAATGATATATTAAAGTTACTAAAAATTAAAGATAATAATATTAAAATCACTAAAGTTGAAGAAGATGTAGTTATTAGAGGTAAGAAATCTAACGTCATCTTTGGTACCCTTTCATACAAGCCTATGACTTGTCCTCACTGTTATCATACGAATCCAAACCGAATACACAAACACGGAAAACGTTTATCGCGAATTACTTTTTTAAGATTCCAAGAGATAGCAGTGTATTTAAATCTGTTAAAACAACGTTTTAAATGTATGGTTTGTGGTCGGACTTTTATTTCTAAAACAAATGTTGTTGAGGATAACTGTTTTATCTCAAACCGTGTTCAGAAAGCTATTATAGATAAAGCAACACAAGTTCGCTCAGAAACTGATATCGCAAGTGATTGTAACGTTTCTGCATCTTCTCTAAAACGTGTGATTCATAAAGTAAGCAATGCCACTTTTCAATAGTGAAATTGCTTAAATAGATTGCGTACCGAGTCGAGACTCCCGAGGCATAGAGCCGAAACCGAAAATCCATTTTGGCTTCTTATGAGCTACAATAAAAGCCAAAATTAGTTGAGGTAAGGCGCCTGGGAAAGCGAGACTCAAAGAAGCAATCGGAAGTTTGCGACTTAATTATTATAGACACATAACCACCATATAAAGTGTACAGCCAAAATAAAAAGCGTCCAAAATTGAACAACGCAATTTTGACGCTTTCTTTTTTCAAATTTAACAATGATCCAGATGTCTTATCTTTCGTAATGTGGTACAACTACACGCCATCCTTTAGGATCGTCTAATTTTCCACTTTGAATACCTGTGTAGTGATCATAAAGTTCTTGTGTAATAGGGCCTGTTTGATTATCATTAATTACAATCTGTTGATCTTTAAATTGTAATGTTCCTACAGGTGAGATAACTGCTGCTGTGCCGGTACCGAACACTTCTTGTAAAGCGCCTTCTTTATGAAGATCAAATAATTCATCAATCGAAATACGACGCTCTTCGACTTCATATCCTAATGTTTGTGCCAATTCAAGCACCGTTTTTCTCGTAATCCCTGGTAAAATACTACCGTTTAATTGTGGCGTAACCACTTTGCCATTAATGACAAAAAAGATGTTCATACTTCCTACTTCTTCAACATACTTTTGTTCTACACCATCTAACCATAGCACTTGATCAAAACCGAGTTCATTTGCATTTGCTTGGGCAAGTAAACTTGCAGCGTAGTTTCCTGCTACTTTCGCGAATCCAACGCCTCCACGCACAGCACGTACGTATTCTTCTTCAACATAAATTTTAGTTGGGCGTAATGAATCACCGCCATAATATGAACCCGATGGTGATAAAATAATTAACAAGCGATATTCGTGGGACGGGTGAACACCTAACACACCTTCTGTCGCAAATACAGTCGGTCGAATGTAAAGAGACTGACCTTCTCCATCTGGTACCCAATCACGATCAATATCTACGAGCTGTTTTAATCCTTCTAACAATAATGCTTCGTCAATTTCCGGCATTTTTAAACGTGCCAACGACTGATTGATACGTTTAAAGTTTTCCTCAGGTCTAAACAAAACAACCTCGCCGTTATGTTTGTATGCTTTTAACCCTTCAAATACTGATTGGCCATAGTGAATACTCTGTGCTGACGGTGAAAGTTCAATTGGACCATAAGGAATAATCTTTAAATCGTGCCATCCTTTTTCTAATGAGTACTCAAAGCTTAACATGTAATCAGTGAAGACTTCACCGAAAGTAAGCGATGCATTGTCGGGCTTTTCTTTGAGTGATTTTCTGGCATCAAGTTTAATGAGTTCTGACATGATTATTCCTCCTAAATATGTAAATGTAATATATGCATTATAACAATGACAGTCATACAATTCAATGAGAATTCCGAAAATTAAAACAACTTATAGATTTTATTTTAATTTTTGTGAGATATTTCTGCCATTTCAAAAAGATAGCGCTATTTCGATTAAACTATACGAAACAACTATATTATCATCTATCTTACTTTCTAACTGATTGAACTTCAATTGATTTGATATATGCGTCGGCCCTCATATTGTTGTTAAATCCTGAAATGACACGATAACAAGTAAAAAACAGTAAAGTTATTGAAATGCTGAATTTCCTTCAGCCACATACTTTTCAACAACTTTACTGCTTTATTTCATATTTATTTAGGCTTTATGACTTTCTTTTTCGCGAATACCTTCTAACATACGTGTGGTCATCGCTTCTAAATCATATTTAGGGTTAAAGCCCCATTCGCCACGTGCACAACTCGTATCAATATTATCTGGCCAACTTTCAGCAATATCTTGACGTACAGGATCTACATTATAATCTAACGTAAATTCAGGCATATGCTCTTGAATTGCTGCCTTTACCATTTCTGGTTCTATACTCATTGCACTTAAGTTATATGCATTACGATGAATCAGTTTACCGCCGTCCGCTTCCATTAATTGAATAATCGCTTGTATCGCATCATCCATAAACATCATATCCATATATGTGTTTTTATCAATGTAGCTTGTGTACTTACCTTCTCGAACCGCTTGGAAATAAATATCAACGGCATAATCCGTTGTACCGCCACCGGGCTCTTTAACATAAGAAATCAAACCAGGGAAACGAACACTGCGCGTATCCACACCAAATTTAGTAAAATAGTAATCGCACAATAATTCCCCAGAAACTTTATTTACACCGTACATCGTATTTGGTCTTTGAATTGTAACTTGTGGTGTATTTTTCTTAGGTGTGTTGGGTCCAAATGCACCGATAGAACTTGGGGTGAAAAATTGTAAGTTTAAGTGACGCGCTGTTTCTAACGCATTTACAAGTCCACCCATATTCAAATTCCATGCCAATAAAGGCTTTTGTTCAGCAGTTGCAGACAATAGCGCAGCCATATGCATCAAAGTGTCAGGCTTAAATGATTCTGCAATTTGCATCATTTTATCTGCATCTGTCACATCTAATATTTCAAAAGGACCTTCCGCAACTATAGAACCTGCTTCTGGCTCACGAATATCAGTAGCAAGCACATTTTCAGTCCCATAAACTTCACGGCATTTTGCGACAAGCTCCGTCCCAATTTGTCCTAACGCACCGGTAACCATAATTCTTTTCATAACGTCATCCATCTCCATTCTGTGTTTCTCCTGAGGACACATGTGTTTTATGTACAATCATTTTCTGTAAAATATAGTACAATTATAACATTTAAGCGTTTTCTTGTATATGCATGATATACATAGAAATACACATTGATTTCAAATTCTAACTTTATCGTAATTTTAAATATCAAAGATACCTTAATGCTAAATCGGTTTGAGCTATAAGCATATTTTAAGCTAAAGATAAAGTTATAGACAAATAAAGGAAATCACCCACTAGATTTGTATTCGTTTATAACCATTTTTACGCAAATGCAGTTATCTTTACCAAGGTTTCACAACAAAATTAATTCTCTATCCTGATACGATAGACGCATAAATCAAAAAAGGGCAAGGTAAAATCATTACACTGCTATGTTAAGTGTACACCTTGCTCTTTAAAGATGACTCGAAATATTGCCCTTTACTAGCTCAAATAACGAATCTTAATATATAATTTTTAAGTTAAATGACTTCTAATTCTTTACCCACACGTTCATACACTGCTAATGCTTCATCTAACATTTCTTTTGTGTGTGCAGCTGTTGGCATATTACGTACACGTCCTGTACCACGTGGCACAGTTGGGAATACGATAGACTTAACATAAATGCCTTCATCCATTAAACGTTTACTAAATTGTTGTGTTTTCTTTTCGTCTCCAATAATTACAGGCGTAATCGGTGTTTCAGATTTGCCTGTATTAAATCCTAAACGGTTAAGACCTTCTTTTAAGTAATGCGCATTGTCCCATAGGCGATCATGAAGTTCAGTGGATGCCATTAATTTATTGACCGCTTCAGTAATAGCTTTTGTATCCCCAGGTGCCAATGAAGTAGAGAATAAGAACGGACGTGATTGTACTTTCAACCAGTCAATTAATTTTTGTGAGCCCGCAACATAGCCACCCACAACACCAATTGCTTTAGATAATGTTCCGATTTGGAAATCAACTTTGTCTTGTAAGCCGAAATGTTTAACTGTACCTGCACCTTTACCCATCACACCTGAACCGTGTGCATCATCCACGTAAACCATGATACCGTATTCTTCACAAATTTCGACAATTTCAGGTAATTTAGCAACATCACCATCCATACTGAAAACACCGTCAGTAATGTACATCACTTTATTGTATTGTCCAGATTCTACAGCTTCTTTTGCTTTTTGACGTAAATCATCCATATCTGAATGGTTAACACGAATAATTTTCGCTTTTGATAAACGGCAGCCATCAATAATTGAGGCATGGTTTAATTCATCAGAAAGAATAGCATCGTTTTTATTCATAACCGCTGAAATCGCAGCCATATTACAATTGAAACCTGATTGGTAAGCAATTGCCGCTTCTGTACCTTTAAATTTCGCCAAAGTCGCTTCAAGTTCATCATGTAAATCTAATGTACCATTAATAGTACGTACTGCCCCTGCACCTACACCATGAGAATCAATGGCACTTTTAGCTGCCTTTTTCAAATCTTCGTTTGTTGCTAAGCCTAAATAGTTATTTGAAGAAAGGTTAATGTATTTTTTGCCATTAATTTTAATTTCAGGACCGTTTGCACCTTCAATTGTATCAATTTCATTATAAAGACCATTATCTTTTAAATAACTAATATTTTCTTCAAGAAAGTCATTTAACTTTTGTACCATGGTTAAGTTCCCCTTTCAATTTTCATACACTTTAATCATAACGTATTTTGTACAAACTTAAAAGCAAGTGTATAATAAATGAAATAACTGCGAGTAAGGAGGGAGCATCGTGACTGATTGGTTCCAATTGGCTTATGAAAAAGAACAGGATATGATTGAAACACGCCGTTACCTTCATCAATATCCCGAATTGTCTTTTCAAGAAAAACATACCCATGATTATATTGTAGAGCGTCTCCAAAAATTAAACTTTCAAATTGATGCGCATGTAGGACAAAACGGTATATTAGCGCGTATATCAGGCGAAGAGCCCGGTCCTACAATTGCTTTGCGTGCTGATTTCGATGCACTACCTATCGAAGATTTAAAAGACGTCCCTTATCGTTCTAAAGTACCAGGTGTTATGCATGCCTGTGGTCATGATGGCCATACGTCTATATTATTAACCGTTGCGGAACTATTACACGCGCATCAATCGGAGTTAAAAGGAACGGTCGTTCTGATATTTCAATATGGCGAGGAATTAACACCGGGCGGCGCTCAAGAAATGATTGCAGACAATGCATTAATGGGCGTCGATAAAATCTATGGTAACCATTTGTGGACAGGCTACCCTACCGGCACGATTCATACACGACCCGGGCCTATGATGGCACAGCCAGATGAATTTCATATTACGCTCTTTGGTAAAGGTGGTCATGGCGCGAAACCTCATGAAACCATCGACCCCATCGTTATTTTGGCAGAATTCATTTTAAGTGCTCAAAAAATCGTCTCAAGAACGATAGACCCCGTCAAACAAGCAGTACTCTCTTTCGGTAAGATTGAAGCAGGAAACGCCGATAGCGTTATTCCTGATACGGCCACTTGCCAAGGCACTGTTCGAACTTTTGATTCTGAAGTTCAAACACACATCTATCATAAAATGGATAAGCTGCTTCAAGGACTCGCATTAGCAAACGATATCACTTATTCATTTGATTATATTAAAGGTTATTTACCTGTCTATAATCATGAAGCATCAGCAGAAACCGTTAAAAAGGCAGCCAATGCATTGAACTTTCGATACCATGACTCTGATCTCATGATGGTTGGAGAAGATTTCTCTTTTTATTTAAAAGCCAGACCCGGTGCTTTTTTCTTTACGGGTTGCGGTAACCCACAAAAAGAAACCGATTGGCCCCATCATAGTCCACACTTTGATATTGATGAAAGTGCGATGAAGTACGCCGTAAGTACATTCATGAAAATATTAGAACTTGAAGGCAACTTTTAGTTAAAGTTTCAAGTTGAGAGTATAAGCAATATAGAAAATCTTTTTGATAATGTTGTTACTTCTCAAACAACTAATCCAGGTGCACTATCGTACATTAATGGACAATTTCATATTTATAATGAGTTAGAAAGAAGAGGACAGTAATGATTTGATTGTCCTCTTTTTTACGTTTTATTCCCTCGTTAAAATGAACTTACTTTTATATCAAACTCCCTTTTACTTCATTTATTATTCTATATTTTTATTGTTGAAAAATTGATATTATCCAATAGCCAAAATTCATGTAACCGCTTAATACAAGTCATATCAACGACTTAATAAATTGATATTTTTAAAGTAACTATTTTCATCTAAATAATAAAAACATTGTTTTTGATTAAATTAGTTTTGTGTTCTAGACTTAAAATAGGCGTAAGTCATATGAGTGATCTATTTGATGCCTTGCTTATATATTTTAGGTATGAATCGTTCACTGATACTGACTTATCTTACATGATAAGGAAGGAATTGATAACATGACTCATCAAAACTATTCAGCTGCAGATATGGTGATTGATACTTTAAAACATCACGGTATTGACTATGTATTTGGTATACCGGGTGCAAAAATAGATTTTCTTTTTAATGCATTAAAAGATGATGGCCCTGAACTCATTGTTACGCGTCATGAGCAAAATGCTGCCATGATTGCTCAAGGAATTGGCCGATTAACTGGAAAGCCAGGGGTTGCCCTTGTAACAAGTGGACCAGGGGTGAGCAATCTTACTACTGGCCTTCTCACTGCAACTTCTGAAGGTGACCCTGTGCTTGCTATTGGTGGACAAGTTAAGCGTAATGACTTACTTCGTTTAACCCATCAAAGTGTGGACAATGCATCATTATTGAGATCTTCTACAAAATTCAGTGCGGAAGTTCAAGATCCTGAATCATTATCAGAAGTGATGACAAATGCGATTCGAGAAGCAACTTCTGGAAAAAATGGTGCAAGTTTTATCAGTATTCCACAAGACGTTATTAGTGCGCCAGTTCAAACAGAAGCAATCGCTGTTCCTCAAAAACCAAAATTAGGTGTTCCTGCAGAGGAAGACATTAAAAATATTGTCGAAGATTTAAAATCTGCACAATCACCTGTATTATTAGTGGGAATGCGTAGTTCTAGTGAAGCTGAGACACATGCGATTCGTCAACTTGTTGAAAAATCAAAATTACCTGTTGTTGAAACATTCCAAGGTGCAGGTGTCATTAGTCGTGAATTGGAGTCACACTTCTTTGGAAGAATAGGTTTATTTAGAAACCAAGTGGGTGATGAGCTTCTTAGAAAAAGTGATTTAGTTATCACAATTGGTTATGACCCAATTGAGTATGAAGCAAGTAACTGGAATAAAGAATTAGAGACTGAAATTATCAATATTGATGAAGTTCCTGCAGAAATCACAAACCATATGCAACCTAAAGCTGAATTGATTGGTAATATATCAGAAACAATTCAACTTATTTCTGAACATATTGATCATCCGATCTTAGACGAAGAAAAGTTACAAAAGCTCGATTCACTTAGAGATAATATATCTGAAGCAACAGGGATTAAAGCAACACATGTTGAAGGTGTCCTTCACCCTATCGAAATTATCGATGCGATGCAAAAAACAATTAGTGACGATTCAACAGTGACTGTCGATGTAGGAAGTCATTATATTTGGATGGCTAGAAAATTTAGAAGCTATAAACCACGTCATTTATTGTTCAGTAATGGGATGCAAACATTAGGTGTCGCTTTACCTTGGGCAATTGCTGCTGCACTCGTTAGACCTCATGAACGTGTAATCTCAGTTGCTGGAGATGGTGGCTTCCTATTTTCTGGTCAAGAACTTGAAACAGCAGTTCGTAAAAACCTTAATATTACACAATTGATTTGGAATGACGGACGTTATAATATGGTTGAATTCCAAGAGGAAATGAAATATCAACGTTCTGCAGGTGTTGAATTCGGGGAAGTTGACTTTGTCAAATACGCAGAGTCATTCGGAGCAAAAGGCGTTCGCGTCACTACACCAGCAGAATTAGAGCAAGCAATTAAAGAAAGTTATACGACAGAAGGACCTGTTTTAATTGATATTCCGGTCAATTATGCCGATAACATAAAATTATCAACAAATGTACTACCCGATGCATTAAATTAAACAGAAAAGAAAGCAAAGGAGTAATTCGAGTATGGCACACACATTATATCAACACGGTACTTTAGGTACGTTAATGGCGGGATTATTAGAAGGCACTATGAGTGTAAAAGAAGTACTGGAACATGGTGATTCTGGACTTGCAACATTAACAGGATCCGACGGTGAAGTGATTTTTCTAAATGGAGAAGCTTATCATGCAAATGAACATAAAGAGTTCGTTAAATTAAAAGGCGATGAAATGACGCCTTATGCAACAATTACACGCTTTTCTGCTGATGAAACTTACCAAACAGAAAATAAATCTTCTGAAGACGTGTTAGAAGAAGTGAAAACGCATATGCTAAGTGCAAATATGTTTTCATCTGTAAGAATTACAGGAACATTTAAAAAAATGCATGTGCGTATGATGCCTGGCCAAGAGCCACCTTATACACGTTTAATCAATTCTGCGCGTAGACAGCCAGAACAAACAGAAGAAAATATTCAAGGAACGCTTATTGGCTTTTTTACACCTGAACTCTTTCATGGGATAGGTTCTGGAGGATTTCATATCCATTTTGCTGATGATGCCCGTCAGTTTGGTGGACATGTCCTCGATTTTGAAGTCGACCATGTTACAGTTGAAATTCAAAACTTCGAAAATTTTGAGCAACATTTCCCAGTTCATAATCGTACATTTACAGAAACTGAAATAGATTATAACGATATTGCTGATGAAATTAGAGAAGCTGAATAAACCCTAAAAGTGGCTTATTCATTTAAATCTAATTAACCATAGAAGACGAGATTGAGCATTGTATTTAAACAGTATGTTGCTCGATCTTCGTCATCCTTACTTAAAGAGGGGATGAAATATCATCATATTCATATGTGCTCACTCGCGCTAGGCTTGGGAGACTGTTAGTGATTGAATATGATACCCCTCTTTTTTATAAATGATTAAAAGTTATATGCACTGTTTTTTGTAATCTATTTTAAGCCAATTACAAATGATTAAGGAGGCAGACTTCAACGTCTTGCCTTCTTATTTTTTATAAGTTAAAACCAATGTCCCCTCCTCCCTTTTTATATTTTATTGTATAGGTTGAAACGATTTTCAATTGATTAGGTCAGTTCTTCAGCTAATACTTTAAATATTCAAACGATAATCTTCAGGTTTCACAATAGGGACCACACGCATAAAGAGATATTTAAATAAGAAATTGAATCCAACCGGCGCAATAATAAAAGCAACTAACATTTTTATAAAATTAGTTATATTCCAACCACCGTCTACTAAATTTAAGTAATTAATGGGTCCAACTAAGCCACTAAATCCAAAACCTGCACTCATAGGTGTGCCAATAATATTTAATAGAGAGGCAATCAGACCGCAACAAGCCGCTGTACATACAATGGGTAGTAAAATAATGGGCTTTTGCGCTGCATTCGCCATCGACATTTTAGGCGATCCAATAAAATGTGCCACACTTGTTCCTTTCGTATTAACTGACCAACCTAATATCGCAAATCCAAAACCAGCTGCACAAATACCAATATTTGCTGCACCTGCACCAATGCCTGAAATTGAAATCGCAAGCGAAATACCTACAGTTGTAATCGGCGACACAATCATTATGCTAAATATCACTGCTATGATGATACACATTACGACTGCCTGAAGGCTCAACAGGGCTGCGACGCCATGTCCAATCCATGTGGTGATTTGCATGACATACGGCAACATCAAGCGTCCAATAAAGCCAACACCTACGAGTAATATAAGTGGTATCACTAAAATCGTATAGGCTTTTAACTTATCACCAATAAACAAAATCACAGCCGCTCCTAATGCTGCTGTCAGTCCCATATTGATCACATCACCCGTACCTTTAAGGATAATCATACCTTCTTTTCCAAATTGTGCTGCACCTGATGCAAACATCGTCGCTAATCCTAATGCTGTAGCTTGTATTGGATTAAATTTAAAATTTAAGCCGGTTAATACACCTACAACAAGTCCCATCATTGCATTAGACAATGCTAAAGCCCCTACAATAGGTTTCAAAAATGGCAGAACAGGCACTAATACTTTCATTAACTCCCCTAGTAATGCACCTGGAATAAGTACAACGACGACACCAATAGCCATGCCATTCAAAATATTCATTACAAATTGCTTTGCTGTCAAATTCTCCATGGTTTTCCCACTTTCCAATTCAAATTAAATAGTTCAATTTATCCCATCTTATACACAACACACTCAACGGAGTCATATCCCGCAATCAAAAGTGAAGTGGGAATATTTAGATAATTTCCATCATACACGCTTTAACGCTTAAAAGCAATAAATTTCGGGCAAAAGTGTACTTTTGAATTAATAGAATACTTTTACCAATAAGATGCCATTGATCTTTCAATTCAACGCAAAGCAGTAGACACTTATATATCATCAAGAAAAAATAGTTATTTTTAGCATTACTCTCTAGATAAGCTAGCTTTTTATTGTTTTACTTCTATAAATAGTTTAGTAGTGCATTGTAACATTTTATGTATGAATCATTTTGAAACGCAACAAAAAAGAGATTAAGTAACGCGATGCTACTTAACCTCTTTATTTTGCTTATCAATCCGATTTGACAGAGCGCCAATATAAAAGAGCTAACCCAACAGGGCTAGCTCTTTTATCTCATCAAATAGATGAATTATTTTTCGATTTCAGTAACAACGCCTGATCCTACAGTACGTCCACCTTCACGAATTGAGAAACGAGTACCGTCTTCGATAGCGATTGGTGAAATTAATTCAACTTCCATTTCAACGTTATCGCCAGGCATAACCATTTCAGTACCTTCTGGTAAGTGAACAACGCCAGTTACGTCAGTAGTACGGAAATAGAATTGTGGGCGGTAGTTAGAGAAGAATGGTGTGTGACGACCACCTTCGTCTTTAGATAATACGTAAACTTCTGCTTTAAACTTTGTGTGTGGTGTAATTGAACCAGGAGCAGCTAATACTTGACCACGGTTGATGTCTTCACGTGCAACACCACGTAATAAAGCACCAATGTTGTCACCAGCTTCAGCGTAGTCTAATAATTTACGGAACATTTCTACACCAGTAACAGTTGTTTTAGAAGATTCTTCAGCTAAACCGATGATTTCAACTTCTTCACCAACTTTGATTTGACCACGTTCAACACGACCAGTAGCAACTGTACCACGACCAGTGATTGAGAATACGTCCTCAACTGGCATCATGAATGGTTTGTCTGAGTCACGTTCTGGAGTTGGAATGTAATCATCAACAGCTTGCATTAATTCTAAGATTTTTTCTTCGTATTCTGGTTCGCCTTCTAAAGCTTTTAATGCTGAACCAGCGATTACAGGTACATCATCACCTGGGAAGTCGTATTCAGATAATAAGTCACGAACTTCCATTTCAACTAATTCTAATAATTCTTCATCGTCAACCATGTCAACTTTGTTTAAGAATACAACTAATGCTGGTACACCAACGTTACGTGATAAAAGGATGTGTTCACGAGTTTGTGGCATTGGACCGTCAGCAGCAGATACTACTAAGATACCACCGTCCATTTGAGCAGCACCAGTGATCATGTTTTTAACATAGTCAGCGTGTCCAGGACAGTCAACGTGTGCATAGTGACGTTTGTCTGTTTGGTATTCGATGTGTGAAGTATTGATTGTGATACCACGTTCTTTTTCTTCTGGTGCGTTGTCAATCATGTCGTATGATTGTGCAACAGAGTCACCATTTTTAGCTAATACAGTTGCGATAGCAGCTGTTAAAGTAGTTTTACCATGGTCAACGTGACCGATAGTACCAATATTGGCATGTTCTTTTGAGCGATCGAATTTTTCTTTTGCCATTATGAAATCTCTCCTCTTTGAATAAGAATTAATATTTTAAATATCTCTCATGAAAGTTACTCACCAACATGAGATAGATAATGATATTTCCTTTATAAATCATTTTACTGAAAAAATCAATTTATAAACAAGGCTTGCCCTTAGTCATATTAACATGATTCGCGCTAATTTGTAATGATTGAATTACTCGCCTTTGTTCTTTTTGATGATTTCTTCAGAGATTGATTTTGGCACCTCTGCATAGTGATCGAAGTACATTGTATAAGTACCGCGACCTTGCGTGTTAGAACGTAATGAAGTTGCGTAACCGAACATTTCTGAAAGTGGTACATAAGCGTTTACCACTTGTGCGTTACCACGTGGTTCCATACCATCTACACGTCCACGACGCGCAGTAACGTCACCCATGATATCACCCATGTATTCTTCAGGCATTTCGATAGTTACTTTCATCATTGGTTCTAAGATAACTGGATCACATTTTTTAGCAGCTTCTTTAAGCGCTAAAGATGCAGCAATTTTGAAGGCCATTTCAGATGAGTCGACATCGTGGTATGAACCGTCAAATAATTTTGCTTTAACATCGATTAATGGGTAACCAGCTAAGACACCATTTTCCATAGCATCTTTAAGACCTTGTTCAACTGATGGAATGTATTCACGAGGAACTACACCACCAACGATAGCATTTTCGAATTCGAAACCTGCACCTGTTTCGTTTGGTGTGAATTCAATGTGTACATCACCGTATTGACCACGACCACCAGATTGACGAGAGAATTTACCTTGAACTGCAGCAGATTGTCTGAATGTCTCACGGTAAGACACCATTGGCGCACCTACGTTAGCTTCAACGTTAAATTCTTTTTTCATACGGTCAACAATGATGTCAAGGTGAAGTTCACCCATACCACCAATGATAACTTGACCTGTTTCTTCATCTGTATGCGCTTTGAAAGTTGGGTCTTCTTCTTGAAGTTTCACAAGCGCTTGAGTCATTTTATCTTGGTCAGCTTTAGATTTTGGTTCAACTGATAAGTGGATAACTGGCTCTGGGAATTCCATTGACTCAAGGATGATGTCATTTTTCTCTCCACAAAGCGTGTCACCTGTACCAGTATCTTTAAGACCTACAGCAGCTGCGATATCACCAGAATATACAGTGCTGATTTCTTGACGTGAGTTTGCGTGCATTTGAAGGATACGACCTACACGTTCACGTTTGTCTTTTGTTGAGTTTTTAACATAAGAACCTGAAGTTAAAGTACCTGAGTATACGCGGAAGAATGTTAACTTACCAACGTATGGGTCAGTCATAACTTTAAATGCAAGTGCAGCGAAGTCAGCATCGTCGTCTGCTTTCGCAATCACTTCTTCATCAGGATCGTCCGCACGATGACCAATGATTGGTTTAACATCTAACGGAGAAGGAAGGTAGTCAATAACAGCATCAAGCATTAATTGAACACCTTTGTTTTTGAACGCTGTACCACATAATACAGGGTAGAATTCAACGTCTGTTGTTGCTTTACGAATCGCGTCTTTAAGTTCGTCAACAGTGATTTCTTCTTCACTGAAGATTTTTTCCATTAAGTCGTCGTTTGTTTCAGCAACAGCTTCGATTAATGTTTCACGTGCTTCTTCTGCACGTTCACGGTAGTCTTCAGGAATTTCAGTTTCTTCAATTTCTGTTCCTAAATCATTTGTGTATTTGAAACATTTCATTGTAACTAAGTCGATGATGGCATTGAAGTCATCTTCTGCACCAATTGGTAATTGGATTGGTGCTGCGTTTGCTTGTAAACGATCATGTAAAGTGCTTACTGCATAATCAAAGTTAGCACCTAATTTGTCCATTTTGTTTACGAATACGATACGTGGTACGCCGTATGTTGTTGCTTGACGCCAAACTGTTTCAGTTTGAGGTTCAACACCTGATTGCGCATCTAATACTGTCACTGCACCATCAAGTACACGTAAAGAACGTTCAACTTCAACAGTGAAGTCTACGTGTCCTGGTGTGTCGATGATGTTAACACGGTGACCATTCCATGCTGCAGTTGTAGCGGCTGAAGTAATCGTAATACCACGGTCTTGTTCTTGTTCCATCCAGTCCATTTGTGAAGCACCTTCATGTGTTTCACCAATTTTGTGGATACGTCCAGTGTAATAAAGAATACGTTCAGTAGTAGTCGTTTTACCCGCATCAATGTGTGCCATGATACCGATATTACGCGTGTTTTTCAAAGAAAATTCTCTTCCCATGGGTATTCTTTCTCCTTCCAGAATAATAGGATAATATATTTAGATATAGCTTTACCCTAAGCACGTACAGCTCTCTCAAACAAGCAAAATGCAAGTTGATTGTTACTGATACTGGAATTGCTCAGGGAATTAGCACATATCTTACCAGCGATAGTGAGCGAATGCTTTGTTCGCTTCAGCCATTTTGTGAGTGTCCTCACGTTTCTTAACTGCACCACCAGTATTGTTTGCTGCGTCTAAGATTTCGTTAGCTAAACGCTCTTCCATCGTTTTTTCACCACGAAGGCGCGCATAGTTTACTAACCAACGTAAACCTAAAGTTGTACGACGCTCTGGACGAACCTCTACAGGCACTTGATAGTTTGAACCACCTACACGGCGAGCTTTAACTTCAAGTACTGGCATAATATTGTTAATTGCTTCATCGAAAACTTCCATAGCATCGCGACCTGAACGTTCTTGAACTAGGTCGAACGCTGAATAAAGAATACGTTGAGCAGTTCCACGTTTACCATCTAACATAATCTTGTTGATTAATTTTGTTACTAACTTAGAGTTGTGAATTGGATCCGGTAACACATCTCTTTTAGGTACTGATCCTTTACGAGGCATAATACAAGTCCTCCCTTCCTATTATAGTATATTTATATTCTATCAGTCATGATTAAAAGGCTGATTTTACAATCTTTTAACCTTATTTTTTAGGTTTTTTAGTACCGTATAATGAACGGCTTTGCATACGACCATCAACACCAGATGTATCTAACGCACCACGTACGATATGGTAACGCACACCAGGTAAGTCTTTTACACGTCCACCACGTACAAGTACAACACTGTGCTCTTGTAAGTTGTGTCCGATACCAGGGATGTATGCGTTGATTTCAATGTTGTTTGATAAACGCACACGTGCATATTTACGTAACGCTGAGTTAGGTTTTTTAGGTGTCATAGTACCCACACGTGTACATACGCCACGTTTTTGTGGAGAATTCAATTTAGTGAATTGTTTCTTTTGACTATTGAAACCTCTATTTAAAGCTGGTGAGTCTGATTTTTGAGTTTTGCTTTTTCTTGGTTTACGTACTAATTGGTTAATAGTAGGCATTTCAAGTTTCCTCCTCTCTTCATTTCTTAATCCCACACATCCAGGTGGTTCATTTTTAGGTTAAATAAAATTTAGTAAGCAAAAACTTACTAATCTCATTTGAGCAAAGCAACAACCGTTGCTTTTACATTTATACCAACATATTCTCCCAATGCTTTGCGGCTTGGAAAGAATTCGATAGGTATCTTATTTTGATTGGCAAAGCATAACACGCGTGCTAAGAGATGCACATTAACATCTTCACCGATAATCAATGTTTTTACACGTTGTTTTTGAAGCGCTTTTAGCGTTTCTTTTAAACCAACAACGTAGGCTTGTTTGTTTAAGCGTGTGACTTTTTCATTAGACATTTACATATCCTCCAAAGTACTTGCTTGCATCAACCTTTACTATATTATCATTTTCATAAATGCTTCGTCAACTGTTATTCACAATAAATATTGATTTTTAGAGACTTATGAATACCTGTCAATCTTATATTGGGGATGCAGGCAGTCTGATTTCAATATTGTATACACGATATCGAAATCAGCCCCTACCTTTTATTTCTGTCAATACAGATCATATATTGACATATCCCAATATTACAACTTACTTCAATGATTCTAATTAGTCGATAATGACTTGCTCTTCAAGGCCTTGTTGTGGCGCTTCATCTTTTTCAATATCAACTTTACTGTAGCGTTTCATACCCGTACCTGCAGGAATTAATTTACCAATGATAACATTTTCTTTAAGTCCGAGTAAGTCATCACGTTTACCTTTAATCGCAGCATCTGTAAGAACACGTGTTGTTTCTTGGAAGGATGCCGCTGACAAGAAGCTTTCTGTTTCAAGAGAAGCTTTTGTAATACCTAATAAGACTGGTTTCGCAGTCGCAGGACGCTTACGTTCTTTAAAGGCTTCGCGGTTCGCATCTGTAAAGTTATGGATATCAACAAGTGATCCTGGTAATAATTTCGTGTCACCCGCTTCAATGATACGAACTTTACGTAACATTTGACGTACCATGACCTCAACGTGTTTATCGTCGATTTCTACACCTTGCATACGATAAACTTTTTGAACTTCTTTAAGCAAGTATTCTTCTGTCGCTGTTAAACCAGCAACTGCAAGGAAGTTTTTCGGCTCAATTGAACCTTCCGTTAATACTTCACCACGTTCTACGGATTGGCCAATTTCTACTTTCAAGCGTGATGTACCAGAGGCAAGATATGAGCGTGTTTCGTTCGCACCTTTAACAACGATTTCTTGTTGTCTATCTTTGCCAACTGTGATGTTATCAATCACACCTTCAATTTCAGTAATAACGGCTTGACCTTTAGGATTACGCGCTTCGAAAATCTCTTGGATACGTGGTAAACCTTGTGTAATATCACTACCAGCAACCCCGCCTGTGTGGAATGTACGCATTGTTAATTGTGTACCAGGTTCACCGATAGATTGTGCAGCGATTGTACCTACTGCTTCACCAACTTCGACTTTTTCACCTGTTGCCAAGTTTTTACCATAACATTTTTCACAGACACCATGTCTTGTGTTACATGTAAATGCAGAGCGGATATACATTTCTTCAATACCAGCATCCGTAATTTCTTTAGCGATTTCTGGTGTAATTAATTCGTCTGGACGAATGATAATTTTATCTGTCTCAGGATGACGTACAGTTTCTTTTGAATAACGACCTTCGATACGTTCAATAAATGGTTCGATCATTTCAGTACCTTCTTTAATATCTGAAACGAGTAAGCCACGGTCTGTACCACAGTCTTCTTCACGAACAATGACATCTTGTGCAACGTCAACAAGACGACGTGTCAAGTAACCAGAGTCAGCAGTTTTCAGTGCTGTATCGGCAAGACCTTTACGCGCACCGTGAGTAGAGATAAAGTACTCTAATACCGTTAAACCTTCACGGAATGATGAAGTGATTGGAAGTTCGATGATTTTACCAGATGGTGCGGCCATTAAACCACGCATACCTGCAAGTTGCGTAAAGTTAGATGCGTTACCACGGGCACCTGAGTCACTCATCATGAAGATTGGGTTCGTTTTATCAAGTGATTTCATCAATTTAGCTTGGATTTTATCTTTTGCATTTGTCCAAATTTCAATAACCGCATTATAACGTTCTTCTTCTGTTAATAAACCACGGTTGAATTGTTTTTGAACGCGCTCAACTAATTTTTCTGATTCATCCAAGATTTCTTGTTTATCTGGTAATACAACAATGTCTGCTACACCTACTGTAATACCTGCTTTTGATGAATACTTAAATCCTAAGTCTTTCATCAAGTCAAGCATCATAGACGTATCTGTAATGCTAAAGCGATTGAACACTTCTGCGATAATATTACCCAAGAATTTTTTGTTGAATGGTGGAACAAGTTCAGTATTTTCAAAGTACTCAGCTAGACCACCTTCACCAAGTTCTGATGGATCAACAAAGTATTTATCTGGTGTGTTTTTCTCAAGGTTCGTTGCTGTTGGCTCGTTAATGTACGCAAATGAGTCCGGAATAATTTCGTTAAAGATGACTTTACCTACAGATGTCGCTAAAATTTTGTTATTTTGTTCCTCAGTAAATGTAGGGTTGTTGAATGAAGAAGCTTGGACACCAATACGTGTGTGTAAATGTACATGACCATTCGCATAAGCTTTGATGACTTCATTCGTATCGTTAAACATCATTCCTGTATTCACAGCGTCTTTACGTTCTAATGTTAAGTAATAGTTACCTAATACCATGTCTTGTGATGGTGTTACGACTGGTTTACCATCTTTAGGGTTTAGGATGTTTTGTGCAGCAAGCATTAACATACGTGCTTCAGCTTGTGCTTCTTTAGATAATGGAACGTGAACCGCCATTTGGTCACCGTCAAAGTCTGCGTTATAGGCAGTTGTAACAAGTGGGTGCAAACGAATCGCACGGCCTTCAACTAATGTAGGTTCGAACGCTTGGATACCTAATCTGTGCAATGTTGGCGCACGGTTTAAAAGTACAGGGTGTTCAATAATAACATCTTCTAAAACGTCCCAAACTTCGTCTTCAGTACGCTCAATTTTACTTTTAGCATTTTTGATGTTTGTCGCAATTTCACGTTGTACTAATTCTTTCATTACAAACGGTTTGAACAATTCTAATGCCATTTCTTTCGGTAAACCACATTGGTACATTTTTAAGTTTGGACCTACTGCGATAACTGAACGACCTGAATAGTCTACACGTTTACCTAACAAGTTTTGACGGAAACGACCTTGTTTCCCTTTTAACATATGTGAAAGTGATTTTAATGGACGGTTACCTGGTCCTGTTACAGGACGACCACGACGACCGTTATCAATTAACGCATCTACAGCTTCTTGTAACATACGTTTTTCGTTTTGAACGATGATGCCAGGCGCACCTAAATCTAACAAACGTTTTAAACGATTGTTACGGTTAATAACACGACGGTATAAGTCGTTCAAATCACTTGTAGCAAAACGACCACCATCAAGTTGAACCATTGGACGAATCTCAGGTGGAATAATTGGAAGTACGTCTAAAATCATCCAAGCTGGGTTGTTACCAGAGTTACGGAATGATTCAACAACTTCTAAGCGTTTGATAGCACGTGTTAAACGTTGACCAGTTGCAGATTCTAATTCGTCACGTAATACTTTTAATTCTTGATCTAAATCAATCTCATCTAATAAATCTTTAATCCCTTCAGCACCCATTTTTGCAGTAAATTGACCAGGGAATTTATCATAATATTCACGGAATTCTGCTTCAGAAAGCAATGTTTTCTTTTCTAAGCCTGTTGGTCCTGGATCCACAACGACATAAGAAGCAAAATAAATAACTTCTTCTAACGCACGTGGTGACATGTCTAATAAAAGACCCATACGACTTGGAATCCCTTTAAAATACCAAATATGCGAAACTGGAGCTGCTAACTCAATGTGACCCATACGTTCACGACGTACTTTTGATTTTGTCACTTCTACACCACATCGGTCACAAATCATACCTTTGTAACGTACACGTTTATACTTCCCACAACTACATTCCCAGTCTTTAGTAGGTCCGAAAATTCTTTCACAGAATAGACCATCTTTTTCTGGTTTTAAAGTACGATAGTTAATTGTTTCTGGTTTTTTGACCTCACCATATGACCAAGAGCGGATTTTTTCAGGTGAAGCGAGTCCTATTTTCATGTAATGGAATTTATTTACATCAATCAAGGAGCCTACCTCCTTTAGTTTAAATTAGCTGTGCTAGTTGATTGATTCACACGATTTCATAATATATTAAAGCAATGTCTATTTAACGAACAGGATAGAGAGGATGCATGTAAGTTTCCACACATCTCTCTTCTCGAATAGCAAAAGCGCCACTCGTCTCCCTATCGTTTTAATCAAGTTCAGGTTAAGTCTTTAACGCGTTTCATGTTCTCAGCGCAATTAAATTCTTAAAAGTTACATTGAACGTACATAACTATCGGCACGCTATGACGTCTCATGCGACTTTGCGATCTCCTATTCAAGATCGATTTTGATTTTCAACATGCATTTATTCGTTAAATTCTTTTTGAGATTCTGGAACAGTAGATGGTTGAATATTGACTTTACGATCTGGAATATCATCCTCATCTAAATCGCGCATTTCAATTTCATTGTCTTGTTCATCCATCACTTTCACATCAAGGCCTAAACTTTGTAGCTCTTTCATCAATACGCGGAATGATTCAGGAACACTTGGTCTTGAAATGTTTTCACCTTTAACAATCGCTTCATAAGTTTTCACACGACCTACAGTGTCATCTGATTTGTAAGTTAAGATCTCTTGAAGTGTGTATGCTGCACCATAAGCTTCGAGTGCCCATACCTCCATCTCACCAAATCTTTGTCCACCGAATTGTGCTTTACCACCAAGAGGTTGTTGTGTAACTAATGAATATGGTCCAGTTGAACGTGCGTGAAGTTTATCATCTACCATGTGCGCAAGTTTCAACATGTACATCACACCAACTGAAATACGGTTGTCAAATGGTTCTCCTGTACGGCCATCGTAAAGTACTGTTTTACCGTCACGTGCCATACCTGCTTCTTCAATTGTAGACCATACGTCTTCATCGTTGGCACCGTCAAATACTGGTGAAGCAACGTGAATACCTAAGTTTTTAGCAGCCATACCTAAATGCAACTCTAAAACTTGTCCGATATTCATACGTGATGGTACACCTAGTGGGTTTAACATGATGTCAATTGGACGGCCATCTGGTAAGTACGGCATATCTTCTTCAGGAACAATTTTAGAGATGACACCTTTGTTACCGTGACGACCACACATTTTGTCCCCTACATGAATTTTACGTTTTTGAACGATGTACACACGAACAAGTTGGTTCACACCTGGTGAAAGTGAATCATCGCCTTCTTCACGGTTAAACACTTTAACATCAAGAACAATACCACCTGCACCGTGTGGTACGCGTAATGACGTATCACGAACTTCACGTGCTTTTTCGCCAAAGATCGCATGTAATAGGCGTTCTTCTGCTGTCAATTCAGTAACACCTTTAGGCGTCACTTTACCGACTAATATATCGCCATCTTTTACTTCTGCTCCAACGTATACAATACCGCGGTCATCTAAGTTTTTCAGTGCGTTTTCTGAAACGTTTGGTATATCGCGAGTAATTTCTTCAGGCCCAAGTTTTGTGTCTCGTGCTTCAGATTCATATTCCTCGATATGAATTGAAGTATAAACGTCATCTTTAACAAGGCGCTCACTCATAATTACGGCGTCCTCGTAGTTATAACCATCCCAAGTCATAAATCCAACAACAACGTTTCGACCTAAGGCCATTTCTCCGAGTTCCATAGATGGACCATCTGCAAGAATTTCGCCTTTTTCAACAACGTCGCCTGCTGCGATAATAGGACGTTGGTTATAACATGTACCTGAGTTTGAACGTTTGAATTTCGCTAATGGATAACGGTCTAATTCACCTTCTACTTCTTGACCATTTTCTTCAACTAAGCGACGTACTAAAACTTCGCTTGATTGAACATGTTCAACGCGGCCACGATACTTAGAAATAACAGCAGCACCTGAATCACGTGCGGCTACGTGCTCCATACCTGTACCTACGAATGGTGATTCTGGGTTTAACAATGGTACTGCTTGACGTTGCATGTTCGCACCCATCAATGCACGGTTAGAGTCATCGTTTTCTAAAAACGGAATACATGCTGTCGCAGCTGAAACAACTTGTTTAGGCGATACGTCCATGTAGTCCATTTTTTCTTTAGCCATAGTTGTGTTGTTACCACGGAAACGACAAACGATTTCGTCATCGATAAAACGTCCGTTTTCATCAAGTCTTGAGTTCGCTTGGGCAACAACATAACTGTCTTCTTCATCAGCAGTAAGGTAATCAATACGGTCTGTAATTGTGTTTGTTTCAAGGTCTACTTTTCTGTATGGAGTTTCAATGAAACCAAATTCATTCACACGTGCATAACTTGAAAGTGAGTTAATCAAACCAATGTTTGGACCCTCTGGTGTCTCGATTGGACACATACGGCCATAGTGAGAATAGTGTACGTCACGAACTTCCATTTGTGCACGTTCACGTGTTAAACCACCAGGCCCTAAAGCTGATAAACGACGTTTGTGTGTTAACTCAGCAAGTGGGTTCGCTTGGTCCATGAATTGTGATAATTGTGAGCTACCAAAGAACTCTTTAATTGATGCAATCACTGGGCGAATGTTAATCAATTGTTGTGGTGTGATTGAGTCAGTATCTTGAATAGACATTCTTTCACGTACCACACGTTCCATTCTTGATAAACCAATGCGGAATTGGTTTTGTAACAATTCACCAACTGAACGTAAACGACGATTACCAAGATGGTCAATGTCATCTGTATAACCGATACCATGCAATAAGTTAAAGAAGTATGACATAGACGCCACGATGTCAGCAGGTGTAATACATTTCACTTCTGAATCTGGGGATGCATTACCAATCACAGTTGTTGTACGTTCTTCATCATCATTTGGTACATAAACTTTAATAGATTGTACTTCTACAGGTTCATCGATAATACTATTAGGAAGTTCGTAAACTTGTGCGTTAGCATTTGTTTCAAGAACATCCATGATTTCGTCTAACTTACGACGATCTAAAACTGTGCCTTCTTCAGCAACAATTTCACCTGTGTCAGTATTTACAATAGGTTCAGCTAATTTTTGATTGAATAGGCGGTGCTTTAAATGTAATTTTTTATTTGCTTTATAACGTCCTACGCTTGCTAAATCATAACGTTTAGGGTCAAAGAAACGAGAATACAATAAGCTTTTAGCATTTTCTACCGTTGGTGGTTCACCTGGACGTAAACGTTCATAAATTTCTAATAATGCTTGTTCTGTATTTTCAGTGCTATCTTTTTCTAAAGTGTTTCTTAAGTATTCATTGTCACCAATTAAATCAATGATTTCTTGGTCAGTTGAATAACCTAATGCACGTAATAATACTGTTAATGGTAACTTTCTTGTTCTATCAATACGTACATAAACAACATCTTTCGCATCTGTTTCATACTCTAACCATGCACCGCGGTTAGGAATAACAGTCGCATCATAGTTCACACGACCATTTTTATCTAACTTTTCATTAAAGTAGACAGACGGTGAACGAACTAATTGAGATACAATAACACGTTCCGCACCATTAATTACAAAAGTACCTGTTTCTGTCATTAAAGGGAAATCTCCCATAAATACTTCTTGATCTTTCACTTCGCCTGTTTCTTTAATAACTAGACGAACTTTAACGCGTAATGGCGCCGCATATGTTGCATCACGGTTTTTTGATTCTTCTAAATCATACTTCGGTTCACCTAATCTATAATCTACAAATTCCAATGAAAGATTACCTGTGAAGTCTTCGATTGGAGAAATGTCGCGGAACATTTCTAAAAGACCTTCTTTTAAGAACCAATCATACGATTTTGTTTGAATTTCAATTAAGTTTGGTAACTCTAAAACTTCTGAAATTCTTGCGTAGTTTCTACGTTTACGATGTCTTCCATATTGGACAAATTGACCTGCCAAACAGATTCACCCCTCAAAAATTGTGCGAACACTTTTCAGTTCTCATCATGTAACAAGACAAAAAGAAAACGGTAGCACATAATCGATGACACCATTTTCTATTCTATAAGTCTTATTTTGAAATGTTACAATGAAACTTTAACCGTAAAAGTACACACTTATTGAACATAATTATTTCATCTTACAACTATATCATAGTCAATATTTAAAATCAAGATTTAAAACTCTTTAATATGTGATAACCTTTACTATTTTTAACAGATGAGACGTTTCCAAAAACCTCGTCCATTTTTTTCTTAGCAGATGGCATGCCTTGCTTTTTTTGTATAACGACATACAACGCACCCTCAGTTTTAAGCACGCGGTATGCATCTGTCAAAATTTGGTGAACCACTTGTTTACCAGCACGAATGGGTGGATTAGTTAAAACGTAGTCACATGCTTCGTCTTCTATCATGGCTAACCCATCACTCTCTTGTATCGTCACATTTGAGATGCCATTCGCTTTGGCGTTTCTTTTAGCTAATGCTAATGCGCGATGGTTTACATCTAACATTGTAATATGATCATGGGGTGCAACTTTGGCCACCATTAAACCAATCGGTCCATAACCACAACCGACGTCAATAATCCTTTTCAATTGACCTGGCGGGTGTTCATTTAAAAATGTCTGTATCAATAAATCAGAGCCGAAATCAACTTTATCACGAGAAAACACACCTGTATCTGTTGTGAGTGACAGTTCGTGTTGCTGATAATAATAGCTAATTTCTCTCTCATCTGGTGTTGCATCAGGATGTGCATCATAGTAATGACTCACGGTGTCACACCTCTTTATCGTATTATATTCAAAAACCCGCTATTCCAAAAATAGCGGGTTTTTCACTTATCAACGAATTATTTTAATTCTACTGAAGCGCCAACTTCTTCTAATTGTTCTTTAAGTTTTTCAGCTTCTTCTTTTGGTAAAGCTTCTTTGATGATGCTTGGAGCACCGTCAACTAATTCTTTAGCGTCTTTTAATCCTAAACCAGTTGCTTCTTTAACAGCTTTAACAACTTTGATTTTAGATGAACCAGCTGAAGTTAACTCAACGTCAAATTCAGTTTTTTCTGCTGCTGCGTCTCCACCAGCAGCACCTGCTGCTGCAACTGGTGCTGCTGCAGTTACACCAAATTCTTCTTCGATTGCTTTAACTAAGTCATTTAATTCTAAAACAGACATTTCTTTAATTGCTTCAATGATTTGCTCTTGATTAGCCATGTTATTATTCCTCCAATTTTTAAGTTTTAATTTATCGTTTATTCTGCGTTTTCTTCTTTGTTTTCTCCAACAGCTTTAACTGCATAAGCAAAGTTGCGCATTGGCGCTTGTAATACAGAAAGAAGCATTGATACAAGACCTTCGTGTGATGGTAATGAACCAACTGTTTTCACTTCGTCAGCAGTAATGATACTACCTTCCATGATACCCGTCTTGATTTCTAAAGCTTCGTGTTCTTTAGCGAATCCAGCGATGACTTTAGCTGGGGCTACAACGTCTTCAGTAGTGAATGCTACTGCTGTAGGTCCAGTTAAGAACTCGTCTAAACCTTCAATGCCAGCTTGTTCTGCTGCACGACGTAACATAGTGTTTTTGTATACTTTGTACTGAACACCAGCTTCACGTAATTGTTTACGTAATTCAGTTACTTCTGCTACTGTTAAACCACGGTAGTCAACAACTACTGTAGAAACAGAACTTTTAAGTTGATCAGTAATGACGTCAACTTGTTGTTTTTTCGCTTCAATGATTCCAGACATTTTGACACCTCCATCGATAAGTTTTAGGTGCTTTTTATAGTTAAGTCCAAGACTTAAATAAAAAGCACTTTTTACCCACGGCAAAAAGTGCTTGAAAGTTCATACGTTCAAGTCCATTTTAGCCTCGGTAGGATGATTTTTAAGTTCAGTTAGAACTCCTACTGTCTTAGGTAAAATATTCAACAAAAATTAATATAACGGCTTTTGTGTAATAAGTCAACCATTATTTTCTATTTATCAAGTCACTTAATGATTTAGCGCATCATTAAGAGATAAGTCTTAAAGTTTGAAACTTGCAGTATCGACTTTGATACCAGGGCCCATTGTAGTTGTTACTGCAACAGACTTAAAGTAAGTACCTTTAGCTGAAGATGGTTTCGCTTTTGTTAACACATCTTGTAAAGTTTTGAAGTTTTCAACTAATTTTTCTGTATCGAAAGAAACTTTACCGATTGAAGCGTGTACGATACCCGCTTTTTCTGCACGGTATTCAACTTTACCTGCTTTGATTTCTTCAACAGCTTTTTTAACGTCCATTGTTACTGTGCCAGTTTTAGGGTTTGGCATTAAACCTTTAGGTCCTAATACACGACCTAATTTACCAACTTCACCCATCATATCTGGTGTTGCAACAACAACATCAAAATCAAACCAACCTTGTTGGATTTTGTTTACATATTCTGCATCTCCAACATAGTCAGCACCTGCTGCTTCTGCTTCAGCGATTTTGTCGCCTTTAGCAAAAACTAATACACGTTGAGATTTACCAGTACCGTGTGGTAATACTACTGCACCACGGATTTGTTGGTCATTTTTACGTGTATCAATACCTAAACGGAAAGCCACTTCAACTGAAGCATCGAAGTTAGCAATAGATGTTTCTTTAGCTAAGCTGATTGCTTCTTCTACTGTATAGAATGCTTGGCGATCAACTTTGTTTAAAGCTTCTTGATACTTTTTACCTTTTTTAGCCATTTTTTGTCCTCCTTTAGTGGTTTTATCGGAATGTCCTCCCACATTTACTTGCTTCAAGCAAGTTGAGCGCAGATAGTCCCTAGCACAAATCTGTGCGAATCACAGTGAATGCTTTCTTGTTCATAGGCTACCTGCGTTCTTACGAAAATTTATTTTCTCATTGTCTTATTTGTTAATCAGTTGGTAATTACTCAACAATAATACCCATACTACGTGCAGTACCTTCAACGATACGCATAGCTGCTTCTTCGTCTGCAGCATTTAAGTCAGGCATTTTAGTGTTAGCAATTTCACGTACTTGATCTTTTGTTACTGTAGCAACTTTAGTTTTGTTTGGCTCACCAGAACCTTTTTCAATACCAGCTGCTTTTTTAAGTAATACAGCTGCAGGTGGTGTTTTAGTAATAAATGTAAATGAACGATCTTCATAAACATAAATTTCAACCGGAATAATTAAACCTGCTTGTTCTTGTGTACGTGCGTTAAATTCCTTTGTGAAAGCCATAATGTTCACACCGGCTTGACCTAATGCAGGACCAACTGGTGGTGCTGGGTTTGCTTTACCTGCTGGAATTTGTAACTTAACTACTTTTTCTACTTTTTTAGCCACGATGTGCACCTCCTTGATATCGTGATGTGGTCACAGGGCTCAATTTTGCCCTCCCACTCTTAACATTTCGTGACGAAATGTAGCGCTATGAATGCGCGACTTCGTAATTGTAACATTTTCATACGCTGAATACAACTCATTTTTTATAACTTTTTACACGTTTAGAGTTTTTCTATTTGATCAAATTCAACTTCAACTGGTGTTTCGCGTCCAAACATATCAACTAATACAGTCAACTTAAATTTATCCGCTTCAATTTCACTGATTTCGCCCACTTGATTTGCAAACGGCCCAGAAGTAATACGGACTTGTTCACCTAAATCCACTTCTACATCAATTGTCTTTTCTTTCATGCCCATTTGCTTAAGAATAAAACGTGCTTCATCTGGTAATAATGGGTTAGGTTTTGAACCCGCCCCAGCTGATCCTACAAATCCAGTTACACCTGGTGTATTTCTAACAACGTACCACGATTCGTCCGTCATGACTAACTCAACTAATACGTAACCAGGAAATGTTTTCTTCATTTGCTTTTTAGCTTTTCCATCTTTAACTTGTGTCTCTTCTTCTTCAGGAATCACAACTCTAAAGATTTGTTCTGTCATGTTCATTGACTCAACACGTTTTTCTAAATTCTTTTTCACTTTATTTTCATAACCAGAGTAGGTATGTACTGCATACCAACGTTTTGCCCCTAACTCTTCAGACATGCTGACAACTCCTCATTCACTATTTTATCATTTTAATTAATTGACCAATTCCAATATCTAAACCGTAGAAGAATAACAAAAAGAATAGCACTGTCATGACTACGATTGTTGTGTATTTTACAAGTTCTGGTCCAGTTGGCCAGCTTGTTTTTTCCATTTCGGATTTAACGCCTCGGAAAAAGCTTTCTTTTTTTGGCATAACGAAAATCCCTCCTATTTATTTAGATTCCTTATGAAATGTATGTGTATTACATTTTGCACAGAATTTCTTTAATACGAGCCGGTCAGTTTTATTGATCGTTTTCGGTACATGATAGTTACGGTTTCCACATTCCTCGCAATTTAATGGCACTTTTTTCAACTTATTTCACCTTGCTTCTATAATACCAGTTTACTATACATAAGTTTATGTTCAATTGTCAAACCACACTATTCGTCCAAAAGTACTTTCAATTTCTTACGGATTCGGTAGATGGCATTATATATTTTTTTATCTTCAGCCTTTAATGCCAATGCAATTTCTGACGGTTTCCATTCCTCAATCAGATATTTCAACACCTGCATTTCAAAATGACTTAATCCACGGTCCGCTAGTTTTAATACTTCATGACAAAATTGTTGCGATGTACACCCACTTTGATATTGCTGTGCCAACATAACTTGGTATTGCGTCGCATAGCGTTCAATATAGTTGTCGAATAACCGTTCATGCGTCATCTTTTTACGGCGATAGTCTATTTTACGTAAATAAATTGCGCGATGAATATAATGTTCGAAAGGGACATCGTAATAAAAATTCTCGCTTTGTATCTTTTTAAAAATGGCTAGCAACACTTCTTGGATAAGATCTTCGCAATCTGCCGGTATGATACTAAAGTCACTAAAACTTTTTCGTGCATATTGCTCAATGTAAGTGATCAATTGTACGATTGCCTCTGGTTGCTGGGCCTTTACTTGAGCAATCATTACAGAAAAAGTATCATCTAATTCATATTGATAAAGCATATGCGTTCTTCCTCGCCTTCGAAAAATATGCTTTATCATACCTATTCATAACGACTTCAGACAACTTGCGAAATCTTATTCTTCGGACTCGCCTCGCCTTAATTTCTCAAATTCAGACAATACTTCTTCAGATAAGTGAATCCGCGTTCTCGGCTTCTGTTCATGAAAATGATGCATCGACTTTGTGACGGTCTCTTTATTTTCTTTTAAATGGCGCCACATTTCTCTTGAAGATAAACGATAAGCGCCCGTCCCAAAAATAGCATGCTGTTCACTCATATCACTTGTTACAACTGTGATATGCGTTGTATGTTTGTTGTAAATATTGTAAACATAACGCTCAATAAAACTATCAGCCGTTTCATTTTCTTTCGTAAAAATCACATGCACACCATGATAGACAGACTCTGACTGAGGCGTACCTTGTTCATAAGCATCAAAAACACAAACAATTTTCCCTTTTATGACCGCATTATAGTTTGCGATTTCAATCAGCAGTTGCTCTCTTGCTTCTTCTAAGTTTTCTTTAGCTACTTGACTTAATTCTGGAGACTGACCTATCATGTTGTACCCGTCAATGATTACATAATAGTCTTTCATCTTTTAATCTTCACCGCCAATGGGCCGCCGTTTTCTAAACACTTCATACATCATTAAACTTGCTGCAACAGAAGCATTCAAACTATTCACATGGCCAACCATAGGAATTTTAATATAAAAATCACATTTTTCTTTTACCCGACGGCTCATTCCTTGACCTTCACTTCCGATAACAATAGCTAACGGAACGTCCACTTGCATTTGTCTATAATCTGTCGCATGATTTGCTTCTGTGCCCGCTATCCAGTAGCCTTTATCTTTCAATTCATCCATCGTTTGAGATAGATTCGTGACTCTAATAACCGGGACATGTTGAATCGCGCCAGTAGACGCTTTAGCTACTGTTTGTGTCAATGCAACAGAGCGTCTTTTCGGAATAATAATCCCATCCACACCAGTTGCATCTGCTGTTCTTAATATTGACCCTAAATTATGCGGATCTTCCAAGCCATCTAAGATTAATACTGTAGAAAGTGTCTCTTTTTCAGCTTGTTGCTTTAAGAAATGATCTAATGTCTCATATGCGTAAGGAGCGACATAAGCTGCTACGCCTTGATGAGGTGCATTCGAGATTTGATCTAATTTTGATTTTGGAACGGTTTGTACAACAAGTTTTGCTGATTTTGCAGCTTTTAAAATATCTTCAATCTGTTGCTTTTTAATGCCTTCTTGAATCAGTATCTTATTAATGGTATGTCCGGTTGTCACAGCTTCTCTTACTGCATGACGGCCAACAATGATTTCTGAATCCATTTCATTCAACGCCTTTCTTCTACATATTCAACTATTGTCGTTAATAATGCTTCCAGTCTCGCATTTTGTTGATCTAAATATAAATAGCCAATCAGCGCTTCTAAGCCAGAACTTTTTCGATAGGTTTGAATATCTGTGTTTTTCGCTTTTGTATAACTTTTAGCATTACGTCCACGTCGAATGATATCTCGTTCTTCTTCTGTAAACCAATTGTTTTCAATTAAAGCTTCAAGTGTTGCAGCCTGACTTTTAGCTGAGACAAATCTTTTCGCTTCTTGATGCAAGCGGTTCGGTTTGCTCTGTAATTTGAGAATGATATATGTACGGACGTGCTGATCTAAAACAGCATCGCCCACATATGCTAAAGAGAGTGGATTTAATAATTTTTTGTTGATGTCATTAGCCACGTTTAAATCTCACGCCCTGTGGTGTATCTTCAAGAATAATATTTTGTGCTTTTAATTGATCACGAATTTCGTCTGCACGTGCAAAATCTTTAGCTTTTCTAGCTTCATTTCGTTCTTCAATTAATTTTTCAATCTCTTCATCAAGCAGTTGCTCATCTTTTTGAGAAGTAAGTGGGATACCCAGTACGTCACTGAAGATTTGGAATACTTCTTTAAAACGTTGAATCACTTGTGTCGACGTATTATCTTCTAACATGTATTTATTTGTAAGTTTAACTAAATCATACCACGCTGTAATGGCATTCGCTGTATTAAAATCATCGTCCATCACTTTTTCAAATTGCTCAAGTACTTGTTCAATTTGTTCTAAATAATTCGTATCGTCTACAAGATTTGTAGCAACCGCTTCTCGTTCAATGAGCGCTTGATAACTGTTACGAATACGCTCAAGACCACTACGTGCAGCTTCTACACGCTCGATGTTATAGTTGATGGGACTTCTATAATGTACGCTGATCATAAAGAAACGCAATACATCGGGGTCGACCTCTTTAATAATATCGTGAACTAAAATAAAGTTACCTAATGATTTACTCATTTTTTCATTGTCAATATTAATAAAGCCGTTATGCATCCAATAGTTTGCAAATGGTGCATGATTATGCGCTTCTGATTGTGCAATTTCATTTTCATGGTGAGGAAATTGTAAATCACTTCCACCAGCGTGAATATCAATCGTTGCACCTAGTTTTTCATAGGCCATCACTGAGCATTCAATGTGCCAACCCGGACGTCCTGTACCAAATGGACTTTCCCAACTGATTTCGCCCGGTTTTGCTTTTTTCCATAAAGTGAAGTCTAAAGCTTCTTCTTTTTGTTCACCTTGTTCGATGCGAGCACCAATTTTCAAATCATCGATAGATTGATGGCTTAACTTTCCATAACCATCGAATTTGCGTGTTCTGAAGTAGACATCTCCGCCACTTTCGTAAGCATAGCCTTCATCGATTAAATTTTGAATAAATTTGATAATATCATCCATATGTTCCATAACACGTGGGTTGCATGTTGCCGGTTTGACATTTAATGCACCCGTATCTTCGTGGAATGCTTTTATATAACGATCTGCAATTTCAGGTACTGTTTCTCCAAGTTCTTGAGAACGTTTAATCAGTTTGTCATCGACATCTGTGAAATTTGATACATAATTCACTTCATAGCCTTTATATTCGAAATAACGTCTGACAACATCATAGTTAATAGCTGGACGTGCATTTCCAATATGAATGTAGTTGTAAACAGTCGGTCCGCAAACGTACATTTTGACTTTCCCAGGTTCAATCGGTTTAAAAGTTTCTTTTTGACGCGTTAGTGTATTATATAATGTAATCATCTTTAATCTCTCCATTTTTAGTTTGTTCAAGTTGTCGTTCAAGCTGCTTGAGTTGTTCATAAATAGGGTCAGGCAAATTGAGATGATCAAACGTTTTACCGGTGCGAATGCCGTCTTGTTTTACCACACGACCAGGAATGCCTACAACAGTTGTATAACTAGGCACATTTCTTAATACAACAGAATTGGCACCGATATTGACATTCGAGTCTACTTTAATATTTCCTAATACTTTAGCCCCTGCTGCAATCAAGACGTTGTCTCCAATATCGGGGTGTCTCTTACCTTTTTCTTTCCCAGTCCCTCCTAAAGTCACACCTTGGTAAATCGTTACATTATCACCTATTGTACATGTCTCTCCGATAACGACACCCATGCCATGATCGATAAAAAGACGACGTCCAATTTTAGCGCCTGGATGGATTTCTATACCTGTAAAAAAGCGAGAAACTTGAGATATGACACGCGCTAATGTGAAGCGTTTTTTATTGTATAAACGATGTGCAATAAGATGACTCCACACGGCATGCAAGCCCGCGTATGTTGTAATCACTTCAAAAGTCGAACGCGCTGCTGGGTCTTGTTCAAAGACCATTTTTACATCATCCATCATTCGTTTGATCACTGTATTTCCTCCTAAAATAGTTATTCTTATTACTTAGTACAAAAAACACCTCTGACACAAATTATGTCAGAGGTGCTTAAGCACGGTTCCACTCTCAATTAGTATATCGACGAGAATCATTAAATTCTCTTTGACCTACTCACTCATTCATTATTTAGTTCTTCTTATAAAGGTGCATTCAACAAATATTGTGATGTACTTGCAGCAACCGTACACTCTCTAAAACACGCAATTTGCCTACTAATCCTTTATTCAAATCAAAATCCACCTTTATGGTAGTGGATTTTGAACGTGATATCAAGTTATAAATTTGGAAACGGCTTGAAAACAGTCTAAATCGCTCTTTAAGCCTCATTTTATAATTAAGGCAGTCATTACAATAATTGATTAATTCGACGAAGTACTTTTGTTTTGCCAAGCACTTCCATTGTATTCGGCAATTCTGGTCCATGCATTTGTCCAGTTACCGCAACACGAATTGGCATGAAGAGTTGTTTCCCTTTAATGCCTGTTTCTTTTTGGACTTCTTTAATTTTCTTTTTAATTTCAGCAGCTTCAAATGGCTCTAACGCTTCTAATTTACCATATAGTGCATTCATTAATTCAGGAACTTGTTCACCATTCAACACTTCTTGTGAAGCTTCGTCTAATTCTTTTTCGTCTCGGAAAAATAGCTCTGATAAAGGTACGATTTCTCCAGCGTAGCTCATTTGTTCTTGATAAAGTGCCACGAGTTTACGTCCCCAGTCTAATTCAGCTTCTGATGGTGATTCAGGTAACAAACCAGCTTTAACCATATGCGGTAATGTCATCTCAAAAACTGTTTCTGAATCTTTTTCTTTCATGTATTGGTTATTAATCCAAGCCAATTTTTGTTTATCGAAAAATGCAGGAGATTTTGATAGACGCTTTTCAGTAAAGATATCGATGAACTGTTCTTTAGAAAAGATTTCTTCTTCACCTTCAGGAGACCACCCTAATAATGCGATAAAGTTAAATAACGCTTCTGGTAAATAACCTAACTCTTTATATTGCTCAATAAACTGTAAAATTTGACCGTCACGCTTACTTAACTTTTTGCGTTGCTCATTCACGATTAATGTCATATGTGCAAAACGAGGCGGTTCCCAACCAAATGTTTCATAAATCATTAATTGTTTCGGTGTGTTAGAAATATGATCATCGCCGCGAATCACATCTGTAATTTCCATATAGTGATCATCTACAGCAACTGCAAAATTGTATGTTGGAATACCATCTTTTTTCACAATTACCCAGTCGCCGAAGTTATCAGATTCAAAAGAAACTGTCCCTTTCACCATGTCATCGAACTGATATGTTTTATTTTGTGGAACACGTAAACGAATAGCAGGCTTACGTCCCTCTGCTTCAAACTGCTGTCTTTCCTCTTCTGTTAGATGGGCATGTTTACCACCATAACGTGGCATCTCACCGCGTTCGATTTGTGCTTGACGCTCTGCTTCTAATTCTTCTTCCGTCATGTAACATTTGTACGCTTTGTCTTCAGCTAACAATTGATCCACAAGCGGTTGATAAATGTGACCACGTTCAGATTGACGATATGGACCATAACCTTTATCTTGATCCACAGATTCATCCCAATCCAAGCCTAACCATTTTAAATTTTCAAATTGTGAAGCTTCACCATCGGCAAGGTTACGCTTAGTATCCGTGTCTTCAATACGAATCACAAAATCTCCATCATAGTGTTTCGCGAATAAATAGTTAAATAATGCAGTACGTGCGTTACCGATATGCAAATAACCTGTTGGGCTTGGTGCATATCTGACTCTTACTCGGTTACTCATTTCGTTCACTCCTGTTTTGTTCTTCAATTTTTTAATTATAACATGTCATGTCATGTTGTGTATATGTTACTTTTAACTATGCTTGCGCTGTTAAGGATACGATGGCTTGTGCTGCGATACCTTCTTGACGACCTGTAAAACCTAACTTTTCACTTGTTGTTGCTTTTACATTGACTTGTTGTATTGCGACTTCAAACAAATCAGCAATGACAGCACGCATTTCATCAATATAAGGGCGGAATTTAGGGCGCTCAGCAATGATGGTTGCGTCAATATTATTAATAATGTAACCTTCATTTTTAACTTGTTCATATGCAGCGACTAACAATTTTTTAGAATCTGCATCTTTGAACTGTGGGTCTGTGTCAGGGAATAATTTCCCAATATCTCCTAGTGCACATGCACCTAACATCGCGTCGGTGATCGCATGAAGCAAAACATCGGCATCGCTATGGCCTTTTAACCCATGTGTATGCGGCACTTCAATTCCACCGATAATTAATGGGCGCGTTTCGTCAAAAGCATGAACGTCATAACCTAATCCAACTCTATACATGATTTTCTTTTCTCCTTTTATCAAATATTGCTTCCGCATATGTAAGATCTTCTTCCGTCGTTACTTTAATATTATCATAGTCGCCTTCAACCATATAAATCGGCTGACCAGAAGCTTCTAATAGCGAAGCGTCATCAGTGCCATTGATTTTTTTAGACAGCGCATCATCATAGGCTGTTTTTAAATGCTGAAATTTAGAGCCCTGTGGTGTTTGTACTTGCCATAAAGCGGAACGGTCTAAAGTTTGTGACACAAACTGATTTTGAACCAATTTAATCGTATCTTTCGCTTTAACACCTACGATAGCCGCACCACATGCTTCGATTGCTAAAGTAACTTCTTTAATGGTCTGATGTGTAATAAAAGGTCTCGCACCATCATGAACAAGTACGACTTCATCTTCAGCCACATTCATATGTTGGATGACTTTATGAATGCTTTCTTGACGTTCTTTTCCACCTTCAATTAAGCCTTTAATTTTACTATAAGGCGCTAAAAGATTTTGTAATTGCTCACGGTCTCTTGGATGGATGGCTAAATAAATACTTTCACATTGATCATCTTTTTGAAATACGTCTATCGTATGTTCTAAAATTGTACGCCCTGCAACACGAATCAATAATTTATTATAAGCACGTCCCATTCGATTTCCAGTACCTGCTGCCGGTATGATCACATGATAATTTGTCATTTATTCCTCCACCTTTTTTGCAAATATAATGCGCCCAGAAGCTGTCTGTAACATACTAATCACTTCTAAAGGAATCGTTTGATTAATATATTGCTTCGCATCGTCGACCACGACCATCGTTCCGTCATCAAAATAACCTACACCTTGACCCGGTTCCTTACCTACTTTAGTTATCATAAGGTCAAATCGGTCTCCTTGATGCACTTCAGGTCGAATTGCGTCTGATAAATCATTAACATTCAACACTTTAATGCCTTGAATACTACAAACTTTGTTTAAATTATAATCCGTTGTAATCACGTGAGCACGATAATGTTGCGCCAATCTTACGAGTAAATCATCAATATCATGATGACTTCGCTGTGGATGAACAATACGTGTCGGGTGTTTTGACATATGGATCGCATTAAGAATCTCTAAGCCACGACGCCCTTTGTCACGTTTAATACTATCATTTGCATCAGCCACAACTTGCAACTCGTTAATCACACCTTGCGGAATTAAAATCTCACCATCTATAAAGCCCGCTTCCATAATTTTTAATATTCTACCGTCTATAATCGCACTCGTATCAATAATTTTTGGCACCGCGTTACATGCGCTAATTGCCATCGAACGTGCCATGTTTTCCGGTAAAAACAGCAACATTTCATCTCGTTTTTTAAGACCAAATTGGAAACCTAAATAACTTAAAATTAAAGTTAAAATAATCGGGATAATACGATTAATAAAGTCTGTTCCAATAAATTCTAAAATAAAAGAAATCATAACAGAAATGAGCAAGCCCATAAACAGTCCAATAGTCGCAAATATAATTTCAATCGCACTGTATCCTAACACAAATTGCTCTAAATCTTTAATAGCATATGCAATGCGTGGAATAAACCAACCAAATAATAAAAACATCAAAACTGTACCCATAAACGCTGCAAAATAGCTATTTTCTATCATCGGCGGATGACTGACTTCAAAGTCTACAACAATCTCAGGAATCAATACAATGCCTAAGACACTCCCGATAACAATGTATGATAGGATAACGAGCAGTTTGACAAAATCCATTTTTCCTCCCTCCTTTCTATTATTTTATGGCATATTTTAATGCTTCATTTACAGTAGAAACACCAATCACTTCAATACCTTGCGGGAATTGCCATCCCCCTATATTTGTTTTAGGTAATATCACACGTTTAAAACCGAGTTTTGCCGCTTCTTGTACCCGTTGTTCGATACGGGAAACGCGTCGTACTTCACCTGTTAATCCAACTTCTCCAATAAAGCAATCTAATCCATCGACAGCTTGGTCTTTAAAACTTGATGCTGTTGCGATAATAATACTTAAATCCACTGCTGGCTCAGACAACTTCACGCCTCCTGCTACTTTAATATAGGCGTCTTGTTGTTGTAATAGATAGCCTTCTTTTTTCTCTAACACTGCCATTAATAAACTCAAACGATTATGATCTATGCCTGTAGCCATTCGTCGAGGGTTATTAAATGTCGTCGGCGTAACGAGCGCTTGAACTTCAATAAGTAGCGGACGTGTCCCTTCCATCGTCGCAACGATTGTTGAGCCAGGTACGTTGGTAGAACGCTCTTCTAAAAACATCTCTGATGGGTTCAATACACTTTTCAATCCAGACTGTTTCATTTCGAATATGCCCATTTCATTCGTGGAACCAAAACGGTTTTTAACGGCTCTTAAAATACGATAAGCATGATGTTCGTCGCCTTCGAAATACAGCACCGTATCCACCATGTGTTCTAACAAACGCGGTCCAGCAATTTGGCCTTCTTTTGTCACATGCCCTACAATAAAAGTAGCAATATTCATTTGTTTTGCAATATGCATTAAGCTTTGTGTACTTTCACGAACTTGTGACACAGAGCCTGGAGCCGAACTAATCTCTGGATGATAAATCGTTTGAATTGAGTCCACTACAATAAGCTCCGGTTCAATTTTCTTTACTGCTTCATGAATCACTTCTAAGTCTGTCTCAGCAAAAACATTCAATTGACTCGCATCTTCGTCTAGGCGATCTGCTCTTAACTTTGTTTGATTAAGTGACTCCTCACCTGTAATATATAATACATTTTTACTTTGGGACAATGCTGCACACATTTGTAATAACAACGTCGATTTCCCAATACCTGGGTCACCACCAATGAGAACGAGCGATCCTTCTACAATACCTCCGCCAAGTACACGGTTAAACTCATCACTATTTGTTAGGATACGCGGTGCTTGCTCTTGTTTAATTTCATTTAGTTTTTGAATTTTGGAAGTACTCGTTTTTTGAGATCTGACCCCATGTTTAGGGCTCGCTACTTTTTGCTCTATCGATTCTTCCATTGTATTCCATGCACCACAATTTGGACATTTGCCCATCCATTTTGGAGATTGATAACCACAAGCTGTACATTCAAATATCACTTTCTTTTTCGCCACAAGGCCACCCCCATCTCTTCGGATAACATATATATTTTATACTTGTTAAAGATTTAAGACAAATTTTGCGTAAGGCTGATTGTGCTTCACACTACAACCTATGAAATAATGCGTAATCATTCAATGTACATCGTAATTAACACCGTATCCATAGTCAATTTTAATACATATCTAGACTTTACCTGTGTGCCTGTTGCAAGCAATCGAATACCCGCCAACTTGACCAAATACAAAGTCACTTAACAAAAGGAGATCAATGCTAATGATTTTCTATTTTATATCTATCACTCTAATAAATACAACATAAAAGGAGACGATCTCTTATTTGTCATAAGATTTAATCGTCTCCTTAAAAGCATGTGACTCAAAAGCGCAGGGTTATGTGCGCTTTTCAATCACTTTAAATATGTTAGTTCTTTTCAGACATTTTTACGATTATGCTTCAGATGATGTTGTTGCTTGATCTGATTCTCGTTCAGAAATGTCGTATTGGAAAGATTCACCGTCAAAGTCAACAGTAACGTTTTTACCTTCTAGTTCTTTACCTTCTAAGATTAACTCACTTAAGTTATCTTCAACTGTTTTTTGAATTGCACGGATTAATGGACGTGCACCATATTCTGGATCATAACCTTCAGCGGCAATTTTATCTTTCGCTGCATCTGTGACACTCACATGAATGTTTTGTTCAGATAAGCGATCTGTTAATTTGCCTACCATCATTGTTACGATTTCTTTCAATTCTTCTTTATTAAGTTTGTGGAATACAATGATGTCGTCAACACGGTTTAAGAACTCTGGACGGAACGCATTTTTCAATTCTTTCATCATTGTTTTACGAATTGTTTCATAGTCATTACCTTCTGAATTGCCACCAAAGCCTGCGAATCGTTGGTCTTGCAATTCTTGTGCACCGACGTTAGAAGTCATAATAATGACTGTATTTCTGAAATCTACTCGGCGACCTTTCGTATCAGTCAAGTGACCATCGTCTAACACTTGTAATAAGATGTTAAATACATCTGGGTGCGCTTTTTCAATTTCATCAAATAAAATAACTGAGTATGGTTTACGACGTACTTTTTCAGTTAATTGACCTCCGTCATCGTGACCTACGTATCCAGGAGGGGCTCCAACCAAACGGCTCACTGCATGTTTTTCCATAAACTCACTCATGTCAACACGAATCATCGCATCTTCTTCACCAAATATAGATTCCGCTAATGCACGTGCAAGTTCTGTTTTACCTACACCTGTTGGTCCTAGGAAAATGAAGCTACCAATTGGACGTTTTGGATCTTTTAAGCCTGCACGCGCGCGACGTACTGCTTTAGAAATGGCAGCAACTGCATCATCTTGACCGATTACACGTTGGTGTAATGTTTCTTCCAAGTTAAGTAATCGATCTGATTCTGTTTCGTTCAAGCGTGTTAATGGAATACCTGTCCAACCCGCAATAACTTCTGCAATATCTTCAGGGACAAGTGTTGTGTGTTGACCACCTTGATTATTTTTCCATTCATTTTTAGCTTCTTCGTATTGTGTTTCTAATTTCGTTTGTTTATCTCTAAGATTTGCAGCGTTTTCGAATTCTTGTGCATGGACTGCAGCATCTTTTTCTTTTTTCACTTGTTCAATTTGTACTTCAATCTCTTTTAGGCTTGTTGGTGTTGTATGGCTTTTTAAGCGTACTTTTGAGCTAGCTTCATCAATTAAATCAATCGCTTTATCTGGTAAGAAACGATCTTGTACATAACGATTACTTAATTTTGCAGCAGCTTCAATCGCTTCGTCGGAAATGTTAATTCTGTGATGTGCTTCATAACGATCACGTAAGCCTTTTAAAATTTCAATTGTATCCGCAACACTTGGTTCATCTACTTGTACCGGTTGGAAACGTCGTTCAAGTGCAGCATCTTTTTCGATGTGTTTACGGTATTCATCTAATGTTGTCGCACCAATACATTGTAGTTCACCACGTGCAAGGGCAGGTTTTAAAATATTTGAGGCGTCAATTGCACCTTCTGCACCACCCGCACCAATGAGTGTATGCAATTCGTCAATGAATAAAATGACATTACCTGCTTGGTGAATTTCTTCCATTACTTTCTTAAGACGTTCTTCAAACTCACCACGGTATTTTGTACCTGCGACAACAGTTCCCATATCCAAAGACATAACACGTTTATCTTTTAATGTTTCTGGAACTTCATTGTTGACGATTGCTTGAGCAAGACCTTCCGCAATAGCAGTTTTACCTACCCCAGGTTCACCGATAAGAACGGGATTGTTTTTTGTACGTCGGCTTAACACTTCAATCACACGTGTAATTTCAGCGTTACGGCCTACGACTGGATCTAACGTACCGTCTTTAGCAATAACTGTTAAATCTCTCGCTAATCCATCTAAAGTTGGTGTGTTGTTTGATTTAGCCGCTTGTGCACCTTTATTAGACATTTCTGGGCTACCTAACGCTTTAACAACTTGTGCACGTGCTTTAGTGATATTTAAATCTAAGTTTGCAAATACACGTGCAGCTACACCTTCGTTTTCACGGATCAAGCCAAGTAAAATGTGCTCTGTTCCTACAAAGTTGTGCTGTAATTTACGTGCTTCATCCATTGAAAGTTCAATGACCTTTTTAGCGCGTGGTGTATAGTGTAACGCACCCATTTGTTCTTGACCATGTCCAATCAATTTTTCTACTTCTGCAACAACTTTATCTTCTGTAATATCAAAACTTTCTAATACTTTTGCCGCAATGCCTTCTGGTTCTTTCATTAAACCTAGTAGTAAATGCTCTGTTCCAATATTAGAGTGATTTAAGCGAATTGCCTCTTCTTGTGCATGTGCTAAAACACGCTGCGCACGTTCTGTTAATCTTCCAAATAACATATGCCAACCTCCTAGTTTTATATATGCGTTCTTAAAATTTCTGCTCTTTTGGCTTCAATGGATTGTTCTTCTGCATCATCAATTAAAAATGGCGATTGAATCGCAATCATTAATTCATTAAATCGAAAGTCATCCATTTCTAAAATGCCCAAATCAACACCTAATTTAATATCACTCAAACGATATGACGCTTCCTCTACCGAAATTAAACGACTATATTTTAATATACCCAATGAACGATAGATTCTATCAAGTGTCTCAGTATGATTGTGTTGATTTAAACGATCTCGTAATGCGAGTTCTTCATTAATAATTTGATGAACTAATTCTGTTAGTGCATCGATAATTTCTTGTTCACTTTTACCAAGTGTTAATTGATTTGAAACTTGATAAACATGTCCATAAACTTGCGAACCTTCACCGTAAATACCTCTAATTGTAAAACCAAATCGGTTAATCGTTTGTGCAATACGATTCATCCGCTTCATAATAGACAATCCTGGCAAGTGCAACATCACACTTGCACGCATACCTGTGCCAACATTCGTCGGACAAGTTGTCAAATAACCCAGTTGTTCATCATAACTGATATCGAGCGAAGCATCTAAGACGTCATCTATTTTAGAAGCTTTTTGATAAAGCGTATCTAATGATAAATCATTGCCCATTGCTTGAATACGTATATGGTCCTCTTCATTTACCATTACACTAATAGATTCATCTTCATTCAACAATACAGCAGATGCGGGTTGCTTTGTCAGCTCTGGGCTAATTAAATGCTTAGCCACTAATTTATATTTACTTTGTTGATCTAATTCATCTAATCTTAAAACTTTCATATCTTTTAAAACATCTTGAACTTCATTAATCACACGATGTCCTTCCTCTTCAGACGGGAACATCAAAGGATGTACATGGTTTTCAAGATTACGCGCTAACCGAATACGTGAAGACATAATCACAGGTTGTGATTGAACTTCTTGCATCCAATCACTCATGTGCTGATCAAGATTATTCGTCATCAGATTTGGACACCTCACTTTGTTGTTGGAGTGCTTGAATTTCATCTCGTACAATCGCCGCTTCTTCAAAAGCTTGTTTCGCAACAAGTGATTCAAGATGAGCACGTTTTTCTTCGAGTTGTTTTTTCAATGCCCGTTTTTGTTGCGACGACTGTGGACATTTTCCAGAATGTTCAATATGACCACCTTGGACGCGTCTCACAATGTCATAAACATCTTCTTTGAAAGTTTGATAACAATCATGACAGCCGAACTTGCCGACATGCGCAATATCTTTTAATGTCATTTGACACGTTGGACAGCGCTTTTCTTCTCGATAAACCACTTGATCGACACTCAAGCCGTGTTTAGCTGCCAAATGTTGTAAAATTTGTTTGATGACAAAAGTCCCTTCAACATCCTCTGCTTCTTGCCAATCATCGTCAGACTGTCCATAGATAGGTTGCTGTGACAATTTGACTTGCTGACGGTAAGGGCTTGTCGCTTGATGTCGTTCAAGTTTATATTTATCGGTATTCATAGCACATCATCCTTTAATAATAGTTAATAACCGGTAGTAGGCGTTTCAAAATATTTGCACGGATAATATCTCTTGCTGCCACATCCATTTTCAATGTTTCCCTATCTACAATCGCCGCAATCATTTTGGCTTCTCTTTCAGTAATCAAGTTGTTTTCCAACAAACCATCTATGATATAAAGCGCTTGTTGCTGAGAAATGGCAGGTCCAATTAATTCCATTAGCCGTTTAATATAATTGCCTTGATCTTTTGTTTCAACTTTTGTGATTCGAATATACCCGCCGCCACCACGTTTACTTTCTATTTCATAACCATGTTCATTCGTGAATCGTGTTTTGATGACATAATTCAACTGAGATGGTACGCAATCAAAACGCTGTGCAATGTTTGCGCGTTGAATTTCAACAACGTCATCTTGTGCTTCTTCAAATAACTTTTTAATGTACTGTTCTATGATGTCAGACATATTGTGCATCGTATCACCTCTTTTGACCATCTTTGACTATATTATAGAACCCACTTTGACCTTTTTCAACCAATTTGATTTTAAATTTATAAAATTGCTATGTTACTGCTTACATTTTTGGTGTATGATAGTTCTAGTGAAATTTAATTTTGAAAAGCAGAGGTGGAACTCACATGCATATTTTAATTGGGGTTGTTGGGATTGTTGTATTTTTAGCCCTAGCTTTTTTAGCAAGTTCTGATAAAAAGCACGTACGTTGGCAATATATTGGCATCATGCTTGTTATCCAACTTGTTTTAGCCTTTTTCTTACTTAAAACAAATATTGGGATTCAAATTGTCGGCGGCGTTGCGACTGGCTTTGGTTATTTATTAAAACAAGCTGCAGTCGGTGTCGATTTCGTATTTGGTGGTTTAGCCAACAAAGGGGCATCGCCTTTCTTCTTTAATGTATTACTGCCAATTATCTTTATTTCAGCGTTGATTGGTATTTTGCAATACACAAAAATCTTGCCATTAATTATTAATGTTCTTGGATTTTTAATTTCTAAAATTAACGGTATGGGTCGTTTAGAATCATATAATGCGGTAGCTTCTGCTATTTTAGGGCAATCCGAAGTGTTCATTTCATTAAAAAAACAACTTCCTTATATTCCTAAACATCGCTTATATACATTAACTGCTTCAGCAATGTCTACAGTATCTGCATCAATTGTCGGTGCCTACTTTACACTTGTTGAACCAAAATATGTTGTAACCGCAGTCGTATTAAACTTATTCGGTGGTTTCATTATTGCCTCTATTATTAATCCATATAAAGTCAACGAAGAAGATGACAAATTATTGATTGAAGAAGAGAAAAAGCAACAATCTTTCTTTGAAATGTTGGGCGAATATATCTTAGATGGATTTAAAGTTGCTGTTATTGTAGGTGCGATGTTAATCGGTTATATCGCTTTAATCTCATTACTCAATGGTATCGTAGGCGGTATTATCGGTTTTGTTTCTGGTGGTCAATTGGATTGGAATTTCCAAACATTGATTGGTTTCATTTTCGCACCATTAGCATTTTTAACAGGTATTCCTTGGCATGATGCAGTTCATGCAGGTTCAATTATGGCTACAAAGCTTCTATCTAATGAATTTGTAGCAATGACTGAATTAGGAAAAGCAAATGGGCTGTCACCTCGTACACTAGGCGTTGTCTCTGTATTCTTAGTATCTTTTGCGAATTTCAGTTCGATCGGTATTATTTCCGGAGCCATTAAATCTTTAAATGATGAAAAAGGTGACATGGTTGCACGCTTTGGCCTTAAATTATTATTTGGTGCTACATTAGTATCATTCGTGTCTGCAACAATCGCAGGCTTCTTCTTATAATTGAAATCGAGTTTTTATAAAAAGAAGCGCTAAGGTGATTTTCTATTAATAAATCATCTTAGCGCTATTTATTTTGAGATTGCTTTCCAGCTCAACCACTTTGATATTTGATATCGTTATAATCCTAGGTTAACACTTGATGCACAACTATAAGATTAGACAAAGACGGCTATCATTCAACTGCAGTTCTTTGCGATGTGCTGTTCGGGATAACCTGTTCTATAAAATACTGTGTCATACTGTAATCATCTGTTAATTCTGGATGAAATGAAATCCCTAAATATTGATTTTGACGAACTGCGATAATCTTATCTTCAACTCGACCTAAAATTTCTACGTGTGGGGCTGCAGATTGGATATGAGGTGCTCTAATAAAGACACCCTCTACAGGTTGATTTATCCCTTTAATTTGAAGTTCTGATTCAAAACTGTCTACTTGACGACCGAATGAATTGCGTTCTACAGTAATATCCAATTTTTGTAAATAACCTTCTTCGTCAACGATATCCTGTGCAAGCACAATCAAGCCTGCACAAGTGCCAAACATTGGCAATTGTGATTCGCGTAATGCTTCTTTAAAACCATAAAGCCCCATTAAGCGACGTAACGTGGTTGACTCACCACCAGGGATAATTAACCCCTCTATTTCTTCTAATTGTGCTACTTTTTTAATTGGCACACCTTCATGCCCTGCAGCTTCAATATGTCGAATGTGCTCGCGAACAGCACCTTGTAATGCAAGTACTCCGATTTTCATTTTACCAACCACGCTCTTGCATACGTTCTTCTAATGAAAGTTGATTAATATCTAATCCTTTCATTGCAGTACCTAATTTTTTAGCTAACTCGCCAATCAGTTTGTAGTCTTGATAATGTGTTGTCGCTTGTACAATAGCTTTAGCAAAAGTTTCTGGATCTTCTGATTTAAAGATACCTGAACCAACGAATACACCATCTGCACCTAATTCCATCATTAATGCAGCGTCTTGAGGTGTTGCGACACCACCAGCCGCAAAGTTAACAACCGGTAAGCGACCGTGTGCTTTAATATCTTTTAAGATTTCATAAGGTGCACCTAAGTTTTTCGCTTCAGTCATTAATTCGTCATCACTCATCACTGTGATACGCGCCACTTCTTGATTAACTTGGCGCATATGACGTACCGCTTCAACGATATTTCCTGTACCTGGTTCGCCTTTAGTTCGAAGCATCGCAGCACCTTCGCCAATACGACGTGCAGCTTCTCCTAAGTTTCGGCATCCACATACAAATGGGACAGTATAGTCACTTTTCTTTAAGTGGAAGACTTCGTCAGCAGGTGTTAATACTTCTGATTCATCAATGTAGTCCACACCCATTGCTTCTAAAACTCTTGCTTCTGTAATATGGCCAATACGACATTTAGCCATAACTGGAATAGATACCGCATTCATTACTTCTTCTACTATAGAAGGATTACAAGCACGTGCCACACCACCAGCAGCACGAATATCTGATGGTACACGTTCAAGTGCCATGACTGCAACAGCACCAGCTTCTTCCGCAATTTTTGCTTGTTCAGCGTTAACCACGTCCATGATAACGCCACCTTTTTGCATTTCTGCCATACCGCGTTTAACACGCTCTGATCCGATTAATTTTGACATAGGCGATTGTCCTCCTTTTCATACGTTCACAAGTAGATTATACTAATAACTGAACTGGTTAAAGTGTCAGAATAATAAAAAATAAGCAGGTCAGATTGGAGTAATATGATGGAAATGTTAATGTTCGATATCCAACAGTCACAAACTTCACCTATTTACATTCAACTATATGAAAATATTAAAAAAAGCATTATTAATGGGAGTATGCAAGAAGGCGAAAAATTACCTTCAAAAAGACAACTCAGTCAGTACTTATCTGTAAGTCAAACGACTGTTGAGAATGCGTATGCACAACTTATAGATGAGGGCTATATTTATAGCAAACCTAAATCTGGGTTTTATATTAGTGCGATTGAGACGCTCCCCTTTATTAACGAAAAACCTGCACCGTCACCACAACGTTCCTTAGCGTCAGAACATAACCCTCAATATGCATTCAAATTAGGCATGGTGGATCAAGCTCATTTTCCTTTTGAGCAATTTCGTAAATATGCGAAAGAAGCATTTGAGGAGCCTCAATATCCGCTAGTTGAAATAGGTCATAGGCAAGGGGATTATGCATTACGACAACAGATTAGTCAGTATTTATTTCATAGTCGCGGCGTACAAGCGACTCCCGAGCATGTGATTGTCGCTTCTTCAACTGAACAATTGTTGTCCATCATTACTGATTTATTACCATCCCATAGCCAATTCATGTTAGAGGACCCTATTTATCCTCAAGTCCATCAGTTACTAAAGCGAAAGCATATTCCTTTTCGCTTTATTCCAGTCGAAAAAGATGGGATTGCAATTGAATCAATGAACCAAACTGATCATAACATTGTATACATTACACCGAGTCATCAATTTCCGAGCGGGGTGACAATGCGTTTGAATAAACGGATGCAACTCCTAAAATGGGCACATCAAAGCCAAAATCGCTTTATTATTGAAGATGACTACGATTCAGAATTTCGATACGAAGGTAAGCCCATTCCTGCACTTCAAGGTCTCGATCAATCAGGACGTGTCATTTATGTGAGTACTTTCTCAAAATCCATTTCACCGTCTATTCGTATCGCCTACGCGGTTTTACCTGAAGCATTACTTCAACGTTATCATGCACGTCAAAATCTTGAAGGAGGGACTGTTCCGAGACATACACAATTTATGGTCACACGTTTTATGCAAACCAACCAATTTGAGCGTCATTTAAATCGAATGCGAAAAATTTATAGACAAAAGCGAGATAAAGTTTTAAACGCTTTAAAACAGTACCCAGAATTATTCATTATCAATGGTGAAAAAACAGGCATGCATTTTATTATCACCATCCAAAACGGGTGGGATGAAGCGACATGTATCCGTCAGCTTAAAGTAAATGATATCGATATCCATCCCCTCTCTGATTATTCATTCGACAAAGTAATAGGGCCTCCTCGTTTTGTATTGGGATTTGGCGGGATTCCTATAGATAAAATTGAAGCACACACACAACAACTCATTGCTAGTTTTAATGCAGACTGAGACACTACTCAATGCAATCAATCATTGACATGCCTTTGATAAACAAATCGATGTAAGATAGATCTCTATCAGTAAACCCTCATAAAAAGGGATCACGTGCACTAAATTGATTTTAGACACGGGATCCCTTTTTTCGATATGACTAAATAAATAGACTAATCTTTTAATAAATTTGGGTTTCTATGATTTTGATAATCGTAAAGTTCAATATTTTGCAACTGCATCAAAGAGCGACGTAACTGCGCGTAGTACTCTAATTTAGGAAGATCTATCAATTGAGTTTGGTATCGCCCTTGCTCAAATAATTTAGCAACATTTTCAAATGCTACTAAATACTGTCCCATAGCTTCGTTATTCAAGTATTTAGGCTTATCATCATATAAGGCTTGAATTAACTTAAAACTCATCTGTTCAAGTATAAACATTGCTGGATATAAATACTGCGTCCGTTTTCGATTAGATAACAACTCACCATAAGCAAAACGATACATGGTTTCCATATTATCGATATTGAGTTTTAACCGTAATCTTTCACGATAACGATTGTGTGATGTCTCTTCACTTTTACTAGAAAATATGGAGTGAAACATTTGTGCTTCAATACGTGTTACATCGGCAATAATTTCAGGTAAACGTTTGGAAGCAAGACGTCTTCCGATAATCATCACACCTATCACAGCAATTAAAATCCCTACTGTTGTATCTAATAATCTTGGCACCGCAATCATAATCGTTAAGTTACCTTGAGCAAGACCACTCAGTAAAATCACTTGAACCGTAATCGCAAACATCGCTAGCGCATAATTCGCACCAATCAACATCTCAGTTAACGCACCACTTAAACAGAGTAAAATGACTGCGAGGATAAGTGGCGGGTGAAACATTAAAATCACGACCGCAATGCCTACCCCTACAATCGTTCCAAACCAACGCGCCCCTGCACGCTCAACACTGGCAATCGTCGTCCCACCAAGTAAAACCGTATGGGCACTTAATGGAATCCAGTACGCCCTTTCAAAGTCAAAGATTAAAGCAATCAAAATAGCGATGCCTATAATAACTGAATATTTGACTGTAGAGATGAAATTCATTGATTCTGGCGTTAAATTATAACGTAATCTTTTCCAATACTGAGGCGATTGGATAGTCGCATTTTTAGAAATTGTCGCATCAGGTGCAGTCAAAATTTCATCAACTTTAAAAATCAATTCTACTAAATTTTCATACTCTGGTGAGACATCCACATGTTTTTTCCAAGTGCGATGGCTATGCGCTGAATCTAAAATTTGATACATCACAAACGTCATCATATCAGATATGATTTCAGGAATAGGCCGATGTCCCTTCGCATTGAGCTCTAATAATTCCGAGTAAATCCCTTCAGCAGCACGATGCAACAACGTCAGACGTTGAGAATCAATGGACTTTTTCTTTAGAAGTGAGCGCGATGTTTGAAGTATTTCCGAAGTAGAAATTAAAGTACGAACGACTGTCTTAGTTAAGTCATTAAACTTCACTTGATCATTGAAGTGGTCAATGAGCGACTGGATTTGTTTAAATTCTTGAGCAACTGCATCATACTCCGGTTGTTCTTTTCTTAGTTTAATTTCAATGCAAACAAACAAGATCGCCAGCAAACCACCTACTCCTACCATAGCACCTCGAAACGCAAAAGCTTGTGGGTCATGAGGCATCACGCTCGATAAGCTATATGCAATAATAAAGAACGTAGATGAAGGACCAGGAATGTTAAGCGTACTGAAAATATAGTATGGCACCACCGCTACAATTAAAAGACAAATCCCAAACAATAAAGGGGTACCAGAAGTTAATGTCCCTAACATCATCGCCACCGTCAAGCCTAAAGCTGAAAAAGTAACCGCCCGTAATCGGGAGTTAAATGTCCCCTTAAAGACATAGATATTCGCAAACGTTCCAATTGTCGCCAGGAGTGCCGCTGAAAAGTTATTAAAAACCATCCCAAAACATAGGGGTAAAAACATTAGCAGCCCTTGACGAAACGCGCGTTGAAAATCAATTTTATGACAATCTATATAGGTCACATTTTTTAAATAGTTCATCATCGAGATGCTCCCTTTCCTCATATTTACCGTCTTACCTCTATTATATAAAAGAAAAATCATCGAGCATACATTGTGTTTTTGATATTTAAGACGGTACAATCACTTTCAAATACTTTCTAAAGTATTACGTCTACTGCGATTGATGATCACGTCCCATATTGTAACATGACAAATTCCATGTTAGTGTCATCATTGTCATTTTTATAGTAAATGCTGCAGTATATGTTGAATTATTGTAGTAAGAATCTGGTTGTTTAAAAAATCGTGGCGTTTTTAATATCAGAAATAAAAAACAGTTAGTGACTATTTCACCAACCGTCCGTTAAAAAATATATAATCAAAGCCATGCCTTTGTCTAGGTGCTTTATCTTTCCTTTATTATAAGGGCTGTACACTTTATATGGTGGTTATGTGTCTATAATAATTAAGTCGCAAACTTCCGATTGCTTCTTCGAGTCTCGCTTTCCCAGGCGCCTTACCTCAACTAATTTTGGCTTTTATTATAGCTCATAAGAAGCCAAAATGGATTTTCGGTTTCGGCTCTATGCCTCGGGAGTCTCGACTCGGTACGCAATCTATTTAAGCAATTTCACTATTGAAAAGTGGCATTGCTTACTTTATGAATCACACGTTTTACAGAAGATGCAGAAACGTTACAATCACTTGCGATATCAGTTTCTGAGCGAACTTGTGTTGCTTTATCTATAATGGCTTTCTGAACATGGTTTGAGATAAAACAGTTATCCTCAACAACATTTGTTTTAGAAGTAAAAGTCCGACCACAAACCCTACATTTAAAACGTTGTTTTAACAGATTTAAATACACTGCTATCTCTTGGAATCTTAAAAAAGTAATTCGCGATAAACGTTTTCCGTGTTTGTGTATTCGGTTTGGATTCGTATGATAACAGTGAGGACAAGTCATAGGCTTGTATGAAAGGGTACCAAAGATGACGTTAGATTTCTTATCTCTAATAACTACATCTTCTTCAACTTTAGTGATTTTAATATTATTATCTTTAATATATCATTACACATAGGCGCAATATGTCTCCTTTATTTTTGGTTTAGTCACTTAAAATTATAGAGGCATTTGCGCTATTTTTGTACAAAAAAGCAGGATAACTTATGTCATCCCACCATAAAAAATGAAGAACCATTATAAGTTAAGTCACTTACAATAGTAGAAATAATCGTGCTTTTTAGACTCATAAAGACAATTCGAAAAGGTTGAAATGAACCATGCATGCTCACAATCCTCTTGCGTAGAGCGCTGTTGATAACAGCCCCCATACTTTGAGAGCATATAAAAATACACCCCAAAAGATGATCTCTCACCTTTCGGGATGTACGCGGCTCATCGCATCCAATTATGCGTTTATTTCTGCTTGGCAACGTCCTACTCTCGCGGAACGTCAGTCCGACTACCATCAGCGCTAAAGAGCTTAACTTCTGTGTTCGGCATGGGAACAGGTGTGACCTCTTTGCCATAGTCACCAAACAAAAATGCTTTTGAATGTTATACATTCAAAACTAGATAGTAAGTATACATTCACAAGTAAAACCTTATGAACAAATTTGATTAAGTCTTCGATCGATTAGTATTCGTCAGCTCCACGTATCACTACGCTTTCACCTCGAACCTATTTACCTCGTCATCTTCGAGGGATCTTATAACCGAAGTTGGGAAATCTCATCTCGAGGGGGGCTTCATGCTTAGATGCTTTCAGCACTTATCCCGTCCATACATAGCTACCCAGCTATGCCGTTGGCACGACAACTGGTACACCAGAGGTATGTCCATCCCGGTCCTCTCGTACTAAGGACAGCTCCTCTCAAATTTCCTACGCCCACGACGGATAGGGACCGAACTGTCTCACGACGTTCTGAACCCAGCTCGCGTACCGCTTTAATGGGCGAACAGCCCAACCCTTGGGACCGACTACAGCCCCAGGATGCGATGAGCCGACATCGAGGTGCCAAACCTCCCCGTCGATGTGAACTCTTGGGGGAGATAAGCCTGTTATCCCCGGGGTAGCTTTTATCCGTTGAGCGATGGCCCTTCCATGCGGAACCACCGGATCACTAAGTCCGTCTTTCGACCCTGCTCGACTTGTAGGTCTCGCAGTCAAGCTCCCTTATGCCTTTACACTCTATGAATGATTTCCAACCATTCTGAGGGAACCTTTGAGCGCCTCCGTTACACTTTAGGAGGCGACCGCCCCAGTCAAACTGCCCGCCTGACACTGTCTCCCAGCACGATAAGTGCTGCGGGTTAGAAATCCAATACAATTAGGGTAGTATCCCACCAGTGCCTCCACGTAAGCTAGCGCTCACGCTTCTAAGGCTCCTACCTATCCTGTACAAACTGTACCGAATTTCAATATCAGGCTACAGTAAAGCTCCACGGGGTCTTTCCGTCCTGTCGCGGGTAACCGGCATCTTCACCGGTACTATGATTTCACCGAGTCTCTCGTTGAGACAGTGCCCAAATCGTTACGCCTTTCGTGCGGGTCGGAACTTACCCGACAAGGAATTTCGCTACCTTAGGACCGTTATAGTTACGGCCGCCGTTTACTGGGGCTTCGATTCGTAGCTTCGCTTGCGCTAACCACTCCTCTTAACCTTCCAGCACCGGGCAGGCGTCAGCCCCTATACGTCACCTTACGGTTTAGCAGAGACCTGTGTTTTTGATAAACAGTCGCTTGGGCCTATTCACTGCGGCTCTTCAGAGCGTGAACCCCAAAGAGCACCCCTTCTCCCGAAGTTACGGGGTCATTTTGCCGAGTTCCTTAACGAGAGTTCGCTCGCTCACCTTAGAATTCTCATCTTGACTACCTGTGTCGGTTTGCGGTACGGGCACCGATATTCTAGCTAGAGGCTTTTCTCGGCAGTGTGAAATCAACGACTCGAGGAAACAATTTCCTCTCCCCATCACAGCTCAATCTTAATGAGTGCCGGATTTGCCTAACACTCAATCTTACTGCTTGGACGTGCACTCCAACAGCACGCTTCGCCTATCCTACTGCGTCCCCCCATCGCTTAAAACGAATATTGGTGGTACAGGAATATCAACCTGTTATCCATCGCCTACGCCTGTCGGCCTCAGCTTAGGACCCGACTAACCCAGAGCGGACGAGCCTTCCTCTGGAAACCTTAGTCAATCGGTGGACGGGATTCTCACCCGTCTTTCGCTACTCACACCGGCATTCTCACTTCTAAGCGCTCCACATGTCCTTGCGATCATGCTTCAACGCCCTTAGAACGCTCTCCTACCATTGTCCTACGGACAATCCACAGCTTCGGTAATATGTTTAGCCCCGGTACATTTTCGGCGCAGTGTCACTCGACTAGTGAGCTATTACGCACTCTTTAAATGATGGCTGCTTCTAAGCCAACATCCTAGTTGTCTGGGCAACGCCACATCCTTTTCCACTTAACATATATTTTGGGACCTTAGCTGGTGGTCTGGGCTGTTTCCCTTTCGAACATGGACCTTATCACCCACGTTCTGACTCCCAAGTTAAATTATTTGGCATTCGGAGTTTGTCTGAATTCGGTAACCCGAGAGGGGCCCCTCGTCCAAACAGTGCTCTACCTCCAATAATCATCACTTGAGGCTAGCCCTAAAGCTATTTCGGAGAGAACCAGCTATCTCCAAGTTCGATTGGAATTTCTCCGCTACCCTCAGTTCATCCGCTCACTTTTCAACGTAAGTCGGTTCGGTCCTCCATTCAGTGTTACCTGAACTTCAACCTGACCAAGGGTAGATCACCTGGTTTCGGGTCTACGACCAAATACTCATTCGCCCTATTCAGACTCGCTTTCGCTACGGCTCCACATTTTCTGCTTAACCTTGCATCAGATCGTAACTCGCCGGTTCATTCTACAAAAGGCACGCCATCACCCATTAACGGGCTCTGACTACTTGTAAGCACACGGTTTCAAGTTCTCTTTCACTCCCCTTCCGGGGTACTTTTCACCTTTCCCTCACGGTACTGGTTCACTATCGGTCACTAGAGAGTATTTAGCCTTAGGAGATGGTCCTCCTAGATTCCGACGGAATTTCACGTGCTCCGTCGTACTCAGGATCCACTCAAGAGGGTATTCGTTTTCGACTACAGGATTATTACCTTCTCTGATTAACCTTTCCAGGTTATTCGTCTAACAAATACTTTTGTAACTCCGTATAGAGTGTCCTACAACCCCAACAAGCAAGCTTGTTGGTTTGGGCTCTTCCCGTTTCGCTCGCCGCTACTCAGGGAATCGATTTTTCTTTCTCTTCCTCCGGGTACTAAGATGTTTCAGTTCTCCGGGTCTACCTTCTCACATACTATGAATTCATATGCGGATAACACGACATAACTCGTGCTGGGTTCCCCCATTCGGAAATCTCTGGATCAAAGCTTACTTACAGCTCCCCAAAGCATATCGTCGTTAGTAACGTCCTTCATCGGCTTCTAGTGCCAAGGCATCCACCGTGCGCCCTTAATAACTTAATCTTTTATGATTGAGCTTTCACTCAATTCACCAGTTATTAATTATGTGAGTCGTCTGTCGACGACTAGCGATAATTTTGTTTCAAGCTTTCGCTTGTCACTCGGTTTTGCTTGGTAAAATCTATACTTACTTATCTAGTTTTCAATGTACAATATCAAATGGTGGGCCTAAGTGGACTCGAACCACCGACCTCACGCTTATCAGGCGTGCGCTCTAACCAGCTGAGCTATAGGCCCATTTGATTTTGAATCCTCAATGAATGAGCATTCAAAACTGAATACAATATGTCACGTTAATTCCGTCTATCACCTGTTGGTGATATTTCCGTATATTATCCTTAGAAAGGAGGTGATCCAGCCGCACCTTCCGATACGGCTACCTTGTTACGACTTCACCCCAATCATTTGTCCCACCTTCGACGGCTAGCTCCAAAATGGTTACTCCACCGGCTTCGGGTGTTACAAACTCTCGTGGTGTGACGGGCGGTGTGTACAAGACCCGGGAACGTATTCACCGTAGCATGCTGATCTACGATTACTAGCGATTCCAGCTTCATGTAGTCGAGTTGCAGACTACAATCCGAACTGAGAACAACTTTATGGGATTTGCTTGACCTCGCGGTTTCGCTGCCCTTTGTATTGTCCATTGTAGCACGTGTGTAGCCCAAATCATAAGGGGCATGATGATTTGACGTCATCCCCACCTTCCTCCGGTTTGTCACCGGCAGTCAACTTAGAGTGCCCAACTTAATGATGGCAACTAAGCTCAAGGGTTGCGCTCGTTGCGGGACTTAACCCAACATCTCACGACACGAGCTGACGACAACCATGCACCACCTGTCACTTTGTCCTCCGAAGAGGAAAACTCTATCTCTAGAGCGGTCAAAGGATGTCAAGATTTGGTAAGGTTCTTCGCGTTGCTTCGAATTAAACCACATGCTCCACCGCTTGTGCGGGTCCCCGTCAATTCCTTTGAGTTTCAGTCTTGCGACCGTACTCCCCAGGCGGAGTGCTTAATGCGTTAGCTGCAGCACTAAGGGGCGGAAACCCCCTAACACTTAGCACTCATCGTTTACGGCGTGGACTACCAGGGTATCTAATCCTGTTTGATCCCCACGCTTTCGCACATCAGCGTCAGTTGCAGACCAGAAAGCCGCCTTCGCCACTGGTGTTCCTCCATATCTCTGCGCATTTCACCGCTACACATGGAATTCCACTTTCCTCTTCTGCACTCAAGTTTTCCAGTTTCCAATGACCCTCCACGGTTGAGCCGTGGGCTTTCACATCAGACTTAAAAAACCGCCTACGCGCGCTTTACGCCCAATAATTCCGGATAACGCTTGCCACCTACGTATTACCGCGGCTGCTGGCACGTAGTTAGCCGTGGCTTTCTGGTTAGGTACCGTCAAGACGTGCACAGTTACTTACACATTTGTTCTTCCCTAACAACAGAGCTTTACGATCCGAAGACCTTCATCACTCACGCGGCGTTGCTCCGTCAGGCTTTCGCCCATTGCGGAAGATTCCCTACTGCTGCCTCCCGTAGGAGTCTGGACCGTGTCTCAGTTCCAGTGTGGCCGATCACCCTCTCAGGTCGGCTACGTATCGTCGCCTTGGTAGGCCGTTACCCCACCAACTAGCTAATACGGCGCGGGTCCATCTATAAGTGACAGCAAGACCGTCTTTCACTGTTGAACCATGCGGTTCAACATGTTATCCGGCATTAGCCCCGGTTTCCCGGAGTTATTCCAGTCTTATAGGTAGGTTACCCACGTGTTACTCACCCGTCCGCCGCTAACTTCAAAGGAGCAAGCTCCTCGTCCGTTCGCTCGACTTGCATGTATTAGGCACGCCGCCAGCGTTCATCCTGAGCCAGGATCAAACTCTCCATAAAAGAAGTAAGCTTGATATAGCTCGTTTGATTGATTAAGTCAATCACTCTTTAAAGTACGTTGAAGTACTCAAATTATCGGAATTAACGTTGACATATTGTCATTCAGTTTTCAATGTTCATTCAAGAAAATAATGGTGGAGACTAGCGGGATCGAACCGCTGACCTCCTGCGTGCAAAGCAGGCGCTCTCCCAGCTGAGCTAAGCCCCCAAGATTTTTAAGAAGTCGGGAAGACAGGATTTGAACCTGCGACCCCTTGGTCCCAAACCAAGTGCTCTACCAAGCTGAGCTACTTCCCGTATATTTAAAATGGCGCGCCCGATAGGAGTCGAACCCATAGCCTTTTGATCCGTAGTCAAACGCTCTATCCAGTTGAGCTACGGGCGCTAAATAATAATGGTGCCGAGGACCGGAATCGAACCGGTACGGTGATCTCTCACCGCAGGATTTTAAGTCCTGTGCGTCTGCCAGTTCCGCCACCCCGGCAAAATAATGGAGCAGAAGACGGGATTCGAACCCGCGACCCCGACCTTGGCAAGGTCGTATTCTACCGCTGAACTACTTCTGCTCGATAGTATTTTGAATGATGAGCCATAGAGGATTCGAACCTCTGACCCTCTGATTAAAAGTCAGATGCTCTACCAACTGAGCTAATGGCTCATGAAATGGTGCCGGCCAGAGGACTTGAACCCCCAACCTACTGATTACAAGTCAGTTGCTCTACCAGTTGAGCTAGGCCGGCAAATGGTGGAGAATGACGGGTTCGAACCGCCGACCCTCTGCTTGTAAGGCAGATGCTCTCCCAGCTGAGCTAATTCTCCGTTATCATTGCCTGGCAACGTCCTACTCTCGCGGAACGTCAGTCCGACTACCATCGGCGCTAAAGAGCTTAACTTCTGTGTTCGGCATGGGAACAGGTGTGACCTCTTTGCCATTGTCACCAGACAATAATTTTTTTATTAAGTAGCTCGTTTTGGCTACCTTATTATAATACAATTTTTGTAAATACTTTTCAATAGTTAATTTTACACTTTGTTTAAGTTTTTTACAAACAGTTTAAATAAGTTTGTCACTGAATTTGACGACCTTTATATATTAATCAATTCTTGCAATAAAGTCAACATTTTTTCGTAACTTTTTTATATTTTTTTCATCTTCAACTTTTATTGAGATAAAAACCATTGATATAGCTCTTTTAAAGCCATTTTCTTTGTATCGATAACCGCTTCAACACAACATTCTAACGCAGCGTTTATCAAAAAAAGCGCCTTTCTAACTTAAAAAGGATTAGCACTATAAAAATAGAGTGAGACAAAGTTCAAATTGACTCCCTTGCCTCACCCTTGCCAATATTATTTCAATATTAAGGATGTACTAAGCATACACACTGATTAAAACGTCTAACCGCAGTTCATTTATGCTGCTTCAATTTATTTTTGACGCATGTAAGGGAATAATAATACGTCTCTGATCGATGGTGAGTTTGTCAATAACATCACAAGACGATCGATACCGATACCTAATCCGCCTGTTGGTGGCATTCCGTATTCTAACGCTTCAATGAAATCTTCATCCATTTCATGCGCTTCATCGTTACCTTGTTCTTTTTCAACAAGTTGCGCTTCAAAACGTTCACGTTGATCGATTGGATCATTAAGCTCTGTGAAAGCATTCGCATGCTCACGACCTACAATGAATAGTTCGAAACGATCTGTGAATCTCGGATCTTCTGGGTTTTTCTTCGCTAATGGCGAGATTTCAATTGGATGACCATAAATAAATGTCGGTTGAATTAAAGTTTCTTCAACTTTTTGTTCGAAAAACTCATTAAGGATATGACCATACTTCATATTTTTATCAACTTCGATGCCGTGTTCTTGGGCAAGTTGATGTGCTTCTTCATCTGATTTCACTTCGTAAAAGTCTACGCCGGTAGCTTCTTTTACAGCATCAACCATATGAAGACGACGCCATTTTGGCTCTAATTCGATTGTGTAATCGCCATATTGTACTGTTGTTGTTCCTAAAACTTTACGTGCAACATGCGCCACTAATTCTTCAGTTAAAGCCATGATATCTTTATAGTCAGCGTAAGCTTCATATAATTCAATCATTGTAAATTCAGGGTTATGACGTGTAGATACACCTTCATTACGGAAAACGCGTCCAATTTCGTAAACTTTTTCCAATCCACCAACAATCAAGCGTTTAAGGTGTAATTCAATCGCTATACGCATATAGAGTGTCGCATCTAAAGCGTTGTGATGTGTAACAAATGGGCGTGCAGCAGCACCACCTGCAATTTGATGCATCATTGGTGTTTCAACTTCTAAAAAGCCTTTATCATTTAGATAATTACGCATTTCTTGAAGGATACGGCTGCGATTAATAAACGTTTTCGTACTCTCTTCATTTGTTATTAAGTCAAGGTAGCGTTGGCGATAACGTTGCTCTATGTCTTGTAAACCATGGTGCTTATCCGGTAACGGACGTAATGCTTTTGATAGAAGTTTGAATGACTTCGCTTTTACTGAAACTTCGCCTGTGTTTGTTTTGAACATCACACCTTCAATGCCGACAATATCACCTAAATCTGCACTTTTCCAAAGATCAAATTGTTCGTCTCCAACTTGGTCTTTACGCACATAAATTTGAATTTGCCCTGTTAAGTCTTGAATATGCGCAAAACCGGCTTTACCTTTACCTCGTTTTGTCATAATACGACCTGCAATGACGGTATGACTTTCTGATTCTTTTTCTACAAGTTCTTCTTTAGAATATTGATCCCATTGCGCTTTTAATGTTTTAGCGTCTCCAGTACGATCAAACTTTTCGCCAAACGGGTCAATTCCTAAATCTCGTAACTCTTGTAATTTTTGACGGCGGACCTGCATTTGGTCATTCATTTCTTCTGTCATTCTTACCTCTCCTTTTCACTGCTTATACTTCTATTGTTTATTGTTTTCCAAGCATCTCATCACGGAATTGTATGCGTACTTCCGTCTTTTCTGCTTCTATTTTGGTTTAAAGCTTTATGCGTTTTACCATTACCTCTAATCCCTTTCAATGCTAAGAGTCAGGCTTTCGCATTCCATTACGCCAACTTTTCGTTTTTGAAACCCTCTCAACGATGTAAGCATAACCATGCATGATTAATTTTCCATCGCTATACGATTCATCGATGAATTCACCTGTCTCTCAATAATAAACGGTGTGATTTCTCATCCAAAATTCATTAATGCTTCAGGTTCAATCCTCATCAAGCATCGAAACAAGTTAACTTTTATATTTTACCACTGTTTCATCTTGTTGCACGATATTTTGAATCATTTGACCTGATCGGGGTTCAATGACGTTGGCTGCAATATCATTTAATGGAATCATCACAAATGCGCGTTCAGTCATACGTGGATGAGGAACAATCAAATCAGTCTCATCGATGACTTCATCTCCATATAATAAAATATCGATATCTATTGTGCGAGGTCCCCATCGTATTTTACGCACGCGGTGTAATTCCGCCTCTGTATTTAAGGCAACTTTTAGCAACGCTTGGGCTGAAAGTTCTGTTTTAATATGCAAACATAAGTTTAAAAAATCAGGTTGCTCTGTATATCCTACTGGCTTCGTTTCATAAATAGGTGAAATCGCGATGATTTCGATAGCTTCATTTTCACGTAATAGGCGAATCGCTTCTTTTAATTGATTTTCACGGTCACCTATATTACTTCCTAATCCTAAATATGCATCAACCATGATGGCTCACCCTTACTATTTCCACACCAACACCTTCATAATGACCTGGGATGGGCGGATTCTTTTTTGTAATTCTAACTTTTGTTTCCATTACACGATTATAGTGTGAATTTATACGTAATGCAATACGTTCCGCAAGATGTTCTAGTAAATTAGAAGGAGGACCTTCCATGATTGCTTTAACATCTTCATAGACTTCGCCGTAATGAACGGTATCTTCTACTTGATCAGATTGTCCCGCTTCTTGTAAATCCACTTTCATTTCGATATCTACTGTAAAAATTTGTCCTATTTCATTTTCCGCTGATAGTGCACCATGATAAGCATAAAAGTTTAAACCTTCTAAAAATATTTTATCTGTCATGTTCATATCCTTTCAATCCGTCCATTGCTTTAGCAAGTCGCGCATTCATCAATACGTTGTGCACACGTACACCGTGAACCCCTTTCATAATGCCATAAGCAGTTGTAGCGGCTGTACCTTCATCGCGTTCATCCACTTTATTATCATCGCCAAGCAGTAATTTAACAAAACGTTTACGGCTTGTAGCCAGCAGTACTTTATAGCCTGTAGCCACTAATTCATCTAAACGGGCCATCACTTCACGTTCTTCTTCCCTTGTTTTAGCAAAACCAATTCCTGGATCTAACCAAATTTTTGATTTTGGAATTCCTGCCAATACGGCTTTATTCGCTTGCTTTAATAGTGTTACAAGCATTTCATCCACGACAGGAACATCACGTGTACCATCGCCATTATGCATTAAAATGATGCTCGCTTGATATTGCGCCACCACTTTAAACATGCGTTCATCGTAAATACCTGCCCATTGATCATTAATGATTGTTGCGCCTTCTTTCAAGGCCGCTTCAGCCACTTCGCTTCGAAAAGTATCAACAGAAATGTCTGCATCGATACCTTTCAGTGCACTGACCACAGGGATTACGCGCTTCATTTCCTCTTCTATGCTTACATTTTCATGGCCGGGTCGAGTCGAAACACCTCCTACATCAATGATATGCGCACCTTCTTGAACCATCTGTTTGGCATGTTCGATTGCTTTATCGACTTCGCTAAACTGGCCACCATCAGAAAAAGAATCTGGTGTGACATTCAATATACCCATAATTTGAGTTTGCTGCATAGGAATCCTTCCTTTCTGTTTGAGATAGCTCATTATACGAAAAATTCTTTTTTGAACAAATTTATTATAGCAAATTTTTCAACCAAACCCTCTTGATTCGTTCATAGCCACGTCAATATCACGTTGATGACGCTGTCTCGTCTCAATAAAGAAAACTAGAACGATGGTTTGACTTATCAAATATACATGGCAGCACAGCATCTCGTTGCCACATACCACATATTAAGCATAAAAAAGAGATTGAAGCATCGTCATTGGACGCTTCAATCTCTTTAGTCAGCTTTTATTCAAAATTGTAAAGTGGTGTAGATAAGTAACGTTCACCATTACTTGGTAATACAGTCACAACTGTTTTACCTTTACCTAATTCTTTTGCTTTTTGAATCGCAGCATAAATGGCAGCACCTGAAGAAATACCGCCTAGGATACCTTCTTCTTTAGCTACACGACGTGACGTTTCCATCGCCACTTCGTTACCCACTTTAATCACTTCGTCGTATATATCTGTATTCAATGTGCCTGGAATAAATCCTGCACCTAAACCTTGTAATTTATGTGGTCCTGGTTCTCCACCACTAAGTACTGGAGAAGCTTCTGGCTCAATCGCAACAATTTGGATATCTGGATATTTCTCTTTTAACACTTTACCGGCACCTGATAACGTACCGCCAGTTCCTACACCAGCTAAAAATGCATCAATTGTTTTACCTTCGAATTGTTCAACTAGCTCAGGTCCAGTTGTTAATTCATGCACTTTCGGATTGGCAGGGTTTTCGAATTGTTGTGGTTCGAAATAACCATGCTCTTCTTTAAGTTCTTTCGCTTTTTTAATTGCGCCTTTCATTGCTTCAGCGCCTGGTGTTAAGACTAATTCTGCACCGTATGCTTTTAATAAGTTACGACGCTCATGACTCATTGTTTCTGGCATTGTAAATACCGCTTTATATCCTTTTGCCGCACATACGAACGCTAAACCAATCCCTGTGTTTCCTGAAGTAGGTTCGACAATTGTATCGCCTGGCTTAATTTTTCCTTCTTTTTCAGCTTGTTCAATCATCGCCAATGCAATACGGTCTTTTACAGAGCCGCCTGGGTTTTGATATTCTAATTTCACATAAATATCAGCTGCATCTTCACCTGCTTGATGACGCAATTTTACCACAGGTGTTTGTCCAATAATTTCAGTTATATTCTCTACAGGTTTTCTGACCATAAGTTGATACCTCGCTTTATCAAAGTTATATTTCGTTAAATACATAGTTTTTGAATCGGATATCTTTAGTTTACCACTATTTAGACCTTTGCAAAAGCACTAATATCAATTATTCCCTGAAATACGCGTCTTTTCTTTAGAAAAATGCAAGCCCCTTCAACGATTAAAAATTTAAGAAGACATTTCAACTAATAACGCCTTAAGCTCTTCTTCGGTATAGTGATAGCGTGTTCTACAAAAATGACATTCTGCTTCTGCACCATGATCTACCTTTATCATATTCTCAATTTCTGCTTCTCCTAAACCTTTAATCGCATTTAAAAATTTATCATGTCCACATTGACATTCAAAATCAACTGGAACTGTCTCTAAAAATGTCACATTATCTTCGCCAAGTATCGTTTGTAACATTTCTTCAGGTGTCAATCCTTCGTCAATTAATTTTGAAACAGGCTTCATGCTATTAATAGCCGCTTCTAAGCGATCAATCGTTTCTTCTTGAGCACCCGGCATCACTTGAATAATGAAACCGCCCGCCGCTTTAATAGTATTGTCTGGATTTACAAGCACGCCGACTCCCACTGATGATGGGACTTGTTCACTGTTAGCAAAGTAATAAGTGAAATCTTCACCAAGTTCTCCAGATACAATCGGACTACTACCTGTATAATAATCACGCATACCCACATCTTTAACTACGTTGATCGCACCGCTAGTTCCAACAGCACGACGGACATCGAGTTTGCCTTGTGGATTCAATGGAAAATGCGTTTGTGGTTGTGATACATAACCACGAACTTTACCTTTTGCATTAGCATCTGCAATAATTTTACCGATTGGGCCGTCACCGTCAACAGTTACTGTTAATTTTTGTTCACCCTTCAACATTGCCCCCATCATCACTGTTGCAGTCATTGTACGACCTAATGCAGCTGAAGCTGTTGGCCAAGTATAATGGCGTGTTTGTGCTTCTTGAATTGTATTTGTCGTATTTGCACTATACGCTCGAATTTCCCCGCCAAATGCTAATGCCTTTACTAAATAATCTTGTGTCATCTTTCTATACCACTCCTTCAATCCTTCTACAATGTTTTTAAAGCTTTTTGATACAAATATCATTTTTAACAGATTCAAAATCTTATTAACACTAAATACGTTATCTTTATATAGCGTTTAAGTTGAAGTGCAACGACATTTCAATCACACCTCTATATGTCAATGTATTGTATACAATAACTACTGCGCATTATCATACGCGCATGTGCTTAGAGACACAACTAAAATGACTCACAACACATCTGTATCACTTTTCATTACCATTAGTAAACGATACTTCATAAGTAAAACGGACTTTTCTAAAAAGTTTTCACTTTAAAGAAAAGTCCATTCTATCTTTTATTGACGTGGCTCATTATCGCCTGGACGATCGATTTTAGGTTCTTGTTCGTAACCTGTTGTATCTTTGTCCTCGTCTTCTTGATGAGAAGTTTGATCTTTTTGATCGTTATCTTGCTTCTCTTCATTTGATGATTCGTCATGACGGCGTTCACTTGGATGTTGCGTTAATGACTGTTGTTCACGGCGAATATCATCGTAAGACTTGCCATATTTACCTTCGTCAAAGTCTTTATTTTCTGAGTGATTGACTACTTGTGCGTCATCATAATTCACTACAGGTAAATGTCCTTCATGGAACAATGATTGAATTTGTTCAGCAACCAATGTTTCTTCAGTTAATAATGTTTTAGCAATAAGTTTAAGTTGAGATTCATGTTCTAAAAGAATTTGCTTACAACGTTCATATTGTTCTTTAATGATACGTTGAACTTCTTTATCAATCTCAAATGCAATTTGTCCTGAATATTCAGGTTCACCAGACATATCTTTACCTAAGAACACTTGTCCACCGCCGTGTTTAAATTGTAGCGGTCCAAGTTTTTTACTCATACCATACTGTGTCACCATTTCACGTGCGATTTGTGTTGCACGTTCAAAGTCATTAGATGCACCTGTAGAAACTTCGTTAAAGATAATGTCTTCAGCGACACGCCCACCTAACAGACCACAAATTTTATCTAATAACTCTGGTTCAGTCATTAAGAAACGGTCTTGTTTTGGTAACATCATCGCATAACCGCCGGCTTGACCACGCGGAACGATTGTAACTTTGTGTACGATTTCCGCTTCGTCTAATACCATACCGATAATTGTATGTCCGGCTTCGTGATGGGCTACAATATTTCTTTCTTTGTCAGAAATTACGCGTGATTTTTTAGCAGGACCGGCAATAACACGGTCTGTTGCTTCTTCGATATCGCGCATATCGATTTTCTTTTTGCCGCTTCGTGCAGCAATAAGCGATGCTTCGTTTAATAGGTTTTCTAAGTCAGCACCAGAAAAACCTGGTGTACGTTGCGCAATCGCTTTAAGATCTACTGTTTCATCAAGTGGTTTATTTTTAGCATGAACATGTAATATCGCTTCACGACCTGTCACATCAGGACGACCTACTTGGATTTGACGGTCAAATCGACCTGGACGTAATAATGCCGGGTCTAAAATGTCTGGTCGGTTCGTTGCCGCAATCATAATGATGCCTTCATTTTCACCAAAACCATCCATTTCAACAAGTAATTGGTTTAACGTTTGTTCACGTTCATCGTGTCCACCACCGACGCCCGCACCACGTTGGCGACCGACTGCGTCAATTTCATCTATAAAAATGATACACGGCGCATTTTTCTTCGCATTTTCGAATAGATCACGTACACGGCTTGCACCGACACCGACAAACATTTCAACAAAGTCCGAACCACTAATCGAGAAGAACGGCACACCTGCTTCGCCAGCAACAGCACGCGCAAGTAATGTTTTACCTGTACCCGGTGGCCCTACTAATAAGACCCCTTTAGGGATACGTGAACCCATTTGTTTAAATTTCTTATTATCTTTTAAGAAATCTACAATTTCGATGAGCTCTTGTTTTTCTTCATCTGCACCTGCAACGTCTGAGAAGCGTACTCTTCCTTTTTGGCTATCATACATTTTGGCTTTGGATTTACCAAAGTTCATCATACGGCCACCGCCGCCGCCACCTTGTGCTTGACTAAGGAAGAAGATAAAGAGCAAGGCAATGACTAAGACTGGAATTAATGTAGAAATGATGCTTACAAATACACTCTGTCCTTCTTCTTCTTTAACTGTAAAATCTAATCCTTTTTGTTCTTTAGCTGTTTCAGTGATTTTGTCCAATTCTTTATCATTATTGAACAGAATTGTCGATGCATAATCGTCATTGTTCTTTAACTTACCACTTACTTTATATACGTTATGCTCAGGTTGAATTTCTAATGTTTTCAATTCACCTTTATCTAATTTTTGTATAAATTGGTTATAAGTTAATTCTTTAGGTACATTTCCGTTACCATTAATCCACGAAAACAACCCAAAAATAACAACGCCGATAATTGCTACAAACAGCACATTACGAAAAGCTTTCTGCATGCGTCGTTTCCTCCTACTTCAAATATAAAACTAATAAAAATTTTACCATAATTGATTGACAAATGGCTAGTAATTGACTTTCATCAACTGACACACCATATGATTTTTAAAATTATTTATTTTGCATAAACTTCTTGTTTAAGCGTACCAATATAAGGTAAATTACGATATTTTTCTTGATAATCTAAGCCGTAACCTACGACAAATTCATCAGGAATTTTTTTACCAACATATTTGGCTTCAATTTCTGCTTTTCGGCGATTAGGCTTATCTAATAATGTCACGATTTCTAATGATTTAACTCGACGCGAAGCTAATAATTCTGTAATTGACTTCAATGTCGTCCCTGTTTCAAGGATATCTTCGATGATTAAAACATCTTTATTTTCAATAGATGAACCTAAATCTTTAAGTATTTGAACTTCGCCTGTAGATTCTGTACCGCCATGATAACTCGAAACATCCATAAAGTCTATTGCGAGGGGCACGTCAATGCGCTTGATTAAATCTGTCATAAATAAAACAGATCCTTTTAAGATACCGACACAAAATAAATCTTTACCTTTATAATCTTCCGTAATTTTACGGCCAAGTGTTTCACATATTGCTTGAATATCATCTTCAGTCAGCAATACTTCTTTCAAATCATTTTTCATCTTTGTCATCTCCCAGAAATTGAATCTTTATAAATTTTTCATACTGCTTGCGAACATACAATGTACCCACTGCTAAAATATCACCATTTAATGTTTCAACAATTGGCATTTGTTCCCTCAATTGCGTAGGCACCTTTGCATCAATCATTAAACGCGATACTTTTTTATGGTGGTTTGAATCTAAGGTCACATGATCACCTTCATGACGCGAACGGATTGTAATGTATTCCGTGTTCATCTCATGAAAGTCTTCTATTTTGATGCGATATAAACCAAAATGGTAAGTTCCCTCTTGGTCGACTTGCAACGGTTGTGAATCTGCAGTGTACAGACTCGGTTTCATTATCATTAATTGATTATATACAACATCTGCATGCCATTGATGCGTATGCATTAACGGCGTTTGTGCAACGTCACTCTCTAGTTTATGAAACCAATCATAGTATGCTTTTTCACTAATAGTGACGATGTCATCAAATTCTTGTAACAATTGATCCAAGATTAACATTTTAACATGTGGCGTGCACAGATTAAATGTTTTTCTAGGCAAAACAACACCCTCATCTTGTTTTGTCACATAGTTTTCAATAAAAGATTGCGCTTCGTTTCTCATTAACAGTTGTGCTTCATCATGAAACGATTTTAACTTTAATAAATGCTGCGTTTGTAGCTGCGGGCTGTCTTGAATCGAAGGCAACAAACGATGTCGAATCATATTGCGTATGTAGTTTTCAGTTGCATTGGATTCGTCTTCAAAGTAAGGGACATTATATGTTTGTTGATATGAACGGATTTGTGCTTTCGTTGTTTCAAGCAGAGGTTTTAGTAGACGATAGTCCTTTCTTCGTTCACTATCTGCCATACCTAATGGGCTCCGTGTGCTTCTGCCAGTAAAAACTCTGTAAAAGATGGTTTCAACTTGATCATCTTGATGATGTGCAGTTAATAAACAGTCCGCATTCAACGCATTCATCATATCATCAAACCATTGATAACGCATTTCTCTTGCATCGTTTTGAATACTTCTACCTTCTGAAACTGCTTGTGATAAATCCAATTGTTTAATATAAAGAGGGACGTTATGCATATCGCAATAATATTTAATGAACAGCGCTTCTTGATGAGATGCCTCTCGCAACCCATGATGGACATGCAAACAAGTTAATTGTTCATACGTCGACGCATATTGATGCAATAATTGATGTAACAACACCATACTATCGATTCCAGTTGATACTGCAAGAACGAGGTGGTCTGTCGCTTTCCAATTTTGCCGCATAGTTCAAAACACTCCTACATTAAAATAGAGGCTGAGATTCAAAGTTACCCTTCGTTTCTCAACCTCTAAGTCATTATCAATGCTTAACGACGTGAGCCTCTGCCACCACGTCTTGATTCCGTTTGACGCTTAATAGAAGTAAGTTTATCTTCACTATCTTTTAAAAAGTTAGATAGCTTTTTCTCAAAGTCTTCCGGTTTTTGCGCCGGTCTTTGTTTACGTGGGCGATCTTTTGCTTTTTTAATCGATAAGCTTATTTTACCATCTTCTGCTATAGACAGTACTTTCACTTCTACTTCATCACCAACTGACAAATGGTCTTCAACATTTTCTACATAGTTGTCTGCTACTTCACTAATATGAACTAACCCACTTTTACCTTCAGGCAACTCCACAAATGCACCAAATTTTTTGATACCAGTGACTTTACCTTTTACCTTACTTCCTACTTCGATTGACATTGTTTTAATGCATCCTCCCGATTTTGTTCGATATTTAGTTCTATTATACTTTTGTTTATCTATTTTCACAATGACTATTTGAATATCGACATTTTTCTTTACGAATTTTACATATTATGCAATTTAATTATAAACTGCTTTTACTCTTTTTTCGATTGTTTCTCTTGCTTGTCTTTGTCGTTAGGCAACTTAAAGATGATCTCGCCGTCATTACTTAAATAATATTCATCTCGCGCAATTTTTTCAACATACGCCTCATCATTTAAATTATTGAGTTGTTCTTTAAGTTCAATCTCTTTATCTTGTAACTTTTGATATTTCTCCTCTTTGGCTTGGCGTTCAACAGAGGCATCATGGTTCCCTTTAATTTGAAACGCAACCATGATTAAAAGCAGGATAATAATGACTAAAAGTACGCCTCCAAAAACAGCAATACGCTTTTTCACTACTTTTTTACGGCGTTCATGTCGTTTTTTCTTTGCGTTTTTTTTAGAAGTATATTGATTGCCGATATTTTGAACTTTTTGATTCATGCGGCGTCACCTTTCTTTGTTTACCCTTTACTGAATGCGTTCTTCTTTGACCAATTCAAACATGCCTTTTGCATTCTCTTTTGTGGCATGTTCACTCAATCCTGTTACTTTAACTGTCACAACTTTTTGTCCAAATTGAATCACGAGCACGTCGTCTAATTTAACATCTGTGCCTGCTTTTGCCGTTGTTCCGTTTACAGCGACACGACCTTGATCGCATAATTCTTTAGCCAATGTACGTCTCTTAATAAGACGTGATACTTTTAAATATTTGTCTAGTCTCAATGTGACCCTCCTCGTTCTTCTAAATAGGCTGTTAACTCTTCTTCTGAAAAATCTCTATTTTTGACTTCATCATACAATTTTAGAAAATGCGTCGCAAATACTTTCTCGAATTTTACACGTGGCGTTTTACCTTCAGCTACTTTTTGCTTTTGCCAAATGGCTTTAACATCATCTACATCTTGAGCTTGATCATTTTCAAAAATATGCGGATGACGTCGAATCATTTTTTCAGTCAAGCTTTCTACAACTTCACGTGTATCCATATAACCTTCTTTGCGACCTATATTGGCGTGTAACAACACTTGTAATAAGATGTCACCTAATTCTTCAATCATATGCCAATCATCTTCGTTATCTATGGCCTCAAATAGTTCGAATGTCTCTTCAAGCAAGTAGCGTTTAAGTGTTTGATGTGTTTGTACTTTATCCCATGGACATCCAGTTTCGTCGTCCACAAGTCGTGCAATGACTTGATCAGCATAGTTAAAATCTTGGTATAACACTTTCTCGTCATTCGCTTTAGGGATAAATACGCTCGTTAAATTAGTATATTCTATCTCATGATCCAGTTCATATATTGGACAACGTACGACTTGAGCGCCAGACTGACGCGCACCATCAACGACCATGACCTCAAAATCATCTGGATAGCGTTCCATAAGCAATAGTTTCAAATGACCTGCCACCATTGCACTGTAGACTTGCGTGATGATAGTTGCTGTTCGAGGGTTCAACATGTCTGCATTTAAACTTGTCGCATCTAACAACGTAAAACCGTCATTAGGGTCCGTTTGAACCGCTTCAAACATATCATCTATAAAACTCCGCCCACCTAAAACTTGAACCTCAACGCTATTTTCATGTGCACGTTCAATTAGCAGTTGTGTCGTCGTTTCTGCTACGCGTGGATGTCCCGGCACAGCGTAAACAATATCGGACTGTTGGGCACGTTGTAAAAGTTCATCCACAATCGCTTGATATACAGGTTCAAAAGAATCATACTGCTCATAAATATGATCAAAACTTTCAAATTCAATTTCTTTGAGCTGCTGAACCACTGGATGATGCTGAGTACGAACATAAATTTTAGGCTGCTGCTGAATTAATCTATAAATGCTGACAGGCAATTCATCTAAGCCGTAATTACCCAGTCCTATAATTGTAAGTTGATGTGTCATGATTTTCTTCCTTTCTTCCATTCAATCATTTTATCACCAAATGGTAAATGTACCCATTCATCGCTACTTAAAATATTAAGATATAACAGCATTAAAATCACACTGCCAACGCCTACACTAGCCAAAATAAGCAATTCGAGCAATCCGCCTAAACGTGTAGATGTAGGAATGAGATATTGACACAATTGTACACTAGCTGTCATTACCAATAAAGCCAAAGCCAAATTGAAATAAAACTTTCTTAACGCGTTTAAATGGTATTGTTTAACTACATATACATGTAAATAGAACACAAAAATGATTAGAGATGCGACCGTTGCAATACTTGCTCCGATAATACCCATAAGTGGAATCGTGATTAAATTAAATATTAATTTTGTAGTAATGCCCATTAAAAAACCTATCAAAATGATGCGAAACTGCTCTTGTACTTCTAATAAGGCAATATACATCATAATTAATGAAACCAAAATAACAGTCAACATGTATATAGATAGTGTTAGCGTTAAGTCTTGGCTTGCAAAAAAGACGTGATTGAGTACAGGAAGAAGATTGATGAGCCCAATGCCACAAGCACTACTGATCACAATAGTAATTTTAAGCGACGCATTCGCATAACTGTGCATTTGTTGCAATTGACCTCTTTTTTTCGTCTCTGTTAATAGCGGAATCAAGACAAAGCAAAACGTCGTTGTGACAATCAAGCCCATTTGAATAAATGAGGCACCTCTATCATAAATACCTTTTTCAGTAATCGCCTCTTTGAAAGGCAAACCCGAGCCATAACGCAACATGTTCACGATGGTAAAACTATCTACCACTTGCCATAAAATGACGATTAAATGACTGATTGCAAAAATGACTGTTGCAACGATAAATTTACGCCACGGCAATGATGGCATTTCGTCATTGTTATGTGGCACATCACGCTTGCGCCAAAGAAAAATCGTTGCGCCCAAAAAGCCAAAAGCAGAAGCGATAATGGCCCAAGTGCCTGCTTGATAAATTGATAAATCTTGTTTAACGAATAACAGGATAACAACACCAATGATTCCCACTCGGATACTCTGTTCTAAAACTTGTGAGTATGCCGGCATGTGCATATCTCGTTTTGCTTGAAAATGGCCACGTAATAAACCTAAGGCTCCGATGACGATAAAACTCAAGCTTGCTGCATGAATCATCGGTGTCAAATGGACGTCACCCATCAAGCTTGCAATACTTTTTGCACCTACAAATAGCACAATAAAGATAAGAAATCCTGTTGCTGTCAATGACCATAATAATCGTTTTAAAACCGATTGTGTCTCATGGGTATCCCCGACGAGCTGGGTATATGCGCTTGGTAACGCATTGCTAGATAACACAACGCCCAATGCGACTATCGGATAAATTTGTTGATACGCATATAATCCTTCATCACCGAGTATATTTTGATAAGGCACACGATACAGAGCGCTTAATACCTTGACGATGATAAGTGCGAGCGTTAAAACGACGACGCCATTGAACGCTGTTTTAGACTTCATCTGGTATTCTCAAACTTTCTTCAAGCGTCTTAGACAAAAACTTTAATGACTCTAGCCATTGCTTACTTTTTGTCAGCGTCACTTTCATGCAACCTTCTTGTACACCGACTTTCATGTTTCGTCCTAACGCGATTGTATTTTTAAACAACGCTTCGCCATCAATATCGTTTGTACCTTTTTGTGTTAATAAAATTTCAATGGTTTTTCCGGTATCTTTTACCGTTTGCACACCTACGTGCAGTAAATGTACTTTAATCTCAACGGAATCGAGCAATTGTTCAACTTCACTTGGATAATCGTTGAAGCGATCTAACAATTCATCTTTAATATCCATGAGTTGATCTATCGTTTCAGTCGCACGTAATTTTTTATAAATTTCTATTTTAGCTTGCTCATTACGAATATATTCGGCAGGTAAATATGCGTCTAAACGTAAGTTCATCTCAATTTCAGGTGCAACTGTTTCTTCTTTGATACCTCGTTTTTCATTCACTGCTTCTTCTAACATTTGTGAATAAAGATCAAAACCGACAGAATCAATAAATCCATGTTGTTGCTTACCTAATAAGTTTCCGGCACCTCGTATATTTAAATCGCGCATCGCAATTTTAAAGCCACTGCCTAGCTCTGTGAACTCTTTTATAGCTTGTAATCTGTCTTCAGCCGTTTCATTCAACACTTTATTTGTCGCATGGAGGAAGTAGGCATAGCCAATTCGACTCGAACGACCAACACGACCACGTAATTGATACAATTGGCTCAAGCCAAAACGGTCGGCATCTTCAATAATCAATGTGTTGGCATTAGGGACATCTACACCGGTTTCAATAATCGTAGTCGTAACTAAAATATCATATTCACCATTAATGAAATCGAGCATTGTCTCTTCTAGATCTCGTTCAGGTAACTGTCCATGTGCCACACCAATAGATGCATCTGGCATTAACATTTGTAATTGTTCACGTTTTTCATAAATCGATTGGACACGGTTATATAAATAGAACACTTGGCCTCCACGCGATAACTCTCGCTCGAGCGCTTCTTTAATAAAGTTCGTATTTTGCTCTAACACATACGTTTGCACTGGAAAACGGTTTTCTGGCGGCGTCTCTATTACAGATAAATCACGCACACCCAACATACTCATGTGCAACGTTCTTGGTATAGGCGTCGCTGTTAAAGTGAGTACGTCGACATTCGCTTTCAATGTTTTGATTTTTTCTTTATGTCGCACACCAAAACGTTGTTCCTCATCGACAATCAATAAGCCTAAGTTTTTGTATTCTACAGCTTTTCCTAAAAGTTTGTGCGTGCCTACCACAATATCAACAAAACCGGACTTTAAGCCTTCTTTTGTTTCTCGAATTTCTTTAGGTGTTCTAAAACGGCTCATTAAGTGAATTTCAACTGGAAAATCTCGCATACGTTCGATTAATGTCTCGTAATGTTGTTGCGCGAGTATAGTCGTTGGCACTAAAAATGCAACTTGCTTACCTGACATGACCGCTTTAAAGGCTGCGCGCACGGCGACCTCCGTTTTACCATAACCCACATCTCCACAGAGCAGTCGATCCATAGGGCGCTGACTTTCCATATCTTCTTTAATCTCTAAAATCGATTTTGCTTGGTCATCGGTTAAATCATATGGGAAGTCCATTTCAAAAGCATGTTGTTCCTCTGTATCCGGCCCAAATGCATATCCTACAGATTGCTCACGCTCTTTATATAAGTCAATTAATTCATCAGCAATATCTTCGACACTACTTTGAACTTTAGCCTTCGTTTTCTTCCATTCACTACCGCCTAATTTATACAGTTTTGGTGTTTTATCTTCAGAACCAACATATTTTTGCACTTGTTCCATTTGGTCAACAGGTACATACAGTTGATCTGTGCCTTGATACTGTATCTTAATATAGTCACGGTGGACTTCTCCAACTTCTAAGGTTTCAACGCCTAAGTAACGTCCTACACCGTGATGAACATGGACGACATAATCACCAACGTTCAACTCTTGATATGACTTGATTTTTTCAGCATTGCTCATCGTTTTACGACGTTTTTTAGACGTCTTTTTTTGCTTCGATTTAAATAATTCTCGTTCTGTCACGACTACCATAGACATGTAAGGCAGTTCAAAGCCTTCAGATAGACTGCCTTGAATAATCGCAGCATGACCGGGTTCCATAGCATCAACTTCGGGTTCGAGCAGTGTAGGCACATGCATTTCACTCAACATTGCATGAATTCTTTCTTTTTTTGTTTCTGTTTCGACCATTACCACCATACGGTCACCTTGTTTCATGTAGCGTTGAAATTCTGAAGCCATAATATCGTATTGGCCATAAAATTGTTGGACAGGCTTACATGAGAACTTGACGATATGGTCTAATTTCATAGGCATTGAGGCAGTAAACAGTGTAAAGAAAGTAATTTTAAATTGACGGAGCATACGATCAAAAGTGTCATCTTCCATAAAGCGTTGACCTATAAAGCCTTTACCACTTTCGATTAAATTCTGAAGAAATGCTTCTGTCTCGGTAGTCAACGTTTCTTCCGTTTCTCTCACACGATTATACTCATCTACTAAAACAATCGCGCTGTCTTTGAAATAATCTAAGATGGTTGTCGGTGTTTCATACATCCACGCGATAAGACGGCGTAATATTTGTGGATCAAAATGCGTATCTTCTAAAAGATTAAAACTCTCATACGTATCTTTTAAATCTTGACGCACAGACTTCTCTGTTTTAGGGCGTGTCGTTTCGTAAGCTTGTCTTAAGCCTTCCATCATTCTTTGACGAACCGCATCCGTCATAATATAATCATGCGCTGTCGTGATCTCTGCTATTTCCACATTTTCAGAAGAACGTTGAGATTCAACATCAAATTGACGGATTGAGTCCACCTCTGTATCAAATAATTCGATACGCAACGGTTCACCTAGCAATGGATAAATATCGATAATGCCACCGCGTACTGAAAATTCTCCAATATTTGAAACGACTGTTTCACGACGATAGCCCATGTTTACAAGTTTATCTAGAAATAGATCAACATCAATATCGTCACCAACCTCCAATGAGAGTTGATGTTCTTGCCATAGTGCTTTTGGCGTTAATAACTTTTTCAGACCATTTAAAGGAACAATGTAAAGTCCGCGACGTTCATTTGCAAGTGCCGTAAGTGTTCGGACACGCTCACTCATTAAGTCTGGACTTTGCGTAGAAAATTCTTCAATCATAATATCTTGCACGGGATATTTATAAATTTCGTCATCTGGTACAGATTGAAGGAGATCTGCCTCTAATTTATCCGCTTGATATAAATTATTCGTCACTAATAAAACTTGACGATGGTCCGATTGGTAAAGTTCAGCTATGATAGACGCTTTGGCTGCAGGCGTTAATCCTGTGACTAATAAATTGGCATGTCCGACTTGCTCGGACAAATCTTTAAATCTTGTATCTCTATTTATAATTTCATTAATGATTGATTTCACTTGGCCTCACCATTATATTGATTCATTACATTTTCGAATTTTTCATCGCTAATAAATGCTTCCACAGCATCTGCAACATGCGCAATAACAGGATCCATCACTTGCATTTCAGCGCTTGAAAACTTTTGCAACACGTAATCGCGAATCGGCGTTCTGCCTGAAGGTCGTCCAATTCCTATACGGATACGTTTAAAGTCACTTGTTCCGAGCATCTGAATGATTGATTTCATCCCGTTATGGCCACCAGCACTTCCTTTTTGTCTTAAACGCACTTTACCTTGTGCTAAATCTAAATCATCATATAACACTAATAATTCGTCGATTTGAACGTCATAATAATCCATCAATGGGGCTACGGCTTCTCCAGATAAATTCATTAATGTTAAAGGTTCGATCAGCATTACTTTTTGACCGTTAATTCGTTCAATTGTATAAGCACCACGAAATTTTTGCTTATCGAGTTGGATTTGATGTCGCTCGAGTAAGTGGTCGATGACTTCGAAACCAATATTATGTCTTGTATGCTCATAATTTTTTCCTATATTACCTAAACCAACGATACACTTCATCATTTACCTCCAAATTGATCTTGATGCGCTTCATTTGAATAAACGCCCCTTCTTCATTATTTCTATATATTAACATATTTAAGAATACACTTGCTAAATTGCGATATATACGATCGCACGATCTATTTGAATGCGAGACTACAAAAGCTAGAATCACTGAATATTATGAATTTTACTTTTAAAGATTTAAATCCTATAAAAAATAACTTAATGTGATTATATTATTATTTTTACATTTTAACACAAAATCACCACAACGCCACTTTTATACTAAAAGCATCCACCACATCTTTTTCACTATTGTCTCGTATCATCGTATGCAACAAATTCTGCATTTTGTTTTACCCATTATAAAAAGAGCTGAAAACTATAACAGTTTCAGCTCTTTTTATAATACGACTAAATTGATAGAAATTAGTCTTCTTTTTCTTCTTCTTCTTCAGAAGATTCACCAACAACTTCAGGTTCTTCTGTTGTAGATTCGCCTTCCATTGCTTCGATTTCTTCTTCAGTTGGCTCTTCAGTTGGTGCAACAACTGATACAAGTGCTTCTTCTCCATCGTTTTCGATAGTGAAGTCACCAGAAATTTTAACATCTGCTACTGATAAAGTATCATTGATGTTTAATTCGCTAATGTCTACTTCAATGTATTCAGGAATGTTGTCTGGTGTTGCAGTGATTTCTAAGTTGAACAATGGTTGTTCCACTACGCCGCCTTCTTTAGCTCCTGGCGCTTCACCGATTAAGTGTACAGGTACTTCTACTGTACGTGCTTCAGTCATATTGATTGCTAAGAAGTCAATATGTGTAATTTGGTTTTTAAGTGGATCAAATTGATAATCTGAAACCATTACTTTGATTTGTTTTGAACCTACGCCAAGTTCAATAACACCGTTACGTCCTACTTCACGAATCAATTTGATAAATTCGATTTCATCAACTTTAACTGAAACGTTTTTAGTACCGTAACCATATACAACTGCAGGTACTTTTCCTGCTTCGCGGATTTTACGTAAATCACCACGTGTTTGTTTACCTTGACGAATAACAGACTTTAATGAAGCCATATTCATTTTCCACCTTTCATTGCACACATCTGTGCAGCACTTGCCCATCAACTTATGTTGCTTGCAAGCGTGTATTTGTCCGTATGAGCACGAACAGAAATATTTTACACAAAATTTGCAGTTTCGTCAATGCTTTAGTCAAATAATACGCTGACTGATTCACGTTCATACACACGTACGATCGCTTGTGCAAGTAATTCAGCCACAGATAATTCTGTAATATTATTTGGTTTTTGTTCATCTTTAAGCTGGATTGAGTTTGTTACCACTAATTCTTTAATCGACGAGTTCTCGATGCGCTCTTTCGCAGGACCTGACAATACTGGATGTGTACAACATGCATATACTTCTGTTGCGCCTTTATCTTTCAATGCTTGCGCGGCAAGTGTGATTGTACCTGCTGTATCAATAATGTCATCAATGATAATCGCCGTGCGTCCTTCAATCTCACCTACGATGTTCATGACTTCAGCTACGTTCGGTTTTGGACGACGTTTATCGATAATAGCAATCGGTGTTTTAAGGAAATCTGCAAGTTTACGTGCGCGTGTTACACCTCCGTGGTCTGGTGAAACAACAACACAATTTTCTGGATTAATCTCTTTATTATTCAAGAAATATTCTGCTAAAATCGGAACACCCATTAAGTGGTCAATAGGAATATCAAAAAAGCCTTGAATTTGAGGTGCATGTAAGTCTAGTGCAATCATTCGATCCGCACCAGCAGTTTCAAATAAGTCCGCAACTAATTTCGCAGTGATTGGCTCACGGCTACGCGCTTTACGGTCTTGACGTGCATAGCCGTAATAAGGCACAACGATTGAAATGTTCGCTGCAGAAGCACGCTTACATGCGTCAATCATAATAAGTAGCTCCATTAAATGTACATTGACTGGATTTGATGTAGGTTGAATAATGAAAACATCACAACCTCGAATACTTTCTTCAATATTAATTTGAATTTCACCGTCACTAAAACGTTTAACCGTACATTTACCTAATTCAACACCTACATGATCTGCAACTTCTTTTGCAAGTGGTTCATTACCTTTCAGTGAGAAAATTTTCAAAGACGAATTTTTATACTCGGTGTTTAACATTATTATGAATCCTCCAATTTTATTATAGTCATTTCAATTGATTACAACATACTTGTTTCTATTTCTCGCTTAAATTCATTACATTTATTTATTCATGTATCCCTTTTTTGTCACCTGTCTTGAACGTGCGAGCGCAAGACTCTCGTTCGGTACATCATCAGTGATTGTTGACCCTGCAGCGATTAATGAACCATCGCCAACAGTCACAGGTGCAATAAGATTCGTGTTACAACCGATGAATGCGTCTTTACCAATTATTGTTTTAAATTTGTTGGCACCATCATAGTTAACTGTAATTGAACCACAGCCCACATTCGTGCGCGCGCCAATTTCTGCGTCTCCTATGTAACTTAAGTGCGATACTTTAGCACCGTCATCAAGACGAGCTTTTTTAATTTCAACAAAATTACCCACTTTTGTTTCTTTGCCAAGTTCTGAACCTGGTCTTAATTGTGCAAATGGACCTACTTTTGATTTTTCGCCAACAATAGCGTCTGAGATGACAGATTGTTTAATCGTCACACCCTCATGGATTTGGCTGTTGTGTATTTCTGAATATTGTCCAATTGTGACATCTCTACCGATACGCGTGTTGCCAGATAACTTAACACCTGGTTCTATCACTGTATCTTCGCCAATTTCAACTTCTGAACCAATATAGGTTGTGTCTGGATCAATCAACGTCACACCATTGCGCATGTGATATTCATTACATCGTTGACGGTAAGCTTTTTCTGCTCGACTTAGCGCCACGCGGTCATTGACACCCATAATTTCGTCGAAGTCATCTGTACGGTAGACTGCAACTTTACCTTTATTTTGAAGCACTAAACTTAAAACTTGAGGTAAATAATATTCGCCTTGTGCATTATCATTATCAACTTGTTCTAACAATTGGAACAACGTTTGATTATTAAATGCGAAAATTCCAGAACTAATTTCTTGAATCTTTTTTTGTTGTGCATCCGCATCTTTTTCTTCGACGATTTCAGTCAGTTGGCCTGTTTCATCTCGAACGATGCGACCATATCCAAATGGTTGCGCGGCAATCGCAGATAATACTGTCGCTTGTGCACCTTCTTGATCATGATGCGCTAATAATTGAGACAACGTTGCACTTGTAATCAGTGGTGTGTCACCACAAACAACAAGTGTTGTGCCCTCCTTTGATGCTAAATGCTCTGCCGCTTGCTTAACAGCATGCGCTGTTCCTAGTTGTTCTTCTTGAAAGCTATACAAAGACGTGTCCCCTAATGTTTCTTTTACACTTTCTGCACCGTGTCCCACAATAGTCACCACATTGTCGACACCTGATTCGCGCACTTGATCTATTACGTGACGAATCATTGGTTTACCAGCAACGTGATGTAATACTTTATATTGCTTAGATTTCATCCTTGTGCCTTTACCCGCCGCCAAAACGACTGCATGTTTTTGCATGGCAATGAACCCTCCAGTATCTTTTACACTTCTATACAATTATAATTTAAGCGCGTGTACACTTTCAAGGCGTAAACGAATAAAACCTTTGGCTCATAATAAAAACCTTGTGCCTACACGACTGAAATATCATGGCTATCGCTATATGCTCACGCTAAAAAGTCATAAGCACATCTTTAACACTTTTACGATTTTAAGCGATTAAGTGCTACTATACAACCATTAAAATGTTATCGACCGCTTCTTAGCATTCAACACAATGGCTCAATGGCTCTCGCCCACCTTTTTTACATACAAAAAAGGCTTCATCACCCTTTTTAGATGACAAAACCTTAAATCGCAAATATCTATTCAACTTCTTCGTTTTTGTCTTCTGATGCGTGATTATCTTCATGATTATGAGAAGGTAACACTTCATCAGTTTCGTCATATACTTTCATTACTGCATCCTGAATTTCTTGACGCATTTCCGAGTTGATTGGATGCGCGATATCTCGGAATTCACCATCTGGTGTACGTTTACTTGGCATCGCAACGAATAAGCCTGTGTTCCCTTCTATTACGCGTAAATCATGAATCACAAATGATTCGTCTAAAGTAATAGAGACTAAGGCTTTCATTCTGCCATCTGTTTGGATTTTTCTAAGTCTGACATCTGTCACTTTCATGTAGTGAGCCCCCCATAGTAATTAAGTATATTTATTGCTGTGTAATTAAAGAAGTCTTTACCGTAACTTTCATGATTATATAGCTTTAACCTCAGCAATCAGTTCAATCTCTACTTTAACATCCTTCGGTAATCGTGCAACTTCCACCGCGCTTCTCGCAGGGCGATGTGTGTCAAAGTATTTTTCATATACTTCATTCACTTTTTGAAAGTTTTCCATATCCGATAAGAAGATTAAAGCTTTAACAACGTGATTTAGATCTGACCCAGCTGCTTCAAGCACAACTTTAAGATTTTCTAAGACTTGTTCTGTTTGCTTTTGTACGCAATCACTTACAATTTCACCATCTAAAGTGAGCGGAATTTGACCAGAAGTGAAAACAAGTCCGTTGACGACTGAAGCATGTGAGTATGGTCCAACTGCATTAGGCGCTTTACTCGTGTTAATAATTTCCAAATGATTGAACGCTCCTTTTGTCTTTAAAATTTAGCTAGACTGTTACCTGATTCGACTTTAAATTCTTGATTATATTCGTCAACATCAGATAAACGTACTAAGGAAGTATAATCTTCAATCAGTCGTTGTTTGACTTCTTTGGATTCTACAAGTACTGATACCCCTTTTACATGTGCTTTAAACTCATTCATTAAATTCATCACACCGTTAATGGATCCACCAGCACGCATGAAATCATCAACGATTAAAACATTCGAATGTTCCTTCAAAGTACGCTTAGATAATACCATTGTTTCGATTTTTCGTGTTGATCCTGAAACGTAGTTAATTGAAACTGTTGATCCCTCTGTCACCTTATTATCTTTACGAATCACCACGACAGGTAAATTGAGTACATTCGCTACCGCATTTGCGAGAGAAATCCCTTTAGTTGCAATTGTCACAATCGCATCTAACTCTTCATGCATATATATCGTTGCAATCAAACGTCCCACCCGTTTAAGCAAGGCGGGGTTTCCCATCAAGTCAGATAGGAAAAGATATCCCCCAGGTAATAAACGCTCTTTTTCTTGTAGCAAGGCGATGACTTCAGCAATGACAGCTTTTGCTTCTTCTTTTTGCATTTGTGGTCGGTATTTGACGCCACCACTTGCGCCAGAAATCGTCTCTACTGTGCCTAAGCCTTCTTTAATCAAAGTATCTTTGATAATTTGAACATCTTCGCTTATCGATGACTTGGCCTGTCCAAACTTTGTAACGAAAAAAGTAAGTGGTACAAGTTTATTCGGGTTGCTTATTAAATATTGTGTCATGTAAACAATACGTTCACTTCTTTTATATCGCACGATTGTCATCCTTTCTCTTTTTAACCAAGCATTCTTACAAGATATACGTCATTACAACAGCCACTCACAGCGTTGTAAATATGACGCGCTTGCCTTTCACGTTGTGCAAAACCATAGACGGTAGGGCCACTGCCACTCATTAACGCGCCATCCGCACCGTTATTCAACATATTAGACTTAATTTTTGCAATTTCAGGTTGCAGCGCCATTGACACAGGCTCCAAACGATTAGAAAGACTTTCACACATCATTTGATAATCGTTGTTTTCCAATGCTTGTAAACATTGCGCTGTATGAACAGGAAAAGGCTGATTTAAATCTAATCCACCATATATTTCAGGTGTAGACAGACCCGCTTGCGGTTTCGCTACAATTACCCATGTCGAAGGCGGTTTTGGTAACTGTTCCAATATCTCCCCTCTACCTCGACAAATCGCCGTTGTACCATAAACACAAAATGGAATATCTGACCCAATCTCTGCTGAAAGTGCACTTAATTCATCAAGCGGACGATTGAGTTCAAACAAACGATTCATACCACGCATCGTCGCTGCCGCATCACTTGAACCCCCAGCGAGACCAGCAGCAACAGGAATATTTTTTTCTAATGTAATCGTGACACCTTGCTTTAACTGATAAGCCTCCATCATTAAAAGCGCCGCACGATAAGCCAGATTACGCTCATCAGACGGAATAAAAGTCTCATCTACATTTAGAACAATACGTTGATCATTTCTCTTCTCAAACGATAGGCGATCATTCAAATCAATCGTGGTCATAATCATCTCAACTTCATGATAACCATCATCTCTTTTATATAAAGTATCTAATGTTAAATTGATTTTAGCAGAAGCCGTTTCATAAATCATTACAATATCCTCTTTCCAAATGGTATTAATGTGATTTTAACACAGAACCCTTTCAAAGTGGGAGCAGGACAGAAATCTATTTGATTTCGTCGTCCTGCCCCGGCAAGGATGACTAGGGTTGAACAAGCTTGAAAAGCGATGTTCAATCCAGTCAGCTACTGCGCTTTTATTTTTAGCGTACGTTTATCATGCAGGACAGAAATCTATTTGATTTCGTCGTCCTGCCCCGGCAAGGATGACTAGGGTTGAACAAGCTTGAAAAGCGATGTTCAATCCAGTCAGCTACTGCGCTTTTATTTTTAGCGTACGTTTATCATGCAGGACAGAAATCTATTTGATTTCGTCGTCCTGCCCCGGCAAGGATGACTAGGGTTGAACAAGCTTGAAAAGCGATGTTCAATCCAGTCAGCTACTGCGCTTTTATTTTTAGCGTACGTTTATCATGCAGGACAGAAATCTATTTGATTTCATCGTCCTGCCCCGGCAAGGATGACTAGGGTTGAACAAGCTTGAAAAGCGATGTTCAATCCAGTCAGCTACTGCGCTTTTTATTTTTAGCGTACACTTATCATGCTGGACAGAAATCTATTTGATTTCGTTGTCCTGCCCCGGCAAGGATGACTAGGGTTGAACGAGCTTAAAAAGCGATGTTCAATCCAGTCAGCTACTGCGCTTTCTTAGGTATATCGACAACTTATCAATCAACATTAAAACGCTCAAGACTATCTATCAAATAGAATTCCACACCAAAAAAGACCATACTACCTATTAAGTAGAATGGCCATTATGTAGATTTATCCTTATATGCCAGGCATATATTATTGCGCAACTGCTTCTTGTTGAAGTTCTTCTTCTACAAATGAAACTTGAACGTTTTCAGTCAAAACGTCAGCATACGTGTAAGATACACGCTCAAAATTATGTTTCTCAGGGTCCAATTCAACAACGAACACTGATGGATACGTTTCAGTAAGAACGCCACAACGTTCAATTGTTTTTTTACGACCTCCATTAGCTTTAAGTACAATACGATTTCCTAATTGACAATCAAGAGAATTTTTGATGTCTCCAATAGATTTTGGCATATTGCTCCACCTCGCTACAAGTGTATTATAACACAATTAAGTAGGATGCGTCAAATAAAATTTTAATTTTAGCAAGGTGGCGTGCCAATGTCAACAAATTTAGAACGTTAATTTAGGGAAATTTTCCAATTCTTCATACAATCGTGCATATTCTTGTATTGACAATGTTTCCCCGCGTCGTTTCGGATCAATTCCAGCTTTTTCAAGCCATTGTAAAATTTCATTCCGCTGTGCTTTTCCATCATCAAAGAGATTCTGATAATTATTGAAAATCGTTTTACGTCTCTGGCTAAACGCCCCCTTTGCCATTTTGAAAAACGCTTGCTCGTTTTTCACTTCGACAAGCGGAGATTGACGCTTCATTAATTTAACAACAATAGAATCCACATTAGGTGGTGGCATAAAGACCGTTTTCGGAACGGTCAAAACTTTCGACGTTTTTGTATAATACTGGGTGACGATCGATAAAGAACCATATGCTTTAGAACCCACTTGTGCATTTAAACGCTCGCCCACCTCTTTTTGCATCATGACCACGTAACCATCAATATTCAAATTTTGCTCTAATAAGCGGAGTAGAATTGGTGTCGTAATATAATACGGCAAGTTAGCGACAACCATTATTTTTTCACATTCCGATAAATGCGTCTGCATTGCCTCTGAGACATTTGCTTTCAAAATATCTTCATTGATGACTGTAACATTGGGATAGGGTGATAGTGTATCTTTTAATACAGGGATTAATCTTTGATCAATTTCAAAGGCTAAAACATGTTTCGCCTTTTTTGCTAATTGTTCTGTTAGTGATCCCATCCCGGGTCCAATTTCAATAACACCCGTCGTTGCATCAATGCCACTTGCATCAATAATGCGATGAATAATATTCACATCTATTAAAAAGTTCTGACCTAAACTTTTTTTGAAGTTAAAGCCATATTGATTTAATAATGCACGTGTTCTCGATGGTGTTGCAATGTCTTTATCATGCATAGATTTACTCCTCTTCCCCTAATGCCCTTCTTACATCTTCTTCTGTATAACCAAAGGCATTGAGTTTTTTTAATAATTGCTTTCCATTGGAATGACCAATATGCAGACGTCTTCCTAAAAGATCTCGGCGGCGGCGTGCATCTGGTCCAATGATTAATCCTAATTCAATTAGCACTGTTTTATCTATCGTTTCTTGTGCTTCTGATAGCGGCGAAGAAACGTGCATCAATGCTTCACGTATCGTTTCAAAGTCGGCGTGCTCGACTCCTATTTTACCCCGTCTATTTTTAGCTTTATCACGGTCGATAAATGCATGTTTCACACCGGGTACCGCTTCACGTATCGTCGTCCGTATTTTATCACCCGGGAAATCAGGATCAGTTAAAACGATGACACCTCTTGTTTCTTGAGCTTGACGTATGACATCTAAAGTCTGCGCATCTATAGCACTGCCATTTGTTTCAATGGTATCGCAGTCAACTGCTCTTTTTACGCGTTCAGTATCGTCTCGCCCTTCTACAACAACAAATTCATTAATTTTCAACGCTGCACCTTCTTTACCTTCTATGAACCGACCTATTTCAATCCGAATAAGCGTTCTGCATTTTGAGTTGTTTGTGCGGCCACTTCTTCATATGAAATACCTCGTAAATCCGCAATTTGCTCAGCCACTAGAGTGACACGCGCCGGCTCATTTCGTTTACCTCTATATGGGTGCGGTGATAAGTATGGCGCATCTGTCTCAACTAATAAACGGTCTAACGACACGTGCTTCGCTACTTCTTTCGGTTGTTTCGCGTTTTTAAAAGTCACCGGGCCACCTAACGAAATATAAAAGTTCAATTTATTCGTTACGATATCGGCAATTTCTGGAGAACCACTAAAACTATGCATAATACCGCCGACCTCTTCGGCATGTTCCTCCATTAAAATATCAATACAGTCTTGTGTTGCTTCTCGATTATGAATTATAATCGGTAATTTTACGCGCTTAGCTAACGCAATTTGCTTACGAAAAACTTCTTTTTGGACGTCTTTTGGCGATTTATCCCAATGATAGTCTAATCCCATTTCTCCAATCCCAATCACTTTAGGATGTTTTGAAAGTTCTTCAATCCATTCTAAACGCTCATCTGTAAAATCAATGGCATCAACAGGGTGCCAACCAATAATAGCGTAAATAAAATCGTATGCATCGATTAATTGCATCGCACGTTCAATTGTTTTTGTTTCGAATCCTACGACAAACATACGGTCTACCCCAGCATCTAGTGCGCGTTGTATCACTTCTTCTAAATCTTCATCATATTGATCTGCATTTAAATGTACATGTGTATCTATAAGCATTGTTCATCCTCCTTATCATTTGATTCCTCTATTTTCTATTTCGTTTCAAAAATTCTATACCCGCGTCATTGACTTTAACAAACACGCCAGTCAATACGTATAGGTCCTTTTAAATCGTTGAAAATAAATCTATCCGCAATAAAGTAGTGCTTATCGTCGCCTCTTATCATAAATGAAAGAGTGAGACGTAATCAAAATCTACTCCGTTCGATTTTGTCGTCTCACTCATTGCATTAGCGATTAGATTGATATCATCAACTTGAATTAGAACCTTGCTCGCGTCACCCATACACTGTTAAAAACGTTTCTGTGCATTACGCTTTGCGTCCCATTTATTTAATGATTGCGCCGTTAGGTACCGCATTCGGTAAGCTAATTAATGTTAAGACATCATCTTTTTCAGCAGATAAAATCATACCTTCAGATTTTTGTCCCATTAATTTTGCAGGTTTTAAGTTTGTAACGACAGCGACTTTTTTACCAATGATATCGTCAGGCTGGTAAAATTGTGCAATGCCTGAAACAATTTGACGTTTCTCATGTCCAAGATCCACTTGAATTTTGAGAAGCTTATCTGATTTTTCAACATTTTCTGCGTCAATAATTGTTGCAGCTTTAATCTCAACTTTATCAAACGCTTTAATATCAATTTGTGGTTTTGATGTCACTTCTACTTGCGTTTCTGCCGCTTGTTTTGGTGGCTGCATTGATTCTCTAATATAGCTAACTTCAGCCTCTACATCCAATCTTGGGAAAATAGGCTTCGGTTGGCTTGTCACTATGATAGGCTCTGTCAAATGGCCATAGCGACCGAGACTTTCAAAACCATGAAGTGCTTCGCTATTAATATTCAATTGCTCAAAAATTTGATATGGTGCATGTGTTAAAAACGGACGCAATAAGACAGCTGCGAAACGTATATTCTCTACTAAGTGTGCCATCACACTGCCCAACGCTTCTTTTTGTTCAGGATCTTTTGCTAAAATCCATGGCGTTGTTTCATCAATATATTTATTCGTACGGCTAATGAGCTTCCAAACCGTTGACAATGCAACTGAAAATTGAAGTTTTTCCATATGATCGTGATACACTTCAACGGTATCTAGCGCCATTTGTTCCACTTCTTGATCAACTTCGTGCATAGGTCCTTGATATGCTGGAAGTTTGCCATCGAAATACTTGTTAATCATTGAAATTGTACGGTTTACAAGGTTTCCTAAGTCATTCGCCAAATCAAAGTTTGTGCGATCAATAAAGGCTTCTGGTGTGAAAACACCGTCAGAACCAAATGGAAGCTCACGCATTAAATAATAACGCGTCGCATCTAAACCATAGCGATCAATTAACACATTTGGATCCATGACATTCCCTTTAGATTTACTCATTTTGCCGTCTTTCATTAAAACCCAACCATGTGCAAAAACTTTTTTAGGAAGCGGTAAATCTAAAGCCATTAAAATAATTGGCCAAATAATAGAATGGAAACGCACGATTTCTTTTGCCATTAAATGAATATCTGCAGGCCAATATTTACGGAATAACGCATCGTCGTCTGTTAAATAACCTAAGGCTGAAATGTAGTTAACAAGCGCATCTAACCAAACGTAAACAACATGTTTTGGGTTGGAAGGAACTTTCACACCCCAGTTAAAAGAAGTACGTGAAACAGCTAAATCTTCTAAGCCAGGCTTAATGAAATTGTTAATCATTTCATTTTTACGAGATGGTGGTTGTATAAATTCTGGATGCTGATCATAAAATTCTAACAAGCGATCCGTATATTTCGATAATTTAAAGAAGTAGCTTTCCTCTTTGACTAATTCCACTTCATGTCCAGAATCTGGGCTCTTACCACCTACAATTTTGCCATTTTCATAAACGGGCTCTACTAATTGTGTTTCTGTGTAGAAGGTTTCATCTGGAACTGAATACCATCCTTCATATTCTCCTAAATAGATATCGCCTTGCGCCAATAATTTTTCAAATATCTTTTCTACCACTTCGGCATGACGACGCTCAGTTGTTCGGATAAAATCATCGTTAGAAATATCCAATTTTTCCCATAATGCTTTAATGTCTTTGATCATACTATCAAGGTAGTCGAGTTCTGACTTCCCTGCTTTTTGAGCTTTTTCTTGAATCTTTTGACCGTGCTCATCTGTCCCTGTTAAATAGCGCACATCAAAGCCTTGCAAGCGTTTATATCGAGCAATCACGTCACCCGCAACTGTTGAATATGCATGCCCGATGTGTAAATTACCACTCGGATAGTAGATCGGTGTAGTAATATAAAATGTCTCTTTCACCATCAGCGCTCCTCCTCAATTCTTATCTTATCTAATATATCTAAATTTCGCTTTATTTTCAATGTTACAATTCAATCCCTATTGTACTAAAATGTGTTTAATTGATGTTGTGGAAAATATTATAAACTTCTTTACTCGACATTTGACGATCTTGCGCTACGTGCTTAATCGCTTGTTTAGGTTTCATATTTTGATCAATATAATGATTTACATGCGCTTCAATCGTCATGTCCTCAAACCATGACGTAGACGCCTTCGCCATTGCTCCCTCAATAATTAATACAAACTCACCACGCAACGGAATTGTATCGTCTAATTGGGCAATTAAGTCATCCACCCGGCCTGTTTGAATCTGTTCAAATTTCTTTGTTAATTCTCTCGCCACTGTCATCATACGCTGATCGTCCACCTTAGCAATCGCCTCTAGCGTTTCTTTTACACGGTGTGGAGATTCATACAACAATAAAGTACTCTCTTGAAACATTCTTTTTTCAAGCACTTCTATCTTGTCGCGTGTTTTACGTGGTAGAAAACCAAGAAAAGTATATGTAAATGATGGCAAACCACTTGCCATAAGCGCTGTTAGTCCAGCATTGGCTCCCGGAATAGGGATAACATTAACGTTTTCTTCGCGTGCACGTACAACCAATTCATAACCAGGATCAGAAATCAAAGGTAAACCCGCGTCTGACACAAGTGCAATATCATCTCCGGCACAGAGCTTTTCGATAAGACTTTCTGTCACACGTTGCTTATTATGCTCATGGTAAGATTTCAAAGGTGTCTCTATCTCAAAATGATGACATAACTTTTTAGTAACACGTGTATCTTCACACGCAATCAAATCTACTTGTTTTAAAATATTGATAGCTCGAAAAGTCATATCATCTAAATTTCCTATGGGCGTTCCTACCAAATATAAGCTTCCCATTTCATCACTCCTCAATGAGTTGGATTTTTTGTTGTCGTGTCATTTTTTTAATCGCACATTCACGCTTAAGTGCTGCTGATTTTGTTTCAAACGTTTCATAATAACGCAATTGAACAGGACGTCGGCTTTTTGTATATTTCGCGCCTTTTCCTTCATTATGTTTGGCGATTCGCGCTGCTAAGTTGTTCGTATATCCGGTATAAAGTGAAGCATCTTTACATTGAACAATGTAGATATAATGTTTATCCATAATACACCTCTCGCATTTCAGGCGTATATTGTTGATTTTCGTCGTATACATAAAAAGGCGGGGAAATCTTTAGACCTTGCCGTCCACCTTTTCGACCTTCAACGACAATGGTTTGCGCAGATTGCCCAGGTTTACTGTAAACCATGTGGAGTTGCTTCGGTTCAATACGGTGTCGGCGCATTGCTTCCAAAAGATCAAGCAAACGTTCTGCACGATGAACCATTACAATACGTCCACCCTCTTTTAGTAAATGCTTCGCAACTCGAAAGCAATCGTCTAAAGTACAAAAGATTTCATGTCGCGCAATTTTATGTGCTTCAATTTGGTGTTGATGCGCTTGATTCGCTTTAAAATAAGGTGGATTGCAAGTAACCAAATCAAATGACGCGGGTTGAAATGTTTCAACCAAGCGATTAATGTCCATCTCAAGCATTGTGATGCGGTCATCTAATTGATTATATGCAAAACTACGACGTGCCATATCAACAAGTTGTGGCTGGATTTCTACTCCCGTAATTGGGTTAAGACCTTTCGCCGAGAGCAACAATGGAATGACACCATTGCCTGAACACATGTCTAAAATACAATCTCTCTTTTTAACCTTTGTAAAATGACCGAGCAACAGTGCATCTGTAGAAAAAGAAAAGACTGCATCATTTTGAATAATGCGCAAGTCTTCTCGAATTAAATAGTCTAATCTTTCACCTGTTTGTAGCATGGTTCTCATTTTCACCTCATTTGTCGTTAAGCACATTTAAACAAAACATACAATCCTCGCCGTGGCGATGCTTTCCAAATACATCATGACAAATATGAAAACCTTCATGATACAATTTGGCAAAATATTCCCGACTTTGTAGTTGTTTTTTAGTGGGCTGTGAGGTTGCATTGCGCGTTTCTTCAATGGGCGTTTCGATGTTCTCTTCTTCCTCTTGATGCATCAAAGCTTTAAAATTATCATTTTCAATTTGTAATGCCACATTTTCTTCTACGAGTTCAACAGTTAAAGCTTTTAACTCTTGCATATCCTCATGAATACGCGCTACATTTTTTTCTAATCGCATTAATCGGTCGAATAGTTCATTTCGATCCAACAGATGAACCTCCCTACTTTAAAGTTTCTAATTCTTCAATATGGTATTCTGTCAGTTGTTCCATACCATCAAGACGGACTTGCATGGACACATCAATAATATTTAAACCGACAACTTCTCCTTGACCTTCTGGTGTTTGAATACGCTCTCCTACGTCAGGCAAATGTGCTCTGGCTGTTTCATAATAATCATTTTCATACTTCAAACAGCACATTAAACGCCCACAGGCACCAGAGATTTTAGTAGGATTGAGTGATAAATTTTGATCTTTTGCCATTTTAATTGATACCGGCTCGAAATCTCCTAAAAAAGTGGCACAGCACAATGAACGCCCACATGGTCCAATCCCACCGAGTAACTTCGCTTCATCGCGCACCCCAATTTGGCGTAATTCAATTCGTGTTTTTAAGCGTTGCGCTAACATACGCACTAGTTTTCGGAAATCGATACGCTCATCCGCTGTAAAATTAAAAATGATTTTAGTGCGGTCCAGAATATATTCACAGTTCACAACACGCATATCTAGTTCCAATTGATCAACAAAACCTTTACACATCTCTAAAGCACAATCCGCATCTTGCGCATTTTTTTCATAACAGGCTAAATCTTCTTCAGTAGCAACTCTTAAAACAGGCTTTAAAGGTAGGGTCACATCTTGATCTGACACCGCTCTTGGTGGATGTTTGATCACACCGAGTTCGTGTCCTCGCTTAGATTCTACAACCACATATTGCCCCTCTGTTAATGGCGTGTCAATTGGCTCATAATATTCTAATACGTTTGCTTTTTCAAAATATACACCTGCGACAAAGTGCATAAGCGTCACCCCTTCACCTTAATTGCAATTTGTTCAAATACTAACGTTGGATTCACATTTTGATTGAGTTTTTTATGCGCCTCAGTAATTTGTTCAATAATATATGTTAAATGACGATAGCTCATTTGTGAGGCTAACGATTCATACTCTTCTGTCATGCCAGAAAACGTAATGCGGTCGGACATCTTTGTTTTAACATACAATAAATCTTGAAAGTAGGCATTAATTCCAGATAATGCCATCAATTGGAGCTGTCTATTTTTAGCATGCTTGAGTAATTCAACAACTCCGATGAGCGCCATTTCACGCTGCTTCACTAGACGGTAACACCACTGCAACAATACCTTACGGAAAGGTTGCAACTCGAAATCCTGATTGAGTTGCGTTGCCACTTCAATTTGCGTCGTATATGTACTGAGTAACTCTGCTATCGGTTTTGTGATAGTTTCATCTTGTGCCATTAAACGCGACACGAATGTAGCTCTGGACATCGGTTTAAAATACACATGTTGGCACCGAGAGTGAATCGTATCTAAGATTTGCTCTGGCTTTGTGGACATAATCACCGCAATCGTCTTTTGAGGCGGTTCTTCTAAAAATTTGAGAATACTATTTTCACCTTGTACCGTTAATTTTTCAAAATCTTGAATCACATAGACTTTAAAATCCCCTTCAATGGGTAACTGATTCATATGATGAACGAGCGCTTCAACTTGCTCTTTTTTTATCGTTGCTTCGTCTGTCATCACGTATTGAAAGTCAGGATGATTATGTTCGGTTACTTTATTCCTACATTGCGCTTGATCTTGACATAAGATAAATTGTGCAAAATCCATCGCCGTTGTTTTCATCGTTTCCGCATCGTCACCTTCGAATAAATAGGCATGTGACAACTTTTGATTTTGATACGCTTTTTTTAATTGATCAATTACTTCCATGAAACTTTGCGCTCCTTTATGAAAATGAATCCTGACATCTCAACACACTTTAGGCTGTTTTTTACTTAATTCCATGATGTATGACGAAGAAAGAAACACCTTGTAATTTAAACTGAGCTACTACGCATGTAAGTCATACTTGATACAGGCAAAAAACAAAAAGGTTGAAACAACGTAAACGAATTTTGCTCGCCAACACTGTCACAACCTCCATTTTATTCTAAAATTGATGGAATGATTCTACTGGCATTACAAAGACAGTTGCGCCACCGACTTCGACTTCTACAGGATAAGGAATATACGAATCAGCACTTCCGCCCATTGGTGTGATTGGTGATACAAGTTGCTCTCTATTACCACATGTGCCACCGATAACTTCTAGTATTTCATCAACTCTGTCGTCATCAACACCACTTAAAAATGTCGTGTTTCCAGCTCGCAAAAATCCACCTGTTGTTGCTAATTTCGTCGCACGAAAATTGTTTTCAACAAGTTTATCCGAAAGTTCTTGGCTATCTTGATCTTGAACAATCGCTATAATCATTTTCATTTTTACAAACACCTCTTAGCGTATATTATAACATATCTCGTATCACTGCTTCACTTCAATCCTAAGTAAACAACTAAATGACTTTTTAATCTGCCAATTGTTTTAGAATGGCTTTTACTGATGCATCAACGACGGCCTCAATCGGTTGACTCGCATCAATCACTGCAAAGCGCGTTGGATCTTGCTTGATAATATGTTGATACCCTTCGATTACACGTTCATGGAATAACATACTTTCTTTATCTAAACGATTTTGCTCGCGTTGATTACGTTCAATTCGTTCTCGTCCAACTGCCGCTGGAATATCGAGGTATAGCGTTAAATCTGGATAGCGTCCTTCTATCGCAAAGTCATTGATAGTTTGTACTCCTTTTACCCCGATTTCACGTGCATAACCCTGATACGCTAAAGAACTATCAATAAAACGATCACAAATCACTAATTGTCCTTTTGCTAATGCAGGCAAAACTTTTGCGACAAGATGCTCTCGTCTCGCAGCAGCAAACAACAATGCTTCAGTTCGACCATCCATGCTATCGCCGTTTAATAATATTTGACGAATTTTTTCTGCTGTTTCCACACCGCCAGGTTCGCGTGTCGCCACGACATCATAATCACGTGACAATCGTTTAACCACAGCTTCGAGTACTGTTGTTTTCCCCGATCCTTCTGGTCCTTCAATCGTGATAAATCGGCCCATTCTACTCATCCTCTACTTTAATTTTTCCATTTTTAAGGCCTTCAACGCGTATCTCACGTGTTTGCCAATAATGAATTAATTTTATCATATCTTTAGTGATTTTTTCGCCCCTTAATAATGAAGGTACACCCGGTGGATACGGAATTAAATGTGCCGCTAATATTTTGCCATTTGCATGTTCAAAAGGTATCTCAACAAATGAATTTGGTGTCACCGCATTGTATTCTCCTGCTTGACTGTAAAGCATTGGCGCCTGTCCATGCTGAGTTGTTTCCCTAACAGCACCTATTTTCATTCTTGCTATACGTTGTAACAACAACGCAAAAGGATAACGATCATCAACATGCCATAAGGGTAAAACCCATAAAACGGACTGTTCGTCAGCTAATTCAACATAGATCGCATTTTCTTCCATGAGTGCCTGAATCTCTTGTCCAGACCGTCCTTTACAACGAATCAGCAGTTTAAGCGGGTCCTCTGGCTCTAAAACCTCAAAGGCGCTTTCTTTTAACTTTTTAATCAATATTTCACGCTTTTTAAAAAAATAGTCACTTTGGTAGTGTCGATAAAAAGTTTGTGCTGACTCTAAACTTTCTAATAACAAATAAGAAGGGCTAGAAGATTGAAAAGTTTGTAATAGTAATTCTATTTGAGCACGGTAAGGTGCATCCTTATGTATCCATAATATAGAACTCATGGTTAAACTCGGTAACGTTTTATGATAAGATTGCACAACATAATCAGCGTTATCATTCATACTTGAAGCTGGAAAACCGTTCAAACCAAAATGTGCACCGTGCGCCTCATCTACAAGGACTGGCACATTAATCGCATGATAATCTCGAATCACTTTTCCGATGTCATACGCCTCACCATAATAATTTGGATATGTCACAACACCTAATTTATAGTTCGCTTTAATAGACCTATTGACCTCTGGCACAAGATACTGATTGGTTTGTGCACTCACTGACGTTGGCATGATATTAGCACTTTGCCCACCAATATCTAGCGCATTAAATACCGATTTATGTACATTTCTAGCGATACTCACTGTGCCTTTTCGATTGGCAAACGCATGAATAACCGCTAAAATACCACTCGTCGTCCCATTCACTAAATAATACCCTTTATAATTCGGATGCTGGTCTAAAGTCTGCATACTTTGATATAAAACGTCATCTGCATGATGTAAATCGTCAAATCCTGTTATTTCCGTTACATCATATTGTGGCTTTGTGAAAGAAAGATCACCGATTGTTCCATTTTTATGGCCTGGAACATGCATGGAAATGGGCGTACTTTCCCCCCATGATTTCATTTTTTGTCTTAATGGTTGATAAGACATCCCTCAATCCCTCCTTCACCTATTTATTAACTTACACGAATTTAATACATCTATTATAACGAACATCTTGGGAGACGTCAGAAATTTCATGGCTAGACCCTTTCAAAACACGTACATATGTTCTATAATTTTTGTGGAGGTGACGATATAAATGGAGATTCAATTAGATTGGGATAAAGACTTTCAAGAATTCCAAGAAATCTTAAACAGTGGCATCCACCCCAAATGGCTTTACACATCAATGACAAATATGATTTTAGAACCCGCGTACACTGGACAAGGCAAGCAGTTTTTTTATACTCAGGATATTATCGAAGCGAGCAAACAATTACCATTTTTCTAATATACGCATACTTGAGCTTGCTAAAATATTATCAATAATATTTTAAAATTTTGCTTTTATTTTAAGCATTTCTGATATATCATTACACATAGGCACAATATCTCCTTAATCGTTGGTTTAGGCACTTACAATTATAGAGATATTTGTGCTTTTTTAATATCAAAAATTAAAATAACGGTCAGTGAATATTTTACCGACCGTTAAAAATATACAACCAAAATATACAGCCGTAAAATGAGCCATGCATGCTCACAATCCTCTTGCATAGAGCGCTGTTGATAACAGCCCCCCATACTTTGAGAGCATATAAAAATACACCCCAAAAGATGATTTCTCACCTTTCGGGATGTACGCCGCTCATCGCATCCAATTATGCGTTTATTTCTGCTTGGCAACGTACTACTCTCGCGGAACGTCAGTCCGACTACCATCGGCGCTAAAGAGCTTAACTTCTGTGTTCGGCATGGGAACAGGTGTGACCTCTTTGCCATAGTCACCAAACAAAAATGCTTTTGAATGTTATACATTCAAAACTAGATCGTAAGTATACATTTACAAGTAAAACCTTATGAACAAATTTGATTAAGTCTTCGATCGATTAGTATTCGTCAGCTCCACGTATCACTACGCTTCCACCTCGAACCTATTTACCTCGTCATCTTCGAGGGATCTTATAACCGAAGTTGGGAAATCTCATCTCGAGGGGGGCTTCATGCTTAGATGCTTTCAGCACTTATCCCGTCCATACATAGCTACCCAGCTATGCCGTTGGCACGACAACTGGTACACCAGAGGTATGTCCATCCCGGTCCTCTCGTACTAAGGACAGCTCCTCTCAAATTTCCTACGCCCACGACGGATAGGGACCGAACTGTCTCACGACGTTCTGAACCCAGCTCGCGTACCGCTTTAATGGGCGAACAGCCCAACCCTTGGGACCGACTACAGCCCCAGGATGCGATGAGCCGACATCGAGGTGCCAAACCTCCCCGTCGATGTGAACTCTTGGGGGAGATAAGCCTGTTATCCCCGGGGTAGCTTTTATCCGTTGAGCGATGGCCCTTCCATGCGGAACCACCGGATCACTAAGTCCGTCTTTCGACCCTGCTCGACTTGTAGGTCTCGCAGTCAAGCTCCCTTATGCCTTTACACTCTATGAATGATTTCCAACCATTCTGAGGGAACCTTTGAGCGCCTCCGTTACACTTTAGGAGGCGACCGCCCCAGTCAAACTGCCCGCCTGACACTGTCTCCCAGCACGATAAGTGCTGCGGGTTAGAAATCCAATACAATTAGGGTAGTATCCCACCAGTGCCTCCACGTAAGCTAGCGCTCACGCTTCTAAGGCTCCTACCTATCCTGTACAAACTGTACCGAATTTCAATATCAGGCTACAGTAAAGCTCCACGGGGTCTTTCCGTCCTGTCGCGGGTAACCGGCATCTTCACCGGTACTATGATTTCACCGAGTCTCTCGTTGAGACAGTGCCCAAATCGTTACGCCTTTCGTGCGGGTCGGAACTTACCCGACAAGGAATTTCGCTACCTTAGGACCGTTATAGTTACGGCCGCCGTTTACTGGGGCTTCGATTCGTAGCTTCGCTTGCGCTAACCACTCCTCTTAACCTTCCAGCACCGGGCAGGCGTCAGCCCCTATACGTCACCTTACGGTTTAGCAGAGACCTGTGTTTTTGATAAACAGTCGCTTGGGCCTATTCACTGCGGCTCTTCAGAGCGTGAACCCCAAAGAGCACCCCTTCTCCCGAAGTTACGGGGTCATTTTGCCGAGTTCCTTAACGAGAGTTCGCTCGCTCACCTTAGAATTCTCATCTTGACTACCTGTGTCGGTTTGCGGTACGGGCACCGATATTCTAGCTAGAGGCTTTTCTCGGCAGTGTGAAATCAACGACTCGAGGAAACAATTTCCTCTCCCCATCACAGCTCAATCTTAATGAGTGCCGGATTTGCCTAACACTCAATCTTACTGCTTGGACGTGCACTCCAACAGCACGCTTCGCCTATCCTACTGCGTCCCCCCATCGCTTAAAACGAATATTGGTGGTACAGGAATATCAACCTGTTATCCATCGCCTACGCCTGTCGGCCTCAGCTTAGGACCCGACTAACCCAGAGCGGACGAGCCTTCCTCTGGAAACCTTAGTCAATCGGTGGACGGGATTCTCACCCGTCTTTCGCTACTCACACCGGCATTCTCACTTCTAAGCGCTCCACATGTCCTTGCGATCATGCTTCAACGCCCTTAGAACGCTCTCCTACCATTGTCCTACGGACAATCCACAGCTTCGGTAATATGTTTAGCCCCGGTACATTTTCGGCGCAGTGTCACTCGACTAGTGAGCTATTACGCACTCTTTAAATGATGGCTGCTTCTAAGCCAACATCCTAGTTGTCTGGGCAACGCCACATCCTTTTCCACTTAACATATATTTTGGGACCTTAGCTGGTGGTCTGGGCTGTTTCCCTTTCGAACATGGACCTTATCACCCACGTTCTGACTCCCAAGTTAAATTATTTGGCATTCGGAGTTTGTCTGAATTCGGTAACCCGAGAGGGGCCCCTCGTCCAAACAGTGCTCTACCTCCAATAATCATCACTTGAGGCTAGCCCTAAAGCTATTTCGGAGAGAACCAGCTATCTCCAAGTTCGATTGGAATTTCTCCGCTACCCTCAGTTCATCCGCTCACTTTTCAACGTAAGTCGGTTCGGTCCTCCATTCAGTGTTACCTGAACTTCAACCTGACCAAGGGTAGATCACCTGGTTTCGGGTCTACGACCAAATACTCATTCGCCCTATTCAGACTCGCTTTCGCTACGGCTCCACATTTTCTGCTTAACCTTGCATCAGATCGTAACTCGCCGGTTCATTCTACAAAAGGCACGCCATCACCCATTAACGGGCTCTGACTACTTGTAAGCACACGGTTTCAAGTTCTCTTTCACTCCCCTTCCGGGGTACTTTTCACCTTTCCCTCACGGTACTGGTTCACTATCGGTCACTAGAGAGTATTTAGCCTTAGGAGATGGTCCTCCTAGATTCCGACGGAATTTCACGTGCTCCGTCGTACTCAGGATCCACTCAAGAGGGTATTCGTTTTCGACTACAGGATTATTACCTTCTCTGATTAACCTTTCCAGGTTATTCGTCTAACAAATACTTTTGTAACTCCGTATAGAGTGTCCTACAACCCCAACAAGCAAGCTTGTTGGTTTGGGCTCTTCCCGTTTCGCTCGCCGCTACTCAGGGAATCGATTTTTCTTTCTCTTCCTCCGGGTACTAAGATGTTTCAGTTCTCCGGGTCTACCTTCTCACATACTATGAATTCATATGCGGATAACACGACATAACTCGTGCTGGGTTCCCCCATTCGGAAATCTCTGGATCAAAGCTTACTTACAGCTCCCCAAAGCATATCGTCGTTAGTAACGTCCTTCATCGGCTTCTAGTGCCAAGGCATCCACCGTGCGCCCTTAATAACTTAATCTTTTATGATTGAGCTTTCACTCAATTCACCAGTTATTAATTATGTGAGTCGTCTGTCGACGACTAGCGATAATTTTGTTTCAAGCTTTCGCTTGTCACTCGGTTTTGCTTGGTAAAATCTATACTTACTTATCTAGTTTTCAATGTACAATCGTTGAATCATCAAATGAATGAGCATTCAAAACTGAATACAATATGTCATGTTAATTCCGTCTATCACCTGTTGGTGATATTTCCGTATATTATCCTTAGAAAGGAGGTGATCCAGCCGCACCTTCCGATACGGCTACCTTGTTACGACTTCACCCCAATCATTTGTCCCACCTTCGACGGCTAGCTCCAAAATGGTTACTCCACCGGCTTCGGGTGTTACAAACTCTCGTGGTGTGACGGGCGGTGTGTACAAGACCCGGGAACGTATTCACCGTAGCATGCTGATCTACGATTACTAGCGATTCCAGCTTCATGTAGTCGAGTTGCAGACTACAATCCGAACTGAGAACAACTTTATGGGATTTGCTTGACCTCGCGGTTTCGCTGCCCTTTGTATTGTCCATTGTAGCACGTGTGTAGCCCAAATCATAAGGGGCATGATGATTTGACGTCATCCCCACCTTCCTCCGGTTTGTCACCGGCAGTCAACTTAGAGTGCCCAACTTAATGATGGCAACTAAGCTCAAGGGTTGCGCTCGTTGCGGGACTTAACCCAACATCTCACGACACGAGCTGACGACAACCATGCACCACCTGTCACTTTGTCCTCCGAAGAGGAAAACTCTATCTCTAGAGCGGTCAAAGGATGTCAAGATTTGGTAAGGTTCTTCGCGTTGCTTCGAATTAAACCACATGCTCCACCGCTTGTGCGGGTCCCCGTCAATTCCTTTGAGTTTCAGTCTTGCGACCGTACTCCCCAGGCGGAGTGCTTAATGCGTTAGCTGCAGCACTAAGGGGCGGAAACCCCCTAACACTTAGCACTCATCGTTTACGGCGTGGACTACCAGGGTATCTAATCCTGTTTGATCCCCACGCTTTCGCACATCAGCGTCAGTTGCAGACCAGAAAGCCGCCTTCGCCACTGGTGTTCCTCCATATCTCTGCGCATTTCACCGCTACACATGGAATTCCACTTTCCTCTTCTGCACTCAAGTTTTCCAGTTTCCAATGACCCTCCACGGTTGAGCCGTGGGCTTTCACATCAGACTTAAAAAACCGCCTACGCGCGCTTTACGCCCAATAATTCCGGATAACGCTTGCCACCTACGTATTACCGCGGCTGCTGGCACGTAGTTAGCCGTGGCTTTCTGGTTAGGTACCGTCAAGACGTGCACAGTTACTTACACATTTGTTCTTCCCTAACAACAGAGCTTTACGATCCGAAGACCTTCATCACTCACGCGGCGTTGCTCCGTCAGGCTTTCGCCCATTGCGGAAGATTCCCTACTGCTGCCTCCCGTAGGAGTCTGGACCGTGTCTCAGTTCCAGTGTGGCCGATCACCCTCTCAGGTCGGCTACGTATCGTCGCCTTGGTAGGCCGTTACCCCACCAACTAGCTAATACGGCGCGGGTCCATCTATAAGTGACAGCAAGACCGTCTTTCACTGTTGAACCATGCGGTTCAACATGTTATCCGGCATTAGCCCCGGTTTCCCGGAGTTATTCCAGTCTTATAGGTAGGTTACCCACGTGTTACTCACCCGTCCGCCGCTAACTTCAAAGGAGCAAGCTCCTCGTCCGTTCGCTCGACTTGCATGTATTAGGCACGCCGCCAGCGTTCATCCTGAGCCAGGATCAAACTCTCCATAAAAGAAGTAAGCTTGATATAGCTCGTTGATTGATTAAGTCAATCACTCTTTAAAGTACGTTGAAGTACTCAAATTATCGGAATTAACGTTGACATATTGTCATTCAGTTTTCAATGTTCATGTCATTTATTTTTTTGACTCGACAAGAATTAATTATACACAAGTTATTTTCTAATGTCAACAACTTTTTTAATTAATTTTTTCGTTTTGTTGTTGCGACTTATTGTGCCGCTCAATAAGATATAACTATACAGGCTTTCAACCCTTTTAACAACAATAAAAATTACACTCTTTAATGCTTTTCGTTATTTTAAACGCATTATTCTCATTTTATTTTATTGTTCTATACAAAACACTACGCAATCTACAATAAAAAAATAAAGACAACAGGATAGGAGATGGCATCATATCTCAATATACAAAAGAAAAGCATTAGCAAATCATTGAATGAAACCTATACTTTAATGCCATCCTTTTCTAATGTACATATCATTCCTATGATACGAGACGATACAACTAGGTCGCTTTCTCTCTTCCGCCTGTTATCTTCATTCATTATATGACCATTTGTTTCTTACTACATTTCTGTACGCCCAGAGATAGCTCTAGACAGCGTCACTTCATCCGCATATTCCAAATCGCCACCGACTGATAGCCCCTGCGCTAATCGTGTGACACGAATGCCTAGTGGCTTAACCAGTCTAGAAATATACATCGCTGTTGATTCACCTTCAAGATTAGGATTCATTGCAAGAATCAATTCTTGAACCTGTTCATCTTTGAGACGATCAATAAGGCTTGGTATATTGATATCTTCAGGGCCAATGCCATCCATAGGAGAAATTGTACCATGCAATACATGATACAAGCCTTTATATTCTTTCATTTTCTCCATTGCAATCACATCTTTATCATCTTCGACCACGCATATTGTTGAACGATCGCGTTGTTTATCTTCACAAATATAACAAGGATCTTGTTCGGTAATATGGCCACAAACACTACAATAGGTAAGTTCTCGTTTGACATCCACTAAAGCTTTTGCGAATTGAACAACATCATCTTCTTTCATGTCAAGTACGTGAAAAGCCAGACGTTGAGCCGTCTTGGGACCAATGCCTGGCAATTTCATGAAACTATCGATGAGTTTCGATATCGGTTGAGGATAATGCATATTACATCATTCCTGGAATGTTAAGACCTTTAGTATGTTTTCCTAAACGCTCAGCTGTTAATTCATCTGCTTTGTTCATTGCTTCATTCGTTGCAGCTAATACTAAGTCTTGTAACATTTCTACATCTTCTGGATCTACGACTTCTTCATTGATAACCACATCAACGACTTCTTTATGACCAGACACGACAACTTTAACCATGCCGCCACCAGCTGTTCCTTCAACTTGTTCTTCTTTTAATTTTTCTTGCTCTTCAGCCATTTTCTTTTGCATTTTTTGCATTTGTTTCATCATTTGTTGCATATTTCCGCCACCGCGCATAAATGTATCCTCCTTATTATTAAAACCATCATCAATTAAATAATCTTATCAAAGACGAGATGGTCCATCTATATTCATTTTATTAAAACAACAGAATACTCAATACTCTATCATTTTACGGTATATACATATTCACGTAATGATACGCGTCCAAGAGAGAGTTCTTCTTAGATTCGTTTACAATTATACATACCTTTCAAAGCCTTGTCATGTTTATTCATCTATAACATGAACTGTGTCTTCTCCAAACAAGTTCTTGGCCGCTTCAACAACACTCGCTTGTTTTTCCGGCTTTGCAGACTCCTGCTGCCCATTCGAATGACTTCGTTTACGATTAGTAATGTAATCACTCCGCACTTGCATCCATTTATCAGCAGGTACACCTACCACAGATACAGGCTTGTTTATAATATCTTTTACGACATTTTCAATACTTTGTTTCTTTTCTTCGTCTTTTTTCAAAATTTCACAATGTATTTCTTCATCGAACTTTACTAACACTTTATCTTCACTAGCTGCTACAGGCTCCGAATTTTGTAACAAACTGACGAGTGATTTCTGATTACGATCTTTCGCATATTGAATAACATCAGCCCAACGCTCTTTAATTAAAGCAATATCTTCTTTGTTTGCTTTATCTAGAACTTTAGCAATTTGTTCCACTGAATAGGTCGAATTCGAATTACGACGCTTTGCAGGCTGTGGCTTAGGTTGTGAGGTTGGCATCCCAATATTTTGAGATTTTAACGTTTGTAATTCAGATTCGAGTGCTTCCATACGTCTTATCATCGCATCTTGTTGCTCTGACGGCGCATGGTTAACAACGACTTCTCCTGTTGCTCCAGCCTCTTTAATCATTTCGGAAAGTTTAACTAATAGTACTTCTAAATGTACATTTTGATTCACGCTAAATCGAATTGACACTAATGTATCATTAATGACATCAATCATTTTATATAAAACTTCTAAGTCAAATTCAGCCAAAGCATCTAACGTCATTCGCTGATTTGTTGTTTTAGCCATAATCGTGTCTCTTACAAAATAAATCATGTCATTGATTAAACGATTAACCTCTTTACCTTCACTAACAAATTGATGATAACGTTCAAACGCATCATGAACGTGGCCTTGTACAACATCTTGAAAGAGTGCATTTAGATCGGACTCATCTAGACTCCCTGTAACATCCAAAGCATCCTTCAAAGTTAATCGCTCATCACCGAAAGCAATCGCTTGATCCATAATACTTAAAGCATCTCTCATACCGCCTTCTGATACTTTTGCGATAAACTCAAGGGCCTCCTCATCGTAGTCGAGTGCCTGTTGTTCGGCAACGTATCTCAAACGGTCTACAATTCGATCTGAATGAATGGCTTTAAAATCAAAACGTTGCGCCCTCGAAATAATTGTAGGTGGAATTTTATGCGGTTCTGTTGTAGCCAAAATAAAGATTGCATGTGCAGGAGGCTCTTCCAATGTTTTCAACAGTGCATTGAACGCGCCTGTTGTCAGCATATGGACCTCGTCAATAATGTACACTTTATATTTTGATTCACTCGGTGCATATTTGACTTTGTCTCGAATATTACGAATTTCATCTACACCATTATTACTCGCGGCATCAATTTCGATGACATCTGAATTAGAACCTTGTGTAATGCCTTTGCATGTCGGGCATTCATTACAGGGTTCTCCATCTTCTCTCACTTCACAATTGATGGCTTTAGCAAATATTTTTGCAATACTCGTTTTTCCTGTACCACGCGGACCACTAAAGATATAAGCGTGGGATTGTTTCCCTTTTGCAATTGCATTTTTTAAGGTTTTGGTCACATGTTCTTGCCCGACTACATCATCAAAACTTTGCGGACGAAACATACGGTATAATGCTTGATAATCCACTTTGGCACCTCCGAACTAACAATGACTTCATTATATCACGTTCAATCTCGTTTGTATGGCGCAAAGTTACTTCAAAAATTCTGATGGATAGACCACTGTTCCGTTGGGTAAATCCGCTAAAGCATCCCACAAAAATTTCACATGTAGCTCAGTTTCACCCATTTGAGGCGGCAAATAGATATCATAGTTTTCAGCAACTTCATAGCCTAATTTTTCATAGTAAGCCCCATCGCCTAAAACGAGAATCGTTGTATATTCCTCAGAAAGTGCACGTTCTTCCAAAGCTTGAACGAGTGCTTTCCCCAATCCTTTATTACGATATGCTTTCACAACTGCGAGCGGTGCGAGTGCAAGCGCAGTATAGGTCTTGTCTTCATTTTGAATTTTGACCTCTGTACACATCGCATGTCCAATCAACGTGCCATCTTCTGTTTTGGCGATAACTTCCAACTCAAAATGATAGTTGGGCGACATGCGTAAACGTTTCACCCATTCATGCTCGCGATGTGTTGAATGCGGTACATCTTTAAAAGCTTCAGCAATCATTTCATAAGAGGGTTCATAGTCAGTTTCTGTTGGTGTACTAATAAATACGGACATCCGTTAACCTCCTTACATTATTCATATATAAAAAAAGAGCAACTCTTCAAAAGTTACTCACACATCTATTAATCGAAAATACAATTTTAAAAATAATAATGCCGTGCACCTTTGTGTAGAATACGCATCACAAACGTTACCAGAGTCGACAGCTAAATCTCGGCTACCCTACGGCACATATGAGAATCCACTTAATGCTGCTTCCGTCAGGACCTGACATGGTTCATGGGTTCATATTGCATAGGACCGAAATCTTCAAACACCTCGTGCTCTGGGCAGACTTCACAAATACATATCCGCGACAAAGGAATTCGACCTCGCATAAAGCGGATTTCGAGAATAGGGAACCGCTACCTCCCCGCTTAGCACGGCATATTTAATAATACTATACCTTTTAATAAAAATGCAAGCAGAGTCTCTATATCGATAAATAAACAATGCAATTTCGCTATAAAAGGCTCTTTCATACATGTGTATGCCTTCTAGAAAAATCAGTAAATTTAAATTCAGTTGCAATATGTTTAGAGACATTATATTGAAACTTTGTTGTGTCTTTCAAATGCACAATACCTGTAACTGTTGCAGAATACTGAGGAGAAACATCACCAAAAGCTAATCTTTCTCTTTCCCCAAAAGGTTCAAAAGTAATGGACTTACTGGAAAAACTAATTTCATACCCTTTATCTTTTTCAATATAATCATATAATGAATCTTGAATAATCTCCTCTGACAAATCAGGGAATAAATCTGCTAAAATATAATCTTCATCTATAATTTTAGTTGCTTGCCCAATTTGCCGATATCTAATAAAGTGCCATAACTGTCTTCCTTGTGACAGATCTAAAGCTTTTTTAGCATCTTGTGCTTGTCCAGCTGTAATCTTTTCAAATAAAACTACAACTGTTTGGTGTTTCAATGCGAGCTCATTTTGAATCTCTTTAAAGCTCTTCAAATCATTGAAAGGGAACTCTGTCATACCATGATAAATTACCACAGACCCTTTACCTCTTATTTTTTGTATCATACCATCCGAAGCTAACATGTTTAAGCTTTTTCGAACTGTTTCACGTGACACTTTATACTTTTTAACGAGTTGATGTTCAGAAGGAAGGGCATCTCCATAATTAAATACGCCTTCTAAAATAGACATTCTCATATCTTCAAAAATATACTGAAATTTATTCTGCTTTTTCATTTTTGCCTCTCACTACCTGATTGCCACTACTATTACTGAATAAGGTGCGACTATATTTTCTTCTATTATACCATTTTGCATCACTATTGAACCATCCAACTGCAAGTCATCAGGTAACAAAGCTTTTTGCGAGGTCATATTAGCCACTAGAAGCCACTTTTCTTCTTTATAATTACGTTCATATACAAAGAGTTGCTCATGCTCTATATAACGAGGGACAACGTTACCATACGTCACAATATCACAATCATGACGTAATTCTATAAGTTTCTTATACGTATAAAGTATAGAAGAAGTGTCTTCAAGAGCTGCTTGAACATTAATCTCTTTATAATTATAAGAAAGATCGATCCAAGGTGTGCCCGTGGTGAAACCAGCATTTTCATCTGCATTCCACTGCATAGGTGTTCGTGAATTATCACGAGATTTCTGACCCAAGATAGTTAAAATTTCTCTTTCTGAATATCCAGCTGCTCGCATTTCTTGATAGGCATTTATTGATTCTACATCTCTATATTGATCTATAGATTGAAAATGGGGATCTGTCATACCAATTTCTTCACCTTGATAAATATAAGGTGTGCCTTGTAAGAGATGTAAAACAATTGCTAATGTTTTCGCGCTACGTCGTCGCATTTCTTCATTATTATCTTGTCCAAAACGCGATACTACTCTTGGTTGATCATGATTACACCAAAAAATAGCATTCCATCCTCCACCTTCATAAATACCTGTTTGCCAATCCATTAAAATCTTTTTTAATTGCTGCAAGTCAAATTTTTGATTCGTCCATTTTTCTCCTTCTTTATAATCCACTTTTAAATGATGAAAATTAAATACACTATTTAATTCTTGTCGTTCTGGTTGCGTATATTTTATACAATGTTCTATTGTTGTTGAAGACATTTCTCCAACTGTCATCATTTCCTTATTACCGAAAGTTTGTCGATTCATTTCATGAATATATTCATGAACATGAGGTCCATCTGTATAATATTCTTTTCCTGTTTTTTCAGAATCTTGAAGTGCATGTTTTGAAATTAAATTGATAACATCAAAACGAAAACCATCCACACCAAAATCAATCCAGTAATTAATCATTTTATAAAGCTCACGCCGTACATCAGGATTATCCCAATTGAGATCAGCCTGTGTCACATCAAACAAGTGTAAATAGTAACTATCGGTAGTTTGGTCGTATTCCCATGCATTTCCGCCAAATTTTGACACCCAATTTGTAGGTGGTCCCTGCTGAGATTCACGAAAGAAATAATAATCTCTATAAGAATTACCTTTAGAAGCTTTAGCTGCTTTAAACCATTTATGCGATGTAGAAGTATGGTTAATAACAATATCCAACATGATTTTAAGGCCTCGATCGTGTGCTGCATCTACCAACTTTTTCAAATCACTTTTCGACCCAAATTGTGCATTAACTTGATAATAATCTCTAATATCATAGCCATTGTCATTCATTGGAGAATCATAAATAGGTGTAATCCATAAATAATCAACACCGAGAAATTGCAAATAATCCAACTTTTCAATGATACCTTGAATATCCCCTATTCCATTTCCTGTTGTGTCATTAAATGACTTGGGATAAATTTGATAAACAACTGATTTTTTCCAATCTTGTTGCGCCATAGTTATTCCACCTCTATCCATTATCGAAGATTCAGCTTGATTCATGAGCCCCTACCTTATCTTTCTTCTTATAAGCTTTCAAATGTGAGAAAACAATAGTAAGGGTTGCGGGTAAAATCATAGAAATCAACGTTGCAATGCTATAAACACCCCAGAAACTAGCTTTTATTGAGAGAATTGCGGGAACTCCACCTACTCCCACTTTACCCAGCACACCAGAGCCCCCAACAAGCATTCCAGTGAACATCGTCGTCAAAATTGCTGCAAAGAACGGATATTTAAGTGGTAAATTCACACCAAACATAGCTGGTTCAGTGACACCTAAAAATCCCGATATTCCCGAAGTAAACGCTAAACCTTGTTCCTTAGTTAATTTACGTCTTTTATAAACAAACCATGCGCCAAATGCTGCTGAACCTTGTGCAATATTGGAGAGAGCTAAGATAGGCCATAAATAAGTTCCATCGAGTTGACTACCCATTAATTGAAAATCAACCGCTAAAAACATATGGTGCAACCCTGTAATGACAAGAGGTGCATAAAGCAAACCGTAAATACCTCCGCCAAGCCATCCTGCATTTTCAAATAAAAATTGCACTCCCTCTGTAATTCCTGTTCCAATCCATAATGCGATAGGACCAATAAACAAAAATGCTAAAAATCCGGTTACTAATAAAGCCACAGGCCCTACAACTAATAATTTTATCGAGTCATGAACAATTCGATTGAGTGCTTTTTCAATTCGAGCTAGCACATAAGACGCTAATAATACAGGCAAAACCTGTCCCTGATAATTTAGCTGCTTAATTTCTAACCCAAAGATATGCCACTTTGGTATTGTATCGACTTTGCCTATATCGTATTGCGAAAGTAGTTGTGGATGCATTAATACTAGTCCCAATACAATGCCTAATACAGGACTTCCCCTAAACACTCGCATTGCACTCCACCCTACAAGGGCAGGAAGAAATATAAAAGCAGTGGTCGCGATAACATTTATGATATTCGCAAAATCAGCAATTAGAGGAAAGCGCTCAATCACAGAAGGTGTGCCCCCTAATCCTTTCATAGTAAGCACGTTGTTTACCCCTAAGAGCAAACCAGCTGTAACAATAGCAGGTAAAATAGGTATGAAGATATCAGCAAGCAATTTAATCAAACGTTGAAATAGATTACCCTTTTGTATGGCTTGTTCTTTTGCTTCTTCTTTTGAAATTGCTGTTGCTTGCGTTTCATCTATTAATAATCGATAGGCTTCATCTACAGTCCCAGGTCCAATAACAATTTGATACTGATTATCTGCTTTGAATTGACCTTTAACTAAAGGGTTTTGACTTAATTTACTTTTATCGACTAAGTCGTAATCCTTCAAAATTAAACGTAAACGTGTGACACAATGTGTTGCTGATTTTATGTTCTCCTTCCCTCCTATTGCTCTAACGATGTTTTGTATATCCACTTTGTTTACCGCCATTTTTACCACTTCCATTCGTTCAACTTGTATAGACAATTATAACTTGTATATACAAGTTATGTAAAGGCTTACATTAAATATCAAGAATTCACATTGCTTTGGTTTATTCTTTTGAACAATAGAAGGGTTTCTGACTCTGTAGTATTTGCATTGAAAATAATTTAATTCAAAGACAAGCATAATACAGACATATGTAAGTGGCGTTTTATCTCAAAATCTTTTATATTCAAAAGACAATAATGTATCAACGTTATTAGTGCTTTTACTCATTATTAAGTTAGAGGTAAGATGCTATAAAAAAATGGTTCTTCATTTTTTATGGTGGGATGACATAAGTCATCCTGCTTTTTTGTACAAAAATAGCGCAAATGCCTCTATAATTTTAAGTGACTAAACTAAAAATAAAGGAGACATATTGCGCCTATGTGTAATGATATATTAAAGTTACTAAAAATTAAAGATAATAATATTAAAATCACTAAAGTTGAAGAAGATGTAGTTATTAGAGGTAAGAAATCTAACGTCATCTTTGGTACCCTTTCATACAAGCCTATGACTTGTCCTCACTGTTATCATACGAATCCAAACCGAATACACAAACACGGAAAACGTTTATCGCGAATTACTTTTTTAAGATTCCAAGAGATAGCAGTGTATTTAAATCTGTTAAAACAATGTTTTAAATGTATGGATGGAAAGTGTTACGCTTCTACAGAAAGTATGAGGATATCATTGCTTATACGATTGGAACCCCTCAATTCAATAAGCGATTGAAGGAATTAATCAAAAAGTTAAACTGATTAAAAGAGTTTCATATGGCTATCGCAACTTTTATAACTTCAAAAATCGCATTTTTATTATTTTTAGACTGTATAAAAGACCAAAGAAAAAAACAATGCCACTTTTCAATAGTGAAATTGCTTAAATAGATTGCGTACCGAGTCGAGACTCCCGAGGCATAGAGCCGAAACCGAAAATCCATTTTGGCTTCTTATGAGCTACAATAAAAGCCAAAATTAGTTGAGGTAAGGCGCCTGGGAAAGCGAGACTCGAAGAAGCAATCGGAAGTTTGCGACTTAATTATTATAGACACATAACCACCATATAAAGTGTACAGCCGAAAAAATTAAACTGATTTTAAAAGACTCTATACGCCTCATTTTTACATACAAAAAAGCCAAACATTCAACCGCATTGAGTGTTTGGCTTTTATATCTATTAGTCTTGGATTTTACTTATAATGGCGGAGGAAGAGGGATTCGAACCCCCGCGAGCCGTTAAGCCCCTGTCGGTTTTCAAGACCGATCCCTTCAGCCAGACTTGGGTATTCCTCCGTGTAACGAGCACATAAATATATTATTATAGCTCGTTCACATTGTCAACAAGATTTTTACAAAAATGATACAAAACTTTTTTCATTAATAAATTGATGGACTGAAGCGGCCACTTCACGCCCTTCTTTGATTGCCCAAACGACTAAACTTTGACCTCTTCGTGCATCACCAGCTGCAAAGTATTTCGCTTGGTTTGTCTGATAATCCTTAGTATCAGCCGCTATTTTTTGTCGTTCTACTTTCAAATTTAAGGCATGTGCAAGTCGGGGTTCTACACCTTCAAAACCAATTGCAAGTAACACGAGATCCGCAGGGATAAAAATTTCTCGGTCGTCACCTACGATTGTACCGTCAGCTCTATCTTGTTGAACTTGGGCATAGATTCCACGCACATTTCCGTTTCCATCCAAATCAAAGCGCATCGTTTGAATACCATATGCACGGGGTTCCTGACCATATTTAGCTTCATACTCTTGGTGTGCATAATCTTTTTTCAATACAGGTTGCGCTAATGGCCAACTGTAATTCATTTCAAAACGCTCTGGTTTTCGAGCTTTACGGTTAAATTGAACAATAGAATCACAGCCATCGCGCAATGCAGTTGCAACACAATCGGCGCCTGTGTCTCCATCACCGATGACAACTACCTTTTTCCCTTTTGCTGTAATCGTTTGTGTATCCAACTCACCTAATAAAAGCTGTGTTTGTTCAGTTAAATAGTCCATTGCGAAGTGAATACCTTGCCCCATACGTCCTTCAAGTGGTAAGTCACGTGCTTTTTCAGCACCTGTACAAACAATAATAGCGTCATATTGTTGATCCAACTCATTTTTAGTAATGTCTTTTCCAACTTCCACATTACATTTGAATGTGATACCCGCTTCTTCTAACAAACGAACACGTCGAAATACAACCTTTTTATCTAGTTTCATATTAGGAATACCATATGTCAACAAGCCACCGGGTCTTGCATTTTTTTCATAAACGACAACGGTATACCCTAATGTGTTGAGTTCTTCAGCGGCAGCTAACCCAGCCGGGCCACTTCCGATGATCGCAATTTTTTCATCTCGTCGTTGTTCTGGTTGACGTGCTTTGACCCATCCTTGCTCAAACGCTTCATCAATGATTGTTCTTTCAATACCTTTAATAGCGACAGATTCGCGATTAATCTTCATTACACATGAAGCTTCACAAGGTGCCGGGCAAACATACCCTGTAAAGTCAGGAAAATTATTTGTTTCTGATAAACGTGCATAGGCATTTTTAAAGTCACCGCGGTAAGTGAGATCATTCCACTCAGGTACATAGTTCCCGAGTGGACACCCAACCGTTTCACGCCCTACGAGTTCACCGACCTGACAGAATGGCGTACCACAATCCATACAACGCGCCCCTTGCTGTTGGGCCTCTTCTTTTGTAAAACGTGATTGATAGGCTTCATAGTTTTCAATACGTGTTGTTAAAGGAACTTCCGCGAGCTTTTGTTTGTGATATTTCATAAAACCTTTAAATTCACCCATAGTTAGCCTCCTTTAGTACACTGGAATACGTTCTTCTTGCGCAGTTTCTTGTATAGATCCTTTATCATTGAAAGCAGCTAATAGCGCTTCATCCTGTGAAGTCGTCCGTTGCTGATGATAATGGATTTTTTGCACCATTTTCTTATAATCTTTAGGAATTACTTTTACACATGCTTTTAATTTCACATCAAAATCAGATAAAATGGTAGCCGCTTTTTGACTGTCTGTATATTTCAAGTGACGTTGAATCATCGCTTTTAGCATTTCTTTCTCTTCCTCATCCACAACTTCATCAAAATCAAGTGAATCCAGTTGATTTTGTGTTTTGAAAGTGGCAACATCTGATGGGAAAATGTAACTCACACCACCACTCATACCTTGACCAAAGTTTTTACCTACATCACCTAAAATGACTACACGGCCCCCTGTCATATATTCAAGACCATGATCTCCTACACCTTCGACGACAACGTGGACACCGCTATTACGAATGCAAAAGCGTTCGCCCGCACGACCATTAATATAAGCTTCTCCTTGCGTTGCACCATAAAAACAAACATTACCTACAATAATTTCATTTTCACGTGCAACATTCGGCACGTTGATAACAATCTTACCACCTGATAGCCCTTTACCTACATAGTCATTTGCGTCTCCAGTATGTTGAAGCGTCAAACCTTTCGGCATCCATGCCCCTAAACTTTGACCGCCGTGTCCTATTGTTTTTGCAACAATGGTATCCTCTGGTAAGCCTTTCAAACCGTAATTTCGCGTAATTTCACTACCTGTGATCACGCCCACATTCCGTTGTTCATTTACAATTTCAAATTGTCCTACAAAGTGTGTTCCTGCTTCAATATGTGATTTTGCGGCTGGCAACAACTGGTTCAAGTCAAAACCATGTTCTAATCCATGCTGTTGTTCAATCACTTTTGTACGTGTACCTTCATTTTGATGAAGTAAAGTTTCTAACTTCATCTCTCTTGCTTTAGGATGATGATAAGCGACAGATGAACGTTTGAGTAAGTCTGTACGTCCTACAAGTTCATCCACTGTTCGAATACCTAGTTCAGCCATGATTTCTCTTAATTCTTCGGCAACAAACCGCATATAATTAACCACATATTGCGCTTTACCGGTATAAAGCTTACGTAAATCACCATTTTGTGTCGCAATACCTACTGGGCAAGTATCTTTGTGACATACACGCATCATGATGCATCCTAGAACGACCAATGGCGCTGTCGCAAATCCAAACTCTTCAGCACCAAGCATACAAGCATAGGCAACATCTCGTCCTGTTAATAACTTTCCATCTGTTTCTAAACGGACACGTGATCGTAAATCATTCAACATGAGGGTTTGATGTGTTTCAGCAAGACCTAGTTCCCACGGCAATCCCGCGTGTTGAATACTCGTTTTTGGCGAAGCACCTGTTCCGCCATCAAAACCACTGATGACAATTTTATCAGCGAATGCTTTTGCCACACCGGCTGCAATTGTTCCGACACCAGATTTAGAAACCAATTTAACGGTAATATCCGCCTCACGATTAACATTTTTCAAGTCATGAATTAACTGTGCAAGGTCTTCTATAGAATAAATATCATGATGAGGGGGCGGTGATATCAAACCGATTCCCGGCGTCGAACCTCGAACTTCTGCAATCCACGGATAAACTTTACTGCCTGGTAGCTGGCCCCCTTCCCCTGGTTTAGCACCTTGCGCAACTTTAATTTGAATCTCTTTCGCATGTTGTAAGTAATGGCTCGTCACCCCAAAACGGCCTGAGGCAACCTGTTTAATCGCACTTTTATAATCACGACCATCTTCTCTCTCTTCGTAACGTGAGCGTGCTTCTCCCCCTTCACCACTATTACTTTTTCCGCCCAACTGATTCATGGCTTCTGCAAGTGTTTGGTGGGCTTCTTGAGAGATAGAACCATAACTCATTGCCCCTGTTTTAAAGCGTTTAACGATTTCGTCGACCGCTTCAACCTCTTCAATATCAATTGATTGTTGTGCTTTAAATGTAAATAAATCACGAATGTGACTACTTGTTTGTTCGTTCGCCACTTTAGAAAAAGCTTTAAACTGTGCATAGTCATTCTCGCGACAAGCATGTTGTAACAATCGTATCGTTGTCGGATTAAACGTGTGATGTTGTCCTTGTTGTCGCCATTGGAAAGTGCTTCCTGGGTCAAGCGTTTGACCTTCCACCGTTTGACGTGCTTTATTTTCTGCATCTAAAGTTTCAATTGAAATACCTGATAATTTCGAAGTTGTCCCTGTAAAATATTGATCAACCAGTCTCTCAGATAACCCTACTGCCTCAAATATTTGAGCGCCTTGGTAACTTTGTACCGTTGAGATTCCCATCTTAGCCATCACTTTAATCAGACCTTCAGACAGTATCGCATTATAACGTGCTACATTTTCAGCAACAGTGCCCTCAAGACGTCCTTGTGTCGTTAAATCAGCAATCGTATGTTGTGCTAAATAAGGCACTACTGCATTTGCACCGTATCCAACTAAACAAGCGAGATGATGTACTTCACGCGTCTCCCCAGAACTCACCACTAAGCTGGTTTGCATTCGTAAGTTTTCACGAATAAGGCGCTGATGTATAGCACTTAAAGCCAATAAGGCAGGCATAGCAAAAGTATCACTTTGACGAACATCACTGTCATCTAATACAATGACTGTCGCCCCGCGTCTTACTTCTTGAACCACACGATTTCCTAACGCTTCTAATGCCACTTCCAGATCCTCTGTATAGCCGGTTGAAAGATAGGCTGTTTTTAGTGTTTTAGCAACTTCATCCAATTGTGCATGTGTGAGGACAGGATGCTTTAACTGAACGCGTTGTAACGCCTCTGGACTAGGATTCAACAAGTTCCCTTCTCCGCCTAAATAACTGAGCTCACTTGTAACAATTTTTTCTCTATAAGCGTCTATAGGCGGATTCGTCACTTGTGCAAATAATTGTTTGAAGTAATTGAATAGTGACTCCGGTCGATGATTTAACACGGCTAAAGGGGCATCGTAACCCATCGCACCAATGGGATCTTTACCGCCTGACACTAATTCCGTTAAATATTTATCTAACTCTTCTTTTGTATAGCCGTATCGTTTTTGCATCGCGAAAGCTTCGTCTGTTGACAATTTATCGCCTTGATAAGGAATTGTTTCCAAATTAAGGTTAAGTTGGTTTGTTTCAAGCCATTCTTGATACGGATATTGTTGTGCGATTGTTGTTTTCAGTTCATGGTTTTCAATCACTTTATGTTGATTAAAATCGACTAAAAGCAATTTTCCTGGGTTCAACTGTCCTTTAAATGCTACGTCTGCTTCATCTACATCAACGACACCGACTTCCGAAGAAAATACAATTTCGTTCTGCTTTGTAATCGTGTAACGACCCGGTCGCAAACCATTTCTATCTGTAAGTGCCCCTAATTTGTCGCCATCGCAAAACGAAATCATAGTTGGACCATCCCAAGGTTCCATTAAATAGCTATAAAATTCATAAAAGGCGCGAACTTTCGGATCATTGCTTTTGTTATATAGCCAAGGTTCCGGAATGAGTAGCATGGCTGCTTGCTCCGGCGGCATCGCTAAACTTAAAAATTCAAGCGCATTATCGACAATTGCCGAGTCGCTTCCTGTTTCATCAAGTATCTCTTCCACTTTCTCGTGTTCTTCACCAAAAACAGTCTCGATTAAACGACGTTGACGTGCACGCATCCAGTTCACATTTCCTCTAATTGTATTGATTTCACCATTATGCATAAGCAAGCGATTCGGATGGGCGCGTTCCCAACTTGGAAAAGTATTCGTACTGAAACGAGAATGTACTGAACCGAACTTCGATACATAGTTCTGTTGTTGTAAATCGATATAAAGACGTTTAATTTGATCTGAACGTAACCATCCCTTATAAACGATTGTTCGACGGGATAAGCTTGTAAAATAAAGGTCCAAGCCCTGTTCGTGACTATACTTTTCAATCTGTTTGCGAGAAAGATATAAGGCCCGGTCGAAATTTTGAGCCTTCTGGTTTGAGACAAAGATTTGCTGAATGGCTGGCATCGTATCCGCTACACGTGTAGCTAGGCACGTTATATCAACGGGCACTTCACGATAACCCAACACTTGCAACCCTTCACTTTCAAATATGGATGCAAATGCTGACGCGTGTGGAGTGTCAGAAATCAAGTCTCGCGCAAACATCATTCCAACAGCATAGGCCCCTTCATCAGGAAGTGAAAATGATGTCACTTGGTTAAAATATTGATATGGAATCTCAGTCATAATGCCCGCGCCATCCCCAGTAATACCATCTGCACTAATTCCTCCACGATGATCTAAGCGGCGCAACATTTCTAAAGATTTTTCAACAATAGCATGGGAACGTTCATTATTCATGTTGGCATAAAAACCGATACCACATGCATCGTGTTCTTCGCGACTGTCATAGAGTCCAATTTTTGTATAGTTAGAATTATTAGACATTTCTGACACCTCTCTTTAATAGTATTCTAACTATAGCGGAATCCTATTCATCACATCAATATATACTTGAGATGAAATCTATCTCATTTTGAGATAATATAAAAAGAAGGGGGAATATTTATGGAGCTTAAACAGTTGAAATACTTTGTAGAAGTGGCTAAACGCGAACATATTTCAGAAGCGGCACTCGAACTCAATGTTGCACAATCGGCAATTAGCCGACATATGCACAACTTGGAAGTCGAGTTAGGAACTTCGCTTTTTTATCGCAGTGGCCGTAACATTTTCTTAACGACTGAGGGGAAACAATTATTAAAACATGCGCAATCAATACTTGAGCAAGTGGACCACACGTTATCTCAATTTCAAACACAAGTTCAACAAAAGCAAAGCGTTTTTACAATTGGCTATGTCAATGGTTCAATTGGCCAAATTTTACCGCAAGTGTTACAAACCATCGAAACAGAATTAGCTTTATCGCTTGTACCTGCCTTATTAGATGAAGAAACAACTTTACCTGCCTTGCAATCACAAGATATCGACTTAGCACTAACAACAGCGACCATTCATGATAATACACTAGAAAGCCTACCCCTTTTTGAAGAGACCTATGTGCTTTATGGGGACACACACGCCCCAATCATGAACGTTCCTAATCCACCGCTCAGCTATATACTCAAACAATCTTTGTACATACACGAGCCTTTGCCTACTGACTTAAAATTATATTTAACAACACATGCTGAGACACCCGTACATATCATTAATAATCCGCAATTTGCGCGATTTATTTTACAAAATCAAAAAGGCTTTGTACTTGCACCTACCTTCATCAACTTATATAGTCAAAATCAACAGTGGAAAAAATTTTCATTGTCACATACAGATATAAAAAAAACATTTCACCTTGTATATCGACGAGATTTACAAAAACCATTATTAAATGAGGTCATTAAAATTATAATGACCCATACACAACAACGTTCGATTTATCACTAAGGAGACTTATTATGAAACAAAAACGTCATTTATGGTATTACTTTATCGCGATTTGTATTATTCTCGCGTTATTGGCAATTCTCTTCACTCGAGTGAACACCTCTTTTTATCGCATTCCGATTGGAGAAGTCGTTCATGTCGACCAACATCACAGCGAAAAATCTGTTGATGATCAACATAATCGAGACACTAAATATCATGATGTCCTGAAAATTAAAGTTTTAAATACATCTAAAAAGGATCAAATTGTACACGTCGATCACTTATATAACGCTTCTCAAACCGAAGCACAAGCTTACCAAGTGGGTGATAAAGTACTACTCCATATAGATAAAGCAGGTAAAGATAACTTTATTATTGAAAAGAAACGTGACACTGTGATTGTCACAATTGTAAGCTTCTTTCTTATTGCACTACTCATTGTGGGGCACCGCATTGGCTTGCAATCGATTATTTCATTATTGATTAATTCTGTTGCGATTTTACTAGCTATTAGCTTGTATCACGCAAATACGAATCTTAATTTGTTCCTATTGATGTCCGGAGCCGTAGTTATTGCAACCACCTTAACGCTTTGGCTCGTCATCGGTTGGTCTATGCGTACCATTGTCACCATTCTTAGTACCTTGTTAGGCACCTTTATTTGTATATTTATCGCGTGGTCTGTTATTTCACTCACAAATAGCCAAGGGATTAAATATGAAACTATGAGCTTTTTGACAATTCAACCTAAAACAGTCTTTTTAACCTCTGTTATGGTAGGGACTTTGGGTGCAGTTATGGACGTGGCTATTACAATATCTAGTGGTATGTATGAAGTGCTACAACGGGCACCTCATATTTCAACTGAGCGTTGGGTTTTGGCCGGCCGTAATATCGGACAAGATATTATGGGAACAATGACAAATATTTTATTATTTTCTTATCTTGCAGGTAGCCTCCCAATGCTCTTACTTTATTTAAAAAATGGGAATACCCTGACCTATAGTATTTCTATGAACTGGTCTTTAGAAGTTTCACGGGCTATTACAGGCGGTATAGGTATCGTCTTAACGATTCCATTAACAATCTTACTCATGCAAGTATGGTTGAAATGGTTAGGAGGCAAGCATCAATGAACGCAATTGTGATATTAAGTTTATTTTTACTCATACTGATGCTCGTTTTTGGAGGCCGCAGTGGCTTTGTATCGTTTTTAACACTGTTTTTAAATTTTATTGTACTTTTCATTGCGATATTATTTATCGTATTTCGCGCGCCCATTTATTTAGTCACGTTTGTCTTTTGTATCATCATCGCTGTCATTAATCTTTTTCTACTTAACAAGTTCAATATAAAGACACTGGCAGCGTTCATTTCTAGTATCGTGACAACGTTATTAATGATTGCAGCGATTTATCTCTCTGTTCACTGGGGCCATTTACAAGGTTTTACGCAAGAAGAACAAGATGAAACCTATGTCTTTTCATTGAATATTGGGATTGATATGGAGCAGTTTATGATTTTTACAGTCATTCTCGCCGTCATTGCTGCAGTGATTGACTTAGCCATTACCATCAGCTCGCCTGTTTTTGAGTTACACGAAGCGAATCCTTCATTAACAAAGCGCGAACTCTTCCAATCAGGTATGCGTGTAGGGCGCGAAATATTAGCCACTTCAGCGAATACGATTTATCTCGCATTGCTTGGTGGCTCAATGACGATCGTCTTTTGGTTTTTCAATTTGCACTATAGTTTCGGTCACCTGATTAATGCGAAATTATTTGCACAAGAACTAGTGACTATCGTATTAGGTGGTATTGCCATTGCCATTTGTATTCCAATTACTTCTATTATTACTGCATGGCTAGTGAAACAATATCACCACTAAATGATCCTTATACAATTTCAAAAGCGTAAAGCAACAGGTGCGAGGCTGGGACATCATTCCCGGTCTCGCCTTTTCTTGTTTGAGTATATATTGCGTTAAACCTTCTCCCTCTAAAAAGCGCGTTTAGAACACTACTTATGCCCAGGTTCTCGCCTTTTAACCGCTCAATTATTAATCAAAGCGCGTTTCGGGTAAAACTTATGACGAGGTGAAAAATAATGACAACGATTCATATCCACGGTGCACGACAAAACAACTTAAAAAATATTCACGTCAATATTCCTAAACATCAGCTGACGGTTGTCACAGGAAGATCTGGTTCTGGTAAATCGTCACTAGTTTTTAATACAATAGCAGCAGAATCCGAACGCTTATTAAACGAAACCTATTCAAGTTATATCCAACATCAACTCACACAATATGAAAAACCAGCCGTCGATCAAATTGAAAACTTACCCGTCGCAATGGTCATTAATCAGAAAAGGCTTGGCGGTAATTCTCGCTCCACAGTGGGCACAATATCAGATATTTATGCTTCTGTACGCTTATTATGGTCCCGTATCGGCGAACCTTTTGTTGGATATTCTGATATTTTTTCTTTCAATCATCCAAACGGAATGTGCGAAACATGTCAAGGACTTGGCTATGTTGAAGATATTGATTTAAACGAATTGATTGATTTCAATCGTTCTTTAAATGAAGGTGCAATACGTTTTCCTTCTTTCAAGCCAGACAGTTGGCGGGGAAAGCGTTATCGCTATTCTGGATTGTTTGATAATGATAAAAAGTTAAAAGATTATACAGGCGAAGAACTTGATACATTTCTTTATACAGAACCGACACGTTTGAAAAATCCTCCTCCAGAATGGCCTAAAACTGCAAAATTTGAAGGATTAATTCATCGTTTTCGTCGTTCATTTTTAATCAATGATAACTTTGAGAAAAAACGCTTTCTAAAAGATGTTCAGCGCGTCGTTCATCAACATACATGTCCTGATTGTCAAGGCCAACGCCTCAATCCAAAAGTGCTCAGCTGTAAAATCAACGGCTTAAGTATTGCAGATTTTACTGCATTAACGATAGATGAAGCGCTCCTTTTTTTAGAGCAACTTCAAAGTGACAAAGCCGCCTACATTATTGCACCATTAAAAAATCAGCTTCAGGCCTTACATGACATCGGCCTCAATTATTTAACATTAAATCGTGAAACGCCTACATTATCTGGTGGAGAATCACAACGTATTAAACTGATTCGCCACCTGAATACACCGTTGACAGATTTAGTTTATATTATTGATGAGCCGAGTGTCGGGTTACATCCTGCAGATATTGAAAAAATCAATGAAATCATGCTGAATATACGTGACAAAGGCAATACAGTGATTATTGTCGAACACGATCCTGATGTCATTAAAATTGCGGACCATATTATCGATATCGGTCCAGGGGCAGGAAAAAATGGTGGACAAGTTACTTTTGAAGGGACTTATGAACAACTCAAAAAATCAAACACAGATACAGGACGTGCATTGATGCGCACACATCAACTTAAGCCAGCAGTCGCTCACTACCAAGATTGGTTTCATCTCAATCATATCAGTCATAATAATTTACAAGATGTGTCTGTCTCTATTCCTCAAAATGCACAGACTGTTATTACCGGTGTAGCAGGTTCAGGAAAAAGCTCTTTAATTAAAAGCGGCTTTGCACAAAACCCGAATGCAATTTTTATCAATCAAAAAGGTATTCACGCATCTAGCCGCTCCAATTTATTGACGTATATGGGCGTATTTGATGAAGTTCGTGCCTTTTTTAGTCAAAACACAGGTTTGAAAAAGGCGATGTTTAGTTACAATTCTGATGGCGCTTGTCCAAATTGCAACGGTAAAGGAGTAATCAAAACAGAACTTGCCTTTATGCCATCATTTTCTCAAACTTGTGAAGTATGTCACGGTACGCGCTACCGTCCAGAGGTATTAGAAGCAAAAGTCGAAGGGTATTCTATTGCAGATGTATTAGCACTCACTGTCGAAGAAGCCATCTCACTTTTCAAAGATGAGACGACCATTTCAAAATCTTTGATTGCACTCCAAAAAACAGGTCTAAGCTATATGACTTTAGGACAATCATTAGATACATTATCTGGCGGTGAAATCCAGCGATTAAAACTGAGTCGCTATATGACCGATCATGTTTCAGGAAAAATTTTTATTTTTGACGAGCCCACAACAGGCTTACATGAAGATGATATTCCTATTTTACAACAACGATTTGAACAACTTGTTCAAGATGGAAACACTGTGATTTTAATCGAACATAATTTAACAATGATGACCCAAGCAGATTGGTTAATTGATATTGGCCCGGGCGCTGGTACACGAGGCGGTCAGATTTTATTTAGTGGCCCGCCTCAACGATTAATTGAAACGACGCATTCCGCAACAGCACAACATCTTGCCGACTATATCCATCGTCAGTCATTTTAAACTTTCATCTAATTTACGAACATGTGCATTATTTTTTAACATAAAAACATGGGTATGAGACTATGAAATCAAACTGATTTTTGGCTCACACCCATGCTTTTTATAACATTATTATCAATAATTAGGCCATACTACCTTTTGCTTTAATCACGATAGAATTACCTGGGTAAAACGCAACTTGTGTTGTTTTAGCATCAAAAATTTCTCCAGATTTTACATGATCGCGAATCGCTTTGTCACTATGCTCTACTTTATCGACAAGTAATGTCAGATTAACTAATTTATTATGGTCATCAATGCCGATAATGACATCATTTTTTTCGTAATATGTGATGCCTTTTTTCGCATAATATTTTTTCAAGTCTTTTCCAAGTGCTTTTTCCACATCAGCACGTGTTGATTGACCTACTTTTAAACCTTCATATTTAAAATTATCTGCTTTTAGTGCTTGATAAAAGTTTTTATCTTCTAAAGCATTATTAGACTTATAATTAAATACACCTTTGTAAGTGTAGTATGGGGCTTTTTGCGCTGTTGCCGCATGCGCATCCGTAGGCAGTTGTGCCCCTACTGATGTTGCACCTAATAGTGCCCCCACAGATAAACTTGTTGCAATGACTACTTTTGTCATTTGATTCATTTTGTATCACTCCTCTATATTTCTCGACACAATCCAAATTGAATAAGATTACTCAATCATTCTCATATTAATCAAGTTCAAAAATTTACTCAATTTGCCTACAATTCAATCATTGATATATTAAATTGTTTCTTGATTAAATGATAACAAATTCATGTCATACTTTCACTTACAACAGTTTACGCTATGCAATATCCCTTTTCATCAGCCCTGAGTTGGGTATTTTAGCCACTTTAGTATATTAAATGATTATTAGAACGCGAAAAATGATATCGTCCACATCCATTTCAAGTTTCTGAAAAGTCGCTTAACTCACACTATATAAAAGACACTAAAGGTGGATTGATTGATAAAGCATAGCCCATTACGATTTGCTTAAAAATGGCGATATTTAGCAGTGTGTAGAGGTTATAAACGCACAATGTATAGATAAAGTTATCAAAAATGGTATACTATGTATCATAATTCAATATAGATGGGGGTTATCATTCTATGGCAAAAAAACCTAAAAAAACGTTAAGTCTCTTATCAGGCGCATTGTCTGGCGCGAGCATCATTGTCGATGCTTACAATACTTATATCTATCGTTCAAAAAACAAAAAATTGAGCTATATTTCTATCGGCATCGGTGTAGCAGATGTACTGCTTGATTTTTACTTGTCATTCGGTGCTAAAAGCAAAGCTGGAAAAGCATGGTCTATGTTTTCAATAGGACGCCAAGTCTATAGCTCTGTGCAAAAACTTAAAGAAATTCAAGCACGTTCATAATTTGTGAGAATGAGGCAGCTGACTTGGATTGCGCACAACTTGCGACTAACAACTGCGCAATCCAAACGTCACCTGTCTCATGATTTTTTAATGATAAACTTCATAAATAATCCGCCAAGGCCCTTGATACATCAATTTATAAATATTTTCGACTTGTTCATCAATTGTACTTCGTGCCTCATCTAGCACCCAAGTACGCATTAGCGACCACATACTCCCCAAAACAAAAGCATGAAAATATCGAAATGGAATTCCTGCTATCTCCTTATCATTAGGTAACAAACTCTTCAAATTAAGCTCAATCATTTCTCCAATCTTTTGTTCAATTTCATAATTGCGCCCCATAGTTAATAAAACGCGATACCGATCAAGATCGTCGTGCATGATTGTTAAAACTGCGCGTGGAATCTCTTTGAACACAATTGCTGCTTCCTCAGCATTCTCGACTGCTTTAAGACGCATAATTTTTTCATTAAAATTGATTTGCATCTGCTCAATCATTTCTTGTTCAATTTGATCGAGTAAATCATACTTATCTAAATAATGCTGATAAAATGTAGCACGATTGATATCTGCAACATCTGCAATTTGATTCACGGTAATTTTATCTAACTTTTCCGTTTTCAAAAGTGTAATCATCGCATTTTTTATTGCCGTTTTCGTTTTACGAACTCTTCTATCCATCAAAATAATCTCCTTTAAACAACAATTTTATACTATGTGTTGGTTAATCAGCACTTTGCCATCAATTGAACATTGTATCTATTTTAATATCTATTATAATAACATCACGAACAATAAACAACACAATGTTGCTTAAAGGAGGTCATTTTATGAGTAATCGTAAATTATGGATTGTACCGCTCATTACGGGAACCATTTTATTAATTTTAGCTACTGCATTTTATCCTGCATATAACCCAAAACCTAACAACGTTCCTATGGCGATTGTTAATTTAGATAAAGGGACACACATACAAGATAAAGAAATCAATATTGGTAATAAATTAACAGAAAAATTGAAAGACAACAAAAAAGAAGAAATTCAATGGCATGAAGTCAAAGATGCCAAAAAAGCGCAAGATGAAGTACGTAAAGGAACTTACGCTGGCGCAATTATTTTGGAAGATCATTTTTCAGAGCATGCTTTAAGCCCTGCTCAAACAACCATCATGAAATCTAAACAAAAAGAACTCCAACAACAAGTTGAAGAAGGTAAAATACCACCTCAACAAATTCAAAAAATAAAAGCGCAAATGGAGAAAAAAGGACAAAAAGCACCTTCAAAAATAGAACAAGCCCAAATCAGTACTTACATTGATGAAGGGGGTCAAGGTCAACTTGCAAATGTAACAAAACAAGTCTTGAAACAAATAGGCACGAATATTAATCAGCAAGTCAGTCAGCAAAATGTTCAAGCACTCGCTCAAAGTAACGTCGATATCTCAGCTAAACAATTCGAACAGTTTTCTAACCCTGTCAACGTTGATCAGCATACATTCCATCCTATTGCATCACATCAAGCTAATGGTAATGCAGCTATGGTACTCTTTATGCCTGTATGGCTTGCATCAATGATTACAGCTGTCGTATTATACTTTAATTTCAAAAACAGAAGTCAAATGTCATCTCGACGTCGTCAAACTTTAACAGGCGCATTAACTATAGGTATAGATCTCATCGCAAGTTTTGCTGGAAGTTTTGCATATGTCTATTTCCTAAGTTACGTTATGAATTTCAACTTTCCAAATCCATTCGTAACCGCAAGCTTTATTGGTTTAGCTATCTCTGGTTTCTCATTGCTTATCTTAGGATTAATGGTTTGGATTGGTATTCTTGCAGCACCTGTATTTTTAATATTGGTATTCTTTTCTATGCAAGCCATTTTATTACCTATTCATATGGTACCTAAATTTTATCAACAATATATTTTACCGTGGAATCCTTTCAAATTATACACAACAGAGATTAAAAATTTAGTTTACCTACACCAACCATTAGAATGGAATTCAACAATTATTGTATTAATCAGTTTTATTCTATTTGGCATTATCTCAGTGTTAATCAGTCACTACACTAAAAAACACATTCCTTATGTTAATACAATTTAAATTAAAATATTTAACATTTAAAGGATGCCCTCTAACCATACAAATGCGTTAGAGGACATCCTTTTATGATAATCACTTCACACGGGACAAAAATGCATTTAATTCATTGTCCCGTATAGCTTGAATCGTTTCGGATGATAAGTTAGTTAACCGAAGTAAAATGAAGAGACCGCTCTTTTGTATGAAAAATAGGACTGGTGAGCCAATCAATCACTAGCCCTATTGAGTATAGAGCCAAAAAAAGAGGATTCCATTCATCAGTATGATGAGTGAAATCCTTTTATATATTAATGGATATATTTAAAGTTCGCTACATTGTAACTTGGCACTGTACGATAAGTCAGTACACCTGGTCCAGCAGTGAAATTCATTTCAGAAACTAAAATACTGCCATCTGGATTCACACGTTCAACGTATGAAACATGACCATAATAACCTAAGTCTGATTGTAAAATTGAACCTACTGTTGGGTTGCGGTCAATTGTGTAACCGTCACGCGCTGCATTATCGTCCCATGCATTAGCATTCCACCAGTAAGTACTGATACCTAAACCAGCTTCCTTACGTTTGTTAAATACATACCACGTACATTGACCCCAGTCATAGTAATTTTCATGATTAAAGATTGGTGTTTGGTATTGGCGGTTAGGTGCTGTTGTTGTACCTGTAGAAGCCGCTGAACCTGAAACCTTTAATTTTTGACCTGGGAAGATTAAAAATGAATTTAATCCATTTAATTGCATAATGTTTTGATACGTTGTGCCATATTTTGAAGCGATTAACGATAATGAATCGCCTGGCTGTACTGTATAATATGTTGTCGCACCATTAGTTGCTGGTTTTGCAGGTTTAGATGGTGTTGTATGGTTAGGTGCAGATGCTGTACCTTTAACTTTCAATTTTTGACCTGGAAAAATTAAAAATGAATCCAAACCATTTAGGTTCATGATATTTTGATAAGTTGTCCCATACTTTGAAGCAATAAGTGATAATGAATCGCCTGGTTGCACTGTATAATATGTAGTTGATCCAGAAGTTTTAGCCGGTTTTTGACGACTTGGTGTAGAAGCAGTTCCACTTACTTTCAGCTTTTGACCCGGATAAATCATAAAGCTATTTAAACCGTTCAATTGCATGATATGTTGATATGTCGTTCCATAACGTGCGGCAATACTTGATAATGAGTCACCACTTACCACCGTATATGTTGATGAATTCCCCGAAGATGACACATGATTAGATGTACCCGCAGTACTTCCTGATACTTTTAATACTTGGTTCGGAAAGATTAAATTGGAACTCAAGTTATTATAAGATTTAAGTTGTGAAATCGTAATGTTGTATTTTGTTGCAATAGACCAAAGCGAGTCACCTGCTTTAACACGGTATGTTGAAGCATTGGCATCCGCGGCTACCATTGCAGTAACAGCTGAAGTCCCTATCACTGCCGCAATGATTTTTTTATGCATTGATTTCCCTCCTTATTTAAGATAGTCATTATAAACACACCTATACATTGATAAAGTATACACCTAACACTATAAAAAATATATTTCCGTTATATGACATTATCATTACAAAAAGAAGCTAAGGTAGAACATGACCTTAGCTTCTATAACTCCTTAAATATCAATTTATTAGATATATCTTAAATATACATCATTCGATGGCCTATTTTATAAATACAGTCGACTTTTAACAACCTGTATTTCAAACACATACCTATTTTACAGCTGATCTAATGTCTGTTTTAAATCTGCTACAATATCATTCGTATCTTCAATACCTAAAGATAATCTAACTAACCCATCAGCAATCCCTTCTTTAGCGCGTACATCTGCAGGTATAGATGCATGTGTCATAAGACTTGGTACAGAAATTAAACTTTCCACTGCGCCTAAACTTTCCGCTAATGTGAAATATTGCGTTTGTTTAACCAAATATTTCGCTTTTTCTACATCAGACACTTCAAACGAAACAATACCTGTCGTGCCGTCCGCTTGTGCTTGATGAATTTCATAATTTAAGTGTGTTGTTAGACTTGGATGGTAAACAGCTTTAACATTCTGATGTTGATTCAGCATTTCTACGACAGCTAAGGCATTACGTTCAATTTGATCCATACGCAAACCTAAAGTTTTAATACCACGTACAAGAAGATAGCTGTCTTGTGGTCCAAGCACACCACCCGTAGAATTTTGAATAAAACCAATACGCTCTGCCAAGTCATCGTTATTAACTGCGACTAAACCTGCAACAACATCACTATGTCCACCTAAATATTTAGTAGCTGAATGTACCACAATATCAGCACCTAAAGTAAGTGGTGTTTGATAATAAGGTGTCATAAAGGTATTATCAACCACAGTCAATAATTGATGTTGTTTTGCTAATTCGCTCACTGCTTGAATATCAGTCACTCTCAATAATGGGTTAGACGGTGTCTCAATAAAAAGCATTTTCGTTTGATCATTAATTTTTGCTTCGATGTTTTTAACATCTGTTGTATTTACAAAATCAAATTCGATGCCATATCTTGTAAAGACTTTTGTCATGGCACGATATGTTCCTCCATAAACATCTGACCCGACAATAATATGATCACCTTGATCTAAAAGCATTAAGACTGCACTGATAGCCGCCATACCTGAACCAAAAGCAAAACCGTGTTGACCATGTTCTAAATCTGCAATCAACGATTCTAGAGCAGAACGTGTTGGATTTGCGGTACGTGAATATTCATAACCTTGTCTTAACGCACCGATTGCATCTTGTTCGTACGTACTTGTTTGATATATCGGTGTCGTTACTGCACCTGTATATGGATCTGTCGTATTTCCACCATGTACTAATAATGTTTTTTTATTCATTTAAATCTCCTCCATATTGAAATATTTTTTTCGACATATAACGGTCACTTCCATCCGGAAAAATGACGACAATCTTACCCTTTTGAATACGTTGCGCCACTTGAAGCGCACCTTCTAACGCTGCACCCGACGAACTCCCCGCTAATATCCCTTCATATTTGGCGAGTTGTTTCACATGTTCAAATGCCACTTCGTCAGAGACCACTTCAACGGCATCAATCCATTCTTTTTTCAAAAATTGAGGCCATACCTCTACACCGATGCCCTCAGTATCGTGGCTTCCCTTTTCTTGTCCACTTAAAATAGATCCTTTTGGCTCAACAACAACGGATTTAACATCATAAGGTTGTAAAGCTTCAGCGACACCAGAAAACGTGCCTCCCGAACCTGCCCCTGCCACAAAGTAATCCAAATTCGGTATCGCTTCAATAATTTCTACCGCGAGCGTCTCTCTGTAGGCGCCTGGATTATCTGATGTTTCGAATTGGTTTGTATAATACGCACCTGTACGCTTCGCAAAGTTTTCTGCTGCTTGACGCGCACCTAACATCCCTTCATCTTTCGGTGTACGATAAATACGGGCGCCTAATGCGCGCATAATATCAATTTTTTCCTCTGAAAACCCTTCTGGCGCAAAAATGACACATTGGATTTGATACTGGTTTGCGACGATCGCAAGTCCTATACCTGTATTACCTGCAGTGGCCTCTACAACCGTATCTCCAGCTTGAATTCGTCCTTCTTCTATCGCATGTTCAATTAAATACTTTCCAAGTCGATCTTTTACACTGCCTCCCGGGTTATACATCTCGAGTTTCGCATAAATTTGAACATCGTCATTACTATAATGTTCTAATTGCACAAGCGGTGTATGTCCAATTAAATCGAAATTCCTCAAAATTGCGCCTCCTCAATCCATTCACTACCTTAATTCTTAGTTATTCAATATGAATTATAGGTTAAATTATAGCGAGATTCAATGTAAAGGCAATCAATTTTTATATTCATATTTTTCTGATAATTTAAATGATGGTTTGCGTTATAATATATAATAAAGATAAAGGAGGCTAAGTTTATGGAGATCATCTCAAAAACAACGCTGACATCGGAAGACATTCAGCAACTTTATAAGCTATATCAAGATATTGGTTGGTTTGGCCATACGCTCGAAAATATTGGAGTCATTTACAATGCAAGCACACATATTTTTGTAGCTGTCCACCAACAAAAAATCGTTGGCTGTGCCCGTGCCCTTTCTGACGGTGTTTTCAATGCTGCTATATATGATGTGATTGTCCATCCACACTATCAACGGCAAGGGATTGGTAAAAAGCTTTTACATCAACTTTGCGACATCTTTCGTTCAGTTTCCTGTATTCATCTCATTTCGACTATTGGTCATACTGATTTTTATGAATCTTGTGGGTTTAAATTATTAAAAACGGGCATGGGGATTTATCAAAAAGAAAGCTTAGCTGAAGCTTATTTGTACCATTGAAGGAGTGAAAGGGATGCGTATTGATACGAAATTAGGAACAATTTATGGCAAATCATATGCTGGTTTTGACGTTTTTAAAGGTATTCCTTACGCACAATCACCAAAAGGCGCTTTGCGCTTTAAACATGCCCAGCCCGTTACATATTACGAGAATGACCTCTATGCGACAGAATTTGGTCATACACCGATACAACCCTTTAATTCGCTTGAAGCTTTTTTCTCTCCTTTTCAAGAACCACCTCAACAAAGTGAAGATTGTCTCACATTAAATATTTGGCGTCCTCACTCTAAGGGCGATCAACTTCTACCTGTCATTATTTTTATTTACGGTGGAAGCTTTGTGAATGGTCATAGTGCCCAAGATATATATCAACCCCAAACGATTGTTCAACAAGAGGACGTCATCGTTGTCACATTCAATTACCGATTAGGTGCTTTAGGTTTTTTGGACTGGTCTGCAATTCATTCTGACTGGCAGGCAAACAATGGACTTTCTGACCAAATCTGTGCATTAAAGTGGGTCTATGCGCATATTTCCAGCTTTGGTGGCGATCCGGAGTGTATCACACTCATGGGCCAATCCGCAGGCGCAATGAGTATTGAGGCACTGTTACGCATACGAAGCGTGAGACCATTGATTCGACATGCGGTACTGTTAAGCGGCATATTACAACTCGATACGCCATACGCCGCACAACAAAAAGCGCAAATGTTCAACACATTAAAACATCGACACTTTCCCAATCAAACATGGGAAACATTAGATAGTGACGCTATTTTAACGTTGATGGAGGCGCATCAATCACATTATGGTCCTTCAAAAGGGTTAGAATTAATTTATCAACCTGTTGCATCAAAGGAGATTGAGCCCCATTATGACCATGTCGATATACCTGTTTTATTAGGTATCACATCATCAGAAGGTGATATTTATATTAAAAACGAGCAAAAAAAATTAGACCCTTTACAATTTCAAGCAATTTTGAGTCGTGCTGGATTACCCATACCCGCTCTTCATGAGATGATGACAGCGCAACAACAACGTCGGCTTATCACAGATTTCTATTTTAAACAGCCGTTTCTCGACCTTTTTCACACACTTTCAAAAACGGCGCCCACTTGGAAAGCTGAGTTTAATTGGTTTCGTCCTGATCACCCACGCTATGCTTCAGCTTATCATATCTTAGACTTAATTTTTTGGATGGGACGACTCGATATTTTAGAAGCAAATGGTTTAACACTGACTTCACATGAAAAACAACTGAGCCACCGCATGATTCACGATTTATGCCATTTTGCAAAACATGGCGAACTGAGACAACATCAATATTATATGTAAATTTCTTCTTGTCATTCATTTAAAAAGCGTGGTAGTCTGCCTCTCATCATTGAGGCAAGTTCGACCACGCTTTTTTATATTGAACTTTATTAATCAGAAATGTGCTATAAGACAAAAACGTCAAACTTAATCTGTTCAAACAAATTGTAAAATGAATACTGCTAATATAATACATGGCAATACCCATTTTACTAATATATACCATGGGTAAAATAGTTTAAGACGGTGATTACCAAATGCCTCTCTTAATGTCTCCTTTTTAACCTTATGGCCAATTGCTAATGTTGAGGCGAGCGCGCCAATAGGTAGCAAAATATTTGAAACAAGAAAATCCATATTATCAAAAAGCGTACCTGCACCAAAAGTTAATCCGCTTAAGCTACTGAATGACAACATTGCCGGTATACTTATCATGACCACACCTGCACCTACGAGCATCGTCATTTTGGTGCGTTTTCGATTATCATTGCGTGTTAAATTAGAAATATTTAACTCTAGCAATGAAATTGAAGAAGTCAATGCTGCAAACAAAAAGAGAACTAGGAAAATAATATAAAATAACGCACCAAATTGAATTTTTTCAAAAACAAGGGGTAACACTTTGAATAATAAACCAGGTCCCTCTTTAGGCTGATAGCCAAAAGCCTGTAATGCCGGAAATATAGCTAAACCCGCTAAAATGGCGATAACAATATTCATAGCAACAATCGTAATTGCAGACCGCTTAATTGGCATTTCTTTAGGTGCGTAACTTGCATATGTCATCATACCAGTCGTACCTAATGATAGTGCGAAAAAGGATTGGCCTAACGCAAATAAAATAGAATCCATCGTTATGTCTGTCACGCGTGGTTCAAATAAAAAGCGCACCCCTTCCATAGCACCTTTTAAAGAAAGCGATTGGGCAACAATGATAATTAAAAAGATAAAAAGCAGCGGCATCATCACTTTAGATGCCTTTTCTAAACCTTTTTCAACGCCTAGCATCACAATTAAACAAGTCAGTCCAATAAATATAAGCTGTCCGATCAATGTATAGGCAGGTTGGCTAATGACCGATTCAAAACGTATATCGCTCAAATGCGCGAGGCCGAGATGAATCCATTGAAGTCCAACGATTCCAATATAGACTACAATCCAGCCCCCAATCACACTGTAAAAACCGAACAACAAAAATACTGTTAGATTGCCAATCCAACCGATACTATTAAGCCATTTTTGGCCCGTTAACTTTCCGAATAATTGCGTTGTATAGGTTCTGCCTAATTTACCTACTGCAAATTCCATAATCAGAAAAGGGAGACCTATTAAAATAGTGAATAAAACAAACATGAATAAAAAAGCTCCGCCGCCATACATCCCTACCATATATGGAAACTTCCATAATGCCCCTAAACCAATTGCGGAGCCTGCGCTCGCTAAAATAAATCCCGTCGACGATTTCCACTGTGACTTTTGTGACAATACCTTTCACCCTTTCGCTTTAATGCGTTGAATCGTTTAAGCATACTTTGAAAATATAACATATTCACTGCTCAAGAACAATCTTCTGCGACTATTTATTGAAATGTTCAATGAATTTTCAAATAGCGATTGATTCATCACTTTAATTTGATATGATTAAAGTGAATAAAAGGGGTGAGAAATCATGTCAGAAAAATTGAAAGAACGCATTTATTTAATCGCGATTATTATTAGTACTTTATGTGTTATTTCTTCTGTGTTATTTAGCCTAAGTCCTGCCATTACTGCAGCAGTCACTTTTATTTCTATTATTGTATTTGCAATATTGTATTTTGTTGTACCAACTAAAAATCAAAATACACGCAATTTAAAATAATTTAACCGCTACACATGGCAAAGAACTGGGAGATACGGTTTCAATTTCCTAAAAAACACCCCAAAATTCATTCAAGAATTTGAGGTGTTTTCTTATTTTTGCTAGGTTATGTCCTAGGCTCTGTTTTTTATTTTTGAATGTATTTAAAAAGAGGCCTGTAGAAATTTTTCGATATAGAATGCCGACTCTTCAATCGAGCGATATTCTGTGTTAATCACGGTTGCATTCAACTTTTTGAATACTTCTTCCGCATAGGCCAACTCCACTTTGATTCGTTTTAAATCGTTATAATTGGCTTGGCCGTCGATGCCTAATATTTTCATTCGCTCTGTTCGAATGTTCATAATATATTGTGGGCTCGCTGTTAAGCCGAATACTTTAATTTGCTTCTTTTTTATCGTCTCGTATGGGATTGTCACTTCGGGAACTAGTGGGATATTCGCAATTTTATAGCCTTTATTTGCTAAGTACATGCTTAATGGCGTCTTAGATGTACGCGAAACACCTACAATGAGTGCGTCCGCTTCACCTATATCCGTAAAATGCTTACCATCATCATATTTAACCGAATATTCAATCGCATCAATACGCTTGAAGTAATCATCATCTAATTTTCGAATCATCCCTGTTTCTTTCGTAGGAATATGACCCGTTTGCGCTTGAATATGGTGAAGGAGCGACGACATATAGTCAATATATGGAATTTGATATTGGTTTGCATACGCTTGTCCCATAACATTATATTCTTCTGTCACTAGCGTCGTAACAACAATCGCATCTCTTTCTTTTGCTAACTTTAATACATGAACTAACTCTTCCTCGCTTTTGATAAACGAAAACTTTTTAATTTCAATTTGCGTCAAATCTGGAAATTGACTGACACCGGCATGTACCATACGTTGCGCCGTTTCACCTAGTGAATCAGATACGATAAAAATCGTCAATTGCCTTTTCTCCATAGCCTTATCGCTCGCTCTCAACGACACTTTGTGCGGTAGCTAAAATGGCTCCTGGTACGCGGAAAGGTGAACATGATACATAATCAATAGCCATTTTGTTAAAGTGATGAATCGATTTAGGGTCGCCTCCTAACTCTCCACATACACCAATTTTGATTGATTCATTGGCCTGTTTTGCTTGCTCAACAGCCATTTTAATCAATGCCCCTACCCCATTAACATCTAAAGTTTGGAATGGATCAACTTCTAAAATTTGTTGGTTTAAGTATTCATTGATGAATTTTCCAGCATCATCACGGGAAAAGCCATACGTTAACTGTGTTAAATCATTCGTACCAAAACTAAAGAAATCACACACTTCAGCAAGTTCATTTGCAATCATACATGCACGCGGTGTTTCAATCATTGTTCCCATTAAAAAGTGCAATGTCTGATCTGTTTTTGTTTCAATACGTTGGATGGCTTCCACAATTTGTGTCTGTAAAATTTTAAATTCTTCTACTGTAGATACAAGTGGAATCATAATTTCTGGTTGGCAATGGATTCCCTCTTGCTGTAATTGTGCCACACTATTCATAATCGCTTCTGCTTGCATCACATAAAGCTCTGGATAGGTGATAGCTAATCGACAACCACGATGCCCCAACATAGGGTTTGTTTCGTGTAACTCTAATATACGTTTGTTTAATTTTTCTACTGGAATGGCCAATTGTTGTGCTACATTTTGAATTTCATCTTCTGATTTTGGTAAAAACTCATGTAAAGGTGGATCTAATAAACGAACAATCGTTGGACGCTCGCCTGATAAGCGGAAAATCTGTTCGAAATCTTCTGTTTGATAAGCACGTATTTTATCTAAAGCTGCCTTTCTCGTTGCATCATCTGAAGATAAAATAAAGCGACGCATTTCTACAAGACGCTCTGCACCAAAAAACATATGCTCAGTGCGAACTAAACCAATTCCTTTAGCATTAAATTGATAACCAGCTTCAATGTCCGGCGTTGTTTCAGCGTTCATACGGACATTAAGGCGGGCCACGTCTTCTGCCCATTGCATAAATTGTTCAAAAGCTTCACTATGTTCAGCACTTGTTGTTTCAATTTCACCAACATAAAGGTCGCCTTTTGCACCATCAACAGATACCATATCGCCTTCTTGTAATGTTTTTCCAGCATACGATACGATTTTTTCTTTTGTATTGATTTCAAGATCTGAACAGCCTGTCACACAACATTTCCCCATACCGCGCGCGACAACAGCGGCGTGAGATGTCATTCCTCCGTGTGTTGTAACAATTGCTTCACTTGCGATCATCCCTTCAATATCTTCAGGAGATGTTTCGGGACGCATTAAAATGACTTTTTCTCCTTGCTCCGCTTGCAATTGCGCTGCTTCGGCTGAGAAAACAATCTTACCTGTTGCAGCACCCGGGCTTGCAGGTAAACCCGCTTTAGATATCACTTCTGCGACTTCAAGTGCTTCGTCTTTAAAAGTAGGATGTAACAATGTATCGATCGATTTCACATCTACTTTGTGCATTGCTTCTTCTTTTGAGATGACGCCTTCTTCTACAAGATCCACTGCAATTTGAATTGCCGCTTTAGCTGTGCGCTTACCGTTACGCGTTTGTAAAATATATAGCTTTTCATTTTCTATTGTAAATTCAATATCTTGCATATCTTTATAATGGGCTTCAAGTTGTTCTGAAACTTCGACGAAAGCTTGATGTACGTGTGGCATTTGCGCCTGTAATGTTGCAATATCTTTCGGCGTCCGTATCCCCGCTACCACATCTTCTCCTTGCGCATTTAATAAGTATTCACCAAATAATTGTGCCTCTCCTGTCACAGGATTACGTGTAAACGCCACCCCTGTGCCACTTTTAGGGCCACTATTACCAAAAACCATTTCTTGAACATTAACCGCTGTACCGATATCATGTGGAATCTCATTCAAATCACGATACACACGCGCACGATCGTTATCCCATGATTTAAATACAGCTTCAATCGCTTCTCGTAGTTGGTCTATAGGGGCCTGTGGGAATGGTTTGTAAACTTCTTCAATATAAACAGTTTTATAATGCTCACATATCTCTTTCAAACCTTCTGCTGGGATATCTGCATCATTTTCGTAACCATGTGACTGTTTATACGCATTAAAATATGTATCGAAAGCAGACATCGGAATGTGATATACAACTTCACCAAACATTTGTAATAGACGTCTATAACAATCGTATGAAAAACGGGCATCTCCAGTTTTAGCTGCCAGTTTTTCAACATTTTCATCATTTAATCCTAAATTTAAAATTGTATCCATCATACCGGGCATTGAAATTTTCGCGCCACTCCGAACCGAAACAAGTAACAAATGATCATTTGATGAAAAAGCCTTGCCCGTTCTCTCTGAAAAAGCTGCGAGTTGTGTTTCTAATTGATCTTGAACCTCATCAGCAAGTTTTTCTCCATTTTTTAGATATTCAATACAAGCTTCAGTTGTAATGGTAAAACCATCAGGAACAGGTAGTCCTAAGCGCTTCATTTCAGATAAATTCGCACCTTTGCCACCTAATAAATCTTTCATATCTTTTTGCCCTTCATCAAAAGCGTAGACGTATTTTGTCATACTTTACCACCTCATTAACATTTAATATGTCATACTAATTAATAAAAGTATGTCATATTAAAACTGAAAACACAATCAAAAATATAAGAATCATTTGATATTTTTATTTTTTGTCATAAATTCGAGAAATAATTATTTTTACTAGAGCTAATATTAACTATCTACTTTGTTTTAATTTTTCAAAACCGGCTATTTAATATAAATACGGATTATTAACAAATGAAAAGGAATCGTCATTAAATGATTAACCTGATTCCATTTAATACAAAGGAGTAAAGTAATGAAAAAGATATTCGTCACAGGCGCAACTGGCCTCATTGGTATGAAGTTAACACAACGCTTAATTCAAGAAGGGTATGAGGTTGCTGGTTTTACAACTTCGCAAAACGGTAAAGCACGCTTGGAACAACTCGGCGCAAAAGCCTGGATTGGTAATATCCTCGAGCCAAAAACAATAGAACCTGCATTGAGAGATTTCAAACCTGACGTCATCATGCATCAAATTACAGATTTAAAAAATGTCGATATGTCAGCAAATACAAAAGTTCGCGTTGAAGGCACTCGAAATTTAGTGGATCTGGCACTGAAATATAATATTCAGCATATCATTTCACAAAGTTTAGCCTTTATGTACGCACCTGGCGCCTCATTAGCAGATGAGCAGACGGCATTGGATACCGAATCTTCAGGAGATAGAAAAATAACCGTCGATGGTGTTATCGGTTTAGAAAAAGAAAGTCAGCGTTTATCACATGCTGTTATTCTTAGATACGGAATGATGTATGGTGAAGGGACTTGGTATGGAAAAGGAGGTATGATTTATAATCAATTTAAAGCAGGGAAAGCTCAAGTTTCAAAGGGTGTAACCTCTTTTGTTCATATTGAGGATACTGTAGAAGCAGCAGTTGCCGCACTTACGTTGGAGCCTGGTATTTATAATATTACAGATGATGAACCAGTTGGCGGGGAAGAATGGGCAAACTGGTATGCCCAACAGCTTCAAGTTTCACCAGAAATTGAATTCTTCCCTGCTCAACCTTTCGAACGTGGTGCAAGCAATCAAAAATATAAAGCACACCAGGGGACACTTCGTTATCCTTCTTGGCGTGATGGCATGGTCATAGATGAAAACTAATTTTAATTAAAAGAAGTTCGCTATTTGCAAATGTTGATTCACAAAAACAATCACATCACGAAAAATATTTAAATGCAATCCAACGAGCCTGAGACAAAATTGTCTCAATAATCGATGAAATCCGAGGTTTTCGTAAAAAACGAAAAATCTCGGATTTTTTTCCTTTTATCATCAGTTTAGCCGCACTAGATGCGACTAATTTCCTTAGGCACCTCGTTAGTTTAGTTTTTATTGGCATTAATTAAATTATACGAAAGTGCCTTATTGTTTAAGTATAATGGTGAATGATTACATATATAAGCGAAGTATTTATAGCGAGGCTCCTGAGGGAACAGGACGAGCCGAAGACTACAGGCTGAGGCTGTCCCCTCGGAAAGCGAGCCTATATAATATGAAGCATGATAATAAAAAGGAAGCTCGAAGACGATTTTTGTCAAAATCATCTTCGAGCTATTTATTTTGGTATTTATGTCCCAGACTGGTTGTTTATATTTACTTACAAATACCTTAGAAATGATTAAGATTAGATTCCTAAAATTCCAGAAATTTCTATAACCATAATAAACCCGTTTAATCAGTTTTATTTTATGATTAATTCCCTCAATTGGCCCCCATTCGTTAAATGTGGATGACCTCATTTGAGATGGTACATCGGGATTGAATATAGGGTGATTTAGCTGTAAAAGTTTGTTGATAAGCTTTACAATAAAAGCGTTGTTTCTTCAATTTTGAAATATCATAATACATAGACACAATATTTCCTTAATCGTTGGTTGGGTCACTTACAATTATAGAGATATTTGTGCTTTTTTATTATCAAAAATTAAAATAACGGTCAGTGAATGTTTCACCAACCGTTCATATTAACAACTTCTTGTATTGAAAACATCATGTTGTGCTATGGAGAAAGTCCTTACATGACAATTGTATTTTCTTTTTCATGAATCATTTGCACGATTTCATTTTTTTCATTCATCACTGCAACTTTTGGTGCATGTGTTTGTAATTCCGTTTCGTTAAGTTGTGCATACGTCATAATAATGACCACATCATCTACTTCGACCAATCGAGATGCGGCACCATTCAAGCATATTTTGCCACTCCCACGTTCTCCTGCGATGACATATGTCTCAAAACGTGCACCATTATTATTATTTACAATCGCGACTTTTTCATTTGGTAAAATATCTACAGCATCAAGAATATCAGCATCAATTGTAATGCTACCGACATAGTTTAAATTTGATTCTGTAACACGTGCACGATGAATTTTTGCGTTCATCATAGTTCTAATCATTTCTCTTGTTCATCTCCAATAATGATATTATCGATTAGCCGTGCTTGTGTAAACTTCACAGCTAATGATATAAAAATACGTCCTTCTATCATAACTTGTTCACGCAATTCTGGGTAGCTATAAATTGCAACTTCTTCAACACGACCACTCGTATGCATCTGAAGATATTGTGTCACTTTATCTATAATAACGCTACTATTGCGCTCACCCGCCTGATATAGCGATTTCGCGAGTTCTAAACTTTTGTGTAAATGAACCGCTTCTTCACGTTCTTCCGGTGTGAGATAAACATTTCTTGAACTTTTAGCCAATCCATCAGCCTCTCGCACGATATCTACACCAACGATTTGAACATCATGGTTAAAATCTAATACCATTTGTTCTACGATCGCCAATTGTTGCGCATCTTTTTTACCAAAATAAGCTACGTCAGGATGGACGATATTAAATAACTTGTTTACAACTGTCACAACGCCATCAAAGTGGCCTGGGCGTTGTGCCCCTTCTAGAACTTCTGCCAGTCGTCCCACTGTAACATGGATGCCAATTTCTCCCGGATACATTTCTTCGACTGTTGGATAAAAGACATAATCCACACCAATTGCTTCTACCATCGCCACATCTTGGTCAATTTGGCGAGGATAGGCATCAAAATCTTCATTAGGTCCAAATTGTAAAGGGTTCACAAAAACACTGATCGCTGTCACATCATTTTCCGTTATCGATTGACGCATCATGGTTAAGTGTCCATCATGTAAAGCGCCCATTGTTGGCACAAAACCAATTTTCCGACCTTTTAATTGATGTTGTTTCATCAATTGTTGCATTTCTTTAACTGTTGTAATGACCTGTGTCATGCTTCTACCTCATCCATAATTTGTTTTTTATAAGTGTATGCTTCAGAAGGAAAGACACCTGTTTTCACTTCTTCATTATATTTTTCAAGCGCAGCCATACCAATCGAGAAATCTTCGTATTGTTTTACAAATTTCGCTTGTCTTTCTACGCCATAATTAAGCATATCGTGATAAACCAGCACTTGACCATCTGTATCTTTACCTGCACCTATACCAATAACTGGAATCGTAAGTTTTTCTGAAATTACTTTTGCAAGATCACTCGGAATCGCTTCTAATACGAGTGCGATTGCTCCTGCTTGTTCTACAGCTTGTGCATCTTCAATTAATTGCTGTGCTGCTTCTTTTGTTGTCCCTCGCATTTTGTAACCTAAAACACCGACGCTTTGGGGTGTTAAACCTAAATGTGCCACAATCGGAATACCCATTTGTGTCGCTTGTTTCATAAAAGGTGTTAGATGCGCACCCTCTACTTTCAAAGCATTTCCATGACTTTCTTGGTATAATCGAATAGCATTTTGAATATCTGTTGAAGCATCGATACCTACTGAACCAAAAGGCATATCTACTACAACAAATGTGTTGGGTGCACCGCGACGAACAGCACGACTATGATGTAGCATATCTTCTAAAGTAACATCTACTGTACTTTCATATCCGAGGACTGTCATTCCTAATGAATCACCGACTAAAATCATATCGATTTGAGCAGCTTCCACTTGTTTGGCGCTCGGATAATCATAAGCAGTTACCATTGAAATTTTTTCACCGTCACGCTTCATTTGTTGGATATTATTTAAAGTTTTCAATTCATTCACCCTTTAATTTTTAATATATCAATCGTAAAACAATTCGCCTTATTTTTCCATTTATATTTAATATATCACAAGAATGCAAACCACATTTTTGAAAAATATTTGAACAGGCATATTTTCGAAAGTGATCAATCATTCGTTTATTATCAAAACGGACTTTACAATGTATTTTAATCGTAATACATTAAAACATATCAGTAAATCATCCTATATTTTATAGAGAAAAGAGGGCAAACATGACTAAAATTGCAGTAATAGGGCCTGGCGCTGTGGGGGCATCTCTTACCTTTGCACTTTCGCACACATTTGATGTCACGTTAATAGGACGTCAAAATCAAATCATTCATTTTCAAGAATCGAATGCGCAAGTCCAACAGGAACTGACTGTTCGGGCTATTGAAGCGGTACAAGAGCCGTTTGACGTGATTTTTATTGCTGTGAAAACGCATCAATTAGCCGATGTCATTCCAGAACTCGTCCATTTGACACATGCAAACACATTGGTGATCTTGGCACAAAACGGCTATGGTCAACTCAAACAATTAGCAGACTATCATGCTTATCAAGCTGTTGTTTACATTAGTGGTCAAAAACAAGAGCAACGTGTGACACACTTTAGAGACTATAAACTTCATATCCAAGCAGACGCTCATACAGAACAACTTGCTCTGCAACTAAAAGATGCCCCGTTAGAGCTCGTACTCGAAAATCATATTGAAAATGCGATATGGTATAAACTCATCGTAAATTTAGGAATTAATACTATAACCGCACTAGGCCGTGATACCGCACGTGTATTACATGATGATGCGATGATTCAACTTTGTCGACACTTATTAGAAGAAGGCACAGCCGTTGCGCAAGCTGAAAGCATTCAGTTGGATGACAATATCGTAGACGCCATTATGAAGATTTATGCCGGGTATCCTGATGAAATGGGAACAAGTATGTATTATGACATCATGCAAGGTCAACCTTTAGAAGTCGACGCCATTCAAGGTTATATTTATCAACGTGCTCAAGCACATCAAATAGCCGTTCCTTATCTTGAAACCGTTTATACACTACTTGCTTATCAAAACGCTAAGTAAGGACGTTGTTAACTTTCGACAGCAACACTTTTTGACTTCGGTAACATATAGTGATAGTACGAAGAAAAGAAAAAACACCTAGCTTAGGCTACTAACCGTGAACTAGGTGCAAAAACATAGCAACATATTAGTGAGCTTCCAGACTCAAATATGTTAATCATTACAGCCTATCATAGGTCCTCTTGTTTCCCCAATAACGAGAGCCTATTTTTTTGTATTTTTAAACAATAAGGTCACTGCATACAAAGTCCCAATAATACTTAGAGATATTGATAAATAAACATCCAAGTTGATTATTATTGTCATATGCCATCACCTCGAATTATTACAAATTTAATCGCTGAGGATGATTAACACATGACTAATAGGCTTCTATGATTTATAACCCTAATTATACCTATTCTATTAACAGATAAGTATGTCCTTCCTATTACTTGTTTTAGAAAATATATAATTTGTATCAATTGATGTCCGCATATACTTTGATTATCCATCTACCTCTATAAACTGCAATTCATAAACTGAACGATCATCGTAACGATTAAAACTATCGATATTCCCTTTTAAATATAACGTTTGCGTTTTCCGACTCACATTATGTTGATATGTCATTTTAATTTTTAAATTTGATTCATACCCATTATTTTCAATAGTGCGATCTAACTCATTGAATACAGCTTTATTAATAGGTAATAAATAACTCTCTTTACTTGGCAAAATACTAACATACTTTCTCTGTAAAACCTGACCTTCGTCGATAAACACTTCTATTTTAATTTGTTTTGCTGCACCCGCACCAAGATTAAATAACTTCAAAAAATCGTCTCCTATATCTGTCGAAGTTGTTGAAGCCGTATTTTTTAATTTTAATCTTTCGCCATCTCGTGTCATCAAAATCTGATTGAATCCTAATGCAGGTAAAAAACTCATTTTCATTTGATAGAGTTGGACACTCACAGATACAAAATAAAATAACGCCATAATAAACGTCCCAATGGAACCAATTGCAGAGATTAAATTGATCATCACATACTCCTTTCGACAATAATTTAAAATAGTGGTTCACATTTTCCACATTTGAAATCACTTTAAACCCTTACTACACCTTGCGCAAAAAATAATGGATGAATATATTAAAAATTATTGACGCTTTTCTATACCCCACCGTTTATTTTCCTTACGATGCCGTTTAACAAGAATCCACTACCATATAGCAACAGCAGATAGTATTTTTGGGTTTTCTTTGGTTTACTTAATACAAGGAGGTTAGCACCTATGAAAGTTACCATTACGCTTAATCCAGCGATGGCAGAGGATCACATCCATATCACTACAAAGTCTATGACTCCTGATTTACAAAAAATAGTTACAGAAATTCAAGAAGATACGCCCTATTTGAATGTAAAAACAGAAGATAACGCCATTTACTTTGTAGATATAACAGATATTATTGCTATCTATACGGAGCGACAAAAACTTAAAATCATAACAGTAATTGGGACATTTACAATGGTAGAACGACTCTACAAAATTAAAGTTAAATTGCCTGCATCATTTATTCAGATTTCTAAAAGTGAGTTGATTAATCTCAACTATTTAAATCACATTGAAATCACATCTAGTGGTAGTTTAAAACTGGTTTTCAAGCACGACTATTTAACTTATTCCTCGCGCCGTTATGTGAAATCTATTAAAGAGAGGTTAGGTCTATGAAAACAATTAAAAATGGTTTTTGTATCGGAGTGACAATCGGTGTGTTAATTTCAATTTTCATTTCGATGATTTTTAGCCATCATGAATACCATCCTACAAATCCTATTTCTACAATTGGCGAGTGGTATTATCAAAATTTTACTGAAGCGCAAATCATGCTCATTATGATGATTCTATGGGGTATTATTGGTATCTTGTTTCAATGGGGTGCAAAAATATTCGAATACGAAGATACTTCATTAACAAAACGGACATTACGTCACTTTTCCTTTATGTTTTTACTTTTTCTTCCGCTCGCTTGCTTAGCAGGATGGTTCCCGTTAAAAATCACTGCCTTTGTATTTTTTGCCATTATTTATAGCTTTATATATTTCATCATTTGGGGTATCAACTACTTAATAACTAAGAAAGAAATTCAACAAATTAATCAATCGTTACAACAAAGAACTCATACGCCTAAAAAGTAACTCTTCTCTTCATCCCATTCAAGAATGACTGTGGCTGAGGTCAGGACATAACCTATGCTTTTATCAATTGTTCTAACTTAATGTTAGAAGCATCACTGTCCTACCCAGCCACATGTTTTTTATATTTAAGATATGTTACTCGATGATATAAGCTCTTTTTCTAACACTAGCATATCTCGACATTGAATGCCTTCTTCATAAATAGGGGCATAACCTTGTCTGATAAAATAATCATGTTGTATAGCAACAATTCGGAATCAATTTTTTTGGTAAATTTTCAATTGTCTTAAACTTGAATTTCCTGTACCTATGCTTAAGTAGTGATAACCTTCATCGGCGTATATTTTTGTCAAAGTATCAAGGATTTTACGCGCATAGCCTTGCCCTTCGAATTGTGACGCCACACTCAAATTCATAATCTCTGCTTTTGTGTCTCTCTCATGCACCACAGCAATACCTATCAACGTCTTCCCTTCAACCCATTCATAACACTTCCCCGCTTCAAATACTGCTTTTACTTTTTCAAGATTTGGATCAGCCGTAAGCATTAATGTTTGAATATCCTTTGTTAAATCTGTGCGATGGCGCAACATTGTTTTATCTCCCCTTTATTATTCATTCTCTCTCAATTTAAATCTGCTAACAGCAACTTTAACGTTTGACTATTATAATGAGTTTTTATAGTTTAATACAACAAAATTTACAGTTACAAAATTTAATTTATGCAATTAAAGTGTGCAATAACGGGTATAAGTGATAAAGGATAAGGAGGAGGTATAAAAAATGATACTCTCTCATAAAGATCACCTTTATCAGATTGAAGAAAATGATTTGACAACTACGATTTATAAAAATAATGATGCAAAAACATATACCGCCATTGAAAACATCGGTACCCTTTCACCAGACCATTTCTGTGTAATGAATTACATTAAGGTTGCTCGCTACAGTGAGGCTATCTTTGAGGAGCGTTTTCTTAATCGAACGTCCTACTTAGGTGAAACACCCGGGTTCGTCGCTCTGAGAGTACTGAGACCCTATGACCCACAAAATCACTACATTATTTTATCCTTATGGGATGACCGTGACAGTTTTGAAACGTGGCAAATGTCTTCACATTATAAAAGTATCTACAAAGAACATCATCAACTTGAAGGGCTCGATCAAGAGGTTATAGATTTAAACGCTTCATACCTCATTAAATTCGATATTTATTAATGACGTGATGCAAAGACCTCATTCTTACAATTTCTTATATCAACCCACATATAACGCGATATATGGGTTTAGGATATCCGCTAAATATATGCATATGATTGAATCACAAAAACGCTCCCTTATTAAGCAGTGTATAGCAATCAGCTTAATGAAGGAAGCGTTACTCATTTTTTAACGTTCTATAAATTGTGGTCTACGGTCAATGCTCATCACAGTAATGATGGCCATTAAAATACCGCATATGAGATACATATTTGCATAACCTGTTAAATCGGCAATAGGTCCCATTAAGGCAGCACCTAATGATACGCCTAAATCTGCAGTTGCAATAAATAGTCCGAGAAGCATGTTACGCCCTTGTTTCGGTAATTTGAAACTCAAGAAAGACGTGAGCGTTGGATAAACCATGGCTTGTGTAATACCTATCATGATTGCACTCACATAAAGAATGAGTGCACCTAGATAAGGTCCCATTGCAATCAAGAATAAAGCAATCGTGAGCAATCCGAGTACTTTTAGCATAAATCCAACATGCCATTTCCCGTCTGAAGGAATATACTTTCTTAAAAAGAATCTCGAAAATACGACTGTAATCGCTTGAATTGCTAAAAAGACACTGGCATGTCCAACTTGATATGTATTCACATACAATACAATAAACGTAGAAACTGCACCAAATCCAATAGAAGCAATGAGCATAATCATGCCTGATTTGAATAAAAATGGATTTTTAAACAGTTGTAAAAATACGGTTACAGGCCCATAAGGTGGTTTCTCAGGTTGTTCGGCTTGTGGCTCGTGATCTTGATTTAACGTTGCACTGAAGCCGACTACACCTGTTGTCACTGCAATGATAATCATCGCAAGTGCAAAGTAACTAAGGTTATCTAAATTCCAAATACCAACCGCTATGATAGGTCCAATAATTCCTGGTATGTAAGAGAATAAAGAATATAATGAAATCCCTTGTGCTCGATCTTCTTCAGGTAATGCGTCAATAATACCAATTTGTAATGACATTGAGAAAAAGGCTGTACACACCCCTTGCATTACACGTGCTACGAAATAACCTTCAAGCCCAGTGAAGCCATATAGGATAAGTGCAAATCCATTGATCACTAAAATCCATCTCAATATTTTGATAGGTCCAATTTTAGCTATGACTTGCCCCGCCCATGGTCTAAAGAGCATCGCAGTGAGCATGTAAGCCCCCATTACGATACCAATCGTTGCGTTTGTTGCACCTAAGTCATGACCACGTAAAGGAATCATAACGTTAAGGATCGCATTCGCACTAAAGAAGAAGAGTGCGAGTATATATAATCTTAGAAAAGGCCATGCCAATGCACCTTTCATACAATTGCCTCCTAGTTCATAAATTGTTTTGCAAAAAGTTCGCGTGTATACGCGTGTTGCACATTGTTTAATGTATCACGATTCAATCGCTCTTGAATCTGTCCATCGTTAAAAATCACTAAATCTTCACATAGATATACAGCTGCTTGTATATCATGTGTAATAAAAATAAAGCTCAATTGATGAACATCCCTTAAATGAATTAACAAATCTAAAATCTGTGATTGAATTGACATATCTAATGCACTGATTGCTTCGTCCAAAACAATATAATCGGGCTTCGTGCTAATCGCTCTCGCAATGGCAACGCGTTGTGCCTCTCCTCCAGACATCATTTGTGGGTATTTATCAAGATATTGCGCATCTAGGCCAACACTTTTTAATAAATCGACCATATACGCCTCTTTATCGCTTACAGGTGATTCACATTGCCGTAACGCTTCTCTTAAAATTTGCCTCACATTGAAGTACGGGTGTAAAGATGATTTATAATCTTGGAAAACAACACTCATTTTACCCAATCTAACTTGGCGGTGACAGACATCACGGCCATTGAGTAATACTTTTCCACTATCTGGTTTTTCAATGCCTAAAATCATGCGTGCTAAAGTGGATTTCCCACTCCCACTTTCACCAATGATTGCAATACTTTGTCCTTTATCGCATTTAAGGCTAACAGATTTTACAATTTGACGCTTACGTCGTCTTTCACCACTACGATATGATTTCGTTACATTTTGAACTTCTAACATGTCATATCACCTCTTAGCGCCTTAAAATGCTTTGAAACGCGATCTCGTGCCGCAATTAAAAACTGCGTATACTCATGTTGCGGTTGATTAAAAATTTGTTCCGCAGGCCCAGACTCAACGACATCTCCATGACGCATAACAAGGACCGTATCGGCAATACTTTTAACCACTGCTAAGTCATGCGAAACAAAAAGCATGGCACAGCCAATTTTTTCTTTAATTTCGCGTAGTTCTTCAATGACTTCATACTGCGTAATTGCATCTAAAGCTGTTGTAGGCTCATCAGCAATAATCATATCCGGTTTGAGTGCAAGGGCAAGAATAATCATCAGCCGTTGCAACATGCCGCCAGACAATTGATGGGGATAAGATTTTAAAATACGGTTAAAATCTCTTAACCCCAACATGTCAAAATAATGTTTTAACGTGGCTGTTTGCTCTTTTTTAGACATTTTTCGATGCTGTTGCAACATCATTTTCATTTGTGTCCCAACCGTGAAAGTCGGATTAAATGCCGTCCCGCCCTGTTGCATAATCATCGCAATACGTCGACCTCTTATTTTTCGAAGTTCCTGTTCGGAGGCTTGATGAAGATTTTGATCTTGGAAAGTAACTTGGCCACTCATTCGTATATTTCGATTATTGATACCTAATAAAGCTTTACACGTAACCGATTTTCCACTCCCACTCTCACCGATAATCGCGATGACCTCGCCGCGATGTAACGTAAAATTACAGTGGTGGACTAAGACATCGTTTGTGTTGTCATCAATTAATGTTAAGTCTTCTACATGCATCACAGTATCTTGCATTATATCCACCCTTTCTTAATCCGTTGCTTCATTTGTTGTTTAGACAACTTAGGATCGATTGCAATTTGTAATGCATCAGATAAAAAGTTGACAGCTAATACGATAATAATAATCGTAATACCTGGTGCAAACATAAGCTCTGGGTGACTGAACATGACTTTTCGTGCTTCATTCATCATCATGCCCCATTCCGCAGTAGGCGCCTTGACACCTAATCCTAAAAATGAAAATCCGGAAATTTGTAATATCATGGATACCATTGAACTTGTTGAAATAATCGCAATATCTGCTAAAGTTCGTGGCAAAATATGGGTCGCAATAATACGACTGTGTGATAAACCAATTGTCCGTGCAAATTTCACATCATCTGAGTCTCTATACTGCATAACACTCGTCCGAATGATACGGCAAAACCATGCCCAACGTGTCACAATGAGCGCTACGATAATACTTTTCAAACCAATGCCCAGCACGCCGATGAGTGCTAACGTCATGACATAGGTTGGAAACGATAGCATGATGTCGCAAGCACGCATAATGATCGCATCAACCCACTTACCGAAGTAACCTGAAATGAAGCCTAAAACCGTGCCTATGAATACTGAACATATAAGTGCAAATAAAACTAAAATAAAGCTCGGTCGAATCGCGAAAATAATACGCGTTAAAATATCACGACCTAAATGATCTGTACCGAGCCAATGTGCGAATGACATTCCTGCAAATTTATTATCAATATCAACTTCATTCGGCGGATAAGGTGTGACAAAAGGTGCAAAAACGCCGAGCAATAAATACATAGCGATAATTGCCAATGCCCATTTTGCGCCTGTATCTTTTAATAACCTTTGAAAGACAATCATATTAGCCTTCCTCCCTTAACCTTGGATTCAGCCACATATTGATGACATCTGCAAGTGTATTAAAAAGTATAAATAAGACAGAAACAACAAGCACATAAGCTTGGATAATTGGAAAGTCTTGTTCAAGTACGGCTTTCACGCTTAACTGCCCCATACCCGGCCATGCAAAGACATTCTCTATCACGACCGAACCACCTAAAATCAATGGTATAGACATACAAAAGATAGAGACAACGACTTGCATCGCATTACGTGCAACATACAGCAAAAGTTTAGATGTCGGTACACCCATTGCACGCATATATAAGACATAATCTTGATCCAATTGTTGAATAACGGCACTGCGCACATTTCTAAAATATATCCCTGTATATCCTAACGTAATCACAAGTACGGGTAGGATATAACTTTCTGGTCCTGTCAATCCTGATGTTGGAAGTATGTTTAGTTTGACCGAAACAAAAATAATTAAAATCGCTGCAAGCCAATATGAAGGGATTGCAGTTAAAACAAATGCTGTACTTCGTGTGACACGGTCGAACCATGTCCCACGAAATAAAGCAGTTAAAATACCAAGTAACATAGATAATAGAATAATGACTACACTTGATACGAGTGTTAATTTAAGCGTGTTAAAAAATGCTGGCCATAATCTTAAACTCACATCTTCGCCGGTCACAAAACTATGACCAAACTTTAACTGTACTGCCGATTTGAACCACTCCCAGTATTGAACAATAAAGGGGTCATTTAGCCCATATTTTTCACGTGTTTGCTCAATCAAACTTTGTGAAATATTTGGAACTTCTTGTGCATGTAAAATAACTACAGCTGGATCTTCATTCGACAAATGGGTTAAAGCAAATGTGAGAAAGCTAATCACAATTAACAATGGTACGGTCAGTAACAAACGTTTGATTACACTGTATACCATACATTAAGCATCCTTATTTATATTCCATTTGCTCAAATGGTAATTCATATTGTGATTGTTTGAATGAGATATCTTTTAAATCTTTAGGTGCAACAACTGTCATACCACCATGAGAAATCGGAATGAAAATCGCTTCGTCATGAACAGTTGTTAAAATATCTTTATATTTTTCTTTTTGCGTTGTAGCATCTTGTGTTGATAATGCTGTATCAATATCATCGAATAATTTTGATTTTTCTTTAATACCAGAAACTGCTGATTTGTAACCTGTATCTGCTTTAAATGCAGAGATTGTACTTTGTGGGTCATATTGTAAGCCCCAAGTTTGGTTGAATAATAAGTCATAATCACCTGAAGTACGGCGTTCAGCAACTTTATCAGAAGTTTCGCCTACAATTTTCAATTGCATACCGATATCTTTTGCTTTCGCTTGGATAAATTCAGCTTCTTGTTTTTGTGAACTTGAGTGATTGTCATAATATAAGTTCATTTCTAGTTTTTTACCGTCTTTTTCACGCACTTCGCCTTTTTTAGATTGTTTCCAACCAGCTTCGTCTAATAGACTTTCAGCTTTTTTCAAATCAAATTCACGTTTTGGTAAATCGATATTCGCATGTGGCACGTTTTTTGAGAATAATTGTGATGCAGGTTTTTCAGTTTTATCTAGGATTTTTTCTGAAATTCGTTTTTGGTCTACACTATGCCATAATGCTTCACGAACTGCTTTGTCTTGTGCAGGGCTGTCTTTTTTACCTGTGTTTGCAACAATCATTTTAGTGTTCATTGGTTTACTACGTTTCAATTGGTAGTCGCCTTCGTCCACTAATTTTTTCATTGCTTCATTATCTACGTTGTCAGTTCCGCGGTCATCTGTAAATGCAAAGTTAACTTCACCTTTTTGAAGGGCTAAGAATGATGTTTCACCTGCTGGTAACACTTTCGCAACGATTGATTTTAATTTAGGTTGTCCACCCCAGTAATCATCATTACGTTCGAATTTAGCTTGTTCGTCTTTTTCATGTGATTTTAACTTATAAGGACCTGTACCTACATAAGATTTCAAACCATCTTTCGTACCGCCATCTTTAAAAGCTTTTGGTGATACAAATACAAATGGACGTGTCATTGCTAATTCTTCTAAAGTTGCATTGTAAGGTTCTTTCAATTTTAATACGAATGTATAATCATCTTTTGCTTCTGTTTTATCAATTAAAGTAGAAACTTTAATCCAAGAGTGTAACTTTTTATTGGCTTGAACAGCGTCAAAATTCTTTTTAACAGCTTCTGCATCAAATTTTGTACCATCATGGAATTTTACGCCTTCACGTAAATGGAATGTATAAGTTTTACCGTCTTTAGAGACGTCCCATGATTTGGCTAATAAAGGTTCAATCCCTTTTTGTGTATGATCAACTAATGATTCATAAACCATACCTTGTGCTGACATAGAACCACCATAGACGTGTGGATTCATATCTCCAATATCTTTAGATGTTGCATATGTAAGATTTTTCTCCTCTTTTTTCTCATCTAATGCCTTTGAACTCCCACAAGCTGATAAAACAAGTAACAAGGCCATACATAAAGTCAGCCACTTCAAAGTCTTTTTCATAATCTTTTTCCTCTCTTTTCTCCGTGACCCTTGTTTTGGGTATTATGAAGTTTATATTTAGTTATCATTAAATAGACACACAGTGATTCAATGTAGGCATCTCTCTATGTAACCATTCGAGACCCATAATAAGAAAGCCTATTTTAGTGCGGCGATAATTGCGATTCAATGCATGCAATATCATGCGCAAAATCTTGCACTTTAAACTGTGCTGAAAAACTATCGTTCGGATGATTGGCTTGAAATGCTTCTAACTGTGCTTCATATCGATACATAAAGGTGTCCATCATAGGTGTGTTAATTTTGAGCACACGTGCAATTCCGCGCATGATTTGTGTTCGATAGTAATCTTCACTCGGCATACGTGGAATTTGCCATTCCCCTGATCCATTTTGAAAGACATGCTTAAATGGAACGGCAGAAAAATCAAAATATTTACCCGCCGCATCCGGTTTTGAAAATGGATCAATCAGAATACCTGTATAACGTACATATAAAAGATACTCTTGCTCCACTGGTGATAATGTTTCAAATGCTTCGATTTTTGAAGCATCGATTGTTTCTTCACGAAGTGGATAATTTTCTTTCACCATAAATTTCAATAAATTCAAAGTTTCAATATTCATTTTCTGCAAAATATGCATCACTTCTTGCCACATTAAGCGCATTTCCGTGATACATTTCATCGTTATTGGTCCTTCTGGGAACAATTTGTAAACAAAAAACGGCACATCGGTACCTTGAAACACCGCTTTAAGTGCGTGCATATTCATAAATAATGCAGGATGGACATAGAGCGAGCTATTGCGTGACTCCGCTTGAAGTGGATGTTCCACCACTGTTACTGGCACGCCAATTTGAGTCATTAATGCGACCATTTCCTGGAAAGTTTGAGTATTTGATTGAGTTGAGCCGATATAAAGACGTTTCTTCAACCCTTTAGTGATTACGCGGTGCGGTTGATCTACATCTGTCACACCCGTATCTCCTAAATAAGTTGAAAATGAAATAACTTCAATATTCGGTTGGTACGCTTGCAATTGCTGTTTCACAATCATATGCGATCCAAATGTTGGTGAAATAAGCACAACACTTTTCAATTGCGTTAAAACACGTTCCGAAATCTGAGATAATACTTCACTATACGCATCCGCTGTACAAGCAAGGACGAGCACATCATATTGCTTTTGAATGTCATGATAACTTTCATAGACGTTGGCTAACGTTGCTTCTCCAGCTAATTGTTGATGCGCTTCATTTTGAACAGAAACTTCAACTTTTTGCGTTTGTTGATAAGCCTCAATGAATTTGCGTGATTTCTCTGATTGTAAACTTCGGCTTGCCATCGCAATCTGATTATCTGAATATTGATCAAACAATACCGCCAGTTGAATCGCCACAGGACCTGTTCCTGCTATCAATACTGACTTTGACATTACGATGCGCCCCTTTCATTTGCTTTTTGATAAAGTGCAATATCAAAAATCTGATCGGGTTGCGTAATATCAGCCACACATGTCCAATGCTGTGAATATGTGTCCTGTTTTGGATAGTTAAAGATAGATTTTAAGTCATTTCCATAACGCATAGAAACAACAACATCTCGATTTGTTAACTCATAAAGCTCTGCAAGAATGTCATATTTCATTTTAACTGTAGAGCTGAAAATGATATGCGTCACATCTCGAATCGCCTCTAACTCATTCACATTTTTACGATGGATCTCAATAGCTTCATTCGGCGCTAAGATTTCAATCACTTTTTGGCCATAGTTTACGGCATCTTCATCAATATCGATACCAATCACATTAGCACCTGTTTCTTGTGCAATCTGAACGAGCGTCATCGGATACGCGCCAGAACCTACGAGTAATACCGTATCTTCCGGTTTAATTTCAAACTGGCCAAATTCTTCTACAATACAGTGCTCTATATTTTCAAAATAGCCTGATGAACCTGCATTTCCTGATATTAATCGACGTGCACGTGTGGATTCCATTAGTTTCACGCAACGTGAAGTAATCTCCGCTAATACGTGAATCAACTGTGTATTAGATTCTGGATGTGTATACCACTGTTGATATACTTGTGCTTGTTGCTCATCAAGAATATAAGCACTGTAATCATCAACCAATTGTTCTAAATCGCATACTGCCTGTTCGCTTGCTTGTGCTTTTTCGTATAATTGCTCGAATTGTTGCGCATAGTTTTCTAACTGCGCTTCAAATTGTTTAATCTCTTGTTGCATGTCGATCATGGTTCTCTCCTTATTCTAAGTATGCTAATCCCGTTGCAACTGTAGAAACATGACCCTTTATGGAAATTTCATAGCCCTCATCTTGTCGACGAGTTGAAACAGATAATGCGCCACCTGGCTGCAAAATCTCCTCTTCAATATGTGAACTGTGTCGGCGATATGCTTCATAAACGCCCACTGAACCTGTTCCAGAACCACAGCTCTGCTCCCAAATGATACTGTCAACTTGAGGTATGTATATCAGTGGATGCAAACGTCGTTGATGTGCTTCATATAGCATAATACCGATTGCAGTGAAATGCTCCGGCCATTGATGTTGACGCACAAATTTTTCAACTGATATTGCCAAACGATCTGACCATACTGAAATCGGACAGACAAAATGTTGATATGTATCATATTGAATTTCTAAACCATCAAAAATAACGTCATCAATCGTATATTGTTTCTCAAGTATTTCCGTCGGTCCAGGTAACGCGACTTCATATTGTCCTGTCTCTTCATAAAAAGCACACTTCGTCGGTTCGCTCAAACCTGAAACTTGAAGTTCAAATGAAGAAGAAGGTAATAGATCTCGCGTTTTCAAATAATGAATAAATGACAAAGTGCCATTACCACAAAATTCTTGTCCGCTCATAACAAGTTGATGTGGAATATCACCTTTGGCATCAACAATAAACCCAACTTGTTCACACCCCACGTGTGATGTTTGCATTAATTGCTGCGCTATACCCGCATATTCTGAAGGATCATGAGTAGAATCTACCAATACTGTCATATTTCCAGATGGATTAAATTTCGAAAAATGAACGATTTCCAAATGTATTCAATCTCCTTTTAAAATAAATATGCTTTGTTACAAATCGTAATCATAACGATTTAAAAATATCCTACTCTCTTCTTTTTAAATTGTCAACAATGATAATCATTATCGATTTAAATGTTTATAAAAAAAGAACCATAAAACGACAATTACTTGACATTTTATGATTTCCTTTAATAATATTTAATTTATTATTTTAAAATTACATTTAACTTATGCGTCATTGAATAAGATGAACTTATTATAATAAGGAAGTAATACGTCACATCATCGTGCAGACGTTTCATTTTTAACGCATAACGGCTCATCTGATTTCTCACTGGCTGATTGACATCTTTGTCGTAATGTTGTGTAAACGTGGGTCATTATGATGTGCTTCATATAACGGAAGCAGCGGCATTGCTTTACCTGAACTTAATAACATTTGATAATCGATGAATGCACTTTGTGTGCCGCCAATAAATAAAGTATTTGGACTTACACCAACAATCGTCACAAAATTCCCTTTAGGTGGCGACACCATATAAAACTGCATGCCTTCAGGTGCATTGGGCACTTGAATGGTAGGCGTCACTTGTAAATGATTTACAGTTCTTGATTCCGTTCCAGCTGCTCCCACATGTTCATACGTTCCTTGATTGATTTCTGTTGCTGTGATTGTATAGCGGGCCGCATCTTCCACAAAGAATGCGAGCGCAATTTTCGTTTTAAGATCAACCCGGTCTAAGTCAGACGGCTTCGGTTCCGATTGGGGTTTCGTTTCATCTTTCTTTTCTTGTTGAACTTTTTCATGATGTTCCTTGTCACTTTCGCTTAATGATTGTGCAACTTCTTTCTTATCTTTTGGTACTTCTTTCTTACTCGATTGTTGTTGATCTGTTGTCGTCTCTTTTTCTTGCGTAGCCGGTTCAGAAGTTTGAGGCTCGGCTTTGTTTGCTTTTTCTTCCTTTTGATGATTGTCCTCACTGCATCCTGTTAAAATGACTAATAATGTTATACATGTTGTAATTAATTTTTTCATTCTGATACCTCACTTTATAAGCGGTGCGCTATACAATTATAAATATATCAAATAAAACCAAATATACAATATGCCGTTATCTTTTTTAACACTTCTTTCCAAAAACAATGAAAGCGAGACAGAAATCAATTTGATTCCATTGTCCCGCTTTCATACACAAAGCTTTAATAAAGACTTATATCTTCCCGTTAAGTTGCTACTCTGTGATTAACGTGTATGTTTTTGTTGCTTGCGTCGTTTGTATACCAATAATGATAAGCCTGAAGCGATTAATAATAGAGACCATAATGTAGGCGCCTTTTCTTGACCTGTCTCTGGTAATACAGATACAGATTTAGGCTCAGCCTTGTCTATATGTGGTTTAACTAAATAATCAACAGGTGTTGTTGGCATTGTAGATTGAAGTTGTAAACCGTTCACATGGCCCATACTTCCTTTTTCATGATGGACTAACTTTAATGTTGCTAAATGCTGGCTGTAAGGAACCATGTCTTCCATACCTTGTGTATACTCAGGCGCTGTAGATACCGATGCATCTGCCGCTTGTTTGTGCTCACCTTGACCTTGTACGGACACAGGTGTCACGTTTTCAGGCATTGTTGTTTTTGTAACTGAAGTCGCTTGCGTCATTTTAGGTGTTTCAGCGCTTGCTTGGTGTTGTTCAGAGGCATCACGCTTTTGTTCCGCTTTAACAGCTGGGCTTGCGTCACTTTTATCAGTTTCTTTTGTCGTTTCATGTTGTACTGCAGCTTGCGTATCTTGTTTCACTTCTTCTTGTTGTGCTTCTTCGTGCTGCTTTGTTGCTTCTTCTACTTTAGGTGCCACGACTTCGTTAGCCGGTTTAAAACTGCGAATTTCAAAAATATCGTCGTCTTCATCTGAATAGTCATCAAATACTTCATCATCCATGATTTCATCAATATCAACAGGTTCAATATATTTTTGAATTTCAGCTAACGCTTTTTGTGTCGTTGGGTCTACTACAGTTAATGTCAATGTTTCACCATTGTACATACGATAGCCCGCTTCTTTAATATTGAAAGTAAACTTACCTTCTTGATCTGCTTGAAGCGTCGGGAAGTGTCTGTATTCGCCTAAGTTTGAATCAATTCGAATAAGCGCATTTGCATATTTCTTACGACCTGTCATCTCTTTTGTGCCTTCTAAGATTAACTTGTCTTCACCACGAATCGCTGTTTCAATAACATCTCCAAAAATGTCATTAATTTCAATCGCTTCATCTACATCTTTTAATTCTTTTACAGGTTCAATCGCATTATGATCAAATAATGTATGAGCTTTTTCAACCGCTTCAAATGGCTCTGTTAAAACATTAAACACAAATGAAGGCATTGTGTCTTGTTCATTATCTGATTTAAAAGAAAGTGACACGAGGTCCCCTTTTTTCAATGAATAAGATTTATCGAAAAGACGATTGAATTCGAATTCAAAAAAGCCTTTAGGATCAATAAATTTCCAAACGCCGTCGTAACGTGTTTCATACGCTTCTTTACTCAATTGTTCAAGCGTTGAAGTTGAATCCCCTAAATTAATAAACTTGCCGTTAATCGCAAGTGCAACTTTGCCCTTAACTGACGTATGCCCTTTAACCACACCTGTACCTTCTAAAATAGGTTCAATCCAGACTTGGTGTCGACCGTTAATTTGAGGAATACGTGTTTCTGGAATTTCGTATGCTTTTTCATATCTAGGTGTTGTATACGAAGCTTTAGGACCTTCGCCTTCAGCATCTACATAGTAATCCTTCTAGTGATAAATCACTTTCTTCGTGATTTCCTGCTGTTACCTCTTCTTTTTCTTCTGAATCTACCGCGTGTGTTGTAGTATCTTGCTCTGCTTCCTGAGGCACCGCTGTTGTTTCTTCATCAGAAGCTTCCAATGCTTCTTCATCATCTTCTAAAGCATCTAAGTCTAGAGGTTCTGTTGCTTCAACATCTACTTTTTGGTTATAAACGATTTTTCGCCCATTTAAATCATACGTAAATTTCCCGTTCTCATCAGACACCACTTCTTTAAATTCATCTTCAAGATTAACAACATCTTTATTATCAATTTTAAGTGAAATTGCTTTGTTAGGTTGTGTGTAGCCTGAAACTTGTGTGTCGCCCGGGCGCACTTCATCTAAATGGATAAAACTTTCATTTTCCGCTTGTTCTGATTCAGTATTTTCTTCCACTTGTTGATTGTCATTCACTTGTTTCTCATCAACAGAGACGGCTGATGCTTCTTGAGCCGTTGTATCTTCTGAAGCTTCCGCTGTACCATTTGAAATCACAAAAATTGCTGCCGCTGCTGTAGAAACTAAACCGATCTTCATTTTTCTTAATTTATAATTTTCCTTTAACATCTTTAACCTCTCTACTAGAAAAAATCATTACTGCTTAACTTTAATATACTAAAGAAATAAATCATATTAACTGAATATTAACTAGAACTTAAAAATGTATAATAGCAATGGAAAACAATTTTATTCTTTAAATCAACTATTTAAAATAATGCATTATTTATTGTAGTTTTATATTGCACGAAATAGTCATCTCACAAATCTATTCACATTTTGTTGTATAATTACAATGAGGTGATAAAACAATGAAAGTCAATAAATGGATTTACGCTATACTCGCGATTGTTCTAGGAGGTTTAGGCGTTCACAAATTCTATTCGCATAAAATCGGACTCGGGATCTTATATGCTCTATTTTCTTGGACAGGCATACCCGGCCTAATTGGTATTATCGAAGGTATCCTTGTATTACTCAAAACACCATATGAAACAAACGAAATTATTGTATAACACTCGCAAATATTCTAATGTACTCAAGAAGTGATTCGGGTAGAATGTATCTTGCTTTCTGCCCATGGCCTTTCAACATTTCAAAAGGAGGATTCTCGTGACTGTTAAGATTGAACGTATCTATACAAAAGCGCAAGAAAATAACGCTGTCCGTGTGTTAGTCGACCGTGTATGGCCAAGAGGGATTTCTAAAGCAGATGCAAATTTAGATTATTGGTTAAAAGAGATTGGTCCGACCTCTCAATTAAGAAAATGGTTTCATCATGATCCTGAACGTTTTGCCACATTTAAAGATCAATATTTAAAAGAACTCCAAACACTGGATGAACAACGCGCCGCATTTGCAGAATTACAGGAAATCGTATGTCAAAATGAGCATGTGGTATTACTTTATGCAGCCAAAGATACCGAGCACAATCACGCTATTCTTCTACAAAACTGGATCAATCATCCACCCCGATCTCTTAAAAATAAAAACCAATCTTAGAGATTGTCCTCTACAAGATTGGTTTTTGTATTTATGACACAACTTTGAAGCGATACCATATTAATCCGATTAAAGCAGAAGTTGCACATGAGACAAACAATAAGAGAATAAGATGATGGGCTATTAATCCTCCACCAATCCATGCCCCTAAAGTAATTCCTACATACATCGCAGTCTGATTCCACGCCATAATACTTCCCGAAAAAGTAGCATTCCGTTTCGAGATAAACGATTGATACGCTGAGAAAAACAAGTAACCACTGAAAGCCCATAACGTGAGAGACGGAAATAATATTAAGGGATGTGTAACGGTCAATCCTACAACAACAAGTAGTATAGCTAAACCGGTCATGCCTATCTTGATAACGCGATTATTACCCAGACGATCTGAAAACCATCCCCCAGAAACACTTCCGATTAAGGCGCCTATTCCGTAAAATGTAAAGGCAACACTCGTCATGAGGCTAGACAAACCTGTCTCGCTTTTAAAAATTTCACCGAGAAATGTATAGACACCATAGACAGCTAAAGCCCAAAACGTAGTAACAAGTACATCACGAATCATACCTTTAAATTGCTCGAAATGCAGTGACCGATGTGATTGCGCACGCATATGCCCTGGTAAAGCAAAGCCATTTAGAGCACTTAATGCCAATGTCCCTATTGCTAAAATAATAAATACGGTTCGCCAGTTCGTAATGTTGCCAATTAAATTCCCTATAGGTGCACCCACCCATATCTCTGTTAGAAAACCAGAAGTCGCTATAGAAAGATATAAGCCGTTTTTATTTTTAGGCGCTAAATCACCTGTAAGTGCAAAAACAGAAGAAGTAATCATAGCTGCAGCCCCACCTGCCCAGACACGACTTAAAACGAGCACAAAATACGAACTTGCGATAAAAGTAAGCCCATTCGCAAAAGAGAATAAAATAAGCCCGATAACGATATTTTTCTTTTTGCCCCATCGATCGGCTAAAACACCAAATAGCGGTGCCATAACCGCATACATAACGGCGAACGAGGTAACAATCCAACTGGCTTGTTGTGCAGATATATTAAATTCACGAAGCATATTCGGGAGTAACGGTGATACCACGAATAAATCGGTACCCACTAAAAAGAGCGTCAACCATGCGAGACTTAAGCGTAATTGACTACGAACTTCATTGTACATATTCATACCTTCTTCAATTGTTTTTCATTCATTACTTTAAGTCTATGGCTAAAACCACACACCTTCAATATGAAAGCCGCTTTACACACCCTATAAACACGTATGAATCACCCTATTTTTTAATTGTATTCTTAAAATGTCACTCCGTTATTCTATGTACATCCTTACTTTTACACCCCCTACATGTTTCTTATCACTTTATTGGACAATCCTATCGAGGGCATGTATCTTTAAAATAAAATATGATCAATTTATAAGCCACTTTTATGTAAAAAATTCCTTTGAAATAAGACAAATCGCACGCACTCATTTCTTTCCTATATGACAATAACGGATAAAGGAGACATGTTTATGTATTTATTAGAATTACATCAATTTAATACTAAGCAAGTAGTCGGATTGTTTGAAACTGAAGCGGATGTTAAATCGTGGCTTCATTCAGTAGAGGGCATCAAAGTGGATAAAGAAGTTTTAGATGAGGTCACTTTTGAAAATTACTATTTAGACTACAATGACCTTCCTAAATATCAAGAAGTGTATTGGCAGGAAAGTCAATATATTCTCAGTCGATATACTTTCACATCCGATGGGGGTGACATTATAGCCGTGTGGAACCCAATAGAAGTCATATCAGATGTCCACGGTCGTGTATCAGGTCAAACGAGAGTGGGGGCATATGTTATCGATAATGATGAGGTAGAGTCTTATATTAACGCATTTGAAGAAATGAAAGCTTATCTTATTGATTATTTTAAACAAGCCCATCATGATGTAGGTGTATATGGTCAAGAATCTGAAGATGGCGCATATTTAGAAGTGGACGGCCGATTTTACGGTCATTTAGAAGGTTATTTAGTCGATGAATGGCAAAACAAAACATCAAAAGCCGCCTTCATCGAGACCCACTTTGAAGAACAACAGGACTAAGTTTTTAAAAATAGCCGTCAAAAAAGAAAGTGGAGGCACCTTCTATTTCATATAGAAAGTCGCCTCCAAATCTTTAGCTAAATGCTTTGTAAAAAAAGCTTCGCGCCTCGTTGCTTTTTAAACACCAAATTGGATTAACATACTTTTTCATTGAGAAGTGAGACATCCTTCCCTCTTACAAGGGCCCTCCGTTTCACTTTACACCTAGTGCTTAAGAAAACAATTGATGCGCATCATCTAAATAAAATTTTCTTTATGATGATTTACCGTCTAATGCTTCGACACCTAACAGGTTATTTACGATTCCCATATAGAAGTTCGCTAACTCTGCACCTGTGCGTTTGAAGTCAAATACATCATTACCAATAAAGTCTGTATGATCCCAGCCTTGCATAACAGGTCTCACTTGCCAAATCCCTTTTCTTGTACCCGGATCGTCTGTTGAAATATCTACATACGCTTGGTTTGTTGGATGAAGTGAAGAAATAACTGGCACAACACCATCATTTTTACGCCATTCTACATTTGCATCATGACCTACAATTGTGCTTGTAATGTCCATCAACGGAAATACGCTTGTATTTGGATTTTCATTACCAAGAGGTCCCGGATGAGAAGCCACACCTGTATATGTAGTATAAGTGATATTTGGATTCAAATCTGTCATCGCATTAAGTTTAGCAGCCCCTTCAAGAGTTAAATCATACGCTGCATTGTCTGTTGTTGTCCAAATGCGACTGTTGCTCACACGTTTAATATAATCAATACGGCTTTCCCCTGGTTTTTGTTTAAGACCCCATTGTGTCAAACCTAAATCCAATGTTGAGTTTTTATTTCCTGTAAAACGGTTCAACGCAAACATGATATTTCTTACAATATCCGTATTAGCTATTTTATCTGCAGCTTGTGAACCATTATGTGGTGTGGCAAGCGTTGTAATTGATGCAATCATATTATCTTGTCCACCTAAGAACAATGGAGAAATTTCGCCGCCATGTTTTTTATAGTAATCAATCTCTTCTTGGTTACCATTTCTTAAAAATTGTTCCATTAAACGGATTGTTTGACCACCCATACTATGACCAATTAAATGAATTTTTTTACCGGGTGCCCAGTCAGGCATAATGCCTTTGTATGTTTTACCATAACGTTCATGTCCATATTTTGCTGCATGCGCTGCACCGTAGTCCACGCGTCCACCTTTAATATAGTAGTACAATTCTACTGCGCGATCATAGTTACTACCAAAAGCCCCAACGCTTGCTTGATAAATATCGTAGCCTTTATTTTTCAAATCACTGACCACATTATATTTATTGCCGCCCCAATAATTTGGAATTAAAAATGGAATCGTATTATCGCCGACTAGTCCTAAAAATCCATGAACTAAAACAATAGGATACTTATTCACATGTTGGGCTTGACCCACTTGAGGTGCATGCGGTTTTTGCGCATCAGCTACTGGCGCCGGTGTTGAAGTGCGTGCTACTGGCCGACTTTGAGGAACAGCTTTAGCTTTATTTTCATTTTTATCAACTGGGGACGCCTGAGTCACATCTTTAAAGTCTGATTTTGCTTTTTTATTATCAACCTGTGTCGCTGGTTGTTTGTCTTTTCCATTATTATGAGCATCAACATCTGTTTTAGGTAGAACGTTTTGTGCAGTTTGCTGATCTTGATTTTGCGTTGTTATATCTGAATTAGATTTATCTTGATCTTGCACAAGTGCGCGTGGTGCTTGATTAGAGGCTGTTGCATGTTGGGTGTCGTTGTTCTTATTAGTGACCACATTTGTTGCGTTGTCATCATTTCCCGGGTGATTGTCATTAACTTCTGTATTTTTGTCTGTCGCTGTTGCATCTGGTTTAGTATTATGTGCTGGTTCAATTGGTGTCAGAGGGATTTCTTTGTTAGATTGTCGATCTGTTAAAGATGCTGCATGTGACGCGTCGGCAACCTTGTCGATATGACCTTGATGAGTGTTTGTATGATCTTGTTGTTCAGCCGGAGTTAGCTCAGGTGCCGGTTGAACTGTTGGCTTAGCTGCATTTGATTGCGTTAATTCTGCTGGTTTAACATTTGGCTGTTGATCTGGCTGTTGATTTGTTGCTGGTTGTAATTTTTCTGCAGGAATTTCTTTTTTTGTTACGCCGTTAACATCATTAGGGGTTGATTGCTCACCTTTTTGAACCACTGCCGCAGGTACATGATTTCCATTTGTGACTTGTTCAGCTGCTTGTGCATCATGCGTACTCACAAAAAACGTTGTAGCCGCTAAAACAGAGACAACACCAATAGAATACTTTCTAATAGAATAGCGTTTATTACCTTGATTATTTTCCACTTTACCACCTCAAATGTTTTTCATCCCACATTTAAGATTGAATAACTGATATTCATAATATAACATCATTTATCGCAACTTTTGTTTCATTATGATAAAATTGTTGTAAAGTTTGTTTGTTTATATTTTTGATAAAAATTTTCTAAAACACTCTCGTTAATGTTATTTTTTTGTGTTACTGTTTATTTGTTTATACAAAATATTTGTAATATGGTTCATGTTATAATGACAACAAACGGCTACCTTATTAATTGTGATCAAGCGTAACAAACAACCTAAAAATAAACTTTTAAATGCCTTAATATTCACGACTTATTTAAACCGTCATTCAATTTTTCGAGGAAGGAGAAAAACATATGCATCAAACATTATCCATTCACCACATCATCAATATAGTACTGATGATTGCCCTCATTGTTATAAATATCTCAAACATGCATATGTTACCACTTACTGTCGTCATCGCTGTTATATTTATCGTAAATACAATTTTATTGATTAGAAAAAGCAACAAAAACACAAAGAAAAAAGATCGAAAATGAGGTGCTGCCATGATTTTAATAAGCGCCTGTTTAGCTGGTGAAAACGTGCGATACGATGGAGGAAACAGAGGAAACACAACGCTTAAAAACTTAGTAGATAAAGGGATCGCACGAACGATTTGCCCCGAAATTTTAGCAGGACTATCTATACCAAGAGCAGCTGCGGAAATTGTCGGTGGAGATGGGCATGATGTATTGCATCAAAAAGCCAAAATTATTGATTTACATGGAAATGACGTCACTGAAGATTATGTAAGAGGTGCAAAAATAGCATTAAATATATGTAAAGCATTAAATTGTCGCACTTTAATTTTAAAGTCTGACAGTCCCACTTGTGGCTTAAACACCATTTATTCTGGCGCTTTTGATGGAACTAAAAAAAGCGGTGACGGTGTGTTTACAGCGCTTTTAAAAGTCAATGGAATAGAAGTTTATGACGAAACGTATTACGAACTCACTTAATTTGAAAGCAACTTTAAAACGCTGCGTTTCAAGATTTTGCCCTTTAAAATAGACCTAAAAATAAAAAATGACAAGAGATAACTGAATGATGCTTATCCTATAATAAGCTGTTTGTAATCCAAGTTATTCTTGCCAAATTGAGACTATGATATTAAACCGATTTCTATCCTACAACGCATGATTATTTTAATCATTAAAGCACTATTGGGATACTCTAAGAGATAGAGCAACTGCCGTCTGAACAGTGACCAGAATTGTCATCAGTAGACAAATCTTCAAATTTCTTTTGTGTATTGATTTCGCTCCACGCTGTATTAATTGCACCTTCAAATGTTTCTAATGGTTGCGCACCTTTTACGACATATTTATCGTTAATTACGAAATAAGGGACCGCTTGTATACCATACAGTGGTTTTAACTGTTTTAGCTGGTATATCAATAAATTTTGGAGGATTGTTAGTATTATTTTTGCCAATCCAAAATTTAGGAAACTGGCAACTCATTATTCCAGCTGTTTTTATGATTATTGGATTTATAATACTACCTAAAATTATTATTGGTAAAATCATTGGTTTCAAATCTTATATTTATCAATCAATTTTTATCGTTTCATAATATACATAGTTATTGTATTTACCGTCTTTCTGTTTTGGTCGATTAAGTTAGAAAATATTATACAACCTTTTATAGTAGCAACTTGTGAAGAGTATCTTTTTAGGGGTATATTTTTTGCTATTCTTATAAGTAAATTTAGTAAATTAAAATCTTTTATAATAGGTTCTTTGATATTTGGTGTATTATTACATCTTAACGGTAATTTTATAGAAAATATTATACTTAAATTTCCTTCTGGAATTTTATTGTATATTATAGCCGATAAATTAGGGTTACAAGAGTCCATATTATTCCACTGGTTACATAATATAATTGTGTCAGAATTCATATAAGGGATGTTTAAAATGACAAAAAAACAATGTTTATACTCTTAGGTAATATTATTATTTTTTCTTTTGGAATGATTTACAATTTATAATTAGGATTATTAGGCTTTATCATTTTAGCTTATATTTCTCCACTTTTACTTAACGGTATTGTTAATATCTTGGGAAAAGAGAGAAACCGTTTGAAATATAATTTAATATATTCTGGTATAACAACGATTTGCTATTTTATTTTTAGTGTATATTTTATATCTAGACCAGAGTTTCCTGAATTTGTTTCAGAAAATAGTAGAGAAACCGGAAGTGTTTCTATACAAATAAATACTGAGTTAGCAAATATAGATCAATTAATATTTGTGTTTTTATTGAATTTTGTAATTCTATTCTTAATTGATTTATCAAAAAGAAAGAAGGGCGAAAATGATACAAGTAAAGAATGTAAGTAAAAAATTCAAAAAAAAATGAAATATACTCACTGAAAGATATAAATTTCTCCGTGGATGTTGGAGAAATAGTAGGCTTGATAGGGAAAAACGGAGCAGGAAAAACAACTTTGATGAAATTAATAGCTAAAGCTATAAAACCTACTGATGGGGATATTTTTATAAATGATAAAAGTATTTTAAAAAAGAATAATTCTCTAAAAGAAGTAGGTTTTATGATAGAGGGTTCAATTTTTAATCATTTATCAGCTATAGAGCATTTAAAATTTTTTATAAAGTTAAATGGAAAAAAGGAAGATTATAATAATATTGAAGAAGTACTAAAATTAGTAGATCTTTGGGAAAAAAAAGATAGGAATCCTAATAGTTTCTCTTTTGGAATGAAACAAAGATTATCTCTAGCTATTTGCTTAGTTACTCAACCTAAACTGCTAATATTAGATGAACCTTTTGTTGGTTTGGATCCTAATGGTGTTGATAAATTAATTCAAACATTAAAAAAATGGGTTGAAAAAAAAGATACAGCAATTATAATTTCTAGTCATCAATTAAGTGAGTTAGAAGAAATTTGTACGAGATACCTTTTTATAGACAATGGGTTATTAAAAGAAGATTTTGATAGCCAAAAGGAAAATACAACTTTAATAGAATTAGATGCTGAGTTCAATCATAAAGAAATATTTCGTGAAAAATATGGAAATGATATCGCTAGTACTAATAATAAACGAATTATCGAAGTTAATAACAAAAATGGAATATTATCCGACTTACTGGTTGATCTAACAAAAGAATATAAGATATTGAGCATTAAAGAAAAGAAAGATTTAATCCAACAAAAATTCAAAGGAGACAATAATTATGAATAAATTTCAGCCTATACTACAAAATTTATTAAAAATGAAAGTATCATGGTTATATTTATTTTTTGGTTTGTTCCCTTTGATATTATTCATAGTGGCTTTTTTTAATACTAATTTCATGCAAATAAGTGGTGAAAAAAATTCGCTGAGTTTTATAGAGTTTTTCTCATCAGTTTTTGTAATACAAAATAATGCAGTCATACCGTTAATTATATTGACCTATATCATTGGATTGAAGTTCTACTCAGAAAAAGAAAAAGGGCAACTATATTTTTATAAAGACTTGTCCAGAAGTGGTATTTTTAACAGTAAATTGCTTTCAATAATTACGTTGTATATTATATTTGTGATTGTATTATTCTTAAGTTCTCTATTTTTGTATTATTTTCATATTACTTCAATGGACTTAGCGTCAAATGAATTTTGGCCTAAAACTACAGAAGATTTACAATATGTGATAATAGAATTTTTTGGTGTATTATTTTTACAAATAATATGTATATTTTTGGCAGTTCTATTATCTATAAATCTTCCCAATGGATATACTATATTAGGCGTATTAGCTTTCTTTATTGTTAGCTCAATAGCCCCTTTTTTAAAGTCACTAAAGTATATCTTCCCTAATGGATATCAAGAAAATCTAACATCTCAAAATTTCAACAGTATTTTCCTTATTATTACAATTATTTTCGCGATATATATATGCGTATTTTATATAATTGGTATCTATCAATATAAAAAAATGGAATTTTAGGAGAGTCAAATGAAAGTCAAAGAATTTTTGGAAAGTTTTAAGAATAATTTATTAAATATGAAAATCAAATCGAAGTCATTTTTCTTAATGATTATAGCAATGATAATATTAAGTATGATTTTTACTCCTTTTATAGGTATTCCAGCTGGTTTAGTTATAGGTGTATATACATTTGAAAATGATTAATAATAAAAATGGCGGTCTATTAGTATTTACTTATAGATTCGTTTTTTAATTGTAGGAGGAAAAAACTTGAAGCAAGCTTTAAAAGTAATTATTAATTGTTTAAGTGCATTATTTATAATGACTTTAATAAATGGATTCGCCCCTTTAATTGGTATAATTCCATTTATCGGTATGGAAGATTTAGGATATACACTTTCTCATTTATTAATATTAATATTAACATTTTTGTTTGTTTATTGTTGTATAACAAAAGGAATTAGAACAAATTTATCAGATTATCGTATTACAAAACCTTATTTGAAAAGAGAATGGTTTTTTTTAGGGATTATAGCCTTAATTATTATGTATTCAGGCTTTTTTATTATAACTAATGGTGTGTGGAGAAGTTGTAATATCAGTAATATTCCTATTTTTATCACTGTCATTATAATTACTTCCCTGAGTACATCTATAGCTGAAGAGCTATTTTTTAGAGGACTTTTATTAGGTTATATCGAAAGACGTATTAATATTTATTGGGGTTTAATAATAAGTTCTGCTTTATTTAGTGTGGTTCATATTATGAATGGCAATTTTGATTTGCAAAATATAATACAAATTAGCATTGGTATTTTTATTGCTGGCTTATGTTATGGATTATTAACAATTTATTATAAAACGATATGGTCTTCTATTGTAATTCATTTTTTGTTTGATATCACACAATTGTTTGATATAACTACAAAGCAAAGTAATCAAAGTGTAATGGAGTATGTGTATAGTAATTCTAATCAATTAATAACAGGTGGGCAATATGGATCAACTGTATCTATAATCACTATATCATCATTTATAGTTATAGCACTTTATATAATTTATAAAATGAATAAACTATACAAAACAACTACCCATAATCGTTAATTATGTAAACCACTTTTTCGGGCAAAATGTTGTTATATCAACGTTTTAATGACTTAACGAAAAGGTGGTTTTATTCATGAAATATACATCGTTGATTTGACGGGCTTTTGACCCATAACCATAGGTTAGCACTTTGTATTTTTATTCAAATTTTAAAGAGAAACACTATATCATTTGACGTACGTAAAAGCGTACGTTATAATATAAGTATACTAATCAAGGAAGTGATTTTATGAATATCAAAACACCTACAAATGCCAGAAAAGAATTTTATGAATTATTAAAACATGTAAATGTTAATCATGAGCCAGTTATTATAAGTGGTTCTAAAAGTGAAAATAACGCAGTTATTGTAAGTCAAAAAGATTGGAATAGTATTCAAGAAACGTTGTTTCTTGAATCAACTGGCACTATGGATAAAGTGAGAAAACGTGAAAAGGATGATAGTGGTTATACAAATATTGAAGATTTAGATTGGGGTAACTTGTAATGAGTTATTACAGCGTCTTGATTAAAAATTCAGCTAAAAGTGATTTGAAAAAAATCAACAAATCGCACCTCAAAGAACAATTTTTAAATGTTGTTGAAACTTTAAAAATTGATCCTTATGAACCTAGTCAATCTTTTGAAAAGTTACAACCAAAGCATTTAGGACGTTATTCAAGACGTATTAATCATCAGCATAGAGTTGTTTATACGGTTGATGATGAAAAGAGAGAGGTTTATATATTTTCTACTTGGTCGCATTATGAGTAAAAAATATGCGACCAAAAACTATGAATTAGCTTTTTTTGTGACCTTTATATTACTTGCAAATATATCGGCAGAAGAATATAATATAAATTGTTAAATTAAAAAAATAGAGACTTGATAAGCACAGCAAATATAAATGTTGGTAGCATTTATATTGCTTACGTATCAACGTTACCGAACCTAACGCTAAAACGATTACTTACTAAGCCTCATTAATAACTATAATTGTATAGGTATTAATAGGATATATCAAGTAATTAAATCGGTTTAGTAAACCGATTTTTATATAATTTGAGTTAAGGACTGGTAACGATTACGTTATCAGTCCTTTTTTGTCCGACAATTAAATAGATACCATAGGTGTTACGCGGGAGTCACCACCTAAGCATATGCTTAATTTATAGGTTCTTTGTCAACGTCGGTTGGCGAGACGATAACGCATCAAGCAACGTTATTTTGTTGTTTAATGCGTTTTTTATATTCACTTACAAATACCTTGGAAATGATTAAGATTCGATTCCTAAAATTCCAGATATTTCTATAACCATAAGAAACCCGTTTAATCAGTTTTATTTTATTATTAATGCCCTCAATTGGCCCATTCGTTAAATGTGGATAACGCATCGTATTTGAGATATAGGGCAAGTATTTGATGAATGTTTGAATGACACGCTTGAGTCCTTGTGAAATATCTTTTGTCTTTGAATCCTGTAAGATGAACCGTAATTGCTGGATATCGTTTGATTTCAGAGCACTTAAAAGACGATGCCCCGTTTCATATGTCTCTTTGAGCCTCTCATCAAGCCCCAATAAATACTGAACTAAACTGTATTGACTCTGCCAAGACTTAAAAAGTCTGTATGACTGATATATCATTCGATCTAAATCTAAGGGCGCTTTTAATAGTAACTTCCAATAACGCTTTAATTTATTATATTGAGGTCTATCTTTTGTCCTAAAACCATTCATAACTTGAACTCGGCATCGATTGATTTCACGATTGATAGCCTGCACGATATGAAAGCGATCCATAATTATCTCCGCATGAGGAAATAAGTCTTGAATGAGTGCGATATAAGGTGGAAACATATCTATAGAGATGGTTTTAACCTTTTCACGTTGCTTTCTAGAGAACTTTAAAGATAGGCTTCTCATTTATGTTTGCGACGATCAGGTAAAATATCGATGATATCATGGGTTACACTATCACAGTAAATAAAGCTCATCGCACCTTTGACATCTTCCGTTGATTTGAATTCGTCAAAAGCTAAGTGCTCAGCTAAAACATGATGTGCCTGCGTCTTCACCGAATCACTTACCTCTTTTAAATGGCGATGGACAGTTGAAGGTGATACACATAGACTTTCAGCGACATCCTTTTCAGAGATGACTTTAGATAGTTTCCGGATCATCATGCATTTGACCTCATTTGAGATGGTACATCGGGGTTGAATATAGGGTGTTTGAGCTGTAAAGGTTTGTTGACAAGCTTTACAGTAAAAGCGCTGTTTCTTCAATTTTAAATAGGCAGGTCTTTCAAAAATTAATCCCATATAAACTTTCGTTTTACGAAAGCCATGTTTAATAATTAAATGTGCATCATTTTTAATTCCACAACACGCACAAGCACTGGGATGATATGTCAATTGGCCTTCGTATAATAATGCCTTTACGTTTTTATGTACATGTAATCCTAAATTTTGAGTGATTTTTAAATTTTTGACTTTAATTCCAAGCATTTCTGATATATCATTATACATAGGCACAATATCTCCTTAATGGTTTGTTTAGTCACTTACAATTATAGAGATATTTGTGCTTTTTTAATATCAAAAATTAAAATAACGGTCAGTGAATATTTCGCCAACCGTTAAAAATATACAACCAAATATTTTCTTTAAAACTACCTAACAAATTCAGTTCCGAAAATTTCAAATTTGCTATAAATAACATCTCTGATTCTAAAAGAAAAACTATAGAAAGATATATCTATAAAAATGATCGATTAAGATCTTTACTTTCTGATTTACTAATTAGATATATAGTTATGAATAAATTTAATCTTAAAAATGATGACTTAGTATTTTGTAGTAACAAATATGGAAAACCGTTTTTAAAAAATAGTTCTGATTTTCACTATAATATATTTCATTCAGGTAAATGGATAATTTGTACTATTCACTCCCAGAAAATTGGTGTAGATATAGAAAAAGTCAGATATTTAGACTTTAATATTCTAATTCAATCATTTTCTAAATATGAAAAATCTTACTTTACTAATGCCGGAGAAGATGACATTAGTAAAACATTTTTCTATATATGGACATTAAAAGAGAGCTATGTAAAAGCTTTAGGTAAAGGCCTTTACATTCCATTAAACTCTTTTACAATAAAAAATCGCTTTTTAGAGAATGACATATCAGTTTACACTAATTATTATGATAACAATTTTTATTTTAAAAAGTATCATTATGATAATTACATATTTTCTGTGTGTTCAAAAGTAAATGAATTCCCTACTTCTATTAATGAAATTGAAATAGAAGATATTTTAAGACATAAGAATTTCAATAGAAAGGAATAAGTATTATGAATGACACTTATATCTCAAAGGAATTAGTAATCTCTGTTATAAATGTAATAAGTAACTTGTCTTTAACGAATATTAAAATTGATAACTTGAACTCTGATTACGAAGCGTTTACTTTTGAGTCAGATAAATTAACTTTTAAAAGTAGATTAGCCAAAAAAACACCAAAAAAAAAAGGATATTTTGTTGCTTTTTGGCGAAAAAATGAATGTAATGTGAATATCCCTTTTGATTATGATACAACAGAAGATATATTAATCATAAATATTATAGACAATGAAAAAATAGGTCAGTTCATATTTCCTAAAAATATTTTGAAAGAAAAAGGAGTTATAAAATCAAATAAAGCTAAAGGTAAAATGGCAATGCGTGTTTATCCGAGCTGGGTTTCAAATTTAAATCCTACTGCTAAAAGCACACAAAAATGGCAAACGAAATACTTTGTAGATCTCTCAAATGACTTTAACGAAGAAAAACTATACTCTTTGTATTTTAGATGATAAACAACAAAACATTATGTTTTTATTAAGAGAGTAACTATTGTAAATGGCGGTATAAAATATATAATCATGTCTTAACTCAATCTTTGAATGGAGGTTGTTTGACTGAGACATGATATATACGAAGGAGTGTTATTTTACATTATGAAAGGCATAAAACCAAATTACGCTGAGCTGGCTAGACAATATCATTGCTATCCAAGGACAGTTAAAAAATATTATGAAGCTGGGAAAGGCAATGAGTTGAAAAAATTAAAAACAAGGAAAACGACAAAGAGAGTATCAAAATTAGAACCCTATAAAACGCTCATAGACGAAAAATTAGAGTTAGGTTGTACGGCTATGGCGATTTATAAATATATTTCTAAAAAAGGATATGAAGGCAAGTATACGATTCTAAGAGAATATTGTAAGAAAAAGAAAGAAAAGGAAATTAAAAAAGCAACTATACGGGTAGAAAAACGCCCTGGTATAGCTGCTCAAGTAGACTGGAAAGAAAGATATTGAATTGATAAATTTGGGAAACGTTATCAATTCAATATCTTTCTTTCATTTCTTTCAGCTTTGGTAAGTCTGAAAGGCTTTTAATTTTAATGTCTGTATCTATTTTGACTGTATAATTCATAATTTCACCTCAATCAAATTATGATAAAAACAGTCATTTTTGTACATACTTATTCAAGCGAGAGTGTACATTTTTAAATTAGCATTTATACGGTATTTTGCTTTATGCAATTGATAAAATGATGATTGATAATGGGCACACAATTAAATGGTCGTTCATTATCCATTAAGTTAGCTTCTTTCATCATATAATCTAAACGTTCAAGATTACCGTTTTTAATGTACATTTGACTATACGAATATGGCGGTTCCGATGTTTCAATCATTTCAAGGACCGCTGATTTTGATAATTTGCCAACACCTGAAAAGTATAATTCTAATTCATCAACATTCGAACACGCTTTACAATATGCAATCAGCACTTCTGTTAATCCTGGATTTACACCAACAAATTGTACTGCACTTAACCGTTTTGCCTTCAATTGTTCATCCAATTCCACTTCACTTTGAGCTAAATTTAACTCACCAGAAGTATCAACATAGTGCGCATGATATTCTAAACAACACTCTATAATATTTTTATTGTAATAACCTGTACAATTCACAACAATATCGCATCCGTTAATAAATTGTTTTAAATCGTCTGCACTATATAAACTTACTGTTACATATTCAATTTGATGATGTTCTAATTTGGTAAAGTTCTCAGTTCTTGTACTGACTTTAATTTGCATATTTTTATGTTCAGATAATAACTTCGTTAACCTAATACCTAGTGCACCATTTCCACCTAAAATGCCAATTTGTTTACTCATACTCTACAATCTCCAACCTTCTGATTGTGTCTTGATTTCGATGAAGTTCTGATAAGTTCCTGCTTGATTCACAAGTGTTTCGTGATCACCTTTTTGAATGATTTTTCCTTCGTTTAATACGATGATTTCATTGGCATTTTTAATTGTTCCAATTTTATGTGCGATTGTGATAACTGTTTTGCCTTTGCTTAATTCATCAATGGCACTTTGTATGAGATGTTCATTTTCTGGATCAATACTCGCAGTTGCTTCATCTAGAATGATGATAGGTGCATCTTTTAATATTGCCCTTGCGATAGAGATACGTTGTTTTTCTCCACCAGATAAATTATTCCCTTTCTCATTGACCATTGTTTGATAGCCATCCGGTAGTGACATGATAAAGTCATGACAGCATGCTTGTTTCGCAGCTGCGATAACTTCTTCTTTAGTTGCATCTGGCTTACCGTATAAAATGTTATTTTCGATTGTATCATTAAATAAGTAGACCTTTTGAAAAACCGCACTAATATGCGACATCAGCGTACTAAGTGTCATATCTCGGATATCGACGCCACCTAATCGAATCGTACCTTCGTCTACATCATAAAATCTTAACAATAAATGACATAGCGTAGACTTACCGCTTCCTGATGGTCCAATGATCGCTGTAGATGTTTGCGTTCCTACTTTAAAGTTCACATCATTAATCACGCGATGCTCACCATAAGAGAAGCTGACATGATCAAATTCAATATCAAAGTTATCGATTTCAATATCTCTTCCTGTTTCATCTAATATAGGTGCTTTCTTAATTTCTTCAATATCATTTAATGTCATATCAATCATCTCTAATACGTGTGCTGCACTGTTTACATTCTCCACACTTTCAAATATCACAAATGAAAATATTGAAATCATAATGAGCGTTGGTAAATCCATGCTTTGATTGATATATAATAAGCATGCCATTAAGACAATAACGATAGAGACTATCTTTAAGCTCAATAAATGTAATAAATTAAAAGGTATATATTGTAATTCAATTTTTGTATTCACGCGTTGACTTTCATCTACTGCTTTGTTAAAACTTTGAAGACTTGTATTTTCTTTTGAGAATGATTTAATTACTTGAATACCTCGAACAACTTCTAGCACTTTCTCAACAAGTTGATTTTGAACATGATGATAATGAGGCGCGTTTTGATGACTTTTCTTTTCTAATAAATGAATGCAAAGTAGAGATAGAACTACACCCACGAGTGCTAATAGTGACACTTCCCAAGACACAACTAAAAGCGACAAAATTAATACAATAATTAATATATAGCCGTTTACGACAATATCGATCATCTTCATTGCATAATTTTCTAAGAATGTTAAATCTGTTGTAACAACTGTTGCAAGTTCATTTGTTTGATGGTCTTCAAAATACCCTAGTCTTACGTTCTTAAGTTTATCACCAATATTTAAACGTTCTTTAGCACTCATTTCATAGGCAATACTTTCTTGAAGTCTATTCTTTAAATAAGCTGTCACAAATCTTGCTAATACTAATAAAATCATGATGCCTAACACACTCATAATTTCATACATTTCAATTTGTTTATGAGATAGCACACGGTTAAACACTTGGGCAGCTAAGAAGATTGGTAAGGCGATAAAAATAGAATTAATAAATGACATTACAAATCCTAAAATCATTCTTGATCTATAAGGTGTCGCCCACTTTAAAATCTTAAATGTAATCTGAAACATGTTAATCCTCCTTTATATTTGAATGTATTACAAATTAAGAAGAGACCCCCCAATCTTTCGCACCGATGTGCATATCCCACATGCATTTATAGTGACCATTCATATTCAATAATCTTGCATGGTCACCTTTTTCAAGAATTTGTTGATGACCTAACACAATAATTTGATCTGCTTGTTTAATGGTAGATAATCGATGGGCAATAACAATGAGCGTCTTATTTTGAGTTAAAGCATTTAATGCAGCTTGAATTTTTTGTTCATTATCTGGGTCGACATAAGCTGTCGCTTCATCTAATACAATAATCGGTGCATCTTTCAAGATCATTCTCGCTATTGTGACACGTTGTTTTTCACCGCCCGATAATTTATCACCAACTGAACCTACATTCGTATCATAGCCCTCTGGCATTTTCGTAATAAATTCATGACATTGCGCTAATTTAGCCGCTTCTTCAACCGCTTCATCTGATGCTTCCGGATTACCTAATTTAATATTTTCTTTAAACGTAAGATTTAATAAGAAGTTATCTTGCCCGACAAAACCAACTAATTCGTTCAGTTTCTTAGGTTCAATATCTTTAATATTTACGCCACCGATATCAATTTCACCGGACGTTACATCCCAGAATCTTGATAGTAATTTCGCAATCGTAGACTTACCACTACCAGATGCACCAACAATTGCTGTAAAAGTCTTCTCTGGAATAACAAACGACAAATGATTAAATACTAAGTTATCTTTGTCATTTGAATAAGAGAACCCAACATCATTAAATGTGATTTGATGATTTTTAGGGTCTTTAAATGATTTCGAGACTTCAAGTTCTTCTAAATTCAATACTTGGCGTACTTCTGTAATCGCATATTGGATTGATTTTAATTGATTAACATAATTCGTAAAGTTCTTGATTGGTGCGACAACACCTAAAGACAGTACTAAGCAAATAAAAAATTCTGCATAGTTCAACTGGTCAATTGAAATCAAATACATACCTAGTGGTAGCACACCTAGAAAAGTCGAAGGAAGAATACTTGCACCTAAGTTCATATAGCCCCATGTACTTTTAAACCAATTTAAAGTATGTATCTTATACGCACTAACAGCATCTTTATATTTTTTATAAGAATTTTGAGATTGATTAAATGTTTTAATAACTTCTATACCTTCAATGTATTCAACAATTGAGCTATTCATGTAATTATTCGATGCCATTTGTTCTTCGTATGTCTCATTAAATCCAGACATTAATTTTTTAAAAGCAAAAAATGCAATCGGCACCGTAATCAACATGGCACAAGCCATACGCCAATCGATAATAACGATATAAACAAATATAGAAATAGACAGTAATAAATTACCTACTACTTCTGGAATAATATGCGCTAACGGTAATTCAATCGTTTCTACTTTATCGACAAATATACTTTTAAGTTCACCAATTTTTTTAGATTCTACAACACCTAAAGGTAAACGCATTAATTTATGTGCCAATTGCTTTCTAATATTAGATAAAATATCATAAGCCGTCACATGCGATAACATCGTCGAACTTCCGAAACAAATAACCTGTATCACATAAGCACCAACTGCGATACTTATATAATAAATAACTTGATTCATCTCTGTATTTCCATCAATCATTAATAGTATGATTTTATATACCGTCCAATAAGGCACTAATCCTGAAAACACACTAATAATAGACAATACAATAGATAAAACAATCTTCCATTTAGCATCTTGTCCAAATACGAGTAATGATTTTATCCAATGTTCATCGGTGTTCATACTTTACTGACTCCTCTCATTGATGCGAATTATACATCGAAATAATGATTCAATTGATCGATGCCTTGATGATTCAATGCGAACTGATTAATAAGACGACCATCTCCAAAATGTAAGACATATGTACAAATCTCTAATATCAATGATTTATCATGTGTAATGATAAAGATTTGCTTTCCTTTGTCATGGATGTCGTTAATTATTTTCGCGACTTTTTTCATATGATATAAATCCAGCCCTGAAGTAGGTTCATCAAATATAATGATTTCCTTAGCACTCAATATTGCCGTAGCAATGGCCATTCTTTGTTTTTCTCCACCAGAAAGTGACAATGGATGTTCATGCTTTTTATCTAACAAATTCATACTTGCTAACATGTCATCAACTTGTGTATCTGTTACTTGCACATTTAAAAGCTGTAATTCTTGTTCTAAGCTTTCCGTAAATAATTGTGTGTTTACATCTTGGAAAACCATATAGCTCTGCTTTAATAATTGTTTCTGTTTGAGTCGCTTCTCGTCATATGTCACATGTCCTTGAAAATCCTTCAGCAAACCACATAAACATTTAGCAAAGGTCGATTTACCACTTCCGTTATCGCCGATAATCGCGACTACTTCACCTTTTGGTATGGCTATTTCATTCACATCTAATTGTTTCTCTTTATTAAATTTGTCATAAGTATAAGTAAAATTATGCATTTCCATGACACGATCACCAAACTGTGGCTCATGTTGTAATCGTTCCTCTTGCCCGTATCGAATACCCATGTTTTCAAGTTCATCACAATCTAGTGATTTAAATGAATCTATAGAAAAATGGGCATGTAACGAGCCATGTTCCATATAATAGACGCTATCTGTCTCATCCATAATATAATCCAAACGATGTTCTATCAGCACGACCGTTTTACCGCGTTCTTTTAAATAAGAAATCATTTCTTTTAATTTCTTAATGCTATACATATCTAAATTTGAAGATGGCTCATCTAATACGACAACATCTGGATTAGTAATAAGCACTGTCGCACATGCAATGATTTGTTTTTCGCCACCTGATAACTCAAATATGTTACGATCTAATAAATGCTCAATTTTGAACTGGTTCATAATTGTTTTTATCTTTTCAATGATGACCGTTTTATCAATACCTTGATTTTCTAAATTAAACGCAAGCTCACTTGTCGTATCAACGTTATAAAATTGCGTCTTCGGATTTTGAAATACACTACCAACCATTTGTGATAATTGATACATCTCAATTTCCGATATATTGCATCCATCCAAGTATACATGCCCACTCATATAACCAGGTTGAACTTTAGGAATTAAGCCGTTTATCAATTTAGCAACGGTAGACTTCCCGCTACCTGATTTACCACAGAACACGACTAATTCACCTTGTTTAATTTGAAGCGAGACATTTTGAATAGCTGGTTCTTCTGAAGAAGCATAGTTGAAAGTTACATTATCAAATTTAATCATTAAACAACTTCTCCTTAAAATAAATAATCCATAATATCACCATGATAATGATTAACAATATATCAAGTAGTTTAAACTTCACGACGAATACATTCGTCCGTTTAAATGGAGAATCAATTCCTCTTGTCATCGCTGTAAAAGAAAGATCATTTCCTATTTGAACAACGGATATAATAAGCGGAATCATTCTATACTCGATTATTTTAAAAAAATGATTCGAAAAGTTAATACCTCTCATTTTCATGGCATAATTAATATTCCGATATTCCTCAGCAATCGTCGGGAAAAATCTAAAAATCACGGATATTGGAATGATAATATTTCTAGGTAATTTCATTTTTTCCATAGTTGCTATAAATTCACTTACTTTTGTAGAGAATAAAGTGTAGTAACCAACGATAAAACCAGGAAACATATTCATAAATATTCCAACAAATGCAAGAAGAATAAATTTAATCATGCCTTCTGTATGAGGAATAACCCAATATTGAATGCCTATCAACACCAAAAAAGTAACCGCACATTTAATAAATAAACTGATCTTATGAATAGATAATAATAATGCGAGTGAAAACAACGTTAAACATACTCTTAAAATACTTTGCGAACTACCACTTGATATTAAAATCGTACTTATCGTGATCGTTAAAGCGATCTTAGTTCTAGGGTCTAATTTTGCGACAATGTTCCTATGATCTTTCAATGAACCAACAACCGTCTTCAAACAAGTCCCGCCTTTTTAAAATGTTTACTAAACATTTTCTTACCTAACCATGCACCAACAAGACCACCAAGCATTGTCAAAATAAACATCACAGGTAATGTCCATAAAGGTGTAATAGATTCCAAAACATTTACGTAATCTTGACCATAAGACTTCCCGACCTCTTTAAAGTATTGATCTCTTGCAATAAACATTCTTACGACAAATCCCATCATCCAAAACGAGAAAATAGCATAGCCCCACGCAATTGATTTCCACTCTTTATATCCACCAGATTTCATAATGAAGTCACCAATCAAACCGAAGATAATGCCAAACGGAATCATAATTAAGCCACTGCCCATCACTGTAAAAGCAACCCCTAAAATCGTTCCAGTCAATGTCACCATACCAAATTTATCTATCTTCATAACATATAAAATAAACGGAATACCGCATACAATCGGACAAATGAACCCTAGAAACGGTATTAAAAATGGTATGTAACCAATCATAAAAGTAACAAAGGACACTACTAAATAAATCGCTGTAAAAATACCTACTGTAATTAAGTCTTTAACTGATAATTTATTCATAATCTAACTCCCCGTCTGTTAAAATTTTATATTAATAATTTTGCAACATATGACGCATACTCTTTATCGTCAACACAATTATAATGATTACCAGGTATAGGTATTTCAGTGAAATCACCTATACAACAATTTTGCCAAAATTCATTACTATCTTGTGCTGGTAACAAATCAGAACCATCTTCTTGTGCTTTCAAATAAGTTACATCACCTATATATGTAGTAGGTGTCATATGTGCCCCTTCCCAACTTGCCATTTGTGTTTTATATGAAGAAATTAAGAAATCTGTGTTGACTGTATTATCACCATCCTTTTTAGAATCAATAACTTCAGTATATTTTTCAAATCGTTCATTAAAAGATTTGTATTTAAAAAATTGTTCTAACTCTATTTTTAATTCATCTTCTTCACCGTACTGTTTGATAATGAAATTCAATAAATCGTATTCTGCATCAGTTTCAATATTAGAATACATGGCTCTAATACTATCGTTTAGTTTGTTTTAATCAATGGTTGGTAATACATCTTTAATCGTAATAAAGTGAGTTTGGATAAATGCCATTTCTGAAACCATATAATCGATTTCTGATAGCGGTGATGGTGAAGTATCAATTAAAGTAACATTGTCAACATCGACATCACTAAGCATGAGCATACTTGCTACTTCCATAGCGATTAAACCTCCCGAACAGTAACCCACTAAGTGAACAGATTTATATCCTGATTCTTCGATAAGATCTGCATACTCTTCACTAATTTTCTTAACGAGTTGATGTTTCTCTATATGACAATATTTTTCTTGGTCTTGAATTGTAATACCTGCAATAGCATCTCGATCGTTAGTTTTTAATTCATCAAGCATTTCTTCATAAATTTCACTAACTAATCTATATTAGTTATAGGTCGTTCTCCAAATCGACTTTATCTTCCTGGATAAAGAATACGCAACACATTAAAACCCTTAAAAGAAAGGGTCCAATTCTTATAAATATTGGACCCACCGCCTGCAAATGGAAATAAAATAATAGATTTATCAAATTCATTATGGTTGTCGATCAAATATTTATTCAATAAAACATCCACTCCTCATGTCATTTGTTATTATTTTTAGAATCTTACATGATTATGATACATTAACTGATAATCATTATCAATGGACATCTATGTAAAAAAATTCCAAACTATCAGAAATTAATAATTAAATATTTAATTATCATATAATATAAATATACTAATAGATTATATAGATATATCGTTAACCATTATATATATATATATTATATCTATATCATCTAAAATTACATTGGTCACCAGAACAAATCGTTGAACGTTTATTTCAAAATTAAATTTGTTTTAAAACTATTTATAGATTTCCACTTTATTTGATATATGTGAATGATTTCACCTAATAAATAGAAAAACATACTAAGATTAGCTATGTTGCTATGTCAAAGGGAATAGCTGGTGATAAAGAATTACTTTGGAGGACAAAAAGAGGAATTAATGTTTTAAAAGAGAAGTTTGGCTTAAATGTGAAAATAATGCCAAACGCTTTATTAGGAAGTGAATTTATGTATCATCATCCAGAAAAGTGAGCGACTGATCTGCATGAAGCTTTACTTGATGAAGAAATAAAAGGGATTATGAATTGGTAAATGACATACCAGCATATAGAAATTTACCAAAATAATAAATGGGAAGATTACATTGAATATCGGCAAAGATATGGATTTATGTCAAGAATATTAAATTGTATTAATTGAATAAATTTCATAAAGGCTAAATATAATTTATAAGCCTCAGCATAGTGTATTAAATTTATATAATTATGAATAAAACAATATATAGACTCATTAATAAGCTAAGTTGTTAAACATCTATACCAAAAATGTATAATAAAAACTAAAAAAGAAGGAAGCTTAATTTTAGAAGAGATAAAATTCTTATATTCATTCCGCTAAACACATTGGAGAAGAATATTAATTCATTAGTCTATATATTGGGTCACGGGTACATTAAACCACTATGGTTATTTATGCTCATATTACTGAAAAACAACGCGACCAAGTAGCTGTAAAGTTCCCAAATTATACCAATTTTCAAGCCTAACACATTAAAAGTACAAACAAAAAGGCTAGAAACCGTGTAACAACGGTGATTCTAGCCTTTCATTCACACTATTTAATTATTCCCACTCAATCGTACTTGGTGGTTTTGATGTGATGTCGTAAACAACGCGGTTAACGTGATCGACTTCATTTACGATACGTGTTGAGATTTTTTGTAAGACTTCCCAATCGATGCGTGCAAAGTCACTTGTCATCCCATCAATAGATGTGACTGCGCGGATACCGACTGTATAATCATACGTGCGGTAGTCTCCCATGACACCGACCGAGCGAATATCTGGTAATACTGTAAAGTATTGCCAGATTTCACGTTCTAGACCTTCTTGGCGAATCACTTCACGTAAAATCGCGTCTGATTCACGCACGATTTCTAATTTGTCTTCAGTAATTTCACCAAGTACACGGATACCTAATCCTGGGCCTGGGAATGGTTGTCTCCATACTAAATGTTCTGGAATACCTAACTCAATTCCTAGAGCACGCACTTCATCTTTAAATAATGTATTAATCGGTTCAATTAATTCGAATTCCATGTCTTCTGGTAAACCACCTACATTGTGGTGAGATTTAATTGTTTGTGCTGTTTTTGTACCAGACTCAATAACATCCGTATAAAGTGTCCCTTGTGCTAAGAAATCGACACCTTCTAATTTTGACGCCTCATCATCAAAAACATAAACAAATTCATTACCAATGATTTTACGTTTTTTCTCTGGATCAGAAACACCCGCGAGTTTCGACATGAATCGGTCTTTAGCATTCACACGAATGATGTTCATGTTAAAGCCTTCACCGAATTGTTCCATTACCATGTCTCCTTCACCTTTACGTAAAAGTCCATGGTCAACAAAGATACATGTTAGTTGATCACCAATCGCTTTGTGTAATAATACCGCAACAACAGATGAATCAACACCGCCACTCATCGCACATAAAACTTTGCGATCTCCTACTTTGTCACGGATTTTTTGGACTTCAATATCAATGAAGTTTTCCATTGTCCACTCACCTGTACATCCACATACACGGCGAATAAAGTTGCGTAGTAAGTCATTACCAAATTCTGTATGACGTACTTCTGGATGGAATTGTACACCATAAATACGACGTTTTTTATCTTCAATCGCTGCATATTGTGTACTTGGACTGTCCGCAATCACTTCAAAACCTTCTGGGATTTCAATCACTTTATCAGAGTGACTCATCCAAACAGTTTGCTCCTCAGGTAAGCCAAAGAACAACTCGTCAGATTTTGCATTGATAATTGCTTTACCATATTCACGTTCATTGGCACGTTCAACTTTACCACCGAGTAATTTCGTTGTCAGTTGCATTCCATAACAAATACCCAAAACAGGTACACCTAAGTTATAGATTTCAGGATCAATCGTAAAAGCATCTTCAGCATAAACTGAGTTAGGACCCCCTGATAAAATAATACCTTTAGGGTTCATTTTTTTGATTTCTTCAATTGGCATTTCGTGATCATGTAATTCACTATAAACGCCCATTTCACGAATACGACGTGTGATTAATTGGTTGTATTGACTTCCAAAATCGAGGACAAGAATGAGCTCTTGTTCTTTTGCCATTTCCATACTATTTGTACTCCTTTACCAATTAGAATGAGTAGTTTGGTGATTCTTTTGTAATTTGAACATCGTGTGGATGACTTTCTGCTAAGCCTGCCGCACTCATTTTCGTAAATTGTGCTTCTTCACGTAATGCTTTGAGGTCACGTGAACCTGTGTAACCCATACCGCTCTTAACACCACCAATTAATTGGTAGATTGTATCTTGTAATGGCCCTTTGTAGTCAATACGTCCTTCAACACCTTCTGGTACGTATTTTTTAGGTGTTTTGTCTTCTTGGAAGTAGCGATCGTTAGAACCACTTTCCATAGCGCCTAATGAACCCATACCGCGGTAAACTTTGTATTGACGACCTTGGAAGACTTCCACCATACCTGGACTTTCTTCTGTACCTGCAAGCAAGCTACCTAACATAACAGCATGGCCACCTGCAGCTAACGCTTTAACGATATCGCCAGAGAATTTAATACCACCGTCAGCGATAATCGTTTTACCGTGCTTACGTGCTTCTGTTGCACAGTCATAAACAGCTGTAATTTGAGGAACGCCGACACCCGCTACGACACGTGTCGTACAAATTGAACCTGGTCCGATACCCACTTTCACAACATCTGCACCCGCTTCAAACAATGCTTTTGTTGCTGCAGCAGTCGCAACGTTACCCGCAATCACTGTAATTTCTGGGTATTTTTCTTTAATCTCTTTAACTTGATTAATAACACCACGTGAATGACCGTGTGCTGTATCAATAACTAATGCATCTACACCGGCTTCAACTAATTTTTCAGCACGAATGCTTGTATCTTTTGCGATACCGATAGCAGCGGCAACAAGGAGGCGACCGTGACTATCTTTTGCTGAATAAGGATATTCATGTACTTTTTCAATATCTTTAATTGTAATTAAACCTTGTAAAACACCATCTTCAACAAGAGGAAGCTTTTCAATTTTATGGTTTTGAAGAATTTCTTCTGCTTCTTCAAGTGTTGTACCAACTGGAGCTGTAATTAAATTTTCTTGCGTCATGACATCAGAGATTTTAATTGAAAAATCTTCTATAAATCTTAAGTCACGGTTTGTTAGGATACCAACAAGTTGACGTGATTCTTTATTATCTACAATAGGAACACCAGAAATACGATATTTGCCCATTAATGCTTCCGCTTCATAGACGCTTTCTTCAGGCGTTAAGAAAAATGGATCTGTAATGACACCATTTTCTGAGCGTTTCACTTTTTGTACTTCATCTGCTTGATGCTCAATGCTCATATTTTTATGAATAACACCTAAGCCACCTTGTCTTGCCATAGCAATCGCCATTTTAGACTCTGTTACCGTATCCATACCGGCTGATACAATCGGAATATTTAACTTAATTTTTTCTGATAATTCTATACTTAAGTCTACTTCTTTTGGCAACACATTTGATTCTGCCGGAATTAAAAGTACATCATCAAAAGTGAGTGCTTCTTTTACGAACTTGTTTTCCCACATACTATTTACAGCCTCCATTCAAATTATTACTTATATTATTTCACATTTTCATCATTTTGTTGAGAGTTAATACCATTAAAAAATAAATTCAAGAGAATTGCTGATATTGTGCCTAAAACAATCCCATTTTGCGTAAACCATGCAAATTGGTCACCAAGTGCTTTAAACGCTTCAGGTACTGCTGTGATACCTGCACCTAGACCCACCGATATTGCAATAATCAACAAATTATTCTGATTTTTAAAGTCAATATCATTGAGAATACGTACACCGTATGCCATGACCATACCGAACATTGCCAACATCGCACCGCCCAGTACAGAGAGTGGAATAATATTAGCCAATGCGCCAAGTTTAGGGATACAGCCACAAATAACTAATAAAATAACCATGCCGTAAATGACATCATTTTTCTTAACACCTGAAAGAGATACAAGACCCACGTTTTGAGAATAAGCAGTGTACGGAAATGCATTGAAGATAGCGCCTAAAGTAATCGCCATACCTTCTGCCATATAACCTTTTCTAAAGTCTTTACGTTCAAGTTTCTTACCAGTAATTTTACTTAAAGCATGGTAAACACCTGTCGATTCAATCAAGCTCACTAATGCGACGATGAAAAAGACTAATGTTGCACCAAAGTCAAAAGAAAATCCTGTAAATCTGAACGGCTTAGGTAATTCAAACCAATGGGCTTGTCCTACTTGAGCTACATTAATTAATCCGAATACACTTGCCAAAATAGTACCTAAAATTAAGCCTAATAAAATGGCAATGGATTTTAAGAAACCACGCGCAAAACGTTGTAAAATCAAAATAATAATGAGCGTCGCAAAACCGAGTAAAATATGTTTTGGATCACCATAATCTTTTGCACCTTGACCCCCTGCAATATAATTCATTGCAACAGGCATCAAAGTAATCCCAATAATTGTCACAACACTTCCAGTTACAACAGGTGGAAATAGTTTTACGAGTGAAGCAAAAAAGGGTGCAATTAAAATAACTAATAAACCAGACAGAAAGAGTGACCCATATAAAACGTCAATACCTTTCGTTTGTCCGATTAAGATCATAGGTGCAACCGCAGTAAAGGTACATCCTAAAACAACAGGCAATCCGATACCGATACCTCGATAAACTTGTAAAAATGTCGCTACACCACACATAAAAATATCGACTGTGACAAGATACGCAATTTGTTCATTTGTAAAATGCAAGCTTGTCCCAACAATAATCGGAACAAGAATCGCCCCTGCATACATCGCTAATAAATGTTGTAAACTTAATAAAAATCGCTTCATCATTCTGTATCTCCTACTAGAGTTACTTTATTCCCCTTTAATGAAGCAACTTGGCATAACGATGATACAGTTAAGCCTGCCTCTTCTAATCGTGAACGTCCTTGTTGAAAACTCTTTTCTACTAGAATTCCCACACCCACTGTTGTCGCTCCTGCTTGCTCAACCAAACGATGTAAGCCTAATGCAGCTTCTCCATTGGCTAAAAAGTCATCAATAATCAATACTCTATCTTCTGGAGATAAAAACTCTTCAGAGATAATCACTGTATTCGTTTTGTTTTTAGTGAATGAATGTACATCTGTTTGATAGTACCCTGCATTTAATGTGCTTGGTTTCGCTTTTTTGGCAAACAAACAAGGAACGGTAAAACGATGCGCTGCCATAATGGCCGGTGCAATCCCTGATGCTTCAATCGTCAAAATTTTAGTCACACCTTGATCTGCGAACTGATCATGAAACGTTTGACCTATGTCATACATCAAGCCAGCATCGATTTGATGATTTAAGAATCCATCGACTTTGAGAATCTTTTCATCAATGACAACACCATCTTCAATGACCTTTTTTCTTAATGCGTCCACTCCTATTCCTCCTCGATAAAAATGATATCAAAAATACCCAAAACTAAAGAATGAGGTTTTAGGTATACGAGTAATAGTCATACAGTTGTAAAATGGCGCTATAACAGGTGTCTAACCCATGTATTGTTTGACAATTCAAAAATATGCAAATAGCAGAATTGAAAGGATACATTAAGCACGCTACATCGATGTACCATTACTCATAGTCATGTCGTTTAAGGCAACATGGTAGAAACTTCTAAAGCCGTATTCTTCAGATTATATGAGCTTGATAAATTATCTACTGATAATAGCAAATTTAACCCTCTTTCGCAATAGCATCATCTTAAATCCATTGTATTCAGAAATTTATGGAAATTCGTTGCGTAAAGTAATGTTTAGGCGCATAATAGCATTATAAAACCGTTTATAGAACGGAGTATGAGGGTAGTGTAATTACAAAACACGATCGGGAGGCGTCACACATATGGCACTATATAAAGTAGAAAAATATAAAGTTGCACGTACAGAAGATGATGCAATTCAATACGTTGATTTACTATTAAAAGAAGGTCTAAAAGAAAACGAAATTGTGGTATTAAGCAGAGAAAAATTGAAAACAGATCGATTCAATGATTCACAAATTCAACACAAATCGACTAATGGAACAGTCAGCGATAAATTTATGCGCTTTTTTATTGGTGAAGATGCGGAAGAGGCCGCTCTGTCTAAATATAATTTCTCTGAACATGAGCGAGAAGACCTTAAACAAGACATCGTAAACAATAAAATCATAGTGATTGCGCAAAGAGTTGATCACGAATGCAATGAGGTTCCAGAAAACAATGCTGCATATCAAACACCAGACGATGACAAACATGCTCCTTCTGAACATAAAGGGGACATTGAATAAATCAAACACTGCGTTCTATTAATACTGAATGACTTCATAATCATTTGATGGGGACGGGAATATGAGATAGATGTGGAAATCTATAGAAACATGAGATTTCCATACACACTCTCTCCTGTTCCCTTATTGTTTATCTTTTGTTTTGACACCACAGTCAGTCATGATGAGTCCAGCTTAGTCATCTGTTTTATCTAATGATACAGTCACAACTGACTCCCTCACCTAGCTATTGTATTGATACATCATTGCAATGACCCTATATACTTGCAAGAATAAACGAGAGTTAACTTAAAAGAGGTGACGTAACATGAACTTTGTACATATTAAATCTACGCATGATCGTTGGTATGAGCCAGCAATAGCATTCTATAAAAATAAATTAGACCATCTAGTAACAGAAGATGCGTCTGTTTTTGCGCGTTCACTCAAAACAGATAAAACCCAACACGACTTTGTATTTATTGTTGGTATTGAGGACGACGCCATTGTAAGCTTGGCGACAGCCCACTATGAAGCGACGACAAATGTCGGCTTTATTGTTTATCTTCTTGCACAACATAGTCAAGATTGTGAGGCCTGCTTGAAAACGACTTTAGAACAGATTGAGTATGAGTTGAATCGTATATCTAACCATCTTCACGGTCGAGATGTTAATTTCTTTATGTTTGAATCTACATTTGAATCTAACGATGTTGATGAAGAAACAGCAAAAAAAATTAACTTCCGTCGTCACTTTTTAGTAGATAACGGTTACGAAAAGCAAACTGAAATTACATACTTACAACCTTCATTAGATCGTAACGGTAAGCCCATCCCTTTAGATTTATATGTGAAAGGCAATATTCCTTTAACTAAGGATATTTTTGGTACAAGTGTTAAATCCTGCTACATTTTAAAATATGTTTATGCGAATCAAATACCACGAAGTATCATTTATCCATTACTTGTTAAAATGGGTTTACGCAAAGAACATCGCCCATAAGACCTTGAAATCAATGCTTAAAGCCGTTAAAATAATGAGAGAGGCAGACTGACGGGTCACTGAACGCACACTTCCGTACGTCTAAAAAGAAGAGAAAGGATCTAATGATATATGCTGACAAAAGAATTTGCCCAAAGATCAGGCTTAAGTGAAAAGCAAGTACGTAAAATCGTACAGCATCTTGAAGAACGTGGTTACCATTTAAATAAAACCGAATACCGTGGTCGAGAAGCGACTGATTTTAAAGAAGAAGATATTGAATTATTCCAAGAGATAACAGAACGTGTTGCACGTACAAATAGTTATGATCTTGCTTTTGAAGAATTAGAACAAGAAAAAGACTTTCTACAAGTTATCGTCAAAGAAGACAAACAGCACTTACCGAGCGATCAACAAGTGCCACAACTTATCAATGAATTACGCAATGAAATCAACAAAATGCGTGAAGAACGTCAAATGTTAGGTCAGATGGTCAGCCAAGTTCATCAACAACAAGAAGAATTAAAAGCGTTACATACCCAATTAAACCAACAACTTGAATCGAATAGTAAGTCTCTGGAATCACTGACAGCCGCACAAAAAGAACAAAGTGAACAATGGAGTCAAACGCAACAAAGCATCGAGACTCAAACTAAAGAGCAACAAGCACTTGTGCAATCGATTCAAAACAGTGAAAAGAAAGGCTTCTTCCAACGTTTATTCGGTGGTTAAAGCCATCCAACCTTTGCGTATCTTGCATATTTCAAATATGAAAGTTACAATAATAAATGAAATCAAATAAAAATTTATATGCTAGGGGTGCTCGAGGCGAGCTGAGAAAGAATTTATCTTAACTCTTTGAACCTGAGGTGGTTAGAACCAACGAAGGAAAGCGTATGATGACAATGAACTTAGTTCAACTCTTTTTAATGATGATTCAATCATCATTTTTCAATCATATACGTGTTCCTCCTGCATCCTTTCATGCAGGAGGCTTTTTTATGAAACAAACAATTATTATTGGTGCCGGCGTTATGGGTTTATCCATTGCAAGACAGCTGTCCTCTCAAAACCGGCATATTCGGATTATCGATCGTTATACCCCAAGAATGAATGCATCTTACGCTGCGGGAGGCATGCTTGGTGCACAGAACGAGTTTTTTGAAGCCAATCCACTGTATCACCTCGCTATGGAAAGTCGTGCAATGATGCCTGAAGTTGCAGCTGACCTCGAACAAGAGACTGGAATTAATATTGAATATCAAAAATACGGTTTAATTAAAGTGGCTTCTCAAAAACAAGATATCCAAGCAGTAGAAGCGCAATTCCAATTTTTACACAGCCAAGATCACACGATTAAACAACTCTCAAAATACGCTCTAAAACAACGTTTCCCCAAACTCGATCCTAATCAAAGTGCTGCTTTTAAAATCCAAGATGATGGTCAAATTAACGCAAACACCTATACGAAAGCATTAATTGCTTCCGTTATAAAGCGCGACTATATTGAACTCATGACACAGACCGAAGTCTTAAAAGTTGAACGTCATCACAATGGTTATACAGTCATTACCTCTAAAGGCAACTTTTCAGCAGATGAACTGATTATTGCTGCGGGCGCTTGGTCGGGGACTTTACTCCAACAACTCCATATCCAATTACCTACTCAACCAGTTAAAGGTGACGTTAAGCTGATTGCCTCTTGTTATAAAGGGTTGAAGGAAACCATTTTTAATATGAATGGTTGTTACATCGTACCCAAATTGCCTAATCGTTTCTTAATTGGTGCGACATCAGACTTCGATAGCTGGAGTATTGAAAATGATGCGAACAACTTGTCATGGTTAGATCAAGAGAGCTTGTCTATGATTCCGCAACTCAAAAATCATCATGTAATCAAAACATGGACGGGCATTCGACCTATCACACCTAACCAAGAGCCAATTATGGGAGAAGTTGAAGACCATCTTTATGTATCCACAGGGCATTATCGAAATGGTATTTTACTCTCACCTATAGCAGGTACGTTGATGGCAAAATTGATTGACGGCCATGCTAAAGCGAAAGAACAGCTCACCCCCTTTTCACCCAAAATTGCTCAGATAAAAAATAAAGCTTGATTTTATACTTTTTTCCTATTATCCTATTGTATAAGTCGGAATTAAGAAGGAAGCGTATTTTGATATGTCTGTGTTTTTAACTATTGTTAATTTAATTATTTTTATTTTCGCTCTTATTGGACTTTGGTTCATGACGAAAAAACATGTTAAATTCCCTAAACGTGTCTTTACTGCACTTGGTTTAGGGATCTTATTAGGCCTTCTACTCCACCTCATTTATGGTGTTGATAGCAAAGTCACATCAAAAACGACAGAGTGGGTTGGCTTAGTGGGTGATGGTTACATTGCCCTCTTGCAAATGATTGTTATCCCATTAATCTTTGTTTCAATTGTTGCTGCTTTTACGAAAATCGATATTGGTGAAAAGTTTGCTAAAATGGGCGGATTGATTTTTGCTTTCCTTATTGGAACAGTAGCAATCGCAGCAATTATCGGTATTATTTATGCAGTCGTCTTTAATTTAGATGCTTCTAGCATTGACCTCGGTCACGCTGAGAATGCACGTAGCTCTGAAATTGCAAGTCAGGCTAAAGAATTAACGGCAACGACATTACCTGCTCAAATTTTAGAGTTAATCCCATCTAACCCATTTTTAGACTTTACGGGGCAACGTGCGACATCTACAATTGCTGTCGTAATCTTTGCCGCTTTTGTCGGCTTTGCCTTTTTACGCGTGACACGTAAACAACCTGAAAATGGTCACACACTTAAACGCGGTATCGACGCAGTCTATTCACTTGTAATGGCTATCGTTACATTCGTCTTAAGACTTACACCGTACGGGATTCTAGCAATTATGATGAAAACCATTGCGACGAGTGACTTCGCTGCCATTTGGACGCTAGGAAAATTTGTTATCGCATCTTATGCTGCACTCATCACGATGTATATCATTCATATGATTATCCTTGCTATCATAGGCGTCAACCCAATTCAATATATGAAGAAAACAGCCGAAGTCATTTTATTCGCGTTTACTTCACGTTCAAGTGCCGGTACATTACCATTAAATGTTCAAGCACAAACGAACCGTTTAGGCGTGCCTCAAGCCATTGCAAACTTCTCTGGCTCATTTGGCCTTTCGATTGGACAAAACGGTTGTGCGGGTATCTACCCTGCCATGCTAGCCATTATGGTTGCACCTGTAGCTGGCGTAGAGGTTGATTTTAAATTCCTTGCAACTGTTGTTGTTGTCGTCGTACTCAGCTCATTTGGTGTTGCTGGTGTCGGAGGCGGTGCAACATTTGCATCTATCCTTGTACTTTCAGCGTTAAATTTACCAGTTGGACTCGCTGGTGTACTCATCTCTGTTGAACCTTTAATTGATATGGGACGTACAGCGCTAAATGTTAATGATTCAATGTTAGCAGGTACTGGAACAGCTAAATTAACAAAACAATTAAATGAAGAAACATTTAATTCAAATCACTATGATGAATTAACACCGCAACATTAATAACATCATAACAAAACCCCTTTCAATCTTACGTGTGGAAAAGATTTGAAGGGGTTTTTGCTATTACAACTTTATGATTCAGATACTTTCAATTAAAAGTTTGCTGATTTATTTCCTATTAAAACCTGCCATTTGTAACCATTCTTTCATTTCTGTACGTTGCTTACTGCTCATAAATCTCGCTACTTGTTGTGACCATGTCTCATTGCGCTCACCGTTTGTACGCTGACTATAATATTGTGATACTTCTTGATCATATGCCTCTAGCTGTTTTGATAACTGTTCATCATTTTGGGAATACGTATCAATATGAAAAACATGTTCACGTGGCAATCTTGGTTTAGGAGCACCATTTTCATCATCAGCTGGAACGCCTAATGCCATTCCAAACAATGGAAAAACATGTTCAGGTAGTTTTAATATTTCTCTCACACGTTGTACGTCATTACGTAATGAACCTAAATAAACAATGCCGTAACCCATATCCTCTGCAGTCAGTGCAATATTTTGTGCTGCCAACGCTGCATCTACTGTACCTACGAGTAATCCCTCAGAAGACTCAAAGCTATCTTCCATATCAGCTTCAAGTTTCTCACTAATTAACTGATGACGGTGATAGTCAATCACGAAAACAAGTAAATAACCATTTTCTACGACGTAAGGCTGCCCAGAAACTTCTTTTAAAGCTTCTTTCTTTTCAGCATCTTCTATACCAATAATTGATGTTGTCTGTAAATAGCTAGAAGTTGAAGCCATTTGCCCTGCTTCAATTAATTTTTCGATTGTGTCTCTACTAATTTGATTTGATTTAAACTTTCTAACTGAGTGATGTCGTTTTGCCAAATCATACACATACTCTGACATTTATAAACACTCCTTATCCTTTTTCTATATCCTATCAAAACACTCAAGAAAACGCATGTCCCTTGCATATCATGCATACCCTTAAATCGTAGAAAAATAACAACAGAAGACATGCTGTATATTAAATTGGTCGTTGTTGATTGAGAGGCTATGTATTTCTGTACTATATAGTTGTAATTGAGAATCAGCGCCCGTAAATGATATTAGTAAGCATCTTATTCATCGTTCATTTGAATTGTTTAACACTTTTTAGAATAAAATTAATAACGCCTTTATTATCCAATTTCAAGCCTTTTTCATCATTAAGGTGATACATTTATTAGAATTTAAAGCGCAATTTTTATCGTTTTAATCGCGCTAACACAGGTCGAAACGCTGATTCCACTGTCTTTCGCAGCGTATGTCCCTTTCAACAATGATATTTATTTGACGGAAAGCATGTTCCATGTCATAATAGCTATTGAGATTAGAATTATTATTAATAAGGAATTATAATTAAGACGAGATGTCTTTAAATTCTAATCTAAAATAATAATGATTCATATAATAGGAGGATTTCGATTATGTCATTAATTGGTAAACAAATCGAGGAATTTTCAGCACAAGCTTACAACGCAAAAACAGATGAATTTGTTGAAGTTTCACACGAAGACTTAAAAGGTAGCTGGAGTGTTGTTGTATTCTATCCAGCTGATTTCTCTTTCGTATGTCCAACTGAATTACAAGATGTTCAAGAGCAATATGCGAAATTACAAGAACTTGGTACAAACGTATACTCTGTTTCTACAGATACACACTTCGTACACAAAGCTTGGCATGATCACTCAGATGCAATTAGCACATTAGAATACACAATGATTGGTGACCCATCTCAACAAATCACACGTTTATTTGATGTATTAGATGAAGAAAAAGGTCTTGCACAACGTGGTACTTTCATCGTTGACCCTGACGGTGTTGTACAAGCTGCAGAAATCAATGCAGACGGTATCGGCCGTGACGCAAGCACACTTGTTCACAAAATCAAAGCTGCACAATATGTGCGTGAAAATCCAGGTGAAGTTTGCCCAGCAAAATGGGAAGAAGGCGGCGAAACTTTAACTCCAGGATTAGACTTAGTCGGTAAAATTTAAGGAGGCTATGCTGCATGTTAAATCAAGAATTGAAGCAACAATTATCGCAACTTCTTGATTTGATGGAAGGTGACGTTGTACTTAAAGCAAGTACAGGTTCTGACGAAAATTCACAAAAAGTTGAAAACCTTGTGAATGAAGTTGCAGAAATGTCATCTCGAATTACAGTAGAAAAAGCTGATTTAAAGCGTACACCTAGCTTTAGTATCAATAGACCTGGAGAGGACACTGGCATTACATTTGCTGGTGTCCCTCTTGGTCATGAATTCAACTCTTTCGTTCTTGCACTTTTACAAGTCAGTGGACGTGCTCCGAAAGAAGAACAATCTGTAATTGATCAAATCAAATCTATTGAACAACCACTTCACTTTGAAACTTATATCAGCTTAACTTGTCATAAGTGTCCAGACGTTGTTCAAGCATTAAACTTAATGAGTGTATTGAACCCTAATATTACACACACGATGATTGATGGTGCTGTATTTAAAGAAGAAGCAGAAGACATCATGGCTGTACCTGCCATCTTCTTAAATGGTGAGCAATTCGGTAATGGCCGTATGACTGTAACAGATATTTTGAGTACACTCGGTCAAGGTCCGGACGCATCTGCATTTGAAAACAAAGAAGTCTTTGATGTACTTGTTATTGGTGGCGGTCCTGCAAGTGCAAGTTCAGCAATCTATGCTGCACGTAAGGGGCTCACTACAGGTATTGTCGCTGATAGAATTGGTGGCCAAGTCAACGATACAGCAGATATCGAAAACTTAATCGGTGTTAAGAAAACAACGGGTCCATCATTATCAACTAACTTGGAAGAGCATATTAAAGATTATAATATCGATGTTATGAAAGGTGTTCGTGCAGAACAACTTGAAAAAACAGATAAAACTGTATCAGTAACACTTGATAACGGCGCTGTTCTAGAAACACGTTCATTAATTATCGGTACAGGTGCACGCTGGAGAAAAATTGGGGTACCAGGTGAAGAAAAATACACGAACAAAGGCGTCGCATACTGCCCGCACTGTGACGGCCCTCTATTTGAAGGTAAAGATGTTGCAGTTATCGGTGGCGGAAACTCTGGTATTGAAGCTGCGATTGACTTAGCAGGAATTTGTCAAAATGTCACAGTATTAGAATTCTCTGACACATTAAAAGCAGATTCCGTCTTACAAGAACGTTTGAAATCATTACCAAACACACAAGTTATTACTAATGCAGCTACAAAAGAAATTACAGGTGATGATCGTGTCAACGGTCTGACTTATACAGATATGCAATCAAAAGAAGACAAACACATCGACTTAGATGGCGTTTTCGTTCAAATCGGTTTATCTCCTAATACAGAATGGTTAGGCGATTCTGTTCAACGTAACCGTATGGGCGAAATTGAAGTTGATCGTCTTGGTAATACTAATGTACCAGGTGTCTTCGCAGCTGGAGATTGTACAGACCAACGTTACAAACAAATTATTATTTCAATGGGATCAGGCGCAACAGCTGCATTATCAGCATTTGACTATCTCATCAGAAACTAAAGTTTTAAAACATGCAAAAAGCTGATTGACGCAATGTCAATCAGCTTTTTTGATGTCATATTCTGAATGGCATCACTTAATAAACGTTATACACGTTCCATCTCACTTTGTTTAGTGCCGTAATCAATCTCATATCCCATATCGCGAATCATATCATAATCCAGTTGGTTCGGTTGACCTCCAGTAATTAAATAATCACCAACGAAGATAGAGTTCGCAACCATTAGGGCTGTTGATTGCAATGAACGAAGATTAACTTCCCTACCTCCTGCAATACGAATCTCTTTTGTTGGATTGATCAAACGGAATAACGCAAGTATTCTTAAACAACGCATTGGCGTCAATTGATCCATATCTCCAAACTTAGTCCCCTTAATTGGATGTAAAAAGTTGACCGGTATACTATCAGCATCAATATCTCTCAATGCAAAGGCCATGTCGACGATATCTTGGTTAGATTCTCCCATACCACAAATCACACCTGAGCAAGGTGAAATATGATTTTTTTTCATTATTTCAATCGTATCGACACGATCTTTATACGTGTGTGTTGTCACAACTTCATCATGATAATTTTCACTTGTATTCAAATTATGGTTATAACGATCCACGCCAGCAGCTTTTAAACGCCCCGCTTGCTCCTCATTCGTTAAACCTAAACAAGCACATATTTTTAATTGCGGATGCTCAGCCTTAATCTGTTCGACTGAGGATGTGATATGATCAATCTCTTTATCACTTGGACCTCTACCACTCATAACGATACAATAGGTGCCAATTTCATTTTCAGCCGCAACTTTCGCACCTTCTGTAATTTGATTTTCCGGAATTAATGCATAACGTTGTTTTTCCTTCATTTCACGCGATTGGCCACAATAACCACAATCTTCAGGACAAATGCCACTTTTAGCATTTAAAATCATATTTAATTTTACTTTGTGACCATAATAATGTTTACGTAATTGATAAGCTTCATGTACAAGGTCCATGGTGTCGTAGGTTGGATTCGTAAATAAGTCGAATGCTTCCTCTGGTGTTAAAGCTGAACCTTTTAATATTTGCTCTGCAATTTTCATAACCATTCCTCCTCATATAAAAGCCAGTATACCATAATTGTAAATTAATTTATATTTTAAGTTTACAATATGTCTTTCTTTTCAAAACAATGGCTTTAAATTTAGGCCGCTAGATGGTAATCAAATTTTGTCTTAATGCACAACATTTCTGTACATAAACATAAAAGTATAAATTAAGTTTCTTTTCTATACGACATGTTACAATACGAGTGTAAGTCATATACTCATCATCTTAAATATTTAATGGGGGAATGCAAATGGAAACTTTAGATGATTTTTTAGAAACCATCGACAAAGAGGCACACCGAGAGAAACTTAAAAAAGTGTTACAAACAATTTTAGAAAACTACCCTGAACTTACTATGGAGATAAAATGGAATCAACCCATGTTATTGTATAAGGACAATGGTTCTTTCATCTTGGGCTTTAGTAAAGCTAAACCTCATTTTGCAATTTCACCTGAGAAATATACTTTAGATACTTTTGCAGATGACATTAAAGCTGCTGGCTATCAAATGACAAAAATGTTTATGAAAATCAAATGGACGGACGAAGTCAACTATGATTTGATTTATCGTATCATTGATTTCAATATTAAAGACAAAAAAGATAGTACTTCTTTTTGGCGTCGCTAAAATGCGTCTCACTTTAAAGACTTAAATCAAACTTTGCGTAAGCGAGGTCAATTTAAGTCTTTTTTTATAGTTTTTCAGAAAATACTAAATATTGTGTTGACTATTTTTTGCACATCACATAAAATACAGACATTACTTATTATTTAAATCGGAATTAAGGAAGGTTGCCATGATCGAATTTAAAAATGTCAATAAAACATTTAAAAAGAAAAGTACGACTGTGCAAGCACTTAAAGATGTTAACTTTAAAATTAATAAAGGGGATATTTTTGGTGTTATTGGGTACAGTGGTGCCGGTAAGAGTACCCTCGTCCGTCTTGTTAATCAGTTAGAAAAACAAACGTCGGGAGATATTCTAGTTGACGGTCATCATTTAAATACATATTCAGCCGCCCAATTGCGCACGGTTAAAAAAGATATCGGAATGATATTCCAGCACTTCAATTTACTCAACTCAAAAACGGTTTTTAAAAATGTGGCGATGCCTTTAATTTTAAGTAAAGTGCCTATGGAAGAGATTAAAGTACGTGTGGAAGAGATGTTGCGATTTGTAGATTTAGCTGGTAAAGCGAATCAGTTTCCGACAGAACTTTCTGGTGGACAAAAGCAACGGGTTGCCATTGCCCGCGCTTTAATTACGCGTCCTAAAATTTTGCTTTGTGATGAAGCCACAAGTGCTTTAGACCCAGCCACAACTGACTCAATACTCGATTTATTGAAGAAAACGAACGAAACTTTTGGTGTAACGATTTTGGTCATTACACACGAAATGAGTGTTATCCAAAAAATATGTCATCGTGTTGCAGTTATGGAAAACGGGCAAGTCATTGAACTCGACACCGTTAAAAGTGTTTTCAGTCAGCCACAGACATCTACAGCACAACGTTTTGTATCGACGGTCATCAATACGTTACCTTCCCCTTCTGTGATTAAAGATATTCAACTCCATGAAGATGACACGGTATACAAACTGTTTATTGAACCTTCGCAAATTAAACATACGATTCTCAACGATCTCATTCAAGAAATCAATGTGAAAGTGAATGTCATTCATGCGATTACAGCTAACATACAAGATGAAACTGTAGGATATCTCTGGCTTCAAGTAACAGGAAATCCTGCTCAACAAAGCGATGTTCGTTCATACTTTGAAACACATCACATTCAATACGAGGAGGGATTACCATCATGTTAGGTTCATCAATCGAAACATCTCAGTTACTCGAAGCGCTGTATCAAACATTATATATGGTCACGTTTGCCCTTGTTCTCGGCGCCATTATTGGGATACCGCTAGGCATTCTACTCGTTGTGACGAGACAAAATGGAATATGGCCTAACGCCATCATTCATCATATTTTAAATCCAATTATTAATATATTGCGATCTATTCCGTTTATCATTTTGTTAATTGCGATTATTCCTTTTACAAAATTAATTGTTGGCACATCGATTGGGACAACGGCTGCTATTGTTCCTTTAACTGTCTATGTCGCACCTTATATTGCAAGATTGGTTGAGAATTCACTGCTAGAGGTAGATGCGGGTATCATTGAAGCTGCACACGCGATGGGGGCTTCGCCAATGCAAATCATTCGATACTTTCTTTTACCTGAAGCACTGGGATCACTTATCTTATCTATTACTACGGCCATTATTGGTCTGATAGGGGCAACTGCTATGGCCGGCGCGGTCGGTGGTGGCGGTATCGGGGATATGGCCCTTGTCTATGGTTACCAACTCTTTGACACACTTGTCATTGTGATTACAGTCGTGGTTTTAGTCATTATTGTTCAATTAATACAATCTGTCGGCAACGTACTTGCGAAAAAAGTACGTCGACATTAATCGGAGGTTTTATGAGATGAAAAAATTACTGACACTCTTAGTTCTTGCTGTACTGGTACTTAGCGCCTGTGGGAAAAGTGATACAAAAAAAGTGACAATTGGGGTTGCTTCAAATGATACAAAAGCATGGGAAAAAGTAAAAGAATTGGCGAAAAAAGACAATATTGATTTGGAAATCAAACAATTTTCAGATTACAACGTTCCAAACACTGCGCTCAACGATGGGGATATTGATATGAACGCATTCCAACATTTTGCATTTCTGAATGAATTTAAAAAAGCGAATAAAGGGACTCATATTACACCAATTCGTACTTCTGTTTTAGCACCTCTTGGGGTCTATTCAAAAAAAGTGAAAGACATTAAAGACGTGAAAGACGGTGCCAAAGTCGTGATTCCGAATGACGTTTCTAACCAAGCACGCGCACTCAAACTTCTTGAAAAAGCAGGCTTACTTAAACTGAAAAAAGATTTTGGCTTATCTAGTTCAATCAAAGATATTCAATCTAACCCTAAAAACTTAGATATTAAAGCCGTAGATGCGCAACAAACAGCACGTGCCCTTTCTGATGTCGATATTTCAGTCATTAATAATGGGGTTGCAACAAAAGCAGGATTAGATGCAAAGAAAGATCCGATTTACTTAGAAGATGCGAAATCAGATGCAGTTAAACCATATATCAATATCATTGCTGTTAACTCTAAAGATAAAGATAATAAAACGTATAAGAAAATTGCAGAACTTTATCATTCTAAAGAAGCAAAATCTGCTTTAAAAGAGGATACAAAAGATGGTGAAGTTGTTGTCGACCTTAAAGAAAAAGAAATGAAAGAGATCGAAGACAGCTTAAAATAAAAAATGATGTTTGAAGTCTTTTAAATACTCATTTTTAGAAAGCGATTGAGTTAAGTTCACTTATGATAAACAATTAAAGACGAGTCTGGGAATACTATCCCAATCTCGTCTTTTTTATAGGATTTACTTTTATTCAAAGTAGCATTTTAACTTATCTTTCGTTTCCTGACAAGCAAAGCTGTAATCAATTGCATCATAATTGATTTTTTGTATATCGGCCATATTAAGTAGACGATGTTTCAACAACAATTCATATTCATCCATTAACGTTGTCTGTGTCACCGTTCGATTATCCGTATTAATCAAGAAGGCCACCTCTTGTTCCATCAGCTTCGGCAAATCTAAAGTCGCTAATGTATCTATGGCCTTTGTTTGTAAATTGCTATTTGGACAAAACTCTAATAGGACATCGTGTTCTTTTACCCAAGACAGAGCCTGTTCATCTTGAAAAATCGCCACACCATGACCGATTCGACGTGCACCATATTGAATCACATCATACACATTTTTTACACAACCACACTCCCCGGCGTGTAAGGTAATATTTAAATTTTTACTTTTCGCATATTGAATTAATGCTTCATGCGCTTCCGTTGGTGAACTTGCTTCATCTCCTGCTAAATCTACACCTACTATATACTTTGTAATCGATGCATTCGCACCTAAATGATCAAAAATCGCTTGGTTGGTTGCCATTGAATGATGCTTCATCCCACATACGAGCAAACGTACATCCAAATCAAATTGAGCTTCAGCTTGCTGTGCACCTTCACAAACCATATCTAAAATTTCAATCGTTTTCAAACCGAAATCTTGGTGGAAAGCTGGTGCGAAGCGAATCTCAATATATTTCACACCATCTTCATTTGCTTGTCGTGCAACATCGATAACCGCTTCAATAAGACTCTCTTGTGTTTGCATGACCTTCAATATCTCATCAAATGACTGTAAATATTCTGCTAAACTTTGGCAATCTTGCTCAACGGTAACTTTTTCAATATCTATCCCTACTTGTTGACTTTCACTCTGTGATTTTAAATATTCTATACTAACAGAACCATCTAAATGGCAATGTAATTCTAATTTGGGTATCTTCTTCAAAACAGCTTTCATACATACCTCACTTCGACATCTTTTTAATATTTTATTTTACGCACATTCTCTTTATTGTCAATACACATATATTTTGTACATGACAAAACGTCATATCTGACAATCTCATTCAAATTTTCATAAATTGAAATTCAGAATTCTTTAAAACATACCGTCTTTTCATAGCAAATTCTATTAATATATCTATTTGAATTTCGTATCTCCGAAGAACTTACTGTTTTAATAAGTATAACAAAATCAAATAAATTATTAATAAATAAATTACCCACGAATAATTATAAGTTAATATTTTTTAACAAGATTTAAAAATGAGTTCAACCTTTTTTACTTTTGATAACGCTATAATATGTGCAAAGGAGTGATAAAAATGAAGAAATTACCATTAGCAAAGAAATTCACATCAGTCATTTTAGCCAATTTATTTCTATTAGGCCTCTCTATTCAATCGACAGCACATGCAGCAAAACCAGTTGACAATAATGAATTAAAATTAGTCACACACAACGTATATATGCTTCCTAAATCTTTGTATCCTAACTGGGGGCAAAGTATTCGTGCGGATCTCATCTCTCAATCTTTTTACATAAAAGGAAATGACGTTGTTATCTTAAACGAAGCATTTGATAATAGCGCATCAAACCAACTATTAAATAATCTTAAAAATGAATACCCACATCAAACAGGTGTTTTAGGCCGCTCTAGATCGGGCTGGGATAGTACAGAAGGCAGTTACTCTAGCACTGTACTTGAAGACGGTGGTGTAGCAGTCGTAAGTAAATATCCAATTAAAGAAAGAATACAGCACGTTTTCCGTCGCGGTTGTGGTTTTGATAATGACAGCAATAAAGGATTTGTATATACAAAAATTGAAAAAGATGGCAAAAATTTCCACGTTATCGGAACACATACACAAGCAGAAGATAGTCGATGTGGCGCAGGATACGACAGAGAAATCCGCGCGGAACAAATGCGAGAAATCAGTACGTTTGTTAAAAATAAAAATATACCCAAAGATGAAGTCGTTTATATTGGTGGAGACCTCAATGTAAACAAAAATTCAACTTCTGGAGAATTTCAAAATATGCTTAAAAACTTAAATGTCAATGACGTGACTTATAAAGGACACACAAGTACATGGGATCCAGAAACAAATTACATCGCTCAATATAACTTCCCAAATGCCAAACCTGAATATTTAGATTATATCTTTGTAGATAAAGATCATAGACAACCAGGCCAACTTATTAATGAAGCAATCGATGCAAAAGCGCCAAGCTGGCATGTTTACGCTTTTCCTTATACTTACTACTATAATGACTTTTCAGATCATTATCCTGTGAGTGCTTACAGCCGTTAAATATTAAAATACATTTTTATTCAAAACAATTAAATATCTTTGATACTGAAAACTCCCAAAAAACATCCTCATTCTTTGTAATATCGCTAAATGAGGATGTTTTTACATTTTATTAGTATAAAATTAATAATTTACAAGCACCGTGTTATTAAGGCTCTATACGAAATGAACTGAATCCGCTATTTAGCATAGCGTCAAAATAAAAAACCCCGTACCTTTTAATAAGGCTTACGGGGTTTTTGTGATTGGCTTACGCTTCGTCTTTAACGAATGGTAGTAATGCCATATGACGTGCACGTTTGATCGCTGTAGTCAACATACGTTGATATTTAGCTGAAGTACCTGTAACACGACGTGGTAAAATTTTACCGCGTTCTGAGATAAAACGTTTTAATAACTCAGTATCTTTATAGTCGATATGTGTAATACCGTTTGCTGTGAAATAACAAACTTTTTTACGACGACGACCGCCTCTTCTTGGTCCACCTGCCATGATTTGTGCCTCCCTTACTATAAAATGATTCTATACGTTCGCTAATTCATTAAAATGGTAAATCATCATCGCTAATATCGATAGGACCATTCGCATTCGCAAATGGATTATCGTTATGTGCGGGTTGATTGTTATTTTGATATGACGAATTTTGACCTTGTTGTTGCCCACCGAAGCTCTGACCATAGCTTTGGAAATCATTGCCTTGATTAGAGTGACGTTGGTTTTGTGATTTTGGCTCAAGGAATTGAACACTGTCACATACCACTTCAGTGACGAACACACGTCGGCCTTCTTGGTTCTCATAACTGCGTGATTGTAAGCGACCATCAACGCCAGCTAAACTTCCTTTGAACAAAAAGTTGTTCACGTTTTCTGCTTGTTTACGAAAAACTACACAGTTAATGAAGTCCGCTTCACGTTCCCCTTGCGCATTCGTAAACGTACGATTAATCGCTAGAGTAAAAGTCGCTACACTTACGCCTGAGGGTGTCGTTCTGTATTCTGGATCTTTAGTTAATCGACCTACTAATACGACTCTGTTAAGCATTTTCACGCCCCCATTATTATTCTATTACTTATCTTCGTCTTCACGGACAACGATGTAACGAATGATATCGTCATTGATTTTAGCTAAACGTTGGAATTCGTCAGTTGCTACGTTGTTGTCAGACTTAATACGTACGATGTTGTAATAACCATCTTTAAAGTCTTCAATTTCGTAAGCTAAACGACGTTTACCCCAGTCCTTCGTTTCTAATACTTCAGAACCTTCAGAAGCTAAAATTCCGTTAAAACGTTCAACTACTGCTTTACGCGCATCTTCCTCGATGTTCGGACGCACGATGTACATAATTTCATATGTTCTCATTTTATATTTGCACCTCCTTGTGGTCTATACGGCCTATCAATGAAATGATAAGCAAGGAATAATTTTCATTACTCACATTCAAAGATTGTACCACATCACATTACTTATTACAACATTAATCAGAAGATGTTCTATATTTCTCTTTATAGAGCATAAATGCTTTCCAAGTCATAAAAATCAAAAGATAAGATTTCGCATTACTTTTTTCACTCATTAGTAAAACCAAAATATATTAATTTGTTTTTATGAACAATTAAGAAATAGTTAATTTAACTCAATATAAAAGCGTGCTATATTTTAAATGCTTACAACAAATAAAAAACTGAATATGAAAGGGATTAATTATGAAAAACAAATACATAGCTAAATTATTAATGGGTGTTGCTACAGTATCTATCGCAACAATCGTATCAAACGGACAAGCTGACGCGAGCGAGCAAGTCCAAGAAAGTGCAAAATCTGGATTAGCACCTGCTGCTACTCAAACTTTTGAATCAGCAAAAGTTTCTCCAGAACAAAAAGCATTTTACCAAGTATTACATATGGAAGGTATCACTGAAGAACAACGTGATCAATATTTAAAACAATTGCACGAAGATAAAGAAAGTGCACAAAATGTTTACTCTGAATCAATTAAAGACAGCCTACGTCCTGAGCGCCGTGTAGGTCAACAAAACGCTTTTTATGAAATTTTAAATAATGAAGACATCACTGACGAACAACGTGATCGTTACATTTCACAAATTAAAGAAAATCCAGATGCAAGCCAAAAAGTATTTGATGAATCAGTAAACCAAACTGAAACAAAACCAGCTGAGCCACAAATTGAACCTAAAGATTGGGAAAAACAATGGCAAGAACAACCTCAACAAGAAGAACAAAAACCTGAAGTTCCGAAAGTAGAAGAGAAAAAAGAACAAGATAAACCTGAAGCCAAAACGCCTGAAGTTAAAGAGCAAGATAAACCTAAAGCACCTAAAGTAGAAGAACAAAAAGAGCAAGAAGCACCTGAAGCCAAAACGCCTGAAGTGAAAAAAGAAGAGCAAAAACCTGAAGCACAACAACCTCAAGTGCAAAAACCTGAAGTTCAACATCAAGGTCAATCTCAAAACCAAGCAACACCATCTCAACCTTCAGCTCCTGCTGTTCCAAAAGTTGAAGCACCTTCTAAACCTTCAACTTGGACAGATTACTGGAACTCATTTAAACGTCCGTTTGAAAATGGTTACACTTACATCAAAGATAGCTTTAATAACGCTAAAAAATACGTAACTGATTCATATAAAAGCATTACAGAAAAATACAATAATGCAAAATACTACTCAAAATTATACTTTAAATATAAAGATGCAATGGATATTGCTGTTTTAGCTTTATTGAATGATAAAGGTGCTAATGCATATATCACACCAATTAAAATAGATAAAAACAATGGTACTTTATATAATGCATATGCAAAAACAAGTAACTTTGTAACAAGTGGTATCAACACAGGAAAAGTATTATATACTTTATACCAAAAACCTCAAGCAGTTAAAGCAGCAATTACTACAGTTGAAACTGCACAAAAAGTTAAAAATGCTTTCAGTAGTATTTTATCAATCTTCAAATAATCAATACAAAAAGACTCGCACCCCCTAGCGAGTCTTTTTATTTAATATCAATTCATGTAGCATATTATTAAGCTCTAAATGACTTTAATTAAAGGTGGTGGCATTTTGTCATGAGAAAAACAATGTATAGCTTTCATATATTAAGTAACACCCTTCTCGTATTATTCTTATTCATCCCTATTCCATTTTTAAATTATGAGGGTGGCGATATTCTTTCTATTTATTTTCAAGTTTCATTAATACTATTCGTTCTTTCAGTCACTTTATATTTTTTAAACCAGAAAAATAGAAAAACGTGGATGATTAGTACGATTCTATCAATCTTAAGTATTCTTATCGTTTTCCCAGTCGTATTTTTTTATTTATTTTTCGGAATACCGCCCGCTTAATCATAAACTTCTTTAGTCACAAAATTTGTTATCATTAATTTAAAAGGCAATCTTAAAATAATAAATGATGCATCTGATTGCACGATGTTTCAACCTAAAAAATAAACTGCGAAGTAGAGCCGGTGCACTCTACTTACACAGTTTAAATTGGACGATGAATATCCTTTTTTCAGTTTATGTTTTGATCGATAACGACATTCTCTTTATATCGTCGTTATTATTTTATATTTATATACTTTTATGGGTTAAGGGGTAAATGTTTTTTATACGAGATGGAAGGTTCTCTTATTTTATAAGTATCTCTTACGATTGAGTCTAATTCGTAAATTCTAGGGTAAGTATTTAAAGCGATGAATCTTCTTTATATTTGCTTACTTTTGTATATTATCTTGGATGAATTTTTTTATTTGAGGTGTAAAGTAAACACCAAATGATTTTCTGTGAGGTGAATCTTGAATCTCTCTAGCATAAGAAACACCTATTGCTTCACCTTTTCCATTAACAATTGGTGAACCAGAATTACCTGGCTCTGTAAAAGCGTCAAGTACAATCTCATTTCCTTTTACAGATACAACTTTACCAAATGATTCCAATAAATTATAGGCATGTTTATCCGGTTTTGGATAACCTATCATTGACATTGTCATGGTCAGCTAGCTTCAATACGCCTGCTTTTTCATTAAACTTCCAATTTTCTTCTGCTTTTTCTTTAACATGAACAATCGCTAAATCTTCTTGACCAGGATACGGAATAACTTCTAATACGTTATAATTTCCAGCGTTGCTATTAAATCCTGTAGGGTGTAAGGCAGCTTTCGTTCCCACACCTTTACCAGGACCATTTACTACATGCTTATTTGTCACAATCGCATTCTTACCTACTACAAATCCTGTTCCATGTTTAAGTGCAACAACTGCATTGTAAGGGCTTTTCGAGGCATCATGTATTTCCACAACATTTTTCTCTGCCTTTGCGAATGACTGATAAGCTTCTGTAAATGTACTACCTAGACCTAAAGAAATTATCATCGTAAATGTTGCTCAACCTTTGATCAAGATATTCTTATTCAATTTAAGCCTCCTTTAAATTTAATGTTGTTTTGTATCTAGATACATCTTTATTATATGTTTTTATTATAGGTTTATTAATTAACTACCAATTAACTATATATTAAATTTTTATTAAATAATATATAAAAAAGATGTGAATAGAATTTTTTAAAAAGGATAATATTAAAATAAAAAAACATGTAATGTTCTGTTTTAAAGTAAGGCATATTAAATCGCAATGTGTTAAGACTTATGAAAGCTTTCTAGGTACAAATAGCATCTTATCACTTATAAAAATGACACAACGCTTCAAATTCCGTAAGGCTTGAAAGGTTGTGTCATTGATTTTTATTTTATATACGTTCAATCTACTGCTTCGTAATGAAATTTATACGTTAAATCTGAAGTGCACGACATCGCCGTCCTGCATAATATAGTCCTTACCTTCTAAACGCATTTTACCAGCTTCTTTAGCACCTTGTTCACCGTTGCTGGCAACATAGTCCTCATAACTTGTTACTTCGGCACGAATAAAGCCACGCTCAAAGTCAGTGTGAATAATACCCGCACATTGTGGTGCAGTCATGCCTTCTTTAAATGTCCATGCACGCACTTCTTGTACGCCAGCTGTAAAATAAGTCGCAAGTCCTAATAAATCATATGTTTTACGAATTAAACGATTTAAACCAGGTTCTTCGATACCTAATTCTTCCAAGAACATCGCTTTATCTTCATCATCTAAAGTCGCAATTTCTTCTTCGATTTTAGCACTGATGACAATGACTTCTGAATCTTCACTCGCTGCATACTCACGAATGGCTTTTACTTTATCATTTTCAGCGTCATTGACCTCATCTTCACCTACGTTAGCAATATATAACATCGATTTAGACGTTAAAAGTTGTGCTTGGTTGACGTATTTTTGATCTTCTTCATTGAAATCAATACTACGCACGGGTTTACCGTTTTCAAGCGTTTCTTTAATTTGAGTTAAAATACGGACTTCATTCACGGCTGTTTTATCTTTTTGTTTCGCCATTTTTTCTAAACGTGGCAATCTTTTTTCTACAGATTCTAAGTCAGCTAATACTAATTCCATATTGATAACTTCAATGTCTTCAATAGGATTCACACGTCCTGCTACGTGTGTCACGTTTTCATCATCAAAAGCGCGGACAACTTGGCAAATCGCATCGACTTCTCGAATATGAGATAAAAATTTATTACCTAAACCTTCCCCTTTTGACGCGCCTTTTACAATCCCGGCAATATCTGTAAATTCGAAAGTCGTCGGTACTGTTTTCTTAGGATTAACTATTTTTTCTAATTCACTTAATCGTGTATCCGGTACTTCTACGATACCCACGTTAGGATCAATCGTAGCGAAAGGATAGTTTGCAGCAAGTGCACCTGCTTTAGTTATTGCATTAAAAAGTGTTGACTTCCCGACGTTAGGCAAGCCCACAATACCAGCTGTTAAGGCCATTATTCATTCTCCTTCTCATTTGAACTCGCTTTGACGAGTATTTTTTTTAGTTTTTTATTAAAAGTTTGACGGGGGAGCATAATGCTTCGATGACATTGCTCACATTTGATACGAATATCTGCGCCCATACGAATAATCTTAAACCGATTTGCACCACAAGCATGTTGCTTCTTCATCTCTACTATATCATTTAATTCGTAATTTGATGACACACATTTTCACCTCTATGATTCCGCGTTTTGTTGATCTTTATAGAGTTGGACAAGGGTCGGCATTGGTGCTTCAATCCCTTCAGCTTGTAAAAATTCTTTGAGTTCTCGTCGAAGAATACGTGAACCTGAAAAACTTTCACCTGGAAGCGTCTCTCCAGCGACACGAATTCTTACTTCATAGCTATTAAAAGTATCCACCCCTAAGACTTCTGGTGGCTCAATAAAGATGTCATACTTTTTCGGAATAGATTTTAAGAATATGTTCATTTTCTTTTCAACATCATCAATTTTTTCATTAATCGATACTGGAATATCAATCACTGAGACTCCATTTGTGACTGAAAAGTTGGTAACTTCACTCATCGTACCATTTGGAATAATTGATAGCTCTCCTGTATATGACAGTATCCGTGTAGAACGTAAGCCAATCGCTTTCACTGTCCCCTCTGCAATAGGAGAACTATTATTTTTAATGCTGACATAATCACCCACATCGAATTGATTTTCAAAAATAATAAAGAAGCCTGTAATCACATCTTTAACAAGTGTTTGTGCACCGAAACCAATAGCGAGACCGACAACACCCGCTCCGGCTAAAATACTTTCAACGCTAATACCAAATTTACTGAGTACCGTCGTTAAAGTAATAAACCAAACCAGATAACCGACAACATTTTGAACTAAAGTAATCAATGTTTTTGATCTTTTAGCACGATTTGATTTCGTCATCGCTCGGTTATTGACTTTAAAGAATTGTTCAATGACTTTATTTAAAATACGCACGACAACAAAAGCAACAATGACATAAATGGCAATAATAATTAATTTTGTAAGTAAATTCGAGTATGTTTCAGGCTCTAATAACGGCTGAACCATACTTTCTATAACTGCTTTAAATTGATTCATAACGACTCCCTTTCTCCATAATCACTTTCCCCTATTGGCGACACAATTGATTTCAAAGGCGCGGTTTTTACATTTTCTTCAATTGTTGAATCAATCTCCGATAATCACTTTCTGAATGAAATGTAAATGTAATCTCACCAACATTTTTCTTCATGGCAATCTCAACTGAAGTCCCATATTGTTCCTGCAATTGCTGCTCGTGTTGACGTATCATGGCAGGTTTTTTAATGGCTCTCTGTTGCGGTTCTTCACGCTTTTTACTTGTTCCTAACAATTCGGCGACCACTTGTTCCAAATAGCGTACACTCCAAGACTCCCGGACGGCTAAATTTGCATATTTTTCCATCTTTTTAACATCTTTAAGTGCTAATAGTGTCCGACCATGTCCAGATGAAATTGTACCTTCACGTATCAAAGTTCTAATCTTAACAGGTAATTTAAGTAGCCTCAACATATTCGCGATATATGGTCGTGATTTTCCTAGTCTTTGCGCCACTTCCTGTTGTGTTAAATGCAATTCTGCCATTAATTGCTGATAACTCTCAGCCTCTTCTAATGGATTTAAATCTTCACGTTGTAAATTTTCAATAATTGCGAGCTCACGCATTTCTGCATCTGAAAACTTTTTAATAACGACAGGTATTTCCGTTAAACCCGCTTCAAGACTTGCACGATATCGTCTCTCCCCGGCCACAATGTAATAACCTTGAACCGCATGGGTTACAATAATTGGTTGTAGAATACCGTGCTGTGTAATGGATTGCGCAAGTTCAGTGAGCTTTTCAGCATCAAAAGTCTTACGGGGTTGATAAGGGTTCGGTCTCAAATCATGTATCGCTATCATTTCGACATGTTGCGAAGTACGCTGTGATGTTTCATTTTGATGGGTCACGTGCATCACCTGCTCCCACAAATTTTTTTACCATTCTATTTTACTGGTTGCATAGTTGAGACACAAGCCTTTACGTTATTTTCAGGAGTTGCCAAAATTTTATCTAATCATAATTTTCTGAAAAATATGTTGACATCCTTTTTTGATTGATGTAAAGTGTTTTTTACAAAGAAACAGTACAATATTCGAGACACTGTAAAAAGGAAAGTAAAATTTACACTGCAATCACAGAGAGCCTTGTTTCGCTGAGAAAAGGCATTGAAAGCAAATTTGAAAATGGCCTTGGAGTGTTGATGCCAATATGAGGTATCACCGGGTTCGCCCGTTATAGCGATACAGTATTAACATTTTGTTATTATGCGTACTGGAAAATATTAACTATACTCTTCCTTCACTGTATAGATCTAAATCGCGCATAATGCAATTTAGCGTACTGTGAGAGGTTACTTTAGCGATAAATTAACAAATTAAGGTGGTACCACGAACTTAGCTTTCGTCCTTTTTATTCGATTAAAAATTCGGATATTAGGATGAAAGCTTTTTTATTTTGTTTGAGGAGGTTATCAACGATGAAAGAGACCACATTGGCACAAATTGCACTTACTACAGATCACACCGGCGCGATTGCTAACCCGATTTACCTTTCGACTGCTTATCAACACGCTGGTCTAGGTCACTCAACAGGCTATGATTACACACGCACGAAAAACCCAACACGACAAGCTTTTGAAGACGCCTTTGCCAAAATTGAAGGTGGCATTGCCTCATTTGCGACTTCAAGTGGGATGGCAAGTATTCAACTCGTCTGTAATCTTTTTAAACCTCACGACGAAATACTCGTGTCATTTGATTTGTATGGAGGCACATTTCGCTTATTTGAATTTTACGAAACACAATATGACATTCGCTTTAAATATGTAAATTTTGAAAATGTTGAAGAAGTTAAAGCAGCAATCACACCGCATACGAAAGCATTGTTTATCGAACCTATTTCCAATCCATTGATGATTGAGATTGACTTGTCACCTTATTACCAGTTGGCACAACAACATCGTTTATTGACGATTATCGACAATACTTTTCTTACCCCTTATTTGTCCACACCACTAGCGGATGGGGCTGACATCGTCTTACATTCTGCGACGAAGTATATCGGAGGTCATAACGATGTACTCGCAGGTGTCGTTACTGTTAAAGACCCTGTTCTAGCTGAACAATTTACGCAACTACATAATATGATTGGCGCTACCCTAGCACCTATTGATAGTTATTTGTTGCAACGTGGACTGAAGACATTACATTTACGTGTGGAACGTGCACAGCAAAATGCGCAACGTCTCGCAGAGCGATGTCAACAGCTGGAAGGGATTGCCGAAGTATTGTACAGCGGTCGAACAGGGATGTTAAGTTTACGCCTTGCGCCTAATTATCAAGTGGCTGCGTTGTTACAACATATCCAAGTTTGCCGTTTTGCAGAAAGTTTAGGTGGAACTGAAACATTTATCACTTTTCCTTATACACAAACCCATGTCGATATGCCAGATGATGAAAAAGATAAACGCGGCATTGATCAACATTTAATACGTTTATCCATTGGTATTGAAGCTTACGAAGATATTGAGAATGATTTAATCCAAGCACTTGAGAAATCTAAGGAGGGTGTTCTTTATGAAGCGCACGAAACAAACTGAATTGATCCATGATATGAACAGAGGCCACAAATATAAAAGCGCCAATATCCCACTTTATTACTCTTCTACTTATCATCAACAAGAGTTAGGTGGCCCTTACGAATATGATTACGCCAGAAGTGGCAATCCTAATCGTGAGCTGCTTGAAACAAAATTAGCTCAGTTAGAAAATGGTCAGTTTGGATATGCTTTTAACTCTGGTATCGCAGCGATTACAGCTGTTTTCCTAACATTGCAAGCAGGTGATCATGTGATTTTACCTGATGACGTGTATGGTGGAACATTTCGATTAACCGAAAGCATCTTGTCTCGTTTTAATATTTCATTTACTACGGTCAATGCCGAAGATATTAATGAAATTCGTAAAGCGATTCGTCCTTCAACACGATTGATTTATGTTGAAACGCCTTCTAACCCTTTATTTAAAATTACTGATATTAGACAAGTGGCGCAACTTGCTAAAGAATATGGCATTACAGTTGCTGTAGACAATACATTTATGACGCCTCTCGGACAGAATCCTTTAGATCTCGGTGCTGACATTGTCATTCATAGCGCTACGAAGTTTTTAGGTGGACATAGTGATGTTATCGCTGGTGCCGTCATCACCAATGATAAAACAATTGCCGACGCACTTTATTTAATTCAAAACGGCACAGGTAGTGGTTTATCTGTATACGACAGTTGGACGCTGACCCAGCATATTAAAACGTTGGATGTTCGTTTTCAACAATCCGTTAAAAATGCTAAAGAAGTCTGTCGCTTTTTAGAACAACATCCAGCCATTGCGTACGTTTATTACCCAGGAAATAGCACCGTTCATCTGCAACAAGCCCATAATGGCGGTGCCGTTCTTAGCTTTCGCTTAAAAGATGAAGCCTATGCACAACAATTTGCTGACAAACTCACGATTCCACTTGTGTCATTAAGTTTAGGTGGCGTTGAAACGATTCTTTCTCACCCGAACACCATGTCACATGCGAGCATTCCAGAGGATATTCGTGAAGCACGAGGCATTACATTCGGTTTATTCCGATTAAGTGTCGGTATAGAAAATGTAGAAGAATTAATCGCGGATTTAGATTACGCATTAAAGGAGGGATATGATGAGTCGGTTGTTAAAAGCGCTACAAAACAACGTTCTAGTGGCTGATGGAGCAATGGGAACGATTCTATACTCCGAAGGCTTAGATACCTGTCCAGAAGCATATAATCTGACGCACCCTGAAAAGGTCGAGCATATTCATCGCTCTTACATCGAAGCTGGTGCAGATGTCATTCAAACGAATACGTATGGTGCCAATTTCGAAAAGTTGCAACCTTTTGGACTTGAACATAAGGTAAAGGCCATTCATCAAGCAGCAGTAGCCATTGCGAAACGGGCTGCCCGTCCAGAAACTTTTATTTTAGGTACTGTAGGTGGTTTTAGAGGTGTAAAGCAAGGTGAATTATCCTTGTCAGCCATTCAATACCATACGGAAATTCAAGTCGATACACTTATCGAATCGGGTGTAGATGGGCTGTTGTTTGAAACCTATTATGATTTAACTGAATTAATTAGAGTCATTACTCAAACCCGTCAAAATTATGATATTCCAATCATTGCCCAACTCACAGCTTCCAATACGAATTACTTAAGAGATGGTACTGAAATTAATGACGCGTTACAGCAAATCGTTGCTGCCGGCGCAGATGTTGTCGGATTGAACTGCCATCATGGGCCACACCATATGAAACACTCGTTTAGTCATATTGCACTACCGGACAAAGCGTATCTCTCCTGTTACCCGAATGCGAGTTTACTCGATTTGGATCAGCATACGTTTCAATATAGTGATAACGCCCAATATTTTGGTGACACGGCGCAACAACTGATCCAAGAAGGTGTCCGCCTAATTGGAGGCTGTTGTGGTACGACACCAGAACATATACGGCACATCAAATCTGCCGTAAAAGGACTTAAACCGATACAAAATAAAAAGGTTATCCCTATTGATAAAAAAAGAGAGACATTAGCCCAAAATCAGCATCAACTTAATTTAGCTGATCGGGTTCGTCAAAAACCAACAATCATTGTTGAGCTCGATACGCCTAAACATTTAGATACAACGAAATTTTTCAACAATGTCAAAGCTTTAGATGAAGCGAATATTGATGCGGTCACTTTAGCAGACAACTCCCTTGCGACAGTGCGTATTTCAAATATTGCGGCTGCAAGTTTGATTAAGCAACGATTTGGTATTGAACCCCTCGTTCATATTACATGTCGTGATCGTAATCTCATTGGTTTACAATCTCATCTACTCGGATTGTCGCTTTTAGGCATTCATGAGATTCTTGCAATTACGGGTGACCCTTCTAAAATTGGACATTTGCCTGGTGCGACCAATGTTTACGATGTGAACTCAAAAGGTTTGACCGAACTCGCACTCAAATTTAATAAAGGCATCAATACGGATGGTGATGCGCTGAAAACAACAACACAATTCAACATCGCTGGTGGTTTCGACCCACACGTAAGAAACATTAATGCCGCTGTACGCAAAATGGAAACGAAAATCGAAAGCGGAATGAGTTACTTTATTACGCAACCTGTATTTTCAAAAGAAAAAATTATTGAAATTTATGAAGCAACAAAGCACCTCAATGTCCCTATTTTTATAGGTGTCATGCCGATTACAAGTTACAATAATGCTTTATTTCTACATAATGAGGTGCCAGGTATCAAAATGTCAGAAGAGATACTCGAGCAATTTAAAGCAGTAGCAGGTGACAAAGAAGCAACCTACCAACTCAGTATTTCACTTTGCAAGTCACTCATTGACACCGTTCACACATATTTTAATGGTCTCTATTTAATCACACCTTTTGAACGTGTGGACTATTCACTAGAACTTGCAGCTTATTCAAAATCAATTACACAAACCCATCAGGAGGCGATATTATGACAATTAAAACAACAAACTTAGGATTCCCAAGACTTGGACGTAAACGTGAATGGAAAAAGGCGATTGAAAGCTACTGGAATAAAAAAATTACTAAAGAAGAATTAGATAGCCAATTACAAAATTTACATCGTGAAAACTTATTACTACAAAAGCATTATGGTCTAGATAGTGTGCCTGTCGGTGACTTTTCACTTTATGATCATATCTTAGATACATCATTACTCTTTAATATCATTCCTGAACGTTTTCAAAGCCGTGAAGTGAATGACGATCTCCTTTTTGACATTGCTCGTGGAAACAAAGAGAATGTCGCAAGTGCTTTAATTAAATGGTTTAACACGAACTATCACTATATCGTACCCGAATGGGACAATGTCACTCCTAATGTAGGTAAAAATACATTACTTGAACGCTTTAATTACGCAAAATCACTACACATTAATGCACATCCTGTTATTGTCGGACCGATTACTTTCGTCGCACTTTCGAAAGGTGGCAATCAATCGTTCGAAGATAAAGTTCGTACTTTATTACCTCTTTATATCGAAGTTTTTGAATCACTCGTTCAGGCTGGCGCTGAATTGATTCAAGTGGATGAACCTATATTAGTCACTGATAAAAGCACTGAACTTGAAGCGATTACTCAAGAAGCCTATCAAGCATTTGCAGATGCTGAAGTGGCACAAAAGCTCATTATCCAAACTTATTTCGAACGTGCCAATGTTAAGTTTTTAAGCGATTTACCTGTAAAAGGGATTGGTCTTGATTTCGTACATGATCACGGGCATAACCTTCAACAAATTGAAAATGGCGATCTTGATTCCTCAAAAACATTATTTGCAGGTGTCATTGATGGACGAAATGTATGGGCGGCAGATGTGGAAGCTAAGAAAGCACTCATCGAAAAATTATCTCAATATTCCGTCGACTTATACATTAACCCATCTTCTTCCCTATTACTCGTTCCTGTATCACTAGATGACGAGACATTAGATGAAACAGTACGCGATGGATTAAGCTTTGCGACTGAAAAATTAGAAGAATTAGCAGCTTTAAAAAATGCAATTAACAATAACCAAACAGAACAATTTGATAAATTACATGCCCAATATACACGTTTCCAAAGCCAAGACTTCAAAAACCTTGACTATGATTTTGAAAGCGTCCGTTCTCAACGTGCTTCTGCTTTTTCTGAGCGAAAAGTATTACAACAACGTCGCTTAAACTTACCTGATTTACCAACAACAACAATCGGATCATTTCCACAATCACCTGAAGTTCGAAAACAGCGTGCAGACTGGAAAAATAAACGTATTACAGATGAAGCTTACGATACATTTTTAAAGAATGAGATTAAACGTTGGATTGAAATTCAAGAAGAAATTGGTTTAGACGTTTTTGTACATGGTGAATTTGAACGAAATGACATGGTTGAATTCTTTGGTGAAAAATTACAAGGCTTCCTTGTTACACGTTTCGGATGGGTTCAATCTTATGGCTCTCGTGCCGTTAAACCACCTATCATTTACGGTGATGTAAAATGGACTGCACCATTAACTGTTAAAGAAACGGTTTATGCGCAAAGTTTAACAGACAAACCTGTAAAAGGCATGCTTACGGGTCCAGTAACCATCTTAAACTGGTCATTTGAACGTGTAGATATCCCGCGTGCAACGGTTCAAGATCAAATTGCACTCGCAATTAATGAAGAAGTTTTAGCTTTAGAAAAAGCCGGTATTCAGGTCATTCAAGTGGATGAACCTGCATTGCGCGAAGGCTTACCTTTACGTCAAGAATTCCATGCTGCTTATTTAGAGAAAGCGGTCCATAGTTTCAAACTCGCGACATCTTCCGTTGCAGATGAGACACAAATTCATACGCATATGTGTTATTCGCAATTCGGACAGATTATCCATGCGATTCATGATTTAGATGCAGATGTGATTTCAATTGAAACATCAAGAAGTCACGGTGATTTGATTAAAGACTTTGAAGATATTAACTATGATTTAGGTATTGGTTTAGGTGTATACGACATTCATAGCCCTCGTATCCCTACTGAAGAAGAAATTACAACAGCGATTCACCGCGCATTAAAAGAAATCGATCGTTCATTATTCTGGGTAAATCCAGACTGCGGTCTCAAAACACGTAAAGAAGATGAAGTAAAAGCAGCATTAAGCGTACTCGTTAATAGCGCTAAAAAATTACGTCAAGATCATATTGAATCCCCACAAACGTCAGCATAAGGAGTTAATAAAGGAGGTCTGGTAGCATGGCATATCCACTTTGGGAACAACTCAACGCACTCAAAGAAGCAAAATGGGTCGATTTAACACATACTTTCAATGCAAAGTCCCCACATTTTAGCGCATTTGAGGGTGCACAAGTTGAAACACCCTTTACAGTAGAACAAGATGGCTTTTTCGTTCAACAATGGTCATTTGTCACACAATATGGCACACACATCGACGCACCTATTCATTTTGTTGAAGATCAGCGTTATTTACATGAATTAAAATTACAAGAATTGGTTTTACCACTCATTGTACTCGATTTCTCAGAAGCTGTCGCAAAAGATGCAGATTTCCGTTTAACACGGGCACACATTGCGTCATGGGAAGAAACACACGGCAAGATTGAACCGAATACATTTGTCGCTTTTCGAAGTGATTGGTCCAAACGTTGGCCGGATCACACCTCTTTTGAAAATAAAGATGCAAATGGACAGCAACATTTACCGGGTTGGTCATTAGATGCGCTAACCTTCCTAATAGAAGAACGTCAAGTCGCTGCCATTGGTCATGAAACATTTGATACCGATGCATCCATTGATATCGCAAAAAATGGAGATATTGTCGGTGAAAGATATGTCCTTGGGCAAGACCGTTACCAAATCGAATTGTTGGCTCACTTAGATCAAGTTCCTAGTCGTGGTGCTGTTATTTATAATATTTGTCCTAAGCCAGATAAGGCCCCTGGCTTTCCTGTGAGAAGTTTTGCTATCGTTCCGAATGAATAAAGCGACCTTACGTTATCATCTCTATTAAAAAGAAGCTGATATGTGTATCAGTAATTGAAAAACTTCGAGGTTTTCGTAAAAAACGAAAAATCTCGGATTTTTTCCTTTTATCATCAGTTTAGCCGCACTAGATGCGACTAATTTCCTTAGGCACCTCGTTAATTTAGTTTTTGTTGTGATGAATTAAATTATACGAAAGTGCCTTATTTTTTTAAGTATAATGGTGAATGATTACATATATAAGCGTAGTATTTATAGCGAGACTCCTGAGGGAACAGGACGAGCCGAAGACTACAGGCTGAGGCTGTCTCCTCGGAAAGCGAGCCTATATAATACGAAGCATGATAATAAAAAGGAAGCTCGAAGACGATTTTTATCAAAATCATCTTCGAGCTATTTATTTTGGTATTTATGTCCCAAGCTCCGATAAAGGTAATTTTTCAGATGGAAAGCCTGAATATGTATATGTAGGTTTTGCAAATTATCTTTTAGAAGGTAACCGTTTAACAAAAGATGATAAGACAACAAAAATTGAAAATACGAGTGGTGAAGATCGTTTAGAAGCATTTAAAAAGACACTTGATAGTGAGCATTATGTATCACTATAAAAACTAAAATATGGTCCAGAAATGATATCGTTTCTGGACCATGTTTTAATATTTTCTTAAAAATTGCGCATCTTCTTCATGATAAGTTGTCATGACAAATTGGTGCACAGCATTGATCACTTCTTGTATCGCCCCTGTTGAATGCGCTAAAATACGAAATGTTAGGCCACTTGTAGGCAATAAAGTGACGCCAACACGACAATCTTCAAGCATAAAAGGTTGCACGACTTCTTGAACCGCTTCAACCACTTTTTGATTTACACCCGGACTCATATAAAAGCAGGCCTCCATGTGTGTAAATCCCTCCATATAACCAATATCCGTCACTTTATTTTTTTGTGTGTCTAATTTCAAATGGTCATAAACGACTAACTAATCATCTACATAGATCTCATTTAATAATTGTAAATAATGGTAATTAAATGGTTTTCCCTCTTGATCGTAGCCCGGTGTCAAAATATCAGTATAAAACATTGATGCAGTGGAACTCAGATGAAATCGATTATGTTGATAAAATCTTGCATGCGTATACCCAATAATCGGATCACTGATATATTCCATAAATGCTTCATCTTCTAAGTGAAACGTTTGATATTGTTCCACCTTATCTTCTAAAGTCTTGAACACAATCGTAGCACCTTGTGTTGTAAGCACGGCATGTGCACGAGGCTCAAAGTGTATCGCAGTACGATACCGATCTCCGTCTACAAAACCGCCCCCTAAGTTAATTAAAAACATTGTCGGGTGTGGGCTTCCATTTAAATACGTCGGACGTAATACTTTCAAACCACCCTGATAATACGTCTTCCCATTAACAGTACGGGTCCCATCATGTTTAAAGGTAAGATCGAGTTCACCCGTCCATTTTGAAATGGCCATTACTCTAGCCCTTCAAAGAAGATATCTTTTTTAATCCAATCCATCACTTGGTCTAAACCTTCATCCGTTTTTAAATTCGTAAATGCGAATGGACGATTTTTACGGAATTTTTGAGTATCTTCAGCCATACGTTCTAAAGAAGCTCCTACATAGGGTGCTAAATCGGTTTTATTAATGACAAAGTAGTCTGATTTAATCATACCTTGTCCACCCTTACGTGGGATTTTTTCACCTTGTGCCACATCAATAATATAAATTGAAAAATCAACCAGTTCCGGACTAAAAGTCGCTGCTAAATTGTCGCCACCTGATTCAATAAATATAAGTTCAATATCAGAATGTCTTTCCATCAATTCATCGATTGCTGCGAAATTCATAGAAGCATCTTCTCGAATAGCTGTATGCGGACAACCCCCAGTTTCTACACCAATAATACGGTCTTCAGGAAGTACACCTGTATTGACTAGGATTTTTTGGTCCTCTTTTGTATAAATATCATTTGTAATAACGCCAATGCTTTTCTCTGATGCGAGACGTTTAACAATTTTTTCAATAAGTTGGGTTTTACCGGCCCCTACAGGACCCCCTACACCAATTTTTATCGGTTTCATTTCTATTCCTCCTATGAAATAAATATACGTACATCCACATGTTCATGCTCAAGCTGATTCATTTCAATACCCGGTGCTGTAATACCAAAATCTTTTTCATCTAGTCGCATTACAGCTTCCCGTGTCTGTGCAATAAAAGGAATCATTTGCGCTATAATTTTCTGCCCTTCTGTTTGTCCAAGTGGAATGGCACGAACAGCATTTTGCGTTAAACTGGAAACATTTTGATAGTAATAATAATCAATAACCTCCTCAATCGGTATCTTTAAATGATGACCCAATAATGTGAAAACAACAGCTGGATGTGTATGAAGCGCATATTCATTCGCACGTTCATAGTACCAATCCAACCATTCATCATCGTAAAGTGTATGCGCAAGCTGAATCATGCGTTTCCCCATTTGTTTCGTTCCATTTCTCGTTTCTCGGGGAATATTTTGCACAAACAACAGTTGATCGAACCGTTCAATGACCTCTGGGGCATTCGATTCAATCGCTTCATAAACCAAACGCATCGCCAAGCCATCTGTATACGTGAGTTGTTCTGTTAAAAATACTTCCAACCATTTCCGAAAAGTCACGCCATCATAAATAGCCCGACGTTGAATATAAGTCTCTAGCCCAAAAGAATGACTAAACGCGCCTGTTGGAAATTGTGAATCACAAAATTGGAACAACTTCAATTTTGCTAAGTTAGTCATGTGAATGTCCTATATGTTTAAAGGCCTGATTGACTTTACGGTCTTCTCGTTGATACGGAATACCTTGTTCTTTCAATAAATCTTCTACGAGGTAATCATATTGCACAAGCATCTCATTCTCATCCGTAAACTGAGCCGGTAAATGGCGATTTCCTAATTGATGCGCAATTTCTCCCATTTCTTTAATCGTACGTGGACGGATTGCTATAATATCTTCTGAATTGACATCGATAATAATCATATTTTGATCATCACGATATAAAATATCACCATACTGAAGATCAATGGGCTGACTTAAACGAATGCCAATTTCAGTGCCGTGATCTGAAGTTACCCTTTGAATTCGTTTCACAAGGTCTGAGTTTTCTAAATAAACCTTCTCAATATGTATATTTTTTTCATCTTGAGAAAGTTGTGCAATGTTCCCTTGAATTTCTTCTACTATCATCAATTTCATCTCCTAACATTATCTTCACATTCATTGTTTTCGTACAAAAACAAAACTTTAATTAAGAATTAATAATAAAACACTAATAATTGCGCGCAATAGCTATTAAAACTCATGATTATGCTCGCCAAAAATGAGTAAGATTGCACAAGGTGTGAGACATCCCCCACCCAGTCTCGTTGTCTTTTATTTATTCTTTTATCCGCGCTTTCATGATGTAAAATATGAAAAAAATTCACTCTCATAAGTCTACATCCCTTTTAATCATAGAAACTCTTCATTCTTCTCCCATCCTTACTTTACCATATTTCAAATGTCTGACGTTACTCATCCATCATGAAATCATCACTTTAAACTAAAGTTATTATAGGATAACAATATACACACGCGTAGCTAAACAATTATTGCTAGATTTCACATTAAAAAATACGATTCAAACTTTCCTCCTTGCTATTACTTTTTATTAATGGTATATTTTTTATACTTAGAAAAAGAAAATAACTACAACGAAAATTAGGGGAGGTCATTTGTAATGACAAAATTTAATCTTGATACTGTACACAGTACTTTTGGTTTTTCAATTAAACATTTAATGGTTTCTAAAATTAGAGGTACTTTTAAAGACTATGATATTCAATTAACTGGCGATGTAGGAGATGCGTCTTCATTATCAGCAGTAGCAACAATTAAAGTAGACTCTGTTGATACAGGTAATGCGGATCGTGACCAACACTAAAACCAAAAGATTTCTTTGATAGCGAAACATATCCAGAAATCAAATTTGAATCTACTCAAATCACTGAAAACCAAATTACAGGTCAACTTACAATTGCAGGTCAAACACATGAAGAAACGTTTGATTTTACACACAACGGTGTGAGCGCAAATCCAATGACTGGTGGCCAAGTTACTGGTTTTGTTGTAAAAGGTACAATCAACCGTGAAAAAGACGGCATTAGCTTTAACCAAACACTAGAAACTGGTGGGGTTATGTTAGGTAAAGATATCCAATTTGAACTAGATAGTGAATTTGCTATCGAAGCTTAATGCATCTCAACAAATCATCGCGCGCTCACATACTGAAATGTCATATAGACGTTTTTAAGGGCAGTATGTCACGCCGATGATTTGTTTTTTATCGATTAGTTTCATCAATGGTTTCGATTAAAAAGTTTTATAATGTGAAAACCGGCAATATATATAGCGTACTCTCCTTTTAAAAGGAATCACTCTTTATAACTTGTAAAGATATAAACCGCATCAAATCAACATTGAGTCGTTGTATGTTGGATGTGGGTATAAAAATTAAACTTAATTCTTTACTTTGCCAAATTTACAAGTTATAATTATCTCGAATTCGAAATAAAAGGAGGGGTTGTCAATTGCAACGAACGGATATTGCACTCAAAACACTGATTGGACTCAAACGTACAAATGACATGATGGATAAAATTATACGCAATGATGTGAAATCTTATGGATTAAATATTACCGAATTTGCTGTACTTGAGCTTTTATATAACAAGGGTGAACACAGCATTCAACGGATCCAAGAACGCATTTTAATTGCAAGTAGTAGTACTACTTATGTTGTGCAAAAACTAGAGGAAAAAGGACTATTGCAACGAAGAGAATGTGAAAAAGACAGACGTGTAAGCTATGCAGCCTTAACGGATAAAGGGCAAGCGCTTATGGCTCAGATTTTCCCACAACATGCAAAAGCAATTGAAGCAGCCTTTTCAGAATTGACAACGGAAGAATTAAATACTTTACAGCAAACTTTAAAAACATTAAGTACACAAACCGACAGCTAAGGGTTCTCGTGTACTTTTCTTTCACACAAATTTAGTTCGAATTAGAGATAATTATAAATCAAACAAGGAGTTTTTCTTATGACACAATATCTACTTAAAGGGATTCACCATGTAACTGCAATGACAAATGATGTAGAACGCAATTATCACTTTTTTACAGACGTACTCGGTATGAGACTTGTTAAAAAAACAGTTAACCAAGATGACATTTACACTTACCACACATTCTTTGCAGATGATGAAGGTCACGCAGGAACAGATATGACTTTCTTTGATTTTCCAAACAATCCAAAAGGTGCACCAGGCACAAACGCTATCAGTCGTACTGCTTTCCGTGTACCAAATGATGCAGCACTTGAATACTATCAACAACGCTTCGATGAGTTCGGAGTAAAACACGACGACATCGACACACTATTTGATAAAAAAATCTTACGTTTTGAACAAGAAGACGGTCAAAAATATCAATTGATTTCTGATGAAAACAATACAGGTGTTGAACCAGGTGTTCCTTGGAAAAATGGCCCTGTCCCACAAGATAAAGCAATCTACGGTTTAGGCCCAATTGAAATTACAGTAAGCTACTACGATGAATTCAAACAAACATTGATGGAACTCTATGATATGAAACCTATGATTGAAGAAGAAAACGTCACACTGTTAGAAGTAGGTAATGGCGGTAATGGCGGTCAAGTTATCCTACGTAAAGATGAAGGTGTTCAAAGTCGACCCGGTTACGGTCAAGTTCACCACGTTTCTTTCCGTGTTGAAGACGATGATGCACTCAATTCTTGGTTTGAAAAATATAACCAATTAGGTGTAAGTAGCTCTGGTATCGTTGACCGTTTCTATTTTAAAGCACTTTACACACGTATCGGTCATGTTTTAATTGAACTTTCAACAGACGGACCAGGATTCGCTGGAGATGAACCTTATGAAACACTTGGTGAATCACTTTCACTTCCACCATTCTTAGAAAATCAAAGAGATTATATTGAATCAGAAATTCGTGAATTTGATACAACACGCTCATAAAACTAACTGCATGTAGACTGGAGGGTCAATAATGTACACGTTCCGCGCTTCTGAACTATCCAAAAAGCAAATGTATAAATTTTTAATAGGCTCTGTCGTACCACGCCCTATCGCATTGGTCACAAGTCAGTCTGAGGAAGGGCTTGTTAATGTTGCGCCTTTTAGTTTCTTTAATATTGTATCTTCGGAACCTGCGATTCTCTCAATTTCTGTATCACGCAAAGAAGGAGTCATGAAAGATACAGCGAGAAACATTATAAATTCACAAGAAGCAGTCGTTCATGTGGTAACTGAAAATAATGTTTCAGATGCGAATCAAACCGCTGCGCCATTACCCGCTAATGAAAGCGAGTTAGATATCACACAATTTACAACGACTCATTCTGAATACGTTTCAGTTCCGAGTTTAAATGAAAGTGCCATACGTTTTGAAGTAAAACTTTATCAGCATATTGAAATTCAGTCAGAAACTGAAACCGCAAATGACTTATTACTGTTAGAAATTCAAAAAGTATCAATAGATGAACAACTATTCGACGTTGATAAGGGCTATGTTGACGTTGAGAACCTTAAACCTGTAAGTCGACTTGCTGGCGATGATTATGCACGACTAGGAGAGACTTTTACAATTAAAAGACCCCGATAATGATAAAGAGGTGAATGGATATGGAACATATTTTTAAACAAGGTGATTTATCAAAACCAACTTTTGTCCTACTGCATGGGACAGGTGGCGATGAACATGATTTACTCCCAATTGCCGAATTACTTGATCCAACATACAATGCTTTGGGCGTACGTGGTAACATTTCAGAAAATGGGATGAACCGTTTCTTCAAACGTCACGGTGAAGGTCAATATGACGTAGAAGACTTAAAATTTAGAACGACAGAATTACACGAGTTCTTACAAGATGCTGCTCAGCGTTATCAATTTGATCTCAATGAAGTGATTCTCGTTGGTTTTTCTAACGGTTCTAACATTGCGATTAGTTTAATGTTGAATGAAGCGATGCCATATAAAAAAGGCCTATTATTTGCACCACTTTATCCTTTAGAAGTACCAAAAGATATCGATTTAAGTGGTAAGTCAGTCTACCTTTCAATGGGTAAAAATGACCCTATCGTCCCTATCTCAGAAAGTGAACACGTTCGCTCAATCTTTAAAGATCGTGGTGCAGAGGTAACTGAATTTTGGGTGAACAGTCATGAATTAACACGCGAAACAGTTGAAGCAGCAAAAGCAACACTCTAAAGAAAGTAAAGTAAACTATATATCTATAACGGGGCTGGGACATAGGGTTTCAGCTTTCAAGTAAAACACCACAAAAACCTTTTTAAATGATTTTTGTGGTGTTTTTCATTTGAATTCTAGTTAAAATTAACACTTACCGTGCTAATTTTCGGTTCTGTTGCAAAGTTAGAAAAAAATACCTAATGTATGTCCATCTGCATCAATTGCGCGATACAGATGATACCACTGTCCTTTAATTTTGATATATGTCTCATCAATACGCCACTTATAATACGCTTTTTTATGTTTTCTCTTCCAAATTTGATATAAAATAGGTGCATATTCTTGAACCTAACGATATACGGTTGAATGATGAATGTTCACACCTCGTTCTCTTAATATTTCAGATATATCACGATAACTCAAAGAGTATCTTAGGTAGTAGTCAACGGCTACAGTAATAACATCCTTATCGAATTGTTTATACCTGAAATAGTTCATACAGAAGAGCCCTTTTTATTTAAATTATACTATAAACTTAACTTTGCAACAGAACCTAAAAAAGCATCGCGCTTTTGTTTTTTTCAATTACTTCTTCAATCACACGCTGTGCTTGATAACTATTCTTCATGGCACGCCTCCAATTACAAACCGGACATAATTTTGATTTACAAAACCATGTTTTATATAATTTCAAATACCCGTCTTCTGTCGGTTTAAATTCTAAGACATTACCCCATTGTTTAACGTTGTGCGCTTTTTTAATTTTTAAGATTTCAAGTATATCTGCGTAACTTACATTATCTATTTTCTTTTCTCTCCTTGGGCGTTCTTACCCATTTTTACTAATATCTTTTAAGGTTTCATTATTTTGATTTTCAAAAACATATTTTGTATGATTAGTATGCATAACAAAACACCAACATTCTTACAGTTTGGTGATATAAAAGCATAAAAAAACTCCAGTATTTGATTTAGTCTAGTCAACTTATATCTTACTACTGGGGTTTTTTATGTCAAAAATTTCTTTCACGCTTAAATCAGCCCGCAAACCCTTTGTTATCAAGGGTATAGCGACGAAAAGTAAAATCGAGTTATTTCAATATAGTATCAAGACAAGAAGAAACTCGTTTTCAACTCGTTTCTAAAAACCTTAAAACGTCTTGACCTTTCTTAATTTATAACTTTTTGAAGAAATATTTGGCAATGCATACGGCGCTATAATATGTGAACCTGGATCATATATTGATTTTTTACTAGCCCCATATTTATAAGCTTGATAAACAATTTTAGAACAATAAGTTGGATTTTTAGAAGATAGTTTTGTATTGATTCCATAATTATATTTTTTCCAACATAATTCTTCTTAGCCCAAGCAGCTGCTTTCGGTCCAGCCTTAGAATTTTTAGAACGATAAATTTTCAACCATTGTCCTTTACCAGAATATCTTTTTTTAAACCAAGAAAAACTATGTACAGCTGGATGATGTCCCGCACTATGTATATGCAAAACTTGATTACTACTTATAGCAATAGCTGCATGTCCAGTCAATCCTTTAGAACTTGTTGCATTAGAAATTAATACATCTCCCGCTTTTAAACGAAAGCCTGATGAATAAGAAACTATCTCTGAATCATTCTCTAAAGATTGTTTACCTGATTCGCTTTCTTGTAAAAATTGATTCCATTGATCTTCACTAACAGTATTATCTAAAATACCATCTTGTTGTAAACTTTGATAATTATCACCTTCAATCTCATTGGCATATGTAGACTCAGAAAAATACAATAAAACAAAAGAAGTTGTAAATATTAAAGTTAAAAAAAGAATAATTACTTTTTTCATAGCAAACTCCTTTCTTTTATATTAATATTACGTTAATAGTCATAAAAATAAAATGATAAAATATTAATGAAAGGCGTTATGAAAATGAAATTTAAACTCTTGTATTTATTAACCCCATTCATACCAATAGAATTTATAGCAATCTATATTGACTATGCATATAATTCCCTACTCGGATATATTCCTTACTTGGTTGTTTCTGCAATTATCAGCTTGTACATATTCAAAAAAAAATTTAAAAAAAGTGTGTCTATACTGGTAAATAGAGTAATTGGAATTATTATTTCTTTTGGAAGTGTCCACACCTTTATGAACGTTTATCATTCCTCAGATTATTTCACTCCTTTTTCAACCAGCGGATTCTCAATATTTTTAGGACTTATAAGTTTTATAACAATCGCCATTATTTATCTCGTCATATACGGAATTTCTTCAAAAAACAATTAGTCCCTATATATAAATACTTTATTTCAATTGCTTTATTGACGTTGAGCCTCTGAACCCTTAACAAACCCAAAACTTGTCGAATGGTCGGCTTAATAGCTCACGCTATGCCGACATTCGTCTACAAGTTTAGTTAAGGGTTCTTCTCATTGATCAATAAATTTTCTCGGCATAAATACGCGCTTAAATTATGTAAGTAACTATACCTTGAATAAAAACCTAATCATGCACTGAATAAGTAATTATTATCCTTTACTTTCATTCACACCATATTCAATACCTTAATTCCAAACATCTGAAATAATACGGATTTTTAAACACACTAAAATTCGTGACTATCTTAGTTAAACTCTGTTTAATTAAGATTTTTTATTTCTCATTGTCCAAGGGCGCACTTGCATACCCAAAATGGTATCGTGCTAAAACCAAAATTTGCGTGTGATAATCCAATAACCTTATTTTGCATTTTAAGGGGGTATATAGAGCAAACTTTAAAAATATATAGTATTTATATCTGTATAAGCATATTTATTTCTTAAAACGCAAATGTGAGCCAAATAAGAGATGTTTTTATGACGATAAACTTTGTATTCACTTTTTCTATACTTGATAAAACATCAAAAGAAATTTCTGAGTTATGTAATATCCCTAATGACCAACGAATTCAAGAAGTTATTAAACTTATGAAAGACCATAATATCCCAGATACTGACTATGAATTTCTTAAACTTTATGATTTTTATTTTGCAGATAATCCAGACATAAAAAAACGCTAGCTTTTAAGCGGTTTTGTTGTAAAATTAGAAAAAAATATCTAATTTCCTTTTTTATCATGTCAGCATTTGCTTAACTTGCTAACATATAACTAATTTTGTGGCATGCGAAAATCCGTAAATCTGAAGAGACCTACAGTTCTTTTTATATAGTCCATAAATACATTCAATACCCTTGATTGTTTATATCTGAAATAGTTCATACAGAAGAGCCCTTTTTATTTAAATTATACTATAAACTTAACCTTGCAACAGAACCTAAAAACCATTGCGCTTTTGTTTTTTTTAATTACTTCTTCAATCACACGCTGTGCTTGATAACTATTCTTCATGGCACGCCTCCAATTACAAACCGGACATAATTTTGATTTTCAAAATTATATTTTGTATGATTAGTATGCACAGAAAAACACCAACATTCTTACAGTTTGGTTATATAAAAGCATAAAAAACTCCAGTATTTGATTTAGTCTAGTCAACTTATATCTTACTACTGGGGGTTTTTATGTCAAAAATTTCTTTCACGCTTAAATCAGCCCGCAAACCCTTTGTTATCAAGGGTATAGCGACGAAAAGTAAAATCGAGTTATTTCTATATAGTATTAAAATCGAGTTATTTCTATATAGTATCAAGACAAGAAGAAACTCGTTTTCAACTCGTTTTAAATACAAACAAATACACGTGCTTATGACATACATAAACACGTGCAAACACTAGCTATCTATTTTTTATAAACAGTATTATATAAACGCAAGTCATTAAAAGAAAAGGAATAGTCAATAAAAAGACTTTTAAATGACTTATATTAGAAACCCACAAAAACAAAGATAGCATAAATATATAACTCAAAATCACAATAAAAAATATTGGCCAGTTGAAGATCTTTCTATCATACATAGTTATCCCACCTTTTAACAGCCAGCTACATATCCGCCAGAAGCACCGCCAATACCGCCACCGATGGCTCCTACAACACCACCACTAACAGTTCCAACAATAGGAAGTGTAACAGTACCAACAGCAGCTCCTCCTAAGCCACCAGTTGTCGCACCACCAATAGCTCCTCCCACAGTTCCGATTACACATTTAGCAGCTCCTCTTTCTTGCTGCTGCTTAACAACTTGAACGCCCAACTTACCATCCTCTTCAAAATAAACTAAAGTCGCGTTTTCACCATTTTTGTCTTTTGCTGTTACAGGTAATTGCTCAGTTTTTCCAGAACGAGTATCTTTTATCGTAGCTATACCATTTTCATCAACATTGTATGTAATCCCTTTATTCAAATCAATTCTAGCCACGTTATCATTAATTTTCGAAATTGTTCCAGCACATTTTTTAGAAACCATAGATGAATTTGCTTCAGAAGCTTCAGAATCATTATCAATGCCAATAGGGCTAAATACAATACCAGAAGCAATGACAAATGCAAGAGAAGCTTTTATAATTTTTGAAGTATTAATATTATACATTGTAAAAATTCTTTATTTCAGAATTTAAACAATCCCTTAATAAACATCCCAATATATAACATATCATATTTTTGCTTTATTCCAATTGCTTTATTGACAACGAGCCTCTGTGCTACAAGAAATTAATAAAGGTAATAATAATTAAGTAGTAGCCAACGCTTATAGTAATAATATCCTTATTGAATTGTTTATATCTGAAATAGTTCATACAGAAGAGCCCTTTTCATTTAAATTATACTATAAACTTAACTTTGCAACAGAACCTAAAAATTCAATTTAATTATTGTCACTTTTTATGGACTATTTTTAAAAGTGTAAAAGTCATTGTAATAAAGAACTAATACTTGATTTCAAATCACTTAAAGAAAAGCAACATAACCTTTTCATTAATGCTTAATAAATTGTGAACTTCACTGACTCTGTAATAATCAAAAACTAAGAGGTTACTATATTTTGTTATTTTAGAATGCTCTTTCGCCGTAAAACTTTGAGAGAACAAGACATCAAGATCTTCTTCTCTCAAAGTTTAGTTTTGATACGTGATTCTTAATTATTATGTAAAAAACACCCTTCCCTTTTTCTTACTGACTTCTCTCTATTTTTCGTAATACACTTTTTGGAATTTGTGTTTTATCTATAGCTTTTACATCCACAATGACGCCTTTTTGATCAGTCAATGTAACCTTAACCCAATTGCCTTCTTGGAGTTTATCTCGTTTTTTATTCAGCTTCATTTGATATTGATTGTCATGTGAATAAAGGTTGGTAGTTTGATTGTTTTGAACGAACTTTCCATAATAAACTTCTGTTCTGTTAAGCATGTCAAAGCTCGTCATCAAATAAATTGAAATACCTACTAATAAAAAAGCAAATATGCCTATGATGCGTTTCTTGTTTTTCATATCATTTCTCCTTTAATTACTTTGAGGATATGTATAAATATATAAAGTATTAAAAGAAAAATCATAGCGCTATAGACCGAAATTTTTATACAACCTTAAGCGTAAAAAAACTGCATAAGTGACGATTTATCACTTACACAGTCTATAAAGGTTTTGCTATTTAAAATAAAATGGTTTCATACATTAAAAATGGTTATTTTCGATAAAGACGAATTTGAATTTCAACGTAATCATCATGTTCTTTTTCACGTTGTTCGTATTTGATACCATTCGCACTGACTTCCAACAAGCTATCCGCAATAATATCACGTGCGGCTGAAACATCTTGGATAAATTCAGGAGGGGTCGCAACGACTTTCTCTCCTTCAATATCTTTTTCAACAGGCATTTTCAACCGATCTTCTGTTTGTTTGACGTTTAATTGCTCTGTTAAAATGATATGCAACATTTCTTCTTGTCGTTCAGGTGTTTGTCCTACTAGCGCTCGCGCATGACGCTCAGTAATTCGATGTTCCCGTACTGCTTCTAACACGACAGGCGTTAATTTCAATAGGCGCAATTTATTCGCAATGAAACTTTGACTTTTTCCGACACTTTTAGCGAGTTCAGCTTGAGTAATACCTTCAAACGCCAACAGTTTTTTATAAGCCTCTGCTTCTTCAATCGCTGATAAATTTTCACGTTGAATATTTTCTATCAATGCTACGACAGCTGTTTCTTCATCATCTAAATGACGGATTAAAACCTCTGCCTCAGTCATTTGATTCATTTGTAACGCACGAAAACGACGTTCACCTGCAATGATTTCGTACATATTTTCTTCAATCGGTCTTACTACAATAGGTTGTAACAAACCATGAGCGCTTATAGATTCAGCTAATTCTTCAATCCGTGCAGTATCAAACTTTTGGCGTGGTTGATAACGGTTCGGAACAATTCGCTCAATTTTAATCGATTCGACACCTTGATTTTCCGCTTCACTGGCATCTAGTAAGTCGTCTTTATTTTTTAATCCAAACAACTTAGAAAAGGGTTTCTTCATTTTTATTCGCTCCCCTTAATATTCCAAAATACATTTTTGTTATTCTACAAGTGGTGTTTTATTGGGTGTTCCGGGTTTTCTTGGGTATTTCTTAGGTGTTTGACTCCGCTTTTCAATTGTAATAATTTGACGCTCACCTGCATCTTCTGGAAGCGTAAATGTATCGATTTGGCGAATTTTGCCACCTAAGACACCTATAGCAAAGCGTGCTTCATCAAGTTCTTCTTGTCCTTTTGATGATTTTAAAGCTAAAAAGAGACCTTGCTTTTTCACGAGTGGTATACACAATTCACTTAATACCGACATTCTCGCAACAGCACGTGCTGTTACGATGTCAAAAGACGCCCGGTAGTCTTCCTGCTTCCCAAACGTTTCAGCGCGATCATGTACAAATCGGACACCTTCAAGCTCTAACGCATCTGCCAATTGATTTAAAAATTGAATCCGCTTATTTAACGAGTCAACAATTGTAACGTGAATTTCTGGAAACATAATTTTTAAAGGAATACTTGGAAATCCTGCACCCGCACCCACATCACACAAACTTAACGGTTGGTTAAAATCATGGTAAAAACTAGGTGTTACAGAATCATAAAAATGCTTAAGATACACTTCATGTTCCTCTGTAATACTCGTTAAGTTAATTTTCTCATTCCATTCTACAAGCATTTCATAATATTTTTCAAATTGTTGCTTCTGTTTATCAGATACTGTCAATCCGTGTGCACCTAATTGTGTTGCTAACCATTCTACACTCATTTATTTCACCCTTTGAATTTTACCTTGTTCTAAGTAGACTAACAATATTGAAATATCTGCTGGGTTAACACCTGAAATACGTGAGGCTTGCGCGATGTTAAGTGGTTTAACCTGAGCCAATTTTTCACGTGCTTCAGTCGCTAAGCTATCGATTTTACTGTAATCGAGATCTTCTGGAATTTTCTTTTGTTCCATTCTTTTCACTTTATCTACTTGTTGTAATGATTTATTGATATAACCTTCATATTTTGTTTGAATTTCGACTTGTTCTTCAACATCTGATGGTAATTGATGTGTCTCTTCTAAAATTTCAATTATTGTTGCATAAGTCATTTCAGGTCGACGTAACAATTCATTGGCTAGAATTCCATCTTTAAGGCGTGAGCCCCCTTCTCGCTCAATGATTTGTTGTACGCGTTCACTTGGCCTAATGCGGATTTGAGACAATCGTGTCATTTCATCACTAATTTGCTGACGCTTTTCATTGAAACGTGCATAACGCTCTTCTGAGATTAAACCAATTTGATGGCCAATATCTGTAAGACGTAAATCTGCATTATCATGACGTAGTAATAAACGATACTCTGCACGAGAAGTGAGTAATCGATACGGCTCATTTGTACCTTTTGTCACTAAGTCGTCAATTAAAACACCGATATAAGCATCTGAACGTTGTAAAATGGTTTCTTCTTGACCTAATACGCGGGCTGCTGCATTAATACCTGCCATTAAACCTTGACCAGCCGCTTCTTCATAACCTGACGTCCCATTAATCTGACCTGCTGTGTAGAGGTTTTTAATCATTTTAGTTTCCAAAGTTGGCCAAAGTTGTGTCGGTACTAATGCATCATATTCAATCGCATAACCTGCGCGCATCATATCTGCCTTTTCTAAACCAGGAATAGTCGCAAGCATTTGACGTTGGACGGCTTCAGGCATACTTGTTGATAAACCTTGAACGTATACTTCATTTGTATGACGGCCTTCAGGTTCAAGGAACAATTGATGTCTCGGTTTATCATTAAAACGAACAAATTTATCTTCAATTGATGGACAATAACGTGGACCTGTACCTTTAATCATTCCGGAATACATTGCAGATAAATGAAGATTGTCATCGATGACTTTGTGCGTTTCACCATTTGTATAAGTAAGCCAACAAGGAAGTTGGTCTAAAATATATTCCGTTGTTTCATAACTGAAAGCACGACCGACGTCATCACCTGGTTGAATTTCAGTTTTACTATAATCTATCGTTTTCGCATTCACACGTGGTGGTGTACCCGTTTTAAAACGAACAACATCAAAGCCAAGTTCTCTTAAGTGATCTGCAAGCGTAATCGAAGGTAATTGATGGTTTGGACCACTAGAATATTTCAAATTACCAAGAATAATCTCACCACGTAAGAAAGTACCTGTTGTTAAAATAACGGCTTTAGCACGGTATTCAGTACCAATATTAGTACGCACACCTTTAACAACGCCCTCTTCGATGATAAGTTCATCCACCATGCCTTGCATCACTTCTAGATTGTCTTCATCTTCAAGTACACGTTTCATTTCTTGTTGATACATGACTTTATCGGCTTGCGCGCGTAACGCACGTACTGCAGGCCCTTTTCCTGTATTAAGCATACGCATTTGAATATGCGTTTTATCAATTGTTTTCGCCATTTGGCCACCTAAAGCGTCAATTTCACGTACAACAATTCCTTTTGCCGGTCCACCCACTGACGGATTACATGGCATAAAGGCAATATTGTCTAAATTAATTGTCAACATGAGTGTATGCGCACCACGTCTCGCAGATGCAAGACCGGCTTCAATACCAGAATGTCCAGCCCCTACGACAATAACATCAAATGATTTCACCATTTTATTAACCTCCATTTATTATTTTCCGATACAGAATTGACTAAATAATTGATCAATCAATTCTTCACTTGCAGATTCACCAATGATTTCACCTAAAAGTTCCCATGTCCGTGTTAAATCGATTTGAATCATATCCATAGGAATCCCCATTTCAGCTGCATCTATCGCATCTTGAATCGTCTTCTTCGCCTGTTTGAGTAATGAAATATGGCGTGAGTTTGAAACATAAGTCATATCTTGACTTTGAACCTCTCCACCAAAAAACAGATCGCGTATTTGAATTTCAAGCTCATCAATCCCTTGTTGTTCGAGCATTGACGTTTCAATAACAGGCATTGAACCCACCATCGCTTTCACTTCGTCACGGTCTAATCGTGGCGTCAAGTCTGTCTTATTAATAATCACAATTGCATCGCTCGTTTTTACAACTTCATAGAGCTTTCGATCTTCTTCTGTTAAAGGCTCATTATTATTTAATACAAATAAAATAAGATCTGCTTCACTCAATGCTTTACGAGAACGCTCTACCCCTATTCGTTCAACGATATCTTCTGTTTCGCGAATACCTGCTGTATCTACAAGTCTGAGCGGTACGCCTCTTACATTGACGTATTCTTCCAATACGTCGCGCGTTGTTCCAGCAACTTCTGTCACAATCGCTTTATTATCTTGAATCAAGTTATTTAACATGGATGATTTACCCACATTAGGCTTACCTACAATGACAGTTGATAAACCTTCACGCATAATTTTACCTTGAACACCTGTATCTAATAATTTTTGAATCTCATTTTTGATTTCTTGCGCGCGTTCTAACAGTAACTCTGAAGTAGCTTCTTCTACGTCATCATATTCTGGATAATCAATGTTAACCTCTACTTGAGCTAGAACTTCCAAAATGGATTGACGTTGTTTTTTAATCAAATCACTTAATCGCCCTTCAATTTGGTTCATTGCGACTTTCGAAGCACGGTCAGTTTTAGAACGTATAAAATCCATTACTGCTTCAGCTTGTGATAAGTCAATTCTTCCATTTAAGAAGGCACGCTTTGTATATTCACCAGGCTCTGCCATTCTCGCACCATAAGTCATTGTTAATTCTAACACACGATTAATTGTCAAAATGCCACCATGACAGTTAATCTCTACAATGTCTTCACGTGTAAATGTACGTGGTGCTCGTAATACCGAAACCATCACTTCTTCAACTACTTCTTGCGTTTTAGGATCAATGATATGCCCATAGTTAATTGTATGCGTAGGTACATCTTTTAATTGTTTTCTTCCTTTATAAAGCTTATCTGCAATTTCAACCGCATCTAAACCAGATAAACGTACAATTCCTATCGCGCCCTCGCCCATTGGTGTTGATATACTTGTAATCGTGTCTAATTGTTCCACAATTGACGTACCTCCTTTTGTCAAAATATACCATTATAATATTGTAAAATGTTTCATTCAAAATTGCGAATCTCATGTTCTCAATTCTTTATTGTATCCTACGTGTAAAACCTATTGCGCATCCTTTACACAAATAGAAAAGCATGATGCCTCAACTTATGACGTCAAGACTTAGCCTACTAGAAAAGCCTTTATACCAAGGGTTCTCACATTATAAGTTAGACTTCGGTTTGTCTGAAGTCATACAAACCGAAGTCTAAAAATTACTTTATTCGCTTGTTAAAGACCTTTGCAATTTTGAGTACATGCTCTAAACTTTTCTGAATTTCTTGTGTAGACATCTCTTTGGCAGGAAATCGTGCAATCACAATCATATCGACTGGTAACAAATCTGTTTTATGCACTTTGAAGCATTCTCGAATACTTCTTTTAATACGGTTGCGTGTCACAGCATTACCCAATTTTTTAGATACGCTAATACCGAGCCTAAAGTGTGTGGCTTGTTGTTGTTCATACGTATAAACAACAAACTGGCGATTCGCTACAGATTTACCTTTACGATAGATGGACTGAAAATCAGCATTTTTTTTAATACGGTATGCTTTTTCCATTAAATATCACTCGTCTTTCTTCTGAATACCTAAGGCAAACAGGCTTGTTCGCAAAAAAAAGATCACTGAATGAGTCAGTGATCTTATGCTGATAAAACTTTACGACCTTTACGACGACGACGTGCCAATACTTTACGGCCGTTTTTAGTGCTCATGCGTTTTCTGAAACCATGAACTTTACTATGTTTACGTTTATTTGGTTGATAAGTACGTTTTACCATGCAAAACACCTCCATCTCAATCATTCAATTATCTAATATTCATCATTATAGATAAGTTAATTTCATTTTTATGTGTTCAAATTGATGTTCTTAAATAAAATGAAATGTCTACATTTCAAGCAACTACTAAAATATAACAAAATCACAACAGTAAATCAAGTGTGTTTTTTCATAATTAGATACAACAGACCTAAAAAAGTTGTCCACTTATACACAGGGCAAAATAAATAAACTGTGGATAACAATTTATTATTCACAAGTTACACAAAAAGATAACAACATATTCACAGCCGTTTGACAGTAATGGTTGTGAAAAAGTATAATTATGTGGATAAGTGGTTTAAACCCTTATAGTACATAGGTTTTATATTATGTATATAGCTTAAAAGAGTTGTGAATAATGTAACGTTTTATGTTGTTCATCCACAGTTTGTGATTAACTTGTGGATAATTATTAACACCCTGTGATTATCTTTATTAAATTATGGGGATATTGTGTATAACAAAATTTTTACTTAGGAAGATGGAGTTAAAAA